>NZ_PIPJ01000001.1 GCF_003987135.1 Aliidiomarina iranensis
CTCGAAAGCTGAACCTTGGTATAAAAGTAAACTTTCATACCTGCCACCGAAATGGCGTTTGGTTGATGCTTTTCTTGCGCAAGTGCCCACACAGATTACTTGGCTTGATATATTGTTAAAGAACGTTGCTCGGCTCAGTGGAGCTCGTAGCGAGGTGCGCATTCTACACGCCTCATTTTTGCTGTCAACCGCTTTCGAAAAGTTTTTCATTTTCTGTGGCTAATATCGAGCTTTCGGGGTTGTTATTGGAAAGTTAACATCTTGTTATAGGTGCTTAACTTTCTTTTTTGTAAGAAGCGGTTGTTTTCACAACTTTATGCTTTTACTCAATTCCCGTTTTCGTTGGCGCGATTTGCTAAGCGCTTGTCGTGTCTGCCTTCGAAGTGGGGCGAATTATATAGACCTGAACGAATCCGGCAAGTACTTTTTATAAGTTTTCTGCTTTTTTTGTATCAACCGCAGAAAAATCACTCAGGTTGGCGTAAGATCAGCCACATCATGGATGTTTTCTAAACAAGGCATTCTTTTACATATCAGTAAGCGCAGATAATTACAGAGGTACCTATGTCTACACGCACACAGATCGGCCGTTCTTATAAAGGTAAATCACCCAAAATAGGCGAGGGATGCTATGTTGATGCTTCAGCCGTTTTAGTTGGGGATATTGAAATCGGTGCGGATAGCAGTATTTGGCCCTTAGTTGCTGGGCGTGGTGATGTGAACCACATTCGAATTGGTACCCGCACCAATATACAAGATGGCGCTATTTTACATGTTACGCGCACAAGCCCAACTGATCCCGATGGCTATCCTTTGTTAATCGGTGATGATGTTACGGTAGGCCATCAGGTAATGCTGCACGGTTGCCAACTCGGTAATCGTATCTTGGTAGGTATGTCGGCTATCGTAATGGACGGTGTAGTAGTGGAGGATGATGTCATTATTGGTGCCGGTTCTTTAGTACCGCCAGGGAAACGCTTGGAGAGTGGGTTTCTCTATGTTGGTAGCCCAGTGAAAAAGGCACGCCCACTTAATGAAGATGAACAAGCATTCTTAACGAAATCCGCCGAAAACTATGTTTGGCTTAAAAACGAATACCTCGCTGAAGAATAACTGCGGCAAAATTTAGCGCTAATGAAAATCGCGCGATTTCACTTGGGCAATAGGCAGCTGCCCACTGAGATCGCGCATATCACCCGCCACAATATGAATCACATCACCTTCCACTTCCAGAATACCTTTTACTTGCAGGAGCCGAGCTTTCATCCATTGCCGCCGCTGCCGCCGGGCTAAATCTTGCCAAAGCACTATATTAATCGTTCCACTTTCATCTTCTAAGGTTATGAACGTAACACCACTTGCTGTACCTGGGCGCTGGCGATTAGTAACCAAACCAATAACCGTAACTAATTGCCCCGGCCGTAGATTAGGCAACTCAGATGCTTTTCGATGGTTAGGCAATACATCATACTCTTTGAGAATAGCTAACGGATGCCGCCCCAAGGTTAATCCCGTGGTACTGTAATCTTCTTGCATATCGGCTAGTTCACTAGGCGCAGCCAGTGCGTAATCACCGGGTTGCGCCTCAGCGCCCGCAAGCAAAGGGAGCTGCTCACCTAATTTTGTACTATCCCAACGGGTTTGATAGCGATTACCGGAGAGCTCCGCAAAGGCATTCGCACTGGCTAAATGCTCTTGCGCCTGGCCACTCAAGAAATTGGCCTGCGCATAACGTCCAAATTCAGCCATATCTGCAAAACCGGAAGTAGGGCGGTAAGCAACTAAAGTGTCGATTTCCTTTTTAGCTAACCCTTTAATTAAGCGAAAGCCTAAACGAATCGCAGGCTCACCATCCGTTTTTTGCAGCTGATGATCCCAGCAGCTAGCATTAATCGATATCGGTAGTAACTGCACCTGATGCCTACGCGCATCTTGCACCAATTGTGAGGCGGTATAAAACCCCATGGGTTGGCTATTCAGCAGGCCAACATAGAATGCAGCAGGGCAGTGCCGTTTCAGCCACGCTGATACATAAGCTAAAATGGCAAAGCTAGCCGAGTGTGATTCGGGAAAACCATATTCACCGAACCCACAAATTTGCGCGAATAATTGCTCTGCGAATACTTGGCTATAACCTCTTGCGCGCATACCTTTAATCAGCTTTTCTTCAAATGCCATCAGCTTACCCTTGCTCCGCCAACTAGCCATAGCTCGGCGCAGGGCATCGGCTTCACCGCCGGTAAAGCCCGCGGCTACCATTGCGAGCTTGATAACTTGTTCTTGAAAGATAGGCACACCAAGCGTGCGTTGTAGAACACTTTCTACTTCAGGGCTAGGGTAGCTCACCGCTTCTAAACCAGCTCTACGCCGCAAATAGGGATGTACCATATCGCCTTGAATAGGGCCCGGCCGAACAATGGCAATTTGAATCACCAAATCATAAAAGCACTTAGGTTTTAAACGCGGCAGCATATTCATTTGCGCTCGCGATTCAATTTGAAAAACACCTACGGAATCGGCTTTTTGGAGCATTCGATATACTTCCGGATCATCGAGTGGAATACTCGCAAGGGTATATTGCTTTTGATAAAACTCCGGGAGTAAATCTAAGCTTTTTCGAATCGCGGTTAACATGCCCAGCGCCAAAACATCTACTTTTAATAAGCAAAGCGCTTCAATATCATCCTTATCCCATTGAATCACGGTTCTATCTGGCATAGCTGCATTTTCTACCGGTACTAAATCAGAAAGCTCGCCCGCGGCAATCACAAAGCCACCAACATGCTGAGAAAGGTGCCGAGGAAAGCCGAGCAACTCTGTAGTTAGCGCCAGCAAATGCGCACCTTGAGGATGATTCATTACCCCCATGCTTTGTAATTGCTGCCGCCAATCTTCTTCGCTATCGCGCCGATCTAACCGATGTAACAATTGCTGCAATTGCGCTTCCGGGAACCCTAGCGCTTTGCCTACATCGCGCAACCCGCTGCGTAGCCGGTAAGTAATAACGGTTGCCGCCAGTGCTGCTCGATGCCGCCCATACTTCTGATAAATATATTGGATAACCTCTTCGCGGCGCTCATGTTCGAAATCAACATCAATATCGGGCGGTTCATTACGCTCGCGGGAAATAAAGCGCTCAAATAACAAATCAGATTGAGCTGGGTTTACCGCGGTAATACCCAAGCAATAGCAAAGCACTGAATTCGCCGCCGAGCCTCGGCCTTGATGTAAAATGCCTTGTTGCCGCGCAAATATCACCACATCATGGATGGTAAGAAAAAAATGGGCATAGCCAAGCTCAGCTACTAACTCAAGCTCTTTGTTTAATTGCGCTCGTATTTTATCTGGCACACCATTCGGATAACGCCACCGCAGCCCTTGCTGACCTAACTGCCGCAGATAACCATTTGGCGTAAAGCCCTCGGGCACTACCTCGGCGGGGTATTCATAGCGCAGCTCCGATAAACTGAAATGGCATTGCTCACTAATACGCACACTTTCTTTTAACCAAGCGGCGGGGAATATTTTTTCTAGCGAATCAAGATCGCGTAAACAGGCTTCCGCATTGGGTGTTAATTGATCACCAAGCTCGGCCACCGGCTTATGGCTATGAATACTTTGCAGAACATGCAGTAAGGGTAAGCGTTGGCTGTGGTGCATTAATACACCTCCGGTAGCCACAACCGGCCAATCCATGGTTTCACTAAGTTGCCGAAAAGAGCGCATATCTTGGCGATCGTTCGGCTGTAAATAACGCTGGTACATTAACCAACAACGGCTCGAAAAATGCCGCTTCAATTTATCTGCTAACACCAGTTGCGCATGAGAGGCAGAGCCTTCAGCTTGGGGTAAAGAGCCTTCAGCTTGAGGTAAAGAGCCTTCGGCTCGTGATAAAGAGCCATCCGCGAGCGGCTTCCAAAGCAGTAAACAGTGCGTGAGCTCACTTTTCAGTAAATCCTGAGCATGAAACGCATAACTGCCTTTTTCTGCAGCGCGCCTACATTGGCTAATAAACTTACCTAATTCTGCATAGCCTTTGCGGTTTTGCACCAAGAGCACAAAGGTACCAAATGTTGCACAACGAAATTCACTGCCGGCAATTAAATGAAAGTGCTTTGCCATAGCACTATTCGCTGGTAGTGCTTTTGCTGCTTGCCACGCTTTTACCAAGCCCGCGAAAGAGCATTCATCCGTGATCGCGATACTTTGATATCCAAGCTCGGCCGCACGCTCCACTAATTCACCGGGAGCCGAAGCCGCTCGTAAAAAGCTGTAGTGGCTTAAGCAATGTAGCTCTGCATAAGCCATTAACTAAACCACCCATGTAACCACCAACACTCTTGTTGGTAATCATAAAACAGCCAACCCGGTTGGCCACGCTGGTTACGCGCCACCCAGTAATCCCGATACCCAGAACATTGTTCAACACCCGCACTTTGACCATTAGATGAACCCTGCATCGCTTTTGGCGCGCTAAAATGCGCCGCATCATCGGCGGCAAGCTGCCACCATGGTGGTTGATAGCGCTCCGGCCCACGCAATAAACACCATTGCTGTATTTGCACCGGCTTAGGTTTGGGCAGCAACCACAGTGGCCGCCCCGTAATATGTGTTGTTGCCAGTACTGAGCCCGCAGCAGAGCGCTGCCACGCTCTTTCGGGTAGCCAATCGTGGCGATTTTGCACAGCAAATACTCGCGAGTGGCCCAAGCGTAACTGCAACTCGTTTAATAACCGTGGTAAAGATTTTCGCTGTTTCTGCCCACCTTGAAGCAAATCACCGTGCTGCTTACTACGCGGTTGCAGCTGCTTCGCTTGAATGCTTATCTCTAAAACAGCAGCGGGCAGCTTAAGTGATTCCATTTTCAATTGGCAAAATGTAGCTAACTCTGAAGCTAAATAACCACCATGGGCTAAGCCAATTTCTAATATTGTTGGTTCAATATCTCGGTGATAAAAAGTTAGCAATAAATAACGCGTTTCCTGCTGCCGCCCCTCTAAGTAATGCTCTAGCTCTTGCAGTAATCGTTTTAATGGAAAGCGCAAAGCCTGCCAACCAGAGGTTTCGGCAAGTAAGGTTAAACGCTGATAAAACCACAGGGGCGGCTGAAAATAATGCAAGGATTCATGCTGTTCACCTTGAATACGCGCCAGCAAATGCACTAACTCTTTACCTAAACGCTGGCCGGCCAGAGCACGTGGAATAGCTTGTAACGCACCAAGCGTATTTAGCCCCATTCGCACCAACTGTGCCTGCAACTTATCATCGCATGGCAGGTATTGAATAGGTATATCACCAACCGTTGCCACATCTGATTGCGCCAGCATTTTCGCTACTAATGGCGTTTGCCCTAAGCCGTAGTGATAACGAACTTGCCAAGGCGTTAATTGCAGCTGTAATTGATTTTCACTTTGCCGCGTATCCGGATAAAGCTTTTGCATTGGCTTTAAATCTAGCCACAAACCATTCGGTGGATCTAGGCTAATAGCTGCAAAAACCTGATACAGATCAGCGGCTAAATGCTGCAGTAAATGCCGCTGTTGCGCTTCACGGTAACGATACGGAACGAGATCTTCGGCTAACAACCAAGCATCAGAAAGCGAGCTGTCAGGGCGAATTCCCAGATTAGCGGCCACACTATTACATTGCATCACGCGTTGCTGCTGCTCGCAATATAACACCAACGCGCGTTCCGCTAGCTCAGGCTGCAAAGCCAACATACGATCTAGCTGCAGCGAGGGTAACCGCACATATACCCACATATTCAATAACCTTCAGGCACGCTCTGATGGCCAACGCGGAAGAGGCTGGCGAGGTAAACGAATAGGCCAACCACCATGGCGTTTTAACAGCTGCCATTGCACTTGCCCTCGCGGCGCATGGGCCGTAATAGCATGGGCTTTATCGGGCAATAATAAAATCCGTAGGCGGGTGGCATAACTACGGGCTTCTTCATTTTGTATGCCGGTGAGCACAAATACCCAAGCATCGGTTTCCGCGGCAGCCAAATGCAAACGGCGTACCGCAGTAGCACTCAAACTATCGGCCCAGAGCAGTAATACGCCTACTTGCCCGCTATGCAAAATAGTTTCCGCAGCCCACAATGCATCCGCTTCATTTGCCGGTGTTAATACGATATGTTGCGCCTGCTGCGAGCTTGCTACCTTAGCCTGCTGTAACATGCCCGCTATTCCGGGCGCATAAGGTATAGCCGGTGGTGATAACCAAAATACCGGGCGCGCTGCTTTGGCAGCCTCAGCAATAGCCGGTGCTAGCAAACTTAATTCACCACCAAAAACATACTCACACTGCAATTCATGCACGCGCCGGGCGCGCCAACCACCGCCCAAAGCTTGATCTAAAAGTGGCTGGCCGGTAGATACAAAATCGGCCGCAGAGCCCTCACCAAAAGCATTGCGCTCGCCATTAGGCTCACTATTTTTCCATGCGCCCCCCTTCCAAAGCGCACCTTTATCCATTAATTGCTGCAGATTCGCTTGCATAAGAAACACCTCAATCAAAATACTGTACATATATACAGTATATATTAGGCGAATCTATTTTGTTTGCAAGGGGTTCTACTGTTCTGTAAAACTTCAGGTATCATTATAAAAATAAGAATAAACAGGGAACGCTTGATTATGTTGCAATTTTTACCCGCGCCGTTGCGAATTTTAATTAATTTTTTGTGGGGTGCTTTAACAACTACCGTAATCGGCATCATTGTTATTTTGCTCGGGATCTTTAAATTCATTATCCCTATACCTAGTTTTCAGCGGTTTATTTCCAGTGTTGCCAATGGCGCGTTTCGCGTTTGGGCTTATGCTGTATCGGCGATGTTCCGTATTAGTTACCCAGTAAAATGGTACATTGAAGGGGATATCCCAGATGATCGCGATGGCTGGTTTATGATTCTATGCAACCACCAGAGCTGGGTAGATATCGTGGCATTAATGCACCTCTCACGAAAGAACTTACCCATGCCCCGCTTTTTCCTGAAGCAACAACTACTTTGGGTGCCCATTATTGGTATGGGCTGCTGGGTACTAGATATGCCCTTTATGAAGCGCTACAGCAAAGAACAAATCGCTAAAAATCCAGAACTAAAGGGAAAGGATATTGCTACCACTCGCGAGAAATGCGAGAAATTCCGGCACATTCCAACTACGGTGATTAACTTCTGCGAGGGCACCCGTTTTACACCCATAAAGCATCAGCAAAAAGGTAGCCCATACCAGCATTTGCTTACTCCAAAAGCAGGTGGTACTTCATTCACACTACAAGCCATGGGTAACCAATTCCAAGAGGTGTTAGATATCACCTTGGTATATCCGGATCGGCAAACGGATAAATCTATTGTGTTAGATTTACTCGCTGGCCGTTTGCAGAGCGTGTATGTGTATATTGATCGGATCCCAGTAACCGATGATTTGCGCGGTGATTACTTTAACGACCCAGAGTTTCGTGATCATTTCCAAAGCTGGCTCAATAGCCGTTGGGAACTGAAAGATAAGCGTATCGAGGAAGTACTTAATCGCTAACAAAAAAGCCAGCCGCAATGAAACGGCTGGCTTTTTTCTAGGTTAACGATTCACGCTTAGTTTTTGTTTTCAGAGCCATTTCCCGAGCTATTCTCAGAGTCAGCCATTTGCTTTTCTGGTGCCTCTTCACCTAATGAGGTTTCTTTCCCAGGCTCTGCATCTTCTACCCCTTTATTCCCGAACCCTTGCAACGAACGCAAATCTACACCACTTGGGTGCTGATAAACCCGTAGGCCAAATTCAGGCAAAATAGAAAGTAAGTGATCAAACAAATCCGATTGAATACCCTCATACTCTACCCAAGCGGTGGTATTCGTGAAAGCATATACTTGCAGTGGTAAACCATCAGGCCCTGGCGAAAGCTGGCGCACCATGAGTGTCATGTTTTGATGAATCCCTTGGTGGCTTTTCAAGTAATTCAGAACATAAGCCCGAAATGTGCCGATATTGGTAATGCGCCGAGTATTTGCAGGTTCTTTGCCTTCATCTTTTAGTGATTGATTCCATTCATCAATTTCTTTCTGCCTCTCTGGCAAGTAATCACGTAATAAGCGAAAGCGGCTCAAGCGCTCTTTCTCTTCCGAACTTAAAAAGCCAATACTTTGCTGGTCTAACAAAATATTACGCATAATACGCCGACCGCCAGATTCCTGCATACCACGCCAATTCTTAAACGAATCGGTAATAAAACGGCGAGTAGGGATAGTGGTAATGGTTTTATCCCAATTTTGCACCTTTACTGTGTGCAAGGCGATATCAATAACATCACCATCAGCATTCAGCGTGGGCATTTCCACCCAATCACCCACCCGCACTATATCATTCGATGATATTTGCATACTGGCAACGAGCGAAAGTAGCGTATCTTGGAATACTAAAAGCACCACAGCCGCCATAGCGCCCAAGCCCGACAATAAAATAACTGGAGAGCGGTCGATAAGCGTGGCAACAATTAATATTGCTGAAACAGCATAAATAATGATTTTAATAACTTGAACGTAGCCTTTAATCGGCTTCATATGAGAATCAGGGCGGCGCTCGTAAATAGTATTGATCAAGGTAAGGGTAGCGTTGATCGCCAATGCGATGGTAAGGATAATAAACGCATTGGTAACATTACGAACAATGGCAACTACGATCTCGGGAATGCCCGGTACTAAAACAATACCAGCCCACAACACTAGAGCAGGGATAACATTGGCTAAACGTGAAATCACGGTTGATTTGGCCAATGCATTATCTTTTCCAAGCTGTGTTGCTCGTACCGCCTTCATTAACCCACGAACTAAGAGACGCTTAAAAACAGCATTACTCAACCAAGCAACGGTAAACAATACAAACAAACCCGCAGCTAAATATAACTGCGGGTGCTGTTCAAGCCAGGTAATACTCTGATTATAAAAAGCTACCATCTCGTCCATGGATATCACTCCGGCATGTGGCCGTTAAGAACACGAAGGTTAAAAATACAGTGGCTGATTATTCTTTTTCCATCAGGTAACGCGCAAGATTCAAATAGTCTTGGAAAAAGTTAGCAGAATTACTAAACCCACCCGGTAACATTTCATATTGGCGATTAACAATATAAGTTGGCGTACGGCTGATGCTAAATTGCCGTTGCAAAGAGCTCATACGATTACTCAAGCCACGCACTTGCATACTACCAAAAGCTCGATCATAGCGCTCTTCCTCAACCCCTAAATCAAGCATAATCTGCTTCGCTTCCGCTACACTATTCGTAAAATCATTACGCACAAAATGCTTTTGGAACATCCGCTCTTTGAATTGCTCATCAACACCAAGCATAATGGCGGTAGCCCAAATAGCCTGAATGTTATCGCGTATAGCGGCATTCGGAACCACAATGTTCACATGATATTTTTGAAACGCATCACCGAATTCCGCCTTCAACATATCGCTAAAAGGCGCATACTGATAACAGCCATTACAATAAAAAGAGAAGAAATCTACAATTTCTGGATTACGGCTAGGTGTATCACCCACCACGCGGTAATGCACACCTTCTTCAAACTCTTGTGCTTGCGCTGGCACTAAAGCCACAAATACTAATGCAAATAGTGCTACTACTAACTTTTTCATTATGTTTTCCTATGAACTATCAAGCAAATCAAATATCGAGATAATAAAGCTATTATGCCGTTAGTTAAAACTCGGCTGCAAGCTTAGTGGATCATCATCGAACGCAGCTAACTGTTCTTTTAACGCCAATATCTGCTGTTCCCAGTAACGCGGTTCGGCAAACCAGCTAAAGCTACGTTTAAATGCGGGATCACTCCAACGCTCAGCTAACCACGCCATATACTGAATGATTCGAAAAGCGCGCAAAGGTTCAATTAAACGCAGCTGCGCTGGATTAAATTCTGCAAACTCTTCATAACCCTCAATCAGAGTTTCCAACTGAATTTGTTGCTCCATACGTTCACCCGAAAGCATCATCCATAAATCTTGAATCGCCGGGCCTTGCCGACAATCATCAAAATCCACCAACGTAAGGCCATCAGGGCGCCAAAGTAAATTACCAATATGGCAATCACCATGTAACCGAATTTGCTCATGTTCATGCCAAGCAATATTCTGCAAGCGTTGCACAACCGGCTTTAAAATTGCAGCAAAGGATTCGCGTAATGAATCAGGAAGTAAAGGGCAGGTGAGTAAACGCTCTTGATGCGTGGCTAGCATTTTTAAATCAACTAGCGGTGGCCGATGTTTAAACGGCTGTGCTTTGCCAATCATGTGCAAACGGCCTAAATGGCGGCCAAGGTTTTCTAATTGATCGAGCTGCTCTGGCTCGAGAGCGCGGCCACCAATACTTGGGAATAAAGCGAACCGATAGCCTTTATAGTGCAGCAGGCTGGTTGGCATTTTCAACGGGCATACCACTGGAATTTCGGCATCATACAAAGCAAAGGTAAAATCATGCTCTTCTTGTATTTGTTCATCGCTCCAGCGATTGGGCCGGTAAAACTTCACTACATAACGCTTACCATCTTCGGCAACAAATTGATAAACCCGATTCTCATAACTGTTCAGTGCCAGCAAGCCAGAGGTAGGATAGAGGCCAGTGGCCTCTATCGCATCGAGAATGAAATCCGGTGTTAAATCTTGAAAACTAAAAGCGGCCAAAGGCACTCCAGTAGTGGCAGGAACGATTATTGATAAATAAAGTTTGTTTGTACTTCTTTGCTGATACGCGCATCATCAATAGCTTCGATCCGAAAATTTATTTCAACCAAAGGTTGATCTAAAAAGTATGGGTCTACCGCTATTGTAACAGGTATTGTTTCTGTCATTTCCGGCGCCAGCTGAATTTCGTTAATTCCCTGCAATTGCATATCTTCGATGCCTACCGCATTAACCCGATAGGTTTGTACCTGTTGTGATTTATTAATCACACGTAAGGTATATACATTCTCTATCCAGCCTTCTTGGTTTTCTCGATACAGCGCGTTGCGGTCACGAATAACATCAAACTCAAGCGGTACCCGCAATAGAATATCCACAACCAACAAAACGGTGAGCGCAATTAACGCTAAGCCATAGCCTACACTTTTGAAACGGAATATTTTAGTTTGCCCGCCTTCCAAACGGCTTTGTGTGGTGAAACTAATGAGTTTTTTCGGGTAACCCATTTTCTCCATGACATCATCGCAGGCATCAATACAGGCACCGCAGTTAATACATTCATATTGTAGGCCGTTACGAATATCAATACCGGTAGGGCATACCTGAACACACAGGTTGCAATCAATGCAATCGCCTTTGCCAATCGATGCTGGGTCAACCTTACGTTTCCGCGGCCCTCGCGGTTCCCCACGTTCTACATCGTAGGCCACAATATAGGTGTCTTTATCAAACATCGCAGATTGGAAACGCGCATAAGGGCACATGTGCGTACACATGATTTCCCGCATCCAGCCAGCATTGCCATAGGTAGCGAAAGTGAAAAATAAAACACTACCGGTAGCCCAAGCACTCGATTGCAAGAACCAAAAATCAGTGAATAGAGTACGAATGTCGGTGAAATAGCCCACAAATGTCATTGCTGTGAGCAGGGCTACAATAATCCATGAAGTATGCTTTGCGAATTTGCGAACAAACTTATCGCCATCCATCTTGCGCTCATCAAGCTTCATACGCTGGTGGCGGCTGCCTTCAATTTTTCGTTCAAACCACATAAAAATGAAGGTCCATGTGGTTTGTGGGCAGGTAAAGCCGCACCAAACTCGGCCGTACAAAGTGGTGATGAGAAACAGCGCAAACGCCGAAATCATAAAGATCCAAGCTAAAATCGTGAGATCTTGTGGCCACAGTGTCATACCGAAAATGCGGAAGCGCTGATCAATGATATTAAACAGAATCGCCTGTTCACCATTCCAAGTGAGCCATGGTAATACCGCGAACAGGGCCATTAATACAAAACCTAAAACGCGCCGAGTGGTTTCTACTTTACCCTCAGTTTCGCGCACATAAATATGGTTTTTCCCAGGCTTTTTCCCACCGGAGCCAGAATCAGGCTTTTGAATATTTACTTTCTTACGCGGCGGTGCGGGTTGCACCGTAATAGGCTGTGCCTTTGCTTGAGAGGTCAGTGCCGTTGCTTGCGCAGATTGGCCTTGAGTTTGGCTACTATCTGATCGTTTTGAGTTTTCCGAGCGATGATCAACCACGATATATCCTGCCATTTCGTAAAACCAAGGGGAATGGTTGAATTATACGCCCATTCCCCACAAATATCAGGGCATTTCGCTGATCTGGATCAAGGTTTACACGGGTGTGCTGAGCGTTAAAAATGTGGCTGCAATCCCAAAATAAATCAATACCCCGCCGGCATCAGCAATGGTGGTTACTAAAGGCGCACTAGCAACCGCTGGGTCCCAGCCTAAACGCTTTAAGAGAAATGGCAATAAAATGCCCACAATACTGCCCACCAAAACGATACTTACCATGCTCAAAGCTACAATCGGAATGATAACTGGATCAACACGGAAATAAGCCACGGTTGATATCGCTACCGCCATGGTAACCCCTAACCCTACCGATACCATCAGCTCTTTGCCTAACATATACAGCCAATCTTTTTTCTCAACATCGTTTGTAGCCATACCCCGAACAATCAAGGTAGCCGCCTGAGCTCCCGTGTTACCGCCAGAAGCAATTAGCAGCGGCAAGAAGAAAAGCAACGCAATGTTTGTGGCAATAAGATCTTCAAAGTAGATCATGCCCATGCCCGAGAAAATGTTGGCAAACACCAACAATACGAGCCAGTTAATACGGCTACGATAAATCAAAAACGGGCTGGCATCCTTAATCCCGCCCTCTAATTTACCTACCGTTGCCGATTTGTGCATGGTATCGGTATCTTCTTCCTCAACAACGTCCATGGCGTCATCGAAGGTAACCATGCCAATCAGTACATCATCATCAGAAACCACGGGGATGGCGATTAAATCATAGCGGCTGATAATTCGGGCAGCTTCTGATTGCGGCATATCTGGTTTTAGCAGCACCACATCACGTGTCATGATGTCTTCAATTTTTTCGCTGGGTGCCATGGTGATCAGCTGGCGCAGTGATACCACGCCTTGCAACTTATGCTCACGGTCCACAACATAGGTTTGGTAAATTGTTTCTTTCTCAGGCGCACTTTGGCGCAAACGTTTCAACGCATCATCAACAGTACCGGAAACCGGAATCACCGCGTAATCCGAAGTCATTACCGAGCCTACCGTGCCCTCTTCGTAACTGGCCAAACGCAACAAATCTTCGCGTTCTTTTTTCGCCAACCGGCGCATTACCGCATCTTGTAACTTAACATCTAATAAGGCGTATAAATCGGCCCGTTCATCCGAAGACATATCACGAAATAGCTGCGCTAGTACACCAACTTCCATATGGCTGGCAAGCTCTTCCTGATTACTCGGGCGCAGATAACCGAATACTTCAGCCTGCTGCTCGCTTGGCATTTTATCCAGCAACGCCAAGGTACTATACACTTCGAAGTTTTGATCTATATATTCCGCAACGTCAGCCGCAGGTATCTCCGCCAACGCTGCCGTTAACGCTTGCTCATCACCTTGCGCAACAAGATCAATTAGGTGTTCATAACCTTCGTATGTCATGCCCATATCCCCTTGGTTATGAACCCATGGCCAGAGCAAATCACAGTACTGAAAGCACTGTGAAACAGTAATACAATTACATTTTGATTCATGGGCAAACTCCTCTTCCAGCGTACATCGCTGTTGAGAGTATCCTCAAAAGAACACACGGATTGGGGTGGTTGTGCAGAATCTGCTGATTAGCAGGGAATGTGCTGCAACTCTACCTTAAGCGCTCAAGCTCGGCAAAGTCGCAGTAACACTGGATCAGAGCGACTGGGACTTCAACGTACCTGAACGGCTTATTCGTCGTGAACTATCCAAGTGATACTCTCTCCGCATTACGAAAAACGTTATAATTTTAGAAAAGGGGCGCTCTTTGGTCAACCCCACGGCGAAAAAATAAACGAAATCCAAGAACTTATAAGCCTACGCGCCCATGTGTGTTATAGCTATTGCTAATTTAAAGTAGGCCTTTCCATATTTGCTGCATGTTCACGCTCGAAACGCTCTGACATCAAGCTCATGAACTCGCCGTTTTCCCGATAAGTAAAGAGCGCAGCGATATCATAATCATTAGCGAAAGCTAGCCCGCGCTCTTCACCCAGTACCAGCAATACCGTGGCCATAGCATCAGCCTCTGCTGCATTGTCACCCAATACGTTAACAGCCGCTAGCTTATGGGTAATAGGCCGGCCCGTGATTGGGCTAATCGTATGGGAATAACGAATACCTTCATACTCAAAGTAATTCCGATAATCACCAGAACCTAACATGGCGGTATCTCGCAACGGCAAAACAAATTGCACTACCTGCCGATTATCATTCGGCGCTTCAATACCAATGCGCCATGGCTGGCTTTCGTTACGTTGCCCTTGGGCAATCAAATCGCCACCAATATTGATGAGATGATCCGTTAAGCCCAAATTATGTAAGTATTCACTTACTTCATCAACCGCATAGCCCTTTGCTATTCCGGAAAGATCGATAAACACATCACGCAAGCGAGTAACAGTTCTTTGCTCCGCATCAAGTTGCACATATTGGTAGCCCACTTGCTCTAAGCGTTCTTGCAAACGTTCATCAGAAGGAGCTTTGGTAATGCGTGCTTCGGGGCCAAACCCCCACAAGTTCACTAAGCCGCCAACAGTATAATCAAAGGCTCCGGAAGATATTTCAGCCACATCATAACCAAGCGCTAACACATAAAAAAGCTCATCGGGAATGGCAACAGGTTCGCCAACTGGCGCATTATTCACCGCAATTAATACCGAATCATCGCGATAAGTGGACATCTGCCGATCTATCTCATTCAAAACAGCCATCACACCGGCTTCTACTTCAGCTGCATCAAATTCATGCTGAGCGCCAATACTTACCTGAAAAAATGTGCCGAAAATTTGCCCTTCCAATACCTGTGGTTGCGGCTCTGAATTTGGTGTACAACTTGCCAGGGCACTTGTTAGGAAAAGCACAACCACCACGAACGATAACTTTTTCAACATAGCTTTCTCCATAGAACAAGAACCTCAAAATTAACTACAGGTGTTTTCTTTGATTACAGGAAATACCAAAGCAGCAGGCCACCCAACACAATTCGGTAAATCACAAAGGGTTGCATACCAATGCGCTTAATAAAGGCTAGAAAATAATGAATGCATGCATAGGTGCTGATAACCGCTACCACGAAGCCAACTAAGAGAATATCCCAACTCATGTTGCTGCCATTACGCAGCAAATCAAGAGTAAGTAATAGGCCAGCAGCGGCGATAATTGGTATAGAGAGCAAGAAGGAAAAGCGGGCGGCAGATTCACGGTTTAAACCTAGAAAAAGGGCCGCTGTCATTGTAATGCCTGATCGTGATGTACCAGGGATAAGCGCCAGCGCCTGCGCAAAACCAATAATTAATACATCTTTGAGCCCTAAAGAGTATTCATCACGATTTCGGCTACCTTTCCAATCCGCGAGGCCAAGAAAGATACCGAAAATAATAAGAGCAAAGCCCATCACCACTTCGCTACGTAAAATAACTTCGGCCGCGTCTTTCAGCAAAATACCCAATACACCAGCGGGGATAGTGCCGATAATTACCCACCACGCTAATTTGGAATCCTTGGTTTTTTCGCCTCCGGCTAACGTGCTAAACCAATCGCGGGCCATGGAAAACACTTCCTTACGAAAGTAAGTTACAACCGCAACTAATGAGCCGGCATGCAAAATAACATCGAACTCTAAACCTTGATAAACCTCGCCAATCCATTGCCCTGCCAACACCAAATGCGCTTGGCTGGAAACGGGTAAGAACTCGGTAATTCCCTGTACTAATGCAAGCCAAAAGGCAGTAATGTAATCCATCTGGTATTCCGTTTTGCGAGATGCGGCTAAAACACAGTAAAATAACCCTGCGATTGTAACAGAGAAAGACACATAATCACCAATCAGGTACACTTCGCAACCAACATTTCAGTGGAAGAAACATCAATGAAAAATTATTTACAGTGGATGATTAAAGGCATTGCCATGGGAACTGCCGATATCGTGCCTGGCGTTTCTGGCGGTACATTAGCCTTCATTCTCGGTATCTATGAGCGCTTTCTTGGGGCGCTCACATCCTTCAATATGATAGCTGTTCGCTTGCTCTTGCGTGGCAAGTTTAAAAATCTTTGGCAGCACATAGATGGTGCGTTTTTGCTCTGCTTATTTGGCGGTATTCTCTTAGCTATTTTTAGCCTCGCTAATCTGATTGTGTATCTACTGGAATATCAACCTGTTCCCCTCTGGGCGTTTTTTAATGGCTTGATAATCGCCTCACTACCGCTGCTTGTTCGTAATATTAAATGGAATTTATTGCGCAGTATTTTATTTGTTCTCGGCGCGATATTCGCCATGCTGATCACCACGCTAACACCAATGCAAACCAACCCCTCGGCATGGTTATTCTTTGGTGCCGGCTTTATCGCTATTTGCGCCATGATTCTGCCCGGCATTTCCGGTAGCTTTTTACTCTTAATCATGGGTATGTATGCGCCGATTACGGCCGCGGTAAGTAATTTACAGTTCGGTACGCTTGCGCTTTTTGCCCTAGGCTGCGTAACTGGCCTGATGATTTTCTCTCGAATCCTTACCTATGCGTTGAAGCGCGCCCATGATGCCATGTTGGCACTGCTATCGGGTATTGTGCTTGGCGCGCTATTTCGGATTTGGCCATGGCAAATCGATAATGAATTAGTTAGCCCAGCCGCCTACGCTGAACAGTTCGGTTCCCATCAACTCGGTTATGCTGTTCTGGCGTTCGTTATCGGTGCTCTCGTGATTCAAGGCCTGCTGCAACTCGAAAAGCTATTCAAAAACGATACTGAGCAAAAAGCGTAAAAAAAACCCACCATTAAAAAATGGTGGGCTAAAGGTACGGTTTTATGGGGGAACAACCGTGGTTCACTTACACCCCAGGGAAACTCGGGAAGGATAATAACGCCCTGACGTGTCAGATTTATGACACTGCTTGAAAAATATTGGGTATTTTTTAAGCAAGCGCCCGTGCTGTTTTCGCCGCATTCAATACCGACGCTAATTTGATCGATGTTTGAATCGCTTGTGCGGAAATATCATGCTTCAACAACACGCCTACGTGCGAATCGATACACATGCCGCAGCCGTTCAAGGCTGAAACAGCAAGTGAATAAAGTTCGAAATCCGCTTTATCAACACCCGGGTTCGCCATACCATTCATACGCAGGCCCGCCGGAAGTTTTGAAAATTGTTTGTCTGAACAAAGGTGCAAAAATCGATAGTAGATGTTGTTCATCGACATCAAGGTTGCTGCCAATTTGGCCGCACCAAATACGTTCGCTTCTACCTTACCTTCAGCTTCTGCTTCTACCGCTGCAATCAGCTCTTTCTCTTCTAAGCTGTACACTAGCGATAACGCGGTTCCGTAAAATTGATCGGCCGTTAAGCCTGAAGAATCAACATTATTAAATAAGTTTGATAAATTCAGTTTAGTATCTTTACCGTGATCACCAAGCAACTGTTTGTATTCTGCAATACTCATAACAACTCCCACATCTATCATCTTTAAAAAAAGGGGCAGTACCATTACCGCCCCTTCGTAATCCTACCGGCCATCTGCCACTTTCTAAGCGTTAGCTTATAAAGTATCGCCACCTAATGGGCGGTTACATGGACACAGTTCATCAGTTTGTAAGCCATCTAAAATACGAACGATTTCATTTGGGTTACGGCCAACGTTCAACGCGTTTACAGAAACGTGTTGAATTACATTGTGTGGATCTACGATGAAAGTTGCACGAAGTGCTACGCTTTCTTCTTTATCGCGCACACCTAGGCCATCTACTAATTGGCCTGAGGTATCGGCAAATGAATACTGATTCAAGCCGTTTAGGTCTGGGTGCTCACGGCGCCATGCCAATTTTACGAATTCGTTATCTGTGCTGCCACCAAGTACAACTGCATCACGATCTTCAAATTCTTCATTTAGTTTTGCAAACTCAACGATTTCTGTTGGGCATACAAAGGTGAAATCTTTTGGGTAAAAGAAAATAATTTTCCATTTACCTTCAAAGCTATCTTGCGTGATAGTTTCGAAAGCACTTTCGCCGTTTTCTTCTGGCATGTTAAAGCCAGGTTTTGCTGCAACTACTGAAAATTCAGGTAACTTATCGCCGATTGTTAACATTACTACTCCTAACTACTATATTATTCCCACGTTCACAGGCGCGCTGAGAACAAAAAGGGCGCTCCCAAAAGGCGCGAGCTAACGTGGGTACCATAAATGCGGGGCATATGATAAAGACGTGGTAGTATTGATTAAAGCCGAAAAAAACTATTACCATAATCGATTAACGTAATTGGCTTTCGGGGCCAAAATTAGCGCAAAACTTTCTGATGAGGATTAAATGAGCAAACTTCCTAGCCTAAAGAATTTAAGCTACCTATTAGCGCTTCATCAACATCAAAACTTTAATCGTGCAGCGCAAGCTTGTTTTGTTAGCCAATCTACGCTTAGCAGCGGCATTCAAAACCTCGAGGATCAACTTGGCTGCCAGCTTATTGAGCGTGATCACAAATCCTTTTTATTCACCGCCATGGGCGAGGAAATTGTCGATAAATCACGCTTAATTCTTACTCACACAGAAGAGTTAGTGAACTACGCACAAAGCCAAGGTAATGTGATGGAGGGGCCTCTGCGTATTGGCTGCATCCCTACAATCGGGCCATTTTTATTGGGTGTGTTAAGTAAAACCTTGCAACAGAAATACCCAAAGTTAGAGCTGTTTATTCGGGAAGATACTACTCAACAATTAATGAATTATTTACGAGATGGTGAACTAGATGTGCTCATTCTTGCGTTACCTATAGATCTACAGGGCAATCAACAGTGGGTTGTGGGTAAAGATCATTTCAAGATGGCGCTTTCTCCCAACCTCTCAGTGGCGGCGGGTACACCGGTAGCCTATGATAAATTGCCAAACAAAAGTATTTTCCTTCTGGAAAAAGAACATTGCATGAGTGGCCATGCTGTTACGGCCTGCCGCTTAGGCAACAAAGAGAAAATCAATCCGTTTACGGCTTCGAGCTTACATAGCTTGATACAAATGGCGGAGGCTTTAAACGGTGCTACATTCGTTCCACAATTAGCGATTAATGCA
This sequence comes from Aliidiomarina iranensis, assembly GCF_003987135.1. Lineage (GTDB taxonomy): Bacteria > Pseudomonadota > Gammaproteobacteria > Enterobacterales > Alteromonadaceae > Aliidiomarina > Aliidiomarina iranensis. The sequence goes on from NZ_PIPJ01000001.1 coordinate 19,331, forward strand.
GGTATCTTAGATGGTACCGAATTAATCATAACGGATCCGAGTGATGGTGAAGCCTACCGAGAGATTGGATTAGTATTTAGGCCCACCACAAGCCGCCGGCAAACCTTCCGCAAACTCGCGGAAACGCTGGCTGAGCTGTTACCTGAATCCACTTTAAAATAGTGTTCATGCAGGAGATTACCGCAGATGAAATTATCGAGTGTAAGTATCGCCGCGATTATCGCACTGGGCAGTGCTTCTTCTGGAATTGCAAACGCAGAACCCATTCAAACCCGTTGGGCCGATGTGAATGTTGAAACTGTGGCCGATGGCCTAGTTCGCCCATGGGGAATAGCCTTTTTAGGTGATGGCCGCATGTTGGTGAGCGAATTGCCCGGCCGCTTAAGAATTGTAGAAGCGGATGGCACGCTGGGCGAGCCCATTACTGGTTTACCCGAAGTGCGCGTGCGCAATCAAGGCGGCCTACTCGATGTAACTTTGGCCCCTGATTACGCCGAATCAAAACGCATCTATATCAGCTGGTCGGAACCGGAGAGCGAGGGCAGTAACATTACGAGTACTGCAGTTGCGCATGCGCGCCTTGAAGATGGCGCCTTACATGATTTCACCCGCGTGTTCAGTGGTTATCCGAAAGTAGATGGCGGCCGGCACTATGGTGGCCGCATGGTGTTTAGCGCTGATGGCGAGCATCTTTTTATCGGTTTAGGCGACCGTGGCCATCAAATGATGCAATCACAGGAGCTGGATAGCCATACCGGTACACTGATTCGCATTCATCCAGATGGCACGGTGCCCAGTGATAACCCCTATGTAAACCATGAGGATGCGTTACCTGAAATCTATTCCTATGGGCATCGCAATATTCAAGGTATTGATATTCAGCCGGGCACTAATAAAGTGTGGTCGGTAGAACACGGACCACAAGGTGGTGATGAAGTAAATGCGCCCGAGCCGGGCTTGAACTATGGCTGGCCTGTTATCACCTATGGTGAGGAATACGGCGGCGGCGAGCTAGAACAAGCGGTTGGCTTCAAAAATGATGGTATGGAGCAACCAGTTTGGCACTGGACACCCTCTATTGCCGTATCGGGAATGAACTTCTATGAGGGTGATAAATTTCCAGAGTGGCAAGGCAATATACTTGCTGGTGCGCTTCGGGGCCAACAAGTAGTTCGGTTGGAAGTAGATGGCGATCGCATTATTCATCAAGAAGTGATGGATATGGATTATCGTATTCGTGAAGTTCGAGTAGGGCCTGATGGCTACATCTACCTTCTCACTGATGAACGCGAAAATGCTAAAATTTTACGCTTGAGCCCAGCTGAATAAGGTTTTTTCATGTTGTTAACCCGTAGTAAAAACATCAAGCTCGCAGTTATTGCGAGCTTTTTTTTCAATACTTTATTTGTGCCAGCTGGTGCAGCGCAGGAAGCTACCGAGCAAGCGAGTTTGGAAAGCGCAGGGGAATCACCAGAACTCGAAGCGCCTGAGCGTATTGTGGTAACAGCAACGCGCACGGCACGGCCTTGGATTTCTACGCCCGCTTCGGTTGAGCGCGTTGATTTAAGGCAACAAGCCCCCGGTATGCGCACCGATGCGGCAGAATTATTGCAAGGCATTGCTGGCTTACAAGTAGACACGCGTTTTAACTTTGCCCAAGATACGCGTATAACCTTACGTGGCTTCGGTGCTCGCGCCGCTTTTGGCGTGCGTGGTGTGCGTTTGCGCCTTGATGGTATTCCTCTTTCTATGCCCGATGGACAGGCGCAAACCTCTAGTATTTTGCTCGATGAACCACGTTCCGTGGAAGTATTGCGCGGTCCGTTAGCGGCTATTCATGGCAATTCCGCGGGCGGGGTTATCGATTTACAAAGCGAACGCCCCTGGCAAAGTTATGTTTCTGCCAACTTAAGTACTGGTAGTGCAAATCGCGAGCGCCAGCATATTCGTGGTGTGTACGTTGATGAAATACAGAGCTTTAGCGCTGATTACGCTCGCTTTCGCACCGATGGCGATCGCGAACAAAGCAATGTAAAGCGCGATCAATGGGCACTGCGTTGGTATCGCGATATCACCGATGACATCGAGTTGATCGCGCGCATCGATGATAATGATGCGCCGCTATTGCAAGATCCTTCTGCGTTGAGCCCCACACAATGGCGTGAAGATCCAACCCAAACGGCAAGCCAGGCCCTTAGATTTAACACTCGAAAAACCATTCGCCATCAGCAACAATCGCTCACATTACGGCAACTCAATCAGCCTAACTTAACCTGGCAAGCCTCGGTTTGGAACGGCCAGCGTGATATCGAGCAATACCTTGGTTTTCCGGGTTCAGCTATTACCGCCTCGGGTGCGGTGATTGATTTACAGCGCAGCTTTACCGGCGCCAATGCCAGCGCAACGGTTTCACCGCTAGCCAATACACCTTGGCAGCTTACATTGGCTCTTGATCACGAAAAGCAAAAAGATGAACGTTTGGGTTTCGTGAACGATTTTGGTGTTCGTGGCGATTTACGCCGCAATGAAACCGGCCGCGTTGAAAGCACTGACGTATCGGTGATTAGTGATTGGCAATTTGCTGAACAATGGGTTTGGGTAGCTGGCCTGCGCACAAGCCAAATTGATTTTACCGTGAACGATCGCTTTATTGTTGAGGGTAACCCTGATGATAGCGGCGCCGTGGATTATCGGGAAAATGCTTGGAGCAGTGGCTTAAACTACCAATTTAGCGATGATCTCAGCATTTTCGTTGCAACTGGTGAAGGTTTTGAAACGCCAACCCTTACAGAAATGGCCTATCAAAACGAAGGTTCCGGTTTAAATACCGATCTACAGCCCGCACGCATTCGCCAACATGAAGTGGGCATTAAGCTGCAAAAGCAAAATTTACGCTTACAAAGTAGTGTGTTCTTAATTGATAGCCGCAACGATTTGGTGGTGGATCAAAATAATGATGGCCGCACAACTTACCGCAACGCCGCAGAAACCGAGCGCGAAGGCTTTGAGATAAGTGGGCGTTGGGATTTTCATCCAAATGCCTCTTGGCAAGCAAGCTATACTTGGCTAAACGCACGTTATGGCGACATACCGGGCGATTCAGCCAGTGGCCAACGCTTACCGGGCCTTGCCCGCAGTAACCTATTCCAACAGTGGGAATGGCGCCCTTATGGCGATCGCCGAGCGCAGCTTCTGTTGGCACAGCGGTTACGCTCAAGAGTTGCAACCAGCGATGCCAACGATAGCTTCGCACCAAGTTACACACTTTGGGATTTCGCTATTCGTGGGGAGATTGAATATGCTTCTTGGCTACTCGAACCTTGGTTCCGAGTTGAGAACATTACCGATAAAGCCTACGTTGGCTCTGTGGTTGTAAACCAAGGTAATGGCCGCACTTTCGAACCGGCCCCCGGGCGCATTTGGATGGCGGGAGTAACCCTGCGTTATTAATTAGCATCTGGCTAGTAACCGGCCACCTTTGCGGAAATGCTTTAGGAAGCCTAACTTATACTTAGGCTTCTTCTGCTAACCACCGATATAACGTACGGCGTGTGACCCCCAGAATTTCTGCCGCTTTGCGTTTATTGCCACCCGTTTCTCGCAACACATAGCGCACATAATCTTGTTGAACTTCGTTTAAAGATTTTAGCTCTGGGCTACTCTCATGCTCAGCGTTACCATCCTCACTGCGATCCGCCGCGGCAACGGCGGCTGCTAGGTTGTTTTGCACGCGCTCTGGTAAATGGCTTCGCTCTATTACCTCGCCATTACAAAAAGTAACCGCTCGCTCAATCGCGTTGTGCAGTTCGCGCACATTTCCCGGGAATGGGTATTGATACAAACAATCCATGGCCTCTGGGCTAAATACCGGTTGCTGCTCGCTATCAGCGGTAAGTTCGGCCAAAAAGCTTTGCGCCAGCAATTCCCGATCATCGCCTCGCTCGCGCAGCGAAGGTACGGATAACGTTAAAGTTTCTAAGCGGTAGAATAAATCCTCGCGAAATGATCCTTCTTTCACGCGCAGCTCTAAATCACGGTGAGTGGCTGCAATAATGCGCACATCAACTGCAACTTCCCGATCCGTACCCACAGGCCGCATGGTGCCCTCTTGCAACACTCGTAGTAATTTGGCTTGCAGCTCAAGTGGCATTTCACCAATTTCATCGAGCAATAAGGTGCCACCCTCGGCCTCTTTTAATAAACCTGAGCGGGCTTTTTGCGCGCCAGTAAAGGCTCCAGCAGCATGGCCGAAAAACTCCGATTCCATTAATTCCGAAGGTATTCCGGCGCAATTTACCGCAGTAAAAGGGGCTTCGCAGCGTTTGCTTTCGTTGTGAATTGCGCGAGCCACAAGCTCCTTCCCGGTGCCACTTTCACCTAAAATTAATACCGGCGTATCGGCATCTGCTACCTGTTCAATTTGTTGGTACAACACACGCATCACTCGGCTTTTGCCTAACATGCCATGGTAGGTTTCCACTGTTTTATTGGTGCGAATGGAAGCTACCACGGAAGTTAACCGCCGATGCTGCAACAATTTTGCTACCGTATGCAGCAGATACTCCATATCCAGCGGTTTCGTGAGGAAATCATCAGCACCCTGTTTCAGCGCTGCAACCGCTTGATTCACGGTACCAAAGGCGGTAATTAGCAACATTGCTGGCGCATCGGGCATGGCTTTTACTTGCGGGATTAGCGCCATGCCATCGGCTCCAGGTAATCGCAAATCACTAATTACCAAAGCCGGTTGCCAACTCTCAATTTCCGACCACGCAGTTTCAACTGATTCTGCATGGCGAACACTGAACCCTTCACTCTCGAGCTCCTCAACTAGAAGCTCAGCTAAGCCTGGGTCGTCCTCCACAACATAGATTCGTTCACGCGCCATGATTATTCCTCATTTACTACGGCTAAAGGGAGTTGCATTGATACTCGGCAACCTTGAGTGCCATCTATTCGGTTCTCAATGATTAAAATACCCCGGTGTTCACGTACCACGTTATCTACTATAGCTAAGCCTAAACCGGTGCCTTCGCCTTGCCCCTTGGTGGTATAAAAAGGCGTTACCAAAGATTCTGTTGAGGTGCCAGCAGGAAGGCCAGGGCCATCATCGAGCACCTCAATGTGTAACCACTGAGAGCAAGGCGGTTGCTTTTTATCTTCATTCGTTTTGCTTTCGTTCAGTTTATCTTCAGCCATTGGTTCTTCTTGTGCACAAGCCACTTGCGCGCGAACCTCAACATGTTGTTCCGCTACCTGTGCTGCATTGCGCACCAAGTTCACCAAAGCGAGCTCTAAACGGGCCTCATCCGCAATCAACTGCAAACCTCTCGACAAAGGGCTCACCGAAGCCGATAACCGAGGTCCGTTTTCCGGCTGTTCATGGCTTATGTTATCCAGAATTTCTGGTAACAGTTTTTCTATCGCCACCGAAGATGTAAGCGTTTCTTGTTCTGCCGGCGGCCGGCAATAATTTAATAACTGCTGAACAATGCGGGTTAGCCGGCCTACTTGCCCACGAATTGCGGTAAGTTGCCGCTCTGATTCCGCATCTTGATTATTTTTCTGCAACCGCCGAGCACGGCCATCAATGATGGTAAGGGGAGCGCCTAACTCATGGGCAACACCTGAAGCAACGCCACCAATCGCCGCCATTTTTTCTTGATACTGCAGTTTTCGCTGCATTTCTTGCTCATGTAAACGATGAGCTTCGAGCGCTGCTTCGTTCTTTTGCATACTATCGAGCATGCGGTTCAAGCCATGGGCGATAGCGGCAAGCTCACTAGGGCCGTTTTCTGATGCGCGGTAATTTCTCTCACCAGCTTCCACACGGTGCATACTTTCAGTTAACTGATTCACATAGCGGCCCACACCCCGATAATGGCCAAATATAACGATGGTAAAGGTTAACAATGCCATGGCCATCCAAATACCCCACGCCCAAGCACTTAAACGCGCGAACGCGGTATCGAAATCACTAGCCTGCCGGTTAATTTGAATAAAGCCATTGGCTTGGCGTAAATCATCGAATACCGGAATAAAATGGGAGAACATGCGCACGCCTGATATCTGCCGCACACGCTCTTGCTGCTCACCTGTCATTACTAATTCTTGCGCTACGCGGCTTCTCGATAAATCACGCTCAGCAATACCTGCAACCGCAATGCGGTTTCCATTTACATCAAACACGGAAGCGCCGTAAATGCGGCCAATTTCGAATACCGAATCTAGCGCGCGTTGCACGGCTTCTTCATCGTTTGCCGCAAGCGCCTCGCCAACCGGCACGCGAATGGCGCGCCCAAGAAGTTCAAGATCCTCTTTTAGGCGTTCTTGCTCCTGCACATTAATGCGCTCTAAACCAAAGCCAATGCCAACGCCAACGATAACCAAAATCGGCACTACCACATAAATCAGTAGGGCTCGCTGAATCCCGGAAAGCCGCAACACAGCTGATTTTTTAGTCAATGCCATCTGTTCACCTATTTCACCTTTGTGCTTTGCTTATGTGCTTTGCCTTCGTGCTGCGCCGATGTACTGCGCATTTCATTAACCTTGGAAACGAGCTAACGTACTTAAAAGTGCCAATTTTGGCACTCGAAAAAATGCCTCATGTGTCATTAATATACACATCTATGGGTTTAAATTCATCTTCGTAACTTAACCCAACAATGAATAAATCTATTTACTCCAAAATAAACAGTGATTTAGATAAAAATACAAAAAGTTGGCATGGTTTTCGCTTCTTGTTCAAGTGACAACACTTTAAATCACAGAGTTCTTGAAGGAGGACACTATGTTAAAACGTACTTTTGTATTATCAGCAGTTGCAGCCGCCATGTTTTCAATGCCAGCTTTGGCGCAAGATGAAGATGCGCGTGCCTACGCCCAGCAGCAAATGGAAGAAATGGCAAATCAACCCATCACTGATGAGCAACTTGAAATGTTTGTGGTTGCTATCGATCACATTGAGCGCATTAACAACGAGTTTGTTGAAGCTTTAGAAAATGTAGAAACGCAGGAAGAAGCGCAACAGCTACAAATGAATGCTCAACAAGAAATGGTGGCATCTGTTGAAGATTCTGGTTTAACTGTAGAAGAGTACAATGCGATGGCCTATCGCCTACAGAACGACCCAGAAATTCAAGAGAAAGTGGAAGAAATGCGCGAATCTGATGATGCGTAGCGTATACCACTAAAAGCTACTGAGCTAGCGTTGAACTAACGAATCGTGTGTATGCACGAAAGCGCGAGCTAAGGTAGGAGGGCTGCTTCGGCAGCCCTTTTTTTATGCGTTTTCTAGTGCCAATTGTTCCTCTCAATTTTTCTCGATTTAAGCTATCATTGTGTTAACACCACGTTCGTTGTCATTACGCGCTACACAATAAATAGAAGAGGAACCATACATGCGCCATTTAACCCTGTGTGCATCAGCGCTGTTTTTAGTTGCCGCTTGTGCGCCAGCTACAGAAACTGATGTACGGCCTTACCCGCCACAAACCGATGCCGAAGGCTTGGTTGATAGCCATTTCACCGATACCTACCGCAGCCACTTAGAAACGCTCTCCTCAGATGAATTTGAGGGCCGAGCGCCAGGCACGCGCGGTGAAGAGCTTACCATTGAATACATTACCGATATTTTCCGCGAGCTCGGCGTTACATCATTAACCAATGAAGATTACACCCAGGCTGTGCCTCTTGTACGCATTGCCCCGAGCCGAGTAACAGATATGGCGCTAAGCCACAATGGCGAAGAAAGCAGCCTTGAATACCGCACCGAAATGATGGGCTGGACTAACCGCGTAGTTGATTCCATAAACGTTGAGAACAGCGAAATGGTATTCGTAGGTTACGGCATTGTTGCGCCAGAGTTTGGTTGGAACGATTATGAAGGCCTCGATGTTGCAGGCAAAACCGTGGTGATGTTTGTGAACGACCCGGGGTACGCCACGCAAGATCCAGCGGTGTTTAATGGCAACGCCATGACATACTACGGCCGTTGGACATATAAATTCGAAGAAGCGGCACGCCAAGGTGCTACCGGCGCTATTGTTATTCATGAAGATGGCCCCGCAGGTTATGGCTGGGGCGTGATCGCGGGCGGTTCACCGGTTCGCTTTACCATGAAAACTGAAAATCGCAACATGCACCGAGCTGAGCTTGAAGGTTGGGTAAACGCCGATGCGGCAGAAAAACTATTTGCCAATGCGGGCATGAGCCTAGAAGAAGCCCATGAGCTTGCATTGAGCAGTGATTTTACACCTGTATCATTGAATACCGAAGTTTCTATGATCGTAGAAAACGAATTCTCTGATCTCGATACCTACAACATTGTGGGTATGATTGAAGGTAGCAAATACCCAGAAGAGCACATTATTTATATGGCGCACTGGGACCACATGGGTGTTGATCCAATCAGCGGTGAAATCTTCAACGGCGCGCAAGATAACGCCACTGGTACCGCCGGTTTACTTGCGATGGCAGAAAAATTCGCCGCCGGCGAACAACCTGAGCGTTCCATTGTATTTGCCTTCGTAGGCGCAGAGGAGCGAGGCTTATTGGGTTCGGCTTGGTATGGTGAAAATCCATTGCTACCACTCGAAAAAACCGTAGCCGGTATCAATATCGATATGCTGTATGCCCACGGCCCGGTAAAAGATTTTGTGGTTGTAGGCTGGAATAATTCCGATATGCAAAATTTTGCTGAGCCGCACGTGATTGCGCAAAATCGTTATTTAGCACCCGAAGGCAACCCTGAGGCTGGCATTTTCTACCGCTCAGATCACTTCAGCTTAGCCAAACAAGGCGTGCCGGTATTGTATGCCAAAGGTGGTGTTGATCACTTCTTCGAAGGCCCTGAATACGGCCAACGTGAAGTCAGTGATTTCCTCGCCAACCGCTATCACAAAGTAGCCGATAAGTTTAACCCAGAATGGGATTTACGCGGCATCCACCAAGATCTGTGGGTGTTCTTTCGGGTTGGCAATGATTTGGCGAATAGCCGAGTGTGGCCACAATGGGCTGAAGGCAATGAATTTGAGGCCTTACGTTTAGAGAGCGAAGCGCAGCGTAACTAAAGGTTCGCGATTTCACTTCATTCGCCAAAACAAATATGCCGGAGCAGCTCAAGTTGCTCCGGCTTTTTATTTATAGTTGAAGTTTCATTCCGAACGGTTCACTGCGAGCGCTGGAAAAATCCCAAATCTAATCAGGCCGATAGCGCAATGCGTTGGCTATTTTGCCAGAGGCGTTCGTGCAAGATGGTTACCGGTTCTTTGGCGCCATTAGCAAACCAAGTAGCAAGCGCTGGGCCAACATCTGGCCAATCCATGCGCATCGCCAATGCATTTTCTAGCCAACTTTCTACGTAATTCGCATTCAGTGATTCCATTACCGATGCGAGTTGTCGGTGCTCCAAACAATAGGCATTGGCGAGCTGTTCAAATTGCCCGGAGAGTGGTTTTACTAGCAGTTTTTTACCGTAAGCAAGTGCCTCGCTACTGGTTTCAAAGCCCGCATTGGCAATCACACCTTCGGCACGAGCAAAGGATTCAGCAAAGCCTTTTCGAGAGGGCGCGTAACACTGAATATGGCCAAGATCAGAGCGTTTCGCTTCCGGGTGATAAACTGAAAACTGATATTCTGGAAAATCTTGCAGCAATGCGATTACTTGATCGAGTGGTTCAAATGGCAAGTACACCAAAATTTCTCGCGCCAGCGTAGGTTCTACGTTCGGTGCATGGTGAATCAATGGTGGTAACACATGGGTACCAATATCTTCCCAATGCATGCCTACAACCGTATCGCAGGGTGCAAACTGGCGCATCATTGCCCGCTGCAGAATATTTGTAGGCAACGCCGAAGTTTGCTTGAAGAAAGCGTATTGGCGGCCAAGGCCAATGCAACGCACACCTTGGCGGCGAGCAGCCCACGCGGTAACCGGTTCAAAATCGGTAACCACCAAATCGTAGCTACTTAAATCAAGATCGCGTACATCTTGCCAAAACTGGCCCCATGGGTTCTGGCTCAAGGTATCCAGCACCGAAATTCGGCCTTCACGCACCTGAAAACTTAATCCTTGGCGCCATTGGAAATCACCAAATGCATCCATATCGAAAAGTTTTTCCCGCGCCCGGCCTGATACCAGATAATTCACTTCAACTTCAGGGTGCGCAGAAAATGCTTCCGATAATGCATGGCACCGGCTGATATGGCCGTTTCCTGTACCTTGAACGCCAACTAAAATTTTCATATCGGTATCTCTGTTGATTTTTACTACAATTGCAAATGGTTCGTGTAGCCAAAAATGTGCTTCAGCGGCATCAAACTAACCAGCCATTTGCCGCAACTAAAGTGAAGGATGCAAGGCCTGTTCCTAATGCTGCACCCGCCAAAATATCGGTAGGATAATGAACCCCTAGCGCTATTCTCGATAGGCCAATTAAGCCTGCCCAAGCAAATACAAGTAAAGAGAGGCTTGGCATCAGAGTTGCACACAAGCTTGCAAACATAAACGCAGCGGTTGTGTGCCCTGAGGGGAAACTAAATTTATCGCTGGCCTTAATCAGTGATGTAAATTTCGCTGAGCGCTCGTAAGGCCGTGTTCTACGAAGTGTATTCTTAAGCAACCAATAAACCGGTAACTCAATTAAAAAGCCAAGTAATAGCAGGGTTAGCAAGGCACCGGCATCGGCATCACCAATGGCAAAGGCCAAGAGGCAGAAAATTAGGTAGCCATAGCCATCGCCACTTTTAGAAATCCAGCGAGCTAAAGAGCCACCCGATGGACGCCGCAAATGCCGGCTAAGCCAGAAGAACGAAATCTCATCAACGCGCTGTAGTTGCATAGGCAGTTGCATAAGCCATTTCATTAGCTTTCCTCATTTACGAACTTCTGTAATGAACGTGCTGCAAGTTTAGGGGCTAGTAATGACACTTTTGTTACAGCGGGGTGATGATTCGGTTAATTATTCAACGTTTTGCAAATCAGAAATACTTGCTGAAAAGGATTGGGAAGTGGCATGATGCATGCCTTATGTTACTGGGCTGTTACTGGGCTATTACTGTGCTTGAGCTCAGCCACTAAACAACTAAAATGCGAGCAAAACATCGGCAAAAGGACACCTCCATGAGCACGGCACCACAATCACAAATGCAATTATTTGGCAGCTTTACCTCACCTTTCGTGCGTCATCTTAGAATCGTTTTAGCCGATTCCGGCCTCGATTATGAGTTTATCGAAACCGATTACGCTCAAAGTGCTGCGCAATCACCGGCACAGCGTGTGCCCTTTTTACAAGACGACCAGATACAACTTACCGATTCCACGTCTATTCTTAAGCACTTACGCGAAAAAGCCGGGCAATCTTTCTTTGCTGATACCGCAAACCTAGAGCTCTACTGCTTAGCCAATACCTGCTTAGATACCGCCATTAACTTGTTCTTACTTGAGCGCGAGGGGTTAAATAGCGATTCGAATGCATATTTACAACGGCAAGCCGCGCGCATTCAAAGCACATTAAAAGCCTTGGAAGCACGCATATGGCCCTCAGACATGCAATGGTATGATGGTCAGATTCGTTTAGCCTGCTTCATAGATTGGGCAATTTATCGGAACCGCTTAGATTTTTCCGCTTACCCGAAGTTGCTCGCCTTCTTAGCGCAAGCGCAGAAACAACCTTCGTTTGTGGCCACCGCACCGCCGGCAGCTTAAAGAAACGGAGTAATAGTGACAAATTTGCAAGCCGATAAGAAGGCACTAGGTTACGCACTTGCAGCGGTGTTGCTGTGGTCTACCGTGGCCAGCGCCTTTAAAATCACCCTGCAATACCTTACGCCGCTGCAAATGGTGGCGGCAGCCAGCTGTGTTTCATTTGTGTTTTTGTTTGCCGTTATGCTCTACCAAGGGCGATTAGAACAAATAGTGCCGGAATTTAAGCGCCATAAGCTTTACTACCTCTGTTTAGGCCTGCTTAACCCGTTGGTGTATTACCTTGTGCTGTTTCAGGCTTATACTTTATTACCAGCCTCGCAAGCACAGCCTTTAAACTACACCTGGGCCATTGCTCTCACATTAATGGCCGCAGTGTTCCTTGGGCAGAAAATACGCAAACGTGATTGGATAGCCTGCGCTTTTGGCTATTTTGGGGTGCTCATTATCGCTACTCAAGGTAATGTGTTAGCGCTAGAGTTCACCAGCGGGATGGGTGTAGCCCTTGCCCTTATCTCCACATTTTTGTGGGCCGGATACTGGATTCTCAATACCCGCCACCAAACCGATGCCGTGCTAACGCTGCTGATCTGCTTTTTGGTTTCGCTGCCATTCTCTCTAGGCGCCAGCTTTATTTTTACCGATTGGCGTGGCATTCCTTGGCAGGGCTGGGCGGCGGTAACTTACGTGGGGCTGTTCGAAATGGGCCTTACCTTTGTGTTGTGGTTAAAGGCCATGAAACTTGCCACCAACACGGCGAAAATAAGTAACCTTATCTTTATTTCGCCCTTTATCTCGCTCATGTTACTGGCGTTCATTATTGGCGAAACTATCTATCCCGCTACGATTTTCGGTTTGCTACTGATTATCTTTGGCTTGCTGGTACAGCAATGGCAGCGGCGAACAACCGTGGCTGGTGAGCCACGCCCGCGTATAGGTTCAGGTGTGTTTGCGAAACGTGGTTTGCGTAACCGTAAATAAAAAACCCCGAAAAAAACGCGAATCCCGTGCGCTTTCCTCCGGGGGTAAGCCGCAAAAGCCAGCATATGCCTTGTTTTAAGTGAGAAACGAAAACAGCAAAGTAAATACAACGCCGGCAAAAAAACCTACGATCAACGCACCACCGATCAGGCGAATCGGCATTACGCGCTTATCGCTGTTTGCGTTCGCTGTTTTTTGTAATACCTCTGTGCGCTCGAGTTCTAACACCGCACACAATGCATTACAGGTTTCTAACGAACCTTGGCCTTGGCTTTCAATGCGCTGAATCGTGCGTAAACTCAAAGCACTCACATCACCAAGCTGTTGCTGGGTCCAGCCTTTTGCAAGCCTCGCCTCTCGAATTTTGGAAGCATCGATATTCATATCGCCCCCTTAAGAAAACAATGAGAAAGCAAACTTGCTCCCTAGGAAGCCAACAATGAAGCCACCGATTAGCCACGGCAATAAGCCAATACCAAATTTCCGCCAGCTGAAAGGTTCCTTCGCATCGCCAATCATATTAATTTCATCTTCATCAATCAGCTCTTTACCCCGGTATAATTCCGCAATATAAATGCCTTTAAAGGCTTCGCTCCAATTGCGAACACCCACACGAACTCGATAGGTTTCACCCTCAAGATGAAATGCATGCTCACTAATCTTCCGCCAAGATCGATTACTCGAAACTAAGGCTTCGTTAACATATATCTCTTCTTTACCGGAAAAGCTGGAAAACCATACTCTTACTTGTTGGCCGTTTACATCAAAGTAAAAGTTGCCACCTTTGAACATTTTTAATGAGCTCTCTGGCATATTGCGATTACCTTCTTGTTGATTCTCTGATTTATTCTCTGGTTGCTTTATCGTGTTCATTATTGGCTCCGTAAATTCAGCATTAGGTTGTTTGTGGTGCTCATCACCATGCACCCATTACACCCGCAAATCGCTAAAAATACGCCGACAAAACCCTGCCAGGCAGTAAACTGACATACGCCACGTAACCGCCAATCCCCCCTCTGAAGCCGTATTATGGCATAGTACAGTTGCTACCGAAGTTATTCATGCTCTCAAGTTATGAATGCTCTATAGTTATCGATAGAGAAAGTTACCGCCAAAGGAACGGAGTTATTCCATGAAAAAGCAAGAACGCAACCTCACCGACCTCGCCACACCGATTTATGGCCTCTTTATCCTAGCCATTTTATACACTTTTTATCTGGCTCATGAGGTGGTTTTGCCGATGGTGCTCGCCATGCTGGTTACATTGCTTTTATCGCCAGTTGTGGAATCACTTTTAAAGCGCTTCGGCATCCCGAAAGCTATTTCAGCTTTGGTGTTACTGTTAACCCTGATCGGCGGCTTAGTTGGGGTAGGTGCCGCCATGAGTGGCCCGTTATTAGAATGGGCAGAACGTGCGCCCTCCACAGTATCCCAGCTTTTTGTGGGGGAAAGCGAAGTACAACAACGAATAGAGCGAATCACCAGTACAGCCGAGCAGTTAGAAAAGCAGCTTAACGAAGAGATGGGCGAGGAAGAGCAAGGAACAACGCAAACTGTGGTGTTGCAAACCGAGTCATGGCGGAGCCAGCTAGCCGAAGGGGCTTATCAAACAGCAGCTGGCGTATTGTTGGCTTTGGCACTCACCTATTTTCTACTGGTTAGCGGCGATCGAATGTTGTTGAATCTCGCAGCCCAACTTTCACGCGAAAAACGCCTTATCATGATGCGTATTGTTCGGAATGGGCAAGAACACGTAGCTCGGTATTTAGGGGTAATCACACTTACGAATATAGCACTCGGTACCGCGATTGGTTTAATTGCATGGGCTGTCGGCCTACCTACTCCGGTAATATGGGGTGTGGTAGTGGGCCTCACACGATTTATTCCTTATCTAGGCGTTATGATTGCATTTGGTTTGCTTACTATTGTTTCGGTGGCGAGCTTCGATGAACTATGGATGATAGCCATTGTACCTGCGAGCTTTATGGTGCTTACCAGCCTTGTGGGCTTCTTTTTAGAGCCTTATATCCATGGCATGCGATTGGCTGTGAATCCGGTTATTATTTTTGTTGCTATATTCTTCTGGGGTTGGCTGTGGGGCCCAGTAGGTGTTTTTATTGCTGTACCTCTAATGACAGTTATTATGGTTATTGCAAGTCATATCCCGAGTATGCAGGGCGTATACAAAGTACTTTCAAAAGCCGAGCAGTTATCACCGCATCATCGCGATAATCAAAACGAAGAGCAAAGCGCAGAACAAAAGGATTAGTACCATGAGTAATCAACATGATCCTGGCAAAAGTTACATCGCCAGCGGCGTAACCAACTGCAACAAGCGTATCCAAGCCCGCATATCAGAGGTAGGTGGCATTCCGGTTGCTCGCGCTTTGCCCACCAAGGAACAACGGATGATAGGGCCTTGGTGTTTTCTTGATCATGCGGGGCCTGTGCGATTTGCGGCCGATAGCGAAGGCATGCAAGTAGGCCCACATCCACACACCTGCCTGCAAACCTTCACTTGGATGCTGGCAGGAACCGTGCTGCATCGCGATAGTTTAGGTTCGGAACAACTGATTAAACCGGGCCAAGTTAATTTAATGACCGCCGGGCACGGCATTTGCCACACCGAATCTTCTCAGTTTACCGAAGGAGCCGAAAAAGCGCTTCACGCTGCCCAGCTATGGATTGCTTTACCCGAAGATAAAGCCGACATCGCCCCACGCTTCGATCACTATACTCAGCTTCCAAAGTTCACCGAGAAATCGGTGTCTGGCACCGTGTTGATTGGCACTTACGCCGAGCATGAAGCGCCCACCTTACATTTTTCGCCTATCGTGGGTGTCGATTTTGAGTTTCCACAACCTGAAAGCATTGAGCTAAATCTTGAGAACGCCTTCGAATACGGCGTGCTGGCGCTTGAAGGCGGGTTTGAACTGGGTGGTGAACACTATGCACAAGATGAGCTCGCCGTGCTTTGTTCGCGCGAGCATAAAGATGGTACCCACAATGTTACACTGAAAGCCGAGCAGGGCTCGCGTATTCTGCTGATTGGTGGTAAACCTTTTCAGCAAAACGTTACCATTTGGTGGAACTATGTAGGCCACAGTAAAGCATATATAAGTGCAGCACAGCGCGATTGGTACACACAACGCGAGCGCTTTGGTGCGATTGCAAATCCTAACGCAGCTCGCATACTCGGTCCAGAGGTACCATGGCGTTGAGCATTAATTATGAAAATGAACAATAACGGCAATGGCCGCGTAGATCCCTGCAGCTGTTCCAGAGTTTTATTTAGAACGATAAATTCAGAGCAACAAATTCAGAGCAACAATAAACGGAGTAATCAATGGCCTCTAATCAACCCAAAAAGCTTTTAGCGTTCGCCGGAAGCCTAAGAAAAGATTCGCTCAACAGAAAACTAATTGCCTACGTGGCAAAAGAAGCCGAAGCGGCTGGCGCGGAAGTAACCGTGCTCGATTTGAACGATTTCCCGTTACCTATTTTTAATGAAGACATTGAAACTGAGGGCATGCCCGCCAAGGTGCGCGAGCTGCAATCGATTCTTGCCCGCCATGATGGCCTATTAATTAGCACCCCTGAATACAACGGTGCCGTGCCTGCGCTGGTGAAAAATACGCTCGATTGGCTAACGCGCAAGCAAGCCAATGGCGATTCTGGTATTGAGTTAATCAAAGGAAAAGTAGTGGGTATCGTTTCTGCCTCACCAGGTGCTTTAGGTGGCTTGCGTTCCTTGTTGCTCCTGCGGGATCAGCTGGCAAAACTGAGTATGTGGGTAGCGCCAGCGCAATTTGCGTTGGGCCAAGCTGATCAAGCTTTTGATGAACAAGGTGCGCTAAAAGATGGCAACCAAGTTAAACAAATTAAAGCGGTTGTGCAGCAAGTGATTGATTTTTAGTTTAACCAAACTCTGGCAAATCCGGT
The DNA here is from genome assembly GCF_003987135.1 of Aliidiomarina iranensis. Classification (GTDB taxonomy): domain Bacteria; phylum Pseudomonadota; class Gammaproteobacteria; order Enterobacterales; family Alteromonadaceae; genus Aliidiomarina; species Aliidiomarina iranensis. Next base: position 35,961 of record NZ_PIPJ01000001.1, read on the forward strand.
TTCACAGTGGGTTTGCCAGCTTCTATCCAAGCATCTAAACCACCACTAATTGAGTGCACTTGCAAATAACCCATTTCTTTTAACGCCACAGCGGCCAAAGCACCACGGCCGCTGGTTTTGCAATACACCACCACGCGCTTATCACGATCTTGCAACTCAGGCATACCACTCAATTTAAACTCAAGCATACCGCGGGGTATATTCACCGCACCGGCAATGTGGCCGGCACGGAATTCATCCGGCTCGCGTACATCGATCAGAACATCTGATTTTTGAATTTCATTTGGCGCATCGTTAACCGAAACTTCATTAATTTTCGCCTTCGCTTCTGCCACTAAATCCATTGCGTTTTTCATTGCTTCACCTCATTTCTTTTCGTAACTCATAACTTTTCTTAACCAAAGCACACTCAAAGCATAACGCACTCATTTATATTAGCAACTAATAATGGACGTACTTAACGCACGATTTCGAGCTCCGGTATCGTGTTCTTAAACCAAGCGCGTACTGCCGGAAGCTGCTCAATAGGAAAGTAATAGCTGGCGCTAATTTTGTTTGTATATGGAAATGAAATAATGCCATAGCGCTCATCATATTCATCAATGGCTACTTTTTTAACCATACTGATAGCAACTTGTTCCATTCCTACTCGCAGCCGATCCTCGTGGCGCGCAAGTAAGCCCAACATATCTTTGGTTTTATCGGCTGGTATTTTGCTGCTCAAAGATTCCGGGAATAATAGGAAGATGATCAGCGTCCACATACCGATATAGCGAAACATTTCTCTACCGAGCAAAAGGTAGGTAAGCATAACTAAGGATATGAGTAATAGAGCGCGGTAACGGCGGGGGAATCTTTTTATGCGGCTAATCATAATGCTTTACCTCAATCACAAACTACGTAAAACAGCCTCGCTGTGGATTTCGTGGGCTATTAAACTTTGCAAACGGCGATTTTTCCACAAATTTTTCAAAATTAACTACTTATGGGTTACTTTTCCGCCAATCATCTTAAATGCTGGCGCGCCCCGAATCATGGTTTCGCGAGCAAATTCTTGTTGGCAGTTCGGGCAATGGCATGGGGTGGTGGTGAAATCTTCGGTAATACGCTCGACAAAACATTTGATAAGCGCACCTTTGCCACCCTTGCGGTACTTAAACAATTTGGTTTTGCAGTTCGCGCAAAAGATATCTACAGCGCGAGCCGGTAATTTTTTTCGTGGTTTTGCCATATCAACACAACTAAATTCCAGAGAAGGCACGTAATAGGGTATGTTACCCAGCAAAGTATGCTTTATAGTACTTAATTAACAGTAATAGATTAACACAAGCGAGGTTCACTATGCCGAATAAGCCCTACACGCCGCCGAAAGTATGGCAATGGAACCAAGAAAGTGGTGGAAAATTCGCTAATATTAATCGCCCAATAGCCGGTGCTACCCATGAAAAAGCGCTACCCGAGGGTAAGCATCCGTTTCAGCTATACTCACTGGCTACGCCGAACGGCGTGAAAGTAACCATCCTCCTTGAAGAGTTGCTCGAAGCGGGCTTTAAGGAAGCTGAATACGATGCTTGGTTGGTGAACATTATGGAAGGCGAGCAATTTAGCTCGGGCTTTGTTGAAGTAAACCCAAACTCGAAAATTCCAGCGCTACTTGATACCACCACAACGCCACCAACGCGTTTATTTGAATCGGGTTCTATATTGCTTTATTTGGCCGAGAAGTTCGGTAAGTTTATTCCAGCGGCCCCTGCACAACGCACTGAATGTATGAATTGGTTATTCTGGCAAATGGGCAGTGCCCCTATATTAGGTGGCGGTTTTGGCCATTTTTACGCCTACGCCCCAGAGAAATTTGAATATCCTATCGATCGCTACACCATGGAAATTAAGCGCCAGCTCGATGTGCTTGATAAGCAACTCGCCAATAACCGCTTTATCGCTGGTAACGAATACACCATCGCCGATATGGCAATTTGGCCTTGGTATGGCGCCTTGGTAAAAAACGAGGTGTATGAGGCGGCTGAGTTTATCGAAGCGCACACCTACAAAAATGTGCTCCGCTGGACCGATGAAATTGCGGCGCGCCCCGCCGTTAAACGTGGGCGCATGGTAAACCGCGCTTGGGGTGAGCCTCATGAACAGCTACACGAGCGCCACGATACCAGTGATTTTGAACTGCGCACAGAAGATAAATTGGAAAACAAATAGGTTAACGCTTTATGTTCACATCACCGTTCAGTACCGAATTAAGAGCGGTGATCGCGAAAAATAGAAACATTAAGATAAAGGCGCTGCCGTGCAGCAGTAATTTTATTCCCAGTGCGGCAAAGTTAACATCGATAATAAGCCAGTTAACCAGCTTCAAAACGCCGAGCACGAGAAAATACGAGGGTAGATAAAAGAACACCCCGAAAAATAACACCAGAACAACCGCAAGGGCTGCTAGAAATAGCAGCCCTTTTAAATATTTCATCAATTATTGAACCACTTTATTCAACTGTAACGCTCTTTGCCAAATTCCGCGGCTGATCCACATCGGTGCCTTTGATAATGGCAACGTAGTAGCTCAATAGCTGGAGCGGCAAGGTGTATACGATGGGCGCTACGATGGCATCGACGTGATCAAGGTTGATTACGCGCATGGTTTCATCACTTTTGAAATGCGCATCTTTGTCGGCGAATACATACATTATACCGCCACGTGCCCGTACTTCTTCCACGTTAGATTTTAGCTTTTCGAGTAGCTCGTTATTTGGCGCTACCACAATTACCGGCATCTCCGCATCAATCAACGCTAACGGGCCATGCTTCAACTCACCTGCGGCGTATGCTTCGGCGTGAATGTAGCTAATTTCTTTTAGCTTTAACGCGCCCTCCATTGCGATTGGGTATTGATCGCCACGGCCAAGGAACAAGCTATGGTCTTTGTCGGCAAATTCTTCGGCTAGTTCTTCAATTTCGGCCGTGATTTTCAACGCTTGCTCAAGCTTGGTGGGTAATGTTGCCAACGCATGGGCAATGCGGGCTTCTACCGCTTTATCCATACCGTTGTAGCGGCCCAAGGCAGCTACCAGCATAAGTAGGCCCACAAGCTGCGTGGTGAACGCCTTGGTGGACGCCACGCCTATCTCTGCACCGGCGCGGGTTTGAAACGCTAAATCAGATTCGCGCACCATCGATGATGTGGCCACATTACAAATAGTTAAGCTGGAGCGGTAGCCGAGTGTTTTCGCTAGGCGCAATGCTGCCAAGGTATCGGCGGTTTCGCCCGATTGCGAAATAGTAAGCAACAAGCTACCCGGGAATACGTGCGATTTGCGGTAACGGAACTCAGAAGCAATTTCTACGTTACAGGAAACGCCGGCATATTCCTCTAACCAATAACGAGCAACCATACCTGCGTGGTAGCTGGTACCACACGCAATAATTTGCACGTGGCGTATATCTTGGAATATCTCAGCTGCATTTTCGCCAAAAGCTTCAACCATAACCTGATCAGCGGTAACGCGGCCTTCCAAGGTATTGCGCACTGAAATTGGCTGCTCATGAATTTCTTTTAGCATGTAGTGGCGATATTCGCCTTTACCACCGGCATCGTATTGCAGATCGGAGGTAACCTGCTCACGCTCAACGGGTTCTCCAGCACTATCAAAAATACGCACTGAATCGCGATCAATAGCGGCTACATCGCCCTCTTCAAGATAGATAAAGTTCCGTGTTACTGGCAATAGCGCAAGTTGATCCGAGGCAATAAAGTTTTCACCGATGCCGAGGCCGATTACCAGTGGGCTACCGGAACGTGCTACCACTAGCTCGCCGGGATTACGCTTATCCATAATCACCGTACCATAAGCGCCATCGAGCTGTTTTGCCGTGGCTTGTAGCGCGGTAAGCAAACTAACACCTTGCTCAAGCTCATGATGCATCAAATGGCAAATCACTTCGGTATCGGTTTGCGAGGTGAATACATAGCCCAGACCTTGCAGTTTTTTCCGCAGCTCTTCGTGGTTTTCAATAATGCCGTTATGCACTACGGCTAAGGTGCCGTTCGAGAAGTGTGGATGCGCATTCGCTTCGGTAACGCCACCATGGGTGGCCCAACGGGTGTGGGCAATACCGCTAGAGCCATTGATACCGGTTTCCTCGAGTGCATCAGCAAGGGCTTGTACTTTGCCCACACGGCGCACTTGATGCAGGCCACTATCGTTCAACAAGGCCATACCTGCTGAATCATAACCGCGATACTCTAAGCGGCGTAAACCTTCCAGTAAAATGCCCGCAACGCGGCGCTCAGCGGTTGCTCCAACGATTCCACACATACTTATTCTGCTCCCTTTTTAGTTGGCCGTTGCCAACCTGATATATTTCTTTGTTTTGCCCGGCCAACGGCCAGCTCACCATCGGCTACATTGTTCGTTACCACCGAGCCGGCTCCTGTAGTGGCATTTTCACCGATACGCACCGGTGCTACTAAGGAGCTATTTGAACCAATAAAGGCACCTGCACCAATTTCTGTTTTATGTTTGTTCGCGCCATCGTAGTTACAGGTGATGGTGCCCGCACCAATATTCGCACCTGCGCCTATTTGCGTATCACCTAGATAAGTTAAGTGCCCGGCTTTTGCACCAGCACCGAACTCGGTATTTTTTACTTCTACAAAGTTACCCACTGCGGCGGCGTTACCCAGCTTAGTACCCGGGCGTAAGCGTGCAAAGGGGCCAACTTGTGCATTTTCACCCACACTAGCCCCCTCTAAAACAGAGTTTGCTTTAATGCGCGCACCAGCAGCAATTTGGCTATCGCGAATCACACAATTCGGTTCGATTACGGCGCCATCACCAATGCTCACATTACCCTCAAGCACAACATTGATGTCAATCACCACATCTTCACCTACACTCACTTCGCCACGCACATCAATGCGGGCCGGGTCGAGTAGGGTTGCACCGGCAATCATTAATTCTTCTGCTTTGCGTTGCTGGTAAGCGCGTTCGAGGGCGGCTAGTTGCACTCGATTATTTGCGCCTTCAACTTCGGCTATTTCGGCTGGTTGGCTACTGGCAATGCTCACGCCTTCGGCCGCTGCCATAGCCACGATATCGGTAAGGTAATATTCGCCTTGAACGTTATTGTTATTGAGTTGATTAAGCCAACGTTTCAATGCTTTTCCATCGGCCGCCATCATGCCGGTGTTTACTTCGGTAATTTTACGCTCTTGCGCGCTCGCATCTTTATGCTCAACAATGCCGGTAATCACACCTTGCTGATCGCGTACAATACGGCCGTAGCCGGTTGGGTCTGGTAGGGTAACCGTTAATAATGCCAGTGCGTTATTCGCTTTTGCCGCAAGCAAATTTTGTAGTGTTTCTGGGCGAGTAAGAGGCACATCACCGTATAAAATCAATACCGTGTCGTTGTCGCTAATATTTGGAATCGTTTGTTGCACCGCGTGCCCGGTGCCTAGCTGCTCAGCCTGCTCCACCCAAGTTACGCCATGCTGCTCGGAAAATTCCGCCAAGTGCGCTTGCAGCTGTTCGGCGCCGTGGCCATATACCAGCTGTAACTGCTTGGCACCTACTAGCAACGCAGTATCGAGCACATGCTGCACCATCGGCTTTTGCGCCACCGGGTGCAGTACTTTGGGTAAATTTGAACGCATTCTTGTGCCTTTTCCGGCAGCAAGAACAACAACATTTAAAACAGGTGAGGGCATATGCCATTCCTTGCAATCATTAAATCGGTTTACATCAATGTAACACCTAGTTTATCAGTGTTTCTTGAGCTTCGAAACGGTGAATTTGCGTGCTTACCGGAAGCTTTGCAATTTATCTAACAATAGCAACAAAAAAACCCAGCACATTGGCTGGGTTTTGGTTAAGTTGAACGCCTTTGCGAACCTGTTTATTTGCCTTTGCGTTTCCGCAGTTGTTGCAATACTCGCAACTGGGCAATTGCACGAGATAGTTCGGCAGCTGCTTCAGCATAAGATAAATCTGGAGAAGAGTGAGCCAGAGCTTCGCGTGCTTCTTTGATCGCTTTCTCTGTTGCTGCTTCATCCAAATCGCCGCCACGCACTGCTGTATCAGATAATACAGTAATGGTTTCTGGCTGAACTTCCATTACACCGCCAGCGATGTAAAAAAGCTCTTCTTCACCTTCTTCTGTAACTACGCGAACCATGCCAGGTTTCAAGGCGGTCAGCAATGGAGTGTGGCCGGGTAAAATACCAAGCTCACCCTCACTACCTGTCACCTGGATAGAGCGAATATTGCCGGAGAACAAACGATCTTCAGCGCTTACTACGTCCAGATGTACTGTGGATACCGCCATTACAAACCTCCCGTTCGATTACATTTTGTTGGCTTTCTCGACTGCTTCGTCGATAGTACCAACCATGTAGAACGCCTGCTCTGGCAAGCTATCGTAATCGCCATTCAGGATGCCTTTAAATCCAGCAATGGTATCTTTCAACGATACGTATTTACCTGGCGCACCGGTAAATACTTCCGCTACGAAGAACGGCTGTGATAAGAAACGCTGGATTTTACGAGCACGGGCAACAACGCGTTTATCTTCTTCAGATAATTCGTCCATACCCAAGATTGCAATGATGTCTTTCAATTCTTTATAACGCTGAAGAACTGATTGCACACCACGTGCCGTATCATAGTGCTCATGGCCAATTACTTGTGGATCTAGCTGGCGTGATGTTGAATCCAATGGATCAACCGCAGGGTAGATACCTAACGATGCGATATCACGCGACAATACAACCGTTGCATCTAAGTGAGCGAAGGTAGTAGCTGGTGATGGATCCGTTAAATCATCCGCAGGTACGTATACCGCTTGGATTGATGTAATTGAACCGTTCTTAGTAGAGGTAATACGCTCTTGCAATACACCCATCTCTTCAGCAAGTGTAGGCTGGTAACCTACTGCTGATGGCATACGGCCTAGAAGTGCTGATACTTCGGTACCGGCTAGGGTATAACGATAGATGTTATCTACGAAGAATAGAACATCACGGCCTTCATCACGGAATTTCTCGGCGATGGTTAAGCCCGTTAGTGCTACCCGTAAACGGTTTCCAGGAGGCTCGTTCATCTGGCCGTAAACCAACGCTACTTTATCAAGTACGTTAGAATCCTTCATCTCGTGGTAGAAATCGTTACCTTCACGAGTACGCTCACCAACACCGGCGAATACTGAGTAACCGCTGTGCTCGATTGCGATGTTCCGGATGAGCTCCATCATGTTTACGGTTTTACCAACACCCGCACCACCGAACAAACCTACTTTACCACCCTTAGCGAATGGGCAAATTAGATCGATTACTTTGATACCGGTTTCAAGCAATTCGATTGAGCTTGATTGGTCTTCGTAAGAAGGTGCTTCACGGTGAATAGACATACGCTCTTCTTCACCGATATCACCCGCTTCATCGATAGGCTCACCAAGAACGTTCATAATACGCCCTAGAGTAGCCTTACCAACTGGAACCAAAATTGATTCACCTGTATTTTCAACATTCAGCCCACGACGTAAACCGTCGGTAGTACCGAGTGCAATCGTACGAACAACACCACCACCAAGCTGTTGCTGAACTTCCAGGGTTAACCCTTTCAGATCGCCTTCAGCGATGCGTAGCGCGTCGTAGATCTTTGGAACGCTAGTTTGTGGAAATTCGATATCCACAACTGCGCCAATGATTTGGACGACCTTACCTTGACTCATGACTTATCCTCTAACTCTGCAAAATCTTTCTGACCTGTTGCCTTAAACAGCACCGGCACCCGAAACAATTTCGGAAATCTCTTGAGTGATCGCCGCTTGACGCGCTTTGTTGTATACCAACTGAAGCTCATCAATAAGATCACCCGCGTTATCCGTAGCCGCTTTCATCGCGACCATTCGAGCTGCCTGCTCACTGGCGAGGTTTTCCACAACGCCCTGATACACCTGGCTTTCAATAAACCGACGCAACAACGTGTCAAGAATAGACTTGGCATCCGGTTCATACAGATAATCCCATGCGTGTTCGCGCTTGGCAGTTTCTGATTTTGGCAACGGCAATAATTGGTTGATCACTGGCTCTTGGGTCATGGTGTTTACAAACTTGTTGTACACCAAGTAGATTCGGTCTAACTCGCCTTCTTCGAAGGCTTTAATCATAACCGAAACTGTACCAATCACATCAGCTACCTTTGGCCGATCGCCAAGGCCTGATGATTGCGACAGGATGCTTCCTGATAACCGTTTAAAAAAGCCTGACGCTTTACTGCCCACTGCAGCGAAGCTGACTTCAACATCTTTTTCTTGCCATTCTTGAACATCACGAACTACTTTTCGGAATTCGTTACTGTTCAAACCGCCACACAATCCACGGTCGGTAGAAACGATGATGTAACCAACGCGCTTAACCTCTCGATCTTCCAACCACGTATGGCGGTACTCGAGGTTACCTTGGGCAATATGGCCGATCACTTTGCGAATGGACTCAGCATACGGACGGCTCAATGCCATCTGTTCCTGCGCCCGTTTCATCTTCGACGCAGCGACCATTTCCATTGCGCTGGTGATCTTCTGAGTATTATTGATACTCCCGATCTGAGTTTTAATCTCTTTACCAACGGCCATGATTAATCTCCCGCGTTACAACGACTGAAGGCCGCAGTTACCTGCGGCCTATAACTTACCAACTCTGAGTTGATTTGAACTTCTCGAGGCCTGCTTTTAGCTCAGCTTCGATATCGCCGTTGTAGTCGCCTGTTTCATTAATTTTCGCCATAAGTTCTGCATGCTCACTGTTGAAGTAAGAAAGCAGTGCTTTTTCAAAGTCTTGAATCTTGTCGATTGCAACACCTTTCAAGAAGCCTTTTTCAGCTGCGAAGATAGATACACCCATATCCGCAACACTCATTGGCGCGTATTGATCTTGTTTCATTAACTCGGTTACCGCTTGGCCGTGCTCTAACTGCGAGCGCGTAGCTTCATCGAGATCAGATGCGAACTGAGCAAATGCTGCCAATTCACGATACTGAGCCAATGCTAAACGGATACCACCACCAAGTTTCTTGATGATCTTAGTTTGTGCTGCACCACCTACCCGAGATACTGAGATACCTGCGTTAACCGCTGGGCGAATACCCGCGTTAAACAAATCAGTTTCAAGGAAGATCTGACCATCAGTAATCGAGATTACGTTGGTTGGTACGAACGCAGAAACGTCACCCGCTTGGGTTTCAATGATTGGCAACGCAGTTAGTGAACCGGTTTTGCCTTTCACTTCACCATTGGTGAATTTCTCAACGTAATCAGCGTTTACGCGAGCAGCACGCTCTAGTAAGCGCGAGTGCAAATAGAAAACGTCACCAGGGAATGCTTCACGGCCTGGCGGACGGCGTAGCAACAATGAAATCTGACGATAAGCAACTGCTTGCTTAGAAAGATCGTCATATACGATAAGCGCATCTTCACCGCGATCGCGGAAGTATTCACCCATCGTACAACCAGCGTAAGCTGATAAGTATTGTAGCGCCGCAGATTCTGAAGCAGATGCTGCAACAATAATCGTGTGCTCGAGTGCATCGTGTTCTTCTAATTTACGAACTACGTTCGCAATAGTAGACGCTTTCTGACCGATAGCTACATACACACATTTAATGCCAGTGCCTTTCTGGTTGATAATGGCATCAACTGCCATTGCTGTTTTACCAGTTTGGCGATCGCCGATTACTAGCTCACGCTGGCCACGGCCGATTGGAATCATAGCATCGATTGATTTGTAACCAGTTTGTACTGGTTGATCAACTGATTGACGTTCGATAACGCCCGGTGCAATTTTCTCTACTGGCTCATAGCCATCAGCATCAATTGAACCTTTACCGTCGATTGGCATACCTAGGGTATTTACTACGCGGCCTAAAAGGGCGCGGCCAACCGGAACTTCTAAAATACGGCCAGTTGAATTAACTTTAGTGCCTTCTTGCAGATCCCCGTAAGGACCCATAACTACCGCACCTACTGAGTCGCGCTCAAGGTTCAATGCGATAGCAAAACGATTGCCAGGTAGCTCGATCATCTCACCTTGCATACAATCAGCTAATCCAGTTACCCGGATAATGCCGTCTGTTACTGCGGTGATAGTACCTTCATTACGAGCTTCACTAACAACTTCGAACTTCTCAATTCGTTTCTTGATCAGTTCAGCAATTTCATTTGAATTCAGTTGCATGCTCTCGTCCCCGATTATGATTGCAGTGATTGTGCAAGCCGTGAAAGCTTGCTTTTCAGTGTTCCGTCGATAACCAGATCACCGGCTTGAATCAACAGACCGCCCACGACAGACGGGTCTACACTGCAATTGAGCTTAATTTTGCGTGTGAGACGTTTTTCCAACGTTGCACTTAGCTTTTCTTGTTCTGCATCGCTCAAAGCAACCGCAGAAGTAACTTCCACGGTTATTTCTTTTTCATGCTCTGCGCGTAATTCGGCAAACAACCGAAGTACTTCAGGAAGCGCCGCTAAGCGTTCGTTATCTGCCATAACCTTAATGAGGTTTTGGCCGTTCTCATTGAGCTGTTCACCACAAACACCAACAAATACTTTGGTAACATGTTCGCGGCTGTTAGCACTTTTCAGAAAAGTGCGGATGTCCTCTTGAGTTGCCACCTCAGCAGCAAACTGCAACATTTCGTGCCAGTTCTGAATCGCGCCCTGCTCAACAGCAAAATTAAAAGCTGCTTTAGCATAGGGGCGAGCAACCGTAGTAAATTCGGACATGTGCTCAACCCCCTTGATTACAATTCAGCGACAAGTTTTTCAACAATGTCGCTTTGCTTCTGTGCGTCAATTTCTCGTTCAAGAATTTTCTCAGCACCAGCAATCGCTAGGATTGATAGCTGCTTACGAAGTTCTTCACGAACACGATTGCGCTCAGTTTCCACTTCTGTGTGACCAGAGGCGATAATCTTCTCACGCTCGGCATGACCACGTTGAGTTTCTTCTTCAACCAATTTTGTTGCCCGTTTCTTGGCTTGGTCGATGATGGCAGCCGCTTCAATTTTGGCTGCATTTAGCTCTTCGTTGGCTTGTGCACGAGCTTTCTCAAGGTCTTTTTCCGCGAGATCTGATGCTTCTAAACCGCTAGCAATTTTCTGCTGGCGTTCTTCGATAGCTGAAATCAATGGTGGCCATACGAACTTCATACAGAAAAGTACGAAAACCACGAACGCGATCAAAAGGCCTAGTAGAGTTGCGTTGATATCCACAACGGATCTCCTCTATGTTGGTGACCGTCGATGCTCAATTAACCCAGTAAACCAACAAATGGGTTTGCAAATACGAAGAACAGAGACACACCAACGCCGATCATAGAGATCGCATCGATAAGACCTGCCAAAATAAACATCTTCGTTTGTAATTGAGAAGCCATTTCAGGCTGACGCGCTGTTGCTTCTAGGAATTTACCACCCATGATAGCGAAGCCAATCGCTGTACCAAGAGCTGCTAAACCGATGATGATAGCTACGGCTAAGATTGTAAACGAAACTACAGTTTCCATTGTTTTCTCCAGTTTTTCAGATAGTTAAAGTTAAAAGTAAAGTTAAAATAAAAGTGTAAAAAACTCTGTTTTAAATGGGCCTTAGTAAGGCCCTAATTTTAGTGCTTCTCGCTTGCCATACTCAGATACACGATAGTGAGCATCATGAAGATAAACGCTTGCAAGACGATAACCAAAATATGGAATACAGCCCATGCGAAGTGCAGTGGCAACTGCCACAGGCCAATCATTGCGATTAGAATAAATATCAGCTCACCGGCATAAAGGTTACCGAACAAACGCAATGACAACGAAATTGGTTTTGCAATCAAGGTTACTAATTCAAGAACCAAGTTAAATGGAATCAAAGCCCAATGGTTAAACGGATTTAAAGTTAGTTCTTTAATGAAACCACCTAAACCTTTGTGTTTAACGGAGTAGAAGATAATGAGTAAAAATACACCAATAGCGAGTGCCAATGTGGTGTTTAAATCGGTAGTTGGCGCAGCTTTCATGTAGCTCCATGGGTGATCCATAGCGCGCTCGAAAATACCTGCATCTTCACCAACATAGCCTTTGGATGAACTGCTGGCGAAGGTTAAGCCAACTAAACCTGCAAGAATTGGTACAAAATCTACTGGAATTAGCTTCATGGCATTCATTAAGAATACCCAAACGAAAATAGTGAGTGCTAAAGGTGCAATTAAACGGCTTTTCGCATGAAACGTTTCTTTTACTGAGTTATCAACGAATTCAACAACCATTTCGATAAAGCACTGAAGCTTGCCTGGTACACCTGAAGTGGCTTTTTTGCCAACGTACGCAAAAAGGCTAATAAAGAAGATACCTAGAACAATCGCAATACCTAGAGAATCTACGTTGAAGGTCCAAAACCCGGAGCCTACTTGTAGAGGATCTAAATGGTGCGAAATGTACTCGGTTGGAGTCATATTTCCGTTTGCAGCCATGATTAATAACCCAATTTAGTTAGATTTAAAGTGTAAAATCGGTGCTAGCCAGTGCGTTAACGTGATGGCGATAAAAACGGCAAAAAGAGGAAACCAAGGGCCGTTAAGAAAAACAAATGCCAACACAAATAAAATTAACGTAAGTGCCATTTTGGCAGCTTCACCAGCATAAAAATTATTCACCACTTGGGGTGCTGCGCGAGCGCCTCCGTGTCGGAACGCGATCGCGGCAAATGCGATATTTGGGATTAGGCCAATCATGGCGCCAGCGAATGCTGTGGGCAGTGCCTGAGTTCCCATTATAAAACCAAAACCGGCGATTATTATGGCGGCAATTATTGCCTGCAACTGTAATAATCGAACCGCTAATCGGCGGCCACCATGCATCATGCTTCTGCTATTACGGCTGGCCATTCACTATTACCTGTTATTCGAGATATTTTATCGTTATTTGCTTTATTTGCGGCCACAGCAATGGCGAAATGTAATTCCAATGTTACAACAGCGCCGAAATCGTGCATTTTTCCTACAAAAAAAGCATTTAAACCGATACCCGATAAATGCTGCGCAGATTATAAAGTTTTCGGATGAAATTGCAACTTAACCGGATGGTTCTCATCAATACGCATATCACAAATGATTATTACAAATGTTAAACTAACCCAAAGTATGAATAAAAATTTCTAGTTAAATCCAAAATCTAGCGCACAAAAAGTAAAATAGGCTAGGTTCAACTTTTACTATTTTATATGCGCCAAAATACCATCAAGTTCATCAAGGCTTGAATAGTTAATCACTAATTTACCCTTGCCCTTACGGTTATGGCTAATGGCCACTTTTGCACCTAAACGCTCACTTAATGAGTTTTCCAGTTGTTGCACATCTGCATCAGGTTTCTTTTCTTCCTGTTTACTCGGGTTCAAAGCGCGATTAATCAACCGCTCAGATTCCCGCACTGTCATAGCTTTGGCGCTAATGATACGCGCTAGTTCACTTTGCAGTTCACCCTCAACACCAAGTAAAACTTTGGCATGGCCAAGTTCAATATCACCGCGTTCTAAGAGGATTTTTACATCGCTGTTTAATTGCATAAGGCGAAGTAAATTCGCAACCGTAGTGCGTGATTTGCCTACGGCATCGGCAACATTCTGCTGGGTAAGCTCAAATTCTTCCTGCAATCGATGCAATGCCATGGCTTCTTCCATTGCATTTAAATCTTCCCGCTGAATGTTTTCAATTAAAGCAATGGCAACGGCTGCTTCATCGGGCACATCTTTAATGATGCAGGGTACGGTATCAAGCTGTGCTATTTGGGCAGCGCGCCAGCGGCGTTCACCGGCAATAATTTCATAACTATTCTCAGCTAAAGGCCGAACCACAATGGGTTGAATAATGCCCTGCGCTTTTACTGAATTGGCTAAATCTTCAAGGGCTTCGGGCGCCATATCTTTACGCGGCTGATATTTTCCAGGGCGGAGAAATTCAACTGGCAATTTCCGCAGCTCACCTTTTTCTAAATTTAACTGCGTTTCTTCGGTTTGCGCTTGATGCCTTGCTGCGGCATTCGCGCTATTCGTAAGTAGGGCATCTAAGCCGCGTCCTAATCCACGTTTCTTTGCTGACATGGTTATGCTTCCTTCTGCGCGTTCGCGGCCAATTCAGCACGGCGAATTACTTCACCGGCCAGTGCTAAATAGGCTTTTGAGCCAGTAGATGATTTATCGTAGTACATAATCGGAGTGCCAAAACTAGGCGCTTCGGCTAAACGCACATTTCTTGGAATTACGGTACGATAAACTTTATCGCCGAAATGGCTTTTGAGTTGTTCCGATACATCAATGGAAAGGCGAATATGCGAGGTATACATGGTGCGCAACAGGCCTTCGATATAGAGCCCAGGATTCACCACCGATGCGAGTTGTTCAATGGTATCGATAAGCGCGGTTAAACCCTCTAACGCATAATATTCGCATTGCATTGGCACTAACACTGAATCGGCGGCGGCCATTGCGTTAACCGTAAGTAAATTCAGTGAGGGAGGGCAATCGATAAAAATAAAATCGTAATAATCGCGAACTGGCTCTAGCGCCCGGCGCAAGCGTGTTTCACGAGCAAATACTTCCATTAATTTGATTTCGGCTGCGGTTAAATCACCATTGGCAGCCAGCAAGTGATAACCACCGCTGGTTTCGGTTTGAATTACGTTCGCAGCTGCTTTTTCATCGACTAATAGATCGTACATGGTGGCCGGCACATCGTATTTATCAACACCGCTTGCCATAGTGGCATTACCTTGCGGATCAAGATCGATAAGCAATACTTTTCGCCGAGTAGCCGCCATTGATGCCGCTAAGTTCACAGCTGTGGTGGTTTTGCCCACACCACCTTTTTGATTAGCAATTGCAATAACTTTACCCACGAATCTTCCTCGGCTTATTTTATTATTCTTGGCGAATATCAACTACGTGGCGTGCGGCATCTAACTCTGGAACGAACAACTGATGAATGCCATGAATGCTATAGGGTGCCGCAACCGTTGATAATTCTTCTTCTGTAGGTTGGCCTTTCAGGGCGATAAAACGACCCGAAGCTGAAGGCAAATGATGACACCAGCTCAACATATCTGCAAGTGATGCAAATGCGCGGCTTAAAACCGTATCAAAACCACCAATTTCCTGCGGCGCTTGGTAATCTTGAACGCGAGCAAGCACAGGGGTTACGTTGGTTAATTTTAACTCATGCACAACTTGGCGAATGAAAGTAATACGTTTTCCAAGGCTATCAAGCAATACAAATTGTTTATCTGGATTACAAATCGCTAACGGTAAACCCGGCAAACCGGGGCCGGTGCCCACATCAATCACCATTTTACCGTGCAAATATGGGCTTACCACCACACTATCGAGAATATGCCGGATTAGCATCTCAGCCGGATCACGAACTGAAGTAAGATTATACGCTTTGTTCCATTTGTGCAGCATGGCTAAAAGCTGCATCAATTGCTGTTCTTGCTCGGAAGTAACACTTAATTCTGTAGTGGCTAGTAATTCGTGTAAACGCTTGGCTAAGTGGGTTTCCGGAAACGGGGCTGCCTTACTCATGAATGTGCAATCCTTGTACTTGGCTTACGCAGATTTGCGCAATAACCCCTGTTTTTTCAAATGAACCAGTAGCATCGAAACCGCCGCCGGCGTAATTCCGGAAATACGCATGGCTTGGCCAATGGTTTCTGGGCGATGCTCAGTAAGCTTCGCAATTACTTCATTAGAAAGGCCTGAAATCGTACTGTAATCGAATTCCGGTGGTAATTTCGTGTTTTCATGGCGCAAGGTTTTAGCAATTTCATCTTCTTGGCGCTTAATGTAACCGGCGTATTTCACCTGAATCTCAACCTGATCAGCCGCCAGTGGATCGGTTAATCCCGGGCCTAAACTTGGAATACTCGTTAGCGCCTGATAAGTAACTTCAGGGCGGCGCAATAATTCTTCTAAGCTCGCTTCTTTGCTAATCGGTGTTTTCAATAATGGATTCACCGCATCAACCGCAACATGATCTTTGTGCAACCAGGTTGAGCGTAAGCGTTGTTTCTCAAGCTCTACCGATTCTAATTTAGTGTTGAATAATTCCCAGCGGTGATCATCCACCAACCCGAGTTCTCGGCCTTTCGCCGTTAAGCGCAGATCGGCATTATCTTCACGCAGCAATAATCGATATTCGGCACGGGAAGTAAACATACGATAGGGTTCTTTCGTGCCTAAGGTGGCCAAATCATCGATTAGCACGCCTGTATAAGCTTCATCACGGCGCGGACACCAAGAATCTTTACCATCTACTGCCAGTGCTGCGTTAACACCCGCAATCAAGCCTTGGGCTGCTGCTTCTTCATAACCCGTTGTGCCGTTAATTTGGCCGGCAAAATATAAACCTTGGATGTATTTCGTTTCCAATGATTGTTTGAGATCCCGTGGATCAAAGAAATCATATTCAATGGCATAACCGGGCCGGGTAATATGCGCATTTTCAAACCCACGAATGGAGCGAACCAAAGCTTGCTGAACATCGAATGGTAAACTGGTGGAAATACCGTTTGGATATAGCTCGTTAGTATTCAAACCTTCCGGCTCAACAAAAATTTGATGGGAATTTTTATCAGCAAAACGCACCACCTTATCTTCAATTGAAGGGCAATAACGTGGCCCAATTCCTTCGATTACGCCCGAATACATGGGCGAACGATCTAATCCGCTTTTGATTATATCGTGGGTTTCTAAATTGGTATGGGTGATGTAACAACTAATTTGCTTGGGGTGATCATCGCGGCTACCAATATAAGAAATTACTGGCCGTGGATCATCACCAGGCTGTTCTTGCATAACCGAAAAATCAACGGTTTTTGCATCGATGCGTGGTGGTGTGCCGGTTTTTAAACGATCAACACGTAGGGGCAATTCACGTAAGCGTTTTGCTAATGCATTCGAGGGTGGATCACCTGCTCGGCCACCACTGTAATTCGATAACCCAATGTGAATTTGGCCACCTAAAAATGTTCCAGTGGTTAATACCACAGTTTTTGCATGAAACTTAAGCCCCATTTGGGTAACAACACCAGTAACTTTCGGGCCTAAACCAGTTTCAGTAACGATGAGATCGTCAGCAGCTTGTTGGAATATTTGCAAGTTTGGTTGTTCTTCTAAGGCGTGGCGAATATAGGCTTTGTAGAGCGCGCGGTCGGCTTGAGCGCGTGTAGCTCGTACAGCGGGCCCCTTAGAACCATTTAGTGTTCGAAATTGAATACCAGCATGATCAGCTGCTCGGCCCATAATACCGCCAAGAGCATCAATTTCTTTTACTAAGTGGCCTTTCCCAATGCCACCAATAGCCGGGTTACACGACATTTGACCAAGCGTATCAATGTTATGGGTGATGAGCAGTGTACGTTTTTGCATTCGAGCTGCAGCAAGGGCTGCCTCGGTTCCTGCGTGTCCACCACCAATAACGATTACATCGTAATGCGCTTCTGTTGCCATGTAGATCTTAACCTCGGATCAAAAAATTAGTGTGTGATTTCAATAACGATCGTGAATCGCGATCATTAAAAGGATCACTAAGCCGAATAGTGTAGCACTTTTAACGGTTTGGAAAAATGCTTTTAGAGGGTGTCTTTACGTAGTTTTTGGTTTGAAAAAATGTTTGGGTGTGAATTGAAATTCACTTGGCTTACTAGCGAACGAGGGGTGTTTGCAATTTGATATTTTTCGGTCTTTAGGTAAGGCCTGTTTGGTAATATATAGATCTATATTCTTTTAGATCTTTTTTATTATTCTTATTATTAGCTCAGTGAAATTCTGTGGGTATCCTTGTTTATTACATAGAGATCATGATCTTAGGATAAATGGTTTTGTGTGCATAAACAGCGATCTAATCTGAGGGTAACCAGTGGGATAAATCAAGGCTTATACACAATGGAAGTTATCCCCAGATCTATCCCCGGATCCGATCACAAGAAAGATCATAGGTTATCCCCAGCTTTTGAAAATTTTGTATAACCATTCGCATATGTTGTGGATATGATCTGAGTAATATTTTAATTTGCTTTATACATGTTGCTTAGGAGCGTGGATAAAAAATTAAAACTTATTCACTGATCGAAGAAATCCATTGATCAAGCCACTGCACCGCACTGCCTTCTGGATCAAGCTCGTTGAACATATCGATCTGTAAAGTGGGCGCGATCAAACGCGCATTTAATTCTAAAATAAGTGCTTCGGCATCATCGCCTGCTTTACAAAAGGTATCGTAGCTTGAATCTCCCACGGCAATAATGGCAGCTTTAACATGGGCTAAGTTTGGTTGCTTGCTGGCAAGCGCCTCCATAAAATCAAGAATACTCTCGGCATATTCGCCAGCACCATGGGTAGCGATACAGAACAGCCAATAACTCGGTGTTGTGCTATCGGCCATCACTTCTGAATACACTGGCTCATCGTGAAGTGTTGCTGAGTGGCCTAGTGCTGTTAGCTGCTCGTTTAGCGCATCCGCTAGATATTCGGTATTGCCGGATGTTGTACCAATAAGAATATGAAAGTGCATAAATAACCCTTTGCTATGAGCGCTGTATTTAAATGAATAGCAGTAATATATTTAGGAGAAAAACACTCATCTGTAAAAAAGTGTTCGGTAAAGAGAATGTTCGTTGAAAAATCACGGTTAAAGCTTAGAACTCAACAAAATATTCATATAAAAGTGCTTGAATACTAGCCAATTTCTACTTATCATGCCGCCTCTTTTTACTCCTACTCTTGGAGATAATGGCTCAAAATCGCTGATTTTTGTTCCGTTGATAACAAGTTATAGCGATTTATTTACAGCTAGAGCCTAAAACACCTGTTTTTTTAAATAAAAGAACTTGGCGGTACCTAAAATGAAGCGGAAACGCCGCTTTTGATAGGGCTAGCGCCGAGTACGTTGTTGTATGAAAAAACAACAACTACACTATTTGTGTCTATCCATTGGCTTTTTTACTAGCGTAAATTAGGCATTGCGATGTAAAGGGCATGGGAACAACCGGCAATGCTAAGCATTGGCTTTATTCTACATTGGGTATAGGAAAAAAACATGCGTCAAACATGGCAAAAAGAATGGTTTGGTAACATTCGGGGCGATATTTTAGCCGGTTTAGTGGTTGCACTTGCATTGATTCCAGAAGCCATTGCTTTTTCGATTATTGCCGGTGTAGATCCAAAAGTAGGTTTATATGCGTCTTTCTGTATCTGCGTAATTATGGCGTTTATCGGTGGCCGGCCGGGGCAGATATCCGCAGCTACCGGGGCTATGGCCTTACTTATGGTTACGTTAGTTCGTGATCATGGCCTTGAGTATCTATTAATTGCCACCCTCCTTACTGGCCTAATTCAATTAATATTTGGCGTACTGAAGCTTGGTAGTTTAATGCGCTTTGTATCGCGCTCGGTAGTAACGGGTTTCGTGAACGCGCTTGCTATCTTGATTTTTATGGCACAGCTACCTGAGTTAACGAACGTTACTTGGCACGTATATGCACTTACCGCAGCGGCACTGGTGATTATCTATGGCTTACCTTATATCACCAAAGCTGTGCCATCGCCCCTTATCGCCATAGTGCTGATAACGGCTTTTGTGATGTACATGGGCATCGATATTCGCACTGTGGGCGATATGGGTGAACTACCCGATAGCTTACCCGTATTTCTGTGGCCAAATGTTCCGTTGAATTTAGAAACCTTAATGATTGTGTTGCCCTATGCGTTTCCGCTCGCCATCGTTGGTTTGTTGGAATCCATGATGACGCAAACCATAGTAGATGATTTAACCGATACTAAATCAGATCGAAATAAAGAATGCCGTGGCCAGGGTATTGCCAATATCGGTGCCGGTTTAATGGGCGGTATGGCAGGTTGCGCAATGATCGGGCAATCAGTAATTAACATTAAATCTGGGGGGCGTGGCCGGTTATCGATGTTTGTAGCCGGGGTTGCCTTGATTTTAATGGTAGTGTTCTTATCTGATTGGGTTCGGCAAATACCAATGGCCGCCCTTGTTGGTGTCATGATCATGGTATCCATTGGTACCTTTAGCTGGTCATCGATCAAAGATATGAAAGAGCACCCGTTGAGCACTAACATTGTTATGGTGGCTACGGTGATTGTAGTGGTGGCTACTCATAATTTAGCTCTAGGTGTGTTTGTTGGCGTATTACTCGCGGCCTTGTTTTTCGCCGCAAAAGTTGGCAACTATATGTACATTGCTTCTACGATTTCCAAAGATGGCAATCACCGAACTTATTCAGTTGTGGGGCAGGTGTTTTTTAGTTCCTCAGAGAAGTTTGTCGATTCCTTTGATTTCCAAGAATCGCTTGATAAGGTAACGATTGATTTAGAACGAGCGCATTTTTGGGATATCACTGCGGTAGCGGCCCTTGATAAGGTTGTTTTGAAATTCCGCCGTGAAGGTGCGGAGGTTATCGTAGAAGGTATGAATAAAGCCACCGCAACCGTGGTGGATAAATTTGGTGTATCTGATAAACCCGATGCCATCGACCGCTTAATGGGCCATTAAGAACACGAGGATAATGAAATGACAACACATACAGTTGCTTGTATTGATGGCTCGGCCCTTAGCGATACCGTTGCGGATTATGCGGCTTGGTCGGCGAAGCGCTTAAATAACTCGTTGGTACTTTTAAATGTTCTTGATGATGTACGTAGCTCTGATGAAGCTGATTTTAGTGGCAACATTGGTATGGACGAGCGCCAGCGTTTACTTGCAGAAATTACTGAGTTAGAAGAAAAGCGCGCGAAACTATCACGCCAGCAGGGCCATGCGTTTCTTGATGCGGCGCAAGAGCATCTTGCAGGCATGGACATTGAGCCTTTATTACGCCAACGCCATGGTGATTTGGTTGATACCTTAGTGGATATTGAAGATGAGATTCGCTTATTAGTGATTGGCCGCCAAGGCAAGCGTGGTAATGGTATTGGCCAGCACATTGGCCATCAGGTTGAACGGGTTATTCGCGCCTTGCATCGCCCTACTTGGGTGGTAACCGGAAAATTCCAGGAACCAAAACAGATTATGATTGCTTACGACCACAGCACAACGGCCAAAAAAGCGGTTGAAATGGTGGCAGGTAGCCCATTGTTTAAGGGAATCCCGGTTCATGTGGTAATGGTTGCGGCACAAACGCATGATCATCAAGCACAGCTTGATAGTGCTGCTGCGAAACTGAGCGCTGAAGGCTTTTCGGTAACAACAGCGCTTGTTGCTGGTGATGTGGAAGATAGCCTGCTGCAGTATGCCGATGAACACAGTATGGATGTAATTGTGATGGGCGCTTACGGGCATTCACGAATTCGGGAATTTTTCGTAGGTAGCCATACGAATAAGTTATTGAGTAGCACTAAGGTGCCATTGTTGTTGCTGCGCTAGGCGTTATTTACGCCATAAGTAAAAGCAACATGGAAAGCGTGTGAGAGGAAAGGCCGTTGCAGTAATGTGCAGCGGCTTTTTTTTGCTTTAGTTGTTGAGGCCAAATATATTTACTTCGAATACCTTGAGTTCTTTTCTGTTGAACTTTGTTAGTGTGAACCCAGTTAGCTTGAATAAACGCACCTTAAATCTTTTACAGAAACTTAACGGGAAAAATTGAGTGGAAACACCCCTTGCAGATGCAGCAATAGTGCAAAAAATGATTCAGATAGTTGCACCAATTTACGCCGTAATGGAGCCATATTTACCCATAATTGCCAGCGTGAGTGTACTAATGGTGCTCGCCTCTATGCTGATTATTCCGTTTTTAATCGTAAAAATGCCAGCTGATTACTTCGTGAATAAGCGCCGGCCGCGCACATGGAGTATCCCAAGAATTGTGCTGTATATTCTACGGAATTTTGTTGCTTTCATTTTGTTTATAGCAGGGGTGCTAATGCTGGTGTTACCGGGGCAAGGGTTACTCACCCTTATTGTGGCGGTTGTGGTATCTGATTTTCCGGGGAAGTTTCGATTAGAGCGCTGGCTTCTTAAACAACGCGGCGTATTGCGGAGCATTAATTGGATTCGAAAACGCTATGATAAGCCTAAAATACATGTACCAGAGGAATTAGAAGATAAAAGTTAGCGCTTACTAACTTTTCAAATAGTTACTATTCATCAATATACCGAGCAAACACTGATTGCCCGGTAGTATTCAAACCATTTACCGACCATGCGCCGGTGATAGGATTCTGCAAAACCCGCCCCATCATTTGCATTATTTCACCGGAATCAAAAGTAACGGTGATTTCGCACATGTGATTAGCTTCTTTTTTGAAATCAGGAACCGCCACCGCCACAGGTTTTGGCTCATTTCCGGGCTTGCGCCGTTTATGCCAACTGAGCTGGCGAATTTCAAAAGGCATAGGTTAAAACCACCCCCCAGGGGAAAGGAGGGTGGTTTATAACTGTAGCTTTATGGATATCAACTTGGCTCATTATCGCCGGGCTTCGTTTCCGGAGCAGCTTCGTTTACGAAAAGCGCTATGGCGCCATCGCCGGTAACATTACATGCGGTTCCGAAGCTATCTTGGGCCATATACAGCGCAATCATCAGGGCGATCGCCGTTTCACCGAAGCCAAGCATAGAGCCAAGCAGGCCAACGGCCGACATCACGGCACCCCCAGGAACACCCGGAGCCGCGAGCATTACGATGCCCAGCATCAAAATGAATGGGAAGATGGTGATAAACGAAGGAATGGCCAACGAACCATGGAGCACCATAACGGCTACTGTGCAGCTCACAATGGTAATCGTGGAGCCGGCCAAGTGCGTGGTAGCGCAGAGCGGAATCGTGAAGTTGGCAACGTCGTCATCAACGTTATTATTTTTTGCACATTGCAGCGTTACTGGAATGGTAGCAGCACTCGACATGGTGCCCAAGGCGGTGAAGTATGCGGGCAACATATTCTTAATCAGCTTCACAGGTGAAGCGCCCGCTTTGATACCCGCTAGTACAAACATGGTAACGATATAGAGCCAATGTAGGGCTACGGCTAGAACCAAAATCACGCCAAAGGTTTTCAAGGTTTCAAATACCGAACCGGCGGCAGCCATTTCCGCAAATACACCGGCAATGTAAAACGGCAATAAAGGAATGATAATTTTCACTAGCAATAGCTCAATGATATCGCGGCCCTGATCCGATAACGCCTTTAAGGTTTGCGCACCGGTGGCAGCAATTCCCAAACCTAAAATAAACGCAAGCGTGAGCGCTGTCATCACCCCAAATACAGGCGGAATCTCAAGCTCAATAAAAGGTTCTAGCACTACACCGGTAATGCCGGCCACATCGGTGTTTTCGGTGGCGAGCATGGGTACAATTAATGCGGCGGCGAAAAAAGCAACAACGCCGGCGATAATCGTTGATAAGTAGGCAATACCCAAGGTTCTTCCGAGTAATTTGCCAGAGTTATTCGGCAAGCTAGCAATACCACTGGTGATAAAAAATAGAATCAAAAGTGGAATAGTAAAGAAGAGGAGTTGGCCAAACATTACTTTGAAGGTAAGTAATAATTGCGTAACCCAATGCGGTGCATACAGCCCAATAAAGCTACCAACAACAATACCGGCGATTAATTTAAAAATGAGGCCCATAATATTTTCTCGTTTTTGTTATAGGTGTTTAGAATTTAGGGTAACCCTTAATATTTGCGCAGCTACCATAGCCTTTTCGGCATAATAGCACAAAATAGAATCGCTTAAGGATGAGTATGATGGCGAACCAATGATTCAGAAATAAACCGAGAACCGGCGTTCAGGCCTTGGTTATAGCCCATATTCAACGAGTCCAGATCCATAGTGAAACGGCTCACTGGAAAATTCGAAGGTGGCGCAATGATATTTAATTGTAAATCTTCAGGCGGTTCGGCAATGAAATCGAGCGCGCGATTATATTGATCATTACGCTTAGTAACCGCTTCAAACAGCGCAGGGTGTTCAGTAAACAAAGGTTTCAGCAAACTTGGAAAGCGTGCTTCTTTCTTCTTAAAGCCTAGGGGCTGAGATAACAATACCGTTATATTGCGCGCGCCCTGTTCGTAGGCGTAAATAACCGGAATAGAATCGGCTAAGCCGCCATCGGTCATAGGTTCATCGTCGATAGGTGGAAATTCTCGAAATACCACCGGCATGGCGCACGAGGCAGGGAACAGCAGGTTCATGTTTTCTTCATCCACCAAGTAGTAACAAGCCTTGCCGGTAACAATACTGGTGGTTACTACCGTAAGCGGAATGTTCCGCTGCAGAAACTGCGATATGTTCAGTGGCACCTCTTCAAAGGACGTATGCCAAAGCCAATTCACATCGCAAAAATGCCCGCCTTTGAGATAGCGGCGGATATTCATAAATTCATCGCGCCGAGCATACTCGGTAATCACACGGTAAGAACGCTTGTGATTTCCGGCAAGGTAGCCAATAGAATTAGTAGAACCCGCGGAAACACCAATTACTGAATCAAAGGGATAGAAATTCGCCTCAATGAAAGCATCGAGCACACCAGCGGCAAAAATGCCGCGCATAGCGCCGCCTTCCACAACCAGAGTGTGATGCTGTGAATCAGGCGCTATTGTTGCTTCTTTTCCGTGAGTATCTGCCGCTAC
Organism: Aliidiomarina iranensis; assembly: GCF_003987135.1. GTDB lineage: Bacteria > Pseudomonadota > Gammaproteobacteria > Enterobacterales > Alteromonadaceae > Aliidiomarina > Aliidiomarina iranensis. The sequence goes on from NZ_PIPJ01000001.1 coordinate 60,642, forward strand.
GGGAAAAGCTGTTTGTTCGCTAGTTGTCATTGAGGGCCTCTTCACGGGCGCTGGAATATTATTTTGTTTGTTTATTAGTGTAGCAAATTTATGCTGAAGCGAGCGTAAATGTTGCTATAGTAAAAACTCTCATTAGAGTGAAAAAGGAATTTTATGTTGCGGCCGATACTTTCAAACCAAGGGCTATCTTCGCTGGTTGCGAACCTGCCAAATCTGCGCACTGGTATAGTGTCTTTGCTTATGGCTTTCTGGGTAACCGGCTGGTTATCAGCGTGCAGCCCTACGCTTGAAAATACCCCCTCTGCAACCGCAAGTACAGCATCGAATGCAAGTGAAAATAACGATGTTATCTTCACGCAGAACGATGCCAGCGGGAAAGATGTTCGGCAGTTGCGATTTCAATTTTCCGAGCAGATTGCGATTGCTGGCGCTTTACCAAGAAGGGAGCAGGTTGCCGCTATTCACTTTGAGGGCGAACACTTCCCAGGCTGCGCTTGGCGGTTTTTAAATACAAAAACCTTAGCGTGCGAACTCGAAAAACCTTTACCGTTAAGTTCCGAATTTAGGGTATTGATTAGCGCTGAATTTGCCACCATAAATCAGCCCTTGGGAGCGAATTATCGGTTTACCGTTACCACCCCAGCGCCGGAATCTTTGGCAGACATTTTCAACGACAACGTGAGTATAACCTTCAATACCGATTTAAATGAGCGCCAGATCGAGGGTTGGGGTTATGCATACCCCCTCGATGACACGAGAGATGTTTTAGCAGAATTTAGCACAACGGTAACCGAGCTTATTGAGCTAAAACGCCCAAATGGAGAGCTGCTGCCGATAAACGGCGAAATTGAAATAGATGATGGTTATTTATCTTGGAGAACGCAATTAACGTTGCCGGATGCAGGCCTCTATCAACTGCAAATACCAGCAGGAAGTTTGCTGCCCGGTACCAATCAACCGCTCCCAGAAACCTTGATAATCCATAAAGCGCGGATATACAACCAGTTGCGGTGGCTGGGTTATCGGTGTGTCAGTCATGATTCTGAACAGCAAGCCTGGATATTGGATGATGCAGAAGAATATGTAGCGGAGTGTCCATCTGCTGGCGTGGAAATGCGGTTTAGCCATACTTTCCCAACGCAGAAAACCTGGGGAACTAGTGTTGGCCGTTTATTGCATGAATATCCTTGGTTATCAGCCCCGGCTTACCCTTTAGATAGCTATAATGATGGCGAAGAATCTTTGTTCGTGGTTACGTTTTTACCGCTTCCCGATACGAATTATGAAATTGATTTGAATGGGATTTGGCTAGCTCATTTTGCAAATGGTATGAACGCGGAATCAAGCGCAAAGCCGAGGGCTAATAATGAGGAGCAGCCGAGCATTCAAATAGAAGCGCCAACTCAGGGTGTAATCAAAGTAAAAACACGTGATTTCCCCTCAGATTGGTGGCCCGCTTGGCAGCAATTAAATGAATTTTTCGATAATCCTTTTCAAACGGTTTTGCGTCTTACCGATGATCAACCGGCGCAAGCAAGTATTCGCTATTCCGATCCGATTCAATTACAAGTGCAGGCGCTTACTTCGGCAAATGAGCTAGCTAAATTTCTGAGTAATTCTTTTAACCTTACACCGTTTGAATGGCAATTGGATGAGCAGAGCAATGGCAACCTCCATCAGTTACCGCTCGATGAGCTGCTTGGACCATCTGGTGTGTTATATGTGGAAGGGCCAAGCGCTTTGCCGAAGAAGCCTGGCTTTATACAGCGCGATAGTTTTTTATTGGACGTTTTATATGCCTCGGAATGGACCATTTTCACCTGGGATTTAGCTGGCGCAGCTCTTCCGAACGTAGCTATTTACCAAGTATGTGCCGGCGAGAGCGAGCCTGCGTTATTGGGTGTTACCGGCGCCGATGGTGTTTTAGTAAGTGCGCCGCAATGGCCGTTGGAGGAAGATTTAGAGTGCTGGTTGTGGGCAACAGCAGCATCGCCGGAACACAGTAGCGAGAAGCATGCGAGCATAGCGCTTACTTTACGCGGTGCAAGATTCGAGTTCGCCCAGGTGACCGGGAGCTTGATACCGGCACAGAAGCATGTGCGTTATCACGATACGCTACATTTTTTAATCGAGTTGCGAAATCGCTATGGTGAGAAGCTCGATAGCGAAGAACTCGAAGTTTCGATGCGCTCAGACAATCAGGTTTATCCGGTTACGGTGAGCGCTATTAGCACTCAGGGGTTAGCCTCCGGTGCTGTTCAATTTACTGAGGATATGGCGGCAGGCTCATATTGGTTCCGTGTGAGCTATCAAGGCAAGCTGATTGACTCGGAATCAATTGAACTAACCAAATTTATAGCGCCGGAACTCGATCTTTCAATGCAAGCCGAGTTGCAACTGGAAAATACTGATTGGTGGTTTTTACGTGGTGAATTACAGCGGATATCCACTGCGGCAATGTCCAATCAAGCGGTGGATATCACCTTTGAATTTGATTCATCGAAGTACATTCCACAACAATCCGGCTGGCCAGAATCGTTGGATTATGGATTTTCGTTAGAAGAAGCCAATACCGAGTATGATTTCGAGCATCGGGTGTTACTGCAAACGGCGAATAACGGTGAATTTACCCTAACTGCTCGAGAGAATGCTGAAGCGGCTGAAACACAAGGGTTTGCTGCGATCGTTCCGCAGTTATCGCCAAACACACAAGGTTATTTGCGCTGGGAGGTTAGTATCGGAACGGTTAGCGGCGAGCCGGTTGTAAAAAGTGATAGCCAGGTAATTTATGGTTTACCCGCGTATCCAGGGCTTATTCGGCGTGCTGATAGTGATGTTGAAGTTCGCCTGATTAATGCTGAAGGGCAGTGGGCCAGTAACGATTTTGTGGCAGAGTTTTATGAGTTAGATAATGAAAATAATTTATTAAACGCCTGTGAGGGCGAGAACGGCAGTGCTAGATGCGAGCTTCCAGAGGGTAAAGATTTTTTATTGAAGGTTCGAGTAGCTGAGGCGGTTTTTGAACGAATCCTACGGCGTATCGAGATTGAGCAGTTGCAGCGGCCAACCCTTGATCTTCCCGATGCTTTTTTTGTTGCTCCGGGCAGTGTTTTGCCGGCGAACGAAGATGCACAGAACTTAGAAACAGAGAACGTAGAAACAGAGAACTTAGGCATTGAGAACATAAGTGCAGGCAACAATACGGTTAGCGTAAATTCACCCACGGCACGTTCGGCGTTACTTCTGGTTTACAGCGATAAACTTGAGCATAAAGAATGGATCGCGTTGGCACCCGGTGAAAACTCGATTCCAATACCTGTTATAGAAAGCTGGGGGGCGGCGGTAGAGGTGGCGCTCGCTTATATGGAAGCAGGCGCTATAAAATTTACGAGTGATGCAGTGAACATCAGGAAAACACAACAACGGTTGCAGCTCGATATGCGCAGCCATAGTGATGTTTTAACCGTAGGCGAGCCGCTTCATGTGCGTTTTTACAGCGAACAAGATGCCGAAGTGCAACTTTGGTTTGTAGATGAAGGTTTAGTTGTTGGGAATTTAGCGGAAATCCCAACAAAGAAGCAGATTCAGAGTGATGATGCCAGGGAATGGCAATCGGCGTTTAGTTATTTCTCAAATCACCGGAGTGTTTCGATCCCGCCTGAGCCACAAGGTTTTTACAGTGGTTTATTTCTTGATGAAGAAAGCGTTGCCCAGATTCGTCGCCGTTCTGCCTCACCCATGCAGCCTGGTATGGGCCTCTATCTTGGCGAGCATAAAGTAGAGGCTGAGCAGCTTGTTCTGTGGCAAAAGCCGATTCAGCTAACGGCGGGCGAGGAGGAAAACGTTGAATTCAATCTACCACCAAGGCCAACAGGCTGGCGCCTTGTTGCGGTAGCGGCCACAGCAGATGAGCGCTACGTGCTAAATGAATCAGTATCCGTTCAGGCACCTTTTGAATTTAGTGTGGAGGCGGCAGAAGATAGCTTCGAGGGCGATGAATTGCAGTTAGCCCTTAGTGCCACAAACCGCTCTAGTGATCAGCGCGTTATTGAATCGGTGGTTGTGAAGCTTAATCATGAATTACTTGAGGTGGTTTCGTTTCAGCTTGAGCCTAACGAATCACAGAGGCAAACAATTAAGCTACCGGGCCTAACCGTTGGCCGCCATCAGGTAATCGTTTCGCACCAAGGCAGTGAACAAGCGCGAACAGTTGCGTTATCGGTTAGGCCGGAGCACATCTTTGCGCAACAACGTATTTTTCCAGAAGGGGCGAATACCTTTAGTTGGCAACAACCGGATGGCATTGATGAGGTAGAATTTTATCAATTAGAAGGTGAGCTTGCATTGGATTGGCACTTACTTCGCGAGCAGATGCTGCAGAACAGGGTTCGATCTTGGCAGCAGCGATTAAATGCCGCTTTATTGTTAGCGATGATGCCGGAAGCGCACGTAGAGGATGGCGATGAAGCACTTGTAGGGAAATTGCTTGCCGAACCCTTTGGGTACTTTGGCCGGCGTTTTCAAACCTTTCCAAACTATGATATTACCTTTGATGATTGGCTAACAGCCTACAGTATTTTGCTGTTACAGAGGTTTCAGGATCAGCGTTATCAGGAATATGCCGATCGAATCCTACAGCAATTTAATATCACCAATGAGTTAACTCAAATTTTAGAAACCTCAAGTAATTTGAATGCCCGAGCTTTGGCGTTGTGGGCCTTAACAGATACCGCTGATATTAACTACGCCGATTATCAGGCGCTTGCAGAACACCTAAGGGTAGGTGCTGATTCGCAAGCACGCTTACTCTATCTCGCAAGCTTGAGCGATTATGCCGAGGCCGAACCGATTATTGATAGTTTAGTGGCGGAGATTGCAAGTAATAACTATCAAAGCCAAGCCGGAACTATGTTCACGAGCAATCTGGAGCGTTGTTTAAGTTTACATGGGCTTTCTTACCAGCGTTCGGCAGGTCATTCTTTGGGAATAAGCTCAGCAAACCTGAGTTATCAGCAGGAAAGCTTAAATTTACTCGCAATGCAGCGCGAGCGGGGTGATTTCGGCGATGCATACAGTAATGGTTTTTGTTTGTTAGCGTTGCATGCAGGGGCGGGATCTCAGGAGACTGAATCGGCAAAGCCTGAAATCACTGTGAATGCTGATACTCATGCTGATATCTATTCCAGCAGTAACGGCGAGCAGCCAGTAGCTGCGAAAAGTTTGGGGTTGGGCCGTTGGCAAATTGAAAACTCATCCGGGGCAGCGCCAATGTTTGCGCGTTATAAAGCGGATTATCAGAGCTTACCTGAGCTGGCGCAAAGTTTAAGTTTGCAGCGTAATTACGAAATTTTGCAGCGCGCGGAAAATGGCGAGAACGCTTGGCAGCCATTAACGGCCGATACGCCCGTAGCTCTCGGCGATGTCATTCGCGTAACCTTGCGGTTAACAGCCCCCATGGCACTCTCAGATGTGGTTGTTCGTGATTTTATTCCCGGCGGTTGGTACGCCAATCAGAGCGGATTTTGGGCTAAGGATTCTCCGTGCTATCGGTGCTATCAAGAAGTTGAGGGGCAGCAAATCGCCTTATCACAACATTACATCCCTGCCGGCGTTACTACCATTCAATATCAAGTTCAGGTACGCAATTCCGGCACCTACCTGGCCCCTGGTGCAACCGCAGAGGCACTCTTTCGAGGCGATGTGCAAGCACGAACAGAAAGCACAGTTTGGGAAATACAGAGCAAGTAAAGGTAAATTAAACAGAGCAGGAATTCATTTACCAATACAGAAGCTGCTAAATATCTTCCCGAGTAAATCATCGGAGGTAAAAGCGCCGGTGATTTCGTTGAGGTGGTGCTGCACTAGCCGCAGTTCCTCAGCGAGTAGCTCACCAGCTTGATAAACCTCAAGTTGCTCTTGGCCGGAGAGCAGGTGTGTTTTTGCCCGGGCGATTGCTTCAAGGTGGCGGCGGCGCGCCATAAAGCCGCCTTCCATTTTGTCGTTGAAGCCCATGCAGGATTTTAAGTGGTCCCGCAAATACTCAATGCCTTCACCCGTAGAGGCACATAAAGACACCACGGGAATACCATTTATTTCGGAAAAACCGGTGGTTTCCGCGGTTAAATCTACTTTGTTGCGAATTACGCTGAAGGGCAAATGCTCGGGCAATCGAGCAAAGAATTCGGGCCAGATATCATCTGGGTGCACGGCGTTGGTTTCGGTGCTATCCACCATGAATAAAACTCGATCAGCTTGCTCAATTTCCGCCCAAGCGCGCTCAATACCAATTTGTTCCACTTTATCAGGGCTTTCTCGTAAACCTGCGGTATCAATTATGTGCAAGGGCATGCCATCGATTTGAATGTGCTCGCGCAGAACATCGCGCGTGGTGCCGGCGATATCGGTAACAATGGCCGATTCACGGCCCGCAAGTACATTCAATAAGCTGGATTTACCCGCATTAGGCCGGCCAGCAATTACCACACGCATACCTTCACGTAATAACGAACCTTGTTTTGCCTGCGTTTCAACGTTATCTAATGCCGAGATAATGGCGTTTAAATCAGCGGCTACTTTGCCATCGCTTAAAAAATCAACTTCTTCATCGGGAAAATCAATGGCGGCTTCTACGTAGATACGAAGATGGATAACGGCATCTACCAGTTGGTCGATTTTATGGGAGAATTCGCCCTGTAAGCTTTGTAGCGCCATACGGGCCGCTTGTTCTGATGTAGTATCAATTAAATCGGCAATCGCCTCTGCCTGGGCTAAATCGAGCTTATCGTTCATAAAGGCCCGTTCACTAAATTCGCCGGGGCGGGCAAGGCGAGCTTGATTGCTGGCAAGAATCGCCTTGATCAGCATATCAATGACCACTGGGCCGCCGTGGCCTTGTAGTTCTAATACATCTTCACCGGTAAACGAATTCGGGCCTTGGAAAAACAGTGCAATACCTTGATCAAGGAGTTCGCCGGCACCGTTTTTAAACGCTGTGTAATCGGCCGAGCGAGGCTTTGGGCAGTAGCCCAGAATGAGCTGGGCAATAGCTTTGCTCGCAGGGCCGCTCACACGCACTATACCAACCCCACCTTTACCCGGTGGTGTGGCTTGCGCAACGATAGTATCGCTATCGTGATTTAATGTGGGTTCGGCAAGGTTTTGGCTGGCGCTTTTATCAAAAGCCGAGTGGGTCATATGAGCCTCGAACAGGTAGAAACGAAATATATAGGCATATCATAGAGCAAAAAGCCGACAAAATCAGAGTATTCATTAGGGCTTAGTTGAGCGCTCAGGTTCGCCAAAACGAAGGTGATAAAAAACCACCAAGGCCGAGAACAGCCGCTTGGTGGTTTAGAAACGCCCGTTGCCGAGCGTTTAGTTCTTTTTTGTTGCCACTTATTTTGTTGCAGCAGTGGCTGAGCAATAGCGGCGCAAGTGAAGATTATCGCGCTTTTGCTTTACTCTTCTTCTCGTCTTGTTTTTCGATTTGGCGATAAATCCATGTCATTTGTGTAATCGAAATCAAGTTACTCACTAACCAGTAAAGTACCAAGCCTGCAGGGAAGAACAGGAAGAATACCGTGAAGATAATTGGCATAAACTGCAGAATCTTCTGCTGCATAGGGTCAGTTACCGGCGTTGGTTGCAAGCGCTGCATTAACCACATACTGCCGCCCATCAATAGTGGCAGGATAAAGTATGGGTCGCGGCTCGATAAATCGTTTATCCAAAGCATGAAATCGGCATGGCGAATTTCAGGGCTTTCGAGTAATACCCAATAAAGTGCTAAGAAGATAGGTAATTGCAGCAACATTGGCAAACAACCACCAAGTGGGTTCACTTTTTCTTCTTTGTACATCTTCATCATGGCGGCCGACATTTTCTGCCGGTCGTCGCCAAAGCGCTCGCGCATCTCTTTCATTTTTGGCGCGATTTTACGCATTTTCGCCATAGATACGTATTGTGCTTTGGTAAGCGGGTAAAGAATTGATTTGATAATCACAGTTACCAAAATAATTGCTAAGCCCCAGTTAATCACAACGCTTTGCAGCAACGAAAGCAGCCAGTAAATCGGCTGTGCAAGCCACCACAAGAAGCCGTAATCAACGGTTAAGTTCAAGTGTTCAGCCAACTCTTTTAAGCGTGCTTGGTTCTTCGGGCCCATGTAAAGGGCGCCACCTAACTCTAACGTTTCACCGGGTGCTACCGTATGTGCAGGCCCAATAAAACCAATCATGCCTTCGCCAAGCGCATTATTGTTGGTGTAAAGGCGGTTGGTAGCTTCTTGATCTGGAACCCAGGCGGTTACAAAGTAATGCTCTAGCATGGCTACCCAGCCAGCTGGGGTATTGTTGCTTAATGCACTATCTTGAATATCGGCGAAGCTATATTTTTTGTAGCGGTTACTTTCGGCCGAATATGCGGCACCGCGGTATGTTGGCATGAACATGCTATCACGGCCGCCATCGAGCATGGTTTGCTTGAGTTGGCCATACATGCTCATCGTTTTTGCACGATCGCTGTTGTTTACGATCTGATAATCAACGTTGATGGCGTAATCACCGCGCCGAAATGAATAGGTTTTGGTTACTTGAGTGCCATCTTCTTGCTGGTAAACGAGCGGAACTACAAGGGTATCACCGCGCATTTCATAAGTGCGCTGTTGAGCGCTGAATACTGGGCGTGTTTCCGCGTTATCAACGCCATCAGGGCCAATTAAACCACTTTGAGCGATGTGCAGGTTGCCCGGCCGCTGGTATAAAATAGTGTAACGTGCTTCTTCGCCCAAAGTTTCGGCATGTTGAAGCAGTTCTGATTTAATTAAATCACCGCCACGCAAGCTAATTTCTACACGTAAAACATCGGTTGAAACTACGATAGAATCACCTTCTATAGCCGTTGTTTCAGTAGTAGGTGTATCGTTGTTGGTGGCTACGGGAATATCGCCTGTTGCTTGCGGTACATCGTTATTAGCAGCAGGCTGAGCTACTTCAGGTGTGCTTGTAGCATCGATACCTGGGGTGTTAACGCCCTTGAGTTGCCATTGTTGGAACATAAAAAATGATAGAACCAAAAGGGCAATAACCAGAATTGTACGTTGCGAATCCATAGTTACTTCTTCTCTCGTTGTGTTTCTTGGTGTTCGGTATCGCTTTGCGAACCGGGAACCGGATCAAAACCACCGGGATTCCCCGGATGACACTTACTAATTCGTTTTATAGCGAGCCAGCTGCCTTTGCCTACACCGTGAAGCTTCAAAGCATCTTTAGTATATTCTGAGCAAGTTGGATAAAACCGACAACGCGGGCCTAGCAGTGGGCTTATTACCAACTGGTAAACTCGAATTAAAGCCACCATTACTTTAACAAGTATTGATTGCAGCGTTTGCCTAATTTTCGCCATAAATAATCCAATAACTCTCTGAGGGCATGGTTATCTAATTTCATCACCCCAGGTTTAGCGATAACGATAATATCAAAGCCAACGAGTTTATGCTGCTTTAAACGGTAGGATTCACGGATTATTCTTTTAATGCGGTTACGATCAACGGCGCGTTTAGCGTTTTTCTTGCTAACTGTAACACCCATACGCGGATGTTCCCGTTGATTAGGCTTGGCAAGAAACGTGAATTCGTTACTTACAGCTTTTACAGGAGGATTATTGAAGACGTTTTGAAAGTCTGCGGGAGTTAACAAACGTAACTCCCGAGGGTATGTATACCGACTCACTCAGCAACCTGAGCTTTGCTTAACGAAGCGATTCGATTAAGCAGCTAGTTGCTTACGTCCTTTTGCACGACGACGAGCAAGGACCTGACGGCCGTTTTTGGTTGCCATACGTGCACGGAAGCCATGAGTACGCTTGCGTTTTAATACACTTGGTTGAAATGTTCTTTTCATAGCTGTTCTTCCGTAGCTGATCTGAGTTCAAAATGAGCGCGGATTCTACCCAGAAAAAGGATCGCTGTCAAATATAAATGCTAAAAAACGCCTGTGGATAACTTTACATAATAGGGGCCAAAATACTGGCGTATAGCAGGTATTTTACGTAGAATGAAAAGCTAAGTTTTGAGTTATTACTAAGGGTGATCTGTTGCCGGATCTGTAACATGATCGGTGTGTTTCTTGAATAACCTCAACACAAAAAAATAGTGTATCGAAACAACATAAAAAAAAGCATCGCAAGGGTGCTTATAAAAAGTGCGTTAGCGCAAAAACAACAATATATATTAAGAGATAGGAGTACATGGGGTGAGCTGTGAGTAATTCACTGTGGAGCGATTGCGCGGCGCGTTTGCAAAATGAGCTGCCTGCACAACAGTTCAATACCTGGATTCGCCCATTGCAGGCGGATTTAGAACAGAACACCCTATTTTTGTATGCACCAAATACTTATGTTGTTGAGTGGGTAAAAGATAAATACTTAAAACAAATCATTACGTTTTTGCGTAGCGCCTCGGGTGAGCAAGCCCCGAATGTTGAATTACGTGTTGGCGGCTCTCGTAAGCCAACCGGATTAGATGCCACAAATGGGGCGGCGGTAACCAATGGTAAAGAAAGGGAGCAGGAAAATTCGGCTTCCGCAGAGGCAACCGGTAATTCTGCTGCAGCCAATGGCAATGCCAACGGAGCCAACACTGGCCGGCAACAATATACACCACAGGTATTAACGAATCCGGTTGATCGGCCAATTTCGTTGCAGCATAGCAATTTACAACCTACCTATACGTTCGATAATTTCGTGGAAGGTCGCTCTAATCAGCTGGCCCGCGCCGCAGCATCGCAAGTAGCCGAAAACCCTGGTAAAGCCTATAACCCGCTGTTTATATATGGCGGCACAGGCTTGGGTAAAACCCATTTGCTACATTCTATTGGCAACGGCATTTTAGCCAATAAACCCGATGCGAAAGTGTTCTATTTGCGCGCCGAGCGTTTTGTGCAAGATATGGTGTATGCCATGAAGCACAACAAAATCGATAGCTTTAAAGAGAGCTACCGTAGCGTTGATGCGCTGCTTATCGACGACGTGCAATTTTTTGCTAAGAAAGATCATTTCCAGGACGAATTCTTCCATACATTTAATTGGCTTCTTGAAGGTAATCAACAAGTTATATTAACTAGTGATGTTTATCCGAAAGAAATTGAGGGCGTGGATGAACGCCTGAAATCGCGTTTTGGTTGGGGTTTAACCGTAGCCATTGAACCGCCAGAGCTACCTACCCGGGTAGCCATCTTAGAGCGCAAAGCGGAAGAACGGAAAACCAAATTACCACACGAAGTGGCGTTTTTTATAGCGAAGCGCTTGCGCTCGAATGTTCGTGAGCTTGAAGGTGCATTAAACCGAGTAATCGCCAACGTTACGTTAACGGGCCGTGATATCACCATTGATTTTGTAAAAGAAGCACTGCGAGATTTGATTGCTGCTCAAGAGCGGTTGGTAACTATTGATAACATTCAGCGCACGGTGGCTGAGTATTATAATATTAAAGTTTCAGATTTAACTTCGAAACGGCGCACGCGCTCGGTAGCGCGGCCTCGTCAGGTTGCAATGGCGTTGGCAAAAGAGTTAACTAGCCATAGTTTACCCGAGATTGGTGATGCCTTCGGCGGGCGCGATCATACCACCGTGTTGCATGCGTGCCGGAAAGTGAAAGAGCTAATTGAATCGGATCATGAAATCCAAGAAGATTACCGCAACTTGAACCGAACGTTATCGGTTTAATGCTGCAGTTAACGAAATAATAATAAGGGGAGTTAGCCGCATGAAATTCACTATTAGTCGTGATGCCTTGCTCAAGCCGTTACAGGTCGTTAGCGGAGCAGTAGAGCGCCGGAATACCTTGCCAATTTTGAGCAATGTGTTGATTCAAGTTACGGAAGATAGCCTGCGCATGACAGGCACCGATTTAGAGGTTGAATTGGTTTCTGAGGTTCCGTTAGAAGGGGCTACACCGGGCGAGGTTACGGTACCCGCGAAGAAGTTTTTAGATATTGTGCGTTCGCTTTCTGAAGGCGCAGATGTGAAGTTCGATGCTTCTGACGATAAAGTAGTGGTGCGGGCTTCGCGCAGCCGTTTTACCCTGAGTAGTTTGCCGGCGAGTGATTTTCCCAATATTGATGAATGGGAAAGTGAAATTCAGATTCAAATGGCACAAGGTGATTTGAAAGATTTAATGGAAAAAACGCATTTTTCCATGGCCAACCAAGATGTTCGTTATTATTTGAATGGTATGTTGTTTGAAGTGAACGACGATGTGTTGCGCACGGTGGCTACTGATGGGCACCGTTTAGCGCTTTCGGCGGTTTCCTTAGAGCAAAGCGCATTGCCACATAAACAAGTGATTGTGCCGCGCAAAGGTGTTTCTGAGCTTCTGCGTTTGTTAGGCGATGATGATGCGCCGGTATCACTTTCGCTTGGCCAAAACCATATTCGGGTTACTACTGGTAACATGACGTTCACCAGTAAATTACTTGATGGCCGCTTCCCTGATTATCGGCGAGTATTGCCGCAGGGTGGCGATCGCATTGTTGTGGCCGACCGCGATTTGCTGCGCCAATCTTGTGTGCGCGCATCGATTTTATCGAACGAAAAATTCCGTGGCGTGCGTATGGCGCTTTCGCCAAACGAAGTAGTACTCACTGCAAATAACCCAGAGCAGGAACAAGCAGAAGAACGCTTGGAAGTTGATTATTCGGGGGAATCGTTTGAAATAGGCTTCAATGTTACTTACTTACAAGATGTTTTGAATGCTATTCAAGGCGAGCAAGTTAAGTTAACTTTGAGCGATCCAAATAGCAGTGCCATTGTTGAAGACAACGCCGATGACGGTGCGCTGTACGTGGTTATGCCAATGCGCCTATAGAGCGCGTTGCCGAGTTTATGCAGTTAACCCAGCTCGCGATTTCGCATTTTCGTAATCTTGAAACAGTAAAGCTGGAGCCGGCCGCCGGGATCAATATTATCGGTGGTGAGAACGGCAGTGGTAAAACGAGTATTTTAGAAGCCATTTATAGTTTGGGGTTTGGCCGTTCGTTTCGAACGCATCAATCTCGGCAGGTGGTGCAAGATGATAAAGATGCATTTACTCTTTTTGCGCGGGTGCAATCATCCTCTGCGGTGGATGAGGAAGCATTGAAGGTAGGCTTTCGCCGGCAGCGAAATGGCGATACCGAAATACGCATTAATGGTGAAAATGAGCGAAAATTTAGTGCACTGGCGAAATTGATGCCGGTGCAGCTGATAACACCCGAGGGCGTTTCGCTTGTTACCGAAGGGCCGAAGCTTCGTCGGCAATTCATGGATTGGGGTTTGTTCCACGTGGAACAATCGTACTATTCGAATTGGCTTACATTCTCACGCTTACTGAAGCAGCGTAATGCGTTATTAAAGCAGCGTGTTTATGATTCACAGGGTGGCTCGCTTTGGGATCAGCAGTTAGCCGCTGCAGGCGAGGCGGTTACAAATGCTCGGCGAAGTTATCTCGATGGTTTGAACAGCCAGCTTAATCGTTATTGCCAAACTTTTTTACCGCAATATGAGTTTGAATTTAAGCTACAGCAAGGTTGGTTTGAGAGCGTTGAGTTACTTGAAGCATTAAGAGATAAGCTAGAACTCGATAAACGCCAAGGATTTACCAGCGTTGGTCCTAATAAAGCCGAGTGGCAAATAAGGGCCGATGGTATTGATGCCCGTGAGCGGTTATCTCGGGGGCAATTGAAGTTATTAGTAGCGGCTTTGCGCTTAGTGCAAAGTGCTGATTACTACTCGCATCGAGGCGAGCCTTGTGTCATCTTAGTGGATGACCTTCCGGCAGAATTGGATAGCGAGAACCAACAGAAATTCTGTGAAGCATTAGTACAGAGTGGAAGTCAGGTGTTTGTTACGGCAATACATCAAGAAGAACTAAAAAGCCGGTTCCAAAACACCGAAGCCCGATTGTTCCACGTGGAACAGGGAACGATCAAAAATGATTAAACAGGAATAATTTATGTCAGCTAGCAATTACGATCAGTCGAACATTAAAGTTTTAAAAGGGTTAGACGCGGTTCGAAAGCGCCCGGGAATGTATATCGGGGATACCGATGATGGTACAGGCCTACACCACATGGTATTCGAGGTGGTGGATAACTCAATCGATGAAGCGCTAGCAGGCCACTGTAATGAAATCTATGTCACCATGCATACAGATGGCTCGGTTTCTGTGCGTGATGATGGCCGGGGTATTCCTGTTGATATGCACGAAGAAGAGGGTGTTTCTGCGGCCCAGGTTATCATGACCGTTCTTCATGCGGGTGGTAAATTTGATGATAACTCTTATAAGGTTTCTGGTGGTTTGCACGGTGTAGGTGTTTCGGTAGTAAATGCCCTCTCTGAAAAATTGCAGCTTACTATTCACCGCACTGGTAAGGTTTGGAAACAAACTTACACGCACGGAAACCCTGATTCCGATATTGAAGCTGTTGCGGATACAGAAAAAACCGGTACTGAAATTCGTTTTTGGCCAAGCCATGAAACTTTTACGCAAACCGAATTTCATTACGATATTCTCGCCAAGCGCGTGCGCGAACTTTCCTTCTTGAACTCTGGGGTTTCCATTCATTTGATTGAAGAGAGCTCAGGCCGCAGAGATCATTACAAGTATGATGGTGGTATTGCCGCTTTTGTAAGCTACTTGAATGATAAAAAAATGCCCATTCACCCAAAGGTATTTCAATTTTCGATTGAGCGTGAAGATGGTATCTCGGTAGAAGTTGGCTTGCAGTGGAATGATTCATTCCAAGAGCATATTTATTGTTTCACCAACACTATTCCGCAGCGCGATGGTGGTACTCACATGGCCGGGTTCCGTGCCGCGCTAACACGCACGTTGAACACCTACATGGAGCAGGAAGGCTTTACTAAGAAAGCAAAAACCAGCGCCACGGGTGATGATGCCCGGGAAGGTTTAACCGCCGTTATTTCTGTAAAAGTGCCGGATCCGAAGTTCTCTTCACAAACTAAAGATAAGTTAGTTTCTTCAGAGGTGAAAACAGCTGTTGAACAGGCTATGAACGAACATTTGGCAAATTATCTGTTGGAAAACCCAACTGATGCCAAAATTATCGTGCAAAAAATCATTGATGCCGCTCGCGCCCGTGAAGCGGCACGAAAGGCCCGCGACATGACTCGCCGCAAGGGTGCACTTGATTTAGCAGGCTTGCCGGGGAAACTGGCGGATTGCCAAGAAAAAGACCCAGCACTTTCAGAACTCTACATTGTGGAGGGTGATTCTGCGGGTGGTTCTGCGAAACAGGGCCGGAACCGCAAGAACCAAGCTATTTTGCCGTTGAAAGGTAAAATTCTGAACGTAGAAAAAGCGCGTTTCGATAAAATGCTTTCTTCACAGGAGGTTGCAACCTTAATTACCGCGATGGGTTGTGGCATTGGACGTGATGAATATAACCCTGATAAAACTCGCTATCACCGCATCATTATCATGACGGATGCGGACGTGGATGGCTCTCACATTCGTACGCTCTTACTTACTTTCTTTTACCGGCAAATGCCGGAATTGATTGAACGAGGCTATATCTATATTGCGCAACCACCTCTTTATAAAGTGAAGAAGGGTAAGCAAGAAAGCTACATTAAAGATGATCCAGGTTTGATTCAGTATTTAACCACGTTGGCTCTCGATCGTGCATCGTTGCACGTAAATGCCGAAGCACCAGGAATTGCCGGCGTGGCACTCGAGAAGATGGTGCGGGATTATCAATTTGCTATGGACACAATACAGCGCTTAAGCCGAGTATTGCCAAAGCATATGCTAGCGCGTTTGGTTTACGCCGAGCGCCTTACGCCTGAGAACATGAAAGATGAAGCCTATGTAAAGGTTTGGGGAGAGAAATTCACCAATGATCTGATGGATAAAGAGAAGGATTCCGCATCTTACGAGGTTTTAGTAACACGCAACGAAGAACGCGGTGTGTATCTGCCTACAGTTCGTTTGCGTAGGCACGGCGTATTTACTGATTTCCCGCTTACCTACGAATTTTTAGTTTCGCGCGATTACGATCGCTTGGCTACTGTGGGTAATGATATTAACGGCCTCGTTGAAGAGGGTGGTTATGTTCAACGCGGCGAAAAAGTACAACCGGTGGACGATTTCGTTGAGGCAATAGAATGGCTTATCAATGAATCGAAGCGTGGCTTGTATGTGCAGCGATACAAAGGGCTAGGTGAGATGAACCCTTCGCAGTTGTGGGAAACAACCATGGATCCGGATTCACGCCGTATGCTACAGGTAACCATTGAAGATGCGATTGGTGCCGACCAGTTGTTCTCTACACTTATGGGCGATGATGTTGAACCGCGCCGTGCGTTTATTGAAAGTAACGCATTGAAAGTAGCGAACCTAGACGTTTAGGGCATAAACCTGAGCATAGCCCTAAGCGTTAACGAGCAATAATACTCCAAACGCTAGGCATTTAAGTTTAGTAGAAAGCCTGAATCAGCAACTGCCGATTCAGGCTTTTTTGTGTTGCAACCCCATGGCGGCCATAACACTGGCTAGCGGATTACTGCAGGGCTTAACTCGCGGGCTATGAGGCGAGGCCGTTACGAGAAGTGGCACTGCGCTAATCAACTTCTTTACCGCGTAAAGGCTAGTTATGTTTCTGCTGGTTGCGAGCCATGTGAAAAACCACAAGAGCAATAATAGAACCGGGCGTTGCAAGAAATGCAAACAAAACTGTGGCTAGCGAATTCGGATTTACACTATCTTCGGCAACCATATTTGGAAACATGAGTTGGAAGATAAAGTGAAACACAAACA
This sequence comes from Aliidiomarina iranensis, assembly GCF_003987135.1. Taxonomy (GTDB): domain Bacteria; phylum Pseudomonadota; class Gammaproteobacteria; order Enterobacterales; family Alteromonadaceae; genus Aliidiomarina; species Aliidiomarina iranensis. The sequence continues at coordinate 77,455 of NZ_PIPJ01000001.1, forward strand.
CCAAAACAAATGGCATTAGCCCCGCAACAAATAACCCAGTAGCATAATGTTTGATTTTACCGGCATTAACACCAATCCAAACGCATATCGAAAACGCAAAAATGTAAACGAGAAATGCCATAGCGGTTGCCCTTCCTGATTCAGTTGGCATGCAGCGAGTAAAATTAGAGCTCGGGTTGGCGCTGCCACATTAGTTCTAACGAGATAATCCTGCCAAGATAATACTATCAAGATATTAACATCAAGATGATCTGTAACTCATTGCCAAGCGTGCTTTTGATATGAAGAAAGTGCATAGAAGGATATAAAAAAACTGCCGCTAGCGAAACACTAACGGCAATTTTTGTTTTTGGTACTCAGTAAAAGCTGGCTACTAATAGCGTTATTGAAGTAACGAAATATCAGCCACTTTCAAGAACTCACCGCGAAGCGCGTTGAGTAGTGCTAAACGATTGTTCCGTACCTTGCTATCTTCCGCATTTACCATAACGGAATCAAAGAAGGTATCCACAGGTTCCCGAAGCGTTGCTAGAGCACTCAACGCAGCGCTGTAATCACCGTTAGTAGCGGCAGCGCTAACAGTTTCTCGGATGCCGTTTAAAGCATCGTAGAGCGCGATTTCGGCAGCTTCGGTTAGTAGTGCCTTATCAACTACGCCGATCTCACTTTCGGCTTTTGCCAGAATATTGCTTACCCGCTTATTGGCAGCGGCTAAGGCTTCCGCCTGAGGGTTGGATCTGAATTCCGCAACCGCCTTAACCCTATTGTCAAAATCCAGTGCTACCGTGGGCCGACGAGCTAATACGGCTTGAATGACATCAACGCTGATCCCTTGTTCTTGGTACCATGCGCGGAAGCGGCCGAGTAGGAAATCAACTACTTGCTGATTCACCTCAGCTGGATTCGAAATGATTGCGGCATAGCTTTTTACTGCAATGCCCACCAAGTCGTTTAAATCCAACGGTAGTTTTTTCTCAACTAAAATGCGAATCATGCCTATAGCGGCTCTTCGTAAACCAAATGGGTCGCGGTCGCCCTTAGGCGTTTGGCCAATGCCAAAAATACCCACCAATGTATCGAGTTTATCCGCTAGCGCTACAGCACATCCTTCTAGGGACGATGGTAATGCATCGCCGGCAAATCGCGGCCGATAATGGGCTTCAATGGCTTGAGCGGTTACTTCTGATTCACCATCATGGCGGGCATAATGCATGCCCATTACGCCCTGAACTTCTGGAAACTCCATAACCATTCCAGAAACCAAATCGGCTTTTGCTAATAAGCCTGCGCGCGCTGCCGCAGCAGCATCGGCATTTAAGGCTTTGGCAATTGCACCTGCATTCGCCTCAATGCGGCGTGCTTTATCGCCTACACTGCCGAGCTGCTTTTGGAATAAAACTGAATCTAATTTACTCACACGATCAGCAAGCTTTGTTTTCTTATCGGTATCGAAAAAGAACTGCGCATCTGCAAGGCGAGGGCGCACAACTTTTTCATTACCGGAAACAACTTGAGCTGGATCTTTACTCTCAATGTTGGTAATAAAAATAAAGCGCGGCAACAAGTTACCTGTTTGGTCAACCAGCGGGAAATAACGTTGGTCGTCTTTCATAGTATAAATAAGTGCTTCTTTCGGAACGGCTAAGAATGCTTCACTGAAACCAGCTACTAGGGCAACCGGATACTCCACTAAGGATGCAACTTCGTCGATTAGATCTTCATCCCAAACTGGCAGGGCATTTTCTCTTTTCGCTAGTTCGGTTACTGCTTGTTGGATTTTTTCCCGGCGCTCAGCGAAATCCGCAATCACCCACCCTTTACGCAGAGTTTCTTGATATTCATTGGCGTTTTGTACTGTTAAATCATCCGGATGATGAAAACGATGTCCGGTCACCTTATTGCTACTTACAATACCAAATAATTTCGCCGGTAGAACTTCATCGCCTAAAAGCACGGTAAGGCGATGCAAAGGGCGAATAAAGTGATGTTCACCGGAGCCCCAACGCATTGTTTTTGGAATGGGCAACTGTTTTACCGCAATTTCTAAAAAGCTCTGCACTAACTCTTTCAGTGCTTTACCCGGCACGGTGGCTTTGTACATCAGCCACTCACCTTTATCGGTTTTTAACCGATCGGCTTGCTCTACACTAATTCCCATGCCACGCGCCCAACCTTGGGCGGCTTTTGTTGGGTTACCATCGGCATCAAACGCGGCGGCAATAGCTGGCCCACGCTTTTCTACCACCTCATCTGCTTGAGCGGTTTCAACGCCACTTACTAATACGGCAAGGCGCCGCGGTGAAGCGAATGAACGAATGTTGGTATAACCTAAGCGCGCTTCTTCAAGCTGATTAGCGATACTTTGCGTGAAGCTCTCACTTAAACTTTTTAAGGCTTTTGGTGGCAGCTCTTCGGTGCCAAGCTCGATCAGTAAATCGTTATTCTGATGCATGCTATGCTCCTTTTTTGCTGCTTTGATACTGAGAAATGGCTTCCTTAGCGAGCTCAGGCTCGGCTAATGGGAAACCGAGTTCAGCACGGGAGGCGTAATATACTTCGGCACAGGCTTTAGCCATGGTGCGCACGCGTAGAATATAGCGCTGGCGTTCCGTTACTGATATAGCCTGGCGTGCATCGAGTAAGTTGAATGCATGGGAAGCGCGCATAACTTGCTCGTATGCAGGCAAGGCCAAACCATTTTCTATCAACAATTCACATTCTTTCTCACAAGAATCGAATCGGCTAAACAAAACCTGAACATCGGCATATTCAAAATTGTAAGTTGATTGCTCAACTTCGTTTTGATGAAATACATCGCGATAGTAAATGGTTCCGCGCGGGCCGGTTGTCCAAACTAGATCGTAGATACTATCAACGCCTTGAATGTACATGGCGAGGCGCTCAAGGCCGTAAGTGATTTCACCGGAAATCGGTTTGCATTCAATGCCGCCTACTTGTTGGAAATAGGTGAACTGAGTAACTTCCATGCCGTTAAGCCACACTTCCCAACCTAAACCCCAAGCACCAAGGGTTGGTGATTCCCAGTTATCTTCAACAAAGCGAATATCATGAACCAGCGGATCAAAGCCTAATAATTTTAATGAGCCTAAGTACAGCTCTTGGATATCAGAAGGAGAAGGCTTCATGATCACTTGGAACTGATAATAATGCTGCAAGCGATTTGGATTTTCGCCATAACGGCCATCAGTAGGGCGGCGGCATGGCTGCACGTATGCGAAGCTCGCAGGTTCAGGGCCAAGCGAGCGTAAGAATGTCATTGGGTGAAAGGTTCCAGCACCAACTTCCATATCAAGCGGCTGCACGATAGCGCAGCCCTGTTGGGCCCAGTAATCTTGCAAGGCAAGAATTAGGCCTTGAAACGTTTTTACATCAAATTTTTCCATGGGATTTCCACTTAATTCGGCCGAATGTACGCTAACTCTATTTCTAGCGACGTGGGTTTGTGTGATTATACCCTGAGCAAACCACCAATTTACAGGGAGAAACGCTATGGATCGAAGCAAATCGCAAATTAATCGCTGCCCATGGTGTGGAGATGCCGAAGATTATCAAGAATACCACGATAAAGTGTGGGGTAGGCCCGTTTATGAAAGCCACGATTTGTTTGCCAAACTATGCCTTGATGGCCAACAAGCGGGGTTAAGTTGGATTACGATACTGCGCAAACAGGCAGGTTACGAAGCGGCATTTCATGACCTCAATCCAGAAGTTTTAAGTTGCATAAAAGGCGATGAGCGAAACCGCTTTATCGAAGCGCAAATGAGCAACAAGGACATTGTACGTAATCGGTTAAAAATAGAATCGATCTTCCGAAACGCCGATGGTTTCATGAAGATAGAAGAGGGCGGCGAAAACTTTTCGGATTTTCTTTGGGCTTTTGTTGGCGGTTCGCCGAAGGTTAACTACCCAAAAACCATGGCAGATATCCCTACTAGTTCGGCAGAATCAGAGGCAATGTCGAAAGCATTGAAAAAGGCTGGATTTAATTTTGTTGGGCCCACCATTGTGTATGCTTTCATGCAAGCCGTTGGTATGGTGAACGATCATCTGGTTGATTGTGAGTTTCGAGAGGTTAATTAACCGAGCTCCTCGCGCTCATGTTCCACGTGGAACATTAAAGTTGCATAGGGAACTGGCGGTAAATTATTAAAAATTCACCTCGTTTATTACTACCAAACTCTGAACTTGAAAAATTTACCGAACATAAATAGGGAAGCACCCGAAATGGAACAAAAGCTTGGATGGCAAGCGCGCTTTCTGTTTGCCGTTATTGCCGCAATATCGGTATCTGGCTGTACCGCAATGATCGAAAAGCAGATTTTGAATACGGCTCCGGTAATCACTGGGGTGGGCGACCTGAAAGCAGAATATGCCAAAAATAGATTTTCGTACTGTACGCAAAAAGTGGCTGATACCCAACAGCTAAGGCTGCAAAGTAGCGACCGTGAGCCGGCAGACCCAAGGCCTGAAAGCGCTGGGCTTAAAAACACCAGAAGCGAACACACTGGAAACGAACACACTAGAAACGAGAACCCCCAGCATTGCGTTACCTATTATGATTTTGCCGAATTTCTCTTAGAACTGGATGGCGAAATTAAGAGTATACCGAAAGGCTCTTTCGAATTTACGGATGCAAACTATCGAGAAGAAAACTATCGAGAAGAAAACACGGAGGCGCTCAACTTTAAAGAAAGGATGGAGTTTCGTTTTCCTGATCTATCAGGAAATGCACCCTTAGTGATCGTAGCGCCTGGCTATGGCTTGAGTGCAACACATATGATTTTACCTTGGGCCTCTTGGTTTCGCTCTATGGGTATGCACCCAATCGTCTTGCTGGGGCCAACAGAAGCTAAGCCGATGCAATTTGGCTTAAATCACACACAAGCTGTTGCAACAATGCTCACAGAGCAATATCCGAATCGAGACATTGTGCTATTCGGTTTCTCCATGGGCGCTCTTGGTGCATTGGCTATCGAAGCAGAGCTTCTTGAAAAGGGGATGCGGCCACAAGCATTAATGCTCGTGGCCCCGATGAACAATTTTCGCGAACAAGCATTATCTGCTTACCACACCATGCGTGCGAACGATTGGAAGGTGCGTTGGTTCGTGCCAGAAAGCCGATTTTCAAAAGCCGTGGATCGAATCATTCTCGCGAGTAATATCCATGAGGAAGAATTGCTTTTAAAGCCTAAGCTCATAAACGCCCGAACACCTATGTTCGTTGCGGCAGGTGAAGGAGACTCCCTAGTAAAATATGGAGAACTGCGCGATATTTTGAATTTACCAGGTGAACAGGGCGGCGAAGCATATCAGCCGTACCCCGGACATCCTGAATTTAATGTAGTGATTGAACCGTTGGCGAATGATGAATCTCAGTTCGTGAGTATTCCTCGATTTAATCATGCCGCCATGTTTTTCCTATTACGCCCATTACGAACACCTTTGCAAGAATGGTTAGGCACGCGGGTAGAGCTTACGCTCGCGCCAGAAACCGAGTATCCCGAACACAACGAGGAACAAGCCGAAACCTTGGAGTAGGCCATTCACAGGACGGTGTACTATAGAGCCTTGGTTAATACCTTGCCGATACCAAGTTCGATAAATCGTGTTATCGTCGTTTTCTAGCTCTTCAGTATATTGGCTGCCGCGGTTTTCGAAAGTGAGAATAAACTTTTCATCAAGGCGGTCTGTTATTTCTTGCTGTTTAGCTAAAAACTCTTCGCTGTTGGAGGAGAAAAATGCGCCACCTGGGTGACTTTGATTCCAGTTTCGGTAGATATCAACGGATTCGTTCTCATAGATATGGCCATATGACATGTACTCATATTGCTTTTCTGGAAAGATACTCGCAGTGTAACCAAGATAAAAAAGTGGAATCGCAAATGCAATCGCTAAACTGGATAAGGTAATTAATCGAGCGCGCTGCTGCAAATATTTAGTTTGTTGATTGTTCAGTAGCGTATCGATATCTGCGATCTGGGTAAGTTTATTGCGAATGTAACTTTGCCCCAATGGTGCCAAAACTTCGGTTAAGCTCAAGTTGAGCGCTTCATGCCAACGGCGGAAGGTTTCATTACTTGGTAATGAACGGTCGTTTTCTAGTTTTGATAGAAATGATTGCTCAATACCCATCTTCTCGGCGAGCGCTGGCTGGCTTAATTCCAGTTCGTTACGGCGTTGTTTTAGTCGTTCTCCAAGCGTCATTTTGATATCCTCGTATTATTGCTGTTTTCCGCAAACGCGCCAGTGCGTTTTTGTATCGCGGTGAGGTTATTCTTTGCTATGTATTGTGGCATAAGAAGATGAATAAAGGGGAATCTTAAAGAAATGTTACGAATAGAAGCAGTAGATTACAAAAATGCAGTACATGCAGCCGCATTGCTTGAGCTTTTAGATCATTATGCCCAAGATCCTATGGGCGGTGGCGAAGCTTTGCCGGCAAAAACACGGGAAAACTTAATTGCCGAAATGGCAGCACGTTCTACAGTGTATAGCTTTATTGCTTGGCATGAAAAAGATGGTGCAGTGGGGTTAATCAATTGCGTTGAAGGCTTCTCAACCTTTGCCGCGAAGCCAGTATGTAACTTGCATGATATTGCGGTTCGGGAAGGTTACCGGGGCCAAAATATTGGCCAAAAGCTCATTGCAGCGGCAGCCGAAAAAGCGAAGCAGCGTGGATGCGTGAAGCTAACCTTAGAGGTACTTAGCGGCAACGAACCAGCGCGTTTGGCCTATCGGAAATTCGGTTTTAAACCTTACCAACTCGACCCGGAAATGGGGCAGGCAGAATTTTGGGAGTTTAAGCTTTAGTTTTAGCGTTGTGTTTTGATGTTGAATCAAGCAAGTAGCGCAACTGAACTAGCGTTTATTGCAGCAGGGCTATGTAGCTCCCGGACCTGTGTCTTTGGCTCCTGCGCCTGATGTTCCATGTGGAACATGCGGGCTAGAGCTTATGATCACAAACCTTTCTGAATCAGATAACGATAGGACATTTCGTCGGTTTGCTCAGCGAGCAGTTGATGGTCCATGAAGCGGCAAAACGCAGGGATGTCTCTAGTGGTAGCTGGGTCATCAGCCAGCACTAGAAGCGTTTCTCCATTTTTCATTTGCCGAATCTTCCCCCGAATTAGCATTACTGGCTCAGGGCAGCGCAAACCTTGCGTATCGAGCTGGAAATCTGCGTTGCTGAATGGCGCCATGCTTCACCTCGTTAATTAAATGAACCTGGGGTAGCAAACCCAGCAAAAAGCCTTAACAAAAAAACTTTAACTTAGTTACATAAAATGAATATTTGTGGCCACACATGGCACGCTTTAATGAGTGCCGAAGCCGAATATGCCTTGCCTAAGTATATTCTGAAGCTAATAAAAAATCCCATAGTGCGAACACACTATGGGATTTTATCGTATACCGACAAACATTAAAGCAAAATTAGGAACTTGGTGGCGCGTTAAAGTGTTTAGTAAACGTACTTAGTAAACGTACTTAGTAAAAGCATCTAGCTAAAATATCTAGCTAAAGTAGCTAAAAAAACCAATGCTGCTTCCTTTACGCCTTCAAGAACATGCTCTAAAAGCATATTTTCCCTCTAATATGTTGGCTATTTTTATACGCGTTCAAACACGGTAGCAATACCTTGGCCCAAACCGATACACATGGTTGCTAAACCGAGTGTTGCGCCTTTTTGTTCCATAAGGTTAATCAGCGTTGTGCTGATACGAGCACCCGAGCAACCAAGTGGATGGCCAAGAGCAATAGCGCCGCCGTGTAGATTCACGTGGGTATCCATCTTGTCTTCCATTTTTAAACCGCGCATAACCGATAATGCTTGGGCGGCAAAGGCTTCGTTAAGCTCGAACAAATCAATATCACCTAAGCTCAAGCCTGCACGCTTCAACGCTTTTTCGGTTGCCGGAACTGGGCCATAACCCATGATCGAAGGATCACAACCGGCAACGGCCATTGAGCGGATGCGAACACGTGGTGTTAAACCAAGCTCTTTAGCTCGCTCTGCCGACATAATTAAGGTTGCAGCAGCACCATCTGAAATAGCAGATGAAGTACCAGCCGTTACCGTACCATTGGCCGGGTCGAATACCGGACGTAAACCAGCAAGGGCTTCTACAGTGGTTTCTGGGCGAATCACTTCATCATGCTTGAATCGCTTTAACACCCCGTGCTGATCATGGCCGTTTATTGGCAGAATTTCACTATCGAATTCACCATTTATGGTGGCTTCATGAGATAACCGATGTGAGCGAGCTCCAAATGCATCTTGCTCTTCTCGAGTAATACCGAATTTCTTGCCCAATAACTCGGCTGTTAAGCCCATTGAACCAGCGGCTTTCGCCACTGACATATTCAAACCAGGGTGAAAATCAACACCATGCATCATCGGCACGTGACCCATGTGCTCAACACCACCAGCGATAAAGATATCACCATTACCGGTTTGAATAGCACGGGTAGCATCGTGAATAGCCTGCATGGAAGAACCACACAAACGGTTTACGGTTACTGCGCCAACTTTGTGCGGAATACCAGCCAAAAGTGCGCTGTTCCGGGCAACGTTAAAGCCTTGCTCTAGGGTTTGTTGTACACAGCCCCAATAAATATCTTCTAGCTCGTTAGGGTCAACGTTAGGGTTCCGGGCTAACAAGCCTTTCATCAATTCCGCTGATAAATCTTCGGCCCGCACATTGCGGAATGCTCCGCCTTTTGAACGGCCCATTGGGGTACGAATTGCATCTACAATAACGACGTCTTTCATAACATTCTCCGTTCGTGGTTAGCTTTTAAAATAAGTGCCGCCGGTTTTCGCTTTCTCGCGTAAACCATCAGTTACTTGATAAATTTCACCGAGATCTGCGTACTTATCGGCTAACTCAACAAATTTCTCTAAACCTAATGTTTCTAAATAACGGAATGCGCCACCACGGAATGGAGGGAAACCTAAACCGTAAATCAAGGCGATATCGGCTTCTTCGGCGGAATCAACAATGCCTTCTTCTACACAGCGTATCATTTCGTTAACCATTGGAATCATGCAGCGCGCAATAATTTCATCTTTATCGGCGGTTGCAGATTTTTTGCCAATGATTTCATACACATCGGGGTTTACCACTTTCTGAGGGCGCCCGCGCTTATCAACACTGTATTCGTAGAAACCTTTGCCATTTTTCTGGCCATAACGCTCAGCTGCAGCCAACTTTGCAATAGCGCCGTTATCATCACGGGCCATACGCGTTGGGAAGCCTTCAGCCATTACGTTGGTAGCGTGATCGGCTGTGTCCATACCGACAACATCACATAGGTAAGCAGGACCCATAGGCCAACCAAATTCTTTTTCCATCACTTTATCGATACCGGTAAAATCGATATCGTCGTCAAGCAGTTTGCTGAAGCCGGCAAAGTAGGGGAATAACACTCGGTTTACTAGAAAGCCTGGGCAATCATTTACTACGATTGCTGTTTTACCCATTTGCAGTGCGTAAGCAGTTACGGCAGCGATAGTTTCATCAGAAGTATGCTTACCACGAATGATTTCTACCAACGGCATCTTGTGCACTGGGTTAAAGAAGTGCATGCCACAGAAGCGGCTTGGATCTTCTAAGCTTTCAGCGAGCTTATCGATAGAAATAGTAGAGGTGTTTGAGGTAATAATGGCATCTTTCGCTACTACTTTTTCTACTTCCGCTAAAACAGACGCCTTGATTTTCGGGTTCTCAACAACGGCCTCAACAATGATATCCACATCGGCAAGTTCGCTATTATTCAATGTAGGCGTGATTGAAGTAAGCGTTTTAGCCACAACTTTTTGGCTAATCTTGCCACGCTCTAACGCCTTACCCAAAATTTTCGAGGCTTCGTTTAAGCCTAAATCAAGCGCATCCCGGCGGATATCTTTCATTACTACCGGCACGCCTCGAGAAGCTGATTGGTAAGCAATGCCACCACCCATAATGCCCGCACCTAACACACCGGCTCGGCTAATTTTCTTAGTGGCTGATTTAGCAACTTTCTTGCTTTTGCCTTTAACGAGCTGGTCAGCCAAGAAAATGCCCACTTGTGCACGAGCTGCATCGGTTTGCGTGAGCTTCACGAAAAGCTCATTTTCGATGTTCAATGCTTCTTCACGCGCTTCGCCCGCACCACGCTCAACTACTTCTAAAGCTGCGTGAGGTGAAGGGTAGTGCTTACCTGCTTTCGCCCAAATCATACCTTTAGCGGTACTAAACGACATCAGCTTTTCCGTGTCATTGGCTTTTAAGGCTTCTAACTTAGGTTGGCGTTTGGCTTGCCAGTCGAGTTCACCGGCGATGGCATCACGAAGGATGCTAAGAGCACCTTCTTTGAGGTGATCACTGCTGGTAACTGCATCGATCAAGCCAACAGCGAGAGCTTTTTCCGGCTTGTGGTTCATGCCGGTAGTAATTGCTTCTAATGCATTATCAGGGCCAATTACTCGTGGTAAGCGCACGGTGCCACCGAAGCCGGGAATTAAGCCTAACTTCACTTCGGGTAACCCAATCACAGCAGTTTCATCAGCAATACGATAATCACAGGCTAAAATGGCTTCACAGCCTCCGCCAAGGGCAAAGCCATTTACAGCGGCAACACTTGGAACTGGCAGATCTTCAAGTTTGTCGAAAACTCGCGATGCTTTATGCACCCAAGTTTTGGTTTTTTCGAGGTCAGCGAAAAGAGTAAGGAATTCTGTGATATCGGCACCAACGATAAATGTTGGCTTGGCACTACGAACTAATACGCCTCGTAAATCGCTATTACCGGAGAGTGAATCAAGCGCTTCACTAAATTCAGTTAGTGTTTTCTCATCAAACTTGTTGACTGAGCCCGGAGCATCGAAAGTAATTTCCGCAATGCCTGGCTCGATAAAATCAACGTGAAGGTTATCACCTTTGTAGATCATCTTAGGTCTCCCGACTAGTGAGCAGAGTAAATCCCTACTAACATACAATTCTTGCGTGTTGTGTTTGGCAAAATTATTCTATTTTCGTTCCAAATAGACATTTTTTCACGCATACACGTATTCTACGTAAATGTTGTTCATCAGTGATTACAACGAACATAAACAAGAGTATGGTAAAAAATTCGCCAGTAATCATCCCACAACCGCGAATAAAATTAAACACCCGTTTGAAAGTAACCTGTGAGTAAATTAAGAAGTAATGCGAAAGTTTAAATTCAAAGCAGAAAAAGAAAAGGGCCAGAAGGGTGTTGTTGCTCTAATCGCGGCACTTGTAGTTACCCTTTTTTGTTCCCTAAGTTTGGCAATCGCGAGCGATATCAGTGCAAATAATGCTTCCCACCAACAATCTGCGCCTTTAATGTGGCCCCAGCTGGCACCCACATCAACAGGGGTTTCGGCTCTTGCCCGTGGAGCCTCTGAGCCAGAAACTGGCTTACAATTATTAATGAAGCCGTGGGGCATTTTAGTGGATGAAAAGCTCGAATCACAGCGCCAAGCCTTTGTTGATATCGAAGAAATGATTAATCGGCGCCAGTTTACTCAAGCACAAGAAGCAATGCTGGCAATTCCTGATTACCCACTGTTTCCTTATTTGGAAGCGGCACTGTTAGAAGCAAACTTGCGCATGGAAAACGAAGCTGTAATTGGTGAGTTTTTAGCGGAACATGGTGATGAAGCGTTTGCGCGTTCGTTGCGAACCAGCTGGTTGCACATGTTGCGGCGAAATGATGAAGCCGCACTTTATTTACGCGATTACACACCGCAATCATCGGCTTTGCTAGCGTGCCAAGCATTACGGTACCAGTATCGCAATTTAGTCGATTATAGTAGCGAGGAAACCCATGCATTTTGGCTATCAGTTACCGAATACTGGACCCAAGGTGAGAGTTTACCCTCGGCTTGCGATAGCTTGTTTCGTTTGTGGGCAGAGGCAGGGTATCGCACTGAAGATGTAGTTTGGGAGCGCATTCAGTTGGCTTTAAATGCGCGGCAAAATTCGCTGGTGCGGTATTTGAGCCGGTTTATTTCAGAAGATAAAAAGGCGCTTTTGAGTTTGCAACGGCGAGTATTGGCAAACCCAAGGGTGGTGCAGCGCTATCATGAATTTACCAGTGATGAACCGTTCATTTCCGAGTTAGTATTGAATGCCCTCAGCCGGCTGCGGTGGAATGATCATTGGAGTACCATAGCGGCGTGGGAGCATTATCAAAATAGGCTCAGCTTTAGTACCGAACAAACTCAGAGCATGAATGCAGATATCGCCGTAACCTTAGCATTGCGTGGGGAACCTGAGGCGATTGAATGGTTTCAACGGCTGCCAATTACGGCGATGTCGAGCTCAGTGCAACAGTGGTATTTGGCGAGTTTGCTTGAACAAGAGAAATATAAAGATATTAACGAATTTGTGCTCGCATTGCCCGCTAGCGAGCAAGCTCAACCACAATGGTTGTACTGGCGTGCCAGAGCCCTTGCGGAAATGGGTTATTTAGAAGATTCCACAGAACTCTTTGTGCAAGCCGCTCAGAGCCGAAACTATTATGGTTTCATGGCAAGCGCGCGAATGTCGTTACCGGCGAACTTGCAACATGCGAGCACACCCTTAGTGGTAGATGATTTAACCGCGATTAGCCGCCGGCCAGAAGCCCTCCGCGCACGAGAACTTCGGCATCATAACCGCCTTTTAGAGGCGCGCCGAGAATGGAATAATTTGCGTGCGCGAGCACCCGCCGAAGAGCAAATCTTAATCGCGGTGTTGGCTTCCGAGTGGGAGTGGCACGACCAAGCAATATTTGGGCTTGCAGGAACCAACGCGGTGAACGATGTAACTCGGCGTTTTCCGCTTGCTTATGCGAGCTTAATTCGAACTCAATCTGAATCCGCGAATATCCCGCCAGAATGGGCTTTCGCAATAGCGCGAAGAGAAAGCTCGTTCCAAGCGGATGCGGTTTCACCAGTGGGCGCCCGCGGGTTAATGCAAGTAATGCCTACTACCGCGGAATATATTAATCGCCGAAGCCCAGGCCCTACCAATACAAGAAGTGCAAGGTTCCGCATTGATGTGCCGGAAGATAATGTGCGCATGGGCACCCAGTATTTAGCTGAATTGTATCGCCGTTTTGATGGTAATTGGCTCTTTGCTACTGCCGCATACAACGCCGGGAGTAACAGGGTTCGTGAGTGGATTCCGGGTACCCCGGTGGCGGCTGATTTATGGATAGAGTTGATTCCCTATCAAGAAACACGCGATTATGTAAAAGCGGTAATGGCATATCAGCAAATTTATGCGATGTTGCTGGGAAATAATGCTAATGTATTAAGGCCCTTAGTGCGCATGCAGGTTAGTTCAGGCGGCTAGGGAACACCTAAACTAGAATAATATTTGCCGAAAAAAGGGCTTTTCATGCAAGTACGCACAATATTGCGGATTCTTGGGCTTCTTATCGCTGTTTTTAGCGTTACCTTGCTGCCCCCAGCAGCACTTGCCTATTTTTATGAGGATGGTGGCGGTTGGGCATTCTTATCGGCATTCGTTCTCAGCCTCGCTATTGGTTTGTTGATTTGGTACCCAAACCGAGATAAACGCCAAGAACTCAAAACTCGCGAAGGCTTTATTATTGTGGTTATGTTTTGGGTGGTGCTGGGCTCAGTGGGTGCTATTCCCTTCTGGATGCCGGATGCCTATTCTTTAAGCTTCACCGATTCTATGTTTGAATCTTTTTCGGCCTTAACCACAACTGGGGCCACGATTCTTACCGGCATCGATGAGCTCCCCCATGCGTATCGTTTCTATCGCCAGCAGTTGCAATGGCTCGGTGGTATGGGGATTATCGTATTGGCGGTAGCCATATTACCGATTCTAGGCATAGGTGGCATTCAGTTGTATCGGGCCGAAATGCCAGGGCCCATGAAAGATTCGAAAATGACCCCGCGTATTGCCGATACGGCGAAGCAACTTTGGTATATCTATCTGGGCATTACGATCGCCTGCGCCTTAGCCTACTGGGCTGCCGGCATGACACCCTTCAACGCGGTTGGCCATGCATTCTCTACTGTGGCTATTGGCGGCTTTTCTACCCATGATGCCAGCATGGGGTATTACGATAACCCCGTGATTCACATGATTTGCGTGTTGTTTTTGCTGATTGCTGCAGTGAATTTCGCACTGCATTTTGCTGCTTTTCCGCGTATGTATAGCCGCCGTGTTAACGGTAAGAATGAACGTGATTGGAGTAAAGGCTCACTACTCACTTATAGCCGAGATCCGGAATTTCGGGCTCTAATGGGTATTCAGTTCGCGTTAATGCTTGTGGTTGTTCTCACATTAGTGAGCCAACGCTTTCACCCAGATTGGAGCGATTCACTGTTCCACGGCATATTTCAGGCGGTATCGATTGCAACCACGGCGGGCTTTACTACCGAAAGTTACGTAACTTGGCCGCTGTTTTTACCGGTTCTGTTAATTTTCGCCAGTTTTATCGGCGGCAGTGCGGGCTCAACGGGTGGTGGTTTAAAAGTGATTCGTGTGCTCCTGTTATATCGGCAAGGTAAGCGCGAAATCGATCGGTTAGTGCACCCAAAGGGCGTGTTTACGGTAAAGTGGGGCGATAAAGCATTGCCCGATAGGGTGGTGCAGGCGGTGTGGGGTTTCTTCGCAACCTACGCGTTGCTCTTTGTGATTATCATGTTGTTGTTTATTGCCACAGGCTTAGATGATTACTCGGCCTTTGGCGCCACTGCCGCAACGCTGAATAACTTGGGCCCCGGCCTTGGTGAGGTAGCATCGAATTTCACCACAGTTTCCGACCCTGGCAAATGGATAGCAATTCTTTCGATGCTCTTCGGGCGTTTAGAAATTTTCACGTTGTTAGTACTGTTCACGCCGGCATTCTGGAAACACTGATGCTTGCAAGCACTGAGTAGCCAAAATTTAGCGTGCGGTTAAAATCTAGCGTGCGGTTAAAATCTAGCGTGCGGTTAAAAGTATAGAGCGCCAGGTGCGAATAGGCGCTCGATTTCGTTTACATATTTCTTATCAACTAAGAAAAGTATTACGTGGTCGTCGGATTGAATTAAGGTATCGTCGTGCGCGATCAATACTTCTGAGCCTCTCACTACGGCGCCAATGGTAGTACCGGGTGGTAATTTTAATTCACCCACTTCGCGGCCTACAACCTGAGAGGTTTTTTCATCACCTCGGGCCACTGCTTCAATGGCCTCGGCCGCCCCGCGGCGCAACGAATAGGCGCTAGCGAAATCAGATCGATGAATGTGTTTTAAGAGCGCAGAAATCGTGGCTTGCTGCGGGGAAATTGCCACATCGATTTCGCCGCCTTGTACTAAATCTACATAAGCACTGCGCTGAATCAACACCATGGTTTTCTTCGCACCCATGCGCTTGGCTAAAAGCGCCGCCATGATATTTGCTTCATCATCATTCGTTACCGCGATAAACGCATCGATTTCCTCAATCCGTTCCTCGCTAAGCATTACCTGATCGGTGGCGTCACCATGTAATACCAGCGTTTTCGAGCTTAACTCGGCGCTTAGTTGTTCTGCGCGCGCTAAACCAAGTTCAATAATCTTGATTTTGTGGGTTTCTTCTAACTGTCGAGCCAAGCCGGCACCAATATGGCCGCCGCCCATGATCATAATATTCTTGTAACGGGCTTCAAGTGGCTGCAATTCTTCCATAACAGCGCGAATATCTTTTGAATCCGCCACAAAGAACACCTCATCATCGGCTTCGATAATGGTGCTACCTAGCGGGCGAATTGCGCGGTTTTGCCGGAAAATAGCAGCTACCCGGGTATCGATATTTGGGATGTGTTTACGTAGGGCAGCAATGGCGTGGCCAACTAGCTTACCCCCGTATGAAGCTTTTACCGCTACCAAACTCACTTTCCCTTCGGCAAACTCAATCACCTGCAAGGCGCCGGGATAATCGATTAAGCGCTTAATGTAAGTGGTTACTAACTGTTCAGGCGAAATAATGTGATCAACGGGAAGCTGTTCTTTACGAAATAACTGATCATGATATTTGGTGTATTGTTCTGAGCGAACGCGAGCAATTTTCATGGGCGTATTAAAAATACTATGAGCAACTTGGCACGAGAGCATATTTACTTCATCCAAGCTACTAACCGCAATTAACATATCGGCATCATCCGCACCAGCTTGGCGTAACACATCTGGGTGTGCGCCGTTGCCTTGAATCACTCGCAAATCATGCTTATCTTGGAGCTGAGATAACAAAGCTCGGTTTTGGTCAACTACCGTTACTTCGTTGCGTTCGCTTACCAAGCTTTCAGCAAGTGTGGCCCCAACTCGGCCGGCTCCCACAATAATCACTTTTTTCATGTTC
Source organism: Aliidiomarina iranensis (assembly GCF_003987135.1). GTDB lineage: Bacteria > Pseudomonadota > Gammaproteobacteria > Enterobacterales > Alteromonadaceae > Aliidiomarina > Aliidiomarina iranensis. Next base: position 93,828 of record NZ_PIPJ01000001.1, read on the forward strand.
TTGGCCTAATTATTTGCGCTTTTGTAGTAAGAAATAGAAAAAGCCATCGCCACTATCGGTATCCGGCAATAATTGCCAACCGTTAATGGCCGAATTCTCTACCACCACATTAGCACCGGAACCATCTTTTTCAATGCTAATTTCAACTGCTTCGGCATCATCTACTGTAGCTAGAAAGGCTTGAATTTGCAGTATGTTTTCTTCAGGCAGCACAGAGCATGTGGCATACAGCAGGCATCCGCCTGGTTTTAAAAGGCGCCACTGGGCCTGTAATATTTGTTTTTGTAGAGCAACTAGGTTGGCAATGTCATCGGCGCGGCGCAGCCATTTAATATCCGGGTGGCGGCGAATAACGCCAGTAGCCGAGCAAGGCGCATCGAGCAAAATTCGATCAAATAACTCACCATCCCACCAGCTTTCAGGGTTTGCTGCATCCGCACACAGTACTTCAGCATTAACAGCCGCACGTTGAAGATTTTCATGCACTCGTTTCAATCGATCGGCATCGAAATCTATGGCCGTTACCTTTAAACTCTCGCTGTGCTCCAACAAATGCACTGTTTTACCGCCGGGAGCGGCACAAGCATCAAGAACGCGCATACCAGGCTCTGCCGCTAAAATGTGGGCGGCCAACTGCGCGGAACGATCTTGCACGGAAACATGGCCTTCGGTAAAACCCGGTAGTTGGGTTACATCCATGCCCTGTGCTAATCGAATTGCTGAAAAATCACCGCTGGATGCTTCAATACCGGCCGCTTCAAGTTTAGCAAGATAGGCAGCAGGCGTGTGATGTTGCGTATTTACCCGCAACCATAAGGGTGGAGCGATGTTATTAGCGCTGCATATTACCTGCCATTGCTGCGGGTAAGCTGCCTGCAAACGTTTCAATAACCAACCCGGATGACCATAAGCTAGGGCAGGCGTTTTTTCGCTAACGGCGGCGAGTTCTGCTTCTAACTCGGCTTGTTGCCGTTGATATGAGCGCAGCACGGCGTTCACCATACCTTTCAAGTTTTTTTGCCGAACTAGGCTACAGGCCTCAACAGTTTCGGCAATGGCAGCATGGGCAGGAACACGCATATCACGCTGTTGGCATAGGCCCACAAGAAGTAGGTAATGAACAACGCGAACTTTTGTTTTTAAGGGTTTTTCAATGAGCTTTGCGATTAGCCACTCGTAGCTTGGTAGCTGCCGAAGCACCTGATAACAAATAGCTTGAGCAAAAGCACGGGTATTGGGCTCTAGGTGTGCGGTTTCTGCCGGAATCGCTTGGCTTAATGAACGGCCATGTTGCAAAACCTGTTGCAGAATTTTCGCGGCCGCCGCACGTGAACCAGCGGCACTACTCATATCGGCCTCCCTTTTCAGTGAGGCTATTCACTTGCGGTATTCATCAGTTGTGTGCTCGGTGTAAACCATTCCCGCCGCGCATTGAGCAAATCGGCCACTAACATTGGCTTTTTCCCTGGAATCTGCACTTCTAATAAGCGCAGGCTATCTTCACCGCAGGCAATATCAATACCTTGTTTATTCGCCTCTAAAAGGGTGCCGGGCGCTTTGCCGGCATTACCCTTAATGACCTGTGCACGCCATACTTTAATCGCTTGCTTTGGAAATTCCGGATGCAAAAACGAACTGCCGGGCCAAGGGTTGAATGCGCGCACGCAGCGTTCAATAAAAGCTGCACTTTGTTGCCAATCAATGATGCCTTCATCTTTGCTAAGTTTGGCAGCATAAGTAGCTTTAGTTGATTCTTGTGGCACTGCCTTGGCATCACCGGTGTTCATGCTCCGCAGAGTTTCCACTAGCGCCAACGGCCCTAATTTAGCCAGTTTCTCGTACAACGATGCCGAAGTATCATTCGCTTCGATGGGTAACCAAGATTTAGCCAGCATTGGCCCCGTATCAAGGCCCTCGTCCATTTGCATAATGGTTACGCCGGTTTCTGAATCACCCGCCCATATCGCGCGCTGAATGGGCGCTGCTCCGCGCCAGCGGGGCAACAGTGAGCCATGCACATTTACGCAGCCTAAACGTGGAATAGTGAGAACTGCGGGCGGGAGAATCAAACCATAGGCTACTACTACCATGGCATCGGCCTGCCAGCTCTGCAGCTCGGCCTGTGCTTCGGGAGTTTTCAAACTAGCAGGCTGACACACCGGAATATCGTGGGTGAGTGCTAACTGTTTCACAGCACTGGCTTGCAGTTTTTTACCACGGCCGGCTGGGCGATCAGGTTGCGTGTATACGGCAACCACATCTAAATCATGAGCTTCTAACAGCGCTTGTAAATGGCGTGCTGCAAAATCCGGTGTACCGGCAAAAATTATTCGCACTTATCGATTCCTTTAAGGCTAATGCTTAAGCTAACTTCGCTTCCAAGCGAGCTTCTTTTTCGAGTTTTTTCCGAATACGATCGCGCTTCAATGGTGATAAGTAATCCACAAACAGCTTACCGTTCAAGTGGTCTAGTTCGTGCTGAATGCAAATGGCGAGCAAACCATCGGCCTCACGTTCGAAGATTTCGCCCTCACGATCCAAAGCTCTTACTTTGATTGTTCCGGCACGCTCAACCTTGGCGTAAACATTCGGAAAGCTCAAACAGCCTTCTTCATTTTCAAAAAGGCCATTGCGTTCAATAATCTCTGGGTTAATGAAAACCAACGGTTCTTTGCCATTTTCACTGCAATCCGCCACAAATAAACGTTTGTGTACATCAACTTGGGTAGCGGCTAAACCCACACCCTGCGAGCTATACATGGTTTCGAACATGTTATCGATAGTTTCGCGCAGCGCATCATCTACGCTCTCAACCGGCTTTGCTACGGTGCGTAAACGCTCATCGGGATACTTTAAAATTGTCATCTTTGCCATAACTGAAACTCTTTTTGTATTTGAATACAATAATACCCCTAATTTTAACGGGAAGATCGCTGAATTGATAGGATTTGTATTGCTACCATCTATTCAGTGCCTATATTGCCAATATGGGGATTAAATGACTACAGCGCAAGGATGTGTGCATGGAAACTAACGATTGGAATCATCGGGAATTAAGCGTGTGGTTACAGGTGCAGCGAGCACCAGAAAAACTGAAGCGGCAAGTGCGTGAGTTTTTAAGCAATAGCGCCAATACGCTGGCAAGTTTGCCTGCGGAACTAGAGCAACAATTGCCGCAGCTACCGCAAGGTTTAGTTGAACGAACTTGGCAATGGCTCGAAAGCTCAGAGCAGCACTTTATATTGCCTTACGGCAGTAGCGAATACCCCGAGCCCTTGAAAGAAATCTATCGGCCCCCCATATTGTTATTTGGAATAGGTGACCGGCAATGGCTGCGTTGCTCGCTTCTTGCGGTAATTGGAAGCCGAAAGGCCTCGCCTTTAGCGTTAAGCCTCACTGCGGAAATGGTGCAGGATCTCTGCCAGAACGGGTGGGGTATTGTTAGTGGAATGGCGTTAGGTATTGATGGTCTGGCGCATCGAACGGCATTAGCCAACGGCAGCCCAACTATTGCCGTGCTAGGGTGTGGCGTTGATTTGGTTTATCCGCCACGTAATCGGCAATTACGGAACGAAATCGCCGCTGCCGGTGTAGTTTTAAGTGAATATGCACCGGGAACACCGGCACGAACTGAACATTTTCCGGCGCGAAACCGTATCATTAGTGGTATTAGCTCTGGCGTGCTGGTGGCTGAAGCAACCTTAAAGAGCGGTTCTTTAATCACGGCTCGTTATGCGGTGGAGCAAGGCCGCGAGGTATTCGCGATTCCTGGGCCAGTGCCGCACCCTGGTAGCCAAGGCTGCCATTTGCTAATACAGCAGGGGGCAAAGCTCGTTACTTGCAGTGCCGACATCCTAGCAGAGTTGCCTGCCCAGGCGGATCTATTTGCCGCTGATGGAAAAAGAGCGAAAGGGAATTGTGCACCGGCAGAGATTGCTGCAGATTCAGAAGCTGCAGAGCCGGAGGAATTAGGGGCCTTCGCAGAGAGTGCGAAAGGCCATGAAAAGAATTCTGCGAAAATTCCATTAAACGTATTGGCAAACGAGCGTTTATTGGCTAACGTGGGGTTTGAAACAACGTCGTTCGATTGGTTATTAAGCCAAAGCGACGATTCTGTTTCGGTAGTTGTGAACCAGCTCATCAGTCTCGAGTTGGATGGATGGATTAAGACAGTACCTGGCGGTTACGTTAGGGTGAGGAGGTAAGAGCCATGTTTGATATCCTCATGTACTTGTTTGAGAACTACGTCCATTCGGAAATGGAAGTGGTAGTGGACCACGACGAACTGACTGACGAGCTTACCCGAGCCGGTTTCCATGAACAGGAAATAGGTAAGGCTCTCGCTTGGTTAGAACGTTTGGCCGACTTGCAGGATAGTAAAGATCATCCGTATTTAGTGCAATCTGCACCTGCGGCATCTTTCCGTGCCTATACACCAGAAGAACAAGCTCGTTTAGATATGCAATCGCGCGGCTTTCTGTTGTATTTGGAACAAATCGGTGTGCTTGATTTTACTACGCGAGAAATGGTGATTGATCGGGTAATGGAACTAGATACGCCCCAGTTCCTTTTGGAAGATTTAAAGTGGGTTATTTTAATGGTGCTGTTTAATGTTCCCGGCCATGAAGATGCTTACAGCCAAATGGAAGAGCTGTTATTTGAGGAGCCACAGGGGCTCATGCATTAAAACAATGCAGAGCAACCATTGAGGCGTGAATGACATCTGAACTTTTTAACTCGCCAGAGCGAAACGATCAGCGAGCAGAGCCTTGCCCGCGCTGTAATAGCGCGGTTAAGCTCAAACATATCGGCAGCCATTCATTTTGGGGCTGCAGTAACTACCCGCAATGTGATTACACCCAATCTCTTCATGAATCAGGTGATTTTGAGCCGCAGCCCTTGCCGGGCGAAAAATGCCCAGAGTGTGGCAGCGATTTACTCTTAAAAAAGGGCCGTTACGGGCTTTTTATTGGGTGCAGTGGCTTCCCGAAATGCCATTTTATGTTAGATCCTACCGCTGATAAGGCTAACCAACGCGAAACGATTACTTGCCCAGATTGCAAAAAAGGGCAACTGCAAACTCGAACAAATAAATATGGCAAACAGTTTTATGCCTGCAACCGTTACCCGAAATGTAAATACGCAGTGAACGACGAGCCCGTAGATCAGTCCTGCCCATATTGTGGCTGGGGCATTTTGGTTAAACGCGATTCCGCTGCCGGCACACGCCTGCGTTGTGCGCGAAAACAGTGCGGATATAAATCAGAGCCGATATAATAGAGGCTGTTAACAGAAATGGAAATCCGGCCTTGAGTAACGAAACCACCAAAACAGATGCCTTTGAGGGCGCGCGAGCTGCATTGGCGAATCATGGGCTAATTGCTTACCCCACCGAAGCGGTAATGGGTTTAGGCTGTGCCCCATACGATGAAATAGCAGTGCGAAAACTTTTAACGATAAAAAATCGCCCTGAGCACAAAGGCTTAATTTTGATAGCCGCAGATTACAGCCAACTGCTCGATTATGTGGATGATAAGAGAATTCCCCAAGATATGCGCTTCAATGTATTTCAGCATTGGCCTGGCCCGATCACTCTAGTATTGCCGGCTCGGCAAGATGTGCCGCGGTATTTGAGAGGTGATTTTGATACTATCGCCGTGCGCGTTACTGCTTTTGAACCGGTACGGCAGTTGTGTAAAGCTTTGGCAACGCCTTTGGTATCAACCAGTGCTAATCGCTCTGGGCAGTCTCCTTTGTTAACTCCGGAGAGCGTTTTCGAAGAGTTTGGCCCGGAAGTTGATTGGATCATGGCTGGCGAAACCGGTGGCCGCTCTAGCCCCAGTAAAATTCTAAATCCATTAACGCAAGAGGTATTGCGGTGAAGGAACATCATTACTTAGAGCAGGTGAAAGCCTACTTACAGCAACTGCAAGATAATATCTGCCACAGCCTTGAAGGTGTTGATGGTAAGGGTAAATTTTTTGAAGATAGCTGGGTGCGTGAGCTTGGTGGCGGTGGCCGCTCGCGAGTAATGAAAAATGGCGCCGTGATTGAGCAAGGTGGCGTGAATTATTCACATGTGTTTGGTGAGGCCATGCCGGCCTCGGCTACTGCACATAGGCCCGAGTTAGCCGGCAGAAGCTTTAATGCTTGTGGTGTTTCGCTAGTGATACATCCACATAATCCATATATCCCAACATCGCATGCAAATGTTCGGTTTTTCATTGCTGAGAAACCCGGAGAGGAACCCGTTTGGTGGTTTGGTGGTGGTTTTGATTTAACACCGTTTTACCCATTCGTAGATGATGTGGAGCATTGGCACCGCACGGCAAAATCGGCGTGTGAGTCGTTTGGTGAACATTACTATCAAGAATATAAAGAATGGTGTGATAAATACTTTTTTTTGCCGCACCGAAATGAAACACGGGGTGTTGGCGGGTTGTTTTTCGATGATTTAAATAGAAATCCGCAGGGTGAACTTGATTTTGAGCATGCATTTGGGCTTATGCAATCGATTGGTAACCACTATACAAATGCCTATTTGCCCATTATCGAAAAGCGTAAAGATACACCCTTTAATGAGCAACACCGGCAATTTCAGCTATATCGCCGCGGCCGTTATGTGGAATTTAACCTTGTTTATGATCGTGGCACTTTGTTCGGCTTACAAACCGGCGGGCGCACGGAATCCATTTTAATGTCGATGCCGCCGCTGGCACGCTGGGAATATATGTATACAGCCCCCGAGGGTAGTGAAGAAGCTAAATTACAAGAATTCCTGCAACCACGCGATTGGCTTTAACTTCGTGTTTGGGTAATGCCGTTGATTTTGCTGCCGCTGATAACATTACGCTGAATAATGAACATTAGCGCTGAAAAACTTCTAGAGTAAGAACAAATCCCCTGCGGCACTTGTCAGCGCCGAGTTTTGATATTATGCTGAAATTCGAATAAAAATTAATCGAAGCTAGGGGCTTTCATGGCACAGAATCTTTTTCTTCTTATTATCGTGGTTATTGTGATCGTGTTTCTTGCACGGCGTTTACTAAAAATGAATGCTTCCGGGCACGCTCAAGCGGATACAACCGCGGCAAAAGAGCAAACTGAAGCTAGCGAGAAAGAAGCCGAAATAAAGAGAGAATCGGCGCGGTTAGCCAATGAAGCGAAATCAGCCACAGAAGATGCGGTTGAAGCAGGCAAAGATGCCGTTGAAAGCGGCACTGAGGCCGTGAAGAGCAAAGCTTCAGAAGCTAAATCGGCAGTGAAAGAAACCGCAAAAGAGGCGCCGGCAAAAGACGTTGATCCAGTAATCGATAGTGGCAACAAATCGCAGCCATCGCCGATAGGAGCTGAATTACCCGATGAGCTCTCAGAGCCTGTTGCTGAGCTAGAGCGTACCCAAGAGCCGTTGGCTCGCCACCGGTTGTACCAGCAAATCACAGAAAACAGCTATAAAAACCGCAATGACGCGGGCTGGCGGCAAATAAGCAAAACTTATTCGCAGCAGCACATTGCTGAATTTTCCGAAATCGTAAAACCCTTGAAGAAAGCCAATGGTGGCTCGTTGCCGCAAGTGCTTACCTTCCAGAATTATGCAACTTTGCTAGCCGAAGATGGCCACTACAGTGAGGCCATTGCAGTGTGTGAAAAAGCGCTTGAATTTGGTTTAGATGATAAAACCAAAACAGGCTTCTCGGGCCGTATTGAGCGTATTCGCAAGCAAGAAAAGAAAGCAACCCAATAGAAGAAAGCAGCGCAATAAATAAAAGCTGTATTAGCCAATGATTTGAGCGGTGTGTTAGTAAAAACAGGCCCCAGTTTCCGAGAGGTGCTGGGGCCTTTTCTATAATACGCTATTTTTACTGAGCCGGAGTTGATGGCGGCTCGCTATCGTAATTCGTGAATGCCTAGAGTTTGTGCCTCTCGGTAAGGCCGGCTATTAATTTTGGTATTAGTTGTCGGTATTAATCATATGGTGTGCCAATCGCGTGAACCGAACGCGTAACTCGTTATGTAAAGAAGGTTCGGTTACTTGCTCGTCAAGCACTTGATACATACAGTGTAGCCATTGATCGCGCATGCTGGTATCAATACGGAATGGTAAATGCCGTGCTCTCAGCATTGGGTGGCCATATTTCTCAATATATAACTGAGGCCCGCCAAGCCAACCAGAAAGAAACTGAAAAAACTTTAAGCGAATCGCATCCATAGGTTGCGGGTGTATGGCAAGTAGCTCGGCTGCGGCTGGATCTTCTTCCATGATATCGTAAAACCGCTCTGCTATTGCGCGCACTGCGGATTCGCCACCTAACTGTTGGTATAGGCTAGTGGTATGCTCTACTGAGCCGAAGAGCTGTTTAACCCGAGAAGGAATTTTCATGAAACTCGCTGTTTTTGGAAGCCCAATTGCACATAGCCGCTCGCCAGAAATTCATCAGGCGTTTGCTGAGCAAACAGGGCGAGAAATTCAATACGAACGAATTTTAGCATCACCAGAAGAATTTTCAGAGCGCTTTGCACAATTTGCCGCTGCAGAGGGCGTTGGTGCCAATGTAACCGTACCTCTTAAAGAGTTAGCCCTTGGTTTTAGTAAACGTTTGAGCCCTCGAGCAGAGCAAGCACAAGCGGTAAATACGTTGATTTTCCGTGATGGCGAATGGTTGGGGCACAATACCGATGGCGATGGGCTTGTGGCTGATCTTTTTCGTTTCGGCCAAGCGCTGCGTGGCGCTCGGGTTTTATTAATTGGCGCCGGTGGTGCAGCCCGAGGCGTAATAGGGCCCATGCTGGACGCCGAGGTAGCGCATTTACACATTGCTAACCGCAGTGGAACAAAAGCTGAGAACCTAGTTGCTGAATGGCAACAGCGTTTGGCAGGGCAACATCATGCGCAAGCAAAAGTTTTTTTCACACTATTAAGTGCTGGCGATTTAGCTTCTGCAAATGGCCAATGGGATATTGTGATTAACGCTACTTCATCATCGCTCACCGATGAGCGCCCAGCAGTAACCGAAGCCACTTTAGCGAATACACCATTTTGCTACGATATGGGATACGGCAAGCAACCAACCGCCTTCATGCAATGGGCAAAAGCAAACCACTGCGCGGTTGCCGATGGCCTTGGTATGCTGGTTGAGCAAGCTGCTTTAAGCTATTTTCAATGGACTGGGGATATACCCGATACCCAAGTAGTGCTAGATTCGTTACGTTCAAGGTTATAACCAACAATACGCGTACTGGATTTCAAGAATTCCCATAGGGATTAAGCCAAATGAAAGAGAGCTTTGCATGACGTTACCTGAAATAGCGATTCTTGGAATCCTGCTTTGTACCTTGATATTTTTTATCTGGGGCCGTTGGCGCCACGATATTGTTGCCCTGGGCGCGTTGCTTGCTTGCGTTGCTTTTGGCCTTGTACCTGCTGCCGATGCCTTTGCTGGTTTCGGCCACCCTGCGGTAATTACCGTTGCTTGTGTATTAGTGCTCAGTGCTTCTTTGCAAAGTACCGGGGCTATCGATGTAGTGGCTCATAAACTCACGCCAACATCAGGTGGCGCGGTAACCACAATCGCCTCGCTTACCGGGCTTGCCACTGTTCTTTCTGCATTCATGAACAATGTTGGCGCTATGGCGTTGTTGATGCCGATTGCGGTTCAGCTTGCCGCAAAACTGAATATCCCGCCTGGGCGAGTATTAATGCCCGTTGCATTTGGCTCGATTTTGGGTGGCATGACCACGCTTATCGGTACCCCGCCGAACCTTATCGTTTCCGGCTATCGGGCAGAATCACTGGGTAGTGGGTATCAAATGTTTGATTTTGCGCCCGTCGGTATTTTAGTGGTGTTAGTTGGGGTGATTTTTATCGCGTTGGGAGGCTGGCGTTTAGTACCAAAGCGAGAGCGCACCGATGCAGAAGGATTCGATACCGGTAAATATCTTACCGAGGTAAGAGTATCTGAGGATGGCAAAGCGAATGGCATGCTGCTCCGAGAGCTTGATTTGAAACTACAAGATGCTGATGCCGAAGTTGTGGGAATGGTGCGGGATAAGGTGAAGGTAGTGCACCCTTATGGCTATCAACGGCTTAGTAAGGGTGATTTGCTCATCATTAAAGCGGAACCGGAAACCCTAAGCCAAGCCATTAATGTTCTTGGCTTGCGTTTGGTGGATAACGTGAAACCACCGGAGGTTGAAAGCAATGATACGGAAAACGATTCGAGTGCAGCAGGCGATGCTGTTTTCAGCCAGGATAACAGGGAAGCTGTAGGTGAGAGAACCGATGAGAATATACCGAATAAACCCTACACCGCTTGGGTGGATCGGAAAGTAACCGCGTATGGGAATTACACATTGCGAGGTGGTGTAACAAGCCGTGCTGATAAAGAAGCAGCCCCACGCGCTTCGGATGATAGTGAGGTGGTGTTGGTAGAAATGGTGGTGATGCCAGATTCTGCATTAATTGGCAACACTGCTGCTGAGTTACGATTGCGTAGCCGCCTTGGCTTGAACTTGTTGGCGATATCCCACGAAGGTAATCAAAAAATCTATCGCTTGCGGCAAACGCCGATCAAATCTGGCAGTGTGTTATTGATGCAAGGTGGTGCTGAGGCATTGGCGCAATTTGCTTCCATTTATAAATGCGTACCCTTAGCTGAGCGAACCGTTCGTGTGCCCAGTAAGCGCCGAGCTATGTATGCTTCAGGCATTATGGTTGGCGCTGTGGCATTGGCGGCTTCCGGGATAGCCTCGGCCGCTGTGGCATTTGCTGCAGGCATGTTCGCAGTTATGGCATTGCGAGTTATTCCACTTCGGCAAGTATACGAAAACATTGATTGGTCGGTGGTGGTGTTGTTGGCGGCTTTGATACCGATTGCCTTAGCGATGGAGCAAACTGGTGCGGCAGATAGTGTTGTTAATGCGCTGCTTTACTATGTTGCCGGAGGCAGCCCCGCTATCGTACTGGGGCTATTGTTAATTATCACCACATTGCTTTCAAGTGTGATGAATAATGCCGCCACGGCGGCAGTGATGTGCCCCGTAGCGGTGAGCATTGCAAGCCAATTAAATGTGAACCCTGATGCATTTTTGATGGCGGTTGCAGTAGGTGCTTCTTGTGCATTTTTAACGCCTATTGCACACCAAAATAACACCTTAATTTTAAGCCCCGGTGGTTTTAAGTTCGGTGATTATTGGCAGATGGGCTTGCCGCTCACATTAATCGTATTTGCTGTTGCTATTCCAGCATTGTTGTACTTTTGGCCACTATAATTGCTACACTTTGCAATCAGTTTTGAGCTGCTCGGGTTGCGGAATTAAAAATTATAAATGAGGAAAAAACATGCGTAAGGGATTGATAGCCATCATTGTGATTGTTTTAGCTGTGGTGGGTTATGTTGCCGGAGTTATCACCACGAAAAAAGCTACTTATCAAGCGATAGAGGCGTTAGTTGAAGAAGTTGAACGCAGTGCCCAATTTCAAGTTGATGTCGATGTTGATTGGCAAGAGCAGGGTGCCCGTAAAGCCACTGTAGTTTTCAATGTAAACCTAAAAGATTTAGAAGATGTTGATTTTCCGGTGAGTTACGAAGAAACCATTGAGTTAACTTACGGTTTTTTGAACACTAAGTGGGAAGGCCGTGGTGATATTCAAATCGAGGATCGTAATTTAAGCGATATTTTGTTTTCCGGTAATCGCTTTACCTCATCGGGTGTAGTGAGCCGCGGCGGTTTGCGGGTTACCTACGATTTCCCAACCTCGGAATTGCAAGAAGATGATTTCACAGTGAGCGCCCAACCGATGCAAATGCACTTTGTGATGGCGGGTGAAGAGCGCCGTTTCCACTTCCAAGTGCCGGAACTCGAGCTTGCGGATATGAACCAACAAAGCTTAGCGTTCACCGAGCTGCTGATCACGGGTGATACGCGCATGCTAGATGGCGAAGTATTTTCCAGTGAATCAAAGATTTCGTTAGCGAACATGGAATTAAACCTCGAGTCTTTCGGCACTCCAATACAAGCTACTGGATATTACTCAACATTAAATACACTTCGTGCTGATGAAGAGCTTCGCTTAGATGGCATCTTTGGCTTGGAATCATTCGATGCGGGCCCAACAGTGAAAGGGAATGCTCGTTTTGATTGGGCGCTCAGTGGTTTAGATTACAATGCCATTATGGTTTTAAATGAAGCTTTAAATCGTGGTGATTTAGAGAGCGAAGAAATTGATGAGTATTTCTACTCAGCATTGATTGCCAGCGATGATATTCAGCTTCGCATAAATGAGTTTCTAGTAAGTGCCGAGGGTTGGGGTGATTTCAGTAGTAGCGGTACGGTAGGTTTCAATATATCAGAATTATCTGACGCACAGAAACGTACAGTATTTGAAAGCCCGGAAGCGTATGAATATATCGCCGCTGATTTCGTTGTTGAGGAGATGCCCGGTATGCTGCAAATGATGCTGATGGCGTTTACTTCTGAATCATTACCTTGGCAAATTCGTGTGCGGGATGGTGTGCTTTATATCAATGATGAGTTGGTTGATCTGAGCGCGCTTTAACGTATTGCAAGTACACTAAAAACTATTATCTTTAGTTTAACGAGGCGGGTAGATACTCGCCTCGTTTTTTTCAAAATGCATTGCGATCTGTTTTTAAAAATAGTTTTTAATTGAAAAATAATAGCTTAGAAGAAGAGGAATAAATCCCTAATTCTTCAGATCGAAAAATGTTAAAAAAGATCGAAAAATGATCTGGTATTGTTTATTCAATGTGCTAATCTGTCGGTCCGGTTTAAGAGATTGCTTACAAAATCTGCTGCGGTAACCAAGCGCCATCGCTGCTCTTGAAAAACGCACACAAAGCAACTTTCCACAATCGAAAAAAAAGCAATAACTATAAATATAAGCTGTCCGAGATCGTGTAATTCTCGCGTTATATCAAGTGTTTACCTCTTTTTTCATGCTGCTATTCAATTTCTGAATATACGGCAGGATAGATAGTTCCTCACAGAGTTATCCACAGGTTATGCATAAGGTAGCCTCGATATTTGCGCTCAATTTCCTTGCGTAAAATTGGCTAGATTAGCGCCCCTGTGGCATCCTTAACCTTTAGCAACTTCGTGCTTAATAAAGAATAGGTTTCCCCATATGCAACGCATTCCAAAGCAGCCTTTTATTCTGGTTGATGGTTCTTCATATCTTTTCCGCGCATTCTATGCGCCTCCGCATTTAACCAATTCGGCTGGAGAGCCCACAGGAGCCATTTATGGCGTAGTGAATATGCTACGAAGTTTGTTAAAGCAATTTGAACCTACGCATATGGCGGTGGTGTTTGATGCCAAAGGTGGCACGTTCCGCAACGAAATGTATGCGGAATACAAAGCGAACCGCCCACCTATGCCCGATGATCTGCGCTCGCAAATTGAACCGCTACACAACATTATTCGCGCCATGGGGCTACCGCTCATTTCCATTGAAGGTGTGGAGGCAGACGACGTGATTGGCACGCTTGCTCAGCAAGCGGCGAAAGAGGGCCGAACTTGCTTAATTAGCACCGGCGATAAAGATATGGCGCAGTTGGTGAATGATCATGTGATTTTAATCAACACCATGACAAGCACTGTATTGGATGAAGCTGCTGTGCCGGAGAAATATGGTGTGCGGCCGGATCAGATGATTGATTTTCTCGCTCTGATGGGGGATAGCTCAGATAACATTCCCGGTTTACCCGGCGTGGGTGAGAAAACGGCATTAAAAATGTTAGAAGGCATGGGTAGTATTGCGGCAATGATTGAAAACCCGGATAAGTTGGCAGAGCTGAGTTTTCGGGGTGCGAAGTCAATGCCAGATAAAATCCGTGAGCATAAAGATATCCTTTTACTCTCCCAAGCTCTTGCAACCATTAAGCTCGATGTGGAAATGGCGCTCAAGCCTGAAGAATTAACCCTAAGTGAACCAGACGACAACGCGCTTGCCGAGCTTTATAAAGAATGTGAGTTTCGCCGCTGGCTATCGGAATTGCTGGCAAAAGGCCAAGAAGCGCCCGAGCATCAGGGCAAAGCAAGAAATTCAGGAAGCCAAACTGAGTTGCTTGCGGGGATGGATGCTCCAAGTGATAGCGATGAAAACGAGGAAATGGCGCCCATTGATACGAGTGCTTACGCCACTATCACCGATAAAGACACATTCAAAACGTGGTTGGAAAAATTAACGAAAGCCGAATACTTTGCCATTGATACGGAAACAACCAGTTTAGATTACATGGAGGCTGAATTGGTCGGTATTTCCTTTGCTGTGGCGCCTGGTGAAGCGGCTTATGTGCCTCTTATGCATCAAGATCTCGATGGCCCCCAGCAGTTAGAGCGCGATTGGGTTTTGACTGAATTGAAGCCGCTTTTAGAGGATACGAAAGCGCAGAAGATAGGCCAGAATATTAAATATGATATGCATGTTTTCCGCCGTTACGATATTCATGTTCGCGGTATTTTGAACGATACTATGTTGTCGTCTTATGTATTGAACAGCACCAGCTCACGCCACGATATGGATACCCTAGCGCTCACGCACTTGGGCCACAAAACCATTGCTTATGCCGATGTGGCGGGAAAGGGCGCAAAACAAAAACGTTTTGATGAGGTGCCAATAAGCCAGGCATCACCTTACGCCGCAGAAGATGCGGATATTACCTTGCGATTGCATGAAGTGTTGTGGCCACGGGTAAAGAAAGAAGGGCGCTTACAGGAAGTGCTACGAGAAATAGAGCTCCCTTTAATTCCGGTGCTGGCGATGATGGAACGCCGCGGTGTAAAAATTGATCCGGACCAACTCGCCAAGCAAAGTGCTGAAATTACAAAGGAGCTTGCCGAGATAGAAAAGGAAGCTTTTGAAATCGCAGGTGAACCCTTTAATTTAAATTCAACCAAACAGCTGCAAGCCATTTTATTTGAACAGCTCGGTTTACCGGTTAAGAAGAAAACTCCGAAGGGTGCGCCCTCAACTGCCGAAGAGGTTCTGCAAGAGCTGGCGCTTGATTACCCATTGCCGGATCTGATTCTTCGTCACCGAGGTATGGCGAAATTGAAATCGACCTACACTGATAAGCTGCCGCGAATGATTAAAGCGAGTACCAGCCGTATCCATACCTCTTATCATCAAGCGGTTACGGCAACTGGGCGGCTTTCTTCAACCGATCCGAACTTACAAAATATTCCGATTCGAAATGAGGCGGGCCGAAGAGTGAGAAAGGCCTTTGTAGCACCTGAAGGCTATAAAATTGTAGCTATCGATTATAGCCAGATTGAACTGCGAATTATGGCGCACATCTCACAATCACCGGGTTTAGTGGAGGCCTTTGCTCGCGGCCGCGATATTCATAAAGCTACCGCTGCAGAAGTTTTTGGTGTGGCCTTAGATGATGTTTCGAGCGAACAACGGCGGCGCGCGAAAGCCGTGAATTTCGGTTTAATTTACGGAATGTCGGCCTTTGGTTTGGCGCGGCAACTGAATGTTCCGCAGAAAGATGCGCAACATTATATGAATGTTTATTTTGAGCGGTTTCCGGGTGTGCAGGAATACATGGAACGCACGCGTGAAAGCGCGAAAAAACACGGCTATGTAGAAACAATTTGTGGCCGGCGGTTGTATTTACCCGAAATCAACGCGGGTAATGGTATGCGAAGAAAAGCAGCGGAACGGGCAGCGATTAATGCGCCAATGCAAGGTTCGGCTGCCGATATCATAAAAAAGGCGATGCTGGATGTAGCGGCTTGGTTAAAGAATCCTGATAACGTGAATGAGGGTGATGTATTCCTAACGATGCAAGTTCACGATGAACTAGTATTTGAAATCCGTGAGGAAAAAGTTGATACCTACGTGAAACAACTGGTGGAAGTAATGGAGCAAGCGGTGAAATTAGATGTGCCGTTGATCGCTGATGCAGGTGTTGGTGATAATTGGGATGAAGCACACTGATTTTATTGAATATTTAATGGGAAACTTTTTGTGCAATCGCCACTCATAGTAAGTGAGCGTATTGCTCTCCCAAGATGTTTTCCCTGGACATCGTTTACCCCGGCTAAATAGCCGGGGTTTTTTATGCTTAGGGCTGAATACCAACCCTGCAACGACGCTTCTTAATATAGGCCGTTAATGTATTTTGATAGAATTTCGATATCACGGTCGGTTAAACGCGTTGCGATGTCGCGCATCATACCATTTGGATCGTTGGCGCGGTCGCCAGAGCGGAACATCTCAAGCTGAGCTTGGGTATATTGCGCGTGTTGGCCGCTGAGCATTGGGAATGCCGCTAAGCCCATACCCGCACCACTAGGGCCATGGCAGGCTGCACAGGCTGTAATGCCACGATCGGTATCACCGCCCATGAATAAACGTTGAGCTTCGGCTACGATGTCTTCATCTACTGAACCAATCGCATGTTCTTGTGAGCTATAGAATGCAGCTAAGTCATGCATATCCTGATCGCTAAGGTTCACCACTTGGCCAGCCATCAATGCGTTGTTACGGCCTCGTTCGCCATTACTTTCAACGCCTTCGCGGTAATCCATTAACTGCTTCACTAAATATTTATAACCTTGGCCGGCGATATTTGGGAAATCGCCCGTTGGGCTATTGCCTGATTGACCATGGCACGCCGCACAGGTTACCGATTTCTCTTGCCCGGCTTCTGCGTCACCCTTCAGACCTTCTGAATCTGAAGCCATTGCTGCTCCGCTGGCGAACAGCATCAAACCACATAGAATCGCGAGTTTTTTCATGAGCTCTCTTCTCTGTCTTCTCTTCGTTTTCGGCTGGGCAAACGCCCGGGAAAAATTCAGGTTCCTATTTTACACGAATCTCGCCACGATGAAACGTTTGAATCGTTGTTCTGTGGTTGGCTCAACTGCATTCATGGGTCATAATAGGCATCATTCAAGATTTATCGAGGTTTATAGTGAGTACTGATACCCTGCATTTCCAGAACGCCCACTTTGTTACGAGCGCTCCGGATATCCGCCATTTGCCTGCCGATGAAGGCATGGAAGTAGCATTCGCTGGGCGCTCAAATGCCGGCAAATCAAGTGCTCTGAACGTGCTTACTCGGCAAAAAAGCCTTGCCCGCACAAGTAAAACACCGGGCCGTACGCAGCAAATTAACGTGTTTGGCTTAGATGATCACCGCCGCTTAATTGATTTACCCGGCTATGGTTTTGCAAAAGTGCCACTTGCTATGAAATTAAAATGGCAGCAGGCGCTTTCAGAATATTTAGAAAAGCGGAATTGCTTGCGTGGTCTCGTGGTGTTGATGGATGTGCGCCACCCCATGAAAGATCTGGACCAAGAGCTAATTCATTGGGCGGTTGCCAGTGATTTGCCGGTATTAGTGGTGCTCACTAAGATTGATAAACTGAAAAGTGGTCAACGAAAAGCTGCGCTAATGCAAATTCAAGAGGCCATCCCGGGGTTTGGGGGCGATGTATCGGTTATTTTATTTTCTTCGCTGAATAAAACGGGTTTGCCGGAACTCGAGCAAAAACTTCATTATTGGTTTGCGAACCCGAAGGATCCGGAAGTTGAGGAAGCTGCTGATTCATGAAGCCAAACTTGGTTGCCGAGCAGTATCCGCCAAGTACTTGGGCAAAATTATTTCTTCTGGCACTGGTGTGGGGCAGCTCGTTTTGGCTTATTAAAATGGGCTTGGTTACCTTTACACCAACCGAAGTAGCTGCTGTTCGCTTAGCCGCCGCTGCCGCGTTTCTAGCGCCTTTTGCGATTGTGCGCATGCACCGCATTAAGCGCCACCAATGGCCGGTAGTGCTCTCGGTTGGCTTAACCGGTAGTTTACTCCCCGCATTTTTATTTGCTCTAGCACAAACTCAGATAGCAAGTGGCGTTACGGGTGCTATTAATGCCCTCACGCCGTTATTTACCTTAATTATTGGCGCGATTATCTTCCGCCAGTGGGTTACGGGCCGCACTGTTGTTGGGTTGTTGATTGGTTTTGGGGGCACAGCAATGCTAGTGCTGTTAAACGCTAGCGGTGAGTTGGTTTTAAATGGCTATGCTTTATTTATTGTCCTCTCTACTATTTGCTACGGCGCTAATTTAAACCTAATAAAAGTATATCTCCCCGATCAGAGTCCCCTTACCATTACCGGCGTTTCTTTGTTAATGGTGCTACCGGTAGCGGTGATTTACTTAATTGGCCCAGGAGAGGTGAGCAGTAAGCTCGTTTCCTCGGCGGCCTGGGGCTCGCTCGCAGCCATCTTAGTATTAGGTGTGGTAGGTACAGCTTTGGCGCTTATTTTGTTTAATCACTTAGTGCAAATAGCCACATCGGTATTCGCCAGTTCAGTAACTTATTTAATTCCGATTGTAGCAATGACATTAGGCGTACTGAGTGGAGAGAGCATTGGTGTTTATCAATTAGGCGGCATGGCGTTGATATTGTTTGGCGTTTGGCTTGCGAACCGCAAACCTATGCCAGCGCGTGGCTAAACTCCGTGCTGGCATAGGTGATTTCTTTTGGTATAGGTGATTTCCGTTGGTGTAAACCTCGTTACTGAACGCTAATTTATTGGCAATCGCTTATTCAGCCGCGATTCTTGCCTGCTCAGCGTTAATGTAATCAGCAATTTGTTGTTCCAATGTAGCGAGCGGAATACTACCGTTGCGCAATACTTGATAATGGAACTCCCGCAGATCGAAATCGTCCCCAAGAGTGGCTTCTGCTTCTGCCCGCAACCGTTTGATCGTTAAATCACCTAGTTTGTAAGACAAAGCTTGGCCTGGCCAACTAATATAACGATCAATTTCCGTGTTCACATTATGCAAGGAAAGGGCGGTGTTGCTGCCAAGAAATTCCACAGCGCGCTCACGGCTCCAGCCCATGGCATGCATGCCGGTATCAACCACCAACCGAGCGGCCCGCCACATTTCATAGGTTAGGCGGCCGAAATTGCTGTACGGGTCTTGATAAAAGCCACTTTCTAGGCCGAGGTATTCAGCATATAAGCCCCAGCCTTCACCAAACGCACTAATATAAGTAGAACGGCGATACTGCGGCACACCTTCCATTTCAGCCGCTAGCGAAATCTGCAAGTGATGCCCAGGAACACCTTCATGCAACGTTAACGCTTCTAACTCATAAAGTGGGCGAGTTTCTACCGCGTAAGTGTTCACCCAATATTCACCGGCTTGATCATCACGTCGAGCACCGGAATATCGGCCTTGGGTGTAATTCGGTGCAATTTCCGCAGGTACCGGCACTACCGTATAAGGGGTGCGCGGTAGATGGCGAAATAACTGTGGCAATACGCCATCTGCTTTTTTGGCAATATAAGCGGCTTCTTTTAAGAGTTCCTCACCCGTTTCTACGTAAAACTGTGAATCAGTGCGAAGGAAATTGATAAACTCCGCGAAACTGCCTTCAAATTCCACCTCTTCAATAACCGCTTCCATTTCTGCTCGAATTCGAGCTACTTCGGCTAACCCAATCTCATGAATTTCTTCTGGGCTGAGATCGAGGGTGGTGTAGTGTTTAACGCGATTGGCATAAAACGCTTCGCCGTTTGGCAAAGACGTTGCGGCAATTTCTGTGCGAGCGTTAGGAATGTACTCTTCTACCAGAAATTCATGGAAATCCATAAATGCTGGATTAATTTGCGTGGCAATTGCAGTTTGTAACTCTAAATCGAGCTCTGCAAATTCTTCTTCAGAAAGTACGCGTTTCGCCACGTGGGCGGGTTGGTAAAACACGCTATCGGTCGGGTCCATGGCGATGTAGGCATTTACGCCGGCAGCGAAATTCTCTAACACAACCTTTGGCTGGGCCATGCCAGTGCGGATACCTTCCCGCATATATTCCGTTTGCTGCTGCATCCAATCGGGAACATCGTTTAACAAACTTAAGTAGCGATCGAAATCTTCAGCGCGTTGAAAGCGAATACTGTTTGGTAAGCCAGCCATTCGATTATGCGGGCCGGTTTCGTTGGTGAGAGGCATCAAATACATGTTGAATTCGTAATCCGACAACATGTTTTTTAATGCGTACAACAACATATCGCGATTAATTTGATTTTCTGCACTTAAACTTTCGGCCGGAATAGCTGAAATTTCTTCATAATAGGCCAATCGTTGTTCATAACGCGCAGCAAGCGCTTCTGGGCTGATGTCTTGTAACCGTGTTGGGTCTGTATTGCGGCCAAACTGCCAAGCGGCGTCGGCCAGTTCGGTGAATTGGTTATCGGCATTGATTCTTGGTGATTCGGCTGTTTCTGGTGCGGCTTGGCATGCTGAGAGCATTACCAGTGCGCAAGCCATAACAACAGAGCGAGGCAACATACGCATGCGAGTATCCTTAAATAAAGCAAATAACAATAAAAATTCATTTTGCATGGTATTGCCAAGGTTTACCAGCCTTAGAAATCTCGCAAAATCAGCGCAAATCTATAACTTTCGTAATAAAATGTTAGCTTAAATGCGATTTTGAAATAAAAAAAACATTTTTAGATCAATTAAATTGTTGCGAAACCAACTCATTCACGTATTCTTAACGCCGTTGAGAGGTAGCGAATTGCCAGATTAGCAAGGTTCTATAAGGGCTGTGGGGCTGTTGAGATAAGAATAAAAAAAGATCAATCGTTCTAAGCCTTTGTTAAAGAGCTAACTTTATACCAGGTAATTGTTACAAAGCTGTGATAATATTTACCCGTAAATTTTGCGGAAACGCTTTCGCACTACTTACTTTGAATTGAAGCAACTCAAACTAAAAAGTTGTTAATAACAATAATAAATGCAACCTAGTTTCGGGGAGTTCGAGGAAGGTAGTGCAACATCAGGGAACAAGAATAACGCCAGGAGGCGACTCTCTCGCAAAACAGCCAGCTAAAACACAAAATAATAAAAACAAAACAATAAAATCAATAAAAATACAAAAGCTGGGCGAGAAAAACATTTTGGGAAAGAAATACTGCGCCATCGAAATACCGAGAAGAGTAGTTGATTAGCACTAAGAAAGCATTTTTAAGCGCTAACGCAGTTTAAGTAGAACAACCACCGATAAAAAGTTGCATCTTGAAGGTGCTGAGAAAAAGAGGTGGATTTTCACGGAAGAAGAAAAACAATAAATAATAATAAAAACAATATTAATAATAAAAAACAAAGGGATTTGAGAAAGCCGATCTAGGTTGTACCCTGGGGGAGAGTTTCAATTAAGGCGATGGCTTCCATCGCCTTTTTTATTGCCTGCGATTTCGTAAATGCCCTGAATAGGCTATGATCAACCTACCTTGCTAATCAACTTTCAACACCCAACGCGAAAGGGCCTATCGATATATGACACGCATTAAGAAAACTCGAAAATCTGGGCCGCTGGCTTTACGTAAAGCTGATCGAAAACCAGAAGATAACGTATCCTCAAACAAGGCTAAAGAAAACAGCAAAGCAAAGGGTAAAGGCAAAGCCGCGGGTAGCCGATATGGTGTGCAAGCCAAATCTCAGCAAGAAAGGGCCGCGGGTGAATTAAAAGATCCTCGCCATGGTAGTAAGAAAGCCGTTCCCTTAGAAGTTCCGAAAAAGGCACTTGCACCGGAACAAGAATTACGTGCATTAGAAAACGATGCTCGATTACAGGGCCTACTAGATCGGGTTGAGGATGGTGATGTTCTCAATAAAGTGGACCAAGCTTGGCTTGATATGCAATTAGCACGTTATCAAGAGCTGGCTGAGCTGCTTGGCATCGATTTGGATGCCGAGGAGGACGAAGAAGACGATAATTTTGAATACGATTTTAATGAAAACGATATTCTCGACGATGAGAAACCGGGTTCAAAGGAGTAAACTGTGTTGTTGTGGATTGCATTAATTATTGGTGTATTAGTGGTTGCTGGCCTGAGTATTTACGCGGGAATATTGCTTTCGCGTTTGCGCCAACAAAATAAAGGCATCGCGAAAAACCAAAAGAAACGCCTGAATTATCTGCATGAAAGTATTGAAACCATTGCTAAGGCAATGCAACAGGATCAATGCCCCTTATCTGAAGGCTGTATTCGTATTGCTGTGTTGTTAGATAATCTTCCGGATGCGGAACGGCATAATTTTGGTAAGCGTTGGCCTTCCATTCATGAGCTCTACGAACGTATTAAACACATGCCAACCCATGACGCTCGGAAAGAATTTCCGAAAAAAGAGATTCGAAAGATGGATTTTGAAAGAGAGCGTTTTGAAGTTGAACTCGAGCAACCCATTAAAGAGGATTTACAAGCCTTGATGGTATGGGTGAAAGAAGAACGCGTGAAGCACGGCTAACAGTTTACGTTTTGCCTGTGAAATGAAAACGCCCCAGAGCAATTAAAGCACTGGGGCGTTTTTGTTTGCGGCCGTTCTAGGTTTTTTCTCGAAGCCTAGGAACTCAGCGCAACTTTTAAGGCTGCGCTCGCTATTATCGCTGTTATCGCTTTAGGGGGGCTCTACGGTTGCACATAGACCACGCCATCTTTGATCACCAAATGAATATCTTTCAACAAGTTAATGTCATCCAAAGGGTTGCCTGTTACGGCTACGATATCAGCATGCTTACCTACTTCAATACTGCCGATAATGTCATCTGCGCCAAGTAAGGTTGCAGCGATAAGGGTGGCAGCACGAATCGCTTCTAATGGCGGCATGCCTGCCTCTACCATGTATGCAAACTCACGAGCATTTTCGCCATGATCAAACACGCCTGAATCGGTACCAAAGGCAATATTTACGCCGGCGGCATAGGCTCGGCCAAAGGTGCCTTGAATCAGCGGGCCAATGGCTCGGGCTTTGGCCCGTACTTGTTCGGGAAAGTAGCCTTCAATTTCGGCACGATCCGCCACTGTTCGGCCAGCGGTTATTGTAGGTACATAATAAGTGCCATATTCTTTCATCAAGGCGAATACTTCATCGTCCATGTAGGTGCCATGTTCAATAGAATGCACACCAGCACGAATGGCACGCATCATGCCATCTTTACCATGAGCGTGAACTGCAACTCGCATCCCGTAATCGGCGGCAGTTCCAACAATAGCTTCAAGTTCGTCATCCATAAATTGCGGGTTATCGCCGCTCGCGGCCATACTCAATACGCCACCCGTAGCGGTTATTTTAATTAAATCGGCGCCTTCTTGATAACGAGCGCGTACGCCTTGCCGTGCTTCATCAACACCGTTAACCACACCTTCCATCGGGCCAGGTGTTGGCATTAAGCCACTCCGCGAACCGTTACTCGGATCGGCGTGGCCGCCGGTGGTGGCTAAAGATTTTGCGGCGGTATAAATGCGCGGGCCTTCAACATAACCGGCATTAATCGCCCGTTTCAGCGCAACACTGGCGGCAAAACTATCGCCCAAATCACGCACTGTGGTGAAGCCCGCGCGCAAGGTTAAATCGGCAAAGTGAGCCGCTCGAAACGCTACATCAGCCTCGTTATGAGTATAGCGATGCATGTAAGAGCCGGGCTCTGATTGTGATGTGAGATGTGTATGCATATCGATAAAGCCTGGCATTACCGTGCCATTGCGCATATCAATCACGTCATCTTCGTTGCTTGCTCGTGAAAAACCATTCTCAATCGCAGTAATCTTATTTTCTTCAATGCGAATCGTAACATTTTCCCGAACTTCGTTTTGCGTGCCATCGATTAAGCGGCCGGCATGGATTAGGGTATCAGCACTAGCGGGCTGAGCGGCTGAAAAAACCAAAGCCGATATGGCTAAGGTAAGAATATTGCGTTTCATGATTTAGCTCCAAAAGTTATGGTTATTCGTATAGGTGCTGTTATCTATGTAAAGTGGATATTAACGACTAATTTCAAGCTTGTTTCACGGAAGCACTTGATAAACGTTATACTAGTAACCAAATTAGCATAAATGCTCCAATAGAAAAGTGGTTTTATTGGATTTGTAACCGAATAAGCGAGATTCGCCTATGTTATTCCGAGGCATTCGGGAAGATATTGCCAGTGTGTACCAGCGCGATCCGGCGGCGCGGCACTTTTTTGAAGTACTAACCAATTATCCGGGCCTCCATGCGATTTGGATTCATCGGATCAGCCATCGGTTGTGGCGTTGGCGCCTGCGCTGGCTTGCCCGTTGGATTTCAACTATTTCCCGTTGGTTTACGGGTGTGGAAATCCACCCAGGGGCGAAAATTGGCCGCCGTTTCTTTATCGACCACGGCATGGGTGTGGTGATTGGTGAAACGGCTGAAATTGGCGATGATTGTACGCTTTATCATGGCGTAACTTTGGGCGGTACCAGTTGGAAATCAGGCAAGCGCCATCCTACGCTCGCTAACGGCGTTGTGGTTGGTGCTGGCGCGAAAATTCTTGGGCCGCTACTAATCGGTGAAAATGCTCGCATAGGTTCAAATTCAGTAGTGGTTCGAGATGTGCCGGAGGGTGTTACGGTTGTTGGCATTCCCGGTCGAATTGTGGCGGGTGCAAAACCTAGTGCGGAAATCACCGCGCGCACCGAAAAAGATGATGCGCGGGAAGCCATCGCGAAAAAGTACGGTTTTGATGCTTACGCGGTGTCCAAAGATAATCCAGACCCGGTAGCTATGTCGATTGGCCGCATGCTAGATCATATGCACATGCTCGATAACCGCGTTGTGGAAATGTGTAAAGCCATCAATAGCATGGGCGGTAATGTGTGTAGTGATGTGCCAAAGATTGAATTAGAACATGAGGATTTCGTGCAGGCAGAACAAGAGGCTGCGAAAAGCCGCAATGATGTAAATCAAGAACAAACCAATAAGGTGGGTAAGAGGTAATGAGTATTCCAACCGTTTTTGACAACAATGCGGCAAGCATTGGTTTTACGCCGCTGGTAAAACTAAATCGAGTGCTTCCAGAGCACGCGGTAGCGAACGTTTATGCGAAAATTGAAAGCAGAAACCCGGCCGGAAGTGTTAAAGACCGTATTGGCTATGGCTTAATTTCTCAGGCCGAGCAAGATGGTTTGATCAGCCCAGGAAAAGTATTAATTGAGGCAACTTCGGGGAATACCGGTATTGCGCTTGCCTCGGTGGCTGCCGCTAAAGGCATTCCTATCACTATCGTAATGCCTCGCTCGGCAAGCCTTGAACGCCGGCAGTTAATGAAGGCGCTGGGTGCTGAAATTATCCTTACACCGGCGGATAAAGGTATGAAGGGCGCGCAGGCTAGAGTCGAGGCGTTGCTTGCTGAAGATCCGGATAAGTATGTGTATCTTCGGCAGTTTGAAAATCCGGCGAACCCAAATATCCACGAGGCGACAACAGGCCCCGAGGTATTCGCTAGCTTGCAAGGCGCGGTGGATGTTTTTGTGGCTGGTGTGGGTACTGGTGGCACGGTTACCGGTGTTGGCCGCTACTTCAAGAAACAGCAAAAAGCATTAGATATATGGGCAGTAGAATCAGCTGATTCGCCATTAATTGGGCAAACGTTAGCCGGTGAAACACTCACGCATACACCTCACAAAATCCAAGGTATTAGCGCAGGCTTTGTACCGAAAAACTTAGATTTAAGTCTACTAAAGGGTACTCAGCGCATTAGCAACGAAGAGGCCTTTAGTATGGCGCACCGAGTTATGCGCGAAGAGGGCATTTTGGCGGGTATCTCATCGGGTGCTGCGGTAGAGGCCGCATGCCGTTTGGCAGTGATGCCAGAATATGCAGGTAAAAATATCGTCGTCATTTTACCAAGCTCTGCCGAGCGCTATTTGAGCACACCTCTGTTCAAAGATATTTTCACCTCAGAAGAACTAGAGCCTTAAATTTTGAAAATTATTATGATTTAGCATCTGAGGCTTGCTTCTTCGGTTAAATCAAAAAGAAAAAGTGCGATATAAGTTACCTTATATCGCGCTTTTTTGGTTTCTATACGCTCACGCTTTCTAAAGATTTTTCAACGGCTGCACACTACGCTCTATTTCTTTGTCGTTACCCGAATCCGTGGCTTGTCTTTATTGCTCGCTCGCATACCTTTGAGTTCTTCTTCCGTTTCTAAACCACTGCGTAATCTGTGGGTATCGCTATCATATCGATTAAACAATTCGTCTTTCACGGTATTCACCCAAATCGGTACGCCTACGAAATAACCTGCTCGGCCGATAGCATGAGCGGCAATCGGGGCTGTCATTAGAATGAACAAGATAACCGCCATGGCCTTCGCCATAACTACCAAATCATTGAAATGCAGCATCGCGGCGATCATCATTAAAGCCACGCCTAACGCACCTGCTTTGGTGCTCGCATGCATGCGTGTCATCAGATCGGGTAAACGTAAGATGCCAATCGCAGCAAGCAACGTGAAGATACCGCTCGCAAGCATGAAGCCTGCGATAATCCAATTAATTAAAGTTTCAATCATCGCGCGGGCCTCCCCGTTCCAAAAAGCGTGCAAACCCGATAGCCGCTAAAAAGGCTGTAAGTGCTACTACAATAGCAACATCAATAAAGCTCGAACGATCGGTAAATATGGCGTAAGTACCGGTAATAGCAACAATTACTGTTGCTAATAACTCTAGCGCCACAACGCGATCGGGTAAGGTTGGCCCCATCAATAAGCGAATAAAGATCAGTATCATTGATAAGCTCAATAACCCGAATGTAATTAAAATAACTATTTCCACGTAGACACTTCTCCTCTGGATGATTCCAGAAACTATCGTAAGATTTCGAGAACTCGGCGTTCTAAATCCTTTAAGCTATCGCGAAGCTCTTGTTCGTTATCTAAAAACATCGCATGAATGAATAGAACCCGGCGGTCGTCGGACACGTCGAGGCTTAGAGTGCCCGGCGTTAACGATATTAAATTGGCCACCATGGTGATTTCTAACTCGGTTTTCGCTTCTAACGGGATTGCGATCACACCTGGCTTCATGTGCCAAACCGGTGTAATGATATCGAAAGCTACCGTTAAGTTAGCAACTACTAACTCTTTCACAAAAAAACCAATAAACTTTATCAGCCGCGGTAGCCGCCGGGTGTAACCGCGCAAAGATGGTATTTGCCGCTGCATTACGCCCAACACTAAGTAGCCAATAAACAAACCAAACAGCAGATTAATGCCACCCACATCACCTGTGAGTACAACCCAGGTAACGGCCAATAGCAGATTCCACATGAAGCCTATCATTGTGAACCTCCTAGTACCGCCTCAATGTAGCCTGCAGGATTCAATAATTGTGCGGCAGAATATTCAGCGAATTCATAAATTGGCTGCCCGTTTAAGCCGATAAAGAGCGTACAAATCGCAAGCAAGACCACAGGGATATAGAGCACTACGGTGGATGCCGATGTTCTACCTTCAGTGAGGGCTGTATCGTCGATACCTTTTGGCAATTTCTTCCAGAATACTTCGGCCCATATCTTAATCATTGAATACAGGGTTAGTAGACCAACCAGTAGTGCGATACCGGTGATTACGTATGCATTGGCTTCGATACCCGCGCGAATAATAATGAATTTCGCGAAGAACCCGGATAGTGGCGGAATACCCGCGAGTGAAAGCGCCGGTATTAAGAACAGCACGCTCAAGAAGGGTTTAGATTTATAAATTCCCCCAAGCTTTTTCAGATCATAGGTGCCTAACAATCGATGTGTAATACCACTGATCAGGAATAAATTCGTTTTCACAATGATGTGGTGCATGATGTAGAACACACCGCCAATCAACGCAAGGGGCGTGAATAACGCCAGCCCCAAAATCATATAACCAATTTGGCTAACAATATGGAACGAAAGGATGCGCCGGAATTCAAACTGAGCAGCGGCACCAAGCACACCGGTTAACATAGTGAGGCCGGCCATCCAGAGCAGAATTTCATGAGTGAAATCTACATTTTGGTTAAAAATAAGCGTAAATACACGGAAAAGCGCATATACGCCAACTTTAGTTAATAGCCCTGCGAATAGCGCTGAAACCGCTACTGGCCCGGTATGATACGAGGCCGGTAACCAGAAAAATAAAGGGAATGCTGCCGCTTTAATACCAAACGCGATTAGGAACATAACGGCAATTACATCAACTAACCCCGGATTTTCTGCTTGACCGAGTTTCACGGCAATATCGGCCATGTTCAACGTGCCAACTAAACCGTAAAGCAAGCCTATGGCGCTTAAGAATATTGCCGAAGAGAGCAAGTTGAGGGTTACATACTTAACCGCACCTTCCATCTGTGCGCGCTCACCGCCTAAAATTAGGAGCGCGAATGAGGCCACTAGCATCACTTCAAACCAAACGTATAGGTTAAAGATATCGCCAGTAAGGAAAGAGCCAGCAACACCAGCTAAAAGTAACTGCATCAGCGGGTAGTAGCCAAAGCGCTCATGGCTCGGTGATGCCGAGGATAACGAGAAGATAGCTATGGCTACCGCCATCATCCCGGTTAACACCACCATTATGGCACTGAGCATATCGGCCACTAAGGTGATACCGAAGGGCGCTTCCCAGTTCCCCATGTGC
This sequence comes from Aliidiomarina iranensis, assembly GCF_003987135.1. Classification (GTDB taxonomy): domain Bacteria; phylum Pseudomonadota; class Gammaproteobacteria; order Enterobacterales; family Alteromonadaceae; genus Aliidiomarina; species Aliidiomarina iranensis. The sequence continues at coordinate 122,294 of NZ_PIPJ01000001.1, forward strand.
ATCACTACATGGCCTTGGTTGTAAACACTCACCATAAGCCAAATGCTAGTGCCTAAAAGCGCAATGCTCCCAGCGAGCGACAAGGCGCGTTGAATCGCATTGTAACGCCAAAACATAACACACAATGCGCCGGTGAGCAGCGGGATAAGGATAGGTAAAGCAACTTCAAAACTCACGTATCGGTATCCTTCATCTGATCCAAGTTGTCGGTGCGCAGTATGTTATACGCCCGGTGAATAAGAACTACTGCAAACGCCAGCACGCCAAACGCGATCACAATCGCTGTGAGGATAAGCGCTTGCGGAAGCGGATCGGCAACAATACCATCAGGTACAATAGCGCCTTCTGGTATTAAGGGTGGTGCGCCTCGGGTCATGCCCGCAGAGGTGAATATCAATAAATTGGCAGCATTCGAGAGCAGCATTAAGCCGATTACGAGCTTAACAATACTACGCCGAAGCATCATGTAAATTGCTGCTGCATACATGAGGCCAACAGCAATGGCCATAATAGGTTCCATCTATGCCTCCTTAGCGCTCTTCAGCTTCCGTAAGTGCGATGACCATGGTCATCGTGGCACCCACAACGGTTAAATAAACGCCGATATCGAAAATCAGCGGTGTGGACAATTTGATTTCAGTACCACCGGGCAACATGATCGGCCACCATTGTGCGGTTAAAAAGGGCTGCCCTTGAAGTACCGCTGGAAATACCGAGAGCATGCCTATGAACAAACCGATACCAATCAGGTTTCGCGGGTCAACGCGCATCAAATCGCGGGTTACGGCGGCTCCAAATGTGAAGAGATATAAGGTGAATGCACCTGCCGCAACTAAGCCGGCAATAAATCCACCACCGGGCTCATTGTGGCCGCGCAGTAGCAAGAACACAGAAAATAAAAGCTGCAAAGGCACTAAAAAGCGCGCAGCAGTGTAGAGAATAATTGTGCCGGGTTTCATCATGATGGCTTACCCTCTTTTTCGTTCTCGTCGTTAGCGCTATTCGCACTGTCGTCTTGCGGGCGATCATTATCGTAGGAGCTAGTGTTCGCATCCTCACTTTCGTCATCATCGTCGTCATCGTCTTTAGCATTGCGGTTGTTCATCGCACCTGCTGCAATGATGTTTTGATCTTCCAGCATTTTTTGGTGAATCTCTTCCAAAGAATGAATGATATCTTTCTCTGCAAGTTTCTTTTCGGCCAAGATTAGGGTGCCCGCATAGTGGTTCGAGCCTGGTGCGGTATCTGGGTTAAATTTAATCATGGCGTAAACGCCCATAGCCGCGAGTGCTAATACGAATATCTCACCCAAGGTATCGAGTGCGCGGAAATCAACCAAAATTACATTTACAATGTTACGGCCTTGAGCAAGGGTGTAACTATTTTCTATTTGGTATGCCGAAATGGGCTCAAATAATTGCACATCGATGGTAATCATAATTAAGCACATGATAAGCGTGCCAACCAGCAAGGCTACTACAGCATCGCGGATACGCTCACGAGTAGTAGAAATATTTGAGAAGCTCGGTAATCGGAAGAGCACTAAAACCAAGAGAATAACCGTTAGAGTTTCCACCAGAATTTGCGTAATGCCTAAATCAGGCGCACTAAATAGGATAAAAATAAGTGCAACTGAGAAGCCAACAGCGCCCATCGCTGCAACAGAGCCCAAACGAGAGTGCGTAATACATGCGGCTATGGCGGCAGCCACAAGAATACTCACGGTAACCAATTCGTGGAAATACAGGTTAATATCCCAGTTCCAATGCAATTGATAGCGCGTGAGTAAGGTGTAGCCTGTGAGGCCAACAAATACGAGTACAATGGTGCGTAGGTAATTACGCATCGAACCGTTCTGTAGCCAGCGCGTTTGCCACTCTGCTACCCATACAATGGCATCCATAAACCAAAAGTAACCCCGTTCAGGCCCTCGGTTAATAATGGGATCGAGCACGGTTAGGCGTTGCCGGAATGCATCCCAGACTTTGTAGAGTATTAAACCTAAGGCAATGCTAATGCCGGAAAGCAGCAAAGGTAGGTTTAAGCCATGCCAGAGGGCAAGGTAGCCTTCAACCACATTTCCAGCAACTGCATTTGAGGCAGGCAAGGTTACCCATTGGCCAATGGTTCCGGGAATAATACCGGCTACCAGTGATAACAGCACTAACACCACCGGGCCTACCAGCATAGCTACAGGTGGTTCATGAATTTTGCTTTGTTCCTTTGGTGCTTTAAAGGCGCCAAAAAACGGCCGGAGGGCAATAACAGATGCCACGGTAACAACAAAAATCGAGGCCACCATAACGAATACATAAATAAAGCTGTGGAAGGCATCGCCGAGCATGGCTTCAAGCAGTAATTCTTTCGCCACGAAGCCGAATAAAGGGGGAATGCCCGCTAGCGAAAGAGCGGCTACTGCTACTAAAGTTGCGGTGAGCGGAAGATTCTTACGCAAACCACCAAGTGCGGTGACATCGCGGCTGCCGGCTTCGTGGTCCACGATACCCGCCAACATAAATAAGGCGCCCTTGTAGAGTGAATGCGCTAATAGATAGGCGGCAAACGCGATCATCGCGGTTTCCGTGCCGATACCAAGCAGCAAGGTTAAGGTGCCTAGCGCCATAATGGTGGAGTAGGCTAAGAGCTTTTTCAAATCAGTGCTGCGCACGGCCATAAATGCGCCGGTTAACATGGTCATGGCGCCAAAACTGCTGAGCAGTATTGTCCACAAACCGCTCTCACCAAGTTCCGGCTGTAATCGTGCTAATAAATAGATACCCGCTTTTACCATGGTTGCTGAGTGTAAGTAGGCACTCACTGGCGTAGGTGCGGCCATTGCATTAGGTAGCCAAAAGTGAAACGGGAATTGCGCTGATTTGGTGAAAGCGCCAAGCAAGAGACAGATTAACATGCCAACAAATAACGGATGCTCAGTGAGCGCCTCTGAGGTGCCTAAGATTTCTTGAATCGAATAGGAGCCGGCCATCGCGGCGAGCATAACCAAGCCAGCCAGCAAGGCTAGGCCACCGGCAACGGTAACAATTAAACCTTGCAGGGCAGCCTTGCGTGCTTCCGCTGATTGGTGGTTAAAACCAATCAACATATACGAAGTAATGCTTGTTAATTCCCAGAACACAAAGAGTGTGATGAGGTTATCAGCAAGAACCAAGCCTAACATCGACCCCATGAAGGCAAGTAAAATAACGAGGAAGCGATTTTGCGCTGGGTTACCCTTTAAGTAAGCGCCTGCATACAATGCAATAAAGGTACCGATACCACAGATGAGCAGCGCAAACATGAGCGATAGCCCATCGAGCACCATAGTGAAAGAAATATCTAACCCGGGTATCCACTGATATTCGTGGATCAAAATTTCGCCGCCGGCGATGAGCGGAATGTGAGTGGCAAACCAAATAGTGAGTGCAGCTGGCACCAAAGCCATCATGTAGGCTGTGCGATGTTGGTGTTGCACAAACAGCCAGGGTGTTAAAAGTGCTGCAAGGTATATCACCAGTACGGCAAGTTGCATGGTTTGTCCTCTCCAGCTGAACGATAAATCAAAGGGTTACCGCTTTCATAAGCAATAGAACCATGTAATCTAGCATAAATTAATAAAATGAGTGAAGTGAACTCGTCGGCTATTAACCGAATTTCATGTGTTTAGCCGTGTAAAAAACTGGTATCTTCGCTTGCTATTAAACGAACTTGGCCCAATATTCAGTTCACTCAAACTCCATATATTGATACCGATACATAACGGCGAATAAACGGAAAAAAGAAAAATGGAAAAGGCAAACTACAGTAAATGGCAATCAGGTTTTGTGCGTTTGCGCAGCAATAAAATTTTTGAACTTGTCGTTGTGGGCATCATTATATTTTCCGCTTTGGTTGTTGGCGCAAAAACCTTCGACGAAACCACTCGTTTCACCCGCATCATGGATTACCTAGATTTAGGGGTAACCATCTTTTTCGTGATTGAAATTGCAATCCGCATGCTTGCGGAGCGCCGGTTCTTGAATTTTTTTAAATCCGGCTGGAATATTTTTGATTTTGTGATTGTTGTTGCCAGCCTCATTCCCGTAGATGGCGGCCAGAGTGTTTTACTCGCGCGGCTATTGCGAGTATTCCGCGTACTACGCCTAGTTTCTATTGTGCCGGAATTGCGAATGCTCATGAATGCATTCTTAAAAGCGCTTCCGCGCATGGGTTATGTTGCTCTTTTCATGTTCATTATTTTCTATATTTACGGCGCTATTGGCAGCTTTATTTTTGGTGATATTAATCCTTTTTACTGGGAAAATATTACGGTTTCTATGCTCACTTTGTTTCGCGTGGCAACTTTTGAGAGCTGGACATCAATTATGTACGAAACCATGGAAGTGTATCCTTGGTCGTGGTTATTTTATGTGAGCTTCATTTTCTTAAGTGCGTTTATATTTTTGAACATGATGATTGGGGTGGTGCTTGAGGTGATGCAAAAGGAGAGTGCGGCTCATTCACTGGAAACCGGCGAGGGTGAAGCTGCGGATATTCATTGGATGCGAGAACATTTAGCAGATCTACAAACCCAGATTAGTGCAATTCACATGCACGTGGTGGCGAACGCCACTGCTGAAACTAGTGTGGATAAACAAAAATCGGAAGATTAGCGAATATAAGTTTTCGAAATGTGCCGGAAGGTATCGGTTCCGGCTCGTTCTAGCCATTCAAAAATCACCATTTCCGAGCTTACAACAATAGCCCCAGCGCGGCCTAAACGTGCGAGCGCTATGGCTTTATCTTGCGGGTTTCGTGAGCCGACGGCGTCTTCAACCACAAACACCTGGTAGCCTGCTGCCAATAAATCAAGCACGGTTTGCAACACACAAACATGGCTCTCGGTACCCATAACCACGATTTGTGAACGCTGTTGCTGTGCGAGAAAATCGGCGAATTCTGTTTCCCGAAAAGCACTGAAATGGATTTTTTCAAACAACGTTGTTTTTGCAACATGCGGTTGCAGCTGCTCCACGGTATGCCCTAAACCCTGAGGGTATTGCTCAGTAACTAACCTAGGTACATTTAATTCGGTGGCAACTTTGAGCAATCTATCTGCCGCATGCACGATATCTCGAGCCCGATCGATGGCCAGCGCTAAACGCCCCTGAATGTCAATGACGAGAAGGAGGCTGTGTTGCCGGGAGATAATTTGTGGGTTCGGTATTTGCTCAGAGCTTGTTTGTGCCTTGCTGCTTAAGTGTTGAGGGTTCTTGGCATTGCTCATTGGACACTACTCCTTTTAAGCTTTTGAACTAACTCTCGGCATGCTTTTATTCGATTGTCCATCAGGACCATATAAATTTGTACCGGCAGCATCGCGCAAAATATTGAGCATTTGCTGATTATGCTGCAACCGATGTTGAATCAAATCGCCATTCAGCGCATTAAGGTGAGCGACCGTTTCGGTAGCAGTAATAAGTTGTTGCCACAATTCGCCGCAATTTGAATCTAAAGCAGCTTGCTTGGAACCTTCGCTGTTTAGCGGGTAACCCAAACGATCTTGCGCTTTTCGGCGTTTTAGTTCTGATTCTTCTAAATCTGCGAAAAGCTTTTGTTTTTCTTTAGCTAGGGCTTCTAAAGCGGCACCATCAACTTTGCCTTCGCCCAACAGAGCCTGCTCGGTCTTGAGCAAGGCTTCCATGGTATGCATGCGTTCTAGCTGATGGTGCAAATGATTTTGTAGGCTCATTGGTGAGTTCGGAATTCCAATATGATGGGGTTTTAGTTATCGAGAAGCTCCCGAACACTATCGATAAGGCCATCCGCAATTTTATCCGCGCGAATATCGAGCTTGCCATCGCGAATTGCTTCCTTGAGTTCGTTTACCCGAGCCATATCAATATCTTGGCTGGTATTCTCTAACTCAGGGCTAAAATGCGTAACGGCGGCTGGTGTTTCTGCAGCTGCATTTGTATTACCTGCACTGGAAGATTTCCCAGTTGATTTGCTTTGCTCGCTACTTGGAGTAACGGGTAAAGGCTGCATGCCATTGATTTTCAAAACATTCACCTCGGTATATTTGCGCCTGCAAAGATTATCGGCAGAACATAATAAAACTTTAGCAAATTAATGCTTAAAAAGCAGCCAAAAGCGCATTGATTTCGCGCACTTTACTAAAACGCCAAGGTTACTCGGCCAGGGCCAATTATTTTTGCATCGATGAGTTGCCGATTACGTTGATCACCTGTGTTGATTCGAATCCTAATGGTTTCGTTCAGGCCCCCGCTATCCACCGCAACTCCCTCTCGCTCTATTTGAAACCCTGCACCCTCGGCAATGATTTTCACCGCATCACCGCGGCTGATAATCTCAGCCGCTTGTACCATAGTTGCATAAATCGGTTGCCCAGCCCGAAGATTTCGCCGCACTACTTGCCCCTCTAATGCGGTAGTTTCCGTTACCGGCGCTTGCCGCATTCGGCCAAGATCGCCTTGGGCTGTGGTCAGCATGGTTGCCGTTAGAATTGTTCCCGAGGGGATATCCGCTTTAGGCACAAGGAAGCTGCTTATTAGCGATACTTGCGCTTGCACATAACGTACTTGGTTGCCCTGAGCCCCGCAACGCACACCAACCGATACACGGCCAGCTACTTCTTGGTTTGCATTAGGGAAAAAAGGTTGTGGGTTTTCACACTCACCGAAGTAAGTGCTACCTGCAAAAACTTCGATAGCAATCTCTGATTCGTTTGTATTTCTTTGCTGCACCTGTTGATACAGAAAATTCTCAACCGCATGAGTAACTTGCTCGTTATTGCTTTTGCTATCCGCCAATGCGGCATTTCCGAGCCCTAACGCACATGCAGTGATAGTGATGAGAGCGATCATAAGCGCTTTTTTTACAATAGCTTGCATCAGATGTTCAGTTCCCATTTGGCTACGATATCGATGGCTGCTGGATTGCCTCTTGATTGCGTTGTAAAGGCGATTAATCGCCATTATAAGCCTGCCAATGAGCGGTGAACCGCAGAAATAAGCGAAAAAAACAGCTTTTTTCTAGCATTTGCCTCGACAAATATCATCGTAGTCTTAATCCTGCGAAGTTCTCCGAATATCGGCCTGTACAATAAATAGGCAGGTATGAAATAGCCAGGCATGAAATAGCCAGGCATGAAATAGCCAGGCATGAATTAACTCGGAATGGCTTGAATTATTGCTCGATGAGGAATTGTTCGGTGAGGAATAGCTCGGCGGGGAATAGCTCGGTGAGAAATGGCCAGTTGGGTAGTTACAGGTGCGGAGAATGGGAACACTAAAATTAAGAATGGGTTCGTAACCAAGCGCTAGGTGCGCAATGTTATTGCCATTAAGGGTAGCACCATGATCGATAAACTAACCGGAACATTGCAGTTTAACCAGCAAGCGTTGAGCCTTCGTGATCAACGCCAGCAGGTATTAGCTAACAATATTGCGAATGCAGATACGCCAAATTTCAAAGCGCGTGATTTCGATTTCGCCAGTGAGTTGCGCAAAGCCACCGCACAAACCGGGCCACAGCAAACAGTTCTTGCCCGCACTGCGCCTGGCCATATCGGTGGTAGTGGTTCTAGTTCGGCTTCGGTGGATAACTTGCAGTATCGGATTCCAGCGCAATCACGGCTCGATGGTAATACCGTGGATATGGACGCTGAACGCAGTAAATTCTTGGATAACTCAGTGCGCTATCAGGCTGAGCTCACTTTTGTAAACAGCCGAATTAAAGGGTTGCGTTCGGCGATGCAGCCAGAATAAGAAACGAGGTTCTGAAATATGAGTATGTTCAGCATTTTTGATATTTCCGGTTCGGCGTTAACAGCGCAATCGCAGCGAATGAACGTTGCGGCCAGCAATATGGCCAATGCCGATAGTGTAAGCGGGCCCGATGGCTTGCCTTACCGTGCCAAACAAGTGGTATTTGAAAGCAAACTTGCTAATGGGCAAGGTGCTGGTGGCGTGCAAGTGCGCGAAGTAATTGAGGAGCAAACGCCGGGGCGCCTTGAATATCGACCAGGCCATCCACTCGCGAATGGCGATGGTTATGTGCAAATGCCAAATGTGGATCCCATTGCAGAAATGGTGAACATGATTTCTGCATCACGTTCATATCAGGCGAACGTGGAAGTGATGAATACGAGCAAGCAATTAATAATGCGCACACTGAGCATTGGAGAGGGATAAGCCCATGAACACCATTGATCAAACGGTATTAAACACCGTGAACGGGCAGGGGCCGGGCGCTCAAGCAAATAGCGCAGAAATGCGCGAAAACTTCATGACCTTGCTAGTGGCCCAGTTAAAAAACCAAGATCCATTGAATCCAATGGAAAATGCGGAAATGACATCTCAGCTGGCACAAATTAATACGGTAAGTGGTATTGAGCAATTAAATGACACCATGACTGGCATTAACGGCCAAATTGAACAAGGTAAATTCATGCAGGCCACTGCACTAATTGGCAAAGCGGTGTTAGTGCCGGGTGAGCGTGTTTTGGTGGGTGAAGGCGTGCCTACGCCCTTTGCCATGGAATTTAATCGCCCCGCCGATAGTGTGAAAGTGAATATTTTAGATGGTGCCGGCCAAGTGGTGCGAACCTTGGATATGGGCAAAATAAATGCTGGCATGCATACCGTAGAGTGGGATGGCAAATTAACCGATGGCTCTGTAGCGCCGGATGGTGCTTACCGGTTCCAAGTTGAGGCTACCAATGCGGATGGCCGCAATGTGCCAAGTGAAGTTTTTAATTACGCCCAAGTATTTGCAGTAAGTACTGGCCACCCGGATGGACCGCGTTTGGACCTCGGTGGCATTTTTGAACCTGTTCGACTTGAAGATATACGCCAGGTTGTCTGATTTTTCAGCGCCTTTGCTTTAATCCAGGAGATTAATTATGAGTTTTTCACAAGCACTAAGTGGCCTGCGCGCCGCAGCCGATAACCTCGGCGTTGTAGGTAACAACATTGCCAACGCGCAAACCGTCGGTTTTAAGAGTTCAGGTATTCAATTTTCCGATGTATATGCGGATTCTCAAGGTGGCTTGGGTACTCGTGTGGCGGCAATTGTTCAGAACTTTAATGAAGGCAACTTGGAAACCACAAACCGTTCGTTAGATCTAGCGATTACCGGTAACGGCTTTTTCCGTTTCACGCAAAATAACGAAGTTATGTATTCGCGTAACGGCCAGCTTACCATGACCAACGAGGGTTTCCTCGTAAATGCTTCTGGCGCGCGCCTTACCGGTTATCCGGCTGATTCAGCTGTAGGCACACAGCCTGAGCAGTTACGTGTACCTTCAGGCGGATTGCAGGCTCAGCAAACTAACGAAATTCTTGCCAGTTTCAATATGGATGCACGGGCTGAGATTATTGATCCTGCTGCTACGCCATTCGATATTAACGACCCAGATACCTATCACTATGCCAACACAGTAACCATTTACGATTCACTGGGTAACAGCTCCAGTGCGCAAATGTATTTTACTAAAGTGGCTGATAATGAGTGGCAAGTTCGCTTAGCTCGTGATGGCGAAGTAGCGCCAGAAGTTGGCACGATGGAATTTGATTCAAACGGTATTTTAGCAACCACAAACGGATTGGATAATTACACTTTTAATCCAGGTGGCGGTGCCGAACAGATGAACGTGGCGATGACAGTAACCGGTACTACTCAGTTTGCGAATGAGTTTGAGCTAAATAACTTACAGCAAGATGGCTACACCTCAGGCACCTTGGTGCGTGTTGCGATTGAAGAAGATGGCAGCATTGTAGGCACTTACACCAACGAACAAAGCCAAGTGTTGGGTACCGTTGCCCTTGCATCGTTCCGAAATATGGAGGGCTTGCGCGCAGTTGGTGATAACTCATGGTTAGAAACACCTGATTCTGGCCCTGCAATTATTGGTTTGGCGGGTGAAGGCCAATTTGGAACCATCGCTTCTGGTGTTGTTGAGCAATCGAACGTTGATTTAACGCAAGAGCTAGTAGCTTTGATTATGGCGCAGCGTAATTATCAAGCGAATGCGCAAAGCATAAAAACCCAAGATGAAGTGCTGCAGGCTACAGTAAATCTCCGTTAAGCAAATAACGGTTGAGAAGCTTGCGAAAGCGTTCATCGGGTAAAAAAAGCAGTGAATGAACATAGTTAATGAAGGTAGTTAAGGAGCTCGGATAATGGATCCAATGATTTACACAGCCATGGGCGGAGCGAAACAAACGCTGGATGACCAAGGTGTGATTAATCACAACTTGGCGAATGTATCGACCAGCGGTTTTCGTGCCCAACTCAGTGCTGTTCGATCTGTTCCCATTGAGGGGCCGGGCGCCTTAGCTACGCGCACCACGGCAGTGGCTTCCACTCCTATGTTTGATGCAACAAGCGGGCCTATCAACGCAACCGGCCGGCCACTGGATATCGCCTTGGGTGATGATCATTGGTTCGCAGTACAGGGTGCTGATGGAAACGAAGCTTACACACGCCGGGGTGATCTCAATGTGGATGCCAACGGCGTTTTAATGAGCGCGGGACGCCCTCTATTGGGCGATGGTGGCCCCATTGTGATTCCTTTGGGCGCCGAAATTACCATTGGTGCCGATGGCACTATCACGATGAAAGCTGAAGGTGCCCGCTCAACAGAATTGGCCGAAATTGACCGCATTAAAGTGGTAAACGCCGAGGCTGAGCAATTAGAGCGGGGCCTTGATGGATTATTTCGAGCCACTGATGGTGGTTTATTAGGCCGTGATGAGAATGCGAAAATTGCCACCGGAGCGCTTGAAGGCAGCAATGTAAGCGCTGTAGAAGCTATGGTGGCGATGATAAGTAACCAACGCAAATTCGATATGCAGATGAAAGTTATTACCAGTGCTGATGAAAATGCTCAGCGCGCTAATAGCCTGCTTTCCGTGCAAGGCTAATTCGTAAACACGAATGGAGATAGAACATGATTAAATCACTTTGGACTGGGAAAACAGGCCTTGAAGCGCAGCAGTTTCAAATGGACGTTATCACCAATAACTTGGCCAACGTAAACACCACAGGTTTCAAACAATCCCGCGCGGTATTTGAAGATTTGCTTTATCAAAACATGCGCCAACCTGGCGCTATGAATAACGCTCAAGATCGCTTGCCCTCAGGGTTGCAAGTGGGCACAGGTGTGCGTGCCGTAGCCACTGAGCGTTTGCATACTCAAGGTGGATTGGTAGCAACCGAAAATTCTCGAAACTTAGCCATTAATGGCAAAGGCTTTTTTCAGGTGTTGATGCCTGATGGCGAAGTGGCTTTCACGCGTGATGGTAGCTTTCAGTTGAATGAAAATGGGCAAATGGTAACAGCGAGCGGCTATCCCTTAGAACCTGGGATTTTTATTCCAGCGAACGCTCTGAGTGTCACGATTGGCGAAGATGGTATCGTTTCTGTTACGCAACCGAGCAACCCACAGCCCACTGAAGTTGGGCAGATCACGCTGGCAACTTTCATGAACGATACTGGCCTTGAATCGGTTGGCGGTAATTTGTATCGAGAAACGGCTTCCTCTGGCCCACGCAACGAATACAGCCCCGGTGATAACGGTACAGGCCGGTTATTCCAAGGGTATGTGGAAACTTCGAATGTGAATGTGGTGGAAGAAATGGTGAATATGATTCAAACCCAGCGTGCTTACGAAATTAATAGCCGAGCGTTGCGCACCAGCGATGAAATGTTATCGCGTTTAACCCAGTTGTAATTTGAGTTTTAGTTTACCGAGTTGTGATTCATTCATTCATACATTCATGCGTGCAATAGCAAAATGTTTAGGAGCCAGTGATGTTTAACGTAACCCATAAACGAGCGATGAAAGCCATAGGTATTACATTGGCTGCCTTTGGGTTAGTGGCATGTTCATCAGCACCTAAGCCTATTGTGGTAACACAACCGGAGCCCATTGTAATGCCGGAACGCGGTGCGATTCAGGCCAACGGCTCGATTTTTCAAGCGCAGCGCGGCTATGCACCGCTATTTGAAGATCGGCGCCCGCGCATGGTTGGCGATATCCTCACCATTTTGGTGGAGGAACAAGTGAGTGCATCGAAAAGTAATCAAACCAATACATCGCGCGCAAGTAATATGGGTGTAGATCTCGAACAACTCCCCGATTTCTTAGATTCTTTGGCCGATTTAGGCCTCGATGTGAGCTCGGTAAGTGATTTCAACGGCCAAGGTTCAGCAAGTGCTAACAATACCTTTCAAGGCACCATCACCGTTCAGGTGTTGGAAGTGATGCTGAATGGCAATTTGAGAGTGCGTGGGGAAAAGCAAATAGCGATTAATAGTGGTGCTGAATATATTCGATTTTCCGGCATTGTGAATCCTCGTTCGGTAACCGGGCAAAGCACCGTGCTTTCGAGCCAAGTGGCCGAAGCTCGAATCGAATATATCGGTGATGGTTATATCCACACCGCACAGCGCATGGGCTGGTTCCAGCGCTTCTTCAATTGGGCGAACCCAATGTAATGGTGGCGAATATGAAAAAACTTTTTAGCTCTATCGTTATTGTTATTGCCCTTGTGGTTAGTTCTCCCGCACACGCTGAACGGTTAAAAGATTTAGCCGAGTTTGCTGGCGTGCGCGATAACGTACTCGTGGGTTATGGTTTAGTCGTTGGCCTTGATGGCACAGGCGATCAAACCACCCAAGCACCTTTTACCGGACAAAGCTTAACCAATATGCTCTCCCAGCTTGGGGTTACCATTCCTGCCGGCACCAATATGCAGTTGCGAAATGTGGCCGCAGTAATGGTAACCGCAGATTTACCACCATTTTCAATGCAGGGGCAACGCTTAGATATAACGGTGTCTTCTGTGGGTAATGCACGCAGCTTACGTGGTGGAACACTCCTCATGACCCCATTGCGCGGCGCTGATGGTGAAATTTACGCCATTGCTCAAGGTAATTTGCTCATCGGTGGTGTGAGTGCTGAAAGTGGCGGTAGCCAGCAAAGTATTAATCATCAAGCGGCTGGGCGAATTGCTCGCGGCGCTATTGTAGAGAGAGAAGTGGCACTTACTATGGGTGCCAACCAAGGTGAATTGGAATTGCACTTGAAGCAAGCCGATTTCAGCACAGCGGAACGCGTAGTTACTCGTATTAATGAGGAATTTGGCAACTTTGTGGCCGAGGCAGTAAACGGCCGTGTGATTCGTTTGTTTGGCCCGCAAAATGATAACGAGCGGGTGCGTTTTATGGCTCGGGTAGAAAACATCGAAGTTGATCCAGCGGTTGGCCGGGCTCGAGTTGTTCTCAACGCGCGAACAGGTTCGGTGGTTATGAATGGCAATGTGCGGTTAACGCAAGCGGCTGTTGCTCACGGAAACCTCTCGGTATCCATAGATACTCGGCAACGGGTGAGCCAACCAGCACCGTTTTCTCAAGGCGAAACGGTGGTAACAACAGATACTGACATTCAAATCACGCAAGAGGCAGGAACACTGAATCTTGTAGAAGGTGTTGATTTAATGGAAGTGGTAAATGCATTGAATGCGTTAGGCGCAAGCCCAGCCGACCTAATGGCGATTCTTGAAGCATTGAAAGCATCGGGATCACTGCGCGCAGAACTGGAGATAATTTAATGAACGACACATTTTCAACCCAGTTACTGCAAACCAATCAAGCTAGAATGGCGCTTGACGTACAAGGTTTAAATGAGATTAAAGCCAATAATCGTGTGGATGGTGAAGCGGGCCTGCGGCAGGCTGCTGAGCAATTCGAAGCAGTATTTTTGAATATGATGATGCAAAGCATGCGCGAGGCCACCGGCAAATCAGAATTGTTCGATTCGCCGCAAACTCAGCAAATGCAAAGTATGTATGATCAACAGCTCACCCAACATTTAGCTACTCGCGGCATTGGCCTTGCTGATCAGCTGGTGCAGCAGCTGCAACAAACTCCGGCAAAAAAGCCCTAGTTCCTCTTAAGAATTCGCCACTGCTGCCGATAACCTTCAGCACAGATAAAAGGTAGGTTTGATGAGTATTTTAAACACCGGGATTACCGGCTTAAATGCCGCACAAACGGCTCTATATGCCACTAGTAACAACATTGCGAATGTTTATACCCCAGGGTTTAACCGTGAAGTTGTGGTGCTGGGTGAAGCAAAAAACAGTGGTGGCGTGCAAGTAAACGCGGTGAATCGCCAATTCAATAGCTTTATTGCCGATCGATTGAATAGCGCAAACGGCAATTTATCTTCGTTGCAAGCCTATAAATCACAAGCCGGCCAAATCGATAATTTGCTGGCTGACCCTGATGCTGGTTTGGCGCCGTTAATGCAACGCTTCTTCGGTGCTATCGGTGATTTGGCGGGATCGCCGGCGGAGCCAGCGGCCCGTGAAGGTGTGCTGGGTAACGCCAATAGCATGGCCGCGCAGTTCCGTTCTTTTGATAGCTATTTGTATGATATGCAGCGCACTGTTAATGGCTCAGTAGAACTTGAAGTATCGCAAATTAACGATATCGCTGGGCAAATTGCGATGTTGAATAAAGAAATAGCTTCTTCTGCGGCGGCAACAGGGCAAGCCCCGAATGGCCTGCTAAATCAACGCGATCAGTATGTTGCGGAATTAAGCACGAAAATTGATGTGCGCGTAAATATTCAAGACGGTGGCGCCTATTCGGTTTCTATTGGTAACGGGCAGCCCCTAGTAAGCGGTGAAAACTCGTTTCAGCTGGAGGCGGTTCAATCATCATCAGATCCAGAGCGGATAGTTGTGGGCTACCGGGATGCTGTGGGTAACCTCATGGAGTTTCGTGAGGATCAGTTTAAGGGTGGTGCGCTAGGTGGCTTAATGAGCTTCCGCCGCGAAAATTTAGATAAAGTTCAAGGTCAACTTGGGCAACTTGCCATAACCATGGCCCAAGCCTTTAACGAGCAGCACCAATCTGGCGTTGATTTAAATGGCGATGCTGGCGCTGCGTTTTTTAGTATTGGCGCACCAACAAGCTACACCAATACCAATAATAGTGGTGATGCGGTTTTAGATGTAGCTGTGAATGATTTATCTAATCTCACATCCAGTTCTTGGGATTTAACTTTCAATGGTACCGATTGGCAGGCTACACAGCGAGATACTGGCCGGCGGACAACGATTTCGCCCGACGCGGATGGCAACCTGAACTTTGCCGGAATGCAAATTAGCGTAGCTGGGAACCCTGCTGAGGGCGATCGTTTTCGCGTGAACCCAGTGCAACGCGCAGCTCGAGATTTTGCCGTACAAATTGATGATATCGCCCAAATAGCGGCGGCAACATCGGCTGATTCTGGTGATAATCGTAACGCATTAGCCTTACAGGATTTGCAAACCAGCCGTTTGGTGGGTGGAAATGCTAATTTCGCGCAAGCTTATGGTGCGATTGTGAGTGACTCTGGTAACCGTAATGCGGTGGTGAATGCGAACTTAGCGGCACAGCAAGGATTAACGGAGCAATTACAGGCGTTACAGCAATCAGAATCGGGTGTGAACCTCGATGAAGAAGCGGCCAATTTGATACGTTATCAACAGTATTACCAGGCGAATGCAAAGGTAATTGAAGCTGGTATGACGGTGTTAGAAACCATTCTATCGATTGCCCGTTAATATTTTCGCTTTGTAGCCGATAACATAATCGGCACACCACTGTTAGCAAGCAGCATTTAAAAACAAAAAAGAAATGATTATGTAAGCTTCGCCACCTATTGTGTGGGGAAGCTGCCGAGGAAGGTAATATGCGTATTAGTACGGTTACGATTTTTGATCAAAACGTATCATCAATGAACCGCCAACAAGCGGAATTTATGAAAGTAGGCCAACAATTGGCTACTGGACGCCGCGTGGTAACGCCTTCTGATGATCCGCAAGCAGCCTCACGTGCGGTAGGTGTAAACCAATCGATTGCCGTTACGCAGCAATACACGGATGCACGCATTAATGCTCGAAATAGTATTTCCCAGCAAGAAAGTGTGTTGAATAGTGTTAACGATATGCTCACCCGAGCTAAAACCTTGATGATTCAGGCATCAAACGGCACCGTAAGTGAAGTTGATGCGGTTTCTATTTCGGCTGAAATGGAAGGCATCTATGAAGCCATGATCGGTTTAGGTAACACAACCGATGGTACTGGCCGCTATATCTTTGGTGGCTATCGTGATGGCGAGCCGCCTTTTGCTCGCGCCGCTGATGGTACCGTTGAGTTTGTGGGTAGCACACAAATGCGCGAAGAGCGGGTTGATAGTGATCGTTTATTGAAAGTTGGCCATACCGGTGCTGATGTGTTTTTAACTGGATTAAGCACTGCGAAGCCGGCGGTTGATGGCTCTCCAGCGGAAACCAATTTATTCGCTAGCTTTGAAAAGGCGATTAGCGCATTGCGCGCCGATAAAACAGCGCTTCCGGATGATCAACGTAAAGATATCTATAGCAATGTCATGCGCGAGTTTGATAACGCCCAAGATAATACTCTAACTAAACGCGCCTCTCTCGGTGCTCGCCTTAATGAGCTTGATACACTTGATTTAGTAGCAAGTAACCGCAAGTTAGGATACGAGCAACAGCTCTCCGATTTAGTGGATTTAGATTACGCTCAAGCAGCCTCTGATTACAGTTTACGTATGGTGGGCCTGCAGGCTGCGCAGAAATCTTTCGTAGATATTAAAGGTTTGAGTTTATTTAATTACATTCGCTGACCAGTATTCGCTGACCAGTATTCGCTGATTAATGCCACACTCGGCTACACTGGCTTCCACAGCCTTTTCGTATGCTTATTGGTTTTCTGCTGCTTGGTGAGTTCGCCGCTCATTCCTAATCGCCTTTCACCACATTCCTACTGCATTGGCGCTAATGCTTCGAGCATCTGAGCAATAAACTCAAGCGTATGGGTAAACAGCGCTTGCACGAAAGGGCCCAATTGCGCTGTCAGTATCATGATGAGAAATAGCCCCATAGTGAGCGAGAGCGGGAAACCAATCGAGAATACGGTAAGTTGAGGGGCGGAGCGGTTCAAAATACCCAAGGTTAGGTTGATAATGAGCAACGCCCCGAAAACTGGAAGAGCAAGTAACATCCCGGAAGAAAAAATCACTCCACCAAAGCGTGCAAAAGCTTCAAAGGCAGTTAAGTTTAAACCAGCTGTACCAATCGGCAATTGTTCAAATGAAAACGCGATTATTTCCAACATGATTAAATGCCCATTTAGAGCTAGATAGAGCAAAATTGTAAAGGCATGAAATAAGCGCGATAAGATCATTGTGTTGGCGCCGCTATCTGGCGAGAAAAAGGTAGCAAACGCCAAACCCATCTGTAAGCCAATAAACTCACCTGCGGCCATAACCACGGCAAATGCTATCTGCATCACCAAGCCCATTGCGACACCAATTAGAACCTGCTCAACGATAATGCCAAATCCGGCCCAAGAGTAAATTGGTACATCTGGCATGGCCGGAATAATAGGTGCCATAACGATAGCTAGCGCCGCGCCAAAGGCGATACGAAGTTGAGCGGGTATGCGTGAATGGCCGAAAATCGGGGCTGAAACCATAAAGCTGGTGATACGAAAGAATGGCCAGAGAAAGGCTACAATCCAGCCTTGCAGTTGTAGAAAGTTTACTTCAACCATGGAACCACCACCGCACTGGGCTATTGCACCATGGTGGGAATACTAGTGAAAAGTTCAGTAGTGTAATCAATGATGAGTTGCAATAAAAAAGGCCCAGTAACAACTAGAATAATCACTACACCAAGAATTTTGGGAATAAAGGAGAGTGTCATTTCGTTAATTTGCGTGGCGGCTTGGAATAAGCTCACGATTAAGCCGATTAATAGCGCCGTTAGCAGTAAAGGCCCAGCAAGATAAAGCGCTACCCGCATTCCCTGGTAAGCGATGGTCATAACCTGTTCTGGATTCATCGTCTACCTCCCAGCTATAAGTAGAAGCTTGCCGCGAGTGAGCCAATGATGAGTTGCCAGCCATCTACCAACACAAACAGCATCAATTTAAAAGGTAATGAAATAGTTGCCGGTGGCACCATCATCATACCCAACGCCATTAAAACACTTGCTACGACCAAATCGATAATTAAGAACGGAATAAAAATAGTAAAACCAATTTGGAAGGCGGTTTTTAATTCGCTCGTAACAAAAGAAGGAATGAGCACGTGCATGGGTAGTTCTTCTGGCCCTTGAATTGGCCCAATATCCGCTAATCGTACGAACAGTTCGAGATCGCTCTGGCGAGTTTGCGCGAGCATGAATTCTCGCAATGGCTCGGCGGCAAGCGGTAAAAACTCTTGGAAGCTGATGGTATCTTCACTCAATGGTACCCAAGCAACCTCATAAATTTGTGCTAGCACCGGCGACATAATAAAGAACGTAAGGAAAAGTGCGATGCCGAGGAGTACTTGGTTGGGCGGGGCCGATTGCGTACCCATGGCGGTTCTTAATAAACCCAGCACAATAATGATGCGCGCGAAGCTTGTCATCATCAGTAAACCCGCCGGTAGAAACGCCATACTGCTGAGCAACAACAGCGTTTGCAATGGAACCGACCAACGCTGAGTGCCATCTTCGCCGGTAGTACTCGTGATCGTTGGTAATTCTTGGGCGATCGCCTCGGCCGGTAAAAAAAGCGCGAATGCGCTTAAAAAAAGAATGGCGATAGTAATGAAGTGTGTATGCGGTTTCACTTGTGGCCACCTTTGGGGCCATTATCCGAATTACTTTGCCGGCTACCAACTGCATTTTGTTTCGCTTTTAACAATTTGGCGAAGGAACTAACGAGTGGGCTTGCTGTTGAATCTTGCTCGGTATTTGAAGCCGCATCCGATTCTTTGGCAACGGGTATAGGCCCCTCACTTAAACGATTTACGCTACCCGGACCCACACCTAAAACTAGACGTTTATCTTCAACATCAACCACTACAACGCGTTCTTTACCACCTAAGCTGGCACTGGTAACCACATGAATCTTGTGCGTGCTACTCGGCAACCAATTTCCACCCATGCGGCGAAATATCCACGCGCACACTAAGATGATAACAATCACCATAATCAGTGATGCCGATACTTTACCCAACAGCGTAAGGCTCGATACTACATCGGTACCTGCAGGTGTGCTGGCTGTACTAGTGGTGGTGCTGTTCATCGATTTAGCTTCTGCACCCGCTCGGCTGGCGTTACAATTTCGGTAATACGGATACCATATTTATCGTCTAAAACCACAACTTCGCCCTGGGCGATTAGATAGCCGTTAATCAAGATATCCATTGGTTCACCGGCTAAGCCATCAAGTTCTACTACTGAGCCTTGGGCAAGTTCAAGTAACTGTTTGATGGTAATACGAGTGCGGCCAAGCTCAACACTTAGCTTTACCGGGATATCCATGATGATATCTAAATCACTCGCATTACCGCCACGATTCGTATTTTCGAGCGGTTTGAATACGCTATCACCAGCCGATTGCGGGTTACCTGCGGCTTGCTCCTCGGCTAACACATCAGCCCATGGATCTTGCTTACCATTCTCTGAGCTATTCTGGGCATTGCCTTGTGGTTGCCCTTCGGCATCCTGGTTCGGCTTGTTATCATCAGTCATCGTTATAATCCTCAGAGGTTGCGGGCCCATACACCGAAGCCTTCTCTGTTCGGGTTGGGTTTGCTACCGCATGGTTTTCTAAAATCTTAGTTACCCGGAGTGCCCGGTGTTTATTTAACGAGCCGTACTCACATTCAAGTACCGGTAAACCACTTACGGTTGCGGTTACTGTTTTGGGTAACGTAACCGGCAGAACATCGCCAACTTTCAGCGCCATAACTTGGGGCAAGCGCACTGGGATATCTAAAAAGTTTGTGGTTAGCTCCACATCCGATGATTGCAGCTCTTGTTTAATTCGTTCTCGCCAAGCTTTATCAGTGGCGCTTGAGGCATCAGCTCGCAGGTTTGTTAGCCGATCGCGCAAAGGCTCGATCATGGAGTAGGGCATGCAAATTTGAAAACTAGAATCCAAGTTACCTACTTCCAAATGAAAAGTTGTGGTGACTACAATTTCACTGGGTGAGCTGGTAATGCTGGCGAACTTTGGCTGCATTTCCGAGCGAATGTAACTTATTCTGAGTTGGAAAACCGCCCGCCAAGCCTCTTGGTAAGCATCCATCGCGAGATTCAATACCCGATTAATAATGCGTTGCTCAGTGCCGGTAAATTCACGCGCTTCATTTTTCGTAATAAAGCGGCCATCACCACCAAATAGGTTTTCCACGATCATAGAAACCATGTTCTGCGGAAACACCACTAGAGCAGTTCCGCGCAAAGGTTTCATGGCAATGATGTTTAGATTAATGGGTGTGGGTAATTTATCGGAAAAATCCTGAAAGCGTTGATACCGTACAGATTCTACCGAAATATCCGCATTACGGCGCAGAAGGTTGAATAAATTCATCCGAAATTGCCGGGCAAAACGTTCGTTAATAATTTCAAGCGTGTGCAAGCGCTCACGCACAACACGATGTTGGGTGCCAGGATCGAAAGGCCGTTCACTAGGGTTCGGTTCTTTCACGCCACCAAAGCGCTCCTGCCGAGAAGATGTTTTCACATCATCGGCAGGTTTTGATGGTTTTGATACTGAGCCTAAAAGTTCATCAATATCATGTTGTGAAAGGGGCTTATCACCAGCCATAAACACTCATCTGTTGTTGCTTTAACCAAGAACGCTACCTAGCTGATACGTTATCCACTAAATAGCTCGCGTTACATGTTGCTATTTCCGAGTTCAAATCCCACGCTCATAACGTATTACTATTGAACAATAAACTCAGTGAATAGCACTTCAAAAATTTCAATTTCCGCAGTGGAATTGGCATAAGGTTCTGATAAACGCACCTTAATGCGTTCCGCGAGTTCGGTTTTGCCATCGGTTGTACTAATACGTTCGGCATCCAGGCCCGAAAGCATCACTAATAAACGGCTGCGAACCTGCGGCATATTATCAACTAAGGTTTGTTGTGTATCACCATCTTGCACTTCCAGTGTCATACCGGTGTACAACAAACGTGGGCCGAATTGGTCGCTGCGTAAGTTCACCGTGAATGGCTCAATTTTCAAAAAAACCGGCTCACGAATGCGTTCTGCAGCAGGGCTGTTTGCTGCTAATGCATTCATCGCTGTTGTTCTCGTATCAAGTAGCAGCCAAGTATTTACCGCTGTAACGGCTATCATGATTGCAACTAAGCCCACCAAGGCTAGGATAATGGTGTTGTTGCTATCTTTGTTTTTCGCTTGTGGCTTCGCCATGTAAATACCCTGTTTTAACTATTCTGAATTATGCCTGTTGGGAAAAAAAGTGAAGCCCGAAAAAGCGGCACTTCGCTTAGTTATCTTTCCAGTTTAACCTGAAAGCGGCATAAAATACCTGTTCAATATCAGGCGTAAAGGTCGATTTTCCCATTTCCCATTTGAACCTCAACTTCTTGCTCAGCGTTTGCATCTGCCGCTAGAGTTTGAGTGTTCCCACTATTATCGGCCAATTCGGCAGAACCTGAACGTTGTTCTTCATTTTGTTGTTGGCTTTGGCCATCGTTTATTGCCGATTCAGCAAGCTCTATACCTTGCTCCGCCAGTATCTCACGCAGCTGTGGAATAGCGTTTTCAACGGCGGCTCGAACATTTGCGTTGCTGGCGCTAAATTGTAAACTCGCGGCTTGGTCGTCCATTTTTAAGTTAATCATGAGCGGCCCAAGCTCAGCCGGGTGCAGCCGCAAAGCCACGTGATTATCTTGGCGAATATTCATATTCACTACTTGTTGGCTTAACTGTTGCTGCCATGCATTCGATGCTAATGGTGCAGAAAGCGTGGTACTAGGGCTAGCGCTGGGGCTGGCAATGCTACTTCCAGCCGCTTGTTGCGCAAGCATATTAGCTTGTTCGGCATTGCTTATAATACTTGTGCTCAGGTTCGCCCCTAATTCAGCACCTCCAGCAGCGGCAGCTTGGCTGGCAACATGAAACGCTGAATCATTTACCGGTAACGCTTGTTTTATAGGTAAAGGCGTGGCTAAAGGCTGCCAGTTCGGCAAATTCCCCGCTTGGGTAAGCTTGGTATCTGTTAGAATAGGGTTCTTATCTGCTAATGCACCGGCCGGCAGTGAGGCACGCTCTTGCCCAGTAAGCTGCATCGCCATTTGCAAGGCTGCGGTTTGGCTTGGTGTTAGCGTTTGCCCGTTATTTTGGGCAAGTTGTGGGTTGCCTGCCTGCAACGTTTCGGCCATTGCACTTAACGGTATCGCGTTCACATTTGTAGCACCATTTGCGCTGTTACTAACGGCCTGTTGCCCAGCAATTGCCTGCAAGCCATCGCTATGATTACTCTTAATTGGAGGGGTTTGTAGCTCCTGCTTTGCCACATGCTGCACCATTTGCTGATTCAGATTTTGTGCCTGCGTAATCCGGCTCAGCATATCGTTTTCGCCAGGATTGGCAGCCATAGCCGCGGCTTGGGAGAGCGCGCCACTGTTTTCTGCCGGCATTCCTGAAAGCGTTCCTGAGAGCATTCCTGAAAGCATAGCCGGGCCATGCTCATCGATAGGCAACAGCTCCATCGGATCGCCAGGCAAAGGTTTTTTATCCTGTGGCAGAGAGTATTCAATTTCTGGATTAAATAATACTTCTTGCGGCGTATGTTTTGCGCCCGGAGCCTGATAATCCGGCAGCGTTGGATTACTTTGTGCGGCCACTAAATCTTGTAAACGCGCGGCAAAATCGGCGGAATCTGCAGCAGAACCAGCCTTCGTTCCGGTTACGCCTTGGCTAGCAGGCTGTGCGGTGTTCAGCACCATCATGTTCAACATCTATGACTCCTTTTCCGTATCGGCAATGAGTGTTAAGTGCCCACCACGCACATGCTGATTATTCGCAAATTCATCGGTTTGCAGTTGCTCTTTCCGAGCTGAGATTCTATTTGCAGCGGCAGCGCGTCTATCGTTGAGTGTGGTATACGAGGTTAACTTGCGTTGCTGCTGCTGCCAGTTCTGTTTACTTTTATCCACCAAGGTGCTTTGTTGCTGTAAGGCTTTACTCGCTTTTTGAATCGATTCATCTAACGACATCAGAAACTGCCGATAGTTATAAAGGGTTACCGGATCGATACCGTTCAACATGAGCTTTTGCAGTTGAACCGCATATTCCTCTCGATAATTCACCAGCATTTCTTGGTGCGCTAAAATTTGTTGCTCGTTCGTACGCTCTGTTGCGAGTAATTGCCCGGCTTTGTCTCGGGCTTCTTTTGCTAAATCAGTGAGCGTATCAAGGGCCGTAGAACCACTCATTGGGAGCCTCCAAACAGGGAATTTAACGCGATAATTGAAGCTGAAGAATCAGCCCCTTGCGTGTGCGATTGCTGTAAAAAGGATTCTAATTTCGGGTACATTTGCACCGCTTGGTCAAGCACAGGGTCGTGTCCTGAGCTGTAGGCGCCAACACTAATTAAATCGCGGTTGCGTTGATAAACCGAGAATAGCTTTTTGAATTGCTGTGCTTGTTTAATTTGGCTCTCTGGAACCACCGCTGGCATAACCCGGCTTATCGAGGCCTCAACATCAATTGCTGGATAATGGCCGGATTCGGAAAGCGAGCGTGAAAGCACAATGTGGCCATCGAGAATAGCTCGGGCAGAATCCGCAATGGGATCTTGTTGGTCATCACCCTCGGTGAGAACGGTGTAAAATGCGGTGATTGAACCTCCACCTTTGCAGCCATTACCGGCACGCTCCACGAGGGCGGGCAATTTGGCAAATACCGAAGGCGGATAACCTTTGGTGGCCGGTGGTTCGCCAATGGCGAGCGCAATTTCCCGTTGGGCCATAGCAAAGCGAGTGAGGCTATCCATGATAAGCAAAACGTTGAGGCCTTGATCGCGATAATCTTCAGCTAAACGCGTGGCGTAAGATGCGCCTTGCAAACGTTGTAGCGGCGAGGTATCGGCAGGTGCCGCCACAACAACGGCGCGCTTTAAGCCCTCTTCACCCAAAATATTTTCAATAAAATCTTGTACTTCACGGCCACGTTCACCGATTAGGCCAACCACAATCACATCCGCTGCTGTGTAACGCGCCATCATGCCAAGAAGCACTGATTTGCCCACACCAGAGCCGGCAAACAAACCCATGCGTTGGCCGCGGCCAACGGTGAGTAATGAATTAATTGCACGAATGCCAACATCAATAGGTTTCTCGATTGGCGCTCTACTCATGGGGTTGATTGTAGGTGTGGCTAAGGGCGCAAATTTGGCTTCACGCAAAGGGCCTTGGCCATCCAGTGGTTTACCATTGCCATCCACTACTCGCCCTAACAAACTGGTGCCAATTGGAAAGCGGCGGCCTTCAAAAGGGCCTTGTTCTTGCAGTGGAAATACACGAGCGCCGGGGGTAAGGCCGCGAATTTCCACTAAGGGCATTAAAAACGAGCGCTCGCCGGAAAAGCCCACAACTTCCGCTTCAATAAATTCATGGCCACCTTCAGCAACAATTTCGATACGGCAGGCACTGCCTAGGGGTAATTCCAGCCCAACTACCTCAAGCACCATACCGGTAGCGCGAATCACTCGGCCGCTAGTACGAAAGCTGGGCAAACTAGCCACGCGGTTTTGAACCTTGTTCAAAACTTGGCTCCAATCTGTGCCGAAGGTACTTTCAAGCTTAGCGCTCACGATGGGACATCTCCGTTTCGTTGCCCAATTTGCTGTTGCACCTGTTGCCAGCGTGATTCCCAGGTAGCATCGCGTTCGCCGCTTTGGCTAACTAGCCGGCAACCACCACGAGTAAGGCGCTCGTCGGAAACGAGTTTCCAGCCGGCGGCTTGTAATTCATCGTGCAAATGTTCTTCAATTAATGAAAAATCTTCTGGGTTAACTAAAAGCCGTGGCTTATTTGTGAAAGTTGGTTCGGAATGCAGTAGCTCACGAACAATTTTTAATACGGTTTCTGGCTTTTCATCAAGGCTATCGCGAGCCAGTTGTGCACCCACCGCGAGAGCCAGTGCTACCAGCTCATCAGAAATATTTTTATCAAGCTCGTTAAGGCTACTGCTAACGCGGTTAACGAGCGTTTTTATTGGCGTAACAGCTTCCTCTAACAATGCTTGTTTTTCGGCTTCAACTTCGCTTTTTGCTGCTTTCAGCCCTTGTTCATAACCGGCTTGATAGCCGCTCTCAGTACCTTCTTTATGGCCTAACTCCCACGCTTCTTGGCGCGCTTTTTCTTTCAAAGCATTCAGCTCAGCATCACGAATAAAGCCTTGTTCCGCTTCCTGCGCGGTGGTGTCGTGTGTACCTTGCGCTTGCCGTTGCTTGCCATTTTGCAGCTCATCCAAATCCCAGCGATGCCATTTAGCGCCAGAAACCACTTTAGTTTCAGCAAACTCAGAAGCTTCTGTTTTTAAGTTTTCCGGCGAAAAGGGCTTAAACATAGGTGTCATCTCCGCTACTCAGCATAATTTCACCGGCATCGGCTAAGCGGCGAGTAATTGCCAAGATGGCTTTTTGCTCGGTTTCCACTTGCGATAAACGCACTGGCCCACGCGTTTCCATTTCTTCCCGAACCAATTGGCCGGCGCGTTGCGACATATTCCGGAGGAATTTATCCACCAGTTGATCTTCAGCACCTTTAAGCGCAATAACCAACACATTGGTGTCGATCTGTTTGAGCAGCACTTGAATACTGCGGTCGTCGAGGTCGATAAGATTTTCGAATAGGAACATCTCGTCGATAATCTTGGTTGCCAATTCGTCGTTGTAAGCGCGGATATTTTCCAAGGCGGTATCTTCTTGCCCAGCGCTCATTAAGTTGAGAATTTCCGCTGCGGTTCTTACGCCGCCCATTTTGCTGCGCTTCAAGTTCTGGCCATCTAGCATACCACCGAGCACTTCGGTTAATTCCTGCAATGCCGCTGGCTGAACGCCGGTGAACGTGGCTACACGCAACACCACATCGTTGCGTAGGCGTTCTTCAAATAACTCCAGCACACCCGCCGCTTGCTGGCGGTCTAAATGGATAAGGATGGTAGCAATAATTTGCGGATGCTCATCGCGAATTAACTCAGCAACCTCTGAAACATCCATGAGGTTAAGTGCATCGATGCCGTAGTTACCTGCTTTCTGATCGAGAACATCATCAATTAACGTTGAAGCCCGCTCACTGCCAAGTGCTTTGGTAAGAACTGAACGAATATAACCATCATATTCATCCACCGGTGGTGCGTTTGAGAGATCTTCGTGGAACTGTTCGAGCACCCACTTAATTTCATTCCGAGATACATTTTGTAACCGCGCCATTTCTTTGCTGATGCGTTGAATTTGCTGGGGTGTGAAGTTTTTAAATACATCCACAGCAGTATCTTCATCCAGCGAAAGCAGCAGAATTGCGCTTTTACGCAGCCCCGTCATATTCTCAAAGTTGCTCACTTCTTGGGTGGTATCAGTCGCGGACATGTTCGTCCTCCGTTAACCAGTTTTGCACTATGCGAGCAACTTGCCGTGGCTTCTGACGGGCAATTTCTTGAGTGCGCCGAATCGCATCATCATAAGCGGTAAGATTTTTCTTTTTCGGCCAATTAAATGTCATGGCATCGCTGTCTTCAGTGTTACTAACGCTTTTTTGCTCATCGTCATCGTCGCCCACAACCGCGCGCAAACGGCCAGCGGTTTTGGCTGCATTACCCGCTACTGTGTCATCTTCTTCGCCGGCTGCTATGGCCGCCTTAGTTTTCACAAAACGTCGGTTAATCATCGGCCGGAGAATCAATAAATAAAAAAGTAAGATACCTGAGCCAGCTAACACATAACGGCCAACTTGCAGTAATAATTGTTGGGTATCAGGCTCTTGCCACCATTCTCTTGGCTCAATCTCAAGAGGATTCGCCGAACTCACAAAACGGCTATTCACGATTTCTAACTGATCGCCGCGATCAGCATTAAACCCCATCGCTTGTTGAACTAAGCGTTCCACTTGTGCGATTTCAATATCGGTAAGGGGAATGGTTGTGGCATTCCCTTCCTCATCTACTCCGTTGCGATAATTAACTACCACGGCTACCGATAAACGCTCTAATCGACCGCGTTGGTGCTGAATGTGGGCAATATTACGATCAACTTCATAGTTCACGATATTATCTTGGCGCAGATTACGATTGCTTTGTTCGGTTTGCGTTTCTGCCGCTTCCTCACCTTCTTCCGGTGTTTCAATGGGCGCAGTAACTACACCAGGTGGCGTGTTGGATAGTGCGCCGGGAACGCCGCCCACAAAGTTACCTTCACCTTGGAGAGATAAATTGCTTTGGATACTGCGAACAGCGGCAGTTTCTGGTGTTTGATTTGGGCTATAAGTTTCAGAGGTTTCCTCAACCCGTGAAAAATCAATCTGTGCAGTAACTCGAGCATTTAGATTGTTTGGCCCTAGAATAGGCGCCAGAATTTCTTCAATACGGCGCTGGTAACTCCGTTCGAGCTCTTCGGTGTAGCTAAGCTCAGTGCCGGTTAAATCGCCGCCTTGGCCTATTGCCGAAAGCAAATTACCGCGCTGATCAACCACCGTAACGTTATCTGCCGTTAGCTCTGGAACTGAGCTTGAAACCATGTGTACGATGGCATTTACTTGTCCCTCGCCCAGCGCACGGCCAGCATGTAGGTTAAGAATCACAGATGCTTTCGCAGGTTCTCGGTCGCGTATAAACACCGAAGGTTTCGCCATGGCCAAATGCACCCGGGCGCGATTAACTGGGCCAAGCGATTCCATGGAACTTGCTAGTTCGCCCTCTAAGGCCCGTTGAAAATTCACTTGCTCGGCAAACTGGCTAATGCCGAACGCTTGATTATCCATCAAGCTAAAACCGGTATTTCCGCCCTCTGGTAGGCCTTGTTCAGCCATGCCGAGGCGAATGCGGTGAACTTGATCGCCCGGAACTAGAATGCTGGTGCCGCCCGCAGATAACTGATAAGGAATGCGTTGAGCCTCGAGCTCAGTAACAATTTGGCCGCCGTCGGCTTCACTCAAGTTGCTATACAAAACGCGATATTCAGGGGTAGAAGCCCACATGATAAGCGCCACAACTACGGCAATAAATGCAGAACCACCGATTAATATAGGCAGCAGTGAATTTCCACGCACGAGGCCCAGCACTTTATCGAGTTGAGTGCCGGAGCTTGTATTTGCTGCGTTCGCTGCAGGCGTTTGTTGGTTTATCGTTGATTCCATGGGCTCTTTGCGCGTTAGAGTTAAGAGTTTTCATTACCCAAATTGCTGGTTAGGGTATTTTCATGGATAGCATTATCGCTATTTGAATAGAAACCAAACGGGTAAAAAAGCCACTTTTTTTGCTTTATTTAAACCCTTCACTTTGCGTTTTGCTTGGTAACCTGTGCTCCATCAAAAAAGATTCAGCGGCTTAACAGGCAAGTGGCAAGCAATAATGCATTAATCGCTAGGCCTAGGAAGTTTTCAGAATAATGCTGGGAACCATGTGAGGATAAAGAAATGAGCGTTGCAGGTATTCAATCGGCGTTACAGCAAATGCAAGCGGTGCAAACTCAAGCAACCGGCCAAGTAGCGAACCCAAAGGCTGTTGGTAGTTCTGCAGCGGTGGAAAAGGGCGGGTTTGCCAATGAGTTGCAAGCTTCGATTAACCGCATAAATGAACTTCAACAAGCCTCCGCTGCGCAACGTACGGCTTTTCAACTAGGGGATCCAAACGTTTCGTTAAACGATGTAATGGTTGATTCACAAAAGGCAGGTATTGCCTTTGAAATGGGTGTGCAGGTGCGCAATCGGTTGGTGAACGCCTATAAAGAAGTAATGAATATGAACGTGTAATGAATTGCTCAAGCTTCGCTATTCACCAACATACCACGTAAATCTGCGAGTTGCTCAGCGGCTCGCAACACCTCTTCCGAGGGGATCTGCCGAATCACATCACCCGATTTAGTATCAACAATTTGCACTACCACAGGCTGGCCATCAGAAATTTCGAACTGCACCCCGTAAGGATTCAAAACTTCGTTTATTTGTTGTAGCGGCGGTACTAATTCTTCAGCACTTAGTTGTTTGTTTCCCGCATTTTCGCCTTTTTCCGCGGGTAAGTGCTGCATTACCTTATCGGAACGCTGCTTTTCCGAAGCCGCAAATGCGGCGGCCCAGTTTCCTGATAGTTCGCTAATAGGTGTTGTCATTTTAGAGTGCTCCTGCGCTGCACTAGCTTTTGCCGATTAGACCTATTATCGGTAAATTCTACAAAAGCTTTAGCATGTGCTGATTATTTAAGCGGGAGCGCTCACTATTAGTAGTATCAACTTAATCGATCGAGCATTGTTCACAGCGAGATTTCCCGGTGAGCACTTTAGAGATCTGATTGCGGTTACGAGCGAAGAACAAATAGGTTTTATCGGCAAACCAGCGCAAGATTGGCCAGCGCAGGGGCGCTGTTAGCCAACCACGGCCCACAAGGCTCCACGCCGCATGGGTAACATCAAGACCGTAAATCATCTCACCATTTTGATTCATGCCGTGCAGTATCTTATTGGCGTTTTCTACTGAAACGTTAGGGTAACGAGCCGAGAAATCGTCCACCAAGATATCTTCAAACGCCATTTTTTTATCACTATCCAAACGTTTTAAATGCTTCATTTCACGAACGCACAGCGGGCAACCGCCATCGTAAAATATTGTCAGTGATTTTTCGGAGCTCATGTTTGGGCCTTTTGATTGCGAAATATTGCTAATGATTGATATACGGGCTGACGAGCGATTTAGATGATGTTTCACCTTTAGGTATGGCAGAACAATAGCTAGGAAAAATCGAAGTGAAAATTTAATAACGCCGAAGGTAAAAATAATCAATGAAAAAAGCGCTCTCAAATGAGAAGCGCTTTTGAATTTCAAATTGAGGTAGCTGGGGTAAACCTAGGTTACACCGAGCTAGCTTTCTAGAGAAATTAACCTAGTAGTGAAAGTACTGACTGTGGCACCTGGTTAGCCTGGGCAAGTACTGAAGTACCAGCCTGCTGCAGGATCTGTGCACGTGTCATGTTACCCACTTCTACCGCGTAATCCGCATCTTCGATACGTGAACGAGCAGCCGCTAAGTTAGTTTCGTTGGTTTGCAAGTTAGTGATTGCAGATTCGAAACGGTTTTGAATCGCACCCAAATCAGAACGCAAGGTATCAACACTTGATAGAGCGCTGTCTAAGCTTGCAAGTGGATCGGTTGTAGAGCCAGTAGTTACGTCAGCAAGCGTATAGTTATCGAGATCAACAGAGAATTCTAAGTCTGTTCCGTTAACCGCAGCTTCTTGCGGATCTACCGCTACGTATACTTGGAATACACCCGCGGCAGCAGTACCCGTGTTGGTGAACCCTAATGATTCAAGTTTAGCGGTATCTTCAGCGTTTGCCGCTGTTAGTGTATCAGTCATAAAGAAGTTGCCGTTATCGTCGGCAATAACTGACGCGCCACCTAAAGTTGGCGCCGCATCCAAATCAAATTTGCTTTGCCAATCAGCAGCGGCTGGAGCAGTTGCCGCTGAAGCTGTTGCGAGAACCGTTGTTTCGCCAAACTCTGCCTGCAATGCATCAGCTGTAGCTGTGCCTCCGTCGGCTAGCTGAGGACCAGATACCGTAAATGAACTTAAACCAAGAGTGCTTGCATTGATTTTTTGTAAATCAATTTCAATGGCTTCACCATCGTTTGCGCCAACTTGGATATTCAATTTCTGATCATTCGCCAAAACTTTAACACCGTTAAAGTCGGTTTGTTCAGAGATACGATCAATCTCACCTAAACGCTGCTGAATTTCAGCTTGGATTGATTTTAAATCGTCTTGTGAGTTGGTGCCGTTTTGTGCTTGAACGGATAATTCACGAATACGTTGTAAGTTATCGTTTACTTGGTTCAAGGCGCCTTCTGCTGTTTGTGCAACAGAAATACCATCGTTCGCATTTCGTTGTGCTTGGCCTAAACCAGTGATTTGTGAAGACATACGGTTAGCGATGGCTTGACCAGCGGCATCGTCTTTAGCACTGTTGATACGCAGGCCTGAAGACAGACGTTCCATAGAAGTAGCTAATGCTGATTGCGACTTCTGAAGGTTTTGCTGACCAATCATCGAGGTGATGTTTGTATTGATTACTGACATAGTCTTATTCCTTCTGTTTTCATAAATGGCCGGCGTAGTGGCCTGCCGTCACCCCTAGTTATCGGAGAGGAGAAAAAAAACTTTAGTGCATTGTTAAAAAAAATTTTCAAAAGGCGTGACTCTCCAGTTAATTCTTCAGTTTTTTGCGTGATTGCCGATACTGTTATACATAGGCGAGAGGGTCAGTTGTTGAAGTGATGCAACTTGACAAAACGCAACAGTGAAGAATTTAGAAAAAGCAGAAAAGCAGTAGAACAAGAGCACAAGGAAATCAGAACTTGAAAGAAGAAGAATACTCACCCGTTTCGAGCAAAATGGAAGTTTCCGCTTTGCTCGAAACTATGACCCAACCAGGGGCTGCGCAGATTCGGTTGAACATTGCTGATTCGAAGGCGTTCCCTGTGGTTTTGTTGGATCTAATAGATGAAGAATCTGTTGAGTATGATTTAACCGCTATTCGTGAGTTAGCACCGAAATTGCGCCGAGGCGTTGAGTTCTTATTATTAGGGCAGAGCCACGCTGGCATGATTCGCTCTACGCCCATGAAGATGACAGAGTTTTCCGATAAAGATGGCCGATTAGTAAGTAAATCGAAATGGCCTGAAGGGTTAGATTTACGCCAACGCAGAGCCGCCTTTCGAGCACATTTGCGCATAGGCATGGATGTTGGCGTGCGTTTGCGCGCCGAAGAAGTGGTTAAACAGCGCAAAAAAGGTGAGAGCGAGGAAGCGCCACCCGTTGATGTCAATGCGGAGGAGCCGAGCGAAACGCGAAAAATGGAGCTCATTGGCGACCTTAAAGATCTATCCGCAACGGGTGCACTGGTGGATTTCTTTGCCCAGGATGGTGCTTCGAGAGTTATCAATCACATGCGCTCGGAACTTGAGCTCTGTTTTCCGGACGGCACTATTTTTCCTATAGTGGCGGATGTGCGGCATATAAAAACCGACCCAGACCGGCAAGTACTCACTGTAGGCTTCGAATTTAGCAGTGTGAGCAAGGCAGACGAAAAGCAGCTTTGGGCGTTTGTGCGAGAAATTGAGCGAGAGGCTTCACGTAACGCTGGCGAGGGCTCTTCAAAAACACCATCGCCATTGTTTGAAGTAAAAGATGAATCGATATCTTTAGGCCGCCGGCAAGGGCATAAGTATCCTACTCCAATTGCACGCAGGCTTGCGCGCGTAGCCGGCTACTTGGATAGCCAGATGGTGGCCTTGCGGCAGGGGCAAAAAATCAATTCGAGCCAGCTTTCTGCAAATTCTGATCGATTGTTAGATATCATTAAAGATGATCGCGAGGGTGCTTTATTTGCCTTACGTTGCATTCATCGAGAATCAGCCTGGGTTATTCATGGCTTAAGTGTAGCCATTCGGGCAGTTGATTTAGCTCAGAGTGGGGCAAGGCTTCCGCGCGAACTGGAAAAAGCCATTGTTGCTTGCGGCATGTTGCACGATTTGGGCAAAGGTATGCTGCCGGGCTCACTTTGGCGAGCAAGTACTTTAAGCCGTGATTCCTACTTGCGAATGCAATCACATGTGGCTCTATTAGTTAACCAAATGGATCAGTGCAAATGGTTGGCGCCAGCGGTTGTTCAAGGTTTTGTAGAGCGTATAAATGAACGCTTAGATGGTTCCGGCTATCCTCTTGGGCTAAAAGGCGATGATTTAGGGCAGCTTTCGCGCATGGTTGCCGTAGTGGACGCAGTTGATGCCATGTGTAGGCCTCGAGCCGATAGGCCGGGGCAAACCACGGAAACCGCCTATCGATACCTTTTAGCAAACACTACACAATTCGATTATGCTTGGATTGAACGCTACATTCGGCACTTCGGTATGATTGCCGTGGGTTCGCTTGTTCGATACAAGCTCAATGACCAATTAGCGTGGGTTACCGGCCTGGATGAAAATCGGCACATTCGCCAAGTAGTATTAACTTCCCATGATGGCCCACCTGATAATGAACTTGGTAATCCTGTTGAGGGTAAGGCTCTATTGGAGCTTGGAGAAATTAAGGAAGTACTGGAAACGGACTTCTAAAGTTTAGAGCGAGGCTGCCGATAAATTAAATAAGCAGTGTTTAAGATGCCTTTTTCAGTGATTGCTACTGGAAAAAACTGACAAAATAAGCAAGCTTTGTTGTGAAAGGCGCTATAATTTTGCGCAAACAACAGCGGCAAATGTAAAAAAGGTAAAACGATGGCTTCAATTTCTGCATTAGGTATTGGTTCTGGCATGGACCTAAATGGGCTTCTTGATCAGCTGGCAGCAGCTGAACGTCAGAAGCTTCAGCCTATTACGCAACAGAAACAAGCACAGCAGGCGAAGATTTCGGCGTACGGACGATTAGAAAACGCTTTATCAACCTTCCAAGATTCAGCAGCAAAACTCAGCAAGCCAGAAACCTTTCAAGGGGTTAGTAGTGCGGTAGCGGGGGCTTCAGTTAGTGCTGCAGCGAGTTCAACGGCACCTATCGGGAGCTATCAGGTTAATGTGATTGACCGAGCTGAATCTTACAGTATTGCCACAAATGGTGTTGCTAGCCAAACCGATAATCTAGGTGGTGGAACGCTCTCATTTACTATGGGTAATGGTGATGCCCTCTCTGTGGATATCAATCCTGCTGAGAGCTCCTTGCAAGATATTCGCGATGCTATCAACAGTTCAAACGGCGGCGTGCAGGCATCGATTGTGAATGATGGTAGCAACACACCATACCGTTTGGTTCTGAGCTCGTTAGAAACCGGCACCGATGCAGCTATCACGAATATTGATTTTGGTACCTTGGGTGCTGATTTAGGTTTGGATGCAGCTACTGAACAGCAAGCGCAAAACGCAATGTTGAATGTGAATGGTATTACCATCACGAGCCAAAGCAATCGGGTTGAAGGTGCCATTCAAGGTGTAACTCTCGATCTGCAAGAAGAAGGCAGCTCAACGGTATCGATTTCTCGAGATACTGAACTTACGGAAAAAGCAGTCACTGACTTTGTAGATAAATACAATAATCTACAAACCTTGATCGGTAATCTCACTCGTTTTGGTGGGGAAAGCGGAAGCAACGGCCAACTCTTGGGTGATTCAACATTACGCTCTGTGCAACAGAATATGCGCAACATTCTCGGCGAAGGTGTTGGCGAGGGTAACGCGCGTTTACTCAGCGATGTGGGTATAGATTTGGGCCTTGATGGCAAATTAACCCTAGATGAAGCTAAGTTAAACGATTTAACTGCTAATAATATGAATGACCTCAACACATTTTTTGCCGGCACCACTGCGGGTGGGGGCTTGAGCGGTAAAATTGACGTGAGCATTTCGCAGTTATTACAAAGTGATGGGCCAATCAAAAATACCACCCAAGGCCTGCAAGATAGTATTGGCCGACTAGATGACCGCTTTTTGCGTATGGAAGAGAGTATTGAGAAAACGATTGATCGCTATCGCTCGCAGTTTTCCCAACTTGATTCAATGATTGCCAATATGAACTCAACGAGTAATTACCTAACTCAGCAATTCGATATTATGAATGCACAGTTGGGCCGAAACTAAATCTAAATAATTTGTAAAGTTAGTACCAGCTCGGCTGGGAAACTCTAGGATAGGAGAACAGTTATGTATGCAATGCGTGGTGCCGCGGCTTACGGCAGGGTGAGTGTAGAAAGTAATGTACTTTCTGCTAGCCCACACCAACTGATCTCGATGTTATTTGATGGCGCTCAGGCTGCAATTAAAGCAGCAAAATTGCACATGGCGAACGGTAATGTGGCGGAAAAAGGTAAAGCGATAAGTAAAGCTATGGATATCGTTAACAGTGGCTTGTTGGCGGCTCTAGATAAAGAAAAGGGCGGCGAACTCGCAGAGCGTTTAGAAGGTATTTACAACTACGTTAGCAATTTGCTGATTCAGGCGAACTTGCGCAATGACACTGCGAAGCTGGATGAGGCCGCAGAACTTCTTCAAAATATAGGTTCAGCATGGAAAGAAATTGGACAGCAAGCAGCATCAGCGAAGCAAGGCGGGTAAGCATGGGTGCTCGGGCATATTTAAAACCAGTGATGGATGGCGCAGATGTGATTAGTGCTTACGAGCGGCTAATTGAATTCTCGTCGACCATGCTTGAACATGCCCGTGAAGACGATTGGACTAAACTGATCGAGAGCGAAGTAGCCTACGTGGGCGAAGTTGAACGGTTACAAAAACATGAGCTTGATGCCACACTGACTGAACAACAGCAGGAGCAGAAGCTTAACTTACTCGAAATTCTTCTGAATCAAGACAAAGAGATACGGATGCGCTTAACCCAACGCCGCACTGAGTTGGAAAAGATGCTCTCTTCTGCTTCGAAAAAAAGAAAAGTAGATAACGCTTACCTCTCTTGATTTACGCTAGCCCACGCAAATGTTAACTGTATCAACACCCCTAACATTGGCGTTGGGCAAAAGTGGCCGGAGAATAACGGAGGTAGAAAATGAGCGGCATTACTCCGTTACTGGATACACTTCTCCACCAAGTTCTTGGCCCGAAAGGCGATCAAACCGCACAAAAAATCTTGAACCAGCCGGTACGTCCAGTTGATCCGGGCGAGGGCCCTCGTGCTTTACAAAGTGATTCCCGGCTCGATTCCCGGGCGAATTCGCAAGCCCACGCGGTGCAACCTAATTTGCGGACGGGCAGTAAATTTGCCCAAGCAAGCTATCAGCAAATACAGCCGAATCTTGGTAACCCGCCTTCGACCCAAATTGCTCTTTCTGGAGCGGGTAAAGCGATTGCGGATGTACTGATGCAATATCCGGCACCTGGTTCAACTATTCGCCCTAGCATGGCTTTGATTCAGGGTGGCGAAACCATAACACCCACACTTTTGGCGGATCGGCTTGATGCCAGTATCCGCAATAGTGGCGTGTTTTATGAAAGTACATTGGGCCGCTGGTTTCGCGGCGAACTTCCCCGAGCTGCTTTGGAGCAACAACCGCAAATGCAGTTGGCAGCACAACAAACACAACAACAAGCGCAGCAAGAAGGGCGTGTTTTAAGCGGGCCAATTCCCGAGGCGATTCAACCTGTGGTGCGGCAACAATTAGAAATGCTGAGCGCACCAGTTTTACGTTGGGAAGGTGATTTATGGTCGGGTATTTTCCTTGCTTTGTTTCTTCACCCAAGCCAAATAGAGGGGCGCGAACCATCAAGCCAAGATCAATCTCAGGGCAAGCGCCAAGAAAAGAGCTGGCGCTCGGAATTGGAATTAACGGTACGGGGTTTGGGCGCGCTTTCGGTGGGTGTTCACTTAAACGATAAACAACTTCACCTACTTTTCGTTGCCAATGATGATGTAGTGGCGAAGTTAGAGTTGAAAGAAAGTATTTTGCGCGATCGCCTACGAAAATTGGGCTTATCGGAAGTAACGGTAGAAACCCGTTTGCGGAGCGAGCCAGCGGAAGAGGCGCGCCGCGATGAGTGAAAAAGATTGGGATAAGCGGCGCAGTGCAGTGGCGTTGGGCTATGGCCACAACAAACAACCAGAAATAATAGCCCAAGGCTATGGTGAATTTGCTGAGCGCATTATTCAGGAGGCGGAAAAGCACGACATTTTTGTGCACGATGCACCTGAACTTGTAAGTTTGTTGATGCATTTAAATCCAGATGATTATTTACCAGATGCCCTTAAAGAGGTGTTGGTTGAGCTCTTAATTTGGTTACAGGAGGTGGCGGACAATCAATCGAAATAACTTCCAAACTCAGCAAAGACTTACAATAAACATGGATATTATTGGTTCCCCCGCAAAACAATCTCATTTACCATAGTAAAATAATTGTAAAACTTTTTGGTTAAGATACCGCGTCATGGCTTGACGGATTGAAATATTATCGGTATCACTAACACTGTGTTAACAAAAAAATAAAAAGCTTACGCTAATAATTATAAAACACAGCTCAAAACAACGAGTAATAATTAACTTTCTCGCGCGTTTTAGAAGTTTTTCAATTAAAAAATGTTGTTATGCGCTCACTCTCCATTGGAGATGATCAGGGGATAAGATTTTGGAAACCACAAAAACCATAGAAGAGTTCCAAGAACTCAACCTTGCCTATTTGCTTTTGATTCAGAAAATGCTTTCTGAAGATCGCGATTCTGCTATGTTTCGTTTGAAGTTATCGAACGAAATGGCTGATTTAGTTGCGTCTATGTCAATTCGTGAAATTACCTGGCTAGCAACCCAAGGCCAATTCGCGTTGCGCCCCTGTGCAGATAATGCGGATCAACTTGCACATATTCTTCGTAGCAAGCGTGAAACTGGTTTAACACATACCCATTTAGCCATGTTAATGGCTTCAACCCGTTAAACTTTGGGTTTTAGAACTTTAAAGGTGTAACGGTTTGTCGAAAAAAAAGCTTCTTGATGAAATGAATCAGGTTCAGTTAGCTATTGAGCTAATTGAGCTCGGAGCTCGGCTACAAGTTTTAGAATCTGAAGTTGAACTCAACCGCGGGCGTTTGGTTCGGCTTTACAAAGAGGTTCGGGGCGAATCACCACCTAAGGGTTTACTGCCTTTTTCTACTGATTGGTTCATGACCTGGCTACCAAATATTCATTCTTCGCTGTTTTATTCGATTTATCTGAAGTTAACGGAGAACGAAAAAATTGACCGCATGACGGCCTTCACTAAGGCTTATCGCCTTTATAATGAACATGTGGATTCTACCGGTGGTGAACAAGTTCTTGGATTAACAAGGGCTTGGACATTGCTACGGTTTTTTGAAAGTAATATGTTCCAACTCTCGAATTGTAATCAATGCCACCTTCCTTTTGTAAACCATGCCCATACTCCGGATGACGATTATGTCTGTGGGATTTGCCAACCTCCCTCGCGCGCTGGAAAGCCGGGTAAGAAAAAAGCTGCTCTTAGTAAATAAGCGAAAATATCCCTCAAGTTTTCAGAGAAAATGCCGATAGCTCGTATACGTAAATAGTTTGCGCAAGCCACGCAGATTTTCATATTTTGCGCGTTTGCGGCAACTATAAAAGAACGTAATTAATGAGGGGACATTTGTGCTCATTGCTATCGGATTTATCATCGTTATTTTCTCTGTGTTTGGCGGCTTTGCCATGGCTGGCGGCGCGTTAGGCCCTTTATGGCAGCCCTTTGAAGTGTTGATGATCGGTGGGGCTGGTGTGGGTGCTTTTATTGCTGCGAATAATGGCAAAGCGATTAAAGCAACCTTTAATGTGGCGAAAAAATTAAAGGCTACCACCAAGTACAATAAAAATGTGTATATGGAGCTGATGTCGGTTCTTTATAAAATACTCAACAAAATGCGCAGAGACGGCATGCTAGCGGTTGAGCGTGATATTGAAGAGCCGGCAGAAAGTGCGATTTTTCAAGAGCACCCGCTAGTGCTCGAAGATGACATGATTCGTGATTTTCTCACCGATTATCTACGCCTCATGATTAGCGGTAACATGAATCCGCAAGAACTTGATGAATTGATGTTGCATGAGATCGAATCTTTTGAAACAGAGGCACATGTGCCTGCTGACGCCATCGCTAAGGTGGGGGATGCAATGCCTGCTTTCGGTATCGTTGCTGCGGTACTCGGGGTTGTAAAAGCGCTCAGTAGTGCTGATGCGGGGCCAGATGAAATGGGCGTAATGATTGCTCACGCATTGATTGGTACTTTTCTCGGTATCTTGTTGGGTTACGGTTTTATCAATCCAATTGCCAGCCGGGTAGAACGGCAAGTAGCGGAAGCAATGAAAGCTTTGCAATGTATTCGCGTAACTTTGTTGGCAAGTATGGGTGGCTACGCACCTCAATTAGCCGTTGAATTTGGCCGCAAAGCACTCGATACGGTGGAGCGGCCATCGTTCAATGAACTAGAAGATCATGTTCGTGGTAATAAGCCAGCGGAGTCGTAAGCATGGCTGAAGAACATCGCCCAATTATCATCCGCCGAAAAAAAGTGGTGCACAAGCACCATGGTGGGTCGTGGAAAATTGCCCTTGCAGATTTCATGACAGCTTTGATGGCGTTGTTCTTAGTAATGTGGATTTTGTCTACCGGCGATGAAGAGCAGCGAGAAGCGGTTGCTGAGTATTTTCGCACACCACTGGTAGTGGCAATGAGTGGCGGCAACCAGAGCAGCTCTGCGAGTACTGTTATTCCCGGTGGCGGGCCGGATAGTTCTCATTCTCAGGGTGAGCGCGCACGCATTGATTATCGTATGCAAACACGTCCAGCCGATGTTCGCCGGCAATTTCAAAATATCCAACGGCAAATTGAGCGTGCGATTCAAGCCGACCCTGTTCTGCGTCAGCTTGAAGCGCAAATGCGTTTAGATTTAACACGCGAGGGGTTACGAATTCAGATGATGGATACTGAAAACCGACCAATGTTTGAAATTGGTTCGCCCACCGTTGCCCCTTACATGAGCCGATTGCTCCAAACAGTAGCCCCTATCTTAAACTCAGTGGATAACGCATTAACCATAAGTGGCCATACCGATAGCATTCCTTATGCTGGTGGTTATGTTGGCTATAGTAATTGGGAGTTATCTTCAGATCGTGCGAATGCATCACGCCGAGAGCTAGTAGCGGGTGGTTTGGATCCGAATAAATTACTTTCTATATCAGGTGTTGCGGATCGTATTCCATTAGAAGGGGCTAATCCCCGAGATCCAATGAACCGACGCATTACTTTAGTGCTGCATACTGAGCAATCGGCTGAATTCATTCGCCGCCAAGGTTTATTACCCGGCGATGCAGAAGAGTTTGAGCGCTTGTTGCAGGAAGATGCTGAAGCCGAACTCGGTGAGGGCGGCTTATCTTTGGATGAAAATCCGCAAGGGTTTTTTCTCTAATTAGCAGAGAAAAGAAATCCCTAAGCTCTGAAAACACCAAAGCAAATGAAAAGCGCCAATAAAACGGCGCTTTTTTTCCATTCGAATTTCCTTTCCTTCTGGCAGTATAACGGCTAAATCTCCGATAATGCCCAGAGAAAAACCGAAACATGGCCGAACAGAGCACCAGCGACGACTCTGAAAAAACAGAACCCGCCACACCCAGGCGCCTGCAAAAGGCGCGGGATGAGGGGCAAGTTGCGCGATCGCGAGAATTAACAACCTTTGTGCTCCTGTTCGGCGGCATTATTGGCCTATGGGGTATGAGTTCTCTTATTTATGAGAACCTTGGCACTGTAATGGAGCAGGCATTTTTATTCGAACGTATGCATGCTTTTCAACCAGAACCCATGCTCTCGAAAGTGGCTAATTTGGGGCTGCAAAGTTTATATGCCTTAATGCCTCTGTTTATTCTCATGGTGGTATTAGCCTTGGTAGCACCCGCATTGTTGGGCGGCTGGATCGTTTCAGCAAAAGGCATGAAGCCACAGCTTTCAAAATTGAACCCAGTAAAGGGTTTAAAACGCATATTTTCAGTTCAGGCGCTCGCGGAATTAGGCAAGGCGATTGCCAAAACCACTTTAGTAGGTGGCGTGCTGGTGGCTTTTTTGGTGACTCGCCAAGGCGAATACATGGGCTTGATGGGGCAACCTGTACAATTGGCGCTCACCAATGCGCTCACCTTGGCGGCAGAAGCGGCAGTACTAATGGTGCTCACGCTTATTGTAGTGGTATTGATTGATGTGCCCTACCAGTTATACGACCACACCAAAAAACTAAAGATGACCAAGGATGAAGTAAAACGGGAGCACAAGGAAACAGAGGGTGATCCGCATGTGAAGGCGCGTATTCGCGCGCAACAACAAGCGATATCGCGTGGGCGCATGATGAGTAAAGTGCCCGAGGCGGATGTTATCATCACCAACCCAACACACTTTGCGGTAGCACTGAAATATGATGATAAAAACATGGGCGCGCCGCGATTAGTGGCGAAAGGCTCTGATGCGGTAGCGGCAAAAATTCGTGAGCTGGGGGAAGAACACAATGTTCCCAGGCTAGAGGCTCCGGCTCTGGCGCGGGCATTATTTTATAATGTTGATCTCGAACGCGAAGTGCCTACAGCACTTTACACGGCGGTTGCCGAAGTATTGGCTTGGGCATTCCGATTGAAACAAATAAAGGTTGAAGGTGGTGATATTCCGCCGAAGCCTAAGAACCTTGCGGTACCAAAACAAATGGCAGAACGCAAAGTACATCCTCGCCATCAGCAAAATCAAACGTTTGGGGAGAGCAGTGAATGAAGGGGTTAATGCCTTCACTGAATCAGTTTGGCAACATTGCCAATGGCCGTTTGCAAATGCTGATCGGGCCTATTCTAATTCTCATGATTTTGGCAATGATGGTATTGCCATTGCCGCCGTTCGCACTGGATTTACTCTTTACGTTTAATATTGCCCTGGCACTTATGGTGCTGTTAGTGAGCATGTTTGCTGAAAAGCCTTTAGATTTTGCCGCGTTTCCAGCTGTACTGCTATTCACAACCTTGTTGCGCTTATCGCTGAATGTAGCATCTACTCGAGTAGTGCTTATGGATGGCCACACCGGCGGTGATGCTGCTGGCAAAGTAATCGAATCTTTCGGCCAGTTTTTGGTGGGTGGTAATTTTGCCGTTGGCTTGGTGGTGTTTTTGATTCTTGTCATCATCAACTTCATGGTTATTACGAAAGGTGCGGGCCGAATTGCTGAAGTTGGTGCACGCTTTATGCTTGATGCGATGCCGGGCAAGCAAATGGCGATTGACGCTGATTTAAACGCTGGCCTGATTGGCGAAGAAGATGCTCGCCGTCGGCGTTCCGAAGTGGCACAAGAAGCGGATTTTTACGGCTCTATGGATGGGGCAAGTAAATTTGTGCGCGGTGATGCGGTGGCCGGTTTAATCATCATGGTGGTAAATATCATCGGCGGTTTGCTTATCGGTACCATGCAACACAGCATGAGCTTTGGCGATGCTGCGCAAACCTATATTCTACTCGCCATTGGCGATGGCCTTGTTGCCCAAATTCCTGCGTTAGTAATTTCTACTGCCGCAGGTGTAACCGTTTCGCGAGTGAATACGGAGCAAGATGTTGGCCAGCAAATGGTAAGCCAACTCTTTGTGAATCCAAAAGTGATGATTTTGGCGGCGGTGGTAATCGGCCTGTTGGGCTTGGTTCCGGGCATGCCGAATTTTGTGTTCTTGCTATTTACCGCTTCACTTGGCTTTATGGCTTGGCGCGTTATGGCGAAACAAAAACAAAAAGCCATTGAGCAGCCTTTAGAAGAAGGCCCTGTTACCCAATTCGAATCACCTGAGGCGAGTTGGAAAGATGTACAACTGGTGGATACATTGGGCATGGAAGTTGGGCATCGCCTTATTTCTTTGGTTGATGATCGCCAACAAGGTGAGCTTTTGGTTCGCATTAAAAGTGTGCGCAAGAAATTTGCCCAAGATGTAGGTTTCTTACCACCCGTAGTGCATATCCGGGATAATCTTGAGCTACCGCCAAATAGTTACGTAATTACCTTAAAAGGTGGTGAGGTAGGGCGCGCTGATATCTATCCAGACAAATGGCTAGCTATTAACCCAGGCCAAGTAACCGGCGAAGTAGAAGGCATAAAAACCACGGATCCAGCCTTTGGTTTGGATGCGGTATGGATTGATGCAAGCGAGCGTGAGCATGCGCAAATTTATGGTTATACAGTGGTAGATGCCAGCACAGTAGTGGCTACCCATTTGAACCACTTACTGCAGCGTTTTTCTGGTGAATTACTGGGCCGTTCCGAAGTGCAACAATTAGTTGATAAGTTAGCAGAAGAAAACAAAAGTTTGGTTGAGGATGTGGTGCCCAAATGTGTTTCCCTCACCGTGCTGCAACGTATTTTGCAGAATCTTTTAGATGAAGAAGTACCGATTCGGGATATGCGCACAATCTTTGATACACTAGCGGAGTTTGAAGGGCAGCAACC
Organism: Aliidiomarina iranensis; assembly: GCF_003987135.1. Lineage (GTDB taxonomy): Bacteria > Pseudomonadota > Gammaproteobacteria > Enterobacterales > Alteromonadaceae > Aliidiomarina > Aliidiomarina iranensis. Next base: position 165,377 of record NZ_PIPJ01000001.1, read on the forward strand.
GGAAGCCCATGAATTAACCGCTCAGGTGCGTTTGGCATTAGGCCGGGCAATCACGCAAAAATGGTTTGCAGGAGCGCGGGAATTGCATGTGTTAGGCCTTGATGTTCGCCTTGAGCAGGTATTGATGCAAGCCATGAATAACGGTGGAGCACTTGAGCCAGGTTTGGCCGCTACCTTACAAGAACAAGCTCGAGTAGCTTTGGAGCGGCAAGAATCGATGGGCGAGCCACCAGTACTTGTGGTGCAGCATGGTTTAAGGCCGCTGTTGGCGCATTTCTTGCGCCGCCAGCTACGCTACTTGGTGGTCATGTCGCAAGCCGAAGTGCCAGATGATAGAACACTGAAAATCACCGCATTAATTGGAGAAAATCAATGAGCGTAAGGCGCTATTTTGGTGCCAACAATCGTGATGCAATGCGCCAAGTTCGGGAGAGCTTGGGGCCCGATGCCATGATCCTATCATCGCGGCAATTAGACGATGGCTATGAAATTTTGGCGATGGCGGAAGATGCACTCGATGAGAAGGTGGCGCAGGCTGATAAGCCACCTGCCAACGATTTTGCCGCGTTAGCACAGCGCTTGTTGAGTGAAGTGCAAGAAATGCGCAGTATGTTGAATAATCAACAGAAAAAAGTAACTCCTACGGTTCACCCAATTCGAGAAATGGTGAACATTTTGCAAGCTGCTGGTTTTGGCACCGAATTAATTCGTGAGTTAGCCGCGGCTTTACCCGGGAATTGCAACGATGTAAGTGCTTGGTTGCATGAGCAGCTACAACAGCGAATTCAATTACCGAGCTTTCCTGCAGAATTGTTTAGCGATGGCGTAATCGCTTTAGTTGGCCCTACCGGTGTAGGGAAAACCACGACAACCGCAAAGCTCGCTGCCCATTATGTAATGCAGTTTGGGCCTGAGCAGTTGTTGTTAGTAACAACCGATGGCTATCGTGTGGGAGCCCGAGAGCAGTTAAAAATTTATGCCGGTTTGCTTGAGGTTGATATGCATGCGCTGGAAGAGGGCGAAAAACTCGATGTGCTGCAAGACAAGATGTGCGGTAAAAAGCTTGTATTGATCGATACGGTAGGTATGAGCCAGCGTGATCAGCGGCTCACGCAGCGTATTGCTGAACTGCAAGCTGGCGCAGAAACCCCTGCGGCAACTCGGCCATTAACTCGGGAAACAACACAGAAAACGACGCAGAAAACAACGCCGAAAACAAGCAACACACGGTTAGTGTTGGTGTTGAATACGGCGAGCCAGCGTGAAAACTTGGATGAGGTGGTGTGTTTATTTCAACGCACCGCGAGAGAATCGGGCATGGTTATTCGCGATTGTATCGTTTCTAAGGTTGATGAATCGGTGCGCTTGGGGGGTGCATTAGATGTACTTATTCGCCATGGCCTAATTTTGCATTTTGTTTCCAATGGCCAGCGTGTACCGGAAGATCTAGAATTGCCCGATACCGAGGCTTTGGTAAATTTAGCGCTTAATGGTGTAGCCGCAGAATATGCAGAGTTTAGCCAATGGTTAGCCAACTTTGGCGAACAGAGTGCCACGCCGGCGCGGGCTGCATCGGGCGCTTTACAAGCTCAAGGCAAAACCGTTGCCAGTTTGTATGAACAATTGCGCGCTGATTTACCCGGCTTTGATTTCATTGAAAGCTTACTCAATATCGGTGAATTGCCAGCCAATGACCAAGAAGCAGCACTCACGCAATGGTATGCGGATATCCAAGCCGAGGCTGGGAAAGTGCAACCTAAAACGCTTCACTGGGCGCGAACTAAGCCTGTGGCTGGGGTGAAATGGCATCTTGCCAACTTGCCGGCGGATATCGAAAGTTGCCTGTTACCGTTACCTATTCTCCCAGAGCCGGTGGCTAATATTGCCAAGATTCATCAAAACCTGGGCGTGCAACAGCATATTTTTCAAATGTTGCCTTCAGAGGCAACGTTAAATTGGCTGAATAGCCCCGAAAATGGCTTGCAGCCGTGGGTTGCCGTTATCAATCGGAATCATCGTTTCCGTGTTCGCAATGCTGATTCTAAAGCCGCCACTAATGCCACCAACAATGCCGCCGCTAAAGCCACTAACGAAAAAGAGGAACGGGTTGCCGCTTTGGCGTTACGAACACGTTTGAATTCGCATCATAGTGTGCAACTACATTATCGCGGCGAAGCTGCAAAGCTAACCTTGGGTTCGGTGGCAGTAAAGTTGATGAACAGCAGCGTTGAGTATCAATTGTGGTATGGTGAACTCGCAGCAGAGGCTCGCGGTGCTGGGTTGGTTCGGCGCTTTTGGTTGCTGCCCAAAACGGTAGCAGCGGATACTGCAAAAAATTTGATCGTGGCGCAGTTAAAGGGTGATGAGGCTGCGAGCTTAACGCGGCAAACTCATAACCTTTTACAAAAAGCTGGTTATGAACATTTATCGCAACCGGTTTCTGTGGCTTTAGCCACTACTTTGGCCGCTAGCGCAATTCATGTTGAACAAAGTATGGCTCCGGTATTTAATACCGCGCGGCAACGCTTGTTTAATTTATCCGGTAAGCGTGGCAAAGCCAATGGGCAAAAAATATTAGCCGGGTTAATTCAATTGTTGGAAGCCACCGTGGCTATCCAGATTATGTCGGCAGCGGGAGTTCGAAGTGAGTAGTGATCAGGCCGCCGGATTACGAGATTGGGCAAGTAAAAATAAACCGCCGGAGAGCGCGGCCACAGCCGAAAATACCTTAGTGGTTGTAGGTTTGCCATCAAAAAGCAATGGCGATACTCAACCCGTGCGAGAGCAATTAGCACGGCTCGCAGAACTAGGCCGGCGTTGGGTAGGTAATCCGCAAGCTTGGGAACTCATTCCAGCGGAATATGTGCATACAGATATGCAAGAATTAGCCTCACGGTTTCCGCGCTGGGCACTTTGGGTTGAGCCCGATACTAATGGTTTTCAACGTGCCTACAATACAATGCGGAATTTACATGTGAATGGCGGGCCACAACGTGTTTTACTATTACACCCGCCGGTGGTTTCCACCCGCGGCTTGATTAACAATGTTCGTGAATGCGCACGTAACTTTTTTAATCTTGATTTAATATGTGTGCAATATTCTAACGAAGGTATGAATACTGATATAAAATCTGGCCAACGCACCTAAACCAGAATCAGGGGCAAATACGAGTTTATGTATACAGCACAGGGTAAAATGAATCGAGAATCGGTTCTGCAGCAATACTACCCAACGGTAAGGCGCCAAGCGCTTTCGTTGCAGGTAAGGCTGCCCGCCGGTGTTGATGTGGATGATTTAATTCAAGCTGGCCTCGAAGGCCTGTTAGATGCGTTTGGGCGTTTTGACCCTAGTGCAGGTGCCGCATTTTCCACCTTTGCTCATCAGCGTATTCGGGGTGCGATGATCGATGAGTTGCGCTCCCGAGATTGGTTGCCGCGCAGTGTGCGCCGGAATGCTCGTGATGTTGAAGCTTGCATGCGCAAACTCGAGCATCGCCTTGGCCGTGTGCCAGAAGAGCGGGAAATCGCAGCCGAGCTTGATATGCCGTTGGATGAATATCAAAAGTTGTTGTTAGATACCAACAATGGCTTAGTGCTTTCTTATGATGAAGTAGTCACTGAACAAACTGAGCTAAGCAGCGACGGTGAGCGCCAAGATTCGCCTGCCGAAGCCTTATTCTCCGGAGAACGAAAAGAGCTTATTGCCCAAGCGATAGGTAATTTACCGGAGAAAGAGAAATTGGTAATGGCTCTTTACTATCAGGAAGAATTGAACTTAAAAGAAATCGGTGCCGTTCTCGATGTCACCGAATCGCGAGTATCGCAACTACACAGCCAAGCGATAAAGCGTATTCGGGCTCATGTACTTGATGATTTGTGAGCGCGAAAGAACATTTAAAACATAGAACGGCAGCTTCGAGTTAACCTAGCCTTGCTTTAATCTGCTAAAGTTCAATTTACTCATTCGCCTATTGTTTAGCTTAGAATGTTCAGCTAGGAATTTTTGTTATGCTCAGTTATCAACATGGCTACCACGCAGGCAACCCCGCCGATGTGCACAAACACCTCACCCTTATTGCGGTTATTCAACGCCTGCAGGCGAAAGAGAGCAGCATTCATTACTTCGATACCCATGCCGGCAAAGGCCATTATGATTTAACTGATGCACAAGCACAAAAAACTGGCGAGTTCGCGGTTGGTGTAGCGCGGATGGTGCCTTTACGAGAGCGTTTGGTAGTAAATCCAATATGGGCTGAATTTTTCGCTGCGCTCGATTCCGCTAATGCAGCACAAACCAATCGTGGGCAGGTCATTAAAACTGAGCAGCTGCGCTATTATCCGGGCTCTCCGGGTTGGATTTCGCGTTTACGGCGTGAGCAAGATCGCCATACGGTGTTTGAATTGCATCCTGCGGAACACGAAGTGCTGAGTACGCTTGGCGAAACACACACCGGGCGTGTTGTGTATGGTGATGGCCTGCAAGGTGTGGTGAAGTTATTGCCACCGAAAACCCCTCGGCTTATGGTGCTGATTGACCCAGCCTACGAGAATAAAACAGAATATGATGATGTTGCTTCTGCTGCCGCGAAGATTCTGCAACGTTGCCGTCATGCGGTTGTGTTAATTTGGTATCCATTATTGCCGGCAGCAAAACATCAAACTCTGTTAGCGCGAATTAGCAATGATATTCCTATGCCAGTTCTGCAAAGTGAGTTTCATTATCAGGCCAACAGCGGCGAACGCGGTATGTATGGTGCGGGCATGTTGGTGGTGAACCCACCATGGCAACTGGAAAAAAATATTACCGAATTGATGAGCCCAATTTTGGCCGAATACGGCGAAGTCGCGAAACTAGAGCAATCATGGTTGGTTGCTGAGTAAATTAAATTTATTATTTTTTATAGAAATTAACTGTTTAATGAAGTGATTATCTAAAGTAATGGAAGTGCCCATGAAACTGCTAAAAATATCGTTGTTACTTGCTATCGCTAGCCTAATGGCTAGCGCCTGTAGCGAAACTCAAGAACCGGCTGAAGTAGAGCTTAGGCTGATTGAAACTACCGATTTACATGCCTATATGCTCGGGTATGATTATTTTCAACAGGAAAGCACTAGCGATTATGGATTAGCGCACACGGCCGCTCTTATTCATGAAGCACGCGCCGAACAGCCCAATAACTTCTTGGTGGATAACGGCGATTTGATTCAAGGCAGTGCGCTTGGTGATTGGGTTGCTGGTCAGGGTGCTGAATACGTTGCTGAAAATATGCACCCCATCATGCGCGCTTTGAATTACTTAGAATATGATGTTGGTAATATGGGGAACCATGAATTTAATTATGGTTTAGAGTTTTTGCAAGCTACCGTTGCTGGCGCTAACTTCCCGTATATTAGTGCAAATGTATTTTCTGCCAATAGCCCCAGTGAGGCCGGCAAAGTAACTTCGGGTTGGGATAACCCGATGTATGAACCTTATGTGATTCTATCGAAATCGATGCAGGATCAATATGGCAATGACCACGAAATCAAAGTTGGCTTTATTGGCTTTTTACCGCCGCAAATCGTGCGCTGGGATCAACAGCACCTCGCGGGCAAAGTTAGAGTGCGGGATATGGTAGAGGCAGCTGAGTATTATATTCCGCAAATGCAGGCGGAAGGCGCCGATGTTATTGTTGCGATCCCGCATTCAGGGCTGCGAATATACGATAACTATCCGCAATTTGCAGAACAAGCGAGTTATCAACTTGCCGGCGTTGCCGGTATCGATGCCATTTTATTTGGCCACCAACACCAGTTATTCCCAGGCGCCGAAGCCTACGATAATTTGCCCGAGGTAGATAATGAGGCCGGTTATGTTCGTGGCGTTCCAGCTGTTGCCCCAGGTTATTGGGGTGATCATCTCGGTATTATTGATTTACGTTTGCAAAACACTGCAAATGGTTGGCAGGTAGTGGCAAGTAATGTAGCTGTGCGGGCGGTTGATGAACGCAAAGATACAGAACTTGAAGCTATGTTGATGGCAGAGCATGAGCAAACTGTAGCAATGCTTAATGAGCCACTCGGTGAAGTAGAAGCGCTTATTTCTACTTTATTCGCCCGCATAGAGCCGAGCACAGCGGTGCAGCTGATAAATGATGCGCAACAATGGTTTGTTGAATCATTGCAAGCTCGCGGAGAAATTCGCGCTGATTTGCCGATATTAAGCGCGGCCGCACCGTTTCGAAATGGTTTTCAAAGTGCAAACGATTACACCATTATTGAAGCTGGTGAATTTACCCTTGGGAATCTGGTTGATTTGTATGTGTACCCGAACACTCTGCAGGTAGTAGAGGTAACGGGCAGCCAGTTGGTGGAATGGCTCGAGATGTCGGCGTTGGCGTATCAACAAATTGATGCCAACAACCCTGATCCGCAACCGCTGTTCACTGGCTATCCGAGTTTTAATTTTGATGTTTTAAGTGGGCTAGAATATCGCTTCGATATTGCAGCGCCAGCTCGCTACGATTCGCAGGGGGAACTTATCAATGAGGAGGCGCGGCGAGTTGTAGATGTGCGCTACCAAGGCGAGCCGTTAGATTTAGAGCAGCGGTTTCTTGTTGCGGTAAATAACTATCGCGCTGGCGGCGGCGGTGGTTTCCCGGGCCTTGATGGTTCAACCATTGTGTATTCCAGCGGTGAAGAAGTAAGGCAAGTGATTGCCAACTATGCGCGTGAAATGACAGCGAAAAATGCTGGTGTGTTACCGTTAGCGTTGCATCGGAATTGGGAACTTGTTTTACCTGCTGGTGCAGTGGTTGAATTTAGAGGTAATAACAGCGCCTTAGGCGTTGAGGAAGCGGAGCAAATACAGCGCCTACAGAAGCACAGCACAGATGAAAACGGCTATGCGGTATATCATTTGCGAAATGAATAGTTTTGCAATTATTGAGCTACTTTGATGTGCATTAACGTATAACTTGTTCAAACGATTTGTGGTTCGAGTGCGGAGATGAGCATGAAAGCTTTTCTAATGGGATTAGCAGTGGTTTTTCTATCAGGTTGTTCAATTGTGGGTAAAAGCAATGCGGAAACAGTGCCTTACACATTGATTACGGCGGCTGATAACGAACAAATTGAAGTACGAAACTACGAACATATGGTGCTGGTTTCCGCCAACATGGGCAGTGACGGCCGAAACGATGCGTTTCGAGCCTTGTTCCGCTACATCAGTGGCGAAAATGAAGGCCGTGCTGAAATAGCCATGACAGCGCCAGTAATGATGGAATCAGAAAGCTTACCTGCTGAAGGCAGTGAGATTCCAATGACGGCGCCTGTGTTTATGGAACGAGGCGAGGAAAGATCGCAAATGTCGTTTGTGATGCCCGCTGAATTTACCCTGGCAACAACGCCGAAACCTACGAACCCTAATTTACAAGTGAGTGAGTTGCGTGATCACAAAGTAGCTGCAATTCGATTTAATGGCCGCCTCACTGAAAGTAACGTAGCGAAGCATACCGAAATGCTTTTAACTTGGATGAGTGAGAATGGGTATGTGGCTGCGGGCGAACCGGTTGAGGCTGGTTACAACGGGCCATTCACACTACCCATGTTTCGCCGCAACGAGGTATTAATAGAAATTGAGTAAGTTTTGGTTTTGCCCCAGGTTTTTAGGCGGCCAAGTTTAGGTTAGTGCTTAAATTAAGATTATTTATAAGCGCGAGGTTTAGGTTTGTAATATTTTGGTACTTATCTTATTGATAACTTTATCTTAGTTAAAGATTCTAAAGATTGATTTTTATAGGCCAAATGTTAAACTCAAGCTGCTTAGATAAGCATCGAAATTAGTGTGCTATACTGCAAGTTATAAGTTAGTAAATGTACCAAGAGCAAAATGTCAGGAAGAAGGCACAAGCGAAGTCATTATTAACCCAGAGGTAAAAGCCGCTGGAATGCTAAAAACTTGGTCTAAAGATTTTAAAAGTTTTGGTAAAGCTCTCGCGCTAGTGCGAAAGTTAAGCCAGAATAAGGGTTCACACCCCCCAACCCTCCCGGGTTAGCGGAGCAGCTAAAGGAAAGAAGGAATCCCTTATGAACAAATTTGTTGGAATGGCATTACCTGCAGCGATCGCCGGCTTGCTTATCGCTAGCCCGCAAGCGCAAGCGCAATCAGAAGAAAACTTCACGGGTACTGAAACATTCTCAATTGGTGCACGTTTACATGTGTCGTCAATTGATGGTGACCGTATTTACGTTGATAGTGAAAACTTCGGTTTCCAAGTTGACGATGGTTTCAATTCTGCGCAGCTAGGCTTGGAAGTTTCTGTACCGCTTACCAACCGTTGGGCGTTCCGCACTTATTTCGACCGTGTGAGAACAGATGTAGAAGGTTTGAGTGATACAGCAACTGGCCATATGTTCGGTTCAGATGCACTTTATTACTTGAACAACAACGTATATGTTGGTGCGGGCTTCAATGCAACGCGTGTTCAACAGCATCGTGATTTGATGTGGCGTGCAACTTTGGGTTACCGCCACACGCTGAACGAGAATTGGTTTATCCGTGCAGAACTAGCGCCTCAGTTCAACTCTGATTTCAACGATATGTCGTTTATTCTGAGTGCGAATTATCGCTTCGGTGATAACGGCCCGTTATTGAGCTCATGGTCTGACCGCGATAGCCGTCAAGCAGCAGCTGAAGAAACTACTCAAAGTGCAGCAGCAAGCACAACAACCGACCGCGAAACCGATACCGATAACGATGGCGTGCCAGATTATCGTGATGATTGTGCCAACACACCGCGTAATCACGTAGTTGATAGCCGTGGTTGTACTCAGTACACAACAGAGCAAGTATCTGAAAATCTTCGCGTAGGCTTCGCGTTTGATTCTGCTCGTGTAACCAGCGATTACAATGGCGATGTTCGCCGTTTAGCTGATTTCATGAAAGAACATACAGACACTGAAGTTGTTATTAACGGCCACACCGATTTAATCGGTACTGCTGAATATAACCGTGATTTATCTGAGCGTCGTGCGCAAGCTGTAGCCGACATGCTAGTAAACAGCCACGGTATTAACCGTAGCCGTATTACTACTGTGGGTCATGGTATGAGCCGCCCAGTGGTAAACGAAATTAGCCTTGAAGCTAATGAGCGTAACCGCCGTACAGAAGCAGCACTTTCTGTAGAAATCCGGGTACCACGTACTCGTTAATAGCCAGTGAGTTAATACGCACTTTAGGTTATCGGCAAACTTGCTAGCAAAACATCAACCGCGTGTAGAGCGTGTGGGATGGTTAGGCAGGCTAAAAGAACAGTAGTATTAGCGGGCGACCACAACATCTTTGTTGTGGTCGCTTTTTTATGACCGGCAGATTATTCTATTTACTTAATACGCTTTTGCTGTAACTAAATCGCCTTACTTGAGAAGGGAACCTTTTTGCTGAAAAAATCTCTGAATTAAAAATAAAAAAGGGAAATTTAATGTCTAAAATCGTACATATCGCTTACGGGGCTGTAATAGTTGTACTGCTGGTGTTTAGCCTATCGCGGAACGCAGATCCAGTAGCCAATACGCCTCTACAAATAAAGCCTGAATTGGAACGAGAAATACAAGTTAACACCAACGATGATATGCTCTCCGCAGCAGAAGCCTCTGGGAACCAAGCGGCACTTCAGCGCGAGTTAGCAACTTTAATTGCCGAGAATGCGTTGCTTAAAGAGCAGCTGGAAGCGGCTCTGGCGCAGTTGAGTGAGGCTGAAAGTGAAGCCGGCGGGACATTGGCTAATGCCAATAACAGATTAGAACGACGTCAAAACGAAAGCGTTCAGGACCAACTCGCTCGAATCGCTCGAAACAACAATTTAGAGGCCATTGATGTTACAAATCTGGACCAGCGCTTAATCGAAGAGCCAATTGATTACAACTGGGCGTATGAAATGGATATGATGTTTAGGGATTTCCTTCTCACTTCAAACGCATTGACCAACATACAGGTTGAGAATATTAATTGCCGCACCGAGGTGTGTGAGTTTGAAATGAAAATGATCAATGAAGACGAAGATTTCAATACAATGACCTTTCACAGGGAGTTCTTTCAGCAAGAAGATATTAACCTGCAGGATTACAGGTACCTCACCATGCACGAAAGTGGTAGTGGTGTGGTTAGGTTGATTCTGGAAAAGCGAAAGACCTCTGAATAGTTATACAAATAAATAGGTTCCGACATGAGCAAACTCCGCCCTTCATTTAATTGGCAAGATCCTTTTAACATTGATGGTTTGCTATCTGATGAAGAACGTATGATTCGAGATAGTGCCCATGCGTATTGCCAAGAGAAGTTACAGCCACGCGTTCTGATGGCGAATCGGGAAGAGCATTTTCATCGCGAAATTCTCCATGAGATGGGCGCGCTTGGGTTGCTCGGTGCTACTATTCCAGAGGCCTACGGTGGCGCTGGTGTTAATCATGTTTGTTACGGTTTAATTGCTCGCGAAGTAGAGCGGGTTGATAGCGGTTATCGGAGTGCCATGAGCGTGCAAAGCTCGTTGGTGATGTACCCGATCTATGAATTTGGTAGCGAAGCACAACGGCAGAAATATCTACCTAAACTGGCAACAGGGGAGTGGGTGGGTTGCTTTGGTTTAACCGAACCTGATGCGGGCTCTGATCCAGCGAGTATGAAAAGTCGGGCGCAAAAGGTAGAGGGCGGCTATCGTTTGACGGGCAGCAAAATGTGGATCACCAACAGCCCGATAGCCGATGTATTTATTGTTTGGGCGAAGCTCGATGGCGTTATTCGCGGCTTTATTCTCGAACAGGGGATGGAAGGCCTAAGCGCACCGAAAATTGAGGGTAAATTTAGCCTACGTGCCTCGATTACCGGTGAAATCGTGATGGACAATGTGTTCGTTCCCGAAGCCAATATTTTCCCCGAAATTACCGGATTAAAGGGGCCATTTCAGTGTCTGAATAAGGCCCGTTATGGTATTGCTTGGGGAGCTATGGGCGCAGCCGAATTCTGTTGGCACGCTGCGCGGCAGTATACCTTGGATCGCGAACAGTTTGGCCGGCCTTTGGCTGCTACACAACTAGTTCAAAAAAAGCTGGCCGATATGCAAACTGAAATTAGCCTTGCCCTTCTTGGCGCACTGCAAGCCGGGCGTTTAGCGGATAGAAATGAATTATCGCCAGAAACGATTAGCTTAATTAAGCGCAATAGCTGCGGCAAAGCGCTAGATATTGCGCGAACGGCAAGAGATATGCACGGTGGCAATGGCATTGCTGATGAATATCACGTTATTCGCCATGTGATGAACTTGGAAGCGGTAAATACCTACGAGGGTACGCACGATGTGCATGCGTTGATTCTTGGTCGTGCGCAAACCGGTTTGGTAGCCTTTTAAACGCACATGTTGAAAGAAAACAGCGTTTTTGGGCGCCTCGCTGGCGAACGCTTTAATTGCCAGTGCTGTAATTGCCAGTTCTGTAATGGACAGGGCCTTAATTGTTATCGCTGTAATTTCCAGAGCGCGGCTTGCATGCGTGAACGCAAACCAAGTTTTTTTAAAATATTCTTGATGTGCACTTTCACAGTGCCTTCAGAAATACCCATTACTTCTGCAAGTGCCTTATTACTCTTCCCTTCCGTGAGTAATTGCAGCACTTCCTTTTCCCGCTTGGTTAATGCAGGCTGTGATTCAGCCTGCTCACCCTCTGAGTAGCGCAGTGCTCGAGCTAAGATTTCAACTACCCCATCACTGAGCGCCATTTTTCCCTGTAGGGCTTTCATTAATAATGCTGCTAAGTGCTCAGGGTTGGTATCTTTCAGCAAATAGCCATCGGCGCCGTTGCGTATCGCTTGCAAAATATCTTTTTCGGCATCAGAGGCTGAAAGCATAATAATTCGAGTTGGAATACAGCTCTTGCGCAGTTTATCAAGCGCAGAAAAGCCGCGCTTTGAGGCCTCTAACACAATTAAATCGGGTTCATTTGCAATCGCGGCCGCCACAGCTTTTTGTGTTGTGGTGTAGATAATTGGATTTGAGATACCGATACGATTTCTCAGTACTTCTTCAACGAGCGCAAGCGAATTTGCTCGTTCTTCGAGAATGATAATACGACTCATATTATACATAATGGCTGCTCCGCCTGCCTTTGAATTTAGGTGGCTACTTCCAGCCTATTACCTCCTATTTCGCCAAAAAATACTTTGATTCAAATCATGCATTTGCCATTATATAAAAAATTGCGTTTTACCCAAATTGTAGTAGAGTGCAAATAATAAGGCACTTGTTAAATTAGAAAAACCTAATATAATAGCGAATATGAAAACAATATCAATTGATCAAATGCAGGCAAACGCGAGTTCCGCAGAGAGCTTGTTAAAATCGTTGGCGAATAGCCATCGGTTAATGGTGCTGTGCTACTTAGTGAAAGGTGAAATGTCGGTGGGTGAGCTTGAGAAGCGCATCGGTTTATCGCAATCATCGCTTTCTCAACACTTAGCAAAATTGCGTGAGCAAAAAATTGTGAGTTTTCGCAAGGAAGGCACCACGGTGTTGTATCAAATTGCAGATCAAAATGCGCTTGCGCTTCTTGAAAGCTTACATGGCATTTTTTGTGAGTAATTTTTTTTGATTACAAATATTAGTAAATTCTAATTAAAGGTGATGATATGAATATTGATCGGTTCGTTTTTGCGTTTGCAGGTTTTGTTGTTTTGTTATCCGTACTTTTAGCCTGGCAAGTTAATCAAGGTTGGTTGTTACTAACCGGTTTTGTTGGTCTAAACTTACTGCAAGCTGCGTTTACCGGCTTTTGCCCATTGGCCAAAATATTAAAAGCAGTTGGTTTAAAGCCTGGGCAAGCGTTTAAGTAATCAAGAAATATTAAGGGAGCATTAAGTGAGCAATTCCGCAACGAAGCCAAGTGCGAATGCCAACCAAGGTTTGGTGGGGTGGTTTTTAAATAGCGCATTTCCTCCCATACTCATTGGTTTGGCGTTGTTGCTAGGTGCATTTGCGCTTTTGCTTACCCCCCGAGAAGAAGACCCGCAAATCGTTGTGCCTATGGCCGATGTGCGGGTTATGGCGCCTGGGCTCTCCGCTCGGCAAATCGCTACCCAAGTAACCGAACCGCTAGAACGCCTAGTTTCGCAAATCGATGGCGTTGAATATGTTTACTCACAATCAAATCGCGATTATGCCAATGTTACCGTGCGTTTTTATGTGGGTGAGGATCGGGAAGATTCACTGGTAAAACTCTACAACAAGCTCTATTCCAGCCAAAACGAAATACCCGCGGTAGTGAATAATTGGTCGATAAAGCCGGTTGAAATCGATGATGTTCCTATTGTTGTTGCTGCCCTCTATAGCACTAATCCGAACCAGCATGATGCCTTTGCTCTGCGGCGAATAGCTGAGCAGGCTACGCAAAAGTTAAAAGCGATCGATAATACTAACCAAGTTTCAGTGGTAGGGGGGCAAGCCCGGACCATTCAAATATCCCTTGATAGCGTTAGCCTCGCGGCACATAGCACTACAATTGCCGATATTGCCCGCGCCATACAGGTGAGTAATACCCAAGTAAGTGCGGGCCAACTTCATCAACAAGGGCGTGTAATTGAAGTTGAGAGTGGCGAGTTTTTTACCAGCGCCACTGAGTTAGCTAATGCCGTTGTGAACGTGGTAAATGGCCGTCCCGTTTATCTGCAAGATGTGGCGAAGGTAACGGATGGCCCTGAACTCGCTACTAGTTATACCGCCTTTTATCCTGGCCCAGAATTCAGCGGCCTCACCGCTGGGGATGATAGAACTGCAGCCTCCGTGGAGGGTGAGAAGTATCCTGCGGTGTATATTGCGATTGCTAAGCAACGTGGAACCAATGCGGTATGGGTGGCCGATGATGTACTGGCCGAACTTGAGGAATTAGAGGCAACCTGGCTACCTGAGGGAACCGCCTTTTCGATTATCCGAAACTATGGTGAAACTGCCAATGAAAAGGTATCGGAGCTAGTAAGTAGCCTGGCCGTAGCGATACTGGTGGTGGTGGTTTTTGTTGGTTTGTTTTTAAATTGGCGCGCTGCACTGGTAGTAGCAATCGCCATTCCCATTGCCTATGGTGCCACCTTAGGTATGGATTTACTTTTTGGCTATACCATCAATCGGGTTACGCTGTTTGCGCTCATACTCGCTCTCGGGCTTATCGTTGATGATCCCATTGCCGCCATTGATAACATTGAACGCCACATCCGCGAAGAAGGTAAAACCTCAAAACGTGCAGTAATTGCCGCAATGGTAGAAATTCGAAGTGCCTTGCTGATGTCTACCTTGGCTATCATTATTGTGTTTACACCAATGTTTTTCATTACCGGCATGATGGGCCCATACATGGGGCCAATGGCCTTCAATGTGCCCATTAGTGTTATTTTTTCAACTATCACTGCGTTTTTAATCACGCCATGGTTGGCTTGGAAGATTATGGGGAAAGCGAAACAGGCCGGCGCTTACGATCCAAGTAGCAGCCTAATCTATAAGGGTTACCGACGGCTGCTTGAGCCACTCCTAGATTCTCGTAAACGGAGTAAAGTTTTTTTGTGGGGCGTAGCCGGTTTATTTGTGCTTGCTGCTTTGTTGCCGGCGATGCGTTTAGTCCCCCTGAAGCTCCTACCTCATGACAACAAGAATGAATTTCAGTTAATTGTAGATATGCCAGAGGGTGAATCGCTAGAAGCCACAAGTATGGCACTTGAGCGTTTCGCTGAGTATTTGCAAAGAGTGCCGGAAGTGAGTGCGATTGCAACCTTCGGTGGCATTGCTTCACCAATGGATTTCAATGGCATGGTGCGGCACTACTCAAACCGAAATTTGCCGTGGCAGGGTGAGGTTCGTATTGTGTTGGCTGATAAATCACGCCGTAGCATGCAATCGAATGAAATTGTTAATCGCCTTCGCGACCCACTCGAAGCAATTGCAGCGGATATGAATGCACAAGTGAAAATTGTGCAAATGCCGCCCGGACCACCCGTTTTGGCAACGATTGTAGCGGAAGTTTATGGTGGTGATGAAACACCGTATGCAGAGCTCGAGAGCGCGGCGCAAGTGCTCGCCGATAGAATGCGGCAAGAAGATTATGTGAGCGAAGTAGATACTTCGGTGCCAACGGAACACACCGTTTGGCGGTTTGTAATTGATCGGGAAAAAGCGGCACTGTCAGGAATTAGCGCCAACGATATCCACGAAAGTATACAGGCCGCTAGTGGTGGTTGGACAATTGATTATCTGCAACAACCAACTGAGATTAACCCGCTGCCTATTGAGATTCGGTTACCGAAAAGGTTGCGTGATAACCCAGAGCAGCTGTTATCGCTATATGTAAGAGGGCAGAGTGGTATTGCGCAACAAAGTAATGAATCTGGTTTAAGTGATGCGCCTGCACCTCTAGTGCCGCTAGCTGAGCTCGGCAAGTTTTTGGAAATGCCTGCCGATCGGCCCATCATCCACAAGAACCTGAAGCCTGTTGTTTATGTGTACGCTGAACCGGTGGGTCGTGTGCCTGCTGATATTGTAGCGGATGTAATGGTAGATGAAGGCAGTGATAGCAATACTGTGGTGCCACACTGGCAACGGCATTATTTTAACAATGGCTCGGGCATTGGCTGGCAGGTTGCCAGCGATATCAATGTTGTGTGGAGTGGCGAAGGCGAATGGAAAATTACCCTCGATGTATTCCGTGACTTAGGTATTGCCTATGCGGTAGCTCTCCTTGGTGTTTACGTTGTTATGGTTCTGCAAACTGGTTTGAAAGCAGTGGCCGGCATAATGATGTTATCAATACCGCTTACCGTTATTGGCATTATGCCCGGCTTTTGGTTCTTGAATATGTTTAAAGCCGATATCGCGGGTTACCCAAACCCCGCGTTGTTTACGGCAACTGCGATGATTGGAATGATCGCCTTAGCGGGTATTGTAGTGCGCAATGCCCTGATTCTGATTGAGTTTATCCAGCAGCGCTTACAAACCGATTGCACACTTAAAGAAGCGTTATTTGATGCGGGTGCGGCACGTACTCGGCCAATTTTATTAACCGCGGGCACGACGATGTTGGCGAATATCGTGATTACCCTCGATCCGATTTTTAATGGGTTAGCTTGGGCTGTGATTTTTGGTATCACTGCCTCAACATTATTTACTTTAGTGGTTATTCCAGTGGTGTATTACATGATGTATCGAGATGTTGCTGCCCATGACTTCGTTGACCACAGTTCGGTAAACAAGAGCAAGCCAAGTTCAGAGCATCAGGAGCAAAAAGCATGACATTGAAGCGAATTCTAACAATTGCAGCTGCTTTTCTCGGTTTAATTCTGATTTTTCTTTGGTTGGCGAATGCGTTTACCGAAAAATTAGATACTGAAACACGAGCTCAGCAAGCGCAAAGTAAGCCGGAAACTGTGGCAGTGGTGGCGGAGCCTATCCGCCAACAACGAGCCTTTAGTGGCAGTATTCAAGCTCGCCAGCAGGCTTCTATTTCCGCGCGGATTACTGCTCGTGTAGCGGAAGTATTGGTAGATGCCGGTGATCAGGTGGAAGCTGGGGATGTATTGTTGCGCTTAGAAAATGACGATTTAAGCTCGCGAGTGCGGCAACAAGAACAATCTTTGGCTGCTGCGCAAGCTCGAGTGAACGAAGCGCGCTTAAATTTCCAACGTATTGAGGCGGTGGTTTCTCAAGGTGTGCTTCCCGAGGCGCGGCTCGATGAGGCACGCGCAGCAAGGGATGGAGCCGAGGCCGATTTCATTCGCGCGCGTGAATCACTTTTAGAGGCACGAACCAGTGAAAGCTTTAGTGTTATTTTGGCGCCATTTTCTGGTGTTATCAGCCGACGTGCGGTATTTACCGGTGATACGGCTACGCCGGGGATGATGCTTTTAAGCCTCTATTCGCCGGATAGCCTTCGTTTAGAAGCCGGTGTAAGCGAATCAGTGCTGGCAAATATTCAATTGGGTGACAAGTTAGCCATCGCTCTTGATGCATTGGATACTAGCTTACTCGGTGAAGTCGTTGAAATTGAACCGGCAGCAGATTCAGCATCGCGAAGCTTTACCATCCGGTTGGTGCCGAATTCTCTAGATGGCCTTTACCAAGGTATGTATGGGCGTGTTTCGGTACCTGCGGGTGAGCGTGAAGTGATTCATATTCCGGCTGCAGCTATTACGCAAATTGGCCAACTGCACTATGCTCATGTTTGGCATGAACAGCGCCTTGAACGCCGCTTAGTTCGCTTAGGTGAGCGTTTTCAGCAGCAGGGAGAGAACCGAGTAGAAGTGGCCTCGGGTTTACAAGCCGGTGAAGAAGTTCGCATTCACCGATAAGTGAGCCACCAAGCCGATACTCGAGTTTTATAAAAGTGCGATCTTGGGGTGCTTAACAAGTGTACATGGGGTAGGCGCTCGGCTTGGTGCTAGTTAAGTTGAATGCTATGCTGCAGTTCCTCTGAAGCACGAGCAAAAGTTTACTAGGATGCCCATGCCCATAAAAGCCTTTGATAAGCTCTGTTGCCCTATTGATGGCGAGCGATTGGTGTTAGATGCGGTTAGTAACGCTTGGCGTTGCGGTAACGGCCATAGTTTCGATGTTGCTAAACAAGGTTATCTTAATTTACTGCCGGTACAGCATAAGCGCTCGAAAGATCCGGGTGATAGCAAGGCGATGGTAGCCGCGCGCCGGGATTTTCTTGAAAGTGGGTTTTATCAGAAATTAGCCCAAGCGATTTCAACACAGGTAGCTGCGCAAACAGAGCTTTTACAATCATCATCGGCCGAGTTGCATGCGCAAAATATGGCAGGTAAAGAAGCTTCCGATGAACCGGTAAGTATTCTCGATGCGGGTTGTGGTGAGGGATACTATTTGCGGCACCTGATTGCCCATGATGCTACTGCTAATTTACGGTTAGTGGCCTTGGATATTTCAAAGTGGGCGGTTCTCGCTGCAGCAAAACAAGGCCTAAAAACCCATTACACTGAAAACAACACGCCCAAGAATTCAAATCTTCCAAATGCGCAAGCGCCACTAGTGCAGTGGATCGTAGCGAGCAATGCACAAATTCCAGTAGCCGATGCTTCTATCGATATCCTATTGTGTATTTTTGGATTTCCGGTTTACCAAGAATTTCACCGGGTTTTAAAGCCTAATGGCGTGGTACTTATGGTCGACCCGGGTGCCGATCATTTGCGTGAACTACGTGAAGTAATTTACACCACGTTGAAGCCAGAAAACCAAGCGAAAAGCTACCCTGAATATTTTACTGCTGAACCTGCCATGGCGGTTCGCTACCCCGTTACGCTGCGATCACAACAAGAAATAGCGAACTTATTGGCCATGACACCGCACTTATTTCGAGCACCTCAAGAAGGCAAGCAACGGGTGCAAGCTCTAGAACGCTTAAAAGTTAGCGTTGATGTGCAACTACAAGTGCTACGCAAAAATTAAGTATACTCGCGCGAATTCACACTACTTTTGAATAAGCGTTTTGGCCAGTTGCAAGGTAGGCATCGAAGGCACTGCAAATACTGCGAACCCATAGCCTGCCAGCATCGGTTACACGAATCTCTTGTTCATCCATTTCTACTAAACCATCCGCAATAAAATGATCGAGCTTACCCATACAATCGGCGAAGTAAGTGTAGAAATCTAGCGCCCAGCGGCGCTCGAAACTAGGAATATCGAGTTTAAAATGGCAGATTAATTCTGCAATTAAATGAGCACGAATTTTATCGTCTTCGAATAATTCTACCCCCTTGGAAATAGGCAATTGATTTTGCTCCAAAGCACTGTAGTAATGTTTTAAGTCCTTTTCATTTTGCCAAATAACGCCATCAATTTGGCTGATAGAAGAGTTACCTAACCCTAATAAGGCATCTGATCCATGTGTTGTGTAGCCTTGGAAATTTCTTTGTAACTTTCCGGTTTGCTGAGCAACCGCTAAATCATCACTAGGCCGGGCAAAGTGGTCCATGCCAATGAATTGATAGCCGGCTTGAGTGAAAGTTTTTATCCCCATGTGTAGTAGTTTCAGCTTCAATTCTGGAGCCGGCAGGGTGTGATTTTTTATCTTCCGTTGCGCCGCAAATCGAGTGGGTAAATGAGCGTAGCTAAACAACGAGATACGATCTGGGTTGAGAGCAACTACCTTGTTCAAAGATGCTTGAAAGCTTTCAGCCTGTTGCTGAGGTAAACCGTAAATCACATCAAGATTAATGGAAGCAAAGCCCAACTCCCGAGAGCGTTGGATCAAGGTAGCGACCATATCGAAATCTTGTACTCGATTAATGGCAATTTGTACCTGCTCATCGAAATCTTGAATGCCGTAGCTCACGCGGTTAAAGCCTAAATGTTTTAAATGCGCCAGCTTATTTAACGAACAGCTCCGTGGGTCAATTTCGATACTCGTTTCGTAATCTGCATTGGGAACAAAGCCCAGATGAGTTTTGAGCATGCACATTAAACGGCTTAATTGTGCTTCGGTGAGAAATGTAGGTGTCCCCCCACCAAGATGCAAGTGGCCAACCTTTCTGTGCTTTAAAACCGTTTTATAGAGCCGCATTTCCTGCTCTAAAGCATCGAGATAACGATCTGCTTTGCTTTGATGCCGAGTTACAATTTTATTGCAGCCGCAGTAATAGCAAAGCTCGTGGCAAAAGGGTAAATGAATATAGAGGCTCAAAGTATCCGTACTGGTTTGTAATGCTTCAATAGCGCGCCGCCCGGCGAATGGGCTGGCCAGTGCAAGTGCAGTTGGATATGAGGTATAGCGCGGCCCGTTCACGTTATAACGCGCAATAAGCGATGGATCCCAAGATATTTCCGCCATAATTAACTTTGCCTCAGCCGATAGGAAGTTTGCTTCATGATGAAAGTATACGTATTCGCTAGCTTGGTAACTTTGATCTGCCACAAATCAGCGAATAGTTAATGCATGGGAAAAATATTCCGGTAGGATAGAACGCGTTGGCTAGAAACCTTCGAATTGGGCTTAATCACCGAAAAATAAGAGAGTAATGATCATGGAATTGTACGCACCCTTGAAAGGCATTCACATGCTAGCAGCCTACCTTACTGGGCTATTCTTAGTACTTCGCCTCGGCCTAGATGCCTTGGGAAAACCTGGCTGGCGCACCACGCCGCTGCGTTGGATTCCGCATGCAAATGATACCGTTCTATTGGTGATGGCGATATCCTTGTTAGTGATTGCGGGTTGGAATGTGCTAGAGCATGCGTGGCTATTGCTAAAAATAGTGTTTCTAATCGGTTACATTGTTGCTGGTATTTTTGCAATTAAGCCAAAATTTCCGAAACGAACTCGCATTGTTGCCGCTGTGTTGGCCTTCGTGCAATTGGCGATTATTTTCCACTTAGCCATGGCGAAACCCATGCTTTGGTAATGTGAGTATTGCGGTGCGCGTGAAAAGCGCGCACCAAACTTTGCTCAAGCTAAAAAGTTGGTAGCTAATCGAGCCACTAAAGCATAAATACTCAGTTGTGGGTTGGCGCCAACGCTGGTGGGAAATAACGAACCGTCCATCACATACAAGTTTTGCAGTTGGTGGTGCTGGCCTTGCGGATTTACTACGCTCATGGTTGCATCTGCACCCATCGGGCAGCCGCCCATAACATGCGCGCTCGAAAGGCGAACCGAAACCGGTTCATAGGCTAGATGCGCCAATTGCGCCTTGAATTCGCTGAGTGAGCGTGTTGCCGTGCCGTGAATATGTAACGGTGTTACTTCTGTGGCGCCGGCGGCAAATTGGATTTCAGCCATTTTTACGTAGGCCTCAGCAACTGTAGCCCAAAGCCGATCTCGCAACGGATAGTCTACCACCGCATCACCATTTTTACGCAACTTCACCTGGCCACCGAGGTCGTCTTCGAAAAAGCCATCGCGCATGAGTGCCAACATGAGATTACTCTTGGCTAAATCTTGAATCCGTTGAAAATGTTGTTCGCCAAAGCCACCCATGAGCGCCGCTACAATACTAGGCTGCATGGGCGGTACTTCAAGTTTAAAGCCCATACGTTCGCTTGTGGGTGCCACTTCATTGAAGTGATCTGAGTACACCGATTGAGGCGCACCATAAAAGCCATCAATTGCCCTGGGGAAGGTAGCGAGAGTCATGCAAACAGGATGCAAAAAGGTTCGTTTTCCAAGCTGTTGATGCGGATCCGGCGCTTTCGAACGAAGCAACAAGCCGGGGTTATTAATAGCACCCCCGGCGAGAAATAAATTCGGTGCGGTTAGCGTAAACCGGCGGCCATCGGCCTCTGTAAGAGTGCCGTTCATACCTTGGCACTGCACCCCGAGAACCTTACCCTGATGGTGATCCAGCTTTACTGCACGCAAGCTATGTATAAGTACCGCACCGTTTTCAAGGGCCGCGGGTAAGCTGGTAACTAGCATGGATTGTTTCGCATTTACTGGGCAACCGGTGCCGCAATAGCCAAGATTCCAACAGCCCTTTACGTTGCGGGGAATAATATCCCAATCCCAATTCAGAGCTTCGCAGCCTTTGCGAATAACATCATTGTTAGCATTTGGTGCCATTTGCCAGCGGCTTACATTCAGGCGTTGCTCCATGCGCTCAAACCAAGGTGTCATTTCGGCCTCGGTGGCATAGTCGATGCCCCATTTCGATTGCCATTGTGCCAGCGTTGAATTCGGCGTGCGAAAGCTACTGGTCCAGTTTACTGTGGTGGTGCCACCTACTGTGCGGCCTTGCAAAATGGCAATGCCACCATCGGCTGAGGTTCGTAAAGCACCTTCTTGATAAAGCTCAGCATAAGCTTTGAGCTCATCGTTATGAAAATCGCTAGAAGTTTTTAATGAGCCTTCTTCCAAAATATACACTTGCAGGCCAGCCGCACTTAAAATTTCGGCCGCAGTAGCACCGCCCGCTCCAGAACCAATAATGATGACATCGGGGGCAGGCAATTCAGGCAGCCGTTGATTGCCATCGAATACCCGCCAACCTTTTTGCATACCTTCACGGAATATATCAGGAACCGGCATTGGCACCTCGCAGAAAACTTGGAATACCGGGGTAGCCAATATCAGCCCACGATTCTGGGCGCCCATACCATGCCATTTGGCAGAGCTGGCAAATACCCTGATAACCGAAGCGGAATAACTGCACACTACTATTTTGCCAGCGTTGTAAAAACGCCTCGATATCCGCAGGGCTAGCTTGTTGCCATTGGCCCCAATAACCCGATACAAGCCCTTGGGTGGCAGTAAAGGTAAGCAAATCAACTAAATCGCGAATTTGCTTCTGCATGGCGGGGCTGCTGTGCGCCAACATGGTATCAAGTTGCCCTAACGTATTGGTGACAACGGGCGCGCTCGCAGGATTAGCAGAACTCGTTAAACTTGCTTGAAAACTTGGATTTGGCCCCAGCACAACCGGCAGAAGCGCCCCGAAAAACAGAATATCCTGTGGCCTGAGCACCATATAATTGGCTTCTGCACTGGCAGATGCGCGCTGCTGCCAGCGCACACCGGTGTAGCCTACAACACTTACCAAACTACCTACTGCAGCAAGCGCAAAAGCACTGCGGCCACTAAGCTTTAAAAAGCCGCGGCGGCTGGTATCCACTTGTTCGCTATGTTTATCAGCAGGCATTGGTGCCGGTAACTCCTAAAAATAAATGTAATTCAGCGTGTTCCAGTGTATTAGCGGATGAACAATTTATAAATACTGTTCAACAACTTACCACCATACGGCGGATACACAAATTTTGCGCTGTTCAACTTACCTTTTTGCAGCACCGCTTTCGCTTTACTGAAAGTAAGGAACCCTTCGTAACCATGATAATGCCCCATTCCTGAAGGGCCAACTCCGCCAAAGGGCAGATCATCTTGGGCAACATGAAATACCGTATCGTTAATGCACACACCGCCAGAATGGGTAGTTTTAAGAACCTGCTCACGCTCGCTAGAGTCCTTACCAAAATAATATAACGCTAATGGGCGATCACCTTGGCGAACGTACCCTAAAGCTTCAGCGAATTCGGTGTAGGTGATAATCGGTAAGAGCGGGCCAAAGATCTCATCTTGTAACACTTTCATTTCCGCTGTGGCACCGGTAATTAACGTAGGTGGAATAATCCGAGTACCAGTGAACGATTCGTTCTTCGGGTTAATGGGCGTTACGTTGGCGCCTCGGCTGATGGCATCTTGTAGTACATCGTGCAGGCGATCGAACTGTTTTGCATTAATAATCCAGCTGTAATCTGCATTTTCTTTAAAGCTTGGATACATCTTAGTAAACGCATTGGTAAGTTCGGTTACCACTGAATCCAACTGGTTTTCGGGGCAGAGAACATAATCTGGCGCTACACAGGTTTGCCCGGCATTTAAAGCTTTACCAAAGGCGATTCGTTCTGCAGCTTCGGCAATATCGGTATTCGCTTGGCCAATGATTGCGGGCGATTTGCCACCTAGTTCTAGTGTAACTGGCGTTAAATTTTCCGCTGCCGCTTTCATCACATGCCGGCCAATGCTTGTACCGCCAGTAAACAGCATGTGATCGAAGGGTAGGCGCGAAAATTCGGCAGCAACCTCGGCTTCACCGGTTATTACTGCTACTTCGGTAGCGGGGAAAACATCGGCGAGTAGTTTTGTAAAGGCCTCTGCGGTAGCCGGTGTAAATTCACTCATTTTGATCATCACCCGGTTACCTGCGGCGATAGCCGCGGTAAGTGGGCCCATGGCCAAATATAGCGGGTAATTCCATGGCACGATAACACCCACAACACCCAAGGGTTGATACTCAACACGGGCCGATGCGGGTTGAAAGGCTAAGCCCACTTTGCGGCGCGAAGGGCGCATCCATTTACGCAGGCGTTTACGAATATAGTTAATGCCTTCAATTGAGGGTAAAAGTTCAGCAAGCCTGGTTTCATCAGCCGAGCGGCGGCCAAAATCTTGGTTGATGGCGCTGATTAAAGCCTCTTGCTGGTTTAATAAGCCGGCTTTTAACTTATCCAATCGCTCAATTCGTTCTGCCGCTGACCAATAGGGCGTGCTGTTAAAATGGGTTTGCTGCGCGGTAAACAAAGTTTGCATGCTGCTTTTTTCCCCGCTCGATTGCGCTTGGTTGCTCATTTTCGGCCTCCAAATTTCGCAGTTTGTTTTTGAATCATTTTCGCGTAAAGGCTTCTTGGTAACCAACGCTTTAAGCGCCAAGTGCGGCGAGCCAGTGCATGGGGCAACACATGGAATTTACGTTGGGAAACGGCTGCGGCCACTTGTGCCGCGATGTCATCAGCGGTGAGATCGCTTTTGCTCATCAATTTATCCAGCGTTTTATCCATGTTGGGTACCGTGCTGCGCATGCTATTGCCAAGGTTGGTTCGAAAGAAGGAAGGGCAAACAACGGTAACACCGATATTAAACGGGGCTAGCTCATTTTCTAAGGTTTCCGAAAGTGATACCACCGCGGCTTTCGTGGCGTTATACGCCGACATGTTGGGTAAATCTAACAGCCCGGCCATAGAGGCAACATTCACGATGTGGCCCTGGCCCTGCTTTTTCAGCAGAGGAGTGAACACGCGGCAACCGCGAACAACGCCGAGCATGTTAATTTGGGTTATCCATTCCCAATCCGCCATACTTACATCATCAATTGCGCCCACTTGCGCCACACCGGCATTATTAACAACAACATCAACACCTTTCCAGGACTCCGCTAAGGTATCGGCAACCGCCTGCAAATCACCATCTTTAGTAACATCACAATGAAAGTAACGAACTTCGGCAGCAAGTGGTTCTAGTTCGGCCACAGCTGTTGCTGCGTTTTCGTTTGAAATGTCACCAATAGCGACACGCCAACCTTGCTTTGCATAAAAGCGAGCAATGGCTAAACCAAAACCGCTGGCGCCGCCGGTAATGAAAATACGTTTTTGTGTGTTGTTGTTCATGGCTATTAAATTCCAGTTTTGTATTATGAATTTATCTTACGCCTAATTGAGCCAAGGTTACACCCGTATGAACAATAACTAAGCTGGAAAAATCTGGCCAGAAAACAGCTTTGAACTGAACCTTTGCCCTAATTATTGTTTATTGCGCCTAACCGGAAAAAGCTATTGCAAAACAGCAATGTGGAAAACCAAAGAGATAACAGTATACTCATCCATACGCTTTCAATTTAAAGGCTGATTATGCAACGGGTGGTGGCATCAACATCTTGGTTTATTCGCGCGCTGTATAGTGCCTCAGCGGTTATTTTTACGCTCGTGGCGTTGCTGCAAATTCAGCGGCAAGAATTTAACCTGCTCGTAATTTGGTTAGGGCTTGGGCTCTTTAGCGCCACTGTAGGTGCCATTACGTGGCTATTACGAGAGCGAAAATCGGAGGCGCTCGCCTTTGCCCAAATATTCGTTATTGTATTGTTGTGGGTTTGCGCACTGGCCTTGAGTGGCGGCGCCATGAACCCGGCGAATTCGTTCTTACTCTTGCCTATCGCCATCGCTTTTTTAATGTTATCTGCCCCGAGAGCGTGGGTTATTCTCCTCACAACCTTTGTAGCTCAAGCAGTATTTTTTTGGCAAATGCAGACTAGCCAATACGCGAACACTGAACTTGCTGATCATTACGCCGCGATGTCGTTCACCTTTTTCGTGGCCGCCACATTATTAGCCACAATGATCCGAATTGTGCGCAAACGTTTGGAAACAAGCCAAGCAAAACTACAAAAAATGCGCGAAGATCAGCTAAGGCAAGAGCAGATACTGGCGGTAGCTACAGCATCGGCGCAATATACGCATGAATTAGCCACACCTTTGGCAACGGTGAGCCTGTTGCATGGGGAGCTTGCTGAGGAGTTTCCTGATCATGTTGTGGTTCGGGAAATGGCAGAACCGCTATCGCGAGTTACTCACCTATTAAAAGATTTGCGGCATGTAACCCTTTCGCTAGATCAAAATGAAATGCAATTATTTTGCGTAAATGAACTATTGGCTGAGTTACAAGAGCAGCTCACCATTGCTCATGCCTCGGTGCCCATAGAGTTTGTTGCGGGTAACGAAGGGCATTTTACCATTGAAGCGGATTATGCGTTGTTACCGGCGATTTTGAATTTGATTCGTAATGCCGCACGAGAGGTAGAGAGTATCGGCCACGGGCAGGTGAGTGTGCACTCACTCCGCGATGGCCATAGCTGGTTATTGAGAATAGAAAATACGAATGAATCAATGACCGAGGAATCGCTTGAACGTTTAGGCACGAAACGCACGCAAAGTGAGAGTGGTTTGGGTATAGGCATGTTGCTCAGCAATGCTACATTGGAACGGTTTGCGGGCTCCCTTGCTATTCGGCTGCAAACGCCCAAGCTCGTTGTGCAAGAAATTCGAATTCCCCTGTATCAACTGCGAGAGAATTAAAATGCGCTTATTGATGATAGATGATGATGAAGCCTTCGCGCGGGTTATGCTTCGCCGATTAGAGCATCATGGTTGGCCTTCGGTGCATTGTTTAACGCCAAGCGTGGCTATGGAGGAATACGGGCAGGAGAATTTTGAAGTTATTTTGCTGGATTTAAACTTACAAGGGGAATCTGGCTTAAAACATTTAGAAGCATTAGCTCGGCGCTGGCCGAAAGCGCGAATTATTATTCTTACCGGTTACGCAAGTATCGCTACCACGGTACATGCCATTAAAAACGGCGCCGCTGATTATCTTACTAAGCCGATAGAAATTACGCAGCTATTGAAAGCCATTAGTGGTGAGGAAGAAGAGCCTGAGTTTAGTGAGGAGCCCGTGGGTGTAGATACGTTAGAATGGGAAATGATTCAACGCACGCTACAAGAGCATGATGGCAATATTTCTGCCACGGCGCGGGCATTGAAAATGCACCGGCGAACACTACAGCGGCGCCTACAAAAACGCCGTTCATGAGGTATAAAAAAACGAACAGTTCAGCTAACTGTTCGTTTTTAGGTAAATCACAAACATGGAACGTGGTTTCAACTTAGCGCATACGTTGCATCAAGCTTTCGCGGAACTCACGAATGCGAGCCGCGTTCGCACCCACATCGCTGCCGCCAAGGCGCGATTTGCTGCGCATATCTAGCAGCGTTTCACCACCATCACCTTGAATACGAATAACCACATCATCTTTGAATCCGAACCAAGTAGTGGTTACCGTGGCTTCGATGCGGCCATCGTTCGCTTCGGCTGCTACGATTTCCCAACCTGTTCCCTGCACTACGGCGAGAGCGGCGGCAAATACATCGGCTGGCGCTTGTTGAAAACGCATGGTTTCAATATCGGGGTAAGCTTCGAGTTGCTGGCGGGCAACATCAGGGCCTGCATATTCAACAGGGTTCGGCGCATCGGCCCGCAAAGGCGCCACAGCCACAAACTCCGGCGGGTTTACGGTATCGGTACTGATATCATGAATTGCGGGCACGCTGCGTGCAGTTTGTAGCTGATTATAGGGCATATAGAAAGATACAAAGCCGAGAATTAATGAAAGGCCAAGAATGGCGCGGTGCTGATTCGAACTCGGCCGTAAAATAACGAGTGCCAGCAGAACCAGCACGATAGCCGCGATGCCAATGTATGCAGCCCAACGCATGAGCAAAAATGCGTTGCCAAGGCCAAGAATTTCGAGCCGATACAGTGGCCCTGAAATAAATAAAATAAATAGCGCAGCGAAACCGCTAATGCCGGCAAGCCAGCAAAGTAACTTCTTCATGGTACCTTCCTCGTTGTTATTAGATGTTTCTTCGGCGTCCAGATTAAAATATGTGCGTTACTGCTAATCATAGCCTTAAATAGAAGCCTTGGTTGAAAGTTTTTTCAACACGATGAATATGTTCAGGCAAAGCTTACGTATCTGTGTATCATGATAGTTCATTGGTTAGGAAAAGATTTTCATGGAAAACTTACTCTCATATGAAATTTGGCTGCGCCTAAGTGCTTTTTTAGGTTTGTTGGCTTTATTTCTCTCTTGGGAAGGTATTGCCCCGAAACGCTCAAGGGAGCGTGCGCGCAGAAGCCGTTGGCTGAGTAACGGTGGCATCATTATTATCGATTCCATTGCCCTTCGCTTAGTATTTCCAACCGCCGCTATTGGCGTTGCCCTGTGGGCCGCGGAAGCACAGTTTGGCTTGCTGTATTTAGCGCCCAACTTACCGGTTTGGTTGCATGTGATTTTGGCGATTTTGGTTCTTGATTTTGCCATTTGGCTCCAGCATTTAACCTTCCATCACGTGCCGTTTTTGTGGCGGCTACACCGAATGCATCATAGCGACGTGGATGTAGATGTAACAACCGCTGTGCGCTTTCATCCAGCAGAAATGATATTGTCTATGCTGATAAAAATGGCGGTCGTTGTGCTCATTGGCGCACCCGCCGCCGCGGTATTGTTGTTTGAAGTGATATTGAACGGCACCTCGATGTTTAATCACAGTAATATCAAAGTGCCTCGTAAAGCTGAAAAAGTGCTTCGTTGGTTTTTGGTAACGCCCGATATGCACCGTGTGCATCATTCGTGGCATAAACGCGAAACTAACAGCAACTTTGGCTTTAATTTGCCTTGGTGGGATAAGCTTTTCGGTACTTATCGAGCGCAACCAGAAGATGGCCATGAAAATATGGTGCTGGGTTTACATGAATTCCGTGAAGCTAAGGGCAACAGCCTGCATCGCCTCCTGTTACAGCCGTTAGTGACACCGAACAGTCGTGTTTCTGAGGGCCGAAGATCCGAAGAAAATGCACAATCATTCAATTCCAACAACAAGGGAAATTCATGACCGGCACCAATAAAGTTATTCTTCGATTAGTTCTACTCTTGGTCATAATAGGTGCCATTACGGCCTTTTATATTCTTGATTTAGGCCAATACTTATCACTTGCGGAGTTGCGGGAGCAACAACAGGCTCTGGCCGCTTATCGGCAAGAAAACTTCCTTCAGCTTTTCCTCATCTGCTTTGCGGTGTATGTAACCGTAACGGCGTTATCTTTGCCGGGGGCCACCATCATGACCCTGAGTGTAGGGGCTATTTTTGGTTTCGGCTGGGGGCTCGTTATCGCATCGTTCGCCTCTACACTGGGTGCTACATTGGCGTTTTTGATTGCGCGTTTCTTTTTACATGATTGGGTGCAAAACAAATTCAGTGATCGCCTTAAGAAATTTAATGAACGCTTCCAAAAAGATGGTCCGTTTTACCTACTTACATTGCGTTTAGTGCCTTTGTTCCCGTTTTTTGTAGTGAACTTGGCGATGTCGCTTACCAAAATTAAAGCCTTTACGTTTTACTGGGTATCGCAGTTGGGCATGCTTGCAGGCACTGCCGTTTATGTGAATGCGGGAACGCAATTAGCTAGCATCGAAAGCACGGCAGATATCTTTTCAACACGCCTGCTGCTCTCTTTCACGCTCTTGGGAACCTTTCCGCTAATTGCGAAGGCGATTTTAAGTGTTTTGGAAAATCGTAGAGCGCTAAAAGGTTGGCAAAAACCGAAAAATTTTGATCGCAACTTGGTCGTTATTGGCGCTGGCTCAGCAGGTTTAGTATCGGCGTACATTGCGGCCGCAACAAAAGCGAAAGTTACCTTGGTAGAAGCGAATGCAATGGGTGGTGATTGCTTAAATACGGGCTGCGTGCCCTCGAAAGCCTTGATTAATGTTGCTCGGCAGGTGAAGCAACGGAATACCGCGGGTATGGGCTTGCCGGCAGTGGCCACTGAGGTGAATTTTCCGGAAGTAATGGCGCACGTTCAGCAAGTGATTAAGAACATAGAGCCCCATGATTCGGTGGAACGCTACACTGAGCTGGGTGTTGATGTGGTGGCGGGCTACGCGCGTATTATTTCACCTTGGGAAGTAGAAATAGATACAGATTCCGGCAAACAAACCCTGACCACTAAAGCCATTATTGTTGCTACCGGCGGTAAGCCTTTGGTACCGAACATACCGGGTATTGATCAAGTAAACGTGCTTACCAGCGATTCGTTATGGGCTGTGCAGCAGTTGCCGAAACGATTGCTAGTTATGGGCGGTGGGCCAATTGGCTGTGAGCTGGCGCAAGCCTTTCAGCAATTAGGCAGTGCGGTAACTCAGGTGGAAATGAGCGAACGCCTGCTGGCAAAAGAAGATACCGAAGTTTCTGAACTATTAGCCGAACACATGCTTGCCGAAGGTATTGATTTGCGTTTGCAACATCGCGTGGTTGGCTTTACCGGTACACAAAGTGAGGGCACGGCTCAGCTTGAGATTTTAGATCACGATGGTGAAGTAGTTGGCAAGGATGAAGTGAGCTTTGATGCGGTATTAGTTGCCGTAGGCCGCAAGGCGAACTTAACGGGCTTTGGTTTAGAAGAACTCGGTATCGAAACAACACAGATACTGCCAAGTAATGAGTTTATGCAAACCAGCGTGCCTACTATTTATGCCGCTGGTGATGTTACTGGCCCATATCAATTTACCCACACGGCATCGCATCAGGCTTGGTATGCCAGTGTGAATGCACTATTTTCTCCGTTAAAGCGTTTCAAAGCCGATTATCGAGTGATTCCGTGGGCAACATTTACGCAGCCAGAAATTGCAACGGTGGGCATGAATGAGCAAATGGCTCGCGCGGCTGGCATTGATTACGAAGTTACTCGCTATGGCATCGACGACCTCGACCGAGCGATAGCCGATAACCAAGCTTATGGTTTTGTTAAAGTGCTCACTAAACCGGGCAAAGATAGCATTCTTGGCGTTACTATTGCCGGGCCAAAAGCTGGCGATTTAATTGCAGAATTTGTGTTGGCGATGAAATATAACCTTGGTTTGAATAAAATTTTAGGCACGATTCACATTTACCCAACGATGAGTGAGGCGAATAAATATGTAGCGGGAAATTGGCGCCGAGCAAATGCACCGGAAGGTGCGTTGCGTTGGGTAGAGCGTTTCCACACTTGGCGCCGAGGCTAAAGCCCCAGCACTTGCTCTACTTGATCGCGTGTTAGCACGTGATAGCTCGGCTCAGCTATGGCATAAATACGCTTCGCCTCTTCGAGCCCTTCAGGCGTGGCTGCAAGCGCACGGTAAACACCCAGAATATAGGCTAAACGGCCCATACTTGTGAGCATTTCTTCTACTCTTGGCATAGCGGGCTCATAGTTGTGCGCAATCGCAATGGTAAGCCAAGTGGATAGCACGGAATTATTTTGCGTGTTGGTAAGGTTAAATTCGCGGTCCATACGCGCTAATTGCGCTTGGCTTATATCGCTGAGTAAATTGGTTAAAAAGTACAAACGTTCGTGAATGCTCCAAGCGCTGATATCAATGCTTTCGCCAGCAAACCACAGGGCTTGCGCCTCGGCAACCCGCTCAAACGCTGCTATTTGCGATTTCGGTGCATTGCTTGGCAACCCGGGAGCATACAACCATTGCATGATCTCATTGCGCGATACCTGACCAGGGTTCGGATTAATCAATTCGCGTTCTAGGTAATCTTGAAATTCCGCGGTGGTTAGGCTTTGAAATGCAAAATCAGCAAAGTACTGACGTACAAATGCATCAAAGGTATCGCGGCCGAAACGCTCCTCTAGGAAAAACAGAAATTGCTGTGCTTTGGTGTAGGGCACGGCTGTGAAACTGGTGTCTGGGTCTCGTTGAGCAAGCTCAATATGCAAAACCTGCTGGCGCTCGGATAAATTAGGTAACGCTGCATCAAGTGATTGTGCATCAAGCATGCGCTCCATAAGTGCGCGCTCTTCACCATACACCGCCTCCATGATTCGGTTTTCAACGTATGAGGTAAAGCCTTCGTTTAACCACAAATCGCGCCACGTGGCGTTGGTCACTAAATTACCCGACCAAGAATGCGCAAGCTCATGAGCGATTAAGCTTACTAAACTCTGATCACCGGCAATAACGGTAGGTGTGAGGAAGGCAAGTTGCGGGTTTTCCATGCCGCCGAACGGGAAACTTGGCGGTAAAACTAACTGATCATAGCGATCCCATGCGAAGGGCCCAAATAACTGCTCAGTAACCGCCATCATATCGGTTGTGTAATCAAATTCGGCCACCGCAGCTGCTAGTATTGATGGCTCTGCATAAATAGCCATGCGTTCATTTAGAGCATGAAAATCTAAATCACCCACTGCTATCGCCATTAAATAGGAAGGTATTTTCTGTCGGCTTTCGAACTGGTAAACCCCAGTGCGTTCTGGGTTTGGTGGGTTATTCGCACCCATCAAGCCAATTAATTCTGGTGGCGTACGTAATTCAGCGGTGAAGGTTAAACGTTCGGTGGGGGTATCTTGGATTGGAATCCAGGTGCGCGC
Source organism: Aliidiomarina iranensis (assembly GCF_003987135.1). Classification (GTDB taxonomy): domain Bacteria; phylum Pseudomonadota; class Gammaproteobacteria; order Enterobacterales; family Alteromonadaceae; genus Aliidiomarina; species Aliidiomarina iranensis. The sequence continues at coordinate 197,690 of NZ_PIPJ01000001.1, forward strand.
GTAATGCGGCTGCGATTGGCTGTATAAAAACGGATGCTCACCGCCCGCAGTGCCTTCGGGCGCAACCCAATCTAAGCCGGTTGCATTGGGTGATGAAGAATAATGCACACGAACACGTTCAGTACCGGCCGGCAAACTCACCGAGAGTGGTGTACCGAGAATACTATCGCGCTCGCCAAGTGCGAAATCAGTAGCTGCCCATTCGCCGTTTGTATAGGCTTCCGCCCGAGCGATAGCGAGCATTTCAGTGTCGAGAACTAAACGATCCGCATCGGCATCAAGGTATTCGAGCTCAAATTCTACATAACCAGAAAGAACTTTAGCGGCGAAATCGACGGCTAAATTCAAGTGTAAATGCGGCGTCCGTACTTCATTACTATTAGCAAAACTGTGCTCATCAATAGTGGGTGTTTCTACGCGCCAGTGGTTCTCAGTTTGAGTATTTTCGTTAGCGCCAGCAGTAGCAGATTCGGTTACTTCGCGCTCAGCAGGAGAACAGCCCCAGAGGCTGATGCAGGCGGTAAGCAACGCAGCTATTAGATATACATGTTTCATTATGAGTGTCCTTTACTTGAATAGCTCTGAGTATGCGCGAGCATGCACACTTCAGCAAGCTCAGGATGATTTTTCCTTACTTCATGGCGCTTGTTCGGTAAAGTTGCTAAATTCATGGAATTGATATTCTAGCATGCTGAGTTAGGCTTCCATGTTGATGGCAACATTGTTTATCTTGGGCGAAAATAAGCAGGGGCAAGAGTGCGGTTAAAGTTGTTGTTTTTAATTGTTTGCGTACTCAGTGGCTGTGCGGTTGAGCGCGTAGGTGGCGAAGAATACGTGGTATCTACCGTACGGTACGGTGAGGGTGTGATTAGCCCAGCCTCTGCGAGCATAACTGAGGGTGAGCGCGCGATTTTAACCCTAACACCCGCCGCCGGCTGGCAGCTTGATCGTGCCGAGGGCTGTAACGGAGAGCTTGTAGGGCAAGAATACACAACTGGCCGTATTCGCGCCGATTGCACCGTGCGTGTATGGTTTGAAGAGAATACGGCCTACACTATGAGTGTCGCCTTTACTGACTTCAATGGGAAGCTGATAAATGTGAGTTTAGTGAGCTCTGATCCACAAAGTTTTGGTTCAGAAAGCACTGGTGGGGAAAGCTCTGGTGGAGAAAGCACTAGTGGAGAAAGTATTGGCTCTGAAAGTTTACCTCGTGAGGGCGTTGGCCATTAATGTTTAAACTTCCCACATTCAATATCGCTGTAATTATACCCCTGCAAATGGAGCTTGAATGCAAGTTATCGCCCTAAAACATATCATCTTCCTGTTTGTTGGAATGCTTTGCCTAACACCGTTAATTTCCTCTTCGCTTGCACTCGTGCTGGGGTTAGCTATGGCTTTGTTAAATTGGGTGCCACCACAGATTAACCCCGCTAAATTAGTGAAAATGTTGCTAGCCGTATCCATTGTTGGGCTGGGTTTTGGTGTTAGTTTTGCCGCCGCTAAATCAGCTGCACTTGCGAGTTTGCCAATGATTTTGGTGTTTATCATCTGCACTTTATTGTTGGCTGTGGGCTTTGCTAATTGGTTAAAAATGGATAGGAAAATAGGTGTACTAATTGGTTCTGGCACGGCCATTTGTGGTGGCAGCGCCGTGGCAGCTGCGGGCCCAAGTATACAAGCGCGGCCAGACCAAATGGCGGTAGCACTAAGCTGCGTATTTGTACTCAATGCCGTGGGTTTGGTGGTTTTTCCTTGGGTAGGCCATTGGTTAGCCATGAGCCCACAAGATTTTGGTATTTGGGCGGCAATTGCGATTCACGATACTTCTTCGGTGGTTGGCGCTGCCGAGGTATATCATACTGATTCATTAGAAATTGCTACCGCTGTAAAACTTCTTCGCGCATTAGCTATTGCGCCAGTTGTTATCGTTCTGGCATTTATTTATCAACACCTACAAAAGCGTAATAAAGCAGTTACAACAGCGGCAAGGCAAACATCTCTGATCAAAGTGCCGTTAGTGCCGAAATTTATTCTTTTCTATTTGGCCGCTATTTTAATCGCTAATCTACTGCCTCAAGGGGAAATGGTTTACACCGAAATATTTGCGTGGGCAAAGCGGTTGTTGGTGGTGTGTTTGTATTTGGTGGGTGCATCAATGTCGTTAAATGCTATTCGAAACGCTGGCTTCAAACCAATGCTGCTGGCCATTCTGCTTTGGTTGCTAGTATCTGTTGCTTCGTTGTTGTGGATTCTAGCTTAGGGGGCAGGCGGTATAATTCTGAAATTATAGATTGTTGCTGTGTAAATTTTGTTGGCATAGCCATTGAATGATTCGCGCTGCGCAGCGAGCCACTTTTACTAGAGCTGGCTCGCTGTTTACATTCAAAGCATCTTCAACTCAAATTCGTTACGCTTTCGCACTGTCGCGAGCATTAATGCGATCGTGCCATGCTTTTAAGTTTGGCCGGTCATCCCCCACACGAATTCCGATAGTTTTCCCGAATTGAACTGTGGTGTAGGCGTTGATATCAGCGGCGGTAAAGCGTTCACAACATACAAACTCATGCTCTGCAAAATGAGCTTCTAAAAAATCGAAAAACTCAACGGCTTTGCCGCGGCAATCGTCCGCCCATTCTTTGATGCAATTCATTCGGTCGTTAAAGTAGCCACTACCATGTTGAAAGCTCATACCGGTAGGTAAAAAGAGATAAAAATCAACCCAACGTAGCCATTGTTCTATTTGAGCTTTTTCAAGTGGCGAATCACCCAGTAAACTCTGTGTTTCCGGATGCGATTCTTCAATATAACGGCAAATAGCCATAGTTTCAGAAATGCACACGCCATCATCAGTTTCCAACACGGGCACTTTTTTCATTGGGTTTTTGGCCACAAATTCCGGTGTTAGGTTATCGCCTTTTTGCAGATCCATTTCCACGCGCTGAACTTTATCGAGTAAACCTTTTTCAGCAAGAAACATGCGCACTCTTCGTGGGTTCGGTGCCACCGCCATTTCATATAATTTCATGTTGTGCTTCCTATTCGTTGTTTTTACGAGTTAACGCACCCGAAAGGCACGAAAACTTCGGCCCTTGAGCCGGTTATTGTTGAGTACGTGCAGCGCTACGCGTTCTTTTTCTGGGCTAACCGCAACATAGCTCCAAGCCGCCTGCACTTGAATTTTACCAATTTCACTGAATGGCACCTGATTATCCTTGGTTAGGGCTCCTACAATATCACCCGGGCGCAGTTTGTGCTTCTTACCCCCCAGTATTTGCAAAGTAACCATAGCCGCGGCAAGTGGTTCTTGTGTTAATAGCTTCTGCTCAGGCAAGGCTTTTAACTCAATGCGATATTGTTGATTTTGCCGAGCGAGTAAATCCTCTATCAGGCTCAGCCCATGCTGTTCGCCTTCAGCCACCAAAGTTACCGCCAAGCCCTCTGCGCCGGCACGGCCTGTGCGGCCAATTCGGTGTACATGGGTATCCGTATCATGGGCAATTTCGGAATTTATCACCAAATCAAGATCGGTAATATCCAAGCCCCGTGCGGCAACATCGGTAGCTACTAAGATTCGAGCACTGCGGTTATTAAATTGAACTAAGGTTTGATCACGATCCTTTTGTTCTAAATCGCCATGTAACGCTAACGCGCTGTAACCTTGTGCTCGTAAAGAATCGGCCATTGCTTGCGTTGCGCGCTTGGTGTTGCAAAACACCACACAACTGGCCGGCTGATAGGCCTGTAAAAGGCGTTTCACGGCGTTATCCCGCGGCACGCCATTTAAACTATAAAAGGCTTGTTGAATGCTACTTTGCTCGGGAGCATCAGCAACAACAATAGTTTCTGGTTGTTGCAATAAACCGGTTGCGAGTTGTTCGATCTGCGATGGATAGGTAGCACTGAACAATAGGGTTTGCCGGTTCTTCGGCGTAGTTTTAATAATGGCTTTTAAATCATCTTGGAAGCCCATTTCCAGCATGCGATCGGCCTCATCAAGCACTAATGTTGTCAGCTCTGAAAAATCGATACGCTGATTATTCAGGTGATCAAGAATACGGCCAGGCGTGCCAACAATAATGTGGGCCCCGTGTTCTAATGAAATAATTTGTGCGCGTTGTGGTACGCCACCGCAGAGTGTGAGCACTTTAATGTTGTGCATGCCACGGCCTAAGGTGCGAATTTCCTCTGCAACTTGGTCGGCCAATTCACGAGTTGGGCAGAGCACTAGGCTTTGCACGCGAAATCGCTGCACCTCTAACTTTTGCAATAACCCGAGCGCAAAGGCCGCAGTTTTCCCTGAACCAGTGCGAGCTTGCACAATTACATCTTTACCGGCTAACACATGCGGCAGCGCTTGCGCTTGCACCGGTGTGGTTGCCGAGTAATTGAGTTCATCAAGTGTTGCCAGCAACGGGGTTGCCAGAGGTAAAGTTGTGAATGCTGAGGTCATTGCGAATCCTTGAATAAATAATGCCGCAGTATAGCAAACATAAGCGCTACGCGTATCCAGCTAGTTTTATTAAAAAAGCTGGCTGATTTGATTTGCATCAGGCTAGGTAACTGCTAAATTCGCTAGTATTATTTGCACTCTCAATGCGCCGAGCTGGCCTCATTCAATCATTTTGGAAACTTATGAATTTATCAACCTTAATCGGCATGCTATCGGGAATGGCTATTGTATTTGCTGCTATTTTTTTCACCGCAGAAGATGCTTGGAGTTTTGTTAACCTGCCCGGCTTGGCCGTAGTTTTGGGCGGTACTTTTGCCGCCACATTATTAGCTTATCCGCTACGTGAAGTTGTGAATGTTTTTAAGATTCTATGGATAGTGCTTAAGAACGAACGTTTGTACGCGCAAGATGATCAAAAAGAGCTTGTTAGCGTGGCAAGGCAGTTGGTGCAAGGCGATTTAATTAAAGTAGAAGATCAACTCGAGCAAGTGAAGAACCCCTTTTTGCGCACCGGCCTTGAATTATTGATTAATAATACGCCGCATCAAGATATGTCCGAATTGCTGGAATGGCGCATTGTAAAAATGAAAATTAGAGAAAAAGCTGAGGCGCAAATTTATCGCACCATGGCTATGTTCGCGCCGGCATTCGGCATGCTGGGAACGCTTGTGGGCTTGGTAAACATGTTGCAAGGAATGGGCGAGAGCAATATGGCGCAAATCGGCTCCGATATGGCCTTTGCGTTGCTAACCACTTTATATGGTGTAGCTCTGGCTAATCTATTCTTCAAACCTATCGCCATTAAATTCGAGCGCAGAACCGAGCGTCGGGTTCAGCTCATGAATATGATTCGTGAAGGCGTGATGCTGATAGCAAAAGGGAGAAGCCCAGTATATATCCGCGAATATTTGAGTACCTTTTTTGCCCATGTGGAAGATGAGTTAAACATTTCCGATAAGGGAAATGGTTCTGGCAATGGCAAGAAAGCATTCAAAGATGCGATGGATAAATCTAAGAGCCCACTCTCATGAGATTTAATTCAAAGAGCTCCTTAGCTGCCAATGCCGCTGAATTAAAGCAAGATCGTGAGCAAGCTGCGGAGGTAGTGCGGCGGCAAAATTTTGCCGGTATTGATGATACGCCAGTGCAAGAAGATGAAGAGTGGGTAACCACTTACATGGATATTATCACCTTGCTTTTAATTCTTTTTGTTGTGCTCTTAGCAAACGCCGATTTTAGTGGCTCACCTGCGGAACGTGAGGAGCTCACAAGAGCCAACGCAATTTTGCAAGTGCTGGGCATAGACCCGAAAACCACTACTGACGAGGAATTGCTAAATATCGGCACGAAGTTAAATGCGGAATTTTCTGCAGCCGGGTTGGGCGATATGGTAGAAATCTCCAATACCCCAGGCTCGTTGAATATTCGCCTTAGCGATCAAATCTTATTTCCAAGCGGTGAAGCTCAATTTGTGGATAGTTCGGCGAGCCAAGCAATGCAACCGATTGTGGCGATTTTAAAAAATAGCAGTTATCACATTAGCGTAGAAGGGCACACCGATAGTGTTCCAATTAACACGGCACAATTTCCCAGTAATTGGGAACTATCTTCTGCCCGAGCTACTTTTGTTGTGCGATATTTGATCAGTGAGGGTATAGAAAGTGGAAGGTTGCGTGCTATTGGTTATGCGGAAAGTAAGCCCATTGCCGATAACGCAGACGCCGCTGGAAGAAGCCAAAATAGGCGCGTAACTATTGTGCTAACCCTTCCGGATGAGCCTGCGGCTGTAAACTAAACGCGGATAAATAAATGAGAAAGTGGGGCATTTAACGCCAATTTATGCCCAACTCATAAAAAAAGAGCTATGCTTTAAGGATGAGGCAAACGTGCTACAAACTAACAATAAGAATCGAATGCAAAAAACTTTGGCTCTATTAACGGCAGTATTTTTCTTTGCAGTGGCGCTTAGCGATTCGGCGAGCGCGAATGCACACCTTTCCGATCCAGTGTCGGTGCAGAATGCAGATGCTGCAGCTATCAGCCCAAAACCTTTCTCTCGGTACAATAAACCACTTACTCAATATGCTTTGAGCCAATGGAACACCCGCGATGGCTTACCGCATAATTCCGTAAATAGCATTACCCAATCGGAAAATGGCTATCTCTGGCTTGCTACTTGGGAAGGCCCAGTGCGGTTTGATGGCCGCAGTTTTACCGTGTTTGATAATGTTGCAGAGCTTCAGGTGCCAGAGCTTGGGGTTGTAGGTATCGCGCATGATGCCAGCACCGATGAAATTTATATTAGTGGTTTGCGCGGCGGTGTTTCTCGCTTTAATGGTGAGCGTTGGCAGGGTTTACCCTTGGCGCCTTCTTTCGCCTTCCGAGTGTTAGTGGATGCAGAACAGAATGTGTGGGTAACGGCTTCGAACGCTGGGTTAGTGCGCTACGATCGCGAAGGGAATATGCATCGTTATCAGCAAGCCGATGGCTTACCTGGTAATTTTACTTATCACCTGTATGAATCTCCCGCTACCGATGTGCGCTCGCGCGAAATCTGGGTGGGAACAGGTAGTGGCTTGGCTCGCTACGATAGCAATACCGATCAGTTTGTAGCAATTCCCTCTGTGGCAAGTAGCCAAGTTCGTGCTGTTCTTCAACATTCAAACGGTATGCTGTTAGTTGCTAGCGACCAAGGCTTGTTTTATCAAAATAAACCCGGAACCGATTTTTTGCCTTGGCCAAGAGCCATTGAAGGCACCATTACGAGTTTGGAAGAAGGCCCAGATGGTGCCATTTGGTTTGGCACTATTAGCCACGGCCTAGGCCGCATTACGGATAGCAATTTAAGTACCCTTTCGATCGAAAACGGTTTACCGAATATTCATGTGTTGGATATTTTCCGCGATCGTGAAAATAACATGTGGGTTTCTACCCATGGCGGTTTACTGCAGCTTAGAGATGCCTTGTTTACCAGTTTTACTCGCACGCAGGGGCTCGTTGGCAACTATGTTCGAGCAGTTATGACAGATCAGCAAGATCGGCTTTGGGTGGGCACGAATGAGGGCTTAGGCTGATTGGCTAATGGCGAATTAGGTATTCCAGCCCCCGAATTTACCCAAATCTCAGTACTTGCGTTAGCGGAAGACCAGGAAAATAGCCACTATTATATTGGTGTTCATGTAGAAGGGTTATTGCAAGTTATTGATGATGAGATTACCGCTAAGCTGAGCCGAGCCGGCGATAGAGTGCTGGGTGAAGTTCGCAGTATTGTGAAGTTACCGAATTCTGATTTGCTAGCCGTGGGAACGCCCATAGGCTTGATAATTGTTGAAGCAAAAGTGGGTAAACTTACTCACATTAGAACGATTAGCACGGCTGATGGTTTGCTAAACCCCATCGTAACGAGTTTAGCACTCGATGAGCAAGGGCACCTTTGGGTTGCTTCCACATCGGGTATTTCCAAAGTTTATATCGAAGGAAAAAACGCAGAAGCTGTATTAGATTGGCGAGTAGAACCACTTAACCTTGACCACATTACCCAAGCACGCAATACCTTTGCGGTAATCAACCATAATGAACGCATGTGGTTTGCTACCGATCGCGGTGTATTAGTGCATACACCAACCGATTGTCCTGCAAACGCAACTACAGCGGCAGCGGCGGAGTATCAGATAGCAGATGCGGCTTGCTGGCGCTGGATAAGCCGAAGCGATGGGTTACCTTTTGATAAGTATTTTTCCTTGGCTTTTGATTTCGAGGGTAACTTGTGGCTCGGTAGCAGCAGAGGGGTAACTCGTTTGAGCCAAGGCAGTTTAGAAACTTGGTTAGGTGATGCTTCTACTACCATAACAAGTGCTCATTTTGTGGAATCGGATGGTATGGCAAGTAGCCAAATTAACACAGGTGGGCCTGCTTCTGCGGTGGATAGTGAGGGCCATGTCTGGTTTGCTTCGGCACGCGGTGTGGTGGTAGTTGCTCCGGAAGAGTTTGGCTTGCATGAACTCACTGCGCCACCTCCGGTGATTGAACAAGCACGTTCGAATATGGGGGCTTTTGCTCCTAACGCAGAGTTAGCAGCCGATGATGATCGAGTTGAATTCCATTACATTGGTTTAGGTTATCGTATGGCAGCCCACATTGAATATCAGGTGCGGCTGCGCGGTTTTGACGATGAATGGATTCTGCGTGAAAACTTAACTGTTGCTGAATACACCAACTTACCGCCGGGTGATTATGTATTTTCGGTGCGCAGCCGTTACCCCGGAGGAGAGTGGTCAGCGAGCGTTGATCTGCCGTTTAGTAAGGTGCCGTATTATTATCAAACTTGGTGGTTTTGGTTCATGGTCATGGCCGCGGCCGCAGTTTTCATTTGGTATCGAGTGCGGAGTTTAAGTAAGAATCAGGAACGGCTAGAGCGGCTAGTGGAAGAAAAAACTGCCGCATTAGAAGCACTTGCCCATGAAGATGCACTTACGGGGCTACCCAACCGTAGGGCCTTTGATCAGCGTTTGCAGCTGGAAGTGAAACGCAGTCTTCGCAATGGCTCGAAGCTAAGTTTAGCGGTACTTGATCTTGATCACTTTAAGCAAATTAACGATCAATACTTGCATGAATCCGGCGATCGCGTGCTGCAAAAACTGGCAACGGTTTTAACCGATTCGATTCGTGAAATTGATTATGTAGCCCGTTGGGGCGGTGAAGAGTTCGCTATTCTTTTCCCCGGAGCCGGGCTGGAAGAAGCCAAATTAGTGTGTGAACGTATTCGGTTAGCTATTGATTACACAGATTTCACTGAAATTAACAGTGGTATTCACGTTACGGCAAGCATTGGCGTGGCGGAAATAGGTAGCGATTTTGATTATCAAAATTTAATGGTGCGAGCCGATAAAGCATTATATGAAGCGAAAGATAGCGGCCGTAATGCGATTCGCTGCGGTTAATCATTCTCCTTGCTCGTAAATTAAGCTTGCTAATTCAAGGTTGAATTCGCTTTTCCGTTGCCCCTAGCACCGCACACAAGCCCTTTTACCTTGCTTAATTAACGCAAAGAGAGTACATTACCGCGCTCAAATTTTGTGCGTTCCCCTCGGTGATTGGTTAGGTTAAACCCTTTAGTGAAACCTTTAAGTTTAGGTTAAATCTTTAACTTAAACGTTAGCACCAAGTTGGCCACATCATTCCACTTTTTCGTTGTTTGGATACTCAATACGTGATTTCTGCTGCAAATATCACCATGCAATTTGGTGCAAAACCTCTGTTCGAAAATATTTCTGTTAAATTTGGCCAAGGCAACCGCTACGGTTTGATCGGTGCTAACGGCTGCGGCAAATCTACCTTTATGCGGATTCTCAGCGGTGAGCTAGAACCTTCAGCGGGTAATATTTCGGTAGAGCCGAACATGCGGGTGGGGAAATTACGCCAGGATCAATTCGCGTACGAAGATTTCTCAGTTATCGATACCGTGCTCATGGGCCATGAAGAGCTCTGGGCAGTAAAAGTTGAGCGCGATAAAATATACAGTAATCCGGAAATGAGCGATGAAGACGGCATGCGCGTTGCCGATTTGGAAGTGCAATTTGCCGAGCTGGATGGTTATACCGCGGAATCTCGCGCTGGCGAGTTACTTTCAGGTGTGGGTATTCCCGAAGATCAGCATTGGGGCTTGATGTCAGAAATCGCGCCGGGCTTGAAATTACGTGTATTGCTAACACAGGTGTTGTTTGCTGATCCAGATATCATGCTACTCGATGAGCCTACCAACAACCTGGATATCAATACCATTCGTTGGCTGGAAGATGTATTGAATCAACGCCAATGCACAATGGTGATTATTTCTCACGATCGCCACTTTTTAAACAGCGTGTGTTCGCATATGGCGGATATTGATTACGGTGAACTCCGCGTTTATCCGGGCAACTATGATCAATATATGTTCGCAGCCACCCAAGCGCGGGAACAGCTGCTTGCGGATAACGCGAAGAAAAAAGATAAAATCGCTGAATTGCAAAGTTTTGTGAGCCGCTTCTCGGCGAATGCTTCGAAAGCTAAGCAGGCTACATCACGGGCAAAACAAATCGAAAAGATTCAGCTTTCTGAAGTAAAAGCTTCGAGCCGAGTAAATCCATTTATCCGCTTTGATCAAGATAAGCAGCTTTACCGGTTAGCCTTGGAACTCACCGAAGTGAATAAAAGTTTCGATGATAACCATGTATTAAAAGGCCTATCGAGCGTTATTGAAGTGGGCGAAAAAGTGGCTATTTTAGGTGCGAACGGCATTGGGAAATCTACGCTCTTAAAATGCTTAATGGGCGATTACACGCCAGATTCGGGTATTGTGAAATGGTCGGAGAATGCAAACATCGGCTATTACGCGCAAGATCACGCGCACATGTTCAAAAGCAAAATGAATGTGCTCGATTGGATGATGCAATGGAAGAAACCAACCGACGATGAGCAATCGGTGCGCGGTGTTCTTGGCCGCATGCTATTCTCGCAAGATGATATCGCTAAGCCGGTAAGTATTCTTTCTGGTGGCGAAAAGGGCCGAATGATTTTCGGCAAATTAATTCTCCAGCGGCCGAACATTTTGGTGATGGATGAACCTACAAACCATTTGGATATGGAATCTATTGAATCGTTGAATATGGCGCTAGAAAAATATGTGGGTACTTTGATTTTTGTTAGCCACGATCGCGAGTTTGTTTCATCATTAGCTACTCGAATTATTGAAATTACTGATAATGGCCTGCGCGATTTTTCTGGTAGTTACGATGATTATCTTAAAACGCTGAATTGAGTAAGCGGTGATTACGCCAAGCTTTCTCCAATTCAGTTAAATTAAGTTTGCTACATTAAGTTTGCTACAAAAATGCATTAGGTTCTCGATTATTAGCTTGGCTTTTGCTGTTTTCCTAAAGCGAAAAGCGAAAAGCGAAAAGCGAAAAGATAAATATAAAGGCCATAGCTATTTGGCCTTTATATTTTCAACTCAACTGATTACTTGGTTTGCAGCAAAAAACTATCTAGGGTATTTCATCTACACGAATAATACCCACACGAATATCACCCACACGAACAACACGCTCTCGAATAACGCTCACAGAAACAACACGCCCCGAACAGCTCTTTTCAGCTCCCCCGCAAAGGCTATACTTTGGTAGTATTGTCGACAATCGGAGTTGTTATCGAAAGATATAATCATTATGATTCCATTAATGTTTAATAATGTCGACAATATATGACTATTCAAAGCCCTATATGGCGCTCGCCAATTACCAGTTCTGATCGTGTGCTGTTAGAAATACAGCGCGCTATAGTTGAGGGTGATATTCCTGCAGGCAGCAAAATTAGTGAACCAGAGTTAGCTCGCCGATTCGATGTGAGCCGCGCGCCATTGCGCGAAGCGCTTGCGCGTTTAGAACGCTGCCATCTGATTGAACGAACACCAAATGCTGGCGCCCGCGTAGTGAAGCTCTCGCCGGAAGGGTTAATCTCTTTATATCAATTACGGGAAGAGCTGGAAGGGTTAGCTTGCCGATTAGCGGCAGAAAATATGGCTGAGAAAGAAATTGAGGAACTCGGCGCACTGCTTGATCAGCATTTAAACACCCAGCGCGTTCGGGAAGGGGAAAGCTATTATCAAGAAGAAGGTGACTTAGATTTCCATTACAGAATTATTTTAGGTAGTAAAAACGCATATCTCATCAACATTCTCTGCGACGAGCTATACTTTCTAGTTCGCATGTATCGAGTGCAGTTAGGAATGAATGGCCCGCGGGTTTCTCGCGCCTTTGATGAGCATAAAGCGATTATCATGGCGATTGCCAATCGTGATGGTGAGTTAGCCGATTTGTTGATGCGCCGCCATATTGGCGCATCACGGAAAAATATTGAAATTCAACTGCAGCAAATAAGGAATGAACATGACATCAGTAACTAGTGCGGGCGCAAAGCTACGCCAAGCCATTGCGCAAGAACAGCCTTTACAAATTGTGGGTACTATAAATGCTTATACAGCCATGATGGCTGAACGAGTAGGCCACAAAGCACTTTATTTATCAGGTGCAGGTGTTGCGAATGCCTCGTTTGGTTTGCCCGATTTAGGTATGACATCACTAAACGATGTGTGTGAAGATATTCGCCGTATTACCGGTGCTACCGATGTGCCTTTGCTTGTTGATGCAGATACCGGCTGGGGCGGAGCGTTTAATATTGCGCGCACGGTTAAAGAAATGACACGGGCCGGCGCTGCAGGCTTCCATATTGAAGATCAGGTAGCACAAAAACGTTGTGGCCATCGTCCGAATAAAGAAATTGTTACCCAAGGGGAAATGGTTGATCGGGTGAAAGCGGCCGTAGATGCACGCACCGATGAACAGTTTCTAATTATGGCGCGCACTGATGCGTTACAGCAAGAAGGTTTAGAAGCGGCGATTGAGCGTGCGCAAGCCTGTGTTGAAGCCGGTGCGGATGCCATTTTCGCTGAAGCTGTGCATACTTTGGAACAATATCAAGCGTTCACAACTGCGTTGAATGTTCCGGTGCTAGCAAATATCACTGAATTCGGTGCTACGCCTTTGTTTAATAAAGATGAGTTAGCCGGGGTTGGTGTGAAAATGGTATTATACCCATTGAGCGCATTCCGAGCGATGAACAAAGCTGCATTGAATGTGTATGAAAACATTCTTGCCAAGGGTGATCAAAAAGACGTGGTGGAGAGCATGCAAACGCGTGCTGAGTTGTATGATTTCTTGAACTACCACTCATTTGAAGAAAAGTTAGATAGTTTATTTAAGAAGTAATTTGGCGCGCCAGAAATCCATGCGCGAATGAAACCGAAACGAATTGATGAATATACCCAAGAGGATTGAATAATGGCGGAGAAAAAATTAGGCGGAGCCGGTTTACGCGGCCAAGTAGCAGGCGAAACTGCGCTTTGTACTGTAGGTAAAACGGGTTCGGGCTTAACCTACTGTGGTTATGATATTTCTGAGTTAGCTGAGAAGGTAAGCTTTGAAGAAGTAGCTTATTTACTTGCTCACAGTGAATTACCTAACGCTAGCCAACTAGCCGAGTATAAAGCACGTTTGAAATCACAGCGCGGTTTACCTTCTGCATTGAAAGATGTGCTTGAGCGTATTCCTGCCGATGCGCATCCCATGGACGTTCTGCGTACCGGTTGTTCATTCTTGGGCAATATTGAACCTGAAGCTGATTTTAGTGGTGCGGATAAAGCCATTGAGCGCATGCTCGCAGCATTTCCAAGCATTCTGTTATATTGGTATCGTTTCAGCCATGATGGCGTGCGCATTGAAACTGAAACCAATGAAGATTCAATTGGTGCACACTTTTTACGCTTGTTGCACGGTGAATCACCTTCAGAGTTGCATGCAGCAGTAATGAACACCTCGTTGATTTTGTACGCTGAGCACGAGTTCAATGCTTCAACCTTCACCGCTCGTGTGTGTGCTTCTACGCTTTCTGATATTCATTCCTGTGTTACCGGCGCTATTGGTTCGCTGCGTGGGCCATTGCATGGCGGCGCCAACGAAGCGGCAATGGAATTAATTGAAGATATGAAAGACGCCGACGATGCCGAGAAAACATTGATGGGCATGCTTGAGCGCAAAGAGAAAATCATGGGCTTTGGCCACGCTGTTTATAGCGAGTTTGATCCGCGCAATGATGTAATAAAAGCATGGTCGAAGAAGCTGGCTGATGAATTTGGCGATACCCGTTTATATGATGTATCAGTGCGTTGTGAAGAAGTAATGTGGCGCGAGAAGAAATTATTCCCGAACGCTGATTTCTTCCATGCCTCGGCGTATCACTTCATGGGTATTCCTACTAAGTTATTTACCCCGATTTTCGTAATGTCGCGGGTAACTGGCTGGACAGCGCACGTGAAAGAACAACGCGCGAATAACCGTATTATTCGCCCAAGTGCTGATTACACCGGCCCTGAGCCACGTAAAGTTCCAGCAATCAACGAACGTTAATTGGCACAGCAGGGAGAAGCTTCGGTTTCTCCCTAGTTTTTTCTGCCTTCCAATTCTCTAACAACATAAGCTGTGGTTGATTATGAATACTGAATATCGCAAAACACTCGCTGGCACTAATTTAGAATACTTCGATACCCGCGCGGCGGTAGAAGCTATTAAACCAGGTGCTTACGAAAAACTGCCCTATACCTCAAGGGTGTTGGCTGAAAACTTGGTTCGTCGCTGTGAGCCGGAACAACTTACTGCGGCACTCGAGCAAATTATCGAGCGCAAACGCGACCTCGATTTTCCTTGGTTCCCGGCGCGCGTAGTTTGCCACGATATCCTTGGGCAAACCGCATTAGTTGATTTAGCCGGCTTGCGTGATGCAATCGCTCAAAAGGGCGGGGATCCAGCCAAAGTAAACCCAGTTGTGCCTACCCAGCTGATTGTTGATCACTCCTTGGCAGTGGAACATGCTGGTTTTGATACCGAAGCCTTTGAGAAAAACCGCGCGATTGAAGATCGCCGTAACGATGATCGCTTCCATTTTATTAACTGGACGAAAACCGCATTCAAAAATGTGGATGTAATTCCACCAGGAAACGGCATCATGCACCAAATCAACCTTGAGAAAATGTCGCCGGTTGTGCAGGTACAAAATGGTGTAGCCTTTGTGGATACTTGTGTGGGTACTGATAGCCACACCCCGATGGTGGATGCGTTAGGCGTTATTTCTGTAGGGGTTGGTGGTTTAGAAGCTGAAAGTGTAATGCTTGGCCGTGCTTCTTACATGCGTTTGCCCGATATTATTGGTGTAGAACTTACGGGTAAGTTGCGTGAAGGCATTACTAGTACTGATTTGGTATTGGCAATCACTGAATTCTTGCGGAAAGAACGGGTAGTGGGCGCTTACTTAGAGTTTTACGGTGAAGGTGCCGATAGGCTTACCGTGGGTGACCGTGCCACGATCTCCAATATGACACCGGAATACGGTGCCACGGCAGCCATGTTCTATATCGATAAACAAACTACCGATTACCTAACGCTAACTGGCCGCGATGATGATCAAGTGGCTTTGGTAGAAAAATTCGCGAAAGAAACTGGTTTGTGGGCCGATAGCCTGAAAACAGCGGAATACGAGCGAGTATTAAAATTCGATTTATCTTCAGTAAACCGGAACTTGGCTGGCCCTTCGAATCCGCATGCGTTGTTACCCGCTTCAGAATTAGCCGCCCGTGGTATTTCTGGTGTAGTGGAAAATGAAGAAGGCAAAATGCCCGATGGCGCGTGCATTATTGCCGCGATTACCAGTTGTACCAATACTTCAAACCCACGAAACATGATTGCTGCTGGTTTAATTGCCCGTAACGCCAACAAACTCGGTTTAACGCGCAAACCATGGGTGAAAACCTCGCTAGCGCCGGGTTCGAAAACCGTGAAAATGTACCTAGAAGAAGCAAAATTACTGCCAGAACTAGAATCATTGGGCTTTGGTGTGGTTGGTTTTGCCTGTACTACCTGTAACGGCATGAGCGGTGCGCTAGATCCGGTGATTCAGAAAGAAATTGTTGAGCGTGATCTTTATGCTACCGCGGTACTTTCTGGCAACCGTAACTTTGATGGCCGCATTCACCCTTATGCGAAACAAGCCTTCTTAGCATCACCACCGCTAGTTGTGGCCTATGCCATTGCCGGTACGATTCGTTTTGATATTGAGAAAGATGCACTCGGCTATGATGCCGACGGCAACCCAGTAACTTTAAAAGATATTTGGCCAAGCGATGCTGAAATCGATGCCATTGTAAAAGAAGCCGTGAAACCGGAACAATACCGGAAGGTTTACGACCCAATGTTTAACATTTCGGTAGATATGGGCGAGAAAACGGAGCCATTGTATGATTGGCGCCCACAAAGCACCTATATTCGCCGGCCACCATATTGGGAAGGTGCGTTGGCTGGTGATTTAAGCTTACGTGGAATGCGCGCCTTAGCGGTGCTTGGCGACAACATTACCACCGATCACCTTTCGCCTTCGAATGCAATTATGGCCGATAGCGCAGCGGGTGAATACCTTGCGAAAATGGGTGTGCCAGAAGAAGATTTTAACTCCTATGCGACCCACCGTGGTGATCACTTAACCGCACAGCGCGCTACCTTCGCAAACCCGAAACTTATCAACGAAATGGCGATAGTAGATGGTGAAGTGAAGCAAGGTTCATTGGCGCGTGTTGAACCCGAGGGCGAGGTGGTGCGCATGTGGGATGCCATTGAAACTTACATGGAACGCAAGCAACCGCTGATTATTATTGCGGGTGCTGATTATGGCCAGGGTTCTTCGCGGGATTGGGCCGCGAAAGGTGTGCGCTTAGCCGGTGTTGAAGCCATTGTTGCGGAAGGTTTTGAGCGTATTCACCGCACCAACTTGATTGGTATGGGTGTGTTGCCGCTTGAGTTTGCTCCAGGTACAACACGGAAAACCCTAGAAATTGATGGCACTGAAACCTTTGATGTTGAAGGTACACCGAGCGCTGGTGCAGCCCTTACTTTGGTGATTCATCGGAAAAACGGTGATCGCATTGATGTACCGGTGAAATGCCGCTTAGATACTATGGAAGAAGTGTCCATTTTCGAAGCCGGTGGGGTTTTACAGCGCTTTGCTCAAGATTTCCTGGAGTCGAGTAATGCATAAACCGCAGTTAAAAGTTGCCGCCACTTATATGCGTGGCGGTACTAGCAAAGGTGTTTTCTTTCGCCTCGATGATTTGCCGGCGGCGGCACAGCAACCGGGGCCTGCCCGCGATAGCTTGCTGTTACGCGTAATTGGTAGCCCTGATCCTTATGGTAAGCATACCGATGGTATGGGTGGGGCTACGTCGAGCACCAGCAAAACCGTTATTTTATCGAAAAGCGGAAGCGCCGAGCACGATGTTGATTATCTCTTTGGCCAAGTTTCTATCGATAAGCCATTCATTGATTGGAGTGGTAACTGTGGCAACCTTACCTCTGCGGTAGGCTCTTTCGCGGTAACCAGCGGCCTTATTGATGCGAGCCGAGTTCCGGAAAATGGCACAGCGGTGGTGCGCATTTGGCAGGCGAATATTAAAAAAACCATTATTGCACATGTGCCGATTACCAATGGCAAAGTGCAAGAAACCGGTGATTTTGAACTCGATGGGGTAACATTCCCATCTGCTGAAGTGCCGATTGAGTTTATGGATCCAGCCGACGGTGAAGGCTCAATGTTCCCTACCGGCAATGTGGTTGATGAACTGCATGTTCCAGGCGTGGGTACATTCCAGGCCACCATGATTAATGCCGGTATCCCAACGATTTTCGTGAATGCAGCCGATATTGGTTACACCGGCACAGAGCTGCAGGGAGCTATCAATGAAAGCCCGGAAGCACTCGCGATGTTCGAGAAATTACGGGCATACGGCGCGAAACACATGGGTTTAATTCAATCCCTTGAAGAAGCCGAAGCACGCCAGCACACGCCAAAAATCGCTTTTGTAGCGCCGCCGGTAAGTTATGTTTCTTCCAGTGGAAAAAACATTGATGCCGCCGATATTGATTTGAATGTGCGGGCACTTTCAATGGGTAAGCTACACCACGCCATGATGGGCACAGCCGCAGTTGCTATCGGCACTGCGGCCGCGGTTCCTGGCACCTTGGTGAACTTGGCCGCTGGTGGCGGTGATCGAACAGCGGTTACTTTTGGCCACCCTTCGGGTACCTTACGCGTGGGAGCGGAAGCCAAGCTTGTAGATAGCGAATGGCAAGTAACGAAAGCGATTATGAGCCGCAGCGCACGCGTGCTCATGGAAGGTTGGGTTCGCGTACCTGAAGTATAGGTATTATGTTTGCGCGCTTGTAAGGGAAAAAAGCGCGTAAGTGTCGGTGTTGGAGCTTTGCGCAGAATGCCGGCTTAAAATGTCGGTTTGGAATGCTAGCGTAAAATGCCTCTTTGCACGGCCACGCTTTGTGGTTGGTGCAAGGAGGCTTTTTATAAGCTCGGTTTAATTTGTAGCCCGAAACGTGCGTTAGCCAATCACATGATAACCAGCCCAATCGGGTTCTAAGGCTTGGATGCCACCATCTTGATGTAAGTGAATGTGCCAGCCACCAAGTAAATCAACCGCTAAACAATCATCCACATTATATAAATCATCTTTGTGTTGCTCCACGCTATCGGTAAGCAAGCGGCCTTTGGCAATACGTTTGGCCTCTTCTGCGGTTTTGGCAACACAGAGAGTGAAATCATGGAATTCGGGTATGCGGCCAGGGTAATAGCCACCAAAGTTCACGAACCAAAGTTTTTCAGGTTGTTCTTTTGGCTGCTCGCTTAATTCAATTTGATAGCCATCCACATGATGAACAGCTAAGTAGCTATCAAGGTGCAAGCCTTTTACGGTTCCAAACCATTGCTGGCGCAATGCGGGGTAGCAATCTTCGATTGTTTCGCCAACGACAAAACGAATATCGTGCAACTCTATGTTTGCGTTCGGTGCCGTACCGCCTAAATAAACCATAAATAGCTGCATTCTGTTTCCTTTTAATCAGACCAACGCGTGATAAGCCGACCGAGAGTTTCGAAGAAGCCGAGATTAAAGCGGCCAAAACGATGGAATACCCGCCACGCCGCATACAAGGCAAAAACAGCATGCCAGAAGAACCCAGTGTGTTGGTAGATCGCTTTTACCATAGCCACCGCATTCAAAGATTTGATCATTTCGATGTACGCCGGGTGGTAGCCGAATGCAAAACCACCCAAAACCGCCAATACAATAAAAAATAGAACTATTTCAATGGCAGCTATCCAAATGATGCTGATGAATTTAGGTAGTTCCCAGCTAGGCCTTTTAAAAAACGAAGGCGAAGACCTTTTCGAATTGGTGGGGGCTGAAGCATAATAGCTAATCCAAGCATAACCCCCTTTATCACTATCTAGCCAGGATTCTTGAGATTCATAGAACACGGGGTCAGTGTACTCATAATCTTGAACCGCGAATATTTTATCCCACCATAGTTTCAAAAAGCGGTAACAAGCGCGTGCCACCAAAAACAACGCGGAATGAAGAACTAAAATCCAAAACAACCGAATAATTTGCGATTCGTTAAGAGCAGGCACAAAGATGGTTGCTATTAACGCTGCAAAGAAGAGAATGACAAACAGGGTTGGCGCTACTTTAGATTTTAACCTTCGGTTGACACGTAGAATACTACTTACGAAAAATACATTGTGAGCCTCATACTGTTCATAAGATTTATTGTGCTTGATGAAAACATCCGGCCTACCCTTGGTTGCAATCAACACGAAGCTATAGAGCACGTAGCCAAACAGTAAAATGAGTGTATTGATTATCATGCTTACGGGTGAATGAATTGTTTCGTCAGCTACAGTGCCCGCCGGAAAAGTAAACGAGCGGATAAACTGAATGAGCAGGTGATTGTGAAAACTAAATTGCAAGGATTCTGTGTAAGCGGCCCACCCCAAATTAATGATACCCAGTGCGGAGTTAACCAGGGTTACGGCGAGTAACCCAATAGACGCGTATAAAAACAGCACAGTGAAGAAAAAGCGCGTTTCAAAGCGAAAGGTTGTTGGGATTATTTCGCCATCGTAATCAAGAAAAACAAATTTGTTTATGATGGGTTGGAAAAACATAAAGAACAGCATGGGCCAAGCCCAAAAGGCCAAAGTTTTTACCGCTCTCTCAGTGGCAAAGCCAAGCATGCCGGTAAACTCAGGACGTAATTGAAAAACACTAAATTCTAACCAGAATGCCATGAGTAACGCGGTGATCAGTAACAAATTCCGATTCAGTTGGCGCATATGGCGGCGGTAAACTTCCATAAGGACTCCGAAATTATTATTTTTATTCAGTTTTTAAGAGCTGTTATATGATGCCAGAAATCCAGTTAGGCGCTACTTTTATCTGCATTAACTATTAGTAAAAGATTTTGCATTCAAAAAATCTATTAAGCTATTCGAGAAAACAAACTTTCAATGCGTGCTACTGGGGTCTATATTCATTAGTGGAAAATTTTAGATGTTTTCGTAATTAGTGAAGTTCTGGCTTTAATTACAAAAACATAGCGGTAAATCACTCGTTTTATCGACAATAAGTAAAAGAGGATATAGCAATGGATAACAATTCAACAGGTGGCAAATGCCCAGTAATGCACGGTGGTAACACGCGCATGGGTAGTATTGGCACTAGAAACTTAGATTGGTGGCCGAATCAGCTCAATTTAAAGATCCTGCACCAGAACGACAAGAAATCAAATCCACTCGGTGAAGATTTCAATTACGCTGAAGCCTTCAAAAGTATCGATTACGCAGCGTTGAAAAAAGATATTGAAGCTGTATTAACAGATTCAAAAGATTGGTGGCCAGCTGATTACGGCCATTATGGTCCGTTCATGATTCGTATGGCCTGGCATGCTGCCGGTACTTACCGCATGGGTGATGGCCGCGGTGGTGCAGGCACTGGTAACCAACGTTTTGCGCCGCTGAATAGCTGGCCAGATAACGGTAATTTAGATAAAGCGCGCCGCTTATTGTGGCCAGTGAAGCAAAAGTATGGCAACAAAATCTCTTGGGCCGATTTATTCGTGTTAACAGGTAATGTTGCGATTGAATCTATGGGTGGTAAAACCTTCGGATTCGGTGGCGGCCGTGAAGATATTTGGGAACCAGAAGAAGATATCTACTGGGGTGCAGAAGATAAATGGTTGGGCAACAAGCGCTACAGTGGTGATCGCGAACTAGAAACGCCATTGGCAGCAGTGCAAATGGGCTTGATTTATGTAAACCCAGAAGGCCCAGACGGCAACCCAGACCCAATTGGTTCTGGCCGCGATGTACGCGAAACCTTCAAGCGCATGGCGATGAACGATTATGAAACAGTTGCCCTAACGGCGGGTGGCCACACCTTCGGTAAAACTCACGGCGCGGCACCTGATTCGCACTTAGGCCCAGAGCCAGAAGCAGCTCCGATTGAGCAGCAAGGCTTTGGCTGGAAAAATAGCTATGGCACAGGTAAAGGTGGCGACACCATTACGAGTGGCCTAGAAGGTGCTTGGACGGCGCAACCAACGAAATGGGATAACGGCTATTTCGATGTGTTGTTTGGCTATGAGTGGGAGCTTTCGAAAAGCCCTGCCGGTGCACATCAGTGGGTAGCAAAAGACCTTAAAGATGAAGACCACGCCCCAGCAGCTGCTGATGCTTCGAAAAAAGAGAAGCTGATGATGTCTACTGCTGATATCGCAATGAAAGAAGATCCAGCTTATCGTAAAGTTTCAGAGCACTTCCACAAGAACCCGGAAGAGTTTGCTGATGCATTTGCACGCGCATGGTTCAAACTAACTCACCGTGATATGGGTCCTAAATCTCGTTACCTTGGCCCAGAAGTGCCAGCGGAAGATTTAATTTGGCAAGATCCGGTACCAGAAGTTGATCACGAGTTAGTAAACGCAAGTGATGTTGCTGAACTGAAGAAAACCATTTTGGGCTCGGGCTTAACCGTTTCTGAATTGGTTTATACAGCTTGGTCGTCTGCATCTACATTCCGTGGTTCAGATAACCGTGGCGGTGCCAATGGTGCGCGCATTCGCTTGGCCCCGCAAAACACGTGGGAAGTAAATGAGCCAGAGCAATTGAAGAAAGTGCTGGCTACCTATGAAGGTATCAAGAAAGATTTTGATTCTGCGCAATCGGGCAACAAGAAAGTATCACTTGCTGATTTGATTGTGCTTGGCGGTACAGCTGCAGTTGAAAAAGCAGCGCAAGATGCCGGCCACAACGTGGAAGTTCCATTCACGCCGGGCCGCACCGATGCAACCGACGAGCAAACTGATGCCGAATCTTTCGAGGTATTAGAGCCAGTTGCTGATGGCTTCCGCAACTATCTGAAAACACGGTACACCGTGCCAACAGAAGAGCTGTTAATTGATCGTGCTCAGTTATTAACACTAACGGCACCTGAAATGACAGTTTTAATCGGCGGTATGCGTGCTTTAGATGCGAACTTTAAACAAAGCAAACATGGTGTATTTACCGATAAGCCAGGCACACTAACGAACGATTTCTTCGTGAATTTAGTGGATATGGATATTGAGTGGAAGCCAACTACTGAAGAAGCAGAAGAGTTTGAAGGCCGTGATCGCAATACTGGCGAAGTGAAGTGGACAGGAACACGAGTTGATTTAGTGTTCGGCTCTAACTCACAGTTACGTGCGCTAGCCGAAGTATACGCGCAAAGCGACGCAACAGAGAAGTTCGTGAATGACTTCGTAAAAGCTTGGACGAAAGTGATGAACGCGGATCGTTTCGACGTATAATTCAACTCTCGTTAGTGAAAAAAGGAGCGCATAGCGCTCCTTTTTTATTGGTATTTTAAATACAACTGAAGGTGCTAGTGCATACATTTTACGGAAACACTTTTACTAAATACTCCTGATCGCTAAATGAATACAGCTTGGTTCCGGCCATTCTCTTTGGCCTGATAGAGCGCCTTGTCGGCATCGCTGAGTAAACTATGAAAATCTAGGTGCTGAGCGTTGCGGAGCACGCCACCAATGCTTACCGATAATGAAATGGTGTGGTTGTCGATTTCTAGGGGGTTCTCAGAGATATTTTTGCATAATCTTTTACTTAAGTTTTTAGCGGCTGTTGATGTCACTCCAGGAAGCGCGATAGCAAACTCCTCACCACCTACGCGCGCAATGATATCTGTATCGCGCAGGGCTTGTTTTAGCTCGTTAGCCACCCAGCGTAAACATTCATCACCAATGGCGTGGCCCCAGGTGTCGTTCACATCTTTAAAGTAATCCAAATCAACCATGAGCACACACACCGGTGAGCCCTCTATTTTAGCTTGCGCAAAAGCCTTATCTGCTTGCAGAAAAAAGGCACGCCGATTACTGAGCCGCGTGAGATCATCAATATTTGCTAGCTCAACAAGGCGCTCTTCAGTTTTCGAGAAAACTAACAAGGGAAACATCAGCGCTGTTGTAGTGGTGAGCAATAAATGGCTGATGAAAGTAGTGTGCAGCATAAGATCTAAGTTGAATCCGGCTGAGCTGGAAACCGTGCTGGCAACAATACCAGTATCTAGTTCAGCCGCGGTAAGTGCTGCTGGTGCGGTGATTAAACTCATAGCCATAGCACCGGCCTGTAAGAGCATGGTTAGGATGTGTAATGCGAAAAATAATGAAAGAAGCCTTTGGGGCAACTGCGTGGATGCCTTAATGTTGACCAATAGGTAAAGAGCCCAGGCGAACAAACCGGCGATAATCAGGGAAGTGAAAGGGGCCATCCATGCAAAAATAGGCACCAATGCGGCTAACATGATAGCCATGATGAGTACAAAGCGAACTTGTAATTGCCAACTTTTCGCACTGCGCCGGGCGCGGAAGTGTTGAACGCCTTTAACAGCAAGCAGTGGCGCGATAATAAGGAGTAGCGAGGCAAGCCAATGAGTGAGCAAAATCGCTTCAATATAATTACGCGCCGCAGCTAACAGGCCGCCAATAACGAACACCCAGCAAGAGATAGCCCAATATAGGAAGCACCGTTGCTTTAATCGTAACCGGTAGATAACTAATAGAAGCCCGCCGAGTACAAGGTTAAGCAATAAAATAATAGCGATAAGCGTTGGTAAATGCACCGAAACGGCTCCTGAATATGATATCTTGAGCGGTGTTTTGTAGCACCGATATACTTTATAGTTACAGTAATTATTGGCATAGATAAAGGCCGATAGCCGTTGCGCTTAATTATCGGAAATTTACCTTAAAACTTGAACATCGGTATTAAATAGAAGCCCGCCATGTCGAACTTAGTAGAAAAACGTTTAAATAAGTACATTAGTGAGAGTGGTATTTGCTCTCGCCGCGAGGCGGATCGGTTTATTGAACAAGGGAATGTATTCATAAACGGCCGCCGTGCAGTGATGGGTGAAAAGGTTGGGCCTAATGATGAAGTGAGAGTAAATGGCCAGCTGATTGAATCACAAAATAAAGATGGTTTTGTATTTATAGCTTTGAATAAACCTGTGGGGATTGTGAGCACTACCGATTCCGCTGAAAAAGCGAATATGGCTGATTTTGTAAACCATGAAAAACGTATTTTCCCAATAGGAAGGTTGGATAAAGATTCCCAAGGATTAATTTTTCTTACCAGCAACGGTGATTTGGTAAACAAAATTTTGCGCGCTGGTAACAATCATGAAAAAGAATATGTGGTTACCGTAAATAAACCAATAACGGATGAATTTATTCAGGGTATGCGCAGCGGTGTGCCCATACTCGGTGAAGTAACCAAACGATGTAAAGTAACGAAAATATCCCGATTTGTGTTTAAGATTATTTTAGTACAAGGTTTAAATCGGCAGATTCGCAGAATGTGTGAACATTTTGGTTATGAAGTGAAGAAGCTTGAGCGTATTCGCATTATGAATATTGAGTTGAAAGGCTTGGGTATTGGTGAATGGCGCGATTTAACCAAGCAAGAGTTAGATATATTGTTGAAATCGGTGGCGCATTCATCGTCGGAAGCTCCTCCCGGACATAGAAAACGAAAACCACGGCCTGAGAATCGGAAAAATACTCGGGCAAAGTTTGATGCAAGTAAAGGTGCCAGTGAAAAGCCAAAGCGGCGGCCAACTCGGAGTTTGATTCGCAAAGCGATTAAAAAGAACTCATGAAAAAGCGCTGCTGCCAAACGCTACTTTAAACCTTATTTTCAAGCCCTAAGCCGTTTATTACTCTGGGCAAAGCCCTTTGAGTAATAGCGGCATTTGCCGGAATTTGCGGCCCTCGTAACTATCTTCCATCACTCGGCGTTCCATTTCTTCCGGGTCTTCGGTAACGGCCAATAGATATTCAAAGCGAGTAATTGCCGCTTTCGCCGATTTGGGTAAATGTTTTTTCTGCTGATAATGAGCAAGATTTTCCCGCAAGATTTCTATGCGCTCAGGCGCTTGCTTTAAACAGCTAAAGGCTTGCTCAAAGTAGCTCAAATTTTCTGGTTTTGGCTTGCGTTCACGTTGTGGCCGGCGATTGCGAACTGGATAATAAGGCTGATTCATAATTACCGTAAAGGTTACAAAGGTATTAGTTTGTGTTTACAAGCTAACTTGCCATTTAGATCTATAGCTCAGGCGCTTGGAACCGATAGCCTAACTGCTCTAATACTGCGCCGAGTGCGAATAAGTGCTGCTCATGATGATGCGGCGCGCTAAGGGATAAGCCCACTGGCAGACCGTTAGCATTTAAACCCGCTGGTACGGTTAACACAGGGTGCCCAGTGAGGTTGTAAAACGCTACGAAGGGAAAACAGTAATCAAGATAGGGGATAGCTTCGCCATCTAACATAATTTTATGATGCTTGTGGTTATGGGGGAATGCGGGGCCTAAAGCCGTGGGGCTCAAAACGCTATCACATTGGCTAAATAGTTCGTTTACTTCGGCAATTAGTTGTTCTCGAGCTGCAAGCGCCGAACTGAAAGCCTGGGCATCTAAACTCAAGCCGCGCTTCAATTCCTCACTAGCTGGCAATCGCGATGCTTTCAATGCCGGATTAAATTTCCAATGAAAAATCTTCCGCACTGGCCAGGCAAGGTTTAAGCCCAGCATAAAGCCAAATAATGTGGCCCAAACCTTAATCATGCGTTCAGCTAAATCATTATCGATAGTAATTCTTACTGTTTTTGCGCCCGCCGCCTCAACTTTATTGCGCATGGCTACCATCGCTCTTTGCACATCGCTGCCCGCTTGTAGGCCCATTAACGTATCGAAGTAGCCTATGGTGCAGCCTGTTAACGGCTTTTCTGCAGAAGGGTTAATAACACTCGGTTGAGTATCGATCGGTAAATACCGTAACCGCTGCCAATCGGCTTGATAAAGCACGTTGTAGGCGAGTTGAAGGTCGGCAACGGAACGTGCCAGCGGGCCGGTATGGTTCATAACACTAATGCCAATATTCTTTTCTGGATACGGCGGCACATGGCCATCGGAGGCATAACCATTCTCGGTGGGCTTCAGGCCGAACAAACCGCAAAAGCTCGCCGGGTTACGAATTGAACCGCCAATATCGCTGCCAAGCTCGAAGCACGAGAGCCCGGCGGCCACTGCAGCAGCACCACCGCCAGTGCTACCACCCGGAGTATAATCAAGGTTAAACGGGTTGTTGGCGGTTGGATACAGAGGGCCGAATGTTTGTGCATCAGCCAACAGCGTAGGTACGTTGGTTTTGCCAAGAATAACCGCACCGGCATCGAGCAGGCGCTTCACTAAAATAGAGGTTTCGTTGGCTTGGTAGGCGCGCTTGGGTGGAAAGTTCAAGGTAGTAGGTGTATTTGCCCAAAGAAAGCACTCTTTAATTGATATGGGCACACCATGTAAAAGCCCAAGGGGTTCATTGTTTATTTGGGCCAAATCGCGGTTGCGAGCAGCAGCACGAGTGGCGGTACTATTTTCATAAACGAAGGCGTTTAAGCTGGGATTCAGTGTTTTTATTCGGCTTAGGTGAAATTCTGTGGCTTCTGCACTCGTTAACTCACCGTGTTGAATAAGGCGTGCTACCTCATTTGCTGTTAAAAACTTCATGTTGAATCCTCACAATCAATCTTTCAGGGCGGCCAACTGCCACTTTCAGTTGCTTGGGCGTTTAACGGAGTTCGTTAAATTGAATTAACGCAAGCGGCCAGCTTGCTTCAACTAGCTACCATGAACAATGAAAAGCAAATATTCAACGAATTTATATCTTCCATTGTGTGATCTTTAATAGCGAAAGTTAATTATATGTAAAGGCTGCGTATAAAAATCGATCAAACTGTTTTTATGCTCGCCGCATTTTGCTCACCTTTTCGGCTCTTGAGCGGTTACAGCCTGAGGTGAAACTTTACATTATACGAGGTGCATTATGACCGTTAAATTTAAAAAATGGCAGGCAGTAATGGCTCCATCGTTACTGCTGCTCGTTCCCGGTAGTGCTAATGCCGCAAACTTGCAGCCCGACGATTTCGTTGGGATTAGTTTCTGGCTGATATCGATGGCCCTTGTGGCCGCTACGGTGTTTTTCCTTTGGGAGACGCAAGCTGTATCGAATAAATGGAAAACATCGTTAACTGTATCAGCACTGGTAACACTCATTGCCGCATTCCATTATTTCTATATGCGAGATGTTTGGGTGGCTACAGGCGAATCGCCAACCGTGTATCGCTACATTGATTGGCTCCTCACGGTGCCATTATTGATGATTGAGTTTTACCTGATCTTACGGGCTATCGGTGCCGCAACGTCGGGTATTTTCTGGCGCTTACTCGTAGGTACCTTGGTGATGCTAATTGGTGGTTACTTGGGCGAGGCTGGCTACATCAACCTCTACGTAGGTTTTGTAATTGGTATGCTAGGTTGGTTCTACATCCTATACGAAGTGTTCTTCGGTGAGGCTGGCAAAGCAGCTGCTGCGAAAGCACCACCTGCGGTTAAATTTGCGTATTCAGCCATGCGTTGGATTGTAACTATCGGTTGGGCTATCTATCCCTTGGGATATGTACTCGGATACATGACAGGTACTGCCGATGAAGCAGCACTGAATATCGTGTACAACCTAGCTGATGTTGTGAACAAAATCGCATTTGGCTTGTTAATCTGGTACGCAGCAACAACTGTGAGCAATTCAGAAGAAAGCCGTTAAAAGGGAAAGTGGCAAGTGGGCCTCACTTGAGGCCGCTTGCCAGATTTCGATCAAATTATGGAGGCTTTTATGAGCAGCTCTGTACTAAACGATAGATCGAACATTGACCACATGCTCTTTGAATGCGAGCGCATTCTGAGCAACTGCATGAGCCAGCAATATGAATCGTTGAGCGCGGCCTGGGCTCATCATTTTTCTGCTAAGGGCAAGCGTTCACGCATGCGATTGGCACTTTCTACCAGTTCCAATTTGGGCCTTACTAGCCAACAAAGCGAATGTTTAGCGATTGCTTGTGAATTAGTACATCAAGCATCGTTAATTCATGATGATTTAATGGATGCCGATGCGAGCCGGAATGGGAAAGCAACTGTTTGGCGCAAGTATGGCCAAGCAACCGCAGTGTGTTTAGGCGATGCGTTATTGGTAGAAGCCATGTTCCAGCTATCCTGCACACCCGATATTTCTGCGGTTACCCGCCAAGCCCTGATTCGGCTGGTTCGTGATTCTGTGCAAGCCGCCGCTGAAGGCCAAATTGATGATTGTGATATTAGTAAACTGCATAACTTTAGCTATTCGGATTATTGCACTGCGGTGCAAAATAAATCAGGTGCCTTGTTTGCCATGCCGGCGATAGGCGCAATGTTGGTGAAGCATTCGGATAATAGTGAAATAGAACGAGCTATTGCAGGTTTTTCAGAATTTGGCATTGCATATCAATTGCTTGATGATTGGAAAGACAGAGAGGTGGATAAAGATCGCCGCTTGAATGGCTATTGGCTTTTGGACCGCACGAATCCGGACGCAGCCGAAGTTTCACTGCGAACTGCGGTAATCAAGCATTTGGATACCGCCGATAAAATTCTGAGCACTTTGCCACATGCGATTTATCAAAGTTTTTCAGAAATCCGCGATGAGATGTTGTTGAAACTGCCCGAACTAAAAACTGATTTAGAGGTTGTGAATTAATGCACACTGTTGTGATAGGAAGCGGGTTTGGTGGTATTGCTGCGGCCTTAAGAGCGAGAGCCAAAGGCCATGAAGTTACCTTAGTTGAGAAAAATTCAGCTATTGGCGGCCGGGCACAAGTTTTTGAGCGCGAAGGCTTTAAGTTTGATGCTGGCCCAACGGTGATCACGGCCCCGTTCTTATTTGATGAGTTATTTGCATTATTCAACAAGCGCCGAGAAGATTATGTTGAGTTTGTGGCGCTGGATATTTGGTATCAATTTTATTTCAGCAACGATCAAACGCGTTTCAATTATGGCGGCTCGGTGGAAGATACCCTTGCAGAAATCGATAAGATAGAGCCCGCCGACAAAGAGAATTATAAAAACCTCATTGCGCACAGCAAGAGAATCTACGATATCGGTTTTGAGCAATTATCAGATCAACCCTTTCATAAGTTATCCACCATGATTGGGCAAATTTCTCATCTGGGCCGTTTGCGTGCCGATCAAACCGTTTGGCAGATGGTGAGTAAACATTTAAAGAACGATAAATTGCGCCAAGCATTTTCTATTCAGCCGTTATTGGTAGGTGGAAATCCGTTTAATACCACAAGCATTTATGGCTTGATTCATTATTTAGAACGAGAGTATGGCATTCATTTCGCAATGGGCGGCACAGGCGCCATTATTGCGGCACTTGAGAAATTGATGCTGGAGGAAGGTGTAAAGATCGTTAAGGATACTGAAGTAACGGGCTTCACCACTGAGGGCAAGCGCATCGTGAACGCCCAAATTAAAGATAATGAATCCCTAGCTGCCGATTATTTCATATTCAATGGCGATCCACTGTTTTTGTATAAACATCTTTTACCCGATGCGTTTAAGAGCTTGCAACTTAAGCTAAAAGTGAATTATAGCAAGCGTTCGATGGGCTTGTATGTGTTATTTTTCGGCACGAAGAAACAGTATCCGGACGTTGAACACCATACGATTTGGCTTGGTAAGCGTTACCAAGCATTATTAGCGGAAATTTTCGCGGAAAAAGAAATGCCGGCTGATTTTTCTCTCTATTTGCATCGCCCAACCGCAACGGATCCATCTTTTGCACCAGAAGGCTGTGATAGTTTTTACGTGCTGGCGCCAGTGCCGAACTTACGTGCTGATATTGATTGGGAAACCGAGGAACCAAAACTTCGGGCGCGTATTATAAAAGCGTTAAACGATACCCTACTGCCGGGCTTGGAAGAGAACATAACGGCAGTGTTTGCCATGACACCTAACGATTTTAAAAATGACTACCGAAGTGTAGATGGCGCAGGTTTTTCCATCGCGCCCACGCTCACACAATCGGCATGGTTTCGCTTCCATAACCAATCTGAGTATTACACTAACCTGTTGTTGAGCGGTGCGGGAACTCATCCCGGTGCAGGTATGCCGGGTGTTTTATGTGCAGCGAAAGTAGTAGAAAAGCTATTACCAAAAGCAACCGCATAGGCTAAGTATGGATATCCAACTCGATCTATCGGCTCAGCTTGATACGTTAAAAAAGCATGGTAAATCGTTTTATCTGGCCGGCATATTTTTAAACCGAGAAGAACTGCGCCGGGCAACAGGTTTATATGCTTTTTTGCGTGATATTGATGATCGTATTGATGAAGCGCCCACCGATGTTGCCGCCGCCGAGCAACTTGCCAGTATTCGAGCTAATATTCTAAAAAGCCAAACCACGAAACAGAGCGCTGAAAAAAGTAGTGGTCCGAAAAGTACTGTAAGCAAAAGTACTGTAAGCAAAAGTACTGTAAGCAAAAGTACGATAAGCAAAGGTGTTCTAAACACGAGCAATGAAACAAACAGTGAAGAAGTAGATAAAGCTGAACCCAAAAACGTTGAGGCGAAATTTACGGTAGCAGCCAGCTCGATTACCGAGTTTTTGCGCGGTATGGCTTACGATGTAGGTGAAGTAGCTATCGAGAACGAGGCTGAGTTACTGGATTATTGCTATTGTGTGGCCGGCACTGTGGGCGAAATGATGTGCCAAGCCTTGTATTGCGATGATCCGCGCGCGATTCGGCATGCCAACGATTTAGGCATCGGGATGCAGCTTACCAACATTGCCCGTGATGTTTATGAAGATGCTTCAATGAACCGCCGCTATATTCCAAGGGAGTGGTTGAATGCAGCGCCAAGTGAGATTGTTGCGGCTGATGAAGTATTAGCTGAGCAGGTGCGTGATGCTATTTTGCATTTACTAGAGCTTGCCGATGGCTATTATCGCTCGGCGTACGCGGGGATTGCATTGTTACCCTTTCGTTCGCGCCTAGCCATTCTTACCGCTGGGCGTTTATACCAGGGCATTGGCCGATCTATCTACGCTGAGCAAGCGATGCAATGGCGGCAGCGTAAAATGCTATCGCGGCTGCGCAAGTTTACTTTGTGTGCTGCAAGCTGCG
This sequence comes from Aliidiomarina iranensis, assembly GCF_003987135.1. Classification (GTDB taxonomy): domain Bacteria; phylum Pseudomonadota; class Gammaproteobacteria; order Enterobacterales; family Alteromonadaceae; genus Aliidiomarina; species Aliidiomarina iranensis. The sequence continues at coordinate 229,228 of NZ_PIPJ01000001.1, forward strand.
GCGAATTTCTGTTAAAACCAAGCCTGTGGCGGTATCAGCCGCACCCAAGTTACGGAAAACCAGCCTCGGTGCTGAACTTAACCGGCAGGTAACCGGGCCGTGGATTAGAGCAACGGAGGTGGTATGGCGGAAGGCAACTCAAAAGATAATTGGCTAACCATTATTGGCGCAGGGCTAGCAGGGCTTTCCTTATGCGATGAGCTGCTCAGTGTTTTCGAAGCGGCAAATAAACCGCTTCCAGGTAAAATTACTCTCCTCGAACAGCGTGAAACCCTCAACGATAACAAAACGTTCAGCTTTTTCGCACAACATCCGCCGATCGGTATTCCCTATACTCGCTATGAAAAATGGTGCTTCAGCGTAGCGGATGATGTATATCCGGTAAAGCAATCAGCGCCGACGGCGCGTCCGCCGCAACAAACCCATACGGGCCTGCGCTACCAATATTATCGAGTACGAGGCAGCGATGCTTATGCCGATTTAAGTGCTCGAGTGAGCAAGCACCCCCAAGTTGAAATCATCATGGGCCAAGCAGTGGAAAATGAGCTAATAACGAGCACCTTAGTTGTGGACACTCGGCCCTGTAAATTGGCCGATATGCGGGTAAAGCAGTGCTTTATTGGTGTGGAAGTAGAGCTTACTTCAAGTATTGATGAATCGACGGCTCAGTTGATGAGCAATATGCGCATGCAATCAGGGCGCTTTACCTTTGATTATGTTCTACCGTTAGATGAGAGCCGCGCCTTGGTGGAAGTAACCCAGTTTTGTGTGGATCCACCGGAGCAAAGTGAGTTACGGGGTTATTTGCAAGCTACTTTGCAGCGTTTGGGTGTTCGTACAGCGCCCCAACGAGAAGAAATGGCGATTTTACCGATGGGCTTGAAAGAAAAATTCAAGCAACAACTCGCTTCACAACAAATAAGAACGGCCAGCGGTTACGGGTACTTAGAAAGTAAGCGCTGGGCAAAAATGAATGCAGAATTGATCGTAAAAGGGAGGGCGCCCCGTTATCAATTACACACACCATTGTTGCAATGGTTTGATAGTAAATTACTACGTGTGGTAGAAACCGAGCCGCATAAATTGCCATTGGTATTTATGAAAATGGCCGAGCACATGCGGCCCGATGATTTCGCTTCGTTTATGTCTTCGCCGAACCTCTCGAGTTTATGGCAAGTGATGAAGGCAGCACCCAAAACAACGTTTTTACGGACACTGTATGCTTGAACTTTCACCCTTTGTGTTGGTGGTTTTAACCCTAGCGGTACTCGCTGGATTGCCCCATGGTGCGTTTGATTTTTATATCGCGAAACGCCTGGGGCAACTGCAATCAATACCCCAGCAAGCGTTTTGGGCTAGCCGCTATTTGGCCATAGGTATAGGTTTCATCGCGTTCTGGGTAGTTTTCCCAGTAGCTGGCTTGAGTGTATTTCTGTTTGTTTCTGCTCTGCATTTTGGCCGTGATTACTACCCTCAACAACACGGGCTAGCCCTTGCTGCGGGTACTATAATTTTAGGGCTGCCAATGCTGTTTAACGCAACTATTGTAAACACTATCTTCAATCAACTTATGGTAACTCCCGTGCAAGCTGAGTGGATTATAAATATCACGCTTGTGTTCATGGCGGTTGCCGCCGGGATGATTTTTCTAGATTTGCTGAAATCGGGGAAAAAAGCGCTGAGCCAGAGAGCTAACCTAATCATTGCGCTCGGAGCACTGTTTTGGAGTGCTGTTTTATTTCACCCTCTCATCTATTTCGCACTATTTTTTGCCTTATTACATAGCCCAAAACATATGCGCGAACAGTGGGCGAAACTCGATAGCAACCAACGCAAAACAGCGCTTGGCGTGATTGCTGCACTTACAGTAATGCCTATATTGGCGGCGGGCGTTGTTGGCACTATGCTGCAGGGTACATGGGACCAACGCCTTATTACGCTTATATTTATTGGTTTAGCAGCCTTAACCATGCCGCACATGGTTTTGTTAGAACGGGAGCACCATGCACTCGGTATGGCCAACAGGGATGATAAAACGGATGGATAGAAAGCAATCACACATTGATTTAGCTCTTGAACAAACCTTTGCCGCCGGCTTTGATGATATTCAATTACCACACTGGGCTTTGCCTGATTTCAATTTTTCTGCCATTGATACCCGTTGCCAATTCCTAGATTTTCAACTGGCGGCACCGGTTATGATTGCTTCGATGACCGGGGGAACCGCGGAATCCGCGATGATCAATAGAAATTTGGCAGAAGCGGCTCACGAATGTGGAATTGCCCTAGGTGTGGGCTCCCAAAGAATTAGTGTTGAAGAAAAAAATGACCAAGGCATTAGTAAACATTTGCGCAAGTGGGCGGGAAACGCGCCACTGTTTGGAAACGTGGGTTTAGCAAATTTAATTCAATGGGCGGATCGTAACTGTTTGAATCGGTTAGCCGAACAAATCGGCGCCAATGCCATGATTATTCACCTAAACCCGATGCAAGAGATTTTCCAAGATAACGGCGATACCGATTGGCAAGGGAGCATCGCGTGCTTGTATGAGAGTATCGAGCATTGTGAGCTACCCGTTATTGTGAAGGAAGTTGGCATGGGTATCACCCCAGAAGTGGCTAGGATCTGCCAACAAGCGGGGGCTTCGGCTATTGATGTGGCGGGCTCAGGTGGCACGAGTTTCATTGCCATAGAAGGGGCGTTGACAAAGGATGCTCGCAAGCAAGAAGCGGCAAAAATATTTGCCGATTGGGGGTATTCTACAGTTCAGTTGCTACAGTTGTTGCAAAAGCAACCCGTTGAGCTGCCGATCATTGCATCCGGTGGTATTCGAAGTGGCCTAGATATAGCAAAGTGCTTAGCGTTGGGAGCATCGGTAACCTCCATTGCTGGCGCTATCCTTGCGGCGGCTCGGCACTCTACGGCCGATTGCATTAGTGTAATCGAGCAGCTCAAATACGAACTCGCAATCGCCTGTTGGGGAACGGGCTGTAAAAATATCGCGGAGTTGAAGCGAGTGTTATTGTAATACTACGTGACAATTTGACGCGTTCAGCTAACTGCTTTGCAGGCTTATACTGATGAGCATCGAAATCAAGTTGGAAGCGTTATTCATGCCATTTTTTTATAGAATATCTCCCCTCACTTTAGCCATTCTTTTTAGTTTTCCAGCAGCTGCAGATAACATAGAAGTTATCGAAGTACGTGGCGAAAATCATAAGCATAGCGAAGATATTGGTGCCGTTGATCGCTTGTTGCGCGAACAAGGCGTTGATTTTTCATCCGCTGGCGGTGTATCGGCACTGCCGGTGATGCGCGGTTTGATGGGCGATCGTATTAAAGTATTGATTGATGGTACCGATATCACCGCTTCATGCGCAAACCAAATGAATCCGCCACTCTCTTATGTTTCTGCAAACCAGGTACAAACCGCACAAGTAGTTGCCGGCGTAGCGCCAGTGAGTATGGGTGGCGATAATATCGCGGGCGTAATCCGCTTGAATACTATAGCACCCGAATTTACCGATAGTTCTCAGCTGAGCTGGCGTAGTGGGGGAATCTCTGCCGAATACCGAAGTAACAGCGATGCTCAGGTTTATGCAGCCGATGCACGTATTGCCAACGATTGGCTAAGTTTCAGTTACAGCGGTTCTTTTGAAGATGCGAAAAGCTATGAGGACGGCAACGGTGAACGCGTGCTTGATACACTTTATCGCGCTGAAAATCATGCCATTACTGCCGCGGTAAAAGATGATGAGCAGCAACTGGCAGTAAAATTAACGTATCAAGCGATTCCTTTTCAAGGTTATCCAAATCAATACATGGATATGACCAATAACGAAAGTTTTGGAGCTACCGCGATTTATCAAACAGCAATGGGAAATAGTGATTTCTCGGCGCAAATTCATTGGCAGCATGTGCAGCACCAAATGGGTTTTTTCACCGATGAAAAGCCCGGAATGATGCCTATGGATACCGAAGCGGACGATTATAGTTATCAATTACGTTGGGAAATACCTTTAGCTAGTGATCATCAACTACGTGTTGGCCATGAGTTCTTTGATTATCGTTTAGAAGATTGGTGGCCAGCCGTTAATGGTTCAGCCATGATGGGGCCGAATGATTACATTAATATTAGTGATGGTAAGCGCCAACGGATTACCGGGTATTTAGAATCTGAGCGGGCTTGGTCGAGCCAGTGGCTAACATCAACTGGTATTCGAGTTGAGCGCGTACAAACCAATGCGGGTGAGGTGCAGCCTTATAATCGGATGCCGGGCATGATGGGCATGCCCAATCTTGATGCAGCTGCGGCTGATGATTTTAATAATGCCAACCGCAAACAAAGCGATATATTAATTGATGTAAGCTTACTCACCACTTATGCCTTTAATGACCAGCATACATTGAGTATTGGTATGGCTCGGAAGAATAGGGCTCCCAATTTGTACGAGCGCTATTCATGGGGCAGAAGCCCGATGGCGACCACGATGATAGGCTGGTATGGCGATGGCAATGGTTATGTTGGGCGCATTGATCTGGAACCGGAAACGGCTCATACCTTTAGTTTAAGTTACCGTTTTCTGGCGGAGAATGGCCTTTGGGATATAGAACTAGCGCCGTATTATACGCGAGTAAGTGATTACATCGATGCAGAAGTTATCGGTGAAATAAATCGTTCGAATGAGCCTGCTGGGGAACGCAATGTTTTACAATTTACCAATGTAGATGCCAATTTGTATGGCTTTGATGCCTATGCTAATGCACGTGTGATGGAATCAGGGCGTTTTGGTGATTGGTTTATGCAAGGTAAACTATCGTTAACGGAGGGTGAACGCCATAGAAGTAATGAAGCCCTGTATCAAATTAAACCGATAACGGCGTCTTTCTCATTGTTGCAACAGTGGCAAAACTTTGAAAATACTCTGAGTTATGAATGGGTAGGCGAAAAAGATGATGTAGATACCCGCCGCCTAGAGAACACCACTGCAAGTTATGGCTTAGTGAATCTAAGTAGCCGCTGGCGGGGTGATAATATTAGTGTTGGTTTGAGTGTGTTAAATCTCTTTGATAAATACTATGAAGAGCCACTAGGTGGTGTGAGTATCGCTGAATTTAAGGCGAATAATGCAGCGGGATTTCGACAGTTGGCGGGCGCAGGGCGTTCAGTGAACCTTGCTGTAAGCTATGTTTTTTAGTCGTTATTAACTTAAGGCGCAGAGAATAATATGTCGTTCTTGTTGGTTTGGGCTTATCGCCGCTCAATGCGGCCATCGCCTTGGTTGGCGGCGCTCCTCCTGATACTGGATGTGCTTGCATTTAATTCTCTGATTGCGGTTTACGGCGCGGCGAGTAATCCATTTAATGCGGTGTTACTGATTCCCGTTGTGATGGCGTTTATTCTGCTGCCTCCGGTTTACGCAGTATTTATACTCTTGGTGAGTGTAGCAGCGCAAACCCTACAAATTTGGTTGTTACCAGTACATCACCATGACGCAGAGATGGTTTCGCACTTTTATGCCATGGTGTTGAGTTTTGTGATCACTAGTGCTGTTATTGCGGGCGTTATTTTTTACTTCCGTTATCAACTCACACAGCGGGAAGCTTCGATTCAACAACTGCGTGAGCGGCAACTCCGCGATGAGCAATTATTGGCCATAGGCACTGCGGCCGCCCAGTTAACTCATGAGGTAGCTACACCAGCGCAATCGCTGCGCTTCTTACTAGAGGAGGCAGCGGAGCAAAAGCCAAATCCGGATTGGTTGGCGCCGATTGTTCATGAATTTTCTAGAATTGAAACAGAGCTAGAAAATTGGCGTGGTGTTGCCGATGCTATTCGCGAAAAGCGGCGCTCCGATTATTTAATAAGTGAGATCTGGCAAACCTTGCAACATGTAATCAGTATTACGCGGCCTGAAGTGGAGGTAAAGTGGTTACCTTATGCTTATACAGGGCATGAGCTCATTGAAGCTGATCCCACGCTAGCGCCTGCATTATCAAGCATAGTAACCAACGCATGTGATGCTGCCCTTGAATCAAATACCCCGGTTACGGTTAGTTTAACGTTGGCTAGAGGTAGGGTTTTGATGGCGGTAAGTAATTACAACGCTTCGCTCAATGAGGCGCAATTAGCGGCGTTGGGTTCGCGAATTATTGCAAGTGATAGTGGCTTTGGTGTGGGTGCGGTAGTGAGCAATGCCACCATAGAAAAATTTGCCGGTGAGGTTGTTTGGCAGCGAGAAGGACAGCAGGTGGTAACGCAGGTGTCCTTGCCCATAAAGAGCCTGCCCATAAAGAGCCAGCCCAATCAAGATTGAAATTAAAGCTGAAAAATAAGGTTTTTTGTAGTGTGTGCTAGCGTATTTATTATCGATGACGATGAAACCTTTCGCGATATTTTGGAACGTCGTTTTGCCCTGAATACCGATTTTCGCGTGCTAACCTTTGCGGAACCTGCGCAGGCCTTGGCACAAGCACAAAAGGAAGTGCATGCGATTTTTTTGGATATGCGGTTAGCGAATAGCTCCGGTTTAGATGCCATTCAGAGTTTACGAGAAAGGTTTCAACCGACACACTTAATTATGCTCACCGGTTATGCCAGCATTGTTACTTCGGTTGAGGCTATGCGCCGAGGCGCAACTGATTACTTAGCAAAGCCAGTTGGATTTGCTGAGTTGTTGAATCGAATCACTGGCGGTTCTGGTGTAAATAGCAATAAGAATGATGAGGCGCCAGATTTACTTACCCCCGCTCAAGTTGAATGGGAACATATTCAACGTGCACTTATGCTTCACAATGGCAATATCACTGCAGCGGCAAATTCACTAGGGATGCACCGGCGAACCCTGCAGCGAAAATTACAGAAATACTCACCACACGGCCGGCGATAAAATCGAAGATATTTGCACGCCAGGGAATGGTAATCTAAGCTTATATATATTAGCAAATGCTAAATTAATAAGCTCTAAACTATTAAACGCTTAATTAAGAATTAACTCGAGAGGAAAACAAATGAAAATGAGATCTAAACTCTTATTCGGTGTATTTATCAGCACCTCGATACTAACAATGGCTACCAACGCCGCCGATAAAGAAGCCGCTAACGATTTAGCCATGGCGTTACAAAAAGACCTAGGTACGGTTCTAATGACAGCCATGATGGAAGATGGGCCAATGGCAGCGTTGCACGTATGTAATTTAGAGGCTCAGGATATTACTGCTAATCATGACGGCGACAAGGCTAAGGTAACCCGGATCTCCCATCGGAACCGGAATGCTTTAAATGAGGTGCCTGAGGAGTTTGCCGAGAAATACGCTGAACTGATGGATAACTACCAAGCTAGTGAAGGCAAGGCCAAGGCTGTTGATTTTATAAGTGAGGGTGAACAGCACATTAGTATGCGTGCAATTCCAACAGCGCAACATTGCTTAGCTTGCCACGGCGGAAATATCGAACCGGAATTGAAGGCCGAAATCGACCGTTTGTATCCAAACGATGAAGCCGTTGATTTTAACTTAGGTGAAATGCGCGGCGCATTTTTAATTGAGTGGCAAGAGTAGTGCTGGATAATTTTTAGAATTTACAGGAGTGAAACATTGAAAGATCATCCGTTTCCATTAATTGAAAAGTTTCTCATGCCGTTCATCTTATCGGTATTAATGACAGCAATTATTTCTCTGGTAAGCACTATAAAGGCCTTGGGTTTTGCCCAAATAACGTTCGCTAATTGGCTTTCGGCATGGGCTTGGTCGTGGATTGTAGCGTTTCCAACCTTGCTTATCGTGTTGCCTTTAGTGAAAAAAATAGTGCAGTTGCTTGTGCAATGGAAACTAAAACGTATGAAAAGTGATAAATCCACACTTTAATTTAGGCATAATAAATCAAATTAAAAAGATTAATATCATTAGCTTACGTAAGATAAACGAGAGTAAAAAATGCTTAATCGGAAAAACCTATTAAAGCTATCTAGCGTTCTTAGTTCCAAATGTTATATGCTTATGCAATATTAGTAGCGTCTAATTTAGAGAGGCGTTATTAAAACGGCTCACATTACGGTAAGTCCATTTGGAGAAATAAAATGTCTGAAGTAAATATCAAGTTCCCAGAGCTCAACAAACCAGCACCAGATTTCAATGCGAAAACCACTCACGGTCAAAAATCGTTAGCGGATTACAAAGGCAAGTGGTTGGTATTATTTTCACACCCAGCTGATTTTACGCCGGTATGTACTACTGAGTTCTCTGCTTTCGCAACACGCCAACCGCAGTTCGAAGCACTTAACTGCGAATTACTTGGCCTTTCGATTGATAGCGTTCACTCGCATATTGCTTGGGCGCGCAACATTGAAGAGAACTTCGGTGTAACGATTGGCTTCCCAATCATCGCCGATTTATCCATGGAAGTTGCAAAATCTTACGGCATGATTCAGCCAGGTGCGAGCGATACATCGGCGGTTCGCGCTACCTTCATTATTGATCCAGAGGGTATTTTACGCGCAATGGTTTACTACCCAATGAGTAACGGCCGTAGCGTAGATGAGTTTTTACGCGTACTGAAAGCCTTGCAAACTAGTGATGAGCACAAGGTAGCAACTCCTGAAAACTGGCAGCCAGGTGATGATTGCATTGTTCCGCCACCAGCAACAATGCAAGAAGCGGCCGAGCGTAAAGATCAAGGCTATGAATATACCGATTGGTATTTCAGCAAGCGTGCAATTAAGTAAGCAGTAAGTAATTACTGAGAGTTTTACAGCAGCGCGGTGATTTTTTCTCCGATTGTTTGCACCGCGCTGCTTTTTTAACCTTTGCTCTGATAATCTAATACGTAACAGCTACTATTCTTTGCATTTACGATTTTAAAGGTAATCGAGACACCATTTTCTTTTTGGAGGTAACATGGCACAGCAATTTACTGTAAAGGCCTTTTTAGACAACGATAGCGAAACATTCAGCTATGTTGTAGCCGATCCGGAAACCGCTAAGGCCGTGATCATTGATCCGGTTCTTGATTTTGATTACAAATCTGGCCGCACGAAAACGGAAAGTGCAGAAGAGATATTAGCTTTTGTGAAGGCTCAAGGCTTACATGTTGAGTGGGTTCTAGAAACGCACGCTCATGCCGACCACTTATCGGCAGCGCCATTTTTTCGTGAGCAACTCAATGTAAAAGTAGGTATTGGCGCCGAGATTAAGCAAGTACAAACTATCTTTAAAGAAGTATTTAACCTGGAAAAAGAATTTCTGCCCAACGGTGAACAATTTGATCGTTTGTTTAACGATGGTGATGTGTTGGAAGTAGGGAACTTGAAAATTCGTGCACTTCACACGCCGGGGCACACCCCAGCAGATTTAGCCTATATCATTAATGAAGAGGCGGCGTTTGTAGGCGATACTCTGTTTATGCCTGATGTAGGTACTGCCCGTTGCGATTTCCCTGGTGGCAGCGCAAAAACATTGTATCAATCAATTCATAAATTACTGGCGCTACCAGAATCTATGGAGATGTATATTTGCCACGATTACCCACCTAAAGGGCGTGAGCACGAATATTTAACGACGGTAGGTAAGCAAAAAGCTAACAACATCCATGTGGGTGGTGGCGTGAGCGAAGCTGATTTTGTGGAACGGCGAGAAACTCGCGATGCAACCTTAGAGATGCCGCGTTTAATTTTGCCATCAATACAGGTGAATATTCGCGCGGGGCACATGCCCCCAGCCGAAGAAAACGGCACCATCTACATGAAAGTGCCGATTAACCAGTTATAAATCATTCCAAAACTATGTGGGGCCAAGTTCTTGGCCTCACTTATTTCACTACCTTGTTTTAATATCCTGAGGAACTAGGAAATGGTAAACGCTGTGCTAGGTGCCATATTAATTGGCTTAAGCCTTGGTATATTTGGTTCTGGCGGATCAATTTTAACTGTGCCGGTGCTGATGTATCTGGTTCACATGCCTGCAGATATGGCGATTGCTTCTTCGCTTATCATTGTTGCCGGTATCAGCTTATTCGGTGCTGGCCTGCATATCCGGAAGAAACTCATATCGTGGCCTCATGTTTGGCTATTCGGTATTCCGGGAATGTTGGGTACCTATGGTGGCGCATGGGCAGGTACCGTAGTTGATCCTCGCTGGCAATTACTTTTGTTTGTGGCATTAATGCTCGTTGCCTCTGTGTTTATGTGGCGCAATAGCCAGAGCGCTATAGCGGCTGAAGCTTCTGCTTTACCGAAGAAATTAAATATTCCTAAGGTTGCCGCTGATGGCTTGGTTGTGGGAGCTATTACTGGGTTTGTTGGTGTGGGAGGCGGCTTTTTAATTGTACCTGCCCTAGTGCTTATGGGGGGATTGGCTTTACCTTTAGCTATTGGCACAAGTTTGTTGATCATTACATTGAAATCAGTGATTGGCTTTCTGAAATACTACGAAGTGTTGCATGCGGCTGAGCAACAATTTAATTGGCCGGTAATCAGCCTACTAATCGCAGGCGGTATTCTCGGTAGTGGGGTTGGAGTTTATATTGGCACGCGTTTACCAAAGCAGAAACTGCAAAAAGGTTTTGCGGTATTTCTGGTAATCATGGGTATTTTTGTACTCATGCGTTCAGTGTTGTAACCATAGATCATAGAGCCCGTTAATGTTCAAATGTTTGAATTAACGTTGTAAGAGAATGAAAATATTTGCAACGGGCTGTTTAATTTTTCAACGAAATTTGTAAAAAATTGTAACGAAATATTAATATATCAAGAGATTTGTAAAGGTAGCATGCCTTAAAATTTAGTTCCCCTATTGTAGTTTTCTCTCTCAATCCACCGTTATACAAGGCCTTCAGAGATTCCTGCTGAGGGCTTTTTGCCATTTTGTGGCCAAATCCATGGCGTTGAATGTAATTTTCAAAATGTTAGCCTGATGTTGCAAATGTATTAGCTGGGATTAAGTGGTACTGGCTCGTACATCGCCTTGGTTAAAAATAAAAAGGAAGCCAAAATGGAAAAAACAACAAACAGCCTGCCTAAGATATCTGTCGTTGCGTCTGTGGTAGCGGCGGCGCTGTCGTTGGGTGTTGCATCTGCCCAATCGGGCAATGATGCGAGAGTTATCGTAGATAATTTCAAACAACACTCAGGGTTCGTAAAGCCTGAAACTCTGAATAGAGAGCAGCAACAAGAATACCCTGATTATTACATTGTTGAACTTGAATCCCAGCCCATTGCGATGCGTTTCGGTGATGCTGGTTCAGTTACGCAAGGAGCACCAGCAAATCGCTTAAACCTTGAAGCAAGCGATGTTCAGCAATACGCCAATCAATTGCAAGCCGAACAACAACGAGTAGCTCAGCAACTACAAAATCAGGTATCGGGCCTGAACGTGGTGCGCCAACTTTCGATTGTTTCGAATTCACTTATTGTTGAGGTTCCAAAAGGTGAAAATGTAATCCGGCAGATGAACCGGATTTCGGGTGTGAAGCGTGTGCATGCACACAAAATGTATTATGCCAACATGGACACATCGCTCGATCTTATCAACGCGCCAGTAGCTTGGGATCTTATCGGTTCTCGTGATGAAGCGGGCGAAGGTGTGCGCATTGCCATTATTGATGGTGGGATTAATTCTGGTCACGAAATGTTTGCGGCAAACGGACATACGCGCCCAGAAGGGTTACCCAACGATGATTATTGTTCCGTTGTTGATGCTAGCTTCTGTAATGATAAGTTAGCCCTTGCGCGTTATTACACGCCAACTTTCCAAGTTCATCCTGATGAACATATCAGCCCAGAAGATTTCGGCGGCCACGGTACACACGTAGCTGGAACCGCAGCGGGTAACCATGTTTCAATTTCTTATAACGGTGTTGAAACCGCCTTTTCTGGGGTAGCTCCGGGTGCCACATTGATGGCATATAAAGCGTTGTTCAACGACCCTGCAGGCCAAGGTGGTGGTTCTAACATTATGTTAGTGCAGGCGCTTGAAGATGCCGTTGCCGATGGTGCCGATGTAATCAATAACTCTTGGGGCGGTGGCCCAGGAAACCCTGAAGCGAGCCCATACTATGCTGCCTTCCAAGCAGCTGAAGCAGCTGGTGTTGTAATGGTAACAGCGGCTGGCAACTCAGGCCCAGCAGCCGGTTCAATTGGGTGCCCTTCATGTATCGAAGAAGGCTTAACCGTAGCTTCAACTCAACATGGCCGTGTGTTTGGCAATCAAGTTGAAGTGGAAGGTTTAGAGAACGCTGTTATGGCTTACCCGGGCGATGGTGATTTTACCATTACCGATCCGATTTCTGGCCCAATGATTTGGGCGGGTGCGGTAGCTGAAGATAATGCTTTAGCCTGCGCGCCATTCGAAGAAGGCTCTCTTGAGGGCCATATTGTATTCACCATGCGTGGCGAGTGTGCATTCTCGGATAAAGCCAATAACCTTGAAGACGCTGGCGCCATTGGTATGGTCATGGGTAACAATGAGCCGGGCATTATTATTATGACCATGCCTGAAGCTACGCTCCCTTCAGTTACCATCGAACTAGCTGGGGCCGAAGCCGTAACCGAGTTATTGCAAGATGGCTCAGTTGTTGAAGGCACTATTTCAGCTTCTGAGGCTATTGTTAACGATAACTTAGTTGATGTGATGTCTGGCTTCTCAAGCCGCGGACCAAATTTCGACCCAAGCTTCTTAAAACCTGATATTGCAGCACCTGGTAGCGATATTTTGTCTGCAATTGCCGGTGAAAATGATGCTTACAGCGCGGCCTATTCAGGCACGTCGATGGCATCTCCTCATGTAGCTGGTGCAGCTGCATTATTGCGTCAAGTTCGCCCGGAGCTCGATGCTAAACAAGTTAAATCAGTATTGATGACATCTTCTAACCCGAATGTTCGCAAGGAAGATGCTGAAACGCCAGCGGATGCATTCGATATTGGTGCGGGCCGTTTAGACATCGCTGCAGCGATGAACACCGCCATTGCGATTGATGGGCCTTCAATTGTGGGCACAACCTGTGTGGTTGAGTGTACATTTGAACGAACAGTTACCAACCTATTAGGTGAAGCTGGCGAATGGCATGGTGAAGTAGCGTTTAGCCCAGAAAGTGGTTTATATGCTGAACTTAACAACGATAGCTTAAGCTTAGATGCCAATGGCAGTGCAACATTCCGCTTAACTATTGATGCTCGCACTGCAAATGAAGGTTGGCAGTTTGGCCACGTGATTTGGCGTGATGCTAGCGGCCAATATGCCGATGTACGCATGCCGGTAGCCGTTTCGCCTTCTTCGGCGGATAACCGCGCGGTACTCGATACCTTTGTAACCAGCGGTGAGGCCATAGTAGGTGAGCCAATGAGCATTCGTTCTATGGTTCGTGATGCTGGCTTTGAAATTCCAATGGTGAGCTTGATTTCGCGTGCACCTGAAGGTACGTCAATCGATCCAGAGTCAGTACAAACAGAAGCTGAGTACTCAACGATTACAGGTTCAACGGTAGCCGGTAACAACAGTGCGGTAACCGTAGCTGCAACAATGAGCAGTGGCAGTGAACCAAGTGCCACAATTGAGCCTATTGCGTTCCCATACGCCGGGCAATCAATCACCGAGTTAACCGATGATTACGCCACAGTGTGTGGTGCCGATCAGGATTGTGATGAAGTAACGGTTGGCCTTGATATTGGTATGTTCGGTGGTTTTGAATGGGATGGTGTGCAAGTTGATTACATCAGTGTTTCCGAAAACGGTTTCATTGCATTAGGTGATCAATCTGTAGGTGGCACATTTACACCACAGGAACTACCAAACGGCCAAGCGCCATTTGGCAAGCTTGCGCCGTTCTGGGCTGATTTTGAAGTAGCAGGCCCAGATGCCGCCATGCACTACAATCTTATCGAAGACGCTAACGGAGACCTTTGGTTTGCTTGGGAATGGCATCAAGTTCCTGAGTTCCTAGGTGCGTTAACCGGTACTGGCCCCTATACCTTCTCGGTATGGATCAAGCTTGGTAGCGATGAAGTAGTATTCAACTATGTGGATATTACTGGCCCAGGCTTCTGGGGAACTTCGGTTGGTGTTGAAGATATGTCGAGTAACGTTGGTATCAGCCAATTCTTCGGTAGTGAGGGAACCCTACCGCAAAATGGTGATAGCTGGATTACTTCAGTAGATTCACAAACTGGTTATGTAGCCGTTGATTATGATGTAACCGTGGATAACTTCGGTTCAGTAAGCAACGCCAGTGTAAGTGGCTTGCGAACTGATAACATCAGCTATGATTTAGCTGATTACGTTTCAACCGAAACGGAAGCCATGTTCGCCTCAGTTACTCTGGATACTTATAACGGTGATCTTAATGCAGTAACACCTATCTTTGTATCGCCAGCAGGGGAAGTTACAGTAGCTGTAGTTGAGGAACCCGCTCACGGCACCGTTAGCTTTACCGGCACTGAGTTCACCTATGTTGGTGATGGCGAGTTTACTGGTGAAGATAGCTTCAGCTATCAATTAGTAGATTCAGCCGGGAATACTTCAGAAACAGCAGAAGTAATCGTGAACGTGGAACTTGAGCCTCAACCACCAACGGTGTCGGTGAGTGTTTCTAGCGGTTCCGATAACACTGGCGCTGCAGGTAGCCCATTCGTTCCTGGCGATGGTGTAACGCTAACGGCCAACGCTTCGGATCCAAATGGTGATGCACTAACCTATACTTGGGCGCAAACATCTGGAACCAGTGTAGATTTGAGTGGCGGTACAAGCGCAGCGGCATCCTTCACTGCGCCAGATGAAACATCAACCTTAGTGTTTGAGGTTACCGTTTCTGATGGTGAGTTCGAAGCAACGGAGAGTGTGAGTGTTAACGTTGAGAGATCAAGCAGCAAGAAATGGTACGAGGGTAACTTCGGCGCCGCTCTTGTGCTACTTGGCTTACCGTTAGTATGGTTACGCCGCCGTGCATTGCGCGTGAAACGTGGCTAATCCCCGTTTAAAAAATGAACTTGGGTGAATACCACTCGTTCATTTTTTAGGAAACTTCAAAAGGGGCCATTATTGGCCCCTTTTTGTTGCTATGATGAGTGAAAATGGAGAGAGTAAACGGAGTAATTATGAAAAAAATGAATTTAATATGGTTAATGCTTTTCAGCCTCTCGCTTGCAGCTTGCGGTAATCAAGAAGATATAAGCTCTGCAGCAACAGATGAATCCGCAGAGCAGGCATCAGAACAGCCTGTTGCAGTAAGTGAAGCAGAAACGATTCCGAGCCTATTGAGCGCTATTCGCCAGCAAGTAGGTAATCCGGTGGCGAGTACTGTAGAAGAGTGCCGGGTGGTTGGGCTTGGGCAACGGCCTTGCGGCGGGCCCGAGCGTTTTCTAGTATATTCAACCGCTACTACTGATGAGGAGCAACTCATGGGTTTGGTAGAGCGTTATAATGCTTTAGCCCGTGAGCAGGTTAGCCGATCTGGTATGGTAGGCACTTGCGAAGTGTTACCTGAACCGGGCTTGATTTTGCGCGGCGGTGTTTGTGTGGCCGCTGAAAAAGCGCTTATGTAACGATCGCCGCTTAACCGTTTTGGTTATTTGGTGCATGGCTAGTTGGAGCATGATTAATTGAAGTATGATTACTTGGAGTTTGGTGGAAGGCGCTTGGTATGAATTTTATTGAAGTATATGAAAATGCGCTGAGCCCAGATTTATGTGCACGGCTGCGGAAAATTTTTGATTCTGGCGTGGCTAGGCCAGGCGCTACGGGCCATGGGGTTGAGCCGGAGAAAAAAATTAGCGAAGACATCGTATTGAATCAATTCCCCGAGTTCGCTGGGTTGCTTGAGGAAGTAAGTACGATAACTGCCGATCATATGGCGCGTTATTTTGCAAAATATCATTTTGCGCTAATTGCTCCGTTGGCTCTTACGGTGCGCGATGAGAACGGGCAGCCGGTAGCGCTTACCCATGATAACTATGAACAGTATGGCCGTGGTAAAGAGGGCCAGTTCATGCGTTTCCTTTATCGGTTAGGGCCTATTCAAGCGCAAAAATACAAGCAAGGTTTAGGTAACTATAACTACTGGCATTGTGAAGTGTATCCACAAAAAGGCAGTGTAGAGGCATTGCATCGAACTCTGCTATTTATGTTCTATTTGAATAATGTAGAAGAAGGTGGGGAAACCGAATTCTATTATCAGAATGAGCGGATTAAACCTCGAGCCGGTAGCATGGTTGTGGCACCGGCTTACTTTACGCACACGCATCGAGGGCTTGTACCAAAATCATCCGATAAATATATTTTAACGAGTTGGGTATTAATGAACCAAAGCCAACATTTGTTTCGCTAATCAGAATTGACACCATGGGCGCATAAAGGATGCAGAAAACGTTAAAGTGGTGGGTGGCGCAATGGCAGTACTTTCTATTTATTGGGCTACTGCTCGCAATTTGGCAACTACAACCCATGTGGATGGCTTACGACCGAGAAGCCATGCTTCAGGGCCAATGGTGGCGCTTACTCACCGGCCAGTTTTTGCATCTATCTTTTGCTCATGCACTTGGGAATATCCTAGGTTTAGGCGTGGTTTGGTTATTGTTTGCTGATCATTGGCGCGGCTGGCGATTTGTATGGTTAGTACCCATTTGTGTGCTGGGTTCAAATGCCGGTATGTTGTTTCACCCACAAATTGAAAATTACGTTGGTTTCTCGGGTGCGCTGTATGGCTTGATTGCCTTCGGCGCGCTGATGGATTGGTTCCATCGTATACCCTATGGTGGGTTTATTACTCTGGGCTTAACAGCGAAAGTAAGTTATGAATATTTTCTACAACCGATCGAGTTTTTGGCTCTCAATGATTTAAGTTTACTTGCCGTTGAAGCACATTTTTATGGCGTGCTTACTGGTTTTTGTATGGCATTCATAATTTACCTTTTGAATTCAGGTAAATCTTCCGGAAAGTGATGAGCGTATTAAAACTGAATTTATAAGAAACAAGGAGTTTTTAATCGTGAACAACATATGGGATGAGCGTTACAGCAGAGAAGATTATGCCTATGGTACAGAGCCGAATGATTTTCTTAAACAAGCCGTAGCTAAAATTGATATTCAGCCGGGTTCGAGGGTGCTTTGTCTTGCCGAAGGCGAGGGCAGGAATGCGGTTTTTCTTGCAGAATCAGGATTTATCCCTCTGGCAGTTGATTATTCTAATGTTGCCCTAGAGAAAGCTAATAGGCTCGCGGCTGCGCGAAAGGTTATTATCGAAACACGTAAAATTGATTTAACCAAAGAGGACTTACCTGATGAACAATTCGATCTAATTGTGATGATATTTTGCCATTTGCCCTCCGCACCCAGTATAAAGTTATATGAACAAATAAAAAAGCATCTTAAATCGAATGGTTGGCTGCTGCTCGAGGGCTACACAGAGGCGCAGTTAGCCCGCAATACAGGCGGGCCAAAGGACGCTGATTTAATGTTCAGCAGCAAAGAACTTAATGATCATTTTGCAGAATTTAATATCGTTCGGAGTCAAGAATTAGTTCGGCCAATTATCGAAGGTACTTTCCATACCGGTGAAGGTGCTGTTTGCCAATTTATCGCGCAGAAATAGAAAGATAAGAACTTTGGTTGGGCCTCAATGTCGCCAGTATTCCTCACAGATTTTTGTGAGCATAGGCGTTAACGCGGTTTCGGCCAAGTTTTTTACCTTGGTATAACGCGATATCCGCGTATTGCATCCATTTATCCAGCGAAGTATCTGTTACATCGCCTTGGTAAACACCAAAAGTAGCGGTAACATTTAGGCTCTCTCCTTGATAATCCACTCGCATACCCTCAAGCCTTGAGCGGAGTGATTCGCACACCTGTGAAGCGCCCTTCAACGGAGTATCGGGCAGCAAAATCGCAAACTCCTCACCACCCCATCGGCCAACAATATCTTGTTCACGTAAACATTCTTTGGCTAACTTACTCACCGCATGAAGCACCTGATCGCCAGCGTCATGGCCATGCTGATCGTTAAACTGTTTAAAATGATCAACATCGAACATAACTAGCGTGAGCGGTTTTTTATCTCGTTTAGCTTGGGCAATTACGGTTTCAAACTTCGCGGTGAAACCTCTGCGGTTAGGTAGTGTAGTTAAATAATCTGTTTGCGATTGCTCGCGCAGTTTCTGGGCTAGTGCTTCAAGTTCTTGCGTACGTTCTTTTACTTGTTTATCTAAACGGCGATTCAAGCGTGCTAAGGCAGCGAAGCGAACTTGCGCGATCACAACGAATGAGATTAACAGTAAAATGCCCGCAAGTAGCCATACCCAGGGGCTGGCCCACCACGGGCGCTCTACTACAATACGTATTTGTAGTGGCTTTTCAGCGGTAAGACCCAAACTACTTCGACCATCGATCTCCAGCGTGTACTCACCAGTAGGCAAGGTTGTGAAGGTTATTTGCCGAACTTCCGACCAAGCACTCCATTCATCGTTCAAACCGAGTAATCGATAACGGCCTGCGTTTGCGGTAGCGCCCTTAAAATCGAGCACACTGTAATGAACCACAACACTTCGATGATTACGCGCTAAATAGAGCTCAGGATTACTGAAGTGAAGGCTCCCAGTAATATCTTCATCATCTACGGCAATTCGGCTTAAGCCAATGTTCGGCCGTGAGCGATTAACTTCGAGTTCGTTTGGATTGAATTCAACAGTGCCTTTTACTGTACCGGCGTAAATACGGCCATCTGAGTTAACATCAACAGCAGCCCGCAAGAACTCGAAGGCGGATAATCCATCATCGTCACCAAAATTTAAAAACTGCTCACGTTCGCGTTCATACAGCGAAATGCCGCGGCTTGTGGTAATCCACAGGCGATCGACGGCTTCTGCCTCAATGCCCGGGGCCTTTGTTAAACCGAGAACGCGATCGGAGGGTAAGCCATTCGCTCGAGTATAGTTTTTGATTTGTTTTTCATTTAAATCCAGTTTTATCAAACCATTTTCAGAACATAGCCAAAGCTCGTTATCTCGGTGCAAAAATAGGCATAGAAGGCCATCACTAGGCAGATCGCCGCGCCAATTATCTTGCTTAGCTATCTCCTGAAAAGGATGCCATTTTTCACTATTTAGGGGCTTGAACCAAAGCCCAGAAAATCGGGTAACTAGCCAAAGGCCGATATCTTTTTGCTCTACCAAATCATAAACAAGGTCGCCGCGTAAATCGTTGAGGGCCGTGAAGTGCCAGCCAACTTGAGGCTCCTCTGAGGCCGGAGTAATATCGTAATAAGCGAGGCCTTGGCCCCAAAACCCAAGCCAGAGCCGTTGCTTTGAATCCTGAAAAATTTTTGTCACTGCAGTTGATTGAATACCCAGAGCATCGAGTATTTCGGTGGCTTCTGTTAATTGGTCGGTATCTTCGTCGATAAAATACAAAGATGAATTAGTTGCAACCCAAGTACGCCCCGTGTGGTCGGTTTCAACACTCTCAACGCGCCGCGATGCTTCATCGGCTGGAAAAAGCCAATATTGCCAATTTTTCTCAGTTACCTGCCAACGAGCCACACCATTTGGAATTCCGAACCAAACATCATCATTAATTTCTACGTGTACGGTACTGATGGTGCGTTGTAAAAGTGCGCGAAGTGGTTCGGGTGCACTCTCTGCCGTTAATTGGAAATCATTAGTAACGGGTAAGCTGTGGAAAATACCCTGATCGCGGGCACCGAGCCATAATGTACCGCTATTATCGGTGGCAATCCGCCGAATATCCACATCGGTGGCGAGCACGAAAGTATCATTAGTTGTTGGTATATATTCATGTGTTTCGGTATTAACTTGCCATAAGCCGTTCTCAGCGCCTACCCAAAGCTGATTGCTCCCTTTCGGATATAAGGTATTTACCCGCGGAGGCGTTTCACTGTTGTGTGCTGGCGAAAATTGCACTGGGATAAACTGTTCAGTTGCTGGGTTAAATTCGAGTACCCCGCTATCCACACCCACCCAGACGCGGCCATCAATAATTCGTAAAGCACGAATTTCGTTTATTCGGTTGTTACCATAGCGTTCGGGAAAGGGTAGATATTGTTGCCATTCGCCGCCATCTTGATTGGTGCGGTAAAGGCCAGAAGTAGTTGCGAACCATAGATACGCCTGCTGCTGGCTATCTGGTTCGTTTGTCTGTTCGGCGATACGCCAAATTCGTTCTTGGTATAGTGGGTTATCTGTTTCTAAGGCGCGAGCTTGATAATCTTCCACTACCGCTAAACCATTCAAAGTGCCAGCCCAAATACGGCCTTGGCTATCTTCGAAAAGGGTTTGCACGCGGTTATCAGGTAGGGGGCTGTTTTCCGTATTGTATACGCGGAAGCGGTTTTCGTTATGTTGCCAGAATAGCAAACCGGAACCCCAAGCTGCAGCCCAAAGTTCATCGTTCTGTGTCATCACTACTGCGGAATAACTTACCCGGCCGAGCTCATCATTTTCGGCACTTGCTGCCCACCGCGTGAGCTGGTAACCATCGTAGCGCAGCAAGCCGTCGGTATCGCCGGCGAACCATAAAAAGCCACGGGGATCTTGAAAGATATCGTAAACGGAGGATTGCCGGCCGCCTAATTCATCGGCAAACCGTTCAAACGAATGTTGCTGAGCCCATGCTGAAGAGATAGCGCATGCAACAATAACCCAAGTTGCAAGCAAGAATCGGGCAACAAAAACCATATACTGTGCTCATTTAAAATGTACGTTCCTATACTAAAGCATTTTAATGGAAATAGGCACAGACCGAGATGATTTCAACACGTATTTGGCCTACGGTTTATTTTTGGGTGGCTTAAATTTTTCCTTCTCGTTTTGCTGAAGTTTACGCCGTAGCCAGCGCGGGCCGAAAATGATGATGAACGTAATGGCCGCAAGAATAAAAATACTTAGTGCAATACTTCGCCCGTCAGTGCCTTGCATTACTTTACTTAATTCACTACCAGCAAAATTTACCAGTGCTAAGCCAGGGATGATGCCAATAGCCGAGCCGAGTAAATATGGCCGAAAACGAATATGTGAAGCGCCGGCCATTACATTGGTGAGGGTGAATGGTGCTATTGGTAACAAATTGATTATGATCATGGTACGAACCCCTCGTTCCCCCATAAATCGGGAAATACTTTGCAGGCGTTTACCACCAAACCGCAGCAACACGCGCTGGCCACTAAGCCGGCCTACTTCATAACTTACTATTGATGAGGCTAGGGTGCCCAAAGTGGCGTAGCAAAACCCCCACCAAGGGCCGTAAAGGAAACCGGTTAACACTACTAAAATGGTGAGTGGAAACATAACGAGCAAGAGCACTACGAACACAGCTGTAATGAGCGGCCATAACCAAAGTTCGCCGTGCCAACTACTAGCCATAGCAAGTGCTGATTGCGCCTGTTCAACGGATAACACATTGGTATTCCATGCAAAGCGCCATATGAGTGCTAGAAGCACTAATACACTGAGAAAACCAATAAATAACCAGAGCGCTGTTTTGCTATTTTCTTTCCGCTTCATCGTATTATGCGCCTTGTTGTAAACCTTACCTGAGCCAAGGTTGCCCCTCATGATGTTGCGCTAAAATGTAACCATAAAACTCACGGATGCGTTTAGTTACAGGTGCAACATCATAATTTTGTGCAAATGCTTTTGCTTGTTTACCAAGAAGAGCTCGTTTGTCGTTATTTTCCAGTAATTCATTTATGCGGCGAACCCAAGCAATTTGGTTGTGGGGGGTTTTGTAACCGGTATTACCATCTTCGATTACATCATCAATGCCACTGGAACGCACAGCTACCACAGGAGTGCCTGCGGCCATGGCCTCTAGGATAACCATACCTTGTGTTTCCGATTGCGAGGCGAATACGAATAGATCAGCGAGTTCATAATATTGCGGCATAATTTGCGGTTCTACATGGCCGGTGAGAATCACGTTATTGCCTAAATCGAGCTTATCAATGCACTTTTGTAACCGATTTTTATATGGGCCATCGCCTACTAAAAGTAGCTTGTAATTGCTGTATGTATTCTCTCTCAACGCCAGCGCCTCGAGCATAAACTCAATATTCTTCTCTTTACTCAAACGAGCAACGCTCACTAAAACTTTGGTATCTTTTTCGATACCATACTTATCTTTTAACGCCTGAATTACACTAGGCTCTGCTGCTTCAAAGCGTTTAGCTTCAATGCCCGTGGGTTGCACTAAGGTGTTAGTGCGAACGCCAATGAGCCGCAAGTATTCTTCGGCGGAATGGGTAGGCACAATGACGCCTTGGCACTTATTTGAGAAGCGGCGAATTAACCAGTGCGAGATCAAATTACGGAATATCAATCCGGGTAAAGGCACAAAATGCGCGTAATGTTCTAAACGTGTGTGATAGGTGTAAACCACCGGTACGTTTAAGAGGCGGCCCATAAATTGCCCAAGCCAGCCTAGCCCAAAGGGGTGGTGAACATGAATAATATCGGGTTTGAAACGCCTCACCGCTGAACTGAGCCGCCATGATAAAAAATTAGCAAAGCGAAATTCGCCCTTCGCGCCACTTGATATCAGCGTGGAGGCACGAACGATATCACTTTCATCATCCCATTTTTGACGATAGGTAGGCACAATGGCGAGCACCTGATCGCCGAGATCCTTGAGGCCAGTGCGCAAACGTTCGATAGAAATCGTAACGCCAGAAACAAACGGGAAATAGTTATTGGAGTACATCGCTACCCGCAAAGGTTTATCAAGATGCGGCGTTGCATCGATATCAAAATCCGGATAGTAATCTTGATCGCATATTACGTTGCGATAAATATAGGAGGCAAATATAAGAAGCACCCCCACTATCAAAAGTAGGCGCCAAATGCTCACATACACAAAACTATGAATAGCGCCCCAAAAGCTCACTATGGCGCGCCGCCACCAAGGCCATGCATTTTGAATATGCTCTGGCGTGATTGAAATTTGCCCAGATGCGATCTCTACACGTAAAAAATGATGGCGATTATCGCTTTGATCGAGCATTAGGCCACCGGCACCGCCGGTGATCACATAGCGGACATCGTTTTCTTCAACTTCACTAAACAAGGCCAAGTTACTTGAAAACACCACATCAACTTGGTGTGTTTCAAAACGCTGTTTTAGTGCCTCCGCAAACGTTGGCTCAGCGAAATAATCATCGATTTGAAAGAGTGCCGTATCTTCAAATTGCCGGTGCAAGGGTAAACCGATAAATACAATTCGATGTTGCGATTGTTGTTGAAATACGCGATCTAGCCAACTGAGTTGCCAGTTATATGGGGTTTTTCCAGTGCCATCAAGAAACACAAAATGAGTATCGCCAATTAAAACATCGTAAACATAGGGCCCGAATTGTTCGTAAAAGTTGAAGCTGCCGAAATCGCTTTCTTCATTTTCACCGAAAGTAAGTAAATAAGGTATTTCTAGTTGTGCGAATAGTTTATGTAAATTCCGATAACTTTCGGGCTGTCCGCCAGCAATGGCGTTCCCAGCCGATACCATAAACTCGAAATCACCATTATTTAATAGCGGAATAATTTCATCTCGAAAAATAGCGTGAGAGTTTTTAATGTTGCCCACTACGGCAAATGTAAGCCCCTGATCGCTATCAGTTTCATTGTTCGCGGTAATTGCTTCGATCTGGGCCTGGTGAACTGAGCGGATCTCGGGAGTTGCGAAATAGATATACACCTGATAACCGATTAAGCCAATAATGAGCGCTAGATTGAGCCAGTAAATGATTTTCCAGATTAATCGTGTTTGCGAATGGCTTCGCGATGTTCGGCCCATCCTAGCCTCCTAAACTTTGCTGCAGAAGTTCTCGCACTACATCATTGTGCCGTTTATGTTGTAAGGTTAGCGCATAAAAATGCTCATAACCATGAGATAAATGTTGAAACACCTGCAGCAGATTGTTAGCGATTTCATCGCGTACTACAACTGGGGGTAGCACCGAGAGCGCGCCGCTATCGCGAGCAAGAAGCCGCAGCATAGCCATATCATCGGCTTCAGCTTGCACCTGAGGCTTAAATGAAAAGCTGGCGCACAAGGTATCGAATATATTGCGTATTTCTGTGCCTTGAGTTGGCAAAATCCAATGTGAATCAGCATAGCCGTTTGGAAACTCGCCATAGTTTTCGGGCTTATTTGTTGGGCCGATAATGGCTAATTGTTGCCGGGAAACGAGCAGGCTATTCCAACGGCTTTTCTTTTTGCTTTGTGCCGGCAGTAAATTAGTTAGGGCGAGATCAAGAGTTTGGTTTGATAGCCCCTCAAGCAGTTGCTCCATACTCTGGGAATGTAATGTAAAAGTGGCCTGATTATTAGTTAACAGGGGCTCTACGAAACGTTCCACGAAATTTCTTGAAAGATTTGCCAATACACCAATATTAATGTGCACTTTGTTGGCCGAAAAACCTGAGTTGATTAGGCTCTCTAAGGTTTCACCAATGCTAAAAATTTCACTGGCGTACTGCAAAATTCGTTCGCCCTCAGGGGTAAGCGTTAAAGAGCGCTTTTCGCGAATAAATAAGGGGATGCCTACCGATTCCTCCAGCTGTTTAATTTGCATGGATAGTGCCGATTGGGAAACATGCAACTGCTGAGCAGTAGCAGTAAGGCTGCCGCTGGCGGCCACACGCCAAAAATAATAGAGGTGTTTGTAGTTTAACCGGCTCATGGAGGCTTCGAGTAATTAGTTAAGAATAAAAGAACTATAACATAAGATTAATCTATTTTATATATCATTGAAGATTTGCCACACTCCATAAAATTTTTTCAGAGTGGCAGGTTGATGATCGCAAACGAGATATTTCTTTGGCTTAGCGTAGCGCTTTTGGCTTTGGCGGCTTGGCAGCAAACAGCGCGCCGATTACCCCTAGTTTTGGCCGGTGTTAGCGCTACCGTAGCCAGTGCCTTGACCCTTTTTCTCGATACCGACGCAACAGCTTTGTTGCAACTAACCCCCTTGCGAGTAGTTATTTTGGCCATGATTTTTGTTGTGGCATGGGCGGTTATTAATTATTCAAAACAAGCCATTGCTGAGGAGCAAAACGCGCACCGCTATTGGCGTTGGCTCTATGCCACACTAGCCGCAGTTATTTTGGTGATTGTAAGTAATCACTTACTACTGCTTTGGGCCTCATGGGTGGCAATTTCACTATCGTTGCACCGTTTACTCGTATTTTATCCAGAAAGGCCTAGAGCGAAACTTGCAGCTCATAAAAAATTCATCATTGCTCGCACCGCGGAATTTTGTTTGCTCACCGCCATTGTTTTATTAGCTATTCATTTCGATACGTTCTTGCTTGCCGACATACTTGCAGCTTGGAGTGAAGATCCTGTTTTAACCACTGAGCTAGAAGTTGCTGCGGTATTAATTGCCATTACCGCATTACTCAAGTGCGCACAATTACCGGTGCATGGGTGGCTCATTCAAGTAGTAGAGGCGCCCACTCCGATTTCAGCTTTGTTGCATGCGGGCGTAGTGAATTTAGGCGGCTTTATTTTGCTGGTCACGGCACCAATCGTATTTGCTGTGCCCATGGCGCAATGGATAGTGCTTGTGGTGGCAGGCTTTACCGCGGTGTTAAGTGCATTGATCATGATTACTCGGGTGAGTATTAAGGTGAAGTTGGCCTGGTCGACAAGCGCGCAAATGGGCATGATGTTGGTTGAAATTGCGTTGGGGCTCTACGAGCTAGCAATTGTGCACTTACTCGCGCATTCCATTTACAAAGCTTATGCATTTTTAAGCGCGGGAAGTGCCGTAAACCAAACCCTGCAACGCCGGCTCGCCCAAGCAAAAAATGCACAATGGCACGATTGGCTGCTATCACTGGTTTTGGGCGCTGGGTTCGTAACTTTAGGTGCCACGGGATATGCACTGTTTAGCGAAATGATGTTTGCTAAATCAGCGGAAAGCCCGCTGAGTGTGCTGCTGTTGTTCACTGCGGCCTTAACTATGTTGCTGGCTCAGCGCCATAGTTTAGAAGTTAACGGCAGTATCTTGCGTTTTAGTGCACTGGCACTATTGCTCGTTTTTGCTTACTTTGGCTTAAAAATAGCCGCTACACCTTTTGTACCAGCCCTCTACCCGAGTAGTGCAGCTTTTTTAAGCCTGCCTGACCTTTGGGTTTCACTACTCATTCTTTTGCTCGTGGTTGTGAGCATGTTGCTGCACATATTTCCGGAGCGAAACATTTCTCAGAAGCTCTCGATGATCTTGTTCGCGGGGTTGTATTTAGATGAATGGGCCACTCGTTTCACGCTAGCTATTTGGCCAATCTATCCGCGTGCCAATGATAAGAGTAAACGCCATCAGAAGGAGAAAGCGAATGCTCACAGATAATGCAGAACACAAAGATGGTGAGGTTGAGCTGGCTGCTATTTCTAATGCTTGTCGGAGGATTGCCCCAACTTGGCCACTGGATCAGAGCATTGCGGTGAACCCCTGGTGGGAGTTTAGAGATCAAGGTTACGGTGAAACCGCGCAGCATTTGCAACATATTGCCGCCGTGGATGGCTTTGCGGCACCGGAATTTTATTTAGATGCTTACTCACGAGGTGAAATTAGTGATTGGGCGATTGCACGAGCAGCTGAACGTTTACAGGCAGCTTCGGGTAACACGGATCCCGCGCCATTTTTTCTGCAGAGTTTGAAGAACCAAGGCAAGCGTGATCACCTCGCGCTATTCTCAGGCCAGGTTGATAAGTTTCGTGATAATCATTACATGCGCTGGCAAGAAGAAATTGTGCACCAAATAAGCCAGTTTTGTGCGGCCCATTTTCAATCTTTACGGCCGATGTTGGGGAAAAGCAGTGCACGGGAGAAAAAATCGCTATACGCCCACTGGCTCGAAGTTAGCCGTGTTGATTATGGGTTATCGATTGTGCTTTCTGCACCTAAGTTGCGGCCTTTATTTCGCGAGTTACCTGATAGTGCCGATGCGTTAATACAATTTGTTGTGGCGGAGCTTAATTTGAGCCCTGACGATGTGGAAGATTTCGCGCTCGCTTGCCTCTACGATGTCCACGGCTGGGCATCCTGGGTAGCTTATCGGCAGTGGCAAACCCATACGGCAACAGGCGATGATTATTATTCGGCTGATGTTGAATCAGCAGAAATGCGTGAGTTGTTGGCGATTCGTATGGCTTGGGAATGGCTCGTGTTCACCTATGTGAAACGTTACGACAACGGCTTGTGTGCGCTCGCTAGTGAAGCATGGCGAAAGCAATGGCGGCAACGCAAAGGCAAAGAAAATGATACCGAAACTGTGCGGGCCGAAGAGGTTTGGGGCTTAGCCTTAGAGCTAGAATATCAAAAACGCTTAGAGCAAAAACTACCGAAAGTAGCCACAGAGAAACAAGAACCAACGAAAACTTGGATGCAGGCGGTGTTTTGCATTGATGTGCGCTCTGAGGTGATACGCCGAGCGCTTGAGCAGCAGCATGATGGCATTGAAACTAAGGGGTTTGCCGGCTTCTTTGGAGTGCCATTGGCGTATCAGCCGAAAGGTAGCGCCCTTGTTCGTTCACAAACACCGGGCTTGTTGAGCCCCGCGTTGCGGGTTGAGGAATGGCTTACCCAGCAAGAGTTACATGCGCGATTAACACGCTTAAACAACAAAGCACGCTTACAAACTTGGTCATCTGCGGCGCCAGCTGCCTTTTCTATGGTGGAGAGCATGGGCCTAATTTATGGCCCGAAATTGCTCAAAGGCGAAGTGCTTAGTAATTCGGTGAATGATTTAAGCCATGTACAAAATTGGCAAATCATTGCCGAGAGCGATGAGTTAGATGTTCAGGCGCTTACGGATGTTGCCGAAGCTGTTTTACAAGCAATGAGTTTCAAAAATTTTGCGCCCTTAGTTTTGTTGGTTGGCCATGGTAGTGAATCACGGAATAACTTACAGGCTTCGGCACTTGATTGTGGCGCCTGTTGCGGCCAAACCGGTGAGGTAAACTCGCGTGTGTTAGCCCAAATTTTGAATCATCCGAAAGTGCGTGCTGAATTACCTAAGCGTGGCATTGATATTCCTGAGGAAACGCGTTTTGTGCCCGCGTTGCACAACACAACTACTGATGATATCCGCCTTTTAGATACGTTGAAACTGCAAGATCTGCCCATGCCGCTAGAGGATGTTTTGGCGGGTGCGCGAAGCATTGCACAACGAGAGCGTTTAACACGCTTTGAGCCAGCTAAAGCTGCGTTACCGCAGAAGGAACAAGATGGCTTGTTGCGCAAACGTGGGCGTGATTGGTCGCAGCAGCGCCCAGAGTGGGGCTTGGTGAATAACGCAGCGTTTATCATTGCACCGCGCAGCTGGACCCGACATGTAAATTTAGAGGGCCGCTCGTTTTTGCATGATTATTGCGAAGCAAAAGACCCCGACAAGAAAGTACTTACGCTGCTAATGACTGCGCCCATGATCGTAACCCACTGGATTAATATGCAATACAACATGTCGGTTTGCGAACCGCTCAAGTTTGGAAGTGGTAACAAAGTTCTACACAACGCGGTGGGCGGCAGTATCGGTGTATTTGAAGGTAATGGCGGTGATTTACGCATTGGTTTAGCAAGGCAATCAGTATTTGATGGCGAGAAATGGCTACATACGCCGCAAAGGCTAACTGTAGTAATAGCCGCGGAGCAGGATTCGATTGCTGATGTTGTAGCCGAGCATAAGGTTCTTCAACAACTGATCGATAATGATTGGTTGCACATCTTGCAATGGCAAATTGGCCAGCCTCTCATGCGCTTTTATAAAGGCGAATGGCAGCAAAATATCGAAAACTAAGGAGTACTTTGTGGCGTTTGCGATTTTGGTAACTCAACATGAAAAAGGTAAGTTGATTGCGCCCGTTCTTCAGGAAATCGGTATTCGAGTAGTGGAAAACTCATCGTGGGATACGGATCAGCTTGGTACTTTTGCGGGTGAAGTAGAGCGTAGATTAACACCACATGAATGTGCGTTAGAAAAAGCAAAACAGGCAATCAAGCTAACCGGTTTAGGTATTGGCTTGGGTAGTGAGGGAAGTTTTGGTGGCGGCCCATTACCCGGCGTAATCAATTGGAACGAGGAAATCTTGTGTTTTTACCAACCAGAACACGAACGAGTGATATATGCTCGAGCGAGTGGCGCGTTCCCAGGAAAAAGCTTTGTACTTGAGCAAATTAGTGATTTAGAGCACGTTGAGGAGCTAAGCAACCAAGGCCTGCATTGGATTGTTAAAATCAACGATGAAATATTGAAAGGGCTGAACTTAGCCATGCTAACGGAGGCACTTACGATTGCTGATCAGCATGGGCTGTTAACATGGCCGATTAAAGTTGAACCCGATCTTCGCGCCATGTATTGCCCACCTCGGCAACAAATGATTAAAAAAGCGGCAGAAGATTTAGCCCGGCGGCTGCAAGCCCTGTGCCCAGAATGTTCCGAGCCTAATTTTGTTGTAAAACATCAGGAAAAAGGATTACCGTGCGAGCTATGTTCGCTCCCTACGCAATTGCCCAGCCATGAAGTTTTACACTGTGAAGCCTGCGAGCACACAGAGAAACTTGGGGTTGCTGCTACAAGTGCAGATTCGCAACATTGCCAATGGTGCAACCCCTAAGCCTCAGTGCTTATTCTCCAGCTACTCGAACCCCAGTGGGGCGCAATTGAAATAAAGTACGTGGATTCTCACTACCTTCTTCAGGTGCCAATTCAACTGTTTCTATCGCACCATAGGCCCAAGCAGTTTTGCCACGAGCAGCTATTGGAAATACCATTTCACCATCGTTCACTTTGATACGAAATAGCTCATGGTCCGCTGTGGTTTTTAAACTCATCCAACATCCCATGCGTTCGCACGAGTTGGTGACAACGCCTTCTATCAAAATGTTTTTACCGATATAACTTTCCGGGTTTTCAAAGAAAGTTTCTAAACTTGTTGTCTCGATGTTCGGGATAGTTTCACCGAAAGATAGGCCGTTGCTGTTGTTTGCCTGTGCGGAAGTAACAAATACTGTTAATGCAAACAAAAGGGTAGTAATCAGAGAAGTTCTCATTTTTAAGTATCCTATTAACGATTGATATTTGCCTACAGATTTTTCTTGTACTCACGAATTTTGAATTTCTTCTCACCAGATAAGGGTAGTTCCGCTTTTTCTTTTAAGGTACAAGAAATCGGAATTTGCTTGTCAGTTTGTTGCTCGTTCAGTAAACCTCTCGTGAACATAGCAGGAAGTTGTAATGTAATCATTTAGTTTTCGCTCCTAATCCTACAGAGCATATCTAAAAGCACATGCTCAATAAAACGAACGATAATGAGAATAATTCTCATTATAGAAAAGATCAAGTGCTAGAGTGAAAATTTAGCCTTCCGAACAATTTTCTCATCTGAGTAACATAATCTGCTTTTCAGCAAAGTGAGTTTTGCGCGGTTCTAGTTTCTAAGTGCCAAATAGTTGTAAGACTCAAACGCTCAAATGTAAAGCCTCAGTAAAATCAGGCACCTTCAGTGGGCAAAATCTGTGAAATAGCGTTTACTTACTACGAATCTTTACACTTTTACGCAGGAAACCTATTTATGGTGATTCCAAATACAGTAGGTATTGTTCTGGCATTGTGGTGTTTTTTAGTGCTAGTGGGGTTGTTTGAGGCTTGGCGTCATCGAGCGCTAGTTCGCAAAATCCCTGTTCGCATCCATGTGAATGGCACTCGCGGAAAAACCAGTGTGACACGGTTAATCACGGCAGGGCTGAGAGGTGGTGGAAAGCGCGTATGTGCGAAAACTACTGGCTCGGCCGCGGCACTTACAGATCCCGAAGGTATCGAGTTCCCTATTTATCGCATAAGTGGTGCCAACATTATTGAGCAGATGCGCACAATGAAGCGCATGGCATCGCTGCAACCAGAGATCGTTGTTATCGAGTGTATGGCTTTGCAGCCGCATTACCAATCACTCTCTGAATTACGCATGATCCGTTCAACTATTGGTGTTATCACCAACGCCCGGCCGGACCATTTAGAAGTAATGGGGCCAGGTGAGCGGGATGTAGCCTTAGCGTTAGCGGGCAGTGTGCCGGTAAAAGGGGATTTTTTCACGGCGGAGCGCGATCTATTGGATGTATTTGAACATGCAACGCAAGATCGCGGCACCACCTTGCACCCGGTAAAGCTTGAGCAGGTAGAGGCGATTAGCGAAGAAACGATGGCAAAGTTTACTTATGCGGAGCATGCGGAAAATGTTGAGTTAGCGCTGCAAGTTTGCGAGCACGTTGGCGTGGAGCGGGAAGCCGCATTGAAGGGAATGCTGGCGCTCGAACCTGAAGCTGGCGCAATGCAGGTGTTGAAAGTGAATTATTTCCAACGGGATATCACTTTTGTAAATGCTTTTGCGGCCAACGACCCGGAATCAACTGGGCGCATTTGGGAACAAATGGTGGAAAAACATGGTAATGAACGCCGGCGAATTCTACTTATTAATTGCCGAGCCGATCGGCCTCATCGCTCGCAACAACTAGCCCAAGCGGCACCAGATTGGCCCCCCGCCGATAAGTATATTTTGATGGGGTCTGGAACATTGCTGTTTGTGCGTGAAGCGGTGAAACGAGGAATACCCGCGGACAAATTACTAATAATGGAGAACGCCGCAATGGTAGATATCACCGAAAGTTTGCTTGAGGAAAGCGGCAACCGAGCGTTAGTGGTTGGCGTTTGTAATATACACGGCGGAGGCGAGGATGTTGCACGTTTCTTCCAAAACCGAGCCATCAGTAAGGATGATTTATGATTGCATTAAATATTTTAGCTGTATCTATTGGCATAGGTTTGTTCTTCACCTTGCTGTTAACTCAAACCATGGGCTTAGCGGCAGGCGGCCTAGTTGTTCCTGGTTATATGGCTCTGCAACTAACAAACCCATTGAACATTGCGGTAACCATTGTTGCTGCGCTCATAACCTATTTTATTGTGCGGTTGATCGCAAGTTACGTCATTATTTATGGCCGCCGACAAACGATTATTATGATTTTAACGGGGTACTTAATTGCCGGTGTATTAGATGTTTTTCTGGGCAGCATGATTACCTGGATAGATTTAGACATGATCGGTGATGGTGCAGATGGTGAGGCAAAAATTGCAACCTTAGAATCTTCGATGCTGATGTCGGTAATGGAAACCGATATTGTTGGCTACATTATTCCAGGATTAATTGCTATTTGGTTTGATCGCCAAGGCGTGTTGCAAACTTTGTGCGGCCTTGCAGTAACCGCTGTTCTCGTGCGCTTAGCGCTAATCGTGTTGATGCCTGAAGCGTTACAGGTATATGAAGCACAACAACAATTTTCTATTCCCGGCTGGTAAAGGAGCACCTGATATGAGTAGCTTTTCGAAAATGTATTGGCGGTCCTCTGGCGTTCCAGTTTGGGGCCTGATTTTTTTAACCGTTGCCGCAATCGGTGCGCTCCTTGCAGCTGAGAATCTGCGCGCAAGAGATCAAGTGGTGGTTGATAATTATGCCACTATGGTTGCTGCTGCGAGCAAAATGCGAGAGGGGATGGAGCTATTACAGCCCCTTCGGGCGCAAATACATCCTATTAGCCCAGAATCTGATCCACAGCGCTCAGGTATTATTGGCCTAACTAATAGCGATATCACCACTACGCGTGGCGGTTTAGAATCGAAACAAACCAGCATTAACCCAAATTGGGCAGCCGTAGGGGTTAAATTACTCGCGGATGCTGGGGTTGGTGAGGGTGATTTAGTGGCCATGACGATTTCAAGTTCGTTTCCGGGAATTAATTTGGCGATGTATTCAGCGCTTGAGGCTATGGGTGCCGATGCCATAATTGTTGCCTCAGGCTCATCATCGCAATATGGTGCAAACGTACCCGGGTTAACGTGGATCGATATGGAGCGTGAACTACGAAACGCAGGCGTTTTAAACTTAAAAAGCCTCACCGCTTCGATTGGTGGTGTAGAGGACCGTGGCGCAGATATATCGCCAGAAGGCATTGCATCGATTGAACGGAGTATCGAACGTGCCGGCATTCCTTTATTAGCCCCCACCAGCTATGAAGAAGCGGTTGCTAAACGTATTGCTATTTTTCGGGAAAATTCAGCCGATAGGCCCATCAAAGCTTTTGTTAACGTGGGCGGAGGCGCAACTATCGTGGGCCCTCCGGGTATTGATAATTATTTTTCATCAGGCTTGATCACCAGTGTATCGGCACGTGCATTCGCAGTAGAAACCGTGATGGGTTACTTTCTCCGTGAAAATATTCCATCAATTCATATGATCGGAATTAAAAATATGGCTGAACGGCACGGCTTACCGATCGCGCCAATAGCTGAGGTGCCTGTTGGTAACGGTGGCATTTATAGTGCAACTTCTTATCGCAGGGGCCTAGCTTTAGCTTTAGCAATCGGATTATTTGGCCTAACTTGGTTAATTGTTCGTTCAGCTCGAATTACCAGTATTTGGCGCCGTACTAGTGAAACCGCGAAGGGTGTTCGGCCAATGGTGTGATACGGCGAAGTGATTTAGTAAGGCATAATCTATGAGGCGCCTCTAGTTAGGCGCCTCTACTTTATGAGCGAAATTATTACCCTGTGTAAGCGAGTGAAAACGATTTGCCAGGCTAGTTGTAGCGTTCGCTAATCTCGCTCAACTTTGCATCGATAGCTTCCCGGCTCAACCATTGGCCTCTAACCAAAACACCTTGTAGATTTTTCAATGCGTGCGCAGATTCGAGTGGGTTGTCTTTCAAAAGCATAAAATCAGCGCGCTGATCGGCTTTGATGTGGCCGAAATTATCGTTATCCGCAAAATAATCACCGGCGGCAACAGTAGCTGAGTAATAGATCGCTTCTAGTGGCATGCCGGCTGCTTGCATTTTTTCGATTTCGTGGTGAATTGAGAATCCCGGAACGCTAAAGAGCTGTGGCGCATCTGTACCGAAAATGATGTTTGCATTGGCATCGTGCAGTGCTTTGAGCAAAAGCTGGCGATTTTGTTGTTGAATTTCCGCATGGCTTTGATTGAAATACGCCATGCTTGGTCGGTTATAATAGTTGAGCCAGTTTTGACGAACCGATTGGGGCACGAACATGAGCTCAGGATATTGTGCTAATTCAGCGGGATCTTCTGCGCCAATTAAGGTCGACCATAATGCTTGTGTTGGCACTATAGCGGTTTCATGGGTAAGCGTAAGATTAACTAGAATTTGCAATTCCTCATCGCTGATAGGGCGGTTCAGTGCATCCACATATTCAAGATAACCATCAAGATGATCAATGGTGCGTTGGCCTTCAGCGAGCGCATTTATGAGGCCAACATCGGCCGGAACATGGCCCGCAAAATCCATGCTTGCTTCCCGAGCTGTGCGCGCTAGAGCCTGGTACTCGGCAAGTGTTAAACCTGGGTGGATTTTTAGCAGATCCCAGCCATCGTTGTTCTGAGTTAACACGCGCCGAGTTGCATCCTCCGCTGATTCAATACTATTGCCATTAAAACTGGGCCCAGCCAGATAAAGAGTAGGGCCCATGCGCGTGCCATCGGCAATATCTGATTTTAACTGCAACTGATGTGGATAACCGAGCATGCCGCGAACGGTTGTTACGCCGTTGGCGATATATAAAAAGAGCATGTCATCAGCATAAGTGGCTGGCAGGTCACCGAAATCAGTGGCCGGTGGCACGTGGCCATGCATTTCTGTGAAACCAGGCAGGATATAGCTGTTATTACCATCGATTCGCTGAGTGCCTGTGGTAAGCGAAGGTAGTGATTGAGAGTCTATTACTAGAGCAATTCTATCACCTTGAATGACCACAGCTTGATTGCTGGAGATACGCGCATCACGCCCGTCCCATTCGATGACATTTACATTCGTGATCACCAAACTCGCATCCAGTGGTGTTTCACTTGCAGTATTCTGCGAAACACTCTGACAACCCACCAGAAACGAAGCAATAATTAGAAAAAAGAGAGAGCTAAGAAATCTATTCATTCAGAACACCGGTGCAGTTAACAAATTAGATTCAATTATCTTAGACTGCTGGCCCCTTATAAGCCAAACAAAAATCAGCTAAACACTGCACGGCAAAACACTGCACGGCAAAACATTGCGCTGCTACACAAATACCCGCCACACACATATCTGCTACACACATATCTGCTAGAGAACGCCTGATTTAATGTTGAAGTCGAGCTGATGGCGCAAGGAATGAGGTTGCAACTAGCTAGTTGCCATTATTACAACCATTGTGCTTTTTGCTTGCAGTAATGTAATGATGATACTCCCGTGCCGCATGCATGCCCTATAAATGCCGTAGCGCAAATTCTTAGTTGTGGTAAGTTGCAGTTAATCAATTGCACTCAAGTACTCAAGTACTCAAGTACTCAAACACTCAAGCAATTAAGCGAGCAAGTGAGTGAGTAAGCACAACAAGGAGTTGCTGCGGCATGAATATTAATAGCGAAAAAGTAAAACAATTACGCACGCAAAAGGGCTGGTCGCAAGAGCAGCTCAGTGAGTTTTGCGGTGTCAATTTAAGAACCATTCAGCGTTTAGAGAAAAGGGGCACGGCGTCACAAGAAACAGTGAAAGCCTTGGCCGCCGTATTTGCAGTCGATGCGCAAACATTTACGGCTTCAGACCAACCAGCTCCGAAGCGCGCGTTTACAATTATATTGAATACTCTGAAAGACTTTGATGATTTTCAAAGCCGCGCAGAGCGCTATGAATTTTGGTGGTTCTTTATTTTCTTTGTACTTGCTTTAGCGCTCGCTGAAACCATTCACTTGGCAGTGGCAAGCGCAGTAGCCATTATTCTTCTAATTCCCTTCCTTGCTGTTTCGACCCGCAGGCTCCGAGATGCCGGCCAAAGCGTCTGGTGGCAGCTCATGTACCTCGTGCCGTTTGGCGTGCTGCTTGTTCTTTATTATTTGGCGATGCCCAGTTTAAGAACTAAGAATAATTGATGCTCCTTGATTTCTAAAAAATCCAACCCTTGTGCTATATCTTTGTCATGGATATTCATGAGGGTAAAGATATGAAGGTGTTTCACCTGAGACTGAAAACTATAATTTGTGGACTGCTATTCACGCTATTTTGTAATCCAGCATTGAGTACTGAAGACGTTATGAAGCAAGCTGGACGGTGTGCTGTGAATTATCTGCAGGTTTCTCACGCATCGGCAGCCAACCGGGTGATCGTCGACTATGAGCAAATTGATGTGAGAGAACGTGCTTGGCATTTAATTCGAACTTATCAACTCAATCCCTCAATATCTGGAAGTGGGAATAATTTTGCGGTGGATCTCAATCGATTCGTGCAAGGTAAATCGAATTCCTTGCAGTTAGGAGTGAATGGAAACGTTGTTTTGTTTCCTGAGGCCTCAATAAAGGACGACCTTGATTCACAAGATAGAAGTGCTCAACTAAGTGCTATCCAAACATTGGCAGCATGCGATGATCTTTACGGATTCACGCCAAAGATAACGGCCATCGATTTAACCAGTGACTTTGACTGTGCTGTCTCATACTGGTTATTAGGAGCATTCAATCCTGCGCAGCGCGCAATGGCGTCGGAGCGTACGAGATTTGCTATGCGTAGACATATTCAAGTTAACCCTGATACGAATGCCGCGCAATTGGAACAACAGGTGTTGGCTGAAGGGCAAAGTCGTGGTCGCCGAATCCAGCAAGGGTTGGATTCAGCGAATGTTATTCAGGAAACGCTCGGCAGGTGCGAGTCACAATATGGGCTTGGACAATGAAGTGGTTGCTAGACTGGCGAGTCATTTCACTCTAAAGCCATTTTTCCAAATTCCTTTTGGTGTGAGCAGCGTATCAAGCTGTTCGAAAGGTGAGTCTTGTAGAAGCAGCATATCGGCGCGCATGCCGGGTGCTATCATGCCACGCTCCGGTAAGTTAAACGCCAGTGCCGGTTGTTGTGTTGCGGCGCTGAGCACTGTGCTCGCGGGTAACCCGGCTTCTTCAAGCAACATAAGCTCAATGATTAAAGACCAGCCGTGTGCGGTGTTCGGATTTGGCGCATCACTTCCCGCAAGCACTGAAATGCCGGCACTGTGGAGCTTTTTAGTCGTCTCGAGCAAGTTTGAATAAAAGTGCGCTGGGAACTCTGTGTTATTAAACGTTCGTGAGAGCGTTGCGCGGGCGGAGCGCTCTATATTTAAATCGTCGTTAGAGAATAAAGCACGTTCATTAATACTCCCGCGCAACATGCCCTCATAAACCACCATAGTAGGAATGACAAAAACGTGATTGTCCTGCATGAGAGCCACCAGTTCGTCACTAATCACTTCATCGAAGAAGCTGTGAACAAGGCCGTCGGCGCCGGCTTGAACGGCATCCATTGCCGATTGCGCATCGGAGATGTGTACTACCGCCATCAAATTTTGAGCATGCGCGGCTTTAATGGATGCTTCCAACTCAGATTTTGATATCGAGGGCGCATGTGCATAGCCTGCACCTTCGTGGGTGTAAACAATTTTAATAAAATCTGAGCCGGTATTGATGCGTTCAGAGATAAGTGACATCGCCTGATCGGGGTGGCTGAGTGTACTGACTTGAATGCCATATTGAGTACCATGACCTTGTGGAGCTGTTATAAGCAGACCCGCGCCAAATAGGTCTGCTTGGTTGGAAAACTCTCTATTGCTTCGTGTGGACTTATGTTGCGCAAGAAATCTCGGGTCGCCGAACATATCTAAAACGGTGGTGACGCCGCGTGCAAGGTTGTCCTCAAGCGCGCCTCCCCAAGCATGCACATGTGCATCGATAAGGCCGGGTATCACCCATTGATGGTTACCTTGGATGAACGCTAAGTCACTCTCGGGTTGAGCGTTATGGAGGGCAACAATCATGCCGTTTTGAACTTCAATGAATGAGGCTTCTACCACTTCTGTACCATCGAAGATCTGAACAGGTCCTAAAATAAAAGACTGCCCCTCTGTTTTGGGGTTATGAGCAGGCGTGGGTAGCAAGAGGAATACGGATATCACTGCAACCAACGGGAGTAAGAGAACGATTTTTTGTTTCATGGTTAAGTTCCTCAAATCTGAAGCGTGATTATTTGCTGAGTCTATGAAAGCGATAACGGGCAATGGCGATGAATAAGGCGGTAAATCCGATAAGCAAAAGTAAATGTAACCACACCGGTTGCTGTAAATCGGTGCCAATCACCTTGTGAGAGAGCTGTGCATAGTGAAACGCCGGTAGGGCATAAGCGAGTTTGCCTACAAGGTCTGGTAAAAACTGAATCGGTATCCAAAGCCCCGAAAGAAAAGCCATCGGTAAATAGATGAGATTTACGATTGCTGGCGCTGCTTTGTCAGATAGGTATAAACCAAGAATAAGTCCTATAAGTGCAAATGGAAGTGAGCCAACGATAAGCACTGCAAAAAGTATAATCCACTGCCATCGCCAAAGCTCAACATCGGCAAGCGTTGCGGCGACGACAAAAAGTATAATTGCAATCATTGCAGCGAATACGGTGCTACTGAATAATTTTGCCACCAAGTAAGCGCTAAAAGGCATAGGTGAAATGCGCTTTAAAGTAAGCCAGCCATGTGCGCGATCGCTGGCAACAGCGGTTGCGAAGTTAAACATGGCAGGGCCCATCATGCCAAAGCATGCGTAGGAAACCAGCATGTATTCACTTTGGGCAGCGCTAAAGTTAAAAACCACACCAAAGAAAATATAGAAAACCACGGGAAATAGAATCGCCGGTAGAAAAAATGCGGGCGTTCGCCACAGGCTCAGTAAGTCATAAAGACTCTCTTTTAAATAAACTTTGTGAATTTGCATTGAATTAGCGTGAGCCATGAGCTTGCTCCTTAATAAATGACAAATAGGCTTCTTCTAGGGATTGCTGATCGCCAATGACGGCGGCTAGGGTGTCTTCTTGCATGACTTTACCCTTGTGGATTATCGCGACGCGGTCTGCGAGTCGCTCGGCTTCCTCAATATAATGGGTGGTCAGCACAATGGCGCACCCTTGCTCCTTGAGCGCGTTAATTTGGCGCCACAGTAGATGGCGCGCTTCAATGTCCATACCGACCGTTGGTTCATCAAGGAAGAGTAAATCGGGCTTTCCGGCCAAGGCCAGTGCGAAAAGCACTTGTTGGCGTTGCCCTCCAGAGAGTTTGCCAAAGCGTTGATGAGCAATTTTTTGTAATGAAAAGATTTCTAGAAGTTCAGCGGGCGTATATCCGCCTGGATAATAACTGCAGAACAAATCGAGTTGCTCAAATACGGTGAGGTTGGCATTGGCCGAGCCGACTTGCATCATTACGCCGATTCGAGCCTTGAGTGACAAAGAGCGCTCTGAGTGCGTGGATACTTCGCCGAGAATTTCCATGTGTTCACAATTGAACTCATGCAAGCCAAGTGCGCAATGAAGGGTGGTGGTTTTGCCCGCGCCATTCTTGCCTAATACCGCAATTACTTCGCCTGAATATGCGCGAAGACTCACTTGGTTAAGCGCTAATTTTTTCCCGTAATATTTGGTAAGCGACCGAATATAGAGAGCCGGTTTTTGTGTTACTTGAGAAGCCATCAGTTCACGCCTTTTATTTGTTAAACATACTTGGTTGAATGCCAGTTTAGGGAGGGCTAAGGGCTGCCGGCAGTTGCAAATGTCAGCAATTACACATGACAACTGTCACTAGTGTTTAGTTGGGGCAGATCGCATAATGAGAATAGAATTATTTAGAGTGAGGCAAAAATGACCGCACAGAACACTCAAGATGAGCGCAAATACGCGTGGATTTATCTATTTAATTTAGGCTTCTACGTGTTGCCTCTGGTGCTTTTTCCTTATCCGCTCTGGGAAATTGCGGTGCTCGTTGTTGCGCTTATCGTTTTTGTGGGGCTGTATTTATATTGCTTTAATTTGCAGCCTGAGCAAATGCTGCTACCCATCCTCGCTATGTACTTTCTTGCTGTGGCTACCACGCCGCTGAATCCAGGTTCAGTCGCGCTATTCAGTTATGTTGGTTTTTTCGTGGGCTTCGCTTATCGATGGCCCATCGCACTTGCCAGTGTAATTGGTATTGTTGCAACTCTTGCAGTGTTTCAATTTGGTGTAGGTACACGTTGGGATTTGTTCTTCCATTATGGTGCTGTGATTGTAATTACGGTAGCCATTTTTGGGCGTGTAGAGCGTTTGCGGCAGCGCCATGCAGAGGCAGAGCGAAAAAGCCAAGAAGAAATAGAGCGCCTCGCAACGCGAGTGGAACGAGAGCGTATTGCTCGCGATTTGCATGATATTTTGGGCCATACACTCTCAAGCATTGTTTTGAAGTCTGATCTAGCGCAAGCGCAGTTGGCTAAGCAACAGTATAAGCAGGCAGGTGTGCAATTAGCCGAATTAAGTGAAATAGCGCGCGCAAGCCTCTCGCAAGTGAGGCAAAGTGTGTCTGGCTATAAGCATGGCGGATTGAATCTTGAGTTAAACCGGCTCGTACAGCGCCTCAAAGATGCAGGCTTTGACACTCAGATTTCGGGGCAACCGCCGGCTATGGATACAGAAAGAGAAACCGCGGTGGTGTTAGCATTAACGGAATTGGTCACCAATATTATTCGTCATAGCAAAGGGCAGCGCTGTGAGATTCACTTTGATGAAAGCGCCGATACCTACCAGATAAAGATTGAAGACAATGGCCCCTGCACAGACATAAGCACTGGAAATGGTTTGCAGGGAGTTCAGTTACGAATGCATGAGCTCGGAGGTTCAGTGAAGGTGAATACCCAAACGGGGTGCGCGGTATCGCTACTCTTTCCGAAGTTCATTGAGGGGCCGCTATGAAAATTCTATTAGCCGAAGACCAAGCCATGGTGCGTACCGCATTGGCCAGCCTGATGCAATTAGAAACCGACTACGAGGTAGATGAGGCGAGTGATGGCAGGGAAGCGAAAGAAAAGCTGCAACGTAATACTTATGATGTGTTACTCACCGACATTGAAATGCCACACCTCTCCGGTTTAGAACTTGTGCAATGGGTAAAACAAGCTCAGCCAGACGTGCGCTGCGTAATTATGACTACGTTTAATCGTGCGGGCTATATAAAAAGGGCTATTGACGCTGGCGTGAACGGTTTTTTGTTAAAAGATGCCCCGATAAAAGTGTTAATAAGCTCATTGCAGCAAGTGATTGCTGGGCAGCAAGTCATCAGCAACGAGTTGTTAATGCAAGCCATTGGACACCAAGATCCGCTCACCGAGAGAGAGCGACAAGCGTTGCGCCTTGCCGGAGAAGGTTTAAGCACACAAGTTATCGCGCAGAAGCTATTTATTGCCGAAGGTACAGCACGTAATTACCTCTCCGAAGCTATTAGTAAGATGCATGCGAGCAATAGAGTGGAGGCCGCCCGCATTGCGCATCAGAAAGGTTGGTTGTGAGCCTTCGCGTTTAGCAATTCATACAGTGCTTTGTCGTTCTCCTGACCAAGCGGCTGTGCAAGTTGGCGATGTGTTTCAACACCCGCAAGAGCGCACACGGCAAGCGTAAAAATAAGTACGATTTTCGTAATAAATCCTTATTTAGTGACTAAAGATTGAGCTTTACGTGGCGGGTCATATTTCTTTGAGAGTTTGGCGATGAAGAATGACCCAATAACTCCAGGCGCGAGCCAAAGGGCGGTTTGCATCCAGCCACTAGCGTTCAGTAACAAATTTCCACCAAACACGATAAAAGCCGTGTAGGCACCAATTCCAGACCCGAGATAGGCCCCCAAATGTTCACGCAACCAAGCCGTTGGAGACACGTTTTTGCGATAGATATAAATCAAGTTAGACACACCAATTACGAGCCCAAGTGCGCCAAATACAATGAGTAGAATGAGGTTGTTTAGGAGCCCAAAAGCGCTGAGTGCTAAGCCATTGATTGCAAGCACTCCGTTGATGGCTAGAGGTAAGGGGGTTTTCAGGCCATCACGCTTGCGTTTGTGCTCAAGCACTTGATTTCCGTGGATAATGGCGCAGTGAATTAAAATGCCAAGATGAATCAGAAACCAAGCAAAAATATAGGTTTGTTGTAATCGCACTTCTGTGAGGTGGGGAACCGCCGCAAGTTCAGGTTTTACGGCCGTACTGAACAAAAGCACCATTACGGAAGCAAAAATGCCAGTGAACGCAACCACATGCATACTGGAGCCATAGATATTGCCGAATTTTTTGTGATTTAAACCGCCTTTACGCGTAAGCACAGGCACCCAAAACAGGCAGAGAGCGAGTGCTCCAGCCAGTACGTGAATTGCTACAGTAAGTTGGTAGATGGTTAACATAATTGCCACTCCTCCGAGAATATAGGGGTGAAGAGCAGGCCTCTTTCACCTTGGAGGAAATTTTAGGTGGCAATGAAAATGCACGTTAGTGACAGAAGTCACAACTTTAAAAATGACTTTTGGCCTATTGGTGATTTACACGCTTGCTTGCATACTGAAGCAATGGAATTGAAAAAATTACAACTAAATGCTGATCGATTAAGCGGGATTGGCACCGTGCTGGTGGTGGCCGCTTTCGACTTATGGCTGTTGCTCTCAACGACCAACGCAACTACCTCAAGGCTTGCTTTGTTGGCGTTACTGTATGCAACTTTTACGGTTACATTCTTCATCAATACAAGCGACGAATTACCGCGCTCGAGATGGCTCCGGCACTTAATAATTGGTGGTCAATTTGTAGTAATTTGTTCAGTAATGTACACCACACCCAATATGTTTAGTGCTATTTTATTAGTGGTGTGGTCGGCGCAGCTCCCTTATTTTATGCCTGTTCGCTGGGCGCTTTGGCTCACGCCAATCTGGAGTTTTGTTGCGTGGAGCACGCATGCTTTGCGTTGGCAGCCCGACGGCATTGTCATTACTGGGGTGCTGTTCACTACGTTTAATGTGTTCGCGCTTATTATGATGGAGTCGCGGCGCAATGCAGAATTCCAAAAAGAACGGGCAGAGCAGGCGAATCGAGAGCTTATTGCCATGCAGTCACTGGTGAAAGAGGCGTCGCAACAGGAAGAGCGGTTGCGCATTGCCCGCGACATTCATGACCTTGTAGGCCATCATCTTACCGCGCTTTCCGTACAACTGCAGGTGCTGGCGCGCAAAGTACCTGAAGCACTGAACGTCGAAGTAGAGCGTTCTCGTACGATTTCGACATTACTGCTCGCAGATGTGCGTGTTGCCGTAAGCGAAATGCGTGAACATGAACAACTAAATTTGCGCGAA
Organism: Aliidiomarina iranensis; assembly: GCF_003987135.1. Lineage (GTDB taxonomy): Bacteria > Pseudomonadota > Gammaproteobacteria > Enterobacterales > Alteromonadaceae > Aliidiomarina > Aliidiomarina iranensis. Next base: position 272,455 of record NZ_PIPJ01000001.1, read on the forward strand.
GCACTTGAGGCTCTGGTCAAAAATTTACCGGGCATTGAGGTTTCATTGGCATTTCCAAACAAAGTTGCGGTACTCAATTTAGAACAAGCGCTCGCAATTTTGCGCGGTGTTCAGGAAAGCGTGACTAATAGCGTGCGACATGGCAAAGCCACCCAGGTAGGAATTGAGGTGCAGCAATCCGAACGCGAACTTGTGGTGCGTGTTAAAGACAACGGTCAGAGCAGCAAACCGATCGAATTTGGCAACGGCCTGAACGGCATGCAGGAGCGGCTAAAAAGCTTCAATGGCACTGTAACCGTTGAGCGCCAAACGCGCGGCGTTTTGATTTGCCTCAGAATCCCGGTGGGTTTATGAGAACTTTGCATTCACCCGAAAAGCACCGAGTTATGTTAGTCGATGACCAAAAATTAATTCGACAAGGCTTAGCGAGCTTACTGTCGCTTTCAGCTCACATTGAAGTAGCGCATGAAGCTGCAGATGGTGAAGAGGCGCTTGCGCGGGCCAAAGCCCATGGCAGCGATATTGATATAATTCTGCTCGACTTAAGAATGCCGAAAATGAATGGTATTGAGCTTCTACAAGCCATGCGTACAGACAATATAAAAATTCCGGTTTTGATTCTCACCACCTTTGACGACCACAATATGCTTCTAGATGCGCTGAAAGCAGGAGCGCGAGGGTACCTACTTAAAGACGTAGAACTCGAAATGCTGGTGAGTGGTATTGAGCGAATAATCGCTGGCGAGTCAATGATTCAACCCACCATTACCACCTCGCTTTTAAACGGATTACAAGGTTTACATTCTGAATTTGAGGCATTTGACACACCAGAGGCGCTGTCCCCAAAAGAATTAGAAATACTGCGCCTCATTGCAGCAGGCTGTTCAAATAAGGAAATTGCGGAGGCCTTGTTTAAATCGGAAGGCACGGTGAAAAATCAAGTTAGTGCCATTATGTCGAAGCTTGGTGTACGAGACCGAACGCGCGCAGTTTTAAGGGCTATAGAGTTGGGGCTTATCGGGTTTTGTTAACGCTAAGGGAACTTTTTGCTGCTCTCTGTCACTAACTAGCTCCTCAGAATAACAAGTTCTAATCAGATGAAAGCTTAAGGTAGCTCGAATGAGGAAACGAGCTACAAAATATTAAATTGAGCGATGGGCCCTTAGTTCTTGTGAGGTTTTTGGGCAGCTTCGAAACTCCCCAGAAAAATATTCCTATACCGGCCCCTATAAGAACTAACTATACGCACTCGCGTATGAAAATTAACTTATATGCAAGTGCGTCTAAAATAAGATTTATATGAACTCACTTATAAAAAGAGCGCAATGAAAATTACTGATCCCAAATCATTATCAAACTACATACGAGATAAACGAAGAACTCGCGGCCTTAGTCAAGCAAAGGTTGGTGATTTAGTTGGGCTTAGGCAAGGAACGGTTTCTAAATTTGAATCAATGCCAGAGAAAATGCAGCTTGATACTTTGTTTCGTTTACTATCAGCTTTAGAGCTTGAGTTGTCAGTAAAACCTAAGAATAGCAATGACCTGAAGACTAATTCTAACTCTGTGTTGCCCGATGCCAAATGGAGTGAGGATTGGTAATGAATACACTCGCTATTTATATGAACGGCTACCGCGTAGGCTACTTGAGCCGAAGTGATTCCGGCGCTCAGGAAAAAACAGCCCTTCTAAAAATAGACAACGTATGGTGTATTCCAAAAGGTAACACCCCAACTACACACATCATCAAGCTTCCTGTTGGGAAGATTCAAAGCCATGATCACACGATTGACCTGACGGATAGCGTTGAGAATGAGATGTTGTGCCTAAGAATTGCAAAAGCATTTGGTTTTGATGCGCCCGCAAAGAACTTCTCTATACACATCGAGCCCCATGGTACCTACCGGTTAACACCGCTTTATGACATCATTTCTGCTCATACTGCAATTGGTGGAAACGGCCTGAATATTCCTGATTTAAAACTTGCGATGAGCTTGCGAGGGTCGAGTGGAAAGAAATGGCGTATCTACCAAATTTTTCGGCGGCATTTTTTAAATACCGCAAAAGAAGCTGAATTTAGCCCGAGCCGAATGAGCGAAATCATCACAACCCTATGCAATAAAGTGGATGATGTTATTGAACGAGTGAAAAATGATTTGCCGGATGATTTTCCGACGCGCGTTTCGACTCCTATTTTTGAGGGTATGCTTGAGCGTAAACGTCGACTTCTGATCGAATGAATCTACCCGATTGGTAACGTGAGTATTTTCAGCGAATAGAAGGTGTATAGAATACTCAGGCCTTACCAAAACTCACAACAGGTTTTAAGATAAAGGGAGTTAGGGATGAATACTTTACACGCCATTTATGAAACGTTGCGTTACCAATGCCGTACTTACGGCAGATATCTTTCACCGGCATTCCGGCCTCGGCTTCTTTTAAAATCGCCACAATCTGGCTTTCAGCCATGCGTTTGCTCATCGTAAAGCTCCTTTCTTTTAGTTTAAAAGAAATTCTACGAGTGAGCTGTACTATTTTTTTTGGGTAGTTACAGAACAGCCTACCGTGCGAAGATAAGCCTGTAGCCTACCCCTGGGTCGGTGAGAATGTAGCGGGGCGTGGTGGGGGAGTCGCCCAGCTTTTGGCGCAGATGGCTAATCACAATGCGTAGATAGTGGGTATCGTGAACATGGGTTTCCCCCCAAATCACCTTTAAGATTTGCTCTTGGGTAACGACACGGTTACGTAGCCTGGCAAGCAGAGACAGCACGGCATATTCTTTTGGTGTCAACTCGACAGGTTCGCCGTTGATAATGACCTCCCGCGAGGCGAAATTGATATAGAGATTGCCGTCGTTGATGTCCGTCACAACATCGTTCTTCTTGCGGTAATCGCGCAGGCACCCGCGCAATCGTGCGAGCAGCTCTTCAACACTGAAAGGCTTGGTCACGTAATCCTGGGCGCCATTGTCGAGACCTTTCACTTTTTCGGCGTCAGCATCGCGCACCGAAAGAATTAAAATGGGCACGTCGGTAAATTCTCTGAGCTTTAACAGCACCTCCTGACCATCAATGTCAGGTAGGCCAAGATCAAGAAGAATAGCTTCAGGCTGATGGCGGGCGGCGAGTTTGATCCCAGCGGTTCCACTGTCAGCTTCGACCACCGTATAATTCTCGCTCTGCAGCGTAATACTGAGTAAACGACGAATTTTTGCTTCGTCATCAATGATTAAGACTTGTCCGTTCATGATATCGCCTTGTTTGATTGGCTGGTGTTGGGCTGGTTTCTTTGATCTAACGGCAACCGAATAACAAAGCACGTGCCCTGGTCGGTGATACGCTTGTTGTCGACGAACACTTCACCGCCGTGCGCACCAATCATCCCCCGGCAGATGGCTAAGCCCATCCCCGTATTATTTTTCTTAGAGTCGCCGTCGGCAACTACGTAAAACATATCAAACACTTTTTCTGCGACTTCGTCCGAAATCCCGGGGCCTGAATCTTTAATTTCGATTTCCAGATACTCATGAGTCCACAGATGCTCAATACACACCGGAGCGTCAGGGGGCGAGAAGCGCGCGGCATTTTCGAGAATATTAAAAAGGCCCTGTTCTATCAATGCGCCGTGGACGTATATCGGTGCATGCTTGCCGGACACGCTGACCCGCAGTTCAATGTCAGGATAATAGCGCTTGAGTCGTTTGGTGGTGCTCGAAATGACATCATCCATCTCAACCCAGTCACGTTCAAGTTTTAGTTCGCCGTAACCCAGGCGTGTCATGTCGAGAAGGTTCTGAATGTAGTTTTCTAGCCGTTTGCTCTCACTGATAATGCCGTCGATCAGTTCTATCCGGTCATTCTCGCTGATTTGCTGAAAACGAAAGCGCAGTAATTCTGCAGACCCCATCATCGAAGATAGCGGTGACTTAAGATCGTGAGATACAGATGACAGCAAGGCGGTGCGAAGTTGCTCTACTTCCATTGATATCTTGGTGTTCTCCAGCGCGCTGGCCAGCTGAATACGCTGCAGGGCAGTACCGCACTGCTGCTGCATGGACTCGAGCAACTGTTGCTGAAACAGTGATAATTGACGTACCGAAGCCGGGACCTTGAGTACGGCTACTGCGTTAGGTCGGGACTGAGTGCCGAGTGGCAGCAAAACCTCATCGAGGGAAGACAGTGTATTTGAAAACCGTCCCGCGGTGTTGCCATTCGTAAACACCCAGTCGATGCCTGCTCGCAGCTTGTCATTGAGCTTCAGGTTTCCCTCGACACATTTCATCGCTCGGCTATTGTCACGAATGACCACTGCCGCCTCTACTTCGATCATGTTCTGACACACCCGGTGAAACGTTTCGAATACCTGCGCCTCGGTGGTGACCTTGGTGAGAGTCTCTGCGGAATCGCGGAGGGTGTCAGAGAAACGACTGGATTCGTTTAGTAGCATGAACTGGCGACGTAAGCGGGAAGCAGCGGGGCCGCTGATTAGGCCAATAAAAAGCAAGAACACCAGTGTGGCGACATCATTCTGCTCATCCACCGCAAAGGTATAAAAGGGTTCTGTAAGGAAAAAGTTGAACGCCAAGAACGCTAACAATGCCGTTGCGAGCGCTGGTCTGGAGCCGAATTTTAGTCCTGTGGTGACAATCGCCGCCACGTAAATCAGTGCGACGTTGCCAGCACCGACCACCGGCAGTATGGCTAACGCTAAGACAGTGGCTACCACGGTGAGCAATGTACCAACCAGATAACCCGGCTTTTGCCCAAGAATCGGCGTTTGTCTGAGTGTGCGGCGCGGACTCACGGACATTTGTGGGGGGTGATAAATTGACACCTCAATATTCAGGTTTGACTCAATGAGCTTGCGGTATAAAGGCTTTGACCAGACATTGAAACGCCAGCGGCGGCGGGCGCCGACGAGCACGTTACTAATGCGTTGCTCTTCCAGAAACTTCACTGCGGCGTCGTAGCTGGTGGCACCCTTTAGGGTCATGGTTTTTGCACCTAGCTCTTCAGCAAGTTCAAGATCACGACGTAACTGCATGCGCTGAGAGGTGCTTTGTGGCCTGCCCGTATCAATCCAGACCACGTACCAGGGCATATGACGACGATCAGCAATTTGCCGGCCCAGGCGCACCAGGTAGTCATGTTGAGAGTTGGCACTAATCAGTACAACCAGTTTGTCCTGAATGGTGTAGGACGGCGTCTTATCTTTTAACACCAGCTCGTCTGATAAGTTAGTATCAACCCGCACCAGAACTTCCCGAATCGCCATTTCGCGTAAGGCAATCAGGTTTTCCAGCGAAAAAAACTGCTCCAAAGCAGAGCGAGCATATTCGGGCAGATAGACTTTACCTTCCTGCAATCGCTGCACCAATCCGTCAGGTGGCAAGTCTATCAGAATAATCTCATGGGCAAGGTCAAAAATATAATCCGGCACTAGTTCTGTGACTCGCACGCCAGTGACCTGACGAACGACATCATTCAGGCTGGCCATATGCTGAATATTGACCGTGGTATACACGTCAATGCCTGCAGCGAGCAGCTCCCCAACGTCCTGGTACCTGAACTTATTGCGGCTATTTGGTATGTTGGAATGGGCAAGCTCGTCGACGATGATCAGCGCTGGCTTTTGTTGCAGTGCGGCGTCGATGTCGAACTCAGTCAGTGGCGTCCCCTGGTATTCAACCTGGCGTAGAGGCAGTTGCTGAATACCTTCAATCATGGCCTGGGTTTCTTTGCGGCCATGAGTTTCAACCACGCCCAGTGTCACCGAAATGCCCTGATTCAGACGCTCTTTCGCTGCGCTAAGCATCGCGTAGGTTTTACCTACACCTGGCGCGGCGCCCAGAAATATCGTGAGTTTGCCTGACTCTGAGGACTTCAATTTGCGCAGCAAACGCTCGGCTTTAGACTGGGCGCGCATCATTTAAAAACTCCGGGATAGATTCAACAGCCATTGGGAGCCACAGTCTGCGCCACACTGGGCAGATGACACCGAGGTGTTCACGTAGCTAATGCTGGATGACCAGCCATCGGCAAAATCACGGCTCAAAGTTAGCTGCCCGTCCCAGTAATCCCGGTCATTATTGACAGGAGCCCCAAGAAAGCTGGCGTAATCGGAAGCCGATGAAAAGCGATTATAGCCTGCGCTAATACTCAGTTGCCATCCATCATAGTCAAAGATCGGTGCTGACAGGTAAAGATACTGGTAGCTACCCACGCCTGCACCAAAATAGTTATCGCTATGATGCAGGCCAAAGGTGAACTGATAAATATCGAGGGCTGCGAAAATTTCCGCATAGTCATATTCATCGGCGCTTGCTTCCTCAGGGTAATGGTAATAGATGACACCGGTATCCAAGCTTGTGGAAGCACTGAGTTGACCACGCCAACCAAGCGTCCCATCTACTTCAAGGCTACCCTCACCAAAATTCACATTAGAAGCCCATACGCTGGCGTAGAGCCCAGATGTGTGCTCGGTAGCAAAGGTGACCTGAACAGCGGGGCCGCGGCTGGTCTGAGAAATACCACGAAAAACATAATTTGTGGTTAGCGTGGCGTCACCGGAGACTTGCCATTTACTGGTCTCAACCGCCTGAGTAGCAGAACTGAACAAGCCTGCAAGCAGCGCGATTGTGATACTTACTGTCTTAGTTTTCATTGAGTCTGTTCCTCGAAAATGTTTATTGATTATCAAGCGCAAGATTGAGCGTCAGCACGTTGACACGAGACTGACCCAGAACACCGAAAGACGGTGTCGCCGTGTGCTGCGCTACCAGCGCGGCGATATTTTCTTGTGCGAGGCCACGGGCACGCGCGATACGTGGTATCTGTAGTGCCGCCGCCTGCTCAGAAATGTGTGGGTCAACGCCAGAACCGGACATTGAAATCATGTCCACGGGGATATCAGCGAGTGCAACGCCTTCCCGCGCGCTCACTGATTGACTGAGCTGACGCGCGATCGCGCGCAGTTCCGGGTTACTCGGAGCCAGGTTGCTGCCGCCTGTGTCGGTAGGTAAATGCGCGACCGAGCTTGGCCGGGAATGAAAATACGTATCGCCCGTGAATGGCTGGGCAATTAAGGTTGAACCTCTCAGTTCGTTGTCTTGATATATCAGACTGCCGCGCGCCTGTTCAGGAAACACGCCGAGACCAGCTAAGGTCGCCACGGTGGTGTATAAACCGCCGCACAAAATTAATCCGGATAGCGCAAAGATCGCCGATTTTTTGAATTCGCCGGACATGCGCACGTTTTCCACAAAACCTGGTGAAGTGTGAGTATTCATAATGTATCTCCTAAACAATAGTAGCGAGGATCATGTCGATGAATTTAATCGCGACAAAGGGAACAACTAGGCCGCCTAAGCCGAACATCAGCATGTTGTTGCGTAGTAGCGTCTCGGCGTTAACGTTACCCATCTTGACGCCTCGGGTGGCAAGCGGTATTAGCACAGGAATAATCAGGGCATTGAAGATCAAAGCTGATAACACGGCGCTGGTGGGGCTATGGAGGTTCATGAAGTCTAAACCTGCGACCACTGGCAGGGCGCCGGCGAAGACCGCAGGGATAATCGCAAAGTATTTCGCGACATCATTGGCCAGCGAGAAGGTGGTCAGCGAGCCCCGAGTCACTAAAAGTTGCTTACCAATTTCCACCACCGAGATTAACTTGGCAGGGTCTGAGTCGAGGTCGACCATGTTACCGGCTTCTTTGGCTGCCTGTGTTCCTGAGTTCATTGCCAGACCGATATCAGCCTGGGCTAACGCTGGGGCGTCGTTGGTTCCGTCCCCGACCATGGCGACCAGCAGACCCTGGGCTTGATAGTCCTTAATCAGCGCAAGCTTGTCCTCAGGTTTGGCTTCTGCGATAAAATCATCGACACCCGCCTTAGCCGCTATGACACCCGCGGTCACTGGATTATCACCGGTAACCATCACGGTTTTTACGCCGAGACTACGTAGCTTGGTGAAGCGCTCTTTGATATCTGGTTTAATCACATCTGACAGGGCAATCACACCCAAGATTTTGGATTGGTTAGCCACGACCAGCGGGGTCGCGCCTTGCTTGGAGACACTTTCGGTAACAGGGTCCAGGTCTTTGGGAATGGCGAGATCTCTTGCTTTAGCCCAGTTGACAATGGCATCGCGCGCACCTTTCACTGAGATCTCATGCTCGGATAGCTGAATGCCCGACAAACGCGTTTCTGCGGAAAATGCAATGATCTCGTAGTCACCCTGCAGCACTGGCTTTTCAAACCGTGATTCATGTGCCAGCTTAACGATAGACTTGCCCTCAGCAGTCGAATCTTGTAGGGATGTCAGCACACTGGCGTCAACCAGCTCTTGCATTGTCGCTTTACCGACGGGGAGGAAATCAGTGGCCTGGCGGTCGCCGTATGTGATGGTGCCGGTTTTATCAAGTAACAGAACATCAATGTCACCGGCAACCTCTACCGCTTTACCTGATTTGGCAATAATGTTCGCTTTAAACGCGCGGTTCATACCGGCAATACCGATAGCAGGCAAAAGGCCACCAATCGTAGTAGGAATTAGACATACCAGTAGTGCGATCAGCATCACCATATCCAGACTGACGCCGAGGAATCCAGCCATAGGAGGTAGGGTAACCACAACCAGCAGGAACACTAACGTGAGGGCTGCAAGCAATACAGTCAGGGCGATCTCATTTGGTGTTTTCTGCCGCGAGGCACCTTCAACCAGAGCTATCATCCGGTCAAGAAAGGTTGCGCCAGGCTCGCTGGTAACCCGAATTACCAGGTTGCCGCTCAGCAGCGTGGTACCTCCGATTACACCGGAACGGTCGCCACCAGCCTCGCGGAGCACTGCGGCTGACTCACCGGTTACCGCTGACTCATTGACCGTGGCGATCCCTTCGACGATTTCTCCGTCGACCGGAATGACTTCGCCTTCCTTGACGGTAACCAGATCGTTCTTTTTCACCCTAGAGGCATCAACGAAGGTTTCCTGATCTTTGCGGATCAGTCGCGCTTTTAGCGCCGTGCGCGATTTCTTCAGGCTCTGTGCCTGGCCCTTGCCTTGCTCTTCAGCTACGGACTCTGAGTAATTTGAAAAACATAAGGTCGCAAACAGGATCAATGTCGTGGCTAACTGAAAGCCAAAATCCTGCCCGGTGACCAGACTCGTTAGGGTAAACGCAGCTGTGATTAGCGTGCTTACCCAGACCACAAACATCACTGGGTTGCGCATTGCTATGCGCGGATGCAGCTTACCCAGCGAGGTTTTTACAAGCGATAAACTTTTAGGGTTTAACATAGTTCTTACTCCACGAAAGCGTTGCCAGAGGCGATTTCAAGTCCTTCACCAATCGGGCCGATGACCGCTGATGGTAAGAAAGACAGGAAGTTAATAATCAGGATGACGGCAATCACGGTGACGCAGAACGTAGCGCCGGATAGCTTGATGGCATTCTCTTTCGCTTTGGTTTCGCGCTTGCTTGCCATCCAGCCGGCGATAGCCAGCGGCAACAGAATAGGCAGGTAACGACCAAGTATGAGCGCAACCACCGCTGTGACATTCCACCAGGGTGAGTCATCGTTGAGGCCCTCAAATCCTGAGCCGTTGTTGGCAAAGGCTGAGGTGTACTCGTAGAAGACCTGAGAAACTGCGTGAAAGCCCGGATTACTGTTTCCTGTCAGGGCAGGGAAGGCCACGGTAATCGCGGTGAGCCCCAGGATCACCATCGCGGGCAGAACAATAAGCATACCAAGCGCCTTGATTTCCTTGGTTTCGACCTTGCGCCCAAAGAGTTCTGGGGTGCGCCCAATCATCAACCCGGCGATAAAAATGGCTATCCACAGGTAGACAATAAAGTTAATAAAGCCACTGCCAATACCACCCCAGGTTGAGTTGATCAGCATGCCAGCTCTGGTCACTAAACCTGCCATCGGGTTGAGTGAATCGTGCATGGAATTCACCGAACCATTGGACGTCTGTGTGGTAAGCGTGGCCCACAGCGCAGAGGGGTCAGTGCCAAACCGCACCTCTTTACCTTCCATATTGGGGCCGGCAGCGCTGAGCCCTGCAAGTGCTGCATTCTCTTGCCGCTCGCTGTAGACGCTTGCTGCGACCATGGTGACGCTGAATGTAGCCATGACGGTAAACGCCAGAGTGCTCAGGCTTTTTCTACCGATTAGTCGCCCGGCCATGAACACAATGGCGATGGGTACTAGGATCAAAGATATCGTTTGCAGCATGTTACTGATTGGCGTGGGATTCTCGTAAGGATTGGAGCTGTTCGGACCGAAGAAACCGCCGCCGTTAGTGCCCAGCTGTTTAATGGCAACCATCGCCGAAACCGGGCCACGTGGGATTTCCTGCACTTCAAGCCCTGCTTGAGCATCGACTGGCGTTGCCATGGCGGCGCCTGAGAATGTACTAGGAACCCCTTGCGATGTGAGCAGCAAGGCGAGTAATAGCGCAAGCGGAATTAATACACGAAGGGTTCCGCGAATAACATCGGTATAGAAGTTACCAAGGTTACGGGCTTCGCCCTCTTTGGCGGTTTCGCTATTAAGACCGCCGACCATACCTCTGAGGATTGCGACGCAGGCTGCCAGACCAATCGCCGGGGTCAGAAACTGAAGGGTGACGATGAGCACACCCTGTGACAGGTACGTCAGCTGTGCCTGACCGCTGTAGTGCTGCTGGTTGGTATTGGTGAGGAATGATACCGCCGTATGTAAAGCTAAATCCCATGACAGAGGACCAATATTGTCCGGGTTCATCGGTAATAGATGCTGAAACTTCAGTACCGCGAAAGCGATAACTCCGAGCACCAGGTTGAAAAGCACGAGTGACTTGGCGTAAGCCTTCCACCCCATGCCCTGATCTGGATTAATGCCCGTTACTTTATAAATAACGCGTTCGACGGGAGAAAATACAACATCTCCCCAGTGCGGACGAGCCGAGTATACGCTCGTCATGTAATGTCCCAGAGGCCATGCGAGAAGTACTGCAAGCCCCAGAATAATGGATATTTCTAACATCACTGACTCCTAATATTTTTCAGGATTTTTAATGACATCAAGCAGATAGAGCATCAGCGCTACGGATATCAGAAGAAGTAAAATATGCATGGGTAACTCCACGTGATTGAGAACAGATATAGTATCGGTAAGAGGTGTGTAAAATCGCTAGAGCGAAAATTGGAAAGGGCGTAAAGAAGTCATAAAATCTGCGGAGGGATGAGCTGAAGGTGGTAAACAACTCTTACGGGTTCTTTATGGCAGCTTTGCGCGCGATCGAGCCCTTAGCAGACCGTTTAACTCACACCGTCATTGCAGATACGACCGACGAGCGGGCACTAAACGACCTGAACTTGCAGAGCTGTGACGGTATCATCGTCGCTATCGGTGAAGATCTGCGAGCCAACTTGATATGCCCCCTTAATTTGATCATCCTTTCATCAAGATTATGCGATCATTGAAAATTGAGCGAATATTGAACTTTACTATTGGATAGCTAACGTAGAGTAGAACAAAGGTCAAAAACCGTAGTATCAAATATCCGAGCAAAAATATTTTGTCACGGATTTGTCACGTATGTGGCACAGGCTAATTTGAGGATGGTTTGAGTGATTTGGGGTAAATGTCATCAGTGAGTTGAATGTGAGCGCAGCTCATACAAAATAGAGTAATGGGGTTATAGGGGGGTATGTTTGGAAGCCTTTGATGGCGCGCCCGAGAGGATTGATTTGCGCCATCCATGGCGCTCACCCTGCGGGCGCACTCGCGATGCTCGCGCGTCCAAAATGGCTTCCTGCCATTTTGTCGAACCTGAAGAGGTTCTCACCTACGAACACACAAACATAAAAAAACCACCGCGAGGGTGGTTTTCTTATGTTGGCGCGCCCGAGAGGATTCGAACCTCTGACCTCTGCCTCCGGAGGGCAGCGCTCTATCCAGCTGAGCTACGGGCGCATAATTGGTGCTTGTTGAGCAGGCGGGGATTTTAGGGAATTTCGGTGCTTATGTCCAGTGGTGTGGGGAATTAATCTAATTTATCCTAGATTGGTAAGAATCATTGCGTAAACTGGATTTAGTGTTAAATTGTGGCTTCTGTAATTTAATTTTGAGAATTTAGCTTGAGTGCCAAAGAAGCGGGTAAGCAGGCTCGTGAAGAGCCTGGGATTATTCCTCGATCGTCAGTAACACACTCTTACACGGGCTCGCTTCGGGCTGTGGTAAATGTTGCTGCGTGGGCTTTATTTGGCTTTTTTTTGGTGATTTGTGTTGGATTGTGGAATCGCTCGGTTACTGCGAGCCAGCATGAGTTGAAGCACTCAGTGGAAATGCTTGAGCAGGGAATTAAATCCTATTTTGCGAGCACTGAGTTATTTTTGGATACAGTTGGTAACGACCTTGTTTATAACGGCCTTTTTTCGGATAGAGCGCAAGCGCATCGGCATTTACAGCGAATTACTAAGCGTCAGGAAAATGTGCGAGGCCTTGCGTTTATAACGCCCGACGGTGAGTTTTGGGTTACGGATTTCGCACCATTAGATGAATCTTTACCTTCGTTGCTTGATACGGAGCTCGCTGCTGCTGATTTTGCAGAATTTTCAAGCAATCCCAAGTTTCATATGGGCAGACCCTACTATTTTGAGTTTTTCGACACTTGGATTATCCCTGTTCGAGCACCTATTTTTTCTGAAAGCGGTGAGTTTTTAGGATTCATGGCAATGGGGATAGAGCTTTTGGAAGGGCTTCCATTATGGTCGAATATTGTAATTCCCGCCGGTATTCAAGTTTCCCTTATTCGCTCAGATAACTATTTAGCTTACTTACATCCATTATTGCTTGAGCACACGGCAGATTCGTTATCGAGCGTTTATAATGCAAAAATATCTCAGGAACTTCAGGTGCTCATGGGTGAACCGGAAGGTGTTTATCAATATCAACGGTATCGATTGCATGATTCTGGTACTGAGCAAACTTATGCCTACCTGAAGCCGCTCAACGATTATGAACTTACGGTAATCGCGGTGCGAAATCGAACACAGGTTGTTTCTGATTGGTTTGATAGTTTAATCATTCCGTTTGCAGTACTTTTCGCTGCTTTTCTTGCGCTTTGGTTTGCAGCACGGCGAGCGCGCTTTTTTCTGGAAAACGCAGAACAGGAAATTCATGATAAGCAGGGAGCTCTGCTCCACAGCCTCGAGCAATATGGAAAACTAACCGCACTCACTCCAGCTGGTGTTTATCAGATCAAGGTACACGAAGATGGCACTCGGGAATTCATTTATTTAAGCCAGCGGGCTCGCGATTTGTTTGCTATACCACTCACCTTACCGCTTGCTGATGCCCTTGAACATGTAGTTGCATGTACCCACCCGGAAGACATTGAGAGCTTTGTGGTGGCGGAAGAAGAGGCAGTTAAAAATAGGCATACTTTGCACTGGGAAGGGCGATTTATTGTTCGCAATAAAGTGATTTGGGTGGCTATTGAATCAGAGCCTGGTGAACCAGGCGACTTAGCAGAAGTTTGGCATGGTGTGATGTTAGATGTTACCAAGCGAAGAGAAACGCAAGAGCAAATAGAAGAGCTTGCGTATTATGATGTGCTCACCCACCTACCTAACCGAACGCTCCTGCAAAAAAGATTACAAAAGAGCATTTGGGCTGCCCGCTATAAAAAACAATATTCAACTGTGCTATCAGTTGATTTAGATAACTTTAAAATATTGAATGATAGCTTGGGCCATGAAGAGGGCGATCGCGCTTTGTTATTGGTGGCGCAACGGTTGATGGGCTTGGTTAAAGAAGAAGATACGGTTGCACGAATGTCGGCAGATGAGTTTATTATTCTGCTAACTGGTTTGGGTACCTCTGAAGGTAATGCAATTGCTCGTACTCAGGATTTTATTAGCCAATTAAATATTCAGATGCAAAATCCGTTGGCACTGGCAGGCGGCTCTTATTTGTTAACGGCAAGTGTTGGTATAGCACTGGTTGGCCCGCAATCAGAAAATATAGAATTTGTATTACAACAAGCTGATCAGGCCATGTATGAAGCGAAAGATGCAGGCCGCAACACAAGTGTGTTCTTTGATGATGATTTGCAAACCCGATTAAATACACGTTTGGAAATGCAACGTGAATTACATCGCGGTATTGTTGAAAACGAGCTTGAATTATTTTACCAAACAAAAGTAAATTGCCAGCAAACTTGCGTGGGAGTAGAGGCCTTGGTGCGCTGGTTTCATCCCGTCAAGGGCATGATTAGCCCTGTTGATTTTATCTCCATAGCGGAGCAATCCGGTGATATTCTTCTGCTTGGTAAATGGGTAATGCACACCGCGTGCGAAACCCTGGTTGCTTGGTCGAATGATCCTATACGTTCTGATTGGACCATGTCAGTAAATGTTTCTGTAAGGCAGCTCAAAGCAGATAACTTTGTTGCCGAGGTAACCCAGTGCTTACAAGATACCGGTGCGCCGGCAAATAAACTAATTCTGGAAATAACCGAATCAATGCTGCTCGGCAATACCGAATCGATTATCGTGAAAATGCAGGCACTGAGAAGTATAGGCGTGCGTTTTGCGCTCGATGACTTTGGTACCGGCTATTCAAACTTGAGTTACCTGCAGCGGCTGCCCCTTGATCAGCTGAAAATTGATCGGTCATTTGTGTCTACCAATCAAGATCAAGCAACCGCAGGTTTGGCGCAACCACAGCTCACGCAAAGTATTATTTCACTCGGCAAGACCTTGGGCTTAATCGTGGTTGCTGAGGGGGTAGAAACGAAAGCGCAATTTGAAGCCTTAACTAGCCAAGGCTGTGATATTTTCCAAGGTTTTCATTTCAGCCAACCAACACGTTTAAACGCACTTCCGCAGCCGAACAAGAAATAACCCTCGCATAACTCGGTGCCCTTGCTATGCAACGGTTTATTCCTGCACTTTGTCGGCTTTTGCTTGCGTAAAAACCAGTTTTTTTGCACTCTAACCTTCGATTTTTTTGCAACATGGGATGTAACTAATGAAAACTCTGAGCTGTTTTGCAGCAGCATTGATGCTGTTGGCGGCGCCTGTGGCGGCTTCCGCGGAATATCTACAAACAAAAACGAATTTTACTGAACGTGCAAGTGAAAGTGCAGAAACACTTGTAGTTTTGGTGCCTTCAGATACCCAAGAATTGAGCTTGGCTAATTGGAGCAATGAAACGGCCGCGCAGGTAAACCGCGCCATGCAAGTGCGTGAATTTGATGGCAGCGCGAAACAGCAGTTGGAAATCATTGCCCCTGTAGGCCTTCCGGTTGAGCGCTTGGTATTGATGGGTGTGGGTAGTGCTGCGGAATTACCGCGTGTTGATGCGGAAGAAATGGGTGCGGCTTTAGCGAACCACGTAAACGGTACCAAAGCAGGAATGATTCAGGTGGATACGCGCCTTATCACTGATGCTACTGAGAATAGCCGTGTTACTGCTGCTATGGCCCATGGCGTTGATTTAAGAAACTATCGTTTTGATCGTTTCAAGAGCGAGCCGGAACCTCGCCCAAGCCAAGTTTTTGAATGGTTGGTTGCTGATGCCAATACAGCTGAGGCGCATTATGCAACGAAACGCAGCCTCGCCGATGGTGTGTTTTTAGCACGGGAACTAGTAAATTTACCCGGTAGCACAGGCTACCCAGCCGCATTCGCGGAAATGGCTCGAGAAGCCTTAGAACCACTGGGTATTGAAGTGACCATTTTAGGCCCAGAGCAAATCTTAGAATTGGGCATGGGTTCCTTATATGGCGTGAGCCAGGGTAGCCAGCACAAAGCTCACTTACTGGTAGCGCATTGGAAGGGTAGTGATGATCAACCAATTGCCTTAGTAGGAAAGGGAAATACGTTCGATACTGGCGGTTATAATTTAAAAACTTCCTCGGCCTCTATTCGCGCAATGACCACCGATAAGGCTGGGGCTGCTGCTGTGATTGGCGCAGTGGCTGCATTAGCGGCAGAGCAAGCACCGATTAATGTAGTGGCAGTTGCACCGTTATCACACAATTTGATTTCTGGCGAAGCGCAGTTACCAGGTGATGTAGTAACCACGGGCTCTGGCTCTACTATCGAAGTTGCAAACACGGATGCAGAGGGCCGATTAATATTGGCCGATGGCATTTGGTATGCCCGTGAACATTTTAACCCACGTGTAATTGCCGATATTGCTACCTTAACAGGGGCTAAAGTGGGCGCATTAGGCACCGATTACTCAGCGATTTTCAGCGAGCAGGACGACATTATTCGCACCTTACGCCAAGCTGGTGAGAATACTAACGAGTTAGTGTGGCAGCTTCCGTTAGGCCCTTATGCGAACATTGTTAGCAGCGATATCGCTGATCTACGGAACACGGGTTCGCCCGGTGCTCAGGCTGGCGCACGCTTATTACAGCACTTTGCTGGTGATACCCCATGGGTTCACATTGATATGGCGGGCAACGCAAGAGTACAAAGTGCTACCGGTATTCACCCGCAAGGCGCAACAGGTTACGGTGTGCGCTTACTTACTGAGTGGGTAAAAATCTACGCTGCTGAGTAAACCCGGTAAATACATGTGAAACCTCACATTATGCTTGAAATAATGTATTATCAAAGCCTCGGTTATCCGGGGCTTTTTTATAAAACTTCGGTTTGCAAAGTTATGTGGAGAGCATCATGAGTAAAGAAGTAAGCGAAGGGTGTGTGCGCGTTGAAGAAAAAATGGCACCTTTTACCAATCAAGTAACCACATATAATCACCGTTGGTTAGCCGATGAACCAGAATCAGTAGGCGGCGCCGATGAGGGCCCTGCGCCAATGGAAATGGTGATGGCTGGTTTAGGTGCCTGCACTTCCATGACCTTACGTATGTACGCTGCCCGCAAAGAGTGGCCACTTGAGAAGGTAACGGTGGATCTGCGGCATGAAAAAGGCAATGAGGGCAACGAGGCAATTTCCCGAAGTATCAAACTTGAAGGAAACCTCTCGGATGAGCAGCGTGAACGGCTGCTGGAAATCGCCAATAAATGCCCTGTTCATAAAACATTGTTAAACACTGATTTAGAAATCCCCACCGAATTAAAATAACCATGTTGTTGAGAGTTTAAAAAATAGGACGAACCATGAGTTTATTACCTTGCGTAGAAGTTGAACCGAAGGAATCCGCCAATGCAGCAGTGATCTGGTTGCATGGCTTAGGTGCCGATGGCCACGATTTTGAGCCTGTTGTGCCGCATATTCAGTTTGCAGCAGGTGTAAACACGCGGTTTATTTTTCCGCATGCACCGCGTATTCCGGTTACTGTGAATGGTGGCATGCAAATGCCAGCTTGGTACGATATTTTAGAAATGTCGATCGAGCGTAGTGTTGATGAAACGCAACTGCGTGCATCGGCCGCTTCTACGATTGCGCTTATTGAACGCGAGATAGAACGTGGCATTCCGGCCGAACGAATTGTGTTAGCCGGCTTCTCTCAAGGTGGTGCCGTGGCTTATGAAGCTGCACTTAGCTACAACCAAAAGCTGGCAGGTGTAATGTGCCTTTCCACCTATCTAGCAACCAAAGATTCCGTGCAATGTAGCGAAGCGCAGAAAACAACGCCGATGTTGATTCAGCATGGTACTCAAGATCCAATTGTACCTGTTCAGCTTGGTGAGCAGGCAAAATCTTGGTTAACCGAGCGCGGGTATCCCGTTACCTATCAAACCTACCCAATGGCACATCAAGTTTGTGCAGAGCAGCTACAACACATCAGCCAATTTATGCAAAAAGTATTGCCTTAGTAGTGCGCTTTTACAATGGCATGTAAGGCTATGGGAACAATTAAAAAAGCTGAACGTAACAATAATAGAGGAAGCTAACATGCAATTACGCTCAATTATCCGCTTTTTCGCGCTACTCGTTTTAGTGCTTGGCGGCACGGTTCATGTTGCGAGTGCACAGAACGCGAATAGTGCACCCGAAGCCATGCAGCATCTCGCTGCGGAAGATATTTTTGCGCTTCAGCACGCCAATGATGTGCAAGTGAGCCCAAACGGTGAGTACATTGTGTATGTGCGCCACAGCAACGATATCATGCATGATTCTACTCGCCGCAGTTTATGGTTAGTGGATATTGCCAGTGGCACACAAAGCCCGTTATTTGCCCATGAACATCAATACAGCAGCCCGCGCTGGTCGCCCGATGGCAAGCGCATTGCTTTTATTTCCAATCAATCTGGCAGCTCGCAAATTCATGTGCATTGGTTAGCAGAAAACAAAACCGCCACTGTTTCGGATCTCCGTAATAGCCCGAGTAGCTTAACTTGGGCTCCGAATGGAAAGCACATTGCGTTTAGTATGGAAGTGTTAGCACCATCTACGCCGTTCGCTCAGAGTGTCTACCGGCCGAAACGTCCAGAAGGCGCGAACTGGGCAGAACCCGCGATTATCTCTGAACGAGCTTATTATCAGGCTGATGGCCGCGGATTCTTAGAGAGTGCTTATCGGCACATCTTCGTGGTTAGCGCTGAGGGCGGTACAGCACGCCAGCTCACCGCGGGGAATTATAATCATGGTGGTAGGTTAGCTTGGTTGCCTGATAGCAGCGCAATTGTATTTTCAGCGAATCGCCGTGATGATTGGGAATATCAATCACTTGAAGCAAACCTATATCAAGTTGATGTAATCGATGGGCACTTAACCGAACTAACTAACGAAAGTGGCCGGCAAACTTCACCGGTATTTTCTCCCGATGGCACTCATTTAGCGTTCTTACATACTTCTGGTGAGAGAAAACCTTACCGCAATGCCAAGTTACGGGTTATGAGTTGGCGGAGTAAGGAAGTAACAGAGTTATTAACCGA
The DNA here is from genome assembly GCF_003987135.1 of Aliidiomarina iranensis. Lineage (GTDB taxonomy): Bacteria > Pseudomonadota > Gammaproteobacteria > Enterobacterales > Alteromonadaceae > Aliidiomarina > Aliidiomarina iranensis. The sequence goes on from NZ_PIPJ01000001.1 coordinate 291,305, forward strand.
TTTCGATCGCTCGGTGGAATCACCTGCTTGGATGAGTGCCAGCGCGATAGCTTTTCAATATGCTGATCGCGGCCGGTTAAAATTAGCAAGTGTTGCGTTGAATGGGAGCACTATTACTGATTTAACCAGCGATGTTGGCACCGGCAGCAATGGCCGCCCGTATTTGGGTGGTATGTTTAGCGCCGCCAGTAACGGCGTGTTGGCATTTACCCATGGTAACGCTGGGCAAATGGGCAATGTAGGCGTGTGGCAAAGTGGCAGTGTAGAGGTGCTTACAGAGCTAAATCATGATTTATTTAGCCAGCGTAGTTTGGGTAAAGTGCACGAAATCAATTATCGCTCGAGCTTAGATAACGTTGAAATTCAAGGTTGGTATATTACGCCGCCGAACTTCGATCCGGAAAAAGAATATCCGTTGTTAGTAGAAATTCATGGTGGCCCACATTTGGCGTACGGGCCATACTTTGCGGCTGAACTGCAGCGTTATGCCGCCGAAGGTTATGTGGTTTTCTACAATAACTATCGGGGAAGTAGCTCCTATGGTGAAGATTTCGCCATGTTGCTAGATGGTAAATATTCATCACCAGATGATTTTGCTGATCATATGTCGGGCGTTGATGCCATGCTCGAAAAGGGTTTTATTGATGAACAAAACCTATTTATTACCGGTGGTTCTGCTGGTGGTATCGCAACGGCTTACGCCGTGGGCTTAACGGATCGCTTTAACGCTGCAGTGGCTACGAATCCAGTGATTAACTGGGTATCAAAGGTGCTAACAGCGGATAGCTACTTGGGGCAGGTGGCGAACCAGTTTCCCGGTATGCCGTGGGATGAACTTGAGCATTATTGGCAACGCTCGCCGCTTTCGTTGGTGGCAAATGTAACCACACCAACATTGATGTTTGTTGGCGAGGATGACCGGCGGACGCCGCTTTCAGATAGCCAACAGTTCTATCAAGCTCTGCAATTAAAGGGTGTCGATACGGCGTTAGTGCGAGTGCCGGGTGCTTCCCATGGGGTTTCGAGCCGGCCTTCGCGCATGATCATGAAAATTGAGCATGCGCTGGCTTGGTTCGAGCAGTATAAACAATAGCCTTTGCCGGCTACTGGCGTGGTAGGAAACTCTCACCATAGTCAGTAGCCGGTAAACCGAGGTGGCTGGCGATGCTTTGGCCGATGTCGGCAAAGCTTGTGCGCAGGCCAATATTTGCCGAATCATACTCGGCTATATTCAAATCTGGGCCAAAACAAATTACCGGAATATATTCGCGCGTATGATCAGTGCCTGGCCAGGTTGGATCACAGCCATGATCAGCGGCGATAAATACCCGATCACCAGGTTGCAGAGCAGCAATTAATTCTGGTAAACGCTGATCAAAATCTTCTAAAGCCTTGGCATATCCGGCAACGTTGCGGCGATGGCCATATTCCATATCAAAATCTACAAAATTTGGAAAAATGATGCTTTGCTCTGGTGCCGTTTTAATGGCTTCTAAGGTGGCATCGAAGATTGCATCGTTACCACTGGCTTTCACTTTTTGCGTAATCCCTTGATGGGCGTAAATATCCGCAATTTTACCAATACTAATCACCTCGCCACCGGCGGAAACGAGCTTATCGAGCACTGTGGGTGCGGGTGGTAACACCGAATAATCTCTGCGATTCCCGGTGCGCTTAAAGTTTTCTGCATTGCTTCCCAAAAATGGCCGAGCAATTACGCGGCCCACTCGCAAACCATGATCATCGAGTTTTTGCCGAGCGAGCTCACAAAGCGCGAGTAATGGTTCTAACCCAAAGGTTTCCTCGTGCGCTGCGATTTGTAAAACGGAATCGGCTGAAGTGTAGAAAATAGGCTTGCCTGAAGCCATATGTTCTTCGCCAAGACGAGCGATAATTTCGGTGCCAGAGGCGTGACAATCACCCAAAATTCCGGGTAAGTTCGCTTCATTTATAATTTGCTCAATAAAATCAGCCGGGAATGTGGGCACAGTAGTTGGGAAGTAGTGCCAATCAAATAGCACAGGAACACCGGCAATTTCCCAATGGCCGCTAGGGGTGTCTTTGCCGCGGCTCTTTTCTTGTGCGTAACCGTATAGTGCCTGGCAAGGGCCGTTGAAAGAAAAGCCGGCTGGGCGTTCACCGCCGCTCTCTTCGGCCAACAAACCTAACCCCAGCTTCTCTAGATTTGGAAGCTTTAATGGCCCTTGCCGATCGATATTAGCTTTGCCAGCAGCACAAGCTTCGGCAATATGGCCAAAAGTGTTTGCACCCACATCACCAAAATCTTCAGCATCGGCAGAAGCGCCAACACCGAAAGAATCGAGCATTAGAATAATTGCACGGGCCATTATTTACTCCTTACGCATCGTCTGCGGTAAGTGTCTCATAAACAACTGGATCAAGCTCAGGCAAAGTTTCGCTTAAGCCAATCGAAGCTTTCAACTCAACGGAAGCCGCTGCGGCACTCACCTCATCTTCAGCGTGAATCATGGCTAAAGGCCGATTGCTATCCACGAAGGTGCCAATCGGCGCAATTTCGCTCAAACCAACCGCATGGTTGATGCTATCGGCAGGGTTTGAACGCCCACCACCTAATGTTACTACAACTAGGCCTAAATCACGGGTGGCTACTTCGGCTACATACCCCGGAGAATCAGCATATACCGGCATGATTACCGGCGCTTTCGGGAGATAACCTTGCCAATTTTCTAAGAAATCAGCCGGGCCGCCTAATGCATGCACCATTTTACCAAAAATTTCAGCCGCACGGCCGGAATCAAGCGCATCATTCAGCTTAGCTTTTGCTTCATCTTTAGTGGCGGCAATGCCACTTAGTAATAGCATTTGCGTAGCCAATGTCATGGTTACCCGATGTAAACGCGGATTACGGCGTACACCGGTTAAATATTCAATGGCTTCACGCATCTCGGTGGCGTTACCCGCAGTATCACCTAATGCTTCATTCATATCAGTAATCGTAGCTGATGTGCGCACACCGGCGCCATTCGCTACCGCAACAATGCTGCTAGCGAGTGCTCGCGAATCTTCTAGGCTGGTCATAAACGCGCCATTACCGGTTTTTACATCCATCGCTAGGGCTTCTAAACCAGCCGAGAGCTTCTTAGAAAGAATAGAAGCAGTAATCAACGGGATAGAATCAACCGTAGCGGTAACATCACGAATGCTATAAAACCGCTTGTCCGCTGGCGCTAAATCGGCCGTTTGGCCTATGATTGCCACACCGATATCTTTCACGATACGTTGAAAATCGGCCAAATCGGGTTGAATGTTATAACCGGGGATACTTTCGAATTTATCGAGGGTTCCGCCCGTATGGCCCAAACCGCGGCCTGCTATCATTGGCACATAACCGCCACAGGCTGCCACCATAGGGCCGAGCATTAAGCTTACCGAATCACTTACACCGCCGGTTGAGTGCTTATCAACAATAGGGCCGCCTAAATTAAAGGAATCCCAATTAAGCACCGTACCTGAATTCATCATTTCTTCAGTTAGCGCAACTCGCTCCGGCATAGCCATGCCGTTAAAATAAACCGACATTGCGAATGCGGCTACCTGACCATCAGTAACATTTCCGTTGGAAATACCTTTTACGAAAAAGGCAATTTGTTCGCGAGTAAGGGTTTTCCCATCGCGTTTAGCTTTGATTATTTCTTGTGGCAACATCTCAGTATCCTCCTGATGCCGTGTGTTCTTGACCACCTTCCAAAGTAGCCACTAAATTTGCGCGCACTGAGCTGACACCTAAGCGAAAACACCTTGGGTGAACTGCATCGGCACCTAAAATTTCTTCCGCGGCCTGCATGTAAACAAGTGCATCGCTTAGATTACGAATACCGCCAGCTGGTTTAAACCCAATCATGTGGGTGGCATGAGCGGCGCTTTTGTTCGCCTTCTGTTCTTGGATGTAGTTAGCAATAACTTGCAACATTATTTTAGCCTTTTCTGGCGTGGCGTTTTCCGCCACCTTACCGGTTGATGTTTTGATAAAATCAGCACCACCGGCGATAGCTATTTCAGCCGCTTTTGTTATGAGCTCTGGGGTTTTCAATTCACCTGTTTCGAGAATTACTTTAAGCCGCGTTTGCGAACCACATTCAGCTTTACAGGCCTGCACTAATTGCAGCGGTGTTGTGGTATCGCCGGCCAGTAATGCTCGATAGGGTAACACAACATCTACTTCATCGGCGCCATAGGCAACGGCTGCGCGAGTTTCCTTCACAGCGATATCGATATCTGCATTGCCGTGAGGAAAATTAGTTACCGTAGCCAAGCGCACGGAATATAAATCACGCTCATCCAGTAGTTTGCGTGCAAGGGGTAAAAATCGAGGAAAAATACATAACGCGGCAACCTGCAAACGTTCAGTAATCTGAGGGTTGGCGCTTGTATCTTGCCAACTGGCATTGGCTACTAAAGCAGCGATATCGGCTTCAGTTTCTTGATCGGTAAGGCTGGTTAGATCAAGTAAAGCGAAGGCTTTGGCGGCATCAGCGGCGGCCAATTGAGCATCGTTCATGGTGTTGTTCCTTGCTGCTATTCTTTTTTAGGTTCGTGATTGTTTTTTTGCCTGTATCGTTACGCACTATTCATTTGCCGGTAACAATTGCTCAGGCCCAAACGAGTGGGGTAATAGTTCTTGAATTGTCATTACCGCACGAACCCCTTCCGGCCCGCAAATATGGATGCGGGTGTTGGCCGTTGCGAATTCACGTATTCGTTGGCGGCAACCACCGCAGGGTGAAACGAGCCCCTCACCATTGCCAATAACGTACATATCATTGATTTGGGTTACTCCAGCCATCACCATGGCGGCAATCGCACTGGTTTCAGCGCAGTTACCCTCAGGGTAAGAAGCATTCTCTACATTACAGCCAGAAAAAATCTCACCATTCGGGCCTACAATTGCGGCGCCCACGGGAAACTTTGAATAGGGCGCATAGGCCTTACTTTGCGCTGCTTTCACAGCTTCCAGCATTTGTGTATCGGATAAAGTATTTACTGAACTCATCTATGCAATTGCCTTAGGGTTGAAACGCGAAGGTGCAAACGCCAACGTATAAAATTTGAAAAAGGGCCGATATATTACCTGACTTTTTCAATTGCCGCTAACCAACGTTGATGAAGCGCTTGGCGCTCTTGTTTGTTGGTTTTTGGGCTAAAGGTACCGGCACTTTTACAGAGCGGCGGTAAATCGGTAAGTGAACGAAAAATGTTTACTTCTAGGCCGGCCAAGAATGCCGCCCCACGCACACTGATTTCGGCTGTGTCCGCACGCACTACCGTGTAGCCGGTAATATCTGCAAGGGCTTGCATGAACCAAGCGTTATCGGTCATGCCGCCATCAACTTTTATCGTGTCGATGGTTTGGCCATCAGCCACCATGGCTTTGAATAAATCTCGACTTTGCAGTGCAACACTGCGCAATGCTGCCGCGGCTAACTGTTTTTTCCCTGTATCGCGTGTCATTCCGAAAATGGCGGCGCGAGCATTTGGCTGCCAGTAGGGCGCCCCCAATCCGGTAAAAGCAGGAATCAGTATTTCGCTTTGTTCCGCACCTATGCCTTCGGCTAAGGATTCAGTTTCAGCTGCGGTATCAATAATTCCTAATTTATCGCGCAACCACTGCACAATGGCGCCGGCCATAAAGATGCTGCCTTCGAGGGCGTAAGTGGCTTCGCCGTTAAGTTGATAACCAAGAGTACTGAGTAACCGATGATCGGACATTACAGGTTGCTCACCGGTATTTACTAACGCAAAACAACCGGTGCCATACGTGCTCTTAATTTGCCCCGGCTCGATACAGGCTTGGCCTACTAGAGCCCCTTGTTGATCGCCAATTAGGGCGCCAACCGGTAAATCGGCGCTTTCATTTTTTTCAGAGGTTTGGCCGGCAAAGGTAATTTCAGTTTCTGCTTGAAATAGTGTGCGATCAACCATGGCAAACGAACTCGCGTTATCGCAAATTTCTGGCAACATAGCGGTAGGTACACAAAATGTTGCACAGAGTTCTGGATCCCACTGGCGAGTGTGTAAATTCATCAGTAATGTGCGCGAGGCATTAGTTGCATCGGTAGCGTGCACTTGGCCGCCACTTAAGTGCCAAAGTAAGAAGCTATCAACAGTACCAAACGCCAACTCTCCCGCTTCGGCCCTTTGTCGGGCGCCTTCCACATGATCGAGTACCCAAGCAATTTTGGTGGCCGAAAAATAAGGATCGAGAAGCAGCCCCGTGCGTTCTTGCACCCAATCTTCCAAATCGTTATCACGCAGCTCTTGGCAGTGATCTGCGGTGCGGCGATCCTGCCAAACGATGGCACGGTGAATGGGCTGCCCCGTAGCTTTATCCCAAACTATGGTGGTTTCTCGTTGGTTAGTGATTCCTAAAACGGCAAGCTTAGAAACGTCAACACCCGCATCTTTAATGGCTTGGCGGCAAGCTAAAATGGTGGTTTGCCAAATATCCATGGGCTCGTGTTCAACATGGCCGTTGGCAGGGAAATGTTGGGGAAATTCTTGTTGGCCGCGGCCTTTAGCTTCTAGCTTGGTGTTGTAAACCATGGCTCGGCTAGAGGTGGTGCCTTGGTCGATTGCCAAGATATATTGGCCTTGATGCTGGGCGGCAGAGCCGCCAGCAGAAGCATTCGTGCTCATAGTAAACTCCTGAAGGTCAGGCGATTACGATAGCACTTGTAACGATGGTGTCCAGTTTTTGCTGAGCGCTTCGGCTTCCGCACGCTTTGCTATACGCAGATTCACATGGCCTACTTTACGGCCCGGGCGTGAATCTTTGCCATACCAGAAGGCTTGTACCCGCGAATCCTGCCATAGCTCTGTTGGAATTTCAGCGCATCCAATGGCGTTCAGCATGAGTGTAGGTTGCACGGCGAGCTTTGGAAAAGGCATGTTGGTAAGGCTTCGAATATGCAAATCAAACTGGCTCGCGTTACAACCTGTTAGCGACCAATGGCCGGAATTGTGCACCCGTGGTGCAATTTCATTTACAAGCAACTCGGCTTCTTCGCCATCGCCTACCACAAAGAATTCGATGGCAAGTGTACCTACATAGCCCAAATGTTCGGTGATTCGTTGAAAGGCTAATTCCGCCGCTTTTTGCAAGCGTAAATCGGGTGCTTCAAAACCAGCAAAGGTATGGCTGAGAATGCCTTTAGTGTGCACATTTTCAACCAGTGGGTAGCAGAGTATGCGGCCATCTTTGGCTCGAGCACCCACAATAGATACTTCTTTGGTAAATGGAATTAATGCTTCGATAATACCCGGTTGTAACCCGGCGGAATGTGCAAGGCTCTCCGCTTCAGCTGCGGCAGATGCACTCTCGGGGCTCCAACGCCATTGGCTTTTTCCATCGTAACCACCAAAAGCGGCTTTGATAACCACAGGCTGTTGCCACGTGCGAAGCGTTTGGGTGAATTGATCGGCGGTTTGGAATGCTTGCCAGGGCGCCGTTGCGATACCAAGATCATCACAAAGCTTTTTTTCTAGTTGGCGGTGTGTGAGCGGCCGAATTTTATCGGCATCGGTGAGTAATTTATTCGCGGCCAAGGCAACATGTTCGGGGTCGAGTTGTTCGTGTTCCCAGCTCACTACATCGGCCCATTGCATGGCTTCTTCAATGCTTTGCGAGAGTGCCACGTGGGCACCGGCAGGCATTACTTTATTGGTGCGTGTGTTAACTAATAAACATTCGTGCCCAAGTTGAATGCTGCTTTGTGCGAGCATTTGCCCAAGTTGGCCATTACCGAGTATCAGAAGTTTCATGAATCAAGTTCCAATTTGCTATTCGCTAATACGGCTTCACGTTGCTTACTTCTGAATTCACGCACTTTATTTTGTACTTGGCTATCGGTTGTGCCAATCACCTGAGCTGCTAGTAGGCCCGCATTGGCCGCGCCGGCTTCACCAACGGCTAAGGTGCCAACGGCAACACCCTTCGGCATTTGCACGATGGATAGTAGGCTATCAAGGCCTTTAAGTTGTTTACTAGCAACGGGCACGCCAAATACCGGAAGGCAGGTAAATGCGGCTAGCATTCCCGGTAAGTGTGCAGCGCCACCGGCGCCGGCAATAATAACGCGGGTATCGCCTTGTTCAGCTTCAGCCATGGTAGCGGCTAGTAAATCTGGTGTGCGGTGGGCGGAAACTACGCGGGCTTCCCAACTCACCCCAAAATCTTCCAGCATACGCGCAGCTGCCTGCATTGTTGGCCAATCGGAGGTGGATCCCATTAAGATAAGCACAGTGGCCATTTACAGCTCCTGCTATTCTTGGCGAATAGATAAATATGAGGGTGCATTTATTGAAAGCCGCGGATTATAACAGAAAGTTGGTTACTTCGCATACGTTTAATGATGGCATTGCAACGGCCTAACATTGCTTTAGATGGAAATCAGCAGAAGCTTAATTTGCGGTAAAGATAAAAGCTTCATTTGTAAACTAAGGTACACTGTTAGATTGCTCGGTAAGTTTATAGGTCTAAACCTTCATGTTTAACGTTATAAGTGCCACAGAGTTTGCAGCGCGATATATAGAGAGAACATAGAATTGAAGCAAAACCTCGGTTTGCAGGCACAAGCGCACTTGAATAGCGCAACGCAGGGTTATAAAAGCGCAATTTGTGCGTGGTGCTTGCGGTTGCCTGTTGGAATCCCGCGGCTAAAGCATGGTCTCTTGCTTGTGTTTGTTTTCTTGCTGAGTAAATTTATTTTCTTTCCCGTGCACGGAGCTGAAGGTTTATGGCTCCCTGAGCAGCAGCCGGAGTGGCCAACTCAGCCGCATAGTTCGGCGGTATTGAAAGTAGGTGGCTGCACGGGCACCTTTGTTTCGCCCGATGGCCTAGTGCTTACTAACCACCATTGTATCTTAGATTTACTACAATATCGCTCCACGCTCGATAACAACTACCTTACCCAAGGCTTTTTAGCAATCAATCGAGATCTTGAATTACTTGCACCGCCAGATTTCGTTGTTGCGCAAACACTGGAACGTACTGATGTAACCAATTTGGTAATGCAGGGCGTTTCGAATAGAACAACAGGAAGCGCTCGGTTTAACCTTATTGCCAGTAACCGAAATGCACTACTGCGCAACTGTGAAGTTGCTGAGGGCATCAGTTGCCGAGTTGTGGAGCATTACGATGGCCAAGGTTACTTGCTCGTTCGTGATCAAATTTTTCCTCGCGTAAAACTGGTATGGGCACCACCGGTTAATGTAGGCCACTTTGGTGGTATCGAAGATAACTGGCAGTGGCCCCGGCATAGCGCTGATTTAGCATTGTTGCGGATTTACAATGCCGATGGCTCCGCCTACGAGCCAAGCCATTGGCTGCCGCTTTCTCCGGCCGCTCCAGCGGATGGCGAGCCGGTTTATGTGGCTGGATTTCCCGGAATCACCCAGCGTTATCGGTTACAGCAAGAAGCGAGCATGGCGTTTAATGATTTTTATCCGCAAGTGATTCGCTATTCAGAACGCTGGCTAAGCTTGATTGAAAAAGCGATGGCAAATAATCCTGAGATAGCGCTCCGCTACATCCCGATGCTAGTTAGGCAAGGTAACCGCCTGCAAAATTTAGTGGGCATGCTAGAAGCGGAGGAGGAATATCACGCGCTTGATTTGATCGCGCAGGAAGAAAAAGCGGTGCGAGAGTGGATTGCCAGCTCAAACGATAGCGAGCGATATACGGCGGCAATACAACAAACAGAGCAGGCGTTAGCGCAGCGCCAAGGTTTTCTGCAGCGGCAATTATGGTGGAATTTCTTTCAAGAGCTGCAATTACCCTTTATTGCCCAACGCTTATATCGTTTAGCACAGGAATCGGAACGTAGTGATGCGAATCGAACCCGGGGCTTTCAAGCCCAGCAAGTACCTGCTATTCGCTCGGAGCTGGTGAGTAAAGTACGCCAGTATGCGCCTGAAGTGGAAACTGAATTATTGATTGAATTGCTGCTGCTGTATCAAAAACTACCTAGCGAGCAAGCGATACCTTTTGTTGAAGAATTTTTTGCCTTGGCAGAGAACACAACTGAAGAGGCGATTCGAACAAAGGTTGCAGCGATTTACGCCGAAACACGGCTAGGCCAGATTGAAATAGTGGATGCTCTAGTTGCCCTGCCGATAGCTGATTTGCGTCAAAGCGAAGATCCATGGATACAATTTGCAGTGGCTTCTGCAGATGCAAGATTACAATGGGATTTGCAGGAACGAGAATTACGTGGCATCGAGCAACAAGGGCGCTCAGTGCTAATGGAAGCCTTTCGGCGGCAAGCACTTAGCGTGGGTGAGCGTTTACCCGATAACGCCAACCGAACATTGCGTTTGAGTGCGGGCATAGTGGCACCGCAGCAAAACTCGGAAACTCAGCTTGCACAGCCAACGCAAGGGCTTGAAAACGCGATACAAAAAAATGCAGAGCAGGCGAGTGCAGCGCAAGAAAACGCATTGCGAAAAAATTCTCAGCAAATAAGCGCTCCGCAGGAAATAGAGGCTCTGCTCACAAAGGCTCCAAGCGAAAATGCAATGGGAACCTCGCGAACCACTTTAGAAACTTTGTTAGCGATAGCCGGAAGTGAACCTCGTTACGAGCTGCCATTTAATATGCATGCGGCGGTTGCGGTGCACGGTGCCGGCTGCCTTGCGGAAAACGCAAATCAACTTACCCTTAATTTTCTCTCTACGGCCGATGGTACCGGAGGCAGCTCCGGTAGCCCTACGGTAAACAAACGCGGCGAACTGATTGGCTTAGTTTTCGATTCCACTACTGATGCAATTTTAAGTGATTGGCATTTCGATGAAACGCGCCATCGTTTGATTCATGCCGATGTGCGTTATCTTCTTTGGTTGCTGCGTTATGTTTATCAAGCTCATGAACTTATGGCAGAGTTAGGTTTTGAAGAGAACGGCGCAACCTGTACTTTGAATGGTCAGCCGGTTATTCCAAGGCCAGCTCGAGTTGACGATTTTCATCAGGATCCGGCAGAGTAAAGCCAATGCCAATTAATCTTACTGGCCGTTGCTTGGCGCGAGGCCACGCTTCGCTTAGAAGTTGATAGTAAAGTGAGGGTGAAACACGGTTGCTCACACGGCTTACCGTTGTTTGCGTGAAATCATTAAATTTCAACTTTACCGTTTGCCCTTTGGCGTGCAGATCTTGCCAACGCTCGCCCCCTGCTCGGCGCTGCAAAGATGGTAACAGAGTATTCTCCAAGAAACGCTCCGCATCTTTTAATTGTGTAAAATCGCGATGCAGTGTTTCCTCTACACTCACTTGCTTGCGCAAACGCGTGGTTTGCACTGGCCGATCATCAACACCCAAGCAGCGCTGAAATAAGAGCATGCCGGAGTGTTCACCGAGTAAGCGTTGCAGTTTCATTGGATCCGCGGCTTGAATATCACCTACTAAACGGTAGCCTGCGGCATTTAAACGCTCTTGGCTTTTTGGGCCAACGCCAGGAATGCGTTTCAATGGTAAGTTTGCCAGGTATTGAATAACCTTTTCTGGTGGTACAACAAATTGCCCATCGGGCTTTAATTCTTCCGATGCAATTTTAGCTACCATTTTTTGGCAAGATATCCCCGCTGATGCGGATACGCCGAGCTCGCGAAGTTCTTTACGAATCGCCTCTAATGTTAAACTTGCACTGCCTTGAAAGTGTTCGTTTTCGCTGAGGTCGAGATAAAACTCATCAATAGAGGCAGGCTCAATGCGATCGGTGTAACGAAGTAATACGGCCAAAACTTCTTTCGACATTGCTTTGTAACTGGCCATATCCGGCTTTACAAAAACTAAATCAGGGCACAGGCGGCGAGCTTGATGGCCCGGCATAGCACTGCGTACGCCGAATTTTCGCGCTAAATAATTGGCCGTAGCCACCACACCCCGATCACCACCGCCACCCACGGCAAAGGGCCGATGGGCAAGCTTTGGCTCTTTCAGCACCTCAACTGCGGCAAAAAAGGCATCGAGGTCGAGCAGTGCTATTTTTCGAGTGTTTACTGATTCTGGCAATAGGCGCTCATTCTGATGATATCAGCCTGCGGAAGGCTGAATTTCTAAAGTAATTAATCTAAATCACGGTTACTGCGTATATACAGTTGTACGCTTTACCTGCTGAGAGTGTACCACAGCGAAGAAAAGCAGCGCACAGGCTGTAAGAAAGAGCAGCTAAATTGGATAATTAGTGTGCAAGGTAGTTTCACCATAGGAATTTTCCCGTTATAATCGCTGTACGTATTCAGCAATCGAATTATTTTTTGCTCTAGTTGTGAATCAATAAACCATTGAATTGCGCTAGGTGCCAATCGCATAAACTGCGAACAGGAGAAAGCCGTGAAGTTTTTAAACCAAATCAAGTGGAAACAAGTTTTGGCCGTGTTTGCCGGTGTAGCTATTGCCGGTAGTGTAATGGCCGTTTCTGTGGATATGTCACGCGAGGCGATAGCCGACCGTATCAAACCAAGCGCTAAAGTACGTTTGGCAGGTGATGAAACTGCGCAAGCGAATAGCAGCCCAGCAGCGATGCAAGAGGGCTCGCGCTCCGGTGAAGCGGTATATAACCAAGCATGTGCTGCGTGCCATGCGGGTGGTGTATTGAACGCACCGCGCACAGGTAACGCTGAAGATTGGGAACCGCGTATCGCAAAAGGTATGGATACGTTGTTAGAGCATTCAATTAATGGGTTTAACGCAATGCCTCCTCGCGGAACTTGCATGAACTGTTCTGATGACGAAATTCTAGCTGCTATTGAATACATGATTGAAGATATCTAACAGCCCGATATTCGCTAAAAACAAAAAAAGCTGCCCATTCGGGCAGCTTTTTTTGTTTTAAGTCAATGTACTTATAAGAATAGCTTTTGATGTCTTTCTATTCTTTGAAAGTAGTAATATACTGCCGAATATATACATTAAAATAACATTTCTTATTTGAAGTGTTAGATAGCTGGGTGAGGTTGCTCAAGGGTGAGCGTAAAGTACCAAGATGCTCCAAAACTAGAACCGGAGGTACAAATACGCCGATTAGAGCGTGTTGTAGCAAGGCTGAAGGTTTTAACACAGAAGTATCGGCAAGCTGAAGTTATTCAGCAGGCTCTTTTTCGTATTTCCGAATCCGCATCCTCCGCGCAAAACATGGAACAAATATATCGTGATGTGCACCGCATCATAGGTCAGCTGATGACCGCCAAGAATTTTTATATTTGTTTGTACACCGAAGATCGCGAATCATTCACTTTTCCCTATTTTGTGGATCAATACGATGATGCCCGTATGGTTGCAGAAGTGCCTGCTGAAGCATTAATGCGTGGTATGACCGGGTATGTATTGCGTGGTGGCGAGCCTATTCTGTGCACGAAAGAGGATATCGAGGCTTTAGTTGAGGCGGGTGAGGTTAATTTCCTTGGTTCATTACCGGTAGATTGGCTTGGAGTACCACTCATCGCGAACGATGAGTTTATTGGCGCTATGGTGGTACAAAGTTATGCCGAGGAAATGCGCTATAAAACGGAAGATCTTGAGCTGTTAATGTTCGTTTCTCAGCACGTGGTGAATGCGCTCGAGCGCTTCCGTCACCGCGAATACTTGGAATCTGAAGTAGCCAAGCGTACTTCTGAATTACAGCAAACTAACGTTGATTTGCGTAGTGAAATTGTAGAGCGAGAGAAAGCCGAACTGCAAACTGCAGTGCTCTTCTCAATTTCAGAATTAACCAACACAGCCGAAGACATGCCTACCTTCTACAAGCAGCTGCACGTTGAAGTTTCTCGCTTGATTCAAGCAGAGAACTTTTATATTGCGTTGTTAACTGAAAACCGGCAACAGGTGTATTTTCCCTATTATACCGATGAAAATAGTAGCCAAGCACGGCAACGGAATTTGCAAAAAGGCCTTACCGAATATGTGCTGCGTACTCGCAAACCTGCGTATGTAGATAACAAAATCCGTGATGCTCTTATTGCCAAGGGAGAGGTTGCTCTTTCGGAATCTCGGGGCACTTTAGCGCATCAATGGTTGGGTTCGCCGTTAATGCTTGATGGCCGCATTTTTGGGGTAATTGCCACCCAAACCTATGCCATAGATAAACCCTTCTCCCGGGAAGATTTAGAGCTGCTAAACTTTGTTGCCCACCATGTTTCAGTGGCTATTGATAGGCGTAGAGCGGCTGAGCAACTCGCCAAGGCGAATAGCTTTTTGGAAAAGCGAATTGCTGAACGAACTGAAGAATTAGTAGAAGAAATTGAGCGGAGAAAAGAAATCGAGGCAAAGCTTTATCATGATGCTCACCACGATAACTTAACCGGCTTGCCGAACCGAGCGATGTTTGCTGAACGAGTGAATCAAGCATTGGCGCGGCAAAAACGAAACCCAAAAGATAATTTTGCATTGTTATTCGTAGATCTCGATCGCTTTAAGAATATCAATGACACCTTAGGCCACTCGGCGGGCGATGAGTTTTTATTAGAAGTATCAAAACGAATTTATGGCGCCATTCGGGAGCCCGATTTCTTGGCGCGCCTAGGCGGTGATGAGTTTGTTATTTTGCTGGAGCCCGTAAGAACAGTAGATGATACAAAAGATGTAGCGAGCCGCATTATCGAGGTGATGAAAGCGCCATTCACGTTAAACGGGCAGGAACATTTTTCTGGTGCCAGTATTGGTATTGCTACTTGCAGAGGGCCGGATGACACCACTGATAGATTACTACGGGATGCCGATGCGGCAATGTATGAAGCGAAGAATCTAGGGCGCGGCCGTTATGTAGTATTTGATGAGGCGATTCGCAGTGGCTTGGTAGATGCACTCAATCAGGAAGCGGCTCTTCGCCATGCGAAGGCCAAAGAAGATTTTCTGCTTTGGTATCAGCCTATCTATTCCTTACAAGGCGACACCATCAAGGGTTATGAAATGTTGCTGCGTTGGAAGCGTGGCAAACAAATTGTGCTTCCAGGTGAATTCATGGCCTTGGCGGAACGCTCTGGGGCTATTATTGAAATTGACCAATGGGTGTTATCAGAAGCGTGTAACTTGATTAAAGCTCGTAAGGCAAGAGATTACAAATCATTGCCTGTGCATGTGAATCTTTGTGTACAACACTTGTTGCGGCCCCGCCATGTGCAAACCTTGATTGATTCAGTATCTCGTTTGCAGGTGCCGCACAATTTGATTGTCTTAGAGTTCGATGAGGATTCATTACAAAAAGAAGATTCTCGGCGAATTTTATCGAGTTTGCGGAAGTTAAAAGAAGCAGGTTTCACTCTAGCTTTAGATGATTTCGGAAGAGTGACTGGGCCACTGCATTTTATTTACAACTATCCTTTCGACATCATTAAGCTTGATAGAAATTTTGTGGCCCAAGTTGATCGTAAAGAGCGCGCTCAAGCTATGGTTCGGCATATCGTAACCCTCTGTAAAGAGCTGGGTATTGAGCTCAGTGCCGAGGGTATTGAGAGTGCCTCGCAGCGCCGCGAACTTGAGCAACTCGGAGTAACTAGGGGGCAGGGAAATCTGTTGAGTGCGGCACAAACCATTGAGGGCGTGCACGGTCATGGCAGAGCACCGCAAGAAGCAAAAGCTCAAGATGAGAAAAGTACTCGAGCGGAACACTCGAAGTAGTTCTATTTCCGTAACATTTCTCGCAAACGCGCCACATTCGATTCGGTTTTCGCCTGTTGCTCCTCTTTGCTTACCGGTTTTCGTTGATCTTCCCAATCGATATCATCTTGCGGTAGTTCCATTAGAAAGCGGCTTACTTCGGGGCGCACCGTTTCGCCGTATTGGCGCCGTTGTTTGGCTAACGTAAAGGTTAACTTGCGCTGAGCTCGTGTAACCCCCACGTAAGCTAAGCGGCGCTCTTCCTCGATATCATCATTATCAATGCTGGTTTGATGCGGGAGTAAGCCTTCTTCCATGCCTACTAAAAATACATAGGGGAACTCTAACCCCTTCGAGGAATGTAGAGTCATCAGCTGAACCTGATCGGAATCATCTTCCTCATCTTGGCGCGAGAGCATATCGCGTAGCACTAACTTAGCAACCACTTGGTCGATCGAAAGCGGGTCGTTTTCAGGGCTCCCCATCAACATATCGCTCACCCACCGAAATAATTCATTCACGTTTTTAATGCGCATTTCCGCAGCAGCGGGACTGCCACTACTCTCAAACAGCCAATCTTCATAGTGAATACTTTGAATCATTGCTTTTACTGCTTGCGTGGCATGTTGCTCGCCGGAATCGCTTTCTCTGGCGGTATGTAAAATCAGTTGAGTGAATTCTTGCACATCTTGGAATGCGCGGGTGGCTAACAAGGTTTTCAAGCCTGAATGCTGGCAGGTTGCGAACAAGCTAAGATTCTCTTGATGAGCGAGCTGGCCGATTCGTTCAATAGTTTGCGGGCCAATCCCCCTGCGCGGCGTGTTGATGATGCGTAAAAAAGCATTATCATCGTTGGGGTTAACCACTAGCCGTAGGTAGGCCAAGATATCCTTCACTTCCGCGCGGGCAAAGAATGATTGTCCGCCCGTAATTTTGTAGGGAATACGGTTGTTCATTAAGGCTTTTTCAAAAATTCGCGCTTGGTGATTACCCCGATATAATATGGCGTAATCGCCATAGCGGGTGCTATCCATAAAGCGCTCGCGAATAATTTCCGCAACAACACGCTCAGCCTCATTCTCTTCATTCTTGCCAAAAATCACGCGTAAAGGCTGGCCATATTCCATGGCGGAAAAGAGCTCTTTTTCAAACACATGTGGGTTATTGGCAATGAGAATATTGGCGCTTTTTAAAATACGGCCTACGGAACGATAGTTTTGCTCAAGCTTTATTACTTTAAGGCTTGGAAAATGCTGTTGTAGTAGCGCTAGATTTTCCGGTTGTGCGCCGCGCCAAGAGTAAATACTTTGGTCATCATCACCTACAACGGTAAAGCGGCCGCGCTCACCCACAAGCAAGCGCACTAATTCGTATTGGCTGGTGTTGGTATCTTGATACTCATCTACCAACAAATAGCGAATGCGTTGCTGCCAGCGTTGGCGAACCTCAGGTACTTGTTTTAGCAATAAGGTGGGGAGCAAAATGAGATCATCAAAATCAAGAGCGTTGCAGGCTTTTAAATGCCGTTGATACGCCGTGTAAAGCTCCGCGAATACGGCATCATCTGGATGTTTGTCATCGGGTTGCACGTGCTCGGGGAGCAGCATGGCATTTTTCCAGTGGCTAATGCGCTGTTGTAGGCGTTGTATTACAGCCTTATCGGCATCAATGGTATCTTCACAGAGCGCACTAAGTAACGCAAAGCTATCTTGATCATCGAACAGCGAGAAACCTGGCTTAAAGCCAAGCATAGCCGCTTCTCGGCGAATCATATCGAGGCCTAAGGTATGAAAAGTAGATACTCGTAAACCGCGGCAATTTTTACGGCCTAAGCGTTGCGATATACGTTCTCGCATTTCTCGCGCCGCTTTGTTGGTAAAGGTAACCGCAGCAATATGATTAGCTTTGTAACCGGCTTGGGTGATCAGATAAGCAATTTTCTCGGTTATAACTCGAGTTTTCCCACTACCCGCGCCAGCGAGCACCAACGTAGGGCCGCTAATATATTCAACTGCCCCTTGTTGTTGTGGATTTAATTGCATGCTTTTGCCACCGCTACACTAAATGCTGATACAAATGGTAAGGCGCGCATTGTAACCGAATTCGGCCATATGCCATAACTTGAATTTGCGGTATGCTGTGATTAGTGAAAGGTATAAATGCTTGGCAATTGAGCCAATTAACTCGCTAAGGAAAAACCAATGATTGATGCAAAAAAAATTGAACAAATCGCAAAGCAAATTACCGAGAGCATCCCACCGGGTGTGCGAGGCATGGCCGATAATATGGAACAAAAGGTAAAGCAAGCTGTACAAGGGCAGTTGAGCAAGCTAGATGTTGTTACCCGTGAGGAAATGGAAATACAGCAACACCTTATTCTGCGCTTGCGCCAACGAATTGAAGCCCTCGAAGCAAAATTAGATGAACAGGATAAAGCTTAAGCCGGCTCACGGTATATCGAAACTGGGATTTTTGCTACTGAAGTTCAAAATCCTTTGGAGTTTGTGAGTGCTCGCTTCATGGTTACAACGGTTTAGCACACGTACGCAATTTTTTATTGCCATTGCTGGCACTGGAATTTTTCTAGTTGCTGTGGTTTTGCTCGGTGTGCGTAGCTATTTTTTGAATAATTTTTCGCGCTATATTGCCGAGCAAGAACAGCAACGCTTGCAGCCGGTGGCTGCCGTGTTTGCCGAATATTACACGCAAACCGTTGAAGAATTGGGCGCTCAAGGCATTAATGAAATTGCCGAAGATAACTTATGGCGAAGAATAGTAGCCGCAATTCAACGTGATTTATTGCTAAATCCAAGCCGCGTAAATTTTGCGCCGGAACTTAGTTTTACCGAGCTAAATTTAGAAACCCTTTCCGGTTATCGTGTGTTTGGTGTTGATATCGACGATCCCGTATCAGTAGCCATTCTTAATAACGGCGAGCTTATCGCGACGCTCAGTACCACCATGCCTCGCGAGCAAATGTTACCTATCGATTTAGTGTTTCGTGAGCAACAAGAAAAGGCACTGTTGTGGGCTGGTGCAGTAGCACTTACCGTGGCTGCCATAGTTGCTTGGTTACTCGCCACGCAACTGCGAAAAAGACTCCTGCGATTACGGCAAACAACTCAGCAAATTGCATCCGGTGATTATCGGGATGCCTCGAATGAAGCGATGCTTACTCGACAAACAGGCGCAAAGGATGATATCGCTGAGCTCTCTGAAGCCATTCATCGATTAGCTGAAACCTTAGCCAATACGGAAAATCAACGTCGGCAATTTATGGCTGATTTAGCTCACGAGTTGCGTACGCCATTAACTATTTTAAAAGGTGAATTAGAAGCGGTTGAGGATAATATTCGGCAGCCCGATAAAGCATTTTGTAAGTTGTTGTTGGCGCAAACTGAGCACTTAAATCATCTTGTGGAAGATTTTCATTCTTTGGCCCAAGCTGAGGCTTTGCAATACCAGTGGCAAAGCATTGATTTAAAGGCACTGTTAGCGCGCTCTGTAGAGCAAATAGCCACCCAAACCGCAACTGTGGGGCTCAACATTAAATATGTTGCGGCAGAGCATCCAATTTGGCTTCAGGCCGATGATCACCGCCTCCAACAAGCAATTATGAACTTACTACAAAATAGTGTTCGCTATACTAAAGCGCCAGGACAAATTTTTGTTCGATTAGGGGTGGATAAGATTACCCGCATGGCTTGGATAAGCATAGAAGATAGTGCGCCTAGTGTTGCTGAAGAGCATATTCCGCAGTTATTTACGCGATTTTATCGAGTGGACCAAGATCGTCAGCGCGCCACAGGTGGTAGTGGCTTGGGATTAGCTATCGTTGCGCAAATTGTGCATGCGCATCATGGTACTGTGAGTGCACAACCAAGTTCGTTGGGTGGGTTACGTGTTGATATCAACTTACCTTATGCACCCAACTCGCATAATAATTTGGCGCGAAAGGGTGCTATGAGAGGTAAAGCTCCATGACCGATATCTTAATCGTTGAAGATGAAGCGGCAATACAACAGTTGCTAGTTGATTATCTGCAACAAGCTGGGTACAAGGTGAAGGCGGTTAAGCGAGGCGATGATGCGCTCGAATGCATTCGCGAAAGCGCGCCTGATTTAGTGCTACTAGATGTTATGCTTCCAGGTATTGATGGCCTTGAAGTGTGCAGGCAAGTGCGCGAATTTAGCCATGTTCCGATTGTTTTCCTAACGGCGAGGCACGATGAAATCGACCGTATCGTTGGTTTACGGCTCGGAGCCGATGATTATATTGTAAAGCCATTTAGCCCGCGCGAAGTAGTGGCAAGGGTTGATGCCATGCTGCGGCGGAGCCGATGGTATTCTGAGTTGGCCGAAAAAGGCGAAAGCACAGGTTTGCATATCAATAATCGTGATTATCAGGCTTTTTGGGGTGATCAGCTTCTTGATTTAACACCGGTAGAGTTTCGTTTATTGAGTGCATTACACGCTCATCCGGGTAGAGTGTATCGCCGCGATGAATTGATCAACATTGCTTACGATGATCACCGTATCGTGAGTGATCGCACCGTGGATAGCCACATTAAAAATTTACGGCAAAAGCTGCATGCTGCTGGTGCCGGCGATATTATTCAGGCGGTGTACGGTGTTGGTTACCGCTATCTGTTATGAAAGTGAATGCTAAAGCTCCACAATTTCTCCATATTTAGCGCATATTTACTGCATCTTTTTTGGCGATACTGGCGGTGAGTGATGAAGCCATCCCGGCTTTTAAGGAGTGAATAATGAGAACATTAAACAAATTTAGCGCAATGATTATATGTCTTTTACCCTCGGTAATAATGGTAAATGCGTTTGCTACTGATAACACCGCAACAATCACAACAGCGATGGTTCGAGGGGATGCGCCGCCCGCACCGCCCAAGGCTCCTAAGCCACCGCAAGCCAACCGTATGACGTGGGTGGAACATATCAATGTTGATGGCGAGGTTGATCCTGAGACTCTTCGCGAGCGCGCAAGCGAAATGCGCACAGAGGCGATGCGTGAACGCTTTCAAGAGTTTGATTTGGATAGCGATGGATTTATCACCCAAGCGGAATTAACCGAGGTACTCGAAGCTCGTGCCCGAGAAAACGCAGAGCAAATGTTTCAGCGCTGGGGCGATGATGGCACTGGTATGATTAGCGAAGAACGCTTTTTGGAAAATCATCAAGAGCGGCTAATTCATGTGAATCGATTACGAGGTAGCCGCGATTTGTCAGCAGAAGATCGAGAAAGAATTCGCCAAGCGCGAGAACTTGCTCGTGAAGCCGGGCGAGAAGGCCGTGAGCGCGTGATTGAATTACGCGGGGAACGTGCCGGGCGCATGCGAGTTCTCGAACAAGATATTAGCCGAACAGTTGATGAAGATGGAAATGAAGTGATTATTATTAAACGCACTTTGGATAATGGAAATTAATGCAGCTGCATTTTATTTCGGCTGAGCATCACATCGGTTCCACATTAAAAAAGAGAGCGCTTGCGCTCTCTTTTTTATTTCTAACTTTCAATAGCCATCATGATTGTTAGCTCGATAGATTACTTAAAGCTTCTCGCAAGTTCTTATCGTCTTTAGCGAGTAAGGTAGCTTCAGCTCTCATTGCGTTGGCTTCTTCAATGCGATTTTGTTGGTGGTAGATTTGTGCCAGACGGTAATGCGGCCACCCTGGGGGCACTGCATCCGGAACCCGGTTCTCGGCAAGTATTCGCTCTAAAGCGCTTGCCCCGTTTTCCAGATCCTTACCCGATTCTGCCGCCAATTTACCCCATTGATAATATACCTGGCTAAGCAATTCATAGTCGGCATCGTTGTCCGCATTGGCGTTCTCAACAATATGTTGAATTTGTATTAGGGCCTTATCGAAGTGTTCGCTATTTATTCGTTGTAAAATATAGTTAAAACGAATATCTAAATTGTTCGGCTGATCGTTAAACCAAGCCTCCCAAGCGGCCTCTTCATCAGTAAAATCACCAGAAACAGCGGCAAGTACAATATCAGCTTGAAATCGCAGCGGGCTATTTAGTTCGCGTAAACGTTGAGCGTGAGCCGTGGCCTGCTCTTTATCACCACCGGCGATGCCTGGAGCATTTGCATGGAATTGGAGCAAGCTTAAATGCGCGAGCTCGTGATTCGGGTCTTTTTCTAACGCTTCATTCCATTGATTGCGCATCCGCCGTGCCAAAAAAGGCAAACGCAATGCGCTCGCATCATTCATAGAAAGTACGGTAACGATACCTTCCAAGAAATGATAATCAGCTGTATCGCCTAATTCGCTATGGAGCTCCTTAAGGCTTTGCTCCGCGGCTTTATGATCATTCTCGCCAAGTGCTTCAACAACTTGTGCGAACTTTTCATCAATTTGTTCAAAGCTGAAATTCTGTTGCCGCGCTTGTGCATTCACTGCGAGACCAAACCAAAGCATTAAAACGATAAATAACTTGGGCGTTAAAGAGTTTTTCATAAATACCTGCGCGTAAACTTGATGAGTAGCTAGCATAACGTAAAAGTATTGTTACAAGTTAGTAAAAAAGTGTTTCAAAATATTTCTTAGGGGCGCTGTTACAGGCAAATCCCCCACGGATTCCTAGCTCTTAAATAGTGTTCTTGCGCTCGAGTTAGCTATTAACTAGCGGCAAAATGTCGGCCAATGGCATGGGCCTATGGAAATAAAAGCCCTGAATTGCATCACATTTATGGATTACGGCAAACTCCGCTTGTGCAAGCGTTTCCACGCCTTCTACGATTAGCTCTTTGTTCAAGCTTTTCGCAAGGTGAATAACTGATTCGGCAATCTTCCGGCTTTCCGAACTTGCAGAAATGTCCTTGATAAAGGAGCGATCGATTTTAATAATATCTACCGGTAATTGATGTAATAACCCAAGGCTTGAAAACCCCGTGCCGAAATCATCTAAGGAAACCTTAATGCCGAGCGCACGCAATTCGTTTAATTTCTTGGATAAGTAGGCATGGTCTTTACTCAACACACTCTCAGTTAATTCAACGTGAAGCGTGCTCGGGCTTACTTGGAAATGATGAAGCGCACTAATAATAGAATCTACTGAATTCCCTCGGTCGAATAGCTGCGCAGATAAATTAACTGCCATGGTTAAATGAGGCGATATTTTTTGTAATTTAGCGAGTGATTCTAAGGCATTTTCTAAAACCAATTCAGATAAGGCAATAATTTGCCCTGTTTGTTCGGCTACGGGAATGAAATCACCTGGCGGAATGTAACTGCCGTCCGCTTGCGGCCAACGGGCTAATGCTTCGAAACCGATGATTTCATGGTCTACTGCGGAAACCACGGGCTGGAAATGCACAGCAAATTCTTTGTTTTCTATACCACGTTGAATTTTTGCACGAAGTAAATATTGTTTCTCATACCTCATGGCCATTTCGTGATTAAAAATCGAGTAAGTATTTCCACCCTTTATTTTCGCTTCCGACATCGCCACATCAGCATTTTGAATTAACTTGGTAGCGCTTTCGTTACTATCGTTAACTGAGGCAATACCAATACTGGCGGTAAGGTGAACATTCAGCTCACCGATTGCGAAGTTGCGGCCAATCTCAGTATTCAATTCATGGGCGAGCTGCACAGCACTTGCTTCTGAGGCATTAGGTAGGAATATAATAAATTCATCGCCACTAAATCGTGCCGCCAGCGCATCTTTGGGTAAACAGGTTTGTATCCGTTGTGCGGTTTCTGCGAGTAACTTATTACCTACCGTTAAGCCAAGGCTATCGTTGATAGGTTTGAAACCATCGAGGTCGATAAAAAGCACCCGAATGCTATGGGCAGTATATTCGGATAATAACGATTTGATACTTTCTTCAAGAACATCACGCCGCAGCAAACCTGTTACCCCATCGAATTTTGCCAGCTGCGCTAGCTTTTGGCGTTCTAATTGCAATTTATTGTTGGTGTCGATAACGAAAATGAAAAGCATGGAAAGTACGAAGGCAAACAATAATACAAGCTGGTTAGTGCGCGCCTGAGCCCATAACAAACTGAAATCAGAAATAACCACGGTAAAATTTGGGGTATAAAACTCCATCAAAGTTTGGGTATTTGAATATTGAAATGGATATCGGTTATCTAATTGATTTTTATTGAATACTTCAAATTCAGGTGCGTTGATGGCAATAAATATATCATTGGCGAGCTCAAGATATAGCTGGAAGAACTTAAGATGCTCAACCTGTCGAAAAGTGGAAAACCCTTGTAAATCGATAGCCACTAGTATTTGTGCCTGCAGGACATCATCTTCAATAATAGGCTCGGAAAAGAATAAAATTGGATGGCCCTTATCGATGGATACAGCAGAAACAGCAAAAGCTTGTTCGCCTTGATGCTCAGTAAACCATCCGCCTACTAAATTAGTGATTCCATTTTCGGAAAAGGTACTTGAGTTAAGGATATTGCTTTGTTCAGCTTCACTTTGATGCGTGATTTCGCCCGTAGGGTTGAAAACGCTAATCGATAGTGCATGGCTATGATCGCGAATAAACAAATCGAGGTCTAACTGCTTCAATGAAGAGTTACTCTCGGATAGGGCCCACCGAGTAGCTACTTTTTCAATGGAGGTGTTGTACGTTACCAATTTTTGCTGCAATTCATAGGAAGCTTGGTTCACCAAAGAACGAGAACGCGTTTCAAGCTCTTCAGTATTAATTACCGAAAGTGAAAGCCAAATGATTAAACCAAAAAAGGATACCAAAACAGCCGGAATTACCGTTGATTTTATTTCTATAAAAGGAACATTGGCACAGCTACAGCGAACTAACGAAGCGAGGCCTAATACTCCCACGATAACGGCAAGGAGTGATATGCCGATAGGGTTATCAAGCGTTGTTGCAGGGGTAAATTGGTAAACCCAACCGGTAACAATAATAGCAACAGAAAAAAATAAAGCGGTTGTGCCAAACATCAACCACGTTATGTCGCTTGCTTTGCTCTTTAAATTGAAAAGGCTGCATATGCCAAGAATGAGAATAAAAGTAGCTAAGGCGAAGGGGGCTATGCCGTTGCCATTTGTAGCCACGGAAAAGCGTTCTGGGTTGAGCGCTCCAAGATACAGAAACACTGCGTAGCTGATACAAAAAAGAGCGGCTGCTGTGCGCACGCGTGGCTTAGTTGAAACACCCAGTAGCATAGTGCCGCCAATTACCAGCATAGATATTCCGGAAACCACCATAAACTCAGGTTTTAACAGATGCACGGAACCGGCAAAGCGATACACAATCGCTAAGATACCAGTAAGCACAGCGGTTAATGCTGCAGTTACATAATATGCAGCTGATACCTCTTTGTTTCTTAGAATAAGCACAATGAGTTCTTCTTATAGTTTCAGATTGAAAAGGCCACTACCGGAAAGCGGCAGCATACTCTAAGTCATTCTGCACAACAGTACTTTGGAGATTTCGTAATAGGTAAACATTGAGTGTTGATATAATGTTAAGAAGCATAACAATAGCGAATCTACTAACACAAGCGTTTTCATGGTCTGATCAGCTTATACCTAAAAATAAGTAGTTGTTGGAGGCTGGTGAGTTCGTGCGTGATGTCGGAAATAGCGGTTTTTCCGTCGCGTTTTTTGAAGATTCTATTAGGCTAATCACTTTTGCAGGAAGCAATCGAGGTCGCTATGGGATTGGCAGTGGTATTAACGCGGGCGCAGTTGGGTATGGAATCGCCTTTGGTGAGGGTAGAGGTAAACGTGGCTGCTGGCGTGCCAGGCTTTCAAATTATCGGCATGCCAGAAACCACTGTAAGAGAAGCACGGGATCGGGTTAAAACAGCGATTCTAAATAGCGGTTTAGAATTCCCTGTGGCGAAAATAACCATTAATTTATCGCCCGCAGAATTACCCAAGCAGGGGGCACGGTTTGATTTAGCCATGGCGCTTGGCATTCTAGTAGCGGATGAATCCATTCAGGAAGGCGGATTAAGCCAGCTTGAGTGTTACGGCGAGCTCGCGCTTGATGGTGCGGTAAGGCGTATCGATGGTGTTCTACCCGCTTTACTGGCAGCGATTAAGGCAGGTAGGCAAGCACTTGTGCCAGCTGCAAATAAAGCAGAGGCGGCGCTATTGCGAAAGCCAAGCGCCTACGCGGTTTCCTCGCTCGCTGCTGCCGTGCGGCATGTGGAACAGAGCTCTTTACTTGGGCTAGTGCAATCTGTTGAGCTGCCTACCGATCCGCAGAGTGTGGGTGATATCGCTGATGTTGAGGGGCAGGAACAAGCAAAACGAGCCTTGTTGTTAGCGGCAGCAGGTGGCCATAACCTTTTGTTTGTTGGCCCACCCGGTACCGGTAAAACCATGCTGGCAAAACGCCTAATTGGATTAATGCCGCCATTACCGGAAAATGAAGCCCTTGAGGTTGCCGCGATTAATTCACTCACCGGCGAGAAATTTAATCCAGACAATTGGCGCCAACGCCCCTTTCGGGCGCCACATCATTCCTGTTCCGCGGCAGCGCTCGTTGGCGGCGGCAGCATACCGAGGCCGGGTGAAATTACCTTAGCGCACCGCGGTATTTTGTTTTTAGATGAGCTCACAGAAACTCCAAGGCACGTGCTTGATTCATTACGTGAGCCGCTAGAATCTGGGCGGGTTAGCATCAGCAGAGCACGCCAACAAGTTACCTTTCCTGCTTGTTTTCAACTGCTCTGCGCCCTTAACCCATCACCCTGTGGCACTTTTAATGGTGATATCCAAAGTTCGCGCTCAACGCCTGAACAAATTCTCAAATACTTGAGTAAAATTTCGGGGCCTTTTCTAGACCGGATTGATTTGCAGGTTGATGTTCCGCGGCAACCGGACGCGCTTCGCAACACCGCCACACGAAAAAAGATAACGAGTGCTGAGTTGCAGCATCAGGTAGTGGCGGCGCAAGCGCTGCAACGCAAGCGGCAAAACTGCCTAAATCATGCGTTATCACCAAAGCAACTAACGATCGTTGCCGAATTAGCAGAAACTGATCGTGAATTTTTAGTGGCAGCGATGGAAAAGCTATCACTTTCTCATCGCGCTTATCATCGTACGCTGCGAGTAGCGCGCACCATTGCCGATTTGGAAGGCCACGCTCAGTTAGCTCGTGAGCATTTGCTCGAAGCATTAAGCTACCGTGCGCTAGATGCGTTATTGATACAGCTTCGTGCCTTGTAGTTGAGCGGGTACTGCATTTTCTTGGTGATGTTTGCTATTCTGCCTATTCATTCGTTTGCATGGCAACATACATGAGGATTCCTATGCAGAAACAAAATACAGGTGGTAATGAGCCAACGGCCAAGCAGTCAGCCATGGCCGTTTCGCAACGCGTTATTTGGATTGGGCTCGCTATTTTGTTACTCACTATTCCGGTTTGGTTTGATGCGGTGGTTATGCCGGGTGATTATGTTTTTGTATGGCGCTGGACAGAATCACAGATAATTTTTGAAAGCCTTATTACCGTTGGTTTCTTACTTGCTGCCATAGCCGGCTATTTTCTACTTCGTCGAGTTGCGCTGGATTGGCAGTACTGGAAGATAGCGCGCTTGGGGATATTCATTTGGATTGCCATGCTGGTGTTACTCACGGCGTTTAGCTTGCTGATATACTATGCGGGCGATCAAGATGTGCGAGCAGAATATGAGGGTGAGGGCTACACCGTATCCGCACTTGGCTCCGGAGTAGAGGAGAATTCACAGTTTTTCGTGGTTATGAGCTGTGATCAACGGGGTATTTACAAGCGGGTGATACATATCGATCGTTTTATCGGTGCCGATGATGTTGAATTCCGCTTAGATGGTGAGAACCTGAATGCTCATTACACGATTGAAGGGCGCGAATTACGTTATCAAACTTACGCACTCGGCGATCTTTATCAACAGTGTTTAACAGGTGATTCACCTCGGCCTTTTGAATAAAAGCTGCGCATGAGGCTTCGTTTCAATACCCAAAAGGGTAACGATGCTTCTAAAGTGAATATAATGTGAGATTGCAAAATAAATGATAATGAGGTTTCGCAGTGTGGGAGGACCTAGTGTGCCCTTATCGGTTCTCTTATGGTGATGAGAGTCTGGTATATAGTGTAAGTTCTAATGAGAGGTCAGTAGTATGGATGAATTTGAAGTAAAGCGTATTTTGATAGATTACCTGAAGTCCAAGCACGACCAACCTCTTTTTGCTTCGGAAATGCCATTTGCGAATAGAAGTCGACGCGCAGATCTAGTTGTGCTCACCAATTCTGCGACGCTTACTTCTCAACGACTAATGTAGCTTGGAACGCTTCTTTGTGCGAACACCTAAGAAATTTTTTTACATCCCAAGAGAAAATGTGACAATTTATGAATAGTGAGTTTATGAAGTACACGTGGAAATAGTCCCCCAAGGAGGGGCTCGGGTAGAAAGTAAAAAAATGTTTGACTTTTTAACTTTCCCATTAGCTTATAATATTCAATATAATTAATTGGAAAATTAAGGAGTGTATATGAGACGGAAAAATATTTTGTTAAGCATATTGTATATGATGTTTATTCTAAATTTCACCAATGCAAAGGCAACCAGCGAAACGACCGATTGTGTGGATATTAAAGCTCTAAATTCTGTCATTACAGACTTAGAGTCATCCAATGATTTCATGAATTGCTTTAGTACAAATGAAATCCCGCAAGGGAATGAAATTGTGTTCAACGTAGTATCTGTGAATCAAGCAATCCCATTTAAAGTATTGATTTACGATATGAGTGGAAGCACTGCCGTTGAAATAAAGCAACTAAATTCACCATCGGGTGAAACAATTCAGTATCAATCAACGGTAGAAGCATCGAGAATTGGCTTTCGTGTGGTTCCTGCATCGAGTGTCACTGCGGATGTACGAATGAGATTGGGCTTCGGGATAACTGAGAATGCCGGTGGTATCTTTTTCATAAATTTAGACTATGCTCCAGACGATACTGGTGGTGATTGCGATCCTGTGACGGGTATCTGCTTCGAAATTCAATCAAACCCTACTGAGCCTACCCACTATACTCAACAATCTACCTAGTTTTCTGGTTGCAGTGAGTTCGCAGCGACGGGAGTGCCCGACAATTTTGATATTAATATGCAGTTAAACAGCATTAAGCAAGACACAGCTGATTTAAGTTTGAGTCAGAAGTTCGATTACTTTTTAACTCACTTCAACAGAAACAAAGTTTACGATTTAGCAAACAACACTGATTTTCCTGGAGCGTCGGAAGCTTTCGGGAATTGGTTTTACGGAGCAGCGATGAATGTTACTGGTTTTTCTAACGCTAGTGCCAGACGATTCGCGGCTGCAGTACAACCGGTTCAGAACTTAACTGGTGATGAGGACTTTCTCACCAAACTGGCAGCGAGAACTCAAGCTGTTTTCAATTTTACTACAAATACGGGTGACGGGCTGAACGATGCAGAGAATATCAATAAGGGTTCTGCGTACGCAGATATGTTCGCGAATGATATTGCATCGGGACAACCTGGCGATTCATGCAACTCAAGTAGTACTCCAACCGTAACTTGTGGCAGTGGAGGTTTTGGTTCTTGGATAGGACGCGTGTTTGTTCCGGGTGCGAGCTGGGGATTTTTTTACAGCACTACCTACAATACTTCTATCACCGATCTCCCGAATAACTCTGGTCCGGGCAATGGTGACCCAGAGGTTGATCCTGACTAAACGACATTTAAGCAAGAAGATAGCATCAGATGACGCAGTTCTTTGTGTGGTTGCGCGATAGTTTTGAACTCGATAATAGAGTGTTCATCTGCTATTGAAATAGCAGTTTGAGGTTTGAGTTCATTTTATTAGTGAAGCCACGCAAATCTGCGCCAGATGCTGAAGAAAAAGACGCTCAGCGGCGCGGTCAGTATTTAGCTCTTTTAATCTTTTAATTTGGCTGGGGTTTTAAAGAGAAAAGTGCTCGCTGAGGGGTCGATAGTATATCATCTGGTTTTATTTGTTGAGCTGCTTTCGCTTTCTGCCAGTCTCACTGTCCGTCAGTTGAAACTCTTGTGATGCGCTTATACTCGGCGAGCTTCAAACCATTACCAGCCGTGGTATTGCACGCAAGTTATTAAAAAGGTTGCAATATTTCAATAAAAAACCAGTAGCTTCGTTGGCATTTTTGCTAAGAACCTTAAGCTTACTTACCAATTGATTTTTGGCAATAACCCGACGATATTCAAAGCAGGTTCAATACCACTATGTGGCGCTCCCTCAAATTCAATGCTCGGTACTCGAGAGCGCTTCTAAAGACTGAACGTCGACGATTTTTGTACCCTTGTACCATGCCTTCTTTAAATTCACGTGCTCCAGAGAGAAAAAACGTTACAGCGAAGGACAAATCATCAAGGCCATCAAAGAGCATGAGTCCGGTGCCTTTGACTCTGTGTCAGATTGTTGGACATTATCCCTAATATAGTTTCTGCTCTGAGGAGACATGTCGCGCGAATCTAAAGAAAACCAGGTCTGTTGATGAGCTGAAATCCTTATCGCTTTGCTTTGATTGTCTTTAAAATATGTTGAACTAAAGCGGACTTACCGGAATCATTTGCGCCGCGCAAAAATAAGCCGGACCCTTTCGGCATTTCCAAAGCAAGACACTTGCCCGAAATTTTTGAGATGGATATTTTAGTTAGCATTCATTACTCACAATCATTGGGATTTTTCGACTTTATTATGGTAAAGGATTAAACGATAGTTCACATGTAAACACCCATGAGATAAATATAAATTTGCGTCCCGCTTCCGGCGGGATAATTAAATCTTAGTCAATAGATAAACTATTGACTGCAAACTTGATGAAAGGGAAAGCATTATCGCGAATCTGAGTAATCGTAGAGTTATTAATCAAATTGTCCTGATGAACTACTCCATTCATTTTGATATATGACCTCTTATCTTCTTTAAAGATGATAGTATATTCTTGCCATCGTCTCAGAATACATCTTTAGACTAATCCGATAAAAGCCAAGAAAGCATATGATCAAGGCTTGGTTTCATTTATTTCTGTATTTCACATATAAGCTGAGTGAACATAAGAATGCCGCACAAACTCAGCTTGTGCGGCATTTTTCGGCATGATGTACAAGCAGCATTATCTATAAGCGATTAACAGCCTGCTTTAGTACTGAATCTTTAATATTGTGAATCTTTAATACTGAAAGTTATCTTCCCAACCCCAAGGCGCTGGTGGCGCTTCTACTTCTTGGCTTAAATCTACATCCACATGGAACTCTCGATTTGGCCGCGATAACCGATAACGGAACGTATTTTCATCAGGAAACGACATCCACCAAGTGTTGGTAATCGACACTGTGGCATCTAAGTCAGTGAAAAGTTGTTTGCTGTCTTCATCCGCAGGGAATGATTGGGCATCTTCCGTGCCCAGTGTTACGGTAGTTCCGCCGTACATTGTCATAGGATCATCGCTACCATCTTCTAAACGGTGATCGTGTTTGAGTTCTAAGCCCATTTGCGTTTTCGTGATAATCCAAGTGCGCGAACGGTTATCACCAACATGCAGTGGAATACGGATGCGATTCTCTGTGCACTCCCGAACTTCAATGACAATACGGCTATTCATCCAAGTAGCATCTGTTTCTGGATTGCCGTTCGTTACCTCACCTTCGTAAGCCTTCCCGCAATGTTCCGCAATTTTATCAAAGAATACATCCTGTGGATTTGGTTCCGCAGGCGTGCAAGCGGCAAGAGCGCCAGCCGCTCCTACAACAAGTAAGTGCATTTTATTCAGGCGCATAGTTCATCCTTATTTAGTTGAATCTTTGTTTTTAAAATAACATAGAAACAACTGGCATGGATAGTAGGCGCCGTGTCGAGTAGAATATGCGCAAAGTGAAACACATCGAGAATTAAAAGGTAGGCTCATGAAGGTATACAACAACGCGTTAGAAATGATTGGGAACACGCCAATGGTTCGAGTGAACCACATTGATACGGGCCCTTGCGAGCTCTACTTGAAGCTGGAAATTCAAAATCCGGGCGCCTCAATAAAAGACCGGATCGCCGTAGCCATGATTGCGGCGGCCGAAGAGCAAGGCAAAATCAAACCGGGCGATACCCTAATTGAAGCAACCGCAGGCAATACGGGATTAGGTTTGGCGCTGGTGGCAGCCCAAAAAGGTTATAAATTGATTATTGTGTTGCCAGATAAAATGAGCCGCGAAAAACTTTATAACTTACGAGCTCTGGGTGCGGAGGTTATTGAAACACGTTCTGATGTGCAAAAAGGGCATCCGGAGTATTACCAAGATCTTGCCCTGCGTTTGGCGGAAGAACGTAATGCTTTTTATATTAATCAGTTTGAAAATCCAGCTAATGTGCAAGCTCATTATGAAACTACCGCGCCAGAAATTTGGCAACAAATGGAAGGCAACCTTGATGCATTCGTGTGTGGTGTAGGTTCTGGCGGCACACTCACAGGTGTTGGCCGTTATTTACGTGAACAAAAAGCGGATATCGATTTAGTATTGGCCGATCCCGATGGTTCAATTTTGGCACCGTTAGTAAATGAAGGTAAAGAAGTTGAAGCAGGAAGCTGGCGCGTAGAAGGTATTGGCGAAGATTTTATTCCAGTGATTTGTGAAATCGCCTTAGCTGGCAAAGCTTACAGTATCACTGATAAAGAATCGTTCGATATGGCTCGAGAAGTATTGCTAAAAGAGGGGATCATGGTTGGTTCTTCGAGTGGCACACTAATTGCTGCTGCTGTGCAATATTGCCGTGAACAAACCGAACCGAAGCGGGTGGTTACGCTAGCCTGTGATACCGGTTGCCGTTACCTTTCAAAGTTATTTAATGATGAGTGGCTCAACGCTCAAGATTTTAGTTAAGGGGTATTAAATTTATGCGCGATACCAAGAATTTAGCATTCGCCACTCGTACTATTCACGGAGGCCAAGAGCCTGAGCCTGTTACTGGCGCAGTGATGCCACCTATTGTAACGAGCTCAACCTATATTCAGCCAAGCCCTGGTGAGCATTCAGGTTTTGAATACTCGCGTTCACAAAACCCAACCCGGTTTGCTTGGGAACGTTCGATTGCCAATCTCGAAGGCGGTAGCCGCGGTTATGCTTTTGCATCAGGAATGGCGGCTACAGCCACTATCCTTGAGCTTTTGGATACCGGTGATCATGTTGTAGCAATGGACGATTTATATGGTGGTAGTTTTCGTTTATTCGATAAAGTGCGTGGGCGTTCTGCCGGTTTAGATTTTAGTTATGTTGATTTAACTGACATGCAGGAACTTACCGCATCGTTCACGCCGAAAACGCGTATGGTGTGGATTGAAACACCAAGTAATCCAATGTTGAAGCTTGTCGATATTCGTGCTGTGGTTGCAAAAGCGCGGGAGCATAACCCGGATATGATTGTGGTGGTAGATAACACCTTTGCAACGCCATATAACCAGTTACCGCTGGCGCTTGGTGCGGATATTGTGATGCACTCAGCAACTAAATATCTAAATGGCCACTCGGATATGGTGGGTGGTATT
Organism: Aliidiomarina iranensis; assembly: GCF_003987135.1. GTDB lineage: Bacteria > Pseudomonadota > Gammaproteobacteria > Enterobacterales > Alteromonadaceae > Aliidiomarina > Aliidiomarina iranensis. The sequence goes on from NZ_PIPJ01000001.1 coordinate 324,473, forward strand.
GCCGTTGTGGGCGAGCGGGAAGATTTGCAAGAAGACATGGCATTTTTGCAAAATTCTATTGGCTCGATTGCAGGGCCGTTTGATAGTTACTTAGCACTTCGCGGCGTGAAAACCTTGGCGTTGCGAATGAAGCATCATAACCAAGCGGCGCTGGAAATTGCCGAATGGCTAGAGCAACACCCACGTGTAAAAACGGTAGTGCACCCAGGTTTAGCAAGCCACCCACAGCATGAACTTGCGAAGCAGCAAATGAGCGGCTTTGGTGGCATGATTTCAATTTTCTTGGATGGTGATTTAGATACTGCGCGGCGTTTCTTGGAAGCGGTGGAAATCTTCGCGCTGGCTGAATCTTTAGGTGGCGTAGAGAGCTTAATTGAACATCCAGCGATCATGACGCACGCATCGATTCCGCCAGAGAATCGCCAAAAACTCGGTATTCACGATAACTTTGTGCGTATTTCCGTAGGTATTGAAGATACGCAGGATTTGATTGCGGACCTTGCCCAAGCATTGGAGAAAATGTAATGGCCGTTGCTCCATTTCATTTGGCTATTCCAGTGGATGATCTCCATAAGGCGCGCGCTTTTTATGGCGAGCTTCTTGGCTGTAGTGAAGGCCGCAGCAGCGATCATTGGATTGATTGGAACTTTTATGGCCATCAGTTGGTAACGCACGTTGCACCCGATCGTTTGCTGCCGCCGGTGAGTAACCCGGTGGATGGCCATGATGTGCCCGTTCCCCACTTTGGTGTTGTGCTGGATATGCCAAGTTGGGAAACGCTAGCTAAACGTGTGCGTGAGGCAGGTATAGAGTTCGTAATCGAACCCTACGTTCGCTTCAAGGGCAAACCGGGCGAGCAAGCCACGATGTTCTTCTATGACCCTGCCGGTAATGCGCTGGAGTTCAAGGCTTTCGCCGATATTGGCCAGTTGTTTGCTAAATAACCGTGCACTCACCGTTAAATGCCGCCATAACCAAGCAGGAATGAGCTGGAACGATAATCAACAAATCGCCCAGCTCTAGTTCTTTTAACATGGCTTCAGATACCCGTACTTTTCCATGCTCTTGGGAAACGCTAACAAGCTGTGCGCCTTGGATGGGGCTGCCCCAACCATTCGCCGTTTGATGCATGACTTGACCAAACACCGAGTTACCATCAATAGATACGGAATCTTTACTAAAATGTACGGCGCCACCGTGCACCACCACTTCGTTGCGCTCAGGATAAATACCGATAATAGGGCAGGCTACAGCTAGGGCCACATCGGGCCAATCGCACGCGCCTATCCGTTGTTGTTGCCAATCATAAAATACATAATTGCCAGGCCGAATTTCATCGGCGCCGAGGAAGCTTTCCATGCGGCTACAGGTGGGGGTATCGCCAACAGAAATGCGCAACTCATGCTGTGGAATATGCAGGTTTTCGATTAATTCCGCCAAGCGCTGCAAACTCTCTTCATGGATTTGAGCAATGCCATGTTCGCCCCGCATCGTGTAACTATTACCAGCGTGTAGTAATAAGCCAAGGCCGCGCACTTGTGGCATGGTTCGAGCCTGCTCAAGAATCAAATTAATGGTTTCGTGAGCACGCCACGATATACCGGTGCGGCCATAACCGGCATCAATTTCAATGTACACATCAACAGGGTTGAGCAGCCGCGCGATAGCTTTCAAGCTATCGGCATTTTCAATAGTGAGGCCAAAACGAACTTCTCGTGCTAAGCGATTATAGGCAGGGAGTGCACGTGGGTTCATGGGAATTGCCAAAAGAATATCTTGCCAGCCGGCATCAGCAAAATGGCGGGCCATTTCTGCCGAGGAAACCGCGATAGGTGTTTCCTCAGGTTTACCAAACCACTTGCCAATGGTTACCGATTGGTGGGTTTTAAAATGTGGCCGTAAAGCAACATGAGCGCTTGCCGCTTTTTCCTGCATACGTTTGATATTCCGCTTGCTTTTGCGGCTATCTACCAGCACTTGTGGCCCAGTAATAGTATTCCAATTCAGGCTCATTTTGCTTTCTCCAAACGGGTAACGGGCCAGGGCAAACAGGCTACATCGAGATTGCCGCCACTTAGAATAAGCCCCACTGCTTTACCAGAAAAATGCTCTGGATACTTACACACGGCAGCAAAAACTGTGGCTGCAGAAGGCTCAACGATAACCTTGAGAGCCTGCCAAAGCTGTTGCATAGCCACAATTACTTCATCCTCTGATACGAGTAATACCGCATCTACGTAATTTTGGATAATGGGGAAGGTGTGATCGCCCAAGTTAGTTAATAAACCATCGCAAATACTTATTGGCGGCCTTGCACTTTGGATACTTCCTGCCTGCAGCGAGAGCCAAGCATCGTTGGCTAGTTCTGGCTCTACACCGAACACGGCCATATTTTGGCTATGGCCTACCATTGCCGTTCCCGATAGCAGGCCACCGCCACCTAGGGGGCTCATTAGAACTTGTAATTCTGGCACTGCCTTTACCAATTCCAGTGCTGCCGTTCCCTGACCGGCCATAATCAAGGGGTGGTTATACGGCGGAATAAATATCCGCTCGCTTTGCTGTTGATTGGCCGCTACAAAGGCTTCACGCGCCGCCATACCGGGTTCGATTTCAATGATATCGGCGCCGTTTTGCGCAATATTCTGTTTCTTTACGCTAGGTGCGTTAGTAGGAACCGCCACTTGCACGGAAATATTCAAAATACGCCCAGCTGCGGCAAGGGCCGCCCCGTGATTACCCGAGGAAACGGTGTAAACACCCGCCTTTCGCTGTGCCGCGGTGAGATTTAATAATGCGTGAATCGCACCACGGAATTTAAAGGCGCCGGTGTGTTGCAAGTTTTCACATTTAAAGAAGAGCCTAGCGCCACTGGAGTTATCCAGTTCTGGGCTGCGCAGTACAGGTGTGTTCATAATATAAGGCGCGATCAGTTTTTCCGCTCGATGAATGAGATCAAGGTTCAAATCGTCTTGCCCGGCAATATGTTGCCATCCTGTCACTGAATTGCTCCAAGTTGATAAGTAAAAACTACGTGTTCAATCATAATTTCTCGAAACTTTAACCTACGGCTTTATATTTACCGTTAGTATTCAACTAGAGTATATCAAGGTGTGCAAGGCTCACCAGTTTTGTTTCCGTATTTTCAAGGGTATACTGCCGGCATAAACTCTAGGCCTAATCACCAAAGCATCACTAGCAAAGCATCACTAACTGGGCAAGGAATATTCATGGATACCGTTACGGCCGCAATAACATTGTTATTGATTATGAACCCACTTGGGAATTTACCGATCTTTATTTCGGTTCTGCGCCATGTGGACCCGAAGCGGCGAAGAAAAGTACTCATTCGTGAACTCTTGTTTGCTTTAGTGTTTATGTTGCTATTCCTTTATCTTGGCACCAGCTTGTTAAGCTGGCTCGGCTTGCGGCAAGAATCGGTGAGCATTGCTGGCGGTATCATTCTTTTTATCATTGCCTTGCGCTTAATTTTCCCTCAGCCCGGCGGCGTGCTGGGTTTGCCAGCGGGTGATGAACCCTTTATTGTGCCGCTGGCGATTCCATTGATCTCAGGCCCTTCGCTGCTGGCAGCCCTGTTATTGCTAGCGAACCAAGCACCTGATCAAATGCTCGATTGGACCTTGGCTTCGATTGCTGCTTGGGCAATCTCGGCTACTATATTGCTCTTTAGCGGCTTTGTGCTGAGGGCGTTGGGCCAACGGGGGCTGAACGCTATCGAGCGCCTAATGGGGATGATTCTGGTGATGATTTCCGTGCAAATGTTCTTGGATGGCATTATGGCTTACCTTGCCAAATCTGCGGTTTAGTTGCAGTGATGAGCAGTTTGCCACAAGACGCTGCGCAAAATAGGAGATAGCAAAGGTTATGGCACGAAAAACAATTTTTCAGCAGATTCGAGAACTTCCTTTCAATCACCAAGCCGTTTTGGCGGCATATCTGTGCGAGCGTATGTTACCGAATTACGATTTGTTCTCTGCAAGCACAGGCTTTGGTGATGCCAAAACGTTGCGTGGCGCGCTAAATGCCGTTTGGGATAAGCTAGCCGTGAATAAGAAAAGTGATTGGCAGCGTTGGCAGGAGAAACTGGAGGAAAACACGCCGAACGAACAAGATTTTGATGTGCTCGGTATGTTCCCAGCAATTGCGGCGTGCACCGCTTTAAGTAGTTTACTGCAGGGCATTGAAGATAAAGAGGGTAGCCCGTTACTCGATGTTGCGAAAATATCCCAAGGTTCGGTAGCTCATTTTCTTGAGCTCGGTGAATGTGCTGAGATCGATAATGTGGATGAGCGCGCGGAGGCCATTGCTGAACACCCACTAAGCAACTACGAAATCGAAGTGCAAGAGGCCATGTTAGGCTTCTTACAAGAAACCGCGGTGATAGATAAAGAGCTTGTTCGCGAAGTTCGGGGTATTGCTCGCGATGAGGGCATTTCAAACCTCGGCCTTTAAGCCGAGGTGGTTTTTGTGTGCGCTTAGTTTTTGATTTACTCGGCGTTTCCAAGCGTGTGCTTGTTGTGCTTATTGTGTTTTTGCAGCGCCATCATCCAGCCAACAATTCCAAACAAAAAGATAAACAAATAATCTTTGCCACCGGCTTTCAATGCTGCTTGAAAAGCAGCATAGAAAATTAGCATTTGCAGCAAATGCAGTACTACCACGATCAGTAGCAAAAGTAGAAACAATGCAAACGCATTACCTGGAAAAGGCATAACTAAATTAGCGAGTAATGCTAACCATAAAAAACTAAATAATACTTGCCCGATAAGGATAATGGCGCGCATGTTCTAGTGTCCTTTTTAACAAAGTGAAAACGCAAAATAGATAACATTAAAAAAGTAGAAGCTAAAAATCAGTAAAATAAAACTCAGGCTATTTAAATTCGCAAATAAAACCTAGAGCGCGAGCACTCACGATATTCAAGTTCATTGAACATGGAACAAGCGGAAGCTCACTTGGCCTGCTTTTTTCTCGCGATAAAGCTGCCAGTTTTTTGGGGTGCTAAATGTGAGTGATTGCTCACTTTCGATATAAACCCAGCTACCAAAGCTCACTAAGCTCTCTTTAGCTAAGATTCCAATGCACTGTTCTAATAGCCCCTGATGAAAAGGCGGATCGAGAAACACGATATCAAATGCACCTTTGATTTGCTCGAGGTGGCTTAACGTATCCTTGTTATGAACTTCGGCTCGTGGTTTTGAATCGCTATTATTTTGGATATCACCAAGCAAGGTTTTGATGTTTTTATCAAGCTGCTTGCTTGCCGAAATCGCTTTTTCTATGAAAACCACCTCGCTGGCGCCCCGTGAAAGTGCCTCTAGCCCTAAGCTACCTGTACCGGCAAAGGCATCAAGCACACGAGCTTCTGGCAGCTCAAACTGCAACCAATTGAAGAGGGTTTCTTTTATGCGGTCGGTGGTGGGGCGCAGGCCCTCTTGATCAACAACCGCTAATTTGCGACCACGCCATTGGCCGCCAATAATTCTGATTTGCCCTAGCGCACTTGAATGGTTCTTGGCTGTTTTACGGTGTTGTGTTGCCATGGGTACCTCGAAGATCGAAATCCGGTGAATTGTACCTATTCTCTCTCCTTTTGTCGCGATTTCTGGCCGTACACATAGGGCGGGAACAATGCTATTATCATGGCTTCGCATCGATGTTGTTGGAATTCTAAATTATGGCAAAGAAACCCTCTATTTTTTCCACTTTGTTTGGTCGTAAAAAGGCTGAGGAAACAAAGGAAGAAAGAAACGAGCAAGAACAAAATGAGGCGCTAGAAAAGCGCCCTGAAACATCTGGCTCGGATTCGGAAATTGCGGCTGAGGATGCGCCGAAAGAATCGGATGAAAAGCCAACGGCCACCAATGAAGAAGTTGTAGAAGCGAATATCAATGCTGATTCGGCAACTCCAGAAGCAAAAGTAGCCCCTCAAGAAAGCGAGCACGATAGCCCGCTAATGGAACGCGAGGGCACCGATTTGCCAAGTGCGGTGGACGATGCAGCCAGCATGCACAGTAAAAGTGTGCCTCCAGCAAGTGCCACGCAAGAGCGGCCGCAACGAATGAGTTGGTGGCAACGTTTACGCCAAGGCTTACAAAAAACTTCAAGCTCTTTAGGCTCAGGGTTGGCCAACTTATTCGTTGGCAAAGAAATTGATGAGGAGCTGTTTGAGGATTTAGAAACTCAGCTTTTAATGGCTGATGTGGGTGTGGATACCACGGCTAAAATTATTGATCAGTTAACAGAGCATGCCTCGCGCAAAGAACTAAAAGACGCCGAGTTGTTGTACGCTAAATTGAAAGACGACATGGCGGAAATTTTAGCGCCTGTTAGTGAACCCTTAATGATTAATAATACCGATGGGCCGTTTGTGATTTTGATGGTTGGCGTGAATGGTGTTGGTAAAACAACAACCATAGGTAAGTTAGCGCGGCAGTTTCAAAGTGAAGGTAAATCAGTGATGTTAGCCGCAGGTGATACCTTTCGAGCGGCTGCGGTTGAGCAATTGCAAGTATGGGGTGAGCGTAACGAGATTCCCGTTATTGCACAGCATACGGGTGCTGATAGTGCCTCTGTTATTTTTGATGCGGTGCAAGCGGCGAAAGCGCGTGGTGTGGATGTGCTGATTGCCGATACGGCTGGGCGCTTGCAGAACAAAGCCAATTTAATGGAAGAGTTGAAAAAAATCGTGCGGGTAATGCGCAAACTCGATGCGGCTATGCCCCATGAAGTGCTGTTGACCTTAGACGCAGGAACAGGACAAAATGCCATAAGCCAAGCAAAATTATTCAACGAAGCGGTTGGCGTGAGCGGCTTGGTTATGACAAAGCTCGATGGCACTGCCAAGGGTGGCGTTATCTTTGCGCTGGCTAATCAATTTAAGATCCCGATTCGTTACATTGGTGTTGGGGAGAGCCTTGAAGATTTACGGCCGTTTGTAGCGAGTGAATTTGTGGATGCGTTATTTGCTAATAATGCTTCGCAAAACAATGCCTCTTAAAACAATGCTTCCCAAAACAAGGCTTCATAACCAATGTTAAGCAAATAGGCACTAGAATAATAACAACGACCAATCATGGCATGGTGCAAATGAGTAGCCATGCAATCAAGGGCCTTTAATGATTCGTTTTGAACAGGTAAGTAAAACATATCCCGGTGGCTTTCAGGCGCTAAACCGTGTGAATTTTCATGTGGCGGCCGGTGAGCTGGCGTTTCTAACCGGGCACTCGGGCGCGGGTAAAAGTACTTTACTGCGCCTAGTTGCGTTGATGGAGCGGCCAACCTTGGGCCGGGTGCTTATTAATGGCCACGATTTAAATAAAATCAGCCGCCGGCAGGTGCCGTATCTGCGCCGCGATATCGGTATGATTTTTCAAGATCATCGATTGCTCATGGATAAAACAGTATTCGATAACGTGGCGTTGCCGCTTTACATTGAAGGTTACACGCAATCAGAAGCTCGCAAGCGAGTGCAAGCGGCTCTTGATAAAGTTGGGTTAGGTGGCCAAGAGCGAAAATACCCAATCATGCTTTCAGGTGGCGAACAGCAGCGAGTGGGGATTGCTCGGGCGATTGTGAATAAGCCACCCCTACTACTTGCCGATGAGCCAACAGGAAATCTTGATCCTAGCTTATCGTTAGAGATTATGAATTTGTTTGAATCCTTTCATCAAGTTGGTGTTTCCGTGTTAATTGCTACCCATGATTTGGCGCTGGTGGCGCGGATGCGGCACCGAAACCTGGTTTTACGCAATGGCGCTATGATTGATGATGGGCTCGCAAGCGGTGCTTATGAGCCTCTTGATGAGGAATCTTTTTAATGGGATTCCTAATGCGTAAGGCGGAACAACGAAAAGGTGCAAAAGCGGTAAAAATTTCGCCGTGGCGCCGATTCTTAATGTTTTTTGTGAATAATTTTCAGCAAGCGCTGGGTAGTTTAGGCGAGCTTTCGCGAACGCCCATGGCTTCGCTCATGACAATCGCGGTACTGGGATTGAGTTTAACTCTGCCTACAACCTTGTATGTGGTGGTGAAAAACGCGCAAGCGATTAGCGCCGAGTGGGATAGTGCTGCGGAAATTAATGTATTTCTCCGCAAGGAACTCTCGCCACAAGAGGTTCAAACCTTTCGCGAACGCATTCGTTTAATGGCAGAAGTGGATAGGGTTGAGCTTATCGATAAAGAAGCCGGCCTTGCTGAATTTCAGGCCAATTCGGGCTTCGGTAGTGCAATCGATTATTTACAAGAGAATCCTTTACCGGATGTTCTTATTGTTGTGCCCACAGCTGATTTTCAAAGTGTTGAGCGAGCGCAAATGTTGCTCACTACCCTGGAACAAGAGCGTGAGGTGACTTCCGCGAGCTTAGATTTGAAATGGCTCGAGCGTTTACAAGCACTTGTGCGTGTAGTGGAGAATAGCTTTGCCGCACTGGGCTTATTGCTCTGCACCGCGGTGGTGCTTATCGTTGGTAATACTATTCGGCTCGCGATTTTAAACCGCCGCGATGAAATTATGATTATGAAACTGGTGGGTGCCACCGATGCCTATATTCAGCGCCCATTTTTATACACAGGCTTTTGGTATGGTGTAGTTGGCGGGATCATCGCCTGGCTTGCCACTACGATTATAGTGATCTGGATTGATGCTTCTATCGTTCAATTTAGCAGTTTGTACGAGAGCGATATGAGCCTGCAAGGTTTGAGCTTGCACGATATGCTGGTGGTGTGGTTAGTGGCTATTGGGCTCGGGTTAATTGGTTCATGGATTGCGGTACGCAGGCATGTGAGCGCCATTGAGCCAAAATAGCAAATGCATCCTGGATAATTTATGTTTATATTCAGTGAGTTAAGGCTAGCGTAAGGAACTCAGTAACGAATTTGTGGTCTTACAGAAAGCAGTGTCATTAATTGGTTACATTTGCTTGCTACATTGAACTTGCACAAACACACTTGCACAGGTGTATGGCTCTGATAGAATGGTTTTTTGATGTTCGGCTGAGTTATTAGCCAAAATATGTTCGGTTCGCAGTTAGGGGTGTTAAAGCAAACACTCAAGGATATTAGCAGCAGAATTGAAAGTGAGGTAAATAGATGACTGCACACTCTGAATCAATGGGTTTAATGGTTCCCCGCACGGGCAGCCTAGATGCCTATATTGCATCGGTAAATGGTATTCCGATGCTCAGTGCAGAGGAAGAGAAATCGCTGGCAGAGCGGTTACAACAAGATGGCGATTTGCAGGCAGCGAAACAGCTGATCATGTCGCACTTGCGTTTTGTTGTGCATGTAGCTCGTAGTTATCAGGGATACGGTTTACCCCAAGCGGATTTAATCCAAGAAGGTAACATTGGTTTGATGAAAGCGGTAAAGCGCTTTGATCCTACCGTTGGTGTTCGCTTAGTATCTTTTGCGGTGCATTGGATTAAAGCCGAAATTCATGAATTTGTATTGCGCAATTGGCGTATTGTGAAAGTGGCAACTACGAAAGCCCAGCGTAAGCTTTTCTTTAACCTTCGTAAGGCTAAAAAACGCCTTGGTTGGTTTACTAATGATGAAGTAGATACAGTTGCCCGCGAACTTGGGGTAAGTAGCTCTGAAGTGATGGAAATGGAATCACGGATGAGCGCACATGATGCCGCTTTTGATATGGGTGTAGATGAGGATGACAACAACGAAGTTGCGTTTTCACCCTCACAATATTTAGAAGATAAATCCTCTGATGTGGCCGCAACGATTGAAGCGCAAGATTGGGAAGAGCAAGCGAGTAAGCGCTTAGCACATGCCATTTCTAGTTTAGATGAACGTAGCCAGCACATTGTGCGTGCGCGTTGGTTAGATGATAACAAAACCACATTGCACGATTTGGCGGATACATTCCAAGTGTCTGCTGAACGTATTCGTCAGTTAGAACAAAACGCAATGAAGAAATTGCGCATGGCTATGCAGTAAGCGCACTAATTTGCGACTTCTTAGCTTTTCACGCAGCTTACTTTCTATGATATTCACTTTAGATGAAATGTAGAGCAGGGTGCGGTGCTTGTTGCATTGCACCCTCGATTTCTAGCCCAATCCCGGGCATGCCAGCCGGAAAACCTGCCAACACACGCTGTGTACAACTTGATGAGAATAATCTGTGCCGTATCTTTGGGAAACCGGAGCGGCCGAAAGTGTGTGAACAATTCACCGCCCAGGATTATGTTTGCGGAGATTCGCGTGAGCAAGCGCTTATTCTGCTAACCCAACTAGAGAACGATAGCGCGCCCGAATGAGCTTTACCCGGAGGCCTTGCCTAGGGGCTTAACCCAGGGGCTTAACCCAGGGGCTCAACCCAGGGGCTTAACCCAGGGGCTCAACCAAGAAGAACAACATCACGCCTGCTACGGATCATCGTTCGGGCTAAAATCCTTTACCCGAGGCTTTATCAATACAGCAAGAACGGGCGATGTGCGTTCTTATCAGCGAGCGATATAAGGCCCAGGGTTTATAGGATTACCCTCATGGCGAATTTCAAAATACAAACCACTTTCCGATTGGCCACCACTGCGGCCCGCCAGAGCAATGGTTTCGCCCCGGCGAACAGGCTCGCCAATATCTTTTAGGAGTGCTTGGTTATAGCCATATAAGCTCATGTAATTTTCGCCATGATCGATTATCACCACCATGCCGAATCCGCGTAACCAATCCGAGAAAATTATACGCCCATCGGCAATGGCCCTTACTGGCGCTTCTGCATTCGCATCAATCACCACACCGCGCCAAATCACTTCGCCACTCCGCTGGCTACCATAGCTATGCTTGATAGCGCCTGGCGTAGGCCAACTAAGCTGCCCGCGCAGGTTGGCTAAACCGGATAAATTGAAATTTTGCCGAGCCATTACTTCCTGCAATGCGGCAAGCAATTCCGTGAGCTCCTGTTCATTGCGCAGCATGTTTTGCAACGCTGATTCTTCGTTTTGCTGCTCCCGTTGTAGGCGAGCAACAAGCTGCTCTTGTGCCTGTTGCTGGCTTGTGAGCTGGTTCCGTTGTTGCTCTTGCTGGCGCAACGTTGCATTCAAGGTATCTCGTTGCGCCGATACTTCTTGCCGAACAGCAATAAGTTGTTGTTCTAAAGCATGCAAGGCTTCTAATTGCTGCAAGCGTGCGGCGCTTAAGTATTGATAGTATTCGAGCATGCGCTCGAAACGAGCCGGGTTATCTTGGTTCAACAACAGTTTCAGAAACCCATGATCACCGTTTCGATACGCCGATTCTATCTGATCGGCGAGTGCGGCAGCTTGCGCCTCAACATCACTTTGTAACTGCTGTTGCTCTTGCTCAAGCTCATAAATATGGCCTTCCACTGAAGCTATTTTTAGCTCCGTTTCGCGCAATAAACGGCTTGCATTTTGCACCTGAGTTTCTAAGTTTCGAAGCTCTCGTTCACCGCTACTGAGCCGTTGTTGGCGTTGCTCTATACTCCGGCGACGTTGCTGTATCTCGTTTTGTAACGTCTGCAACTGCTGCTCTGCTCGCGCATGTTCTGCCTGGGCATCATTATCCTGCTGGGCCGTAAGTGAGGCTCCCACCAACATTGAGCTGGTGCTGAATTTGTGCGCGGGAAATATTTTTGGCTCCGCAGCGGCAAGCGCCGAAGCCAAAATTAGAACACCGGTAATACCAACGCTAAGGCAAGTACCAAGCGCGCCGCGCCAAATTTTCATGCTTAATCCTTCAATTGCATGAGCGTTTTGCCGGTCATCTCTGTAGGTTGCGGCATGCCCATCAGATGCAACATGGTAGGCGCTACATCAGATAAACGGCCACCCGGTACCGGGGTAGCTTCACGGCCAACGTAAATAAAAGGCACCAAGTTACTAGTGTGGGCGGTATGCGATTGGCCAGTAGCATGATCGTTCATTTGCTCGGCATTGCCGTGATCCGCTGTGATTAAGCATTCGCCACCGGTTTTACGAATTGCCTCAACAACTCGGCCTACCGCTGTATCTACCGCCTCACAGGCTTTCACCGCCGCGGCAAAGTTGCCGGTATGGCCAACCATATCACCGTTCGGGTAGTTACAAATAATGGCATCGAATTCGCCGCTTTCAATTGCAGCAACGAGCTCGTCGGTTAATTCAACGGAGCTCATTTCTGGTTGTAAATCATAAGTTGCCACATCTGGTGAAGGAATAAGAATGCGCTTTTCGCCAGCAAAGGTAGCTTCTCGGCCACCACTGAAAAAGAAGGTTACATGAGCATATTTTTCGGTTTCTGAAATACGCAATTGAGTTTTATTGTGTTTTTCCAACCACTCACCAAACACGTTATTTAATGATTCTGGCGGGAAAGCCACGGGGGCAGGAATATCCGATGAATACTCTGTGAGCATTACAAATGCTGAAAGCTTGGGTGTCGGATTACGGTCAAATTCCTTGAAATCTTTTTCTACGAAGCAGCGGCTCAGTTCACGTGCGCGGTCGGCTCGGAAATTCATAAAAAATACGGCATCATTATCACGAATTGGCTGTGAACCATCTATCCATGTGGGTGCTACAAACTCGTCACTTTCTTCTCGCGCATACGCCGCTTCTAAGCCCGCTTTTGCGGAAACCGCTGTTTCGCCCTCGCCTTGAGTAAGTAGGCGCCAAGCCTTGCTAACTCGATCCCAGCGATTATCTCGATCCATAGCAAAATAACGGCCACAAAGGCTAGCGAACTGCACACCTTTGAGCTTGGCAAATTCGGTTTCAAAACGTTCGAGCGAGGCACCTGCTGAGCGCGGTGGCGTGTCTCTACCATCAAGAAATGCATGCACAAACACCTGTTTAGCGCCTTTTTCATGGGCTAACTTCGCCATCGCCAGCAAGTGATCTTCATGGCTGTGTACGCCGCCTGGCGATAACAGCCCCATAATATGCACATTGCCTTTTGCCGCTTGCGCCTTTTCTAGGCAGGAATTAATCGCTTTATTTTCGGCAAAATCACCATCTTCTATGGCTTTCGTAATACGAGTGAAATCTTGATAAACAATGCGGCCAGCACCAAGGTTCACGTGGCCCACCTCCGAATTACCCATTTGCCCATCAGGTAAACCCACAGCCATGCCTGAACCATCAACCAAGGTATGTGGCACGGTGGCATAGAGCTTATCTAGATTTGGGGTATTGGCATGCGCTATGGCATTATCAGGCGCGGCATCACGGTTGCCCCAGCCATCGAGAATTAACAAGGCGAGTGTTTTTTTGCGAGTTTCTCCAGTAGACATGCGGCATCCCCGATTGGTTTTCTGATTGTTCATAAATTATGCCTTAGTTTACTGCATTTAAGGATCAGAAGCACCTGCGCAAGTGCAGATTTTACTGGTATCTGTGCGCTGAACCGTTATACTCTTCGGCTGTATTTTTAGTCGATAAATTCACACCAGTTTGGGTGGTAGTTACAGTTAGTCGGGAGAGGTCATGGACCAACTAATCGAATTCGCAACAGAGCATTACATCCTCAGTGGTTTGTGGGTTTTAGTTTTTGTAATGCTAGTTATGGATATTGTGAAAAAGCGCTTTTCTTCTATTCAACCGCTAAAACCGCAAGAGGCTGTTTTAAAAGTGAATCGGGGTGGTGTGTTCGTAGATATTCGTAGCGATGAAGATTTCGCAAAAGGGCATATTCAGGGTTCGAAGCAAATTTCTGCTGAAAAAATTCGTGCAGGGGATGTAAAAAGCCTTGAGAAATTTAAAGATGCCCCCATTGTTACCGTATGCAACTATGGAAATACTGCCCGAGGCGCTGCAACAGCACTTGTGAAAGCAGGATTTACCCAAGTGTATGTACTGCAGGGTGGGCTGCAAGCATGGCAAGGTGCCAGTTTGCCAGTTTCAAAAACGCAGTTAAAAAATAAAAAATAGAACAACAACACTGAATTCGTTCATTTTTAATCTTTCATTTTAATTTAAGAAAAGTAGGTAAGTATTATGGCTGATGAACAGCAAACTCAAGCAAATGGCGCAGCTCAAAACGAGAAACAAGCAACCAACCAATTTTCAATTCAACGTATCTATGTGAAAGATGTTTCTTTTGAAGCGCCGAACACGCCAGCTATTTTCCGCAAAGAGTGGAAGCCAGAGCTGAACGTTGATATGAACGTAAGCAACAACAAGCTTGATGAAAACGTTTATGAAGTAACCCTCAGCCTAACTGTTAAAAATACTGTTGGTGAAGATGTTGCATTCTTATGTGAAGTAGCTCAGGCCGGTATTTTCTCAATCCCTGCAGACCTTGCCGACGATGCTCTGGCGCACACGCTCGCAGCATTCTGCCCGAACATTTTGTTCCCTTACGCACGTGAAGCGATTTCTGGTTTGGTAAGCAAAGGTACATTCCCACAATTGAACCTTGCGCCAATCAACTTCGACGCAGTGTATGCACAACACGTGCAGCAACAACAGCAAGCGGCACAAGAACAGCCGAAAGCTGACGCGTAAGCATTAAGGAAACTTAGTGACTGATACAACATCAGTAACAGTGCTAGGGGCGGGGTCGTATGGCACCGCCCTTGCTATCTGTATCGCAAGAAAGGGCCAACGCACAGTGCTGTGGGGGCGCGATCAAGCGCAAGTACAGGAAATGCAAGCCGCAGGCGAAAACACTCGTTATCTTCCTGATTGTCCGTTTCCAGAGTTACTTGAATTAGAAACGAGTTTGGAAAAAGCGGTGCAAGCATCGGAAACCATTCTTGTGGTAGTGCCGAGTTATGGCTTTGCCGAAGTTTTGCAGCAAATTGCCCCTCATCTGCGAGAGCGAGCCGGTGTCGCATGGGCTACAAAAGGTTTAGAACCTGAAACCGGGCGTTTACTTTCTGAAGTGGCCACTGATGTTTTAGGCCCAGATCGCGCGCTAGCGGTACTTTCAGGGCCAACCTTTGCCGCAGAAATGGCGAAAGGCATGCCTACGGCTATTGCCGTGGCCGCGAACAAGCCAGAATTTGTAGAAGATCTATCTAAGGCGCTGCACTGCGATCGTTCTTTTCGAGTTTACCTAAACGATGATTTCATTGGTATGCAACTTGGCGGTGCGGTGAAGAACGTTATCGCCATAGGCGCTGGTATGGCCGATGGCTTAGGTTTTGGTGCGAATACACGAACTGCCTTAATTACACGTGGTTTAGCCGAATTAACACGTTTGGGTATAGCCTTGGGTGGTAAACCCGAAACCTTTACGGGTATGGCCGGCTTAGGTGATTTAATTCTCACCTGCACAGATAACCAATCGCGAAACCGTCGATTTGGCCTTGCTATCGGCCAAGGCAAAACCGTTGAGCAGGCCATGGCCGAAATTGGGCAAGCGGTAGAGGGCTACCGGAACACCCGTGAAGTGGTGGCACTAGCCAAACGCTTTCATGTTGAAATGCCTATCTCGGAACAACTTTATAAAGTTTTATACGAGGGCAAAGAGCCGATGCAAGTGGCGCAAGATTTACTCGCTCGGGCGCAAACCAGCGAAAGCGTGGCCGCGCCGCGAGATTAATCGCTAAGTTCCCCGCTATTAAGAGCTGTGCTTCTGCACAATCAAGGCCTAAGCACTAAGTAGCTGCTGTTCCAGTAGCTGCCACTGGGCGGTAAATTCGGTGGTTGGTTTTTTCTTAAATCCGGAGCGTACATACTGGCTTAGTTTGCCTTCCGCATAGGCCATTACAATATTGGCGAGCATGCCTTCGTCGGCACTAAATTGAACGCCTTCGCGCATGCGCCGTTCGCGTAAAATCTGCTTTACTTGGCTCTCTAAGCGTTCAAACAGGCTTACCACGCGAGCACGTAAACGCTCATTCTCACCCATTAACGCATCGCCAGTGAGTACGCGGGTCATCCCCGGGCTTTGTTCTGCAAACTGCAACAGTAAGCCAATAATTTGTTGTACTCGGGGCATGGTTTGCTTTTCTGTTTCCAGAACTTTATTTACGCCACCAAGCACGATGTCTTCAATGTAGCTGATGAGATCATCAAACATTTTTGCTTTCGATGGAAAATGCCGGTAAAGGGCAGCTTCAGAAACGCCAACTTCAGCTGCTAACTTTGCTGTAGTGATGGGCTGCCCAAGATGGGTTTCGAGCATATAGGCAAGCGTGCCTAGAATTTCTTCACGGCGATTCGATTTCCGTTGTGTGGTCATGCATGTTTTCCCTGATATATTTTGCGGCTTGTGAGTTTGCCGATAGTTTATTTTTCAGATTTTTAGCGTTGAATTTAATGGCGGCCGGAAGAGCCAAATCCGCCAGCACCGCGGTCACTATCGGTAAATTCACTTACCAAATTAAAATCAGCTTGAATTACTGGGATAATCACCAATTGTGCGATGCGCTCGCCAGGTTGAATGGTGAATGTGGAGCTCCCCCGGTTCCAAACCGACACCTTTAACTCGCCTTGATAATCAGAATCAATAAGCCCAACGAGATTGCCAAGCACAATGCCATGTTTATGCCCTAAACCAGAGCGCGGCAAGATTGTGGCGGCTAACCCCGGATCGGCAATGTGAATCGCTAAGCCCGTGCCTACGAGCTCTGTTTGCCCGGGTTCAAGCGTGATTGGATCGCCTATACATGCGCGTAAATCTAAACCTGCAGAACCAGGTGTGGCATAGGTAGGGAGCGGAAACTCTTTGCCTACACGGGGATCAAGAATTTTCACATCAATTGCTTTACTCATAGATTACTCGTGTTAATTAACGTTAAGGTGACGATGTATTGTTATCTGAAAGAGCCTAAGTTTTAAGTTCACTGCTGATTAACGCAATCAGTTGATTCGCTATCTCAGTTTTACTGTTGATTGTGAAATGTTGAGTAGCACTAGCTGAGATTGCGATTACGGCGTTATTTTCACTATTAAAACCCACATCTGCTTGGCTTACATCATTGGCAATAATAAGTTGAATGCCTTTTTGTGCCAGTTTTTTTCGTGCGTAGGCTTCAACATTTTCGGTTTCAGCGGCAAAACCAACGCAAAATGGTGCACCTTCTTGTTGCGCAACAGAGGCCAAAATATCGGGGTTCTTGATGAGCGAAATTTGCATTTCGTTTTGGTTATCTTGCTTTTTCATTTTCTGCTCAGCAATATTCATAGGCCGAAAATCGGCTACTGCTGCACAGCCAATAAAAATATCTTGGCCTGCAAGGTTTGCCATTACCGCGCTATGCATATCCTGAGCACTTACTACATCAACTCGAGTTACGCCCGCAGGTGTTGTGAGTTCGCATGGCCCGGCCACTAAAGTAACATCAGCTCCCTCTTTTGCGGCTGCGGCTGCCAGCGCAAATCCCATTTTCCCAGAGCTATGGTTACTCAAGTAGCGCACTGGATCGATAGCTTCCCGGGTTGGCCCAGCGGTGAGCAATACACGCTTCCCAGCAAGCAGGCCCGCGCTTTCACCCGCCTCTTGATGCAGTGAGTAAGTGGCGGAGAAAAACTCTTGAATGCGTTGAAGAATCTCCTGAGGCTCGAGCATACGCCCGGCACCCGTTTCGCCACAAGCTTGAGAGCCTTCATTAGGCCCCCATATGAGCTTGCCATCTTCTTGCAGTAATCCAAGGTTCCGTTGAGTAGCGGCTGCCGACCACATTAAGCGATTCATTGCCGGAACTAATGCCACCGGTGCATCGGTGGCCAAGCATAATGTTGTGAACAAATCATCGGCAAAGCCATGTGCTAGGCGTGCCATGGCGCTCGCAGATGCCGGCGCCACGACAATAAGATCGGCCCAGCGCGCTAATTCTATGTGGCCCATTGCGGCCTCTGCGGCTGGATCGAGCAAATCATCGTGTACTGGGTTGCCGGAAACCGCTTGCAGTGTGAGCGGGGTTATAAAGGCTTTTGCGCCTTTTGTCATAACCACGCGCACCTCGGTACCTTCATCTTTTAAGCGCCGCACCAACTCGGGTGTTTTATAAGCGGCTATTCCACCAGTGATAATCAGCAATAACTTACGGTTTATAAGGCTCGCCATAGTTGTATCCATGTGAGTAAATACTTAC
The DNA here is from genome assembly GCF_003987135.1 of Aliidiomarina iranensis. Taxonomy (GTDB): domain Bacteria; phylum Pseudomonadota; class Gammaproteobacteria; order Enterobacterales; family Alteromonadaceae; genus Aliidiomarina; species Aliidiomarina iranensis. The sequence goes on from NZ_PIPJ01000001.1 coordinate 342,489, forward strand.
TGTAAAGATAACACGATGCAGATTGTTTTGACGAGTATGGATTGAATTGAGTAGCAGGAACAGGAGGTTCCAATGGTAGCCAAGTGCAAGGATGCAACCTTATCGGCGGATATTACCGAAGTTGTTAGAAATCAAGCAGAGTTAGATTTAGGTGAAAAAAATGACCCGTGGCAAGGCGCATCTAAAGAAGCAGGCGCTCTGGAATTGCCAGAAATGTTAGCCGGTGGCTCGTTAGTGCCGGAAATTTCAAAGAACACAGAAACCCCGGCGAAAATTCTTATCAAAGAGTGGGAAGCCCACGAGCGGCCGCGGGAAAAGCTTGCTACTTTTGGTTCCGCTAGCCTTACGGATGCCGAACTGCTTGCTGTGCTATTTGGCACCGGAAGTGGTGGTAAAGATGTATTAACATGGAGCCGGGAAGTATTAAAAACTGCAGGTGGGTTAGGTGGCTTATTAGCGTTACCGAATGAGCGTTTGCTGGAAATTCCGGGCATTGGCTTAGCCCGCTCAATGCAAGTTCAAGCCATTCTTGAGCTTACTCGGCGATATTTAGCAAGCTCTTTGCGTAGCGGCGAGGGCTTTACGCGGCCAGAAATGGTGAAAGATTATTTATCAGCCCAATTGCGGCATCAAGACCGAGAAGTTTTCGCACTACTATTGCTGGACAGCCAGCACCGTTTGCTGCATTATTGCGAGCTGTTTTACGGCACGATCAATGCAGCGCCCGTTTATCCGCGGGAAATCATTAAATTAGTGATGCGCCACAATGCGGCCGCCGTAATCTTAGCGCACAATCATCCTTCGGGGGTGGCTGAGCCGAGCCAAGCAGATCAGCGTGTAACCACACGAATTCGAGAAGCACTGAGCACAATTGATGTGGCCTTGTTAGATCATTTTGTAATCGGAGCGGGCGAAACAGTTTCTTTTGCCGAAAGAGGTTGGTTATAAAGGCTTTTTCCTGCTGGGAACACTTATTGAGCATAAAAAATATCCGGTAAAGCTTGTTTTTAGCGGCGTTTTTTAGTATAAATTGCGCCCTCGATTTATAGGGCAAGGCCATCAGGGCGATTAGGCGAGCTTGCAAAGCAATTTCGGAGTAACGAACATGTCACGAGTATGTCAAGTAACAGGAAAGCGGCCAGTGGTTGGTAATAACCGCTCACACGCGAACAATGCGACCCGCCGTCGTTTCCTGCCAAATCTTCAAAGCCATCGGTTTTGGGTTGAAAGCGAAAAGCGTTGGGTAAAACTACGCATTTCTACCAAAGGTATGCGTATCATTGATAAAAACGGTATCGATTCCGTGCTATCTGATTTGCGTGCGAAAGGCGTCCGGGTTTAATACCGGCTAGAACGAAAGGGATAATACGATGCGCGATAAAATTCGTCTGGTTTCTTCTGCTGGTACTGGATTCTTCTACACCACAGATAAAAACAAACGTAACATGCCAGAAAAATTTGAGATCAAAAAATTTGATCCAGTAGTTCGTAAGCATGTGATGTTTAAAGAAGCGAAAATCAAGTAATTCAACTTGTTTTGCAGCTTCATTGAATATTGAAAACCCGCCTTGGCGGGTTTTTTATGCCTGTAATATAGCTAACGTGGTTGAATAAGCGTAGCAGGTTGTGGAATAGCAACGTTAAGGTGTGTGAATTTGTTACATTTAATTGCTTGCCGAAATTGCATTCAACAACTAATCTTTTGCCGATTTTCATAAATATTTCTTCATAAAAAAATAGCACTCAATAATTCTAAAAAAGAGGCTCACTTATGAGTACGGCAACGCCAATCGCGCCCCAAGAGCGCATTCACTTACTCGATATCATTCGCGGTTTCGCTTTGTTAGGCATTCTGCTGATGAACATTGAATATTTTCAGCGCCCACTTGGCGAAATGATGCACGGCTTCAATACCGAGCAAGCAGGCTTAGATTACGCAACCGCATGGAGCGTTTATACCTTTGTTCAAGGTAAGTTTTACACCATGTTCTCCCTACTGTTTGGTATGGGCTTTGTGTTGTTTCTTGATCGAGCCATAGAAAAAACAAATTCACCTCGATTTCTTTTTTTCCGGCGCATTTTTGTATTGGCGTTGTTTGGGCTAGTGCATATCGTTTACATCTGGGGTGGCGATATACTGTTAAACTACGCCATTGTTGGCGTATTTTTACTGCTATTTGTGAAAACATCGGCCGGGCGTTTGTGGAAGTGGGGCGCGGCCCTCATCATTATTCCGGTTCTTTTATACTGGTTAGGTGCTTGGGGCATGCAAATGGGGCTCAATTCGCCCGCAGGCCCTGAGATGCTTGCTCAAATCGAGCAAGGCGGCATGGAGATGCAAAAAATGATTGCTGCCGGCCATGAGATTTATGCCCAAGGTGGTTATGGCGAAGTAGTGGGCTATAGATTAACAGAAATTGCTCTGTTATACGGCGGCGGTGGAATCGTATTTTTTGTACCCACCATACTCGGTACGATTTTGATCGGCGCCGCCTTTGCTCGCGCTGGTATTTTCACTAAGCCGCAAGCCCACAAAAAAGCGCTAAAAAATATGCTGGTATTTGGCGCTATTTTCGGTTTACCGAGTGCTTTAGCAGTTGGTATTTATGGCTTAGAGATGAATTTAATGGTGCCAGATTACCACGGCGCGTTAATTTTCACGCTCCAAGCCGTTGCCAATATCGGCCTTTGTTTCGCGTATATGGGTATTCTCGCCTTGTTATTCTTAGGCGGTAAAAAGTGGCTAAGGCACTTAGCACCAGCTGGGCGCATGGCACTCACTAATTATCTTACCCACTCAATCGTATTTACTACCTTATTTTATGGCTACGGCTTTGGGCTCTACGGCGAGTATGGCCGCTTTGCTACAACAGTTATGGCGATTTTATTGTATGTGGGGCAGTTGTGGTTTAGCACCTGGTGGTTACAACGGTATCAATACGGGCCAATGGAATGGTTGTGGCGGAGTGCTACGTACATGAAGTTGCAGCCTATGCGTAAAGCTTGAGCCCAAGTGCTAGCGAGCAAAGTGATAAAAAGAAGCAGTACGCTTATTAGGCACACTAAAGTTAACCAGAAATAGCTAATTAAAAATTGCTAATTAGAAATAACTAATTAAAAATAGCTCCTAGAAAAGCAAAACCGCCAGCAAATAGCCGGCGGTTTTGTTTTTTGCTCTGTTTGTCAAAAAAATGTCTTATGCGGGAGGATCTACTCGGTGAGCATCCGATGCGTTATGGCGGAACCAGCCCGTTATACTGAAGCGTTCTCGATAGGCGGTTTTTACCTCGTGCACGAAGGTATCGCTCAGAAACACCACTAAGGTGTTCTGTTTCGGCAAAACGGTTTCCAGTATCTCGTCGTTTGTGCCGTAAATAACCAGCTCGCCACCATCTTCAGCATGCCACTCCGGGTTTAGATAAAATACTGTAGTTAGCACACGATTGCTGCGGCCTTTAAATGCATCTAAATGCTTCTTATAAAATGCGCCAGGCTGGTAACGCGCCAAGTGGCATTCATAATCAAATAGCCCCATAAAGAGCCTACGATTTAAACGCACGCGTAAATTATTCAGAGTGTTCAGATAAATGGCCTCTGCAGCCACTTCTGAGTGTAGCCAGCGAATCTGATCGCTGCGCACCCGCGTATTCAGTGTGTGCTGTTGTTCGCGGCCAATACCGGCAATATTCCAATCTGCTTCGCTTAGGCCTGCGGCATAGTGATACAGAGCCGCCGCCTCGTGATTGGGTAAAAAGTTTTCAATAATTACATAGCCACAATCGGCTAATGCATCGAACTGAGCAAGCCATAGTTCATCATCGATCTCGGTAGTGAGCTCGCCTTGTACTTCATGCAGTGAATCAAGAACCGGGTTCATGTATACCTTGTTTCCGTGAGATACTCTGGGAATACCAGTTTCAATTTGTTCGGAGCGCTAATATACGTTTCAAGAGCGCCCGAGGGTATAAAAATAGTTATTTATAAATCAAATGGATAGCGTATGCCTGAATTACCAGAAGTGGAAGTAAGCCGGCTAGGAATAACACCGCACGTGTTAGGGCAAAAGGTGAAAGCAGTACAAGTGTGGTTTCCCACCTTGCGCTGGCCCATTCCTGAGGCGGTAAAGTTGCTGCAAGGTGAAGAAATAGTGGCCATTCGCCGCCGTGCTAAATATTTGCTACTCGATTGTGTTCACGGCTCACTCATTATTCATTTGGGGATGTCGGGTAAACTGCATGTGCTGCCTACCGAGCAACCGCGGCAAAAACACGATCATTTTGAGCTTGAATTGGATAACGGCATGAGTTTGCGTTTAAACGATGCCCGCCGTTTCGGTGCTGTGCTTTGGCAACTGCCAGATGAAACTCATGTGTTACTTGCAAGCCTTGGGCCTGAACCTTTAACCGATGATTTTGATGGTGAGCGCCTGTTTGCGCTTTCCCGTGGCAAAGCCGCGCCAGTGAAGAGTTTTATTATGGATAATGCGGTGGTTGTAGGTGTTGGAAATATTTATGCCAACGAAGCCTTGTTTGCAAGTGGCATCGATCCACGCCGAGCGGCCGGTAAAGTGAGTAAAGCACGTTATCAAAAATTAGCCGAGCTCATAAAAGTAATTCTTGCTCGTGCTATTGTGCAAGGCGGCACCACGCTAAAAGATTTTATGCAAGCTGATGGCAAACCCGGATACTTCAAACAAGAGTTATCGGTATACGGCCGGGCTGGTGAGCTTTGCTCAATTTGCGGGAGTAAAATTAAGCAAATAAGAATTGGCCAGAGAAATTCTTTTTATTGCCCCAAATGCCAACGATAAAGCTCGGTTGCAAACCTTTCTGGTTCAGTGAAAAATGGCGCGTGAGCACTTTCTGTAAAGTGCAAGGGGGGTGGCGCTGCCAGCGCATGCTGCCCATCTTGTGTTTGCCCAGCAAAGCTGCTGGGCAGGTAGCTTTGTACCGCATCGCTGGTTGCAATAGGAACAAGGCTATCGCGTCGGCCATACATGCGTAAAAGAGGCACTGTAAGCTGCTCTAGGGGCTTGCGGAGATCAACCTCAGCCAGCCAACGCAACCCTGCAATTAGAGCCTGAGGGTGCGGCTCAGGGCGTTCATTTAGCAATTTCCGCATAGTTTTTATTTCTTCCCTTGCTGCGGGGCTACCCAAAGCCTGAACCGCTAAAAAGCGTTCCAATGTTTTATGAAAATCGTTAGTGAGCTGATACCGGAATGCTTCTAGGGTTGCCTGTTTGATACCAGGCCAATTACCGCGAGCCATAAAGCAGGGTGAGCTGGCGATTGTGGTAAGGCGCTTAATATAAGTGGGGTAATCAAGGGCCATTTGCATGGCAAAAAGCCCTCCCAAAGACCAACCAGCCAAATGAAATGGCTTTCCTATACTCTGCGCTAACTCTGCCATAACCCGCGAAGATGCGCTCTGGAAATCTTCATCACCGGGATACCAAGCCGATTCCCCAAAGCCCGGTAAATCCACAGTAATCACTTGAAATTTTTCCGCTAATAGCTCGCGAATGGGAAACCAAATCGCTTGGTTCAAACCCCAGCCGTGAAGAAGAACTAAAGGTTCACCAGAACCTTGTATACTAAGGCTCAAATTTGCGGAATGTTTTGCCATGAATAACTACCTTGAATCTAACTGCTGCAAGAGGAGGTAGGTACTATGGTAAAGCTTTGGCAAGAATTGCGCAAAATTGAAAAGAACGGCATATGTTGGCTCTGTGAGCAACCAGCAGTGTTGCAGTTTGGCTTGTGTGAATATTGTTTTATTGATTTACCCCGGCTACCACCGCGTTGTTGCGGTGATTTAGCCTCGCAATTGCAGGCGGAGCAAACAGAAATCAGTGCTTGCCGTTTATGGTGTGCGGCACTTTCTTATGAAAATCCGGTAACGCGTTGGGTTCAGCAATATAAATATAGCCATCAACCGGCATTAGCCGATTGCTTTGCACCTCTCATGGCCGCGCAAGTGGTAAGTTTATATCGGCAGGAAAAAATATATTTACCCGATGCGTTAGTGCCTGTGCCCCTTGGTAATTTGCGCTGGTATAAGCGCGGCTATAATCAAGCGGCCGTGTTGGCTGAAAAACTTGGCACTATATTGGGTATCCCCGTTATCTACTCAGTACGCAGGCGCTCAACACGAGCAAGCCACAGATTAAGCGCTAAAGAGCGAAAAGCGAATGTTAGCGGTGCTTTTCGCTGTATCGAAAAACCAGGTTATAAACGCTTAGCAATTGTTGATGATGTGATTACCAGCGGCGCTACCGTGAATGCAGTAGCTGCCGCATTAAAAGCGCAACAGCCTTGTTTAATCGATGCTTGGGCGTTTGCATACACACCTAAAAAACATCAGAAGGAAGTGAACGAAAGTTAAGAAATACCCTTCAAAAACGCAACCACACTGCGGCCAAGGGAACTCATGTCATAACCGCCCTCAAGCATTGCAAGTATGCGGCCTTGGCAATGATTATCCGCAAGGTTTTTAAGTTCTTTACCTATCCAGAAGTAATCATCTTCCCGCAAATTGAATTGCGACATATCATCTTCCATATGGCCATCAAAGCCGGCGGATACCAGGATGAGATCAGGTTGGAAAGCATCGATAGCAGGAAGCCATCGTTCGGCCACCGCAGCTTGCCATTCAAAGCCCTCAGAGCCAGCTGGCATGGGGATATTAATCACATGCGGGCTAATGGTATCGGCTCCCGTATTCGGATACAAAGGATGCTCGAATGACGAACAAAACAGTACGCGATCATCTTGAATGAAAATATCTTCGGTACCATTGCCGTGGTGAACATCGAAATCAACAATGGCTATGCGGGCAACAGGGTATTTCGCCATGGCATAGCAGGCAGCTACGGCAATGTTATTAAACACACAAAAACCCATCGCCGCGTTGTGTGTTGCATGGTGGCCCGGTGGGCGAATGGCGCAAAACGCTTTTTGATTCTCTCCCTGCATAATTTCATCAATGCCATTTATGCCGCTGCCAGCTGCGTGTAAAAAAGCCGTGAGCGAGCCATAGCTCATGAGGGTGTCGGGATCGAGCCAGATATGCTCATCTTCGCTTTTGGGTGCTTTAGCAAACACATCGTTCACGTAATTCACATCGTGAGCACGATATAAATCCTCTTTGCTGGCTGGCGTGGCATCTTTTTGGGTTAAAACATATTCCATCCCAGAACGAATAAGTTGATCGTTAACTGCGCCCAAACGCTCGGGGCACTCGGGGTGAACTTCGGTAACCTTATGCAGGCTACAAGAACTATGGCTAAATACGGTAATTGACATCAGTTACCACACCTTAATGTTGGGTTTATACAATGACAAGTTCGAGCGTTACTTCGCCAGGCTCATCGGCGGGCAGGCGAACAAAGCCAGCCTTTTCAAAAACAGCGAGCATTTTTTGATTCTCCGCACGCACGAAGGCCAACATAGTTCTCACACCTCGGAGTTTAGCGATACGAATCATTTCGGTGAGCAATAATTTTGCCATACCTTTGCCTTGGCTATTTTCTCGAGTTACAAATGCTGCCTCACAATTTTTACCATCATGGCTCAAATAATAGCGGCCAACCGCTTGTATTTGCGACATCGAACCGCGTTGGCGAACAATGCAGAGCGCGAGATCTTTTGATTGATCAACACTAACCAAATTACACGATTTTTCTCGGTTCATTTGGGTAGGAATGGTGTTGTAGCGCATTTGTAGCGTTTCTTTCGTGTGGGAGTAAAAGAACTCTTGTAAGCGCCGCTCATCGCTAGGATTTAAAGGACGCAAATCATAAGCTTCGCCGTTAATTTCAATTTTTTTGAAGCCAACTTCGCCAAGTTCTGGAATTTCTACCGGGGTTTGCACTTGGTAGTGCGGCACATAGTAATGTTTTCTCACCTCCTCGAGTAACTGCGGGCGGAACTTAGGGTGGGCAACACGAATTAATTCAAGGGCACGTTCGCGGATACTTTTGCCCCGCAAAGAAGCAACACCAAATTCAGTTACTACGTAATACACGTGCGCCCGCGAGGTCACTACACCACCGCCCTCGGTAATGTGCGGCACAATGCGTGATATAGTTCCGTTCGCGGCAGTTGAAGGCAGGGCAATAATAGGCTTGCCACCTTGGCTCATAGAAGCGCCGCGGCTGAAATCAACTTGACCACCAATACCTGAATAAAACTGATAGCCGATGGAATCAGATACAACCTGACCGGTTAAATCAACTTCGATGGCGCTATTAATTGAGATCATATTCTCGTTACGAGAAATATTAGCTGGTGAATTCACATATTCGCTAGGATAAAAACCAATGTGTGGATTGTGATTCACATAATCGTATAAACGCTGAGTACCAATACAAAAACTGGTTACCACCTTGTGTTGATGGAAGGTTTTTTTCCGGTTGTTGATCACGCCACTCAGCATTAAATCCATGATGCCGTCGGTGATCAGCTCGCTGTGAACACCAAGATCTTTGTGGTTGTTCAAATAACGCAGCGTGGCTTCACACACTTTGCCAAAGCCAATTTGTATGGTGGCACCATCGTTAATCAATAAAGAAACATATTGGCCCACCCGTTCTGTAATCGGGTCTAATGCCGGCGGTTGGATTTCTAGGAGCGGCTCGCTGGCGTAGAAAAGTGCATCGATTTGCCCACGGTGAATAAATGCTTGGCCAAAGGTTACTGGCATTTGCGGGTTCACCTGAGCTATCACTATTTTTGCACTTCGCAAAGCTGCAGAAACAATATCAACAGAAACGCCCAGTGAGTGGTAGCCATGCTCATCGGCTGGGCTCACCATAATCAGTGCGGCATCGAGAGGCAGAATCTCATCGGTAAATAACGAGGGAATATCGGACATGAAGGTTGGTGTGTAATCAGCACGCCCTTCAGCCACCGCTTTTCGCACTTGTTCACCGCCGATAAATAAAGAATTTATTTTGAAATTTCGAAGGTATTCAGGCTCTGCCCAGCGGTTGTTGCCAAAGGCGGCTACTTGCACAATTTCCACATCATGAAGATAGTTGCTGTTGGCGAGCAAATCCGCAATTAAAGCGTGGGGAACTGCGGCATGAGAGCCAATAAAAATACGTTGGCCAGATTTAATTAATTCAGGCCATTTGGCAGGTTTCCCGTGCAGGCGAAGTTGCTTGGCAACCGCTCGGTTGGGTTTATTTGTGGGGTTAGCTTGCTCACTTGGCATTGCGGTTCCTTACTAAAAGCACCTCTAGGTTGCATGAATTTAACCTAGAGGTGCAGAGTAGTAACGTGCTCGTAAAAGCGCCGCCCTAGCGATAAACCGCTAAAATTAGTGAGCGTGCGCGTCTTCGTCTTCTTCCTCTTCTTCGTCACCAACGGTGCCTAACGCATATTGGCTGAAGAAGATGGCGTTTGCCATAAGTTTTGAAGTTCCCCAGAAATAACCGCGGAAATTCACATTATCAGCAAAACCAACAACTCGGCCACCACCGTAACGGTGAGCCAGCACCGTTGTGCGCTCGCTTAATACTTCACGATTACCTTGTGAAGTATAGCCCGCAAATACAGGGGCTTCAGCGTATGTAGCAACATCAACAAAGGGCCGCTCGTTGTTCATGAAAGCAATAGTACTATTTTTAAAAATAGGCAGTGTTTCCCGGGAAAAACCAACCGTAAGCGGGTGGCTTAAATCGAGCTTACTGTTAAATATAGCACCGGCAACGCGTTGTTGAGCAAAGAAATCATTACGATCAGCGTAAGATAACCCTTCCGTGCTGAACTTCTCACGGAACTCATCAGCAGGAACAACGGTGGTTCCCAGTAGGTTATTTTCGCTCATCCAACGTGCACCGCCTTTTTGGCCAATTAAGGTTCCGCCTTGGCGAACCCACTCTTGGAGCGAGTTTGTGAAGCGTTCGCTAAGGTTACGATGATTGCCATCGACCAAAATAATGTGCGTGTAGCGGCTGATATCAGAGCGATCTAAACGTTGCGTTTCAATCATAGATACCGGGATATTTAAATCACGATCTAGGTAATACCAAGCTTCGCCGGCTTCTTGTAAGTTAACGCCATCGCCAATAACCAACATAACCTTTGGTTCAGTGGCGGGGTTAATACTGCGGCTTCCCACGTCCATGCCTACTGTTGATGTCATCCCACTAGTAATAGTGTGCACACGGACACGATTGGCATCAGCTAATTCAGTTAGGGTAGCTTGAATGTCTTGCCAAGGCTTATCTTGATAAGCTCGGGTTACAATCACGGCACCACGGTTGAACTGTGCATCGCCATTAGGCGTGTTCACGGTAACTTCATCAACGGCTAAACGGGCATGAATGCCGTTCTTCAGTAAATGATTCAATACCCGCGGCGCAAAATGAGGTTCCCAGCTAAAAATATAACCAACATTCGTTTCTGCCAGCTGGTTATTGCTGAAATCGTTAGGGCCACTCCAAGGTGTTTCGGCCACGCGGAAGCGGCGATTTTGGCGAACTTCTGCAAACTCGACATTGAAGGCCATTGGCAGCGTCCACGCCGAAACATCATAAAATGTATTGTCCGGGAAATCTTGGCGCGTTGAGAAAGCACCTTTCAATAACCGGTAATTGCGTTGCCGAATTGGAACATAAAAGGCCTCGCCTGGATTATAGGTTTGGTCATCCACGGTAAAGCTTTCGGTAACCGGGTAGGCGTCAATGCTGTGCGCCCGAAGAATGTTTAAAAGTTCGTGCATGCGGCCTTCATCGGCTTCTTTTAAAAGGTAGCCATCAAAGCTTTCTTTTCGCGCGAGCTCCATATTCTCTTTGAAGAATCGTTGTTGATACTCCAGTAACCAATCACGCTCAGCCACGGCACCAGCAATCGTTGATAACGAGGTTACAAATTGATTGCGGATAGTGAACGGAAAGGAAACATCCCCGTTGATAGATTCTTGCAGATGACCGCGCGATGAAGCCTGCTCGAATAAAATGCCGATTGTGCCTTGAGCATCGGGGTAGCTAGAACCTTTGCCGTAGTAGAAATCATCGAATGATTCTTCGGTGTAATACAAGCTCTGAATTTCATCGAGTGCTTCACCATGAAACTCGGCTAAACGTTCAGTTAAACGTACATTTTCATCGGGTGTGAGCGGGTTCTTCCGCGAGGGAATACCGGGCTGGAAGAAGTAGGTTGCATCGGTACCCATTTCATGATGATCCGTAAGTACATTCGGTAACCATGCTTGATAGGTGGCGATACGCGCTCTTGATTCAGGATGCTGTAGCAACAACCAATCACGGTTCAAATCAAACCAATAATGGTTCTGACGGCCTCTCAGCCAATCTTGTTGATGCTCGCGATGTTGGCTATCAGCACCTGGCGTCATGCTTTTATATTGGTTCACCCAAGTTGCAAAACGCGCCAAACCATCAGGGTTATACATCGGGTCGAAAAGAATAACAGTGTTATCTAGCCATGCTTCGATTTCTGGCCCCTGTGCGGCGGCTAGATAATAGGCGGCAAGAATAGCCGCGTTGGAACCTGACGATTCATCACCATGCACGCTATAGCCCATGTATATCACTAAAGGCGCTTCCGTGGCGTTCACATTTTGGTTTGGGTCGGATACCGCCAAGTGCTGTTGCCGCATTTCTTCGAGGCGGTTTTGGTTTTCAGGCGCACTAATTTTTAACACCATCATGGGCCGGAATTCATGGCTTCTCCCGGTGATTTCGAGTGTGATTCGATCGGATTCATCGGCAAGTATTTCCATGTAACGGGCAATTTGCTCAGGGCGGGCGTGCCATTCGCCAACCTCAAAACCCAGAGCATCCGCTGGCTTGGTGATACTTTCATCGTAGCTTACGTTATTGGGTAAATAATAATCGAGGTCAGCGGCTAGGGCCGAAAAACTCATGGTGAGGGATGCCAAAAATAGCACCGTTAAGTGGCGATAGAACGAAAGGCTAGTTATTTTCATCAAGTTAAACTCCTGATTTAGGTTGCCCTAAACTTAACAAAAATCCTGCATTGCGCCAACAGAGTTACTATGCAATGCGGTTCTGATGCGATAGAATAAACCCTACTAAAATACTCAGGTATCTGAATGCTCGATTACAACACTCGAGACAAATGAAGAAAAGGTGATGTGCATGATTACAATTTCCGAATCCGCCCAAGCTCATTTTCGTGAATTACTCGGCCGCCAAGAAGAAGGCACGAACATTCGCGTATTTGTGGTGAATCCGGGCCGACCTAACGCAGAGTGTGGGGTATCCTATGCGCCGCAAGATTCGGTAGAAGATAGCGATGTTCGCTTGAACTTCGAGGGGTTCGATGCGGTAGTAGATGCAGAAAGCGCGCCATTTCTCGAAGAAGCTGAAATTGATTTTGTTCAGCAAGAGCTAGGTTCGCAATTAACATTGAAAGCACCGAACGCAAAAGCGCAAAAGGTTGCCGATGACGCTGAATTAATTGAGCGCGTTGATTACGTGATTCAATCTGAGATCAACCCACAATTAGCGAGCCACGGTGGGCAAGTAATGATTTCTGAAATCACCGAAGATGGTGTTGCCATTTTACAGTTTGGCGGCGGTTGTAATGGTTGTTCAATGGTAGATGTTACCTTGAAGGATGGCATCGAAAAGCAATTGCTCGAGCGCTTTCCTGAGGAACTTTCCGGAGTGCGTGATATTACTGAGCACGCTCGCGGTGAGCATTCATATTACTAAAGGTTCTTACAACTACAATCGCAGAGAGTGCAAAACTAAGCCCTCTCTGCGGCTTTTTCATAGGCTCGGTGCAAATGGTTTGCCAGCGAGTTGCACAATAAACGAGGCGGTACTCTACATTTAGTGAACTATTCATTGATGGATGCTTGCTCGGCTAAATTTATAACCACATGAGCAAAATCATAGTCTTCTTCACGAAATACGCGATATTCCCCTTCAGAAACCTGTAAATGATCACTGTTTTCGCTGAGTAACTTTACTGCAAAATTTTCGGCAATGTCAGGGTCCGCGCCATAAACCAAAATGTTACACATTTTTCTTGAGCAAATAATTGATATTGGTTGTACATGATCGGTTTGTTGAATTTTTCGCAACAGTGCTTGATGGCTTAAAAAAGCGGCTGCAGAACCGAGTTTGCCTAATAGCGATATATTCGCTTCAATAATATTCGTTAACGAGGCTTCTTGATTCAGTAGCAACTCGATTTCGTTTGCAACCACATCGTCCAAATCCTTCTGTTGTTTTTGCACAGCCAACTCATCATGGTGTTCAGCGTTCGAATCATCCGTTGTTGTATTTGAATCTTTCGGCTGATTCGCCAGATCTTGTTCACTTCGAACTGTGATTTCGGCTTGATTTTCCGCATTTAATTGTAAAGATTGTGTATGTTTTAACGCTTTTTTGGGCAGAGGAAAAGGTTGGATGCTTGAGCTAATGGCGCTTAAAATCAATAGGATAAGGGTAATTCCAAGAAAGAAAGTGAGAATAGCTCGGAACATATTCAAGGTCTCATGTTAGCGAGTTGTGATCCTGCTCAGGTGTACCCTGCGTAAATAATCGTTGCTGACAATCAAAACGAGGATACAACCATGAACAGAATCATAAAAACACTCAGTGTTTCTGCTTTAGCACTGGCGCTCGCGGCTTGTAATAGTAGCAGCAGCTCACCTGAAGTAGGCACGCCAAACCCACCAACGCCAACACCTGACCCAGTTGGGGAGTTTCAGTTACGTGTTCATCACGCATCTGCTGACGCACCAGCTGTAAATGTTACGGTAGACGGCGCTAATTTCTTAGAAGGCGTAGATTACCAAGTTTCATCGGGTTTAGCTACGGTGGAAGAAGGCACTTATAGTGTAGGTGTTGACGGAATTTTACCAGACGACAGCACAGCTACGGTAATTGGTCCGTTGGATCTAGAATTTGCAGCAGACACTCGTTACGACGTATTTGCGCTTGGTTCAGTTGCGGAAGAAACTTTAGAGCCGTTGATCATTACCAACGAAATTACCGATGTGAGTGATGGAAACGTGCGGTTGCAGGTGTTACATGGTGTACCTGTTGATTTGACCGTAGATGTTTTCGTAACTGAGCTTGACGCTGATTTGACAGCTGCGCAGCCAACGGCTACGTTAGCGTATCAAGATTACACGCCACAGGTAGAAGTGCCAGCGGGTGATTACCAAGTACGAATCACCGTAGCAGGCGACCCAGAAGCAGTAGTTTTTGATTCAGGCGAACTATCACTACCAGCCGGTGCTGATCTATTCGTAACAGCAACGCCGAACACTGCTGCAAATAGCAGCGAACGTCCAATTGCACTATTACTTGCCGATGGCGAGGCCTCTTCAGTGTTGTATTCTCAAGATACTGGTGCAGATGTTCGTGTAATTCACGCGTCCGCTGACGCGCCTGAAGTAGACGTATTGGTAAATGATGGCGAAGTACTTGGTGATGTACCATTTACTGGTTTTTCAGAGTATCTAAATGTTGCAGCCGACACTTACAATATTAAAGTGAACGTTGCAAACACTGACACTACTGCAATTGAAGCTGATTTAGAATTGGCGAACGCTACTCAGTACAGCGTATTGGCTGTAGGCGCTTTAGGTGATTCAACGCTTACTGCGGCTGTATTGGAAGACGCTAACCGCCGTATTGCTACAGCAGCACAAGTACGTATCGTGCATGCTTCACCAGCGGCTGGCCCGGTAGATATCTATGTAACTGCTACTGACGATATCACTGATGCGACACCAGCATTTGCAGGCGTTGACTTCGATGCTGAAGCGATTCAAGCAACTGGTAACGTTGCACTTACTCCAGGTGAGTATTATGTAACAGTAACCTTAGCTGGCACTAAAGATGCAGCTATTGGACCAATTCTACTTAATTTAGAGGGTAGTGGTTTGTACACAGCAATCGCTGTAGATGCCGATGGTAGTGGTTTACCACCGCAGCTAATTCTTCTTGATGATTTAGCTGTACCACAAGTTTAAATTCCCCCTGGGCTCAGTAGTATTAGCCTTTTCGCCGCCCACCGCTAAGGTGGGCGGCTTTTTTATACTAAAACCTTTGGTAGCGCCTGATTGAGGTTGTTAAAGCACAACCTAAGCGGCTGGCGCTATGCTTTCAGGGTGCTGGCGCAGCCAAATCCACTGGCTGATACCACGAGCGGCCATAAAGGCTGAAAGAGCAAGCCACAAGCCATGATTTTCTAAATCGGTAAACCAATTGGTAACTGCCCAAACCGGCAAAAACACCCCCAGCGCAGCTATGAGCATGGTGTTTCGCATTGCTTTACTCGCGCCTAAGCCAATAAAAACACCATCGAAAAAGTAACTCCAGTGGGCCAGTAGTGGTAATAGAATTAACCACGGTAGATATGTACTGGCATTAGTAATCACTTCGGGAATGTTCGTGATCATAGCGATGATATGCGTGCCGAATCCCCAAAACACCAAACTATAAATCATCGCGAAAAGTATCGACCAAGTTAAACACAAGCGATACCACCGTTGGATTTTTGCGCGGCTGTTTTGCCCTTTTGCTTGGCCGATTAACGCTTCAACCGAATAAGCGATGCCATCTAGGCCCAAGGAAATGAGTACGAGAAACTGCATGAGCACGGCATTGGCCGCTACAACCGTGGTGCCGTAATAACTTGCGTAGCCTGTCATCATAACCATACACAATTGCAGGGCCAGTGAACGTACAAAAATATCGCCATTCATACGCGCAAGAAGTGTTAAACCTTGCCATTTGAGTTTTGGGAACTGGTTAATTTGTAAGTGTTTACTTACTAGTATTAAGCCAATAAGTGCAGTTGCCCACTCGGCGCCAAACGAGGCCCAAGCGGCTCCCCGTACATTCATACCAAGGCCGATGATCAAAATAATATCGGCAATGACATTAACAAGATTAGTGAAAATCACCAGCAACATAGCAGATTTAGCTTCCTGCCGGCCGAGTAAAACACCAAGTACCACTAGGTTGATTAAAGCCGCGGGCGCTGCCCAAACACGAATTTGGATGTAATCGGCAGTGAGTGCCAAAAGTTCGCCTTGTACGGAAAACAATAAACTGAGTGTTGAGGGCAATAGAGGGGAAAGGAGGATTATAAAAAGGCCTATGGCGATGGCAAAGCTTAAGCCATGAATAAAATGTTTTTGCTGTGTTCTGATATCCCCTGCGCCAAATGCGTGCGCAATAACAGCAGTGGTAGACATCCGTAAAAAAACGGCGAGAAGATAAATGAAGCTCAGCACCATAGCACCCAAGGCTACCGCGCTTAGGTAGATAGCATCTGGCAAATGCCCTATTATAGCGGTATCGATTAACCCTAACATGGGGGCCGCGATATTTGAGATCATCATTGGCAATGCAATGGCAAAAATGCGTTGATGATCGTGCCAACGGCCAAACCAATTTGAAGCTCTTGCCATACTGAATACTCCGGAGATGTGCGATGCGTATTTTAAATTTAAGTTGTATCTTAACACTATTTGTAATCTTGGTAGGTTGCTCTCCGGGGCCTGGGCATGCGAATTCGAACCAGCCTGCTGGTAGCGCCAATGCTAGCGCGAATGGTAGCGAAGCTCATGCATCGATTCTGCTCTATCACCATGTGAGCGATAGCACTCCTAGAATCACCAGTGTTACCGCAGATGAATTAAGAGCTCACTTAGAATATTTGGCAGCGAACGATTTCACCGTGGTGGATATCCGTGATGCGATTGCCGCGGCACGAGGCGAGGGCGAAATTCCGGAAAAATCGGTGGTGATTACCTTTGATGATGCGTATCAAAATATATTTACCAATGGCCGGCCGATTTTAAATGAATTTGATGTGCCATGGACATTGTTCGTAACAACAGACCCTGTCGGTGAACGGCCCGGCCAATACATGAGTTGGGAGCAGATACGCCAGCTGCATGATGAAGGGGTGGTAATTGCCAACCACACTCGAGATCATGCTCACATGCCGCGGCGTGCAAATGGCGAGAGTGAAAGCGACTGGCTAGCAAGAATGCGGGAGAATATCTTATCGGCAGAGGCTAAGATCGAGGAGGAAGTAGGGGTAAGTTATAAGTTATTTGCCTACCCTTATGGTGAGTACGATAACAAGCTTGCAGATTTAGTGGCCGAGCTTGGCTTCATCGGCTTTGGCCAACATTCTGGTGGTTTTGGTGCAACCAGCGATTTTCGGGCTATTCCAAGATTTGCAGCGGCAGGCATGTATGCAAATTTAAATACCTTGGGCACAAAGATGGCGGCGCTTTCATTACCAGTAGAGCATGCGGAATATCGGGATACGTTGTTGCGTCATGATGAAACTCGGCCGGAATTAACGCTTACCGTAGATACTGGTGATTTTAATCGCAATCAATTGAATTGTTTTATCGGTGGCCAGCCATACGCCCCAGATTGGCAGAATGATACAACCTTCACTATCGTTGCAAGCGAACCTTTAGGTATTGGGCGCGGGCGTTATAACTGCACAGCGCCAAGCAAATCCTTTGCTGGGCGCTTTTATTGGTATTCGATTCAGTGGATTCGGCCGGATGCCCAAGGTTCTTGGCCCGATTAAGCGTGCTAATTTTGGGCGCTGCTGAGGATGAAATTACTGGTTCCGAAATTAATAGGCCCGAAATTACTGGGCCTGAAATTATTAGCCTCGAAATTATTAGTCTCGAAATTACTGGGCCTTTGGTTGTAGAACGCGGTGCACCGAATCACGGATGGTTTGCTGCACCTGGCTACCAAGGAGCGCATCAATTTCATCGCTCAGCTGAGCGGTTCTGTGATCTGAAGTATATTCACCCGAATCGCTAATGGCCACATAGCCTTCAGCCTTTAATGTGCTCACTAGCGTGCTAAATACCCGCTTATCATAGAACTCCGGTGCATCAATACCATGCCGAGCACCAATTCGAGCACCAACACTCTCGCTGTGCTGCTCTAGATCACCACGAGAAAGTGCATCTGATTGTTGCAGTAGCTCTAATACGATAGCGTAACGAACCAAGGTTTCCTCGGCGGCATTGGCGAGTAAGGTTAACTGAACGTAGCCGCTTTGGTTTTTCGCCACAACGCTCAATTGCGCATTATGGGAAACTAACCAGCCTTGCTGTACAAACTCTTCACATAAGGCCGCTACCCAAAGCTCAAGTTCACTGGCGTGTCGATTCAAAAATAGTTCAGCTTCCAACATGGGGTAAACTTTGCCGATAAAGCTGGTAGCTTCGGCAACCGTGAATGCTTGCCCTTTTCTGGCGAAGCGAGCCAGTAACGCGGGAACAATAAATAGGTGTAAAATATTGTTGCGGTAATAGGTTAGGGTAACCGCTTGCGTTTGATTTACACTCACAACCGAACCTGAGCTGTTTTCGGTAATTTCAAACTTGTTCATTGCTTGTAGGTGTTCCCAAATAGATTCAGCCGACCATTCGGGCACATGAACATTCGTACTAAAAGGCACTTCGCGTTGTAAGGCAAGGTAACATTCGATTTGGTTTAGCAGCTCTTCCCGCGTAAGGGTGTTACGTTCGGCGCTGAGTAATACCAGGCCTGTTAAGTTAATGCTATTTAGGGCAGCGCCATCATTGATACGGCGCATCATGATATCGGCTAAATCATTCACCATAGGGGTGAGCCAACGGGGTTTTGCGGGTTCTTCAGCACCATGAGTTACCGAATCGCGCCAATCAGGCTGAGAGTTATCAAGATATTCGGAGAGCCGCAAAGGTTCGCCAAAAGTAACAAAGCCATGGCCGAAATTTTTCAATTTACGCAAGATACCAAATATTTGAAATACGGATTCCTTCTCTTTGTTAGCACCTTTCAATTCGCCGTGGTAAGTGCTCACTTCCATTACGTGTTCATAGCCGAGATAAACAGGCACAAAGGTAATGGGCCGAGTAACACCGCGCATTTGGCTTTGTAATGTCATGGCTAGCATGCCAGTTTTCGGTTGCAGTAGGCGGCCAGTTCGGCTTCGGCCACCCTCCATAAAATATTCTACCGCGTAACCTTTTTGAAATAAGCGGGTTAAATATTCACGGAAAACCGTGGAGTACAATTTATTACCACGAAAACTGCGGCGTAAAAAGAATGCACCACCGCGGCGGAAAATAGTACCAACAGGAAAAAAGTTAAGATTAACCCCAGCCGCAATATGTGGGGGTACAAGCCCTTCTTTATAGATTACAAAGCTAAGGAGTAAATAATCCATATGGCTCCGGTGACAGGGCACATATACAATTTCGTGGCCATCTTGGGCAAGTTTACGAATTGTTTCGCCGTTTTTTACTGTTATGCCGTTATAAATCTTGTTCCATAACCAGGTTAAAAAATGGTCCCCAAAACGAACTAACCCTTCACGGTAATCTGCTGCGATTTCATGTAAGTAGCTGCGAGCCCTTTTAATGGCATCTTGCTCGGTAATTTTTTTAGCGCGCGCTTCTTCACTAATAGCAGCGCGAATCGCTGGCGTTTCTAACAGATCTTGAATCATTGCTTCGCGGCCAAGTAATTTTGGGCCAGCAACAGCATAACGTAAGCGAGCAAAATGAGTACGAGCCACCCGCGTTAGTTTATGCGCAAGCTCGTGTTCACTGCTGTGGCTATCGGCCATGGTACGCAAGCTAACCGGGCGTGATACCCGCGCCAAAATATTACGCCCGGAAAAGAGTACCAACCAAAATTTGCGGAATTTGCCGGGCACTTCGATATCCGCCGTCATTGTGCGGCCCTCGTTGTGCTCTCTACCTGGCTCTCTACCCCAAAACAGTGCAATTGGGTGCATATGAATATTGTAGTTTTTATGCTCTCGGTGAAGTTGCATGAGTTCAACAAAGGCATCTTGTGGCGTTTGCCCTAACCGCCGTTTCGGGTCCTCGAGATAGAGAACACGATCATAGTATTTGCCATTAATAGAAAGTGGCTCGGTGGGATCGGGCAAGCCAAGCTGCTGTGCACTTTTCCGCGCCACTATTAAATCGGTTGCCGAGGGCCCACGCATAACATAAACCACATGGTCAGGCGCGGAGGGAGCCGCGTCATGCGCGTCTGCTATGGCTTTAACCTTTGTCATCCAAGTAACCGGTAAACGCAGCAACTTATAAATTAATGACGTTGATCTCATCTCGACTCCATAAGCGTTCGGCATTGCATGCCCAAGGAAAGTGAACTGCTAGCACAGAAAGGCTAATTATCGCATTAGTAGGCTTTGAACCACAACGAACTTAATAGTTCGCTAAGAATATCATTAATCTGCATCAGCTGCTGTGAGAAATTATTTGTAGGAAAAAAGTTGCACAGTAGTTAATACTGTATATACTAACAGTGTACTGTATAAAAGAACAGGTGATGATATGCGCCCTTTGACGCCAAGACAGCAAGAAATATTAGAAATGATTCGAACTAACATTGAGGCTACTGGTATGCCACCAACGCGTGCCGAGATTGCTTCGAGATTAGGTTTTCGTTCGGCTAATTCCGCAGAAGAGCATTTAAAAGCGCTGGCGAAAAAGGGCGTGATTGAAATGATGCCGGGGATGTCGCGGGGGATTCGCCTTGTTCAAGATGAAGTAGAAATTATGGAAAATCTGGGTTTACCATTAATTGGTCAGGTAGCTGCTGGTGAACCAATATTGGCGCAGCAACACATTGAATCGCACTATCAAGTGGACCAATCAATGTTTCATCCGCATGCTGATTTCTTACTTCGAGTAAATGGTATGAGTATGAAAGATATCGGTATCTTAGATAACGATATCTTAGCTGTTCACAAAACAAATGAAGCTAGAAACGGGCAAGTAGTAGTTGCCCGGGTAGACGACGACGTAACCGTAAAGCGTTTTGAGCGTCGCGGAAATATGGTTTTGTTACATCCGGAAAATGAAGAGTTTTCAATCATCCAAGTTGATTTAACCCAACAGTATCTAACGATTGAAGGCTTGGCAGTGGGTGTTATTCGAAATGGGGGTTGGTTATGAATCATTCTTCGCTTTCTCGTTGCTACGCACACCCTGGGGTGTGGGGGCATGAAAATATTACCAGTCAGCAAAATGTAAATGCTGAGCAAAACCTACATTCGCAATTGTGGGTTACTTTAAATACCATGAGTAAACGCGATGATCAGTGGATCACCGTTATTGGTAAAGCTCCGCGTACATTAATTGCGCAGTTGATTGCTTCAGGTGTCCGACCAGATCGTATTCGGCGAGTAAGTACCAGCAACAATGAAGAAGCGCTTTGGGCTACTGAGCAGGCTCTACTAATTAACAACAGTCAGCTTGTTATTGCTTGGTTAAACCCCTGTGCAGGCCGCGAAAAACAACGGCTACAGCTTTTAGCTAAAGCGAGCAGCGCAATAAGTTTTTTGTTTACGCCGGATAATTTTCCCGCTGCAATTCATTAAATCTCTCTCCACATTTCTTCGTTATTTCGGAGAAACCCAAGGGGTTGTTAAAAACAACCCCTTTTTTATTAACATTTTTGGTGGTATTTTGTTCCACATCAAAATACCCGCTGTGGTTACGATGTTGTTCACTCAGTTAACACTTTCTAAGTGATTCGTTTCAGCGACTTGATAAACCTAAATAATAAGTGCGATCAACGCACAAGAACAATAAACAAAGGGTTAAACAAGAACTGATAGTTCGGGGAAAGTTGTTCTGTTCTTGTTGACCTCTTTGTTCTTTTTACGGCCGCGCTTTGCCCCTCAAGGCGCAGCAAAAAAAGAATAAGAGGAGAAGTCGAGTGAAAGTAAGACTAACCAACCTAATCATCGGTTTGGTAGCGATGTTTGCTTCTACAATCGCTAGCGCAGGTCAAGGCACTCAGTTAAATCTAACCCAAGGCGTTACAGAGATTAGCCAAACTGTGTACGGGTTACACATGTTGGTTTTCTACATCTGTGTTGCTATCGGGGTGGTGGTTTTCGGTGCAATGTTTATTTCTATCTATCGCCATAGAAAGAGCCGCGGCGTAGAGCCGGCAAAGTTTCACGATAATTTACGCGTGGAAATAGCGTGGACGGTAATTCCGTTTCTGATACTGATTGGAATGGCGGTTCCGGCGACCATGACACTCTTGGATATGGACGACACATCCGATTCCGATTTGAGTGTTTTAATTACCGGCTCTCAATGGCGCTGGCATTACAGTTACTTAGATTATGATGTTGAATATCTGAGTAATATGGCCACACCAAGAGAGCAAATATATGGCCGCCTGCCGCAAACTGAGAATTACCTTCTTGAAGTTGACCGCCCACTTGTTGTGCCTGTTGGTCAGAAAATTCGCTTCCTGATTACCTCTGATGATGTAATCCACTCTTGGTGGGTACCGGAGTTCGCGGTGAAGAAAGATGCCAATCCAGGTTATATCAATGAAGCATGGACACGCATTGATGAGCCAGGCATTTACCGGGGGCAGTGTGCTGAGCTATGCGGCCGCGACCATGGTTTCATGCCTATTGTGGTAATCGCGAAAGAACAAGCCGAGTTCGATGAATGGATCCAAGGCGAAGAGCAACGGTTAGCCGATGCTCGAGCAGAAGAAGAGCGCTTGCTTTCAATGGAAATGAGTGAAGATGAGCTAATGTCGTTAGGGGAACAGGTTTATCTCTCCCAATGCGCTGCGTGTCATCAACCGAATGGCCAAGGTATTCCTGGTGTGTTTCCGGGGCTAGCTGGTGTAGGTGTTTCTATTGGTGATCAAAATGCCCATATTGATATTGTTGTTAACGGTTCAGCAGGCACAGCGATGCAATCGTTCCGCAACAATTTAAGCATGCGTGAATTAGCCGCAGTAATTACCTACGAGCGCAATGCTTGGGGTAATAACACCGGCGATTTAGTTCAAGCTGCAGATATCCACGAATTTATTCAAGGTAATCAATAAGGGGCCATGCTATGAGCACTACAGTAACAGATACCCATGGCGCCCATGATGCGCACGATGATCATCATGATCACAAACCAACCGGTATAAAACGTTGGTTGTTTACAACAAACCACAAAGATATCGGTTCGATGTACTTGTGGTTCAGTTTTGCCATGTTCTTGGTAGGCGGCAGTATGGCGCTAATGATTCGCGCCGAACTGTTCCAGCCGGGTATGCAAATCATTGATCCTCATTTCTTTAATCAAATGACCACCATGCACGGTGTAATTATGGTGTTTGGTGCAGTTATGCCGGCTTTCGTAGGCCTCGCTAACTGGATGATTCCGATGATGATTGGTGCGCCAGATATGGCGCTACCACGAATGAACAACTGGTCGTTTTGGATTTTACCATTTGCATTCTTAATCATGTTGTCATCATTCTTCATGCCAGGTGGCGCGCCGGCCTTTGGTTGGACATTCTACGCACCGTTATCAACAACCTACAGTACAGATTCAACGGCTTTGTTCGTATTCAGTATGCATATTATGGGTATGAGTTCGATTATGGGCGCGATCAACGTGATCGTAACCATTATGAACATGCGTGCTCCTGGTATGAACTACATGAAGATGCCGTTGTTCGTTTGGACATGGTTTATAACCGCCTTTCTATTAATTGCGGTAATGCCAGTTCTTGCAGGTGTTGTGACCATGGTTCTTACCGATAAATACTTCGGTACGAGTTTCTTTGATGCGGCTGGTGGTGGTGACCCGGTGTTATTCCAGCATTTATTCTGGTTCTTTGGGCACCCAGAAGTGTACATCATGATTTTGCCTTCTTTTGGTATTGTTTCGGCAATCATTCCGGCATTTGCGCGTAAGCCATTATTCGGTTACGCCTCGATGGTTTATGCAACCGCAGCGATTGCAGGCTTATCATTCCTAGTTTGGGCGCACCATATGTTCACAACAGGGATGCCAACATTCGCTTCGTTGTTCTTCATGTACATGACGATGCTAATTGCGGTGCCAACAGGGGTTAAAGTATTTAACTGGGTGAGTACCATGTGGCGAGGTTCAATGACCTTCGAAACACCCATGTTATTTTCACTCGCCTTCGTGATTCTCTTCACCATTGGTGGCTTCTCCGGGATTATGTTGGCGATTACACCGGTTGATTATCAGTATCATGATACCTACTTCGTCGTTGCGCACTTCCACTATGTACTCGTAACCGGCGCCGTATTTTCAATTATGGCTGCGGCCTATTATTGGTTACCGAAATGGTCGGGTGTTATGTACGATGATTTCCTTAGTAAATTGCATTTCTGGTGTTCTTTAGTGTCGGTAAATATTTTGTTTTTCCCAATGCATTTTGTGGGATTAGCGGGTATGCCACGGCGGATTCCGGATTATGCTATGCAATTTGCGGATATTAACCAAATCGTAAGTATTGGTGGTTTCCTCTTCGGTTTCTCTCAGCTGATTTTCCTTGCGGTTGCGCTCAAGTGTGCATTTAAGAAAGGTGAACCAGCGCCGGCGAAACCTTGGGAAGGGGCCGAGGGCTTGGAGTGGACAGTGCCCTCACCGGCGCCTTACCACACCTTCGATGTACCACCTAAGGTGTAAAGAATATGAGCGAACATGAATCAAACGAGCAAAAGCATGAGCGTGGCAATAGCCGAGTGATCACTCGGCTACTCGCCTCGGTTATGTTGATGTTTGCCTTCGGTTTTGCACTTGTGCCGCTGTATGAAAAGTTTTGCGAGATTACTGGCTTTAATGGGCGCACAACCAATTCAGCTGCACAAACCAATGAAGGGATGAATGTTGATCAAACTCGGGTGGTAACCGTGGAATTCCATACCCGAGTGAGCCGAGGGATTCCATGGGAGTTTCAGCCGGAGGTTCGTTCTATTCGGATACACCCAGGGGAAGTAAAAACGGTTAATTTTATTATTGAGAATCGAACCGATAAAGCGGTAGTGGCACAAGCCTTACCATCGGTTTCACCGGGTGAGGCCTCGTTGTACCTGAACAAAACCGAATGTTTTTGTTTTGAGCAACAGCCGCTAGCCGCAGGTGAAAGGGCGGTGATGCCAATGCAGTTTTATTTGGATCCCGATCTACCAGAAAGGATTCATCGATTCACATTGTCCTACATGATGTATGACCTGACCGAGCAAGTTCAGGCAACAGCTAGCTTGTCGGAATGAGGGAAATTCAATGAGCACAAAAAAAGAAGAATATTCAAAATATTACGTTCCAGATCAGAGTATTTGGCCCATCGTTGGCGCCTTAGCGCTGGGGCTAATCGCTTTTGGCGCAGGCCATTTTACGATTGAAGCTTCCAAGCAAGAAGAGGGCTTTGGCCATTACGTCTTAGGCGCTGGCATGTTGGTGTTGCTAATTATGCTGGTGGGCTGGTTTGGTGATCAAATTCGCGAATCGCGCCAAGGGTTATATAACGAGCAGTTGGGCCGCTCTTATAAGCAAGGCATGAGTTGGTTTATCTTCTCTGAAGTGATGTTCTTTCTGGCGTTCTTCGGTGCGCTATTTTATGCCCGCATGATTGCTGTGCCATGGCTTGGCGGTGCCAGTAATAATGTGGCTACTGGCGAGATACTATGGCCTGCGTTCGAAGCCATTTGGCCGCTCACAACCACACCCGATGGCACTACTACACAAGCGATGGGATGGTTCGGCTTGCCCCTAATGAACACGGCAATTCTTGTTGTTTCCTCAGTTACCTTGCACTTTGCTCACGTTGCTCTGGAAGAAGATAAACGCAAAGCATTAACAAGCTGGTTAATCGTAACCATAGTATTGGGCTTAATTTTCTTAGGTTTCCAAGGGTACGAATATGTTCATGCTTATCGTGATCTTGGCTTGACCATGCAATCAGGAATTTATGGGAACACATTCTTTTTGTTAACAGGATTCCATGGTTTACACGTTACACTCGGTGCGATTTTGCTGATCGTAATGTTGGGGCGTGTGTTAAAAGGCCACTTTACCAAAGATGACCAGTTCGGCTTCCAAGCTGCGGCATGGTATTGGCACTTTGTTGATGTGGTTTGGTTGTTGTTATTTGTGTTTGTTTACATTATCTAGATCACAAAATCGCAATAACGAACGTGGCAAAAATGGTGGCGCCCCGGTTAGTAGGGGCGCTGATTTAACGATGTAATATCAAATGCAAGAGCAAGGATGATCAAAAGAATGACTAAGGCAGAAAAGCCTACCCGCTTGCCAATGTAGAATGTCATTGGGGGTGAATTGGGGTCATTTTTTAAGGCACTAAATAAGCCTCGAAATAGATTTGCAATGATATAGAGCAGTAATGCAACGAGTAGTATTTTGAGAATTATATCTAACACGGCAGGTCCTCAGAAGTTGTTATGAAAGTACTTCGCCTTGGTTCATTATTTTTTCGCATCCATCTTGGGGCGATGTTAATTACTTTGCTTGCGATCGCTGTAATGGTCAAGCTTGGTTTTTGGCAAATTGATCGTGGCCAAGAGAAACAAATGATAATTGACCGCTATACCGCCGCCGAAACTTACTCACAAATTACGCTCGAAAACCTTGTAGATTTGGCTTCTGCGCCGGATGAGAGGGTATCGCTTCGCGCTCGATTCCATCCTGAATATGTGTTTTACATTGATAATCAAATTTACCAAGGCCGTGCGGGCTATCAAGTGTTGGCGCTCGCCAGTAATGCAAGCCTTGGGGAGATTCTGATTCCGGTTAATTTGGGGTGGATTCCTGCAGGCCAAAATAGAACGGATCTACCGAATGTTGATGTACCGAGTGGCACCGTAGAAGTTTTCGGCAGAGTTCGCGTTCCCGCAGAGAGCCCTTTTATTTTGCAGGCACAAGAATTCGTGGCGAATACATGGCCACTTCGAATTCAATATCCGGAGTTAGCAAAGATGCGCGAGCAACTGAATTTGCCACTTGCTGATTTTATGGTTTTGCAATCGCCGGAGGCAGAAATAGGTTTTGTTCGTGAGTGGCCAGTGGTGGTAATGACACCCCATCGGCATTATGCATACGCAGTGCAATGGTTTGGTTTAGCCCTCGCTGCCTTCATTATTTTTCTAGTTGCAAGCCGGCACAAACCAAAGCGTACCGGCAAGGATTCAAAATGACACCAGAAGAAAAAAAAGTAAAACGTAAAAGCCAGCGTGTTCTTATCATTGTGGCGTTAATTTTTGTGTTGCCATTGGCGGCTGCCAAACTTGTGCTTTCCATGGGCTGGTATGAAACTGGGGTGAGCAACAAAGGCAATTTAGTGACACCAGAGATTCAGTTAAGTGAAGCGGCCAACGTAAAATTACCCGCAACTTGGCGCATTGCTTATCGCATGCCGGCTGAATGTAGCACTGCTTGTGAGAATAGCCTATATGTTGCAAGCCAGTTACATCACGCGCTTGGCCGCCAGCAAGAGCGAGTGCAGCCAGTTGCCATTGCAGGCGATACATCAGCGGGCAATTTACCAACCTTACCAGCCGATAGCACTTTGCAGTTAGTACATGCTGAGGAAGCTCATGCGGCACTGGCAAATATTCCAGAACATGCACTAGTGATTATTGATCCTGTGGGTAGTGTAGTGCTCTGGTATGCCGGTAGTGAAGATAGAAGAGATACGGTGATGAATGGCCGTGATCTACTAAGAGACCTACAAAAATTACTCAAACTTTCACGAGTAGGGTAAAGTAATAAAAATGTTAATAACGGATGCATAAGAAGGATAACAACAAATGGTGCAGCGTTTAGTAAAAATAGCTTTAGGGCTGGTGCTGGTTGTCATCATCCTCGGTTCTTACACGCGTTTAACCGATGCGGGTTTGGGCTGCCCTGATTGGCCTGGCTGTTATGGCTACCTTACAGTACCTCATAGTGAGGTAAAGGTAGGCGAGGCGGAAATGCGGTTTCCTGAGCGACCGGTAGAACATTTCAAGGCCTGGAACGAAATGATTCATCGATATGCCGCAGGCATACTTGGATTGTTGGTATTGGCAATTGCCATTGCAGCGGTTGCTCGATATCGCAAACTCGGTGCGGGTAGACCTCTAAAATTACCCCTTGCACTGTTAGCCATGATTATATTCCAAGCGGCTTTGGGTATGTGGACGGTAACCATGAATCTGCAGCCTGTAATCGTAATGGGGCATTTACTTGGCGGATTTACCACATTTAGTTTGTTGGTACTGCTGCATTTGCGAGAAAACCCACCGAAGTTAGCGCAAGAAGCTGCACTTCGGGGTATGCGTGGCCTAGCAGCATTTGCACTCATTGTTGTAGTGATGCAAATTGCATCAGGTGGCTGGGTTGCTGCGAACTATGCAGCCTTAGCCTGTACAAATCTGCCAATCTGCGAAGGCGCTTGGGGTGAACGTTTAGATTTCGCCGGCGCCTTCTCGCTCCCAGAAGCCGAGAATTATGAGTTCGGCGTGCACAACTACGATCAACGCATGACCATGCACATCGTGCATCGATTTGGTGCTATTGTGGTGATGGCCGTTATGCTTTGGTTGCTGAGCAAACTGTGGCTAAACGCTACCAGCGCTTGGTTTAGGCGTGTAGCGCTTACGTTAACCGTGTTGCTTGTGGTTCAGGTATTACTCGGTATTACCAATGTATTGGCAAGTTTGCCGCTCGCTGTTGCTGTTGCTCACAACGCGGTGGGCGCGCTACTGATGGTAACGCTAGTGGCATTAAATTTCGGCCTGTATCGGCTTAATAAAAAGGAGGTGAGCCATGGCTAATCAAGCCGCGCTAACCCAACGCGCTTCATGGCGTGAGTACTTAGAATTAACCAAGCCACGGGTTGTGGCATTATTGTTGTTAACGGCTCTGGTGGGAATGGCTTTGGCCACACCCACTTGGGTGGCGGCCGAGATTCTTATTCCAGCCATGCTGGGTATCGGCTTGATGGCAAGTTCAGCCGCGGCAATTAATCATTTGGTAGATCGCCACATTGACGCCAAAATGGCTAGAACCTTGCGGCGGCCCCTACCAACAGGTGCGCTTTCACCACGAAAAGTGCTGATGTTTGCCATGTTTATAGGCACCTTGGGCTATGTGATTCTTGATTTATTTGTGAATCGAATCACCGCGGTTTTAACCTTAGCGAGCCTAGTGGGTTATGCGGTTATTTACACCATGTACCTAAAGCGAGCTACGCCTCAAAACATAGTAATTGGTGGCTTAGCGGGAGCAGCGCCGCCACTATTGGGCTGGACGGCAGTAACCGGGGAAATTCATGCATACCCACTGTTGCTGGTGATGATTGTGTTTACGTGGACACCACCGCATTTTTGGGCGCTGGCCGTGCATCGCGCCAAAGATTACGCCAAGGCGGAAGTGCCCATGTTGCCGGTAACTCATGGTATTGCCTTCACAAAAACCTGCATTTTGCTGTATACGGTATTACTCACCGCGGTTTGCGTATTACCCTACTTAGTGGGAATGAGCGGCTTAATTTATCTAGTGGGCGTAAGTGCTTTAAATATTGGCTTCTTGGCGTATGCGTTGAAGCTCAAGTATAACCCCAGTAAATTTACCGCGTACAAAATGTTTAAGTTCTCCATTTGGCATCTTATGGGCTTATTTATATTGCTGCTGGTTGACCATTATTTGATGTATTAAAACAAGGTGTTGTTATGAAGAAGGTTCTTGCCGCTCTGGTAATGATTGCAGTGGCCGCTGTGGGTGCATTTAGCTATCTGCAGATAACGAGCAATAATCCGCCGGAGCTGGAATCAGCGCGTATTTACGATCAGGCTAGGCCGATATCACCCTTTGTACTTGAGGGCACCGGGGGCAGTGATGTTGAGAATCAAGCCCTTCTAGGGCAATGGACGCTGATGTTCACAGGCTACACATATTGCCCCGATATTTGCCCAACCACCATGGCACAATTGAAATCTCGTTGGGCCGATATCGATGGGGCTACAGATTTACCCGTTCAAGTTTGGATGATTAGTGTGGATCCCAAACGCGATGATATTGAGCGGGTAGGAATGTATATTGATTTCTTTGGTGAGGGTTTTTTCGGCGTGCGAGCCGAACACAAAGAGTTGTATCCTTTTGTGCGCGATATTGGCTTGATGTATTCGTTACCCGATGAGGGCGAAACCGATTACTTGGTGAACCATAGTTCCGCCATTATTTTGGTGGACCCAAACGGCGAGCAACAAGCTATTTTCCGGCCATCTCACGAGCTTGGCGCGTTGGCTACTGTTAACCCAAACCAGTTGGTGAACGATTTTCAGAAAATCGCTCGCTACTTAGAACGAGCGAATAGCTACTAACACATTCGTTTAGTAGCTATTGCCTCAATCTTATCCCGTAGCGTGGTATCAACACCGAGTGTTGGGCTGATTGCGAACGATAAAATAGCGTTTAAGCTATTCCAAAGGGAATCGGCAGCCAATAATGCAGGGCTAATCCAATCGCCACAACCATACCCGCGTAATGATTCTGCCGGAATGCACGAAAACATGCATCTGAATCTCGGCTGCGAATCAACCAAAGTTGCCAAGTAAACATGGCCGCCATAAGAATAATAGCCAACCAAAACACCGCGGTTGCCTGAATGAAATAAGCCACGAGCAATAAGAGCGCTATTGTGGCTGCTTGCAACAGCGCGATCATCCCAACATCCCAACGGCCGAAGAGAACCGCCGTCGATTTTATGCCCGCTTTTAAATCATCTTCACGGTCTACCATGGCGTATTGAGTATCATAGGCCACTGTCCATAGTGTATTTGCGACAAATAGAAGCCAGCAGATAAGCGGAAGGCTATTCGATTCAGCGGCAAAAGCCATAGGAATAGCCATGCTAAACGCCGCGCCAAGCACAAACTGCGGCAGATGGGTAAAGCGCTTAGCGAACGGGTAGATGATGGCCAAACCCACCGCAATGAAACTTAACAGTAAGGTTAGTGTGTTTAGCGTAAGCACGAGAATAAATGCCAAGCTTACCAAGCCAGCGAAAAGGATGAGCGCTTCGGTGGCCGATACTGCCCCAGTTGCGAGTGGGCGGCTTCGTGTGCGCGAAACCTTGCCATCAATGTTGCGGTCAGCAAAATCATTAATCACGCAGCCGGCCGAGCGCATGAGAAAAACACCTGCTGCGAAAACAGCAACGAGCCGAACGGAAGGGTCGCCAGCGCCCGCTAATAGTAGCGCCCAAAACGTTGGCCAAGCCAGTAGCCAAGTACCTATGGGCTTATCCATGCGCATTAAAGCACGGTAATGATCAAAGCGATTCATGGAAATTCTCCAGTTCGTTATCATGAGTTCTCCAGTGAAGATCTCAGCAATCTATGGCGAAATAGGGCTCTTGATCATAGTAACGCCGCCAAGTTACCACTAGGTTAGAAACTCAAATTTAAATCATCATCTTCAAAAGGTGATTTAAGCATAGCAGGGCGCGTTAGAAAGAAATACCTCGGCTACTAGAATAGGCGTTTCCACTAAATAGAAACACCGGCGGCGGCCCCATAGCTCTATGCGATCTCCTTGCAGTAACCTATCAAGTTCAGCTACCGGTGTATCCTTACTGAATTGCCCAGCCTCTATGGCACCGGCCTGAATATCCGATGATTTGAATAAACGCTCTCCCAGTGGGTTGTTGCCGAGCTGAACAAATTCGGAATCGTGCGCTAGAGCACGAAAAGGAATAATGCTGCGTGCAAACACTAAAGGTGCTTTGCCGCTGAATAAAATAACTTCGCGTATTAATACGGGCTGTTCTGCAATACCCAAAGCTGCATATTCATGAGCTTGAGCCAATCCTTCTGTTTGCCCAAGCAAATGCACAGAAAATTCCCCCCGTAGGGTTTTTAGCTTCTCGGTGAGGGAACCTGGATCACTTAGCCAAGAACACACCGCCCTTGGCGCTTGGCATGTGGCAACTGGCTGCCAAGTTGTATTCAAAGGTATTGGATGAGGTAGGGTGTTATCCATGTTTTAACTGTGTGCGCCTATAGGGCCCATTCCTTTATCATTAAAAACGCTGAGAACCTGAGTTTTTACGGCCGTCTTGAAGGCGGATAAAAAATCCTAAAACAATACCGCTAATTAAGCCCACAGCATGTGCTTGATTCGCTACATTAACCCAAAGGATGTCGGTATAGCCAAGGAGTAACCAACCTACCATGAAAATCAGAAGAAAGGGTGGTAAGGCAAGCGGGTGCGTTGGTTTCTTCCATGCCACAACCATAGCGAAGCCAAGTAAGCCATATACCACTCCCGATAAGCCGCCAAATAGCGGCCCAGAAGCGGCCCACTGAAAGTAATTGGAAACAATTGCGGTAATCAGTGTTACTGCAGCTAAAATTCGCGAGTTGTAAGCAAGTTCAATACGGCCGCCTAGGTACCACCACCAAAACAAATTAAACACTAAGTGAGTTGCCGAGAAGTGCAGTAAAATTGGGGTTACAAAGCGCCATGGCTGGTCGAAACTCAGCTCCGGAACACCTCGTGGAGTAAATATTAACTGCGAAATTGTAGCGTTAGGCGCAACAAACCACTGCATAATGGCGGTGAGCAATACGGCAAGGAAAACGATAAAAGTAACGATTCCCGCTTGTTGCGCTAAAATTTTCCAAAGTGGCAGGCTCTGGCTTTGTTGCCGGTGAGCACTTCGTTGCTGCATAAACGCGGCAGGATCGGGAGGATTACTTTTAAACTCCCGAATAATTTCCTTGGCAATGGGTTCATAGCCCGGCTGTATCAGCATTAATTCCAAGGCACTGCCGCGCTCTACTACAGTTACGGGAACACCAGCACGCTGCAGGATATTTTGCAACATGGCAATTTGCTGTGAGTTCTCGCTACTGTAGATTTTTTTCACAAACCACTTTCCACTTTATCCGGGTACTGCACGGCCCAAGTAGCCATGCCGCCATCCAGGCTAAACACGTGTTCAAACCCTTGCTCGGCCAGATAACGGCCAGCGCCTTGGCTACTGTTACCGTGGTAACACACCACCACCAAGGGCTTGCTAAAATCGGCCGCAGCAATAAACTGCGGCAAATTCTCATTATGCAACTGAATTGCCCCGGGTATATGGCCATTCGCAAAACTGTTGCCATCACGAATATCCACTACTTGTGTGGCTGAATCAGCGATTAAAGGCTCAGCGTCCGCTAAAGAGATGCAGCTAAATGTTCCCATTCTTTAATCCCAGTTAAGAATAACTTTACCTGATTGCCCCGAAAGCATGGTATCGAAACCTTCTTGGAAATCATCAACGGAAAACTGATGCGTAAGAATCGGTGATAGATCTAAACCGGATTGCAACAGCGAAGCCATCTTATACCAAGTTTCGAACATTTCACGGCCATAAACACCCTTGATTACCAGCCCTTTGAAAATTACATGGTTCCAATCTATGGCCATTTCGCCGGGCGGAATACCGAGTAGCGCAACTTTACCACCATGATTCATGGCATCGAGCATTTGGTTGAAGGCAATTGGCACTCCACTCATCTCTAAACCGACATCGAAACCTTCCGTCATCCCAAGCTCTTTCATGACATCAGAAATCTTGGTGTTTTTTGTGTTAACCGCGCGAGTAGCACCCATTTGCGTGGCCAGCTCTAGGCGATAATCATTAATATCAGTAATCACAACGTGGCGCGCGCCGGCGTGCTTAGCAACTGCCGCAGCCATAATACCGATCGGGCCCGCGCCGGTAATGAGCACATCTTCGCCCACTAAATCAAAGGATAACGCGGTATGTACGGCATTCCCAAAGGGGTCGAAAATAGAGGCCAAATCATCAGAGATTTCATCTGGGATCTTAAATGCGTTATCCGCTGGAATCGATAAATATTCAGCAAAAGCACCAGTGCGATTCACGCCAACACCGGTGGTGTTGCGGCATAAATGCCGGCGGCCAGCTCGGCAGTTTCGGCAGTGTCCACAAGTGATATGGCCTTCACCAGATACGCGATCGCCAACACTAAAACCGCGCACGCCTTCGCCTACTTCAGCCACTACGCCAACATATTCGTGCCCTACTGTCATGCCAACGGGAATCGTGTTTTGTGACCACTCATCCCATTTGTAAATGTGCACATCGGTGCCACAAATAGCCGTTTTTTTAATCTTGATAAGCAGATCATTGTAACCACACTGCGGCATTTCCGCATCGGTAAGCCACAATCCTGGTTCTGCCTTTAGTTTTGCCAGTGCTTTCATATTGAAATCCACTCCAGAAAATTTAAATTAGCTTATCACACCGAGTTCTTTGCCTACACGAATGAAGGCATCGATGGTTTTATCAAGCTGTTCCCGCGTATGTGCGGCCGACATTTGTGTTCGAATACGAGCTTGCCCTTTAGGTACTACTGGGAACGAGAACCCAACGACATAAATACCCTCTTCGAGCATGCGATCAGCCATTTGGGAGGCAAGTTTCGCATCGCCTAACATAACTGGAATAATGGCGTGATCCGCTCCTGCAAGCGTGAAACCGGCAGCTGTCATACGTTCCCGGAAATATTCACTGTTAGCGTTGAGCTTTTCTCTCAATTCATCCCCTTCGCTCAGCATTTCTAACACGCGAATCGAGGCGGTAACGATTGATGGCGCTAAAGAATTCGAGAATAAGTAAGGGCGTGAACGTTGGCGCAACCAATCAATCACCTCTTTTTTCCCTGAGGTGAAACCGCCAGAAGCACCGCCAAGGGCCTTACCCAAGGTGCCGGTAATGATATCAACGCGATCAATAACATTGTGAAATTCATGGCTGCCGCGGCCCTTTTTACCAACGAAACCAACCGCATGAGAATCATCAACCATTACCAGGGCGCCGTATTTATCGGCTAAATCACAAATATCGGTAAGGTTCGCGATGATACCGTCCATTGAGAACACGCCGTCGGTAGCGATAAGTTTATGGCGAGCACCATCCGCTTCGGCTTGTTGCAGTTGCTTCTCTAAATCGGCCATATCGTTGTTCGCATAACGATAGCGTTTTGCTTTACACAAACGCACACCGTCAATGATGCTGGCATGATTCAACGCGTCGGAAATGATGGCATCTTCAGGCCCCAAAATGGTTTCAAATAAACCCGCGTTCGCATCAAAACATGAGGAATAGAGAATGGTATCTTCGGTACCAAGAAATTCACTGAGTTTGCTTTCCAGCGTTTTGTGAATATCTTGCGTGCCACAAATGAAACGTACAGAGGCAACACCAAAACCATGAGTATCTAAGCCCTGTTTTGCCGCCGCGATGAGCTCAGGGTTGTTCGCCAAACCTAAGTAGTTGTTGGCGCAAAAGTTAAGAACTTTATGC
Organism: Aliidiomarina iranensis; assembly: GCF_003987135.1. Taxonomy (GTDB): domain Bacteria; phylum Pseudomonadota; class Gammaproteobacteria; order Enterobacterales; family Alteromonadaceae; genus Aliidiomarina; species Aliidiomarina iranensis. The sequence continues at coordinate 377,695 of NZ_PIPJ01000001.1, forward strand.
CCGTTAACATCGATTTCGGAATACTGGGAAGAGGCGATAATACGCTCACTCTTATATAGCCCTTCCGATTTCACTTCGGCGAGCTGCTCACTGAGCTGTTTGTATAATGCATCTCTCATTAATCTCTCCTAAATTTTTTAACGAGCTTTAAATCTAATGCCAGGTATTTTACGCTTCTCCTGCAGGTATTGCAGCACTCTTTCACTTTTTCCTAGTTGAAAAACAGGAATAGACGCTAAGGTTCCTATCCGGTACTCTTTTTGTGTTGAGTTCAAGAACAGTGGGCACCGCACTTATAAGAAGTGCGCACGCCGTTAAAGTGAAGCATTAGTGCTAAACTTTGGCGTTGCCGATGAAAGCAAATAATTTTCAGTGCAACACCTTATGTGCCACATAAAGGTGTTGCCGAATCCATTTGAGATCGTAAACATTATGTACAGACGAGCCATCTACCCCGGAACTTTCGATCCTGTTACCAACGGCCACATTGATTTAATCGAACGCGCAGCGAAATTATTCTCTGAGGTTATCGTGGGTGTTGCCGCCAACACGAGTAAACAACCGCTATTCAGTTTAGATGAACGTGTTGCTATGGTGGAAGAAACTACAGCACACTTAGATAATGTACGCGTGATCGGCTTTACTGGTTTACTTGCTGAGCTTGCACGCGAGCACAAGGCGCATGTTTTGATTCGTGGCCTGCGGGCTGTGGCTGATTTTGAGTATGAATTTCAATTAGCGAACATGAATCGGCGTTTAAACCCGGATTTAGAAAGCGTGTTTTTAACACCATCGGAAGAAAATTCGTTTATTTCATCAACGCTCGTTAAAGAAGTAGCATTGCATGGTGGTGATGTTGGTCAGTTTACCCACCTAAGCGTAGCTCAAGCTTTACAGAAAAAGTTTGCTAGCAAGCGCGGCTGATTGCCGTTTTGCGGCCTATTCAGGCTATCTTTAATGCAGAAAAACCGTTATTATTTCGCTTGAAAAAGCAACAACCGAGCAGGTAAGTGAAATTTTTATTCAGCTCACCATGCTTTTTACGCAATCGCCAAATTAATTGATACTTAACTTCGCACCCGCAGGAGCCCTTCGCATGACTGATCTGGATCTGAGCCAATATGGCATTACAGACGTCACCGAAATCGTTTATAACCCATCTTACGAGTTACTTTTCGCTGAAGAAACGCGCGATGATCTCGAAGGCTATGAACAAGGACGTGTTACCACTACTGGCGCAGTAGCCGTAGATACTGGTATTTTCACTGGCCGTTCACCAAAAGATAAATACATTGTTCGCGACGACACAACACGCGATACGGTGTGGTGGTCGGATCAAGGTAAGAACGATAACAAAGCCATTAGCACCGAAACTTGGAACGAATTGAAAGCTTTAGTAACAAAGCAGCTTTCAGAAAAACGTTTGTTTGTGGTGGATACTTACTGCGGCGCCAATCCAGATACGCGGCTTGCGGTGCGGTTTATTACGGAAGTGGCGTGGCAAGCGCACTTTGTAAAAAACATGTTCATTCGCCCTAGCGATGAAGAGCTAAAAAGTTTTGAGCCAGATTTTGTGGTGATGAACGGTGCAAAATGCACAAATCCAAACTTTGCTGAGCAAGGTTTGAACTCTGAGAATTTCGTGGCCTTTAATCTTACTGAACGAGTGCAGCTAATTGGCGGCACTTGGTATGGCGGTGAGATGAAAAAGGGCATGTTCTCAATGATGAATTATTTCTTACCCCTGCAAGGCATTGCTTCTATGCATTGCTCGGCAAATGTGGGTGAGGAAGGCGATGTAGCAGTATTCTTTGGTTTGTCGGGTACAGGCAAAACAACCTTATCTACCGATCCAAAGCGGCAACTCATTGGTGATGATGAGCACGGTTGGGACGACGACGGCGTATTCAACTTCGAAGGTGGTTGTTATGCCAAAACCATCAACTTATCGGAAGAAGCAGAGCCTGATATTTACCGCGCCATTCGCCGCGATGCATTGTTAGAAAATGTGACTGTGCGTGATGATAACAGTGTTGATTTCGACGATGGTTCAAAAACCGAAAACACGCGTGTTTCCTACCCGATCTATCATATCGATAACATTGTGAAGCCGGTTTCTAAAGCAGGCCATGCGAAGAAAGTTATCTTCTTAACGGCTGATGCTTTTGGGGTGTTGCCACCAGTTGCGAAACTTACCACCGAGCAAGCAAAATATCATTTCTTATCAGGCTTCACAGCAAAGCTAGCCGGCACTGAGCGAGGAATTACTGAGCCAACACCTACGTTTTCAGCGTGCTTTGGCGCAGCATTCTTAAGCTTACATCCAACAAAATATGCTGAAGTATTGGCTAAGCGCATGGCCGATGCAGGTGCCGAGGCATATTTGGTGAATACCGGTTGGAATGGAACGGGCAAGCGCATTTCAATAAAAGCTACTCGGGCCATTATTGATGCTATTTTAGATGGCAGCATCGAAGATGCTGAGTTTGTGCAATTACCGTATTTCAATTTAGCGATTCCAAAGGGCTTAGCGAACATTGAAGATAGCGCTATTTTAGACCCACGGAACACTTATGGCGATGCGGCCGATTGGGATGCGAAAGCACAAGATTTGGCAGAACGGTTTGTGAAGAACTTTGCCAAGTTTACCGATAACGATGAAGGTAAGGCGCTGGTTGCCGCAGGCCCACAGTTGCCTTAACAAGTGCTTTTATAGCAAAACTTATTATCGTTATGTAAAGCCGGCTGTATGCCGGCTTTTTTGTGGGCCGATGAGTTTTAGCTCTTTGGCCGAGCTGAGCAAGGGTTCGGTGTATTGCTGCTTTGATTTTGTGCAGGATAAAGAATACACTGAAGTAGCAAATAATAACAAAAAGGCAACCTTCTTTTGAAACGGCATCCAATCGCGGGTAACACCTCAGCAATTGCGATCTTCTACACTATCGTTGTAGCCTCTATTGTTACTGGCGTTATCGGCCTTTCAGTGTTCGCCCTATTTGGCCAAGTTCAACCGCTTTCTGATGTTCTATCAGTTACGGCCTCTATCGTTTCATTAGCTACCGGTTTAGCACTTTTAGCGGCGGCTCTTAACATTTCTTGGCTGCGCATTTTTTCCGGCCTCATTGTCTTTTTTGGTGCGATCTATTCGGTGGCAAATAGCCTGCCTTGGTTCACTGCTCTCAACCATATTGAAGGCCCCACAACCGCTGTGCGTTGGCCTGTTAGCGTTTTCTTTATTTTAATCGGAGTATGTTTGCTGTTTGGAATATCGCCAAGCAAACGCAGAGTGCTTTGGCGTGTGGGCGGGTATAGCACCTTGCTAGCAGGCTTAGTTTACAGCGGCATGTGTTGGTACAGCGATTGGTTCCTTTGGTTTGGTGCTCACCCGATTGTAGTTACCATCAGCGTGTTTTATTTAGCTGTGTTTGGCCTTGCCTTAATCATCGGTTCTTATCAGGATTCTGAAACAGAGCGGGCACTGAGCCAACGCGCCGTACTTACGATGATTGTTAGCATCACAGTTGTATGTAGCACTTGGTTTATCCTCTCATCAGCTGAAGTAAATCGCGTGCAAGCGCAAATTTTAACGACAATGAATTTAGCGCAAACGAATAGAGAGCGTATCGTTACCGATAATATTAATGTTATGAAGCGCTTAGCAGCTCGCTGGCAAGCAAGTTCAGAAAGTGAACTTGCTGATTTAATCAGGCTTGATGTGAACAGTTACATGGATGATATGCCGCAAATAACCGGGATAATGCTAGTGGATATCCACGGCGAGATAATGTACGAACGTACTCGCCAGCAAACAAGCCAATACTGGCTTCTCGGCACGCCCGATGTTGTAAGTTACTTTAATGAAACGGCAGGGCAGTTTAGTGCCATGATTCCTAGCGAGAGCATCCGTAATCAGGGTAGGCCTCTGGTGCTAATGCGCTTCCCTGTTGTGCGTGAGGGAGATAGTGGTGAGCCTGAGCTTTATGGTTATGTGGTGCCCACCCTTGATTTTGCATCGTTAATTAACCCTTCAAAAGCGGAATATGAAGATATCGTTGATACTTATGCAAACATTGGTAATCGTTATCTACTTAGAGTTGTGGGTGAAACAACTGAAGTACTCGATATGCGCGAGCCACTTCCGAAGGTCCTTTTTCAACATACGGTTGATTTAAATATTCCCTCAAACCAAAGCATTAGTTTGGTGGGATTCTATGCTGGAGAGATGGATTTAAGAGCACTAGCCAACCTGTACATCATTGTTATTGTGAGTGGCCTTTTGCTTTCCGCACTTTTAGTGATCAGTATTGAAGCGAGCCAAATATTAAGGCGCCAGCGCCGGCAACTGAAAGTGCAAGCAACTCACGATAGCCTCACTGGGCTTGCAAATAGAGCGGTTCTCGAGCAGGAATTGGAGAAGTGGTGCCAGCATACAGTGCGAACCGGGAACAGCATTGCGGTGGCGTTTATTGATTTAGATGGCTTCAAACCAGTGAATGATAGCCTTGGCTTACTAGTGGGGGATAAACTCCTACAAGAAACAGCGCGCCGATTAGAGGCATGCATGCACAGCGGCGCACTTGTGGGGCGGTTTGGTGGTGATGAATTTATCGTAATTATGCCACGCTTGCGGCCGGAGCACCCAATCACAGATTTGATTAATGATATTTTAACGAGTATTTCTCAGCCTTATCATATTGACCAGTATCGCTTATATTTAACAGCGAGCATTGGTATTACTACCACCATGCAGAGCCCGCCGGAGCCTAAACAATTAATTCAGCATGCGGATATGGCGATGTATCAAGCCAAACGCCAGGGCCGTAATCACTATCAATTTTATTCCAGTGAAATTAGCGAGCGTTTTCACGCCTCGGTAACGCTGCGTAATGAGCTGCAGCATGTTTTGGAACTAGGTGCGTTAAAGCTGTTTTATCAACCTATAGTGCGTTGTGGTGATCGTAAGATTGTAGGTTGCGAGGCGTTACTGCGCTGGCAACGCGAAGATGGTAGTTTTGTATCCCCGGCTGAATTTATTCCTTTAGCTGAAGATACCGGGCAAATTATTCCGATTAGTTCTTGGGTGCTTAAACAGGCTTGTGAGGATGGCTTAAAACTTCGCGAGCTCGGTGATTTCACCATGGCAGTGAATTTATCCGCAGTGCAGTTTAATCGGGCGAACTTCATTGAATCTTTAACACATACCCTAAACCTCTCGGGCTTCCCCGCGAAGAATCTACATTTAGAGCTTACGGAAAGTGTGCTGATGGATGATTCTAATCGCGCCATTAGTTTGTTAGAAGCATTACGTAAACGCCATTTTAGTATCTCTATAGATGATTTCGGCACTGGTTTTTCCAGCCTTTCGTACTTGAAAATGCTCCCGGTGGATACCTTAAAAATTGATAGAACTTTTATTAAGGATGTGTTCAGTGGTGAGCATGATGCGGCCATTACGCAGAGTATCATTGGTATGGCGCAACAGTTGCAACTATCGGTTACTGCGGAGGGTGTTGAAACACTCGAACAAGCTGAATTTGTGGAAGCGGCAGGGTGCCAGTATATGCAAGGTTTTTACTTTGCTCGCCCGATGCCTATTGAAGAGATTATGGCTATGGTGAAGCAGCAAGAAAACAAATAAATTAAAGAAGAATACAGAAAAGGCTCGGTGTAATGCACCGAGCCTTTTTTATGAAAACAATAAACTATAAGAATATGCTACTACTCAAGCCGTTCGGCGTGAGGTAATTCATGCTCTGGAATACCTTCGGCTTGATCTACTAAGTAGAATTGCATCCAACGCATCAAACGTAACGCATAATCCATTTGTGAGGCCGCACGGCTATTTCCGTGCCCTTCACCTGGATAAAGCACCAACCGTACTGGCACATTACCGTGAACTTTCAGGTAACGATACAGTTCCATCGATTGGCTAGGATGCACGCGTGTGTCTTCGGCGCCGTGCATAATTAAGATAGGCGTTCTACCTTGCTCAGCCCAGTAAATTGGGCTTCGCTCCAAGTACCATTGCCACTTATCCCACGGGTAGCTACGCGCATGCACTAGGTGCATTTCGTTTGGAATATCTGTGGTACCAAACTTTGATAGGTTATTGGAAATACCCACAAACATAACGCTGGCCGCAAAATGTTCAGTTTGTTTTGTGGCGCCCCAAGCTGAAGCATAGCCACCATATGAACCACCGGTAATGCCCACGCGTTCAGGATCTGCCACACCGATTTCAACTAAATGTTCTTTGGCAGAAACAATGTCGTCGAATTCTTTACCCGCATAATCGTTTTGGCCGAGTTTACTAAATTCTACGCCTCGGCCCGTGCTGCCACGATAGTTTGGAAAGAACGTAGCAAAACCTTGCTGTGCTGCAAACCATGTAGGGCTTGAATACCGATCATTCCAACCATTGCGAACATGCGCTTCCGGACCGCCGTGTACCGACATAATCACCGGTACCGGTTGGCCTTCCTGATAATCATGGGGATAAACCAAAATACCTTGCAGCTCAACGTTATCATCGGTGGTGTGGTTTATTACTTCTTGCCGCGGCTGGCGCACTTCTGCCAACCAAGGGTTAGAATCGGTTAAACGATTCAAAGCACCATTCGTAAAGCTAAACACTTCTGGTGGATGCGCAGGGCTGTGGCCAATCAGGGTGAGTTGATTACCGGCACTTATATCAGCAATCCGGCTGAAAACACCTTCACCTTGTTGAATCAGGGTGCGCGTTTGGTTATTCGATAAGTTCGTTAAACGAACTTCAGTTTCTACATTGATATCGGCAAGCCACACAAGTTCGTTGTTGCTTTGCCAAACCATATCTTGAATATGACCAAGGAAGTTCGGCACTAAATCGCGCACTTCACCTGTTTCTAAGTTGGCATGAAATAAACGGCCATTGGCAGGATCGTGCTGATCTTCGCCACCAATAAACGCAAGCTGTGAACCATCCGCTGAGAATGCAGCTCGGCCTAGCTTACCGTTTGTATTAAAACGCACAACTTCTTCACCTGCGGCGGTAAAAATAGCGTACTTGCTGAGCATGAGGTCGTCGTCTACCAAAGTGGTAGGTGCTACACGCGCAAGTAATTGTTCATGGCCGGGGCGAAATTGGATTGAATGCACATGCTCATCTAGCTCAATAACGTGTGCTTCTTTTTCAGCGCTCTCGGTATCCAGTAGCCAAATTTGCGTTTTCAGGCTCTGTTCTTCATACACCTGAGCACGAAACCCTTTCGTAGCCAATTCAGTGGCTTTTTCTGGGCCTTTTTCGCGCGCTGTAAAGGCGATCCAACGGCCATCACTGCTTTGGCTAAAGCTACTAATCGCGGTTTCGTGTTGGAAATAGCGGGTTGATTCACCGCCGGTTAACGGCACGTGGTAAAGGCTGGTGTGTTTATCATCGCCGCGTGTGGCAAGATAAAAAATCCCGGAGTCATCAGCGTTGAACGCGATTTGGCCAATGCGAACATCACCAGTGATAAATGGAATAGTATTGCCCTCAGCATTGCGAACGAAAAGCTCGCTATAGGCTGCTCCATCATCATCTTGATATGGCGTACGAGGGCGGAAGCGAGTAAATGCGGTGTGATTCCCATCGCTGGTTGTAATCGCTTGCGTTACCCTTTGAATTGTTATGGTTTCTTCAAGGGTTATATCCCGCTGTTGGGCGTGAACATTACCCATCAAAACAAGCGTGATAACCCCAAACCAAACGGCTACTTGGTTCATGAACTTCTCCTTGGTTACGATACAGAGCGGCAGGGCCGCAATTTTTCAGTAATTTAAAACTTAGTTCTATACGTAGCTTAGCATGTATGTAGATTTTGCTATTTTTACTATCCAGCTGCACACATCTACAATTGGCTAGATAGTGAGTTTACATGCGAGAAATAGTTTATCAGGAGTGGTACGTTGCCGCACCTTTAGCGTGTTTTCGTAGTCGTGGTTGTAAGGCTCGCTTGTAAAGCAGTAGCACCACGAGCAATCATTCGTAGTTCTAAAATTGTATCTTCTATGAGATCAGCCCGCTCGTTTGCTGGCAAATCGAGGGCATCCGCGCCAATGCTAAACATCACACGAACCATGGCGTCGGCCTGCAAGCGCGCTAGATTTTCTTGCAGTTGTCGTTCGTTGTGTAAGTAATCGGCAAGCTCAGATTTAAAATGTTGAATTTCTCTTGCGATAGCCAAACGAAACTCTTTTGAAGTACCGCTGTGCTCCTGCAACAACAAGCGAAAAACGCTACGGTTGTTAGCAATGAAATCCATGAAAATACTCACCGATATGCGAATCACGGAGCCGCCATCGGCTAACCGTTGCCTGCCTTGGCGCAGCAATTGCCGAAGCGTAAGGCCACCCTCGTCCACCAAAGTTAGGCCAAGCTCATCCATATTTTGAAAGTGGCGATAAAACGAGGTAGGTGCAATGTTAGCCTCGCGCGCTACTTCGCGCAGGCTTAAGCTAGAAAACGCAGTTTGCGGGCTGAGCTGGCTTAGTGCTGCATCAATAAGTGCGCGGCGTGTTTTTTCTTTTTGTTTTGCCCGAATGCCGGTCATGAAGGGGGTTCCAAGAGTTGCCGTATTGGTTGCTAATTTATCAGTGAACAGCTGTTAGATCAATTTATGCAAATGCACTTGATTAATTCTTGGAATAACGATAAATTCAGCGAACAGTTGTTCGCTAAAAGTTGTATAAATATGAAAAAACCGCCGATTCTTTGGCTAAATGTTAGTCTCTTCACTATAACCTTTCTGGTGGCTGCCGTGGGCACGCCGCTGTATTTATTTTATCAAGGCTTTAGTTGGGGCTTGTTTACCGCGTTTGCCGCATTAGCCATTTACGCTGGTATTTCTATCACTGCAGGTTATCACCGGTTGTGGTCCCATCGAGCGTGGGATGGCCATTGGAGTGTACGCCTTTTTTTTGCTTTGGGTGGTGCATTAGCACTGCAAAACAGTATTTTACATTGGGCTTCCGATCATCGTGAGCATCATAAGCATGTTGATCACAAAGACAACGACCCCTACTCAATTTCCCGAGGATTTTGGTTTGCTCATATCGGCTGGATGCTGCGTGAATATCATGAGCATCGCTACAACGATTATTCAAACGTGAAAGATTTACAAAAAGATAAAATCGTAATGTGGCAACACAAATACTATTTGCCGCTCATGTTGTTCATGAATGTTGGCGTGCCATTGCTCATTGGTTTGGCGCTAGGGCAAGTTTGGGGTGCACTCCTAATTGCCGGTTTTTTACGCTTGGTAATCGGCCACCACACTACGTTCTTTATTAACTCGTTGGCCCATGTTTGGGGTAAGCAAACCTTTACCGATCGAAATTCAGCACGGGATAACGGTTGGATAGCTTTACTCACGTATGGCGAAGGATATCACAACTTCCATCATATTTTTTCCGGCGATTATCGCAATGGTATTCGTTGGTACCACTTCGATCCGAGTAAGTGGTTAATTCGGGCGTTCTCTTGGGTGGGGCTCGCAAAAAACCTGAAAAAAGCAAACCCTTATCAGATTGAAAAGGCGCGCCTAGAAATGAAAATAAAGCGTGTGGTTGCGAAAAAGCCTTGGTTGGCGGAACGCTTGCATGAGGAATATGAAGTGATTTTGGCAGAAATGCAGGCCTATTATCAAACCCAGAAGCAGTGGTTAACGCGGCGTAAACAAATTCAGCGGCAGTTACGGGCTTAAGCTTATCTTGTAGCGAGCGCTACTTGTTTTGTCAGTTTTTGCAAGCGAGCACACCTTATAGTGTACTCGCTTTTTTATTATCAGCTAGCGCCTGTTCAGGCCTGCAATAGCCACGCCCAAATAGGCACAGTAATCAGCCCGAATAAAATGCCATAGCCCACCAATGAAGCAACAAAGCGAGGTTTTAAGCCAGCGCCAATGGCAACGGCACCAGCGGTGATCATGAAGGGCATGGAAGCTTCGAGCACGGTTACTTGCGCTGCTAAATCATTTAAATCGAGTGCGCGAATGAGCCCCAGTGCTACCGCAGGAAGAATCAAAAGCTTGATTATCATGGCAACTGAAAAAGGCAGTAAATCACTTTTCGGAATCCGAAATTGCAATTGAAAACCTACTGCAATCATAACTACAGGAACCAAGGTGGCGGCTAAGTTACTTATTAAGGTTTGCAGCATTCCAGGATAGTTTTGCATGCCGAAGATAAAGGCTACGATCAGGGCTATCACCGGAGGAAACGTAACTAAACGTTTGGTTAGGCTAGCTATACTCAGTTTTTCTTCATTGCCATCTTCACGTTTACCGTAAACGGCTGCAAAGAACGTAGCAAAAAAAGCTAAACCAATGAACGAACCCACCTGATCATAAATTACAGCATAAGGTAAACCCGCTGTACCGAAGAAGGTTTCTATCATGGGGAAGCCTAAAAAGGACGTATTCCCTAGGGGCACCACAATCAATAGCGCACCTGTAAGCTCACGGGACCACTTCCAAATCTTGGCACTGGTGAGTACTAGTGCAATAGAAATAGGGAACAGAACCCAGGGCATAATGGCCGGCGTTAAAATCGCGCGAGTGATATCCAAGTGCGGTAAGTGCAGGAGGATCATGGCGGGAACCGCCACGTTGATAACATACTGATTGAGCACTTGCCCCGTATTCACGGGCATCAAATGCGTACGCTTGAGCACGAGACCAATAACTAAGTAGGCCAAAATTAAAAGCATCGCACTCATTCTTTGCTATTCCTGTTGGCTAGGTGATGTTGTGTTCGCTGCAACGTTTTTAGCTATCATCATTAGCTTTCATAATTAGCTTTCTTGGCAGCTCACTACCGTTTTTTCGCTTTTGCAAACGCATCTGCAAACGCACTGTTAATTGGCGCTGATTTATCACCAGCCGGCTTTCTTGCTTTTTGTGCGCCCTGCTGTGGCCGCGATTTTGGCCGAGGTTTTTGTGCACTTGAGTTATTCTGTGCTGCTTGATCTTGCGGTGGATTCGATGCCACTGGATCTTGCAGGCGCATGCTCAGCGCGATTCGTTTTCTCTCAGCATCCACCTCCATAACCTTAACCTTTACCACTTCTCCGGCTTTCACGATGTCATGGGGATCTTTTACAAAGGTATCGGAGAGTGCAGATATATGTACTAAACCATCTTGGTGTACGCCAATATCTACGAAGGCGCCAAAATTGGTTACATTGGTAACCACACCTTCTAATGTCATTCCTATCTGCAAATCGCTAATGTTTTCCACGCCTTCACGAAACTCGGCGGTTTTAAACTCAGGCCGAGGATCGCGGCCCGGCTTTTCAAGTTCACGAATGATATCCATAACCGTTGGTAGGCCAAACTCATCATCGGTGTAATCTTGGGCACTTAAGCTCTGTAAAAAGCCAGAATCGCCAATTATATTCGCGATATCGCGCTGATTTGCTGCGGCAATACGTTCGGCAATTGGATATGCTTCTGGGTGAACTGCTGAACCATCTAGCGGATTCTTTCCCGCCATAATGCGTAAGAAACCAGCGGCTTGCTCATAGCTCTTTGGCCCCATCCGCGGTACAGAGAGTAAATCTTTACGAGCGTTAAAGGTGCCCGTTTGCTCGCGGTAATGCACAATATTTTGCGCGAGGTTGCGGTTTAAGCCCGCAACTCGGGCTAATAGCGGTACCGAGGCCGTATTGACATCCACGCCCACCGCGTTCACACAATCTTCCACTACAGCATCTAAGCTGGTGGCGAGATATGATTGGCTAACATCGTGTTGATATTGGCCAACCCCAATTGCTTTCGGTTCAATCTTTACCAGTTCAGCCAGCGGATCTTGCAAACGCCGAGCAATGGAAACGGCACCGCGGTAGGATACATCAAGATCAGGAAACTCTTGCGATGCCAGTTCCGATGCTGAATAAACCGAGGCTCCCGATTCGTTTACCATCACCTTAGTTAGGGTGAGCTCGGGGTTAGCCGCCATCAGTTCGGATACTAATTTATCGGTTTCACGAGAAGCAGTGCCATTACCGATGGCAACTAATTCAACCTTGTGCTGCTTGCATAGCGCAGCCAGCGTGCGGATGGATTTATCCCACTGGTTTTGTGGTGCATGCGGGAAAATGGTTGAGTTTGCCAGTAGCTTGCCGGTGCCATCTACTACGGTAGCTTTAACGCCCGTGCGAAGCCCAGGATCTAGGCCCAACGTAGGCCGTAACCCCGCGGGTGCCGACATTAAAAGATCTTTTAAGTTACGGGCAAATACATCGATGGCGGCAGCTTCGGCGAGTTCACGCAGCTGGCCGAATAAATCGGTTTCCATTCGGGGTAGAATCTTTACTCGCCAAGTCCACTGTATGCTTTGTTTGCGCCACAGCCCTGCTGCGCTGGCATCGGTGTTTAACTTAAAGTGTTGGCCAATCATGGGTTCATATTGGCTTTCTCGGATACTTGTTTCTTGCTCTGGATCTGGGTTTAGCTTTACCTGCAGGATCCCTTCATTGCGGCCCCGTAACAACGCCAAAGCTCGATGAGAAGGAACCTTGTGAATGGGTTCTTGATAACTAAAGTAATCTCGAAACTTTGCCCCCTCAGTTTCTTTCCCTTTTATTACAGTGGCCTCCAGAGAGGCTTGCTGCCAAAGCTTGGCGCGGATAGCTTTCAGTAACTGGGCATCTTCTGCAAACCGCTCCATAAGGATAAAACGAGCACCTTCAAGTACGGTTTTTTCATCCGCAAAACCGGCTTCGGGATTGATAAAGGGTATTGCGAGGGATTCTGGATTTTGTTCGCTTGTAATCAGAGTTTCAGCCAAAGGCTCTAAGCCGGCTTCAATCGCGATTTGGCCCTTAGTGCGGCGTTTTGGCTTGAACGGTAAGTAGAGATCTTCAAGCTCGGTTTTGCTTAAGCAGTTATTAATAGCATTAGCGAGTTCAGGAGTGAGTTTCTCTTGGTCGGCAATACTTTTTGTAATAACTTGCCTACGATCATCAAGCTCCCGAAGATAAGTAAGGCGCTGGCCTAAATTTCTTAACTGAATATCATCGAGCCCACCGGTTGCTTCTTTCCGATAGCGTGCGATAAAAGGAATGGTTGAACCGTCATCGAGCAGAGCTATTGTAGCCGCCACTTGATTTTCGCGAACATTTAACTCTTCAGCAATAATTTTGGTAATCTCAACACGCGCAGCAGACATTAAATCTCTTCCGTTTCTGCAAAAAATAATGCCGTAGATCTTACCACGGGAGAGCTACCGGAGAGAACTAAAATGCCCTAGGTTTCGGTTGCAGTGTTGTACCTTATTGCTTATTTAAAGTTGTTTCAGTAATGGCTAGCGATAACCTCGATAACTAAACTAAGGCTAACTAGCGGTTGTGAATGCGAAACTTATTCACCTTGTTTTGCGCGTTTTTCAGCCTCGATACGCAGGTAAATCTCTTCTCTGTGCACGGCAACGTTGTTTGGTGCATCGATACCTACTTTTACTTGATTTCCATTAACAGCAAGTACAGTAACTTTGATATCATCATTAATCATTAAGGTTTCGCCAACACGGCGGGTGAGAATTAACATTTACACTTATTCCTTTGCACTGAGGAGAGGCCTATAGAGTAGGCTCTTATAATAAAATTCGAGATATTTAAAAAGAACAATTATTGAGCTTTGATTAACGTTACTATGACTTTTTATCAGCCCAATGTTTATCTGTCAAAGATCATACAACAATGTTGTAAATTATCGTACCAGAAATAACACTGATGCGACAAATCGGGTCGCAGCAGCGGTGAGCGGGTCTTCCTGCAGAGCGAATCTAACTGAAATGTGAGCGAATCTAATCGAAATGTGAGCGAATCTAATCGAAATGTGAGCGAATCGAACCTAAACGTGAGCGAATCGAATTAAAACGAATGTGGGACAAGGCCAAAATCTATGGCAACTAACTTAATTACGAGTGAGGGTTATACTCAGCTTGAACGCGAGCTAGATCATCTCTGGCGTACCGAGCGCCCAGAAGTGACTCGTAAAGTAGCGTGGGCCGCCAGTTTAGGCGACCGCTCTGAGAATGCTGATTACAAATATAACAAGCAATTGTTGCGGCAAATCGATCGGCGAATTCGTTATTTGCGCAAGCGCTTAGAGCAAGTGAATGTTGTTCATTATAACGCTCAGCAGGCCGGCCGAATTTTCTTTGGTGCTTGGGTGGAAATCGAGAGTGCAGAAGGTGCTGTTAAGACGCTCAGAATTGTTGGCCCTGATGAAATCTACGGCCGCAGCGATTACATTTCTATTGACTCACCGATGGCGCGAGCCCTGTTAAAAAAACAAGTAGATGATGATGCTGAGGTAGAAACGCCCACGGGCACTAAACAGTGGTTTGTGAACAAAATATGGTATCAAACCGATTAACGAATAGGTAAGTAGCAGTTCTTGCTTGTTAGATAAGCAAGCTGAGCATAACTGAGAGAGCATTTGTTTGCCTTCATTTCGGAAGCCTCTTAAACTGAGTTCAAACTGAATGTGAGCCAAGTGTGAGTAGCTGAGGCTAAGACGTTTTACACCATAGGAATAGCAATGTCTGAAGTAGAAAGCAGAATTTTGATTGTTGACGACGATTTGCGTTTGCGAACTTTACTAGAACGTTATTTTCAGGAGCAGGGATACTCAGTGCGCAGTGCTGCGGATGCTAAGCAGATGGATAGGCTACTTACTCGAGAAAGTTTTAGCTTGATGGTGCTAGATCTTATGCTGCCTGGCGAGGATGGCATATCGATTTGCCAACGGTTACGAAAGAAAGGAAATGAGATACCGATTATCATGCTAACGGCGAAAGGTGATGAGATGGATCGAATTTATGGCTTGGAAATGGGGGCTGATGATTATTTAGCCAAACCCTTTAATCCGCGAGAATTAGCGGCTCGGATAAAAGCGGTGTTGAAGCGACACCAAAAAGATATGATTGGGTCTTCGGGTGAAACCTTTAAAGATTATCATTTTGGCCGATTCCGTTTTGATATCAATCGGCGTGAGCTCTATGCGGATGGTAAGATGCTGCCACTCACGAGCGGTGAATATGAAGTGTTGAAGGCATTGGTAATGCACGAAAAAGAACCCTTATCACGGGATAAACTTATGAATTTTATTCGAGGGCGGGATTACAGTGCACTTGAGCGGAGCATTGATGTGCAAATTTCGCGGTTACGCCGAATGATAGAAGATGACCCAACAAAGCCTCGGTTTATCCAAACAGTGTGGGGTTTGGGTTATGTATTTATTCCTGATACCGATGAAGCGAGCTAGGGTAGATGCGCGGTAGCATTTTTCGTACCGCATTTGCGCGCACCATGTTGCTTATTGGTGCCGTGTTGATTTTAAATTTGGCGCTCACATACCTGGTGCTTACGCTCTATGTAGTGAAACCCGGAGTTAATCAATTAAGTTTGTTATTAGCTCGGCATATTCAAGTGGCGCAATGGGTAGAAAAACAAGATAACCCGAATTTTGCGCTGGAGTTGAAGCAACTAACCGGTGTTTCCTCTTATAATCGTGCAGAGGCCCAGCAAAATGGCCTTTTACAAGCTACGCCTTATTCTTTCTTATCTGATTTATTCTATGAAACATTAAACGAAAGCGCTGATATTCGCGTTGGTGGGCAAGAGCGCTTGTATATTTGGGTGCAACCGGAAAGCGATTCACGCTGGTATCGGGTGCCTATGGCTTACTTAGATGATGGCCGCTTTTCACCACTGATTGTATTTTTGCTGCTAATCGGTTTGTTTAGTGTGCTTGGCGCAGCATGGTTTGCTCGCTCACTCAATCAGCCATTAAAACGCTTGGAATCTGCGGCGGAGCAAATGGTGTATGGTGATTATCCAAAACGCTTGCCAGAACAAGGTGCAAGTGAGTTGCGCTCGGTAATTCGCGCTTTTAATCGCATGACCAAAAGCATGAGCCAAATTGACGATGATAGAGCCCTATTGTTGGCCGGTATTTCCCATGATTTACGCACGCCACTTACACGGATTCGGCTTGCAGCCGAAATGATGGGTGATGATCCCTTAGTAGAGGGGATTGTGAGTGATATCGAGGATTTAAATGGCATTCTTGATCAATTTAGTGATTTTGCTAGAGCCCGGGAACGAGTTGGTTTTGAGTTTTGTAATCTTAATGAATTGCTGCGGGAAGTAGTAAGTTCCTCCCAATATATTGAACAAGATTTGATTAGGTTGCAGCTGGCGCCAGTGCCGGATATCGAATTGCAACCGGTGGCGATTAAACGCATCATTGCCAACTTAATGGTGAATGCAAAGCGTTATGGCAGCGAGCCATTTGATATTCAAAGCGGTTTAAGTTTCGATGAGGAATACATTTGGTTTTCTATTCGTGATCATGGCGATGGCATTCCTGAGGAGCAACTGGAGAGTATGTTCGAGCCTTTCACTCGTGGCAACATCGCTCGCGGTGGTGAAGGCTCGGGGTTAGGGCTGGCCATTGTGAAACGTTTCACACAAATGCATGCTGGAAAAATTGAAGCTCGCAATGAGGTTGATGGCGGCCTGAATATTAAAATATCCCTGCCGCGATACCCGAATGCCTTATCCTAAGTTTTAGTGCGCAGGGCCAACTCGATTCAGGCCGTTCAATGCCGCCACGCGGTAAGCTTCCGCCATGGTGGGGTAATTAAAGGTGGTATTCACAAAGTATTCAATGGTATTGCCACCGTTGGTTTGTTCCATAATAGCTTGGCCGATATGAACAATTTCCGAGGCACGCTCACCGAAGCAATGAACCCCAAGTAACTCCTTTGATTCGCGGTGAAAAAGTAATTTCAAACTGCCTACCAGGGTATCGGCAATTTGCGCCCGAGCTAAATGCTTAAATTGAGCTCTGCCCACTTCATAGGGCACATTGGCAGCTGTTAACTCTTCTTCAGTAGCGCCTACTGAACTGATCTCTGGAATGGTGTAAATGCCTGTAGGTATATCGGAAACAAGCTTGCTCTCGCACTTACCGTCGATCAATGCGGTGGCTGCAAACCTACCTTGATCATAGGCTGCGCTTGCGAGGCTGGGGTAGCCGATAATATCGCCCACCGCATAAATATGCGGTACTTGTGTTCGGTAGTTTTCGTCCACTTCGAGCTGGCCACGCTCATTAGGTGTTAAACCAACCGCATCGAGATTGAGTTTTTCCACATTGCCGGAGCGGCCGTTGGCAAAGAGCAAGCAATCAGCAAAAATTCGTTTGCCCGATTTTGTTTCTAAAATAACGCCATCATCGCGGCCAATCACTTTAGCAAAATCCTCATTGTGGCGAATAACAACGCCGTTATTGCGTAAGTGATAACTGAGCGCGTCGGAGAACTCGGTATCAAGGAAAGAGAGCAAGCGTTCGCGCATATTGACTAAATCAACCTTCACGCCCAAGCCCCTGAAAATACTCGCGTATTCACAGCCAATAACACCAGCACCGAAAATAATAATATTTTTGGGGTCATGTTCGAGTGAAAGCACACTATCAGAATCATAGATCCGCGGATGGCTAAAATCGATATCGGCAGGGCGATATGGCCTTGAGCCGGTGGCAATCACAACATTATCCGTTGTGATGGTATCAATAGAGCCATCAGGATGGGTGATACGCAGGCTGTGGTGATCTATGAAACTAGCAACGCCATGAATTACCGTTACCGAATTTCTTTCATAAAACGAGCTACGTAATTTTACCTGTTTACGAATCGCCGATTCGGCATACTTTAAAATCTCGGAGAAGGTTAATTTGTGGGGTATTTGCTGGCGCGAAAATAATGGGCTGGCGTTATATTCAATGAGCCGGCTCACTGCATGGCGCAGGGCTTTAGAAGGTATCGTGCCCCAATGCGTGCAGCCACCACCTAAGCGTTCTTCGGCTTCAATCATGGCAACATTTTGCCCGCGTTTAGCGAGCATCATAGCGGCACCTTCGCCACCGGGCCCGGAGCCAATTACAACAGAATCAAAATGATGGTTTGCTGCCATGCTAACCTCCTAATTTGGAAACGGTAAAATTCATAATGACGTTTATTCAGGTGATCATCAACCTAGTTTCGGCAACTCATCGAAGGAATTAATCTGCGGATGACGTTGAAAATCACGTGCCGGCAGGGCGCTGTCTGGATTGCGAATCCCTAAGGTGTAACGAATCCCAAACTCTTTTGCACTATCTAAGATGTGTTCACCATCATCAACAAATAGGGTGCGCTCAGGATCAAAAGGAAAAGTATTTTGTAAACGCTGCCAAAGCTCTTGGAATTCTTTACAGTAACCAAATTCATGGGTTGAAAATTGAACCGGGCAAAGGCTTTGCAATGGCAGCTGCTGATTTTTCAGCGCTAAAGCATCGGGGTGCGCATTGGTAATGATAGCCACTCGCTTATTTGCTTCTTGCAATGCTGTGAGGAAATTAGGCGTATCGGGCCGAAAAACAATCAACTCTGCGGTTTGTGCTTTTAATTTTCGAATTGGCAACTGCAATGTTTGTTCCCAATAATCTAAACAGTACCAATTAAGTGTGCCGGCTACCTTTTGAAACTCTGCGCTAATGCGCGCTTCTGCCTCGGCGATAGTGATGTTTTGTGCGTTTGCATAGTGGCGCTTTAGCTGCACATTCCAAAAATCGTTGTCGTAACGTAAATCGAGCAAGGTGCCATCCATGTCTAGTAACACGGTATCAATCGCCGACCAATCAAGCATGGGCTTTTCCCTTTCTTAAGTTCGTAGTATGGTTAACAAATCCGAGGCTACTTTTGGTATCTGCATGTCATCTAAATCTATGCAAGAAAAGCAAGTTCCCGTTATTCTCTCGCGGCAGATTGTAGCGAAAAGTAGGCTGTTGCGCATTGAAGCAATTGATTTAAAGTTTAGTAATGGCGAACTGCGCCAGTATGAGCGAATGCAGGGCAGCGGCCGTGGTGCAGTTCTGGTGGTACCTTTGCTTGATGAAAATACCATGCTTTTGGTGCGTGAGTACGCCGCCGGCCTACATAATTATCAACTAGGCTTTCCCAAAGGCTTGATTGATGCCGGCGAAACAGCTGAAGAAGCGGCACAACGAGAGCTAAAGGAAGAAATTGGTTATGGCGCGAAGCGCTTCACCAACATGAAATCGGTGAGTATGGCACCGGCTTTTTTCTCCGCTCACATGACCCTCTTTATCGGTGAAGGATTATATCCGGAAAAGCTTGAAGGCGATGAGCCAGAGCCACTGGAAATAGTGCCCTGGCCTATTGATGCCGTAGATGAACTTTTACAACAACCGGATTTTACCGAAGCGCGTAGTGTTGCCGCTTTATTACTCATGCAGCGTTGGCGTTCAGAGCACAGCAAATAGGAACTAAGCGCATGGATTACAGTAAGCTAATCGCACCCCTTAGTGATATTGCCTTAGAAACCGCTGATTTGATTCTGCAGTATTATCACCAAGGTAATTTCAAAACCTATGAAAAGCCGGATGATACGCCGGTAACCACCGTTGATTACGCAGCGAGCGAGCTCCTAGTAAAACGCCTAAGTAAACTTACGCCTGATTTTCCAGTGCTTTCGGAAGAAGCGATTCAACCTTGGCAGGTGCGCCGTAACTGGCAGCGCTATTGGTTGGTTGACCCCCTCGATGGCACTCAAGAATTTGTTGCTGGCAGCGGAGATTTCGCCGTTAGTATTGCGTTAATTGAGAACGGGCAGCCTGTTTTGGGTATGATCGCCTGGCCTACTGAAAAGCGTTTGTACCATGCAGTGCAAGGGCAGGGCGCGTTTCGCGATGATGGCGCCGGAAGCCAACCCATTCAAGTGAGAAAGTTAGCGAATCCGGCTGAAGATTCTATTGTGGTTGCTTTGAGCCGCCGGCAACCAAAAGAGAAAATTCTTGATCGTTACTTTGCCAAACAACCTATTGAAGTGATTCACACCGGCAGCTGCGCTTTGAAATCGGCATTGGTGGCAGAGGGAAGTGCCGATGTTTTTTTACGAATTGGGCCTACGGGCGAGTGGGATACGGGAGCCGCAGAAGTGCTGATAGCCGAGGCCGGAGGGAAGTTAGTGAATACTCACTTTCAACCATTGAGTTACAATCAAAGCTCGGATACCGGGAATCCAGATTTTTTAGTATTAGGTGACCCCGCTATTGATTGGCCCCAAGTTTTCCCGGCGCCGGTAACTAGTGGTAAGCCTTGAGTTTGCCGGCTCACATGATTGGTTTTTCGGCTTCGTTTAACCCATGAACCCTTCAGCCTAAGCTCGCCGCCAGTGGCGAGCTAATTCACATGTATTCTTCAGCTGGTGCTACCCGCCGGCACAATATTTACAGATTCATGTAATTCTGAATAAACAATGATGGCCTCACCGCTTTCCAATTGTTTACGAACATCCGCTACCTTCTCTTCCAAGCTCCGTTCTTCCTCACCGTAATCAGTGCCTTCACGTAAAACGAAAAATTGAATAAGTTGTTCGAGCGTATCTGCATCTATGTCTTGATATGGAATTTTCATTGATAGCCCTTGCAGTTAACTAATATTTAATAGGTTGTTGCTTGGTGAGCGATAACACTTTGTTACAATTTAGTTGCCCTGAAAGCCATGGTTTCGGTTGCTTCTTCGAACTTTGGGGCGAATAATAACAGATACTTTTTAAGAATGTTTTATGTTCAAAACCTAATGGGAATTTTTCATGTTTGTTCGAAACACAGCAACCTATGTATCTAAAACCATTCGTGCAGGAGCCATTCTGGTATCGGCAACGCTGTTGCTAGCCGCGTGCCAGCCCGCACCAGAGCCAGCCCCTGAGCAAGCTGATGTAGATCCAATGATGATTTATACCAGCCCAAATGATACCCGAGAATATCGTGCGCTGGAGTTAGAAAATGGCTTGCGTATTGTGTTGGTAAGCGATTCTGAAGCGGAGAAATCTGGGGCTGCACTGGCTGTATTTGCCGGTAGCATGCAAAACCCCGATGACCAGTTAGGCCTCGCCCACTATTTAGAGCACATGTTATTTTTAGGCACGGAAAAGTACCCAGACCCTGATGAATATGGCGATTTCATGGCGCAAAATGGCGGGATGCACAATGCCTATACCGCTGATGATCATACAAACTACATGTTGGAAGTGAACAACGATGCCTTACCTGAAGCCTTAGATCGGTTTGCTGATTTCTTTAAAGCGCCAAAATTCTACCCAGAATACGCAGAAAAAGAAGTAAATGCGGTTGATTCTGAATGGTCGATGCGCCGAGCTTCAGATGGCTATATTTTATTTTCGCTAAATAACATTTTAATGAATCCTGAGCACCCTATTGCGCGCTTCCGAATCGGCAATAGCGAAACGCTTTCAGATAAAGAAAACAGCAATTTGCATGAGGAAATGTTGGCGTTCTACGAGCAGTATTATTCTGCGAATTTAATGACGGCGAGTATTGTCAGCAACCGCCCACTTGATGAATTAGAGGCGCTGGCCCGGGCGGCTTTTGCGGATATTCCTAACCACGATGCAGAAGTGCCGCAGATCTCTGTGCCAGTGGCAACCGCGGAAGAGTTGCAAAAGAAAATTTTCTATAAGCCGCAAATGGAACTGCGCCAAGTTATGCTCGATTTCACCATCGAGAATAATATGGATGAATATTTAGCGAAGCCGAATCGCTTGGTGGCACATTTAATTAATTCTGAAATGCCGGGTACGCCGGCTGCGCTATTCCGTGAATTAGGCTGGATAGAGAACTTGGGCGCTGGCGCTAGTGCAAATGCATATGGCAACGCTGGCCGCTTTCAAATTGCCGCTACCCTAACCGAAGCAGGCATGGCCCACAGAGAAACCATTATTGGTGTTTTGCTGCAATACATTGAGCAAATTCGCGCCGAGGGTGTTGCAGAAAAATATCATGGGGAACTTGCTACGGTATTAAGTAATGAATTTACTTTCTTACGCCGCATGGGTGCGTTTGATTATGCCACTAGCTTGGCCTCAAACTTATTGTACTATCCGTTTAATCATGTAATCGACCACGCCTATCGTTTGGAAGATTACGATGCCGCTAAAGTAGATAGCGTTTTAGCCCAGCTCACACCAGAGAATTTACGAGTTTGGTATGTATCGCCGCAAGAAGAAACCGATGAAACCATGTATTACTTTGATGGTAACTATCGGGTAGCGGAAATTAGTGAGGAAGATTTCGCAAATTGGGAAACTGCGGCTCAAGATTACGTAGTGTCTTTACCTTCAGCGAACACGCTGTTTCCAGAAGATTTAAGTTTAGTTGCCGAAGAGGTTCATGGTAAACCACAGCAGCTATTAGATGAACCCGGCATTTCTGTGTGGTTAAAGCGCAGCGATCGTTTTGCTGAGCCGCGGGCAGAAGTAACCGTGAGAATGTTCCAACCTACATTTGAACGCTCGATTGAAGAGCAAATCGCAGTGCAGGTATTGATGGATACATTCGGTTTATCGCAACAGGCACTGGCCCGTGAAGCCTCGATTGCGGGCACCGGGTTTGGCCTATCTGCGAGTAACGGTTTAACGCTGCGCCTCACTGGTTTCAACGATAAACAAATGCAACTGGCTGAGCGTGTGCTTACAAGCTTTGCTGAATTTGAGCCTGCAAGTAACGCCATTGCACAATCGGTTGATCGTTTGCGCCGCAGTATTCAGAACCAACGATTGCAGTTCCCAATGCAGCAACTGTTCCCTGCGTTTAACCAGATTATGCGCTTGCCTTCGGTTAGCTACCAAGATCAATTAGCCGCTTTATCGGTTGTTGACCAAGAGCTGGTTATTGCCATGCGCGATCAGTTGTTACAGGGCAACACCATTCGTACTTTTGCATTTGGTAATTACAGTGATGCAGAAGCGGTGGCGTTAACTCGCAAGGTGGCTGAAATCGCGAAGGTAGATCCAGAAGTTGAATATCGCAGTGCACCTATTGTGGAGCCCACCGATGCACTCCGGTTAACCTGGAACGATAATTTAACCTTGGAAGATACGGCTATTCTTGATGTTTGGTTAAGCCCAGAGGATACCCTTGAAGCACGAGCAAAAGCTTGGGTATTGTCGGAACTTATGCATAATCGCTTTTTCACTGAGCTACGCACTGAAGATCAACTTGGTTATGCTGTGGGGGCCACCCGTATCAACCTAGATGATTACTCGGGTGTTGGCTTTTATATCCAAAGCCCTGTTCGCGGGCCTGCAGCGTTGCTTGCTCGTTTCGATAAGTTCCGCGCTGATTATGCCGAACGGTTGGCGGATTTAACCGAAGAAGATTTTGCCCAAGTTCGTACTAGCGCGTTAACTGATTTGCTACAGCCGCCGCAAACATTAGGCCAAGAAGCTGGCCGTTACAGCGCTGATTGGGCCGATGAGCGCTATAGCTTTGATACACAAGAGCGCACGGCAGAAGCCCTACGCAGCTTGAGCTTGGCTGATATTCAGGCGTTTTATCAAACATTAATCAGCAACGGCGAAGGAAGCCGCGTGTTGATCCAAATGCGCGGTACGAAATTCGCTGAAGAAGCGTTTGGTTCAATGGAAAATGAGCGCGTGATCGAAGATTTCACTTCCTGGAGTGAATCGCAACAATAAGGCCATTAGGGGTTGTATCGAGTGCTTGTGAGAGCACTCGAGTAAACTCTTTTAACAAGCCTCTTTAGGCACAGTAACAGCCCGTTAAAACGATGAATGTTCTAATTGAGCATAACGTTCTAACGGGCTTTTTGTTGTTCTAGCTTGGTATGTTGAAGGCGAATTAGCTGCGGCTTTTACTCGAGTTCGGCCAGTTGCTCACTTATCGCAAACCATTCGCTTTCAATGCGCTCTAGCTCAACTTTGATTTGTGCTTGTTGTTGCAATACTTCCGTTAGCTCATCTTTTCGTTGCGCTTGGTAAAGCTCTGTATCCGCAAGCTTTTCTTCTAGCGCTTGCAAGGTATTTTCAGCTCTCTCCATAGCCGATTCCGCTTTCTTTAACTTATCGCGTAATGGCTTAAGTTGTTGCCGCTGCTGCGCGGCAGCTTGGCGTTGTGCCTTTTTACTTTGGGCAGAATCGGGGTTCTCGCGGGTATCAGGGGCGGCCAGCGCTTTTTGTGCCGCTGCTTGTTGCTCGAGCCACTGGGAGTAATCGTCTAAATCGCCCTTAAAAGCCGCCGATTCACCGTTCGCCACTAAGTAGTAATCGTCAACCGTAGCTCTCAAGAAGTGGCGATCATGAGACACGATAACCATGGCACCACTAAATTCTTGTAACGCGCTCACAAGCGCTTCACGCATATCAAGATCAAGATGGTTAGTGGGTTCATCGAGAAGCAACAAGTTTGGCTTTTGATAAATCAACATAGCCAACACTAAGCGAGCCTTCTCACCGCCGGAAAATGGGCCTACTGGATCATAGGCTCTGTCGCCGGTAAAGCCAAAACGGCCGAGATAATCGCGCAATGCTTGTTCTGGCGCCGTTCGATCGATGCGATATAAATGCGCAATGGCATGGTCATGCAAACTGAGGGTATCGAGCTGGTGCTGGGCGAAGTAGCCAATAACTAAGCCCGCACTCACTTGCCGAACGCCGTTTTGCGGCGGTAACTCCCCCGCAAGCATTTTCATTAGCGTTGATTTACCGGCACCGTTGCGGCCCAGTAAACCAATTCTGCTGCCTGGAACAAGATTTAAATGGATTTTCCGTAAAATCGTAACATCACCGTAGCCAGCTTGAATGTTATCCAGTTGGATAAGCGGGTTGGGTAACTTAGATGGTTCAGGAAAGGTTAAATCAAAGGGCTCTTGGTCGCCCAGAGGTGCAGTAGCTGTTAATTTCTCAAGTGCTTTCAATCGGCTTTGTGCTTGCTTTGCTTTGGTGGCTTGTGCGCGGAAACGATCAACAAAACTTTGCAAATGAGCTCGCTGAGCTTGTTCTTTCGCATATTGTTGCTGCTGCTGAGCTCTGCGTTCACTGCGCTGGCGTTGGAAACTCGTGTAATCACCGCTGTAGGAGTGAGTAGTTTTTCGCTCAATATGGATAATGTGGGTTACTACCGCATCGATAAAATCACGATCATGGGAAATAACAATCACAGTGCCTTCAAACCGCTTGAGCCAGCTCTCTAACCAAACAATAGCATCGAGGTCGAGGTGGTTAGTGGGTTCATCGAGCAGGAGTAAATCAGAGCGTGCAATAAGTGCTTGGGCTAAATTTAAGCGCATGCGCCACCCGCCGGAAAAACTTTTTACCGGTGCGTGCAATTGTTCTTGGGAAAACCCAAGGCCAGCAAGCAACATAGCTGCTCGTGCCTCAATGTGATAGCCACCAATGGCTTCTAGCTTTCCATGTAAACTGGCAATTGCATGGCCGTCACCATTTACTTCAGCCTCATCCAATTGTGCTTTTATTTGCGTATACTCTGCATCACCACTAATTACGTAATCAATGGCAGGCGTGGCGAGTGCCGGTGTTTCTTGGGCTACGCTGGCAATGCGCCAACCCGTTGGAATTTGAATTTGGCCGTCGTCTTCTTTTAACTCGCCACGGATTAAAGCAAATAACGACGATTTACCTGAGCCATTAGCACCAACTAAGCCAATACGGTGACCCGGAAAAATGCTAAACTGCGCGCCTTTAAGCAGTTGTTGGCCGCCACGAATGAGGCTGAGATTATCGGCTTGAATCATAACAACGAGATATCCAAAACATGTGGGGTAGAAAACCCGCACATCATAGCGCAACTTGGCTGTTAACGCAGCAGTTGTAACCGAACCGAGTAGCCGAAATAGGAAAGCAATTTATTTATGAGCCGCACTAAAAAACGATTCATTGCAGGGGCCACATGCCCTCACTGTAAAGCTCAAGATTCTCTAATGGTGTTCACTGAAGATGGGCAAGAACATGCTCATTGTGTGGAATGTGATTACAATATGAGCGAGGCGGATATGCAAAATGAAGAGAAATCTTCAAATGTGTCTCGGGATCAGGTGATCGGGGTGTTTAAGCCGTAATTTGTTCATGCCCGTTAGCGCTTTTCCATTTATTTTTCGCCAAGCAAGCGGCGGAATTTTGCGAAAGTAACTAAGCATCGCGCGGTAGGCCCTTTTCAACCACTCGAATTAAACGTTCTGTGAGCCGCGATTTTACCGCCGAGCTCTCAGTAGCCGCTTGTTGTTGCGCTAACGCCCATTCAATATGCTCTTTCACAATGTCGCTAGCGGTTTCTAAACGTGCTGATAGTGCTGAAATTACCGCCTTATCATGTGGCGCATTACCGAGCGCAATGGCTAAATTTCGTTGCCATTTTTCATAACCGATGCGGCGAATTGGTGAACCCTCGGTGGCGGTTAAAAATTCTTCTTCGCTCCAAGCCCAGAGATCTAGTAGATCTGGTGTGTGCAAGGCATGCCGAGGCATAAAATCTGTTTCCGGAGTAGGTTTAGCGTAACGATTCCAAGGGCAAACCAGCTGGCAATCATCGCAACCATAGATGCGGTTACCAATGGCTTTGCGAAACTCCTCGGGAATCGATCCCCCGTGCTCTATGGTGAGATAACTAATACAACGGCGGGCATCTAAAACATAGGGTTCAACAATAGCTTGTGTTGGGCAAATGGTAATACATGCGGTACAACTTCCACATTGTTCCGGTTGGGGTTTATCCACTGGCAAAGGGAGGTTTATAAGCAACTCACCAAGGAAAAACCAAGAACCATCATCGCTATCGAGAAGCAGGGTGTGCTTGCCCACCCAGCCTAAGCCGGCTTTTTCTGCCAGTGGCCGCTCCATAATGGGGGCGGAATCAACAAAGGGGCGGAAATCGGCGCTAAGGCTATAGTCTTCGCGGTTATCTTCAATGTGTTTAGCGATTTTATCACCAAGCTGTTTTAATCGCTTGCGTAACACTTTGTGATAATCTCGGCCGAGCGCATAACGGCTGATGTAACCAAGTTGAGGTTGTTTCAATACCGCAGCAAACCGGGCGCCTTCAGGAAGATAATCCATGCGCACACAAATCGCTCTTACACTACCCGGGTGCAACTCTGCCGGGCGTGCACGTAACATGCCGTGGCGTTCCATAAATGCCATTTCACCGTGGTACTTTTTATCCAACCATGCTTGCAGGCTTTCTTCATGAGCCGATAAATCAAGATCACTAATGCCCACCTGTTGAAAACCAAGTTCAATGCCCCATTGTTTAATTTTTTCGGTTAATCCGTGGTAGTCCGGTGTCATTTCTTACCCAATTTATCGTATGCTGTAGAACATCGTATTAGCAAAGCCAGTTAGCACGTTTTTACAGGCTCTGTTCGCTAACATTTGGTGCTGAATTGCAACCTAAGGAAGTGCCCGTGCAAACATCATTAACTAGCAGCATACCACAGCAACTTTATTCGCCGGAACAGGTTGCTGAGTTCGAAGCTGAAGCAGCCGCTCGTGCTGGTGCCGATTTGTGGCAGTTAATGCAACGGGCTGGGGCTGCCGCCTTCGAGTGTTTGCAACAACAAATAAAAATGGATACGCAAATCGCCGTGCTGTGTGGCCCTGGTAACAATGGCGGCGATGGTTATGTGGTGGCACAAATGGCGCACTCGAAGGGTTATCCAGTTCGAGTATTTGCCTTTGGTGAACCGAAATCTCCTGAGGGGCGGCGCGCATTACAAAATTGGCTTGAAGTTGGTGGCGATATCGAGCCTTTAACCGATTGGCCGGAGCAAGAGCCTGATTATGTTGTGGATGCGCTTCTGGGCACAGGCTTGAACACTGATGTGCGTGGGGACATTCGCGAGTGTATTGAGGCGCTTAATGATTCAGCACTGCCTGTGCTCGCCATCGATGTACCATCGGGTTTGCATGCGAACACCGGTGTAGTGATGGGGGTTGCGGTGCGTGCTCGCCACACGGTTACCATGATTGGCGTGAAGCGCGGCTTAACAACAGCTATGGCGGCCGATTATATTGGTCAGCTTTGGTTTGCTGATTTGGATATTCAAAGAGAGTTTCGCTTGCTTACCGAGCCTGCCGCTTGGTGGTTACAGGAAGCGCAACTGCAACATGATCTAGCCCCACGTAAAAAAGTGTGCCAAAAGGGGGATTTTGGTCATGTTTTAATAATTGGTGGTGGCGCCGGCATGGCTGGTGCGGCTCGGCTTGCAGCAACGGCTGCTTTGCGAAGCGGAGCGGGGAAGGTAACGGTGATTTGTGAACCCAGTGAGGTGTTCCTTATCGGCCAGCAACCCGAGCTTATGGTTCGTGGCCTCCTTGCAGATGCGCCAGAGGCCGAGGAACTTGTGGAACGGGCGAGTGTCATTGCTATAGGCCCAGGATTAGGGCGAAGCCATTGGGGAAGGCAGTGGTGGCAGCGTTTCTGCCAACGCTCTTTGGAAAAGCCAACACCTGCGGTGATTGATGCCGATGCATTAAATTTACTTGCGTTGCAGCTGCGAGATGGTGAAGATCTGCCCCTATCAGAAGGGCATGTATTTACACCGCATCCGGGCGAAGCAGCCCGCTTGTTGCAATGCCAAATTGCCGATATCGAGCAGAACCGATGGTTAGCAAGCAATACTTTACAGGAACTTTTAACCGGAACTGTGGTGTTAAAAGGCGCTGGTAGTTTAATTTCAACGTCGGCGGCAACCGCGGTGTGCACTAACGGCACGCCAGCCATGGCAGTAGCTGGCATGGGGGATGTGTTAACTGGCATTATTGCGGGCTTGTTAGCACAAGCACCGGCGTTGGGTTTGAATACCGAAGCAGCCACCCGAGCGGCGGTGTTAGTGCACGCATTGGCCGCTGAATTTGCAGCTAATGGCAACACGCGGGGTATGTTGGCCTCTGATGTTATTGCCGAAATCTCGCGTTTTGTGAATCCGAAAAACAATTAAACCCTGTTGATCGGTAGCTAATGGTTGTTTGCAGCCCATATTTTTTTAAGAATAAACAGGGGCTCTAAGAAGAGTTAGGGTCTCGAAGCACAAACAAGGGCTCGAAGCAAATGCATGTTGCAAACACACACGGATTAAAATTGATAATGGCTAGGAACGAACTCATATGACAAGTAACACAACAGCTGGCGCCGAAGTAGCCGTTGCTTTAGCAGATGAACACAGCACCGAGGCGCTTGGTGCAAGTATTGCGCGCGCTTGTAAGCAGCCAGCAGTTATCTTTTTACGAGGGGATTTAGGTGCAGGTAAAACGACCTTTAGCCGCGGGTTTATACAAGCACTTGGGCATGAGGGTGCTGTTAAAAGCCCAACCTATACGTTAATTGAACCCTACGAGTTGGCTAGTTGGCGAGTTTACCATTTTGACCTATATCGCTTAGGTGACCCGGAAGAGCTTGAATTTATGGGGATTCGTGATTACTTTGGGGCTGATAGTTTGTGTTTAGTGGAGTGGCCTGAGCGGGGTTATGGTATTCTGCCACAGGCCGATTTAGTTATAACATTAAGACCTACGGAGAGTGGGCGTACAGCTGAGCTTGCAGCATACAGCGATATTGGGGAAGGGTTATTAAAACATCTGTTGTAAAACCGCGCAGGCTACTTGCCGTGCTCAGTTGGCTTCTGGCTAGCTGGGCTTTGTTGTGGTCGTCGGTAAGTGTTGCACAAAACATTGAAAATGTTCGTGTTTGGCCATCCGCTGAAAAAACGCGAGTGGTTTTTGATCTATCAGCAGAGCCCACTTACACCTATTTTACTCTGTTTGATAATCAGCCCTATCGCATTGTTATCGATTTTCAGAACACAGCTAACCAAGTGGATTTATCGGCGATTGAAATTGCTTCCGATGTGGTTACTGTGATTCGAACCAGTGGTTCCCCGCGGGCGGGAACATCTCGAATTGTGTTAGAAATCAATAGTGCAACGGCGCCGGAAATTTTTCCTTTGGGGCCCTCTGGTAATTCTGGGCATCGGCTCGTAGTTGATATTGCAGGCGCTACTGACCTTTCACAGGTGGTGGCTGAAAGCCAGAGCAGTACTCCCGCTACCAGTGCTCCGCGGGTTCCGCGAACCCTTGATGCGATACCTATAAGGCCCTTAGTAGTGGCGATCGATGCCGGGCACGGTGGCCGTGATCCTGGTTCAATTGGCCCTGCGGGTAACTTTGAGAAAGTGATCACCCTTGCAGTGGCAAGAAAGTTAGCGGCGCGAGTGAATGCAGATCCAGGAATGCGCGCTGTATTAACGCGCACCGGTGATCAATCGCTATCTTTGGCGCAGCGCACGAGCGTTGTTCGCCGCGAGCGAGCAGATTTCTTTGTTTCCATTCACGCGGATGCCTTCACCACGCCGCAACCCAGAGGTGCCTCGGTGTGGATCTTATCGAAACGCCGTTCTGATACCGAATTAGGCCGCGCCTTGGAGAACAAGGAACGCTTGAGTGAGGAATTAATTGATGTAGTGCCAAGCCTGGAGAACAGCGAAGATGATCCGTATTTAAATCGCACCTTCTTAGATATGCTCCGGGATAATTCCATGGCTGATGGCCATGAAGCAGCTACTATAATTTTAGATCAGCTCGGGCGGGTAACAAATTTGCATCGAGATAAGCCTGAGGGTGCCAGCTTTGGTGTGCTCAGCGCCCTGAGAACGCCTTCCGTATTGGTAGAGTTGGGTTTCATTTCAAATCCGCAAAAAGAACGCTTACTCATCAACAATAGCCATCAAGATCGTTTAGCTAATGCGCTTTATTTAGGCATTCGCGAGTTCTTTTTACGTAACCCCGTGGCAGGTACATCGTTAGCCGAGCTTGAAATACAAACCCACGTTGTGGCTCGTGGTGAATCGCTCTCGGTTATTGCGGCGCGATATGGCGTGCGTGTGGCGGATATCAAAGCCCAAAATAACCTGCGCAGCAATACCATTCGCGTTGGTCAACAACTAGAAATTCCGCTCGGAAGGTGATGGCTATGGCAATTCGATTATTGCCGCCGCAGTTGGCAAACCAAATTGCTGCGGGTGAGGTGGTGGAGCGGCCGGCCTCGGTGGTAAAGGAGCTGGTAGAGAATTGCATTGATGCAGGTGCTACGGAGCTACACATTGATATTGAAAAAGGTGGCGCTCGGCGTATTCGTATTCGCGATAATGGTTCGGGGATTCCAAAAGATGAACTCGAGCTAGCGCTTTCTCGCCATGCAACCAGCAAAATAGCCAGCCTCGATGATTTAGAGGCGATTCACAGCCTGGGGTTTCGGGGTGAAGCGCTCGCCAGTATTAGTTCAGTATCACGCTTGTGCTTAAGCTCAAAACCAGCGCAGCAAGCGCAGGCCTGGCAGGCGTGGTGTGAAGGCCGAGATATGCAGGTAACCTTGGAGCCAACTTCACATCCAGATGGCACTACGGTAGATGTACAAGATTTGTTCTTTAACACACCGGCGCGGCGAAAATTTTTACGCACTGAAAAAACCGAATTCGGCCACATTGATGAAGTAGTGCGGCGAATTGCTTTAGCGTGCCCAGCTGTGGAAATAAAGCTCAGCCATAATCAGCAGTTACTTCGCCATTACCCCAAAGCCATTGCAGAATCACAAATACTCTCCCGGTTACAACAAATTGCCGGTAAGCGCTTTGCCGATGAAGCTATATTTTTAGAACTGGCAGCCGATGCGGAATCAGGGCAAACATTAGGCATTCGTGGCTGGATCGCGCCGCCAGATGCCTGCCGCCATCAAACTGATGTGCAATACATGTATGTGAACGGCCGCATGATGAAAGATAAATTGTTGAATCATGCGGTGCGGCAAGCTTATGGGGATAGTTTAGCCAGTGATCGGCAAGCCACCTATATTTTGTACATCACCTTGCCCGCTAACGATGTTGATGTAAATGTGCACCCAGCCAAGCATGAGGTGAGATTTCAACAGGCGCGGCAAGTTCATGATTTTGTATTGTTGCAATTACGCGAAGCCCTAGGTGCTCATGTGCATGCTCAGCAAGAGCAAGGTTATACGCATCATTACGAATACAGCCAATTGCAAGCTAAACCCGAGAGCTCTGCGGCCTTCGGTTCTGAGTTTTCCGGTGCTGGGGTTTCCGGTGCTGGGGTTTCCACAACTGGAGCACCCACACCCGGAGCAGCCACACCTGGAGCAGCCACAGCCGGAGCATCGAAAATGCACCAGAATGGGCCAACACCGGGTGGTGAAAATTCTGAGGCAGCATCGGGTACCGGAAGAAGTATTCTGCCAGGGGCTTTTGTTGTGGGCCAAGGCCGAGGTACTGCGAGTAAGCCTTCTGCGAATCAGATTCGTGAGCAAGAGGCGTATCAGAGTTTATTTCAAACGCCGTTGCCAGCAAGTGAAACAGCTACTGCTAATGCAAACTTTAATACCCAGGATGCACCGAGTTTTGAACATTCGAATGCTGCTGAGGCGGGCGAAAAGGGTTCGGAATCTTACAAGTATTTGAGCCTTTTAGAGGACCGTTGGTTACTCTTACAAACCGATAGCAAGCTGGCACTGCTGGATATTCAGCAGGCCCAGTTCCGAGTGCAAACCCAGCGCATCAGGCAGCAGCTCGCAATCGGTTTATCAGGGCAGCCCCTGTTGATGCCGGTGCAGCTTAAAATAGAACATAGCAAAGCGCTCGAGTTTCCAATGTTGCTCAACCGTTGCGGTGTTATGTTAGTAGAAAAACGGCTGCGTGGTGGGCAATACCAGCTCACCATTCAACAAGTGCCTGAGCCATTAAGAAAAGGTGATTTGGGTAAAAGTATTCCGAAATTACTGGCAATACTCGATGAGATTATTGCTGCTACTAATCCGCCCGAAGGTAATTTTGAAGAAGCGCAAGTAAGCACTTACTTGCAGAACTCAACACTTGCAGAGTGGCTTGCTGAGCAAGGCTTGAAAGAAGCATACTCAGTGGTTGAAAGTAAGCAGTGGCTCGCGTTTTTACAACAAACGTCGGGCTGGCAGCGTTGTTTGCAACCGCTAAATTGGCGAGGTGCGCTGCGCCACGATGAAAACTAATATGAGCTATGATGAGAAACGAAACGCCAACGGGTGGTTAGATACTAATGTTGATATCAGCCAATTAACTCGGCATCTGCAACAAGGCGTGATTTGTTTAAGTGGCCCAACAGCGGCGGGCAAAACTGCGCTCGCTATGGCGTTGGCAAAAAGGCTGCCGGTTGAACTAGTAAGTGTTGATTCGGCGCTGATTTATTGCGGTATGGATATCGGCACAGCGAAACCTACGCCAGCTGAACTAGCAACCTGCCCGCATCATTTAATTGATATTCGAGATCCAGGTGAAATTTATTCAGCAGCAGATTTCCGGAACGATGCCCTGCGTGTGATTGCCGCGATTCGCCAACGAGGGAACATTCCTTTGCTTGTTGGTGGCACCATGCTTTACTTCCGGGCCTTGTTGGCGGGCCTTTCTGATTTGCCTGCGGCGGATAGTGATATTCGAGCAGCACTCCAACAACGAGCAGATAAAGAAGGATGGTTGGCGCTCCATGAACAGCTGTGTCAGCTCGACCCGATTGCCGGCAAACGTATTCACCCCAACGACCCGCAGCGCCTATTGCGAGCTTTAGAAGTTTATGAAATAACAGGAAAAACCCTTACAGCACTAACGCAATCGCAACAGCCCGGTTTAACCATACCAACATGGCAGATTGCAGTAGCGCCGGATGATCGGAAAATCTTGCATCAGCGTATTGAAAAGCGATTCCGCTCAATGCTCTCTGCTGGTTTTGCGGAAGAGGTTGAAAAGCTGCGCAATCGGGGTGATTTACATTTGGATCTGCCATCGATGCGTTCAGTGGGGTATCGGCAGATGTGGTTGCATTTAGATGGCGTTTTAAGCGCTGAAGAAATGCAGGAAAAGGCGGTGATTGCTACGCGGCAGCTTGCCAAACGGCAAATCACCTGGCTGCGTTCATGGCCGGGATTAACATGGATTAATCCGCTATCGGATTCTGCTGAAGCAAATGCGTTGAATTGCTTATTAGAACCACCACTTGCGCCAGAAGCTTGGTTAAAGAAAGACGAAAGTAGCGCGTAAGTTAAGAGTAAACACTGAAAAGCGCTTGAAAATACGAAAAAATGCCCAAGATCAATTTGGACTAAAATCAAATTTTGTTGCTACACTAGATTGAAGTTTAGATTTCTCGTGTCTTTGATGGGCTAGCGTGTTTATTCTAAACTTTTACGCAATTAGGGAAAGCATTGGGAAAGCACTGGGAAGCGAAGCGTTAATTAGCAGTGGTACCCGCAACAATACTAATAAAATAAAGGAGCCAACCATGGCTAAAGGGCAAACCTTACAAGACCCTTTTTTGAACGCACTGCGTCGTGAGAGAATTCCGGTCTCAATCTATCTGGTGAATGGTATCAAGCTGCAAGGGCAGGTTGAATCTTTTGATCAATTCGTGGTGCTACTAAAGAACACAGTAAGCCAGATGGTGTACAAACATGCGATTTCAACTGTTGTGCCAGCGCGGACGCCAAGTCAGTATCCGCCGCAAATAGGGCAGGATGAAAACGAAAACGAACTTGAGTAACTTGTTCATTAAAGAACAATGTAGGAGCGGCTTGCTTGTTTGAGCGGTATGAAGGTGGCGAGCAGGCCGTGTTGGTTCACGTAGAGTTTTCTAATGAATCAGCACGGGAAGATCTCGAAGAGTTAAAATTATTGGTGTCGTCTGCAGGTGTGGAAGCTGTTTCCGTAATGACAACTTCTAGGCACTCGCCAGATGCACGTTTATTTATTGGCTCAGGTAAAACTGAAGAAGTAGCAGCTATGGTGCAAGCCACGGGTGCTGAAATTGTAATCTTTAATCATCCTCTTTCACCCTCTCAGGAACGGAACATCGAGCGCGAAGTTAAGTGCCGTGTCCTCGATAGAACAGGGTTGATACTCGATATTTTTGCGCAGCGAGCAAGAACTCACGAGGGTAAACTGCAAGTTGAACTTGCGCAGTTACGGCACATTTCCACACGGCTAATTCGCGGCTGGACCCACTTGGAGCGGCAGAAAGGCGGCATCGGCTTGCGCGGGCCTGGGGAAACGCAACTAGAAACGGACCGTCGATTAATTCGTGGCCGGATTAAAAATATTTTGGCGCGGCTGGAAAAGGTGTCGAAGCAGCGCGAGCAAGGCCGGCGTTCCCGGCAACGCGCCGAGATTCCAACAATAGCTTTGGTGGGGTACACGAACGCTGGCAAATCAACCTTATTTAATCGCCTCACCGATGCCGATGTTTATGCGGCTGATCAGCTGTTTGCAACGCTCGATCCAACCTTGCGAAAATATGAGCTTCCAGACGTTGGTTCACTGATATTCGCAGATACCGTTGGTTTTATCCGGCATTTGCCACACGATTTGGTGGCGGCGTTTAAGGCAACATTGCAAGAAACCCGCGATGCGGAGTTACTTTTGCACGTTATGGATTGCCACGATGAACGCATGCTTGATAATCAATATGAAGTGGATAAAGTTCTGGCAGAAATAGCAGCCAGTGATGTTCCGCAGCTGTTAGTGATGAACAAACTCGATTTGGTGCCCGATATGCAGCCCAGAATCGTACGTGACGATGATGGCAAAGCGCGCGAAGTTTGGCTTTCTGCACAAACCGGCGAAGGCGTCGATTTATTGCGCCAAGCTCTGCACGAATGGTTAGTGCCACAATTAATGATTGAAGAGCTGAGGTTAGGCCCAAATCAGGGTAAATTACGTAGTCAGTTATATCAGTTACAATGTGTAACCGATGAACATCCACAGGACGATGGAGATGTGATAGTATCGGTTCGTGTTCCTGTCGTAGAATGGCAGCGTTTACTGAAACAATTTGGTGAGCAGTTAACACGTAGCTTGTGTTAACAAGCGTGTTTTTAGATAACAATTTATTTGTTGGAGTAATCAATGGCCTGGAATCAACCGGGAAGTGGCGGCAAAGATAAAGATCCTTGGGGTAACAAGCCACAAGGTGGTCGTGATCAGGGGCCTCCTGATCTTGATGAAGCTTTGCGTAGCCTTATGGGCAAATTAGGTCTTGGCGGCAAAGGCGGCCAAGGGAGTAATGGCGGTGGCGCAACTGGCGTACCGAAAAAGGCGGTAGGTATAGCGCTTTTCTTGGTGGTGTTGGTGTGGTTTATTGCTGGTTTTTATACCGTGAAGGAAGCGGAGCGCGGTGTCGTTTTGCGTTTCGGCGCATATCATTCTGAAGTTGGTGCCGGTTTACACTGGCGGCCAGTATTCGTTGATCAGGTAGAAAACGTAGATGTGAACAACGTTCGCGCTCAGCAAACGGCCGGTTTCATGCTTACAGAAGATGAAAACGTAGTACGCGTGGAACTTGCAGTGCAATATCGGGTGATGAATCCGAGAGCATACTTGTTCAACGTGGAAGCGCCTGATTCAAGCTTATCGCAAGTAACCGATAGTGCATTGCGTTATGTTATTGGTCATAACACTATGGATAATATCCTTACTGTTGGCCGGGAAGAAATTCGCCAGCAAACCTGGGAAATTATCGATCAATTAACTGAGCGCTATGGCTTGGGCATAACCGTTATTGATGTGAACTTCCAAGGTGCACGGCCACCAGAAGAGGTGCGCGACGCATTTGACGATGCGATTCGTGCGCAGGAAGATCAAGAACGTTTCGTTCGCGAAGCCGAAGCTTATGCAAGAGAAATTGAACCTACCGCGCGTGGTAGAGTGCGCCGCTTGCAACAAGAAGCTCAGGCATACAAAGAGCAAACGGTTCTTCGAGCGCAAGGTGAAGTATCACGGTTCAACGAGCTACTCCCACAATATCAGGCGGCACCAGAAGTAACGCGGCAACGCATCTTCTTAGAAACGCTTGAAGAAATCTACGCGAACAACGCGAAAATCTTTATTGATGTAGATGGTGGTAATCAAATGATGTATCTGCCCCTTGATAAGATTTTAGAGCAACACAACTCGCGTGCAGTTCGCCCGCAGGCACCGATGTTGCCAGCGAACTCACAGCAGAACGGGCAGAGCTCTTCGGGGCAAAGTTCGAGCCAGCAACAAGATAATGGCCGAACTAGCAACCGATTCAGCCCTCGGGGGGAGAATTAAGCTATGAAAAATCTAACTATTGTAATTGTGATTATTCTCGCGCTATTGGGTTACTCCTCGCTTTTCACTATTGGTGAAGGTGAGCGCGGAATCGTTATTCGGTTTGGTAAAGTTGCTCAGGATGAGCAGGGCGTGGCGGTGGTTTATGATCCGGGCCTGCATTTTAAACTGCCCTTTATCGAGCGAATCATTAAGCTTGATGCGCGGATTAAAACACTTGACGACCAAGCTGACCGCTTTATCACCAGTGAAAAGAAAGATTTGATCGTAGATGCCTTTGTGAAATGGCGCATCGAAGATTTTGCCAAGTACTATCTTTCTACTGGTGGCGGCAACCAGCGCCAAGCGGAAGAGCTACTCATGCGCCGGATTAACGCTGGCTTACGGGCTGAGTTTGGTGCTCGTACGATTCGTGACATCGTTTCTGGCGAGCGTGATGAATTAATGGAACAAGCGTTAATTCAAGCATCGGAAAGCTCTAACGATTTAGGCATTCAGGTACTCGATGTTCGGGTAAAACAAATTAACTTACCTACCGAAGTTAGTACCGCAATTTTCGAGCGTATGCGTGCAGAGCGAAATGCGGTAGCGCGGGAGCATCGCTCTGAAGGTCGCGAGCAAGCGGAAATTATTCGGGCCGACATCGATGCGCGGGTAACGGTTATGTTAGCCGATGCTGAACGTGAAGCGCGGCAAATCCGCGGTGAAGGTGATGCGGAAGCAGCGCGGATATATGCGGAAACCTATAGCCGTGATCCTGAGTTTTTTGCCTTTATCCGTAGCCTCGAAGCGTATACAGCAAGCTTTGGTGATGGTGATAGTGTATTAGTACTCAGCCCAGATAGTGATTTCTTCAAGTATTTCAATCAAATGGACATGCTTGCTGATTAAGGCTTGTGGCAATATTTAAACCATAAAAACGGGAGCATAGGCTCCCGTTTTCTTTGCTGTAGATTAAGTGGTAGCCTATCCCCTTGCACGATCTTAGCTATCAATATAGTGAGAATTGTATGTATCAGCATTTATATCAACATTTTTTACGGGCGCGGCCTAATCTTTTGCATTGTGCACCACATAGCCACTATTACTGGCCTGATGTTACCCGCGAGGCGCAATTAGCGTATTGGGATGATTCGGCACGTTTCGCGGATGAAAAATGGAGTTTTCTGTTTTCCGAAAAGGTACCTGAGCTGCAAAAAAACATCGCTGAAGAACTAAACCTTTCTCACTCAGAACAAATTGTGTTTGCGCCTAACACCCATGAGTTAGTGTATCGGTTATTAAGCGTATTTTCTGCCGCAAAACCCTTAACTATTCTAACCACTGATGGCGAATTTCATAGCTTCAATCGGCAAAGCCGACGCATTTTAGAGCGAGGTAACGTAACCCTCGAGTGCATCCCTTGTGAACCTATCGATACTTTTTCAGAGCGATGGTGTGAGGCCGTAAATAGGCAAGCGTGGGATATGATTTTTATCAGCCAAGTATTTTATAACAGCGGCATTATTGCGCCCGAGCCGAGTGTTTGGCTGCCCTTAGTAAATGCTGAAGAAACATTGGTTGTTGTTGATGGCTATCATGGTTTTTGTGCGTTAGAAACGAATTGGCAACCATACGAAGATAGAATTTTCTACCTTTCTGGCGCTTATAAATATGCCCAAGGTGGGGAGGGTATGTGCTTTGCAGTGGTGCCGAAGAACTGCAGATTGCGCCCGGAATATACCGGATGGTTCGCCGATTTTGCCGGCTTAGCAAAGGCTCAAGAGGGCGCCATTAATTACAGCGATGATGGCATGCGGTTTGCTGGCGCTACTATGGATTTTAGTGCACTGTACCGCTTAAATGCGGTGTTCGATTTATGGCGAGCCGAAGGCTTAGATACGGCAACTCGGCATGCGTATGTTCAAAGTTTGCAGCAGGCTTTTCTTGCTCACATCGATGGTTTAGGCCACCGGGAGCTGAATCGTCAGAATTTATTGTTAGCTGCGAATGATGTTGATAGCCTCGGCGCTAATCATACAAGTTCCGGTAATGCCATTACCGGCGCTATTCAACATGGCCATTTTTTCACGTTCTTATTAGATTCAGCAGCCACAGTAGAGGCGCTAGCGGCACGCCTGCGTGAGCAGGGAGTGGCAACCGATTATCGAAATAAACGCTTGCGGTTTGGTTTTGCACTTTATCAAAACCCAAATGATTTCCAGAGAATACGAGGATAAGGCGGTAAATTTTACTGCTGTGTTTAAAAATCACTCTGAAAAAGCGGGCGTTTCTGCTAGAATCCCCGCTTAATCCACCGCCATACCAGCGTCTATACATCCAACGTGTGAACTAAAACTATCATGAGTAAAAACGTCGTTATTCTTGGCACCCAATGGGGTGACGAAGGCAAGGGAAAAATTGTTGATCTATTAACCGATAAAGCCACCTACGTTGTGCGCTATCAAGGTGGCCATAATGCCGGCCACACATTGGTTATTGATGGGGAAAAAACGGTACTGCACTTAATTCCTTCCGGAATTTTGCGTGATAACGTTACCTGTATGATTGGTAATGGTGTTGTGTTATCACCGGAAGCACTCATGAAAGAAGTAACCATGCTGGAAGAGCGTGGTATCCCGGTGCGTGAACGCCTGCTAATAAGCGAAGCATGCCCATTAATTCTGCCTTACCATATTGCCTTAGATCAGGCTCGTGAACTTGCCCGTGGCAAGAAAGCGATTGGTACCACTGGCCGCGGTATTGGCCCTGCGTATGAAGATAAAGTGGCGCGCCGGGCGATTCGCGTGGGCGATTTATTTCACCCTGAGCGCTTAGCTGAGAAGCTAACTGAAACAATGGCATTGCATAATTTTGTTCTGCAAGAATACTTTCAACAAGAGCCGGTTTCGGTGGCTGATGTATTAGCCTATTGCTTAGAAATTGCAGAAATACTAAAGCCGCTGATTGCCGATGTACCTGGTGTTTTAGAACAGGCGCGGCAAGCGGGTAAAGCAATCATGTTCGAGGGTGCACAAGGCACCTTGTTGGATATTGATCACGGCACTTATCCGTACGTAACGTCTTCGAATACAACGG
This sequence comes from Aliidiomarina iranensis, assembly GCF_003987135.1. Classification (GTDB taxonomy): domain Bacteria; phylum Pseudomonadota; class Gammaproteobacteria; order Enterobacterales; family Alteromonadaceae; genus Aliidiomarina; species Aliidiomarina iranensis. Next base: position 417,817 of record NZ_PIPJ01000001.1, read on the forward strand.
CAGGCGGCGTAGCTACTGGCGCTGGTTTCGGCCCTCGCTATCTTGATTACGTACTTGGTATTGTAAAAGCTTATACAACCCGTGTTGGTTCTGGCCCATTCCCTACCGAATTAGATTGTGAAGTAGGGGAACACCTTGGGGTTAAAGGCCATGAGTTTGGCGCAACAACAGGCCGTAAGCGCAGAACAGGTTGGTTTGACGTTGTGGCCATGCGCCGCGCAGTGCAAATTAATTCAATTAGTGGTTTATGCTTAACCAAATTAGATGTACTCGATGGTTTGAAAGAGTTGAAAATTTGCACCGGGTATAAAATGCCGGATGGCCGCATTGTTGATTTACCGCCGATGGCCGCCGAAGATTATGAAACAGTAGAACCAGTGTATGAAACTATGTCTGGCTGGGATGAGCGCACGGAGGGCGTTACTGAGCATGCTGAGTTACCGGCGGCAGCTTTGGCTTACATTAGCCGCTTAGAGGCACTCCTAGGCGTTCCTGTAGATATTATTTCAACGGGGCCAGATCGCGCAGAAACGATTATCTTGAAACATCCGTTTGGCGTTTAGACGTTAACATCATCGAGCGCTGGCAAAATAAACTATTAATTTGTAATTTTTTGCTCGAATGAAAAGCTTACAAGAAAGGGTAGGAAAATTAAGTTACTGCCCTTTGTATGAAGAACGCACGAAATAAGCTGTTTTTTTACGCTGATGCATTAAAAATTAAGCAATCAGATAAAAAAAACAAAAAAAATGCGCATAGGTGGTTGCAAGACCCTAACCAATCCCCTAGAATGCGCTCCACCTAAACGGTGGCGCCGGCATAGCTCAGCTGGTAGAGCAACTGACTTGTAATCAGTAGGTCGGGAGTTCGACTCTCTCTGCCGGCACCATTTTTTAGAAAAGATACGTGGAGGGGTTCCCGAGCGGTCAAAGGGATCAGACTGTAAATCTGACGGCTCAGCCTTCGCAGGTTCGAATCCTGCCCCCTCCACCACTTTTTCTGATTAGGTCCGAGGTAGCCCTGAATCTGATTGCGGGTGTCGTATAATGGCTATTACCTCAGCCTTCCAAGCTGATGACGCGGGTTCGATTCCCGCCACCCGCTCCATATCAAATTTGTGTTGCTGATATAGCTCAGTCGGTAGAGCGCACCCTTGGTAAGGGTGAGGTCGGCGGTTCAAATCCGCCTATCAGCACCAGTTGATTCGCAGTTTCAGTTACCTCCCCTAATCGTTAAAATATAATTTCATTTAAACATCATGAAGCACTGGCGAGCATTGCCCGCCGCGCGTTTCGAAAGAGAGGCTGTTATGGCTAAAGCAAAGTTTGAACGTTCTAAGCCGCACGTAAACGTAGGTACTATCGGTCACGTTGACCACGGTAAAACTACTCTGACTGCGGCCATTACATCTGTCCTAGCGAAACACTACGGTGGTTCTGCTCGTGATTTCGCACAGATCGATAACGCGCCAGAAGAAAAAGCGCGTGGTATCACCATCTCTACTTCACACGTAGAATACGATACGCCAACTCGTCACTACGCCCACGTAGATTGCCCAGGTCACGCGGATTATGTGAAAAACATGATCACTGGTGCTGCGCAAATGGACGGCGCTATCTTAGTAGTCGCTTCTACTGATGGCCCAATGCCACAAACACGTGAGCACATCTTGTTGTCACGTCAGGTAGGCGTACCGTTCATCGTAGTATTCATGAACAAGTGCGACATGGTAGACGACGAAGAGTTGTTGGAATTGGTAGAGATGGAAGTTCGTGAACTTCTTTCAGAGTACGATTTCCCAGGCGACGATTTACCAGTAATTCAAGGTTCAGCGCTAAAAGCGTTGGAAGGCGAAGAGCAGTGGGAACAGAAGATTCTAGAGCTAGCAGAAGCGTTAGATAACTACATCCCAGAGCCAGAGCGTGATATCGATAAGCCATTCTTGATGCCAATCGAAGACGTATTCTCAATCTCAGGCCGTGGTACAGTAGTAACCGGTCGTGTAGAGCGCGGTATTGTAAACACTGGTGATGAAGTAGCTATCGTTGGTTTGAAAGACACCACGAAAACTACAGTAACAGGTGTAGAAATGTTCCGTAAGTTGCTTGACGAAGGTCGTGCAGGTGAGAACATTGGTGCGTTGTTACGTGGTACTAAGCGTGAAGATATTCAACGTGGCCAAGTATTAGCGAAGCCAGGTTCAATCACGCCACACACTAAGTTTGAAGCTGAAGTGTACGTGTTGAGCAAAGAAGAAGGTGGCCGTCATACGCCGTTCTTTAAAGGCTATCGTCCACAGTTCTACTTCCGTACAACAGACGTAACGGGTGCTGTAGAGCTACCAGAAGGCGTAGAAATGGTAATGCCTGGTGACAACATCAAATTCGTAGTTGAATTGATTGCACCAATCGCGATGGACGACGGCTTACGCTTCGCTATCCGTGAAGGCGGCCGTACTGTAGGCGCTGGTGTAGTATCGAAGATTCTTGACTAATTCTAACTGAATTAAGTTAACATCTTGCAAGAAGGCGCCTACGGGCGCCTTTTTCATATCTTGCCCCGGTATTAATCAGCGATCTAGCAAGCAATGCAGGTGTACCCAAAATTTGCTGCTAGCAATAAAGTTAGGCTAAGCTGATAACTTATTCATTGCGTTTAGGGTGAAGAGGAATGGACCAAGAAAAAGCTCGAGCACAATCGGATAAACCTAAGCCAGACCAAAACAAAGATACTTCCTCAGGTTTAGAACAGGCGTTACCAATTGGCTTAGTTTTAGGAGTGGCACTTGGTGTTGCGCTAGATAGCATGGGTGTCGGTATTGCTATTGGATTTGCTCTAGGCGTTGCACTCATGCCGGCGTTTGCTTCGGCAACTAATGAAAAGAAGGGCGCCGGTGAGGAAGCGAGCGAAAAAAGCACTAATGAGAAAAGCACTAACGAGAAGAGCCCTGACGAGAAAAATAAGTGAGGGATAACCCATGACCACTTGGATTAGCCATCGCGGTTACACTGAGCGGGCAACAGAAAACACCGCAGAGGCTTTTGCCGCAGCTATTGATTTAGGTTTTGAGCATCTGGAAACAGATTTGCGCTGTAGCCGTGACGGCCATATTGTGCTTTGCCATGATGCGGATTTAGCCCGCGTAGCTGGCTCTTCGCTGCGTGTTCACGAACTAACCCGCAAAGAGTTAGCGGAATATCGATTAGCAAAAGGCCAATCATTACTCTTCTTTGATGAATTATTAGCGGATTTCTCAAGCTATCAGTGGATACTCGATATAAAGCCAGAACAGGCTGAACGCACCGTCACGGTCCTACAACAGCTCAGTAAAGACCCTGCAATTGAACGTTTTCTTCTTGAGCAATCTCGTTATCTACTTTGGCAAGATAGCCATCAACGCACCTTAACCGAAGTTTTGTCCGGAGCATTTTGTTTGGCTCGGGATAAGGCATGTTATCGAGCCGGCACGGCTGCATTGCTTGGTGTGCCCCAGCTTGGCGGTATTCAAAAGGGCCAATACTATGCCGTGCCACCGCGATTGAAAGGCGTACCGATTTTATCGGAAGCCATGGTTGCGCGCTTTCATTCCCAGGGCGCGCACGTGATTGGCTACCTTCCGGAAACATCGGAGCAACACGAGCAGGCTTTAGCCGCTGGTGTTGATGAAATCCTCACTAACCATGCCCCCGAACTACAGAAATTAAAAAGCACCAGAAGCGATAGTTTTTAGTTTCTTCATGGCTTGCTTTTAAGCCTTTGATCGGTATAATGACGCGTCCATTCCGATGCCTATCTTCCTCCCAGCTTGCGTTTACTTGCTTAAGGTTGATTAATATCGGAATTTAGAACAATTTCTAGGGGTGTAGTTCCAATTGGTAGAACAGCGGTCTCCAAAACCGACGGTTGGGGGTTCGAATCCCTCCACCCCTGCCAGTTTCAGCTGAATCAACGCGGGTCCGGCATATAATGAGTGTAAATACAGAAAACCAAGGAAATTCACTAGATATCGTAAAGTGGATTATTGTAGTAGCTCTGCTTGTTGCTGCAGTTGTGGGTAATAACATGTATGGCGATATGTCCGTAGCATTGCGTGCATTAGCGGTTGTTATTATTGTTGTTATCGCAGGCTTTATTGCCGCAAAAACTGAGAAAGGTTCAACTTTCTTGGGTTTCGCAAAAGATAGCCGAACTGAAGTTCGTAAAGTAGTGTGGCCGAGCCGCAAAGAAGCTACGCAAACAACCTTAATTGTGTTGGCCGCTACAGTGGTAGTAGCTTTGCTGTTGTGGGGTTTAGACGGCATTCTAGTTCGTGTCGTAGGCCTCGCAACTGGTATTCGCATTTAAGGAGTTAGCATCATGACCGAACCAAAGAAAAAGCGTTGGTATGTCGTTCAAGCATTCTCAGGCTACGAAGGCCGCGTTGCAAAAACCCTTGCTGAGTATATTAAAACTCAAGGCATGGAAGAGAAGTTTGGTCAGATTCTAGTACCAACTGAGCAAGTAGTAGAAATGCGCGGTTCACAGCGTCGTAATGCTGAGCGGAAGTTTTTTCCAGGCTATGTTTTAGTTGAGATGGCTATGGATGAAGATTCATGGCACTTAGTTAAAAGCACGCCACGCGTACTTGGCTTTATTGGCGGTACAGCAGAACGGCCAGCGCCAATTTCTCAGAAAGAAGCTGATGCTATTTTGAATCGCTTAACCGAAAACGCAGATCGCCCACGTCCGAAAACATTGTTTGAACCGGGCGAAATGGTACGCGTTAACGATGGTCCGTTTGCTGATTTCAACGGCACTGTTGAAGAAGTCGATTACGAAAAGAATCGGATGAAGGTTTCTGTATCTATCTTCGGCCGTTCAACACCGGTTGATTTAGATTTCAGCCAAGTCGAAAAGGCTTGATCACGTAGGCGGATTACTATACAATCCGCCTCCGTTTTTTACATTTGGGAAGCCGTTTGAGTAAGTCTCCTCTTGGCTTACGAGGCGCATAACCCTTAACACAGAGGTTTTATCATGGCTAAGAAAGTTTCCGCCATCATCAAGCTGCAAGTAGCAGCCGGTGCGGCTAATCCGTCACCACCAGTTGGTCCTGCTTTGGGTCAACACGGTGTGAACATCATGGAATTCTGTAAAGCATTCAACGCTTCTACAGGTGAGCTTGAAAAAGGCGCGCCAGTTCCAGTTGAAATTACAGTATTTGAAGATCGTTCATTTACCTTCATTACTAAAACTCCTCCTGCGGCGTTCTTATTGAAAAAAGCAGCAGGTATTAAGAGTGGTTCAGGCCGTCCTAACACTGAGAAAGTAGGTACTGTTACCCGCGTTCAGTTAGAAGAGATTGCAAAAACCAAAGAGCCAGATTTAACGGCAGCTAGCCTTGAAGCAGCTGTACGTACTATCGCAGGTTCTGCTCGTTCAATGGGCCTGAAGGTAGAGGGGTAATAGACATGGCACGTTTAACCAAACGTATGCGCACCATCCGTGAAGCAGTTGATGGCAACCGTGACTACGATATTAATGAAGCAATTGCTCTTTTAAAAAAATTAGCAACTGCAAAGTTCACTGAAAGCGTTGACGTAGCAGTGAACCTAGGCATTGACGCACGTAAATCAGACCAAAACGTTCGTGGTGCAACTGTACTACCAAACGGCACTGGCCGTGATGTGCGAGTAGCAGTATTTACTTCAGGTGCAAATGTTGAGAAAGCCAAAGCCGCTGGTGCTGAACTAGTAGGTATGGAAGACCTCGCTGAGCAAGTGAAGAAAGGCGAAATGAATTTCGACGTCGTTATCGCATCTCCTGATGCAATGCGCGTTGTTGGCCAACTTGGCCAAGTTCTAGGTCCTCGTGGCCTAATGCCAAACCCAAAAACAGGTACGGTAACTCCAGACGTAGAAACTGCAGTTAAAAATGCAAAAGCCGGTCAGGTACGTTATCGTAACGATAAGAATGGTATTATTCATTGCACCATCGGTCGCGTAGATTTCGAAGACGGTAAACTGAAAGAAAACTTAGAAGCGTTATTGGTTGCTTTGAAAAAAGCCAAGCCAGCCAACGCCAAGGGTTCTTACATTGGCCGTGTGAGCTTATCGACCACTATGGGTGCGGGCGTTCGTGTAGATCAATCTACACTAGAAGCGCGCAGCTAATTAGCGAAAGCTAATAGCTCAAAGGTTGTTGGTACTTAGTGCTTACACTTAAATACTAACAACTATTAAAATCTGTTTCAGTTTTAGGGTTGGAGTCGCCTCTCATTGTTTAATGATGTGGCTCTCATCCAAGACCGCAGGCGCAAATGCCGAGAGGTATTTGCTTAATCATTGAAAGCCAGCGCAGATGGTGATATCCGACTCAGACTCTCTGGGTAGAGATTCACCGTGACAAAGCGGTAGGGGCGTTTAGTTTAAACAAACCTGCCAAATTGTAACGTACGAGTGGAAAGCGAAAGCTAGAAACTCTTAACACGAGGTGATGCTAGTGGCACTTGGTTTAGTAGCAAAAAAAGCAATCGTTAAAGAAGTTAACGATGTTGCTTCAGAAGCACTATCCGTCGCTGTAGCTGAGTATCGTGGAATGGAAGTTGCGGAACTAACCGTACTTCGCCGCCAAGCTCGCGAACAAGGCGTGTATCTGAAAGTTATTCGGAACACTCTTGCAAAGCGCGCTCTAGAAGGCACGAAGTTTGAAGACATTGAATCTGTACTGAAAGGTCCTTTGGTATATGGTTTCTCTATCGATGCACCAGGCAGCGCTGCTCGCTTGTTCAAAGATGCACAGAAATCATCAAAGCATTTGAAAGTTACTGCATTGTCTATCGGTAATGGTTTAATGGGTCCAGAGAAATTGGACGCAGTAGCATCACTTCCGACACGCGACGAAGCATTGGCCAAATTGCTTGCCACCTTCAAAGCTCCGGTTACCAAATTTGTTCGTACTATCAATGAAGTACCTACTAAATTTGTCCGTGTGCTTGGTGCAATCAAAGACGCTAAATAAGCGACAAAATAAATTTAATTTTTTAATCCTTAACCCGGGAGTTTAGAGAAATGGCTCTGACTAAAGAAGATATCTTAAACGCGATCGCTGAAATGCCAGTTATGGAATTGGTAGAGTTGATCGAAGCTGCTGAAGAAAAATTCGGTGTTGACGCATCTGCTGCTGTTGCAGTAGCTGCTGGTCCTGCTGCCGCTGGTGAAGCTGCAGAAGAACAAACTGAATTCACTGTAATGCTTAAAGGCGCAGGCTCTAATAAAGTTGGCGCAATCAAAGCAGTACGTTCAGCTACAGGTTTAGGCCTGAAAGAAGCGAAAGCTTTGGTTGAATCAGCTCCAGTAGCTGTGAAAGAAGGCATCGCGAAAGCGGACGCTGAAGAACTGAAGAAGCAGCTTGAAGAAGCTGGTGCAGAAGTTGAGATCAAGTAATACTCTTGATCTTCAGCGGGGCCTATAAGGCTTTGGCCTGGTGACGTAATTGTCACCAGGCTTTTTGCGCTAAAAAGGATACACCCATTTTTCCTGTATTTGTGGGTATATCGACAGTGATAATACAGGCGAACGAATTGTGACGAAATTCGTTGGCAGCTACCAAACTCCTTTGGTGGCTAGGGTCAGAAATCAGCTAGCTGAGGAACCCCATGGCGTACTCCTACTCTGAAAAAAAACGTATTCGTAAGGACTTTGGAAAGCGCCCTCAGGTGCTTGAAGTGCCTTACCTGCTCTCTATTCAGCTCGATTCATTTAAGAAATTTATTGATGCCGATCCCGAAGGCGGATATGGATTAGAAGCGGCTTTCCGCTCTGTATTCCCTATCGCCAGTTATTCCGGCAATGCTGAATTGCAGTATGTCAGTTACCGTCTTGGTAACCCGGTATTTGATGTAAAAGAATGTCAGATTCGTGGCGTTACTTATTCTGCTCCCTTGCGGGTGACATTACGTCTGGTCATGTATGACCGTGACGCGCCTGCAGGTACGATTAAACAAATCAAAGAGCAAGAAGTGTATATGGGCGAAATTCCGCTCATGACAGAGAACGGTACTTTTGTAATTAATGGTACTGAGCGGGTAATCGTTTCTCAGCTACACCGTTCACCAGGCGTATTCTACGATCACGATCGTGGTAAAACGCATTCATCTGGTAAAGTTTTATATAATGCACGGGTTATTCCTTACCGTGGCTCTTGGTTAGACTTCGAATTCGATCCGAAGGACAATGTGTTTGTTCGTATCGATCGCCGTCGTAAATTACCAGCCACGATCATCCTTCGTGCACTTGATTATACCGACGAGCAAATCTTAGAAATGTTCTTTGAGAACAGCTTCTTTGAAGTTCGCCGCGATAAAATCTACATGGCAGTAGTGCCAGATCGTTTACGCGGAGAAACTGCGTTATTCGATATTAAGGCACCAGATGGCACTGTTATCGTTGAGAAAGCTCGCCGAGTAACAGCGCGCCACATCAAACAAATTACCGATCTCGACATTAAAGAGATGGAAGTGCCGGTAGATTACTTAGTAGGCAAAGTGCTTGCTAAAGATTACGTAGTAAAGAAAACTGGCGAAGTTATTGCGAAAGCGAATGACATCATTACGCTAGAGCTATTGGCTAAATTGCGTGAAGCAGGATTCAAGAAATTTGAAACACTATTCGTAAACGATTTAGACCATGGTCCGTACATCAGCGAAACTTTGCGTGTTGATTCAAGCAGCAACCGTTTGGAAGCATTGGTAGAGATTTACCGCATGATGCGTCCGGGCGAGCCGCCCACTAAAGAAGCAGCAGAAGGCTTATTTGAGAACTTGTTCTTCTCAGAAGATCGCTATGACCTCTCTACTGTAGGCCGTATGAAGTTTAATCGTCGTTTAGGGCGAGAAGAGCTTACGGGCCAAGGCACACTAGCGCGCGAAGATATCGTAGCGGTAATGCGCAAACTGATCGAAATTCGGAATGGTTTAGATGTTGTTGATGATATCGACCACCTAGGTAACCGCCGTATTCGTTCTGTGGGTGAAATGGCTGAAAACCAATTCCGTGTAGGCCTTGTGCGCGTTGAGCGTGCTGTAAAAGAACGCCTAAGCTTAGGTGATCTAGATGCCATCATGCCGCAAGATTTGATCAACGCGAAGCCAATTTCGGCAGCGGTGAAAGAATTCTTTGGTTCGAGCCAATTATCTCAGTTTATGGACCAAAACAACCCATTGTCAGAAGTGACGCACAAACGTCGTATCTCTGCTTTAGGTCCAGGTGGTCTTACTCGTGAACGAGCAGGCTTCGAAGTTCGAGATGTACACCCAACGCACTACGGTCGTTTGTGTCCTATCGAAACACCTGAAGGTCCGAACATCGGTCTAATTAACTCACTTGCAACCTTCTCGCGCACGAACGAATATGGCTTCTTAGAAACGCCATATCGGAAAGTTGCAAACGGTGTTGTTACCGATGATGTTGAATATCTTTCAGCAATCGAAGAAGGCAAGTATGTCATCGCTCAGGCGAATATCACTTTGAATGAAAAAGGTGAAATTCAAGAAGAGCTGGTACCAAGCCGATTCAATAATGAATTTACACTGACTTCGAAAGAACAAGTGCAATTCATGGATGTTGCGCCGCAGCAGATCGTATCGATCGCAGCGAGCATGATTCCATTCCTTGAGCACGATGATGCTAACCGTGCTTTGATGGGTTCGAACATGCAACGTCAAGCTGTGCCAACATTGCGAGCAGATAAACCACTAGTAGGTACCGGTATTGAGCGCACTGTTGCGGTAGATTCCGGCGTAACCGTGGTTGCTAAGCGGGGCGGTGTTATCGATTATGTTGATGCCAGCCGTATCGTAGTTAAGGTTAATGAAGAAGAGTTGATCGCTGGTGAAGCCGGCATTGATATCTACAACTTAACTAAATACACACGTTCAAACCAAAACACCTGTATTAACCAGAAGCCATGCGTAAAAGATGGTGAGCCGGTTATGCGTGGTGATGTGCTAGCCGATGGGCCGTCAACGGATCTAGGTGAACTTGCACTTGGTCAGAACATGCGCGTGGCATTTATGCCTTGGAATGGTTACAACTTTGAAGATTCAATCTTGGTATCTGAGCGAGTTGTACAAGAAGATCGTTTAACCACGATTCATATCCAAGAATTAAACTGTGTGGCTCGTGATACCAAACTTGGTGCAGAAGAAATTACTTCTGATATCCCAAATGTTGGTGAATCAGCTCTCGGTAAACTTGATGAATCAGGTGTTGTGTATATCGGTGCCGAAGTAAACGGCGGTGATATCTTAGTGGGTAAAGTAACGCCGAAAGGTGAAACCCAGCTAACACCGGAAGAGAAACTTCTCCGTGCTATTTTCGGTGAGAAAGCTTCGGACGTAAAAGACAGCTCGTTACGCGTACCAAACGGCGTGAACGGTACTGTAATTGACGTGCAAGTATTCACTCGGGATGGTGTGGAAAAAGATAAGCGTGCGCTTGATATCGAAGCCATGCAGTTAGCTCAGGTGAAGAAAGATCTTACCGATGAGTTTAAAATTCTAGAAGAAGGCTTGTTTGCACGCGTTCGTAGCTTATTGCTAGGTAATGGTTTTGACGAATCGAAACTGGCATCGATGGACCGCAGCAGATGGTTAACGCAGAGCTTGAAAGAAGAATCAGCTCAGCAAGATCTAGAACAAATTGCACAGCAATATGAAGAACTGCGCGAAGATTACGATAAGCGTTACGATGAGAAACGCCGGAAAATAACTCAAGGTGATGATTTACAACCTGGCGTTCTAAAAATCGTGAAAGTTTATCTAGCCGTTAAGCGCCGTATTCAGCCAGGCGATAAGATGGCTGGTCGTCATGGTAACAAGGGTGTTATTTCAACAATCGTTCCGGTTGAAGATATGCCTTACGATGAAAACGGTGATGCTGTTGATATCGTATTGAACCCGTTAGGTGTTCCATCGCGAATGAACGTGGGTCAGATTCTAGAAACTCACTTAGGTGCTGCGGCTCGTGGTATAGGTCGTAAGATAGAGAAGATGATCGAAGCACAGCAAAAAGTCTCTGAGCTTCGTGAATTTATTCAAAAAGCCTACGACATTGGCAAGGGCCGTCAAGACGTTGATTTAAGTACATTTAGCGATGACGAAGTGATGCGATTAGCCGAAAACCTGAAAAAAGGTTTGCCGATGGCTTCACCGGTATTCGACGGTGCGATCGAAACTGAAATCAAAGCGATGCTGAAAATGGCGGATTTACCTGAGTCAGGTCAGGTAACACTATTTGATGGCCGTACCGGCGATACCTTTGAGCGTCCGGTAACTGTTGGCTACATGTACATGCTGAAACTCAACCACTTAGTGGATGATAAGATGCATGCGCGTTCAACCGGCTCTTATAGCTTGGTTACTCAGCAGCCGTTGGGCGGTAAAGCTCAATTCGGTGGTCAGCGCTTCGGTGAGATGGAAGTGTGGGCACTCGAAGCATACGGCGCCGCGTATACGCTACAAGAAATGCTAACGGTTAAATCTGATGATGTGAATGGCCGAACTAAGATGTACAAAAACATCGTAGATGGTAATCATGCAATGGATCCGGGTATGCCTGAATCGTTCAACGTGTTGCTGAAAGAGATTCGCTCGTTAGGTATTAACATCGAGTTAGAAGACGAATAAGCAGCAAGTGTTCGCTTAGCGATAGGCATAGAGTCAGCGAAGTCGAGGGTTCACTCCCTCGACAAGCTTAACTCCGACAGGAGATGAAACGTGAAAGATTTACTAAAGTTTCTGAAGCCACAAAAAGATAGCGAAGAATTTGATCGCATCCGTATTGCACTAGCATCGCCGGACCAAATCCGGAGCTGGTCATTTGGTGAAGTAAAGAAACCAGAAACCATTAACTATCGTACGTTCAAACCAGAGCGTGATGGCCTTTTCTGTGCGCGTATTTTCGGGCCAGTAAAAGATTACGAATGTTTATGTGGCAAATATAAGCGCTTGAAACATCGTGGCGTTATTTGTGAAAAATGTGGCGTTGAAGTAACGCTTACCAAAGTTCGTCGTGAGCGTATGGGCCACATCGAATTGGCAAGCCCAGTTGCGCACATTTGGTTCTTGAAATCATTACCGTCCCGGATCGGTTTGATGCTCGATATGACGTTACGTGATATCGAACGCATTTTGTATTTTGAATCTTATGTTGTCATCGATGCAGGCATGACATCGCTAGAGGAAGGTTCACTTTTAGGTGAAGAGGAATACCTCGATGCCCTAGAAGAACATGGTGATGAATTCAACGCAAAAATGGGTGCAGAAGCAATTTTACACCTATTAAAAGAAATTGATTTGGAAGCTCAAATCAAAATGTTGCGCGAAGAGTTACCAGAAACGAATTCCGAAACAAAACGGAAGAAGATCAGCAAGCGTTTGAAACTGCTTGAATCCTTCCATCAATCTGGTAACAAACCAGAGTGGATGATCTTAAAAGTTCTGCCGGTGTTACCACCAGATTTGCGTCCGTTGGTACCACTTGATGGTGGCCGTTTTGCTACTTCTGATTTGAACGATTTATATCGTCGAGTAATCAACCGTAACAACCGTTTGAAGCGTCTTTTAGATCTAGCAGCACCAGATATTATCGTACGTAACGAAAAACGGATGTTACAAGAAGCTGTTGATGCGCTTCTTGATAACGGTCGTCGTGGCCGTGCGATCACAGGTTCTAATAAGCGTCCTCTAAAATCTTTGGCTGATATGATCAAAGGTAAGCAGGGTCGTTTCCGTCAAAACCTACTTGGTAAGCGTGTTGATTACTCAGGCCGTTCAGTAATTACTGTTGGTCCGAAACTGCGCCTACACCAGTGTGGTTTGCCGAAAAAAATGGCGTTGGAATTATTCAAACCATTCATTTACGGCAAACTAGAATCACGTGGTTTTGCGACAACAATTAAAGCTGCCAAGAAAATGGTAGAGCGCGAATTACCAGAGGTTTGGGATATCCTTGATGAAGTGATTCGTCAGCATCCTGTACTGCTTAACCGTGCACCAACATTGCACCGTTTGGGTATTCAAGCGTTCGAACCGGTACTGATTGAAGGTAAAGCTATTCAGTTGCACCCACTAGTGTGTGCGGCCTATAACGCTGACTTTGATGGTGACCAAATGGCTGTGCACGTTCCATTAACGCTAGAAGCGCAAATGGAAGCCCGTGCACTGATGATGTCGACCAATAACGTGCTATCGCCCGCAAGTGGTGAGCCAATCATCGTTCCTTCACAGGACGTTGTATTGGGCGTTTACTACATGACCCGTGAAAAAGTGAACGGGCGTGGTGAAGGCATGGTATTGAAGAGCCCGAAAGAAGCAGAAAAAGCGTACCGTACCGGTGCGGCAGAACTGCATGCTCGCGTTAAGGTTCGTATCAATGAAGTTCTGTTTACCGAAGAAGGTGAGCGAACAGAAGAAGTTAAGATTGTTGATACTACTATCGGCCGTGCAATCTTCTCGTTGATCCTGCCAGAAGGTATTCCTTTCGAAGCGATCAATCAGAACATGGGTAAAAAGCAGATATCTCGATTATTGAACCGCACTTATCGTGATTGCGGCCTCAAGCCAACCGTTATCTTTGCCGACCAACTAATGTACACCGGTTTCCATTTTGCGATGGTTTCAGGCTCTTCAGTTGGTATCAACGACATGGAAATCCCAACAGCCAAAGCTGAAATCATCGAAGATGCTGATCAGCAAGTTGCGGAAATTCAAGATCAGTTCGAGCAAGGCTTGGTAACAGCAGGCGAGAAGTACAACAAAGTTATCGATATTTGGTCCACCGCGAACGAGAAAGTATCGAAAGCGATGATGGATAACTTATCGAAAGAAATGGTAACGAATGCCAAAGGTGAACAGGAAGAACAACAATCGTTTAACTCTGTTTACATGATGGCCGATTCTGGCGCTCGGGGTTCCCCCGCACAGATTCGTCAGTTAGCGGGTATGCGTGGTTTGATGGCAAAGCCAGATGGCTCAATCATCGAAACCCCTATCGTTGCTAACTTCCGTGAAGGTTTGAACGTACTTCAGTACTTCATCTCAACTCACGGTGCGCGTAAAGGTTTGGCGGATACCGCACTGAAAACTGCGAACTCCGGTTACCTAACACGCCGTTTAGTAGACGTTGCACAAGACCTCGTTATCACCGAAACCGATTGTGGCACGCACGAAGGTTTAATCGTGAAGCCATTAATTGAAGGTGGTGATGTAGTAGAGCCGTTGCGTGAACGAGTGCTAGGCCGTGTTGTATGCGATGACGTTGTGCAGCCAGGTTCAGAAAATGTGCTTATTCCGCGCAACACGCTGCTTGATGAAAAGATGTGTGATTTACTCGAAGAGCATTCAGTTGATGAAGTGAAAGTTCGCTCTGTTATCACCTGTGATTCAATTCATGGTGTGTGTTCGAACTGTTACGGCCGTGATTTGGCGCGTGGACACCTAGTAAACGATGGTGAATCAGTAGGTGTTATCGCTGCTCAATCAATCGGTGAGCCGGGTACACAGTTAACCATGCGTACGTTCCACATCGGTGGTGCGGCGTCTCGAGATTCAGCAGCCAATGCGATTCAGGTGAAGAATCCTGGCCGCGTGAAGTTGCATAACGCGAAAAGTGTAGAGAACAGTGATAAGCATTTGGTTATCACTTCGCGTTCAGCTGAACTTACTTTGATTGATCAGTTCGGTGCCGAGCGTGAGCGTTATAAAGTGCCTTACGGTGCAATCTTGAAGAAGCGTGATGGTGAAGAAGTAGCGGCAGGCGAAACGGTAGCAAATTGGGATCCGCATACGCATCCAATTATTACCGAAGTAGCGGGTAACATTAAGTTCGTTGATATGATTGATGGTGTAACTATCACCACGCAAACAGACGAACTAACCGGCCTAACCAGCACCGTTATTCTTGAAACTGGCCAACGCACAAGCGCTGGTAAAGACATGCGGCCAATGGTGAAGTTGGTAGATGACAAAGGTAACGACGTGAACATCGTTGGTACCGATATGCCAGCACAATACTTCTTACCAGGTAACGCGATTGTAAGCTTGAACGATGGTTCAACAGTAGGTATCGGTGACACAGTAGCGCGAATTCCGCAAGAAGGTTCGAAAACTCGGGATATCACGGGTGGTTTGCCACGCGTTGCCGATTTGTTCGAAGCGCGGAAGCCAAAAGAGCCAGCGATTCTTGCAGAAGTTACCGGTACGGTATCATTCGGCAAAGAAACCAAAGGCAAGCGCCGCTTAATGATTACACCATTAGATGGTGGCGATCATTACGAAGAGATGATTCCGAAGTGGCGTCAACTGAACGTGTTCGAAGGTGAACAGGTAACCCGTGGTGAAGTTATCGCCGATGGCCCTGAAGCGCCGCAGGACATCTTGCGCTTACGTGGTGTATCAGCAGTAGCGAATTACATCGTGAATGAAGTGCAAGAAGTTTACCGCCTCCAGGGTGTAAAAATTAACGATAAGCACATCGAAGTTATTGTTCGCCAGATGTTGCGTAAAGTAATTATTATGAACCCAGGTGAATCTGAGTTGCTTGAAGGTGAGCAAGCTGAGTTCTCGAAAGTTATCGAAGTGAACCGTGCGCTCGAAGAAGCAGGCAAAATGCCGGCAACTTATGATCGTCAGTTACTTGGTATCACGAAAGCATCGCTTTCAACGGAATCGTTTATCTCAGCGGCTTCGTTCCAAGAAACAACGCGGGTGCTTACGGAAGCTGCAGTGCAGGGCAAAGAAGATCCTTTGCGCGGCCTGAAAGAAAACGTAATCGTGGGTCGTTTGATCCCGGCAGGTACAGGTTTTGCTTATCATCAAGAACGGCAGCGTAAACGCCGTGAAATGTTCGCAGTACCTACAGTAACTGCTGCCGATGCGGAAGCTGCATTAAGCGAAGCATTGAACGAAGGTTCAGATAACGCGGATTCTTCAGATTCAGAGTAAACTGAATTAGCAGTTAGCGTAACTTTTAAAAGCCCGGCCATGTGCCGGGCTTTTTGTTATGAGTAAATCATGCGGAAGTTGGCTAACGCATTTATTTTTCCTTACAATACCCAACCGCCGCATCCAGTGAGTGTTCTGGTTGACAGGGTAATTTATAACCTATAAAATTCGGCCTCCCTATTTCGGGGATTCAACCTTTTTTATGGTGCGGATTTAGCGACTGATACCATAAAAATAGGCAGTGCGCTTGGGTGGCTATGGCCACGCGGGCGTTTCGCCTTGTTGTAAAATGTATAATTTGGAGAAACCATGGCAACAGTAAACCAATTAGTGCGGAAAGGCCGCAAGAAGCCGGTTGAAAAGAGTAGCGTACCGGCTCTGCAAGCTTGTCCACAAAAGCGTGGTGTATGTACTCGCGTATATACTACTACCCCTAAAAAACCTAACTCAGCATTGCGTAAAGTATGTCGTGTGCGTTTAACCAACGGCTATGAAGTAACTTCATACATCGGTGGTGAAGGCCATAACTTGCAAGAGCACAGTGTTATTTTGATTCGTGGCGGTCGTGTAAAAGACTTGCCAGGTGTGCGTTATCACACCGTACGCGGCGCACTTGACTGTGCAGGCGTAAACAATCGTAAACAAGGCCGTTCTAAATACGGCGTGAAGCGGCCTAAATCTTAACGGTTCTCCGTTGTAAGTAAGGCCAAACTAAATAAATTTGTAAGTTTTGGGTAACCCCTGAAGATATCGGAGAATTCCTATGCCTAGAAGACGCGTCGTCGGTCAACGTAAAATCCTGCCGGATCCTAAGTTCGGATCAGAGTTGTTGGCAAAATTCATCAACGTTGTCATGGTTGATGGTAAAAAATCAGTCGCTGAAAAAATCGTTTACGGTGCATTAAGCATCGTTGCGGATAAAGCTGGTAAAGATCACATGTCAGTGTTTGAAGATGCACTTGATAATATTCGCCCTGCGGTAGAGGTTAAATCTCGTCGCGTTGGTGGTTCTACTTACCAGGTACCAGTTGAAGTTCGCCCTGTTCGTCGTAACACCCTAGCAATGCGCTGGATGGTTGATGCGTCACGTGGTCGTGGTGAAAAATCTATGGCTCAACGTCTAGCTGGTGAAATGCTAGATGCTTCTCAGAACAAAGGTTCTGCTGTGAAGAAGCGTGAAGACGTACACCGTATGGCTGAAGCGAACAAAGCATTCGCTCACTACCGCTGGTAATTACACGCTCTCAACTCTAATTTAAGAGGAAGCAATTGTGGCAAGAAAAACATCGATCGAACGCTATCGTAATATCGGTATCGTTGCTCACGTAGACGCTGGTAAAACAACCACCACCGAACGTGTACTTTTTTACACCGGTTTGTCACACAAACTTGGTGAAGTGCATGATGGCGCAGCAACGACAGACTGGATGGAACAGGAACAGGAGCGTGGTATTACCATTACTTCAGCTGCTGTAACAAGTTTCTGGGCCGGTATGGATAAGCAGTTCCCTGAGCACCGTATCAACATCATCGATACTCCAGGACACGTTGACTTCACCGTTGAAGTAGAACGTTCATTGCGCGTACTAGATGGTGCTGTTGTGGTACTGTGTGCCTCTTCAGGTGTGCAACCACAAACAGAAACTGTATGGCGCCAAGCTAACAAATATGAAGTTCCACGCATGATATTTGTTAACAAAATGGACCGTATGGGTGCTGATTTCATTAATGTTGTGAAACAAGTGAAAACTCGCTTGGCAGCGGTAGCCGTTCCATTACAACTTCCTATCGGCGCTGAAGAAGATTTCAAAGGCGTTGTGGATTTAGTAAAAATGAAGGCAATTCACTGGAATGAAGCCGACCAAGGTTTGAGCTTCACTTACGGTGAGATTCCAGAAGATTTAGTTGATGAAGCAGAAGAGTTGCACAACGAACTTGTTGAAGCAGCTGCTGAAGCCAATGATGAACTGATGAACAAATACTTGGAAGAAGGTGAGTTAACCGAAGAAGAAGTTAAATTCGGTCTTCGTACTCGTACTCTTGCCAACGAAATTGTGCCAGTATTCTGTGGTTCTGCGTTCAAAAACAAAGGCGTTCAGGCAGTGCTTGATGCGGTAATTGAATATCTTCCTTCGCCAACTGAAGTAAAAGATATCAACGGCATCTTGGAAGATGAAACTGAAGTTAGATGTAAATCAGACGACGATGAGCCGTTTGCAGCATTAGCATTCAAAATCGCAACTGACCCGTTCGTAGGAACACTAACGTTCTTCCGCGTTTATTCTGGTGTTGTTAATACAGGTGATTCTGTATACAACTCTGTAAAAATGAAGAAAGAGCGTTTCGGCCGTATCGTGCAAATGCATGCTAACGACCGCCAGGAATTGAAAGAAGTTCGCGCCGGTGATATCGCAGCAGCGATCGGATTGAAAGACGTAACCACGGGTGACACTTTGTGTTCACACGATCGGATCGTAATTCTAGAGCGGATGGAATTCCCTGAGCCAGTAATCTCTGTAGCGGTTGAGCCAAAAACAAAGGCCGACCAAGAGAAGATGGGTATT
This sequence comes from Aliidiomarina iranensis, assembly GCF_003987135.1. Lineage (GTDB taxonomy): Bacteria > Pseudomonadota > Gammaproteobacteria > Enterobacterales > Alteromonadaceae > Aliidiomarina > Aliidiomarina iranensis. The sequence goes on from NZ_PIPJ01000001.1 coordinate 436,363, forward strand.
GCACTAGGTAAACTAGCAGCAGAAGATCCATCTTTCCGTGTTAAAACTGACGAAGAATCAGGCCAAACGATTATTTCAGGTATGGGTGAACTACACTTGGATATCATCGTTGACCGGATGAAGCGTGAGTTTAAAGTTGAGTGTAACGTTGGTAAACCTCAGGTTGCTTATCGTGAAACTATCCGTCAGAAAGTTGAAGTCGAAGGTAAATTCGTACGTCAATCTGGTGGTCGCGGTCAGTACGGTCATGTTTGGTTGCGTATGGAACCACTAAGTCTTGACCAAGGTGATACTGAAGAAGGTGATGAAGCTGCAACCTACGAATTCGTTAACGAAATCGTTGGTGGTGTTGTTCCTAAGGAATACATCCCAGCAGTAGACAAGGGCTGTCAAGAGCAGATGCAGAACGGTGTTCTCGCTGGCTTCCCAGTACTTGGCGTAAAAGTTACTTTATACGATGGTTCATTCCATGACGTTGACTCTAACGAAATGGCGTTTAAAATCGCTGGTAGCATGGGCTTTAAGAAAGGTGCCCTGCAAGCGAAGCCTGCCCTGCTAGAACCAATCATGCAGGTTGAAGTTGTAACACCAGAAGACTTCATGGGTGACGTAGTTGGTGATTTGAACCGTCGTCGCGGTATGATCGAAGGTATGGACGATGCTCCAGGTGCTTTGAAGCAGGTTCGTGCGTTAGTGCCACTAGCTGAAATGTTCGGCTACGCAACTGACCTGCGTTCACAAACTCAGGGTCGCGCATCATATGCGATGGAATTCTTGAAGTATCAAGAAGCTCCGAACAACGTTGCAGAAGCAGTAATCGCTGCGCGCAACACTAAAGATTAATAGTTGAGTTCTTGTCCCGGCTCATGCGAGTCGGGCTTCTAACTTTTATTAAGGAATATAGCAATGGCTAAAGCAAAGTTTGAACGTTCTAAGCCGCACGTAAACGTAGGCACTATCGGTCACGTTGACCACGGTAAAACTACTCTTACGGCAGCGATTACATCAGTATTAGCGAAGCACTACGGTGGTTCTGCTCGTGATTTCGCACAGATTGATAACGCGCCAGAAGAAAAAGCGCGTGGTATCACCATCTCTACTTCACACGTAGAATACGATACGCCAACTCGTCACTACGCACACGTAGATTGCCCAGGTCACGCGGATTATGTGAAAAACATGATCACTGGTGCTGCGCAAATGGACGGCGCTATCTTAGTAGTCGCTTCTACTGATGGCCCAATGCCACAAACACGTGAGCACATCTTGTTGTCACGTCAGGTAGGCGTACCGTTCATCGTAGTATTCATGAACAAGTGCGACATGGTAGACGACGAAGAGTTGTTGGAATTGGTAGAGATGGAAGTTCGTGAACTTCTTTCAGAGTACGATTTCCCAGGCGACGATTTACCAGTAATTCAAGGTTCAGCGCTAAAAGCGTTGGAAGGCGAAGAGCAGTGGGAACAGAAGATTCTAGAGCTAGCAGAAGCGTTAGATAACTACATCCCAGAGCCAGAGCGTGATATCGATAAGCCATTCTTGATGCCAATCGAAGACGTATTCTCAATCTCAGGCCGTGGTACAGTAGTAACCGGTCGTGTAGAGCGCGGTATTGTAAACACTGGTGATGAAGTAGCTATCGTTGGTTTGAAAGACACCACGAAAACTACAGTAACAGGTGTAGAAATGTTCCGTAAGTTGCTTGACGAAGGTCGTGCAGGTGAGAACATTGGTGCGTTGTTACGTGGTACTAAGCGTGAAGATATTCAACGTGGCCAAGTATTAGCGAAGCCAGGTTCAATCACGCCACACACTAAGTTTGAAGCTGAAGTGTACGTGTTGAGCAAAGAAGAAGGTGGCCGTCATACGCCATTCTTTAAAGGCTATCGTCCACAGTTCTACTTCCGTACAACAGACGTAACGGGTGCTGTAGAGCTACCAGAAGGCGTAGAAATGGTAATGCCTGGTGACAACATCAAATTCGTAGTTGAATTGATTGCACCAATCGCGATGGACGACGGCTTACGCTTCGCTATCCGTGAAGGCGGCCGTACCGTAGGCGCTGGTGTAGTATCGAAGATTCTTGACTAATTCTAACTGAATTAAGTTAACATCTTGCTAGAAGGCGCCTACGGGCGCCTTTTTTATTGGGCGAATGCAAAGCCAAGCTATCATTTCTTTCTCCTTCATGTTAAAAATAATCCTCCGCATAACACCATAACTATAAGTCTAATATGCGCTTCAAGGCCTTAAAAAATCGAAAAATTCATCGTTGGTTAACCTTACTTTTCGGTATTCAATTAATCATTTGGAGCATCACCGGTGCCGCAATGGTTATCATGCAGCTGCCTTATATTCACGGCGATCACTTGGTTAAGCAGGCAGATCAGCCTATTTCAAATTTTCAGCTGCTGGATAAAATTCCCGAGCTAAGCTTCTCGTTCCCGAATATCACTGAAGTGCGATTGGTAAACCGTTATCTTTCAGGGGTCTTTCAGCATGCCTTTGTAGTAAGTGATAACGCTGGCAGCTATTTGTTGAATGCAGAAACACTGTCGGTTATCTCGCCGGAAGAGGAAGATATTCGCGCGCTTGCGGTACGATTTTACAATGCCCCGAGCTCAAATCCCGGGGCGGATATTGCAGAAGTTTCACTACTCAGTGAAGAAGCGCCTAGGGAACTGAGCATTCAGCATTTGCCGGCTTGGCGGGTAGAATTTGCCGACAATCGCGGCACAACTCTCTACCTTGGCCGCGATACCGGCGATTTACTAACAAAACGACACAATTCTTGGCGAGTTTTCGATTTTATGTGGATGCTGCATATTATGGATTACGATGAACGCTCAGATATCACCAAATGGTGGTTGCAGTTCTTCTCAATCATGACACTACTCATTGCGATTTCCGGAATCACTTTGCTCGTGCAGAAGCTTCTCGTTAGGCCTTGGAGGCGATTATGGGGCGATTGAATCCGTTTTCGCGCGCCTCTGGGTTAACCGAATCAACGCAACGAACCTGGTTGCAAAGAAGCTTCGCTATGTCGGTGATTAGCAGTTTGCACCGAAGAGCCGGGCTCATTTTGTTCGTTCAAATTATTATTTGGACTATTAGCGGTTTTTATTTCAGTTGGCAGGGTCGTGAGGCCCTTACCGCGAACCAGTATTATCATACATTACCGGCAGCACCTTTGGCGGGCATGAGTAACTATGCTACACCTGATATTCACCTCGCGCGTTTAGGTGATGTTCGGTCGGTTTCTATTACCTTGATTGATGGCATACCCAGATTGGAAGCCGAGTATGTGCCGGCGCTTGAGCGAGGGCATGAAACCCACCCGCAAACTCGCAATATTTATGGCAACGCGGTTGCATGGTTTGATGGCGAAACCGGACACCGCTGGCACACATCTGCCATTACGGCTCAGCGGTTAGCGGTTGATTCCTATACCGGCTCTGGCATGTTCAACGGCATTAAAGATATTCCCCGCAGTGATGCATTTCCAAGTTGGGCTGGCCCCGGCTTTGAAGTGCACTTTGCCGATAAGTTAAATACCAAAGTATTTATCGACCAAGCAAGTGGAATAGTACTCGGACACAGAAACGATCCGTGGGAAATAGCCGATTGGATGTATCGCCTGCATTTCATGGATTATAGTGGCCACAGAAATTTTAATAACCTATTGATTATAACTACCGGCTTAGTGAGTGTTTGGTTCGTTCTAACGGGGATCATGATGTTGCTGCGAGTTTGGTGGCAAGGCGCATTTGTTGCACGCGCCAGTTTACCGTACAATAACGCGCTACGCTCAAAGCAGATTCCTAGAGAAGCAAGCGCATCTGAGCCAGAAACTGATAATCAACCAGCGAAAGCAGAACCGAAGAGTTAAAGGAGAACGGCATGTCCGCTGCAAATAACAAGCAGAATAAGCAGAATAGCCCAAATAGTATTGAGCAGCGTGGTTGGTTTACTCGTTTTCTAGATACCGTTGAATGGCTCGGTAACTTACTTCCTCACCCCATCACATTGTTTGCGCTCTTTGCCATATTTATCGTTCTTGCCAGTGGTATTGCGGCATTTTTCGGCGTGAGCGCCGCGGATCCGCGCCCCGGGAATGAAGGCGTTATGATCACGGTTAACAGCCTTATGAGCGGCGAAGGTGTTCGCTGGATTGTATCTAACCTGGTTACGAATTTTACTAACTTTCCGCCATTAGGTGTTGTTCTCGTGGCTATCTTGGGTGTTGGTGTTGCCGAACGTTCCGGTATGCTTTCAGCGATGATGCGCGGCATGGTGATGGGCGCCTCGCCCCGCATGGTAACCATTGTAGTGGTGTTTGCGGGCGTTATTTCCAATACTGCCTCGGAGTTAGGTTACGTTGTGTTGGTGCCATTAGCGGCAATGATCTTCCATTCATTGGGGCGCCATCCGTTAGCAGGTTTAGCCGCCGCGTTCGCCGGTGTATCTGCAGGTTACAGTGCCAACCTTTTCATAGGCACGGTTGATCCACTACTAGCCGGCTTTACCACCGAAGCGGCGCAACTTATCGACCCAGATTATATCGTGGGTCCAGAAATGAACTACTACTTCATGGCTGTGAGCACCTTCTTGATTGCCGCGATGGGCGCTTTTGTAACTGAAAAAATCGTTGAGCCTAAGCTCGGGAAATATAACCCAAGCGAGCGCGACGAAGAGTATGAAGACGACGGCTCAGTTAAAATGGAGAAACTGAACAGTAGCGAGAAGCGCGGCCTTGCATTTGCTGGGTTAACCTTCCTTGGGTTAATTGTTTTGCTCGCTATTACTATTGTGCCCGAATGGGGTATTTTGCGAAATCAAGAAACCGGCGGCATTGCCCGCTCACCGTTCTTGAATGGCATCGTAGTATTTATTTTCGTTACTTTCGCCATACCGGGCTTCGTTTATGGTTATGTAACGAAGAGCATGCGGAACGACCGTGATGTGATTGATGCCATGTCGAAAACCATGAGCAGCATGGGCTTATATATTGTGTTGGTATTTTTTGCCGCACAATTCGTGGCTTTCTTTGGTTGGACAAACTTCGGCACAATTTTAGCAATTAACGGTGCAGCTTTCTTAGAAACCATCAATTTAACCGGGCCTCTTGTATTCGTATTCTTTATTTTGATGTGTGCATTCGTGAACCTCATGCTCGGGTCTGCCTCGGCCCAATGGGCCATAACAGCGCCTATTTTTGTGCCTATGCTGATGTTAATCGGTTTCGCACCTGAACTTGTTCAGGCTGCATACCGCATCGGCGATTCGGTAACTAACATTATCACGCCAATGATGAGCTATTTTGGCTTGATATTAGCGGTGGCCGCGCGGTATAAAAAGGATATTGGTATCGGCACACTCATTTCAATCATGCTGCCATACTCCATGATTTTCTTAGTAGGCTGGGTGATTTTATTCTATATCTGGGTGTTTTTGTTCGGCCTACCCGTAGGCCCTGGAGCCGCCACTTATTATTCATTAGGTGGTTAAACCGGAGTAGCAGAAATTAGAACGCGTTGTGAAAGTGGTGCTTGAGGCCTTCAGGTAACACTTTCGCAGCCCATTTAGGAAAGCAAAGATGCAAATGAAGCGATGCGTGTGGATTTTCAGTTTTGCCTTCGTACTTGCCGCGAGTTATGCCCTCGCTGAGCAAGAACTAGACTTTGAACAAAGCCCAGCAAAACCGCAGCCGGTTTTCGTTGCGGCCTATGAGTTCCCTCCTTATTACTCATCACGTATGCCGAAACACTTCCTCGGCGAGCTAATTGCGGTTCTCAACCAGCGCCAAGAGGAATACCAATTTATTATTCGAGAGGTTCGGCCCCAAGAGCGTTATGAAGCGATTAGTGCTGAAGGCTGCTGCGATGTAATTTTCTTTGAATCAGAAGTTTGGGGTTGGCAGCAAGACATGAATTATGTTGCTTCAGTACCCATAATGCACGGCTCAGATCGGTTGTACTCAACACAGAACGCGTACTGGCAACCGAAAGCCTTGGATAGAGTAGGTGGGGTGGTTGGCTATCACTATAGCTTCACGCAATACCAAATCGATATCGATACGTCAGAACGTGATTTCATGATGTATCGTGCTGATTCACAGCAAACTCTGCTCACTATGCTGCGTAATAAAAGATTACAATTCGCTGTGTTTACCGATGAATACATGAACTGGTTGCAGGTGGAGCAGCCGGAGTTACTCAATAATATTTATGCGGCGCCGGAACCCGATGGCACCTACACCACACAAATAATCTTTAGTGAAAGCAGCGCTATTTCGCCGCAAGCCTTGATGACATTATTGCAAGAACTGCTCGCCGAACCAGAACTGCAAGAATGGTTAGAGCGATATGCACTGATACTCGCAACCGATAATCTTAATGATAGACCGATAGCCCCAAGCGCAACGCAAATTGAGTAATCATTTCAACGGCACGTGCCGGGTTGCCGTAACGATTTAGCGGTGGGCTCCAAGCACAAATTACGCCGTAATCGGGCACCACAGCAACAATTCCCCCGCCCACACCACTTTTTGCAGGTAAGCCAACGGTGAAGGCAAATTCCCCTGATTGATCATACATCCCACTCGTTGAGAGCAATGCATTAATGCGGTGTGCCGAACGCGCATCACAAATTCGTTGCTCGGTGCCAGGCTGTATCCCTTTATTGGCTAGGAAACCAAGGCTGCGCGCCAGATCAACACAATTCATGGCTATGGAACATTGGAAAAAGTAATGGTCGAGTACTTCAGGCACGCCCGATTCAATATTGCCGAAGCTCTTCATCAAGTAAGCTAAAGCCGCGTTGCGGTTACCATGTTCTTTTTCCGATTCCCAAACATCGTGATCCGCATGAATACTTTCGTTGTTGGCAAGTTGCCGAACATACTGAACAAATGCTGTTTTACTCGAGGAGTAACGGCTCGTTAGCACATCAGCAACCACCAAAGCGCCGGCATTGATAAAGGGGTTTCGGGGAATACCATGTTCCCATTCCAGCTGCACAATCGAGTTAAATGCTTGCCCTGAAGGCTCCATACGAACTCGCTCCCACAGTGCATCATCCATTCGGTTCATGGCCATGGCCAAACCAAAAATTTTGGAAATACTCTGAATTGAGAACGCTTCGTTTGCATCACCCGCGGTATGCACAGTGCCATCGAGCTCTACCACAGCAATCCCCACAGCATCCGCGTTTACATGGGCAAGAGCTGGAATATAATCAGCAACTTGCCCACCAGGTGGTGCCTTGCGTGCTTCGGCCACCAGCTCTTCAAGTAAACTCGTGCAATTTTTCGGTTGCTGCGGAGTGCCTTCCATCATTTACTCCGGTTTCACTAATAACGGCTTTAAAAAGCGCGCCGTGTGTGAAACCTTTGATTTACAAATATCCTCCGGAGTGCCGGTAACCAGAATTTCGCCACCACCACTGCCGCCTTCAGGGCCTAAATCTACTATCCAATCTGCTGTTTTTATCACATCCAAATTATGTTCGATAATCACAATGGTATTGCCGTGATCACGCAGCCTGTGCAGCACAGTGAGCAATTGCTGAATATCGTGAAAGTGCAAACCAGTAGTGGGTTCATCGAGAATATATAAGGTTTTCCCTGTATCGCGTTTACTCAATTCCCGAGCTAGCTTTACTCGCTGCGCCTCGCCACCTGATAACGTAGTAGCCGCTTGGCCTAAACGAATGTACGAGAGCCCCACATCCATCAAGGTTTGCAACTTCCGCGCTATCGCTGGAATGGCATCAAAGAATTCCCGAGCATCTTCTACCGTGAGTTCGAGCACTTCATCAATAGTTTTGCCCTTGTATTGAATCTCTAAGGTTTCTCGGTTGTAACGCTTACCCTTACACACATCGCAGGGCACATACACATCGGGCAGAAAGTGCATTTCTACCTTTATCATGCCATCGCCTTGGCATGCTTCACAGCGCCCACCTTTAACGTTAAAGCTAAAGCGGCCGAGTTTGTAGCCACGTGAACGAGCCTCTGGTACCCCAGCGAAAAGTTCACGAATCGGTGTAAAGATGCCAGTGTAAGTGGCTGGGTTAGAACGCGGCGTGCGGCCAATCGGGCTTTGATCAATATCCACCACTTTATCGAGTAACTCTAACCCGTGCATACTATCGTGTGGAGCAATCGCCCCAGTGGTAGCGCCATTCAATTCGCGGTGAGCAAGCGGAAAAAGCGTATCGTTTACTAAGGTTGATTTCCCCGAACCCGATACACCGGTTACACAGGTCATTAAGCCGATTGGTAGTTTAAAGTTCACATTTTTAAGGTTGTTACCACGCGCCCCTTTAAGTTCTAACCATTCTTTGCCGGGCTTATTGCGTTTACTTGGGATTTCAATACACTTCCGGCCAGATAGGTAATCACCAGTAAGTGAGCCCTCACTTGCAACGATATCATCGTAGGTTCCCTGGGCTACAATTTCGCCACCATGCACACCGGCTCCTGGGCCAATATCAATTACATAATCGGCCGCTCGAATCGCATCTTCATCATGCTCAACAACCAGCACAGAATTACCCAAATCACGTAAGTGGCACAAGGTGGTAAGTAAGCGCTCATTATCGCGCTGATGCAAACCAATCGAGGGCTCATCAAGCACGTACATTACACCTACCAAGCCGGCACCAATTTGGCTCGCGAGCCTTATTCGCTGAGCCTCACCACCTGATAGCGTTTCCGCACTACGCGATAAGTTCAGGTAATTTAAGCCAACATTCACCAAGAAGCGCAAACGGTCGTTAATTTCTTTGAGTATCTTTTCAGCAATTTTTTCGCGTTGGCCACTGAGCTTGATATCAGTGAAAAACTGCAACGCATCACCAATCGCCAGCTCCACAATTTCAGGCAAGGTTGTATCGTTCACAAACACATTGCGTGCTTCTTGGCGCAAACGGGTGCCATGGCAGCTGCGGCAAGGCTTGGTGGTAAGGTATTTAGATAAATCATCGCGCACGGCCGCCGAATCGGTTTCTCGGTAGCGGCGTTGCAGATTTGGAATAATTCCTTCGAAAGGGTGTTTGCGCACCACAGTATCACCGCGATCGTTCACATAATTGAACTTCACATCGGTGCTGCCAGAGCCATTCAACACTAAATCGCGAATATCCTGAGGTAAATCCTGAAAAGGCGCATTCAAATCAAATTCGAATTGCTTCGCCAATGAACGCAGCATTTGATAATAGTAAAAATTGCGCTTATCCCAGCCACGAATTGCGCCACCGGTTAGGCTGAGCTCTGGGTTACCCACAAGCTTATCGGCATCAAAATATTGCTCAACACCCAAACCATCGCAAGAGCCACAAGCACCTGCGGGGTTGTTAAAAGAGAACAAACGCGGTTCCAGCTCTTGCATGCTATAACCACAGTGGGGGCAAGCAAAGTTAGCTGAAAAAATAATGGGTGGCGTTTTATCGTTGTCATCCATTGGCACGATTAGTGCGGTGCCGCCGGACATTTCTAAGGCCGTTTCAAAAGATTCAGCCAAGCGCTGCTCTAAACCTGGGCGCACTTTTAAGCGATCCACAACAACTTCAATGTTGTGTTTTTTGTGCAGTTCCAAGCTGGGTGGATCGCTAAGATCACACACATTGCCATCTACCCGAGCTCGCAAATAACCTTGCGTTGCCAAATTTTCTAAGGTTTTTTGGTGTTCACCTTTGCGCCCTTGCACCACCGGCGCGAGCAGCATAATTTTGCTCCCTTCAGGCAAGGCGAGCACTTGGTCCACCATCTGCGAAACCGTTTGTGCGGCTAAAGCTACATTATGGTCTGGGCACCGAGGTTCACCAATACGGGCGAACATAAGGCGTAAGTAATCGTAAATTTCGGTGATCGTACCCACGGTAGAACGGGGGTTATGCGATGTTGATTTTTGCTCAATGGAAATAGCAGGCGATAAACCTTCAATGGAATCAACGTCGGGCTTTTCCATGAGGCTCAAAAATTGGCGCGCATAGGCAGAAAGCGATTCCACATATCGGCGCTGGCCTTCCGCATACAAGGTATCAAACGCGAGTGATGATTTTCCCGAACCGGAAAGCCCGGTGATCACCACCAGCTTATCTCGCGGAATTTCCAGGTTGATGTTTTTCAGATTATGGGTGCGAGCACCGCGAACTTCTATTTTATCCATAACATCCTTTCTTGCGAGCAAAGTGTAATCGTGCATTATCGCACAAATCGCCATGATTTCTAACTGACGTGTTACATCTTATTCTGTTAGACTTGGCCAGATTTTATGAAGTGGACAAACCGCCGGTAATGAAGCAAAACCGATTAAACCGCACAGAGAAAAAAGCTGCAGCAACGTTAGCCTCAATTTTTGGTTTACGCATGCTAGGGCTATTTTTGATCATGCCCGTATTGGCTATTTACGGCCAAAGCTACCCCGATTACAGCCCTTTTTTAGTAGGGATAGCGATTGGTGCCTACGGTTTAACGCAAGCGTTCTTACAAATCCCAATGGGCTGGCTTTCCGATCGTATAGGCCGCCGCCCGGTTATTTTAAGTGGCCTAGCTATTTTTGCCCTCGGTAGTGTGGTGGCGGCACTTGCCGATACCATGCAAGGTGTTATTTTCGGCCGCGTGTTACAAGGTGCTGGCGCCATAGCTGGCGCTGTTTTGGCACTTGCCGCCGATTCCGCTCGAGAAGAGCAGCGGCCAAAAGTAATGGCCGTAATCGGCATGGGTATTGGCTTATCATTTGTGCTCGCACTTATTATCGCGCCATTGTTAGGTGGTGTAATTGGCATGTCCGGTTTGTTTTGGCTTACAGCTGCCCTAGCGGTGGGTGGTATCTTGCTGATGTGGCGCGGTATGCCAGAAACCTATCAACAGGTGCCGAGCCGCGATGTGCTCCCCGTGCCAAAGGAACTCGGCCGGCTGCTTAAAAACATGCAGTTGCAACGCTTGAACGCGGGCATATTTGTGCTGCATTTAGTGTTAACCGCATGGTTCGTCACCTTACCGTTGCAATTGGTTGAAGCTGGGTTAGCGGCGGAACACCACAGCTGGCTTTATTTACCCACGCTACTGCTATCATTCCTAGTGATGATTCCCATGATGTTAGTTTTGTTGCGCAAGCAAAAACAAGTATTGGGTATGCGCCTCGCCGTAGTGATGTTGGCGCTTTCTTTGTCAGCTATTGCGGTTTTCCAAGGCCAATTATGGGGCTTAATTTTTTCAGTTTGGTTGTTTTTTATTGGTTTTAATTATTTAGAAGCTAGCTTCCCAGCGCTCCTTACCCAGCACGCGCCGGCGGGTAGCAAAGGCAGTGCCAGTGGTTTGTACACTACATTTCAGTTTTTTGGTGCCTTTGCTGGTGGTGTTGCTGGCGGGTTTTTATTTCAAAGTTTCGGGGCTTTTGGCGTTATGCTTTTTTGCGTTGCCCTGCTAGTATGTTGGTTGCTGTTTAGTATTGGTTTGCTGCAGGTGTCTGCTACTACGCGCCTCAATTTTGTTACCCGAACACTTTCGCCTAAAGAGGCCCGAGAGCTAACCCAAGCGCTCACCGACGTTTCGGGAATTGAGGAAGCCATCGTTATACCTGATGAAGGCGCAACCTATTTGAAAATTAAGAAAGATGAATATGATGCCACTGCGATTAATGGAATCGTGGCGCGTTTTCAGTAAAAGATAACAGGAGAAATTTATGGCCAGTCGTGGGGTTAATAAAGTTATTATTTTGGGTAATCTGGGCCAAGATCCGGAAGTTCGTTACACCCAAAACAGCACCGCTATTGCTAATTTTAGCGTGGCTACCAGTGAATCATGGAAAGATAAACAAACTGGCGAGCAAAAGGAAATTACCGAGTGGCACCGCATTGTGTGCTATCGCCGTTTAGCTGAAATCGCCGGTGAATATTTGAAAAAAGGTTCCAAGGTATACATTGAAGGCCGTTTGCAAACACGCAAGTGGCAGGGCCAAGATGGCCAAGATAAATACACCACTGAAATTGTGTGTAATGAAATGCAAATGCTTGATAGCCGCGGAGCTGGCGGTGGTGGCGATTTTGGTGGCCAATCGCAAAACTATAACCAAAGCCCGAACCAAGGTTCTGGCCAAGGCGGCCAAAGTTATGGTGGGCAAGGTTCCGGCCAAGGCGGAGGCCAAAACCAAGGTTTCCAAAATCAGAATCAAGGCTCACAAAGCCCGCAGCGGCCAGCGCAGCCAGCACCACTTGATAATGATTTCGATGATGATATTCCCTTCTGAATCATATAAAACTATAAGTGTAAAACAGGCGTGAACAAACAAAGGCGGATACATCCTAAAGGTGTATCCGCTTTTTGCTTTTTGGCGCTTTGTTCGAGATCTTGTTATGCTTTTTGTTAGTTAACTACTGTAGTTTGTACTCATTTTTGCCTATGCATAACTCAACATAACTCAGCATAACGTAGCAAAACCATGATTAGGAGTAACCTATGCCAATTAGTAAAGAAGCTCGCGCCCTTATTTTTGAGCGTTGCTACATTGCCGGTGAGTGGCTTGCCAGTGATAGCCAAAAAACTATCGCTGTATTGAATCCCGCCGATGGCAAGGAAATTGCCGAAGTGCCGGAATGTGGTGAGGCAGAGGCCAAACGAGCAATTCAGGCGGCTAACCACGCGTTTCCTGCGTGGCGGAAAAAAACTGCAGAGGAACGCGCAAAAGTTCTTAAAAAATGGCATGAGTTAGTAATGGCCAATCAGCAAGCTTTAGGGGAGATCATGACCCTCGAGCAAGGTAAGCCGCTTGCCGAAGCTAAAGGCGAAATTGCCTATGCGGCGAGCTATATTGAATGGTTTGCAGAAGAAGCCCGGCGGGTGTATGGCGAAACAATCCCGGGCGCACAAGAATCGCAACGTATTGTTGTTACTCGCGAACCGGTGGGTGTTTGTGTGGCCGTTACGCCTTGGAACTTCCCAGCAGCTATGATCACTCGTAAAGTAGCGCCGGCATTGGCGGTGGGCTGCACTATTGTGGTTAAACCAGCGAGCGAAACACCGCTTACCGCACTAGCGCTCGCTGCATTAGCGGCTGAGGCCGGTGTTCCAACCGGCGTGTTCAGTGTAATTACCGGCTCATCGAAAGCGATTGGCAAAGTATTTACCGAAAACGAGCTCGTACGTAAATTAAGTTTCACAGGTTCCACAGCAGTGGGCTCTATGTTAATGGAACAATGTGCACCCACGGTGAAGCGCTTATCGCTAGAGCTTGGTGGTAATGCTCCTTTTATTGTCTTTGATGATGCTGATATTGATGCTGCGGTGCAGGGGTTGATTGATAGCAAGTTCCGCAATGCCGGCCAAACCTGTGTTTGTGCGAATCGCATTTATGTGCAAAAGCCAGTGTATGCTGAATTTGTGGAAAAGCTCAGTGCCAAAGTGCAAGCGCTGAAAGTAGGTGATGGTTTTACTGATAATGTGCTGATTGGGCCATTAATTTCAGAGGCGGCGGTAGAGAAAGTGGAAGCCCATATTGCCGATGCACTAGAGCTAGGTGCTCGAGTAGTGTGTGGCGGCTCACGCCATGAGCTAGGCGGTACTTGGTTCGAACCAACGGTTATTGCCGATGGCAGCCAGGATATGCTGTTCACTCGGGAAGAAACCTTTGGGCCCGTAGCGCCCGTTATCCCTTTCGATGATGAAGCGCAGGCTGTTGAGTATGCTAACGCCACTGAGTTTGGCCTAGCGGCTTACTTTTACGCTCAAGATCTCGGCCGAGTGCGGCGTGTAGCCGAAGGCATCGAAGCGGGCATTGTGGGTGTGAACACCGGGCTAATTTCTAATGCCACCGCACCGTTTGGCGGCGTAAAAGCATCAGGCCTTGGGCGCGAAGGCGGCCACCAAGGTATTGATGAGTACACAGAACTGAAATACCTGTGTATCGATAGCTAGGCACAAACTTATGCCCAAAGCCATCAGAGCTACCGTGCTCTGGTGGCCGTTGAAACGTTATTAATTTGTAGCTAAATGCGCCTATATTGAGGTTAAAATCTGCGATCTGTAGTTTAAAGTTGAGATTTTGTTAAATCTTCGAAATTTTTCGTAAATGTACTTGTGGAAGGGGCTTGCTTGGCTTCACACTCATCATTATTTAGGGCTTATTAGCGATACCAAACGCCCATTAACGGTTTTAGCGCAGCTTGCGTGGCGCTGCCGTTAAAGGCTTATTGTCGGAATGGCTGTGGCAATATTTATAACGGCCGCGGCGATATGTATGGAAACAATGAATGAGTGAGATATCATTAAATGAATGCAGTAACTAAGCAAAGCGCAACCATGGACGTGTTTGTTTTTTCGTTTAATCGTGGCCAATTCTTGCGTAATTGTATTCGTTCTGTGCAAACCCATTGGCCTAGGGTAAATATCACTGTAGTTGATGATCGAAGCGATGATAAAGAAACGCAAGCCGTGCTCTCTGAATTAAAAGCAGAGGGCGTGCAAGTTTTGCTGGCGCCGGAGAAATCGTTTACCAAGCGCCATGGTGGTTTATACAACAATATGCAATTAGCGCTCGAAATAGCCACCGAGCGCAGCACCGAGTATGCATTGTTTTTGCAAGATGATATGCAAGTTGTGCGCGATATCGATGAGGCCGATACCGATTACATTCCGGCGTTTTTTAATGAGTACCCGCAAGCCGCTTTTTTGCATCCGCTGTTTTTGAAGGGTGCACGCAAACGCCGCGATCAAGCCATCACTTACCTGAGCGGTAAACTTCCAGTATATTTTCGGAAAAAACGCGAAAACAAAACCCCACGAGGCATTTCCTATTCAGATTGTTTTATCGCTCATATACCGCGGTTGCGGCAAGCTAGTTGGCAATTCCAAGGTAGTGAGGTAAGTAATGCGCGGCAAGCAGAAAGGCTGTTTGGCGATATGGGCTTCATGCTTCACCCAATTGCAATGTATCTTCCCGAGGTGCCTGTTTATCGTGGAAAACGAAAAACGCGTTGGGTGGAACTAGCCCAAGAGCGCGGTGGTGAATCACCCAACGCCTTTTTACCTTTGCACGGAGCGGCGTTAAAGCGGCTGAAAGAACGAAATGTGAAGCAGCAACTGCCGGTAGCCGAGCATTATCTAAAAACAACTCGTGCAGCGAAAAAGCCTTTTCGTTACAGCCAAATCAATGCGTTCCCTGTGCTTCGTGTGTTACATAAAATTGAGCAAATCATTAAAAAGCGCTAATATTCCAAAAGTAGGGTTCTGAAATATCCAAGAGCCCAGTGCATCAGCGCTTTGGGAAGTGATTTGTGGTTAGAGCCGTTGTTCAATTTCTGCTGTTAATGGGAAACAAAGTAGCGCAAGCTCGCGCTGTGCTCTCACGCTTTCGTGTGCGCCTCTCTTTCTTGGTATTAGCACTGGCGGCTGCGAGTTTACTTACGGCTTGCACCCCCATGCGTGAACCCGTCAATATCGCTGGTAACCAGTGGCTGGGTTATCATCCCCTCTATCTTGCACATACACAAAACTGTGTGCAGTGCCCATTTAGCAATGAATATTATGGCGAGCGGCCCATAAAGGTAAACATGCTCGCCGATACCACCTTAGTTTCGCGTTTGTTTGCCAATGGTCAGCTTGATGGCGCATTGGTAACGCTGGATGAGGCCATTCGCCTGCAAAGTAATAATCAAATGGATTTGTGTGTAGCTAGAATACTTAGCTTCTCCCAGGGGGCCGATGCGGTTCTCTTGGCGCCTCACGCAGAGTTAAGCCAACGGCCTTTGCGAGTGGGCTATGAAGAAACCGCTTTGGGCGCTTTTTTATTACAACGGGCAATTCAATTCTTAGGGTTAAATGAAAATGATTTGCAGCCGGAATTGGTGCTTCCGAGCCAACATTTACAAAGTGTACTTTCCGGTGATGTCGATATGCTCATCACTTATGAACCCTTCATAACGCAGCTGAAATCACAGGGTGCAACTGTATTATTTGATAGCAGCCAAATCCCTCATGAAATATTAGATTTGTTTGTAGTACGCCGTGATGTTTGGCAAGAGCATGCGAAAATGCTTGATTGGGTGGCCTCGGAACTGTGGGAAAAAGGCCGTGTAAAACTCTCTGCACCATCATCGGCGGATGCCACATTTATGCAAGAAACCCTAGCGTTGAATAGTGAAGAGCTCAGCAACGCGTTGTCGGGCCTGCATTTTCCTGATTATCAAGAAAACCGCGAGATACAAGCTACAGAATTAGATGCCATTTTAGCGCGATTAAACGGGCATTTATTGAGTTCAGGCTTGATTTCAACCCCGGCTCACCTGCCTTCGTGCTATGAGTTATGAGAGGAGAACCTCTGATGTTTAGAGCCTTTAGCCAGGAGCTTTACAGTGCGGTTGTATAGCATTCGTACCCAACTCTTAATCGCCACTGGTGCAGTAGCTGTGGTGTTTCTTATCGCCGCGGTAATCGCAGTTGTGAATGAACAAGTTCGGCAAAGTTACGAGTACGCTGAACGGGAAATCATAACGATGGCGAATTTAGCCCAAGGTTCCTTGAATCGCTCGCTACGTTATGAGCTAGATTCAGCCACCCGAGAGATTCTCATGGAGCTAAGCACAAACCGTAGGGTGCGCAACGTAGCAAAAGTTGACCCGGATGGTACAATTGCGAACTTGGCTAATCCAATTCAACGTTCGGTAATCGGCAACCCTGTAGGCATCTTGATTCCGCAAATCAATTTAGAACATTTGCAGCAATCGATCACCGCAAATTCGGTTTCATTTCACAAACAAGAAAAAGCAGATGCTTACATCGTATTCGTGCCGGTGATTTCTGCGGGGCAGGAATTCGGCTCACCCAATCGCCAGATTGTTGTATTTGAATACGAGCATCAGGTGCATTGGTTATCAGCATTATTTGAGCGTAAGGCCTTTATTTTCGGTGCTACGCTGTTTCTAATCATTCTATTTTCAATATTCGCTCTATTTTTACACCGCAAAATAAGCCGTCCTGTGCAAACACTCACAAGCATTATGCAGCGCTTACAAAAGGGCGAAGAGATCACCGATGTGCCCATTCAAGGCAATGATGAGCTTGCCTTTTTAGCCCGAAGTACTGAACGCATGCTGCGTGATCGGTTTAAGAATTTGCGCAAAATTAATTTGCTCTCTAACGCGCTGGAACAAAGTAATGAAGGCGTGATTATTACCAATTTGGAACCTAAAATTGAATATGTGAATCGCGCCTTAGTTGAGAGTACGGGCTTCACTGAAGACGAATTAATTGGCCAGCCCCCAGAGATACTCGGTTCGGGGAAAACCTCGGAGGAAACCTATAAAACCATGTGGGCTAGGCTCCACGCCGGCGAGGCGTGGGCAGGGGAATTCCGCAACCGGCGTAAAGATGGCAGCGAGTTTTCAGAGCTGCAAACCATTTCACCCATTCGGAACTCAAAGGGAGAAATAACGCATTACTTGGGCATCAAACAAGATATTACCGAGCACAAAAAAACACAGGCTCGTTTGCACCATTTAGCTTACGACAACCCGTTGAGTGGGCTTCCGAATCGCCTCTCTTTGATCGAATATATCTCGCAAACGTTGAAATCATCCTCAGGAAAGCAGGAATATTGGTTAGTACTGATTAATATTGATAGGTTGAAGCGGATTAATGATGCTCGCGGGTATGATTACGGCAATTTAGTGATCGCCTCGGTAGCACAGCGTATAGAGAACTATATTTCTGATAACGTATATTTGGCTCACACAGGCGCCGATGATTTCGCTTGCTTGATCAATTTTCCGTTTGAGCGGCAGCATGCAATTGAGCAAGCCAATGATTTTGCATGGGATATAAAGGCACAGCTTGAGATGCCTTATGACATTGAAAACGAGCAAGTGCAATTAACCATGAGCATTGGCGTGGCCAGTTTATTTGCTCATCAATCAGCAGAAGAGGTGTTCCGCGAGGCGGAGATGGCCTTGCACAAAGCCAAAGAGAACGGTGGTGGCAGTGTATCGCTGTATAGCGATGGCGATATTGAGCATGCCGAAGAACTTTTTGGTTTAGAGCGAGATTTAACCGCAGCGGTTAAAAACGATGAAATCGAAATGTACTTGCAGGGTCAGTTCAATGGGCGAGGCGATTTAATAGGCGCCGAAGCATTGGCGCGCTGGCTGCATCCGAGCGATGGCATGATTCCCCCTGATAAGTTTGTCAGTATAGCTGAGCGCTCTGATTTAATTATTCAATTGGATAGAAAAATGCTCCAACATGCCGCGTCATGCTTAGCCAACTGGCAAGCAAAGGATCTAAACTACACCCTTTCGGTAAATATTAGCCCCCGTTATTTCCGTTCTAAACAGTTAAAAGCAGAGCTTGAGGCAATGTTTGCAGCAGCAAATGCAAATTTGCGAGGCCTAGTATTGGAAGTAACGGAGCGCCTATTTATTGATGATATGCACGATGTGATTAAGCAGATGTCTACGATTAGCAAGCTAGGAGTGCAATTTGCGCTGGACGATTTCGGTACCGGCTACTCCTCACTGGCATATTTGCAGCGCCTACCGATTCACGAATTGAAAATCGATAAAAGTTTTACCCAAGGGCTACCGAAAAACCAGAGAGCCGTGAGCATGGTTAACATGATCACGGCGATCGCTCGCAATTTGGAATTAAGAATTGTGGCCGAAGGTATCGAAACTTCGGCCCAAGCTGAATATTGCGAAGATCAACATATTATTATTCAAGGTTACTACTTTGATCGCCCACAGCCGCAAGATAAGTGGAACCGCAAGTGGCTTAAATAAAGCCGTACTTGTGCGCCACCACATCGAAATACTCTAATGTGTGCTTCGCGTAAGCGCGCTTATCAACATAGGTACCCGGGAAGAAATTCTTCTTAAACCCGTAAGCCACCATATCTTTTAAACGCTTCAGAGGCACTGGGAAATTGTCCAGCGCTAGCTTGTATTCGTTGCTCACCGTGGTGTTAGAAACCAAACGATTGTCGGTGCAAATAACCGTAGCAATTCGATGATCCAGCATGTGCCGGAAATTGTGGTTTTTAATGTCACCAATAGCTGGGTTGGTTTGTAGGTTACTGGTTAAGCATACCTCGATAGCAATACGGCGATCGGCAATGTAAGAAGCTAACGATTGGCTGTAACCTTCTTTATCGGTAATTTTGCTATCTTCAATCATTTCTGGTGAGAACAGCGAATAACCATGGCCTAAACGATCAGCGTAGCAGGTGGTTAGTGCTTCAAAAATACTTTCGGCACCATAGGCTTCACCCGCATGTACGGTTTTTAACAAGAAGTTTTGGTGCGCGTATTCATACACTTCTTTAAATTTATGGGCTGGGTAGCCATTTTCTTGGCCAGCAATATCTAAGCCAACAATCGGCAAGCCTTCTTCATCACGCATACGCACGCTGGCGCGGATTAATTCCATGGCCGCCGCTTTAATCACATCCATAGAATCATGATCGCGCAACAGTGAGAATAGTTGCGTGTAATAAGGTGAAAAGCCTTTTTTACCAAAAGAACGCATGGCGCAGTTAATAATGCCGTATTCAAAAGGTGGCTTTAAACCCGGCGAAAGGCCTACATCGGGTAGGCTGTTGTATTCGGCTTTGGCTTTAGCTAAGCCATTATTTACCGCATGCATTACTTCATCAAAGCCAATACCTACGGTAGGGTCCATCAGTAACTGGGGGGCAAAACGAACTTCAATATAGTTCACGCCCTCTTCTAGGTTATCCATGGCCAGTTCATAGGCCGATTGCTCCATATTTTCCAAATCACGAAGCACCGAGCAAGTATATTGGAAGCCGTTCAAGTATTCGCCAAGGTTCTGATATTTATCTTTAAACACCAATTCCTTTAGGCCCTCTACCGTGTATGATGGTAGCTCGATTTTACTGCGTTTGGCCATTTCAATGAGCCCTTCCGGGCGGAGGCTACCATCGAGGTGGAGGTGAATATCGGCCTTGGGAATTTCACGAATGAAATCCAACGAGTAAGTGGTGTGAGCCGGATTTTTTGTGGCTCCTTTTGCATTGGCTGTGGAAGACGACAGCGGCGACATATTTTGTGACATAAACTAAATACCCCTTACACGTGAATTTAGCCGCGTATTGTATCGCATTTTTCATGCGTTTGCGCGGTTTTGCATTGCGCACTTGAATGCGCTGAATTAATGTCGAACAGTTACTCGCTCATGGCACAAAGCATCGTGCTGTATGCACCTAAAGTAAAGTTTACTTTACCTAATGGTTTTTTTTAATGAGGCGTGCAACGTAATAACGAAGCAACATCTAACAAGAAGAATGACACCGCATGGCATCTTTATATTTTACTTATTCAGCAATGAATGCTGGTAAAAGCACCTCACTTTTACAGGTTGCTTATAACTACGAAGAAAGAGAGCAAAGAGTTGTATTGCTCACGCCCGCACTGGATACCCGTGAAGGCGAAGGGAAAATTCACTCGCGTTTAGGGCTGGCGCGCAGCGCCGAAACCTTTACTAATAAAACCAATTTGTATCAGCGTGTTGAATCCTTGCTTTGCGCACACGCTATTGATTGTATTTTACTTGATGAAGCACAGTTTTTAACGCCAGAGCAAGTGTGGCAATTGGCACGAGTTGTAGATGAGCTAAAGGTGCCCGTAATGTGCTATGGCATTCGCACCGATGCTTTTGGTAATGCATTTCCCGGTAGCGCTACTTTGTTAGCGATAGCGGATAAGCTAAATGAAATTAAAACCATTTGTTTCTGTGGCCGCAAAGCCACCATGGTGTATCGCTGTGATGAAAATGGCAGAGCGTTAAATTCAGGCGAACAAGTGGCAATTGGCGGCAACGAGCAGTATGTATCGTGTTGCCGTAAACATTGGGTTGAAGCATTAGCGGCAGTTGGAATAGACCAGCAATCGTTTCCCTTGATTTGAGGATATGAAAGCATGAAAAAAACAGGACGTGGTTGGTTGTGGGCCCTGATTATCATTGTTATTGCGGCGGCAGCAACTTGGTATTTTTGGCCAAAGGATGATGGCGAGCAACGCATTAACACCACAAAAGCTGAATTACGCGATATTGAAGTAGTGGTTACCGCCACTGGCCGATTACAGCCACTTGATTACGTTGATGTAGGGGCGCAAGTTTCTGGCCAGTTAGAAACCTTACATGTTGAGGTGGGTGATAATGTTATTGCAGAAGAAATTCTTGCGGAAATTGATGCAACCGTGCTGGAAGCCCGTTTAGATGGTGTACGCGCACAACTTCGTTTTCAGCAAGCGCAATTACGTGAGCGAAAAGCCACGCTAGACCTCGCAGAAATTAACTTAGCCCGGCAAGAGCGGTTGTTTGTTGATCGAGCTACTCCAGAAGAATTAGTACAAAGCGCTGAGGCAACCGCGCGGGCAGAAGCGGCTCGCTTGGATGCAGTGCAAGCGCAAATTGAACAAACAGAATCGAGCTTGCGAGCTGATGAAGCGAACTTAAACTATACCCGTATTTTTGCGCCGATGTCTGGCACCGTAACAAGTATTGCGGCTCGCCGCGGGCAAACCCTGAATGCGGCGCAAACCACACCTACGATTATGACAATTGCCGATCTTTCTACCATGCTGGTAGAAGCTCAGGTTTCTGAGGCTGATATCAGCCGTTTGCGCAACGGCATGGATGTGTATTTCACCACATTGGGGAATCGTGGCCAACGCTGGTATAGCAACTTGCAGCTCATTGAACCAACGCCGGTGGTTGAGAACAACGTGGTGCTGTATAACGCGCTCTTCGAAATACCAAACCCTGATGGTGAGTTACTGCCACAAATGACAACCCAAGTGTTTTTTGTGGTGCAAAGTGCTGAACAAGTGGTGGCGGTGCCGGCTTCGGCTATTCGCCCAACTGGCCGCAATCAAGGCGAAGTGCGGGTGATGCGAAATGGCCAAGTGGAAGCCGTGTCGGTAGAGCTCGGTATTAGCGATCGGGTGCACACTGAAATTAAATCTGGGCTCAGTGCAGGTGATGAAATTGTGATGCCATCAGCTGCGGGTATGCCGGCTGGCGCCGGGCGTATGGGGCGAGGCTAAGATAATGTCGAAGCAGGCAAAGGCTCAGCAACAAGTGGCAGAACATACGTTAGACCAAGCGGGCAAGGGCGCAAAAGCAAGCGCAGAGCCGATGATTCGCATTCGTGGCCTTACTAAAAGCTACAAAACCGGGCCCATTGATACGCAAGTGCTGCATGGTATTGATTTAGATATCGATGCCGGCGATTTCTTGGCCATCGTGGGTAGCTCCGGTTCCGGTAAATCAACGCTGATGAATATCATTGGCTGCTTGGATAAGCCAACCTCGGGAGATTACTATTTCCAAGGCCAGGCCGTAGCGGATATGGACACCGACCAACTGGCGAAATTACGCCGAAGTGCCTTTGGTTTTGTGTTTCAGCAATACAATTTATTAGGTGGTGCAACCGCGCTAGCTAATGCAGAGCTGCCAGCAGGGTATACCTCAATGCCCAGTGAGCAGCGGCATGCTCGGGCTGAGCAATTATTAACTCGGCTTGGTTTAGAAGATCGCATGCAGCACAAGCCTTCGGAATTATCCGGCGGCCAACAACAGCGCGTTTCCATTGCTCGCGCTTTGATGAATGGTGGCGAAATTATTCTCGCCGATGAGCCAACCGGTGCTCTTGATAGCCAAAGTGGCAAAGAGGTGATGGCGCTGTTAAAGGATCTTTCCGAGCGTGGCCACACCGTTATTCTCATTACCCATGATCATGAAGTAGCCGCCCATGCGGATCGTGTAATTGAACTGAAAGATGGCCATATCTTAAGCGATAAACGCAATCGTGAAGTGCGGGCGCATGTGGCGCCGGAAAAAGGCCCGGGTTCTGGTCAGCCCAGCCCGCTCATGGATGCTGGGCGCTCGGTTATTACCGCATTAACTGCCTTGCGGCAGAATATTTTCCGTACCGCACTAACCTTACTCGGTATTGTGATCGGCGTGGCCGCGGTGATTTCCATGTTGGCGATAGGCCAGGGCGCGCGCCAAGATGTGGTGGATCGTATCAGCGCTATGGGCTCGAATTTGCTCACAGTATTTCCCGGCGCACCGAATTCGCGCGGGCGTTGGAGCGTGGCAACTTTAGTGCCAGAAGATGTGGATGCCATCAACGAGCTCCCTAATATTCTGGCCGCTGTGCCCGAATTAACGGGAAACCGAACGTTAAGGCGTTCCGGCTTCGATAAAGAAGCACAAGTGAATGCAACCTACCATATGTTTCCAGTTGCCCGGCAATGGGAATTAGAACGCGGCAGCTTTTTCACCCAAGAAGATGAAGATCTCTATGCTACCGTTGCGGTGATTGGGCAAACTGTAGCACGGCAACTCTTTCCTGATCGCGATCCTCTCGGTGAAGTAATGCTCATTAACAACGTGCTATTCCGTGTAATCGGCGTAATGAGCGAGCGCGGTGCTTCGCCTTGGGGCCAAGATCAAGATGATGTGGTGTTTGTGCCCTACAGCACCGGTTCTTTGCGATTATTCGGCCAACGGTTTTTGCGTAACGTTACGGTAGCTGTGGAAAGTAGTGATCCGTTGACAATGCAAACCGCTAACGATGTAGTACATCAATTACTGCTGGAGCGCCACGGCGTGGAAGATTTCCAAATTCGGAATATGGCCTCAATTATTGAAACGGCCACTGAAACCCAAAACACCATGACACTGCTACTCGGTGTGATTGCCGTTATTTCGCTTGTGGTAGGCGGTATTGGTGTGATGAATATTATGCTTGTGAGCGTAACCGAGCGCACGCGTGAAATTGGTATTCGCATGGCGGTTGGTGCTCGTGCAGCGCAAATCAAGATGCAGTTTTTAGTGGAGGCAATTACCGTGGCACTGCTTGGTGGTTTAATTGGGGTTAGCCTTGGCCTCGGTATTACTTGGGTGATTTCAACCTTTGGTAGCTCCGTGGTGTTTGCGGCAGGGCCAGTTATTATGGCCTTTGGTTGTGCGTTTTTAACCGGGCTTATCTTTGGCTATATCCCGGCTCGTAAGGCAGCGCAGCTGGATCCTGTGCAGGCGCTTGCTTCCGAATAAGAGTGAAAAAACAAAAAACGTTGAATTAATAAGCGCTTTTATTCCGTGATATGCAGCTCCGGTGGTATGCTATAGGAAATAATAATCCTTGTTGCTACCCCGGAGTTTTTTATGGCTGATACTGCGCCTGCTTCCTCATCAACCCTTACGATTACGCAACCCGACGATTGGCATCTGCACTTTCGTGACGGCGATATGTTGGCCATGACAGTGCCCGCAACGGCGCGTGTATTCAAACGCGCGATTGTGATGCCAAACCTAGCTCCGCCGGTAACCACGGTTGCCCAAGCTGAAGCCTATCGGCAAAGGATTCTGGCGCACGTGCCCGAAGGTATGGATTTCGAGCCACTTATGGCTTTGTACTTAACCCAAGATACCAGCGTGCAGGATGTTCGCGAGGCTGCACAAAACCCGAATATTATTGGTTATAAACTTTACCCAGCTGGCGCTACAACAAACTCAAGTGCCGGCGTTCGTGCTGTTGATGCTATGGGGCCGGTGCTCGAAACTATGCAGGAATTCGGCGTGCCCTTGCTGGTGCACGGCGAAGTAACGGAACCGGAAATCGATATTTTCGATCGGGAAAAAGTGTTTATCGATCGTTATCTTGCGCCGATCACTCAGCGTTATAGCCGCTTGAAAGTAATTTTAGAGCATATCACCACCAAAGATGCGGTTGAATTTGTTACCGAAGCCCATGAATTAGTGGCAGCAACCCTTACACCCCAGCACCTGTTAATGAACCGAAATGATTTATTGGTAGGTGGCGTGCATGTGCACAACTATTGCTTACCAGTGTTGAAGCGCCGCACTCACCAAGAAGCTCTGCAGCAGGCCGCCATTAGCGGTAATAAAAAATTCTTCTTAGGCACCGATTCAGCGCCGCACGTGCAAGCCAAAAAAGAAACGGCCTGCGGGTGCGCAGGGTGTTTTTCAGCGTTTACGGCTATTGAGCTCTATGCAGAAGCCTTTGCGCAGCTTGATGCGCTGGATAAGTTAGAGGGTTTTGCCAGCCACTTTGGTGCTGATTTTTATGGCCGCCCGCGCAACACCAAGAAAATACAATTGCAACGGGATATTTGGCAGGCGCCTGCAACAGTTACCCACAATGGCGAAACTTGGGTACCGTATTGGGCAGGGCGAGATTTGCAGTGGCAGGTGGTGATGGCTGGGGCTTAGCTTGTAGCTATCGATAGTTATATTCTATTTGTCATACATAGAAACCCAAGTAAGTTTGTTAAAAAAGCTATAAAATATCGTATGTTAGTAAAAGCTTGTGAAGCTAAAGTTAAGAACTTTATGTGTATTTCACTAGGTTTCCGTTTATAGTTTATGAAAGTTAGTAAGTTATGAATCTACGCGCTCTTCTTGAGCAGCGAAAAAAATGTTCAGGAATGAGCGATGAGTAACTTAACAGAGGGATTCGTTTGTTTACGTTTTTAAAAACAAACAAAAAGAAGTTAATAGTAGCACTGGGCGTTTGTGAGGCTTCAGTGCAAATTGCTATTCTCAAAGCGGTAGCTCAAGATCAGGCCAGTGGCGCTGTGATCAGCCACGCAGGTGAGGCATGGCAATTAGTGGTGAATGATGAAGAGCCCATAACCGACCACAACCCGCTGGTGGCGGTTGAGGCGCTTATCAATCGCTACGAGAGCTTTGATTTCAAAAAGCAGCCTGTGCAACTGGTGCTCGGCTCCAGCTTAGTAGAGCAAGTTGCCGTAGAACGCCCCGATGTTCCCGAACAAGATATCGTGCCCACATTACAGTGGACACTGAAAGATTTGGTAACCATTCCCGCCGATGATTTGCTCTTAGATTATTACGATATCCCGGTGCAAGTAGCGGGCGCAAAGAAAATCAATGTAGTGGCCACCAGCCGCAAGAAAATTCAGCCTTTGGTTACCTTTTTAGCGAGCCAAGGCATGCAAGTGGCTGGCATTGTGAACCAAGATAAGGCGCTAACGCAGTGGCTAGATGAAGAGCTGCGCGGCATGTTAGTTACTCAATCAGCTGGTGAACGCGCACAGTTGCACATCATTGCCAAGCAACAGTTGGTTGTGAGCCGGAGATTACCGGCAGCATTCAACTTGGCGTCTATCAATCCAGAAGATATCGAGGAACTTGAAAACCTCTCGATTGAGCTGCAACGTTCGCAGGATTTTTATACAGGGCAATTGCGGCAAGCGCCTTTAGCGGATATTGAGTTAGCTATCGATCATAAGAATTCTACCGCTATTGCGGAAGTAATTGGCGCGCAGCTGGGTATGCAGGTGAGTATGTTGGGCTACCCGGATTGGGCAAAAGAATTGGCCGCCGGTGATTATTCTGATTTAGCCGCGATTTCTGGGCTGTTATGGTTCGTGTTTTCTGCGGGGCAAGGCGATAAAGGAGCGGGTTCATGAAACACTCAATTAACCTGTTCCAACACGATCTTATCCCAGAGCAACCTTGGCTGAGTTTCACGCGAGTGTTGCTTGCCACATTGCTTGTGTGTGTTGTGCTTGTAGGTTGGAAAGGCATGCTCATACTGCAGCTCAAGGATTTACAAACGCAAGTTGCTACACAGCAGGAAAAACTTGCGAATGAGCAGCAAGAATTGGCTCAGCTAAGTGAACAATTACGTGCGAAAACGCCAAGTTCTGCGCTACAGGCAGAAGTGAATCAGCTCGAAAGCGAAGTTTCCATGCGCCAATTCTTGCTAGCTGAATTTCAACGTCGCGGGCAAATTAAACAGCAAGATTATGCCGAATTGCTTACCGATTTAGCGATTCTGCACCGTGAGGGCGTATGGTTAACGCGAATCCACCAAGATCGTAATCGCCTGAATCTGCATGGGCATTCGGTGAATGCAAGTATTTTACCGCAATGGATGCAAAGCTTTAAAACCTCAGCCACATTATCTGATCGCCGTTTCAATATGGTTGAACTCAAGCGCGACAATCGCGATCTTCTCAGTTTTGTGTTGCAGGGTAGCTCTGGCGATATGGCAGAGTTTCTGCCGGTCGAAGGAAACAGTTTCGATGAGCAAGGTAATAGCGTGCAAGCCTCGCAACAACGGGATAGAGAAGCAGAAGCGCGCGCTGCAGAAATACGAGCGGAACGTTTGCGCGCGCTAGAAACTGCGGAAGAAGCGGAACAGCAGCAACAAGAACAACTGGAAGAAGCTCGCAGAGCACTGGAACGCGTTACGGGAGGTAACCAATGAAAGAATGGTTAGCTAACGCAGAACTTTGGTTTAGTGATCGGGAAAAGCGCGAGCAATATATTTTAGCTGCGGTTTCTATTTTGCTGGTAGCCTGGCTTGGCTATATTTTGCTGATTGAACCCGGCATAGAAGAACGCGAAGGAATGCAACGGCAGTTGCAGCAAGCCACCACGCAAGCTAACAGCATGGAACAACAAGTAACCGTGGCGCAAAACCAATTGCAGGCAGATCCAAATGCAGCATTGAGTAATCGCCAACGGCAACTGGCAAGCCGCAATGATCGCTTGAACCAACAGCTTGATAATTTGGCAGAATTTATTGAACCGGAGCAATTGCTAGATTGGTTACAGGCAATGCTCATGGATTCCGAGAATATCGGCAACACTTCCGAGGGCGCTGCGGATTCCGGATTAACCTTGCGTTCTTTTGATACCTACGCGCCTATACCGTTTTTAGAAGATTCCCCAACAGGCACGGTTTATCAGCACAACGTTGAGGTGGTTTTGGAAGGCAGTTATTTTGCGGTGCGGGATTACTTGCAACGTTTACAAGATTTGCCTTTTGGCTTTTATTGGCAAGAGCTTGATTATCAAGTTGATGCCTACCCTACGGCAATGGTGCGGTTGCGTTTATACACATTGAGCCAACAAGCTCGAACTATGCGCACATCGCAGGGCTCGAACTCAGGGGAGGGCAATAATGCAGGCGAATAAACCAATGGCACAGGCAAAGGCTAGCGTACTTATTGCAGCCGTTTGCATTTTTAGCTGCAGTTACTTTGTTGCGAGCGCAAACACCAGCGGTGATGCGGTGCAACGAGATCCAACACGCCCAGCGGTAAGTGCCGAGCAATTAGCCCCTGAGGGAGAGCGAGCTCGCTTGCGCTCTGATAACTTGCAATTAGAGCTCATACGTTATAGCTCTGAGGGCAGCAGCGCGGTGATTAACGGCGATACTTATCAAATTGGGGATCGCTTGAGTGGTTGGGATGTGCAGCAAATTGAAGCAGATCGTGTAGTACTGATTCGTAACAACGAACAGATCGTTTTATCGGTATTTTCCGGTTTAACGCGCAGTAGTTTTAAGGATAATCCATGAAAGTAAGAATCAGCCTGAGCATCCTTATCGGATGTATCGCACTCACGGGGTGTATTAGTAAACCACCCGAGCAGTTGGCCGATGAAGCGGATCAAGCATTGCGTACCGGTGAGCAACGGGGCTCTTCAAGCCAGCGTTTAGCAGAGTTACCGAGTGATGTGCGGAATGAATTGCGGCAGCCGGTTAACAACCGCGAAGAGCGTAACCGTTTGCTCGAAGAGCCACGTTTTTCCGTGCAAGCTCGGCAGGTGAACGCGGCTGATTTCTTTGCTCAGCTTACCAATGAAAGCCCTTATAGCCTAGTAGTACACCCTGATGTACAAGGCTCTATCACGGTTAACCTTCGTGATGTTACGCTGCAAGAAGCGCTCGATGTGGTGCAAGATATCTATGGCTTCGATATTCGCCGCGAAGGCCGTATTTACCGCGTGTTCCCAGCCGGTTTGCGTACCGAAACTATCTCTTTAAACTACCTTGCGCTGCGCCGCCAAGGGCAATCACAAACATCTATTACTTCTGGTGGCGTTGCTGAGCAACAGGGTGGTGCAAGTGGCTCGAACCAAGGTAACTTTGGTGGCAGCAATGCCGGTAATCTCGGTGTGCCAACCCAAGGCGGGCTGCCAGCAGGTGGTTCAATGGGCGTAAGTGGACAAACCGGTTCAACGATATCATCGCAATCGGAAACCGATTTTTGGAAAGATCTGCGGGAAATTCTTGAAGGTGTAGTGGGTGAAGGCGAAGGCCGCCGTGTGGTGGTATCTCCGCAAGCAGGCTTGGCTACTATTCGCGCTTACCCTAGCGAAATTCGAGCGGCTCGTGATTTTCTGGCAGCTGCTGAAAATAGTTTACAACGGCAAGTTATTTTAGAGGCTCGTATTGTTGAGGTGTCACTCAGCGAAGGTTATCAGCAGGGCGTTGATTGGAGCCAGATCACCAGTGGCATTGGCGGCGGCGCAACCGAGTTCAGCTTTAGCGGTGGCAGTGTTGATGCAACTTCGTTGGGCGGCGTATTTGGCTTACAATTCCAGAGCCAATCGTTTAACGGTATGCTCGAGATGCTCTCAACCCAAGGGAATGTGCAAGTACTCTCGAACCCGAGGGTAACGGCCACGAACAATCAAAAAGCGGTTATCAAAATTGGTGAAGATGAATACTTTGTAACCGATGTGTCTACCACTACCGTTACCGGTACGGCTACCACTTCAACGCCAAACGTTCAGTTAACTCCTTTCTTTTCGGGGATAGCTTTGGATGTTACACCGCAAATATCCGACGATGGCACCATTACCTTACATATTCGCCCTTCGGTTACGGAAACCCAAGAGCAAGAAAAAATTATTAGTTTGAATAGCGAAACCTTAGTATTGCCGCTCGCTCGCAGTAATATTCGGGAATCCGATACCATTATTCGTGCCCGCGATGGCGAAGTGGTGATTATCGGTGGCTTAATGCAAACTTCCTACACCGATGAGTTAAGCCAAGTGCCATTCTTGGGTAACATTCCTATGCTCGGTGAGTTGTTTACCAACCGGCGGCAACGGGAAGTGAAGAAAGAATTAGTGATTATGCTTCGCCCTACTGTAGTAGGTGTGGATACATGGGATACTGAACTGGAATCTTCTCGCGAATTATTACGCCGCTGGTATGAAAGCCAGTAACGAATGCGCGTTGCCGATAGCGATGAAGCTATTGGTGTAGAACCTGGAATAGCAAGGATAACAATGTATTTATACCACTTCGGCTTTTCAGAATTGCCGTTTACATTAACACCGAATACCAACTTTTATTGTGGCCTCCGGGGCCACGATGAAGCGTTGCAGGTGTTGTTAACGGCGTTGAAAACCGGTGAAGGCTTTATAAAAGTAACCGGCGAAGTGGGAACCGGTAAAACCTTGTTATGCCGAAAATTGCTCAATGAAATTCCTGATCATTTTGCCACAGCTTATATTCCAAACCCTTATTTACCGCCTGAAGAACTGCGCCATGCCGTTGCTTCGGAATTGGGTATTGAGCATCACGCACAAATTGATCAGCATCAGCTTACGCGAGAAATTGAGAAGAAATTGGTGAGCTTAAATAAGAGTGGCCGTTCTGTGGTGCTCATTATCGATGAAGCACAAGCGCTACCAAACGAGAGTTTAGAAGCACTGCGGCTGCTATCAAATTTAGAAACCGAAACGCGCAAACTCGTGCAGCTGGTGATGTTTGGCCAACCTGAACTCGATGAGCGTTTAGCTACTCGCGAACTTCGGCAGTTGCGGCAACGAATTAGTTTTTCCTATCAGCTAGAAACGCTTTCTGAAGAAGATATGGGGCGCTATGTGCACCATCGTTTGCAAATCGCCGGTTACAAAGGGCCACCCTTATTTCAGCCCGATGTGATTTGGTGGCTGCATAAAGGCAGCCGCGGTGTTCCCCGGTTAGCGAATATTTTGTGCCATAAAATGCTCTTACTAGCTTATGGTTCGGGCCGCCACACTTTATCGGTGAAAGATATTAAAACAGCCATAGCCGATACCGAAGATGCGATTATGCCGAAGCGCCAAGATATGCTTTGTTTTTTGGCGGGCGTGTTAGTGGCTGCGGCATTAGCGTTAAGCTTAGCCTTTTTCTTAGGGTGGTTGCCCGTATGAGTATCATTAATCAAATGCTGAAAGATATTGATCAGCGCGAGCGGCAGAATCACTCAGGTGGTAAAGCAAACTATGTGTATTCCGGCTCAGCGTTGCGCTCCCGCCGTTGGCTTTGGGCGCTTGGTGGTGTGGGTTTAGTTGTGGTTGTATTTGCACTTATCGCACTCGTTATGTGGGCCAGCTCAGCATTTAATACTGGGGATAACGCGCCATTACCAACCGCTGAGCAAATGCAAATTGAGCGCATGAATGCGCAATTAGAGGCTCGTGAAGCGGAAATTGCCGAAATTCAGCGGGAACTTAATGCGCAAGCTGAACGAACGAATTCAGAATTAAACAATTCAGCCTCGAATGCGGCAAATACTGGTGCTGAAAACCGTGCCGAAAACCGAGCACGAGCCCGGCAAGTAGCGGTGCCTGTGGTACCGGAAGTAATCGCAGAAAATGATTCGGTGAGCGATTCGCAAGCGGACGATGCCAATAATGTGTCTGGTTTGCCTAATGCCGAATCCGCGGTGGTAGAAAATGGCGTTGATACCCAAGCTGCCAACAACAGCGCAAATCTTGAGAGCACAGACAATCAAAATCCAAACCGTGCAGCTGGCAGCTCGGATAGCTCGAGTGCAGAGGCGAATTCCGGTGCTGGCGAAATGAGTATTCAACGCAGCGATAGCCGCACGGCAACGGCGCCTGCACTGTATCGCCGTGGTATGGAAAGCTTAGAAGCGGGCAATGGCCGCGAGGCAATGCAACGTTTTCAGGAAGCTTTATTAGTAGATGGCGAGTACCACGATGCCCGCCTGCAACTCGCCGCTTTGCAGTTTGGCCGCGGTTTTGCCGCCGATGCCCTAGAATTGCTGCGCGATGGGTTAGCGCGCGCGCCAACAAATACCGAATTTTTGTTGTTAAAAGCGCGGATTTACGATCGTATTGAGCAACCCGGTTTTGCCCTCGAGCTATTGCGTGATGTTGATGCCCAGCTGCCGCGGGATGCCGATATTTTATTGATGCGGGCAAACTTGGCCAGTGATGCCGGTGATTATGCGCTGGCAGTTTCTAGCTATCAACCACTGGTGGCTTGGCGCAGTGATCAAGGCAACTGGTGGTTAGGCTATGGCTACGCACTGGAACAATTAGCCCAAAGCCAAGGTGAAAGTACAAGCGAATACACGCAGCTGCGCAATGATGCCGCCGAGGCCTATCGCCGGGCACTGCAAGATGCCCGCTTATCTAGCTCAGCCAAAGAATTTGTATTGGATCGGCGGGAGGCCTTAACAAACTAATGGCACGCCGTAATCGATTAAAAATGCGCTTGGGCGATTTACTCGTTCATGAAAAGGTTATTTCTGAAGACCAACTGAACCAAGCGTTAAAAGCGCAGAAAACATCGGGCCGTAAGCTCGGTGATTTATTGATCGAGCTCGAGTATTTAACTGAGCAGCAACTACTGGATTTCCTCGCTCAGCAGTTGAACCTGCCAGTGCTGCAACTCAGTGAGCGGCGTTTAGATACCAACTTAGCGCGGCTATTGCCAGAAGTGCAAGCTCGCCGGCACCGTGCCCTAATCGTTGAAGCCGATGATAATCGAGCCTTAGTGGCCATGAGTGACCCGGCCGATCTCACCGCTATTGATGCCATTACTGCGATTCTGGCCCCGCGGGAAATTGAGTTGGCCGTGGTAGCCGAGCGGCAACTCTATGATGCTTTTGATAGCTTGTATCGCCGCACACAAGAAATTGAGCAATACGCCAGCCAACTGCAAGAAGAATCAAAAGATGAAACCGAGCTTGATTTAGGCGGCTCCCTTGAAGGTGATGGCGATGATGTTACCGTTGCCCGGCTCTTAAAATCGATTTTCGCCGATGCGGTGCAAGTGCGGGCCTCGGATATTCACTTAGAGCCAGCTGAAAAAGGCCTACGGATTCGGCAGCGGGTAGATGGCCAGCTACAAGAAACCATGCTGGATGAAAAAGGCATTGCTGCGGCTCTGGTGCTGCGCTTGAAGTTAATGGCGAGCTTGGATATCTCGGAAAAGCGGTTGCCGCAAGATGGCCGTTTTCAAATGACAGTGCGCGGCCACCAAATTGATGTGCGTTTGTCTACTTTGCCTACCCAGTGGGGCGAAGCCTGTGTTATGCGGTTGCTGGATCAATCCCACGGCCTGCTTAGTTTGGAACAAACGGGTATGCCGGCGGCGCTGGCGAAAAAAATTCGTTATCACATTGGCCGCCCTCACGGCATGATTTTGGTAACTGGGCCTACAGGCTCCGGTAAAACCACTACGCTGTACGGTATTTTGAGTGAACTGAACCAGCCGAACAAAAAGATTATTACGGTAGAAGATCCAGTGGAATATCGTTTACCACGGATTTCGCAGGTGCAGGTAAACAGTAAAATTGGCCTTAACTTTGGCCGCGTGTTGCGCACTACGTTGCGTCAGGATCCGGATATTCTGATGGTGGGTGAAATGCGCGATCAAGAAACCGTAGAAATTGGCCTTCGCGGCGCGATTACCGGCCACTTGGTGTTATCAACCTTGCACACCAACGATGCAATCACCAGTGCCATGCGCCTTATTGATATGGGCGGCGCGCCCTACTTGGTAGCCAGTGCCTTGCGCGCGGTATTAGCGCAGCGGCTTGTGCGCCGAATTTGTGAGCATTGTAAAGAAGAGCATATTCCAGATACCCAACAAAGCACCTTGTTGCGCAGCGTTTTACCAAAAGTGCCAGAAAACGCTACCTTCTATAAAGGCCGTGGCTGCCAACGTTGTAACTTTACCGGCTATCGCGGCCGTGTAGGTGTATTCGAGCTCTTGGAAATGAATGAGCCGATGATTGCGGCACTTAGAAACAGCGATACGCAAGGCTTTGCTGAAGCAGCCCGCAGCAATAAAGATTTCAAAACGCTTGCGGAAGTGGGCTTTGATTATGCCCTTGAAGGCATTACCTCGGTAGATGAGGTGCTTACCTTAGCGGCGGGCACACCAGTATTTTCTGATGAAGATATGCAGTTGATGCAAGAAGCCGATGATCTTAAGTTAAGCGATTCCAAGGCTAGCGGAAAGGCCGATAGCGATGGCTGAGTTCGCTTATCAAGGCCGAAATCGGGCCGGTAAGAACGTAAAGGGCAACCTCAGTGGTGCCAGCGCCAATGCGGTAGCGGAAACCTTGATTCAACAGGGTATCACCCCGTTAAAAATTCAGCCGCAAGCGGCGAAAACTGAACGGCCGAAATCAGCGAAAGCAGCGAAAACTCGAACAGCAGCACGTGCTGGCGCGGGCGGAAATGCAGCTGGCTCAAAATCCAGTGCAGGCAAAGCAAAAGCAAGCTTAACCTTACCCAGCTTTTTCCAACGCAGTGTACCGCTGCCCGATTTGATTATGTTTATTCGGCAAATGTATTCGCTTACCAAAGCGGGTATTTCTATGTTGCGGGCCATTGAAGGACTGGCCGAGAATGCTACCAACCGCCAGCTTGGCGATGCACTAAAAGACATTTGTGAGCAACTTGAACGCGGCCGTGGTTTATCCACCGCTATGGCGGAACACCCCAAGGTATTTCCGCGGCTCGTGGTGGCTGTTGTTCATGTGGGTGAGAATACCGGCCGCCTAGAGCAAAGCTTTGCCCAGCTCGCGGTATATTTAGAGGGTGAGCTCGACACCCGAAAACGCATTAAGAGCGCTACACGGTATCCCATTTTCGTGAGTATCTTTTTAGTGCTTGCGGTAATTGTGTTGAATATCTTTGTCATTCCTCAGTTTTCACAGATGTTTGCAAGTTTTGATGTGGAATTGCCCTTGATTACGCGCATGCTACTCGCAAGCTCCAGCTTTTTTCTCAACTATACTTGGTTGCTGATCTTAATTATTGTTGGGGTGATTGTGGGCACCATTCGTTGGCTGAAGCAGCCTCATGCGCGAGAACGCTGGGATGGCTGGAAATTAAAGATGCCAGCCGTAGGCGATATTCTTGAACGCTCTCTGCTTGCTCGGTTTTGCCGCAGTTTCTCGGTAATGCTGAATTCAGGCGTGCCACTTACCCAGGCATTAGGCCTCGTGAGTGAAACATTGGATAACCAATATATGTCGGTGCGCGTGGGCGAAATGCGCAAAGGCATTGAGCGCGGTGAAAGCCTATTGCGGGTGAGCCGTAACAGTACTTTGTTCACACCGTTAGTGTTACAAATGGTAGCTGTGGGCGAAGAAACCGGTAGTTTGGATGATTTGCTGGTAGAAGCTGCCGAATATTACGAGCGCGAAGTGGATTATGATTTGAAAAACATTACCGCGCGCATTGAGCCCATTATGATCAGTGTGGTGGCAGTAATGGTGCTTTTCTTAGCGCTCGGTATTTTCCTACCGATGTGGGAAATGATGGGGGCGTACGGAGGTGGCATGTAATGGACGAAGAAAGGCGTAAACGCTCACGTTCTGCTACCTCAAGCGCGGCTTCAGCGCAGAAAGTAACCTTGCCGTTAAAAACAACGAGCACAGCGGCAGCTAGCACCAGCTCAACATTAGGTATTGCGCTGATCATTAGTTTGGCCAGCATGGTGGTGGTGGGTGTGTTGATGCGCGGTGCTTTAATGAATATGTTTTCAGAAGATACCGCAGGCTGGCGCGAAACTGAATTTGATGCGGCGGCAAGCCGTTTTCAAACTCATGTAATGTTGGCGCATGTAGAATGGATTCGGTTAAGCGAACCAAGCCAAGTAGCCCTGGAAGTGCGCGGCGATACCTTTACGCAAGTGCCCATGGGGGCAAACGGTTGGCCCGTTGGCCGCAATGGCGAAGTGAGCGGTAATGGCATGTGCCAAGATATTTGGGAGCTTTTGGCCGAGCCTGGCACCATGCGCGGCAGTATGCGCACCGAGTGGGCAGAGCAGGGAAACCGAGCGTTTTGTGAATTCTATTACGATGGTACGCTGCGCTTTCGTTATCAGCCCTCGAATGGGCAGATTTACCACGAGTTGAAAACCGAGTAGTTAGCTCTTGTTAGTGAGCTTTGGTTAGTAAATGGGGAAATAGAAAGCCAATACTGGCGGGGTGTGCAAAATGTCGCATATAACATTCAACATAGAGCAAACTCGCGCGCAGTTGTTATGATCACCGTATAAAGTTTGTTCGCCATGCTTCACGAAGCAACAGAAACAAGCTGGCAGCGAAAAAGCTAGTAGCAGAACAGCTAGCAACGAAAAAGCCAGTAGCGAAGAAATAGCAGCAGAACGAGCAAAAGCCAGATAGAGGTAAAAGAAGAATGACCAAGCAGTATTTGCAAAACAAAAGAAGCGCACGCGCTATGCAGCAAAAAGGCTTTACCCTGATTGAGCTTATCATCGTGGTAATCATTCTTGGCCTGTTAGCCGCAAGTGCACTGCCACGCTTTACCGATATTTCTAGCCAAGCGGAAGATGCTTCACTTGAAGGCGTAGCCGGTGGCTTTACCAGCGCCGTAGGCATAGTGCGCGGCCAGTGGGAACTTGATGGCCGCCCAGTGGGCGATGATGAAACAACAGGCGCAGGCTCGTTAGTATTAATTGATGAAATTGAAGTGTTTGTTGATGGCAATCGCGGCTACCCCGTAAGCGGCTTAGATAATGCATCAGCACACGATAACAACATGAACGCAGAAGATTGCCGTAGTTTGTTCTCTGCAATATTACAGGGCGCACCAACGGCAAGCACCAATTTCGCTGATCTCGACAGAGCACGATTCTTTGTTGCGGCGGAAAACAACGGCACCAACAATATCTGTGTGTACTACCAGGCCAGAACATTAAGAAGCTTGCTAGATGCGCCCAGTGGTGACGATTATCTAACGGTAGGTAACAATTTCGTGTACAACCCGCGTACCGGAGGCGTAAACGTTAACCTCAATCGAAGCAACTAGCAGGCAGTATTACTGCCACGGAAATTTTAAACGTAATTTTAAAACTTAACTTTTAAACTTAGGCAATACAAAAGGTGAACAACATGAAACAGCAAAAAGGTTTTACATTAATCGAATTGATCATCGTGATCATTATCTTAGGTATCTTGGCCGTAACCGCAGCACCACGGTTCTTTAACTTTGCAACGGATGCTCGTATATCTGCGTTACAAGGTTTAGAAGGAAGTATTAATGGTGCCGCGGGTATTATTTATGGCAAATCTGTAATTAACGGTACGAATACTGCAGCAACAGGCACAACAGAAGGCGTTTCCGTTGCATATGGATATCCAACTGCTGACGAAACTGGTATCTTAGAAGCGGTTTCATTGAGCAATGATTGGACTAATGAAGAAGTTACCGGCTATGAGAACGGCACTCCGGCGGCTGCTGTTACAGCGATAGCAATTTATAGCTCAGCTTTCGATGCAGCTACCGTTACTGCCGATTGGGATTTCACAGAAGCCGATGCATCTGGTTGCTATGTAGTCTACGTTGAGGCGAGCAGAGATATTGATAGCTCAGGCACTGAACCTGTATTAGGTGATATAAGTGAATATCAGGTGAAACGTGTAACTGACCAGTGCTAATTTAAAAAAACATTTTTAGCGAAAGGGGGCTTCGGCCCCTTTTTTGTTACCCGCATTCCTAGATGACAATCTAAGTGAAAGCCAACCTAATAGTTTGAGTACCAAAAAAGATCTAAAACTCTCAATTTCTACTATAACTACTAACTGAATTAATAAGAACATTCGGCTTTGTAAGGGAGCGAAAGTATGAAGATTTTAAGTTCGTTGGCGGTAGTAGTGAGTTTTGCATTTGCTAGCTTGATGGTGAGCGCGAACGCCCAAGCGCAACAAGTTACAGAAACGGAGCTTACCGAGGGTGTTTATATGCTCGAGGGACAGGGCGGTACCATGATGCTGGTAACGACGGAAACTCGCACGGTGTTGGTTGATGCCCAATATGCGCAGATGGCTGAACAAATTGCGGCAAAAGTGGTGGATTTAAGCCAGGTGCCGTTAACTTACCTTATTAATACGCACTTCCATGGCGATCATGTGGGTGGCAATGGTTACATGGGTGAAGAGCTGGGTGCGCAAATTGTAGCCCATAAAAATGTTCGCACGCGCTTGGAAGCGGATGATGAATTCCCAGCGGCTGGCCTGCCTACTATTTTAGCGGATAATTCCCTTACCCTTGAGCTTGGTGGCCATAGCTTAACCTTGGTGCATTATCCAACGGCGCACACTGATGGCGATATGGTGGTTTGGGTAAATGATGAGAATATTGTTCACTTGGGTGATTTGTTCTTCGTTGACCGCTTCCCGTTTATTGATTTAAATGCTGGCGGCACGGTGCAGGGCTATATTGATGCGCTTGCGGCATTGCGGGATATCATGGATGACGACACGCAAATTGTTGCGGGCCACGGTGGTGTGCGCAACAACGCTGATTTGCTGCGCCTGCACGATATGATTGTAGAAACTCGCCAGCAAGTGCGCGATTGGCATGCAGCTGATGCCAGTGTAGATGATATGGTTGCTGCTGGTTTAGGCGAGAAATGGGAAGATTGGAGCTGGAACTTTATCAACGAAGATCGCTGGATCCGCACCCTTTATAACGATATGCAAGCGAGCATGTAAGAACTAAGTTACTCAAGCGCCCGAACAGTGAGTTCGGGCGCTTTTGCTCAGCTAACGCACTAACGTACTAGCGCAATTCCAGCCAATAAATAATACGATCGTTGCCGCGATACTGGCCGAAGCTACCGAAAGCGCGCGGATTAACATAAGGATCGCCTTCGGCATCTACCCAAGGATATTGCAGCCATGTAGGCGCTTGATATTCAAACTCGAACTCGCCCACATCATTTGCTGCTTCCCAGAAGAAATCACCGAATACCAATTCTCCATTTTCAAGATTAGCAATGGTACCATCAGGCCCAGTTACCAGATTATTTGGGTTATCAACAATGGCTAAGTTTGCTGGGTTCGTTGGCGTGCAGCTATCGAGGCTATTCACCATAAAGCGGTTACCATCCCAATACTCCGCCAACATAATCACATTCAGATCTTCATCTTCTGGGCCAGCAATGTTTTCCAGCACCAAACGGCCATAACGAACGTTAAGCGTATCGGCAAGGGGCACCGCGGCGCCAAGTTGCGTGGTTAAACTGGCATCCGTGCTACTAAAATTGCGGCTATCTTGCTCGTTGGCAATTTGCAGGCCTATATTCACATCTTCATAAGGCCCATCGGGGCTTCCATCGGTGAGCCGCTGAAATACCGCTGCCGGTTCACTCACTGGCATAATGCCATCTTCCCAATCAGCAGCCCAACTAATGCCAAAGCGACTGGGGA
The DNA here is from genome assembly GCF_003987135.1 of Aliidiomarina iranensis. Classification (GTDB taxonomy): domain Bacteria; phylum Pseudomonadota; class Gammaproteobacteria; order Enterobacterales; family Alteromonadaceae; genus Aliidiomarina; species Aliidiomarina iranensis. Next base: position 475,672 of record NZ_PIPJ01000001.1, read on the forward strand.
AATCATCCGCAGGCTCATCGGCAGGCGTAACATTCGCCGCTACCGCATTGATATCCGCCGAACCAACATAAGGCACGCGGCCATAATTCTGGGTAATAGCGCCATTAACATTCACCGCCCGCACCTCAGCGGAAACAATAATATCGTTGTGCCCCATGTAGGTGAAGCCATCGGCGGTGCAGGCGTTCACAACCGAGGAGCTTTCCACAACAAATCGATCTGGGAAGAACCGGCCAACTGGGCTGGGTGGCTTGGCAATCACATCACCTGCTCCGAGATAGCTATTGCCAACCAAGCTAGCTACAAGATTTACGGTGCCGGCTTCGCTCCAGGTAACGCCATTTGAGCGCTGGGCACCAGGGTAAACGTTATCTGGCACAAAGGCGCTGCCCGTGGTTACCGTGCCATCTTCAGCATCGGATGGAAACGCCACCGAATCAAATGCGGCCTGCACACCCGCCGGCGTATTTTCTCTGCCGAAGTTAGGTGTTGCATTGCCATTGGCATTCAATGATTGAATGATGACATTGAAGGGCGAACCTGCCGCTTGAAAACCGTTGCCCGTATCTGTGGTAGCACTCCATAGATCATCGTTACCATCTAGTGCTTGCAATACCAAGGTGTGGGGTATCACTATAAATTCGTTTAAGCTGGTGCCCTCAAGTTCCACAGGTGGATCGTTAATGTCGGGGTTATCAGCATTGGGTTCTGCCGGCAAGGTGAGTTCAGCATGCAAGCGCAGTTCGCCAACGTCGGTGTAGTTATGTGGCAGTAGGGCAATACCGTTGGCATCGAAGTTAAGCGTTACTGGCTGTTTATTGCCGCTTGAACCTAAATCATTTAGGCCTACATTAGTACCGCCAATACTGTAGTTCTGCCCGGGCATACACGAGGCCGGGTTCACACACTCCACACCGATATCAACCGTTTGCGCACCTTCTACCCGCGCTTCGCAGGCACCGGTGTTCACATTCGTTTCAACGGCGCGCAAGGCAACCGAGAAATCAACACCGGCGTGGCTATCGGGTACCGGCTCAAAATTATTGGCCCCCACAAACAGTAGGCCCGCGGTTTGGAAATCAATATTACAGGTGCTGGCGATAGTGCCGGTCGGGTCAAAACACTGGGTGGGGTTTACCGCAGCAACGCTGGTGTTATCAACACTAAGGGTAGCGTTGCCTCCCGGCACATTTTGCAACCCAATCACGCCACTGCCATTGGTCAGGTCTAGGGTGCCAGTGGTCCCGCTGGTGCTCACCACATCACCACCTAACCAAGTTGAAGCCGCAGCAGTTGAATCGAGGGTAATCTCCACTGGATCTTCAAATAACTGGGAACAACTCGCATCGGCGCAGGCATCCACGCTAACCGCTGCAGTGAAACAACTCACAATACCTAGGGGATGTCGGATTCGGTAGTGATCTATTTCTGCTGCATCGGGATCACAACCGAAAGCGTTGTTGATATCACTTTGTACTGCGGGGCTGTAAATAAAATCTGTTCCGCCGCCGACATCAATTGTACCACCGACTAATATACTGCCTTGAATAGTATTGTTATTACCGAAGTTTATGTTGTTGTTTTCAGCTGGGCCGTAGATTAAGCCATTAAAATTTATCGGTGCGTTATTACCTGAGTTACCATTGCCGACGTTAATATATGCACCATCATATAAAAACACTTGAAAGCTACTAGGGTTCCCAGCAGTGTTTATTTCAATTTGATTTGGACTATTATTGCCATCACCTTGAATATAATTACGAATAAACACACGTACAGGCCCACCCGAGGTGAGTATCTCAACCCCATTACCTAGTATGAAATTCTCTATGAAATAGTCACCAGATTGCATCGTGATACTGCGATTGTTTTCAATCGTTAATTGCTTAATCTGATACGTACCAGATGTTAGTGTACTATTATTATTCGGTGTGACTTGATTGTAAGTACCGGGATTTATCGTTCCACCAGATACGTTTGTTGTCGAGGAAAAAGTAGGGAAAACAGCAGGATCTAGTGCCGGGAGGCTTAAATCAACCGTGTCCACCTGTCCTATTGGTGTAGGTGTATTGCCCGAACCTTCGATGGTTTCACCATTAATTTCTGAGTTCTCGTAGGTAAATCCACCAAGGCCGACTATACCAAAGCCAGTTGCCGCATTTATTTCACCGCAGAAATCAGGGGGCGGGCCAGTAGGCCCAGCAACACAGCTGTGTGGCGTTTGCCCATCGGAATCATCACAAATCGCATCACCACCAACGGTGCCGCCATTATTAGTTATTTCTGGTGCCGTTGCATTCCCTCCAATGGAACCCTGATTGTTAGAAATTGTTTCACTGGCGGTTGCATTTTCCGTAACGTAAGCGTTGGAAAAATTAAGGGTAATATTAGTGGCTGTTGCGTTGCCGGTAATGCCAGAACCACTGCCAATATCAATATTATTTGTTGCGGTGACATTGCCTGTTATATCAGCGCTGCTCGGCTGAATGTTGACATTAGTTGCGCTCACATTCCCTGTCACCGAGCTATTACTGGCTAATGTGAAATCACCGCTCGCCGTTACATTCCCATTTATGGTTACCGGAGAGTTTGTGGAAATAGTGGTTCCCGTTACCGGCCCGTTAATTGTGGCTGAGCTACCTATAAATACCGTACTTGTTGAGTTGAGAGCCCCGTTAACGGTAGTGTTTGATGATTGAATCGCTATGCTATCGCCGGTTATAGAGCCACCGATGGTGTTTGCAGAACCAATGTTTACAACAGCCCCCGTAACAGTGCCTCCCACGCTAGTATTGTTCGCGGTTGTAACATTCCCTCCTTGAATAGAGCCGGTGATTGTATTTGCTGAAGCACCGGTAAAAGATGTGCTTGCAACAACATTACCGCTGATAGTAGTACTGCTTTGAGTGGTAATAGTGTTTGCAGAAACATCGCCTAGAAACTGAGCGCCACTACCACTGTTGATGTTGCCGGCAGTAACCGGGGCACTGAAGGTATTGTTACTTGCTGCATTTAATGTACCACCGACACTTAACGAGGAATTAATACTAAAGCCAAACCCTGTGTTTAGATCTCCTGATATTGAAACGGCTAAGCGATTTGTGTCACCGCCAACGTTAATTTGCGCATTCTGTAAATTCGCATTACCAATAATAACTAAAGAACGATTGTTTCCGCCAACCGAAATTGTATCACCCCAGTTAAGGTTTAACCCATTTGGGCAAGTAACCGTGCCACCACTACGATTACAACCGGGAGGTGCATTATTTGGGATCGTATAATCGGCGGCAAAAACTGAAAACGAAATCAGGAATAGGAGAACAAGGCCCAAGATCTGATTAAAAACGCGAGTACTATGGCATGGAACCGGTGCTTTTAAGATGTTAATTCCCTTCATCGATGGCCTCCAAGATCACTTGCTTTGAATATTCCATATCGCCGGCATCGCAGATGCCGCGGGTGATGATACGAAAATGAGTGCCGGTGTAGGCCGAGTCAATCGCGCCCAGATCGAGATAGTCACAGGCTACTTCCGCGCGGCAGCTGTTCAGGCCGGGTATCGCAAAGGTTTGGCTGAGTGTAGGCGTGAACGGATTATCGAGGGGAATGCTCGTATCTCGAACCGAACAAACGCTGGTATCAACGGGTGCATCGAGGGGGAATAAATCGGTTAAAAATAATTCTGCACCACTGCGCGCGGCGGCGAATGCGCGGGTGCCATACACATCGCTTACCGTTGCTCGGCCTAAATCACCGAGGATGCGCACCATGGCCACGCCAAGAATGCTCATGACCACGATAATAAAAATAGCCACAGCTAGCGCCCCGCCGCGCTGGCGAGCCATACGCTGCCGCGCCATGCACTGATTCGAAATGCTTTTGTGGTTTGGCTTTGCGTTATGGAACATTCGGTACATGCACCTCATGAAGAATCTGCAGCGGCTCGTTTTCGGCACTGCGGCGGAAGCGAAGGTCGATTTGCACTAGGCTACTGCGCTGCAATGTGGCTTCAAACACGCGAAATGGCAGCTGGTTATTATTTAAATCATTATCCATATTTACGGCCATGATTTCGCGAGTTCCGCTAAAACTGCTCTGCAGCGCGGTTTGTGTGAGCTGGGAAACGTTTAAGCCATAACCTTGGTAACGTTCAAGTGAATTTGTAGCTGCGTTGTAACACCAGCTTACCGGCTGACCACCCACATAATAGCGCGAAGCCGGGCTATCGGTAGGAAAGAAGCTCGGTGTGTTGCTGTAATCAATGGTGATTAGGCCATCTTCCGGCACATTATTGCTCACGCTATCAATGGTTTTGCGCCGAAGTGGCGTATTGCCATAGATGAAATTCGCGTTGGTGGCATACACAAACAGATATTCGCCGGCTAATGTGCTGTTGGTTTGTGGCAAAACACCAATAAAATCATCTCCCGCGCTTGGCCCGGCTTTCGGGATTTGTACATAACTACTGCTGGTAATAATGGGCACAAACTCAATGCAGCGCTGCAAATCGCCGGGGAGCACGCGAATACTGCGTGGGAGCGCATTGCGCAGCTCGCGGGTAAGGCGCTCAACGGCAAATCGGCTTTGGGAAACCAATTGTTCGCGGCCGGCTACATCGCTGTAAATTCGAGTGCCGAAACCGATATAGCTAAAAATAAAGGTGCTGGTGATACCCAGAAGAATGATCACGATCACTAATTCTACTAGGGTATATCCCTGCGTTTTAACGCGCTGCACTAGTAATTACCTCGTATGGCGCTAAATTGGAAATCTTGCCCAATAGGGGTAGTTACGGTTACCTCAACCCGTTTAAATAATGAGATTGCGCCTGTGTTCAGGCATTCGCCACTGTTATCGCTGTAACACACAGTTATGGCGTAACCGAAGCCTGAGTAGCGCGCGGCTATTTCCTCGCCGAGGGCATCTTCGAGGGGTGAAACAGTATCATTCAAGCCATCGTAATCATCCACATCATTAAAACGATCACGGGTTTCGGCGGCATCTTCAGGGCCAAAACTAATTTCTAAAGTGCAAGGGCTTGCGCCGATTTCGCCGCAACGCTCGGCACCGCCCGAGCGATCGCTATTTTCATCAAAGGGTTTACTCATGATTTCATCGAGCAAGGCTTGGCCCAAGGTTGCGGCTCGGGATTGCAAAATCGGCTCGGCGCTTCGTTGTGCCTGGGGGAAAATAATGACAGAGAGTAAAACAACACTAATACCAAGGGTAACGATACCAACAATAATTTCGATCAGGGTAAAACCTCGTTGCCCACGAACCTGGCTGTTCGCCATTTGCTTTAGCTTGAGGTGCTGTTGGTGTGGCATGAAAGATTCCCTTGCTCATGTTAGGTTCGATAGCGTGTGGCAAAAAGCGCCACTTTTTAGTTGTAAAACTCAGCCTAAACCTTTTCTGAAGCTTTAATTAACTTGCAATATAACAGCGAAATATATCGTTACCTGCTAGTTTAACTCGTTAATACAGCATTGTTTATATATTGTTCTTCATACTACATTTTTTTAAGTTACACTGCATACTTAGATTATTCACTTTAGCGCTTTCATTAGGTTTTCCGTATGGCTAAAACACAACATTCTGAACAATTGGAAACTGCCAGTGCGAATAGCCGCTTACCTATTTCCTATTGGTATAATAAATCAGTTGCTAGCGGCGTTAAGCTGAGTGCTCAGGGGGCAACACCGCCGCCAAAGTATCAGCGAGCCACTGGTTTTACGCTTGTAGAGTTGGTGATTGTGATTGTGGTTTTAGGCATTTTAGCGGTTACCGCGGCGCCACGTATTTTTGGCGATCGTGGTGTTGAAGAATCAACCTTAGAGCCACGGATTCTGAGTATGCTGCGCTTGCAGCAGCAACGGGCAATGCAAGATACAATTCAGCCCTGCTATGGCGTAACCCTTACCGCCGCGCAACTCACCCCCAAGGATTGTGCCGAACCGATAGCGCCGGAACGCGTTTTGGCACTGCCAACGCCTGCGGTGTTAACCGTGATTTCCGCATTGCCGGGCGCTGATTCTGGCTTTTTATTCAACGGCCTTGGTTGCCCGGTTTCCAATGGCCATGAAACTATCCCTGAAGCTTGCGGTCAGAGTTCTGTTGAATTACAGATTGACGGTGTTGAAAACCGACGAATTTGTGTGCAAAGCCAAGGATATATTCGGTCCGGTGAGTGTTAGTGATCGGAAACTGTATAAATCTCGCAAAACCGCGTTAACGCGCTTGCTCGCGGGATCACAGCTTGTTAAAGTTACGGCCTAGAATTCTATAATTATCACAAAGGGAACATCCCCCCATGTTTAAGAAGTTGCGCGGTTTGTTTTCCAACGATTTATCAATCGATTTGGGAACGGCAAACACCCTCATATATGTAAAAGAAAAAGGTATCGTGTTGAACGAACCTTCGGTGGTTGCGATTCGGCAGGATCGTGCTGGCGGCAGCAAAAGTGTGGCCGCAGTGGGTACCGCAGCGAAGCAAATGCTAGGGCGAACGCCGGGCAACATCAAAGCTATTCGGCCCATGAAAGATGGCGTAATAGCCGATTTCCATGTTACCGAAAAAATGCTCCAGCATTTCATTAAACAAGTTCACGAGAATAATTATTTGCGCCCAAGCCCGCGGGTTTTGGTGTGTGTGCCGTATGGCGCCACGCAGGTTGAGCGCCGAGCGATTCGCGAATCAGCACTAGGCGCTGGCGCTCGCCAAGTGGTTCTCATTGATGAGCCAATGGCCGCTGCGATTGGTGCCGGCTTACCGGTTTCGGAAGCAACTGGCTCTATGGTAATTGATATTGGTGGTGGTACTACCGAAGTAGCGATTATCTCGTTAAATGGTGTGGTGTATTCAAGCTCAGTGCGCATTGGCGGGGATAAATTTGATGAAGCGATTATCAGTTACGTGCGTAGAAACTTCGGTTCATTAATCGGCGATGCTACCGCTGAACGTATTAAGCATGAAATTGGTACGGCTTACCCGGGCGATGAAGTGCGCGAAATTGAAGTTCGCGGCCGTAATTTAGCCGAAGGCGTGCCGCGCTCGTTTACGTTAACCAGCAATGAAATTTTAGAAGCCCTGCAAGAGCCATTAATGGGTATTGTGGCGGCGGTAATGACAGCGCTTGAACAATCACCACCTGAATTAGCCTCTGATATTTCAGAACGCGGCATGGTACTTACCGGCGGCGGCGCCTTATTGCGTGATTTAGATCGTTTGCTCATGGAAGAAACGGGCATTCCAGTTATTGTTGCGGATGATCCGTTAACCTGTGTGGCTCGTGGTGGTGGTAAAGCCCTCGAGTTGATTGATGAGCATGGCGGCGATTTATTTAGCGACGAATAAACGGTGTCTTCTACTTTATTCATTCAAAGGGTCTCTTTGAGGACCCGCTTAACGCTAGCCTTGTTGCTAGCGTTTTTGCTTATTTTTGCCGACCATCAGCTCGAAATAATGCAGCCGGTGCGGGGGGCATTAAACTCTGTGGTAAGCCCAGTTCAATACCTTGCGGTAATGCCGGAACAAGGGCTGGATAACTTTATTAATCAAGTGCAATCGCGCCGGCGTTTAGTTCGGGAAAACCAGCAACTAAAAGAAGATGTGTTGAGTTTGCAGGGGCAAATGCAGCGCTATCAATTTTTAGTGCGGGAAAATGAGCGCTTGCGTGGCTTGCTTGCGAGCGAATCACGGGAAGAAAGGATGCGCATGGTGGCGGAAGTTATCGCGGTGGATTCCGATCCTTTCTCCCATCAAGTGGTAGTGAATAAAGGCACGCGAAACGGGGTTTATATTGGCCAACCGGTTATCGATGCTGAGGGCGTGATAGGCCAGGTGGTGGATGTTGGCTTAACCACGGCTCGGGTTATTTTGGTTTCGGATCAAAGCCACGCCATTCCATTGCGCGCTGAGGCAAGCGGTATTCGGGTGATTGCGCAAGGGGTAGGCGACACTAATTCCATTGAGCTGATGCACGTGCCCCATTCTACGGAGCTTAGCGAAGGTGATTTATTAATGACATCGGGGCTGGGCGGGGTATTTCCGGAAGGCTACCCGGTTGCGCGGATAAGTAATATCTTGCGGGATGAATCATTACCCTTTGCTCAGGTGCAAGCTACACCAGTGGCTAACCTTGATCGTATTCGAATGCTGTTATTACTCTGGGATAGCAACAGCGAACTACAGCCCATTCGTACGGAAAATGAGCCCCCAAGCGCTGATGAAAGTGGTAATGAAGGCGCCAATGAAAGTGGTAATGAAAGCGTCGATAAAAGCGCTAATGAAAGCATGGAAGAAAGCGCTGATTCAGAACCTGGAACAGCGGAGCCTGAAACCACACAAGGGGAGGGCGTATGATGATGCCACGTTTTGCCCAGCGCAGTATTATTTTGATTACGGTGATTTTATCGCTGATTCTGGCGGTGATGCCTATGTCGATCGCGGTAGCCGCATGGCGCCCTGAGTGGCCGTTACTGGTAACCCTGTACTGGATTATTGCTTTGCCACACCGCGTGAACATTGGTTATGCGGCAGTGGTGGGCCTTGCGGTTGATATTCTTCTTGGCTCTACGTTGGGTTTTCACGCCGCGGCTTACGCAATAACAGCCTATCCAGCCGCCCGTTATTATCAGCGGATTCGCAATTTCTCGCTCTCCCAGCAGGCACTGTTGGTGGCGCTGCTGGTGTTAATTGCCCGGGTAATTGTGTATCTATTTGAGCATTACTTAAATAACGCACCCCTGATGTGGGTTTATCTTTGGCCGGCGCTGAGCTCGGCAATTTTTTGGCCTTGGATATTTTTAGTGTTGCGTAAATTACGCCGGCGGTTTCAAGTTCAATGAGCCATTTAATTTTAGCCTCGGCATCACCGCGGCGAAAAGAGCTTCTGCAGTTATTAGGTGTGCCTTTTAGCACACAGCCCGCGGATATTTTAGAAGAAAAGCAAGCCCACGAAACACCCCGTGAATATGTTGAGCGCTTGGCTTACGAGAAAGCAGCGGCGGTGTTAGCTTCAGAGGCCTCATCGGCTAACGTTGAGCGCCAAGCCGTGCGCGGTTCTGGCATAGCGGTTTTGGGTTCTGATACAGTAGTTGTGTGCGATGATAAAGTTCTCGAAAAGCCAGTTGATTTTGCTCACTTTAAACGCATGATGGCGATGTTGAGTGGCCGTAGCCACCAAGTGTACACCGCGGTTTCTTTGCTAACGCAACAGCAGAATTGGCATTGTTGTGTTGTTACCGAGGTGAGTTTTCGAGCGTTAAGCGATGAGGATATTCAAGCCTATTGGGCATCTGGCGAACCTTTAGATAAAGCCGGCGGCTATGGCATTCAGGGCTTAGCTGGAAAGTTTGTAACAGGCCTAAACGGCAGCTACTTTGCTGTGGTTGGTTTACCTTTGTATGAAACTGAGCACTTGCTGAAGCAGTGGTTAGCAGCAGATTCGGGATAATATGAAATGAGCGCGGAAATATTAGTAAATGTAACCCCTAGCGAAACCCGAGTGGCTTTGGTGGAAAATGGCATTTTGCAAGAGGTGCATATTGAGCGCCAAGAGCGGCGTGGCTTAGTGGGCAATGTATATGTTGGCAAGGTGAACCGCGTGCTTCCGGGTATGCAAGCAGCATTTGTGGATATTGGCCTTGATAAAGCTGCGTTTCTTCACGCTTCCGATATCATTACGCGCATTGATAATGTGGAAGAACTTGATCGCGATCAGCTGCCCTCACCAGATATTTCCCGCTTAGTGCGCCAAGGCCAGCATATTATGGTGCAAGTGGTGAAAGATCCGCTTGGTACCAAAGGTGCTCGTTTAACCACTGATATCACCATTCCCTCACGTTATTTAGTGTTAATGCCGCGTTCTAATCACGTGGGCGTTTCTCAGCGTATTGAAAGTGAGCCGGAGCGCGATCGCTTGCGCAGTGTGGTAACCCAATTTAGCGATGAAAACATCGGCTTTATTGTTCGTACCGCCGCTGAGGGCGCGGCAAAAGAGGCGCTCGAACAAGATGCCCTATTTTTGCGCAAGCTCTGGGGGAAAATCCAAGAGCGGAAGAAGAAACATGCCAAAGGTGGGGTGCTCTACGAGGATTTGAACCTTGCAGCTCGAATTCTTAGAGATTTTGTGGGCGTTGAAATTGAACGAATTCGTGTTGATTCGCGTCTAAGTTTTCAGTTGCTGCACGAATTTGTTGAAGAATTTGTACCGCAGTTAGCGCCGCGTTTGGAATATTACGAGGGCGAACGGCCAATTTTCGATTTGTTCGATGTGGAAAATGAAATTCAGCGCGCCCTCGATCGCCGCGTGCAGTTGAAATCGGGCGGCACATTGGTGATCGATCAAACCGAAGCCATGACCACCATTGATATTAATACCGGGGCGTTTGTTGGGCATCGGAATTTAGAAGAAACCATTTTCAATACGAATACAGAAGCAACCCAAGCCATTGCGCGGCAACTCAGGTTACGAAATCTCGGCGGCATCATTATTATCGATTTTATTGATATGCAAAATGATGATCACAAACGCCGCGTGCTTCATAGTTTGGAATTAGCTTTGGCGAAAGATCATGCGAAAACCAGTATTTCCGGCTTTACATCGTTGGGTTTAGTAGAGTTAACGCGCAAACGCACTCGCGAAAGCCTAGAGCATATCTTAAGTTGCGAGTGCCCGGTTTGTAAGGGCCGCGGTTCAATGAAAACAGTAGAAACCGTGTGTTATGAAATTATGCGCGAAATTGTGCGAGTAAACCGCGCCTACGCTGCGGATCAGTTTGTGGTGTATGCCTCGGCAGCAGTAGCGGAACGCCTACTGAACGAGGAATCCCATGGATTGGCAGAGCTAGAAGTATTTGTGGGTAAGCAAATTAAAGTTCAAATTGAGCCTTTGTACCATCAAGAACAATTTGATGTGGTGATGATGTAGTGAATGTAAGAAGTACCCTAAGTTTTGTAATTAGAAAATTGTGGCTCACTGCCGCCGTTATCTTGGTGGGCCTTGCCGTGCTTCTCAGCATTGTTCGCTTTAGCCTGCCTTATCTTGATTATTATCGAACTGACATTGAACAGCAGCTGAGTGAGCGTTTTAATCAAGAAGTGCAAATTGGCAGCTTAAGCGCCACCTGGAATGGCATTGGCCCAGCCCTCGTGCTTGAAGATCTCGAGCTTGTGGTGAATGAAGGCGCTGAGGCTCGTGTAGCGATTGGCACCCTTGCTGTGGGTATCGATTTTTGGAATAGCTTGCTGCAACGGCAAGTGCTGCTGAATCACTTTTCCCTAACCGGCATGGAGCTGGATGTTTATTACCAAGGTAGCAACGGCGAAAGTAATGTATTAGCTGAGCTACAAGAACCCCTTGAACGCTTATTGTTTCAGCAATTAGAACGTTTCCAGTTGCATGATAGCTTGGTGCGTTTACACATTGGCGAGCAAGAGCCACGGGCTATTGAAATTGAACAGCTGCAATGGCGCCGCGATGCGCTACTAAAACAAGCCACAGGTTTGTTTCGTATTCCTGATATTACCAGCAATTCGTTAGATTTTGTGCTTGATGTGTATGGTGAGGCTTTCGCTGAAGTGAGTGGTAGTTTGTATGTAGAAGCGCAGCAGTTAGATGTTTCGCCTTGGTTGCAGGAGATCACCCAAACGTCTTCCGTTGAGCGGGCTGAGTTTAATTTACAAGCTTGGTTAGATTTTGAGAATGGCCAGTTTGGTGAGGGGCAAGTTCGGTTTGCGGAAAATACGCTAGCTTGGCGCCGAGGCGATGAGCTTCATCAACTAATTACAACCCCCACTGTATGGACATTATTCCCTGAACCCGGTGGTTGGATTTTAAATTCAAACCCTATGGTAGCCAGAATTGATGAACAGGAATGGCGCCTTGAACAAGTTACCTGGCAGTATCGCGAGGGTGAGCACCTGTGGAATTTAAATGATATCGAACTGATTGATTTTGGCCCAGTTTGGAATCTCTTCGGTGCACCGGGTATAGCCCTTGGGGATTGGGCCGATGGGTTGCAACTGCAAGGTTGGCTCGATTCTGTGCAGATTCGCTTGGATGCAGATCGTGATTGGCAGTTGTACGGGCGCGGTAGCGATATTCGTTGGCAGCCGCACCGGGGTATTCCGGGTATTAATGGCCTACAAATGGAAGTGTGGAGCACCCTTTCTGAGGGAAGGTTCGAACTGCAGGGCGATTCGGTAAGTTTAAGCTCGCCGGCAACCTATAACGATGCCAAAGTGCTGAATGAAGTAATGGTTTCAGGTGGTTGGTTGCAAGATCAAGGGCATTGGGAGCTCGATGTTGAAGAAGCGCTTTTTAGCCTACCTGGGGCTGATATTAGCCAACAAATGCGCTTTACTGGCGCACCAAATGAACCGGTGGAAGTGGATTGGCTGATCAACGGCGGCACTTCGGGCATGGCCGTGTTGGATGTGGTTTCCTTGTTGCCACTGCAATTGGGTGAACGCTTAGGCAACTACTTAAATAATTCCTTGCTCGATGGTGAAGTTGATAGTTTGAGCATGGTGTGGCGTGGGCCCGTTGGCCGTTTTCCTTACACCGAGAATGAGGGCGTATTACAGGCTCACGCGTTAATCAATGATATGGATTATCGCTTTCAACCCAACTGGCCAGCAGTGATGGGAACCCGTGCCGAACTCACCTTCGCCGGTAATGAATTAGCGATTAATGCGCGCGGTGGCCAGTTATTGGATATTCCCCTTACCGAAGTAGATGCAACGATTTCGAATCTGAGTGGTGGCGAGCGCCATTTGCATATTGCGGCTGATGTGGCGGCTGAGGGAGGGCAATTACAGGAACTCTTTTTGCAAAGCCCATTAGCAAATAGCGTGGGCGCGGCCCTTGAACGGGTGCAGCCAAATGGTGCGCTAACAGGCGCCTTTACCTTAGATATTCCCTTGGTTGGCCAACGCCCGCAGGTTAAAGCTCAAGGGCGCGTGAACCTTGTGGAACAAGATATCTATATTCAGCCGGTGAATTTATGGCTTCGGGATATTGATGGCTATCTTACCTTTGATAATGCCGATATCAATTTTGTAGCTGAGGGTGCCTCGCTGTTTGCGCTACCCGTTCAGGTTGAGCTTACGGGCGGACTGGCTGAAAGCAACGAAAGCGGCCAGCGTGATTATCAAATAGCCGCTAAAGTGGATGCTAATTGGCAAGCACCAGCGATACACGAAGAACACGCGAATATTCCACTGATTCAGCAATTACAGGGCGAGTTTGCTTGGAACGCCGATTTTAATTTGAATTTGCTCGCTGGTGGCGCTGGCTATAATTATCAGTGGTTGATGGATGCAGATTTAGCGGCTACAGATTTGTTGTTGCCCAAGCCGTTTGCGAAAACGGCGGGTGAAGCACGCAACTTAACCGTAGAAGTTACCGGTAACCAGGAGCGTTTGCGCGCAAATGCTAGTAGCCCTGAGGTATTCGCTTTGCGTGGCGATATGCGCATCGGCTCCGGCGCGTTTCAAGCCCTGGAATTACAAATTGGTGATAGCCCCTATACAGTGGGTGCACGGCCAGAAAATGGTTTTCGCATTATGGCCGGTTTAGCGGAAGCAGAGCTAGGTGATTGGTTGCCTATTATTGTATCCCTCGGCCGCGCCATTCCTGCCCCAGCTGAAGTGGTTGCTAGTGCGAATTTAAGTTTGGACGCTGTAGGTTTGGATGATGTGAGCGATAATCTCGGTGAGGTGGCGGCCAGTGCCGGCGCAGAACCTACAAAAGCTTCGCCGGTACCGCCTTTATCTCGAGTAGATGCACAAGTTTCTAGCTTGCAGTGGTTTGGCCAAGATTTTCGCAACACTGAAATTGAGGGCCGCAGCAGTGGTGATGGCTGGCTGTTAGATGTGGATGCGGAAAATGGCCGCGCGCGGATTGATTGGAGCACTATTGGTTCTGGGCAGTTAACCGTAGCCGCTGATTTTCTTGAATTGAACCGGCCGCCAGAAGTTAACTCGGAAGAGCGGGTGATTGCGGATCGTTCTTGGCTAAATAGCATGCCACCGATCATTTTCACCTGCCGCATTTGCCGTTATCAAGGCCGTGAGCTTGGCCAAGTTGCGTTGCGTTTAGAGCCTGCTAACGGTGAGCAACAGGTGCGGCAATTTGAAATTCGCAAGGGCAGCACAGTTTTGCAAGCGAGCGGCGGCTGGTCTGGCGAGGGCGAAGCCATGCAAACTGCGCTGCAAGGAACCTTTGTAAGCAACAATGTAGGCTCTTATTTGAGCGAGCTTGGCTTTAATTCAGTGGTGCGCGATTCTTCCGCTGATTTTCGTTTCGATTTGGGTTGGGATGGCGCCCTCCAAGATTGGAACAAAGAAACACTGCGAGGCGAAGTAAATTGGGCGCTGGGCGCTGGTTATTTGCGTGATGTTTCCGATGGTGGGGCGCGTTTGCTTTCCATTCTTAGCTTAGAAAGTGTGTTGCGTAAGTTTGCGCTCGATTTCCGTGATATTTTTGCTCGCGGTATGTTTTATTCCTCGTTTGGAGGCACATTAACCCTTGAAAATGGCGTAATTCGAACTGAAAACACGCGCATGAATGGTTCTGCCGGCGACATGACGGTTTCAGGTTCCACCAACTTGGTGGATGAACAACTTAATTACCGTTTAAGCTATGTGCCTAAGGTAACTTCGAGTTTACCGGTGCTGCTTGCCTTCATGGTGAACCCACCAAGTGGTATCGCGGCTCTGGTGCTGGATCGGATGTTGCACGATGCGGAAGTAATTTCGCGTTTGGAGTATGAAGTAACGGGCACGATGCAAGATCCAATAGTAACGGAAGTACAGCGGGATAGCACCGAGGTTGAGTTACCGGAAATGGCTGAGGACGTTCTACCTCCGGAGCTGCCTGCGAATACCGAGGCACAGCGAGAGCAAGGCGGCGCAACGCGAGATCCTGAAAGCAACAATCAAGGAGGCGGCAATGAGTGATTCATCAACACCTCTAATTACCCTGTTACAGTGGACATCACGGGCTGATTGGGGCGCTAATAAGGCTTATTTAGAGCAAGCCTTTGCGGAAATAGCCAAAAGTGCAAATGCTCGGGGTAACAACCCTCACTTAGTTATTTTGCCGGAAGCGTTTCCGCGCTTTGGAGCCGGCGAGGCGGTGCAGGGAAAATATGCTGAAACTATAGGGCATGGCCCGGTACAGGATTTCCTTATGGAGTGTTGCCAGCGTTATGATATTTGGATTCTTGCCGGTACTATGCCAATTCGAGGTGGTGAACGTTACTGTGCAGCTTCCTTGTTATTTGATGCGCAAGGGCAGTTAGCCGCGCGGTATGATAAAATCCATTTGTTTGATGCCAACGTACAAGATAATACGAAAACTTATCGGGAATCTGCATTTACGCAGCCCGGAAACAAGCTCGTGGTGGTGGATACGCCCTTTGGTAAATTAGGGCTGGCGGTTTGCTACGATTTACGTTTTCCAGAAATGTTCCGGGCGCTACGCACAAAAGGCGCACAACTTATCAGTTTACCTTCTGCGTTCACCAAAGTAACTGGCGAAGCTCATTGGTTGCCGCTATTACAAGCGCGAGCTATTGAAAATCAAGTTTACATGCTGGCGCCGAATCAAACCGGAACGCACGATGATGGCCGCGAAACCTGGGGCCACAGTATGGTAGTTGATCCTTGGGGCCGGGTGGTTACAGCGCTAGGTTCGGAGCCTGGGTTTATTAGTTTTACGCCGAATTTTAACGAATTAGAAGAACTGCGCGAGCGCATGCCCGTGCAGCAACACAATCAGTTTGAGGTACGTTTTTTAAATGATTAATACGCAGGTGGCCGACCACTTATTGCACAATGCTGAGCTTGATTACAGCGCCTTGCAACAGAGCTTACAAAGTATTTATAGCGGTAGCATTGATTACGCCGATATTTATTTGCAAAGCAGTATTCATGAAGCTTGGGTGTTGGAAGATGGCATTGTAAAAAGTGGTAGTTTCAATATTGAGCGCGGCTTGGGCGTTCGCGCCATTAGTGGCGAGAAAACTGGCTTTGCTTACGCGGATAGTATCGATCCTGCGGCCCTTAAACGGGCATCGCAAGCCGCTCGTGGCATTGCCGATCAAGGGGCGAATCGCACGGTAGCCGATTTAAATTCAGGGCCGGTAACATCGCTATATGCGCTTGATAATCCGCTCGATAGTTTTTCTGAGCAGAAGAAAATTGATCTTCTGCAAACTATGGATAAATACGCGCGTAAGCTGGATCCGCGTATTCAAGAAGTTTCGGTAAGCCTTACCGGCACCTATGAGCATATTTTAGTGGCGGCTACCGATGGCACTTTAGCGAGCGATATCAGGCCATTAGTGCGTTTGAATTGCAGCGTTTTGGCGGAACAAAATGGCCGCCGGGAGCGAGGTTCTTCTGGCGGTGGTGGCCGAGTTGATTATCACTATTTTATGCAGCCTGTGTTTTTGGATACGGATTCGCTGAAACAGGAACGTGGTGCCGATAAGGTGCGTTACTTGAGCTATGTTGATGAAGCCGTTCGGCAAGCATTGATTATGTTAGAGGCAAAACCTGCGCCGGCGGGTACTATGCCGGTGGTGTTGGGTGCCGGTTGGCCAGGCGTACTTTTACATGAAGCCGTGGGCCATGGTTTAGAAGGTGATTTTAACCGTAAAGGCGCTTCTTCATATAGCGGCCGTATTGGCGAGCAAGTGGCGGCAAAGGGTTGCACTATTGTAGATGATGGCACCATTGCTAATCGCCGCGGTTCTTTGAGCGTGGATGATGAAGGCACGCCGAGCCAATACAATGTGCTCATTGAAGATGGCCGTTTAGTGGGTTACATGCAGGATAAACTGAATGCGCGCTTAATGGGCGTAGCGCCTACGGGCAATGGCCGCCGCGAATCATACGCACACTTACCGATGCCGCGCATGACCAACACTTACATGCTCGGTGGCGATAAAAGCCAAGAGGAAATAATCGCTTCGGTTAAACGCGGTATCTTTGCGCCCCAGTTTTCTGGTGGCCAAGTAGATATTACTTCCGGCAAGTTTGTATTTTCGGCCTCGGAAGCTTATTTAATTGAAGATGGCAAGATTACGGCGCCGTTGAAAGGGGCCACGTTGATTGGCAATGGCCCGGAAGCAATGGCAGCGGTATCTATGGTTGGTAATGATTTAGCGCTAGATACCGGCATTGGTGTGTGTGGTAAAGATGGCCAAAGTTTACCGGTTGGAGTAGGGCAACCAACCTTAAAAATTGACAACATGACAGTAGGCGGGACGGAATAACGGAGTTGAATGTGGCGCACGGTGCCTAGTATTGGGCCGAGCACTTGAGCGCCGTTTGTTCTAGATTGAATTACTTGTTTATTTTGCCGTTTCGCTGAGTGTGCGGATGTATTTAAACAAGGCGCGTGAAGCCGCAGGTGGCTTGTTTTGCTCTTGTTCTTTAGCGGCTTGCCGAGCGTATTGGCGCAACTGTTGGCGATCGCCGTGAGGATACTTTTCAAGTAGCGCCTGAATCGCATCATCGCCTTGTTGGATGATTCGATCACGCCATTGTTCAAGGGCATGAAAATGGGCGGCCTGATACAGGGCTTTGTTTTCTAGTTCATCAATGGCGGCCAAGATAGGACCTACTTCACGATTGCGCAAAAGCTTGGCAACGAGTTGAAGTTGGCGGCGATAGCCCTCGCGTTTGTGTTCGATTTTTTTAGCAAGCTTTACCGCTGCGGCGGTTTCATCATCGAGCGGTATTTGTTTGAGTGCGTTACTGCCAAGTTTTACCAGTTTTACGCCGAGATCGTGCATCTCTTGGGAATGGCGCTTCAGTTGTGTTTTACTGAGTTCGCCATCATCTAAATGTTCATCTTGGTTATCGCGTTGCATGTTCAGGTTCACCTAACTATTCAATGCGCTAAGTTTATCAGGAAGCAGGCTTCGGTGATATACCGGCCGTTCACCATAATATTTGAGGTTTTTTTTGGCTAATTTAAATAACACCACAGGCTTAACATCACGGGAACAGTTACAACCAGATTTAGAGAGGGCGGTAACGGCAGTTGAAGCTGCCTTAGCTGCGGCAAAAAAGCGTGGTGCCTCGGCGGCTGAGTGTGCCTTGGCACACAGCCGTGGTTTAAGTGTAAGCACGCGTTTGGAAGAGATTGAAACCGTAGAATTTAACCAAGATGGCTCGTTGGGTATCACGGTATATCGGGGCCAAAGTAAAGGCAGTGCGAGCACCTCTGATTTATCTGCCGATGCGGTTCTGATTGCGGTGGAAAAAGCGGATGCAATAGCGCGTTGGACGGAAGCTGATGCTTGTTCCGGGCTTGCAGATAAGGCTTTAATGGCAAATGGTTATCAAGACCCTGAGCTCTTTTATGCGGCGAATCAATCACCGGATTATGCAGCCGAGCAAGCACTTGTGTGTGAAAAAACTATGCTGGCGGCAGATTCGCGGATCGTGAACTCTGATGGCGCACATTATTCGAGCCATTGCGGTTTTCGCGTGTATGGCAATAGCCATGGGTTCCTCGGCCACTACATGAGTTCGCGGCAAAGCTTGAGTTGCATGCCAATCGCCAAAGAGGGCGATAAAATGGAGCGCGATTATGCCTATACTATGGCCCGCAACCCGAGCTTACTGAATAGCCCAGAGGCCGTAGCTTCAGAAGCCGCAGCTGCCACAGTAGCGCGTTTAGGCGCGCGCTCGATTCCTACCTGTTCAGCGCCGGTTATTTTTCATCGAGATTTAGCCCATGGTATTTTTGGCCAGTTCGCTGGGGCGATTAGCGGTGGCAACTTGTATCGAAAAAGTACCTTTTTACTCGATCATTTAGGCCAACAAATTTTCCCTGAATGGTTAAGTATTCATGAAAACCCGTTAATTCCCGGTGGCTTGGCAACAAGCCCGTTTGACCACGAAGGCGTTGCTACCCAAGAGCGCGATATCGTTACCGCGGGGGTGCTAGATACTTATTTATTAACCAGCTATGCAGCGCGCAAGCTAGGTATGCAGAGTACCGGGCATGCAGGCGGGATTCATAACTGGTTTGTGCAGGCGAAAGCGCCGCAACTTGATGCCGATCTTGCTGCACTGTGTAAACGCATGGGCAAAGGCCTTTTAGTAACTGAATTAATGGGCCAAGGCGTGAATTTAGTTACGGGCGATTATAGCCGTGGTGCGGCAGGATTCTGGGTAGAAAATGGCGAGATTCAATTCCCGGTAACGGAAGTGACCATTGCCGGTAATTTGCGCGATATGTTTAAAAATATGGTTGCAATGTCGGCGGATGTTGACCCACGGCACGGCGTGCAATGTGGTTCGGTATTGTTGGCTGATATGAAGATAGCCGGTTCGTAACCGGCTACTCGTCTTCGTGAAAACGCTCTTCGATGAGCGTGCTGATTGCATTTAAAGCCGCCTCAGCATCTTTGCCGGCGGCTTTAATTTCTATCTCTTTCCCACGTTGGCTTGCGAGTAGCATTAAACCCATCACGCTGGCTGCATCTACTTCCTTGCCATCCTGGGCAATAATCACCTTAGCCTCAAACTCATTTGCTAAACGCGCAAGTTTAGTGGCTGCGCGCGCGTGCAACCCAAGTTTATTACGAATCTCTACTGTACGGCTAAAGTTTGGCATTGTTTTTTCTTTCTAATTCACGGTGTTTGATACGGATATTCGGGTGTTGCGCGGCAATGCCTTCTGCTAATTTTTCGGTAATATAAACCGAGCGGTGCTGGCCCCCAGTACACCCAACAGCGATGGTAAGATAACTACGATTACTGCGTTGGAAATAAGGGAGCCAAGTGCTGATAAAATTCTCGGTTTGATAAATAAACTTAGTTACTAGTTGCTGCTGGCTCAAATAATGCTGAACCGGTGCATCAAGGCCGGTATATTGGCGTAATTCAGGCTCCCAGTGGGGGTTCGGCAGAATACGTGCATCGAATACCGTATCGGCAGTTGTTGGAATACCATGTTTAAATCCGAACGACATAAATACCAGCATGAGTTTGTTTTGTTTGCGGCCTAAAACCCGTTCCGTAACTTGCTCGATCAGCTCATGCAGGCTCAATTCGCTACTATCGATGCGCCAGGTGGCTTGTGCCGCTAGGGGTTCAAGAATCTGCCCTTCAGCCTGAATGGCATCAGCTAGGGTTAAATCAGACTGGGACAACGGGTGTAAACGCCGTGTTTCACCGTAGCGGCGAATAAGCACATCATCGTTGGCATCGAGGAACAGAATGTCAGGTTTTATATCGTGTGGAAGGAATTCAAGCGCATCGCTGAGTTCACTATTATCGGCTGCTAAATTGCGCACATCGATGCTAATAGCAATGGTTTCGTAGCGTTCAATTACCGTGTGCACCAAAGTGGGTAACAAGGCCACAGGTAAGTTATCAACACAGTAGTAGCCGAGATCTTCAAGTGCTCGAAGTGCTACGGTTTTGCCTGAGCCTGAACGGCCACTAACGATAATTAACTGCATGAATCGGCGGTGTATTCCTTTGTGATGAGCTCATAGAGCTCAGCGCTAGAAGTGGAATGCCGCAACGCTCGGCAGCAATCCTTTTGATTTAGTTTAGCGGCAACTGCAGATAGGGTTTGTAAATGCAGTTCCGGATTATCTTTGGGTACTAATAATGCAAAGATAATATCCACTGGTTGGTTATCAATAGCATCAAAATCAACTGGCTGCGCTAAGGTAATTAACGCCGCAACCGGTTGGCCGGCATTTTCCAGCCGGCCGTGAGGGATTGCGATTCCCAGCCCAATACCCGTGCTGCCAAGGCGCTCTCGCTGCAACAAACTATCGAAAATATCAGCCTTACTCACCCCGGCTAATTTCGGCGCCACCATTTGGCTGATGAGCTCAAGAATTTTCTTTTTGCTGCTTTCTTCCACAGCAACGCGCGTACTATCTGGGCTAAGGATATCTTTTAGTTCCATGATCCTAGTGCTTACTCAACTTTTCTTTGTGTTTAATAACTTGGCGATCGAGTTTGTTGATCAGGCCATCGATTGCGGCATACATATCTTGATGCTCTGATGTGGCAAAAACTTCACCCCCGTTTAGATGTAGGGTAGCTTCCGCTTTTTGCATAAGTTTTTCAACATTCAAAATCACATGAACATTATTGATGTGGTCGAAGTGGCGCTCAAGCTTGGAGAATTTGGTATCAACATAGTTTCTTAGAGCATCGGTAATATCAACATGGTGACCCGTAAGATTAATTTGCATAGCACATCTTCCTTCTATTGATAGTTAAAGCAGACTCTTCCGTTGACTCGAAGGCGGGATGTTGAGTGATTCCCGGTACTTCGCAATGGTCCGTCTTGCTACTTGGATACCCTGGTCAGCCAATAATTGAGCAAGTTTATTGTCACTTAATGGCTTCCCCGGATTCTCCGCTGCAATCAACTTGCGAATTAACGCTCGGATTGCAGTAGATGAATACTCGCCCCCTTCATCAGTGCTGACATGGCTAGAGAAAAAATACTTCAGCTCAAAAACACCTTGTGGGGAATGCATGAACTTTTGCGTGGTTACTCGCGAAATGGTTGATTCATGCATATCTATACTATCTGCGACATCACTTAGAATCATTGGTTTCATTGATTCTGGACCATACTCAAAGAATGCCTGTTGTCGTTGCACGATACAATGGGCAACTTTAAGTAAAGTTTCATTTCTACTTTCAATACTTTTAATAAACCAGCGCGCTTCTTGCAAGTGTTGTTTGATATATTCTGCGTCGCCACTACTACAGTTTTCGTTACTTTTACTACTTCCCATTGCTGCATAGGTTTGGTTTACGCGCAACCTAGGTGCTGAGGCAGGGTGAAGTTCAGCAATCCAGCGGCCTTGATGTTTGCGAACCTGAATGTCGGGAATAACGTAGTTGGAATCGCCACTAGAAAAACTATCACCCGGTCGCGGATTTAAATTTTGTAAAAGTGCAAGAACATCGCGAATAACCGCTTCTTTTAAACGTGATTTTCGTGCCAATGTTCGATAATCGTGCTTGCCAAGCAGATCCAGATAATTATCAACTACATTCTTTGTGGCAGCGAGTGCTGGAGTATCTTTAGGTAATTGTTCGAGCTGCAGTAGTAAGCACTCACGTACTGTGCGTGATGCCACACCAATGGGTTCGAAGTTTTGAATGCGCTTTAACACCATGGTAACTTCAGCACCGGTTATTTCATCATCTTGCTGTTGTGCGGCTTCTAGAACCTCATCAAGGGATTGCGTTAAATAGCCACTATCATCGATTGCATCGATGATGATTAATGCGATTTGTTCATCGGTTTCGGAGAAGTGAGAAAGGCGCATTTGCCAAAGTAGGTAATCTTGCAGCGATTCGTTAGTTTCGCCTTGATAAATATAATCATCTTCGGCAGCGATGCCTGAGCTTGTGGATATGCCGGCCGACAAGTTTTGTTCCCAGTTAGGCGTGTGTTCTTCTTCGGGCAATTCCAGTAATGGGTTGTTTTCCAGCGCCTCTTGAATTTCTTGTTGCAGCTCTAAAGACGACAGCTGTAACAGCCGAATTGCTTGTTGCAACTGCGGTGTCATGGTTAGGTTTTGGCCAAACTTCAGCTGCAAGCCTTGCTTCATTGACTTCGTATCTCTCGCTGTTTGCGGGTGAATTTAGTGTATCTTACAAATACGATGCATACCTATATGATGGGTGCACTGGCAAAAATTACAAGGTGAATTGATCGCCTAAGTACACGTCTTTCACTTGCTGATTGGCCAAAACCTCATCGGCAGTGCCTTTTGCAATCAGATTACCTTGGCTCACAATATACGCAGTTTCGCACACAGAGAGCGTTTCTCGAACATTGTGATCAGTTATCAAAACGCCAATCCCGCGATCACTGAGTTGTTGGATAATTTTTTTAATATCCAATACCGAGATAGGGTCAACACCGGCGAAAGGCTCATCAAGAAGTATGAATTTTGGTTCAGCGGCTAGGGCACGGGCTATTTCAACGCGCCGTCGCTCACCACCAGATAAGCTCATGCCTAAATTATCGATGATATGGCTGATATGAAATTCGTTCACGAGCTCATCGAGCTTATCTTCGCGCTGGCTATTATTTAGCTCTTTGCGAGTTTGCAAAATAGCCATAATATTATCGCGCACACTGAGCTTCCGAAATACCGAGGCCTCTTGCGGCAAATAACCAATGCCCTTGCGCGCTCGCGCATGCATCGGCAGCAAGGTAATATCTTCATCATCAAGCAGAATCTGGCCATTATCGTTGGTAACTAGGCCCACGATCATATAGAAAGTTGTTGTTTTACCGGCGCCATTCGGGCCGAGTAATCCAACAACTTGGCCTGCTGCAACATCGATACTTACATCTTTAACGACGCTGCGGCCTTTATAAGCTTTCGCTAGGTGCTTAGCTTTTAGTGTTGTCATGCTTAATTTTGCTCATTTTCTGTGCGTGAACGCGGCCGGAATATTGTTTCTACTTGTTCTTCGCCGCGGGTGGCGCTTACTTGCATTGTCTCTACATAGTAAGTGATGTTTTCGGCACGTACTGAGTTTCCCTCTTGAGTTAATTCAGCGGCGCCTACCAGTTTCAATATACGATTTGTGGCATCGTATTCAATACGATTTGCATACGCGTTCACAATCATGCCCGGCTCAATTTCTTGTTCGTAGGTGGCAGGGCCTTCGCCATTACCTTCTAAAATAAACAGCTCATCTTCACCGGTGTTGGTTTCGAAGCCGGTTACTGAAAGCGTGTGGGCGGTGATGCGCATGCTACCTTGGGTGATGCGCACATTGCCGCTCGCCCGATAAACGTTTTCAGCTAAATCGAGAAGATCATTATCGGCTAGAATTCGAATTGGCGCGGCAAAATCCCGCGCTAGGGTTGTGCCGCGTGCGTTTTCGGAAGCTTCAGCTACGGGCTGTTGCTCTTGCTCCTGCGCTGAAGGCTCTTGTTGCCCCGCTGAAGGCTCTTGTTCCTGCGCTGAAGGCTCTTGTTCCAGCGCTGAAGGCTCTTGCGCGCTTGCGCTCGCCAAGCTAAGGGCGAGCAGAGCGAGGATAGTAAATGGTTTCAACATGATGGATAAGCTCCAGTTGCTGTGCTTCTAAATCAACGCGCATGCCATTGCCGTTAACGATAAATTGCGTACCCTCAATGGTAACAGGGGAATCGGTGTGCATGGTACGATTTTGTAAATCGATGTAAATAAAATCAGTTCGAATTTCATCGATGTATCCCGTATTCGAAAGATTCAGCACTAATACATTGTCTTCTAGCTCTAGGCGTTCACCTTCATAGTATCGACCTGTGTTCGCCGATACCTCCCAAATACTGCCTGTTTCCGCTGGATTCACCGCTAGTTCATCCAAATAAGTGATATAAACTGGGTTTTCGAGGTTAGTGAGGTTGAGTGCACTGAAATGAGCCATGTGATCAGCGCGGATTTGTTGCGCAAGGCGGCCATCGGATTCGAATACTCGAGTTTCCAAGCCGGTAGCAGTGAAATCGGGAATTAAGGCTTCACTGTTTTGGTCAAGCTCGATAGTTTCTTCATCATCAAACGCATTCCAAAGAATGATGGCGGCGATTAACGCCAGAAGAAGAATGATAACGATGCTGCGCCGATTCACGTGCTACTCTCCTGCACCTGATGCAACAAGCCTTGGCTCAATAAGAGTAAATCAGCAATTTCACGTACAGCGCCAAAACCGCCGCGCTGTTGTGTTACGTAATGCGCTCGCTGCTGCACTTGCGGATGGCCATCAAAAACACTGAATGCCAAATGTGAGCCGCCGAAAAGCGCTAAATCTGGCGTATCATCACCAACACTGGCGGTGTATTCTGGGCCGATGCCAAGATTTGCTTGCAACTCCGTTAACGCCTCGGCTTTATTGTGCTGCCCTTGGTAAATGTGTTTTACACCTAAAGCCTGCATTCGGCTTTGCACAATGTTCGAAGATCGCCCGGTAATCACTGCAACCTCGATGCCGGCCGTTAATAAAGCCTTTACCCCAAGGCCATCGCGAGTATGAAAGGCTTTCAGTTCCTCACCTTGATCACCGAGGTAAATACGGCCGTCAGAAAAAACGCCATCAACATCGCACACCAGTAATTTTACCGCGCGAAAACGGCCCATTAAATCGTTATGGATATCACCATACCAAGTTGTGACGTAAGCACTCGATGCTGATTTCATTAAATTACCCCTGCCCGCAAGAGATCGTGCATGTTGAAAGCGCCAACCACGGTTTTATCCTTATCTAACACAATCAAGCCATTAATTTTACGCGTTTCCATCAGTTTGAGGGCTTCGGCCGCTAAGGTATTAGGTGTTGTGGTGATACACCCTGTGGTCATTACCTCAGCAATTTTGGTTTGATGGATATCCACGCGCTGATCAAGGATGCGTCGCAAATCACCATCGGTGAATAGGCCCAGCAAACGGTTTTCGGCATCAACGATGGTTGTCATGCCTAAGCCTTTTTGCGATATCTCCAATAGTGCTTCGGTGATGATGGCATCACTTGTAATTTTTGGCACACGCTCATCGGCATGCATAATATCGCTTACTCGCAACAGCAAGCGTTTGCCTAAACTACCGCCGGGATGAGAAAGCGCAAAATCATTCGCAGTAAACCCACGCGCGTGCAGCAAGGCTACCGCCAGCGCATCGCCCATTACTAAGGTTGCGGTAGTGCTTGCGGTGGGCGCTAAACCCAGTGGGCAGGCCTCTTCACTAACCGCTACGTTTAAATGCACATCAGCAAGTTTAGCTAGGGTTGATTCCGGTTGCCCGGTGAGCGCCACTAAAGGAACACCAAGGCGTTTGATCACGGGCAGAATACTCAAAACTTCATGAGTTTCACCGGAATTCGAGATGGCGATTACCGTATCTTGTGGCGTGATCATACCTAAATCACCGTGGCTCGCTTCGCCAGGGTGCACAAAAAATGCAGGGGTGCCGGTGCTGGCTAGGGTAGCTGCGATCTTTCCGCCGATATGGCCAGATTTCCCCATACCAGTAACAACCACACGGCCTTTACAGCGAATGAGTAATTGGCAGGCATTGGCAAAATCATCATTAATTGCGGTTTGCATTGCCTGAATTGCGGCAGTTTCAATTTCTAGAACCCGCTTGCCTTGCCAAATGTAGCCTTCGGCAGATGCGGGTGAGATATGTTCAGCCATAGATCCCTATTCCTCTTTTGCAACGTATTCATTGGCTATTCGGCACGTTATGTACACGCTCGCGATATTCGCTGTGCCAATGTTCGTGTGCTTCCAATATGCTGCAAGTATACCATCGCTTGCACTTAAATCAGCTATTCTCTGGTGGTTTCTCAATGAATGCAATTGCAACACTGATTCGCTGTTTGAGAAAAAGGCCAAGTAATGATAGTTTACCGGATAGACGGTTTTCATAATGGGTATCTAATATGACAGCAGTAAAGAAAACAAATCGCGGCGGCAGACCAAGCAAACGTGATTATATCCTCAAGCAAGCGGAACTTCTGGTGCAGGAGCAAGGCGCTTCGAATCTAACCTTTGATTCGTTAACTGAGAAAACAGGCATCAGCAAAGGCGGTTTGCTGTATCACTTTGCCAGCAAGGAAGCCCTAATCGTTGCCATGTTGGAGCGCTACATCGGTATGCGCGAGGCGCGCACGGAGGAGCTGATCAATGAGGGTATTTCTGGGCCAAATGCGGAAATAAAAGCGGTTATCCTTGGTGAGTTGAATGTGCCGCAATCGATGCTGGCTGTTGATAGTGCGATTATTGCCGCAGCGGCAAATAACCCGGCCTTGTTAGAACCGGTAAAACACAAGTTTGAAGAACTGTGGGCAACGCTAAATGCCAGCGAAAGTGGCGGTGCGCGTGCGCAAGCGGTTTGGAAAGCTGCTGTTGGCGATCGTTTATTACGGCAATTTGGTTTGCTCGATAGCGAAAGCCCAGAGCAACGGGAAGCGTTTATTGCAGAAATGATGGCCTTACTCGATGCGCCAGATTTAACCAAAGATAATTCCGATAGTGTATTCGGCTAAATAGGCTTTAGCCGAACGAAGGTTGCCGCTGTTACCCTTATCAATGGTATAATCAGCTGCAATGCGAAATGGCATACGAGGCACTAAGTGGACAATTTAGTAGAAGTAAAGGATATATATTTCAAGCGCGGCGATACCTTGATTTATGAAGATGTATCAGTGCAAGTGCCGCGGGGTAAAGTAACGGCCATTATGGGGCCCAGTGGTTGCGGCAAAACCACACTCTTGCGTTTGATTGGTGGTCAATTAAAACCACAAAAGGGCAGTATTCGCTTCGCCGATTATGAAATCACCGAGCTTGGGCGAAACCAATTATTCGAAGCGCGCAAGCGTATGAGTATGTTGTTTCAAAGTGGTGCGCTGTTTAGTGATATTACCGTGTTTGAGAACGTGGCGTTTCCGCTGCGGGAACACACTAACCTACCGGAAAACATTATCGCTACTGTGGTGAAAATGAAGCTAGAGGCCGTTGGTTTGCGCGGCGCTGGGAAATTATTCCCACAAGAGTTATCCGGCGGGATGGCAAGGCGAGCCGCGCTGGCACGTTCGATAGCACTCGACCCAGAGCTTATCATGTACGATGAGCCGTTCGCGGGGCAAGATCCTATTTCCATGGGTATGTTAGTGAAGCTTATCCGCTCCTTAAATAGCACCCTTGGGCTTACTTCCATTGTTGTTTCCCATGATATTCATGAGGTGATGAGTATCGCAGATCATGTGGTGATACTGGCGAACAAAACAGTGGTTGGGCAAGGAACGCCGGAAGAGTTAAAGCGAGATGGCAATGATTTAGTGCAGCAGTTTCTCCGTGGTGAAGCTGATGGCCCAGTGCCATTCCATTATGCTGCCTCCGAGTATGAAAGTGATTTGTTGGCAGGAGGCCAGAAGAAATGACATTTTTTATTAAAATTGGCCGCAATACCCTAAATATTTTGCAGGGCGTAGGCGCGGCATCAATTATGCTTTTCCAAGCCTTAGTGGGTAAACCAGAGCCACGGAAAATGTTCCCGTTGCTCATTCGCCAGTTGTATGTGGTGGGTGTGCAATCGATGCTAATTATCCTCATTTCCGGTTTGTTTATCGGCATGGTGCTGGGGCTGCAAGGTTATACCATTCTGGTAGATTTTGGTGCTGAGCAAGCCTTGGGGCCAATGGTAGCGTTATCCTTGCTGCGCGAATTGGGGCCGGTAGTTACAGCGCTCTTGTTTGCTGGCCGGGCGGGCTCGGCGTTAACAGCTGAAATTGGCCTAATGCGAGCTACAGAACAACTTTCTAGCTTGGAAATGATGGCTGTGGACCCGTTACGCCGCGTAGTGGCACCGCGCTTTTGGGCTGGTTTTATCAGCATGCCGCTACTGGCGCTGATGTTTAGTGCTGTGGGTATCTATGGCGGCTTCCTTGTAGGTGTGCAGTGGCTAGGGGTCGATGATGGTGCGTTCTGGTCGGTGATGCAGGCCAGCGTTGAGTGGCAAAACGATATTCTTAATGGTTTTATTAAAAGTTTAGTATTCGCAATCGTTGTAACCTGGATCGCGCTTTACAAGGGTTATACCGCAGCACCTACCTCGCCGGGAATTAGCGCCGCCACTACACAAACTGTAGTGTATAGCTCGCTAGCCGTGTTGGGTTTGGATTTTGTTTTGACAGCAGTGATGTTCGGGTGATTTATGGAAACGCGTAAAATTGAATTATTAGTAGGTGTGTTTATTTCGGCTGCGGTAGTAGCGTTGATATTTTTAGCGTTGCAGGTGGCTAATCAAAGCAGTGCTATGCGAGGCGAAACTTACACGCTATATGCCAATTTCGATAATATTGGTGGATTAAAAGTTCGTTCGCCAGTGAAAGTAGGTGGTGTAGTTGTTGGCCGAGTTGCAAATATTGAACTGGATCCAGAGTATTTTGAAGCCGTAGTGGAATTGCAGATTAGTAAATCATTTTCTCAGTTCCCAGAAACTAGCAGTGCTTCGATTCTTACTTCAGGGTTGTTGGGCGAGCAGTATATCGGTTTAGAACCCGGCTTTATGGACGATGATGTATTCGTTTTAGAAGACGGCGATTCAATTTTTAGTACCAATTCAGCAGTGGTGCTTGAGGAACTTATCGGCCAATTCTTGTTTAGCCAAGGTGACAATTAAGATGGCAGATTTGAGTTTTGAAGTGCAGGATGATGGTGTTCATGTTGCTGGGAAGCTGAACCGAGATAACGTGGGCGATGCCTGGCGCTCTCGCCACGATTGGCTTGGTGAGAGTGGCGAACTCGTTTTGGATTTTAGCAGTGTAGAGCAGGTGGATTCCTCTGGCATTGCCATGCTTATTCAATTAATTGCTGAGCTTTCTGCTAGCGAGCGCTCACTCTCTTTACGTAATACCAACAATCAACTGCGGCAATTTGCTGAGGTGAGTGGCGTTACCGAGCTGCTTTCGTTAAGCTATGAAGATACAGAACAGTAACCAACGGATAAGCTCATGACCCCGAAAGATATCGAAGCGATTTTACAAGCCGCGCTCGAACTAGATGAAGTGCACGTAACCGGTGAAGGCCAGAGTTTTCAAGTAATTGCAGTGAGTGCTGCGTTCGCCGACCTTTCTCCAGTAAAGAAACAACAAATGATTTACCGCCCTTTGAACGATAAAATTCACGATGGCAGTATTCATGCTTTGAGCATTAAAACCTACACTCCTGAAAAATGGCAGCGTGAAAAACTGCTTAATATGCCAAGCTGAGTGTAAAGAAAATGGAAAAATTAGTTGTTCAAGGTGGCACTCGTTTAGCGGGCGATGTGCGTATATCTGGCGCAAAAAACGCCGCCCTTCCGATTTTGCTGGCCTCTATTCTTGCTAAAAGCGGCGTTCTGATTCACAACGTGCCGCGCTTGCAAGATGTGGAAACCTCATTAGATTTGCTCGCTGAACTAGGCATTCCGCACCAGCGCGAGGCAGATAATAGCTACTTAATTACGCCGCCCGATGAGCATGGGCACATTGCGCCCTATGAGTTAGTAAAAACCATGCGGGCCTCAATCTTAGTGCTCGGCCCATTACTTGCGAAATGTGGAAAAGCGGAAGTTTCCTTGCCTGGCGGCTGCGCCATTGGTGCTCGGCCGGTAAATCTGCACATTGAAGGGATGCGGCAAATGGGCGCGGAAGTGGTTGTGGAAAATGGCTACATCAAGGCTCATGTACCGGCAACATTAGGTGGCCGTTTACAGGGTGCGCACATCATTATGGATATGGTGAGCGTTACCGGTACCGAAAATCTGATGATGGCGGCGGCGTTAGCCAATGGCATTACGGTGATTGAAAACGCCGCTCGCGAACCAGAAATTATTGATTTAGCAAACTTTTTAAACGCTTTGGGCGCCGATGTGCGCGATGCGGGCAGTGATACAATCACGATTCATGGGGTAGAATCGCTGCATGGCGGCGAATATAGAGTTTTGCCCGATCGAATTGAAACCGGTACGTTTTTGGTAGCGGCGTTGGCTACCCAAGGCCATATAAGATGCACGCATACGAATCCAGATTTTTTAGATTCAGTGCTGAAAAAATTAACCGAGGCGGGCGCGGAAATTCGCAAAGGCCCCGATTGGATAGAGCTTATCAGCCATGGTAGGCCTCGCGCTGTGAATGTAGTTACGGCACCGCATCCTGCTTTTCCAACCGATATGCAGGCGCAGTTTATTGCTTTGAATAGTATTGCTGAGGGAACGTGTTGGGTGCGGGAAACTATTTTTGAAAATCGATTCATGCACGTGCCTGAGCTGCGGCGCATGGGTGCGAACATCGAATTGGAAGGCAACACAGCCATTTGCACTGGCGTGGAAAAGCTCACCGGCGCCCAAGTTATGTGCACCGATTTGCGCGCTTCCGCTTCGCTAGTGATTGCGGGCATGGTGGCGCAAGGTACCACTGAAGTTGAACGGGTATATCACATTGATCGGGGCTATGAAGCGATTGAAACTAAATTAGCTGGCCTAGGTGCGCAGATTGAGCGGGCGAAGATGTGCCCAACACGTATCAAGCGCACACAAGATTAATAAGCAGGTTATTGCAGTTTGGTGGTTGTTGCTACTAGGGCTTATTGCAGTTGCTCTATGGTAACAACAACCGACATTTGCCGGTTACCGCGATAGAATTTGATTTCTAACTCGGTACCTGGCGCCGCTTCGGCAACAAGATCTAAGCCTTGGTTCACCGACGTTACCGCGCGGCCGCTGATTTCATAAATCAAATCACCTACACGTAAGCCAGCTCGATATGCTGGCCCTTGCTCAACAACCTCATCAACCTGTAAGCCGCGTGCGCCAATATCATCACTGTAATATTGTCCGGCAGTTATACCAAGAAACCCGCGTGTTACCGTGCCCTCATCGATAAGCTGGCGCATGATGCGTTGTGCCAGTGGGTAAGCAAGCGCAAAATAAATACCTTGCGAACCGCGGCTGCTAAATTCCGATTGATACGAAGCGCTCGCAATGCCTACTAGCTCCCCCCGCGTGTTTACCACGGCGCCACCCGAATTACCTTCGTTTATCGCTGCATCAATTTGAATAAACTCAGCATAAGGGCTGCCCAAGCTAATGCGGCCCGTAGCGGAAATAATACCTTGGGTTACGGTTTGGCCTAAGTTGTAAGGATTGCCAATTGCAAGTACAACATCGCCCGCGCGAGGGTTGTATTCTTGATTTACGGTAATGATAGGTAAGTTACTTGCATCGATGCGCAGCACCGCTAAATCAGTGAGCTCATCGCTCCCTACTAATTGGGCGCCAAATAGGCGGCCATCTTGCAGCGCAACTTCGATTTGATCTACATTTTGCACAACATGCAAAGCGGTTAAGATATAGCCTCCCGAATCTACAATAATGCCTGAGCCTAGGCGCATAGCGGTAGCTGGTTGGCTGCGCAGGCGGCCATCGCGAACTGATTGGGCGGTGTAGATATTAACTACTGCTGGTGCGGCTTTTTGAAAGGCGCTGGAGAAGCTTACCAATTCGCTGCTGTTTAGCGGGGGTTGTTGTTGTGAACTTGGTTCACGAGTGAGCACCCATAGCACAATAAAAGCAACAACCACGCCTAAAAGCGCGGGTTTTAAAAAGTATTGCGTGAACATATCGCTTAGTGTGCTTTTAGGGCGCTGCTTTGCCGTCATGAGAGCCTACAGGTGTTATATCGCAAATTATCAATGGCCTAGCGGAAGCGAGTTCGGCGGCATAGTAAATCGCATATTGGTGAAATATAACACTAAATATAGCAGGAAAGGCTGGCCTCTGATAGAGGCCAGCTGATAATAGAAGGGCTTTAGTTTGGTAATACGAGGTATAGTTGCGAGTTGCCTCGGCGTAAATTCAAGGCTACTACGCCTTGGGCATTCTCAATCATATTTTGTAACTCGCGGGTTGTGCTCACTGCTTGCCGGTTTACGGCAATGATCACATCGTCCTCGCGCAAGCCAATGCGTTCAGCAGGTGAGTTGCTTTCAACCGTGGTTACTACAACGCCTTCGCGCTCCACAGTGCTGAGTTCGGCACCCCGTAAGGCTGGGTGCAACAAATCTGCAGTAATTTGTTGGCTCTCTTGGCGATCTAGCTCAACGGTAACCTTCAGCTCTTCGCCTTCGCGCAGCAAGGTAAGCTCGATAGTACGCCCTGCACCAATGGTTCCCACTTTCGCTGCTAACTCAGCGAAGGAGTAAACCGGTGTTCCGTTGAGTTCCAAAATAACGTCACCCGCCTCAATTCCTGCACGTTGAGCCGCGCTATCATCAATCACTTCGCTTACCCAAGCGCCTTGTGCGCGGTTGATTTCTAAAGCTTCGGCTAATTCTTGGGTGAGGTTACCACCGCGAACACCTAACACACCGCGGCGTACTTCCCCAAACTCCACAATTTGTTCAACTAAGTTGTTCATCATGTTCGCGGGAATGGCGAAACCAATTCCAATGTTACCGCCGGTTGGGCCGAGAATAGCCGTATTAATTCCAATTAAGTTGCCTTCTAAATCAACTAAGGCACCACCGGAGTTACCACTATTAATCGCGGCATCTGTTTGAATAAAGTTTTCTAAGCGATCAACGCCCAGGCCGCTGCGGCCTAGCGCAGAAACAATTCCAGAAGTAACGGTTTGGCCGAGGCCAAATGGATTGCCGATAGCTACTACAAAATCGCCCACCCGCAACTGATCAGAATTGCCGATTTCGATAGCCACAAGATTTTCTGGATTTTTCAATTCTAGTAGCGCAATATCCGATTCCTCATCACGGCCTAATACTGTGGCATCAAATTGTCGGCCATCGCGCAGCGTTACCGTAATTTCGGTAGCGTCATCGATTACGTGAGCGTTAGTGACTACAAAGCCCTCTTCGGCATTAATAATCACACCTGATCCCAAACCTTGAAAGGGTTGCTCACGCACTTCTTCACGAGGGGAATTAGGTCCAAAAAAGAACCTGAATGCCTCAGGCAAACGCTGGCGCGTAACGCGTTTCCCTTGCACGGAGATATTCACAACCGCTGGGGTTACTTCCTCGAGCATGGGCGCGAGGGTAGGTACACCGCGCTCATTGGTATGGGCGGCCGGAAAGTTGGCATAGGCTTGGCCGTTTGCCTGGGCTGCTTGAGTTACCTGCGGTGCTTGAGCGGCGTGGGCGCTTTGCAATGGTTGCAATGCAGTTGTTGCTATGAGCGCACTGGTGATCACAACAGTGGTAATAAACGACGTTACTTTTCTCATCAATATTACTCCGAATAAACATCTATTGTTCAGGGTATAAACCATTGAAGGTATAAACTACTGACCATCAAAATCGGAAATAAGTTCGGCGGGAAAAGATTTCAAGGGGTGAAATACGCAAACAGAGCGTTGAAACGCTCTGTTTGCGTATTTAATTGATGAATTAAAGAGCGAGGAAAAGTGTTTGTGCGCTGCAACCGTTATTAAAGTATTTATGCGTTTCAGCTCTAACTCATTAGTGCGGCTAACTAATGTTGTTTAACCAATGCTGTTTAACCGATGCCTCCATGGCGCTTTAAGTAGTGCACACTCCATGGGGTTTGCTGGTAAAGCCGCTAATCTTCCTTCATGGCTTTCGGCACAGGAGTAAACAAACCACTACCTGGTTCCGAATAATCACGTGGCGGTGTCTCGTCAGCAAGCTCGCTATCATCCCGGCGATCCCGATTTAGGGTATTGGCTTTGCGAATGGAGCGAATTGTTTCTTCTGAGAATAGGAGCGGCTGCTGCCAATCTTTATCTTGCTCGAGCAAATGTTGGCTATCTTGCAAAAATAGGTTCAAGCGGTGTTGAATATCCGTTACTTCCGAGGCCAATTGGCGGGCCGAAGCGAGTTGCTCTACCACATCTTTGCGGTAGGCTTCAAACTGCTGCTGAGAATTTTCAATTTGCATTTTCAGTTCGGCGGCATCGCCGGTTTTCGCTAAATAAAGACGCGCTAAAAAGAAACCAATGATAGCACCTGCAATTAGCAGCAAAATCCCAATTAACCAATCCATATCTTGTTCCTCGATTTGGGCTACATATTATATATAGCATGATGGTATCATGTAATCATTCCAACAGTCGTCAGATGTCAGGCAAATTTGTGGTTGAAAACGTAAAAACTCCTTTAGCAGCATATGAACGTGATTTAGCCCGCGCAGATTTTCACCATGATCCTGCGCAAGAGGAGGCTGTGCGGCATCTTCAACGTTTATATGAAGATCTTATCGAGCATAAACCAGCGAAAGGCTTAAAAAAACTCTCCCGAACTTTACTTAAGAAATCAAAAGCACCGATAAAAGGGCTGTATTTCTGGGGTGGAGTAGGCCGCGGGAAAACTTATTTAGTTGATACTTTTTATAATGCGCTGCCCTTTGAGCGCAAGTGGCGCGTGCATTTCCATCGATTTATGCATCGTGTGCACACAGAACTGAAGGCATTAAAAGGCAAATCTGATCCGTTACCAATTATTGCGGCTAAATTCGCTGCTGAGGCGCGGGTAATTTGTTTCGATGAATTTTTTGTTCAAGATATCACCGATGCAATGATTCTCGGCACGTTACTCGAAGCCTTGTTTGCGGAAGGTGTTGTTCTGGTGGCAACTTCGAATATCGTACCCGATGATTTGTATAAAAATGGCTTGCAACGGGCTCGCTTTCTACCTGCCATTAAGCTATTGAATCAACATTGCGAAGTAGTGAATGTTGATGGTGGCGTAGATTATCGCTTACGCACTCTTACCCAAGCCGAAATTTATCATTCTCCCCTTGATGAAGCGGCCGACGACAATCTCGTACGTTACTTCTATCAACTTGCCCCAGAGCATCAGGCACACCGGTGTGATGAGCATATTGAAATTAACGGGCGTAACCTATTAGTGCGTTGTGAAGCCGATGATGTTGCGTTCTTTGATTTTAAAGAGCTATGCGAAGGGCCGCGTAGCCAGAACGATTACATTGAGTTAGCACGTTTATACCACGCGATTTTAGTAAGTAACGTGCCACAACTCGGGCGTGAAAAAGACGATGCCGTACGCCGTTTTATTGCTTTGGTAGATGAGTTTTACGAGCACAAAGTAAAGCTGATTATATCGGCGGCGGTACCCATGCAGGATCTCTATTCTGGTGGCACTTTGAACTTCGAGTTTCGCCGCTGTTTGAGCCGTTTACAAGAAATGCAATCCCATGCTTATTTGGGCCTTGAACACTTACCATAATTTAATCGGATCTAAGCATGATCGCCGTTGCGTTTAACTACGTCCGTGTATATAATACCCGCCGCCCACGTTACCTCCCCCGGTTTAAAGCGGGGTGAAACATTATTGGCATTTCGCGGGGAAGCCCGGAGAGCCGCAGGTAAACTCATGAATTTGGGTAATAGATAACTCATGAAAACATTTGTAGCAAAAGCAGAAACTGTAAAGCGCGACTGGTTCGTAGTTGATGCAGACGGAAAAACTCTTGGTCGTTTGGCCACTGAAGTAGCAACTCGTTTGCGCGGTAAGCACAAACCTGAATATACTCCACACGTGGATACTGGCGATTACATCGTAATCATCAACGCTGAAAAAATTACCGTAACAGGTAACAAAGCGAAAGATAAAATGTATCATTCGCACAGCGGATATCCTGGTGGTCTGAAGTCTATCAGCTTTGAAAAGCTACAGGCGAAGAAGCCAGAAATGATCATCGAAGCAGCCGTAAAAGGCATGTTGCCGCGTGGTCCTTTGGGTCGTGCCATGTTCCGTAAGCTTAAAGTGTTTGCGGGTCCTGAGCATGCACATGTAGCTCAGCAGCCTAAAACTTTAGAGATTTAATACGGAGCATATTATGGCAGATAATCAATACTACGGTACAGGTCGTCGCAAAAGCTCTACAGCTCGCGTATTTATGCGTGCTGGCGGCGGTGACATCAAAATCAATAATCGTACGCTCGAAGAATATTTCGGTCGTGAAACTGCTCGCATGGTAGTGCGTCAGCCTTTAGAACTTCTTGAAGTAACTGAGAAGTTTGATTTGTACATCACTGTTACTGGTGGTGGTACTACTGGCCAAGCAGGTGCAATTCGCCACGGTATTACTCGTGCGTTGATGCAATACGATGAAGCCTTGCGCGGCGATTTACGTAAAGCGGGTTATGTTACTCGTGACGCGCGTAAAGTTGAGCGTAAGAAAGTGGGTCTACATAAAGCGCGTAAGCGTCCACAATTCTCCAAACGTTAAGTTGGAATTGGCAGACCTACAAAAGCCCGGCTCAGTCCGGGCTTTTTTTATTTCAACTGCACTAAATATTATATAAACTTACCTCTGCTAAGCCTCATTTTTACTGCATTTCACAAGAATCAAAATTAAGCTCCTCGAACGAAAAATAAACCGCAGATCTATCCGATTTGATCAACCGTTTACCTTGTAAATAGAGTGAATTTTCATTATGATTGGACAGATTTTTTTTCGTGCGAGCATTGAGTTAAATTAGCTGCGTAATTTCGCACAGCGTCCAAATTGGAGAGAGATGGATGAGCAATGCGCCTGTAGATAAAGGCCGCCGTCGGTTTCTGACCGTTGCTACTTCGGTAGTGGGTGGTGCAGGAGTTGTTGGTGCTGCCGTGCCTTTTATAGCTTCATGGAATCCGAGCGCAAAAGCCCGCATAGCGGGTGCTCCGGTAGAAATGAAGATAGATAAAATTGAGCCGGGTCAGTTGGTTCGATCTGAATGGCGAGGAAGCCCTGTGTGGGTTATTCGCCGTACTCAAGCCATGATAGATAGTTTATCCCTAGTGGAAGACAATCTACGTGACCCAGGTTCCGAACAGCCACAACAACCTGAATATGCGAAGAACCAACATCGGTCGATTGACCCTGAATGGTTCGTGGCCGTAGGTATATGTACGCATTTAGGCTGCTCACCGCAGTTTATTACCCGCGATTTCGGTTCGATGGAAGGTGTTGATGCGGGCTTCTTCTGCCCTTGTCACGGTTCTCGTTTCGATATTGCTGGCCGCGTATATCAAGGTGTTCCCGCACCAACTAACCTAATGATTCCACCGCATTACTTCGTTGACGATGCAACGATTCTAATCGGTGAAGAAGAGGGAGCAGCCTAATGTCCTTATTAAACTGGATTGATAAACGCATTCCCTTTAGCAACACCATGAAGTTGCACATTACTGAATACCCAGCGCCGAAAAACTTTAACTTTTGGTATCTAATGGGTTCGTTAGCGATTGTGGTGTTAGTGAACCAAATCGTTACCGGTATCTGGTTAACTATGAGCTACACACCAAGTGCGGAAGGGGCGTTTGCTTCCGTAGAATACATCATGCGTGATGTTGAATTCGGTTGGTTGTTGCGTTACATGCACTCCACCGGTGCCTCAGCGTTCTTTGTTGTGGTGTATCTGCACATGTTCCGCGGCATGATGTACGGCTCGTATCAGAAACCACGGGAGTTACTGTGGATCTTCGGTATGCTCATCTTCCTAGTGTTGATGGCTGAAGCCTTTATGGGTTATCTACTACCTTGGGGGCAAATGTCTTACTGGGGTGCGCAGGTAATCATTTCATTGTTCAGTGCCATTCCTATTGTGGGTGAAGATCTTACAACCTGGATTCGGGGTGATTATGTTATCTCCGGTGCCACGCTGAACCGTTTCTTCGCGTTACACGTGATTGCGCTTCCGTTAGTGATTGTGATTTTGGTGTTCTTGCACTTAATCGCGTTACACGAAGTGGGCTCTAACAACCCTGATGGCGTAGATATCAAAAAGCCAAAAGGTACTGTGAAACCAGAAGAACAGGCTAAATATAAGTTCCACCCACGCTACACTGATAAGTACGATATTGTGGATGCTATTCCGTTCCACCCGTATTACACAGTGAAAGATATCGTTGGTTTGGTTGGCTTCTTGATTCTATGTTCTTTGGTGATTTTCTATGCACCAACGATGGGCGGGTTTTTCCTAGAGCCACCAAACTTCACAGCTGCAGATCCAATGAAAACACCGGATCACATTGCACCGGTTTGGTACTTCACGCCTTTCTACGCAATTTTGCGCGCCATACCAGATAAGCTTGGCGGTGTAATCGCCATGTTCTTAGCTATCGTTATGTTGGCGTTGTTGCCGTGGTTAGATAGAGCGAAAGCACGTTCAATTCGTTACCGCAGTAAGCTACATAAGTTGAACTTAGCTCAGTTTGTAATCAGCTTCATTATCTTAGGTTACTTGGGTGTGATGCCGGCAACTGATTTATACACGCTAATGGCTCGAATCTTTACAGCGTTGTACTTCGGGTTCTTCATATTCCTGTTCTTGTATAGTAAGAATGAGAAGATTAAGCCACTGCCTGAGAGGTTAACGAAATGATGAAGCGATTTCTAATGGCTCTTGCCTTACTAATACCTGCTGCAGCTATTGCAGCAGGGTATTCAGGACCGCTAGATAAGGCGGATATTGATCTGAAGGATAAAGCTTCATTACAAAGCGGTGCGCAGATATTCATGAACTATTGCCTTGGTTGCCATAGCATGGAATATCAGCGCTATCAGCGTACCTTTGAAGATTTGGATATTCCTCTAGATCTAGGTGAAGAATTTCTTCAGTTCACTGGTGATGGTGTAGGTTCTCATAAATTTTCAGCGATCGATGAAGAAGCCTCGGCGGATTGGTTTGGTTTAACACCACCAGACCTAACCATGGTTGCGCGAGTACGTGGTGCTGATTGGCTATACACCTATTTCCGTAGTTTCTATGTTGATGAAAGCCGCCCATTCGGCGTGAACAACGAAGTATTTGAAAACGTGGGTATGCCGCACGTATTACAAGAACTTCAAGGTGTTCCGCGGAAAACTTGGGAACGTCGTATGGTCGACGGTGAAATGAAAGAAGTTTACGTGGGTATCAAATCAGATGGCACAGGCTCTATGAGCGAAGAAGAGTTTGATCAGGCGATGCTCGATCTTACTAACTTCCTTGTTTACACCGGTGAACCAATGATTTTAGAACGTCAGCGCATGGGTATGTTTGTAATTGGTTTCTTACTGGTTCTTCTTATCCTTAGTATCATGCTGAAGAAAGAATACTGGCGCGACGTTAAGTAATTATCCTCGCTAGGTATTTGAAAGATAAGTTATATTTTCGGGGGCGAAATTTCGCCCCCTTTGCTGTTTTCAGAGAGTGGAGAATCTTATGGCTGTTGCTGCCAATAAGCGTTCAGTAATGACCCTTTATTCAGGGAAAGATGATTTGTTCAGCCATCAAACACGTATCGTGTTGGCTGAAAAAGGTGTAACGGTAGAAATTGCATATGTAGAACAGGACAATCAACCGGAAGATCTGTTGCAGTTAAACCCATACGCCGATAACGTGCCCACCTTAGTTGATCGTGAGTTGGTGTTGTACAAAGCACAAATCATCATGGAATACCTTGATGAGCGATTTCCACATCCGCCATTAATGCCAGTTTATCCTGTTGCTCGTGGCACTAGCCGTTTGATGATGTACCGCATCGAGCGCGATTGGTATGCGCTTGCCGATACTATTTTAACGGGCAGCAAAAAAGAAGCCGAAGCAGCTCGCCAAGAATTGAAAGAGAGTTTGTTAGCGCTTGCACCGGTATTCTCGGAAATGCCGTATTTCATGAGTGAAGAGTTCACGCTAGTAGATTGCTATTTGGCTCCGCTGTTATGGCGTTTGCCCGTGTATGGTATTGAATTAGCAGGCACAGGCGCAAAAGAAGTAAAATCTTACATGCTACGTGTTTTTGATCGGGAATCTTTCCGTGATTCGCTTACAGAAGATGAACGCGAAATCGGCCGTAGTTAATTCTATTAGTGAGAAATAGTGTGGGCTAACGGGCAAAATTCACGGTAAGTAGTGCTTTTTGCCTGTTAGCTAAAATCGCAAACTAATTAACCGGTAGCGGCTACAAGTATATTTTCTTCCGATTTTTGGCTTGCAGCCTTTACCGGATAATTGATTCCATTTATTCAATGAAGAGTATGGCAATCTAACTATGACACCTAAACGACCTTATATTTTGCGCGCTCTTTATGAGTGGTTAGTTGAAAATGATTTAACACCACACCTTGTGGTGGATGCAGAATATCCGCGAGTAGAAGTGCCTCAGCAGTTTGTTCAAGATGGCCAAATTGTACTAAATGTTGCTCCAGGCGCGGTGCAGAACATGCTTATGGCGAACGAGGAAGTAAGCTTTCGCACTCGTTTTAATGGGCAAGATCAAAGAATCATTCTGCCCATGGGTGCGTTGTTAGCCATTTATGCACGCGAGAATGGTGCTGGCACAATTTTTGAGCCAGAAGATGCGTATATTGCAGCTGCTGA
Organism: Aliidiomarina iranensis; assembly: GCF_003987135.1. Taxonomy (GTDB): domain Bacteria; phylum Pseudomonadota; class Gammaproteobacteria; order Enterobacterales; family Alteromonadaceae; genus Aliidiomarina; species Aliidiomarina iranensis. The sequence continues at coordinate 516,569 of NZ_PIPJ01000001.1, forward strand.
TAAAGATGGCGGTTCAGAGGGTTTAGTGCCGGTAGAAACAACAGATACGGATATCAATTCTGAAGCACCAGAAACAACAGAAAAACCCAAAAAAGGCCCAAAACTCACCGTAGTAAAGTAGAGGCTCGGCCTTAAGGTTTACCCTTAAGGCGGAGTAAGTTAACTTATTTCACGTTGAGTGACCGCAAGTTAGCTTAGCGAATGGTAAGAACGTCGATAACCTTGTTTACACCACGGACATTTCGAGCAATATCAATTGCTCTATCGGCACTTTCACGATCAACAATACCCAGTAAAAACACTTCATTATTTTCAGTGATCACTTTAATACCTGAAATATCGTATTCTTGATCCCGTAACAGCAAGGCTTTAACTCGAGTGGTAATCCAAGTGTCGTCGGCCCGGGCCACTAAGTTCGCCACATCATCAATACGAATTTGATTATATACCCTTACCACGCCCTCTATATCACGCGCTTGTCGCTCGGCTTGGCGAGCGATATCTTCGTTCGCTGCTTGCCCATAAAGCAGTATATCGCCGTTGTATACAACAAACTTAACACGTTGATCATCGAACGCATTACTTTCCCGAAAGGCCGATGAGGCTCGCAAACGCAGGCCAGTGTCATCGATTTGTTGATTTACTTCCCGGTTATCCAAAACAACCGCAGTACCGCCTACCGTTGCGCCCACTACTGCAGCAGCACAACCTTGTAAGAATGGAACCAGCAAAATGATTAAAAGGAACCACTTCTGAAACACGGTGTTACCCCCCATGGAAAATACGTTGCTCAATTAAATCACAGAGTAGTTGGCTAAGAAATAGTTGCTGTTCAACAATACGTAGCGCACTGGTAGTTGGAATCCGCACCTCAATATCAGCAGGCCCCAACAAACTGGTAATTTCTTGCGCATCATCGCCAATAATCGCAATGATTGTCATTTCTCGCGAAAGCGCCGCTTCCATAGCTTGGTGCACACGCTCCGATTGTTGTTCACTAACAAAGGCTATCAACAAATCACCCGCCGAACCTAAAGCGCTAAGTTGCCGCGCTAAACATGCATCTTTACTGATATGCGTAGAATTGCCATTTAAGGTAATTGCCGGAAAAGGCGGGCGTTCAAGCTGGCTACCTTGCAACAACAGATCAGTAAAATGCTCGGCAATAAAGCTGCTTTTGCCATCACCACAGGAAAAAACACGGCGGCCTTCAAGTAACGATGAAACCATTAAATCAGTGGCATGTTGAATCGAAGCAGTAAGGGTATCCGAGGCTGCCACTTGAATCTGTATGCTCTCGTTAAAATAGGCCTTTATGGTATCTTGCATACTTAAAATGCGTCCTTAAACCATTCAATATGAAAGGGCTCGCCGGTGATTATTATCAAATCAAAGCGGCAATAAGTTCGATGCTCAATCAGCTTTTCGCTCGCCATCCAAGCCCTCGCTGCATACTTGATTCGCTCTAACTGCGATACACGGAGCTGTTCTAATACTTTGGCAAAATGCTGATTGCGGCGATATTTTACTTCAACAAAAACTAAATATTGACCATCTTTGAGAATTAAATCAATTTCCGCGTGATGAACGCGCTGATTTCGAGCTAGCGGCAGTAAGCCCCGCTCCTTTAAGTATTGTTCAGCCAATACTTCGTAGTTAGTTCCCACCTCGCGAGTTGACATAGCTTTGCACTTCCAGTTTGATTTCGTGTTCATCAAACCTAGCCCAATCTAACTCGCGTTCAACAATTTGATTAGAAATACGTAATTGCCCAGTTAAGCCCGGATATTGATACCCAGGGTAACGCAGCATAATGGCAAATTTTGGCGCCATTGCAAACGCATCAAAGCCCATGGCAACTAAACGCTGACGATTGAGTGTCCATGGCAACATAGCATTGCTCAATTGTTGCTTGAGGTTGCTTTCTAAATCATCTCGCAATACCCATGGCGCATCAGAGAAAAACACCGAATCGAGGTCATTCTCACCCAAACTACGTTGCTCTTGGTGTATTGCGCTACTTGCGTATACCGGAATGCGGTTGCCAAAGGCGCTCAAGTTTACATCAATGAAAGGTTTAAGCAGGCGCACTTGGTTGGCATCACCTAATAAATAAATGGCATCAACATCTTGCCGGCTGCGCACCTCGAAGTAGAGTTCGGGAGCCTCGCCACGGGTTGAACGCAAACTACGATCGTTAACTAAAGCACTCTCTATTGCATCAATTCTGTTTTGGCTCGACGTTACATTGAGTGCTTCTTGCACGGCATCGGCCATATCATTGCTAGATGCATAAAAATTTGCGCGAATACTGAGCGGCCCGTGCTGATCTTGCCACCAGTTTTCTAGCCGAGCAGCGGTACCGCGCCCTCGTTGTGTATCGGGGCCCAATAAAATAATATTTTTATGCCCTTTATCAGCTAACCAGCGAACAGCACTTTCTGCCTCTGATTCAGAATCCAAGGCGAAAAAAGCATGATTCAAGCGTTCAGAAACCTCTGCCGGTGGTTGGTTTAACCATAACTGGCTCCAAGGGCCTTCAGAGTAAGGCAGGAAAGCTTCAATCGCAGCGCGATCTAAGGGGCCAATTACAAAATCAACATTCGCCGCTAGCAATTCAGCTTGCAGCGCCTCAGGATTCAATGTGGCGGTATCATGAAAACTTACAACTTCATCACGATCTGCACTAAGAGCCCCCAGCACGCCATTGCGAACTGACATCCCTAAATCCGCCATTGGCCCGGTTAGGGGAAGAAGTACCGCGATACGAGTTGGCCGCTCGGTTAAAACATCTACGCTTAGCATCTCGGTTACAATATCTTCGGCTGGATGCGCCGGATAAGTGCGTTGCCAAGCCTGCAAGGCACTATCAAGAGGGCGGTTGCTATCTAATGCGAGGGTGAGTTGCTCAATAAGGCTAAACCAACCACGCACTAGTTCATCGCTCTGGTAACGTGATTGCCGCCAATATTCTGCGGGCACTTGCGTGAGCAACTGCCAAATTTCCGACGCTTCAACGTTATCGCTATAACGGCTAAGGAGTATGAGTTGCTGCGCGGCATCTAACCATTCTTCGTTGTTCTGAAACGCTTGAAAACGCAGGGTATAAAGTTGTGTTCGTAGTAGGCGTTGATTGAACTTACCATCCAGCTCAGCGGTTAATTCGAGTACTCGTTGCCAGTTCTCTAGTTCGGCAGCAAAGCGCGCCTTTTGCAGTAACAACCGATTAGCTGCTTCAGGGCGAACTTGCTGAATATTAATAACGCTAAGAACAACCCCTGCCTTTTCCGTGCTACCTTCATCAAGCAATTGTGTGGCAGCGGCAAGCAAGGCTTCTTGCTGTTGATACCCTGGTGCCGCTTTTCTGGCATCTGCCATTAGCATTTCAGCGGTTGTTTCCGGAGTATCTGGGCGTGCTATTTCAGGTGTAGGCTCACCTTCGCTCACCGGCTCGGGCGCTGAACTACAACCCGCCAGCGCAAGAGCACTAACGGCGAAAACAAATATGCAACGGGCTAACTTATTTGGCACAATAACCATCTCATCTAACGAGCGATGCTCTACTATAAACTGCCAATCGCGGTGAAACAAATATCGCTAACCTACAACTGCGTAAAGAGAGCGAAAAATGAAAACCGGAACCTTATATATCGTGCCAACACCAATTGGCAACCTCAATGATATCACGTTACGCGCGCTCGAGGTTCTTCGCAGTGTTGATGTTATTGCCGCTGAGGACACGCGGCATAGTGGTGTGTTGTTGAACCACTTCGGTATCGAGAGCACATTATGGGCGGTGCACGAGCATAACGAACGGCAAAAATCCGAGGCTATAATCCAGCGAATTCAAGAGGGCCAGAGTATTGCCCTGATTAGCGATGCAGGAACCCCGCTGATAAGCGATCCCGGTTACCCGTTAGTGAATGCCTGCCGCAACGCTGGTGTTCCCGTAGTGGCATTGCCAGGGGCATGTGCAGCCATTACTGCGTTATCGGCTTCAGGGCTGCCTACCGATAGGTTCTTATTTTGCGGTTTCTTGTCACCCAAGCAACAAGCTCGATTAACTGCGCTGCAAGCGCTGGAAGATGAAACTGCTACCCTGGTGTTTTATGAAGCCCCGCGCCGAATACTCGATACACTCGCCGCCGTATCTGAAGCCTTAGGCCCGGAACGGTATGTTGTTATTGGCCGCGAAATAACGAAACAATTTGAAACCTACTTAACTGGCACAGTAACTGAAGTGCAAGAAAAAGTGGCCGCCGATACTAACCAACAACGGGGCGAAATGGTGCTGATGATTGCCGGTGCGCCTGCCAATGAACACAATATCCCGGCAGAAGCGCTGCAACTCCTCAATTTATTGAAAAGCGAAGTGCCGCCGAAGAAAGCGGCAAAGTTAGTAGCTAGCCATTATAATTTGCGAGCGAACGATTTATACAAACACATAATTTAGAAATTAAACTGTTGTTAGGGGGTATATCGATGCCCATCTATCTTCGGTTGTTTTCGATTATTTTATTTGCACTTCCAAGCAAACCCGAAGTGGCCGGATAATGCTTTCCCCAGTAAAAAGGCTGGGGTATACTCCCGCTCGGAGTCAGCCAAGGCAATCGCCGCTTGCGTTTAGCGCAAGGGGAGGAAAGTCCGGGCTCCATAGGGCAGGGTGCCAGGTAACGCCTGGGCGGCGTGAGCCGACGACAAGTGCAGCAGAGAGCAAACCGCCGATGGCCTTAGTTTTCGCAAGAAAGCTTGGGATCAGGTAAGGGTGAAAGGGTGCGGTAAGAGCGCACCGCGCGGCTGGTAACAGTTCGTGGCTGGGTAAACTCCACTCGGAGCAAGACCAAATAGGGATTCTTGGGGCGGCCCGCCTCGGATCCGGGTAGGTTGCTTGAGGCTATGGGCGACCATAGCCCTAGACGAATGATTGTCCACGACAAAACCCGGCTTAACGGCTGACTCCAATTTATTCTTGCTTTTGCGATGCCGCAGCGCGTTAAGCGCCTGCGGCATTTATTTTTTCCTGATCTAGTTCTGGCTCAACGCTTAATTTTGTTCACCATAGCGTTCAATTATTGCCGCAATAGGCATCGGCCGAGCAAAATAAAAGCCCTGAATTAAATCAGCACAATGCTTATTCAAAAACTCTACTTGCGTAATTTGCTCCACGCCCTCAGCAACGACATCAATTTCTAGTGCCCGCGCCATGTGAATTAAAGCCGTTAACAACGCGGTTTGGTGCTTATCCTCGGGTACCCGATCGACAAAGCTTTTATCAATTTTCAGCATAGATACGGGGAAATGCTGCAGGTAACTGGTAGACGAGTAGCCCGTTCCGAAATCATCAATGGCTAAGTGGATCCCCTTGTGGTGAATACTTAAAAGTAAATCACGTTGGCGTTCGCGATCTGGTAACAGCATGGATTCGGTGATTTCGAAGGTAAAGTTCTCCGGTTTAATATCGTGTTTTTCCAAAATAGCAAACCAAGCATCTACCGCCATACGATCATAAAACTGATGCGATGAAAAGTTCACCGCTACGCGCCCTTTAATTTTGGCTTTGCGAAACTTGGGGATATCTAGGCAAGTTTGGTTCAATACAAAATTTCCCAACTCGCGGATAGCCCCACTTTTTTCGGCGATGGGAATAAATGCTTTGGGGGGCATTAAGCCATGTTGTGGGTGTTGCCAACGAACTAAGGCTTCCACACTATGCAAAGAGCCATCTTTCGAATTCACCACAGGTTGGTACTCGATAAAAAACTCATCGTTTTTCAGGCCAAGCATAATGGCATGGTGGAGCTCAACATGAGAACTTGCCTGTTCCCGTAACTCTGCGTTAAAAAATGAGGTAGTGCCACGGCCAGTATTCTTCGCGTTATACATGGCTAAATCAGCTGATTTCAGGAGTTCATCCACGGTTTCGCCATCGCTCGGATAAATGGCAATACCGATAGATGAATTAATGATCACATCTTGTTCACCCAAAGTTACTGGTTCATGAATGTGTTGCAGCAATTTTTGTGCCTGAATTTGTGCATGCATGGCTTCAGTTATATTCTTCATCACCACCACAAACTCATCACCGCCCAAACGGGCAACGATATCGTCTTTGCGTAGCGAAGTGCGCAAGCGATTAGCAATAGTGACTAAGAGAGCATCACCTGCCGCATGGCCAAGAGCGTCGTTTACTTCCTTGAAATGATCAAGATCTATAAATAACAAAGCACATTTTTCTCGGCGCCGCTCACAGCTATCCAAATAGCCGGATAGTTGTTCTTGAAAATAATGCCGGTTTGGTAATTCGGTGAGGGTATCAAAACGAGCTTGGCGAGTAATCAAACGAAAAGCATCGCGCAGCCGATGCTGATTAAACAACACTAAGCTGGTTAAAACGGCGAGCAAGCAAGACACGAAGGTGCCTATTAACCACAGAAGTGCGTAAGGATAGTTTTCAGGAATCCAAGAACCATTAATTGGAGCCGCCGCCAGCGCCCATGAACCAGTAGGCAAATGAACTTCCTGAGTGATGGGCTCGCCTTGCCAAACACTGCTATCGCCCAAAATAATAGCACCGTTTATGCCCGAACCATCGATTCCCCGTAAGCTAATGTTTAAAAAGGGATGTTGAACCAAGCCTGCATCGCGAAAAAGCCGCTCATGATCGATAACTTGGGAAATAATCATCGGTGGCTCACCCTCTTTATACGCCACCGGCACCCGAGCGATTAAAGCTGTGCCACCTTGAGTAAGCTGAACCGGGCCATTCAAAGTTATTTCGCCACTGCTCACCGCGGTTAAAAATGAGCTAAGTTGTTCGGGATCACTGCGGTAATCAAAACCAATGGCATTCTCGTTTCCTTCGAGCGGGTAAATAAGCACAATGCGATAGTTCTTGCCTAAGGCTAAATGGCGGATGTGTAATTCCGGTGAGAGTAAGCTAGATGCGATTCTACGAAAACGCTGTTCATCAATGACAGGATTTAGCGTGAGCTCTGTTCTCAATTGCCGAATGGCAATAAGGTTCGCTTGTAACAGGCCCTCGAGGCGTGCTCGCACTGTGGATAATTGCTCCAAGCCAACATAACGATTTGTTTCCACTAAACCTTCGCGATCGGAGTGAATTATGCGAGCCACCACTAATTGGCTACATAAAAACACCACAAGGCCGATCCCTGTAATCCACAGCTTAGCGCGCACGTTTTTACTCCTCGTTTAATTATTAAACAAATAGTTAACGAAAGTAATGAAATGCGCAAGTAAAACTGTAAAGCAATATTGTAGAAAACTTAACGCATTTTTCCTTGACAGGTGATCAGAGTGACACCTAGACTGTATCATTGTGGGGAAAAGTGGAGAGAAGTGGATCATTCTGTGATCCCGCTATAAAACTATGTTTCGTGGAGCTACTAGTATAAATCTTGATGACAAAGGTCGCCTTGCGATACCCGCGCGGTATCGTAACCTGTTGTCGTTAGATTGCGAAGGTAAAATGGTTTGCACTGTTGATAACAAGCAACCATGCCTTTTGCTATACCCGCTCCCCGAATGGCAAGTGATTGAACAAAAACTCGCAAGCCTTTCCTCAATGAATCCAGTAGAGCGCCGTTTGCAACGTTTATTGCTCGGCTACGCAGAAGATTGCGATATGGATAAAAATGGTCGCCTCCTGATTGCGCCACCCTTGCGGCAATTCGCAAATCTAACGAAAAAATTGATGCTTGTTGGTCAGTTAAATAAGTTTGAGATTTGGGATGAAGCGGTATGGCAACAGCAAGTTGCTGAAGATATAGCAGCTGAACAGGCAGGTGATTTTACATTAACTGATCGACTACAAGATTTCTCATTATAATGACGCAGACACCGCTTCACGTACCGGTGTTGCTAACCGAGTCGATTACAGCGTTAGCGATCCAACCGGACCAGATATACATCGACGCGACCTTTGGCCGTGGCGGGCACAGCCGTGCTATCCTGAAAGAACTCGGGCCAGCAGGCAAACTCATTGCTTTTGATCGCGACCCCACCGCGGCTGAGGCAGCTGAAGCGCTTTCCAACGACCCACGTTTTCAGTTTTTCCACACTCCTTTCTCTAAACTCGCTGACATCATTGCAGCGCAGCAATTAAACGGCCGCGTGGCCGGAATTTTATTCGATTTAGGCGTTTCTTCCCCACAGTTAGACGATGCCGGTCGAGGATTTAGTTTTATGCGTGATGGGCCCTTGGATATGCGCATGGACCCAAGCACGGGTGAATCCGCAGCAGAGTGGCTCTCCCATGCGGATATGGATGAGCTTTGTTATGTGTTCCGAACCTATGGTGAAGAAAAATACGCTGCTCGTATTGCTCGGGCGATTATTGCGTACCGAGAGGATCATCAATTTTCCCGCACCTCGGAATTGGCCAACCTAATTGCCAAGGTGAACCCGAGCCGAGAAAAACATAAGCATCCGGCTACACGAGTATTTCAAGCGATTCGGATTCATGTGAATCGCGAACTTGACGAGGTGCGCGAAGCCTTGGTAGCGGCGCTTGATGCTTTAATGCCGGGTGGTCGCCTTGCGGTAATTAGTTTCCACAGCTTAGAAGATAGGATTGCGAAACAATTTATTCGCGAGCAAAGCCGGCGCGCACAAGTACCTGCAGGTTTACCGCTCATGGAGGATCAAATTGAAGATAACCGAACCTTGTTGCCAATTGGTAAAGCGATAAAACCTAGCCAAGCTGAATTGCATTTGAACCCGCGCGCCCGCAGCAGTGTGTTGCGTATTGCTGAACGTTTAGCAACAGGAGATGAGGCCGGTAGATGAAAAAGCTCGATTTAAAGCGCTTTGATGCCCACCAAGCTTTACTGCAGATTATCCTTGCGGATATCAAGCAGTATCGTGGCCTATTGGTGTGGGTATTAATTGCTTTAGGTAGTGCTTTGTTAACCGTGTATTTAACCCATTTAAACCGTGAGCTTATCGCAGAACGCGAAGAATTACTGAAACACCGCGATGCCATTGATGTTGAATATCGGCATTTGGTAATCGAGCAAACCACATTGAGTTCTCACAATCGCATTGAATCATTGGCGCAACGGGAACTTGGTATGCAACGCCCCACCGACGAACAGGAGGTATTAGTACCATGGCGGTAAAACGCAATGAAAAAATACTTCGGCCTGAGCCATTGCCTGGGCGTTTTATGTTTTTGCTGGTATGCATTTGCTTAGGCTTTGTATCCTTGGTGGCGCGAGCGGCTTACATTCAAGTTATTGAGCCAGATCGGCTGCGTTACGAAGGTGATTTGCGGTCAATTCGTGTGGCGCATGATCGGGTACAACGCGGCAATATCACCGATAGAAACGGTGTTGAGCTCGCCGTGAGTGTGCCGGTGCACACGATTTGGGCTGACCCGAAAGTAGTACATGATCGCGGTGGCTATACCGATACTCGGCGCTGGCAGGCGATGGCGGATGTGTTGAATACCACGCCAGAGCAATTATTAAGTAAAGTTGAAAATCCTGAACGTCGATTTGTGTATCTTGAGCGCATGATCACCCCTGCGGTTGCAAATTACATCCGCGATCTACGTATTCCAGGAGTTGGTTTGAAAGAAGAATCACGGCGCTTTTATCCGGGCGGCGAAATAAGCGCGCAAGTTGTGGGCATTACTAATATCGATGCGGAAGGCTTAGATGGTGTGGAATCGGTTTATAACGAACTACTTACCGGCACGCCCGGTCAGCGCCGTTATCGCAAAGATGGCCAGGGCCGGTTAATTGAAGAGTTAGAGATCACCGCCTCAGAACAACCACAAAATTTAACCTTGAGCATTGATCAGCGCATTCAATCGATTGCTTACCGAGAATTGGCGAAGGCGGTTCGTTTTCATCAGGCCAGTTCCGGTTCTGTGGTGGTGGTTGATGTGCAAACCGGTGAAGTACTCGCGATGGTGAATAACCCTTCGTACAATCCGAACAATCGCACAAACGTAGAAGCACACCAAATGCGAAACCGGGCAATCACTGATAGTTTCGAGCCCGGCTCAACGGTGAAGCCCTTGGTTATTCTGGGTGCTCTTGCTGCTGGAACGGTGAACATTGATAGCACTTTAAACACCAGCCCAGGTTGGATGCGCGTGGGTGGCCGCCGGGTTCAAGATGCGCGTAATTATGGCGAGTTAGATTTGGCCGGCGTGTTGGCCCATTCAAGTAACGTAGGTACTTCGCGTTTAGCACTTGATTTAGAACTTGAAGATTTCTTGGATTTGTACAGCATGGCGGGTTTTGGTTCTGATACCGGTATTAACATGTTGGGAGAGAGTATGGGCATGTTTCAACACCGTAACCGTTGGTCGGATTTTGAAGTGGCCGCTTTATCCTACGGTTATGGCCTCAGTGTAACTACACTGCAGCTCGCCCAGATGTATGCAATTTTAGGCAATGGTGGCAATCGGCAACCTCTATCGATTTTGAAACTCGATGAACCTCATCCCGGGCGGCAAGTATTCAGCCGCGAAATCTCGCGCCAAGTGTTAGAACTCATGGAAGCGGTGGTAGCAGAAGATGGTACCGGTAATCGCGCTCGCGTATCGGGCTATCGTGTGGCAGGAAAAACGGGTACAACTCGCAAAGCGGTAGCGGGTGGTTATGGTGATGAATATGTTGGTTTGTTCGCTGGTGTATTGCCAGCAAGCCGACCACGAGTGGCGATTGCCGTGATGATTAATGAGCCAGCTGGTGATAGCTACCACGGTGGTACCGTGGCCGCACCGGTTTTTTCCGCAATCGCAGAAGAAACCATGCGCATTTTAAATGTGGCACCGGATAATTTAAGTGGACGTGAACTGCGAGTTGCCGGATTTGGAGGGCGCCAATGATTACGCTTTCTCGATTAATCCCTGATTGCCCTATGCCGCTGCCGGAATTAACGATTTCTGGGTTGAAACTTGATAGCCGGAAAATTGCGAGTGGTGATGCTTTTATCGCCGTTCCAGGGGCCGCAACCGATGGCCGCGAATATATTGATTCGGCCATCGCTGCTGGCGCAAGTGTAGTGCTTGCCGATATGGATGAATGGACTCGCGGTGAGCTCGATGGTGTGCCACTAATCGGCATTCCCAATTTAGCCAGTGAAATTTCTCATATTGCCGGGCGTTTCTTTCAGCAACCAGATTCCCAATTACGTTTAATTGGGGTTACTGGCACTAACGGTAAAACCACAGTAAGCCATTTAGTAGCGCAACTATGGCAACAGCTTGAGCCAAGCGCTGCGGTACTTGGAACCCTCGGTAGTGGCGTGTTGCCGAACTTATTGCCAGAAACCAACACAACACCTGATGCGGTAACAGTGCAGCAACGGCTTGCTAGCTTTGCTGCTGAGGGTGCGAAAAACGCAGCCATGGAAGTATCTTCCCATGCCTTGGTGCAAGGGCGGGTAGAGGCGCTGCATTTTGATACCTTAATTGCTACCAATTTAACCCGCGATCATCTCGATTATCACGGCAGTATGGCTGAATATATTGCGGCAAAAGCGCGGCTCTTCAGTGATTTCCCCGCACGAGTAAGAATTCTAAATGCCGATGATGGCGTTGTTGCGGCTTGGGGCACTGCTGATGATTATTGGTATAGCCTGAATCGGCAAAAAATCGGCCAAAAAAATACCCTGGTGGCCAGCGAAATCCAATATACCCATGCCGGAACTAGCATGGTTCTTCACTGGCAAGATCAACAAATATCTGTGCTCAGCCCATTGTTGGGTGATTTTAATGTGGCGAATTTGTTAGCCGCTTTGTTAAGCCCTTTAACCAGTGGTTTCAGTTTAACGTTTGCCGCCGCGCTTGTTCCACAATTGCAATCGGTTGCGGGCCGTATGGAAACATTTAGCGCTGAGGGCAAACCCTTAGTGCTCGTTGATTACGCACATACTCCTGATGCCCTTGAACAAGTGTTGGTAGCTGCTCGCCGTCATTGCAGCGGCACACTTTGGTGCGTGTTTGGTTGTGGCGGTGATCGCGATCGTGGCAAACGGCCACAAATGGGTGAAGTGGCCGCACGCTTAGCAGATCATGCCGTTGTAACCGATGATAACCCCCGCACTGAAGCGCCTGAAGCCATTATTCAGGATATCATTAGCGGCATGCCCAGTGGTTCTGTGTACACAGCGCTCCCCGGCAGAGCTGAAGCGGTGCGGCAAACAATTGCGAAAGCGCAGCAAAACGATGTTGTAGTGTGTGCAGGTAAAGGCCACGAAACCTATCAAATCATTGGTACTAAAGTGCAGGATTATGATGAGCGAGCTTGGGTTGCGGAAATACTTGGGGGTGGCCAATGATTCCAGTATCACTCGCATGGGTTGCAGAAAAAACTCAAGGTCAGTTACAGGGCGGCAGTGGCGAAGCCTTGCTACCGAGCTCTTGCGTGGCAAAGCATGTAGTAACGGGAAATGTAGTGATTGATAGCCGGCAGGTGCAACCTGGTGATTTGTTTATCGCACTCAAAGGCCCAAATCATGATGCTCACGATTATGCCGATGGCGTAGCTGCCGCCGGTGCTATCGCCATTATTTGTTCACGGCCATTAGATTGCGATGTGCCACAGATTTTGGTGGCTGATACGCACGCTGCGCTTGGTCAATTAGCTGCCGCTGTTAAGGCTGAAGTGGCACCGAAGAGTGTGGCCATAACGGGAAGCAGTGGGAAAACCACGGTGAAAGAAATGGTTGCCGCTATTTTAGTGCAAGCGCCTAGCGTGTCGGGTAAGGTTTTAGCCACTAAGGGGAACTTTAATAACGATATTGGCGTGCCATTAACTTTATTGGCGCTTACCGATGAGCATACCTATGGCGTATTTGAATTAGGTGCTAATCATCGCGGTGAAATTGCCTACACTACTGATTTAGTGAAACCAGATGTGGCCCTAATCAACAACATTGCACCAGCTCATGTTGAGGGCTTTGGCGATGTGTGTGGCGTAGCGAAAGCGAAAAGTGAAATTTTTCGAGGGTTATCACCCGAGGGCATCGCCATCACCAATGCTGATTCTGATTTTCATGAGCACTGGCAACGTGATCTCGCTGATGCCCAGCACTTAACCTTTGGGTTATCGGCAGCAACAGCCGATATTGCGGCTTCTGATATTCAACTCGATAACGATGGCTGCGCCCAATTCCAATTACATGTGCGCAATACCGGAGCAGAAAAGGCAGCAAAACCCGAGGCTACAGCGAGTGTGAAACTAACGCTGCCAGGCAAACACAATGTGAAGAATGCATTAGCCGCGGTAGCCATTTGCCACGCGCTAGGCGTGCCACTCAACGAGATCATTACTGGGTTTAGCGCAATGGTAGCCGTACCGGGGCGCATGAATGTGCATACGCCACGAGCAGGGCTGCGAGTTATCGACGATACTTACAATGCCAATGTTGGGTCGGCCAAAGCGGCGATTGATGTGTTAGCCAGCTTGCCAGGCAAACGCATTTTTGTATTTGGCGATATGGGTGAACTTGGCACCCAAGCGCGCGCTTATCACGAAGAAGTGGGCGCTCATGCGATAACCGCCGGTATCGATGGTTTATTCACCCTTGGGGTGTTAAGCCAAAGCGCCAGTGAAATTTTTAACGGCCATGGCGGCCAACATTTTGATAGCGTTGAAAGTTTAACCACGGCACTGCTGGAAATGATTCAGCAAACGCCGGAGATCACCATACTGGTGAAAGGATCACGTAGCTCGCGTATGGAACGCATTGTGGAATCTCTTTTAACTGAAGATGTACAAATCCACTCGCGAGGACAAGCCGCATGTTAGTTTGGTTGGCAGAATATCTACAAGCAAATGTAGCCACGGGCTTTAACGTTTTTTCTTATCTCACGATGCGAACCATTATGGGCATACTCACGGCATTGTTCCTTTCTTTGTGGATGGGGCCGTGGCTGATTCGGAAATTACAGGTGCTGCAAATTGGCCAAACTGTTCGCGATGATGGCCCACAAAGCCATTTGAGCAAATCAGGTACGCCAACGATGGGCGGCTTGATGATTTTGTTCAGTATCCTGGTTGCGGGTTTGTTGTGGGCTGATTTAAGCAATCGGTATGTGTGGGTAACTTTATTAACCCTTACCGGCTTCGGTTTGATTGGCTTGGTGGATGATTATCGTAAGGTGATTCGCAAAGACCCAAATGGGCTTATTGCGCGCTGGAAATACTTTTGGCAATCGGTATTAGCAGCCACAGTGGCCGTGTATTTGTTCTGGAGCGCAAAGCAACCGGTAGAAACGCAATTGCTCATTCCATTTGTGAAGGATGTGATGCCACAGCTGGGGGCGCTTTATATTTTACTCGCATATTTTGTGATTGTAGGCACCAGTAACGCAGTAAACCTCACTGATGGCCTCGATGGCTTAGCGATTATGCCTACGGTCATGGTGGCGGGTGCTTTAGGGGTTTTTGCCTATGTAACCGGGAATGTGAATTTTTCGAGCTACTTACAGATTCCTTATATCCCTGAAGCGGCTGAACTTACGGTGGTTTGTGCGGCAATCGTAGGTGCAGGGCTTGGGTTTTTATGGTTTAACACCTATCCAGCACAAGTATTTATGGGCGATGTGGGCTCTTTGGCCTTGGGCGCGGTGCTTGGTGTTATCGCCATTTTGGTACGGCAAGAATTAGTGCTGTTCATTATGGGCGGCGTGTTTGTTATGGAAACGATGTCGGTGCTGCTGCAGGTAGGCTCTTTTAAAATGCGTGGAAAACGTATTTTTCGCATGGCACCGATTCATCATCATTATGAACTGAAAGGTTGGCCAGAGCCCCGGGTAATCGTGCGGTTTTGGATACTCTCGTTGATTCTAGTGCTAATTGGTTTAGCCACATTAAAACTGCGTTAAGGGTTGAGCATGCATAAGCAATTACGCGAATTAAACACGATCACTGTATTAGGTTTCGGCCTAACAGGAGTTTCGTGCGCGCGCTATTTGCTATCGCTTGGGATTACACCTGTTGTACTCGATACGCGCAGTGAGCCTCCGGGCTTGCATGATGCACCAGAAATTGCGGCGCAATGTGAAACCTATTTTGGCCCTTTGCAGCTCGAGCATTTGTTGCAATCCGATTTGCTGTTGGTAAGCCCAGGGCTTGACCGCCGTGAGCCATTATTGGAAATGGCGGTTGATGCCGGCGTTGAAATGATTTCCGATATCGAATTATTTGCCTGGCAGGTAGATGTGCCTGTTGTTGGTGTTACCGGTTCGAATGGTAAATCAACTGTGGTTGAACTTACCGCTCATATTCTTCGTTCTTGCGGCCTCAATGCCATTGCCGCCGGAAATATCGGCGTACCCGTTTTAGATAGCTTGCTTCCGGGTGCGGAAAAAGCTGATTGTTATGTGTTGGAGCTATCGAGTTTCCAATTAGAGTTGGTGAACTCGCTGCAATTAACGGCCGCTACGATTCTAAATATCACTTCTGATCATCTTGATCGCTATGATGATGAACGGGCTTATGAGCGCGCTAAACATCGTATTTATCAGAATACCAAATCCTGTATTTGGAATCGTAATGATAGTAAAACGAAACCGCTTTTTCGCCGCAAGGGTATGCAGCTAGTAAGCTTTGGTAGCGCTGATGCGGCGAAAGATTATGGCATTACCAAGGTTAACGGCGAATTAGCGCTCACTTACAATAATAAGCCTTTAATAAAAGAAAGTGCCTTGCCAGTACAAGGTATTCACAACCTGCTAAACGTACAAGTGGCAATAGCGTTAGCGCAGGCGCTTGGATTAACTTTAGCAGAGGCGGTAAAAGGTGTTCAGGGTTATCGTGCGCTACCACACCGCTGTGAGCTAGTGGGCGAATATAATGATGTTCGTTGGATCGATGATAGTAAAGCAACAAATCCGGGCGCTACCATTGCCGCTATTTCGGGCATTCGCCCTGGCGTAAAAGGAAAGCTAATTTTAATTGCCGGCGGTGATGGTAAAGGTGCCGATTTGGCTGTGTTAGAAGAGCCTTTAACGCAAGTGGATGTGCTGATCACGCTGGGCCGTGATGGCGATAAAATAGCCCAACTAAAAGCCAAGAGCCGGAAAGTACACAGTTTGAATGAAGCGGTAGCGTTTGCTGCGAAAGAGGCAACAAAAGGAAGTGTAGTATTACTTTCACCGGCCTGTGCCAGCTTGGATATGTTCAGAAACTATGCCGAGCGTGGGCAAAAATTCCGAGAAGCAGTGGAGGCATGGCATGCGCTCAACTGAACCGCAACTAGAACTTGAAATTCGCGCCGAGAATAATCTCTGGCAACAATTTACTGGGCTTTTTCAAGGCTCAGGCACCTACCAATTGTATGATCGCCAATTGCTCTGGCTATCCATTGTATTGATCGGTTTTGGTTTAGTGATGGTGGCATCGGCATCGTTACCCGTGGGTGAACGCTTAACCGGTAACCCTTTCCACTTTGTGATTCGCCATTCGGTTTATTTGGTATTGGGTACTTGTGGCGCAATTATTGTAACCATGATTCCAGTTGCAAAATGGCAGCAGTTTAGTGGCACGCTGTGTTTATTGGCAATTCTATCGTTGGTAGTGGTTTTGTTTGCGGGGCACACCGTGAATGGCGCTACTCGCTGGTTGAAGTTAGGCCCACTTACTTTACAAGTAGCGGAATTGGCCAAGCTATTTTTTGTAATCTATTTAGCTAGCTATTTAGATCGCCGTTATGATGAGGTTCGGAAGAATTGGCGCGGCTTTATCAAAGCTTTATTTGTGCTCGGTATTCTCACCATTCTACTGCTTATGCAGCCAGATTTAGGGTCGGTTATTGTTCTTGGGGTTACGGCCGTGGGAATGCTTTGGGTAGCGGGCGCTAAAATGGTGCAGTTTATTTCGTTAGTTATTACCTTGCTTGTTGCCTTTGTGCTGCTGATTATGTTCGAGCCCTACCGAATGGCGCGGGTTACCTCTTTTATGGACCCATGGGATGACCCGTTCAACAGCGGTTACCAGTTAACTCAATCGTTAATGGCGTTTGGCCGAGGTGATTGGTTTGGCCAAGGCTTAGGGAATAGCGTGCAAAAACTGCAGTATTTACCCGAGGCCCATACTGATTTCATTCTATCGGTAATTGGCGAAGAGCTTGGCTTTATCGGTGTAGTTAGCGTAATCGCCGTGTGCTTTGTGTTGGTGATTAAAGCGTTATTGCTGGGGCAGCGAGCGTTACGGCAAAAACGGCCTTTCTCCGGCTACCTAGCCCAGGGCATTGGGATTTGGTTTGCCTTTCAAGTGGGTGTAAACGTTGGTGCCGCATCGGGGTTAATTCCAACCAAAGGCCTTACTTTACCCTTATTAAGTTACGGTGGTAGTAGTTTGATTATCACCATGGCAGCCGTTGCTATCTTAATGCGCATTGATTATGAAGTGCGTACCGGCTACCGATTGGCGCGTTCCGCCGGTGAAGCGGCACAGCAAGCTGGTCAACGCGCACGCCGGAAAGTTCGGGGAGGTGCCCGATGAGCCACGTATTGATTACCGCTGGTGGCACTGGTGGCCATGTATTTCCAGCGTTGGCGGTAGCACATGCGCTGAAAGCAGAAGGCCATACTATCACCTGGTTAGGCACACAAGATCGCATGGAGGCAGAGCTGGTGCCGGCTCACGGCTATTCGTTTATCGGCATGCAGCAGCAAGGCTTACGCGGTAAAAGCAAGCTTAGTTTACTGGCGGCACCGTTTCGATTAATGAAGAGTATTTTGGCCTGCCGAGCCTTGCTAGCACGCGAGAAACCCGCGTTAGTTTTAGGATTTGGCGGATATACCGCCGGGCCAGCAGGTATGGCGGCATGGACCAAGGGTATCCCTTTAATTATCCATGAACAAAATGCGGTTCCAGGCCTCACAAACAAGTTGCTTGCGCGGGTGGCAAAGCGTACCCTGCTCGGCTTTTCTAGCGCTAAGCGTTTTTTACCTGAGGGTGAACTGGTGGGTAACCCCGTGCGAGAGGAAATTGCGAGCTTGCAGCAAGAGCCTGTGAAGGTGAAAGGGGATTCCTTAAACGTGCTGGTAATTGGCGGGAGTTTAGGCGCGGCGCATTTGAATAAAGTAGTGCCAGAGGCTGTACGAGTTTTACTCGCCGCAAAGCCGGCGTTAAAGCTTAGTGTTCGCCATCAAGTGGGTAAAGGCAATGTAACTTCAGTTGAGCAGGCTTATGGGGTGGTGCGTGCGGATAGGGAAACTAATATCGACATTGAGGTTAGCGAGTTTATTGCTGATATGGCAGTAGCTTACAACTGGGCTGATATCGTGATATGCAGAGCGGGGGCGTTAACAGTGGCGGAACTCAGTGCCGCTGGGAAAGCATCTATTTTAGTGCCATACCCCCACGCAGTGGATGATCATCAAACTGAGAATGCTAAAACATTGAGTAGTTCTGGAGCGGGCGTATTGATGCAGCAACATGATTTCACCGAGCTCAGTTTAGCGCAGCAGCTAACCCAGTTCATTGCCCATCCGGAGCAATTAGAGGTAATGCAACTTGCCGCGAAAAGCACTGCCCAATTAAGTGCTGTTGAACAGATTATTGCGGTTTGCAACGAATATTTGCCACGTTCTGCTGCCGCAACAAAAGAACAAGCTAAACAAACGGAAACAAAGATTTTATGACAGTAGCAAAAGAGCAAGCCTTCACCGTTGTAACCGTGCCAGAAATGCGCCGGGTTCGCCGTATCCACTTTGTGGGTATCGGTGGCGCTGGCATGGCCGGTATAGCTGAGGTTTTACTCAATCAAGGCTACCAAGTATCAGGCTCAGATATAGCCGAAAACGCAAGTACGCTGCGCTTACGCAATTTAGGAGCAGATGTAGCCATTGGCCACACGGCGGAAAATGTACGCAGTGCAAATGTTATTGTGGTTTCCACCGCGATTAACCCGAATAACCCGGAATTAGAAGCGGCACGCGAATTATTAATTCCCGTTGTGCGGCGAGCGGAAATGCTCGCTGAATTAATGCGTTTTCGGCACGGAATTGCGATTTCTGGAACTCATGGAAAAACCACAACCACTAGCTTAATTGCAAGTATATTTGCTCAAGCCCAGCGGGATCCTACCTTTGTAATTGGTGGGCTGTTAAATAGTGCTGGCACTAATGCGCGATTAGGCAGCAGTAAATATCTGATTGCTGAGGCGGATGAAAGTGATGCTTCGTTTTTGCATTTGCAGCCCATGGTTGCGGTGGTTACGAACATTGAAGCTGACCACATGGACACTTATGAAGGTGATTTCAATCGCATGCAGGATACCTACATTGAGTTTCTGCATAACCTGCCATTTTATGGTTTGGCGGTGATGTGCGTAGATGATCCAACAATAGCGAGTTTGCTCACACGGGTAGGCCGACAAATTACCACTTACGGCTTTTCTGAACATGCAGATGTTCAGGCAAGTGAGTACCAACAAACTGGCAATCTAAGTAAATTTAAGGTGTTGCGCAAAGACATGGCGCCACTAACCATTGAATTAAACTTGCCCGGTAAGCACAACGCACTGAACGCGTTAGCGGCAATAGCCGTTGCCACCGATGAAGGGATAGAAGATGCCGCGATTGTGGCCGCCTTAGCGAAATTTGAGGGCATTGGCCGCCGTTTTCAACAATACGGGAGTTTTCCTTGTGGTGAGGGAGATGTGCTTTTAGTTGATGATTATGGCCACCATCCTTCCGAAGTAGCCGCCACTATTAAAGCTACCCGAGCGGGCTGGCCGGAGCGCCGCTTAGTGATGTGCTTTCAGCCTCACCGTTACAGCCGAACGCGAGATCTTTATGAAGATTTTGTGGATGTTCTCAGTGAGGTTGATGCCCTATTAATGCTCGAAGTTTACGCTGCGGGTGAAGAGCCGGTGGCGAATGCCGATAGCCGTGCATTGTGCCGTTCTATTCGGCAGCGGGGCAAAGTTGATCCAGTATATGTAAAAGAGGTGGAGCAATTGCCAGAGCGGTTAGCAGAATTGCTGCAACCTGGCGATATTGTGCTTACCCAAGGCGCCGGTAATGTAGGTGGGTTAGCTAAAATTTTAAATGAATTACAGTTAGATAAGCAGCGCATGCAAGGTTTTGGAGTAGCCATATGAAGCAGTTTGGCAAAGTAGCGGTACTAGCAGGTGGGCAATCGGCGGAGCGAGAGGTTTCTTTGCGCTCGGGTGCGGCTGTGCTAGAAGCACTTTGTGATGCTGGGGTTGATGCCTTTTTGTTTGATACGGCCGAGCAATCTTTGTTGAAGCTTGCAAATATGCAAGTGGATCGAGCCTTTATTGCGCTGCATGGCCGTGGCGGCGAAGATGGCCAGGTGCAGGCTGTGTTAGAAGTGATGGGAATACCTTACACCGGTAGTGGTGTTCTGGCGTGCGCCCTAACTATGGATAAAAGCAAAACCAAAGCGCTTTGGCATGGGGTGGGTTTGCCTACGGCCGCAGCGGCAACAGTAACGGCGAAAGAGTTAAATTCGGTTGATTGTGCCGAGTTGCTGGCTCGTTTAGGCGGCAAGGTCATGGTGAAGCCGGCACATGAAGGCAGCAGTATTGGGATGGGTTTAGCGAGCAATGCCGATGAATTAGCGAAAGCGTTAGCCGAAGCGGCGCGGTTCGATGGTGATATGTTGGTAGAGGCTTGGTTGAGTGGCCCCGAATATACCGTTGCGGTTTTAGGGGATGAAGCTTTACCTGCGATCAAGGTGCAAACCCCCAATGCATTTTATGATTACGCGGCGAAATATCAGGCGAACAGTACCCAGTATATTTGCCCCGCAGAGTTAGCGGATGAGCAAGAAAATAATGTTCGACAACTGGCGCTTGCTGCATTTAAAGCGGTGGGTTGCGAAGGTTGGGGCCGGGTAGACATGATGATGGATAGCGCGGGCCAACTGCAGTTATTAGAGTTGAATACAGTGCCGGGAATGACAACGAAAAGCCTAGTGCCGATGGCAGCAAAGCAGGTGGGCTTATCGTTTTCGGCGCTGGTGCTAAAGGTTTTGGCTACAACGTTGGACGCCTAATATGGCAGCGGCTGGGGTGAAAAGAACGAAAGAGGAAAAAACGAATGAGGAAAATACGCCGAGCCGTTGGGAGTTTATCGCTGGCGTTAGTGTATTTTTCGCCATTGTGTTGGGATTTTTAATTGGTGGCTACCAGCTATTAGATTGGATTACCGATGCTGAACAGGTGCCATTAGAAGGTGTGATTATTCAAGGCGATCGCACTTACACCGAAGACAGTGAGGTGTTAAACGCGATTTTAGCAGGTGAGGTTGGCAGCTTTTTTACCGCCGATGTCGATCAAATTCGCCAACGCATTGAAGCATTGCCTTGGGTTTATTCAGCTTCGGTTCGAAAAGAATGGCCCCAGCGCTTACGAGTATATGTGGTGGAGCAGGAGCCAATAGGCATATGGAATGATGCTCAGGTTTTGAATCGTTTCGGCGATGTGTTTGCGGCTAACCCTGAGCTAATACGCGGTCATGTTCCATTGTTTGCGGGGCCCGAGGGTGCAGAAGACGAAGTGTTACGGCAATACCGGCGAATTATGGAGTTACTTGTAATTCATGATTATGCCATTAGCCGCATCGCCTTGAGTGAACGATTTTCGGTTCGCTTGTGGTTGAACAACGGTGTTGAGCTGCAACTTGGGCGTGAGGCTCGATTAGAAAGAATTCAGCGTTTTTTAGATTTATATCCGCTGATACAGGCAGAAAGTGAAAAAGCGGTGGCTTATGCAGATTTGCGTTATGACACCGGCATAGCAATCGGTTGGAAAGAGCAATCGGATAGTGAGTAACCTTTGCAATACATGTAGTTAATGGTAAGTGAGAGAGCTGTGATCGCAAAAAATGATAATGACAACATGATCGTGAGCCTCGATGTTGGCACCAGCAAAGTGACAGCACTGATTGGCGAGATTTTACCAGACGGCGATATTAATGTTATCGGTGTGGGGGTTACACCTGCGCGAGGCATGGATAAAGGCGGGGTGAATGATTTAAATCTTGTGGTGCAATCAATTCAACGTGCGGTAAATGAAGCCGAACTGATGGCCGATTGCAATGTATCTACGGTGTATTTGAACATCTCGGGCCGCCATGTAGCCTGCCAAAACGAAGATGGCATGGTGCCGATCAATGATGCTGAAGTAACACAAGATGATGTGGATAGCGTAATTCATGCTGCGAAATCAGTGCCTATTGCGCAAGAGCGCCGGATTTTGCATGTATTGCCGCAAGAATTTGTGATTGATTCGCAAGAAAGTATTAAAAGCCCAGTAGGCATGTCTGGTGTGCGAATGGAAGCGCGGGTACACATTATTACCTGCGCCAATGATATGGCGCGGAATATTGTAAAAGCAGTAGAACGCTGTGATTTGAAAGTAGAATCATTGGTGTTTTCGGCGTTAGCTTCAAGCCATTCAGCCTTAACGGAAGATGAGCGTGAATTGGGTGTGGCCCTTGTTGATATGGGGGCTGGCACTATTGATATTAGTATTTTTAGCGGCGGAGTGTTGCGGCACACAGCGGTTATTCCCGTTGCCGGCAATCAAGTTACTAACGATATTGCGAAAATATTCCGCACACCGTTAAGCCATGCCGAAGATATTAAAGTGCAGTATGCCTGTGCGTTGCGGCAAATGGTAAGCATGGAAGATAACATTGAAGTGCCTTCGGTAGGTGGCCGGCCAGCTCGTTCAATGTCGCGCCACACCTTAGCTGAGGTTGTGGAGCCACGGTATCAAGAATTATTTGAGCTCATCCGCGATGAAATATATGGCAGTGGTTTGGAAGAGCAAATTGCAGCCGGTGTTGTGTTAACCGGCGGAACCGCAAAAATGGAAGGTGCCGTTGAATTTGCTGAAGAGGTATTTCAAATGCCTGTGCGGTTGGGAACACCAGTTGGAATCAAGGGTTTAAGTGATTATGTAGATGATCCAGAATACGCTACCAGCGTTGGATTACTGCGCTTTGGGCAAATAATGCTCGCCGAACAACAAGAAGAACGGCAGCGCAGCCAAAAGCCTCATTGGGGACAATGGTTTCAGCGAATACAAAGCTGGTTCCGAGGCGAATTTTAAATTAAGAAGAAACTTTGCAATTTTTGGGGTAACAACAGAAAATACGGGTAAGTGGAGAGGTAATTATTATGAGTACATTTGAAGTTCAGGATGATTTCGAAGCCGATGCGGTAATAAAAGTTATCGGCGTTGGTGGTGGCGGCGGAAACGCAGTGCAACATATGGTTTCGCAACAAATCGAAGGCGTTCGTTTTATTGCAGCAAACACTGATGCACAAGCGTTACGTAAACATGATGCCGATGTGCTAGTGCAGCTTGGTAGTGAAGTAACCAAGGGCTTAGGTGCGGGTGCGAACCCGGAAATTGGGCGCATTTCTGCGGAAGAAAACCGCGAAGAAATTGCTCGCCAACTTGAAGGCGCCGATATGATCTTTATCGCCGCTGGTATGGGTGGCGGTACGGGCACAGGCGCGGCGCCTGTGGTTGCAGAGATAGCGAAGGAACTCGGCATCTTAACCATCGCTGTGGTAACCAAGCCTTTCCCATTTGAGGGCAAGAAGCGCATGGCTGCCGCTGATGAAGGGATTGCGCAATTGAGCAAGCATGTTGATTCCTTGATTACCATTCCTAACGAAAAACTATTGAAAGTTTTAGGTAAGGGCACCTCGTTGCTCGATGCCTTTGGCGCCGCAAACAACGTATTAATGGGTGCGGTACAAGGCATTGCTGATTTGATTACGCGCCAAGGTTTAATCAACGTTGATTTCGCCGATGTGCAAGCGGTTATGCGCGAAATGGGTACGGCCATGATGGGTACCGGTGTTGCGAGTGGGCCAGATCGAGCTCAAGAAGCTGCGCAAATGGCAATTAATAGCCCATTATTGGAAGATATCGATCTTTCTGGCGCGCGTGGCGTATTGGTTAACGTAACAGCGGGCATGGATATGGGCATCGATGAATTCGAAACTGTGGGTAGTGTTATCCGCTCGTTTGCATCGGAAAATGCCACGGTAATCGTAGGTACGGTTATCGATATGGAAATGTCGGATGAAATGCGCGTAACAGTAGTTGCTACGGGCATTGGTGCTGAGCGTAAGCCAGATATTTCGCTGGTAGAGAAGAAAGCGGAGCAAGGTTCATCGCGACCAACTTCTTCGGGTTACTCGCAACGGCAAGCAACCGCACCGAAAATCGATGAAGAGCTTGAATTCGAGTTGGAAGAACGCAGCCCTCGGAAATCAGGTGAGCCAGATATCTTAGATATTCCGGCATTTTTGCGCCGACAAGCAGATTAAGCGCAAGAAAGTAGGGAAGATAGAATTGCAACGCTTAGCGCTAGGCTAACTTTAGAAAAAGTTATTTGGCTTAGGTGCTTGGCGCCAAGATGGGTTTGTATGATCTGGATTGACCAGTGCTTTATCATTTGGTATAGTATCGCCCCTTTACCCGTTACTAGCTGCGGTTTTAATGACCAACAGGGTTATAGAACCAGTAGTTAGTGGGGAAGTATTAGCTAAATGAATACACGGCAATTGGGAACATGCTGAGCCGGTATCGAAAATAAGCTGGTATCTACATAGAGAACAGATGAAATGGTGGGCCCGTACTTAGGTAGTTTGCGGGCTCAAACGCGAGCATCGTCATAGAGATGATGGAGGATTCAGTTATGATTAAACAGCGCACAATCAAGCAAATGATTGCAGCTACTGGTGTTGGCCTACATAAAGGTAATAAGGTCAATCTAGTATTGCGGCCGGCTGCGCCAGATACGGGGATCGTATTTCGCCGTTCTGATCTGAATCCTATGGTGGAAATCAAGGCATCACCAGAATTGGTAAAAGATACGCGCATGTGTACGTGTTTAATAAACGACGACAACGTACGTATTTCTACTGTTGAGCACTTGCTCGCAGCGATCGCAGGTATGGGTATCGATAACTTAATCGTGGAAGTTGATTCTCACGAGATCCCGATCATGGACGGCAGCTCGCATCCGTTCATTTATCTATTGCAATCAGCTGGCGTGCAAGAGCAAGGCAAAGCAAAGCGCTTTATTAAAGTGAAGCAGCCAATTCGCGTGGAAGAAGGCGATAAATGGGCCGAATTGTTACCCCACAAGGGCTTTAAAATCGACTTCGCCATTGATTTCGATCATCCAGCAATTGCTGGCACGAACCAAGTTGTATCAATGGATTTCAGTAGCCAGAGCTTCATTCGCGATATCAGCCGCGCGCGTACGTTTGGCTTTATGAAAGATATTGAACACTTACGAGCAAACAACTTAGCGCTTGGCGGTGGTTTTGATAATGCGGTAGTGCTCGATGATTTCCGTATTTTGAATACAGATGGTTTGCGTTACGACGATGAGTTCGTAAAACACAAAATATTAGATGCGGTAGGCGATTTGTACATGGGCGGGCACAGTATTTTAGGCCATCTTCGTGCATTCAAATCAGGCCACGCGTTGAATAACAAATTGCTTGTTGCCCTAATGCAACAACAAGAGGCATGGGAATTCGTTACTTTCGAAGAGCCAGCCGCAGAAGCACCCATAAGTTATCTCAACCCGGTGCTAGCATAACAAGAAAGGCCGCTGTTAAAATAAGCGGCCTTTTTTGCTATTTGAGTGTTGGTTTTATTTGGATATCTAGACTACGAATTTGCGTATCGGGCAACTCCCGAAATTTATTCATAATATGAGCCTGTAATAAACGAATTCGGGTCGACCAGGAACCATTTCTGGCGTAAATTACAAGTGTTTGCCCCTGAACCGCAAAACAGCGAGAGTTGGCAGCAAGATCAGCCGGAACTGTTGCTACCCAAAGAGCTTGTAAACGAGAAGTTTTAGCATCTTTCTTTTGCAGCTTGCTAAGGCTTCCCTTCGAAAGGAGCTCTTGCACTGATTTGGGTGGGCGGTTTAGCATAACGTATACACTTTTATTCAGGACATTGCATGAGTTTAGCCATTATATACCGTGGTAAAAAAATCCGCATGAAACTTCGCTTTAGTCAGCGTCGTTTATTATCACTATTGGGTATCTCTTTGTTCTTGCTCATCGCTTATATGCAGCCTTGGAAGGGGCTGAGCAGCAACGCTCTAGTTGTGCAAGAAAAAATAGAGGCGGAACAGCGGTCTTTAGCAATGCAAGCCGAAGCCGTGCAAGAAGTTCGCACTCAAGCCCAACGTGAATTAACGGCACTTACAATGAAGCTGGGTGAACTACAAGCGCAAACCATGCGCCTTGAAGCACTAGGGCAGCGCTTAGCTTCGGAAGCGCAACTAGATACCGGTGAATTTGATTTTTCTCAATCCTTGCCTATTGGTGGTCCAGATCAAAGCCCTTATCAGAGTATTGACCATAATATTGCTGAGTGGCCTGTGGTTACTGAGCACCAGCTTCTTTCCGATATTGATTTAGCCTTAGAACAAATCTCTAGCCGACAGAAACAACTTAGCCTCCTTGAATCTTTGATGTTGAATCACCATATCGAAGAAGAGCGTTTTATTGTTGGCCGGCCCATTCAAGATGGTTGGTTATCTTCACAGTATGGCGTGCGTAAAGATCCGTTTCACGGTAACCCGAGCATGCATAACGGCATTGATTATGCGGCGCCAGAAGGGGCACCTATCTTAGCTACTGGTGCAGGTATCGTAACTTTTGCAGGTCATCGCTCGGGATATGGTAAACTAGTGGAAATCGATCACGGTGCAGGTTTACGCACTCGTTATGGCCACATGCGAGCCATTAATGTGCAAGTTGGCGATGTGGTTACACGCGGGCAAACAATAGCCGAGGTAGGCAACCTTGGCCGTTCTACAGGCCCGCACGTGCATTATGAAATTTTGGAAAATGGTAAACACGTTAATCCAGCGCGCTATGTTCTGCGGCAAATGCCTGGGGAATGATAGCGGTTAGGGCGCAATATCCGGCACCCTTTGGCGGTGCCGTTTTATTTTTTCGAACTCTGAAAATAAATCTTATAGGAATTTGAATCCACATGTTAGGTAGTTTATTCAAGCGAATTTTTGGTAGCCGTAACGATCGCGTTATTCGCGGTACCCGCAAGCAAGTTGAGCGCATAAACGCTATGGAAGCGGAATACGAGGCGCTTAGTGAAGAGGCCTTACGTGGTAAAACTGCAGAGTTCAAGGAGCGCTTAGAAAAAGGCGAATCTCTTGAAAGCCTGCTTCCAGAAGCGTTTGCGGTAGCCCGTGAAGCGAGTAAACGCACACTCGAAATGCGCCCGTTTGATGTGCAGCTTATCGGTGGCATTATCTTGAATGAACACCGTATCGCAGAAATGCGTACAGGTGAGGGTAAAACCTTAACCGCTTTGTTACCTGCTTACTTAAATGCGCTCACGGGTAAAAGCGTGCACATTATTACTGTGAACGATTACCTAGCACGCCGAGATGCAGAATCGAGCCGGCCGTTTTTTGAATTCCTCGGCTTAACCGTGGGTGTTAATGTTGCGGGCATGCGCCCGAACGATAAAAAATCGGCTTATGCTTGCGATATCCTTTATGGTACCAACAACGAATTTGGCTTTGATTACCTTCGGGATAATATGGCGTTCACGAAAGATGAACGCGTACAACGGGATTTATACTATGCAGTTGTGGATGAGGTGGATTCAATCCTTATCGATGAAGCGCGTACGCCGCTAATTATCTCTGGCCCAGCTGAAGATTCTTCTGAACTCTACAAACGCATTAATGCCTTAGTGCCACAATTGCAGCGGCAACCGGATGAACATCCTGATGATGCTGAACCGGGTGATTTCACGATCGATGAAAAAGCGCGGCAGCTCTACCTCACTGAGTATGGCCAAGAGCATATTGAAGAAATGCTGCAAGAGAATGGCTTGTTATCGAGTGAAGATTCTTTGTATTCGGCAACGAATATTTCGTTATTACACCACGTAAATGCGGCTTTGAGAGCGCATCACTTGTTCCACAAAGATGTGGATTACATTGTAAAAGACGATGAAGTGATCATTGTTGATGAACACACCGGCCGTACAATGGAAGGGCGCCGTTGGTCTGAAGGTTTACACCAAGCAGTTGAAGCTAAAGAGGGTGTGAAAATTCAGAACGAGAACCAAACGCTCGCTTCCATTACCTTCCAGAACTATTTCCGGTTATACGATAAATTAGCGGGAATGACCGGTACTGCCGATACAGAGGCGTTTGAATTTCAATCGATTTATGGTTTAGAAACAGTAGTTGTACCAACCAATAAAACCATGATTCGTGAAGATCAGCCGGATTTGATTTTCTTAACGGCGGAAGAAAAATACCAAGCCATTGTTGAAGATATCCGTGAGCAACGTGATGCTAAGCGTCCAATTTTGGTGGGTACTAGCTCCATTGAAAGTTCGGAATTGGTGGCGAAATTACTGAAAAAAGAAAAGATTAAGCACAAGGTTCTTAATGCTAAATTCCACGCCCAAGAAGCCGAGATTATTGCGCAAGCAGGCCAGGCAGGGGCGGTAACCATTGCAACGAACATGGCTGGCCGTGGTACCGATATCGTATTAGGTGGTAGCTGGCAGGCAGAAATTGCAAAAATTGAAGAGCCCACGGAAGAGCAAATTGAAAAGATTCGCAGTGCGTGGCAAGAACGGCACAATGCGGTAATTGCCGCTGGTGGTTTGCACATTATTGGTACTGAGCGCCATGAATCGCGCCGTATTGATAATCAGCTTCGCGGCCGTGCTGGCCGTCAAGGCGACCCTGGTTCATCGCGCTTCTACTTATCACTTGATGATAGCTTAATGCGTATCTTTGCTACCGAGCGCATGGGTACCATGATGAAGCGTTTAGGCATGAAGCCGGGTGAAGCAATTGAGCACCCATGGGTAACGAAGGCTATTGAGAACGCCCAGCGCAAAGTTGAAGCGCGGAATTTTGATATTCGTAAGCAATTGCTCGAATACGATGATGTGGCTAACGATCAACGTAAAGTGGTTTACGAGCAGCGTAATGAATTGCTTGATGGCGATGATATCAAAGACACCATTAGCGTAATTCGTGAAGATGTCATGAACCGGGTAATTGATGAGTACATTCCACCGCAATCACTGGAAGAAATGTGGAATATCGATGGCCTAGAAGATCGCCTGCGGGCAGATTTCGATCTCGAGCTACCGATTCAGAAGTGGCTCGATGAAGACGATAAATTGTTCGAGGAATTGCTGCGCGAGAAAATTCTTGAAGAAGTGGTAAAAGCCTATGAATTGAAAGAACAGCAAGTAGGCGAAAAAGTGCTTCGTCATTTTGAGAAGGCTGTAATGCTGCAGAGCTTAGATTCCCATTGGAAAGAGCATTTAGCGGCAATGGACCATTTGCGCCAAGGTATTCACCTTCGTGGTTACGCGAATAAAAACCCGAAACAAGAATATAAGCGCGAAGCCTATAACTTGTTTACCGATATGCTAGAAGCTTTAAAAACCGAAGTGATTAGTATTTTGAGTAAGGTTAAAGTTCGTGCCGAAGAAGATGTTGAAGAAATGGAAGCGAAGCGCAGACAAGCGGAACAATCTGCACCACGCGAATTTCAGCACGAAAGCTCACCTGCCAGCGGCAGCGGTAGCCAGAGCACGGCACAAGATACTGCAAAAGTAGGTAGAAATGAGCCATGTCCATGTGGATCTGGGAAAAAGTATAAGCACTGCCACGGCAAGCTTGCTTAACTCAGTATGCTTAACCCAGTGTGTTTGACTTAGGTTGGCCAAGTTAGCTTGGTCAACCTGGCTTGAGTAACCAGGCTAAAGCCGATGGCGCAAGTGGACCTTGAAATCAAATAGGAAGCCTGAAGTGGAAAACGCAGCGGCGGCAAAGGAAACTAAGAAGCATGTTCACGTGGCGGTGGCCGTGGTGCTAAATAGAGCCGAGCAAGTGCTCGTGAGTAAACGTGCAGCTCATCAGCATCAAGGTGGGTTGTGGGAGTTTCCGGGTGGTAAAGTAGAAGCTGGTGAAACCGTGTTAGCGGCGTTAGA
Source organism: Aliidiomarina iranensis (assembly GCF_003987135.1). Lineage (GTDB taxonomy): Bacteria > Pseudomonadota > Gammaproteobacteria > Enterobacterales > Alteromonadaceae > Aliidiomarina > Aliidiomarina iranensis. The sequence continues at coordinate 546,590 of NZ_PIPJ01000001.1, forward strand.
TCGAGAACTCCATGAAGAATTAAATTTACGGGTTCAGCGCGCCGATGCCATAATGGAAATAAAGCACAACTATAGCGACAAGCAGGTGCTGTTAGATGTGTGGTTAGTTCAGGAATTTAGCGGTGAAGTGCAGGCTAACGAGGGCCAACAATGGCTTTGGGCTGATCTTAATACTTTGCAATCGCTGCAGTTTCCCGCAGCAAATGTTCCTATTTTAGAAAGTATTGAAAAATTACTTGCCGGCGCCCATTAGCCGTTAAAACTCAGCACAGAATCAATAACTGCAATTAAAACTCATCATCTTCGTTAGCAGTAAGCGGTAATTCATCGCCAGGAATACGCTTTTCTTCCGCTGCCCACTCGCCTAAATCGATTAACTTACACCGTTCGCTACAAAATGGACGAAACTTTGATTCCTCGCCCCAAACCACATCTTTCTCGCATGTAGGGCAGTTAACCGTAAGTGGTGATTTTTTCGACATGACGTATAAATCCTTCTGGGTGTTTTATATAAACTTGCCGCGCACTTTTCGCATAAACTTGCCACGCGCTTAGCGAGGGCTGTTGTTATTTTCCAAGCGGGTTGTTGTTGGTATTTGCTTTGCGGCCAGCCTAGCTCACAATACTCTTAAACACAGCGAGCTAATTCAAAATTAACCGCTTCTTGATAAGCGGTACGCTCAGCTGTGCCGGCATTCATAAAGCGAATATTGTAGCGCTGGCGATGGCCGCTAATTAGCGGATATACTGGCAGATCGGCCGGTACTCGAACTCGAAGTAGTGCCAACTTTTCTTCATTGCCGAGCCAGTTGCCATTTTCCGCAACTACGGGTACAAAATGTGTTTGTTCCCGAAGCATTGTCATTTCCATAGCGAGTGCATCGCGAAGCACACTTAATTGCTCAAGCCACGTATGCGCATCATGCCGCCGATCCGATGCGCTAGTTTGCAACCAATACTGCAAATCAGGTAATTCGTTGTGGCACTGCCCACCCATAATTCCCATACGTTGGCGAATATTACTCAGCAAACGATGATCCCGTAAAGCGTAGCCAAATTTTCTGCCTTCGCAAAGGGCTTGCAAAATAGCACGTAGATCTTGATGAATTTCTTGTAAACGCTGTTGATCAACATCAGGATGATTGAAGAAAGCGAGCAGCTTGGCTTCTCGCCGCTCCAAATCTTTTATTAAATCAGCGCGGGTATCAGTGCGATCGAGCAAATCTAAAAGATTAAACAAGCCACCAAAAAACAATGGGTAATTCACTGAATTAACTTGCTCGGCAGCAAGTTCCAGTTGGTCGAGCAGCGCTTCGATACGTAAATATACCCGAACCCGCTCTTCTAACGGATGTTCGTATGTTTTCCAGGCCATCTTCTTCTTCTAATTAGTGAAACCATCCCCATGATAACGAACCGCATAACGAGTGCAATGGTTTTTCCTAGGATTTTAAGCCAGCGCTCGATACTGTGCATGTAAACGCTGTACCTGATCTTTCAGCGCTGCAGGGCTACCACTGTTATCAATCACATCATCGGCTTTTTGTAGGCGTTGTTTACGTGGCATTTGCGCACCGATAATAGCCGCTACTTGTTCTTGAGTAACGTCGTCACGTTGTTGCGTGCGTGCGAGCTGCAATTCTTCCGGTATATCCACCACTAACACACGCTGACAGTACTTTTCCAAACCATTTTCGAGTAGCAAAGGCGCTGAGAGCAACACATAAGGCGATTGGGCTGCGGCTAGCTGGCGCAATATGTCATCTCGAATAGCTGGGTGCATGGTGCTGTTTAACCAATTTTTAGCTTCAGCATGGCTAAAAATAATTTCTCGCAAGCGCGCACGATTCAGGTTTCCCTGACCATCGAGAATATCTTCGTGGTAGTGTTCGGCGAAGTGTTTTGTAATTTTTTCTAGCAATGGGGTGCCTGGGTTAACGATTTCGCGCGCAATCACATCGGCATCCACCACTTCAATGCCAAGTTCGGCGAATAAATTGGTAACCGTTGTTTTTCCAGAACCAATCCCACCTGTAATGCCAATAACAATCATATGGCAAAGCTCCAATACCAGCGGTAAATGGGTTCGGCATAAAACAAGGCTATACCACCAGCAACCGCCAAGTAGGGGCCAAATGGCATCGGGTTACCTTGTTTATGTTTGCTCATTATAATCATTAAAATACCGTATGCCGCGCCTACCAATGAACTTAATAAAACAATTAATGGCAACGCTTGCCAGCCAAGCCAAACACCAAGCACCGCTAAGAGCTTAAAATCACCATAGCCCATGCCCTCTTTACCTGTAGTTAGCTTAAAGAGCCAGTAAACCGACCATAAGAACAAGTAGCCTGCCGCACCACCTATAATGGCATCGGTAGGGCTCACAGGCAGAACATGAATACTTAACAGCAAACCAAGCCAGAGCAACGGCAAGGTAATTTGATCGGGTAACAGCATGGTTTCCGCATCGATTAACGTAAGCAATAGTAGTGCGTAGAGAAAAACAGCGAAAGCGAGTGCTGCATAGGTAAAGCCAAAGCTAGCCACAACGGCTAAAGTGAGCAGCGCGGCGGCTAACTCGGTTAGCGGGTAACGCAGAGAAATATGCGCTTTACAACCGCGGCAACGCCCTCGTTGTAGCAAGTAGCTCAACAATGGGATATTTTCAAACCAGCGTAATCCATGGCCACACTTAGGGCAATGGGATGCAGGGTAGGCTAGATTAAAGCGCTTTTCTTTTATGGTTGGCTTTTTTTCTTTTTCATCTGCAAACGCCTCTTGGCACTCTTGCCGCCATTGTTGCTCTAACATTCGAGGTAACCGCGCCACTATAACGTTACCAAAGCTCCCAAACACGAGGCCAAATAAGGCTGCAAACAAAAAACCAATCCACGGATATAGCTGAACAATTTCTGCCACTTTAAGCTCCTTTTTAACACCTATCTTAGCGCACAGTTTGCCCTAGCTGGAAGAGCGGTAAATAAAGCGCGAGTAATAATACGAGTACAATAACGCTCACCGCGATTAAAACTAGGGTTGGCAGAATATGCATCACGTTTTGCTGTTGCTGATTGAGCGCTAGCGTAACCTGTTTTTTGGCAAAGGTTAACTGCCGGTTGAGTTGGCCGCTTTGTTCGCCCGCAGCTATCGCTTGTAGCAGTATATCTGGCATGTTGCTCGAAGCTAAGGTTTGGCTGAACGTTAAACCCTGGCTCAAACCTGCGCTTGCGGTTTGCCATTGCTGTTGCCAATAGCCACTTGCAGCGTGTTGGCCCACTAATTGGCAGCTCTGTTGCAAGGGAATGGCACTCTCAATTGCCAATAGCAACATATCGAGATCATGCAATAGGTGTTGTTGGCATAACCAATTACCGATTAAGGGCAAGCGATAAATGCGATCACAAACTTTTGCTGAGGCAATGTAACGGGGCCACAGCGCCCGTGCGATGCTAAATAAAGCAATAGCAAAACCAATACCCATTAGCAGTTTGCGCTGAGTGTTAGGGCGCTCAAGCTGCATAACGGCTTCGGTGATCGCGGGTAGGGATACCTCAAGTTGCGCATAAATCTCAGCGAATCGTGGTAGTAGAAAAAACACCATTCCGAGTAAGGTTAACCCGGCAACCGCTAGCACAATAAGTGGATAGCGCAATGCATCGTTCATTTGCTTTCTGCGTTCCCGCTCAAGCTCCAAAGTGTTTACTAGGCCTTTAAGAACCTCGGGCAGGCGCCCTGTGCTTTCGCCAACATCAACCCAGGCACAAAGTTGTGGAGAAAATAGATTTGGGTGGCTCGCAATTGCATCGGCGATACTGCTACCTTGAGTTAGCGCACGCAGAACATCGGCGCAGGCTTCTGCTTCTGCTTGGGTTTGGCAGTTTCGTTGTAAATGCTGCCACGCTAATTGCTGATCAAAGCCGGCTTCAAGCAAGCTTTGCCATTGGAATAAAAAGCCCGGCAAAAACTGCCGGGAATGCCGAGTACCGATTTTTTTCGGTAATTTCGACAGGGAACGAACATATATTTGCTGCAACAATAGTTGTTGTTTTGCACTCGCGGCATTGTTCGCCGCGATTACGCCTTTTTGCGGGCCGTGTTCATTGTGAAGCCCTTGCCAATGAAACCACATCATAAGCTTCTTTTTCCTGAGGTTGGTTTAAGCACTGCTGTAAATGCTGCCAATAATTTTCATTGTTTGGCCCTGAGAGTAATGCCCTGCGCAAAGCATTGTGCATGGGTTGCAAGGTGAAAACGCCGCGCCGCTTGCCATCTACCGTAATTAATCGCTGATTTATTAGTAGTTGCCAACAAGCCGCAAGTTGATAGTTATCCACACCGAGTTGTTGCAGCCGAATGATTGCGCTTAGCGATTGGCTTGCGTGCAATGTAGCAAGAACCAAGTGCCCGGTTTGGGCTGCCTGCACGGCAATTTGTGCCGTTTCCGCATCACGAATTTCACCCACCATTAGCACATCGGGATCTTGCCGAAGCATTGCCCGAAGAGCGGTAGCAAAGGTTAGGCCCACGCTGGTTTTTATGGGCACTTGATTCACGTTAGCTAGGGTAACTTCTACTGGATCTTCCACCGTGGCGATATTTTTCGCCTCGGCGGCAAGAATTTGCAGCATGGCATAAAGTGTTCGCGTTTTTCCGCTCCCAGTTGGGCCGGTAACTAGGATAAGCCCCTCGGGTGTTTTTAATATCTTTTCAATTACGGCACGCTGCTGCGGTAAAAGGCCGAGGGCGCTTAAGGGTAATGCTTCCTGCTCGCTAAGTTGCAAGCGTAACACCAGCTTTTCGCCATGCAGGGTGTTCAAGGTGTTGATTCGGCAATCTACTTTTAATGTTTGTTGATTGCCGGCACTTTGATTTGCACTAGTGGTTGCGGCAGGGGTTGGATTCTTAGTTGTATTCTTAGTTGCATTCTCATTTGTACTGGCGGTTGCACTCTCGTTTACATTGGGGATTGCCAGATGCAGGCGGCCATCTTGGGGCAGCCGCCGCTCTGTTGTATCTAACCCGGCGGCAGTTTTTAGTGCGGCGATAATTCGAGCCCCCTCTGCCACGTGCATTTTTGCTATGGGTTCGAGTAAGCCAAGGCGCCGTCCACGCCAACGATAATGGTCAGGTTGTGCCTCCAGGTGCAGATCTGATACGCCCTGCTTGGCTTGTGTGCAGATAAAGGTTGTGAGTTCCGAATTTAGAGTGTGCACCGAATTATCCTCGGCTATCAGCAACACAGTGCGGAATACGCATACCTACACCATCATTAGTGCCAAAATCAGAGCAGGCAACGGCCCATTGTAATTGGGTTGCTGTGGCCGCGGGGCGAAGCTCTACCAGTAGGGGGTTACCCTCGCGATCATTTACTTCTAAGGTAGCTTGAATAGAACCGGGTACAGAGCCTGGCTGTAGTGTTGTAATACCGGTAGGTAAGGGTGCTTCAACAGCGGGAATGCCCCTTTGGCCAAAGCTGGCGCAGGGGGTGAGTGAGCCCTCCATTTGCCAACAAATATTGATAGCTGTTTGCCATGGCTGCAAGCCCATGAGGGCAGTGCTAGCTTTTGCGCGCTGGGTATAATCGGTGTAGGCCGGCACTGCCACTGAGCTCAACACACCAATGATGGCAACAACAATCATTAATTCAATTAAATTAAAACCCAGTGCTCGATGATACGCTTTCATGTGCAACTCCTTTTGCAAAATTAAGATGCAAAAGTAATAGCGGTAAAAGCCAGAAGGGTAAAGTTAAATGCAGAAAATTCAGCAAAAGCTGAACAAGTAAGAAGTTGGGGTCGTTGCTGCGTTACTCTGGCCCCTCTTAGGTGCCGGAGTAACGCAGCAACGACACCATTCTCTTAGATACTGGTAACGCGGAGGGATAAATCGAGTGCTTTTACATGTTTGGTGAGAGCACCCGAAGATATATAATCAACTCCAGTTGCGGCATATTGCGCCAATTGATCGGCGGTTACATTACCGGATACTTCCAGCTTTGCACGGCCACGAGTGAGCGCCACTGCAGCTTCAACATCTGCCATACTAAAGTTATCCAACATAATCACATCAGCACCCGCGGCAAGGGCTTGCTCAAGCTCGGCAAGGCTCTCGGTTTCCACTTCCACCCATGAACTCGGTTGATTCGCGCGAGCGGTTGCAACCGCGTTGGCAATTCCCCCACAAGCGGCAATGTGATTTTCTTTTATTAAAAAGGCATCGTGCAAACCAATTCTATGGTTCACACCACCACCACACAGCACCGCGTATTTCTGCGCTAATCTTAGCCCCGGAATAGTTTTGCGAGTATCCAATAATTTGGTGTTGCTGCCCTCTAAATGGCGTACCGCATTCGCTACTGCAGTAGCCGTAGCGGAAAGCGTTTGCAGGAAATTCATGGCCGTGCGTTCGCCAGTGAGTAACGCGCGAGCCGGCCCAGATAAGGTACAAAGTGTTTGATTGGCAACAACGGCATCGCCATCTGCAACTTGCCACTCAACTGTTATATTATCGGCCAGTTGCGTAAACACCTCATCAACCCAAGCGCACCCACAAATAGTGCCGACCTCGCGGGTGATTAATCGAGCTGTAGCCCGTTGTTCAGCAGGAATTAAGTTTGCTGTGATATCAGCATTAACATCAAACTGTGCGCCAAGAGCAGCACCTAAATCTTCCGCCAAAGCCGAAGCCACTTGTTGCGGAATGGATTGGCGCAATAAATCACTCATGCGGGCTGAATTTTGCATGGCTAAGCGTTACCTTTACTAGTTGAGTTTGTTTAGTTCGAATTTTTATCGACGTTATTGGCGAATGGTGAGGGTTTCATTACGTTGGGTGAACTCCAAACTTCGTAATGCACTCATGCCCAATAGAATATGGCGGCTATCGTAATCGGGAACAATGGTAGCAGCAACATTATTTAAGCGAATTTCACCTAATTCGAGCTCTGCAACTTCGGTTTGGAATGCATTTGCTATCCCGTTTGCCGTTCTTACTTGTACCCGAGTACCTTGCGTAAGCCCGAGTTGCCCCGCCAAACGGCCGGGCACCGCAACTTGCGTAGCGCCGGTATCCAACAAAAAAGTGACCTCGCGGCCATTAATAAAACCGTTCGCAATGTAGTGCCCTCGGGAATTTTGTTCAAGCACTACAACAGCATTACCGTTCTCTTGATAACTTAAAACTTGTTGATTAGGATTCTCTTTGTTTTGTAAAAAGTTATCGAAGGTCCAGTACAACACAAACAGCGCAGCTATCCAGGCAAACCAAGAAAACAGGCGGCCCATTTGTTTACTAGAATCACTCGAACTAGGCATAACTGTGCGCTCCTCGCTTTACCTTTTTACGTTAAGTACGGATACTGAGCACTGGTATCAAAATGAATAATAACAAGAGAACCTATTATAACGAAAACTATAGAGGTTACCGTGCTAAATTTAACCGCGCATCGATTACATCCGGTTCGATGGGAAGCATCGCCCCACGCCGATGAGCGCCCCAACAGCAATGATATTAGCTTGCTGGTGATTCACGGGATTAGTTTACCCGAGGGTAATTTTGGTGGCCCCTACATTACTGAGCTTTTTTTAGGCCGCTTAGATTGTGAGGCACATCCTACATTTGCCATCTTAAAAGGGTTACGTGTATCGGCTCATTGTTTGATCAGGCGCAATGGTGAAATTATCCAATATGTTGATTTCAATCGCAGGGCTTGGCATGCCGGAGTTTCTAGCTGGAATGGGCGGGAACGTTGTAATGATTATTCGATTGGCATTGAACTTGAGGGAACTGATTCCACCCCCTACACTAAAGAACAATATCAAGCGTTGGCGGCGGTAACGCAAGTAATACAGCAACACTATCCAGCTATCACTAACGAGCGTATTGTTGGGCACGAGCACATCGCGCCGGGCCGCAAAACAGATCCTGGGCCAGCGTTTGATTGGCAACACTATCGCGCACTTTTAAATAATTAGAAGCGCTAAGAAAAATAATATAGCGAGCTGAATTCCGCGCCGGTAGGCGCTTGAGAGGAAACAAAAATATGATGGTGTTTTCACTGTTTGTAGCTTTAATTTTAGAGCGATTACGGATAACTCCGGAGGCTTGGAAACTAGATCCTACCGCAGAACGCTGGGATAACTGGCTCAATCAAAAAGATGATATCCAACGCTGGCGCAATCATGATTTGTTTGGGCCGTTGTTATTGGTGGCGCCGGCCATTTTGTTAGCTGTTTTGTTGTCGTTGAACAATAGCGTGTTAGCGGCGCTATTAATAAACATTATTGTGCTTACTCTCGTAATCGGTTGCCGTTCCTATCGCACAGCGTTGCGCCAGTATTTCTTAGCGGCAAAACGCGGTGATGAAGAGGAATTAGAGGCGCAAGCGGAAACTTTGGAATATCTGAAAGATGCCGGCTTAAGCACCGGGCAGCAACTGGTATGGCTTAACTTTCGTTTTTATGCCGCGGTATCGATTTGGTTTATTTTGCTCGGCGCTCCAGGCGCTCTGGCGTATGGTTTACTGCGCTCGCGCGCGGAAGTTTTTCCACACGTGTTAGCCTGGGTTGAGTGGTTACCACTGCGTATCTGCGCTTTTGGTTATGTATTAGTTGGGCACTTCTCGAAGGCAATGCCGGTTTGGCTAAAAATGGTACCTGAAGGCGTTGATAACCCGCCGCAGCAGCTTGTGGATGTAGCCGTTGCGGCAGAAGAACTGCCACAGCACGTTAACGATGACGAAAAACACTGGGTTGAGGCGGAGAACCTAGTTAATTTAGTGCGCCGAAATATGATACTGATACTCGTAATTGTTGCGTTTGCCACGCTTTTAGGTTGGGTGGTATGACCAATAATCCTGCTTATAAATTTGGTTTAAGCTCAAATAAGGGATATAATTACAGCCTTTGGTAAATTGGTATTACCAATAATTCGAAAAATCACATAGGTAACAAATGATTCAACGCGTGGCACAAACTAAGTTGTCGGATATCATCGTTTCGCAAATTGAATCGATGATAGTTGATGGCACTTGGGCGGCCGGAGAGCGCTTACCCTCAGAACGGGATTTAGCCACGCGATTTCACGTTTCTAGGCCTTCGTTACGAGAAGCGATTCAAAAACTCGAAGCTAAAGGCTTGGTGTCGCGCCGGCAAGGTGGTGGTACCTTTGTGAGTAACGCCTTAGATCAGCAGGTGCGAGAGCCGCTATTTGAGTTGCTCGCACGGCATCCAGAATCACAATTCGATTTGCTTGAATTTCGCCACGCAATGGAAGGTGTTTCCGCTTTTTATGCGGCTATGCGAGGCACTGATTCAGATTTACAGCATATCGCCAACAGTTTCGCTGCAATTGCAGCCAAGCGCTCAGAGCCTATTGTTGAGCAAGCGCAAGCCTTGATGGTGTTTTACACCAGTATTGCTGAAGCTTCACATAACGTTGTTTTACTGCATTTAGTGCGCGGCATGCGCGAGTTATTGCAGGAAAATATGCGGCGCAATCTAGAAGTGCTCTCTGAGCGTAGTGATGTACGAGAACAACTTCAAACCCATCGGCAAGCGATTGTTGATGCAATTATTGCAAGAAAGCCAGAACAGGCGCGCGATGCGTGCCATCAGCATTTGGCCTATATAGAAAAAACATTGTTACACCTGAATCGGGAACACACCCGGCTGCAACGCTCGTTGCGGCGGAGTGAACCTTTATCGACTCCAATGGAGAAGTAAGGAATCAGTATGGCAGATTTAGATCAGCACGATATCGACCAGCAAGAAACGCAGGAATGGCTAGATGCACTTGAAGCCGTTCTCGATGCTGAAGGCCCAGAGCGGGCGCATTTTATTCTTGAGCAACTGATTGATAAGGCGCGCCGCAGCGGTGCTTATTTGCCTTATCAGCCTACCACCGCGTATTTGAATACTATTCCGGTGAGCCAAGAGCCGGTGATGCCTGGCGATCACACGTTAGAAGCGCGGATTCGGGCCGCTATCCGTTGGAACGCATTGGCCATGGTTCTGCGCGCATCGAAAAAAGATCTTGAACTGGGCGGCCACATTTCGAGCTTTGCTTCTTCAGCCATGTTGTACGATGTGGGCTTTAATCATTTCTTCCGGGCGCCGGGTGAAGATGGCGGCGATTTCTTGTTTATTCAGGGGCATGTTTCCCCAGGTATCTATGCGCGAGCATTTTTAGAAGGGCGTATTACCGAAGATCAAATGAATAAATTCCGCCAAGAAGTAGATGGCGATGGCCTTTCTTCTTATCCGCATCCGAAATTGATGCCCGATTTTTGGCAATTCCCAACGGTTTCTATGGGCCTTGGCCCCATGCAGGCTATTTATACAGCGCGGTTCTTAAAATATCTTACCGATCGTGGCATTAAAGATTGTTCAAAACAGCGTGTTTATTGCTTCTTAGGTGATGGCGAAGTAGATGAGCCAGAAAGCTTAGGTGCAATTGGCTTAGCCACTCGCGAAGGCTTGGATAACCTAACCTTTATCGTGAATTGTAACCTCCAGCGCCTTGATGGCCCGGTGCGCGGTAACAGCAAAATTATTCAAGAACTCGAAGGTACTTTCCGTGGTGCAGGTTGGGAAGTGATCAAAGTTATTTGGGGTCGTTATTGGGATCCGCTGCTATATCGTGATACCGAAGGCAAGCTTGCTGAAATTATGCAAACCAGCGTAGATGGTGAATACCAGAACTACAAAGCTAAAGGCGGCGCTTACACGCGCGAACACTTCTTTGGCAAAACTGAAGAAACCAAAGCCATGGTAGCGAATATCTCCGATGAAGATATTTGGCGCCTCAACCGTGGTGGCCACGATCCAGTAAAAGTTTACGCTGCTTATCACAAAGCGGTGAACACGAAAGGCCGGCCACAGGTTATTTTGGCGAAAACCGTAAAAGGCTACGGTATGGGTGCAGCCGGGGAAGGTAAAAACGTAGCGCACCAAGTGAAGAAAATGGATATTGAGGCGATTAAACATTTCCGTGATCGCTTTAATATTCCAATTAAAGATGCGGATCTTGAAGATATGCCGTTCTATCGCTTCCCAGAAGATAGCGATGAAATGAAGTATATGAAAGAACGCCGCGAGAAACTCGGCGGTTTCACTCCAGTGCGCTTAGCCGAAACAGATAAAGAGCTAGATGTGCCGAGTTTGAAAGCCTTTGATTCGGTACTTAAAGGCAGTGGTGATCGGGAAATTTCAACCACGATGGCGTTTGTACGCGTACTTACCGCCATGCTGAAAGACAAGAAAATTGGCTCTCGTGTGGTGCCAATTATTCCCGATGAAGCGCGCACCTTTGGGATGGAAGGTTTATTCCGCCAAGTGGGTATCTATTCAAGCCAAGGCCAGAAATATACGCCACAAGATGCGGATCAAGTGGCTTATTATCGGGAAGATAAGAAAGGCCAGGTATTGCAAGAGGGTATTAACGAATTAGGCGCTATGGCTTCGTTTGTGGCGGCAGGTACCAGCTACTCCACCAACAACGAACCTATGATTCCGGTTTATATCTACTATTCAATGTTCGGTTTCCAACGGGTAGGTGATTTAGTTTGGGCTGCAGGCGATAGCCAAACTCGTGGTTTCCTAGTAGGCGGCACGGCAGGCCGAACCACGCTCAATGGCGAAGGCTTACAGCATCAGGATGGCCATAGCTTATTGCACTTCGGCACGGTGCCAAATTGTGTAAGTTATGATCCAACTTACGGTTACGAAGTGGCGGTTATCGTACAAGATGGCTTACGCCGTATGTTCGCTGAGCAAGAAAATGTTTTCTATTACATCACCGTAATGAACGAAAACTATAAACAACCAGAAATCGCTGAGGGCGTGGAAGAAGGTATTCTCCGCGGCATTTATAAGTTAGATGAAGTTAAAGCGAAAAAAGCGAAAGCAAAAGTGCGTTTGCTTGGCTCTGGTACCATTTTGCAGCAAGTGCGCAAAGCGGCTACTGTGTTAGCCGATAAATATGATATCGATGCGAGCGTATTCAGTGCTACTTCATTTAACGAACTTGCCCGCGATGGTTTGGATGTAGAACGTTACAACATGCTGAATCCAACCAAGAAAGAGAAAAAAGCCTTCATTACTTCTGTGCTTGAGAAAGAAGAAGGCCCAGTAATTGCAGCCACCGATTATATGAAGCTTTATGCGGATCAAGTGCGTGCCTGGGTGCCGGGTAGTTACCGTGTGTTGGGTACCGATGGTTTCGGCCGCTCGGATAGCCGCGAAAACTTACGCCGTCATTTTGAAGTGAATGCCGATTATATTGTGGTAGCTGCACTCAGTGATTTGGCGAAAGCAGGGGATATCGATAAAAAAGTAGTGGCGCAAGCCATCAAAGATTTCGGTATCGATGTTGATAAATTAAACCCACTCTACGCATAAGGAGAACATGATGGCAGATGCAAAAGAAGTTCTAGTTCCCGATGTAGGTGGGGAGAGCGTTGAAGTTATCGAGGTGTTGGTAAGTGAAGGCGATAGCATTGATGCAGAAGAATCACTGGTAACTGTTGAGAGTGATAAAGCCTCAATGGATATCCCTGCGCCTTTTGCTGGCAAGGTAAAAAGCCTGAAGGTAAAAGTTGGTGATAAAATTAGTGAAGGCGATTTGCTGGCGCTGATGGAAGCGGCTGATGATGGGGATGACGATTCTGGCGATGATTCTGAAGAGAAATCATCAGAAGAAGAGGAAAAATCTGCTGATAAAAATGAAGCGGATGAGAGCAAAGAAGATTCTAGCGAGGAAAAAGATACCTCGAGTGAATCGAAAAACGATGATTCGAAATCTGAAAGTAAGAAAAAATCTTCTGGTGGCACCGAAACCATCGAAGTGAATGTGCCCGATATCGGTGAAGAGGGTGAAGTTGAAGTTATCGAGGTTCTCGTTGCTGAAGGTGATGAAATCTCCGAAGAAGATGGCTTGATTACCCTAGAAACCGATAAAGCCACGATGGATGTGCCCAGCCCGAAAGCCGGTAAAGTAAAAAGCTTGAAAGTGAAAGTTGGCGATAAGGTGAAAGAAGGCTCGCTTGTGCTTGAGCTGGAAATTGCCGGCGAAGATGAGGGCGAAGAAGCTTCTGAGAGCGAATCTAAGCAGGAAGAGAAGCGAGAATCTAAGCAGGAAGATAAGAAAGAAGAAAGTAGCTCTTCTAGCTCTGAATCATCTAGCTCCGAATCTTCTAGTAATGAAAGCAAAGATTCCGGCCGTAAAGAGCCCCCAGTTCCTGATCACCCCCTTGGCCGCAAAGGTAAAGACGATGCTCTAGTGCATGCTTCACCTGCCGTGCGCCGGGTAGCACGTGAGTTTGGTGTTGATCTTAGCAAGGTAAGCGGCAGTGGCCCGAAAAACCGCGTATTGAAAGAAGATGTGCAAGAGTTTGTGAAATATGAACTTTCACGGCCGAAAGCTTCTTCTGCACCGGCTTCAGGTGGTGAGGGTGGCTTACAAGTAATTGCCCAGCCGAAAGTTGATTTCAGCAAATTTGGTGAAATTGAAGAAGTAGAAATGTCCCGCATTCAGCGTTTATCGGGGCCGAACCTGCATCGCAACTGGGTAACTATTCCTCATGTTACGCAGTTTGATGAAGCGGACATCACCGAGCTCGAGAAATTCCGTAAAGGTGAGAACGAGCAGCTGGCGAAGAAAAAAGCCGATGTGAAGTTCACACCGCTGGTATTTATCATGAAAGCGGTGGCCAAAGCGCTGGCAGAATTCCCAGAGTTCAATTCTTCGTTGCACGAAGATGGCGAGCACTTAATTCTGAAGAAATATATCAATATCGGTATTGCCGTAGATACGCCAAAAGGCTTGGTAGTGCCAGTTATCCGTGATGTGGATAAGAAGGGCATTGTTGAGCTTTCCCGCGATTTGGCCGATGTAAGCGCGCGCGCTCGCGATGGCAAGCTAAAATCTGCCGATATGCAGGGCGGCTGTTTCTCAATTTCAAGCCTAGGTGGCATTGGTGGTACCGCGTTTACGCCTATCGTTAATGCGCCAGAAGTAGCTATTCTCGGCGTATCGAAAAGCGATATGAAACCGGTATGGAACGGCAAAGAGTTTGAACCACGGTTAATGCTGCCACTGAGCCTTTCCTATGATCACCGGGTAATTGATGGTGCATTAGCGGCGCGGTTCTCGGTGTATTTGGCCGGTGTGCTTTCCGATATCCGGAAAATTATACTCTAAACAAGACGTACCGAGGATTTCTCGGTACAATACTGCGCAAATTTGAGCGCGAATTTGAATTTTATTTTTGGCGCAGCAGTTAGCGAACAAATAGGGGTTATCATGAGCAACGAAATTAAAACACAGGTTGTAGTTCTTGGCGGAGGCCCAGGTGGTTATTCAGCCGCTTTCCGTGCAGCCGATTTAGGTTTGGAAGTAGTGATTGTTGAACGGTACAACGTGTTAGGCGGTGTTTGTTTGAACGTGGGTTGTATCCCTTCAAAAGCCCTGCTGCACCTTGCTAAGCACATCGATGATGCCAAGCACTTAGGCGATGCCGGTGTTGCTTTCGGCGAGCCGAAAATTGATTTAGATAAAATTCGTGCGCACAAAGAAAAAGTAATTAGCCAGCTTACCAACGGTCTTGGCCAAATGTCGAAAATGCGCAAAGTGAAAGTAGTTACCGGTACCGGTGAATTTACCGGCGCTAACGAACTTAAAGTTTCAGGCGATGAAGAAACAGTAATTAAGTTTGATAACGCTATCATTGCTGCGGGTTCAACACCTGTTGAATTGCCATTTATTCCCCATGATGATGAGCGCATCTGGGATTCAACCGATGCCTTAGAAATGCCGTTCATTCCAAAGAAAATGTTGCTCTTAGGCGGCGGCATCATTGGTTTAGAAATGGGTTGCGTATATAGCGCATTAGGTTCGAAGCTTGATGTAGTTGAGTTCATGGACCAACTAATTCCAGCAGCCGATAAAGATTTGATTAAAGTTTTCACAAAGAAAATGCAATCAAAGTTCGATAACATCATGTTGGAAACGAAAGTAACTAAGGTGGAAGCTAAGAAAGATGGTATTCACGTTACTTTCGAAGGCAAAAACGCACCAGAGAAACCAGTGAAATACGATGCTGTGTTAGTAGCTGTGGGCCGCACGCCAAATGGTGGGAAAGTAGGCGCGGATAAAGCGGGCGTAAACGTTACCGATAAGGGCTTCATTGAAGTTGATAAGCAAATGCGTACCAACGTTGATAATATTTTTGCTATCGGCGATTTAGTGGGGCAGCCAATGCTTGCACACAAAGCAGTGCATGAAGGCCACGTTGCTGCAGAAGTAATTTCTGGTAAGAAACACTTCTTCGATCCGAAAGTAATTCCTTCAATTGCCTATACCGATCCAGAAGTTGCATGGGCAGGTTTAACCGAGAAAGAAGCGAAAGAGCAAGATATCGCCATTGAAACTGCCGTGTTCCCATGGTCGGCTTCTGGCCGTGCCATTGCTTCTGGCGCAACAGATGGTTTCACTAAGCTGATTTTCGATAAAGAAAGCCACCGTATTCTTGGCGGCGCTATTGTAGGCTCGCACGCAGGTGAGCTACTCGGCGAAATTTGCTTGGCTATCGAAATGGGTGCCGATGCCGAAGACATCGCACTCACCGTGCACGCTCACCCAACACTGCATGAATCAGTTGGCTTGGCTGCAGAAGTAATGGAAGGCTCTATTACGGATATGCCAAATAAGAAAGCGAAGAAGAAGTAGTTTTCTAGCTTTTAACGAAAATAAAAAGCTGCGGAAGGTAAATGCCAATGCCGTGGCTAGAAAAATAGGCCTAACCTGGTGCAAACCTTGTTAGGCCATTTTTATTGCTACGGCACCCGTTTGTAGCGCTATTCGCGCATGCACAATTAGCCGCAACTCAATTCTCGTTATCAACTTGCCTCCCCGCAAAAAAAGCCGTAATGTTAAATGCTTGTAGATTAAACAAATCAGATAATGAGCATCGATGCCCGAAGTAATGCGCACGCACATTATCTGCAATCAATAAGCCCGCTCACTTTCACATCGAAAAATACAGGGGCGAATCTCATTTTATTAATTAATTTCAATATCTTGTGTGTTTTAGTGCTTAGCCATGCGCTGTAAAGTGTGCGGGCTTTAGATATAAATGTTAAGTCGCTCGGCCCTTTCAGTTCTGAGAGGGCGGAGCCAGGTCAGAAGTAACTGCCATTTGCTGGCAGTCCGGCATCAGGGATCGTGCCGTTCCTATCTCGGCAGTTTCGTTCCTTGTGCCTTTAATGAATTTTGTGGCGTAGCAGGTCTTGCGCATTCTGCATGGCTTGCCACAATCGGGTTATTGGGGGCATCCAGCCGTGTCGTTCTATCGGGTGCCATGTTTAGGGTTGGGCTCGCGTTCGCTCGCAACGTGCCAGTAGCTGGCTATGAGCGTCGCTTGCTTAACCAGGTGAAGCACGCGACAAGCGCGTGTTCACGGCGTTATAAGCCATAGGAAAGATCGGTGTCCAAATCGTTAATAGGCAAACTCGATGTACTCAGCGTTTTTATTGCGTGGTTTTTGCTGCTCGCATTCCTTATCGCGCTGTGTTACGGCAAGTTATTCGCTCCACCGGAGGCTAGTGCGAGTCATTTGGTATACATCTTCGGTGCTTTTCTTGGCGCTTTAGTTGTACATATTGTGTTGGCATTGTTTAATCGTTGCCCTCACTGCAATAAGTGTTTAACCGTTCAAGGGTTTAAACCGCCACACCCAGCGTCAAGCGGTGATTGGACAAAAGTGGTTTGGCATTGGTTCTCTGGTTCTATAGTCTGTATTCATTGTGGGCAACGGGTAAATACAAATGGCTTATAACAAGTTGCTTAATTTCGTTCCGGCCACAAAAAGCGTGGCCTCCACTGGACTGCCTACGCTACGCTGCGGCAGCCAATTAGCAAAGCGTTATGAGATACCAGCATCATGATGAAGCACACTTTTAAAGCCCTGCTTTTTATGATTTCCGGCTGTGCATTCGCGGAAGGGCTACCAACAAATACAGAAGTGACGCCTGAGAATGCAGAAGCGTATTCTATCGAGTTGAATCAGATCGACTCTGGAAGCCCAGAAATCGATTTATATCAACTTGAATTCTCAGGTCAGCTTAACGAGTGCCCAGCGGGCCGAGTTCAAACATTTCTTTTCGATGGCGAAAATCAAATTTCAGGCTCCTCCATGGACTATAAGGTTGGAAGCTCGGAACCAAGTGTGCTACTTCACATGCCTGCATCGGGCTATGACATGGCGATTACTCTCCAATACTGTTGTTCGTCTGGATTATCTCCGGGGTGCAAGAGATCGCTTTCCATTGCGTCGGTCAAGGCTTTTGCAGCGGAATGAAGGCCGCTCATAACAATCGCAGGCACAGCGACGGCTTTTTCATTTCGGCTTCGCCTCCATTACAAAGCCACGCGTGCTGTGGGCGTTATGTGCTCAAGTTAATATCGGAGATTTGATGAAATATTTAATTTTACCAATGATTTTTCTTTTAACTGCATGTGCAAGCACTTCCAAAGAGCCTCAAAGTGTCGAGTTAGCCGGCAGAGTCTTGAGCTCTTATGTAAGTACGCCGTCAGGTATGCTCAAAGGCAACATTCTCCTTGTGAGCGATCCTCGTTCGATAGGGAAAATCGAAGCTGTTGGAAATGGGAACTCAACTAAATTATTTTTAGAACACGCCGACGCGAGTGTTTTAAGTGAGTTTGCTGGTAAGCAAGTTACTGTGATTGGAGAGCTTGAATTAAATCGTTTGGAAGCGTTTCGTACCGATTTTATTCTTAACGTCACAAAGATAGTTGAGCAGCCGTGAGGCACATAACAAATTGCTTAATTTCGTTCCGGCCACAAAGAGCGTGGCCTCCACTGGACAGCCTACGCTGCGCTGCGGCAGCCAATTAGCAAAGCGTTGGTATGATTCCCTTTGTCAACTCTGAACGCGTGCAGCCCTGGCACTTTTTCAGCCATAATCAGTTCTTTCTATTCTCAAGTAAATTGAGCTAACGCACCAGATGAGGCAGTAATGTCGTCGGTTGCTATGCTGGTATCCGTGGATTATTTATCTTGCGATAAACAGCGCCTACCTTACTCACTCCGCCGTAGCACCTTCTCATCAGTCTATGCTCGTGGGTCAATAACGAATTAGGTTATTGCCATCATAACGCCGTCGTGGGTTGTGCCACGTCCGCGGCCTGATCCGAATGCGTTAGCTCAAACCCGTTTATCATGCGGGTACCCGACTTAATCGAAGTTTTGGATTAACCGACGCGCTCTGGCATTGCCGCACTTGGTTATTGCACCTAAACGGCGCTTACCGCCGGAGGAGTGCTCGCCGGGAACTAAGCCGAGATAAGCCATCAGCTTTCTGGGGTGGTCGAAACGCTGTAAATCCCCAAGCTCGGCAATCACGCCGACAGCGACCAGTAGTCTGACACCGCGCATGGCCTGAACCGCCTTTACAACGGGATAATACCGCCACTGATAAACATGGTGGGTCAGTTCATTATCCAGTCGCTCCAGTCTCCGGATACGCTCCTCAACGGTTTGGAGCTGCTCTTGTAGAACAATTTGCTGAGCCGGGTGAGGTAATATCATTTCGGTCAGCCAGCGTAAATGCTTTTTTGACCAGTTGGCCGTGCCCTCATGATTAATATTGTTTCTGAGCAGCAGAGCTTTCAGTTGGTACTTCGCGTCCTTTAAGTCTTTCATCGCCGTTTCGCGAGCCCGGGATAAATCACGCACGGCTTCATAAACCACATGCAACGTGGCGCCGGGATACTTGGATTAAAACTGTCGTATCAGCTTTTTCAGACTGACTTTGGACGACGGGATACGACCATAATGGACGGGCGCGGCTCCTCGTTGCTCTTCACAATAGGCGACTTCGTTAAACTCTTTATGAGTATCCAACCCAAGAAAAATCATGCTATGTTTGTTTATGCTAGCCTCCAAATGATTTAGTCTTGAACAAACTAATTATGGCACTGGCTTTTAGCTAACCCAGGAAAATGCGGAGGCTAGCATTTGGCAGGGAGTCATTGTGTCTATGCTTCTTGACCGCACCTGTTAACTGGTGCTATTAATAGTGCCAAATCGTTGACGAGGTAATCACTATGCAAGTGAAATTTTCCGAGGATGTCATTCCTCTATCAGATCTGAAGATCAATCCAGGAAAGGTGGTTGGCCGAGCACAGGACACGCATCGCCCAATCCTGCTTACAAGTCGTGGCCGTGGCATAGCTGTGGTTCAGGGGCTCGAGGATTATGAGAAAACCGCAGAGGAATTGCGGTTTGTAAAGGCGGTGGCGCAGGGGCTAATGGATGTCCGCGAATGCAACACCGTATCGTTGGAGGACGCCAAGAGAACGTTGGGCATCAAGTAAATGGAATTACGCATAGCACAGTCTGCTCTTGAGGACTTAAAGGCTATTCAGGAGTATTACAGAGACCAGGGCGTGCCAAATATCGGTGATGATTTCTTGGCTGCTATTTTGGAGCATTATGAGATGCTTCAAATCCACCCTGATGCAGGCCGAGTTGTTCCTGAATTCAACATGGATCATATTCGTGAACTGATTCACGCGCCATTTCGAGCTGTCTACCTCAGGCAGGATAAAGAGGTTGTACTCATACGAGTCTGGCGGAGTGAGAGGCAGCTCGAATTACCAGAAAACGAAACATAACAAGCCATTCCAGTTCGTTCCGGCCTGCGACTTCCACCGGACGCCCCTGTCAGGGCGCCGCTGAATATTGGCGTTATTTGCATTATTAAATTAATTCTTATTTTATCGATGATTGGTCGGTGTTGACTCTAATGCAAGTTCTTTATTCCAGACATATTCAGACGGTTCAATGCAATAGATGTGATCTACGTTATCCGAAGAAAGAAACCGAATGCCCACATTGCAAGGATTTATCGGATTCAGAGTTAAGAGCTTTGAAGTTAGAAACTGAGCGCCAAGCAGATTCACACTCCAATCTCGAGAAATTAATGTTTGGAGCAGCTATCATAATCATGCTTGTTGTAGTTGTTCTTTTTGTATTGCTGTAACGGGCACATAACGTGCGCATTGTATGTTGTTTTTGGTGATTTTTATTTATCTTGTATTCAAACGAAGTAAATATTATCGCTATCAACAAGCCCATGCTGGGTCGCTTCTTACGCTAATTATTTAGGGCGTTGCGATACTAAACATATCATCCGCCTATCGATAGCAGGCTAAGTATGGAAAACATCGATGAATAGATACATAGTTCCTCTCTCGCTACTTAGCGTATTCTTTACTCCAGTGGTTGCTTACCCAGCACAGAATTCGATGAGCGAAATAAGCGAATATGCTGAGGTTCAGCAACGCTGGAGTTGCTATACGGCTGCTGATGCACAAGTGCGTGAGGAGCAGGTTACCGGCGGTATGCTTCCGTTAGTGGTATTTGATGGTGAAACTAAACCGGCTAGCATCGAGACGCGCATGGATTTGTCTAATGTTCCCGCCTTGTCCGTAGCGGTAATGCATAATGGTAAGCTGGATTGGAGCGCAGCTTGGGGTCAGCTACATACCAGTGGCGCAGATACTGATTGCGGTAGCCTTTTTCAATCGGGCTCAATTGCCAAGCCAGTTACATTGTTTGCCGCGCTGCGGATGGAAACAGAAGAGCTCATCGATTTTGACGAGAATATTGAAAACTACCTTTCATCGTTTAATCTGCCAGAAGGCCTTCAATCCGCAGAAAATCCCGTTACACTCGGTAATTTGCTTTCACATACAGCCGGTATAGCCCGAGGCGGCTATGCAGGGTATGCGCGGAACGAATCAATACCAACCGATCAACAGATCGTGCGGGGCGAAGCGCCAAGCAACTCGCGAAAAGTAGAAGTAGTAAGTGTACCAAATACTTCACTCGCTTATTCAGGCGGGGGCTATACGATTGTAGAAATAGCCTTGCAGGACCAGCAGCACAAACCTTTTGAGGAGATCATGCGCGAGTGGCTGCTCTTCCCGGTTGGTATGAAACAGGCTGACTTTACAGTCCCACTGCCCGATTCTAGTCATCCTCATACTGCTCACGGACACCAAATTGACGGCACTGCTATCGCTGGCGGCTGGAACAATTATCCCGAACAGGCAGCCGCCGGTCTTTGGGTGACAGCCACTGATTTGGCGTTGTTTTTGCTCGAGATTCATAAAGGTTACGAAGGAACGAGCAGCTTATTCACTCAAGCTAGTATCGGAAAACTACTATCTAACAAGGTAGAAAACCATACATACGGTTTCAGGTTAATTGGTGAAGGTGATATGGTTTTTATCACTCACTATGGAGCTACAGAAGGCTACAGAGCTGGTATTACCTTTAATTTGCAAACAGGTGATGGAGCAGTTTTTCTGGCTAACTCCAATAATGGTGCAAACCTTGGTGAAGAATTCTTCAACTCTGTTTCTCGTACCTATGAGTGGCCCGTGTTCCGAGAGAAGAAAGTTAAGCGAATAAATCAATCAGTTGAAGTATTGCAGTCACTCGCTGGAACTTATGTCTTCCCTAATCAAGGCTGGACGGTTTCTGTGCTTACGGAGCAAGACTCACTTAGGTTGGCATTTCCAGCGGGAAATCGTCTTCCTCTGGTGATGTTTCCGATCCAAGGTAACCCCTTAGAGTTCGCTCATGAAACTGGCGTTATCGCCAACTTCAGTGGTGAAGGGGCAGATATGAAGATTAAGTTGTTCGGACAAACCGGGCATCGGCAAGATTTAGTTGATTAGCATTACGTTAAAGTAGTTCTGTAATAGGCCACCGCCTTGCTCCAACTCGGTAACGGATTCTAACAAACGACGGGCGTTCTTTGGTGAGCGTAGGAGATATGAAGTCTCTTGCAACGCTTCATAATCGTCAAGGGAGATCATTACCACGGACTGCGATTTGCTCCGGGTGATGAAGTGCCGGAGTGGTATTAGCCCCGAAATGGCGCTTCGCTTGTCGAAAGCCTTAGGTCGAAGCCCTGAGAGTTGGTTGGCGATGCAGGATTCTTACGATTTATGGCATGCTGGAAAAAATCTGAGTTTAGATAAGGTGCAGAAGGTTGAGCTTACAGCTGCATAACAAGTCGCATCAGTACGCGCCTCTGTTGGCGGACGATACTAGTTTCCAAACTTCAGCACTAAGCAACGAAAATATTATAAATTCAAGGAAAATCAATGGTTCATGAACGCGATATGCCTTACTTGCGGCGCTGTGTGGAGCTTGCAGCAGAGGCGCTTGAGGCTGGTGATCAACCCTTTGGCTCTGTGCTAGTAGCTGCCAATGGTGAGGTTCTTTTAGAGGAACGAAATCGAGTGGTAACGTCGGATAGAACTCGGCATCCTGAAGTTGAACTAGCCCGTTGGGCGGCGATTAACATGACCCCTCAAGAAAGAGCTGCTGCAACCGTTTATACTTCCGGGGAGCATTGCCCGATGTGTTCGGCGGCCCATGGTTTGGTGGGCTTGGGGCGTATTGTGTTTGTGAGTTCGGCTCAGCAGTTAACAACATGGTTGGCTGAATTTGGTGCGCCTACGCCAAAAGTAAAACCACTTTCAGTAAATGAAGTTGTGCCCGGCGTGGTTGTTGATGGGCCAGTGCCGAGCTTAGCTGAAGCGGTGTATCGATTGCATCAGCGTTTACATCAAGGCTGAAAGTAACAAGGCATTAGAGCCAACACACAAAAGATTATTGAGCTACTGCGCCAGCTCTAATACCGCAAGCGCACTCACTCGCTCCTGAAAACGCACATCGGTAACTGAGCCGTTCTCGCCCTTGTAGTTCTCGAACCAGAGTTGCAGAATCTGCGGAATTGCCGGGTGTGTTTCAGTGAGCTCGGCAATATCGGTTACTGCGCCGAAAACTGGGTGGCTTGGGTCTACCGCGATAAGCTTATCGTCTTGTTCGCCGCCATCGAGCATTGTCATAATGCCGATAATCCGCACTGGGATCAGCGTGCCCTGTGGCAAAGGCGAACCGAGCACGAGAACATCAAGAGGATCGCCATCCCCACCTGCTGATTTTGATAATAGGGTATTTGGAATAATGCCGTAGTTCGCCGGGTAACCCAAAAACTCAACCCAACGTGGGCTACCGTTTTGCAGCTCCCACTCCAACCAATTCTCATTGTCGTGATTTTGCTGCCATTTCTGTTGGCTGCCACTGCTGATTTCAATCATCGCTAGGGTGAGGTTTTCGGCAACCGCCATTTGGCTTCCTGCAATCGGTTGCTGATTGGGAATACAATCTTTCAATTCAGCGGCGTTATTATCAAGTAACGCAAACGCGAGTTTACCTAGTTCGCGGTTATCGCAAATAAGTGCATCGAGTTCCCGCTCGGTACCCGCAACAAACTTACCCAGTTCGCCAGCGCTTCGTTGGCCGCCCGAGCCATTTTCATTGATTACTACGCTTCCGTTCATGCCACTCACATAGCCCGCTAATTTACTCAGCCAACGCATGTAGGCGTGTATATCCGTAAGATTAGCAGGAGGCTGTAACATTGCTTGTTGGCGCAAATGATTAGCCCAATAGAATTCAACAAATGGCACTGAGGGGTTGGGCTTGCGCCATACTAGATCGCGTAAAAAATACATGGCCGCCCGAAAATCATCGTTAGCCAGATTAGCCCGCCCGAGCGAAGCAGGTAGAGCCTGCCAGCTTATCATTTCGCCGTTAGCATCACGCAGCCATGTTAATTGATTTTGCTGCATCCAACGCCAGAATTCAGCCTCGGTAAGTTCTGATTTATCCGCCGTAATTAACACGCTCACCTGAAAGCTAGGGCCACCTTCGGGCATTTCATAAAACGTAGAAAACGTATGGTGGCCATCCGTTAGATAAAGCTGACCTCCCGGGCCTACCACAGCGGTTTTCAGATCGCTTTGTTTGCGAGCTTTGCCATCGCCTGTGCAGTTTGGTTGATCGCTACGCGCCTCCGGCGTTTGCTCTTGGCTTGCTCGGCCTAGCCCACGGGCCTCACAAATATCATCCAATTGTTTTTGTGGTTCAAAGCGATAGCGGTTGAGTTTATAAGCTACTTGGGCGTGCGCGATAACCCCTTGAGTGGGGTGCAACTCACGCAGTTCCACCTCAATCACCTGATTTACCCTCGGGGCTTGTGCTTGAGCATGGGCAACATTTGCAGTGAGTAACTGTAACAGAATAGCACTTGCAATCATGGCCGCTGCAATCCGCAGAGCGAGCGTTGAAACAGCACTGGGAAATTCACGAGGAAATGCATGAAAAAATGCATGAAATATTGGCATGAGAAGGTTTCGCTCCAGTTTATTTTATGCTTTCAATATAGCAACTTTTAATGACTATTCGATGACAAAACAGCGTCGATTCTTTGTCTTGTAACTGAATTGTCGCTGATCTGTAACAGGAACTGCGTAAAAGCGTCATTTAGTTTCTATACCGTTGTGCGGTCTTTTCATTACAATTTTATTGAAGGTACCCACAATGTTGCGAACGCCACGGTTCTCTCGAAAAGTAACTACGCAAGCAGTGCTACTTGCACTCGCTTTACCTATGGCTGGAGTAGTGCAAGCCGCTACTACAGTGCAAGGGGAAGTAAAAAATGCTAATGGCCAACCGCTAAGTGGTGTACAGGTTGAAATTCTTGGTACTGCACGTAGCGTATTTACGGATCAAGATGGCCGTTTTGTGCTTCGCCAAGTGGAAGATGGCAACGTTACTCTGCGTTTTCAGTACCTTGGTTTACCAAGTGTTGAGCAATCAGTTGAAGTAGCTGGGGCAAACACCGAGGTTCTTGATGTTGTACTAGCGCCGCGCGTTGAAAACATTGAGCGTATTCGCGTTACTGGTCAGCGGGAAGCGCAGAACCGAGCACTAAATGCGTATCGCGCTTCTGATGCGGTAGCTAGTTTCGTTGAAGCCGATGATATGGGCCAATTTGTAGATCAAAACGTGGCTGAATCTTTACAGCGCATTCCTGGAGCATCGATTTCTCGCGACCAAGGTGAAGGCCGCTTCGTAAGTGTGCGCGGTGTAGATGCTGGCCTGAGCACAGTAACTATCAACGGTATGCGTATTGGCACTCCGGAAAGTGGTTCACGAGCAGTGCCTTTAGATGTGATTCCCACTGGCTCGGTTGAAGGGATCTCGGTAGTAAAAGCACCAACGCCAAACATGCCTGGCGATGCCATAGGCGGTGCAGTAGATGTGCGTTCCGCATCACCATTTGATCGTGATGGCCGCAGTATTCGCTATCGTGCAGAAGCTTCGTACAATGAATTAAGTGGCGAAACCAGCCCGAAATTGCAGTTTAACTTCAGTGATGTATTGAATGATAACTTTGGCGTTTCATTTGGTGTGAACTATTTGGATCGTAAACTTGAATCTGACAATATCGAAGCGGAATACGATATGGTGGATTTCGAAGACGGCGAAGTTTTCTCTATAATTGAAGCGCAACAGCGCAAATACTTTGTGAACCGCGAACGTTTGGGTACAAACCTGAACTTAGAGTACCGCCCGGATAGCAACACCAAGTTTTTCGCTAATACTGTTTACAGCGTATTTAAAGATGCAGAAACGCGCCAGCGGAGCATTTATGTATTCGAAGATGGCGATTTAACTGAATTTGATGGTGAATTCGCTACTGTTTCGGAAATGCCAGAAGATGCATTCCGCCGCCGTATTCGTTTCCGCACGAAAGAACAAGATACGCTAGCCTTTACTGCCGGTGGTGAGCATATATTCGAAACTTGGGATCTAAGCTACCGCGCCGGTATTTCTACTACCAAGGAACGTGTGTTGGATGAAAACGAAGGCCGTTATGAGTATGATCAAGGTGATTTAGATGCTACCTACCGGATTGGCTCAGGTATTCCTACCTTCGAAATTTTGC
Organism: Aliidiomarina iranensis; assembly: GCF_003987135.1. Classification (GTDB taxonomy): domain Bacteria; phylum Pseudomonadota; class Gammaproteobacteria; order Enterobacterales; family Alteromonadaceae; genus Aliidiomarina; species Aliidiomarina iranensis. The sequence continues at coordinate 572,491 of NZ_PIPJ01000001.1, forward strand.
GCAACGGTGTTGCCGATACTACCCACCTTGATAACGCCAACTATGTGCTAGATCGCGCAGTATTAGAGCCAAAAATCATTGACGACAACGAATATAGCGTTGGTTTTGATGCAACCTTCCCGTATGCCTTCAATAACCAAGCGCTAACACTGCAAGCAGGTGTTGATTTGCGTTGGAAAGATAAAGACGTTGATGTAAACGAAATCGAACTACGCAGTGTGCCAGACGCGCGTTTAGATGCGCTCACCATAACTTCACCAAGTTATGGTTTAGGTAATCTTGGCCAAGGTATTAGCTCGAGCCAGTACATTGATTTCTTCAATGCGAATCGGGGTGATTTCAATCTTCGCCCACAAGATGAGCAAGAAGCCATTGAGCTGCAAATTGCTGAAGATTTTGTGGCAGATGAAGATGTATTTGCGGGTTATTTAATGGCAACTTGGGATCTTGAGCATACTCGGGTGATTGCCGGTGCTCGTGTTGAGCGCACGAAATACTCAGCAACGGGTAATCAACTTGATTTCCTTGAAGATGGCAGCTTGCAAGTAACCGATCGTTCGGTATCTTCAGATTATACAAACGTACTGCCTGGCTTACACGTGGCTTATGATTTATCGCCAGATATGGTTTTACGCGGTGCGTGGACAAACACCATAGCGCGCCCGAGCTTCTCGGATATCTCACCACGCGCTTCGGTTGATCGCGAAGATAACGAGGTTGATTTAGGTAACCCCGATTTGAAACCTTACGAAGCCATGAACTTTGATTTGGTATTCGATTGGTACTACAACCAAGGCAGCGTACTCTCGGTAGGCGCGTTCTACAAAGATATTGATAACTATGTGGTAGAACTTACTTCAATTGATGTGCCTGAATTTGCCGGCTTTGATGTAACACGGCCAACCAATAGTACGAAAGCTTCGATTGCTGGTATGGAGTTTAACTTGCAGCACAGCTTTACATCAGAGGCCTTACAAGGCTTCCTAGTAGGCGCCAACTTAACCGTATTAGATACCGACTTAGAGCTGTTCGAACGCCCAGGTGAGAGCTTTGCTTTGCCTGACGCGGCAGAGCTATCGGGTAACTTATACGTAGGTTATGAGCGTGAGCGTTTTGGTACTCGTGTAAGCCTTTCTCACCGCGATAAAATGCTCACAGAAGTAGGTGATGATAGCCGCTATGATATCTATGTCACCGACCATACTCAGTTAGATTGGACGGCTTCATATAAAGTTAACGAAAACATTGAGCTGGTATTTGAAGTAACCAATATTACCGATGAGCCACTTGAGTTGTACCAAGGTTCTCCGAACTTAACGCTACAGTTTGAAGAATATGGCCGTACCTTCGCGGTTGGCTTTAAAGGCCGGTTTTAGTGGCTAAGGGCAAAAATAGCGAAGTTAAGTAACTTGCTGTTCGCCCAATTCTAAAATAGTTTTTGTTTACGTACTGAAAAAGCTGCCGAATGGCAGCTTTTTTTATGCTTATTCCAAACGGTGAACCTTTGTTTGCTCTAGAGTGCTATAAAAATGTGCATTCATCGGTTTCTGTTATATGCTCTTTGCAAGAAAATAAAACAGCATCAGGTTGCATGCCGTTTTACACGCAGGGGAAATGGAACTTTTTATCATGGCTGTGAATTTAAAAGCGCTCGCTCCGAAGCTGATTAATTTAATGTTAGATACAGTATTCGTTGTTGATCGTGATCACCAAATTGTATTTGTTAGCAATGCCTGTGAAAACTTGCTTGGCTACACAGCTGCTGAGCTAAAAGGCACTACGATTACTGATTACGTGCACCCAGACGATTTGGAAGCAACCAAAGATTCCATCAAACGCGCTGAGCAGGGCGAACCTCATAAAGATTTTCGTAATCGCTACATTCGAAAAGATGGGGCGATCGTTTATATTTTGTGGTCAGCTCGTTGGTATGAAGAAGAAAGTGTTCGTATTGGCGTAGCAAGAGATGTAACTGCCCTGAAAGAAGCCGAAGATGAGTTGCGTTTTTTGGCCCACCACGACCCTCTAACGGGATTAATCAACCGCTCATTGTTCAATGATCGGCTAAGGTCAGCGCTTAGCTCGGCTCGTCGCCGGCAATCAAATTTTGCCTTGTTGTTTCTTGATGTAAATAACTTCAAAGATATTAACGATGAGCACGGGCACTCCACAGGAGATGCTGTGTTGCAAGCGATAGGCCAGCGTTTGCAGGGGTGCTTACGGGAATCCGACACCGTAGCGCGTATGGGGGGTGATGAGTTTACCGTACTACTAACGGATATCAATTCTGTGGATGCGGTAACCACTGTTGTGCAACAAATCATGACAGTGATGGCAGAGCCTTTGGGGCCTGAGTTCCGGGGGCTAGAGATGCCCTCGTGTAGCATTGGCGTAGCCTGCTACCCGGATGATGGCGCCGACATTGATGCGCTGTTAAGCGTTGCCGATGGTAATATGTATGCGGTTAAACGCGGCCAAGCGGCCGAAGAAAAGCAATAGTTCACATGTAGCACGGTAAATAGATGACGTATTTAAAAAAATTAATCCTCCTTTGTGTTCTCATCACCATCAGCGTTGGCATTTACAATGCTTATAAGCCGCTTCCTTCCGGATTAGATTTTAGCGGTTCAACACATGCTGCTAAAAATGCTAAATTTCTATTCGATAGCACCTATCTCGATGCTCGCGGTGAACGTAAAATCGAGCAGCAAATTTTCGATGAAGTGCTTGCGATGATTGCCAACGCCCGAGAATTTGTATTGGTAGATATGTTTTTGTTTAACAATTTTCAGGGCGAATTGGGTGAAACTTATCGGCCGCTTTCCTCTGAGCTCACCGCAGCCCTCATTGCGCATAAACAACAATTCCCGCAAGTAGAAATGCATGTTATTTCGGATCCCTTGAATAGCTTATATGGCGGCCGCCCTTCGCCTCAATTTGCAGAGCTAGAGGCGGCGGGTATCACGGTAACTCTCACCAACTTAAGCCGTTTGCGTGATAGCAATCCACTATACTCTGCGTGGTGGCGAATATTTGCCCAACCTTTTGCCAATAGTGAAGGAACAACATTACCAAATCCCTTTACTGAGGGCCGTGTTTCTCTGCGTAGCTATTTGGCGTTGCTGAATTTTAAAGCAAACCATCGAAAAGTAATTCTCGCCGATAATAAACAAACGCTGAATGCACTGGTTACCTCGGCCAACCCCCACGATGGCAGCAGTGCTCACAGTAACGTGGCTTTGCGTTTTAGTGGGGCCGCAGCCTGGGATTTGTTGGCAACAGAAGCAGCGGTATTGGCGTTTTCAGATGGTCCGGAAATCGGTTATGGCAAAGGGAGAGTATCCGAGCCGGATGTAGCTGAGCCTGCATTGAATGAAGATACGGTTCGCTTACAGGTTGTTACGGAACGTTCGGTAGAGCGAGCTCTATTAGCTATTATTCACCAAGCCGAAGCGGGTGAGCAGCTGGATATGGCGGCTTTCTATTTATCTGATCGTCAGGTGATCCGCGCGTTACGCGAGGCATCATTACGCGGCGCACATGTTCGTGTATTGCTGGATGCCAATAAAGATGCTTTTGGCCGCGAGAAAAACGGTGTACCCAATCGTCCGGTAGCTCATGAACTTGTGCAAGCAGGCGTTGATGTCAGGTGGTGCGCTACAAATGGTGAGCAGTGCCACTCAAAATGGGTTTATCATGAAAATGCTGAGGGGCAGGGTACTATGCTGTTAGGCTCTACCAATTTTACCCGCCGCAATTTACACAACTTGAATCTCGAAACCAGTGTTGTGTTAAGTGGGGCGCTTACGGCAGAGCCTTTAGCACATGGCAAGCAGTGGTTCGATAACCAATGGCAGAACGTGGAGGGCAAGGAATTTAGCCTTAATTACGAGGTATATGCCAACGCTAGCCTTTGGTATCGGTTGCTTTATCGGGTGATGGAAGCCACTGGCCTTAGTACCTTTTAAGGTAACGTTCCGATGAGTGCAATCGAGCTTTAACCCATCGCTAAACGCGCAATTATTTTGCCTTCCTGCTATAATCGCGCGGTTCCTAGTTGCTGAATGAGAGCAGTATTCATGACCAACGTTGCTAAAATGAAAATCGTTGCACAAACCCGTTTGCCAACCCAGTTTGCCGAGTTTACTTTGGTAGGCTTTGAAGATCCGAAAGGCAAAGAACATGTAGCGTTAACACTTGGTGATATCACCACAGATGAGCCTGTGCTGGCGCGTGTGCATTCAGAATGCTTAACCGGCGATGCTTTATTTAGCCAACGCTGCGATTGTGGCCCGCAACTTGAAGCGGCAATGCGCAAAATCGCCAATGAAGGCCGCGGCATTATCGTATATCTGCGTCAAGAAGGCCGTGGTATTGGTTTACTAAATAAAATTCGTGCATACGCTGAGCAAGATAAAGGTCTCGATACAGTAGAGGCTAACGAGATCCTGGGTTTTGTGGCCGATGCTCGGGAATATGATATCGCCGCAGGCATGTTGGCCGAGTTGGGGGTGCAATCAATTCGCTTGATGACAAACAACCCCAAGAAACTAGAAAAACTAGCTGAGTGTGGCGTTAAAGTTGTAGAGCGTATTCCTCACCGCACTGAAGGTACACCGCACAACGAGTACTATCTTGCCACAAAAACGAAGAAATTCGGCCACCTGCTGTAATTTGCGACCAACACGCCGTGAGTGCGGCGTGAGAACTTTGCCAAAGTACCCTGAAAGCCTTAAACTGTATGTGTTGTAACACTCTTATTACATAATTTAGGTGGATACGAAATGAAGAAGGTAACTTTGGTAGCCGCAAGCATTGCCTTGGCATTAGGCCTAGTAGCTTGCTCACCAGCAGAACAACCGCAAAATAACGCTCAGCAGAACCAGCAGGAAAATCAACAACAGAGCCAACAAGCTGAACAACAGCTCACCTCTGGCTTAATGCTTGAAGATTTCGATATGGACGTGCGTCCGCAAGACGATTTGTTCATGTTCGTAAATGGTACTTGGTACAACAATACCGAAATCCCTTCAGATCGCTCCACTTATGGTGCGTTCAATATGCTCGCCGAAGAAAATGAAATACGGCTACGTAGCATCATTGAAGATGCCGCAGCCACCTCGGCCGAGCCAGGTTCAAACGAACAAAAAATTGGTGATTTCTTCGCCAGCTTCATGAATGAAGATCGCATTGAAGAGCTAGGTATAACACCAGTTCAGCCTATGCTAGACCGTATTGCTGGTATCAAAAGCCACGCTGAATTAACGACAACCATGGCAGATATGCGCCGCAGTGGTTTAGGTGGGCCTTTTGGGTTTTACGTTTCAACCGATGCCAAGAACCCAGAAATCTATGCCCTTCACCTAAGCCAAGCCGGTTTAGGTTTACCCGATCGTGATTATTATTTCCGCGATAGCGAAGATTTCGAGAATATTCGTCAAAAATACGTGCAATACATGAGCGACATGCTCACTGCAGCCGGCCACACTGATGCCGAAGCCGCAGCACAACGCATATATGATTTAGAATACACGCTAGCCGGACATCATTGGACCCGTGCGGAAATCCGCGACGCAGAAGCCCGCTACAACAAAATGACCATCGACGAAGTACGAGAGTTAATGGGTAGCGTAGACTACGACGCCATGGCCGAAGTAGCCGGTATCGATCATGCCGAATACGTGATTGTAAATACACCATCATACATTGAAGCGCTCGGCGAACTTTACACCGAAACCGATCTGCAAACCTGGAAAGATTACCTGCAAGTTCGCTTAATGGGTTCGTTCGCATCGCGATTACACAAAGAAGTGGCTGATATCCAATTTGATTTTTATGCCACAACACTAAACGGTACGCCAGAACAACAAGAGCGTTGGAAGCGTGGCGTACAAGCCACAAATGGGGCCCTCGGTGAAGTATTAGGCCAAGAATACGTTGCTCGTCATTTCCCACCAGCAGCCAAAGAACGCATGGGTGAGCTAATCGATAATCTTCTCGAAGCTATGGAAGAATCTATCGAAGGCCTCGAGTGGATGACCGCCGAAACGAAAGAAAAAGCGCTCGACAAGTTAAACAACTTTACGCCGAAAATCGGTTATCCCGATGAGTGGAAAGATTATTCAGCACTGCAAGTTTCCGCCGACGATTTAATCGGCAACACAATTCGTGTATCGCAATTTAGCTACGACGAAAATATCGCGGATTTAGGCCAGCCAGTAGATCGCACACGTTGGGGTATGACGCCGCAAACCGTAAATGCTTACTACAGCCCAACCGCGAACGAAATTGTGTTCCCAGCCGGTATTCTGCAACCACCGTTCTTTGATATGAACGCAGAAGACGCCGTAAATTACGGCGGCATCGGCGCCGTAATCGGCCACGAAATTGGCCACGGCTTTGATGATCAAGGCTCTCGTTACGACGGCGGTGGCAACCTAGCCAACTGGTGGACCGAGCAAGACCGCGAACAGTTCGAAGCCAAAGCCAACATCCTCGTTGAGCAATATTCGCAATTCGAGCCGCTTCCAGGTATGAACGTCGACGGCCGCGTATCGCTCGGTGAGAACATTGGCGATCACGTAGGCCTCCTAAGTGCCTATCGTGCTTATCAGAAATCGTTAGACGGCGAATCATCACCAGTAATGGACGGTTTCACCGGTGAACAACGGTTCTTCATCAGCTGGGCACAAATCTGGAAAATCAAGTTCCGCGACGACGCCATGCGCGCGCAATTAGCCCGCGGCCCGCACTCACCAGGCAAATATCGCGCCCTAGGTGCACCGCGTAACATCCCAGGCTTCTACGAAGCGTTTGATGTGCAGGAAGGTGATGGGATGTATTTGGCTCCAGAAGAGCGTGTAATCCTCTGGTAGGAGGCTTGCCAGAATCAACGCTAGCGGCGTTATAATCGAAGCTCAATCGGTCACGTACTATTTGTACGCTCCCTCAATCGCTTCAATTATGCCTTGCTAGCCCCGATTCTGGCTGCGCCCTCGGGTGTGAGAAATCGACGCTAGCGGCGTTATAATCGAAGCTCAATCGGTCACGTACTGCATGTACGCTCCCTCAATCGCTTCGATTATGCCTTGCTAGCTCCGATTCTGGCTGCGCCCCTCGGGTGTGAGAAATCGAACAAATAAAAAAGGCCCCGCGGGGCCTTTTTCAGTGGGTGAGGGGAAGTTTAACTCTCCATCGCCCGATTGATCATCATGCGAAGATAATCGTAATGTGCAGTAGCTTCGAAATCCGAGCGACGCGGCGCGCGCATTGCTTTAATACGATTCAATTGCGCAGTTGCCGCAACCTTACTCATATTATCGTAGCTTGAGCTACCCTCAATACCAGCAACAGCGAGCAAGCGAGTGACATACTCGATTTGTAAGTTCTTCGCTGTTGTGGAGAGCGCTTTATCAGCTTGGAATACTGCATCGGTAAGATCACCCATCACTTCATGCAATGGATATTCATTGCCGTAACGCGTGGAATCAGTAATCCGTTGCAACACCGCCGGGTGCAACAAGTGATTAAAGGTATTGCGCTGCATATTCAAGATCATTTCATGGAATTGTGGATCTTCATTATTGCCATAATGGCTGAAACCACGGCGCTGGCGCTGCATGTATGCCAACACAGGTTCCATGTTAGTGAGTACATCAGGCGAATATACATAATCTTTCAGCGCTTGAATGGCCGCTTTTTGGCGTTCACGTGGTACCGGTGTAAATGGTTTCACATCATCCGCTTGTCCTACTACAGCACGTTCAATATAAACACCACCAACCTGGCGCGTAATCACACCCGCTTGGCTTGCGTACTGGCCAAACAAGCGGCTTGCTGAAGTAGCTGTACGCTGATGTGATTCGCCTTCTACGCGTGAACGCTCTAGCAAGTTACTCAGCGTATCATTTACCACAGCAAAACGGCCCACAGCGTAAGCCACTGGGTTCGAAGACATATCACCAATCATAATGTTCGGATCGATGTGGCGGCCCGGTGCACGCATATCATCGGCATCATTACCAAAGGCTAACGCATGCTCATGAGAACGGCTCAAAATTGCCTCTAAGCGCGCTTCTTCCGCTTCTGGATCATCCAGACCTTGTGAGTAACCATATTCGATAGCCCACTCATCATAAGGCCCCACTACGTATTGATAATAATCACCTTGCTCAGTGCCCGGCGGTGCAATATTCACTGGGGCATAATCCATCACTGAACCGGTAAGCACACCTTGGGTTAGTTCAGCATCATGAACTTCATTTTCATCCCAAAGGATAGAGGCCTTCATGTTGTGGTTTAAGCCCAGCGTGTGGCCCACTTCATGCAAAATCACATGAATCATACCTTGGCGAAGTAATTCATTTTCTTCAATTGATTCTGCGCCTAATAAATCCGCCATTGCGCTGCCAGCGATTAGGTTTTGATGAATCAAGTGGCCTTGGCTACAGTAAAGTTCTTGGCCTTGATGGTTGTGCTCTGCTTCACCGTGAAGTTGATCTTCTAACCAACGGTTCGTCATGTACACGTATTCCATCATGATATCAGCGCCAATTAGCTGGCCTGTTAATGGGTTTGCCAATGATGGGCCGTAACCGCCAAACGGTGGGCGTGGGGAAGAAGTCCAGCGCACAACATTATAGTTAATGTCGCCAGCATCCCATTCGGCATCGTCAGGTTGTACACGTACTTCAATGGCGTTTAGGAAACCAGCGGTTTCGAATGCTTTATTCCAAGCCAAAATACCTTCAGCCACTACATCGCGCCACTCTTCTGGCGTAGTGTTTTCAATCCACCAAACAATAGGTTCCACCGGCTCAGATAGCTCGGCAGAAGGATCTTTTTTCACTAAGTGCCAACGATTAATCACATCGTTAAAGGGGGCCCAATCGGCAGTGGTCATATTCGTGAACTGCTGACCAAAGTAGCCTACGCGAGCGTCATCACGGCGAGGTTGGAAATCGTTTTCTGGGATTTCAATAAAGGAATGTTGTAGTTTAATGGAGATAGAACGCGGATCGGTAACCCCACCGCTGCCCCAAACCACAGGATTAGGATTATTGAAAACATAATCCACTACGATATCCATATTATCTTCGTAAGCGCGTTGATTCACAATGCGTGATTGGCCTTGGCTTAAGCTACCTAGCGAAAACGATGGGCCTTGGCTATTTGGATTCGCCCATGGCGCTACCCGATGCAAAGCTTCACTCACGAATAATTCGTTACCATCGAGCAAAATCCGGCCTTCGCTTTCTTCTTTAATTTTTAAGCTAGCTACGGTGGCTTCGCTGATATTGGCATCTTTAGCGCGATATAAAGCGCTCTCGTCGTTGAAGTAGAAATTGTTGTTGAGCACTACCACATCAATGCGATCAAAATAACGGCGAAACTCAATCAGTTTGGTATCGCGATAGTTTCCCCGGAAATGTCCGGCTTCTACTACACCATCTACAGTGGCGGCGAAATAGATGAATGGCTTATCTAACTGCTCTTCTGAAATCGAAAACTGCATTGCGCCAGTTTCTTCATCTTGATAAAAGTTAAATAAACCTTCAGCTTTAGTTAAATCTTGTACGATTTCACTATACGTTTTGTCTTCTTCTTCAGCTTCCTTTGCTTCTTCAGCGTAAGTAAGCGATGAAAAAAGAATGGCAGCTAGGCTGCTTGCGATCAGTGTTTTTTTCATGATTAAGGGTTCCCTGATTAGTTAACACTCTGATTCTATCTATTCTTACGGAAAATTAACAAAGTGAAAACGGAAAAAAGTGTGTATTTGCGATAAAAGGGTACGTAAAACCCACAAATAACGGGTTAAAGCTAAAACAAATATAGCTAAAGATTTATTTTCAAGGCTTAGCCAAGCAAGCTACACTGAGCGCATGATTTCATTGCGCGCCATGCCTCGACATATTTTAGCGGCGATTCGGTATCACCGAAGGCCATTACTCGCGTTCCATTTATACTTCGCACTCCTTTCTATTTTGCTGTTGGCACCTTTTAGTGCTTGGCTACTGGCAGGTTTAATCCATTTAACCGGTAGCGATATGATCGGCAACGAAGAGTTACTGCTTTTTGCCATAAACCCAGTAGGTGTGTTGTGGCTATTGCTCTCTGCCACCTTGGCAGCCATGCTTATTTTTTTGCAACACGCCGGTATGATGTTAATCGCCACACGGGATGCTAGGGGGCGCTTTCACACCGCAGCGGGCGCCTTATGGGTGATTTGTAAGCGGTTACCGCAGCTCTTGAAACTCTCTGGCATGCAAGTGGCCGCGCACCTTGCGCTGTTGGCGCCGGTGCTCTTGTTATTAGCTTGGGCGTTCGAACAATTGCTTGGCGGCTATGATATTTATTTTGTGGTGAATAACTATCCACCAGAACTCTGGCAGTTTTTAGCCCTGTTAATAATTGCCGGCATTGTTGTAGCTCTAGTGAATGGTAGCCTGTATCTGCGGTGGATTTTAGCGTTACCCGTAATGCTTCTGGAAAACCTCAAACCCATTGCAGCCTTAAAAAGAAGCGCCGAACTCACTTGTGGTGCGCGCCGAAAAATAGCTTTCACGGTTCTCAGCATCGCTGGTGTAGTAGCAACTATTCCGCTACTCGTATCGTTTTTATTCGATAATCTTGGTTGGCTTATATTTCAATTTTTACCCCCTCAGCATCTGTTGGTGCTCGCTGTGATTGTGGGCCTTTTATTCAGTTATGCTTTGGTGAATTTAGCGGCGGGTTTCTTAGGTGTTAGCGTGAATAGTTTGCTGATTCTTAAGCTTTATCATCGCCGTTGTAAACGAAATCGCGGTGTTACCATAGACGATGAACCGAGGCATGTAGGTTATTTCGCTGTTGGTATTGAAGCGGTATTAGTGATATTTGCTGTGGTTCAGGTGGTTGTTGCCTTGCAGGTGTTTTCGCCACAAGATGATGTACTGAATATTGCCCATCGCGGTAATGCATGGGATACGCCCGAGAACACCGAATTTGCAATTAAACGTGCAATTGCCGATGGCGCACACTATGTTGAATTAGATGTGCGCCATACGGCGGATGGTGAATTGGTTATTTTGCATGATCGGGATCTCTTACGAATTGCCGGCGATAGGCGGCCGATTTGGCAAATACAGAGTAATGAATTAGCGGATCTAGATGTGGGGAGTTGGTTTCGCGATGATTTTCGTGCCGCTCGTATTCTCACCCTGGCCGAGGCGGTGGAACTACTGCGTGGTAGGGCGGGTCTGTATTTAGAGATAAAGGGCGCACCACAAATGCCCAATTTAGTAGCAAAAGTAATGGCGGAGTTGGATCGCTTAGAATTTACTGAAGAAACCGTGATCGCTTCGTTAGCGGGCACTGATTTACTGCAAGCGAAAGCGATAAATGCCGATATTCGCACCAGTTTATTAGTGCATACCTCGGTAGGGCGGGTTGAGGGGCAACCGTTTAATACGCTGGCGCTGCGCCAAGCTTTGGTGACACCGAGCAGGTTAAACAGAATTCGCCAATATGATCATGAGCTTCATGTATGGACATTGAATGATAGTGCAAGCATGGCCCGCATGGTTGATTTTGGGGTAGATGGTATTATTACCGATAGGCCCGATCTACTTGCCGCTGTGTTGGAAGAACGGGCTGAAATGAGTACGGTTGAGAGATGGTTATATCGTTTAAAACATTGGATTTGGTAGTTTAGTGGTTTGGGCGTGTTTCAATAACAGGGAAATGTATCATGATTACACAAGCTGAACGTTATATTCGCAGCCCAATTGGCACGCTGCACCTGCAGGCCAATCAAGAAGGGATTTTGGCGGTAAACTTTGTGAAAGTAATGCCGCAAGTAAACCATGGTTACCATACTCACAATCAAGCAAATCAGTGGCTTGATTCGCTAGAGCAGCAATTAAGCGAGTATTTTTCTGGTGATTTAGAAATATTTGAGTTGCCTTTAGTTGTTTCCGGTACTGAGTTTCAACAACGCGTTTGGGCGGCTTTAAGGGAAATACCTTATGGCGCCACTTGGTCTTATCGGCAACTTGCCGAACGCGTAGAAAGGCCTCGCGGCTATCAAGCTGTAGGGCAAGCGAATGGCCGTAATCCTCATGCCATTGTTGTACCCTGCCACAGAGTGGTACAAGCAAATGGCAGTATTGGCGGTTACGCCGGCGGTATCGAACGGAAAAAATGGTTATTAGCACATGAAGCAAACTGAATCTTGTTATTTATTGCCCTTGTTAGTGGGTGTTGCGGTATTGAGTTTAACGGGGTGTAGTGAGGCACCAAACAGGGCTGAATCGAATTGGCCCGAGGGTGAACTGCCCACCATTCAGCATCAGTTAGCGGCACTTACTGAGTTGCAAATGTCGGATTGGGATGGCTGTAATACTGATTTTGAAACTGGGCAAATTCTCGGTTCTCAAGGCTATCAAAATTATTGGGTGTGTTGGGGTACCACATCCTCAGAACACCGTTATGCTTTTACGCTATTAGCGGCTCCGGGGAATGAAACCGGTGGTCAATTAACACTTGAGTTTTTGCGTGGCCATGAGCAGGGTATGAACGCTTTGATTGGCACATATCTGGAGATGGCGGGCGTAGATGATGCGGATCAACGGCTGCGCATGCGCTCGGATATTAGCCGCTATTTAATTACGCCGCCGGATGTACGAACCATGATTCAGGCAAGCATGACACCGAACCGGTTACCGTTAGATATGGGCTATAATATGCCGCGCTCAGGTTACACCACCTTGCAGATTACCGCTCGTATGCAAAATAGCGAGCAACCAGAGCCGCCAGCCCATGAAGAATTGGGAGAACAAGAGCTGCGGCAACAAGAGCTGCCAGCAGCTGATGAGGGCGAAGAAACCAACGAATAGCACCGTTTCGGGTGCTATTTGCTGTACTCCGATTTGCGCATGATTAGGCTATACATTACAGGCACCACAATCAGCGTAAGCAGGGTGGCAAAGCCCAAACCGAACATGATAGTAACCGCCATACTGGCAAAAAACTCATCAAACAGCAGCGGAATCATGCCCAAAATAGTGGTTACCGCCGCCATACCTACCGGCCGTACCCGGCTTACCGAAGCATCAACTAAAGCCTGATACCCTGATTTACCACTTCGCTCTTCGGTAAGCACTTGCTCGAGCAAAACGATACCATTTTTAATGAGCATGCCGCTGAGGCTTAAAATTCCCAGCAGTGCCATAAAACTGAACGCTTGATTAGTGAGCAGTAAGCCCATAGTAACGCCGATAATCGAAAGCGGCACCGTTGTCCAAATTACCGCTGCGCGGCGCACTGAGCTAAATAACAGTACGGTAATAATAAACATGGCCAAATAGCCAAGCGGTAAGGTTTTAAACACCGCGGCTTTGGCATCACCAGACGCTTCATGCTCACCGCCCCAAGCCATTTCATAACCTGGAGGTAGTTCAATGGCGCTAATATCCATGGCAATGTTGGCAAATATCTGTGCGGGCGTGCCAGAAAAAAGCGGATCTGGATCTGCCATAACCGTTAACGTGCGCTTTCGATCGCGGCGATGAATAATTTGATCTTCCCACTCCAAAGGCATGGCATCCACCACTTGTGGCATGGGCACATAACGATTCAATGAATTACTGAACACCTGAATATCCTGCCATTGCTCTAAAAACACCCGTTCATTTTCCGGTGCACGAACAAGAATCGGCAGTAGCTCAGTGCCATCACGATAAATGCCAACGCGTTTTCCGCGGAAATTAGCAAGCAATAAATCATCAACATCTTGCTTGCTGATACCCACACGGCGGGCATGGGTTTCATTAAATTGGGGGCGCAATACTTTGGCGCGCTCGCGCCAGTTATCGCGCACATAGGCGAGCGCTGGTTCAGCGTTCAGAATCTCCTGTGCTTGTGCGGAAAGTTGGCGCAGAATATCCGGATCGGCACCACTAAAACGCACTTCAATCGCGGCCTTCACAGGCGGCCCTATTTCCATTCGCCGAATTTTCGAACCCGCATCGGGGTGAGCATTCGCCAAATAATCACCGGTTTTCCCCATTAAGCTCGGCAAAATATCGGTATTTTCCGTGCGCACAATTAACTGCCCATAGTTTTCATATTGCATTTCTACAATGTAAGGCAAGGTAAATCGAGGGGCACCTTGGCCAATGGTGGCAGCCACTTGGGTAATACCCTCTTGGCTACGCAACCATTCTTCTGCGCGCGCCATATCTTCCGCGGTTGCCCGAATATCGGTGCCTTGGGGGTACCATAAATCAACATAAAACACAGGGGTGTTCGAACTTGGGAAAAAGCTCTGTTTAACTTGCGTAAAACCAAACACAGAAACAACCAGCAATACAGCCATTAAGCCCATAGTAATGAAGCGAAAACGTAAGGCGGTTTTCAGTAAGCGCCGATACCCCGCATAAACTGGATTACTATATAAATCATTATCACTTTCAGCTTGCTTCACACTTTTTCGGAACAGGCGGTCGCCAAGAAACGGAATAAGCAACAATGCCGTGAGCCAACTTAAACTGAGCGAAATTAATAGCACCCAAAATAATGAACCGGCAAACTCGCCTGTGGCATCACTTGATAAACCAATTGGTGCAAACGCCAAGATGGCGATTAGCGTAGCGCCGAGTAAAGGCCAAGCATTTTGCCGTAATACGTTTTGTGCTGCCCGTAACCGTGTTTGCCCGCGCTGTACTCCAACGAGCATACCTTCAGTAATCACTATGGCGTTATCAACCAACATACCAAGCGCGATAATCAGTGCCCCGAGGGAAACCCGATGTAAATTAATGCCGGCCATGGCCATAAAGATAAAGGTGCCGAGCACGGTGAGCAGCAACACTAAGCCGATTAAAAAACCACTGCGCATACCCATAGTGAGCAATAAGGCCACAATTACTATCACAACGGCTTGCGCAAGATTATTCAAAAAGCCCGATACCGAGTTTTCCACTTCGGCAGGTTGATCGTAAATGGCATTTAGCTCCATACCAACGGGCGTGGCATAGGTAAGCTCGTAGATACGTTCGCGCAGTAGGGCTCCCACCTCAACCACGTTAACATCCCGAGTGAAGGAAACGCCGAGCCAAAGCGAGGCTTCGCCATCAAAACGGAGCATGTGGTTGGGAATGGGCTCTTGTTGCCGGTAGATATTGGCTACATCGCCCAAATAAATTTGTTCGCGAGCGCCGGGGTTGCTAATGATTAACGTATTGAGTTGCTCTACTGAGGTAAATTCACCACTGGTAGCAAAGCGCACGGCATCGTTTCCCAAGCGAACACGGCCCGCGTTGGAAATGGTGTTTTGGGTAGAAAGAAGATTATAAATACGTTCCGGTGGAATGCCTAAATTAGCCAAGCGAGCACGTGAAACTTCGGCAACAACTTGCTCTTGTTGCTTGCCGCTAATCACAACCTTGGCAACTCCAGGCACAAGCGCCAGTTCACGGCGCAAATATTTGGCATGATCATAGAGGGCAGGCAGGCTATAACCATCGCCAGTGAGTGCCAACAATACCCCATACACATCGGAGAAATCATCTTGCACCATGGCAGGGCCCGCGCCAGGCGGCAAATTGCGAGATTGATCGTTCACTTTCCGGCGCAGTTCATCCCAAATTTGCGGTAAGGCATCGGAGCGATAGGTTTCCCGCACCTCAACCATGATCTGCGAACGCCCGGGCATTGAACTTGAAGTAATATGCTTAATGTAAGGGAGTTCGTGGAGCGCGTTCTCCATTAATACCGTTACTTCTTCTTCTACTTGTTGGGCGGAAGCACCGGGATAAGGGGTGATCACTAAGGCTTGTTTAATGGTGAATTCAGGGTCTTCTAATCGCCCTAAACTCTGCAACGCCAAAAAGCCACCGATGAGCAGAACCAATAGTAAAATCCAAGAGCTAGTAGGGCGCTCAATGCTATAACGCGCAATATTCATGGGTTAAAGGCCCCGCTCACGAATCCAAGGGCGCACTTGCTCACCTTCTTCGAGCTGATGAACACCGGCGATAACCACGTGCTCGCCGATATTTAAACCATCTAAAATAGAAATGCTCGATGAACTCGCAGCACCAATGGTAACCTGTCTTGCTGTGAGCTCACCTCGGCTGCCTTCTGCCGCTGGTTCATACACCCAAACCATGCGGATATCTTCAGCTAGTGCACGATCAGGTGGCGTAAATACTGCGCCAATAGGAATATTTATTGAGTTTCCGTTCGTTGGCAACACTTGGTTACTATCGATCATCACTGAGGCGGTCATGCCGGGTAGAATATTGCCCGTTTCTGGTTTTGGCAGGGTAAATACAACGCGGTAAGTATTGGTTGCTGAATCTGCGATACGATCCCACTCGCGAATTTGGCCTTTAAAAACTTGGTTGGGTAAGCTTTCGAAGGTTATGTCTGGTTGATAGTTCAAATCCCGGCGTACTTGGGCGAAAAGCTGTTCCGGCACCTGAATGCGCACGTCCACCATATCGTCTACTTGCAGGGTGATAATCGGTTGTTGCGGGCCGATGTTTTCGTAGAGCTCAACATGTAAGTTGGCAATCACACCGGCAAAGGGCGCGTGCAATTCGGTG
Source organism: Aliidiomarina iranensis (assembly GCF_003987135.1). Classification (GTDB taxonomy): domain Bacteria; phylum Pseudomonadota; class Gammaproteobacteria; order Enterobacterales; family Alteromonadaceae; genus Aliidiomarina; species Aliidiomarina iranensis. Next base: position 589,080 of record NZ_PIPJ01000001.1, read on the forward strand.
TAGCTCAAATTTGTTTCAGCGGTATTTAAATTCGCTTGAGCAACCTGTAATTCCGCTTTTGCTTCATCAAATTGGGAACGTGAGATGATATTTTGCTCCGCGAGTTGGGCGATACGATCGTATTGAGCTTGAGCGAGCTCCGCACGTGCTTTTGCTTGCTCTGCAGTTAGCCGATAATCAGTGGGGTCTAAGGCCGCAATTAAATCGCCTTTTTCTACCACATGGCCCGGGCGCCAAGGCAGCTCTATCAGCTCACCACCAACACGGAAAGTTAAATCAGCGGTTTGTGTAGCCTCAACAACGGCGGGAAAACTGCGAATATCTGCGTTGTGATCACTTCCCACGGTAATCAACTTCACCGGCCGTAAAGGTTTCTCGGTTTTTTCGGCTGTGGGCTCACTACAAGCGGAAAGGCCGAGTGTTGCGATAAGCAAAACGGCGATTGCGAATGGCCGGAAACAACGTGTAGAGAACTGCATGAGCAACAACCTTCCAACTAGTTAAGAAATCACCTACAGTGTAGTTTATTTATTTGTAAAGGAATATTTAAATTAACTTGCTATAATGTTAAGAAATACTGAATAAGTTTCTTTGTGTAATGAGTTTAGAAATATTAATTAAGCCATTAGGTATCGAATCGTTAAGGTAAGTAGGTGCATTCTTGAAGATATGGCCGTTAAAAGTATTGTTTACTGTGCTTGAGAAAGGTAGCTTGCATGAAGCCGCAAAAGTTTTGCACCGTACAGCACCTGCGCTCAGTATGACACTACAAAAACTCGAGGATGAAGTGGGGTTTGCCATTTTAGATCGCAGTGGTTACCGCTTGCAGCTCACCGCTCAAGGCACCCAGTTTAAGCGGCATGCAGAAGAGCTGATGCGGCAACACGAACGCTTAAACTCGGCAATAGGCCAGCTTCGTGAGGGCGCAGAGCCGCAATTACGCATCGCCTATGATTACACCTGTAACCCAGAACTATTAATCGAGGCACTGCGTGAAGTGCAGCAACACTTTCCTTTCACAGAAGTCATTGTATCCGGCCATTCGCAGTTAGAATCACTACAAGATATTCAATCGGAACGGGCTGATTTAGCTCTCACACCATGGTTGCCTACATTTCAGCAATTAGCAGATTTTGAAAGCTTGCGCATTGGCGATTTTCAGCTGGTGGTAGTGATGGCGCAAAGTTTAATCAACGAACATGGGCTACCAAGAACACGAGATGCGTTGAGTGCGTTGCCCTATATTCTGCCGAAAGAACTGAACATGGGTATCAACCCAGAACAGATTTACCGTGTTTCGGGTAGTTCGCGATTACGGGTAAACGATGCGCATACCTTGGTACAGTACGTTAAGGCCGGCATGGGTTGGGGCGTGGTGCCGAGGGATTTAATTAGCCGTGAGTTGAAAAATAAAAAATTAGTGGAAATTGATATTCCCGGCTTTCTTGATCATATTCATGCGGAGATTCATGTGGTAAAAATGGCCGCAAAACTTCTAGGCCCAGCGGGCCAGTTAGTTTGGGATACGTTCGCCCAACAGCACAGGCGCTAGGTTACTAAAAACGGAGATACAGCAGGCCAAGCAGTAAACTGTAAAGGAGGCCTGCTAAGGTGTGAGTTACGGTATAAACCGCGATAAAGATGAAATAGATATGAATTTTAGGGCATAAACAATGAGTGTAGCGAGTAACGAAAGCAAGGCGCCGGAAAAGAATTCAAATCAAGCTCATGCCATTCCATTTGCTGAGGCCTTAGCGATTTGGTGGCGTATCGGCTTACTTAGTTTCGGTGGGCCAGCGGGGCAAATTGCTTTGATGCACCGGATGATTGTCGAAGAAAAAAAATGGCTCGATGAATCACGTTTCTTGCATGCACTGAACTACTGCATGTTATTGCCCGGCCCAGAGGCGCAACAGCTTGCAACCTACGTGGGTTGGCTGCTGCATGGAGTGAAAGGTGGTTTGGTTGCCGGTATTTTGTTCATTTTACCGGGCGCGGCGATGATTTTGGCGCTTTCTTGGGCTTATGTGTTATTGGGTGATGTGAGCTTGGTGGCGGGCCTTTTGTTTGGCCTGAAAGCAGCGGTGTTGGCGATTGTATTTCAAGCTATGATCAAACTCAGCCAACGGGCACTAAAAACCCCGATTGCAGGTGTGCTCGCGGTAGCCGGCTTTTTGGCACTCTTCGTTTTTGATGTAGCTTTCCCTTTTGTAGTGCTGGGAGCCGCACTAGTAGGCTGGCTGTTCGCCAGTAAAATTAACGCCCAAACAGCCGCTCCGAATGATGTGCTCAGCACTGATATCCGCCCCGGCACTAAACGCGCAGCATTTATTTGCGCTGGACTTTGGTTGTTATCGGTTGTTGCCTTAATCGCGCTGTTTGGCGATAGCTCGGTATGGGCGCAAATCGCGTTGTTTTTCTCAAAGCTTGCAGTGGTAACCTTTGGTGGGGCCTATGCCGTGCTGGCTTATGTGGCGCAGCAAGCTGTTGAACTCTACGGCTGGTTACAGCCGGGTGAAATGCTCGATGGCTTAGGGTTGGCGGAAACAACACCGGGGCCACTTATTTTGGTTACCCAGTTTGTTGGATTTTTAGCAGGGTTTCGCGAAGCCACCGGCATGCATCCGCTACTCGGCGGAACATTGGCAGCGCTACTGACCACTTGGGTAACCTTTTTACCCTGTTTTGTATGGATTTTTGCCGGTGCACCCTATGTTGAAAAGCTCCGTGGTATGCCGCGTTTAAGCGCCGCTTTATCTGCGGTAACCGCTGCGGTAGTGGGGGTTATTGCAAATTTGGCCCTTTGGTTTGCTTTAAATTATTTGTTCGCCACTACGTTTACTTGGGAAACCGCAGGTATTTCCATTCTCCTACCTGAAGTTTCTTCTTGGGTTGCTGGGGCTTGGGCACTTACCGCTTTTGCATTTTTGTGTATGTTTGCGTTTAAACTGGGGTTGTTCTCGCTACTCGGTTTATTGTGTGCAAGTGGTATCCTTTTGCAGTGGTTGATATAAAACCGTTATGTTCGCATCCATGATTAACTTGGTTATGTATTAGATCAAATTAACACAATATTTTTGTGGTAAATTCAACGTTTCGAAATCAGTATGATCCTGATAGATATCTTCAATACAAAAGCACACTTAGGGGATAAACAATGTTAGAAGCGGTATGGATAGGGTTTGCTTTCGTTGTTGGCCTAATGGTGCGTGCGGTGGGCTTGCCAACGTTAGTTGGCTACTTGGCTGCTGGTTTTGCGATAGCTGCGGTTTCCCCTTATTTGGACCTTCCCGATAATAGCCAAAACATTATTGACCATGTAGCGCATCTAGGGGTATTGCTGCTGTTATTTACTGTTGGTTTGAAATTGAATGTTCGCAGTTTAGCGAAGCCAGAAGTGCTCGGTGTCGGCTTAGTTCACTTCATTATTACGGTTGCCATTATGTTTATGGCAACTCGTTGGATTTTTGGCGTTGAATTCTACAATGCCATTTTACTGGCGATTGCCCTTGGGTTTTCAAGTACAGTACTCGCCGCTAAAGTTCTTGAGGGTAAACGCGAGCTGGGTGCTTTTCACGGCCGAGTGGCTATTGGCATTTTAATTGTCCAAGATCTTATCGCTCTGGTGGTAATGACAATTGCAAACGGCGAATTACCCTCAATTTGGGCACTTTCGGTGTTTGCCTTACCGTTGCTGAGGCCATTACTTTATAAACTGCTCGATGCCACCGGGCACGATGATTTATTGATCCTATTCGGCCTGTTGTTAGCACTTGTGATTGGCGGCTACGGTTTTGAGTTGGTGGGCTTGAGCTCAGAATTAGGCGCTTTGGCATTTGGCGCAGTGTTGGCAAAACATCCCAGAGCGGGTGAGCTTTCAAAAGCACTTTGGGGCATTAAAGAATTCTTCCTCGTTGGTTTCTTCCTAAGTATCGGTATGGGTGGCTTGCCCGATTTAAGTGATTGGGCTTTTGCGGGCTTTATGCTGTTATTGATACCGGTGAAGATCGCCTTATTTTTCTTCCTGCTAATTCTTTTCAAGCTACGAGCCCGAAGCTCCTTTTTAGCGGGTTTAAGTTTAGGTAACTACTCCGAATTTGGCTTAATTGTGGCCAGCGTGGTATTGCCGCAGTATTTGATTCCGCTGGCACTTCTGGTGGCACTTTCCTTTGTGATTTCAGCACCATTGAATGCCATGGCGCATACACTCTATGAGCGTTTTAGTGATTATTTGATCAAATATGAACGCAATACGCGGCATCCGGATGAGCAGCCAGTAGAGCTTGGCGATGCCGAGGTATTAGTTATGGGCATGGGGCGAACTGGCACTGCCGCCTATCGTTATCTGCAGCATAATCACCGAGTTGTAGCCATGGATGCCGACCCTGTTAAAGTTGAAAAACACAAGGGTGATAATCTCAACATTTTCTATGCAGATGCGGAAGATAGAATGTTTTGGCAAAGCCTTGATTATGGCGAGATAAAGGCCGCCATTTTATGCTTGAGCGATTGTGATGCGAATGTAACAGCGGTTACCAAGTTGCGTAAGTTTGGATTCACCGGATTAATTGTTGCTCACAGTTTGCACGATGATGAAGCGGAACGAGTTTTGAACGCGGGCGCTGATCAAGCTTACTTAACAATGTCAGAAGCTGGTGCTGGCTTAGCTGAGCACGTTCGGCAACGGTTGGAGAACTAACATGTTATTCTTTTTTCACGGCCTTGAAAGTGGCCCTCATGGCTCGAAATATCAACTGATTAAACGGGCGTTCCCCGAGCTCATTTCTCCTGATTTTCAGGGTATGGATTTGCCCCAACGCATAGAAAAAGCTACGGCAGAAACCGAGGGCCTCACTGGAGTAACCTTGGTGGGCTCCTCCTTCGGTGGGTTGCTGGCGGCGCGCTTGTATTCATTGTACCCAGAGCGTTTCAAAAGTTTGGTATTGTTAGCTCCCGCGGTACATACGGAAGAAGGCGATAAGGTGAGTGAGTTACCGCCAGCCTCACGCATTCGTGTTATTCATGGCAACGCTGATGAAGTAGTGCCCCATGCAAAAGTGGCGGCATTTTGTAAGCGTTTCGGCATCCCCCTAATCACAGTTGAAGATGAACATCGCTTATCTTCCGAAACCTCACAGCAAGCTATGCTCGCCGCACTCGATGAAGTGTATACCGGTGTTTAAGGCATTGGCGCCACCATAACTGAGCATTACTCGAACCATAAATACTGTGAATGGCTGAAATAGCCTTTATTATCCGCGTTGAAATTCATTTTTAAGTGAATTTGGCGTATAATTCGCCCGTTTTCAAATCGCCCACGCCGCTTTCATATCGAACCGAGCGGGGGCTTTTATTAAGAGGAATTATTTGTGTTAGAACAATACCGTGCACATGTGGCCGAACGCGCCGCGGAAGGAATTCCACCCAAGCCACTTTCTCCAGAGCAGGTTTCTGAATTAGTAGAGCTTTTGAAAAATCCACCTGCAGGTGAAGAAGATTTCTTACTTGAGCTGTTGAGTGAACGCGTGCCTCCTGGCGTAGATGAAGCCGCTTATGTGAAAGCGGGCTTCTTGGCAGCGATTACCAAAGGCGAAGTAACGAGCCCAGTTATTGATAAGCAACGTGCCGTAAAGCTTTTAGGCAACATGCACGGCGGTTACAACATTGTAACCTTAGTTGAGTTGCTTGATGATGCAGAACTTGCCGAGCTTGCCGGCGCCGAGCTAAAAGAAACGATTTTGATGTTTGATGCTTTCCATGATGTGGAAGAGCGCATGAAAAACGGCAACGCGGTAGCGAAAGATGTTGTGGAATCTTGGGCGAAAGCTGAATGGTTTACTAACCGCCCAGAAATGCCAGAAAAAATCACCACAACGGTATTTAAAGTTACTGGCGAAACTAACACTGATGATCTCTCACCGGCACCAGATGCATGGTCGCGCCCAGATATCCCATTACATGCCAAAGCCATGTATAAAATGCCACGCGAAGGCATTACGAATGCGGCAGAGCAAATTGAAGAACTGAAGCAAAAAGGCCACCCAATCTCTTTCGTCGGTGATGTGGTTGGTACCGGCTCTTCACGTAAATCAGCTACTAACTCGGTGCTTTGGTACATCGGTGAAGATATGCCAGGCACTCCGAACAAGCGCTCTGGTGGTATTTGCATTGGTGGTAAAGTGGCGCCAATTTTCTTCAACACCATGAAAGATACTGGAACCTTGGTATTTGAAGCGGATGTAGAGAAAATGAATATGGGTGATGTGATTCACATTTATCCATACGCTGGCAAGATCGAAAATGAAGCCGGTGAAGTGATTGCCGAATACGAATATGCTTCTGATGTGATTATCGATGAAGTACGCGCTGGTGGCCGTATTAATTTGATTATCGGCCGCGGCTTAACTACGAAAGCGCGCGAATCGCTTGGTTTAGGCCATCATGATTTATTCCGTGCACCAGAGCAGCCAAATGATACCGGTAAAGGGTACACCTTAGCTCAGAAGATGGTAGGAAAAGCATGTGGCATTGAAGGCGTGCGCCCTGGCACCTACTGTGAACCGCGCATGACAACCGTAGGCTCGCAAGATACTACCGGGCCGATGACTCGGGATGAGCTGAAAGATTTGGCATGCTTAGGGTTTAACTCTGATTTGGTAATGCAATCATTCTGCCACACGGCCGCATATCCGAAGCCAGTAGATATCGATACTCAGCACACTCTACCTGATTTCATTATGAACCGTGGCGGCGTATCGCTTCGCCCTGGCGATGGCATTATTCACAGCTGGTTAAACCGTATGTTGTTGCCAGATACCGTAGGTACGGGTGGCGATTCCCATACGCGTTTCCCATTGGGTATTTCGTTCCCTGCCGGTTCAGGCTTAGTAGCATTCGCGGCGGCTACCGGTGTAATGCCATTAGATATGCCAGAATCCGTATTGGTGCGCTTCAAAGGCAAAATGCAGCCGGGCGTTACCCTGCGTGATTTAGTACATGCCATTCCTTTATACGGTATCAAGCAAGGCCTACTTACGGTTGAAAAACGTGGTAAGAAAAATGCCTTCTCTGGCCGAATCCTAGAAATCGAAGGCCTAGATAACTTAACCGTTGAGCAGGCGTTTGAACTTTCTGATGCCTCAGCAGAGCGTTCAGCTGCCGGTTGTACTATTAAGCTTTCAGAAGAATCGATTGCTGAATATTTGCGTTCAAACATCACCATGCTTCGTTGGATGATTGCCGAAGGTTACGGCGATGTGCGCACGCTTGAGCGCCGCGCGAAGAAAATGGAAGAGTGGTTGGCGAATCCTGAATTAATGGAAGCCGACAAAGATGCAGAGTATGCCGAAGTTGTAGAAATCGATTTGAACGAAATCGTTGAACCAATTCTTTGCTGCCCGAACGATCCGGATGATGCAAAAACCTTATCCGATGTTGCCGGCAATAAAGTAGATGAAGTATTCATCGGCTCTTGCATGACCAACATTGGCCACTTCCGTGCGGCGGGTAAATTGCTTGAGCAAAACACTAAGCCACTGAACACGCAATTGTGGATCGCGCCACCAACGAAGATGGACGAAGCGCAATTGATGGAAGAAGGTTACTACAACATCTACGGCCGCAACGGTGTACGCACTGAAATGCCAGGTTGTTCATTGTGTATGGGTAACCAAGCGCGTGTGAAAGCAGGTGCAACGGTGCTTTCTACCTCTACGCGTAACTTCCCGAACCGTTTAGGTGATGGTGCGAACGTGTACTTGGCTTCTGCTGAACTTTCAGCAGTAGGCGCGATTTTGGGCAAAATCCCAACCCGTGAAGAGTATATGGAATACGCGCAAAACATCGATGCGATGGCGGGTGAAGTGTATAAGTATCTGAACTTCGATCAAATGCCTGATTTTATGGCTGCTGAACAAAAAGCAAAAGATACAATTATTCCAACCATCAGTGTTGCCTAAAGAATATTGTTTAAGGAATGCTGCGCAAGAAGTGTTGCTAAAGCAAAGCGATTAAGGCTGATGTAAATTTACATGAGTAAGAATAAAGCCCAGTACTTATTTAAGTGCTGGGCTTTTTATCTATTGGTACCCCGGTATATCGAATCGAATCAGAGGCGAATGCAATTGCCCGCGGGTTCGTTTTAGCCACACAAAGCAAGTTAGCCACTAGCCCGAGGCAGCTTCCGGTGTGCCCAGAGCTTGAAATGCTCGGCATTACTGATTACCGTCAGGTAACCTATAATAAATACAAAGTGTTATTTCGATTGGATGACAACAAGCAGGAGGCTTACGTGATGGCGTTTATGCGCCAGAATCAGAGCGCGCAACGGTTATTGATTGATTATGTAATCAAAGCGCCCACCTAACCATAAGCTGGAGAACACCATGCCCTCATTTGTGCAAAAGGCAGCCGTTGCTGCTATTACCGCCGGCCTAGCTGTAGCAGCCGCAATTACTCCAATCTACACCGCCACCGCCGCCGATAGAATTACCGGACATCACTTTGCCACCCGTTCGGAGGTAATGGCACCTGAAGCGATGGCAGCAACTAGCCAAGGGTTGGCTACTCAAGCCGCTTTAGATGTGATGAAGGCCGGTGGCAATGCCATTGATGCGGCTATTGCCGCAAACGCCGTGCTCGGCTTGGTTGAACCCACGGGCAACGGCATTGGTGGCGATCTGTATGCCATTATTTGGCATGCAGAAAGCGAGCAGCTATATGGGCTCAATGCATCTGGCCGCTCGCCAATGAGCCTTTCTTTAGATTATTTTCAAGAAAACGGTTACGAAAGTATTCCTGCTCGGGGCTTGTTGCCGCTCTCGGTGCCCGGCGCTGTTGATGGGTGGTTTGAAATGCATGAACGTTTCGGCTCAATGCCGATGCCGAATGTTCTAGCCCCGGCTATCCATTATGCCGAAAGCGGGTTTCCAGTAACTGAAGTAATTGCTTATTACTTTGAGCGCAACGCCGAAGTATTGCAGGATTTTCCAGGTTTTCGCGAAGTATTTATGAAAAGCGGCCATCCACCGCGTAAAGGCGAAATATTTCGTAATCCCGATTTAGCCAATACCTATAAGAAGCTAGCTAGCGATGGCAGAGATGCGTTCTACGAAGGTGAAATTGCTCGAACTATTGGTAACTTTGTGCAAGAACATGGTGGGTTTTTAAGCTACGAAGATCTAGCTGCGCATGAATCAGAGTGGGTGGAGCCGGTATCTACAAATTATCGTGGTTATGATTTGTGGGAATTGCCGCCAAATACGCAAGGTATTGCCGCGTTGCAAATTCTGAATATTCTCGAGCACTTTGATATTGCGAAAATGGGCTTCGATAGCCCGGAGTATATTCACCATTTTGTAGAAGCAAAAAAATTAGCCTTTGAAGACCGCGCGAAATTCTACTCCGATACGGCATTTAACGACATTCCAGTTGATTGGTTGATCTCCAAAGAATATGCCCAAGAGCGGGTGCAACTGATTAATCCAGAACGAGCTGGCCGCAGCTATGAGCCAGGTAACCCGCCCACAACCGGCGATACCATTTATCTCACCACCGCCGATAAATACGGCAATATGGTTTCGTTGATTCAGAGTAATTATCGCGGCATGGGCTCAGGCGTTACACCGGAAGGCTTGGGTTTTGTATTGCAGAATCGGGGTGAATTATTTGCTCTTGAAGAAGGCCATATGAACGTGTTTGAACCGGGTAAGCGTCCGTTCCAAACCATTATCCCAGCCTTTGTGACCAAAGATGGGAAGCCACTCATGAGTTATGGCGTGATGGGCGGCGCAACACAACCACAGATGCATGCCCAAATTCTGATTAACATGATCGATTTTGGCATGAACTTACAAGAAGCCGGTGATGCCCCGCGCATCTTACACACGGGATCAAGCCAACCTACTGGCGAAATCATGGTTGATGGCGGTGCCGTAAGTTTAGAAAATGGCTTTTCTGATCATACCCGGCGTGAGTTGATAAAAATGGGCCATCGCCTGCAAGAATCAGTTGGCCCCTATGGAGGTTATCAAGCCATTTGGTTTGATGCTGAGCAGGGAGTTTACATAGGCGCATCGGAAAGCCGCAAAGATGGATACGCGGCCGGTTATTAATATCTAAACGTCCGTTTTGATGGTGGTTAGCTCTGCATCAAGGCTGCTTGGTTGTGTTAGAGCGTGATGCTCACCGCAGCGAAGAGTGCGGTTACCGAATGTGGCGTAACTTTGCTCGATTCATGGCTGATTTTTTGCCAACATGGTGTGTGCTGAGTCGATAAGCAGCGATTGCCTGTGTGTATCGACGATGATCACCTAAGCTGATCACCGTAAATGAATACGGCGCGAAATTCTTTACACCCGTAATTAAAGATATGTTTTTGGAACTGTAAGTTTGCCGAACCGGTGATAACCATAAAAAAGATAAATGGGAATATTATGAACATACTAAAGAAAGGCGTGTTAGTGCTAACGCTTGCCACTCTGCCACTTGGGCTCATTTCCTATGCAAATACTGCACAAGCGAATGAAGAGCATCGCCGCAGCATCGATGTGGAATCCGTTGTGGTAACTGAACATCGCGCGCGGATTAACGGCTCGCGAATTGAATACAAAGCATATGCGGGCACAATGCCAGTATGGAATGATGAAGGCCATCCTACAGCAACGTTGCAATACACCTATTACGAACGCCAAGGTGTGAGTAATCAAGAAAAGCGGCCGTTATTGATTTCCTTTAACGGTGGCCCCGGCTCAGCATCGGTTTGGATGCACGTAGCCTATACCGGCCCGAAAACCTTGTTACTTGATGAGGAAGGTTTTCCAACCCAACCATATGGCGTGCAAGAAAACCCTTATTCAGTGCTCGATGTGGCCGATATTGTGTTTGTTAATCCGGTAAACACGGGGTATTCCCGAGTATTGCCTGGCCCTGATGGCAACATGCCTTCTCGTGCAGAACAGCAAAAAATGTTTTTTGGCGTGAATGAAGATATTCGCTATCTCTCTGAGTGGGTGAATACTTTTGTAACACGTTATGAGCGCTGGCGTTCGCCAAAGTTTTTAATTGGTGAAAGTTACGGTACTACCCGTGTAGCGGGCATGGCGCTGGCCTTGCAAAATAATCACTGGATGTATCTGAATGGTGTGATTTTGGTTTCGCCTACGGATATGGGAATCGATCGTGATGGCCCAGTTAAAGCAGCAAACCGCTTGCCCTATTTCGCAGCAGCGGCTTGGTATCACGATGCGCTTGATGAAGAACTGCAAAATGGCGATCTCTACGATTTATTGCCTGAAGTAGAGGCCTTTACCATAAATGAATATCTGCCGGCCCTAGCAAAAGGCGCTTGGCTTCCGGCTGCAGAAAAGCAAGCCATTGCTGAACAGGTGGCGCGTTTTTCTGGCCTTTCGGTTGAAGCGGTACTACGCAGTAATTTAGATGTTGATACGGCGTTTTTCTGGAAAGAGCTATTGCGCGATGAAGGCTATACCATTGGCCGCTTAGATTCACGCTATAAAGGCATCGATCGCAATGATGTGGGTGCCCGCCCTGATTTTAACTCAGAACTTACTTCGTGGTTACATTCGTTCACGCCAGCGATAAACTATTACTTACGTGAAGAGCTCGGCTTTGAAACCGATGTGAGCTACAACATGTTTGGCCCGGTGCACCCTTGGGATCGCAGTGGCAACAATACGGGTGAAAATCTCCGCCAAGCCATGGCACAGAACCCATTCTTAAATGTGCTTTATCAAGCGGGTTACTATGATGGCGCTACGAACTATTTCGATGCCAAATATAGTATGTGGCAAATGGATCCGAGTGGAAAAATGAAAGATCGCTTGTTCTTTGAAGGCTATCGGAGCGGACATATGATGTATCTTCGCCGCCATGATCTTGAGCTTTCGAATGAGCATTTACGCGAGTTCATTTTAAACGCGTTACCTGCGGAAGGCACACCTGCTAAATATTAATTTGCGGGTGGTTTCGTAAGGATTTGAACGCTATTAAGGATTTGAACGCTATTAAGGATTTGAACGCTATTAAGGTTTTGAATGCTAGTGAGGATTTGCATTCTAGATAAAGGAACCGCAGATAGATGAAACCCGTGCCTCGATGGTGTAGCATCGTTGCACGGGTTTTTTATTGCACGCGCTCGCAGAAACGTGTTTTATGGATACGTGCACTTATTATACGGCCGATTTTGGTTAACGAGAGAAAACAGATGCAAGCAATTTCAGCGCGGGTAGCACCGCAACGTTGGTATCGGGGTATACAGGGGCAGCTGGCTCGATTAGCAGTGAGCGGTGTGTTGCCAATTCGTTGGGCGTATCCAAAACCACAGAAAGAATATGCTGGGAAAACCGGTAAGCTCCATTTAGAAATTGTTAGCCATTGTTGGCAGTATGCGCATTTGCAAGCCTATCAGTTGAGTTCGCTGGCGCAATATGCGCCAAAAGATATTAGCGTTACTATGACAGTGTATTACAGCGAGGAAGATGATAAATCTTCTGAGTTACTCGAGTTTTTTGCGCAACAAAAGGTTGAAAATGTTCAGTGGCAATGGCGTGCAATGCCAAAAGAACAATTATTTCGCCGCGGTATTGGCCGCAATCATGCGGCCTTGAATAGTAACGCTGATTGGGTATGGTTTACCGATTGTGATGTGGTGTTCCATGAAGGCGCGCTTGATAAGCTGGCAGCTGAGCTACAAGGTTGCCGCGAACCTTTGGTTTACCCACACGAAGAACGGGTTACTTCACTCTTGGCAGAGGATGATCCGCTACTGCAAAAGGCAGCAAAGCCGCAAGTGGTGAGTTTAGATGGCACCGAATTTATTACCAAAACACTTACGAAAGCTACTGGGCCGATGCAAATTACGCATGGTGATGTGGCCCGTGAAATGGGCTATTGTGCTGCCATGTCGGTATATCAAACCCCCGCGGAAAGCTGGCAGAAATGCTATGAGGATCGCGCCTTCCGTTGGCTATTAAAAAGCCAAGGTAAAGCAATAACAGTGCCCGGTGTTTATCGGATTCGCCATATTTTTAAAGGCCGATATACAGGCTCACAAACGAACACATCGGTAAGAAGCGCGATTCGGCAAATACAAACTTGGTGGCGTGATCGCAAAGATAAAGCTTAGTGTTCAACCTAAATAAAGGTATAACTAACGTGTAGCCTTTGCATATTCGGGCACTCGTTTTCATTCTCAGGGAAGTTCATCAATATGGGCCAAATCATTCGTGCACAATCGGGAGTTTGCGCAGAAGCCAGTTTGCATGGCTTAGTTTTGCTATTGCATGTTGTGTCTGAAGATGTAGCCAAGATTCGGCACAAGCTGGCGCGATATCCCGAGCAAGTAGGAAGCCTTGAGGATCGTTTCTCCGAGAGTATGTTGAGTGTTGTGTTGGCCATTGGCGAGCCTTATTGGGATGTGCTCTCGCCCGATGAACGGCCTGATGCCCTGAAAAGCATTCCAGATTATGCGCGTAGTGAGCACCCACTACCGATAACTCCTTATGATATTGCGATTGTTATTCGCTCAGATCGAGTGGATGCCAACTATTTAGCTGGTTTACACCTAGTTCAGTGGCTGGGAGATTTAGTAACACTAGCAGAACAAAATCAACCATTCCGTTGTTTAGATGGCCGTGATTTGTTTGGCTTTAAATATACCAATGAGAGCATTGCCGGCGCGATGAGGCGGCAACGGGCGCTCATCACAGAAGAGAACGATCCAACATTTGCCGGCGGCAGCCATTTTTGGTTATTGCAAAGTAAGCTCGATGTGCAGCGTTTCCACCTGCTAACTCAAGCCGAGCAGGAGCGCATTATGGGGCGAGAAAAAGTATCAGGCCGGCGGTTAAAAACAACTCAGAGCGCAACGCACGCAGATAAAACTGCGGGTGATATTTGGCGCTTGCATATGCCCTATGGTTCGCTATTAAGGCCGCAAGAAGTGAGCTTATTATTTTCCAATCAGGTGAATTTACTGGATTTATGGATTCGCAATCGATTTTTAGCTGATGACGATGGGCAAAGCGATCCGTTGCTTGAATATGTGCATGTTGAGCATGCCAGCGCCTATTTTATTCCTGCGCTAAATTGGTTTAACCGGCTTTAATTCTAGGCTTTTCATTTAGTGCTTATAACCTAATGCCCCTAAGCCTATGCTCCCAAATTCATGCTCCCAACTTAATGCTTCTAGTTCAGCCCATGCAAAAGCTTATAGTTGAAGATATTGACGTTTAGTGATTTTCAAACAAACGCTGAATATTCGCTAAGGTTTCATCGATGTTGCTCACTTTTACCGGTGCAATGAAAATTGTATCATCACCGGCAATCGTGCCGAGCACACCCTCTTTCTTACCCACTGAATCAAGCAGGCGAGCGATAAGTTGAGCAGCCCCCGGCGTAGTGCGGATAATCACCATAACATCGTTGTGCTCAACATCGAGTACGAGCTGGCGCACAGAGCTGCGAGCCGACGGCATAGAAAGTTCAGGTGGTAAACAATACACCATATCTTCCCGGGCATTGCGCGCACGCACAGCACCAAATTTACTCAACATGCGCGATACTTTCGATTGATTCATACCATTAAAGCCACGTTCTTGCAGCGCTTCAACGATTTCCGCTTGCGATGAGTAAGATTCTTCTTTTAATAATTCGCGAAATGCTTCAATGAGCAAATCTTGCTGTAAAGAGGCCATACGATCGTCTAATTGTTTACCAAGATTAAGAGATAGATAGTGTATCGGAAATTTACAACAACACCTAGTTTTGTAAATAAATGCCCCCATATAGAAAAGCAGTTAAACGAGCGTTTTATTGTTTTTTTAGGGCTGATCGGCTAAGGTTTAGCCCCCGCAACAGATTGATTGGAGTGCAATATGAAAGTAACAGTATTAGGCGCCGCTGGCGGTATCGGCCAGGCGTTATCTTTGCTATTGAAAACTCAGCTTCCAGCCGGAACTGATCTCGCCTTGTTCGACCTTGCACCAGTAACGCCAGGTGTTGCTGTTGATTTAAGCCATATTCCAACCTCGGTAAGCGTAAAAGGTTATGGCAAAGAGAATTTAACAGAAGCACTTGCAGGCGCAGATGTTGTATTGATTCCAGCAGGTGTTCCGCGTAAGCCAGGCATGGATCGTTCAGATTTGTTCAACATGAACGCCGGCATTATCAAAAATCTCGTTGAGAATATTGCAGATACTTGCCCGAAAGCATGTATTGGCATTATCACCAACCCAGTAAACACAACAGTAGCCATTGCTGCTGAAGTATTAAAAGCCAAGGGTGTTTACGATAAGAACCGCTTGTTCGGCGTAACGACACTTGATGTGATTCGTGCCGAAACCTTCGTGGGTGAACTCAAAGGTATTCCAGTAGAAGATGTGCATGTACCGGTAATTGGTGGCCATAGCGGCACTACTATTTTGCCACTGCTTTCACAGGTGAAAACTGCGCAATTTACCCAAGAGGAAATTGAATCACTTACCCACCGCATTCAAAACGCGGGCACCGAAGTGGTTGAAGCAAAAGCTGGCGGCGGCTCTGCAACCCTTTCAATGGGCCAGGCAGCAGCACGTTTCTGCTTATCAGTAGTGAAAGGCCTGCAAGGCGTTCACGTTACTGAATATGCTTATGTTGAAGGCGACGGCAGCGATGCACAGTACTTTGCGCAAGCGGTAGTATTAGGCGCCAACGGTATCGAAGAAATCTTACCATACGGCGAGCTAAGTGATTTCGAAGCAAAAGCCAAAGCCGATATGCTTGATGGCCTGAAAAAAGACATCCAAATGGGTATCGATTTCGCCAATCAGTAAACCCTACTGATTGAATTAAAAAAACCGCGCGAGGTGCAAACCAGCGCGGTTTTTTGATCTTAGCTATTGGCTGTGGGCGTCCCGCAACGGGGAAGCCTCAACCCGCACGAAAAGCTCAACCCCCGCACCCGAACTTAAACGCTTAACTCTCTCACGCCACCCGCTCTACTGCGAGGTTGGCTAGTGCAATGAGTGCTTCTTTGTGGTCGTTTTCGGGGAAAGGAGCGAGTGCTGCGATGGCTAAATCGCGTTGCTCTAGGGCTTTGTTGCGGGTGTATTCAAGAGCGCCGGTGCTGTGCATCACGTTTAGGATTGTTTTAAGCGAATCACGTTTCCCACCTTCTTCAATAGCGCTGCGAATCAAAGACGCGTGTTCCGCATCGGTGTTCCACATCGCATATAAGAGTGGCAGTGTCGGTTTACCTTCGGCTAAATCATCGCCAGCATCTTTGCCCATAGTTTCCGCATCAGAAGTGTAATCGAGTAAATCATCTACTAATTGGAAAGCGTTTCCTAAATAACGGCCGTAATCAGCAGCCGCTTGTTCCAGTTCTGCACTTTTCCCCGCAAGTACGGCACCAAGTTGAGTTGCCGCTTCAAAAAGTTTTGCCGTTTTACTGTAAATAACTTGGAAGTATGATTCTTCGGTAGTAGTGGGATCGTTGCAGTTCATTAGCTGCAACACTTCGCCCTCAGCAATAATGTTTGTGGCATCAGCGAGCACTTCGAGAACGCGCATACTTTCGGTTTTTACCATTAGCTGGAATGCGCGGGTGTAAAGAAAATCACCTACTAATACGCTGGCTTCGTTGCCAAATAAGGCATTTGCAGTTTCTTGGCCGCGGCGGGTAAGTGATTCATCTACAACGTCATCGTGCAGCAAAGTAGCGGTATGAATGAATTCTACGATAGCCGCAAGGAGATGGTGTTTATCACCTTCATAACCAAGCGCGCGAGCTGCAATAACCGCCAATTGTGGGCGCAGGCGCTTGCCACCACTGTTAATGATGTAAAAGCCTAACTGATTAATCAACGCGACATCTGAGCTTAACTGTGCTGTAATAATCTCATTCACAGCATGCATATCATTTTCGCTAAGCGTGCGTACAGCAGATAAATCCATGGTAAAGCGGCTCTTTGTTTACATAAAATTTGCGGTTGATTTTACCTGAATTGTAGATTTCTGCCAGTTTGATGATTTTTATATTTTTCGCTTGCGCTGCGCGATGTTTTTACGTAAAATCCGCGGCCTAAATTAAAGTTTGTAGCGCCTTGTAAAAGGCAATTGGAGAAGAATATGTACGCGGTTTTTCAAAGTGGCGGTAAACAACACCGTGTCACCGAGGGCCAGACCGTTCGCCTGGAAAAGCTCGAAGCAGCTACCGGTGATACCGTTGAGTTTGAGCAAGTGCTCATGCTCTCTGATGGTGAAAACGTGACAATTGGTGCACCTTTCGTTGAAGGTGGCAAGATTAAAGCAGAAGTAGTGACCCATGGTCGTGGCGATAAAGTAACTATCGTTAAGTTCCGTCGTCGGAAGCACTCACGCAAGCAACAGGGTCATCGTCAGTGGTTCACGGAAGTGAAAATCACTGGTATTGGCGCTTAAGAGGAGTAGAGACACATGGCACACAAAAAAGCAGGTGGTTCAACACGTAACGGTCGCGATTCAGAAAGTAAACGTCTGGGCGTTAAACGTTATGGCGGTGAAACTGTACTAGCCGGAAACATTCTGGTTCGTCAACGGGGCACCAAATTCCATGCAGGCGATAACGTAGGTATTGGTCGTGACCATACCTTGTTTGCGAAAGTAGATGGTAAAGTTACCTTCGAACAGCGTGGACCGCAAAACCGGAAGTTCATCAGCGTAAACGCTGAATAATACGAACACCGAATCCGGAAAACCCCGCCTTAGTGCGGGGTTTTTTGTATCTTTACCTTACCTTCGGGTAAGTATATTCTTGAATAATTGGCGTGTGAGCGTCGGGCAAAACAGGCAAAACCATGAAATTCGTTGATGAAATTGATATTCGCGTAGAAGCTGGCGATGGCGGCAATGGCTGCATTGGCTTTCGGCGCGAGAAATACATACCGAAAGGCGGCCCAGATGGCGGCGACGGCGGCGATGGTGGTGATGTTTGGTTGGAAGCCGATGAGAACCTCAATACCCTTATTGATTATCGTTTTGAACGCACCCATCGTGCGCAACGAGGCGAAAACGGTAAAAGTAGCAACTGTACCGGCCGCCGGGGTGAAGATAAAACCTTGAAGGTTCCGGTAGGTACACGCGTTAAGGATATGGATACCGGTGAAATTATTGGTGATTTAACCCGCCATGGCCAACGCCAGCTAGTTGCGAAAGGCGGTTTCCATGGTTTAGGGAATACTCGCTTTAAGAGCAGCACCAACCGTGCGCCGCGGCAAAAAACCGATGGCACCAAAGGTGAACACCGTATTCTCTTACTCGAGTTATTGTTGTTAGCGGATGTAGGCTTACTGGGTATGCCGAACGCCGGTAAATCAACGTTGATTCGCTCTGTTTCAGCCGCCAAGCCAAAAGTGGCTGATTATCCGTTTACTACTATCACGCCGAATTTGGGCGTGGTACGTTTGAACGCGAGCCAAAGTTTTGTAATCGCTGATATCCCTGGCCTAATCGAGGGTGCTTCTGATGGCGCCGGTTTAGGTATTCAGTTCCTAAAACATCTTGAGCGCTGTGGCTTGTTGTTGCACTTGGTCGATATTGCACCATTTGATGAGAGCAGTCCTGCGGACACCGCAGAAACCATTATTCAAGAACTTGCACAATACAGCCCTGCACTAGCAGCGAAACCACGTTGGTTAGTGTTGAATAAAACCGATTTAGTAGACGAAGAAACATTGGCTGAACGCCGTGCCGAAATCGTAGAGCGCTTGGATTGGCAAGGTCCGGTGTTTGAACTTTCCGCGATTACTGGTAAAGCCTGTAACGAGCTAATGCGTGAAATCATGCAATACTTGGAAGCACTGCCGAAACCCGATGCAGAAGCTGAAGGTAATGATGAGCCGGTTGAGTTTAAATGGACAAGTTACCACGATGAACAGATGCAAAAAGCGGAAGAAGAGTGGGGCGATGATCTGGAAGATGATTTAGATGACGACGATGATGATTGGGAAGAAGAGCCCGATGATGGTCATGTGATTTATAAACCATAAACACAGATAGCAACAAAGGTATAAATGCTATGGAAATTTCTTTAATTGCAGCAATGGCCGATAATCGTGTAATCGGCAACGAGGGTGAAATGCCTTGGCATTTACCAAGCGAACTGCAGTATTTTAAAGAATTAACCATGGGTAAACCAATCATCATGGGGCGCAATACCTTTGTTTCCATTGGCCGGCCACTCCCGGGCCGGCACAACATTGTAATCACCAGCAAACCTGAGCTCTTGCCCGAAGGGGTTACCACTGCAAGCAACCCACAACAAGCTATAGCGGCGGCGGAAGCCTACGCGGCTGCTAACGGCCACAAGTTGCATGAGATTATGGTCATTGGTGGTGGGCAGGTGTATGAGGCATTTTTGCCCGAGGCTACTCGGTTGTATCTTACTCACATTGATTTGAATGTACCTGGCGATACTTTTTTTCCAGCGTTTTACCCTGACGAGTGGGAAAGAACTTTACTACGTGAACATAAAGCCGATAACCAAAACCCACTTACCTACCGCGGTTATCTGTATAAGCGCATTCTGCGTAATTAGTGCTGAAAAACCTGCCAATTGTTTAATTTTTTGTTACCAAATGTTAACAGCCCTTGCAGTAACCAAAAAATCTAGGTAAAACTCTCACGCTAGCTAGCGCATAAAAAAGAGAGAATAATAATGAAAACCTTGAAAATGGTTAACCTTGGGTTTGCCTTTGCCGTTTGTGCTGCGTTCAACACGCAAGCAATAGGCGCGCAAGAAAACACCTCAGATAGCTCAAGCGGCACGAGTGAGCCTGCAGCGCTCAATCAACTTACCCTTGAATCTTGCCACCTTAGAGGCTTATCGGAGCAGGTTGAATGTGGTTATTTGGAAGTACCCGAGAATCACGATACACCCAATGGCACCACTATTGATCTGCATATCGTTCGCATGCCAGCGGTGAGCTCAGGCGCTGCCAGTGATCCCTTGTTCTTTTTAGCCGGCGGCCCCGGGCAAGCGGCTACCGAACTGGCACCAATTATCGATAGAGTATTTCAGGATGTGCGGCAGCGCCGCGATATCATTCTTGTTGATCAGCGTGGCACCGGTAAATCGGGGGCGTTGCAATGTGAGATCTCGGCGCTTGATGAACTCTTAGTACCTGATGATCAAATCGATTTGCGTGGTGCCATGGCTCGATGTGCAGAAAAATTTGATGTTGATTTGCAGCAATACAGCACAGTGAACGCCATACGTGACTTCGAAATGGTGCGAACGGCGCTGGGCTATCAGCAAATTAACTTGTACGGCGGTTCATATGGTACTCGAGCCGCCTTAGTGTGGATGCGGGAAGCGCCAACTGCGCTACGAAGTGTAGTGCTTGATGGTGTTGCGCCTACGCAGGTTGTGGTAGGCCCGTTCGGAACCTACAGCCAGCGCGCGTTTGATTTAATGGTAAGCGATTGTAATCGCTCGGAAGCCTGCGTTGAAAGATTCGGCGCTATTGATGAAAAATACTATGCGCTAAGGGAACGCTTGTTGGCGGAACCTGAGCAAGTGGTGATGCAAGATCCGCGCAGTGATGAAACACGAGAAGTGTTAATGACGGCGAAGCGGCTTGCTGGAATTTTGCGCAATGCGCTTTACTCACCGCGTTCGCGCCAACTTATTCCAATTGTGGTGAGTGAGGCTGATGCCGGCAACTGGCGGCCACTGGCAGGCCTGATCGGCGCGTTTGATGCGGAATCTCCAATTTACACCGGGTTACTGGTTTCAGTGTTGTGCCAAGAAGATATGCCGCGCGCTGATGCCGAATTATTGGCACGGGATGGTGATAACCGCTTCATTGGCAGCAGTGTGGGGGATGATTTTGTAGAAATGTGTAGCGGGTGGCCGGTAGCACCTCTTCCAGACAACAGCCATGCCGAACCTGTGGTAAGTGATATTCCAGCCTTATTGTTATCTGGCGAGCAAGATCCGGTAACGCCGCCCGAATGGGCTGAAATCGCTGCCGAAACGCTTTCCAATTCACAACACTTGGTGGCTGAGTTTGGTGGCCACACGATTATGAGCCACACTTGTGCGAATCGTTTAATTGCACAGTTTTTAGATGAGCCAAGTGCAACAATCGATGCTTCATGCCTTGAGCGAACCCGCATGTTGCCTTTCTTACGTAACGTTAACGCAGCGGGGATGTGAGCCATGATTGTAACCAACGGACTAGCGAAAGCATATAAAGATGTAAAAGCGTTAAAGGGCCTCTCGTTCCAAGCCAATGATGGTGAAATTACTGGCTTATTGGGCCCTAACGGTGCGGGAAAAACCACCTGCTTGCGCAGTATTTACGGGTTGATACATCCAGATATTGGCAGCGCTGAAGTGGATAGCATTGATGCTTCGAAATCACCCCTTGAGGTGCGTAAGCGCATTGGTATCTTTCCTGATAAATTTGGTTTGCAGGAACGTTTAACTGCCCGTGAGCACATTGCTTATTTCGCCGGCTTGCACGGGCTGCACGGTGAGGCAAGAAAAGCAGCAGTGCAACAGGTGATCGACGATTTAGATATGAATGATATCGCTGATCGCCGCACCGGCGGCTTTTCCCAAGGCCAGCGAATGAAAGTGGCGCTTGGGCAAGCTATTGTGCATCAACCGCAAAACTTAATCTTAGATGAACCTAGCCGCGGCCTTGATGTAATGAGTACGCGCATTTTGCGTGAGCTTCTGTTTCGTTTGAAAGGGCAAGGGCGTTGCATTCTGTTTTCCAGCCATGTGATGCAAGAGGTGGCTGCATTGTGTGATCGTGTGGTGATTATGGTTGCTGGGCAAGTAGTAGCTGAAGGTAGCCCAGCAGAGCTGTGCGCAAGAACTGGGCAAGAAAGCTTTGAAGAAGCCTTCGTGCAGTTAATCGGAACTGAAGAGGGTATCATGCTATGAAATCAGTATTTATCACAGTTTGGCTAAAAGAAATGACCGATGCGCTGCGTGATAAACGCTCGTTGATGGCCGCCATGAGTTACGCATTTTTCGGGCCTATCATGATGGCGGTTGCTTTCATGATGGTAATTAAAGATGCGGTTTCTGAGCGCGATGTTTATGTTCATATTGATGGCGCGCAGTATGCGCCTGCTTTGGTGGATTTTCTCGGTGATCGGCGAATTTTTGCCGGCGATGAGGAAAACGCTGCGCGGGAAATTTACTTAGAAATACCCGAAAACTACGAAGAAAATTTAGCGAGCGCAAAGCCCGTGTATATTACGGTGCGTTCTGATTATTCTGAGCGTAGCGATGGTAGCTATCGAAGTAGAGTAGAAAGTGCTTTGCGGGAATATAACAACACCATTGTCAGCCATCGGCTTACTTTACGAGGTATCAGTACCGATGTGATTTCGCCGATTCGCATTGATAAACAAGATACCGCTACTAAAGAAGCGCGAGCTGCTATGATTTTGGGTACGGTAATGGTGTTCGTACTCATGGCGATCTTCTTTTCAGGCATGAACGTGGCCATTGATGGTAGCGCTGGTGAACGGGAGCGGAACTCGCTGGAGTTTCTCTTGGCCCAGCCGGTTGCCACTCATTGGCTGGTAATGGCGAAAGCAGCCGCAGCCGGCACCTTTGCACTCTTCGGCGGTGTGTTGAGTATTCTTTTGATACCGCTGGTGTTTATTTTCGTGCCCCTAGAAAAATTGGGTATCGATTTTAGTATGAGCATGTTGGATCAGCTTGGCATTATATTGGTGTTGATTCCTTTGGCAGCATTTGCCAGTATTTTGCAGCTATTTGTTAGCTTTCGGGCAAAATCGTTTAAGGAAGCACAAACTTATATTTCTCTCGTGATGTTCATTCCGGTTGCGGTAATATTCGCCGTTGAATTTACCCGCTTTGAGCATCCAGCGCTTTCCGTATTACCGGTAACCTCGCAGCATCAAGTTCTTTTGGCCACTATTGGTGGGCAAGAAATCAACTGGTTGATGGTGTTAGGTGGTGCAGGTGTAACGGTAGTGGTTACGGCGCTGCTTGTTGCTGTGGTGACGAAAATGTTACGCAGCGAAAAAGTGGTTTTTGGCCTCTAGGAGGCAATTTTGTACGATCCTCTTAAAAGCCGGGGTATCCCGGCTTTTCACGAATTTGGCACGGCTTCCTACTGGGCGGCCGTAACGCCTTTCCCTGATACCAATGCTATCGCGCTGCCAAGCTCAGCAGAAGTTGTTGTGATCGGCGCCGGTTATACTGGTTTGAATGCGGCGATTGAAGTTGCGCAAGCACAGCAGCGAGAGGTTGTTCTCATTGATGCAGGTGGTGTTGGCGCCGGTGCAAGTAGCCGTAATGCGGGGTTCTTATTGCCGGGAACAGGGCGCCTTGGTTATCGTGATTATGCGAAAAAATTTGGCGAACAAATAGCGCAAGGCGTACAAAACGAATTTGCCGCGAGTATTGAGCATGTTAAAAATGCGGCTGCTGATTCTTCTTGGCCCTGTGAGCTTATTCCAGCCCGCTACCTGCGCCTTGGCCACAGTGAAAAAGCAGCAAGTGTGTTGCGCGAACAACAACCGGCGTACGGCAATACCTTGCTAACAGCGGAATGGCTGAGCCCAGAACAGCAACAGGCAGAGCTGCCAGGCCTGCCGTGGAAATATGGCGGGCTTTCGCTTACTCCGGCTGCGGCGGTTAACCCGAGAGCATTAACGGCCGCTTATCTAAGTTTAGCGCAACAGGCTGGCGTTAAAATTGTAACTGGCCATCCCGTAACTGCATGGCGGTCAAATCATGGTAAACATCAGCTAACCGCGGGCGGCCGCGAAATTCAATGTCATCAGGTTTTGCTCTGTAGTAATGGTTACCTGCCGCAGCAACCCTTTCCTGACATAAGTAAGCGCCAGTTTCCAGTGCTCTCGAGTATTGTTGTATCACGGCCTCTAAACGCCGCTGAACAGCAATACTGCGGCTTAACAGTGAATGATTTAGTGATGGATACGCGAACACTGAAATACTATTACCGGCTTCTACCTGATGGCCGTATTTTATTTGGGGGGCGCGGGGCCGTAGCGGGTAAAAATGCTGATAATAAGGTGCATAGACACCGGCTAGAGCAAGCGTTAGCGGCTACGTTTCCGCAGTTAAAGGATTTGTACGTTGATTATTTCTGGAGTGGTTGGATAAGCGTAGCATTGGATGCAATGCCGCGAATATTTAGCCCAGCACTGGGGGTTTTTACCAGTGCAGGGTATTGCGGTGCCGGGGTGGCCTTTGCAAGTTTAGCGGGAAAACGGCTCGCGCAATTGAGCTTTGGCGAACGTATGCCGGCATTACCGTTTTATCAATCGCCCTTACCACGTTACCCTCTCGCTCCGGCACGGCGAGTAGGATTACGTGCGCTGTATACTTGGCATCGCTGGCGAGGTTAAAAACGCAACAGCATTTCAGCGGCGGTGCAGTAACAATCACCATCGCAAACGGGGCAATAATAGCCACCTTCCAATGAGAATTGTAGCCACCGTTTACCGTGATCTGCGATAAGTTCGCCACCACAACGAGAAAAATATTCAAAGGCGCTGTTATTTGGACTCTGCCGCCAAATATGTGCCAAACCACCTTTGCAGCCAGCCCCTTGGGCCTCAATGATTGAATGCATCAGTAAGGATTTACCGATACCGCCACCTTGTACCTCATGATCCACCGCAGAACATTTGAAATAGCACAGTTCTTCTGCGGGGAAGGGCCAAGCACCGGGTGTGCAATACTGATCAATATCCCAATTCCCTGGCGCGAACGTGAGGCGAATGCCTGCTAAGTTATCATCGCTGAAGGCTAACCAATGCAGGTTACGGCCATTTTCGGTTTGCCCGCGCTGAAAGTAATCGGCTAGGTTTTCGGGGGTAAGGTAGTTATCGCCATGAACTTTATTGCCAAGCGCGATAACGGCATCGAAATCAGCTTCGGTGAGTTGCCGAAAGGTAAGGCGAGGGTTAGCGTGCTTCATAACAAACATCCTTGAAAGTGAGGGCGCATTATAACGCGCATAAAAAAAGGTGAGCAACTAGGTGCTCACCTTTTTTCTATCTGCCACCTTCTCTTGGCCGCCACCTTCAATTGGCTCTCATCCTCACTTGGCTCACGCCTTCACTTAAAGGCTTCTGAGCTTAGTAGCGGTACTCGTCAGGCTTGAATGGGCCTTCAACCGGAACGCCAATGTACTCTGATTGTTGGCTGGTCATTTTCGTAATTACACCACCAAAACCTTCTACCATGTAGCGCGCTACTTCTTCATCGAGCTGTTTCGGCAATACTTCTACCGTTAAATTCGCTTGCTTGTCGGCATCCGACATAGCCGCGTATTTCTTCTCGAACAAGTGAATTTGCGCTAATACTTGGTTTGCGAAAGAACCATCCATAATGCGGCTCGGGTGGCCTGTTGCATTGCCTAGGTTTACCAAGCGGCCTTCTGATAACAAAATGAGGTAATCATCTTTGGCATCAGAGCGGAATACCGTGTGTACCTGTGCTTTCACTTCTTCCCAGCGCCAATTTTTGCGCATGAATGCGGTATCGATTTCGTTATCGAAATGGCCAATATTTGATACCACAGCACCATTTTTCAGCGCAGAAAGAATGTATTGATCACATACATTCACGTTGCCCGTGGTGGTAACGATTAAATCAGTGTTGCCCAACAACTCTTTATCGATAGTTGAACCGTCACCAGCATTCACACCACCGATATATGGGGAAACAACTTCGTAACCATCCATGCAAGCTTGCATGGCACAAATCGGATCGATTTCAGTTACTTTAACAATCATGCCTTCTTGGCGTAATGATGCAGCAGAGCCTTTGCCCACATCGCCGTAGCCAATAACCAAAGCTTTCTTACCTGATAACAAGTGATCGGTAGCGCGTTTAATCGCATCATTTAGCGAGTGGCGGCAGCCATATTTGTTATCATTCTTTGATTTGGTTACTGAATCATTTACGTTGATGGCAGGAACTTTCAATGTGCCTTTTTTCAACATCTCTAATAAACGGTGAACACCAGTTGTCGTTTCTTCGGTAATGCCGTGAATTTTTTCTAGCATTTCCGGGAATTGATCATGAATGAGTAGGGTTAAATCACCACCATCGTCCAAAATCATGTTGGCGTCCCAAAGTTCACCATCTTTCTTACATGTTTGCTCTAAGCACCATTCATATTCTTCTTCCGTTTCGCCTTTCCACGCGAACACCGGAATACCAGCAGCAGCCATAGCTGCAGCCGCGTGATCTTGCGTAGAGAAAATATTGCACGACGACCAGCGCACTTCAGCACCAAGCTCAATAAGGGTTTCAATCAGAACCGCTGTTTGAATCGTCATGTGAATGCAGCCGATAATCCGCGCATCTTTCAATGGCTTTGCGGCTGAATACTTACGGCGAATCGCCATTAATGCAGGCATTTCTGATTCTGCAATTTGAATCTCTTTACGGCCGTAATCCGCAAGGTTGATATCAGCTACTTTGTAATCTTGAAAAGAAGTCATTCTACTCTCTCGTATCTGCAAATTTGAATTTATGCTGAAAGGTGTTCAGCAAGATTTAATTCTTGCAAAATTTGCTGTTGCGTTTCGGTACTCAAACGAGGCCCGTAATTGCTCACAATTTCTGCTGCCGAACGGCTCGCAAGTGTGCCAGCCTGTGCAGGTGTTAGCCCCTGCGTAATGCCAAATAAATAAGCGCCGGCGAACATATCGCCCGCACCATTGGTATCAATTGCTGTAACTTTAAAACCAGGTACTTGAATACGGTGCTCGCGGGTGCCAATAATAGCACCCTCTTTGCCGCGGGTGATCACCACCTGCTTGGCTACATCGAGTAACGCATTCATAGCTGGCTCTAAACCTTCACATCCGGTGTAGATTTCTGCTTCTTCTTGGTTGCAGAAAAGGATATCTACCCCGGGTGTTAGAAACTCATCTAAGCCTTCTTTAAAATATTTCACCATGGATGAATCTGAAAAAGTAAGGGCAATGCGAGTATCATTTTGTTCTGCTACTTCACGCGCCTCGCGAACGGCAGCGCGAGCAATTTCCGAAGTAGCTAAATAACCTTCAATGTACAAATATTTCGAGTCAGCCACTTTTTCAGGCTCTAACTCTTCACTTGAAAAATCAATGGTAATACCCAAAAACGTGCACATAGTGCGTTCAGCATCAGGTGTAACCATCACCACACACTTGCCCGTGTGGCCATCGTTATCTTGCTTTACCAAATGGGTGCTTACTCCAGCGCGCTCGAGGTCAGCTTGATAAAAGTTACCGTCGTCGTCATTGGCTACTTTACAACAATAAAAGGCCTTGCCACCGAATTGGCTAAAGGCTACTAAACTGTTGGCAGCTGAACCGCCACCCACGCGCTTTTCGAGAGTGAACTCTTTATGTAGCTCACTCAATAGCAACTGCTGCTGAGCTTCATCAAGCAACGTCATGATGCTTTTTTCAATTTTATGGCGTGCCAAGAATTCGTCGGTTACTTTAAATTCTTGATCTACCAAGGCGTTTCCCACGCCAATTACATCGTAAGATTTCATTACGCTTATTTCACGCTAGCTGAGTTAAAATTAGACGCAAGATTATACAGGATTTTGCGCACGATATCCGCCAGTATTTTTTTCTGCTGCTATGCCGCCAAAGAAGCTGATCGGAGTAAAAGCGTAAACCAATCTGTGTGGGCATCGGCGTTGGCTTGTAGTACAGTAAATGCCTCACGAAAACTTATGTTACCTCCGCTACGAGCACAGATGATTACGTAGCAAAAGAAGGATTTGGATTGCATGACGACAAGAAATTCTAACGAAATCGATTGGGCATTGTTGCAGCAGTATCAGCAAATTTTGGGGATTCAGGGCATAGCCGATAGCTTCACAATGTTTTTGCAGGTTTTACCGGATTATCAGGCTGAACTAGAACGCCTGGTGGCTACTCGCGATGAAGCGGCTGTTCGTTCCCATGCCCATAAAATAAAGGGTAGTTGTCGTTCGCTTGGCTTTCAGCGTTTAGGTGAGGAAATGCAATTTATCGAGAAAGAACCTTGGCAATGGGGGCAAGTTGAGAGCCTGATAGCAGAATGGCCGCACCACTATTCAGCGGATACGACCATGGTAGAAAACTGGCTTGCGGGTTTACGCAAGGATTCCTAAGTTTTCGCTTTAGCAAATATCTGGGCAGCTAATTAAGAAGCAACCTTAATATCCACATCGCCTACAAAACGATAACCTTCACCATGAATCGTGGTAATTAGGTTTGGTGTTTCTGGATGAGCCTCGAAATGCCGGCGGATACGGCGAATAGCAACATCCACTGTGCGATCGTTCGGGCGTAGCTCGCGATCTAACATTTTGCGAACTAATGTATCACGGTCATGAATTTTGCCAGGCTGGGTTAAAAATAGTTCCAATGCCCGGTACTCACTTTTCGGCAAACGGAACATTTTCTTATCTGGGGCAAATAAACAACGGCTATCGCAATCTAGTATCCAGCCGCTGAAGTGATATTGTTTACTGCCGTCAACCTGATTTTCTCGCGGCTCGTTAATTTGCTCTATGCGGCGCGCTAGGTTGCGCACTCGCACCGTAAGTTCGCGAGGGTTATAAGGTTTGATCAGATAATCATCAGCGCCAAGTTCTAACGCTAGCAAGCGATCTTCATCGCTATCACGGCCGGTAAGGAATACCAAACCGATGTTGTTCTGCTCGCGCAAGGATTCAGCAAGTTCTAAACCGCTTTGGCCCGGTAAATTAACATCCATAATAATGATATCAATTTGCTGTTGCGCCATGATGTGTTCCATCTGGCGGCCATCGGCAGCATCAAATACTTCATAGCCTTCTTGCTGGAATAAGCGTGTGAGTGTTTGGCGGGTTACCACCTCATCTTCCACAATCAGAAGTTTCACGTTCGTTGTTTGTTCCATGGTGTTTTCTGAACTCCGCGTTCGATTGCTAATGAAATAGAACTGCTGATAAATATGCTTGAATGTATAAGGATAAGTTTTTCAAGTTAATAAAAGCAAGTAAGTTCGTATATTTTTAACAAAACTTAATCAGATTGTATATTAATTATTCGAGGTGGGGATTTTTATTGTAAATTGAGTTCCATGTTCAGCGTTATGGTTGTCATTATCTTCAGTGCTAGTAAGCGGTAAGCTTTGGCATTCGATATCACCATTGAGCAACTGGGTAACCCAGTTAAATACCTGATATAACGCTAATCCCGCGTTGTTCTGTTCGGGCGCACTCAAAACGAAAGGCTGGAATATCTTAGTTCTTAATGCTGGCTCAATGCCTGCGCCGTTATCGGCCACCTGCACTAAAAGCATGTTGTTTTTCAACTCAAAAGCCACTTCAATAAGTAATGGTTGATAAGTGCCGGAAGCATCTTTGTAAGCCCCATGCGCGATAGCATGATCAATAATCTCGAGTAGTACTTGTTCAAGCGTTAATACCCGCAGCTTAAGAGTATCTTTGCTGTTACCAGTATGGCTCTGCAAAACACGGGTTATGCCAGAACCCGTTTTGTTTGCAGTATCAGTGATGTTGCGAAAAACAAGCTGTACATGTTCTGGCAACTTCCGGCCGGTATGAACCGCATGTTCCATGCGTTGAATAAAGGCGTAGAGAGTTATCGTTCTTGGTTTATCGTTGCGGTTTAACACCACAATTTCTTGGTAATGGCGAATTAAATCTGCACACTTACTTAGGTTTGCCATGATTGCGCGCAAACTTGCCTGCTCTTTCACTAAATATTCACTTAGCTTCATTTCTGTGAGAGCTTTTGTGGAAAGCGATTTCTGAACGGTTTCCTGTTGCTCTTGCACAAGTCTGGTAGCGGCCATGCTGGCATCAATAGGCGTGGCTAACTCGTGTGCAATTCTATTAATTAGATCGCTAAATGAAGCCAGCTTGTCTCGTTCAAACTGCTGTTGTTGGTGGCTATGTAGAGTTTCTAACGCTACTGTAAGCTTGTTGTTTAATGCTGATAAACGCTCAGTACGCGCCGTTACTTCGGCTTCCAATTCATCATTCGCTTTTTGCGCTTGTGCTGCACTATGTTCAGCGTAACGCTTTTCATGCCGATACTTCTCTAAAACTCGTTTTACCTGCAGGCGAACATCCGTAAACTCTTCGGGGAAATCTCGATCTTCATCAAGGTTAAAGGATTGGTCTTGGCTTGCTTTAGCTATGGTTCTGCTCAAGCGCTCTAGGCTCGATGCCATAGTGCGGGCAAAGAATTTAACACTTAGTGAAACACTCAACATCACAGCAATGAAAGCAACAACGCTGGTAAATACTTGCCGCCGATGCGCACTTTGTACTTGCGCTAACGAAGCACGAAGATAAATGTAGCCGGCTAAATCACTGTCACTTTGCCATTGGTTGTTCCAATCTTGGCTTTTAAATATTGGTTGCACAATCTCCAAATAATCAGCGGTAAATTGAAAATTGGGTAAGGTTTTGATGCGTGCACTTTGTGAGTTCAGGGCAGAGCGGCCAGTGGCTGTATACGTATTTAGGAGTTGCGGTTCAGCAGCGGGTGAGCTCAAAGTATAGAGATGAACATGTTCAAGAAAATCGTGTGCGGCTAAACCACGGAAAAGCAGCTCCATTTGCTCACGAGTGAGTGCATTACTCATTAAATTACTGGACGGTGAATTGTTCTGTGCTGAGCTATCCGGCGAGTTGTTCGCTAAGTTGTGCGCTATCGCAGCGCTCGGTGGTGTTGCTAAATTACTTGCCTGCAGTGCGAGTTGTTGCGCTAACGCTTCGGCTCGATTCGCTAAGCCTCGGCGCTCAGAATCGGAAACCAAAAGAATAGCAACAGCCGAAAATAACAACATGGCTAAGGCAACAATGCCCGCAATGATGATATTCAGGCGGCTACTTAACGACCACTTTTGCGTGTTTTCAGGCATTTTCAATCGCTCTTTTGATCAGTATTTGCGCTTTATTTGTTGAAACATGCTTGTGAACCCTCAACGCTCGCCTTAACTTATCCTGTTATAATGCACGGTTGCTGGCATGCCAAACGGTGAATTTAGGTGTGTGCGCTAAAATATTCACATATTTAAAGTTTTCACTTAACGCCTCGCGATAGGGCAAAAAGGTATTAGCAACGATTAGTAGCGAACCATCGGCTTTGAGTTTATTGCGGCTCTCGCGAATAAAATCCTGGGTGATTTTATAATCAGTTTGTTTACCAGAGTGGAAGGGCGGGTTACTAATAATCCACTGATAGTGTCCATGAACATGAGCCAAGCCATCACTGGCAAAAATTTCAGCGTGAACACCTAAGTTCTCTAATGTCGATTTCGTTGCTTCCAGCGCGAGTACATTAATATCCACAGCGCTGATTTCGATTGGCGAAAACCGTTTTGCCAAATACGCGCTAATCACCCCGGCACCACAACCGAAATCAAGCACTTTACCGCTGATTTTCTCGGGCAGGTTTTCCAATAATAACTGCGTGCCCAAATCGAGGTGGCCGCTGCTGAATACACCGGGTAGATTGGTGATCGCTAAGCTTTCTTGGTTATTTTGTTGATTGCTTTTGAGCTGCTTACTGGCAGTTGCAGAGGGCAGCATTACGTTATAGGTGCTAAGGAACTCGGCTAGTTGAAAAGGGGCTGTGCTCAAAAGAGCGCCGCTCAAAAGCTGGCAATGATTGCCGCTCGCTAATTTAGCAAATTTTTGCCAACCGGCATGCTCTTGTTTTAAGTAAGAGCGGATACCTGTTTCGTTATGGCCCACAAGCCAGATTGGTGTGCCTACCGGCACCACAGCTCGCAAATTGGCTAGGAGCATCCGAGAAAGTTGTTTCTCTTTCGGAATGTTAAGAATTACGCCAGCTACCTGCTGTTTAGCGGTTAGGTACGCCTGAAATAGCGAGGAACTATACCCGATGCTATCTGCACCACTTGCTGGCTGTGTTTCCTGTTCAGTGGGCGGTTCATTGGCACCGCTGAAAACCGCTTGTGCAACTTTATCAGCGCCTAGAGCTTGTGCGTTCAGCACCCAGCTGGTGCAGTTGAAGCCCGCATGGGCAAGTTGTTCAGCCATACCCACACTTGGGTTTACGAGGAGAACTCTGGCGCCGCGCTCGCTCCCAAGTTGAGCATGTATCAAATCAGCTTGGCGAATTAATAATTTTGTGGCTGCTCCCGACATGGTGGCCCTTTTAAAATCTTTTTATTTATGTTTTTCAATAATTCTTCGCATAACGCTCTGCGCAACTTTCGCATGGTCCTTCGCATGATCCTTCGCATGATCCTTCGCATGATCCTTCGCATGGCTCTTCGCATGGTGATGCGCGTGGTCTTGTGCATAGCTTTCTGCGAAAATGCCGGCTCACGCTTCTCAACCTGTTCACGCTACTCAACCTGTTCACGGTATTGACGCTGCTTGCCCCGATTAGCTGGGCCGATCTGGGTAGGCTTCAACAAACATATCCACCATCTCGGAGGCGTTAGGAATTTCAGTGGCATCAAAGCAGGCAATATGAAATAGCGCCTCGCCCTCATTACTTACTGGAATATTACTAATACCAATCACAATGCCGCTCACTATTGAGTAAATACAGGTATGCTCACCACCATGAGGCGGCGCTACATGCGCCAAAAGCTGGCCCCGATGCACCGTTTGCCCAAGCTCAACTTTAGCCAGAACTAAACCATCACCCTCACTGCGCACCCAAACCGAACGCTGAGCAAAAACCGGCGTTACTTTTTTCCGAGTGCGGCGGCCTTTCATCATTTTCAGCATTTTCATTACATTGGTCACGCCATTTACACCGGCTCGAATCGCCGAGTAATCAAAGCGTAATGCTTCGCCTGCTTCATAAAGAATAAGCGGAATATTTAATTCAGAGGCTTGTGAGCGCAGCGAGCCATCGCGATCTTTTGAATTCATAATCACTGGGCTGTTAAACGCCTCGGCCATTTCTACCGCTTTTTCATTATCCATGTTCACGCGAATTTGCGGCAGGTTGCTGCGATGAATAGCCCCGGTATGTAAATCGATAATGTAGTTAGCACGTTCAACTAACAAAGTGCGAAATAAGTAGGCTAAGCGGCTGCCTAAGGCACCGCGTTCCGAGCCTGGGAAGCACCGGTTCAAATCTCGCCGATCAGGCAAATAACGGGTTTGTTGGATAAAGCCGAACATGTTAACCACGGGAACAATCAATAGTGTTCCGGTGAGTTCTTGCGGATCCACACTTTGAATAAGGCGTCGGCAGATTTCAATGCCATTAAGTTCATCGCCATGAATTGCGGCACACACAAGAAGTACTGGCCCAGGTTTAGTGCCATGTAACACTTCTACATGCAAATCAAGAGGTGTATCGGAATATAAACGCGCTGCAGGGAGGAGAACACGTTCTTGGGTTCCTGGGGCTACCGAAATCTCGCCCAACAAAAACGGCTTACTAGGTTTACGTGCCATAAAGGTTAGACCTTAAAAATCGGCCACGGTTTAACCGTGACCTTTAGTTCGAGTTTTGTGTGCTTTTGCTGTTTTTTCGATAAAACTAATAATTTGTGCGGCCACATCTTTATCCGTTGCCATTTCAATGCCTTCAAGCCCCGGCGATGAGTTCACTTCCATAACTAAAGGGCCATGATTTGAACGCAAGAGATCCACACCTGCCACGTTCAAGCCCATAGTTTTTGCGGCTTTAACTGCGGTTGCCCGTTCCGCTGGGCTAAGTTTTACCAAGGTAGCACTACCACCGCGATGCAGGTTAGAGCGAAACTCGCCCGGTTTCGCTTGCCGCTTCATTGCTGCAATCACTTTATCGCCAATTACAAAGCAGCGAAGGTCGGCGCCACCGGCCTCTTTAATGTATTCCTGCACCATAAAGTGAGCATTTAGCCCCATAAACGCTTCGATTACGCTTTCCGCGGCCTTCCGCGTTTCGGCTAACACCACACCAATACCTTGCGTGCCTTCGAGCAACTTGATAACCAATGGTGCGCCGCCAACCATATCGATAAGATCCGGAATATCGTTCGGTTTACTGGCAAAACCCGTTACTGGCAAGCCAATCCCCTTGCGTGATAATAGTTGCAAGGACCGCAATTTATCGCGGCTCCGGCTAATGGCAACAGATTCATTTAACGGGTAAGTGCCCATCATTTCGAATTGGCGCAGCACGGCAGCGCCGTAAAAAGTAATTGAGGCACCAATTCGCGGAATCACGGCATCAAATTGGGGTAACTCTTTACCGCGCATATGAATCTCGGGCTCTTTGGCATTGATATTCATATAGCAGCGGAGCGGGTCGAGCACATGCATCTCATGGCCTTTAGCTTCACCTGCCTCAATTAAACGCCGTGTTGAGTACAAGTTTTTGTTCCGCGATATAATAGCGATTCTCATGCCGGTTTTCCTTGTAGGTAGGAGGCTTCTGGATTTACTAAGTAGCGGCCATTCAGAGCTTGGCGGCCAAGTAGCATTCTGAATTTCATTGTATCACGATTTGTCAGGGTGAATTCTGCTGAAAATTCTTCGGCTTCATTGCCGAACCCAACTTGCACTCGAGTACGAATAACATAGCGAACTTCAGTGTGGCCACCTGAATCGGTTACCGCCCGTTGCTCAAGAATAGGCGCTTCACATACATGCTCAGTGCTATCATCTTGAATAGGGTGCACCCAAATACGCAGCCAATCTTCACCATTTTTAGCAAATGGTTCAATGTGAAAGGCGTGCAAACAAGAGGTTTTAGCGCCTGTATCAACTTTAGCTTTAATGGCCTCAATACCTAAATCAGGCAAAGCCAACCATTCGCGCCAACCGGTAACTTTTAATTGTGCATCGTTTATCACGGTTCTTTTTATCCCAAAAAGTGAGTGAATTCGCATTCACATAAATTCGTTAAGACAACCACTGCTAAACCAAGGTTTCCGCCACCTATGTGTTTATTTTTGGCTTTGTGGTAGCTCTAAGCCTAGCCCCTCAGCGAGAATTTGCTGAGTAAATTGTTTTTTTAAGTAATATCCGCGGGGCAAAGTTTGAATTAATTCACCATGCGGGCCAATTGCGCTAGTAAGTGCTTTACTATTGGCTGCTTTTGGCCGTAATTGTAATGCCATTCCAGTACGAGCGGTAATGCTTTCTACTTGCCCGAGAACAATCGCTTCGGTAATTTCTTCCCAATCCTGTTTTAACATCTGTTCTTGCGTAGGCGAGGGCTGCCACAATAAGGGTAAACCTACACTGCGCTCACCAATGGGTACTTCGCGGCGGCCATCGATTGGAATCCAAAGAACCTTACTCAGTTTGTTACGCACATTACTCTGCTCCCAGCTTACACCGGTTAAACCGGTAAGCGGCGCAATACACACGTAGGTTGTTTCCAGTGGCATGGCCTGTAAATTCACCGGAATTGTTTTTAGCTCTACACCGATCTCGGGAAAATCTTGCTCGGCACGAGAGCCTGCGCTAGCGCCGAGAAAAAGCTCCAGAAGTTGCCCAGCCCAGCCCTTGGCATGGCGCATGCTGCTGGGCACGGCAACCCCGGCAATATCCGCCAATTGTTGAAAACTACAACCAATCAGTTGCTCAGCGCGAGCAAGTAATTCTTTTTCAGTAGCGGGTGGGGCGCTGGCTAAGGTTGCAGCGCTTTGTTTATTTATCTGAACCAAATTACTTTTTCCCCTTCGAAGCAAATGCTCGTTGTTTAAAAGCTATAGTAAAAGCCTAAGATATTTGCCGCAAGCGAGGGTTTGTGGAAGAATCAAGAAAAGCTTTATTAAGAGGATGCTCGCGTGATTGATGCCGAGGGATATAGATCGAATGTCGGCATAGTGATATGTAACGAGCAGGGGCAAGTATTTTGGGCACGGCGCTTTGGCCAGCAAAGCTGGCAATTTCCTCAAGGTGGTATCGATGATGGTGAAACACCTGAACAAGCAATGTTCCGTGAATTGTATGAAGAAGTAGGTTTAAAACCTGAGCAAGTCGAGCTCGTGTATACCAGTAGAACTTGGTATCGCTATCGGCTCCCAAAACGCCTCGTGCGAAAAGGTTCCAAGCCGGTTTGTATAGGTCAGAAACAAAAATGGTTTTTGTTGAAACTAACCTGTGCAGAAGCGGAAGTGGACGTGTTGCAATCAGGCCACCCAGAATTCGATGGCTGGCGCTGGGTTTCATATTGGTACCCGGTGCGCCAAGTTGTTGCTTTTAAGAGGGATGTGTATCGGCGTGTGATGAAAGAATTTGCTGCAGTGGTGATGCCCTTTCGCCACAAGGCGCGCCCTAAACGATTTAAACGTAAGCGATAACCCATGCTAACCGTATTACAGCGAATAGTTGAAGCAGTTAATCAAGCACCGGATCTGGATTCGGCGCTTGCTTTAATTGTGCAAAAAGCAAGGTCGGCCTTGGGTAGCGATGTGTGCAGTGTGTACCTTGCCGATCATGATGCCCAGCAGTTCATTTTAATGGCTACAGAGGGCCTTAATTTAGATGCGAACGATCGGGTTACCCTAAACTTCGGCGAAGGCTTAATTAGTTTGGCGGCGCAACGAGAAGAGCCACTGAACATTGCCAATGCGAGCGAACACCCGAATTTCAAACTTGTGGAATCGGTAGGTGAAGAAGCTTACCGAGCAATGCTTGTTGCGCCCATTATTCATCAGCGTAAAGTGCTAGGTGTGCTGGCAGCGCAACAACGAAAAGCCCGTGCTTTCTCGGCCGAAGAAGAGGCCTTTGTGGTTACCTTGGCGGCACAGCTTGCAACTGTAATTGCGCACGCTGAAGCTCGCGGGTTAGTGAGTGGTCACTATTCCCCTTGGTTGAGAAATTTAACCGGTTTGCCGGGCGCTCCCGGTGTTGCTATTGGTGAAGCCTTCATTGGCAAACCCGCGGCTACCCTTGGTTCAGTGGTGCCGAGGCGCACCGAATTTCCCTGGCGCGAAATTCATAAATTCCGCAAAGCGGTATTACAAACGCGTATGGAGCTTCGTGCGCTTGCTGAGCAAGTGGCGGAGTATGTGGCCGAAGATACGCTCGCCATTTTCGATGTATACCAAAGTTTGCTCGATGCCTCGAGCTTAGGCGATGCGGTTGAGAGCAAGATCAAAGAAGGCTGGATGGCACAAACCTCGGTAAAAATGGCCGTTGAAGATTTTGTAGCTAAATTTGAAGATCTTGATGATTCATACCTGCGTGAGCGTGCTGTGGATGTGCGTGATCTTGGCCAGCGTATTTTATCGTTTTTGCAGGATAAAAATGGCGGTAAGCCAAATTTCCCTGATGCGTGCATTTTAATTGCCGAGGAAGTCACGGCAAGCATGCTCGCTGGAGTACCGAGAGATAAGTTACAAGGCCTAGTTTCTCTGCAAGGTTCAGCTAACTCCCATGCGGCGATTATGGCCCGAAGTATGGGTATCCCCGCGGTATTTGGTGTGAACCAAGTGCCGCTTGGCTATTTAGCTGATCAGCATTTAATTGTGGATGGTTACAGCGGTGAGATCTTTGTGAATCCACCGCAACAATTAATGCAAGAATATGAAATTCTTCGCGATGAAGAATTTGAGTTAGCAGAAATGGTGGCGGATCATCGCGAAGATGAGGCGTGCACCTTAGATGGTATTTCAGTTTCTTTGCAAATCAACGCGGGCATGAACGTTGAGCATGATCAGCAGCGCCTTGGGCATTACGAGGGCATAGGGTTATACCGAACGGAAATACCCTTTATGATGCGCGAGCGTTTTCCTACCGAGAAAGAGCAATATGATTTATATCGGCCAGTACTCGAAAGTACCGGTTCGCTGCCTGTTGTAATGCGTACACTCGATGTGGGTGGCGATAAGCCCTTACCCTATTTTCCTATTCATGAGGAGAATCCGTTTTTGGGCTGGCGCGGTATCCGCATGACACTGGATCATCCAGAGATCTTTCTTGTGCAAGTGCGAGCCATGCTGCGGGCAAACATAGGCCTCGATAACCTGCAAATATTGCTGCCGATGATTACTACTTTAGATGAGGTAGATGAATCCATACGGTTAATAAATCAAGCTTATTTTGAGGTTCGGAACGAGCTGTTACAGAATCAGCCTGGTGCGGTTGTAAACCGGCCGAAAATCGGTGTGATGATTGAAGTGCCTGCGCTGCTTTATCAACTTGAAGCTGTTGCGAAAAAAGTAGATTTCTTCTCAGTGGGCACCAACGATTTAACTCAATATTTGCTGGCGGTTGACCGCAACAATTCTCGCGTAGCCGGCCTGTACGATTCGTTCCACCCGGCGCTTCTACATGCGCTACAATTTATTGTGAAGCGCTGCCGGGAGTTAAACAAACCGGTGAGCATTTGCGGGGAAATGGCCGGTGACCCGGGTGGTGCTCTGTTGTTAGTGGCCATGGGGTATCGTAGTTTATCAATGAGTACCCATAATCTGGATAAAACACGTTGGATTCTTCGTCATTTGGATAGCGAAATCATGCAAACACTATTGAGCAAGGTGATGCAGTGTACGCACCCCGATCAAGTGCGCCGAATTGTTCGGTTGAAGCTTGAAGCGCTCGGCCTCGGTGGTTTTGTTCGGGCAGGTAAATAGTGCTATTCAGTTTACTTATTTGCTTAGCGGGCGGCATTGCCGCTGGCTTGCTTTCCGGTATGTTGGGAATTGGTGGTGGTATATTGATCGTGCCACTGCTCATTTATTTGTTGCCAATTATGGGGTTACCTGCCGAGATTGTAGTGCCTACCGCAATTGGCACTAGCCTGGCCACCATAATGCTTACAACTCTTTCGAGTGCTCGCGCTCATGCTAAGCGGGGCTATGTGTTGTGGCATTGGGTTCGGTTAATTTCACCCACGCTGATTTTCGGCGGCTTGCTCGGTGCCTATTTGGGCACTCGGCTGCCACCGGAATTATTACAACGAATTTTTGCCGTAATGCTTTTATTCTTAGCAGTGCACATGATTTGGAAGCATCGGCCACGCTCGGAAGATCGCACCGTAAGTACGCTTGGTGTGCAATCTTTCTCGGGTGCCATAGGTGTTATTTCCGCGTTGGTGGGTATTGGTGGTGGCGCTCTTGTGGTGCCCTTATTACATTTTTACCAAGTGGCCATGCGCAATGCGGTTGCAGTTGCTGCGGTGTGTAGCGTATTGCTCTCTGGTTTTGGCATGTTTACCTATATGTTTGCCGGGCCACCTATTGGTATGGCGGCCATATCAGGATTAATCGGTTACGTGTATATTCCCGCTTGGTTGGCGATTGCGGCCACCTCAATGATTTTTGCCCGAGTGGGTGCGGCAATAGCACATCGGTTGCCAGTGCGTTATTTACAGCGAGGCTTTGCTATTTTACTCATCACAGTATCGGTACACTTATTTTTTGGTAGTTAGGGCATGTTTTGCTGCGTAAACTTATGGAAAGCCAATGTTTGAAAAGGCAATGTTTGGGAAGCCAATGTTGGCTCGGTTGCAGCGCGTATAATTTTTCGGCTAGTGTGTTTGCTTTTAAATTTTAGGACGATTCATGAATTCTGATTTTCTGCAATTCCCCAATTGGGACCCCGTGGCTATTTCCATTGGCCCTCTCAGCGTTCACTGGTATGGCATCATGTATTTGGTGGGCGCAGTGTTTGCCTATTGGTGGGGCAGCAAACGGGCCGCAAAAATACCTGGCTGGGAACCAGAGGAGTGGCAGGATTTGCTCTTCTGGGGCTTTTTAGCGCTGATACTCGGTGGCCGCTTAGGTTACTTTTTGTTTTATCAATCGGCGAGCTTTTTCAGTAACCCGCTTGTTTTCTTCCAATTCAGCCAAGGCGGAATGTCGTTTCACGGTGGCTTACTTGGCGTATTAATCGCACTATTCCTGTTTGCTATCAAACATAACCGAGGGTTTTTACAGGTAGGTGATTTTGTGGCGCCACTGGTACCGGTTGGGCTTGGTGCAGGCCGTATTGGTAATTTTATTAATGGCGAGCTTTGGGGCCGAGTAACCGATGTGCCTTGGGCAATGGTTTTTCCTAACCCAGCTTCAGGCTTAGTGCCGCGCCACCCTTCGCAGCTTTATCAAGCCGCTACTGAGGGGCTGTTGCTATTCTTGTTGCTCTGGGCATTCAGCCGGAAGCCGCGGCCAGTGGGTGCGATATCAGGCTTGTTTTTGTTGGGCTACGGAAGCGCCCGTATGACCACGGAGTTTTTCCGCGAGCCGGATGCTCATTTGGGTATTTTGGGTATTATGAGCATGGGGCAGTGGTTATCTTTGCCGATGATAATTGTGGGTGCTGGGTTGATGATATTGGCTTACCAAGGCAAATTTGGTGGCATGCAGCCGTTGCCGGAAAAGCCAAAAGAAAGCAGCCCTGCAGGCAAATCTGGTAAAAAACCGAGCCGAAGCAAGAAGAAAAAATAAAATAATTAAAATACACTGAAGCATGGGTTTTAATAGCGCCATGATGTTGAGAAGAGCAAGATAATGAGGCTGCCGATATGCGCGAATATTTAGATTTAATGCGCCATGTAATGGAACATGGAACCGTAAAAGAAGATCGCACCGGCACCGGTACCAAAAGTGTTTTCGGTTATCAAATGCGGTTCGATTTGAGTGCCGGATTTCCGCTGGTAACCACAAAAAAGTGCCATCTGCGTTCGATTATTCATGAGCTACTGTGGTTTTTAAAAGGTGAAACGAATATCGCCTATTTAAAAGAAAATGGCGTAAGCATTTGGGATGAATGGGCTACTGAAACTGGTGAGCTTGGCCCTGTGTATGGCGCCATGTGGCGCAGTTGGCCAGCTGCTGAAGGCAAAACTATAGATCAAATCAGTGCACTAATTAACGAAATTAAGCACAACCCAGATTCACGCCGCCTTTTGGTGAGCGCGTGGAACCCAGCGCTATTGCCAGATACACAAAAATCACCAAAGGAAAATGCGGCAGCAGGTTTGCAGGCGCTGCCCCCCTGCCACACCTTGTTCCAGTTTTATGTGGCCGATGGCAAACTCAGTTGCCAACTTTACCAGCGCAGCGCTGATATCTTCTTGGGTGTGCCGTTTAATATTGCCAGCTATGCTTTGTTCACGCTGATGATCGCCCAAGTATGTGATTTAGAACCAGGTGATTTTATTCACACATTGGGTGATGCTCATTTGTATTCGAATCACATGGAGCAAGCGAAATTGCAACTGAGCCGTGAGCCGCGGCCACTACCAAAAATGACGCTAAACCCGAATGTGAGGGATATTTTTGCGTTCAACTTTGCTGATTTTGAACTCAGTGGCTATGATCCGCACCCGCACATTAAAGCGCCAGTGGCGATTTAACAGGAATTTGAATGAGTGCAATAACTGAATGGCAGCGCCGGTTTAGCGGTATTGAGCGCTTGTATGGCGTGAACCAAGCCGCGCAAATAGCAAAACTGCATATTACTGTTATTGGCCTTGGTGGCGTAGGTTCATGGGCCGCCGAGGCACTAGTACGAACCGGTATTGGTGAAATCACGTTAATTGATTTAGATGAAGTGTGTTTGAGTAACGTGAATCGTCAATCACATGCGCTGAGCGATACGGTGGGGCAGCTGAAAACCGAGGTGTTAGCCCAGCGGCTGCTTGCCATTAACCCAGCTCTTAAAGTGCACGTGGTCGATGATTTCATTAATCAAGATAACCTTGCTGCATGTTTAACGCCTGCTCCTGATGGAGTGCTAGATGCGATCGATAGTTTGCAAGCGAAAGTAGCACTTTTGGCGTGGTGTAAGCGGCAAAAACTTCCGGTGGTTACAACCGGCGGCGCGGGTGGGCAAATCGATCCAACAAAAATTGCGCTAACCGATGTAGCAAAGGTAATCCAAGACCCACTCATGGCCAAGGTGCGTAACCAACTACGCCGAGATTATGGGTTTAGCCGCAATCCGAAACGAAAATTTGGCATTGATTGTGTGTATTCCACTGAGCAATTGCGTTACCCAGATGCCCAAGGCTGTGTTTCTTACGCAAAACCGGGTGAAACTAATGTGCGAATCGATTGCAGCACGGGTTTCGGCGCAAGCATGATGGTAACAGCCAGCTTTGGTATGTTCGCTGCGGCCCGGCTACTGGAAAAACTATTACCAAAAACAACACCCAGTTCTTAATTTCCAAGTGCCGGCCCCTATAAAATAAGCGCATAAATGCAACGCTTACAGTTACCAGAGAATGAGTAACAGGCAACACCTCGATAAAAATATGGGCGGTTCAAAGTAAGGCTTCGGCACTAGTTTTTGCATGTTGGCAAATATGAAACAAACCATTGCTGCGAGAAGGGGTAAGTTGTTGCTGTAAACCACAGGAACGCAACCAATCTTCAAAAGAAAATGCTACCATATGTTCCGGCGATTGGTTCTGCACCGGAGCAAAGAGAATCACGAGTAAGCCACGAATCAAACGTGAACTACTATCGGTATAATAACGTAGTGTATTTTCGGCGGTTGTTTCTATACGCAGCCACACGGGCGCCTCGCAGCCGCGCACCGCATGGCTTTGATTATGTTCAACAGCATCCGGTGTTACTGTTTTTGCCAGCTCCAGCACATATCGATACCGCTGCTCCCAACCCGGCATGTGCTGCAGGCTATTGAGAATTTCGGTAGCACTCGGCGCGCCTAGGTTAGGCGTTGAGCCATCTTTGATTGTATTGTGCGTATTTGAATGCATATATTCAGCCGGCGTTGTGAGGGTATTGGCCCTCTTTACTGTTGGTAAGTAGAATAAGCTAGTTCGGTTATACCGTTTGCAGTGCGAATTTGAACAGGGTGCCAGCTTCAGTTGACACCTCAACACTTATAAATTTTGGTCATTATAACCAGAACACTTGTTTCATGCAGGTTGCTTTTACATAATGCAGCCTGAAATCGGTTTCGATACAGAAATTATCAGAAGGAAGATGTTATGAAAATCTTGGTCGCGGTGAAGCGCGTGATTGACTACAACGTCAAAGTACGTGTAAAAGCTGATCAATCAGATGTTGATTTGAACAACGTGAAAATGGCGTTGAATCCATTCTGCGAAATCGCGGTTGAAGAAGCCGTGCGCTTGAAAGAAAAGGGCGTTGCGGAAGAAGTAGTAGTTGTTTCGATTGGGCCAAAAGCCTGCCAAGAGCAGATTCGCACAGCGCTAGCTCTAGGGGCAGATCGCGGGATTCATGTAGAATCCGAGAAAATGCCTGATTCTTTAGCAGTTGCTAAAATCCTCAACAAAATTGTATCCGAAGAAGCGCCACAACTCGTAATTCTTGGCAAGCAATCGATTGATTCTGATAACAACCAAACTGGGCAAATGTTAGCTGCCTTGGCAGATATGCCGCAAGGCACCTTCGCCTCTGAAGTTGTGGTAGATGGTGATAAAGTGCAAGTAACCCGAGAAGTAGATGGCGGTTTGCAAACCGTAGAACTTACATTACCTGCAATTGTTACTACTGATTTACGCTTGAACGAGCCGCGCTATGCATCGTTGCCGAATATCATGAAAGCAAAACGCAAACCGTTAGATGTGAAAACACCAGAAGATCTAGGTGTTAGCTTGGATAGCAAAATCTCGGTGTTAAAAGTAGAAGCGCCCGCTGAACGCAGCGCCGGAGTGAAAGTTGCCGATATCGCAGAATTAGTTGAGAAATTGAAAAACGAGGCGAAAGTATTATGAGCATCTTAGTTGTTGCGGAACACGATAATAAAGCCCT
Source organism: Aliidiomarina iranensis (assembly GCF_003987135.1). Lineage (GTDB taxonomy): Bacteria > Pseudomonadota > Gammaproteobacteria > Enterobacterales > Alteromonadaceae > Aliidiomarina > Aliidiomarina iranensis. The sequence continues at coordinate 632,779 of NZ_PIPJ01000001.1, forward strand.
GAATCCAGCTACGCTGAAAACGCTTACAGCAGCGCAAGCCATGGGCGATGACATTCATGTTTTGGTAGCCGGTGAGGGCTCTGCAGATGTAGCCGCGGAAGCTGCAAAAGTGGCTGGTGTTGCCAAAGTTCTCCATGCGGATAATGCCGCTTATGGCCATCAGTTAGCCGAAAACTTGAGTGCGCTAGTTGTTAGTATTGGCAAAAACTACAGCCACATCGTTGCGCCTGCTACTACAACGGGCAAAAACTTTATGCCGCGTGTAGCTGTGTTGCTTGATGTTGCTCAAGTGTCTGACATCATTGCGGTTGAATCGGCCGATACGTTCCGCCGGCCAATTTATGCTGGTAATGCAATTGCCACAGTGCAGTGTGCAGAAGATATAAAAGTAATTACCGTTCGCGCTACCGCTTTTGATGCGGCATCTGCTGAAGGTGGTTCTGCGGAGATTGAAACCTTAGACGATGTATTTGCTTCGGATAAAGCAAGCTTCGTTGGTGAGCAAGTAGCTGCTTCAGAACGCCCTGATTTATCGGCGGCGAGCGTGGTTATCTCCGGTGGCCGTGGTATGCAAAACGGTGAAAACTTTGTATTGTTAGAAAAAGTAGCGGATAAATTAGGTGCTGCAATTGGTGCTTCTCGGGCCGCAGTGGATGCTGGGTTCGTACCAAACGATATGCAAGTAGGGCAAACAGGGAAGATCGTTGCACCTGATCTCTACATCGCAGTGGGCATCAGTGGTGCGATTCAACATCTGGCTGGCATGAAGGATTCAAAAATCATTGTAGCCATTAATAAAGATGAAGAAGCGCCGATATTCCAAGTGGCTGATTATGGTTTGGTGGCGGATTTATTTGATGCCCTACCAGAACTTGAAAGTGCTCTGTAGTAACTGCGTGACAAGCAGGTTAAAGTTCTGCTAACCTGCTTGTTAAAGATTTATTATAAAAAAGTTGGAAAAATGATAGGAAACACTTGCTTAAATGCGAGTAATCATACATGATTTTTCCAAAGTCATTAGCCAGGGACTCCCGATTCGGGGTACGCAGGATAGGTGGCAACAACAATGAAAAGAAGAATAACTATGTTTAAAAAACTTCCATTAGCCTCTGCAATAGCCGTTGCAATTGCAGCCGTACCAGTACAAGCCGCAGATTTTGATTTGGGGCCGTTCGCCGTTAAATTTGATTCCACATTCTCACTCGGTGCAGTTGTGCGTACCGGTTCTCGTGATGCGCGTGTATTGCATCCGGGTAACTTTGAAGGTGGACAAGGCCAATCAGGTGTTGCCGATGATGGTAACTTAAACTTTGATAAAGGCGACATGACATCATTAGTATTCAAAGGCATTCATGACCTTGATATTAATGCCGGCGAATACGGTGGTTTCTTCACTCGCTTCAACTATTGGTACGATGGAGTGATCGAACGTGAAGGCGTTGCTCACGGCCATAATGGTACTAATTATACACCGAATGCTCGCCTCGATGGCGATGCTTTTGATGATTACTCAAAAGGAAAAGGCTTCAACGTTCTTGATGCCTTTTACTATACCCAGTTTGATGTGGGCTCAACTCCATTCGATCTACGTATCGGCCGTCAGGTTTTAAGTTGGGGTGAAAGTACCTTAATTTTTAACGGCATCAACTCAATCAACCCACTTGATGTAAACGCAGCTCGTCGCCCAGGCGCTGAAGTACGTGAAGCTTTGCTACCTGTGGGAATGGTAAGCCTATCGGTTGGTGTTGGAGTGAACACATCACTCGATACCTTTGTTGGTTTTGAGTGGGATAACACCAAACTAGATGGCTGTGGTACTTTCTTCTCAACCGTAGATATTCTCGGTGGGCCAGGTTGTAATAAAGTAACCTTGAACCCCGAAGTTGCACCAGGCCGTTTCTTAAGCGACCAAGAATCGGTTGAAGCCGGTTTATATGTTTCTCGTGCGGCAGACCAAGATGCCAGTGATAGTGGCCAATGGGGTGTGGGTTTACGCCATTACTCTTTGGACTTAGATACTGAATTTGGTTTGTACTACATCAATGTGCACAACCATGCGCCGATTATTTCTGCGTACGATTGGGACACGCCAAACTTTAGTAACAATATTGTGGCTTCAAATGGCCCAATGTATTTTGCTGAGTGGCCAGAAGACAACCAAATTTTTGGCGCAAGCTTCAGTACAACTCTAGCCGGCTGGTCTTGGGCTGGTGAAGTGAGCTATCGGCCGAACCAAGCGGTGCAAATAAATACCACGGAAATCCTAACCGCAGGTTTGCAGCCTAACGTTCCAAGCTCGTTCTCTGGCCGCATCCAAGAAGCTCGCCCAGATGGTATTCCAGTGGGTAACTATGCTGCGGGTTATGAAGAGTTAAAAGTGTACCAAGCACAAATGACTTTCATTAACTTCTTCGAACAATTCTGGATTTCGGATCGGTTAACATTACTTGCTGAATTCGGTATGAATCACATTGATAACTTACCGGATTTAGATACCCAACGCTTCGGCCGCAGCCCAGTGTACGGTAAGTGTTTAACAATGCGTGATCAGCGCCAACTGGGTAACCCAGATCCAGCTGCAGATATTAACTGTGAAGGCTTCGTAACCACTACATCATTCGGTTACCGTGTTCGTGCCGCATTTGATTTCAACAACGTTTATCGTGGTTGGAACTTATCGCCTACGTTGGTATTGAACCATGATGTTAAAGGCTACTCGCCAAACGCTAACTTCATCGAAGGCCGCTTGAACTTAGGCTTGGTGATGAATGCAAGCTACATGAGTAAATACAATGTAAGCTTGGCATACAATAACTACAGCGGAGCAGATTACGATCCGATGCAAGACCGTGATCACGTATCTGCGAGCTTCTCAGTAGCGTTCTAATATCATCACAGCAGTGTTAGAACGATACGCTCAAGAATAAAAAAACCGCCTCCGGGCGGTTTTTTATTAGCAAAACGGTAAAACCATGGCGACTTGGCAAACGTTTCTTCAACGAGAGAAGAAAAAGGAATACTTTCAAAACCTGATTGCGCGCCTATCCGCAGAGCGTGAAGCGGGTGAAATTATCTTGCCACCTGAAAAAGATATGTTCAAAGCGTTCGAGCTCACCCCTTTGAATCAGGTGAAGGTGGTGATTATTGGTCAAGATCCTTATCACCAACTGGGGCAAGCCCATGGCTTGGCTTTTTCAGTGCCGAAAGGAATCAAACCACCACCATCATTGAAGAATATTTACAAAGCAATTCAGCATGACTATCCAAAGGTAAGCATTCCGAAGCATGGTGATTTACAAGGGTGGGCAGAGCAGGGGGTGTTTTTACATAATACCGCGTTAACGGTTCGCATGAGTGCGGCCGGTTCTCATGCAAAAATTGGTTGGCAAACCTTCACTGAAAACGCACTGCGCTATCTTGCTGAGCAGCGCACCTGTGCCTATTTGCTTTGGGGTAATCATGCGCAAAAATTCGAGCCTTTGATTACAGAAGCTCATAAAATGCTGCCCGCAAATAACGCACTGGGCCAAAATGAATCTGTAAAAGGGCGAAATATCTCCCCATTAATTTTAAAGGCCGTTCACCCTTCGCCACTTTCGGCTCACCGCGGATTCTTAAATTGCGGGCATTTTGCTGCAGTGAATTGTTGGTTACTACAACAAGGCGAAAGCCCAATTGAGTGGCTGAAAGCAGATACCGAAGCAGAGCAACAATACACATTATTGTAACATTATTCTTTTATAGTTCGGGTGTTTGTGGTACAAAGTAAAGGCGCTTTAACAAAAATATAACAGTAATATTTTTAAGGGGGATTCCCATGAACGACGAACTTAACAGTGCAGGTAGTAATGCTGATAAATCGGGTAAGGGTCGGGCAGCAAAGCGGAAATGGCGTGAAATAGAAGCGATACAAGAACGCCAACGTTTAGAAAAGGAATTAACAGATATTGATTACTGTTACGATCTAGAAACTGATGATTTAGATTTTTAAGCATAGATTTAAAACATCGTTATAGAAAACAAAACGCCGCATTGTGGTTACTCCACAAACGCGGCGTTTTTGATCTTCGTTATTTTAGCCTGCGCACTGAAGGCGCTAGCGCATGATTAGTTGCGCATGATTACTTGCGAACAATTATTTGCGAACAATTATTTGCGAACAATTATTTGCGAACAATCACTTGCGAACCATTACTTGCGCATAGATTCCGATAACAACGGGCGCATTTGCGTAACCATTGTTTGCAGAATTCGCGGTGCAGCAGCAACCACATTTCCTGAATTATTGTGATTCATACCACCACCAAAATCGGTAACAACGCCACCTGCTTCCCGAACAAGTAACTCGCCCGCAGCTGTATCCCAGTATTTAAGGCCGGCTTCGAAAAAACCATCATAACGGCCAGCCGCCACATAAGCCAAATCAAGTGCCGCAGCACCAGCGCGGCGGATATCGGCAGTTTGTTCAAAAAACTTATTAAATACCGCTTGGTATTCAGGAAGCAAATGTTTCATGCGGAATGGGAATCCGGTGGCTAAAAGCGCGCCATCAAGATCTTTACCACCACCAACCCGAATTCGGTAACCATTCAATTGCGCACCAGCGCCACGGCTTGCTGTGAACATTTCTTCGCGAACGGGATCATACACCACCGCGTGTTGGGTGATGCCCTTGTGGGTTAAGGCAATGGAAATACAAAAATGAGGAATGCCACGAACGTAATTCGTTGTGCCATCGATTGGGTCGATTACCCACAGGTAATCCCCTTTTGCACCGTGCTCACCAGATTCTTCTGCCAAGAAAGCGTGATCTGGATACGATTTTTTAATCGTATTGATAATTACTTCTTCACAAGCTTTATCAATGTTTGAAACGTAATCATGTAAGCCTTTTGAGCTTACCTCAACTTGGTCAGGCTGAGCGAATGATTTCATAGCTACACGGCCGGCTGCACGAGCAGCACGCACCGCAATGTTTAAAATTGCATGCATGGGGATTTCCTGTACTGGCAAAGAGCGGGTGAAAATTTCGCCGGCATTATAAGCATGTTCCGCGCCAGATGCAATCAAACTACTGCTGTGCTAGTATCTCAGCGCTTTTTTAAGCGCCAGATAACCGGTATATAGGGCTACAACGCCCAGTACTATAGAGCTTGAATATAACGATGGAAATTGCGCAATGTTAAGCGAAATTCGGATTGTGTTAGTAGGAACCACCGACCAGAGAAACATAGGATCGGCGGCTCGCGCCATGAAAACCATGGGTTTACAGGAATTGGTATTGGTGGATCCGCAAGAGATTCCGCAAGGTAAAGCGCAGGCCTTGGCTGCGGGTGCCACCGATGTTTTAGCTCATGCGCGTACGGTTGATACATTGCAAGAAGCCTTGGCGGATTGCACCCTAGTGCTTGCCACCAGCGCTCGCAATCGCACCCTCGATTGGCCACAGCTCACGCCTCGTGAAGCCGGTGAAAAAGCGATCAAAGAAGGTTTACAGGGCGCAAAAGTTGCTATTGTATTTGGCCGTGAAGCCAGCGGATTAACAAACGAAGAACTGCAACAAAGCAACTTTCATATACATATTCCGGCGAATCCGGAATACAGCTCACTGAATTTAGCCATGGCGGTGCAAACCGTAAGTTACGAGATGCGCATGGCGTTTTTAGCGGCGCAAACACAACCCGTTGAAGATGAACAGGTTTACCCATACCACAAAGAAATTGAAAGTTTTTATGATCATCTTGAACGTGTGTTAACCGCCTCGGGTTTTATTATTCCGCAGCATCCGGGCACGGTGATGACCAAGTTGCGCCGGTTGTTTACCAGAACACGTTTGGAAGAGAATGAATTGAAAATCTTGCGGGGCGTTTTATCCTCTTTAGAAAAACAAATTCCGAAAAACTAAACTTGAGTGTTTTACTAGGTTAAATACTTGATAGGAATAGTCGGGAATGGTAAAGTTTTCAGCATAAATTTCCTCATTGGGCGTTGCAAAAATGCGCGCAGTTAAGTTCAAACGCCGCCATCGGCTTTGGGCTATGGTAAACCGAGGTAACCTATGCGATTAACATCTAAAGGCCGATACGCCGTAACTGCTATGCTCGATGTGGCGTTACACAAAGATAAAGGGCCAGTTCCCCTAGCTGATATCTCCGAGCGCCAGGGCATTTCGCTTTCTTATTTAGAGCAACTTTTTGCGCGCTTGCGCCGCAGCGGCATTGTTAGCAGTGTACGTGGGCCTGGCGGTGGCTATCAGCTTGGCCGTGAAGCCAGCGAAATATCGGTGGCTTCAGTAATTCACGCGGTGGATGAAAGTATCGATGCTACCCGCTGCCAAGGTAAATCAGATTGCCACGGCGGTGCTCGCTGCCTCACTCACTCTTTGTGGTCTGGGTTGAGTGAACGTATCGATGAGTTTCTATCGGCTATCACGCTTGCAGAACTAGTGGCTCAACAAGATGTGCAAATTGTGTCCGAGCTGCAAAAGAAACGCTACGGTGAGAACCAAGAGCATAAAATTGAATTAAATATGCAACTGTAGAGATACGAATTCTCCGGTTGAAAAGCACCAGCAATAGTGCAGCAATCACATTGCACATAACTTATGTGCACTGATGAACTCACCGCATTTTTAACCAGCACGTATTTTTTACTAGCAATAGTGCACCAGGATTCCCTTGATGAAGTTTCCCATTTATCTTGATTATGCGGCAACCACGCCGGTTGCACCGCAAGTTGCGGAAAAAATGATGCAATACCTCACGTTCGATGGCGCCTTCGGCAACCCAGCCTCTCGTTCACATCGTTATGGTTGGCAAGCTGAAGAAGCGGTTGATGAAGCACGGGAACAGGTTGCTGAACTGATAAACGCCGACCCACGGGAAATTGTGTTTACTTCAGGCGCAACAGAAGCTTCCAACTTAGCGTTAAAAGGTGCCACCGAGTTTTATCAAGAACAAGGTAAGCACCTGATTACCGTAAAAACTGAGCATAAAGCAACGTTAGATACCTGCGCTGAACTAGAACGCCGTGGTTTCACTGTTACCTATTTAGATGTACAAGAAAGTGGCCTCATAGATATGGATGCGCTGCGCACTGCGGTGCGTGAAGATACGGTTCTAATTAGTGTGATGCAGGTGAATAACGAAACCGGTGTTATTCAAAACATTGCCGCCATTGCCGAATTGTGCCAAGAACAAAATATTCTTTTACATGTGGATGGGGCGCAAAGTGTGGGCAAAATGCCTGTCGATGTGCGCGCTTTGAATATCGATCTGCTATCGATTTCAGCTCATAAAATGTATGGCCCGAAAGGCATTGGTGCGCTGTTCGTGCGGCGCCGGCCGCGGGCGCAACTGATTGCGCAAATGCATGGCGGCGGGCATGAGCGGGGCATGCGCTCAGGTACCTTAGCTACCCATCAAATTGCTGGGTTTGGTGAGGCTGCTTATTTAGCGCAAACGCAAATGCTCGATAATAGCCAGCATATTCAGAAATTACGCGAACGGTTTTTAGAAAAGCTTGAAACCTTGCCTGGCATACAAATTAACGGCGCGGCTTCGCAAAGCATTCCTGGTATAGTAAATATTGGGTTTGCCGATGTTGATGGCGAAAAGTTGTTGCTAGGGCTGCACGAACTCGCGGTTTCCTCGGGCTCTGCTTGCACATCGGCAAGCTTGGAGCCTTCTTATGTGTTACGCGCCCTTGGGTTAAGCGATGCTTTAGCACACAGCTCTATCCGCTTTAGTTTTGGCGTTAATACTAAAGCGGAAGAGGTGGATTATGCAGCAGAGCTGTTGCTTGATGTGGTTCCGCGGTTGCGCCAACTTGGTTAAATTGTGCTTGGCTATGTTGCTTAGCCCAGTAAATTAGCTGTGTCATTGAATCATTTTACAAAGCCAGCATACAAAGCCAGCATACAAAGCCAGCATACAAAGCTAGTTAACATAGTTGAGCTGCGTGGCAAGCCCCGCTAGTTTAACTTGCCTGTGCCGAGATAACCGGCTTAAGTTTGGCGGCGAAGGTTTGCCGAAACTTCGCTAATTTAGGTGAAACCACGGCCTGGCAATACTGATTTTCTGGATTCCGTTCAAAGTAATTCTCATGATAGTCTTCAGCAGGGTAGTAACTCTGAATGGGCTCTACTTCGGTAACCACTTTTCCTGGCCAAATCTGTTCATCCTCTATTTCGCGAATAATCGCTTCTGCAATTAACCGCTGTTCTTCGTTGTGATAGTAAACACCCGAGCGATATTGAGTGCCAATATCGTGGCCTTGGCGATTCAACTGGGTTGGATCATGCAAGGCAAAGAAAACCTCAAGAATCTCGCGAAAGCTTATCTCTTCCGGGTTGTAGCGCAATCGAATCACTTCGGCATGACCACTGCTGCCACTACACACTTCTCGATAACTTGGATGCGCGATGTGGCCATTGGCATAACCCGAACTGGCTTTTTCTACGCCCTGAAGTTGGTTGAAAGCTGATTCCAGACACCAGAAGCAGCCACCAGCAAGGGTTGCTTCCTGAAATAAACCTGCCATACACACCTCGATAAAAGAGAATCAAATAACCATCTGGACGTCTAAACTACATCAGATTTTATCTTCTGCCAAGTGCTGAATCCACAAAAGCGACACATAAACGTGTAAATATCGTTTCAAGATCAGAGGAAACGCGTGCATGAACGGAAATTTATTGGGAAACTGGCGTTAAATCACGTATAATCCGCGCGTCTTTTTTAACCACTTTGAATGGCTCTGCGGAGCTTCATTTTACTAGGAGTATACAATGGCTTTGGAACGTACACTTTCCATCATCAAGCCTGACGCGGTTGCTAAAAACGTGATCGGCGCAATCGTAAATCGCTTTGAAACTTCAGGCTTACGTATTGTAGGTCAGAAAATGATGCATTTAAGCAAAGAGCAAGCAGAAGGCTTCTACGCTGAACACAGCGAGCGTCCATTTTTTGCTGCACTAGTGGAATTCATGACATCTGGCCCAATTGTTGTAATGACATTGGAAGGTGAAGATGCGGTTCGTAAAAACCGTGAAATCATGGGCGCAACTAACCCACAAGAAGCGGCTGCAGGTACATTACGTGCAGATTTTGCTGAAACTATCGATGAAAACGCGGTACACGGTTCAGATGCAGTTGAATCAGCAGCGCGCGAAATTGCTTATTTCTTCTCTGATGAAGAAGTTTGTTCACGTACTCGCTAAACTAAAAGTTAAGCACGTGATTGAAAAGGGGCTTAGTGCCCCTTTTTTGACTATGTTGGTAGTCATATGAAGAGAGGTCAATGCAATGGAAACCACAACTAAGAAAGTTAACTTACTTGATTTAAATCGAGAGGGAATGCGCAAGTTCTTTGCCGAACTGGGCGAAAAGCCATTTCGTGCGGATCAGGTGATGAAGTGGATCTATCACTATTGCATTGATGATTTCGATAACATGACAAATCTAAATAAGGCCCTGCGCGAAAAGCTAAAAGCGATTGCAGAAATAAAAGCGCCGGAAGTGAAAGTGCAGAATGAATCCATTGACGGCACGATCAAATTCGCTATGGAACTTAGCGATGGCCAAGAAGTTGAAACCGTATGGATTCCAGAAGCCGACCGAGCCACCTTATGTGTTTCTTCGCAAGTGGGCTGCGCATTGGAATGTACTTTCTGTTCTACCGGTCAACAAGGCTTTAACCGAAACCTCAAAGTTTCAGAAATTATCGGTCAAGTTTGGCGTGTAAATAAAGTGTTAGGGTCTTATGGCGATACTGGTGTAAAGCCCGTTACTAATGTAGTAATGATGGGAATGGGCGAACCATTATTGAACATGAAGAATTTAGTACCAGCATTGCAGCTCATGCTGGAGGATTTCGGTTATGGTTTATCTAAGCGTCGTGTTACCGTGAGTACATCAGGTGTGGTGCCAGCATTGGATCAACTGCGGGAGCAAGTGGATGTTGCGCTGGCTATTTCGTTACATGCACCGAACAACAAATTGCGTGATGAAATCGTGCCGATCAACAAAAAGTACCCGATCGCAGAGTTTTTAGCGGCTTCTCGGCGTTATGTAGAAGCCTCTAAAGCGCAAACAAAAGTTACCGTAGAATACGTAATGATCGACCATGTGAATGATTCAACGGATCATGCACATGAATTAGCGGAAGTGCTGAAAGACACACCAAGTAAAATAAATTTGATTCCGTTTAACCCATTTCCAGGTTCCGATTACGGCCGCTCGAGCAATTCACGCATCGACCGTTTCTCTAAAGTGTTGATGGAACACGGATATACCGTTATTGTAAGAAAAACACGCGGTGATGATATCGATGCAGCCTGCGGCCAGCTTGTTGGTGATGTGGTTGATCGAACAAAACGGTTATTAAAACGACAAGAAAAAAACAAATCTGGGGAACCGATCCAAGTTAACGTGGTCGGTTAAGAACGTTCGCGAACATGGCTATGGATAGCATAAACGTGGTGACTCTCAATCTATCATGACAAATAAAAATGAATCAGATAGCGATTTGCAACCAGAAGTTGTAGAAGAGCTTATTTCTCAGCGCCCAACACCTGGCGAGTTACTGCGTTCAGGGCGGGAAGCCATGGGCCTATCCGTTGGGCAAGTAGCAGATAGATTGCGCTTGCGGCAACAGCAAATTCAAGAACTCGAAGATGATGTATTCACAGCTCATGTAAGTGGAACTTATATTCGAGGGTATCTTCGTTCCTATGCCAAACTATTGCAGCTAGATGAAGGCGAAGTTCTTTCGGCATACGAGCACCTTGCCGGAGATCAGAAACCGAAAGGGCAAATGCAGAGTTTTTCACGGAAAACCAGCATTGAAACTCAAGATAACCGGTTAATGTTTTTCACTTGGATCGTTGTGCTGATTTTGGTTGGCTCCGTAGCCGTTTTTGTTTGGCAACAGTTCACCGCAGATCGGGATCAAGCGGCCTCTGGTAGCATTGAATCATCACTCGAAGCGATTAGTAATGCCCAGCAAGAAGTTGGACAGCAAGACCAACAGGATTCGCGTTCAACCGACACAACACCGGCGGACGCTGAGCTGGGGAATGTTGATCAAGGTAATGTTGCTCAAGGTAATGGTGGACAAGCCAGTTCAGCAACTTATGAGCCGGTAAATAATGGGGACAGTGGTGCCAATTCAAGTGCGAACGAGAGCAACACGAATGATTTGTCAACAGAAGGCGCCCGCGCCGCTAATGCGGAAGAAAATCCGCTAGAGAGCATGGCAAATAACGCTGAGAGAAATACGGAGAATACTGATTTAGCGGCAGCACAAGTTGCTGCGGTAGAGAGCGAAGAGCCTGGTGAAGAGAATTCAGGAAGCCAACTCAATACTATCGCAGACAACCAAGCTGCAGTTAATACCGATACAAACTCTGACGTTTCCGCAGCGCAATTATCGAATCAAGCAGAAGTGCAACAAGCTTTAGCTGAAACTGCGAATCCGGCTGAGTTGGGTGAGCTAGTGCTAGTATTCGCCGGTGATAGTTGGATTCGGATTGAAGATGGTAGCGGCGAAGCCATTGCCTATGGCGTAAAGGCCGGCGGTTACGTTATGCCGCTTAATGGTGTTACCCCATACGAACTAACCCTTGGTGCGCCAAGTGTGGTAACGGTTTATTTTCGTGGTGAACCCGTTGATTTAAGCGAGTTCAGTGGCGGCCGCATCGCCCGATTTAGCCTGCCGAGAAATTAAGTGGCGAGTGCTTTCCTCTGGGTCGGGTATAATTTTTAAAAGCTAGTTAGTTTGAGCATCGCTACACCACCAAAGAATAAACCATAACCAGAACAAAAGATCTGAACTAAAAAAATGAATGTACGCGTATTTATCTTAATTATTGATAGCAAAGAGCAGTTCATATCATGATCCATCATTCTCCGATAGTTCGTCGAAAAAGCCGCCGTATATATGTAGGTAACGTGCCGATAGGCGATGGTGCCCCGATCGCCGTGCAATCAATGACCAACACACTCACTGATGATGTTGCGGCTACGGTAGCGCAGATTGAACGGATTGTTGCTGCGGGCGCAGATATTGTTCGAGTTTCGGTTCCTACTATGGATGCCGCTGAGGCGTTTAAAAAAATTCGCCAACAAGTGACTACACCACTGGTAGCCGATATTCACTTCGATTACCGAATTGCTTTGAAAGTCGCTGAGTATGGCGTGGATTGCTTGCGCATAAATCCAGGCAACATTGGCCATGAAGATCGCATTCGGGCCGTAGTGGACGCGGCAAAAGATAAAAACATTCCTATTCGTATTGGTGTAAATGCGGGTTCGTTAGAGAAAGATATTCAAGAGAAATATGGTGAGCCCACAGGTGCTGCATTAGTGGAATCGGCGATGCGGCATGTGGACATTCTCGATCGTTTCGATTTTCAAGATTTTAAAGTAAGCGTGAAAGCTTCCGATGTATTTTTGGCGGTTGATGCGTACCGCTTGTTAGCTCAGCAAATCGAACAACCCCTACACTTGGGCATTACCGAAGCGGGCGGCATGCGTGCAGGCGCGGTTAAATCAGCGATCGGCCTCGGCATGTTATTAAATGATGGGATTGGCGATACGCTGCGAGTTTCCCTAGCCGCAGATCCTGTAGAAGAAGTAAAAGTTGGCTTTGATATTCTAAAATCACTACGCATTCGCAGCCGCGGTATCAATTTTATTGCCTGCCCGAGTTGTTCGCGGCAAGAATTCGATGTGATTTCTACCGTAAATGCATTAGAGCAGCGGCTTGAAGACATCACTACCGCACTTGATGTATCAATTATTGGCTGTGTAGTAAATGGCCCAGGTGAAGCGCTAGTAGCTGAAATTGGTTTGGCCGGTGCGAAAAACAAGAGTGGCTTCTATGTGGATGGTAAACGGCAAAAGCTGCGTATTGATAACCACTCTATTGTGGATGATCTTGAGGCCCAAATTCGTGATTATGTGGCCCGCAAAGAGAAAGAAGAGCCAATCCAAGTAGTGAATGTGTAAACAGAGTAGTTTACCAGAAGGTTTAACCTAGCAGCTGAGTGCTTGTTCTAAACTTAGGATTTAGAGGCAAGAACAAGTGGCTCAGATAGAGAGTTGTTAGCCCCAATTGCAGGCGATTACGAACCTAGGTGCCGCAAGTGTTCTTTCGCCAAGCTCAGTAAACACGTATAATGCGCGCATAATTTTGCAGAAGGTGGCGGCTGTCATTGGCAACCGCCTTTTTAATATAGGAAAATAACAACTGTGGCAAAGCAGATCCAAGCCATTCGTGGAATGAATGATATCCTTCCGGAACAGAGCGGGCGCTGGCAACAGCTAGAACACGTGATCCGTTCGTTGCTTGCGGGCTATGGTTACAGCGAAATTCGGATGCCTATCGTTGAGCAAACGGATTTATTCAAGCGCTCCATTGGTGAAGTAACGGATATCGTTGAAAAAGAAATGTACACCTTCGCCGACCGCAACGGTGATAGTTTAACGCTGCGGCCCGAGGGCACAGCAAGCTGTGTGCGCGCTGGCAACGAGCATGGCTTGTTATACAATCAAACTCGCCGCATGTGGTACATGGGGCCTATGTTTCGCCATGAACGCCCCCAGAAAGGGCGCTATCGGCAATTTCATCAGGTAGGTGTTGAGGCATTTGGTTTAAATGGGCCAGATATCGACGCTGAGTTGATTTTAATGACGGCCAGATTGTGGAAGCAATTGGGTATCGCCGAGCATTTACAGCTGGAGCTCAACTCCCTAGCATCGAACGAGGCGCGGGCGAGTTATCGGCAAGCGCTCACCGATTACTTGCGCGAGCACAGTGCCGTTTTGGATGAAGATAGCTTGCGCCGGTTGGAAACCAACCCGTTGCGTGTTTTAGATTCAAAAAATCAAGCCATGGCTGATATGTTAGCGGCCGCGCCAAAACTAAGTGAATACTGGGATGATGAATCACGAACTCACTTCCAAGGTTTATGTGAGCGCCTTGATGCTGCCGGCATTCAATACATTCACAATGAGCGCTTGGTGCGTGGTTTAGATTATTACAACCGAACCGTATTTGAATGGGTTACGGATAGCTTAGGTGCACAAGGCACTGTGTGTGCGGGTGGCCGCTATGATGGTTTAGTGCAACAGCTGGGCGGCAAAGCAACACCAGCCGTGGGTTTTGCCATGGGGCTTGAGCGCTTAGTATTGATGCTGGAAAATGCCGAAGCCTTCAAAGTACCACGAGAAGTGGATGTATATATCGCTGCAGTTGGTGATGTTGCGGAACTTCCAGCCATGGCGCTTGCCGAAGAAATTCGTGATGTACTGCCTAACTTGCGAGTTATGCTGCATTGTGGTGGTGGCAAATTTGCCAAACAATTGAAACGTGCTGATCAAAGCGGTGCTGAATTAGCTTTGATACTGGGTGCGGATGAAGTTGCGGAACAACGGGTTACTGTAAAATATTTGCGGCAAGATAAACCGCAAGAAACACTAGCATTTGCTGAACTTGTCGAGGTACTGGGTACCTTGGTAGTAGAATAAGAGGAATAATCAGTGGAACACGAAGATCAACAAGTTGAACAAATAAAAGGCTTTATTAAAGATTACGGCCCTTGGGTTGTAGCAGGTTTAGTGATTGGTTTAGGCTCTTTATTTGGTTGGCGCTACTACCAAGATAACCAATTAGCGGCTGCGCAAGAGCGCACCGAGAGTTACCAAGCAATGGCCGAGAGCCTGCAGTTTTCTGAGGGTGCCGAAGCGATTGCACAAGCCGAATCTGTTGCCGCTGAATTAGCCGGTTCCGAGCAAGGTGCGTTAGCATTTATGCAGTTGGCACAGGTGGCCGCAAACGATGGCGATTTAGAAAGTGCTGAAGCATTTTTGCAGGACGCCTTGGCGTCTACCAACGTGAGTGAGCTGCAAGGGTTGATTCGTGTGCGTTTAGCTCGGGTAGCTATGGCTACCGAAAACTTTGCAGAAGCAGAAAGCCAATTGAATGCGGTAACTAATCCGGCGTTCTCGGGGCTAGTAAGTGAGCTTCGTGGTGATTTGCAATTTGCTCAAGGTAATTTTACCGCAGCACTTGATGCCTATGAAGTTGCGGTAGCAAACCAAGGCGATAGCGCTTCACCGTATCTGCAAATGAAAATAGATAACTTGGCAGGAAAAGAATGATGGTATTGAAACGTTGGTTAGGGGCGTTCGCGGCGGTTGCCTTTTTGGCTGCATGCTCCTCAACCGAAGGGCCAACCTATGCAGACCTCACGGAAATAACACCTGAGGTGAGCGGATCGATTGTTTGGCAAAGCAAAGTAGGAAGTGGTAGCGAGGGGCATTACTCTCGCTTGGTGCCAGCCATTCAAGACGATGTTATCTATGCCGCAGATCGTCATGGCTTGGTTGTGGCAATGAACCTAGAAAATGGTAATCAGCTCTGGAGCCAACGTTTAGGTGGGCGCCCAGGCTTTTTAAATCGCTACTTGCGCGGTGAAAGTGCGCGCATTAGTGGCATTACTGCCGCAGGTTCCATGCTTTTTATCGGTTCGGAAAACGGCGTAATCACGGCACTGAACTCAGATAATGGCGAGCTCATTTGGGAACAAAAAGTGCCTGGCGAAGTGTTATCAGCGCCTACGGTTGGTGAAGGCCGCGTGGTTGCCCAACTGAGCAGTGGTTATGTTGTGGCACTGGCCGCTCGCACGGGTGAAATGCAGTGGAGTCACGAAGAAGAAGTATCCTTGCTATCGTTACGAGGCGTATCGCAGCCAGCGATCGAAAGTGGCGGTGTGATATTCGGAACAGCAACCGGTAAAGCCGTGGTATTGCTTGGCGAAACGGGCCAGCTCGCTTGGGAAGAGCGCTTAGCAACACCCTCTGGCGCAACTGAATTGGAACGCTTGGTTGATGTTGACGGATCCCCCTTAATCATTGGCGGCACCTTTTTTATGAGCGCCTTTAATGGTGAGCTTGTTGGATTGGAACTGCGTAGCGGTGAACCGATTTGGAAACAAGATCATGGCGCTTGGCGATCGCCCGTGCAGGCTGGCACACGCATAGTCTTAGTGAATCAAGATAGCCATTTGTTGGGCATCGATCGCCGAAACGGAATTGAGCTTTGGCGCAATAGTGATTTGTTCAATCGCAGCTTAACGGAACCGGCAGTGCTGGGTACCTATTTAGTAGCTGGCGATCGGTTTGGATATTTACATTGGTTCAACCGCAATGATGGCCGGTTAGTAGGCCGCCTTGAGTTAGAGGAAGATGTAGCGATTCAAGGGGCAATTCAGGTAGCCGGTGAAAACCTAGTGGTGCAAGATGCGAGTGGAAGCATTTACGTAATTAGCCAGCAAGCACGTTAATTTGCGAACATAGGGCTGGGAGTAGATACCTTAGCTTTTAGCATAAATTAATTTGCAAAGAATCGATGGCAATTGCCAATGAACGCCTGAGGTGTTGATTCACCCTCAGGCGTATTTTAGTTTAATGAGGACATAAAAAATGTTACCAGTGGTTGCATTAGTTGGCCGCCCTAACGTGGGTAAATCAACACTATTTAACCGGCTTACGCAAAGCCGTGATGCCCTGGTTGCAGATTTCCCCGGGTTAACTCGCGATCGCCAGTACGGCCAGGGGCATTACGAAGATTATAAATTCGTAGTGGTGGATACCGGCGGTATTCACGGTAAAGAAGAGGGCCTGGATTTAATGATGGCTCGGCAATCGTTGCAAGCAGTTGATGAAGCCGATGTTGTTCTATTTTTGGTTGATGCCCGGGAAGGTATTACGGCTGCGGATGAGTTTATTGCTGATTATCTTCGTAAGCAAAATAAAAAAATTCATTTAGTAGTGAACAAAGTTGATGGTATTGATGGTAATGCAGCTTCCGCTGATTTCTTTAGCCTTGGTTTAGGTGAACTCTGGCAAATTGCGGCGGCCCATGGCCGCGGTGTTACGCAATTATTGCAAGCAACGTTAGATCCGCTTGCGAATGAGTTTCCGGATATGCTTGCCAAAGAGGAAGCAAGCGAGGCAACTGAGCTCACTGAGGCAGATGCCGAAGCTGAAATTGCACGTTTACAGGCGCAGCCCATTAAACTAGCGATCATTGGCCGGCCAAATGTAGGCAAATCAACCCTAACTAACCGAATTTTGGGCGAAGAGCGGGTGGTTGTTTACGATATGCCCGGTACTACACGAGATAGCGTATATATTCCCATGGAGCGCGAAGGCCGGGAATATGTATTGATTGACACGGCAGGTGTGCGCCGCCGCGGCCGCATCGATATGGCGGTAGAAAAGTATTCCGTGGTGAAAACGCTGCAAGCTATTGAGAGTGCGAACGTGGTTATTCTTGTGGTTGATGCCCGAGAAACCATTAGTGATCAGGATTTAAACCTGCTCGGCTTCGTGTTAAATGCCGGCCGTTCGGTGGTAATCGCCGTAAATAAATGGGATGGTTTAGATACTGATGCGCGTGAGTGGATTAAAACTGAGCTCGATCGCCGTCTAGGTTTTGTGGATTTCGCTCGCCTGCATTTTATTTCGGCATTGCATGGTACCAACGTAGGCCATTTGTTTGAATCGGTACAAGAAGCCTATGCAAGTGCTACGCAACGCGTTAGTACAGCGCAGCTCACACGAATTATGGAATCAGCGCAAGAAGAGCATCAGCCGCCTTTAGTACGCGGCCGCCGAGTAAAATTAAAGTTCGCTCACGCCGGTGGTTATAACCCACCTTTGATCGTGGTACATGGTAACCAAGTAACGGATTTGCCCAATAGTTATAAACGTTACTTAATTAACTATTTCCGCCGTTCGTTAAAACTCATGGGAACGCCAATTAAAGTAGAGTTCCGCGAAGGGAAAAACCCATTTGCGGGTAAAAAGAATAATCTTACTTTATCGCAGCAACGTAAGCGCAAACGTATGATGCGGTTTGTTAAGAAATAAGCTTACGAAGCTGAGCAAGATTAGCATGTTTCGCAGTTGAACAAGGCGGCGCCGTATCAAAGCATAATCGTGGTTTGGCGAAGTAAAATATTTAGTGAGATGCATAGATAGATGCATAGTTAGATAAACACTAAGGTAAATAAAAAGGGCACTGCATTGGCAGTGCCCTTTTTGTTGTGGGGTATTCAGCTAGGTTATTGAGTTTGCTCAGGTGCCGAATGTGCGTTCAATGCATCAATATCAAAACGGGTGTACACATATTCTGTGAGGCAATAATCGCAGGTTAGGCGTAATTCGCCGTCCTCATCAAGGATATTGTGTAATTCAGCCAACGAAACATTCCGCAAAGCCGAGGCGGTGCGTTCTCTCGAGCAGCCGCATGAAAACGTAACCGGATCTTCAGGATACAACTCGATAGTTTCCTCGTGATACAGCCGGTGTAAAACCTCTTCCGTAGCGAGTGTGAAAAGCTCTTCCGCGGTTATGGTGCTAGCGAGTGTGCTTACATGCTCAAAGCTCGAATCTGTGTTTACGCCGGCAGGTAATACTTGCAAAAACAGCCCAGCCGCTTGGCCTTTATCTGCATCAGCAAATAACCAAATTCGCGTGGGTAGTTGCTCTGATTGCAAAAAATAACTCTCAATTGCTTCTGCTAAAGAATCACCTTCAATGGCCACCATACCTTGATACTTTTCACCATTGTTGGGCGTAAGCGTGATCACTAAATAAGCACCTTCGCCCACTAAGCTGCGAAAATCTTGCTGCTCCGGTTCACGGGTTAAACGAGCTACGCCTCGCAAAGCTTGGCCATGGCTGCCATTTACGGTAGCAAAATTTAACGGCCCATCATTCCCCTGAATTTGCACGTTAATATGCCCCTCAAACTTAAGGGTGGCTGTTAGCAGGCTAGTTACCGCCATTAATTCACCCAATAGTTGCTGCACTATTTTCGGATAATCATGGCCGGCCAACAAACTTTTGTAGCTCTCATGTAAACGCACAATCTCACCACGTACATCGTGATTAGTGAAAGCAAAACGAGCAATGGAATCTTGAGTTAGGCTCATACGAGCTCCTGTTTCTTCAGGCTATTGATTTTTGAATTTGATGAGTTCACGCCGCTCTTTTTTATCGGGGCGGTGATCAGGATGCGGATTATACATCTGATTGAGCTTACGCGCCTCCGCATTTGCCTCTCGTTTGCGGATGCTTTCAGCTGTTTCTTCGTATAATTTTTGCGCTTCTGTGGCATTGCGCCGTTGTTCGCTGATAGCACGAACAATCACTTCAACTTTATCGTGGCCACGTGGCACCACTAATTCAGCCCCTAACTCTACCGGTTTTGCGGGTTTACTCCGTTGGCCATTGTAAGTTACCTTGCCTGCTTGAACTGCAGTTCGAGCAAGCCCTCGGGTTTTAAAAAAGCGAGCCGCCCAGAGCCATTTATCGAGGCGAACAGCTACAGAGTCAGACATATTCAAGCCTTAGATTAAGGGTTTCAAAGCAATAGCTGTAGCCTATCACTTTTTGAAACATTTTTTTACAGAAACCGGCATTGTTGTTCCGGCTCGAGCAAGCTAGAATGAGTGCTCTTATAACAAAAATTTAATAGCCGATTAGGCAGTGAAACATGAGAAGTACTTTCCCTAAGGGGCTCTCATTTAACGTGAGCTCGGGTTTAATCAAGAATTTACTAACGTTGCTAGGTATCGTGCTGCTGCTTGTCGCGGCATGGTACGCTGCGGCTATCACTTGGCGGGTGTTAACGCCGGTTGATAGTGGGGCAAGCGTATTCAAACCGCAGGTAACCGCTAATCAATCAAATCGCAGCCGTGTTCGGCCGGAACAAATTGGCCAGCTGCATTTATTTGGTGAACGTGGCGCGGTGAACACGGTTGCGCAAAATCGTAGTGATGTGCCTCGAACCACCTTAAACATTCGCTTAGTTGGCGCAACTACTGCGCCAGATCCCGCTCGCTCTGCCGCCATTATTGAGCAAGGTGGGAATCAAAATACCTACGTAATCGATGAAACAATCGCATCAAGCCGCGCGGTTGTACGTGAAATTTATGTGGATCGTATTATTCTGGAAAATAATGGCCGCTTAGAAACCTTGTTGTTAGAAGGTGTTGATGGCGCCGATACCGGTATTTCTTTAGTTACTTCAGCGCCTTCTCGGCCAGTGGAAGAAACAGCACCAGAGCGTATCGAAGACGTATCGTATCAAAATATTGGTGAGCTAATTAACATAAGCCCGGCGCAAGAGGGTGGGGAATTAATTGGCTATCGCTTGGCACCGAAAACGAACCCGGAAATATTTAATCAGGCAGGATTCCGCAGTGGTGATATTGCGGTGAGCTTAAATGGCTATGATTTAACCAATGCGGCAGAAGCGTTGGTGATCATGAACGAAATACAAACGCTAACCAGCGCTACTGTTGTGGTTTTACGAGATGGTGATCTTGTTGAGCTGGAATTTAGCATTCCGAATGAATAGGTAATTATACATGCGCATTTTATCACGATTTTTTGGTTTAACCTTAGCGGCAACCATTGCCATGGTGCCGGCTAGTGCGATTTCACAAGAAGAGTATTCGGCCAGCTTTAAGAACACCGATATCAATGAATTTATTCAAGCGGTAAGCCGGAATTTAGAAGAAACCATCATTATTGATCCCGAGGTGCGTGGGCGCATCAATGTGCGTAGTTACTATTCAATGGACCGCGAGCAATATTACAGCTTCTTTTTGAACGTTCTAGAAGTCTATGGTTATGCGGTCATTCGCATGGATAACAATGTGTTAAAAGTTATTCGTGATCGGGATGCGAAAACTGAAGCCGTTCCTATTGTTGAGGGCGATGCCTATTCGGGAGATGAGTGGGTGGTTCGGGTGATTCCATTGCAAAACGTTACAGTCCGGGAGTTAGGCCCGCTTTTGCGCCAGTTTAATGATCAAACCGGCGGTGGCATTGTGGCTACCTATGATCCATCCAACGTAATTATGCTTTCTGGGCGTGCTGCAGTTTTGAACCAGCTTGCCGAAATTGTACAACGTGTCGACCGTGCAGGTAATGCAGAAGTAGAGGTTGTGCAACTGCAGCATGCTTCTGCTGCCGAAATGGTTCGGATAGCACAAAGTGTTTTTCAACAGCAGGGTACTTCAATTCCAGAAATGAGAATTCCACGCCTTTCCGCTGATGAACGTACCAACCGAGTGCTTGTAAGCGGACAACCAGAAGCGCGAGAACGGGTAATTCGCCTAATTCGCCAGCTTGATACAGAAATGGAAACGAGCGGTAATACGCGTGTGTTCTATCTGAAGTATGCGAAAGCGGAAGAAATGGTTACGCTTCTGCGGGGAATGACAGATACCATTATTGCTGAGGAGCGAGCTGCGGCTGCCGGCTCGAGTTCAAATGGCGCGGCACGTTCTACTCAAGGCCGCGGCGGTAACGTAAGTATTGAAGCACACGAAGCAACCAATGCCATTGTGGTTACTGCCCAGCCCGACGTGATTCGCTCAATCGAAGGTGTGATTGGTCAACTTGATATTCGCCGCGCGCAAGTGTTGGTTGAAGCCATCATTGTTGAGGTATTTGAAGGCGATGGCACCAATTTTGGAATTCAGTGGGCCAGTGAAGATATCGGCTTGATGCAACACAGCAACGGCCAAATGGTGCCCATTGGGCAGCTTGGTGTTGCGGTTGAAGCGGCGCGAACACAAGAAGGCGCAGAAACAACGCGGGTAGACAACGCAGGCAATGAATTTACTACTCGTGAACCGGATCGCCGCGGTGATTTTTCCTTGTTAGCCAATTTATTAGGCAATGCCAACGGCTTGCTCTTCGGAACAGTTGAAGATGGCTGGGCTGCGGTTGTGCAGGCGGTAGCGACAACAACCAACTCCAACATTCTCTCTGCTCCGAGTATTACTACATTAGATAACCAGGAAGCCAATATCTTGGTGGGCCAAGAAGTGCCTACATTAACTGGTGCCACTGCGGGTGCAAATAACGATAACCCATTTCAAACCATTGATCGCCGTGAGGTAGGTGTGCGCTTGCGGGTAACACCACAAATCAATGAAGGCGATGCAGTTCAGCTCATTATCGAACAAGAGGTATCGAGTATTGCCGGTTCAACAGCCGTTGATGTGACCTTCAATAAACGAGAATTGAGCACCACTGTGCTAGCTCGAGATGGAGAGACCATTGTACTCGGTGGCTTGATTGATGAAGATGTGCAAGAAAGCTTATCCAAGGTGCCATTGCTTGGTGATATTCCATTGGTGGGTCATTTATTTAAATCAACCAGTGTAACCACGCGCAAGCGTAACCTGATGATTTTCATTCGGCCGACGATTATCCGCGATGACACCACTATGGGGCAATTGAGCCAACGCAAATATAGCTATATGCGTGCGCAACAGGTTGAACAACGCCAACGTGGAATTTCCTTACGCCGCGACGATACGGTGCCAGTATTACCAGAGTGGGGTGATGATGCCGATTTACCACCTGAGTATCAGCGCTTTTTAGATGAATGGCGCCGTGAAATCGAGGATATGCGCCGTGAAGCGGAGGCTGGGAGCGAGCAATGAGTGAGCAACAAGCAGCGCCGGTAGCAGGCATTTCTAAGGCAACCAGTGATGCCATTCAGCAACTTCCAGATGAACAGGCGGTAACAGAACAGTTAACTGGGGAAGCAGTTGAGCAAAGTGGTAAAGGCCACAAGCGTGTACCTTATGCGTTTGCTAAACGCTATGGCGTAGTGCTCACCTATGAGGGTGAGCAACCCATTTTGAATAGCCGCAGCCAACCAAGCCCGCAAACTTTGCATGAAGTGCGGCGTTTGCTGGGCCAGCCATTTAAGGTGCAAGCACACAGTACGCAAGATTTTGAAGTGTTGTTGAGCCAGGCATATCAGCGCGATTCGTCTGAGGCGAAACAACTGATGGAAGATATCGGTAACGAGGTAAATTTATTTTCACTTGCCGAAGAGTTGCCGCAAACAGAAGATTTACTTGATAGCGAAGATGATGCACCCATTATCAAGCTCATTAACGCGATGCTTAGTGAAGCCATCAAAGAGGGCGCTTCTGATATCCATATTGAAACCTTCGAAAAAGATTTAGTAATTCGTTTTCGTATCGATGGCGTGCTGCGTGAAATTCTGCGCCCGCACCGGAAACTTGCAAGTTTACTAGTTTCGCGAATTAAGGTTATGGCGCAGCTGGATATCGCCGAAAAACGCTTACCGCAAGATGGCCGTATTTCATTGTTGATTGCCGGGCGTGCGGTTGATGTGCGGGTTTCTACTATGCCTTCGAGCCATGGCGAGCGAGCAGTGCTGCGGCTTTTAGATAAAAATAATGCGCAATTGGATTTAACGGAACTTGGCATGACCGATGCCAATCGCGTTATTTTTTCCAGCTTAATTAACAAACCGCACGGTATTATTTTGGTTACCGGGCCTACGGGTTCAGGTAAAAGTACTACTTTGTATGCGGGCCTTTCAGAAATAAATACGAAAGATCGCAATATTCTCACGGTTGAAGATCCGATTGAATATGCGTTAGAAGGCGTGGGCCAAATGCAGGTTAACCCGCGGGTTGATATGACATTTGCTCGCGGTTTGCGAGCTATTTTACGGCAAGATCCCGATGTGGTGATGGTAGGTGAAATCCGTGATGGTGAAACTGCACAAATTGCAGTGCAAGCCTCGCTCACCGGGCACTTGGTGCTCTCAACTTTACACACTAACACAGCAGCTGGCGCCATTACCCGTTTAGAAGATATGGGTATCGAACCTTTCTTGTTGTCGTCGAGTTTATTGGCGGTGTTATCGCAGCGATTAGTGCGCACCCTTTGTAAGGATTGCCGTAAGTTACATGTAGCCAGTGCGGAAGAGTGTCAGTTATTGGGTGTTAGCGCGGAAAATCCACCAGAAATTTATAGCCCGCGCGGCTGTGAGAAATGTAATCACACGGGATATCGCGGCCGAACCGGCATTCATGAAATGCTAGTAGTTGACGATAAAGTGCGGGAACTAGTGCATAACGGCCAGGGCGAACAGGCAATCGAGCGCTATATTCGAACCACAACACCAGGTATTCGCCAAGATGGTCGAGATAAAATTTTAGCAGGCAAAACTACGCTTGAGGAAGTCCTCCGCGTTACTCGCGAGGAATAATTTATGCCAGCATTTTCCTATGAAGCCCTCGATAAACAGGGCCTGAAAAAAACAGGTGTGCTAGAGGCCGATACTGAGCGGCAGATTCGTTCGCAACTGCGCGAGCAAGGTTTACTACCCCTTAGCGTTGAAGCCGCTAGTGCAGAAGAAAAAGGAACATCGCGTAAACGCAGCCTCTTTCAGCGCAAGATTAAAACTCATGATCTAGCGTTAATCACTCGCCAGCTGGCTACCTTGGTGGAAGCGGCATTGCCCATTGAACAAGCATTGTTGGCTGTCGCCGAGCAAACCGATAAGCCGCGCTTGCAAAAGATGTTGATGTCGGTGCGAAGCCGTGTTGTTGAAGGGTACAGTTTAGCCGATGGCATGCGCGATTTCCCGGGGGTGTTCGATGATTTGTATTGCGCCATGGTAGGCGCGGGCGAAAAATCTGGGCACCTTGATGAGGTGCTTAACCGTTTGGCTGATTACACCGAACAGCGGCAAGCAATGAACAGCCAAATCACGCAAGCTGCCGTGTATCCTATCGTGTTATCCATAGTGGCTTTCGGTGTGATTGCATTCTTACTTGCTGTAGTAGTGCCACAAATTGTTGATCAATTCGATAGCCTCGGTCAGGAGCTGCCCATGATTACGCAAATTCTTATCGCGATTAGTGATTTCTTACGCAGTTACGGTGTCTATCTGTTTTTTGCATTTTTAATTGCGTTTTTTGCCATAAAGCGCTTGTTACAAGTAACACGATATCGCTACATGTTGCACAAGCGCCTCTTACATTTACCTTTTGTAGGTAATTTAGTCCGTACGGTGAACACTTCACGCTTCGCACGAACATTGAGCATCCTCTCGGCCTCAGCAGTACCGCTGCTCGAAGGTTTGCGAATTTCCGGCTCAGTACTCGGTAATTTACGTATGCGCGAGGTAGTTGAAATAGCCGCCGATAGGGTTCGTGAAGGTACCAGCTTACGCGCGTCCCTAGCGGATAGTAAGTTATTCCCACCTATGATGTTGCACATGATCGCATCAGGTGAAAAAAGTGGTGAACTTGAGCAAATGCTGCGCCGCTGTGCAGATAACCAAGATAATGAATTTTCTGCGGTAGTGAATATTTCCTTAAAAGTATTTGAACCCTTGCTCATCGTAACGATGGCCTTTGTGGTTCTTTTTATTGTTTTGGCGGTGATGCTGCCAATACTCGCTCTTAATACAATAGCAGGTGGTTGAAGATGAGAATGAAACAGCAAAGTGGTTTCACCATGCTAGAGATGATGGTGGTAATTGTAATTTTAGGCATTATGGCAACCTTGGTTGTGCCGCAAATTTTCGGTCAACGGGAACAAGCTGATATGCAAAAAGCAGTATCCGATATCACAGCTTTGGAAAACGCGATGGAAATGTATCGCGTGCAAAATGGTATTTACCCTACAACTGAACAGGGCTTAGAAGCACTGGTTGTTGAACCACAAAGCGATCCGCGGCCGCGGAATTATCAAACGGATGGCTATATTCGCCGTTTACCTGCAGATCCTTGGGGCTTTGAATATCGCTTGTTGAGCCCAGGCCAAAATGGCCGGTTTGATATCTTCAGTGTGGGCCCTGATGGTCAACCGGGCACACAAGATGATATCGGTAACTGGAATATGCACGATAGAGAAGAGAACTAAGCAACTTTATGCGGAAAAGAGCGCGTGGTTTCACTTTAATTGAAGTGATGATGACCATTTTAATCATTGGCGTTGCGGCTATGGTGGTGGTATTTAACACGCCTACGCAACGCTTTGGTGATAGCGCCGAAGATGCCGCTGAACGGTTTCTCCAACAAATGCACCATGCCCGCGAGCAAGCCTTATTGCGTAATTACGTTTACGGTATTGAGGTGGAAGACAACAGTTATAGTTTCTATCGATGGGAAGAACAAGCTTGGCAGTTGGTTACTGAAACGCCGTTAGCGCCGGTAACAGCGCCGGAATTGGTTTCTATTGAGTTGGAAATGGGTGATTTCCGCCTACTTGATAATATGGAAGACGACCGCGATGCCATATTTGGCCGTGATGTCCGCCGAGATAATCAAGAAGAGGAAGTGCCAAAACCAACGATTTTGATTTTTGAAAGCACGGAATTCGTGCCCTTTAGCTTACTTTTCACTAATACAGAAACAAATACCAGCATATTTGCAGTAGATGGGCGCAGCGGTATTCAGCTTCAACTAGAGGAGCGGGATACATGGTATTAAAACATCGTGGTTTCACTCTGGTAGAAACTATGTTCGCCTTGGTGATCTTTTCGCTTGCGGCACTTGCGGCGCTAAACGTTGCCACCGAACAATTACGCAGTACCGGCATTTTAGAAACGCGCTATTTTGCTCAGCAAGTAGCGAGTAATCGTTTAGCAGAATTACATGCAAATACTCGTGCAGGTGAATGGCCACCACGCAATGAAGAAACCGGGAGCGCTGAAATGGCCGGATCGGAGTGGTTTTGGGAACAGCGAGTATTGGAAACAGTTACCGATGATTTGCGTGAGGTAACGGTTATGATTCGTGAGCGTGAAGATGGCCCTGTTGTGCTAGAACTTAGTGCGTTCGTAGGGCGGCGTTAATGGCTCGGGAGTTACGGCAACGCGGTTTTACGCTGATTGAAGTGCTAGTGGCTATGTCAATTTTAGCCATCATCGGGTTAGTGAGCGCAATTGTACTTACGCAAATGTTAGATTCCGAAGAAGTGAGCAAGGCTCGGCATGAACAATTAAGCGAACTGCAGTTTGCGATGCTCACGCTCGATCGTGATGTGAGGCAAATGGTAGTTCGAACAGTGCGGGCGAATCCAGAAGAGAGCCAGCGCTATTATGTAACCAATGATGCCGATTTAATTGATAGTGATAGTGGTGGTTTGGCCTTTGTGCGCGCAGGTTGGAGTAACCCAGATATGATGCTCCCGCGCAGTGAGTTGCAGCCTGTGGTTTATCGTGTTCGCGAGGGCGTATTGCAGCGTTTATATCGGCCGTTTGTAGATGATGTAAGCGGTGATCAAAGTATTCAAAATCTCCTTTCGGGCGTGGAATCGTTGGAAGTGAGCTTTTTACATGCGGGTCAGGAAAGTGATCGTTGGACACGGCCAAACGATTTACCTGATGTGGTTATTGTGCGGCTAGAGTTAGCGAGTTTTGGTTCCATTGAGCGCTGGCTCCTCACCTCGGGTGAGAAACCGGAGCCACTGCCGTGAGATATACAAGCGCAAGAATAAGGCAAGCAGGGCGTTCCCGAGGGTTCGCCATCATCACGGTACTGCTAGTGGTTGCATTAATCGCCGTGTTGGCTATTCAAATGAGCAGCCGGCTGCGAGTGCAAGTAGCGCGTATTGCTAGTAGCGATTACGCTGAACAAGCCTATTGGCATTGGATGAGTGCCGAGGCGTTAGTACGGCAAGTATTACTAATTGAACTAGAGCAAAATGAAGGGCAAACCAACTTATCGCAAAATTGGGCTACTGCGCAGGGCCCTTACCCGGTTCGGGGTGGCATGATTGCTGGCCGTATTCGCGATTTACACAGTTGCTTTAATCTGAATAGTTTATACACCGATGAAGAAACAAATGCTCAGTTTTTAATGGCACAAGAACAGTATCGAGCGCTGTTAACGGCTCTTGAAGTCGATGAATTTACCGCCGAGCGGGTTACCAGTACGTTGATTGATTGGCTCGATAAAAACACTGAATTACACAGTTCACTTGGCGCTGAAGATGCGGATTATGAATCGTTGCCGCAACCTTTTCAGGCTGGCAATAATTTGCTTTCGCATATTTCTGAATTGCGGCAAATAGCGGGTTATAACCGCGAATTGTATCAACTGATTAAGCCCTATGTATGTGTTATTCCAGCGGTTACTGAGTGGCAGTTGAACTTAAATACGGTAAAAGATACTCAGCCAGAAATAGTTATGGCATTTTTTCGTGGACAATTAGATCGCACCGCCGCTGAGAGTTTGTTGCGGGAACGGCCAGATGATGGTTATTCTGATGTTGAATCAATTCGGCAGCAAGGCGAAATACAAAATTTAGAGAACGATGGCACCAGTTTGAGCGAGCTTGATCAGCTTATCGTTGCCAGTGAATATTTTGAATTGCAGGCGCAAGTGCAATATGGTGATTTAGAGTATTACGGATTTAGCCAATTGCGTATTTTAAATGGCGTGGCTCATGTAGTGCATCGGTCCCGTGGAGGATACGAACAAGATGAATGAACAACTAATTATTCGTTTACCAGCGGGTGAACAAGGCCCGGTAAGCTGGTTGGTTTGG
Organism: Aliidiomarina iranensis; assembly: GCF_003987135.1. Lineage (GTDB taxonomy): Bacteria > Pseudomonadota > Gammaproteobacteria > Enterobacterales > Alteromonadaceae > Aliidiomarina > Aliidiomarina iranensis. The sequence goes on from NZ_PIPJ01000001.1 coordinate 661,206, forward strand.
CACAGCGAAGAAGCCAGTGTTGTTGCCAGTGGCGAATTAAAAGATATTGCGGAACTAGGCGAGCTTACGGAACGCGCACAAAATCGTGAATTACGCGTTTATGTGAGCTCTGCGGCTATTGGTTTCCATCAAGTAGATTTACCAGCAAAATCGCGCCGTCATCTCGACCGTGTGATCCCCTACGCACTTGAAGATGAGATAGCCGAAGATATTGAGCAACTTCACTTCTTCTGGCCTGATATGTTGCCAAAAGAAAGTGCTATACCGGTATTTGTGGTGCGCCGAGATCAAGTAGAGCGCTGGTTAAATCAGCTCTCTGGTGCCGGTTTGCACACCACAGTGATGTATCCGGATATCTTTTTGTTGCCGTTGCAACAAAACGTTTGGAGCATGGCCGTGTTCCCCGGTGCGTTTGGCAAGGAATGGGTTATTCGCCAAGATGCTTGGCGCGGTATTGTGCTTGAACCTGAACTTGCGATGGGCATGCAGCCGGAAGAAAACGAAGTATTAACAGAAATTAGTGCCTTCGGGGATATCGAATGGCCACAACCACCGGCCCCACTGATAGCGAAAGATCCGGCGCTCCCCTTACAACTTGCGGTGCACAGCCAACCGCAGAGTGTGAACATTTTACAGGGTGATTATCAGCTGCACTCTGGTGGCAAAAAAGATTATAGCTTCCTGAAGTTTCCGAGCATCGCCGCAGCGGTATTTTTAGCCTTGCTCTTTGTTAATGAATGGATGGGTGCGGTAGCGCTTGAGCGCGAAGCCGAGCTTGTGCGCAGCCAATACGAGGAACTCTATCGGCAAACCTTCCCAGAAGATAGCCGCATTGTTGATATTCGTAGTCAGCTTGCGCAGAAAGTAGGAACAGGTGGCGCTGGGAACCCCGGGCAAGTTTTACAAATATTACAGCAGTTGCAACCGGCGTTTAATGATGTGCCCATGCAACTAACCATGTTGCAATATGATCACAGCCGCGGTGAATTACGCATGCAAGCTAATGGCGAGAATTTTCAATCATTTGAACGTTTTTCTCGAATCGCGCGTGAGCAGAATTTAGACGTTAATCAAGGCCAGCTTAACAGCCGAGGTGGTCAAATTAACGGCACTATTATTGTTAGGGTGGGAGTATGAGTAAACTTAAACAGTGGCTAACCCCGCTCACACAGAAGGTAGCACCGCCACTTATGCAAGTGCGAGCGAAGGCTTTGCAGCGTTGGCAATTATTGCAACCCCGCGAGCAAACTATGCTGCAATTAATGGCTGTGGTGATTGCCATTGCGTTGCTTTGGTTTGCGATCTGGCAGCCTCTGCAAGAACGCACACAAAGAGCGGAAGCCGCGCTAGAGAGTGAATATAACACCCAAAGCTTTGTGGAAAACCAAATCGCCCAAGTGTTGCAAGCGCGCAATAATCAACAGGGTGGCAGCAGGGTAAATGCTAATCAATTGAGCGGCGTTGTAACCACGCTTACCAATGAGCTGGAGCTCGAGGTAGCGCGGATGCAGCCTCAGAATGATTCACTGTTGCTCGTATTTAATGAAGCCGATTTCACAAACTTGTTAGAATTACTGGCGCGCTTGAGTGAACGTCAAGTTGTGATTGAGGCAGTTGATGTATCAGAAACGGATAATGCGGGTATTGTTCGCGTGCGTCGTTTATTGATTCGCGTTTAACGGCAGAAAATCTGCCCTCGCGCGTTTATTAAGTGCCTTTTAAGCTACAAAGTGCTGTAGAGAAAAGATAACTGGAGTATCTTCATGATAAAGAAATGGCAGCTGATTAGCCTTGTTGTGGCCGTGTATTTAGTTGGGCTAATTGTGCTTTTTCCCGCCAAAGTAGCACTTTCTTTTGCCCCTATTCCGGCGAACGTTAATATAAATCGAGTAGAGGGTACGATTTGGCGTGGTTCTCTAGGTTACCTAGAAAGTGAAGGGTTAAGTTTTCACGATGTGAGCTGGCGATTAAAATTTACGGATTTACTGCGTTTGCGAGCAACCGCCGATGTGAATATTCCAAGCCACCCGAATAACCTTCTTCAAGGCCAAGCCCAGTTACAGGCTAGCGGCAATAGTATCCGTATTCAAAATGCAAATTTGGCTGCGAATTTAGAAGATATGCTGGTACTAAGCCCAGTGTCATCACCGATTCCTTTGCAAGGCGGTGTGAGTATGAATATTTCCGAGTTTGAACTGGGTAACCCAGTATGCAACGCTTTTGTTGGCCAAGCATATGCCATTCAAGTTCAGGCCCGGCTCGGTTCGAGCTGGCAAAATCTTGGTGATTACGAAGCGCAACTTGGCTGTACTGATGGGCGCATAAGTGTGGATATCCCTGAAAACAACCTCCTAGGCTTGAGTGTAACGGGGAGTTTTGCGCCGACAGGTATCGATTTTCGCATCGGTATAGCACCGCAACCCAGCGCGCCACAGGGTATTCGCGATCTCATGCAATGGCTGGGTGAAGCGGATAGTCAAGGTCGAAGATATTTCAATTTCCGGCTATAATGCAGAAAAACTCATACAATTAAGGGTATAACCATGGATCAAGCAGTGAACTGGCTCGTTGAAAACCAAGAAGCAATTTTGCTTTTTGCTGGTAAGTTCGTTATTGCACTCGCTATCGTGGTGGGTGGTTTCGTGCTCTCCGGTATTCTTACAAAGAGCATGAAAAAGCGTTTAGATAAAAGCAAAATCGATAACGCGGTTGTATCTTTTATGGCGGGGATTATCCGCACGATTATCATCATCGCTTCATTACTCATGGCGCTTTCTCATGTAGGTGTGCAAACCACCTCGTTCATCGCTATTTTAGGTGCTGCCGGTTTAGCTGTAGGTTTGGCTTTACAAGGTTCACTTTCAAACTTTGCTTCTGGTGTGCTCATCATGATTTATCGTCCGTTTAAATCGGGTGATTATGTAGATGCGGGTGGTATCGCCGGCACAGTTGAACGCATTGAGCTGTTTATTACTGTTTTGAAAACACCGGATAATAAAATTGTCATGGTGCCGAACTCCCGTATCACGGGTAATGAAATCACTAACTTTTCACAGGAACCGATTCGCCGCGTTGATATGGTAATTGGTGTTTCTTACGATGCTGATCTGAAAAAAACCAAAGAAGTTTTAATGGAAGTAATCAGCTCGGATGAGCGCATGCTTCAAGATCCAGCACCTCGAGTATCAGTTAATGCACTGAATGATTCCTCGGTAGATTTTATCGTTCGCCCTTGGGTGAAAAGTGAAGATTATTGGCCAATGTATTGGGATAGCATGGAGCGCATTAAAAACGCACTTGATGCTAATGGCATTGGTATTCCATATCCGCAAATGGATGTTCACTTGCACCATCCTGAAGGCCAAGTGAGCGAGCTTCGTATCGCAAACCCCGAAAAGCTCGAACAAAAATAAGCCTGGTGGTTGCTGTGGATGCATCTTCCGGTGTGGGAGCTAGCATTCGCAGGGATGCCGAATATACATCCTTGTAGGCTTGGCTGCCGCATGGAGCTCAGTGGCTTCCGCGGGGTCTGTGGGTGCCAGCCAGAACCGCTCAAGCACATCCATGTGTCGCTGTGATCCGCGCCATCCTTGGCGCGGACACTTCTGGCTAGCACCCACAGACCAAGCTCGCGCCACTGAGTTCCATGCGGCAGACACCCTGCGAACGCTAATCTCCCACCTCGAAACATTCAGCCAAGCCCCCAGGGATGGGTTTACGGCGTCTCTGGATCGTGAGGGGCTTAAGCGGAATACAGCTGTTGCCTTGGCGAAGCCTTGCCGAGAGCTGGATTATTCTGGCTTTATGTTTTCGATGCGGCTGAGGATTTCGCCGTTGGCGAAGCGGGTGCGCAGTTGATCGCCGGCTTTGAGGTGATTTACATCGCGAATAATATTGCCCGCGTTATCGAAACTGATGGTGTAGCCACGCTCAAGGGTTTGTAAGGGGCTTACCAGGCCCAACGCTTGTTGGTTTGCTTGCATACGCGCATTCGAACGATTCAGCTGCGAGGTAATGGCTTTTATTGCGCGCTGTTGATATTGCTCGCGCAGAGCCTTTTCTTTTTCAATGCGAAACGCTGGGTTTACTCGAACTAGCCGTTGCTGCATTTGTGTTTGCACTTGTTTGGATGTTTGCAAATTCCGGCGCAAGCTACGCTGCAAGCGGCTGTTGAATTCATCGAGTTGCTGCGCTTTGGTTTGTAGGCGTTGCTGCGGGTTTAGTGGAACCAAACGGCGCTTTGCGTGCTGCAACATCAGGTTGCGGCTCTGCCGATATTGCTGCCAGGCTCGTTGTAAGCGCAATTGTGTTTGCGCCAGTGAGCGCAAATACTCGCTGCGATCTTGGCTCACGAGTTCTGCGGCTGCCGAGGGCGTGGCGGCGCGCACATCGGCTACGAAATCAGCGATGCAGAAATCAACTTCATGGCCAACGGCGCTGATAGTGGGGATAGGCGATGCGGCAATATCTCGCGCTAGCGCTTCATCGTTAAAGCACCACATGTCCTCCAGCGATCCGCCGCCCCGCGTTAGTAGCAAAGCATCCACCTCGTTGCGATTCAGTGCAATAGCAAGTGCTTGGCGGATTTGCTCTGCTGCGGTGGCGCCTTGTACTTGGGTGGGGTAGATGATAACTCTGAGTTCGGGGTCGCGACGTTTTAGTACGCTCAGAACATCACGAATAGCGGCTCCGGTGGGTGAAGTGATAATACCTAAAGTGCGAATCGGTGTGGGTAGGGGGCGCTTATTTTCTGCTGCAAACAAGCCTTCGGTATTGAGTTGCCGCTTTAAAGCTTCGTATTGCTGTTGTAGCAAGCCCTCACCGGCAGGCTCGAGTTGATCGATGATGAGCTGATAATCGCCGCGTGGCTCGTAGAGGCTGAGCCTGCCACGAACTAATACTTGCATTCCGTTCGCTGGACGTAATTTCACGCGGGCGTTGTTGCCACGGAACATAGCGGCCCGAATTTGCGCGTCTTTATCTTTTAAGCTGAAATACCAATGCCCAGAACCGGGCGCTGAGAAGTTGGAAATTTCTCCGAGAAGCCACACAGAACCCCATTGCGATTCAAGTAAACGCCGCACTTCACTGTTTAATCGGGCTACGGTGAAGATTTTTCGTTGGCCATTGCTATTGCTATCGGGTTGCATCAGTAACACCTTTTCACATACTCAGTATTGGCACCTATGATAGCGGAATCTCGATGGAATGAAATGGTGGATTTTAGTTATTATTAGCCAAAAATTGGTTATTATTCGCCAAAATTGGGGCGCTGTTTTATACTTCAAAGAACCCACTCCCAAAAACATCCCAGATTATACTTGTAAGAACGCCCCAGCAAACACGCCAAAAAAATGCTGTAAGAATGCCTTAATTTACGCCGTAATTTACATCCTAATGAACGCTTAAAAAAATATGTTGCGAAAAAGTGAACATAAATTAAGCAGCCGGAAACGAAGATTTTAGTTTACTGAGGGCCTCATTGTGAGTAAAATACCGCCGCAACATTGATCCAGTCATTCACCTCTAGCGAGAGATGTTGCCATGCTACGATTAGCTCAAGAAGCACTTACCTTTGATGACGTTCTATTACTGCCTGCGCATTCTTCTGTTTTGCCGCATACAGCCAATCTGAACACCCGTTTAACACGTTCAATTTCGCTTAATATTCCAATGGTCTCTGCGGCCATGGATACAGTAACGGAAGCTGATCTCGCCATCGCACTTGCCCAAGAGGGCGGTATTGGATTTATTCACAAGAATATGAGCATCAGTGAGCAAGCCGCTCACGTGCGTAAAGTGAAAAAATACGAAAGTGGTATTGTTTCCGATCCTGTAACCGTTACCTCCAAAACCACGATTAAACAAGTCAAAGCCCTTGCTGCCGAGCATGGTTTTCAAGGTTTTCCTGTGGTTGATAATAATCGTTTGGTGGGCATTGTTACCGGCCGTGATACGCGTTTTGAAGAAGCAAATAACAAAACCGTTGCCGATGTAATGACCCCAGAAGAGCGCTTGGTTACCGTCACTGAAAATACCAAGAGCAAAGATATTCTGAATTTGATGCATAAACATCGAATTGAAAAGATTTTGGTAGTGAATGATAACCACGAATTGCGTGGCATGATTACCTTAAAAGATTTCGAGAAAGCGGCGAACAAACCGAATGCTTGTAAAGATGAACAAGGCCGCTTGCGGGTAGGCGCGGCAGTAGGTGTTGGCGCGGGTACTGAAGAACGTATTGCTGCTTTGGTTGACGCAGGTGTAGATGTGGTATTGATTGATACCTCTCATGGCCATTCTGAAGGGGTATTGGAGCGTGTTCGTGCAACTCGTAAAGAATATCCTGAATTAAATATTATTGGTGGCAATGTGGCTACCGCAGAAGGTGCGCAAGCACTGGCCGATGCGGGTGTTGATGCAGTGAAAGTAGGTATCGGCCCAGGCTCAATTTGTACCACGCGTATTGTTACCGGCTGCGGTGTTCCACAAATTACTGCCATCTCAAATGCGGTAGCGGGCCTTGAAGGGCGCGATATTCCAGTTATCGCCGATGGCGGAATTCGCTTTTCAGGTGATATCGCCAAAGCCCTTGTTGCTGGCGCAAGCTGTGTAATGGTTGGCAGTATGCTGGCGGGCACCGAGGAATCTCCCGGTGAAGTAGAGCTATATCAAGGCCGTTACTACAAATCCTATCGGGGTATGGGTTCTTTGGGCGCCATGAACCAAAGCCATGGCTCTTCCGATCGTTACTTCCAATCTTCGAATCAAGCTGAAAAGTTAGTGCCGGAAGGTATCGAAGGGCGCGTAGCTTACAAAGGCCCAATTGCGAATATTATTCACCAGCAAATGGGTGGTTTGCGTTCAGCGATGGGCCTTACTGGTTCTGCGGATATCGAAACGCTGCGCACGAAGCCACAATTTATCAAAGTAACATCAGCGGGCATGGGTGAATCGCACGTACACGATGTACAAATAACCAAAGAAGCACCAAACTACCGCATGGGCTAAGTTGCCTATGTTGAAAGCGGCTGCACTGGGTGGCTTCCGCGTCTAGGTTGGGTGCCACCGGGAACCGCTCGAGCACGTCCATGTGGCGCTATGATCCACGCCATCCATGGCGTGGACATTTCCCGCCGGCACCCAACTAGACGCTCGCGCCACGCAGCGCCGCCGCTTTCAAAGGCAACGAGGCAAGGTAGCTTCCGCATCTACGTTGGGTACCACCGGGAACCGCTCGAGCACATCCATGTGGCGCTATGTTCCACGCCATCCATGGCGTGGACATTTCCCAGCGGCACTCAACGTAGACGCTCGCGCTACCCAGTGCCGCCGCTTTTAAAAGGCAACGAGGCAAGGTTGCTTCCAAGTGAGCCGTAGGTGCCAGCGGGAACCGCTGGAGGTAAGGTTTCTATGGGCGGCTTAGAAGCGATAGAATGAATTTATATATAGGATGATGATAATGCTGCGCTCGTTACACGAAGTTGAGAGCGCGAGTGGGGTGGCATAGCCATTGCTGGAATGTCCGCGCCAAGGATGGCGCGGATCATAGCGTCACATGGATGTGCTTGAGCGGTCCAGCAATGGCTGTGCCGCCCCACGGAAGCTGGCTTCCGTAACTTTCCGCAGCATTATTATTATCCTAGAACCTTGAATTAATTAGATATTGGGAAAGCCATGACACAGGATATTCACCAGCACCGAATTTTGATACTTGATTTTGGATCGCAGTATACACAGCTTATTGCGCGCCGAATTCGTGAAATTGGCGTTTATTGCGAGCTCTGGGCTTGGGATGTGGATGCCGAAGATATCAAAGGCTTTAAGCCAGATGGCATTATTCTCTCGGGTGGCCCCGAGAGCGTGCCAGAGGCGAACTCGCCGCGGGCGCCAGAATATGTTTTCGAGGCAGGTGTGCCGGTGTTTGGAGTGTGTTATGGCATGCAAACCATGGCTGCACAACTCGGTGGTGCGGTTCAGGGCTCTAATTTACGCGAGTTTGGTTATGCGCGGGTTGAGCAAATTGCGGATTGTAAGTTGTTTGCGAATATCGAAGATGGCGTAAGTAAAGATGGTTTGCCGCTATTAGATGTGTGGATGAGCCACGGCGATAAAGTAGGCGCAATTCCAGAGGGCTTCAGAACTGTAGCGCGCACGGATACATGCCCACATGCAGCTATGGTGAACGAAGAAAAGCAATTTTATGGTGTGCAATTTCATCCGGAAGTAACTCACACACGCCAAGGCCAGCGCATGCTTGAACATTTTGTGCTGGATATTTGTAAGTGTGAAAAGCTATGGACACCGGGCGCGATTATCGACGATGCAATCCATCGCATTCGTGAACAAGTAGGCACTGAAAAAGTAATGCTGGGCCTTTCCGGCGGTGTTGATTCATCGGTAACGGCTATGTTGCTACATCGGGCAATTGGTGATCAGCTTACTTGTGTATTTGTGGATAACGGTTTATTGCGTTTAAACGAAGCTGATCAAGTGATGGAAATGTTCGGCGATCATTTCGGTTTGAATATTATTCGTGTGGATGCTGAAGATCGTTTCCTAGATGCCCTAGCGGGTATTGATGAGCCAGAAGCGAAGCGCAAAGCAATTGGACGCTCGTTTATTGAAGTGTTTGATGAAAAAGCGAATGAGTTAACTGATGTGGATTGGTTGGCGCAAGGCACGATCTACCCCGATGTTATAGAATCGGCGGGCTCAAAAACTGGTAAAGCGCATGTGATTAAATCTCATCATAACGTGGGTGGTTTACCACCGGGTATGCGCATGAAGTTGGTGGAGCCGTTACGGGAATTATTTAAAGATGAAGTGCGTAAAATCGGTCTTGAACTGGGTTTACCCTACGATATGTTGTTCCGCCATCCTTTCCCTGGGCCGGGCTTAGGCGTGCGAGTGTTGGGCGAAGTGAAGAAAGAGTATTGCGATTTACTCCGCCGTGCAGATGCTATTTTCATTGAGGAGTTACACAAAGCGGAGCTTTATCACAAAGTAAGCCAAGCTTTTGCCGTATTCTTGCCGGTGCGTTCAGTAGGCGTAATGGGCGATGCGCGTAAATATGATTGGGTAATTTCTTTACGTGCGGTAGAAACCATCGATTTTATGACGGCGCATTGGGCACATTTACCCTACGAACTTTTGGGCCGAGTTTCGAATCGAATTATTAACGAAATCGACGGTATTTCTCGAGTTGTATACGATGTATCTGGAAAGCCTCCCGCTACTATTGAGTGGGAATAGTGAAGCTTATCCGTTAGTTGAGTGTTTTTCACTATACAAAATGATGTAAAGATTTTGTAATAATCAAGCGCTATACTCCAAAGCCATTTTAATTATTTTAATAACTTAAATATGCTTGGAGCTACCTCATGAAGGTTTTCATTAAGGCGCTATTCACGGCTGCACTGTTGTTGCTCGCAACAACAGTGCAGGCTAACGATCGCGAAGTACTTGGTTACTGGAGTTTTAACCAAGGCGAATTCACGGAAAACTCATTTCCTTTAACCCCCGATGTTGGTAATCGCGCTATGTTCACTTTGGTGAATATAGGTGATTACGCTGATGGTATCGCCGATTTTACTGGCACAACAACGAACCGTTTAGATTCTAGCTTTCCAGCTGGCCGAGATTTAGCTATTCGTGGTGGCACGGATACCGCAAATAATGGTGCATCATTCGAGTTAATGATTGATATGACCGGGCTGGTGGATTTAGAAGTAAGCTGGGCACAACGTGGTTCAAGTACGGGCTTCGTTGAGCGCGTTGTGGCCTACTCTTTAGATGGTGAAACCTTCACAACAGTGGAGACCGATAGTGGCGCGTTAAGTAGCAGTTACCAAGCTCGCAGCTACGATTTATCCGCTATCAGCGAACTTAATGATCAAGCAAATGTGTTCGTGCGCGTAACCCTAACAGGTGCAACGTCTACCAGCGGTAATAACCGCTTTGATAACGTGCAAGTAACGGCTTTAAGTGCGGCCGATGCCGACCGAATTACCGTATACAACAAAGATTTTAGCTCAAACCCATTTGAGATGGGCTGGAGTGAAGTTGCTGTATCTGGCGAACAGCGCTGGGATTGGAACGGTAGCTTTGGCAATATTTCTTTCTCACCTTTTGTTAGCGGCTGCCAAGCTAATGATAACTGGTTGATCTCACCTGCGATTAACCTTGATAGCCAAATCGATGAGCGCTTGAACTTTGATATCGCGCGTGGCTTCCCTGGTGATAACCCGCTTGAAGTTTACTACACCACGGTGCCGCAAAACGGTGATGCGGTTAACCCAGAAGATTGGGTATTGCTCACTACTGTTAATAGTAGTGATTTCTCGAGTAATAACGCACCGGAACGCTTTGCTGGTTTCGAGGAACTGCAAGCTCTAGAAGGTGTTGCCCATATCGCGTTTCGTTTTAATTACGAAAGTGGCGAATGTGGCACGTGGCGAATCGCCCAGTTGGATATGAGTGCGTTAATGGCGCCTTTCGATCCAGTTGAGTTTGCTTGTGGTGCGCCAGTAACTCGCATTCACCAAGTGCAAGGTTTTGGTTTCCAAAGTCAAATGCAGGGTGCCCAAGTTCAAGTTGAAGCAGTAGTAACGGGTGTTTACCAAGATACCAGCGACGGTGGTTTAGGCGGCTTCTTCTTGCAAGAAAAATCAGAAAATGCCGATAGCAACCCCCTCACCTCAGAAGGCATCTTTGTATATGATGCTGGTTTTGGTGTGCCGCTTGCGGAAGGTGATGTAGTTCGGGTGCAAGGCACGGTAAGCGAATACTTCTACAATACGCAAATTAGCGATGTTACTAATGTAGAAATCTGTGCTACCGGTGAGCTCGATACCGTTTCCGCGGCGAATTTCTCGTTACCTATTGAGAACTTCACTGATTTGGAATCGCTTGAGGGTATGCTCGTGAGCAGTGAACAGCCGCTCACGGTTACTGAAGTATTCAGTGCTGTGCGCTTTGGTGAAATCCAAGTATCTAACGGCCGTTTATTTGAACCAACGCAGGTTGCAGCGCCGGGCGAAGCTGCTCGTGCAGTATTGGAAGAAAATGCGCGAAACAAATTAATATTTGATAACGCGCGCACCGGCACCTACCGCACCCCATTCTTAAGTGGCATTGATGGTAGCGAAGTTAATTTTGAAAACCCAATTCGCAACGGTTTCTTGGTGGAAACTGATGTAACTGGCCACATGGGGTATAGCTTCGGTTCTTATCGTGTGCACGTGGGTACTGAAATTCCATTTGTGCAAGGTGCCAACGAACGGCCAGAGCCAGTGGTTCGTGCTGCAGGTAGCAACCTGCGCTTGGCAACCTTAAACGTTGAAAACCTGTTCACCACTTTAAGTGGTAGCTGTGGCCCGAATGAACTGAGCTGCCGTGGTGCATCAACTAGCGAAGAATTGGAATTACAATTAGCCAAGTTAACCGGTGCTATTGCGGCATTAGATGCTGATGTAGTGGCATTGGTGGAAATTGAAAACGACGCTGATGATTCTACGCTGCAAGCGCTAGTTAACGCGTTAAATGAAAACCAGGGTTCTGAAGTTTGGGATTATGTAGCAACAGGCTTTGTTGGCACGGATGCTATTAAGAACGGCTTTATCTACCGCACTGAAAGTATTGCCACCGTAGGTGATTTCGCAGTTCTTGATAGCAGCGTGGATCCTGATTTTGATAGTTCCCGCCAACGCCCTGCGCTGGCACAAACATTCATTGCTGATGATTTCTATCAGTTCACGGCTGTGGCATTGCACTTACGAGCGAAATCTTGCTCTGGTGCTTCCGGTGCGAACAGCGATGCAGGTGATGGCCAAGGCTGCTGGAATGAGTGGCGTACGCTTTCTTCACAAGCCTTAGCTCGCTGGTTAGATAGCAACCCAACGTCGGCTGATAGTGATCATACCATTGTGTTAGGTGATTTTAATGCCTATGCGCAAGAAGATCCTTTAGCAGCGTTATACACAAATGGTTACGTGAATGCGGCGATTGCAGCTAATTTTGATAATCCAGAAGTGTATAGCTATGTGTTCCAAGGCCAATCAGGTAGCTTAGATCATGCCGTAGTGAATAGTTCTATGGCGCAAAATATGGTTGATGCGCGCGCTTGGCACATTAACAGCGATGAGCTTCCGGTGTTTAATTACACACTAGGAAACTTACCTTCTAGCTCGATTCCGAAGCCAGCAAACTTCACTGGTACTGCACCATTCCGTTCATCGGATCATGATCCAATCGTGGTTGATTTCTTCTTTGAAACACCGGCGCCGGTTGATCCTGAAACAGCGTTACCACGCGGCGTAAACTTGCCAAGTAACGCTACGGTTGAACGCTTCACCGTACCGGGTAGTGAGAATACGAGCATTGAAGTTCGCTATGAAATGGGTGAGCGGTTAGTGGATGCTAACTTGTTGGTGAGCCCAAATAACCGCGTACTGGAACTACAAGTAACTTCTGCTGTGCATGATTATCAAGTGCATTTCGCAGCGGCTGCAGAAGCGATTACTCTTGCAGAAGATGGCATGTGGGAAGTTAAAGTGGGCAATCATACCTTGCATGTTTTAGCCGGCAACGAAATGCCACTAGCGCTAACCACTGCAAGTGAAACAGAAACCACTAGCGTTTACGCCAACGAGCAAGCAGAGATCGAGTTTACTGCCGATTACCAAGCACAAGTAATCACCGATGATGGTTATGAGCAATTGCGTGCGGTAGTTACAACGAATGCTGGTTTAGCTAACTTCTTCTCTGTAATTGAAGGAAGCCTAACCTTAATTAGTAGTGCTGATGCGGGTGTGTCGGCAGAATCTGCGATAACAGGCGCATTCGCAATCACTAAAGGTGAGCAAAACTTGTTGCTAGATAGCATGGGCAACCTAACGCTTGATGGTGAAGCTCAAACAAGTGGTGTGAGTTACCTTTGGGCAGGTACTGAGTTGCAATTAATTGATGCGGTGATTGAAGGCAACGCGTTGAGTATAGCAACGGCTGATGGTGAGCTGATCAACGTAGATTTAGGGCCTCAGCCTATTCAAGATACCCAGCCAACCAGTAACAACATGGATGGGATAACGGCGAGTGGTTGGCAAACTGATTTGTTCGGTGCTGTTTACTCTGCCACAGTAAATAACCTTGAACTTGAAGTGCTAGCTAACGGCGCACTGTTCATAGAGCAATGGTTAGATGATGTGGCCTCTATGTTCTCAAGCTCAGTGGCTGGTGTAACAGCAAATGTTGTACCGGCAGAACTCGTAATACCTTTGGCAAACGATGATTTCGTAGCCCGATTCACTGCCAGCAACGATGTATTGAACTTCGCTTTAGATGCCAACGGCTTTATTGAGTTAACGGCCGAAGGCGCGGAGGTTGCGGTGCATAGTGCGGGTAGCCAAGTTGGTTTTACGGATACCGAGCATGGTGTTGTTGAATACGCTGCGGGCGATGTTGATGTGCATTTCAGTGTTATGCCGCAACAAGTGCACAGCACGCGCACAAACTTTAGCGGTGAAACCTTAATGGTGAATGCCGAAGGCTTCTTGGCTACTGGCGCGTTAATGGCAACGGAAGATGGTTATGAGCAACAGATAGCGGTGCAAAATGAAGAAGGCTTGAGTGCCCGCGTTATCATGTTGAACAGCGAAATTATTGCGCGCTTCGAGCAATGTACAGAAAGCTGCACTACTTTGGGTGATGTGTTACCAAGCTCGGTAACTATTCCAGCAGATGCAAGTATTCACTTACATGATGAAAATGGCGTAAACGCGCGTATTCGCATGAGAGTGAGCAACCCAATCGTATTTGAATAAGCAGCGAGAAAAGAGGATATTTTATGAAAATTATCATTAATACGGCACTTAAAGCTGCACTCATTATGGTTGCTGCGTTCGGCTTAGCCGCCTGTGGTGGCAGCGATGGCCCAACGCAATTTGATACGGTAAATCCGCCGCAAGCTACACCGGCACCGGAACCAGAACCTACGGATCCGGAACCGGTAGTTGTGAGCTTGGAAATCAATGATGAGTTCGAGATTCTAGCGGGTGATGAGTTACGTCCAGATGGTGAAGCAGAAGTAGAGTTTCGCGTTAATGCGGAAACGGGCGCTCGTTTTGTTACCTTAATTTCAGGTACCGCAGAAGTAGAGCGTGCGCCGGAATAATTAACGCCAAAATAACCAATAAGGCAGTAATCAAAAGCCACTCGTGCACACGAGTGGCTTTTTTCATGCTGCGGCACAAACGCCTTACCCATCATGTTATTTTTGCGCTAAAGTTTTGTTTTAAGTTTAGTGATAGAATCGCAACATAACAAAAGCAAATAAGGCCTACTTCATGAATACAGAGCTCGGTTGGTTAAGCTTATTACCATCATTGTTAGCCATTCTTTTTGCCATCATCACGCGGAAGGTGGTGTTAGCTCTGTTGGGTGGTGTGCTTTTGGCCCACGTGTTGTTATTTATGCCGAGCTTGGGCACTGGTGTTATTTCCGGGGTAAGTAGCTTAGGTGAAGTTCTCATCGACCCTTCCAATCAGCTTATCTGGGGTTTTACTTTAGCCATTGGCGCCTTGTTTGGAGTGCTCGAACGCGGTGGCACCTTTCGCCACTTTGTTGCCGCCTTGCAGCAAAAGCAGTTGGTTCCGAATAAGCGCCGAGCGCGAATGTTTACCTGGATCTTGGGGGTGTTGGTGTTTATTGAATCCAATGTTTCCATCATGACATCAGGTACCACTTCACGCCCAGTTTACGATCAACTGGGGATTTCTCGGCAGAAATTAGCCTATCTCATTGATTCTACCTGCGCACCGATATGCATTTTGATTCCTCTGAACGCTTGGGGCGCCTTCAATATTGGCCTTATCGGGAACCAAGGAATTAACGATCCGATCAGTACCTTTGTGGCGTCCATAGGCCTGAACTTTTACGCCATTATTGCCTTATTTCTCGCGCTCTTTGTGGCTTGGACGGGCTGGGCATTCGGGCCAATGAAGGGTTTTGAACAACAAGTCAGTAGCAACCATGTGCAAAAGCCCATGGCAAAAGTGAATAATGAAACGGTGAATAAAGGTGCGCTGTACACCGTTATTATCAGCTTGGTGACTATGGTGCTGATGGTGCCGGTTATGCTCTATATTACTGGGGAAGGGCGCATTGTTTCCGGTGATGGCATGGTGAGTGTGTTCACCGCTATTATGGTTGCGCTTGGCATTGCCATCGCCGGCACGGTATGGAGCTTGGGCGCATCGAGCAAAGTTATTCTAAGTGCAATTTTGCGCGGAGCTTGGAAGATATTGCCACTTGCCATTATTTTGTGGGTTGCCATTGCCCTCGGCGATGCTACCCGTACCTTGGGGTCTGGCGAATACCTAGCCGGCATTTTGAATGCCAGTTTGCCTATTTGGCTGTTGCCCGCTTTAATTTTCCTATTATCAGCGCTTACCGCCTTTGCCATTGGTTCAAGCTGGGGCACTTTTGCTATTATGTTGCCGCTTGCCATTCCGCTGGCGCTCGGCCTCGATCTTCCAGTAGCGTTATTCGTGGGTGCGGCGCTGGCTGGTGGCATCTTCGGTGATCACTCATCGCCCATTAGTGATACCACAATTATCGCTTCGTTAGCTTCTGGCTCCGAACACATCGATCACGTGCGAACCCAGCTACCCTATGCCCTGTTAGCCGCAACCTTGGCAACCGCTGGTTATATTGTGGCGGGGATTTGGATTGCCAGTGCCTAAACTGCCGGGTTTAAACATATTGCCGTTGCATGAGAAAGGAAATAAGTACAAATGAGCACAGACTTTACTTCGGCAGCGCAACAGGAACTGGATGAAGTTTATATGCGCAAAGCCATCGCTTTGGCAGCACAGGCCGAAGCCGATGGCGAAGTGCCTGTGGGTGCGGTATTAGTGCACAACAACGAAATTATTGGGGTTGGCCGCAATCGCGTAATTGGGGGCTGCGATCCCTCGTTGCACGCGGAGTTTGAAGCCATTCGCCAAGGCGCCCAAGAAATCGGCAACTATCGATTATTAGAAACTACCTTGTATGTAACGCTCGAGCCGTGCCCAATGTGCGCAGGCTTGCTCGTGCATAGCCGCATTGGCCGTTTAGTGTATGGCACGCCAGATCTGAAAACAGGCGCTGCGGGCAGTTTAATGAACTTACTCCAACACCCGGAGCTGAATCATCAAATTGCAATCACCAGTGGCGTGTTGCAAGCCGATTGTGCCGTACAGCTCTCGGGCTTCTTTAGTGCCCAGCGGGAACGCAAAAAAGCACTAAAAAAGCGCTTAAAGCCTAATCTTTAAGCGCCTGAAAATCCAAATATTCTGGATCTGGCGTATGCGGGCAAACAGGTGGCCGCAACTTGGTTTCGGTAAGGTAAAACCATTTATTTCGGCGATCTACAATGTTTCTGCTATGGCGCTTCCATAATTGCCGGCGGCGTTCATTTTTGATGAATCTGGATTTTAGTTTCATTGCTCTTCAGCCCTTTCCGCAGGTTGTGTAATGTTGGCGTAATCTGTGTCTGAAACGGGCAACCGCCCCTGTTCATCGAGCCATACCAGCGTATCAAAGTAACGGCGAATATTCTCTACGTATTTAACCGGTTCATCGCCTCGAGCAAAGCCAAAGCGCGTAGTGCGATAGAATTGTTTTTGCCGAAGCAGGGGTAAACGCTCACGAACATCAATCCAATAATCGGGGTTTCCACCTTGGCGCTGAGTAATAATTCGCGCATCCTCCAAGTGTCCCAAACCCACGTTGTAAGCGGCAAGTGCTAACCATGTGCGATCCGGCTCTGTAATGCGATCAGGTAAGCGCTGATGTAACCGGCGCAAATATTCGGCACCACCACGTATGGCTTGCTGGGGATCTAATCGGCTATTCACCCCCATATCTTGCGCCGTAGGCAGGGTTAGCATCATTAACCCGCGCACGCCGGTAACCGAACGCGCACGTGGGTTCCAGTGTGATTCTTGATAACTTACCGCGGCTAGTAAGCGCCAATCTAAATCACCGGAATATTCTTGAAAATAATCTAAGTAGTTGGGCAATACCTGCTCGGTAGCGGCAATAAAAGCACGTGTATCTACGAAATTAAAGTTCGCCACATGGCCAAAATAGCGGTCGATCAGTTGCGCGATTTCGCCACCCTCGTGCTGACGGCCAATATATTCAACCGCTGCCGCGTAAAGTGAATCATCATGGCCACCGCGAAATGCCCAAGCTATAGGCACAGAATCGCGAGTAGTAAACGCAATACTTAGATTTGGAAAAGCACGGCGCTTAATGTCTAAATGATGAGAATCGGCAATGGTGTAATCGTATTTCCCTTGAATAACATGCTCAAGAATTTCATCGGCATCATAGAGGTGAGTACTTGTCCATTGTAAATGCGGATAAGTTTTGCTCAGCTCGCGCAAGTGTTCCTCATGGCTACTGCCCGCAACTACACGAATCGTGCCGGTTACATCATCCCAATTACGTGGGCGATTTTGCGCGCCTTGGCGAAAAACCAGTTTTTGTTCAACGTTGTGATAAGCCGGGGTAAACTTCAACCACTCTAAGCGCGGTTCGGTTACATCAATGCCCGCAGCAACAAAATCAATGTCACCGTATTCAAGTTTGCGCCATAAATCACGGAGCTCGTAACTCGTGCTCATTTCCAGCTCTACCCCTAACTGGTTTGCTAGGTTAGCGGCTAACTCAAACTCGAATCCTGTTTCTAAATTATCTGCCCCATAATAGTAATTCACTGGGCTCATCATGGTGCCAACCCGCAACACACCGCGTTCTTGGATACGCTCCAATTGATTTTGATCCACGCGCTCGCGGCCACAACCCGATAGGCTAAATATCAGTGCAAGGAGCAAAATAATAGGCATTGCCGGCCAAGCGCTATCTTTTGAAACAAGGTTCATGGCTGTTGTTGCAACTCGGTTGATAGTTTCATACCGCTAGTTATAACAGAACAACACGATTTCTGCATTGTCATTTATGTCGCAACTTAGTGTCATTTTCTTTATAATATGAGCCCATCTTCATTCCTCAAAGTAATCTGGAGCTCAACCCGTGGATATCCTTCGTGGTTCACCTGCTTTGTCCGATTTTCGTGCCGAGAAGCTTAGTCAACGTTTACACAGCGTAGGCTTACCAATTAATGCCATTTATGCTGAGTTCGTGCATTTTGTGCATAGCACGAAAGAGGGGGCTAACGCTGCATTAGCAGAAAATGAAAAGCAAGTTTTAGATAAACTACTCACCTACGGGCCACAGCGTGAAGCACATACACTAAGCGGGCACTTAATTCTTGTAACGCCGCGCATTGGCACCATTTCGCCATGGGCTTCGAAGGCAACGGACATTGCCCACAATTGCGGCTTGAGTAATGTTGAGCGAATTGAACGTGGTATTGCCTATTATTTAACAGGCAATTTAAACCCTGAGCAGCTCAAGCAAGCGAGCGCGTTGTTGCACGATCGCATGACAGAGAGCACATTCTCAGATTTATCTGATGCTGCGGCACTTTTTACCGAGCAAAGCCCAGCACCTTTTACGTCGGTAGATATTATCAACGCAGGGCGGCAAGCCCTAGTTGATGCCAACCAAAGTTTAGGTTTGGCATTGGCGGATGATGAAATTGATTACCTCACAGAGAATTTCGAGAAGCTAGGCCGCAACCCGGTTGATGCCGAGCTGTATATGTTTGCTCAGGCAAACTCCGAACATTGCCGGCATAAAATTTTTAACGCTTCATGGACAATCGATGGTGTAGCACAAGAAAAATCATTATTTAAAATGATTAAGCGCACCTATGAAGTAACGCCTGAATACGTGTTATCGGCCTACAAAGATAATGCCGCGGTGATGGTAGGCTCTGAAGCCGGCCGTTTCTTCCCCGTAGCGGGCAGTGCCGAATATCATTATCACGGTGAGCCGATTCATATTTTGATGAAAGTGGAAACTCATAATCACCCTACCGCGATTTCACCCTATCCTGGCGCAGCTACTGGCTCAGGAGGAGAAATTCGTGATGAAGGCGCCACTGGTATTGGCGCAAAACCAAAAGCAGGGTTGGTTGGCTTTTCGGTTTCGAATTTACGTATTCCCGGATTTGAGCAGCCTTGGGAAGAAGATTTTGGGCGCCCAGAACGCATTGTTAGTGCGCTAGATATTATGATTGAAGGGCCACTGGGCGGTGCCGCGTTTAATAACGAATTTGGCCGGCCGAATATTCTTGGTTACTTCCGCACCTATGAAGAGAAAGTAAACAGCTTCAATGGCATGGAAGTACGGGGCTACCACAAGCCTATTATGATCGCGGGTGGTTTAGGCAATATCCGTGAAGAACATGTAGAAAAGCACGATATTCCGGTAGGGGCGCCTCTTGTTGTACTCGGCGGGCCGGCTATGAATATTGGCTTGGGTGGCGGTGCGGCCTCTTCTATGGCCTCGGGCGATTCCTCTGAAGCGCTGGATTTTGCCTCGGTACAGCGGGAAAACCCAGAGATGGAACGCCGTTGCCAAGAAGTGATTGACCGCTGCTGGCAGCTTGGTGAAGAAAACCCAATTGTATTTATTCACGATGTGGGTGCCGGCGGTTTATCTAATGCCTTGCCTGAATTAGTGAACGATGGTGGCCGCGGTGGCGAGTTTAAATTACGCGCGATTCCAAATGATGAACCGGGCATGTCGCCAATGGCGGTGTGGAGCAATGAATCGCAAGAGCGTTATGTTATTGCGATTGCGCCGGAACGCCTAGCCGCGTTTGAGCAAATATGTAAACGCGAGCGTGCACCCTTTGCGGTAGTAGGCGAAGCCACAGAAGCGCAAACTCTACGTTTGTACGATGAAGTATTTGATAATTACCCGGTGGATATGCCACTCAATGTGCTGCTGGGTAAAACGCCCAAAATGCATCGAGAGGCCCAATCCAGCAAAGTAGAAAATACCGCGTTGGCTACGGATACGATGCAAATAGCGGATGCCGTAAATCGCTTGTTGCGCTTGCCGGCTATCGCGGAAAAAACCTTTCTAATTACGATTGGTGATCGCAGCGTAACAGGCTTGGTGGCGCGGGATCAGATGGTTGGGCCTTGGCAAATTCCGGTGGCTGATTGTGGTGTTACGGCCGCCTCATACGATAGTTATGCGGGCGAGGCTATGTCGATGGGTGAGCGCACCCCAGTGGCATTGCTGAACCATGGCGCTTCTGCGCGTTTAGCCGTAGCGGAGGCGATTACGAATATCGCTGGTACCGCGATTGGTGATTTTAAACACATTAAACTTTCCGCCAACTGGATGGCACCTGCGGGCCACCCAGGTGAAGATGCTGGATTATACGAGGCGGTAAAAGCCATTGGCGAGGAGCTTTGCCCAGAGCTGGGTATCACTATTCCGGTGGGTAAAGATTCTATGTCGATGCAAACGCGTTGGCAGGAGAACGGCAAGGATAAGGCGGTTATATCGCCACTATCATTGGTGATAACCGCGTTTGGCCGAGTAACGGATGTGCGCAAAACGGTTACCCCCATGCTGCGCAGTGAACGCGATGATGCACGTTTAGTATTGCTTGATTTAGGCCGCGGGAAAAATCGCTTAGGTGGCTCTGCGTTAGCGCAGGTTTACCGTGAGTTGGGTGATGTGCCGGCTGATTTAGAAGCCCCTGCGGAGCTGCGTTTCTTCTTTGAGTTAACACAAGAGCTGGTAGCTAACAAAGAGCTTTTGGCGTACCACGATCGCTCTGATGGTGGTGTTTTCGTAACTGCCGCTGAAATGGCTTTTGCTGGCAACTGTGGAGTTGAGTTACAGCTACCGAATAATGTTGATGCGATTGCTGCTCTGTTCAGCGAAGAACTAGGCGCTGTGTTGCAAGTGAGCGCGGAAGTTGCAGCGCAAATTCAGGCGAAGTGCGAAGCGGCCGGTTATGCGGATATGTATTTAGATATTGGCCGCGTGAGTAGCCAAGATGAGATTCGTATAGTGCAAGCTGATACGATTATTTATCAAGAGAAGCGTTCAGCATTGCGTGCCATATGGGCAGAAACAACGCACCAGATGCAGCGGTTACGTGATAATCCGGCTTGTGCTGATGAAGAATTTGTAGCCAAGCAAGATGTAAACAATCCTGGTTTAAGCGCGCAATTGAGCTTTGATCCGGCAAAAGATGTGGCGGCATCGCATATTTTAAAAGGCTTCTCACCGCGTATCGCAATTTTGCGGGAGCAGGGTGTAAATTCCCATTATGAAATGGCGGCAGCATTCGATAGAGCCGGTTTCACTGCGATTGATGTGCACATGAGCGATATTCTTAGTGGCCGCGTTACTTTGGATGGCTTCCAAGCATTGGCTGTGTGTGGTGGTTTCTCTTACGGTGATGTTTTGGGTGCAGGCGAGGGCTGGGCGAAATCTATTTTGTTTAACGCCAACGCCCGTGAGCAATTTGCAAACTTCTTTGCTCGTGAAGATACGCTCACTTTGGGTGTGTGTAACGGTTGCCAGATGCTTTCAAATTTACATGAACTGATCCCAGGCACGGAGCACTGGCCCCATTTTGTTACCAATCGCTCTGAACGTTTCGAGGCGCGGGTGGCCATGGTTGAGGTGCAAGATAACAATTCACCGTGGTTCAGCGGCATGGCAGGCTCGCGAATGCCTATTGCGGTTTCCCATGGTGAGGGCCGGGTAGAATTTAGCCGCGGTGATGGTAATGCTGCGCTTGCGGGCTTGGCGAAAGGCAAGCAGGTGGCTTTGCGCTATGTGGATAACTATGGCGAAATAACGGAAACCTATCCGGCGAATCCGAATGGCTCGGTGCAAGGCATTACTGGCCTCACCAGCGCCGACGGTCGGGTGGCAATTATGATGCCTCATCCGGAGCGAGTATTCCGCGCCATTAGTAATTCATGGTACCCCGAATCCTGGGGCGAAGACGGCGCCTGGCTGCGCATTTTCCGCAACGCCCGCCGCTACTTCGGCTCGTAACCCCCAGGCTTGGCTGCGCACGGAGATCAGCGGCTTCCGCTGGGCCTGTGGGTGCCAGCTCAGTTTCTGGGAGGTTATGTGCTAATCCGGGACGCCGTAAATACGTCCATGTAGGCTTGGCTGCCGCATCCATGCGGCAGACACCCGGCTTCTCACATAACCTCCCAAAAACCCGCCAGCACCCACAGGCCCAGCTCGCGCCATGAGTTCGCGGGCTTTAATAAAAAAATGGCTGACGTTGATTCTGGTGTAGCAATGTTGCGTGTATTAATGGATCAATATGGTTTAAAAACAGCGGATTTTGAGCACGAAATCGGAAAAAAAGCATGGTTTCGCAAGTACTTGCTGGTAAACGAAATCTGACGAAAGAACATATTATTAAACTCGCCAATCGTTTTCAGATCAGCCCATCATCTTTCTTCTAAAGCTCGAGTTTGCGCCGACAAAATTATGGTTCATGTGGTGAACTGCGGTTCTGCAGGGCGCCCGAGGCGGATCTGTGGGCGAAGGCGCGTTTGTGGAAGGCTACGGGCAAAGCTGGGTGTCTGCGGCATGGAATTCAGTGGCGTGAGGTGGGGCTGTGGATGCCAGGCAGAAGTGTCCGCGCCAAGGATGGCGCGGTACACAGCGTCACATGGATGTGCTTGAGCGGTTCTGACTGGCATCCACAGCCCCGCCGGAAGCCGCTGACATCCATGCCGCAGCCAAGCCGGAGTTTTTAGTTCTGTACCCAATCGATGAGTTGGGTGGCGATGTCGATGTGATCTTGGGCGCCTTTGAAGTTTTCTGACCATGGGCCAATGGCGATTACCGGTACATCTTCACCGGTGTGTCCGCCTGTGGTCCAACCGGCGCCGGTGTGAAAGCGCACGATATCAATCAAAATGGCTTGGATTTCGGCGCGGCGGCGCTCGCTAGTGCTCGCGGCTACATCGGTGAGAGCGGTTTGGTGCTCCGTTGTTAACGTGAACGGCAGATATTCATCGATATAGGCATCCCAATCAACAGCGGGCATATCGTTGAGCTCAGTAGCCATCACGCGTAGGCTTCGGCCTACATTATGAATATCACCGGCACGGAATTTGTAATCACCATCAGCGCCCAAAGTTAAACCGCCGGTGCTGTGATCCGCGGTTAAGATGATTTGCGTGTCATCGCGGCCTTCGGCATATTCTTCTAAAAACAGCATTAAATCATCAAGCTCCGCCATTTCATGCATCGCACAGGCGATATCGTTAGCGTGGCCACACCAATCTACCATCGAGGCTTCAATCATTAACACGAAGGGCTTTTCGCTGTTGCCGAGTAACCGTAAGCCCTCTCTTGCCATTAGCTCTAAACGTTTTTGATCGTCGATCACAAACGGGAATGCATCGTCATGAAATAGGCCAAGCAGTGGCAAGCGCTGCTGAGTTTGCAGTTGCTCATAGCTTTCAACAACGCGAACACCGCGGTTGTTCAATGTGCGTAAATGGCTTACACGATTGCCATTTTCATCTTCGAGAACAAAATGTTTGCGGCCGCTACCGAGGAGTAAATCAAACATGGGTAAGCCATTATCATCTACCACTGCGAACTGATCAGCAATTTCATCTTCCATGCGGCGCGAGGGCACATGGGTAAAAAATGATGCCGGGGTTGCGTGGGTTACCCGTGTGGTGGCAATAGCTGCCGTTTGCCAACCTAAATCCCGCGCTTTGTGCATGATGGTTGGGATCGGATTACCATCAGCATCTACTGAAATAGCGCCATTGTAGGTTTTTACTCCAGTAGCGAGGGCGGTAGCGCTCGCGGCCGAATCGGTTACTAGCGTATCATCGGCAGGGTAGGTGCTGGCGCTGCCTACGAGGTAACGATCGAAAATGGTTTGCTCAACATCAGCGGCCATCGTGTGATTACGGCCATCTTTAAAATACCGATAGGCAGATACGAACGGGTGGCCCATACCATCGGCAATCACTAAAATGATTTGCTTAGGTTTTTCTGGCTCTTTATCGCTATCGTCATGATCATGAGCATTCACACTGAAAGGTACGGCGAGGCTCAAAAGCGTGGCACTTAATAGCAAGGTGCGTTTAAATGGCTGGCTTGATATCAACATCTTGGTATTCCTATATTTAAACTAAGGTAAACAACGTTTACCGTTTACGGTTTTGTTCTTTAGTAGCTAGTTTAACAGCCGAATTTTTCCGTATCATGACATAGCTGGCGCCGGAGCCGCCGTGAAACTTTTGGGCGGTGTGAATGGCTAATACGGGCTCGAGTTCAGGGAGCCATTGATGGCACAAACTTTTCAGTAAGGCAGGCCTAGGTTGGCTCTTCAAACCTTGGCCATGAATGATGAGTGCGGTGCGTACGCCGGTGCGGTAGCACTCTTGAATAAAGCTAGCCACCTCGCGGCGCGCTTCGCTTACTCGCAATCGATGCAAGTTAAGTGTGGCTTGTGGCTCGTAGTTACCCCGTTTTAATTGTCGGTATACGCCATCTTGCACCCCGTCATGTTTCCAACCAATCACATCGGTAGGTGCTACCCATTCGCGCACTTCTTCGCTTAACGCGGCGGCGGCATCTTCTTCTATTTTTGCTTCGGCGGCGCGGCGGCGTTCTTCTAGGCTCTCGGCCGATGCTGCCGGTGTTTTAACGGTAGCTATTTCTTTTTGTGGTAAGGGCTTCACGTCCTGCATCATTTCGCGAAACAGGTCGATGTCGTTTTTGGTTTGCTTCTGCTCTGACATAAAAAACCTCCGACACTCGCAAAGATAACTGAGTATCGGAGTTTACCAAAAATTAAGAGAGGTAACTAAGGAAAGTGGTGGCGTAAGCGCTCACTTGCTGAACACTTACGCTGAACGGTTAAAATGCATAAGTTGCGCTCACTTGGAAACGATCGAGATTGCCATCATCGCCGCTGAGCAGTTCCCGGTTAGCACGGCTTAATTCAGCTCCCACCACAAGCTTTTCGTTCACTTGATACATCAAGTTAGCAGCAATACGCTGGGTGTGATCGTTGGCATCAATACCGGTAAACTCGCGCTTATCATCGAACATGCCGCGGGAAAAAATAAAGTTTGTGCGGTATTTATCGCTCCAAACATGGCGATATGCCAAAGTAACACCGGTGTAGCCCAAGGTATCAAGGTTTAGCGCATCATCAACTACAGCTCCGTTCACAGAGTTAATACCCACGTAACGGCCAAGGCCTTCACCATATACGAAGCCTGCACGTATATCATGCTTACCCAGCTCAATTTTGGTTGAGAGGTTAATACCGTAGCCATTAATGGTATCGTTCACGCCGTCTTTACGATACTCGAGTCGCCGCACAATAGCCGCCACGCTATAATGAACATTATCGATTTTAGTTTGGTAGCGCGCGGTAAGATCGGGCATGGCGGTATCACCGGTGGTTACGCGGCTGGTGCCGCCCATATTAGGTGTTACCGTGGTTTCCGGTGCTTCTACTGAGAAACTCCAACCATTCGCCATGGTATACCGAATTTGTGGCTGCCGATTAAACACAATGCCATCGGGCGCACCTACAAAATCAGGTGCTTCCGGAATAATGGTAACATCTTGGAAATTACTCCAGTATTGGCCGGCCATCCAGTTTCGGTATTGAATAAAGGCGTGGCGCACGCGCGGCGAATAGGAGTTGGTAATGCGCTTATCACCACCTGGCGTGCCGAGAAAATCAAACTCAACATAGCCAGAAATTTGCTCACCGTTTTCTAACGTTTGTTCGGCACGAAAGAAGAATCGTGTTTCCCGAGCGTGAAAATCGGTGTAGGTGTTACTATCACTGTTACCTACTGGCGTAAGGCCCGGAATGTAAAAATCTCTGCCAATGCTGCCTGAAGGCAATGAACCGCTATCGGTTCGGCTAATCATGGCATCTAATTTGATATAGCCGCCGTAACTAAATTCGGTTTCTGCAGAAGCGTTTGCCATGCTTGCTAAGCCGCTAGCCACTAAAGTGCTCGCTAGTAAAGCGGTGGTTAAACGTTGCATATCGAGTTCCTCGTTGTGATTATTCAACAGATGGATTAGTTTTTATAAAGCGCAATTTCATGCGTTTGTAATGTGTTACAAGCATTCGACAATATGCAGATTCGGTCAATCTAGACTATGGTCTAATAGGTTTCAGGGCCCGAAATCAGTACAAATGCATACAAGAAAAATTCAGGAGGAAAGCTAAATGTCAGCACACGTGTACCCAATGCCTGACGCGGTAAAAACAGATGCGCGTTTGAATCCAGAAACTTATGCAAGCAAATATCAAGATTCAGTAAGCAACCCAGAAGCATTTTGGGCTAAAGAGGGTGAGCGCCTCACGTGGTTCAGCCCTTACAGTAAAGTTAAGCAAACAAGCTTCGCTCCCGGCAATATAGATATTCAGTGGTATGCCGATGGCACGCTTAATGCCTGTTATAACTGCGTAGATCGGCATCTGGCTGAGCGCGCCGATAAAACCGCCATTATTTGGGAAGGTGATGAAGTTGATGTACAAAAATCAATTTCCTTTCGTGAGCTGCACGAGCAAGTTGCGAAGTTCGCTAATGGTTTGAAAAAGCTGGGTGTGAAGAAAGGTGATCGAGTAGCGATTTACATGCCAATGGTGCCGGAAGCCGCTTATGCAATGCTTGCTTGTGCGCGTTTAGGTGCAGTGCATTCAGTGATTTTCGCGGGTTTTTCTCCCAATGCAATTGCCGATCGTGTTAACGATTGCGGTGCGAAAGTGGTGATCACCTCCAATGAGGGTCGCCGCGGTGGCAAAGGCGTTCCTTTAAAGCCGAACGTTGATGAAGCCCTGAGTGATGATGCATGCCCAACGGTGGAGCATGTGGTGATCTTGAAACACACGGATGTTGCTTACGACATGCAAGATGGCCGTGATGTTTGGTGGCATGAACTGATTGGTGATTGTGATACCGATTGCCCCGCCGAAGTGATGAACGCCGAAGATCCACTCTTTATTTTGTATACCTCAGGCTCAACAGGGCAACCTAAGGGCGTGGTGCATACCACCGGCGGTTACATGGTGTATGCATCCATGACTCACGAGTATACTTTTGATATCCGTGAAGATGATGTGTATTGGTGCGCGGCCGATGTGGGCTGGGTAACCGGCCATAGCTACATTGTTTACGGGCCACTGGCGAACGGTACTACAACCCTTATGTTTGAGGGCGTGCCTACTTATCCGGATGTTTCGCGTATCGGCAAAGTGGTAGATAAACACAAAGTAAATATTCTCTATACCGCACCTACGGCCATTCGTGCCCTCATGGCGAAAGGGGATTCGGCGGCAAAAGGCAGTAAACGAGATACTTTGCGTATTTTGGGGTCAGTGGGCGAACCCATTAACCCAGAGGCTTGGGAGTGGTATTACAAAACTATCGGTAATAGCCGTTGCCCTATTGTGGATACTTGGTGGCAAACAGAAACGGGCGGTATTCTAATTGCGCCATTCCCTGCGGCTACCGATATGAAGCCTGGTTCGGCGATGCTGCCATTCTTCGGCGTGAAGCCGAAGCTTGTAGATAACGAGGGGCAGGAGCTTCAAGGCGCCACGGAAGGGAATTTAATTATCGAAGATTCTTGGCCGGGGCAGGCACGCACGCTGTGGGGCGATCATGAGCGCTTTGAACAAACCTATTTTAGTACGTATAAAAATGTGTACTTTACGGGTGATGGCGCACGCCGCGACGAAGACGGTGATTTCTGGATTACCGGCCGTGTTGATGATGTCTTGAATGTTTCTGGCCATCGCTTGGGCACCGCTGAGATCGAGAGTGCATTAGTGGCTCATGAATGTGTTGCCGAAGCGGCTGTAGTGGGTTACCCCCATGATCTGAAGGGCCAAGGTATCTATGTATATGTTACCGTGGTGGATGGCGTTGAAGCCAACGATGAACTGAAGAAAACCTTGGTGCAATGGGTACGGAAAGAACTTAGCCCAATTGCTACACCAGATTATATTCAGTGGTCGCCAGGCTTGCCGAAAACCCGTTCAGGTAAAATTATGCGCCGGATTCTGCGGAAAATAGCTGGAAACGATTACAGCAATTTAGGGGATACCTCTACGCTCGCGGATCCGAGTGTGGTAGATTCACTCATTGAGAATCGATTAAACCGTTAAGGATAGGAAGCGATTAGATAGCGCTTCCGGTAAAAGTGCTATGACTCGACTACTAATCGCTGACGATCACCCATTATTTCGCGAGGCCCTGCAAGGGGCGCTCGCGAATCATTTTTCCGATCTAATAATTCGCGAAGCGGATAGCTTAGATTCCACTCTCGATGCCTTAAATCAAGATGATGACGTAGATTTACTTCTCCTCGATCTGCATATGCCAGGTGCGGGTGATTTGTATGGCTTAATTCGGATCCGCAAAGATTATCCACTACTTCCTGTAGCGGTAATTTCCGGTGCCGAGGATCAACAAGTTATTAGCCGGTGTATGGGCTTTGGTGCCTTAGGTTTTATCCCGAAATCTTTAGCCTCTGCGGAAATTGCCAATGCGATTGCCAGTATTCTTGATGGCGATGAGTGGCTACCCGAGGGTATGGCTGAGCAAATCGGTGATGTGAGCCAAGAAGATAAAGAGCTCGCTGAGAAAGTTGCGGATTTAACACCGCAGCAATATCGGGTGCTATTTTATGTGCATGAAGGTTTGCTGAATAAGCAAATTGCCTACCAGCTGGGCATTACCGAGGCCACAGTGAAAGCCCATATGACGGCTATTTTCCGTAAATTGAACGTGTATAGCCGCACCCAAGCCGTGCTGCTAGCTGAACGTTTACAACTTTCCCCACCCGAGCAAAGTAGCAATTAGGTAGTTAAGCGCCAGTTAAGTGCCACAAAAGGTGCGGGTAACTTCCTCACCTTTGGCGGGGCCCTGATAAAGCGCTAACTCGCTTTCGCTGCGGGGCATTTCATAAGGGTGCTGCCAGGCATTAAGTAGCGCGTTGAACTGAGTTAAATCACCATTTTCCTCTACCGCTAAAATTGCTTCGGCAATACGATGATTGCGGGGAATAATTGCCGGATTCACTTGCTGCATATTCGTTTGCATCTGTTCAGCGCTGGTATCATTGCTAATTAAGCGCTCAAGCCAACTTTGCCGCCATAGCTGAAAATCTGAGTTCGCTGCGGCAGAAGCATTCAGAAACAACGAAGATGTTGGGCTTTCCGGCCCGCTGTTCGCGCTTTGCGTACAGTTGAGTTCATTGGCGAGTTGCCAAAACGCTTGGGTGTAATCAATATTATATTGGTGCAACAAAGCTAAGAACTGGTTAATTAAGGCTAAATCAGCTTTGGTAACATGCTGAATGCCCAATTTAGCACCCATAGTGGTGAGCCATAGTTCATTTGCATACTCGCTGTAATCGTCAAGGACACGAGTGGCGAGCTCAATAGCTTCAGCTTTATCAGTCTCTCCGGCTGTATCTCCGGTAATCAGGGGCAATAAGGTTTCGGCAAAACGCGCAAGGTTCCACTTGGCAATCTCGATTTGTTGATTAAAGGCATAGCGGCCGCGGCGATCAATAGAACTAAATACTTTATTTGGATTGTAACTATCCAGAAATGCAGCGGGGCCATAATCAATAGTTTCGCCACAAATCGATGTGTTATCCGTATTCATTACGCCATGTATAAAGCCAATTCGCAGCCACTGGTTTACTAACTCGGCTTGCCGCTCAGCAACCTGAGTAAGTAATCCAAGGTATCGGGTTTTGCTATCGTCAATTTTCGCTAAGTGCGAAAAGTGGCGAGCAATGGTGTAATCCGCTAGCGCTTTAACCTTATCTTCGCCGCCGTGCAAAAGTGCGAATTGAAAGCTGCCAACGCGAATGTGGCTGCTGGCTACTCGGGTAAAAATAGCGCCGGGTACTGCATCTTCACGAAACACCATTTCGCCGCTGGCCACCGCTGCTAGTGCTCGGGTAGTAGGTACACCAAGTGCCTGCATGCTCTCGCTTAAAAGATATTCCCGCATCACTGGGCCAATGGCAGAACGGCCATCACCGCCGCGGCTAAAAGGGGTTCGGCCAGCACCTTTGAGTTGCAAATCGAAAAGCTTACCATCAGCTGAGCGAACTTCGGCAAGAAGCAGCGCGCGGCCATCGCCAAGTTGCGGGTTCAAATGAGCAAATTGATGGCCAGAATAAGCAAGTGCCGCTGGCTTCGCCCAATCTGGGGTGTGGTTCCCAGCCCAGATGAATAAACCCTCATCGGTATCCCTTATCTTTTCTGGAATATTTAATTGTTCCGCAAGGCTCTGGTTAAAGGCAATCCACTGCGGGTTTCGCACCGCGGTGGGTTCTGCATCGCGATAAAAAAAATCACCGAGTGCTCGCAAGCTGTGCTCAGTTTCCCAGCCTTCGGTAACGGCTGTTGAATCTTGGCGATGTGTTGGCTGCTTGTGCATTATCGTGTTTCCTTTTGCCGCTGCATGTGTTGCATCAAAGCTTTGAGCTGAGCGGGTTTTACCGGTTTAGCTAAAAACTGTAAACCCAAGTTACGCGCTTCTGCTTTCACTTCCGGTTCGCGCACAGCGGTTACTAGTGCGCCGGGTACTGGGTTTTGCCATATATCTTGCAAGGCACGCCAAAGGGAAATGCCATCACCGTGCTCTCCTAGTTGGTAATCAAGCAGCGCACCATCGGGTGCGGGATTGCTTTGCGCCCAAGCAATGGCTTCACTTGGCGTAGTAAATTGAATGGCTTGGCAGCTCCATTTACTTAGCAGTGCCTGCAGTGCTGCTAAGTTTTCTGGGTCATCATCCACGCAGAGCACTTTTAAGCCATCATAGGCTTGGCTTGAACGCTCGGGGCGTGAGCGCGGTATTACTTGGCTTGCATGCCCCAATGGCACGAGCACCGAAAAGCGCGATCCTTTACCCAATGCAGATTTAATCTCCAGTGGGCAATCGAGTTGTTCCGCCATGCGTTTGGCTACACTGAGCCCTAAACCAACACCACTAATCGAACCTTGGTGCAAGCGAATAAAGGCTTCAAATACTTCATTGTGCTTTTGTTCAGGAATACCAGGGCCGGTATCCCAAACCGCGAGCTCAGCAAATTGCCCCCGCTGGCGTACGGTGAGCAAAACCTTCCCACTTTCAGTGTATTTAATGGCATTGGATAAAAAGTTTTGAATAATGCGGCGCAAGTAAGTGGGATCAGTGTACACAGTAAGGTTTCGTAAGCGCGCTTTAAACTGTAAATCCTGCTGCTCCGCCAATACCGAATACTCAGGCACCAGCGGGCCGAGAATGGTGTTCAAATCAATATGCTTGAGTTGCGGTTGCAGAGCACCCTGTTCCATTTTAGCAATGGAAAGTAAAGCGGAAAGCAAGTGCTCGGTGGAATCAAGAGCATTATCTACCTTGTGCAGCAAGCCTTGATTTTTCGGACCTAAGGATTGCTGATCCACTGCCGAAAGATATAAGCGCGCCGCGTTGAGTGGCTGCAAAATATCGTGGCTTGCAAGTGCTAAGAACCGAGTTTTACTGGCATTGGCGAACTCAGCTTCCGCTTTGGCAGCTTGCAGCGCCACCTCAATTTCTCGGCGGCGCTCAATCTCTTCTGTTAACTCACGGTTTATCTCCCGAACTTCATCAGTGCGGCTGCGAATGCGCGCCTCTAGATCAATATTGGCATCTTCAAGCGCTTGTTGAGTTTCAATGTGTTCGGTAACGTCGGTAAAACTGGTAACAAAACCGCCATTGGGTAAGGGTTTGCCAATCATTTCAATTACGCGGCCATCCGAGCGCCGGCGAATGAAGCGGTGAGCCGAGCCCTGTTGCATGTAACGCAAACGCTTATCAACTAATTCATCCACCTCACCTACGCCACATTCACCGCGCTCAGCATTGTAGCGGATGAGATCAGCAATAGGCCGGCCGGGCTGTACCATGCCATCGGGGTATTCGAATAATTCTAGGTAACGCCGGTTCCAAACCACTAATCGCAGGTGCTTATCTACCACCGAGATACCTTGAGCAAGGTTCTCTAAAGAGCTGAACATAATCGATTGCTGATCTTGCAATGCTTGGGTAGTGTCATCGAAAAAGTGCACTACTTCTTCAAGATTGAGCTGCCGATTTTCTAACGCTGCATTTACCAAAGAGCGCGCCGTTGCGGCTCCGAGCACACCACTAATGGCACGTTCCGCATAATCGGTAAATTGTAAATCAGCCACGCCTTGGCGGTTCAACGGCTGGTGCCGCTCGTAGGCTTTTACGAGCTCTTCGCAACGCTCATTGCCTAGAAATGTTTCCATGAGCAACACTAAATCGGCTACACGAGTTTCTTGTAGGTTGCTATTGCCAGTAATGGGTTGGCCATTCTTTCTTGGTTTTACAAAGGCAGTGGCTTGAATTTTATCCACCAATGCCGGTACCGCAAGGTAGCTGAAGAGGGTGTAGGCGGCCACGTTCAGGGCTAAGCTGATCACTGTACCGCGAGTTATTATTTGTTCGGCTAAGGCAATATCGGCTTGTGAAAGTGGTAGCAAAATCGCGAATAACCAACCCAATAAGCCGGCAATAAGCCCCATATATACGCCCTGGGCATGGCCTTTGCGCCAATACATACCACCAATAATTGCCGGTAGCAGCTGTAACACCAGAGAGAAGGCTAACAAACCGATACTCACAAGGTTCAGCTGCGCCATCCATAAATGATAACAAGCCCAACCGAGCATCAATACCGCCAAAATAGCCTGTCGCCGAACGCGAATTAAACGGCGGGAAAATCGATGTGGCTGGGGGATTTTTCGGCCTTCACGGGTAAGCCATACGGGCATTACTACATCGTTACTGATCATGGTGCTAAGGGTGAGCGTGGCGATAATTACCATAGCGGTTGCCGCCGATATACCCCCGATGTACACCAAAATAGCGAGCCATGTTTGCCCATATAAAAACGGAATTAACAGCGGATAAACCGAGCCATCACCGGCAAGACCGGCATTATTTCCCAACAAGCCAACACCACTCACGGCAATTGCGGCTATCGCAAGTGAGGTGAGTAACAGGTATAGCGGGAATAACCAACGTGCGGTTTTCAGGTGGTTTATATCCACATTATCCACCACGCTAACATGAAATTGCCGCGGTAAACATAAAATAGCCCCGGCCGCCATGGCCAGTTGAATGAAAAAGTCTGGTGTCATGGCCCCACGAAAGGTCCAGCCTGAATCGAGGTTTAGGCTTTGAATGTGGCTGGCGAAGCTGGCATCCGAAGTGCTGCGAAACAGAATCCAAGCAAAAATAGCGGCACCGCAGAGGGCTACGAGTTTTATGGTTGATTCAAACGCAATTGCTAACATCATACCGCTGCGATATTCAGTAACTTCTAACCGCCGAGTGCCAAACACAATAGCAAAAGCGGCCATGAGCACCGCGATCCCCAGTTCCTTATACGAGTTGCTACTCGCTTCTGGGCTGAGTTGGCTAAGTACATTGAAGCTAATACCCACAGCTTTTAACTGGAGGGCAATGTAGGGAATCACCGCCGCGGCGGCGATCATGGTAACAACTAAAGCCATTTTGTGGCTTTTGCCATAACGGGAGGCAATAAAATCAGCAATAGAAGTGGTATTTTGTTGCTTACTCACCGCAACGAGCTTGCGCACTACCGGCATGCCAAACATATACAGAAGAATTGGCCCCAGCAGAATGGGCAAGAAGCTCCAACCGCTATCAATGGCATTTCCTACCGCGCCGTAGTATGTCCAAGTGGTGCAATAAATCGCCAGCGATAAACCATAAACCCAGGGGTGCAAGCTCAATTTGTAACCGAGGCTACCTTTTTTCTCGCCCCAGAGCGCGATTAAAAATAGCAATGCAATATAGCCAACGGCGGAAATAATTAAAATCCAGGTCATGGTGTTCGCTTCTTCTCGAAAGGATGTGCTCAGAGTATCGTTTTCTGTGCCTTTAGTTAAGCCCCACGTGAAGGCAGCCGGGCAGTGATAAAACAAGTAAAGCACAGGTATTAATTTTGGGTATTAGACTAATGTCCAATTTCGCAAAATCCTATCTTCTACGATGCTTGTTTCCGTACATTGGAAAGAACCACCTAGATAGTAATAATAATTGGGTGGCACCCATAATAACAACTGGAGGACACACGTATGGCATTTGAATCGCAAGATCATGCCAAAGCCTATTGGAAAGAGAACCTAAGGTTAATGCTCAAGCTATTAACGGTATGGTTCGTGGTTTCTTTTGGGTTCGGTATCATATTGGTTGATGTGTTAAATAACATCACCTTCTTCGGCTTTAAGTTGGGCTTTTGGTTTGCACAACAAGGCGCAATTTACACTTTTATTGTGTTGATTTTCATCTACATCAAGCAGATGAACAAACTCGATAGAAAATACAAGGTTGAAGAGGAATAAACCATGGATATTAAAACACTCACATTTATCGTGGTTGGTGCAACTTTTGCCTTGTATATCGGTATTGCGATTTGGGCACGTGCAGGTTCTACCAACGATTTCTACGTAGCAGGCGGCGGTGTTCCCCCGGTTGCCAATGGGATGGCAACCGCAGCCGATTGGATGTCTGCGGCCTCCTTCATTTCAATGGCAGGTTTAATCTCGATTCTTGGTTATGATGGTAGTGTTTACCTCATGGGCTGGACCGGCGGTTATGTTCTGCTAGCACTTTGTTTAGCACCTTATTTGCGTAAGTTTGGTAAGTTTACCGTGCCAGATTTCATTGGTGATCGCTATTACTCACAAACGGCACGAACGGTAGCGGTGATTTGTGCGATCTTGGTGTCGTTTACCTACATCGCTGGGCAAATGCGTGGTGTTGGCGTGGTATTCAGCCGCTTCTTAGAAGTGGATATTACTACTGGCGTACTTATCGGTATGGCGATGGTGTATTTCTATACGCTGCTAGGCGGCATGAAAGGCATCACGTACACCCAGGTTGCTCAGTATTGTATTTTGGCTTTTGCCTATACAGTGCCAGCGGTGTTTATCACGCTGCAAATGACCGGGCATTTCTTGCCACAAACGGGCTTTGGTGCAACCTTAGCCGATGGTTCTGGCATGTATTTACTAGAACGCCTTGATGGCCTTTCTACCCAACTTGGCTTTGCCGAGTATACCGAGGGTACGAAATCCGGCATTGATGTGTTCGCCATTACTATGGCGTTAATGGTGGGTACGGCAGGTTTACCACACGTAATTATTCGTTTCTTCACCGTACCAAAAGTAAGCGATGCGCGCCGCTCTGGTGGTTGGGCGTTAGTATTTATCGCTGTGGTTTATACAACTGCACCGGCGATAGCTTCGATCACTAAGGTGAACATTTTGAACACCTTGAACGGGCCGGATCAGCAAGGGGTGTTGTATGAAAACGCGCCAAGCTGGGTAGATACTTGGGAGAAGACTGGGCTTATTCAGTGGGAAGATAATAACGAAGATGGCCGTATGTTCTTCTCGAACGATGAGCGCAATGAAATGAGCGTTGATGCGGATATTATCGTATTAGCCAGCCCAGAAATTGCCAGCTTACCGAATTGGGTTGTGGCTTTGGTAGCAGCAGGTGGCGTAGCCGCGGCATTATCAACCTCAGCGGGTTTGTTATTGGTTATTTCTAGCTCTGTATCCCACGATCTGTTCAAGCGAACCTTGATGCCTAATATTACCGATAGGCAAGAACTGTTATACGCGCGTATTGCTGCCGGTGTGGCGGTGCTCATTGGGGCTTACTTTGGGATTAATCCACCGGGCTTCGTGGCACAGGTGGTCGCCTTCGCGTTCGGTTTGGCTGCGGCCTCGTTCTTCCCAGCCATCATTATGGGTATCTTCCATAAACGCATGAATAGTGCAGGCGCCATTGCCGGTATGGTTGTAGGTATTGTGTTCACCTTGAGCTACATTATTTACTTCCGCTTCGTGAACCCAGCGGCAGATACGCCAGAAAACTGGTTGTTCGGTATTTCACCAGAAGGGATTGGCACCGTGGGCATGATTCTGAACTTTGTTGTAGCTTTAGTGGTGTTGAAGTTCACTAAAGATGCGCCAGA
This sequence comes from Aliidiomarina iranensis, assembly GCF_003987135.1. Classification (GTDB taxonomy): domain Bacteria; phylum Pseudomonadota; class Gammaproteobacteria; order Enterobacterales; family Alteromonadaceae; genus Aliidiomarina; species Aliidiomarina iranensis. The sequence goes on from NZ_PIPJ01000001.1 coordinate 697,257, forward strand.
GGAAATTCAAGAAATGGTAGAATCCATCCGGTATCCGAAAGGTGCTGGCGCGGCTACCAGCCATTAATCTTGAAGTGGTAAATACAACCATGTGAAAACTCAACAAGCCCCGGCATTGCCCGGGGCTTTTTTTCACGTAAACTGCAAAAAGGAACCATAGAAAATGGTGTCAGGCACCGTTTTCTATGGCACTTAAATACTGGGTACGGGAAAATGGTGTCAGGCACCATGTTCTGTGGCACTTAAATAAGGGATGCGAGATGGCGAGTGTAAGTGCGGATACGCGCGAATTTTTGGCGAATACGCCACCGTTTGATAGTTTGCCCCCCGAGCATTTACAGTATGCGGCCGAGCAAATGCAGGCCATGTATGTGTGCCAAGATAACCGGCACGACATCATGCAACCGGATACCCACCAACTGTATTTGGTACGTTCCGGCGCCTATGATTTGGTGGATAAAGAGAACCAACATCTGGATCGCTTAGAGCCCGGCGATTTATTCGGTTTTCCTTCACTCTTAACCGGCCGCCCGATCACCAACAAATTGCAAGTAATAGCCGATGGCATTATTTGGATTTGGCCGGAAACCGCGTTTAATGAACTGCGGCGGCAAAGCCAAGCGTTCGAGCGATATTTCGTAAACGCGCACGGCCAACGCTTATTGTCGGAGCAGGGAAAGAGCCAAGGGGCCGATTGGAGCGAAAAAACCATCGGCTCGGTTATCGAACGGAAACCGATTCAAATTACCAGTACCGCCAGCATTCGAAGTGCAGCACAGCTAATGGCCGCAGAACGTGTTTCTTGCTTATTGGTGGTTGATGAGCAGCAACTTCGCGGTATTTTAACCGATCGAGATTTACGTAATCGTGTTGTGGCGGTAGGTGTGAATTTCGATGTTGCCGTTGCCGCGGTTATGACACCAATGCCCGCTATAGTGCATGCCCGTGATAGCCTTTTTGATGCCCTTACCATCATGGGCCAAGCGAATATTCATCACTTACCCGTACTGGATGATAACGAGGTGCCAATCGGCGTTCTTACAAATACTGATTTAATGCAGCAGCAGCGCAGTGAACCCGTGCTCCTCATTAATGCGTTATTTAAAGCTAACAGCCGCACAGCACTGATCGAAGAAGCAAATAAAATTCCAGATTACCTGCGTAGCTTCGCGAGCCGCGTAAAAGATATTGGTATTGTTGGCCGGCTACTCACCTCGCTTACCGATGGTATTACCCGCAAACTTATTCGTTTGTACGAACAAGAGCACGGCAGCGCGCCATGCACTTATGTTTGGCTCGCTTTTGGCTCGCAAGCACGTGGTGATCAAACCTTAGGTTCGGATCAAGACAACGCATTGCTGTTGCCCGATGAAATCACTGATGGCCAGCGGCAGTGGTTCGCTGATATGTCGGTGTATGTTTGTGAAGGTTTAGCGGAATGTGGCATTCGCCTTTGCCCCGGCAACATCATGGCAATGAACCCGGATTTACAGAAGAATCGCCTAGAATGGCGGGAAAAATTCTTGCAATGGATTCGTTCACCTACCCCAAAAGCGATTATGCATTGCATGATATTTTTCGATAGCCGGCCGGTTGCCGGCAGCCACCAACTTTATCGGCAACATCGAGAAGATGTAGCAAAGTTAGCGAAACAAGATATGTTTCTCGCCGCCATAGCTCGGCACATAGGTGAGCTCAACGTGCCATTGGGTTTGTTCAATCGCTTTCGCACCAAAACCGAAGGTGATTTCGAATACATTGATATCAAAAAACAAGCGGTTGCTATTCTTAATGATATTGTCCGTTTATATAGTTTGGCGAACGGCCTCACTGTGCCATCAACCCCAGCACGGTTAGAGCAACTAAAGGGCACGAGTTCGCTAAGCAACAGGGATAACCAGAATCTTCTAGAAGCGTGGCAATTTTTAACTGGCTTGCGTTTAAGTGCGCAAATGTATCGAACAGAAGATTCTAAAATACCTTCCAATTCGGTAGACCCAGAGGCTTTAAGTACCATGCAGCGGCGGCAACTAAAAGCTGCCTTCAAAGTCATTAAAGATGCCCAGCAAGGGGTTTCATTTAAATTCGGGCGAAACATGTAATGTTCGAAAAAATGGCCAATTGGCAGCATTTACGAATGCCATGGCGTTCAGCGAAATGGTTAGCCATCGATATCGAAACTAACGGGCTAGATGCCAAAGGCGATGCCATGTTGGCGTTAGCGTGGGTGGCGATTCAGCCTCCGCGCATTATGTTGAATGAAGCTGAGTATCGGGTGGTTAACACGAATTTGGAGTTAACCCAAAGCGCAGTTGTTCATCAGTTATCGCTAAGCGATATCGCAGCTGGTTTGCCGTTAGAAGAGGTTCTACAAGATTTTATTGAGGCCGCAGAGGGGGCGATTATTGTTGCTCATAACGCCCAATTCGATGCGGCGGTTTTGCAGCAAGCGTTAAAACAAACAAACATGAGCTGGCATCCTGATGGCGTTTATTGTACCTTGCGGGCCGAACGCCGCCGATTGGAGCGGCAATCAAAAACATTGAAACCGGATTCGCTCACTTTAGCAGCCTGCCGCGAGCGTTACGGCTTCGATGCCTTCAGTGGCCACCACGCCCTAAACGATGCTATCGCCTGCGCCGAACTCTTCCTAGCCCAAGCCTTCCGCTACAGCTCCGGCCACACTCCGAATGCGCGCTCGCTACTAAAAGAGGGGCGTTGAGGGAGCTATAAAACTAAGCCGTTAAATACGGAGCGTGGCTCAGCTTCCGCAGGTGGTTCCTAGCTCATTCCGAACCGCTCGAGCACATATATGGACACCTCACATTACGCAAGTTGTTTAGTGACATAGTTTTACTTTGTTTTTAACCAGCTTTGCGCGATGTGAACAGGATAAAACTGCACTCGTATATACGGCCTGTTATGAGCTTCAAG
>NZ_PIPJ01000010.1 GCF_003987135.1 Aliidiomarina iranensis
AGGCATTAAAACGCTTCACACTCACCACTCCCGCATGATTCACCCGCTGCGCTTGCCCAAGTGCATTAAAATCACTCTGCGTGCTGATAAGCTCACCGTTCTCATAGCGCGCCACCACATACCGCCCGGATGCATCAAACTGAGTTTCTGATTGCCGATAAATGCGCTTGCCCTCATTTAGCTGCAAGCCACTACCACCGCAACTACCGGCATAATGCAAACTACACACCGTCGTGCGGATTTGATTCCCATAGCCATCGTACTCATACGCCGTTTTTAGATAGCTCTCATTGTCACCTTGTGGCTCTATCACCTCATAGTCCAAAAGCCCATAAGCGGTATACGCAAACGCCGAGTGCCGTACAACCCTCTCATCACTATTTGGATTAAATGAGGGCAAGCCTGTTGCCCCGATAACGCCACTGCCCTGCTCATGCGTCACCGTACTGGCAGATAATCGATTCAACAGCCAAGCCGACAGATTATCGGATTGATAGCTATTTGCCGTATGCACCCGACGCATCACCTGATGAACATTATCGAATGTATACACCGTCACATCGGTTAATCGAGCGTAACGTTCTGCAACTTTCTCATAGTGCTGCTCTGATACCACCTCGCTCATCAACGTGGCGGAGCCATCGCTATTGATGCGGCGGCTAAGCTCATGGGAGCGCGCTAAGAATGGGAACACTGAGGCACCCTGGTTCAAAACGTAGTTCTGATAAACATTCGACGACTCACTTAATACCACCCCACCAAGCGTTTGCTGAGTCGATTTAGGCATGCCAATATATGGGAAATGTTGATGATACGTGGTGGTGGTTTCAATACCCGTTTGCACATCACGCGTTGTTAATGACGCAAACCCTAAAAATCCACGGCCGCCAGCCTCCGCTCGCGCACCTTCATAAGTGTAGGTCACCGAAACAGCACCCGCCCCCGTCGCAGATTCGACCACCGAAACCACCGGTATCGCGCCGATAATGCTATACACCCGCTCAGGATTTGGTATGCCACTGGCATTTTTTGTATAAAGTGCAGGGTTCGTTAAAAAGCCATATGAGATGCGCGTATCGAGCCCGTGCCCATGCACAAATTTTGCAATCGTATCCTGCATCGCGGCGTTGTTGTAGCTCCCCACAAGCGACATGGATTGCGTTCCCGGCTGAGATAATGGGTCCCAGCACATCGTGCCCGGCTCACACGACGGCGGTGGGCAAATCGGCGGGCAACCCGGATCATCTGGAATCGTTGTTGATGCGCCCATCTCGTAGGTTCGAAGGCGCCCAGTAGCCGTATCAGTAATCAGCATTGATAATCGCGAACGCGCCGGCAAACGACAACGACATCGCCCCTGTGCTGGTGCGGCGCGATTCAAACACACCCCAAAAGTTATTACCAAGCTCATTGCAAAAGTTACTCTGGGTTGATGCAAGCATCGCACCATGAGGGCTCGACTGCGGTTGCACACCCGGCGGTGCAGGGCATTGGTCGAACCCATTGTTGTTCATTCGCAAAATTAAATCGTTCAGCCCATCGCCATTAATGTCATAACTTATCGAGTTCGACAGTAATTTTTTAAAAAATGTACACTCACTCCCTGCATCACAGTTCAGCGGTGTGGCCGACACATTCACAGACTGCGGGTTTGCAAACTGCCCTAAACTGTTATCACGATATGCTAACCCACTTTGCAAAATATCAGGTAAGCCGTTACCGGAAAAATCATGCAGCGCAATATACTGCTCTGAACTGATAATGCGATGGGTTTGCGTGGCATGCGAATACGCACGCCACTGATTTTGCAAACCGTTTCGCCCAAAATAAAGAATTTCAGCGACACCATCCCCATCTAAATCCGTTATCCGAAAATCAAACGGATGTTCGCCATTTTCAGTCGTCAACATATACTGAAACAGTAATTGTTCAGAGCCTAAGGATTGCCCATCATTTTCGCGCATCCGCACATAAAACCAATGCCCTAAACGGCTCACGGTCACAAAATCAAGCCGCCCATTACCGGTCACATCTACAGCAGCGTTATACATGATGTAATCTTGCTTAGTCACATGAACCGACCGGCTCGGTGTACTCGAAAACCCTAATGTTTCTTGCTCCGCTTCATTCCATTCTAATACCAGCGGCCGCAAACATACGCCGCTTAAACCACACTCGGTAATTTGAATGATTCGTTTTACCGATGATAAGGGCGAGTCATCATAATCAAAGTCCATCGTGTAGATTTGCGTTTGCTCATGATTATCCACCCGAATTCCGGTTAATAATCGACGTGGCGTGACCTTTTTATCGAACATGTAAAAGGGTTTTTGGTCAAAACGAAAGGTGTTAATCACGTCAAAGTGCACACTGTGTTGACTGTAACGAATTTCACTCAGCCACTGCTCATTCGTTTGGCTATCATAATCGTAATAATAGCGAATCGTATTGGCCGCCACCTCAAGCTGGTCGGTAACTTCACTGAGGCCCCAACTAATAACCGTCGTTTCATCGGCGGCCCGATATTGACTATCGGTATGCACCCCGTAACGGCGAATGGCGCCATCTACACTGCGCACTTCAAAGTAACTTGGGTTACCCAAACTCCCGCCCAACGCCGTAATCTGTAATTGCCCCTCAATCTCCGTGGTGTAAACCGAGCCCGGCGCACCATATTGACCCGATATCACCATGAGCCGTTGGCCATCAAGACAAAAACGGTCAGTAGCCGATAAGTTCACCGCACGAAAGCGAGCATCATGAATGGGGGTTTGTCGACAGCGCTCAACGCTCGAGCCCGCTCCAACCGACCATCCCTTGCCCATCAAGCCGCTGCTGCCTTGCGAATGATAATTAACGGACACCTCCGGTGTATTCCCCGCAATACCGGCCGGGAGTGGCACGTTTAAGCTATACGTTGCCGCGCCGCTTTCATCAACCCGAAAGCTCCCTGACGTCGCCCCCACAGCACTTAAATCATTCACAATCGATGCCGCCTGAGGCGATGGCGCAGTGCTCACACTCGATGGCGGTAAGGTAGGTGCCGGAAGCTCCGTGATAGTGATTATGGGTGTGAACTTAGACCAAAAAGTGCATGACTCGGTTAAACTAGAACTGTTGGATAGATTTTCTGATGAGTTGGTGTAGACAAATAATTCACAGGTGCGAACACGAAAACTATGTGTACCTGTATCGACAATATCGTGCGCATAACTACTTAATGCTGACGTCGACATACTCATCGGTTGTGGATCCGATGGATCAGAAGGCGAACTTCCGTACACTCTTACAGAAGGTTGCAGCACACCATTTAATTGCAATTGGACATCATAGACAATCGGCCACGCACTATTCGAGGGGCTCGTTTCCCACGCAACATCGATCACATTATCATTATGGGCGGCAGTTACCGCATTGGGCACGCTTATGCCGATTGAAATATCTTGAGCTGTGGCAGTGCCGCTAAACAGAAAGGTGCTAGCTAGTAGAAATAAAACGTTGAATGTGCGCATTTTTAGGCGTCCTTGTAGAGAATATATCCTCAAAATTAGAGGTTATGTACGCTCCATATCAGCCAATAATGATTCGCACGGGTTTAGCTTTAAATAAAAAACAACAATAAGCAAACAATTTATTATATAAATTGTAACAAAGTGTTACTGAATTGGTTTTTAGTTAAATTGAATGCTTAATTTATCGTTCTTAAACTTATCGTTCTCCCAAGCTAATTCACTGATTCACCGCACACCCAGCCTGAACTCCAAGCCCATTGGAAGTTGTAGCCGCCTAGCCAACCGGTAACATCGAGCACTTCGCCAATGAAAAATAAGCCGGGTTGTAATTTACTTTCCATAGTTTTTGAGCTGACTTCATTTACATTTACGCCGCCGATGGTTACTTCTGCGGTGCGATACCCTTCGGTTCCGTTTGGCTTTATTGGCCATGCCGCAAGGTTATTTGCTACTCGTTCAATATCGACATTACTTATATCCGCTAACTTCTTCGTGGGCCATTTGCCATAATTCGCCAGCACCTGCACCAAACGTTTCGGTAAATATTTACTCAAAACACTCACCAAGCCACTGCGTGGTTGCTCCACTTTTGCCGTTTGCAACAAAGTGAGCACTTCCTCGTTTGGCAGAAGGTTCACCGCTACGGTTTCTCCTGGCTGCCAAAACGATGATATTTGCAACATAGCCGGCCCGCTTAAACCGCGATGAGTGAAAAGCATAGCCTCGCGAAATGACGCTTTTTCGTTACTGGCTACTACATCACTCGCCACACCTGAAAGATCGGCAAAAGCCTGTTTATCTGTATCGTGCAATGTAAACGGCACTAAACCGGCCCGAACGGGCACAATACTGTGGCCAAATTGCTCGGCTAATTTATAACCGAACGGTGTAGCGCCAAGTTTTGGCATAGATAAACCACCACATGCCACAACTAGATTTTTACAATGATATTCAGCCTGTGCGGTTTTTACACTATAGCCACTACGCTGCGCATCCACCGCGAATATTTCGGTGCGCAACTCTACCTTTGCGCCAGCATCTCTGCATTCTTGCATGAGCATACGCACAATATCTTTCGCTGAATCATCACAAAATAACTGCCCTAAGGTTTTCTCATGCCACGGTATCTTGTGTTTATCCACCATAGCTACGAAATCCCATTGGGTATAACGGCTTAACGCAGATTTACAAAAATGCGGATTTTCCGAAAGGAAATTTTCTGGGCTCGTATACATATTGGTAAAGTTACAACGGCCACCACCGGATATCAGAATTTTTTTGCCTGCTTGTTTGGCATGGTCAAGCACAACAACCGATAGCCCTCGCCGAGCAGCTGTTGCCGCGCACATTAAGCCCGCGGCACCTGCGCCTATGATCAGAGTATCAAAGGTTATCGTATCTTGTTCAGACATTGTTTCTGTATCCGCTCACTGATTAAAAAATGATTACAAGTAATAGGTGGAATTAAAGTGCGCTAAACGCCAAATTTGAATAAGCCAGAAACAATTTGAAACAATTTACAACTAGATAACATTCAAACTTTGATCTATGGTGTAGTTAGGTGCTCTCAACTACTCACTTATGGGGAACGCATCAGCTTTCTTATGGTAAGGACAAACCCATGAAAATGAAATACTGGATACTCGGATTTACGCTATCATTTTTAGCACCACAAGCATTGGCTGAAAACCTTTGTGCCGAAAATGATTGTTCAGAAGCAATTGAAAACTTACATCGTGCAGCGGATTATGGCGCTGATGAGGCCATGATTATTCTTGCAGTAAGTTACGCCAATGGTGAAGGTGTGAACGTAAATATGGATCAAGCGCGGATCTGGATGAAAGAGGCGCTGCGATTTCGAAACCCGCAGGCCTATCACGTTAAATCGAATTGGCGCCGCAATGGTACCGTTTTTGAGCAAAACGAAGAGCGTGCGGATTATTGGCTTCAAAAAGCGGTAGAGAGTGGATATGCCCCTGCCGTTTACGAGCAAGCTGTTCGAAATATTCGCGCGAATGGTGATATCGACGAAATACTGGCTCTGTTAAAAGATGCGGCGAAGGATGGCCACCCAGAATCGATGTATCTACTGGCTCAATTATTTGAAGAAAGTAATCAACATCGCCAGGCTGCGCAACTTTATATGCACCTTGCGGTAAAAAATTATCGGGATTCCAACGAGCGTAATCGTGCTTATGCCCGCTATTTTGAACAATCTGAGCAGGAAGAAGACCGAGAGTTAGCCGCTCAACTACGTGAGTATGAATCAATGGAAGTGATTGTTGTTCGGGGTATCCAAAGCGAGCCCATGGAATACTTCAACGATTTCTCAGCGCGCTTAAACGAGGAGTTTTATCGTAGAAAAGCCACTGGTTCAAATGTGCGCAGAGCGCCACCCTGCGGCAGTTTTGCATCGCCTTGCAATATCATATTTGATCGTAAGACTCGAGATACTGCGGCAACAAACGTAGAAGAGCTTTTACAGGGCTTGTAGTACTTCAACGCTTTTAGCTCAAGTGAAAAGCCCCGGCATTCTTAGATACCGGGGCTTTTTTCTGTGTTAAGCATAACTTTTTGAGTTTTGATGTAATTAACTCACCACGCCAGCATTGTTGATAAATACCGAGGCAACCTCTAAATCAGCACCGTAACCAAACACCACGGCGAGTACGAGTACGATAGTGGCGAACAACATCAATTTACCGAGCAACGGCATGCAGAAGCGGAACCAGCGATCGTAAGGCACACCTGCTATACCAATGATACCCATCAACACCGCATTCGTAGGTACAATCATGTTCGAGAAACCATCACCGAACTGATAAGCCAATACCGCTACTTGCCGTGGAACACCCACTAAATCGCTCAATGGAGCCATCAGCGGCATAGTTACGAACGCTTGCCCTGAACCTGAAGGCACAAATAAATTGAGGATAGTTTGAATAACCAGCATTCCTACTGCTGAAATAGCTGCAGGCACGTGTGATAAGGGCATGGAAAGGCCGTTCACGATACTATGAAGGATTTGGCCATCTTCGAGAATTAGTGCAATACCTCGAGCCACACCGATTAGCACAGCGGTAGTGGTTAGATCTTTCACCCCTTCGATAAAACTTTCCGCCGCCTCATCGAACTTCAAGCGCCCAAGCACTGTAATTACCAAGCCCCAACCAACAAAGCATGCACCTAACTCATACAGGTACCAGCCGTGTTGGGAAATACCATAAATGGCAATCACGATAGTAGCTAAAAAGGTGCCGAGAATCATTCGATGGCGGCCATTCAGTTCCGGGTAAACCGTAGCCTCTTTCCCTTCTAGCGGGCACGGTAAATCAGCAACTAACGATTGGTTTGGGTCAGCAATTACTTTCTTTGCGTATGTCCATACGTGATGAAAAGCAATTAAGATAAACGGCAGAATAATCACCGCTCGCAACCACCAGCCCGAGTAGAGAGGCACTTCGGCGATACCTTGCGCAATCAACACGGTGAATGGGTTAAAGGCTGAAGCGCCATAACCCACGCCATAGCCCGCTACTGTCATGCCCACTGCTGTCATGGCATCAAGGCGCATGGCTTTACACAAGCCCACAAGAATAAGCACGAAGGGGATGTATTCACCGGCCGTGCCAATTGCACCAGATGCCAGTGAGAAGAAGAAGATAACCATAAAGATTAACTTCTGCGGCTTATCACTGTGTTTTTTCAATAAACGCCCGATAAGCGCATCAACGGTGCCGGTGCGCCGGGCAATCGCTAATACACCACCTACTATAAACACGAAGAAAATAATATCTTGTGCAGCTGCGAACGCCCGCGGAACTGCTGTTAGCAACTCCCACGGCGTGAGATATTGCCGTTCCTCAACCAATGAGAATGTACCAGGAATAACAACTTCGCGATTAGCATCATTGATGAAGGTTTGGAAGAACCCTTGCGGCACTATCCAGGTTGCCAACATCGCGATAATCATCATGCCGAATAGCAGCGTCAGGGTATGTGGAACCTTGAATGCTTTAGCCATAAGAAAAACCTATATTGTTATTGTATGGAAAACCGTGGCTAAGAATACCTGAACCACGTAAAGCAACCAAGATTAACTTTGTTTCAATGTGTTTTACCGTTAACCTAAGCGCACGTTCGTTTTTCGGGAGTAGTGGTATGAAACGTTGTTTTTTGTTGTTGAGCATATTTTTTCTTTCTTCATGTGCGCAATTTACCGATATGGTGAGTTACCGCATTAATGAAAGCCAATTAGAGCAGCTTATTTTGCAACAAGCTGAACAGCAGCAACCCGAAGTTCGCATAATGGGCTTCTCCGTACCGCTGGAAATCACCTCGTTGATCGCTGAAATTGGCCCAGAGCAAACCGATATTGTGCGCTTACAGGCGGGCTTTAACTTGCCAATCGAAATTTTTGGCCGCAGCTACCCAGTTACATTGAACTTGGGCGTAGAGGGCGCACCTATGTACGATGGTAATGAAAAGGCCATTTATGTTCGGCGTTTAAATGTGGTGAACTCTTCCATTAATGCGGCAGGATATTCGGGTACGTTAACTGGCTTGAACGGGCAAGTTTTAGATATTCTTGATGAATTCATGAGTGAACGGCCGGTTTATCGCTTAGATGCGAATGATAGAACACAGCAACTTCTAATGCAGGTGCCGCTATCGCTCACGGTTGAAGAGGGTGCGCTACGCATTTCACCCGCGCGCTAATAAGCTTGCTTGATATACACATCAAATCGATGCTTCTTGCTGGCAATTTGGCTACTTGGCGTTTGCCCCGCTAAAAATGGGGCTTTCGCCGGGCGTTTAACAACCACTCGGCACTTTGCGATAGCCAGCGCAGCCGCTAAGAGGCCATCGGCATCTAAATCAGCGCCAACCAGTTGCTGTAACATTTGCATATCTTTTTTTACCGCTGCTGATTTCTCGCGCTCTGGAAACATGGGGTCGAGATACACTGCATCGGGTTGCCAATCAGCAAATACCGCATGCGCATCTTCATGATCAAGTAAGCTTCCTGCCGGCAACACCAAAACGCGTTGATAACTCCAATGCTCATTTCCGTGAAATTGCTGTAAGTGCGCTACCGCTTGGTGTAATAAGGCATGAATGGCAGGGTTGCGCTCCAATAAACGAACTTCGCAACCGGCATGGGCTAAAATTAAACCATCGCGGCCAAGGCCGGCTGTTGCATCGAGAACTTTCGGCCGGAACCCTTTGCCAAGCCCAAGTGCTCGCACAACAGCTTCTTGCCGACCACCCCCAAGTTGTTGGCGCCAAGCTTGCTTGCCGCGAGTGTAATCTAAAACTAAGGGCTGATATTCGGGTTTGCTGCGCCAACGCAATTGCAGGCCTTCACGCGTGAGCTCGAGAATAAAATTAGAGCCAGTATCTACTGTTGGTAGCGTAAATTCAGAAGCTAAAGCTGCAGCCGCTGCTTGCAGTTCCGGCTCTGCTGCCAACAATGGCACGGGAAAACTCACGGACGATATTCCATAAGCCGATGCGGAATGCCATCCTCTAGGTATTCCTCACCAATCACGGTAAAGCCTAGGGAGCCATAAAACTCTAATAAATACGTTTGTGCATTTAATTCTATGGGTTGGGCCGGAGCTCGGGCCAAAATTTCTACAACCGCGCGTTGCATAAGCTCACGCCCGTAGCTCTTGCCTCGGCCTCGTTGCGCTACCACTACTCTGCCAATTTCGGAGGTTTCATCACCTGGGCAGTGTAACCGAGCATATGCAACTAAACCCTCATCATCGAAGCCGCACAGATGCAGCCAATTCGTATCTGTGCCATCAATATCGGGGTAGGGGCAATCTTGCTCAACGATAAAAATATCTTGCCGTAATTTAAAAATATCGTGTACTTGCAGAGCGCTTAATTCTGAAAATGGGTGGGTTGCGAAATGCAGCATCATTTCCTCCGAGGGGCTATACCTGGGGCGAAATACGCTAAAAGTTCACCCACTTTTTTCCGATTAGCGCCATTTTGACTGATAAACCTGTGTACCTGCAAGGTGGTTAGCTCTGCATGCTCATAAAAAAGCCGCGCTGTTTCGGTATCGTGATTACTAATGAGTACGGGGATATTGCGCTTTAACGAGGCATGCCGTGCTTTTTGCGCCAACAACAGCTGTTCATCTAAGCCAAAGCCGTTACCCGAGTAACTGGTAAAATTAGCCGTAGTGGTTAACGGTAAATAGGGTGGATCGCAATAAATAACGTGGGTATCGCGAGCGCGGCGAAAGCTATTCTGGAAAGGCTCGCAGGTGAAGGTTGCTTTTTTTGCTTTTTCTGCGAAAAACTCTAACTCAGCTTGCGGAAAATAAGGGCCTGTATAGCGCCCGAACGGCACATTAAATAAACCGCTCGCGTTGTAACGGCATAAACCATTGTAGCCATGGCGGTTGAAATATAAAAACAACAGCGAGCGAAAGTAAGGATCGTTGCTGACATTGAAGGCCGCTCTTAAGGCGTAATAAGCCTCTGGGGTATTGTTCGCTGGCGTAAAATAACGCCGCGCATCTTCGATGTAGGTTTTCGGCCTACGTTTCAGAAACTTATATAAGTTGATCAGATCCGCATTAATATCGTTTAGGAGGTATTTATCGTAATCAGTATTCAGAAACACTGAACCCGCACCAACAAAGGGCTCAATCAGTTTATCACCCGGCGGAAGCAAGCGTTGAATAGGCTCGATTAATGTATATTTGCCACCGGCCCATTTTAGGAACGCGCGCTGCTTCTTCATATAATTGTAGTTTGCTAATGTTTGGGGTTAGTGTAACGGGATAAGGCCCACAATAACACGCATCAAAGTGTATCGATAAGCCTTGTTAGCGCTTCGTTACTAATATTACTGAAAATGTTGGCTCGGCCTGGCCCGGTGGGCAAAATAAATCTGAGCTTGCCTTGTTTTACTTTTTTATCGCGGGCCATAAGTTCTAGCCAGCGCTGTTTGCTGATGTTTTTCGGTGGCCGAATCGGAAGCCCAGCGTTTTTAATGAGTGTTTCGATTCGATTCGCATGGTTTTTTTCGATATAGCCAAGTTGCAACGCTAAACGTGCTGCCATTACCATTCCAGCGGCAACGGCTTCCCCATGCAACCAGGTTTTGTACTGCGTTGCAGCTTCAATAGCATGGCCAAAGGTATGGCCCAAATTTAATAAGGCTCGTATGCCATTTTCATGCTCATCCGCAGCTACGATATCAGCTTTTATCTCACAACTTCGAGTTATGGCGTGTTCTAGCGCATCGGGTTGGCGTTCAAGCAGTTTAGCCATGTTTAATTCTAGCCATGCAAAGAAATGGCTATCGGCCATAACGCCATATTTAATCACTTCGGCAAGGCCAGCCTTTAGTTCCCGCTCAGGCAGGCTTCGCAAGGTATCAATATCAATCACCACCGCCGAGGGCTGATGAAACGCACCAATTAAATTCTTACCACCCGGATGGTTCACTGCGGTTTTACCACCCACCGAAGAATCAACTTGGGCAAGTAAGGTTGTTGGAATTTGGATAAACGGCACGCCGCGCTGCCATGTAGCGGCCACAAAGCCGGCCATATCACCTACCACACCGCCGCCTAAGGCAATTATGGTGCAATCACGATTAAGCCTGTGCTTAACCAACAGGTCCATAATTTCGCCATAAATAGCGAGTGATTTATAAGATTCACCATCGGGCATAAGTGCATGAAAGATATTCGCGCGCGCCACACCCTCAGCTTGCAAGCCATCGGTAAGCGTTTTTAGGTAATGTTCAGCAACCGTGGCGTTGCTGATAATCACAATTTGTTCGCCAGCGTTTGGCAAGGCTTGTTGGAGAACTGCGGCTACCGAGGAACCCAGTAGTTTCGCCCCCACGTATATGGGATAACTGCGTGCACCAAGAGAAACGTTTAGGCTCTGCGTTGGTGCATTCATATTTATAACCCCAATTTACTAATAATTTCGTTGGCCACTACTTTCGCGCTTTGCTCATCGGTGTGGATAACCACATCAGCAATTTCTTCGTACAAAGGATCGCGTTCTTCGGCAAGGTTTTCAAGCACTTCTCGCGGATTATCGGCATTGGCTAACAGGGGCCGGCGTTTATCGCGCTGTGTGCGGGCTACTTGCTTATCAATATTGGTTTTTAAATAAACCACAACACCCCGTGCTGATAGTTTTAAGCGATTTTCTTTGCTTATGATTGAGCCGCCACCGGTTGCCAGCACAATGCCGGTATTTTCAGTGAGCTCACTAATCATTTTTTCTTCTCGTTCACGAAAGCCTTCCTCGCCTTCAAGCTCAAACACCCAACTGATATCCGCACCGGTGCGGCGCTCGATTTCAGTGTCCGAATCGAAAAATTCGAGATGAAGAGATTTGGCGAGTTGCCGCCCGATGGTGCTTTTGCCAGCCCCCATTGGGCCAATCAGAAAAATATTGCGCTTATCAGCCATAGCTTGAATACATCACTTCTTATAAAAACTGTTTCGAATCAAATGAGTGGTGGTTCACCCCTGTGCCCCAGAAAAAAAGACAGGCGATTATCGCAATTTGCGCTCATTATGGCAACCAGCGCGGCGGTTCTCGTTCGCCAAGGCTAACCGGTAAGGTAATCGCCAAGCAGTTCGATTGCGCCTCGGATAACGATGCTTCGGCGATACCTTGCACAAATTCTTCGGAATCTTGATTTGCCGCTACAGCACTTAATGTAACTCCTGCCGTTGTAATCTGTGTGATCACGAGGCCGCTTTCTGGGTGCACTTCGCCCTGCCAATAATAAGAAATTTGCTCATTATTCCTAATCGCTACTTTATTGTTCAACGTAGCCACAATCGTATGCTGTTGCGGCCAACGCTCTTGGCAGCTTGGCAATTCGGCTTCAACGGTTATCGTTTCTTGCGGTGAAAATGGGCTATGCGCCAGCATAGGCGCTTCTACTTTAGCGCGTGAGCCATTTTTCAGCGTTAAATATACTTTCAGTTGCTCCGGATACCATTGCCAGCTTGCCTCATGTGGATACCACTGGCTATCTACAAACTGCTTTAGCCATGTATACAAGATAGGAAATTCGCCCGATACACCTAGGTATTGAATATCGCCATCGCTAGTACTCTCTAAATTAAATTCCTCTAGCTGAACCCCCGCAGGCAAACTAGGAGGTTGAGGCTTATCAGCCAATGGCAAAATAACTACTGGCGTGCTTAATTTTTGCTGCAACACTTGGTATTGGGCATGGGCGGTAATTCGCGCCTGCGCTTTCGGCTCGAAATATAGAAACTTACAGATTAAAACGCCTACGGTGGTTAATATGGCAAGTAATACCCGACGTTTGATTGGCATAAACGCAAGCTTATGCAAGTAAGATACGCTACTCATAACTACCCCTTACCGTTCTGACCAATATTTTCAACGCGTTCAGCACCGCCTGAGCCATTCGGTATGAGCTCCATATGTAGCTCCCATGGAAAGGGTTCATTTACGTCGGAATTGGTTAAATCAGCGTTTTTCACCTGCCAACCGGCGATAGGCCACGCCGATATTATTTGTGCTTCTCTTGCTGCTTGTAACCGCCACGTGAGCTCTGTGCTTTGAGGCCGAAAATGCACGCGTTGCAATTGAATACGCCTATGCACTGGCAATCCTTCTGTATTTGCCATGAGCTCACCTAAAGTGGCTAACAACTGCAACTGCTGAGCGATTGGGTGAGCGGCAACCGGTATCGGCGGTTGGTAACCAAGGTTTAATTGTTGTTTAGCTTCTGCCGAGAGCTCTTGCGGTAAATTCAGATGTTGCCAGCCTGCTGCCACAAGCAGAATAAGAGCCGCGCCCACAATTTCGATTTGCGTATAGAAGCGTTGACGTTGCAAACGTTTTGCTTTTGGAAGAATAAAATCAACCACCGAAGCCTCCTTGTACGGGTGGTACAAGCCGTATTTCTGCATGCTTGATATGCTGATATTTTGCGTACAACACCGCTATAGCGAGCACTAACTTACGGTATTCCTCCTGTGTGTAATGGGGAAAGTGTTCGCTTAACCATGCTTCAATTTGCGGCTGCTTAACGAGGTTATGTTCCACCAACTGGCGCTCAGTAAAAATTTCACTCGCAGGGCACCAACTCGCTAATTGCCTTGCACAGAAAGTTAGGGTATCGAGCCAAGCTACAAGCTCGGTATATCGAGATTTTGCCAAAAGCCAAAGCTTACTGTTTTGCTCAGCCAATTGAATATCCCATAACCAAGCGTTTGGATTCGCCTGCTGTTTCACTTTTAATTCCGCACAAGCAATGGCCTCAGCTTCGCTTATTCCGGCTGGCAACAATAGCGGTAACACTTCGAAATGTTCACTTACGGCATGAATGGGGGCTTTTTTGAGGGGATAACGCCACGGCAAATTATTAGCGGCTATACGCCCATGAGCGGCTTCTGGTAACCCATTTGGCAAAAATCGACTCAGATAAACGGTGAATTCACATGTTGGCCTCTTATATCGCGCGATCACCATCACAAAGCCATGCTCATCGCCGGCGATTCCCACCAACCGGTTTTTCAGTACACGGGGCCTAGTGTGCGGTTGTTTCTTTTTAAACATAACAATGGCCTCCCTGCCATTATTTAAATTGAATTGTTAAGTTTTGTATAACTGCAGTGGTATTGGTTAAATTTAGCCGATAATAAGCGTACAATAGATGTGTTTTACCTCGGTAATGGCGGAAATTTTGTGATTCGATTTTTGAAGTACTCCTTGCTCGCGCTCGTGGCCTTAATGTTCATGGGTGTTGTGGCGGTTGCAGGGCTATATATCTACGTAAAAGACGACCTCCCAAGTGTGGAAACGCTGAAAGATGTGCGCTTTTTAACCCCCATGCAGGTTTATACCGCCGATGGTAAGTTGATGTCGCAATTTGGTGAGCAACGGCGCATCCCCCTCACGCTCGATGAAATTCCGCAATCTATGATTGATGCCATTTTAGCTACCGAAGATTCCCGTTTTTACGAACATCGCGGTGTTGATCCTATCGGTGTAATGCGTGCTTTCTGGGTGCTGGTTAGCACCGGAGAAATTCGAGAAGGTGCAAGTACCATTACCATGCAGTTAGCTCGAAACTTCTTTTTAACTCGAGAACGAGCGTGGATGCGGAAAGTGAAGGAAGCATTTATCGCGTTGCACATTGAGCAATTACTTACCAAAGATGAAATTCTTGAGCTGTATTTAAACAAACTTGAACTTGGGCATCGGGCTTTTGGTGTGGGTGCAGCCGCCCAGGTTTATTACGGCCGTGATATACATCAATTAAATTTAGCTGAAATCGCAACGCTTGCAGGTATGCCCAAAGGGCCTTCGATTTTAAATCCGATATCAAACCCGGCGGCCTCGGTACAGCGCCGCCGCGTAGTTCTGTTCCGAATGCTTAGTGAAAATTATATTAGCCGCGCTGAGTATGATGTGGCCTACCGTGCGCCTGTTACTGCTCGTTATCATGTAGCGGAATTAGAGTTGAGCGCGCCCTATTTAGCAGAAATGGTACGGCAAGAAATGGTTGATCGCTTTGGTGTAGATGAAGCCTACAATGGTGGCTACAAGGTATATACCACGGTGAATTCAGAGCAACAATTAGCCGCCGAGCATGCTTTGCGTGAAAATCTACACGCCTACGATGAGCGCCATGGTTATCGTGGCCCAGAAATGCGCTTGTGGGGTATTGACCCGGAAAGCCTTTTTAGCGATGAAAACGCACAAATTCAAAAGCTACCGGACGAAGCAACGCTCTCTCTAATGATGCAAAATCAAGGTGAGCCTTGGGCCGAAGCCGATATTATTGAATATTTAGAGCGCCAACCGCGGTTTGGCCGTTTGCAGCACGCGATTGTTACGAACGTACAAGAAAAAACCGTTGATATCATTTTGCGTGGTGGCATGAAGGCTAACATTGAATGGAGCGAAATGGATTGGGCTCGGCGCTACATTAGCGCTGAGCGCCAAGGCAACCCCCCGCAAAGTGCGGATGCCATTTTAAACCCGGGCGATCATATTCTTGTGCGTTCTGTTGAAGCCGGCTACCGCTTGGCACAAATGCCCGGCCCAAGTTCAGCGCTTGTAGCGTTAAATCCGAACAATGGGGCATTGCAGAGTATTGTCGGCGGTTATAGTTTCAACCACAGCCAATTCAACCGTGCCACGCAGGCAAAGCGCCAAGTGGGTTCGAGTATTAAGCCTTACATTTACGCCGCTGCCCTAGAGCGTAATTTTACGCTTGCAACATTGGTGAATGATGCACCTATTACGCAGTGGAATCCGGGTTCTGGTTCGGCCTGGCGGCCGCGTAACTCACCTGAGGTATATGATGGGCCAATTCGCTTACGCGAGGCTCTTGCGCGCTCGAAAAACGTGGTATCCGTTCGCCTCATACGTGAGCTAGGGGTTAACCCAACGGCGGATTATATCGAACGTTTTGGCTTTGATACTGCCGATGTACAACGTAACGAATCGTTATCGCTAGGTGCTGCTTCGTTTACACCGATGGAAATGGCGCGGGGATTCGCGGTGTTTGCCAATGGTGGTCATTTAATTACACCATATTTTATTGAACGTATTGAAGATTCTGATGGTAATGTGGTTTTTCAAAGCCAACCTGATTATGCCTGCGCACGCTGTGCCGCGGAAGCGGCTGGAATCACCTTCAGCGATGACGAACAAAGCAACGAAGAAATTTTAAACGATTGGCCGCAAGCGCCTCGTGTTATTTCTGAACAGGTAGCTTATTTAGTAACGCAAGCGCTGCAATCAGCCGTTTGGGGTGGTGGTAGCTGGGCTCATCAAACTGGCTGGAATGGCACAGCGTGGCGTGCGCAAGCACTGCGCAATCGGAATTTAGCCGGCAAAACTGGTACTACTAACGATGTGAAAGACACTTGGTTTGTGGGTTACACCAGAGATATTGTAGCCGCTTCGTGGGTTGGCTTCGATAACCTTGAATTTAGCTTGGGCCGGACATCATTGAACGGTAATTTGGGCCGTCAGCGCCAACCCATTGTTGGTTCCGAGGCCGGTGCAACCACGGCATTACCAGGCTGGGTTACTTATATGGAAACGGCTTTAAACCAGCTCGATGATCGGCCCTTTGAATTGCCACCGAATATGATATCTGTGCGTATTGATCAACCCTCGGGGCGCCTTACCAACCGCACCGACCATACCAGTATGTTCGAATATTTCATTCGTGACACAGAGCCCAAGGAGTTTGTAAACCCTGAGCGCCGGCCACAAGAAGTGTTTGAAGATGACGATGGTTTATTCTAGCACGCGAGGTTAATGCGGCTGCACACCAATGCGGGCGAGTAGCTGATGTAAATCAGATTGCACACCGCCCGCGGTTACTTTTCTACCCGCGCCGGGGCCGCTGATTACCAGCGGCATATCGTGGTACCAATCGCTGTAAATCACGAAAATATTTTCGCCCGGAATCAAATTGGTTAGCATATCTTCCACTGAGATGTTTTCGATGCCTACGCGGGCGTGGCTGCGGCCATCGGCTACCGAGAAACTCGCCATTAGGCGTGGAACCTTACCTTCTTTTTGTGCTTCATCCCATAGTGCTTGCATTGGCGCATCGAGTTCGCCCAACCGCTGCATAAACTCAGCTACCGGCACATCACGCAACGATTCGGGCACGAGGCCATGAATTTCAATATCATTCCAATCAAGTTGAGCACCGATTTCGCGCGCCACAATCAATAATTTACGTACGATATCGTGGCAAGACAAATCTTCTCGAGGATCCGGCTCAGTAAAACCTTCCGCTTTTGCTTGCAGCACAAGATCGCTGAACTTCACATGGCCATCGAAGTTTTCAAACAACCAGCTCATGGTGCCGGAAAAAATACCCGAGATACTACGAATATGATCACCAGAGCGAATTAAATCGTTGAGTGCATAATTTAATGGCAGGCCAGCTCCCACAGTGGTGTTATAGAGCCACTCGCGTTTGTATTCGTGTTGAATAGTACGAATTTCACGATACAGCGATTCTTCTGCAGAACCAGCACGCTTGTTAGCACTAATGATATGCATGCCATTGGCAAAGAAGCTAGGATACAGCTGGGAAATAGCATTGGCGTCGGTTAAATCCATTAGGATCAGCTCATCACAAGGTGCATTCGGTAATTCTCGTAGCAATTCCGTGAGCACATAAGGCCGCGCCAAACGTTCAAAGTTGTCCTGCCAATCTTGTAAATCCACGCCACTGTAATCAAGCCAAAGGCGCCGTGAGTTGGCGATACCTAAAATACGAACATCAACGTTTTCGTTCATTCTATCGCTTTGTTGGCGATACAACTCAATCCATTCACTACCGATATTGCCGCGGCCTATCACCAACACGCCCACGCTACGGCGGAAGTTAAACAGCTGGCTATGTAGGCGGTTTAGCAAGCGGTTATCGAGCTTCTGCCCCAGAATCGCGATCGCTGAGGTTTTATTATCGGAGATAGAAAATCGCCGCAACGCTTGTTCACCTACTTCACGGCGTAACACCGAAAACTGCTTAGTTTCTTGAATGCGGGCACCTACCAGCGCAATCATGCTATAACCGCTCACCTCGCGCACTTGATGTTCTGCATCACTCACGGCTATCCAGTTGCGAATATAATCAAGGTGGTTTTGATGAAATGCATAGAAACGTTCGCTGCTATTTTCCTCATCCCAGGTTAAAAGCGGTTGCAATTGGTTACTCTCGAAACGGGCAATTAAGCCTCGGTGTGCCAAGCCGATACTGAATAGAACAACATCTTGCAGCGATGTTAATACTTTGCCTTGCGCCTCGGTGTAATCATATTGGCCAATTCGCGTTTGTTGATTCTCTACTTTTAAACTTGAGCGAACGCTGATCACCATGCGATCTCGGTTTACGGGCTGAAAGGTGCGCGGGTGTAACACTGGGCTACCTAAACGGGCAAGCTCTTCGGCCTCACTCCAATCCAGCGAAGGCAAGCTCACCACTCGCTCAACTTTACGCGGATCTGCCGAATACACGCCTGCCACATCTTTCCAAATCGTGGTTTGCCTGCTATCAATCAAACTGGCTATCAAGGTAGCCGAATAATCGGAACCATTGCGCCCCAGCAGCAAAGTACGGCCGCTGCCAGATTCGCTGCAAATAAAACCCGTGACAATGAAGCGAGTACCGGGGTATGGCCCCAAGCGAGCAAGTAACTGGGAACGCGAAGTTTGCGTATCGATAACGGGCTCTGCCGCATCGGCTGCCTCTAAAAAAGTACGCGCATCAATATAATCGGCACGCGTGCCTTGTTTCTGCAGTAACGCCGCAAGCAAGCGTGAACTCCAAAGCTCACCATAGGCACACAGCTCAGCTCGCTCAATAGTTTCCGCGCCTATAAGCCATTGCTGCCAACGTTCGAAATCAGCTTCCGATTGCGCCATGACTTGATTCAACAAACGCCCAGAAAGTAATTCTTCGATAAGCCCTTGCTGAAAGCGCTGCAATGAGCTCAAAAGGGTGGCGGCGTATTCTGGCTGAGTTTCTCGTGCATCAGCAATGGCAATAATGCGGTTCGTAGTATCGCCTGCGGCTGATACCACCACTAAATCACTTACACCGGCATGTTCAGTAACAATTCGGGCTACTCGGCGATAGCAATAGGCATCGGCAAGGCTGCTACCACCAAATTTATGCACGTGAACTTCATCAGCGATAGCGCGGATTCTTTCAGGAGAAGGGTTTACCGGTGTATTCATGCTAACAGCCTACTAGCCTTGTGTTTGAAAAGTAATACTTAGCATCATAACGAAACTTTTCTGGAATTAGAAGTTTAGATGGCTAAATGCTGCAAAAAAGGGCATAATATAGAACATGCAAATATAATAACGTTTTTTCGGCGGCTTGAAACCGCATTTACCGGAGGTTTTCATTATGGAATGGGATGGCGAGTATATTTACCCTTATGCGGAGCATGGCAAAAAAAGCACGCAGGTGAAAAAAATTACCGTATCGATTCCGGTGAATGTTTTAAAAGTTCTAACCGATGAACGCACTCGCCGCCAAGTTGCGAATTTACGCCATGCTACGAACAGCGAGTTACTGTGCGAAGCCTTTTTGCACGCCTTCACCGGCCAGCCGTTACCAGATGATAACGATTTGAGTAAAGATAACCCGCATAAAATACCAAAAGCTGTGCGCGAGTACCTCGATGCCCACAACATTCAGTATTCAGAGGATGATTTGATCGAAGATTAATTTTGGTGCCGACCATGCCCCCGCTTTCTCTCTAAACTAAGTATAAACGGAGGGTTGAGCTCAGGGTTGAACTCAGGATTAAATTAAAAGAGCTAGCGATAATTTTTCTGCTAGCGCCAATCGAGCGTGATATGTGTTGCCCCCTCACGCTCTAAGCGCTCTCGAAGCGCTGCGGTTGGTTCCCGCAAAGATTTCACACGGCGATCATGAACCTCTACAAAGCCGGCTTGAATACTTTTATGTAAGCCTTTATCCATTAAATCATTAATAATCTCGATTTCCGCGCCCTCTACATCCATTTTCAGAAGCTTTACTGGCTTAGCTAAGTCAGCAATAAAATCGCTCAATACCACCCCTTCAACCTCGTAGAAATCATCTGCATTCACATTTGATTTTGCCGAAATAAGCGAAGAGCTCACGGAATATAACAATGGATCTCGTTTGGCATGGCGGTGCGAATACAGCTTAAAAGAGCCGGGCTTCACCGTACTGGCGGCTTGAAATAATTTTACGTTAGGATAATCGGCAACGCGTTCTTGCAATGCTGCAAACGCTATGGGATTGGGCTCAAAGGCGTAAACTGTTGCTCCACTGCGGGCCATAATCTCAGTGTAGATGCCCACATTGGCACCACAATCGATGGCAATATCACCCGCACTTAATGCAGCCGCTGCAACTTTGAAGGCTTCAGTTTGTGCTTGGTAACGTGCTTTTCTGCGCGCGCTATCGAGGTTTTTTAGCCAAGTAAAAATACCCACCGAGTTATCCTTTTGCTTTCGAATTTATTATTGTAGTTAGTAAATTATGCACGAATAAATAAAGTTCTGTAAACAAAAGCCTAGTATCTTGGATATAGGGTTGTATATATTCTGTTACAAACAGCAGGGTGTTTTAGTGGGAAGTGAGCTCGGCATTCCCTGAATGCCGAGCTTAAATGAAGCAGGTGATTCCTAAAAACGCATCGTTGCGCTCAAGCTGGCAGAAGTTCCACGCTCGCGCATTTGTACCACTTGCCCCTGCTGGAGAATTTCCGTTTTCTCATCTAACAGGTTTTTCAATCCAAGTTTCACTGATAGCCCTTCCCGTGGGTAGTAACTATAGGTGAAATCAAGCGAATGAAATGGCTGCTCAAACGCATCATCTTTGCCATCCACACCGGCAAATGAAATACGCGGGCCGAACACGTTGTATGAAAGTGTTGCCGAATGGCGCTCGTTAGGTGCATCGTACCCAAGTTGCGTATTCACCACATAACGTGAATGGCCGCTTAAGCGGCGGCTAAGATTGGTAATATTTGATTCGCCTAAACGTTGAATCTCGATATCAGAATCACTAATGGTTATATTACCGGCTAGGAAGAAATCACTGGCCCACAGAGGAATGAAATCAAGCTCTGAGAACGTTCGCACGAACTCCGCTTCAACCCCATAAACACTGCCTTTTTCAGCATTTCGGAAGCTTACTTGCAAGTTACCATCAGAGCCTTTAATTTCCACCGTTTCGATGGGCTGATCAATATCCTTATAGAACGCGCCTATACTCAAGCTGCTGCCCGATTCGAGGTACCATTCCCAACGTGTATCAAGGTTAGTAATCTTCGAAGGCTGCAAATCTTGAAAACCAACAACTAGGAAATCAGTAACCGGATCCACGAAAAGAACCGGCGTTACTTCCCTTAGATCTGGGCGAACCACACTTTCACTGATACCGAAACGAAGTTGCATATCTGGATGGAACAGCCAAGTAGCCGCCAATGATGGATACCAATCTTCGTCTACCAACGGATAATCGGTAACATCACCTTCAACTTCACCCGTAGATGGATTCAAAGGAATCGAGATCTGCCGGAACGATTCGTAGCGGGCACCAAAATTAAAGCGCCAGGTGTAATCGTACAGCGCATCCATTGCAAAATAGCCTGCATCTAAGGTTTGCGCGGCAACATAATCATCGGCCTGAGCGGTAACATCAGAGATACGGAAGCGGTTGCTGGCATCACTTATGTTGGCGTCAGAAAATATTTCCGAGAAGTTTTGTTGCAGCTCCTGATTGCTAAAACCTCGGCTATCCAGCTTAAAGCGATCATTCTCTGCGGTACGTTGGCGCTGCTGCCAAGCGTAGCCTGCCTGCAGTTCCAGTTCCCATTTTGATAAGCTCAATGGAAGCGTGAAATCAGTAGTGCCGTATTCCATGTTATCGCGCATATCACCAAACTGAATCAATGCAGCGTTATCACTGCGGCGAAGCGTGAGTGCGGTTTGATTCCCTTCGCCATCCATGTTGCGAATATACCGATAATCAACTTGCCCCGGCGCATAACGGCGTGCTTTGGAATCGGTGTACTGCCATTTCACGCCCAAATCAGCTAAAAATTCAAAGCGGTGCTCACCACGAATCTGATTACTCACCAAGCTGCGTTCTTCATACATGATGGAGTAATCAACGTTCTCGCGGTTCGCTTCATTGATGGTTTCAATGGTATCACCGGTTTTAATTTTTATTTCATCTTCGGTATCAAGCAAATACAAACTAGTGGTTTGCAAGCGATGGTTGCCATCGTATTCAATACCAAAGTTGAAAATACCGGATAATTGCACGTTATCGCTGGTAGCTTGAATATCGTCATATTGCACCAAAGGCGTGAGGTCGTTACCACTGGTAATCGAGTAATAACGCTCTTGCTCTTTGCTGTTAGAACGGCTGCGATCGTAGCTAGCACTCGCTAGCATACCCACAACCCACTTATCACCCAGCTCTAACCGATCACCAAAGGTAACACTAGCATCCACATCAGGTTTCGATGATTCCGTTTGAATATCGTAATTTCGGTTCAAGGCTAAACCCAGATTACGGTTAATTTCCTCGGCTTGCGCCAAGTTAGCCGCATTTACGCCACCCAATGCCTGAGCAATCGGAATAGGCTCCAGAGAACCATAAGTATCCAAAGCCTCTTGCAAAGTGCTCGACATTGAACGCGTGCCATCATCGCGCCCGCGCCAATCATCGCCGCCACCGGCATACGTTAAGCCATCTTCATCATGCATAGTGCTATAGCCCGTGCCCAGAGAAACCTCGAACACGCGCTCCCGCGGGATACTCAAAGTACGAATATCAACACCGCCACCACCGAAGGTAGCGGGCTGATCTGGCGATAAACTTTTCTGCACCACTAAACGATCAAGGATACTGGTTGGAAACATATCCAAGGGCACTACATTTCGCGTTGGATCTGGGCTTGGCACCATGGCGCCGTTCAACAGCGTGCTCGAATAACGTTCACCTAAACCACGTACGTAGATGAACTTGTTATCCACTAGGGTTAAGCCGGTAATCCGGCGCAATGCCGCACCAACATCCGAATCACCGATGCGGCTTATCATTTCCGCATCCATGAAATCGGCCACTTGCGCGTTATCTCTGCGCTCAGCCGCCGTTATCGCCGCAGAGCTTAAAAGCCTGCCGCTCACTTGAATCCGTTCGATGCGCGCTGTGCCTTGCAGATTCTCATTGCCAACGATGGCATCAGCCTCAGCTTCAGCAGCCTCTGCATCTTCCGTGTTGGCAGTAGCTGTTATCATTGAAGCACTGAGGGCGAAAAGAACCGCTGTTGCCAGCGGTTTCATTACCAGAGATTTCTTCATAATCAACGAGCCTTATTGGAAGTTTTGCAAGCTATGAACCCAGCCACGTGTCCAATCGAAATCACGGTGAACTGCGCCAACGAATGGTACGTCCATGAAGAAATCTGCATCTACTTCCGACATTGCTTTCGCTTCCGTAGTATCAATGGTGTAGTAACCATCAATAACATCCAGCATGCTTGCCGCAACGCTATTATTTTCTTGCTTTAAGAACCAGGCTTCGGTGGTTTCTGTTGCACTTACGCTGCCCTTGAATGGTTCAGGGCAAGCAATTACCGAGTGCGTCATTACCGTAGTGCCGTTGGCCGCTAATTGCTCCGATTCCGCAGAGTTAAACTCCAAGCACTCGCCCATCTCTGCAGGGCCAGTAATCAAGAAGTTATGCAATTGTGATGTAGCACCGGCACGAATTAAGACACCCTCTGAGTCTTTATCTGCAGAAGTGTAATCATTTCCAATAATGGTCATGTTGGCTACAGTTGGATTAGTGCGAGGTGAAGCGCCGAAGTTGCCTGATTGGTTATCACCTTCAATTCCTCTGTTTCCTTCACCGTTATGCTTTGTGAGCATAAACTGAATACGGCCATTCCAACCATCGGCATAATCTAGTGAATCATCACCAGCGCCAGTAATAACAACAAAACGTGCATCCACATTGCCACCGAAGAATTCAATACCATCATCAAGGTTTTCATGAACTTGGATGAATTCAACTTGGGTTGGCTTGCCGATACCCGCAAATGTAATACCGTTAAGTTCGTTATCTGGCAGTACTTCATAACCGGCGTAACGTACCTGTACGAACTTCAGTTTACCTGAATTATCTTCTGGATCTGCACCGCCATAAGGGCCTGCATCACCTTCAGCTTCGATAGCACAATCACCTAAGTTAGCCGCATCACATTTGTTGCTTGGTGCATTACCGAGTAGCACGACACCGCCCCATTGGGCTTTTTCGCCCTCTGAGCCAATGGCATCTTGTAATGATGTAAACACGATTGGTGCATTCGGGCGGCCTTCAGCCATGATTTTTGAACCACGCGCAATCACTAAAAAATCAGCACCCGATTGGCCAAATAGCTTCACACCCGGAGCAATGAACAGCGTGGCGCTATCGGCATTATCATTGCCTACACGAACAAGGCCGTTCAATACGTAATCAGCACCTACAGGAAGGTACATATCTTCCGTGATGCTTCCGCTGATTTGACAATTTATCTTGTCGGTAACTGAAGTCACTTCTACGGTGTTTTCCGGACAAAAAGCAAGCTCTGAACCTGCATCATTATGCAAACTATAAGTCCAACCGATGGTCCAATCATTTTCGCCATCAAACGCGCCAATGTAGTCAACATCATCAAACCATGGGTCGATGTCGTTGGCGACATTGCGGCCAGCGCCGAGTGCAGGTGATACCGCTGATGGCATATAGCCGCCAAGTAATGGATCAACCAGCATGTTGCCTTCTTGCGCTAAGAACCATTGTTCTGCATCGAAAGTTACAGCTCCGCTTTCATCAGTGGTGTTGCGGAACGGTTCTGTACAGGAAATAATAGAGTTTTCGAAACGCAAATCACCGCCGGTAGCATTGTTCACCGTTTCTTGGTCGTTTAATTCAAAGCACTCACCCATTGCTGGGTCTCCGGTTATAACAAAGTTATAAAGCTCTGCGCTTGTGCCTCGGCGTAACAAGACACCTTCTGAATCATCATCGGCGTCGTAACCATTTCCAAGAATCGTCATGTTAGCAATAACCGGACGGCTCATCGGCGTTGCGCTAAAGTTCGAAGAGCTATTATCCGCTTCGATACCACGGTTCGCTTTTTGATTCGTTGGGCTGTGCTGCACTAAAACGTGCTGCATGCGGCCATTCCAGCCTGCATCCCAATCCAATGAATCATCTTGGTTACCAGTTAACACAACATACTTCACATCAACGGTGCCACCGAAAAACTCGATACCATCATCT
The DNA here is from genome assembly GCF_003987135.1 of Aliidiomarina iranensis. Lineage (GTDB taxonomy): Bacteria > Pseudomonadota > Gammaproteobacteria > Enterobacterales > Alteromonadaceae > Aliidiomarina > Aliidiomarina iranensis. Next base: position 25,383 of record NZ_PIPJ01000010.1, read on the forward strand.
AAGTTATTATGCACTTGAATGTATTCAACCGTTGTACCGCGGCCAACACCACCGAAGGTAATACCGTTCAATTCGTTATCAGGCAGAACTTCGTAGCCGGCATGGCGCACTTGCACGTAACGTAAGGTACCGCTGCTATCATCTTCCAAATTACCGCCGTAAGGGCCTGCATCGCCTTCTGCTTCGATCGAACAATTTTCTAGATTAGCCTGATCGCAGCCATTTACCGGCGCTTGACCAAGCAGTACTAAACCACCCCATTCACCAATGGATGTATGGTCGGATAGGCCGAGCATGCTTTGTAGTGATGTCATTACGATAGGCGCATTAGCAGCGCCATTTGCTTCAATTTGTGAGCCGCGACGCACAACTAAGAAATCAGCACCGGATTTACCAAATAAATAAGTGCCAGGTTCGATAGTTAGCGTGGCAGAATCTGCTTTATCATTACCCACAGCAACACGGCCATCTAAGGCCCAAAGGATATCGTTAGTTAGGGTGCGATCTTCAGTAAAGGTACCGGTTATTTCACACACAGGCTGGGAGTAACCTGTAAGTGCTTCGCCAGCGCTAGCCCAATCCGGGCAAGCATTCGTTGGTGGCGGGTTGCCGCCGCCAGTATTACCACCACCTGGGTTGCCGCCGCTGGTGGGTGGCGCAGTTTCATTGATATTAATATTGATATCACCGCCGCCACAGCCGGTTAGGGCTATAGCTGCCGCCAAGGCACTAAGTTGAAAAAAACGATTCAAACGCATGATGAAGCTCCGAATTAGTATGCAACGAGAATTAACGTGCGTACTGTGGGGCTTTTTCATGAAGATAGGTTTACGGAAACATGACAATTTGGAGACAAAAAAAAGCCGAGGGCGCAATGCCTTCGGCTTTTTCTGGAATAGGTGCACACATCCGTGTGTGCGAAACCGTACATTAACTTGATGTGGTGAAATTTAGCACAGCGGCCCCACAGGAAAAACAAATTAATTGTAACAAAGTGTAAATGGATTCTGCATATTACTGATAGTTATCACTTATTCTGTTTTTCCCAGAGCCTAAATTTGCCTAATTATTTAGGAAATCTCGTATACGATCCGCCTGTTGGCTGATACTCACCACGCCATCAAGGTGGCCCCAAGGCCCCGCAATTTCGCTGTAGCTACTCTCTTTTCCCTGCTCTATCAGTATATCGTGTGCACGTTTTGCCAAATAAGGCTGCAACAATAAATCATTCGTAGCCGGTAAAAATAATGATTTCGCGGTGATATTTCCCAAACCTTCAGCAAGCGAATCTTCAAAACCTGCCACGAATAACTGGTTTGCGCGCACCAGATACAATATGTGATTCGCATCGGCATAAGTGGCACGCAAATTAGCAGCGGCTTCGAGTTGATCTACAATACTGAAGTTAGCTTGGATATCTTGCAACGGCGCAGGCTCACGAGCCGAGCTAGCGGAATACATTTGGTTCACAATCTGCGGATGCAGCGAACCTAAAGTAATCATTCTTAATGCCTGTACCACACCACTTTTTGGCGCCTCGCCATTATAGTAATTGCCATTATTCCAGTTCGGGTCGTTAATAATTGGGTTAGCCCAATGTTGTAGGTTTGCAATTGTCCATGGATCGGCCTCGGCCATACCAATCACAGAAATCATACGCTCAACACGTTCCGGGTAAGCCGCTGCCCAATCAATGGCCTGCAAAGAGCCCATGGACGCTCCCACCACCGCATAGAGCTTCTCAATACCTAAGGAATCGATTACCAGTTTTTGTACATTTACAAAATCACGAATGGTAACTACGGGGAAATCCAAGCCATACTCTTTCCCTGTTTCTGGGTTAATACTCGCCGGCCCAGTAGTGGTAACATTTGGATTATAGGGTTCTTGATTTACCAATGTATCAACACTAATGACATAAAATTCATTGGTATCAATTGCTTTTCCGGGGCCAATAATGGCATCCCAATAGCCAGGTTGGGCATCGTCGGCGGAATATTTACCGGCTGCGTGGCTATTTCCAGAGAAAAAGTGAGTAATCAAAATAGCATTATCTTTTTCGGCATTCAGCTCACCGTAGGCCTCCCAGCCCACATTCACCTCTGCAATGGTTTCGCCACCAAAGGTGGTAAAGTTTTCCGTGCTAAAAACCTGCTTTTCTACTAAGGGCAACTCAGCTGCCTGCAGAAACCCTAGCGGGCTAGCAACACAAATGGCAGCAATGAGCCAGCTTGTTAATTTTTTAGCGGCCATGATTAGGCTCCTTGTTCAATTAAATAATTTAAAAATTCATCGCGTAATTCATTTTTCCGCACTTTTCCCGTGCCAGTTTTCGGTAACTCAGATACAAATTCAACGGCGTCGGGTGTCCACCACTTTGCGATTTTTCCTTTTAAATGCGCAAGGATATCCGCCTGCGTTGCTTCCTCGCCTGGGTTTAACACTACTAATAATAGCGGGCGTTCATCCCATTTCGGGTGTTTCACTCCCACTACCGCACACTCATTTACCTGTGGATGCAAACTAACAATATTTTCTATTTCCAACGAGCTTATCCACTCGCCACCACTTTTGATAACATCTTTTTTCCGATCAACAACGCGCATGTAGCCTTGAGAATCGATTACGGCGATATCGCCGGTTGCGAGCCAACCATTGGGGAAACTGCTTAAATCTTCGTTTTTGTAATACTGATTACAAATCCATGGCCCACGCACACGCAATTCACCCGAGCTTTCGCCATCATGAGCTACTGCTACATCATCGGCATCGAATATTTCCATCTCTACCCCAAAGGCTGCTCGGCCAGCGGTGGTTTGCAATTCGTAACGGGCTTCTTTTGCCAGTGCCATAATCGCAGGCGTAGGGGGCAGGCTAGTAGCTAAGGGGGCGGTTTCTGTCATTCCCCAAATGGGTTGCCAATAAATGTTGTAGCGCTCAGCATAAGTTCTCACCATGCCAATAGGTGAAGCTGCTCCTCCCACGCATACCCTTTCTAAGGGTGTTTCGCTGATTTTTTGTTCCTGCAAATAATTATGTAACGTTAACCAGATCGTAGGTACGCCTAAACCTACATTTACTTTCTCCCTTGAAATTAATTCCCACATACTAGCGCCATCCATGCCACTGCCCGGTAGCACTAGTTTCGCTCCCGCTAAAGGGGCGGCATAAGGCGCCCCCCAGGCACTGGCGTGGTACATAGTAACCATGGGCAATAACACGGTGTCTGCCCGTAAATCGAGCAAAGCACCGGAAACCGTAGCTTGTGCGTGTAACACCAGTGCTCGATGAGAATATAAAACGCCTTTCGGGTTGCCGGTTGTGCCTGAGGTGTAGCACAACGACGCCGCATGATCTTCATCAAAGCGTGGCCAATCATAATGTTCTGACTGGCCCGCCAATAGCTCTTCGTAGCACAAAAGATTTGGCAATGATGATTCTGGCATGTGTTCACGATCTGTCAGTACAATAAAGCCCTTTACCGTGGGTAATTGACCTTGAATTTCTTCTAACATTGCCACGAATCCAAGATCTACAAACACATATTTATCTTCGGCATGATTAATGATGTATTCCACTTGCTCGGCAAATAATCGTGGGTTTACCGTATGCAAAATAGCACCCACACCAGAAACCGCGTAGTAAAGCTCTAAATGCCGATAAGTATTCCAAGCCATAGAAGCCACACAATCGTTCATGCCTACTTCCAAAGCATCTAAGGCGTGTGCCAATTGGCAGCTGCGGCGCCAGCACTGTGCATAATTTGTACGATGAATATCACCTTCGAGCCGCCGGCTCACAACTTCCTGTTCTGGAAACTGCTGCCGGGCATAATCGAGCAAATCAATAACCAATAACTGGGTATTCATCATGTTGCCGTTTAAACTGCCTTGCATTCCAATTCTCCTAGTGCCTTTTATAACTGCTGTGTTCAATGTTGCGTGCTCTTGCGTGCGCTTATATTTTTTAGAACAAATTAAATAATAAAATGGCAATACTTAAGCCAATCACGGGTACCACCACGGTTACCGCACCTACCGCCCAATAGGCATCTTTGTGGGTTTCGTTACAGATACCGCGAATGGTTGTCACCACGTAACCATTGTGTGGCAGAGAATCAAGCGCACCAGAAGATATGGATACCACTCGATGCAGCTGATCTGGGCTTACACCCGCAGCCAAATAATGCGGGCCTACCTCTGGCAGCGCGATAACTTGCCCGCCCGAGGCAGAACCCGTTAAACCGGCGATCACACTTACCGCTACCGCGGCGCCCACAAGCTCATTGCCCGGCAGTGATGTCATGGCAACTACCGCTTGCTCGAATGCGGGTGTTACCCGCGCAACAGCACCAAACCCCACTACAGCCGCCGTATTACCAATGGCCACCAAAGCGCCTGTTGTGGCTTGCCCAAGTGCGTGCTGCATATCGTTAAAGAATTTCCAATTAATCGCCATGATGGCAAGAACACCGCCGGTAAGCGCAATGATGAGCGCCATCTGTGCATATTTTTCGTGAAAGAAAAACGAAAGTGTAAGCACCACAACCAGTGGAATAAGCCCGGTGATCGGGTGTGGCCGGCGGCGATCAACCAATTTTGGATCGCTCTCACGCTCAACAAAGTGCTCGCCACGCGCCACCGCTTTATTAATAATTTTCATCAACCACCAGTAACCGAGAATCGCCATAATAATGGCCACCACTAAGCTCACTTCCCATGCTGCATAGGGCGAAGTGCCGAGATATTGAATCGGAATCCAGTTTTGAATTTCTGGTGAGCCGGCCGATGTCATGGTGAAGGTTACCGAGCCAAACGCGAGTGCTGCCGGAATAAATCGGCGTGGAAGGTTGGCATCTTTAAATAAGCTTAATGCCATTGGGTATACGGAAAACGCCACCACGAATACACTCACGCCACCATAAGTAAGAATTGCGCAAGCAAGCACTACGGCCATTACGGCTTGCTTCTTACCCAGCTTGTTAATTATCCATTCGGCCACGCTATCAGCGGCACCGGTATCTTCCATAAACTTGCCGAAAATTGAGCCGAGCAAGAACATAAAGAACCAAGAAGCCACGAAGCCAGAAAAGCCGTTCATGTAATTTTCTACAAAATTAACATCGCCAAGGAATACCGGAATGCCACTACACAATGCTACGATAAGCGCACAAATGGGCGCGCTGATAAATAAATTCCACCCGCGCAAGGTGAGCAATATCAATAATATAAGCCCACCTACTAAACCAATCATACTCAGCATAAACACCTCTTTTTTTATTATTCGATGCGCACATTAGCGTTTTCGTCGTTGAGCGTTATTGTCGGCCAAGAACTAAATTCTACCCATAGTACTATGGTACAGGTCACAAATTCCTCAACTTAGGCTAATGTTGCATCCGTAACAAAAATATAACGTCTGGAAAAGACAAACCCTTGGGGGATCAAGATGAAAGCAACAACATTTAAAACACAACAGTTCCGCCGTAGCCTTTGTGCAGCGGCCGTTACCAGTGCGCTTTTGGGTATCAGCATGCCAGCCGTAGCGCAGGATGCCGAGGAAGAGGAACAAACAACACGCCTTGAACGCATTGAGGTTACCGCTCGCCGTACCACTGAAAACCTGCAAGAAGTGCCAGTTTCAGTAAGCTCTTTCGGAGAAATGGAGCTCGAGCGCGTTGGTATTAACGATATCACTGAGCTACAACAACGTATTCCAAACACCACAATGCAAGTAAGCCGTGGTACAAACTCAACCCTTACCGCCTATATTCGTGGTATCGGCCAACAAGATCCGCTTTGGGGTTTTGAGCCAGGCGTTGGTGTGTACATTGATGATGTATATGTAGCACGCCCGCAAGGTGCTGTACTTGAAGTATTTGATGTTGAGCGCATTGAGGTATTACGCGGACCACAAGGCACGCTTTATGGTAAAAACACCATCGGTGGTGCGATGAAATATGTAACCGCACAACTTTCTGGCGATACCGAAGTGCGAGTGCAAGGCACTGTGGGTGATTACAACCGCCGTGATTTCAAAATCTCAGGGCAAACGGCACTTTCCGATAACTTTTATGTGGGCGGTGCTTTCGCCTCACTAAATCGAGATGGCTTCGGTGAATTCGTAAACACCGGCGATGATAACTACAACAAAGAGCTTACTACCGGCCGCATCAGTGCACTTTGGATGCCTTCCGATACGGTAACTGTACGTTTATCCGCCGATCGTACCGAAGATGATTCGAACTCGCGTGGTGGTTATCGTTTAACTACAAGCCAAGTAACCGGTGACGAGCCACTTGATAGCGTATTTGATTCGCGCACGGCTATGCCGGTAGATAACTACGTAAAAACCGAGGGGATGTCGGCTGTTGTAGATTGGGAACTGAATCAAAACTGGATGTTTAAATCAGTAACGGCTAAACGTGAAGGCTTTACCGATACCAATATCGATTTCGATTCAACTGAAATGCCAACCTTATTAGTGCCGGCTATTTATGAAGATGAACAATTCACCCAAGAATTTCAGCTCAATTATGCCGATGAGAACTTACGCTTCGTAAGTGGTTTGTACTATTACGATGGCGAAGCCTGTGGCGTGTTCGGTACGATTCTTGGTGGTTTAGGCGTAACCGTGGAAAACGGTGGCTGTGTTGAAACTGAAAGTTATGCAGTATTTGGCCAAGGCACCTACCAAGTGGATGATCAATGGTCGTTCACTCTCGGTGGCCGCTACACTAAAGATGACAAAGTAGCTGATGTATATCGTTTCACGTATTTAGGCCAAGTGTATCCGGGTGAAGCCGTTGGCGATCCGTTGGTAACCAACTCTGATTTCACTACTGCTGCTGATTGGAGCCGTTTCTCGCCGCATGCAAGTGTGCAGTATCAAGCAACTCGTGATCTCATGTACTACGCCAGCTATAGCAACGGTTTCAAATCTGGTGGTGTAGATATGCGGGCCGATGTTTCCTTAAACCCTGATGCTTCCAACCCATACGATCCGGAAATTGTAGACACCTATGAGTTTGGTTTGAAAAGTGAGTTGATGGATGGCCGCGTACGCTTAAATGCTGCCATATTCTATTCTGATTATCAGGATATGCAGGTTACCGTTCAACGTGCCGTTGCCGCTGGTGTTGCTTCGCAAGTGCTAAACGCCGCTGATGCAACAGTTCAAGGCTTTGAAATTGAAGCGCTTGCGCAAGCCACTGATACATTATCGTTCAACGCTTCGGTTGGTTATGTTGATGCAAGCTTTGATCAGGTTATCTTCTTTAACCCGAATACCCAGCAAAATGAAGATGTATCGGGTTTATGGTCGTTCGCCAACACACCTGAACTCAGCGCAAACATTGGTTTTGTACAAGAGTTCCGCGATGTAATGCAGGGTGATTTAGTTTGGTCAGGTAATGTGGCTTACCGCAGTGATACCCAGATTTTTGAAATACCTTCAATGCTGGATATGGATTCCTACAGCTTAGCGAATACAAGCTTAGTTTGGTATTCGCACAGTGGTAAATGGCAAGCCGGTTTGCACGTGAAAAACCTGTTTGATAAAGAATACCGCCTAGCAGGCTACAACTTTGCAGCGCCGCGTGATGAGCAAGGCAACATTATCGGTGCTGGTTTAGGTGGTGAAGATACAATTGTTGGTTACTACGGCGCGCCTCGCACTGTATCACTAACGGTTGGCTATCGTTTCTAAGCTGCGATAAAAAGCTAAGAAGCGTAAAAGCAACACAAAGAAAAACCTGTTGTTTTCTCTGGTAATACTTTGCCACCGTTATTTAACCGTAGCGGTGGCTTTTTTCTGCAACTTTCCTGCGTTAAGTACAACAAAGCCCTATGCTTACCTTGCAGCATGGTTGTACATCAGGTACAAAATAGGTTCCATGCTTTATGAAGAAGATGAGTTGCATGGCACGAGCCATTATTGCAGACGACCACCCGCTCTTTCGCGCGGCCCTAAAGCAAGCCTTAACAGCTACTTTAGGCAGTGATGTACTAGAAGCGGAAAATTTCACAGAACTTCAAACTGTGCTCGAGCAAGAGCGGCAGGTTGAATTGCTATTTCTTGATTTAAATATGCCGGGTAACCGCGGGTTAACTGGCCTTACCGCTATTCGCAATCAATTTCCTGATGTTTTGATTTTAATTGTTTCGGCCAACGAGAGTATTGATGTAATCCGCCGTGCTATGGCATTCGGCGCCAGCGCTTATGTGCCAAAATCAGCGCCTCTACCAATGCTGATGAATGCCGTTGATGCGGTATTAGCAGGTGATAGCTGGCTTCCTGAGCACTTAAAAGATGAACTCAAGCGCCCAGCAAGCGCAGCCAGCCAAGATTTCGCCACCAAGTTAGAACAACTCACGCCACAGCAATTTAAAGTGCTTACCTGTATTGCTGATGGCTTATTAAACAAGCAAATTGCTTACGAACTTGATGTGCAAGAAACCACTATTAAACAGCATGTTTCAGCGATTTTGCGCAAGTTGGGCGTGTATAACCGCACGCAAGCCGGCGTTATTTTCCACGATATGCTCAAAGCCGATGAGGAAGCATAGTTTACCGTTTTTGCAAAACTGCCACGTCTTTGTGTAGCTCAATAAGCTCAAGGGGCCAATGCTGGGCTATCCATTGAAACGTTTCATCACGAAAAAAAGTGATATGAGTTGGATCAAGAAGGTAGGTCCATTTTTGATAGCGATCGATGGTTTTCGGCCTTTGTGTCATGATCACCAACAGGCCTCCATGATTTAATAGCGGCACTAACTGGTTGAGCACTTGCCTTGGTTGCGCCAGATGCTCAAACACCTCGGTACTGGTAATAAAATCATAAGTTTGCTGCAAGCGTTCGGGATTATTTGCATAGAAAATATCAAAAATAGAGCAAGGAAAGCCTGCTTCGTTGAGCATAAGTGAGAGCGTAGGCCCGGGGCCAGAACCGAAATCAAGGCCCGAAGATCCTTGCGGTAACAAGCGTTGTACCGGCTCAGCAGCGCGCGCTAGAAACTTTCGGTAGCCGATATCGTTGGGGTTGTTCTCGTGCAGCTCGTAAAGCGCTTTAGCCTCAGCATCGGATACATGAAAGCGTTGGGGCACGAAAACTACATGGCAATGCATGCACTGAAAATGCTCTCGACCCTGCAAAGGCGCGCGTGTTTCCACGAACCAAGGCTCTCCAGCAATTGCTTCACGGCATAACGGGCACTGTTCAGTTTTTCTAGGCAAGGGGTGCTCCAACGGCTTCAATTCAGAATTACAATGCGCTGTGCTAATTCTGAGTGTTAGTTCTGAGTTTTAGCTCTGAGTGTTAGTTCTAAATGCGAATGCTCTGTGTTAGTGCTCTATGTTAGGGCTCTATGTTAGGGCTCAATGGTAATGCTTAAGTGCTTTGAAACAAACAACTAGAAGGTAAGGAAAAGAGAATTCGCTATGTTACCCGCTTATCTTGTTATTTTTGTTGCCCTAGCCTACCTCGCTATTTTGTTTTTAATTGCTTCACGGGGCGAAAAGCAACAAACCGATAAACCTCGGCCATGGCGTTACTCCTTGGTGCTTGGCGTACATTGCACTACCTGGGCCTTTTACGGCACGGTAACGCAAGCGGCTCACTATGGCTGGTGGTTTGCTCCAACCTATCTCGGCGGTATTTTAATTTTCTTGTTCGCCCACGGCTTCTTAATGAAGCTGTTAACCGTAGTAAAACAACAAAACCTCACCTCTATTGCCGATTTACTCGGTTCCCGTTACGGCAAATCTCACAGCATAGCGGTGTTTGTTACCTTTATTTCGCTTATTGCTTTGGTGCCCTATATTGCTTTGCAGCTTCGGGCTGTAAGTGCCAGTTTCTCCGCCATTACCGGCGTTGATGCCACGCGTATCCCTTGGTTTACCGATGTAAGTGCCGGTGTAGCTGTGGTGATGATTCTGTTCGCCATTTTATTTGGTGCACGGAAACTCAGCTTATCAGAGAAACACCCTGGTTTAATGGATGCAGTAGCCTTTGAATCTATCGTAAAACTAGTTAGCTTCGGGCTTATTGGCCTTTTTTGTACTTACCAACTATTTAACGGTTTCGATGATCTGCTGATTCAGGCGGCAGCGGCACCTTTAGCCCGTGAAGCCTTAGCGGGCCTGCCGAATGGCACCTACATTTATATTACTCACATGCTGCTCGGTGCAGCAGCCATGTTCCTCTTACCACGCCAGTTCCACGTAAACTTTATTGAAAACACGCACGCTGATGAATTGAAAACCGCGCGTTGGGCATTTCCGCTCTATTTGTTTGCCATTAACTTTTTCATTCTCCCGATAACGTTAGCGGGTATTTTACTGGTTCCAGAAAGCCGTAGCGAAGATATGTTTATGCTGGCCTTGCCTGTGCTCATGGAACGGCCTGATATCAGCATCATTGCGTTTATTGGCGGATTAGCAGCCGCTACCAGCATGGTGATTATGGCCACACTGGCATTAAGCATTATGATTTCTAATGATGTGTTCACACCGCTTTGGTTGCGTTGGCGAAAAGCCAAGCAGCAAGAGTTTAGGCTTACTTCTGGTGTGGTGCTCACCATTCGTAGGCTTACTATGGTGCTGATTATTTCCCTTGCCTATTTGTACCATGAGGCAACGGAAAGTGGCGTGCCATTGGTAAGTAATGGCCTAATCGCTATGGCCCTACTAACACAGTTGGGGCCGGCACTAATCGGTGGGTTATATTGGCAGCGAAGTAGCCGTATCGGCGCGATTGGCGCTCTAGGTATTGGCAGCATTCTGTGGATTATTTTGTTGTTATTACCATCGCTGCAAAGCACGCGGCAACTTACCGATTTAGCGATTAGTAATGGTATTCTAATTAGCCTTTCGGTGAATATTTTACTCTTTGTTATCGGTTCCTTGTTGTTTCCTGATAAAGCGAACGAGCGCAAGCATGCTCAACGCTATCTCCAACCTAATGCCGATTACACCGATGTTGGCTCTCGACCACAGGTAACTTGGGGTAAGTTGCGCTCGGTATTAAGCCGCTTCATTGATGCAAAAGATACGGTACAGCTTGATAAGCGCTTGGGCTTAACCCTAGCCGCTGCCCCTGCCGAGGGTTTGGTGCCGCCGGTACTACTGCAACGCGTAGAGCGTGAGCTGGCCGGCGCCGTGGGTAGTGCTGCAAGCCGCTTAATTCTCCATGGTTTAGCTCGCACTTCAGAAGTTAATGCTGAGGTTATGGCCGATTGGGCGAGCGAAGCCTCGCGGCTCTATCGCTTTAATCGCGAATTATTGCAGGCCAGCGTAGAAAACATTCCCCAAGGGATTAGTGTAGTGGATAAAGATCTGCGGTTAGTGGCTTGGAATCGCCGTTATCTGCAAATTTTCAATTATCCTGATGGCTTTATTCATGCCGGCATGCCAGTAGTTGAAATACTTCGCTACAATGCCAAGCGTGGCTTGTTCGGCCACCCAGATGCGGATATTCAGCAAGAGGTGAATAAACGTTTAACTTACTTGCGCCGCGGCAGCAGTTATCGCTATCAACGCCAACACGAGGGGCGAGTGATTGAGCTGCAGGGAAACCCTATGCCTGAAGGGGGTTTTGTAACCACCTACACGGATATTACTAAGTTGGTAAAGGCGCAAGAGGATCTGCACAGCATTAACCAAGAATTGGAAAATCGGGTGAATGAGCGCACACAAGAGCTTACTGAAGCCAATAGCTTAATGGAGTTGGCGAAGCGCGCTGCTGAAGAGGCGCACTTGAGCAAATCACGTTTCTTCGCCGCCGCGGGCCACGATCTGATGCAACCTTTCAATGCGGCATCTCTGTTTTGTGAAATGTTGCAGCAGCGCCTTGAGCAAGCACAACAGCAAGAGGAATATGCCCTTGCGGCACAGATTCAACAATCACTGAGTAATGCCGAAGAGCTTCTTACCATGCTGCTGGAAATGACAAAGCTCGAATCGGGTAACTTAAAGCCGGATATTCAACAGGTTCCGCTCGATGATATTTTGTTACCTTTGGCTGAATCTTTCACTGTTCTTGCGCATGAAAAAGGTTTAGCCCTAAAAGTGAGGCCTACCAAAGCCTGGGTTGCCACCGATAAGCGTTTGCTCTCGAGGGTGATTCAAAACCTAATTTCCAACGCCATTCGTTACACCGATAATGGCAGTGTGCTCTGTGGCATTCGTCGGCGTTCTGCCGCGGCTATCGAGTTACAAATTATTGATACAGGCCGCGGGATTCCGAAAGATAAGCAAAATGAGATTTTCAAGGAGTTTCATCAACTCGGCGATCAAGCTGAAAACCCTGGCTTAGGTTTAGGTTTGGCTATCGTAGAGCGGATGTGCCGATTGCTGCAAATTCCTATCACTTTAAAATCATCAGAGCACCACGGAACCTGCTTCGGTATTATTCTGCCCCTAAACGGTTGGCAAACGGCTGCGCCTAAATCGATCACTGTACCCGAAACCCAGCAATCTAACGCGGTGCTGGCAAATGTGCATATTTTACTGCTCGATAACGATGAAACGCTGCGTTTAGCGATTAGCAAACTTTTAGTTGGTTGGGGCGCTGAGGTTACGGCTTGCCATTCCATTGAGGAAGCCATGGCTGTTTCTACTCAGCCCGATTTACTTTTTGTTGATTATCACTTAGATAACGATGAGGTAGGGGTTACCGGTATTCGCACGCTGCGAGAAAAATGGCAAACACAAATCCCGGCTATTCTCAGCACGGCTGACCCCGATGAAAGTATTCGCGAACAGGTTGTTGAGATACAGGCTTCATTTTTACCAAAACCAGTGAAGCAGGCCGCGTTGTTACGGTTATTAAAACGGCTTTTGTAGGCTCACGTAGCCGCTTTTTTAGAGTTAAAAGGTATTAAGCAAAATCACCAAACAATAGAGCCGGCAAAAAGCCGGCTCTACAAATCTTACTTAGTAAAAAACAGGCAACTTACTCTTCAGTTAAGCGCCGCTCACCTGTTAACTCTTGCCCGGCTTGATAGAGTGTTACTCCATCTACCTCACCATCTTGGTTTCGAGAAAAAACGAACCGAGCACCAAAAGCAACATTTTCAAAAATATCTTCCTCTGCATAAGCTACCGGTGCCGAAGGTTGCCCCGTAGCTTGAATCATCAAGGAGCCCGCCTCTTCGAATACATGTACCACAAAGCCTGGCATTATTTCGTAGTAGCCAAAGTAATCGGCTAAATTAACCGAATCTGGCATGGCTACCGAGATGTAAGGCGCTCCTGGGGGAATATTGGCATCGAGCAGGTGTATCGCCAGAGCTTGCACATCGCCAGTTTGATAAAGCGCTGCGTTGCTCAACACAATAGCGGCTTGCTGAGTTTCAGGGTTTATCGCCACCATAGTGGCAAAACCACCCGTACCACCGCCGTGCGTTACATAGCTAGTGCCTTGCACCGGCGCATACAACCATGCCCAACCCACTGTTGCTTGCTCTGTTTCAGCTAATACTTCATGGCTCGTTGCAAACGCTGTAGTGAGTGGCTCTGGGCCAACGCCTAGTTGTGCACCCACCCAAGCTTCCATATCACTTAAGCTCGCTCTTACACCGCCAACACCTTGCATATCATCAGCAAAGTTCCAGTTTACTACCGGCTCACCCTCAGCGCTAAAACCTTGCATGGTTTCGCCAGTAAAACTGGCGTTCGCCATCTCTAAAGGCTGAAACAGTGTTTTTGCATAGAGTTCTGCTAACGGCATTTCCGCTGCTTCGGCCGCTATTTTTGAAAGCAGCATAAATGCGAAATTCGAATATCCAAACTGCTCACCGGGCAAGGCAACGAGCTCCGCATCCGTTAACGATTGCCACAACGCCTCGTCGCTGAAATCAACGTAAGGGTCATTCACATCGTCCGGCATAAGCAACGCAGGCAAACGCGGCAAACCGGAAGTGTGCGTGAGCATGTGCCTTAACAAAATAGGCTCATCGTTATATTGGGGCACTTCAATGCCCTCGGGTACCCAAGCTTGCAAGGGGTCATTAATATCGATTTTTCCACTGGCCGCTAAGTGAGCAAAAATACCACCCAACATGGCTTTCGAAATAGACCCAATTTCGTAGCGGGAATCTGCATTCGGTAGAGCAGTTTGCTCATCGGCACAATAGAAACCACGTTCGCTGGTGAGTGAGCCGTCGCTATTGCGTTGCAAGCGTGCCGCGGCAATACAGGCGGTAGAAGCATCACTTTCAATGCGCGCGCGCAGCGCTTCGGTAACCGCTACCGACGATTCCACTTGCATACGATTATCGTTTCCAGTTCCTTGAACACTTTCAGATTCAACCTGCTCCGAACACCCCATAATTAACCCAGCGCTCAGAACTAGCGAAGTTAAAAGCGTTTTTTTCGCGAATATTTCCATGGTTCCCTCTCCTAAGACCTGTAGAGTAAGCTACAGTGATAAGTTATAACTATACCTTATACATTTCATAAACGTGAAACCTGTGAATTTATTCCCCAATATTGGAGCTCGCTCATGATGTTAGATCTTTCTGAATACAACGGCACTATTCTGTGGCTCGGTATCTTACTCTGCCTTATTTTGCTGCAATGGTTGGTAGCATCATATGCAAAAGCATCACAGCCCGGTGCTGTGCCCGGCCTGCCACCACGCGATGCTGGCCACAAGCATTTTACATTTCGGGCTTGGCGTACCCACCAAAACACTCTAGAAAACGCAGCTACCATGGTAGGGGGTGCTATTTTTGCTATTCTCGCTGGCGCTAATCCGCAATGGCTACAGGGCATTATGGCGATTATGGTAGTGAGCCGAATTGCCCATATGGTTTTGTATTATGGTATTGCTACGGATAAAAACCCAAGCCCGCGCAGTTATTTTTTCATGCTGAGTTGGTTTGCTAACCTTGCGATTATTGTGCTTGGTATGGTTGCGGTAGTAAGCCATTAAATTAAACGAGGTAAACACTCTGCCGAATCGAATGAGGTAGGGTAATGCTATTTTATCAAGTTGGTGCCTGCAAAGTACTGCGAAATTAAATAAGGGAATGTTATGAAATTGATTGTAAGCAGCTTATTCAAGGGCTTAGCCATTATTTTACCTTTAGTGATTACCATCGAAGTTATTCGTTGGTTGTTAATCACCATAGAATCACGCCTTGCTCCCGTGCTCGAACTCGTACTTCGTTCTGAGTGGTATATTCCAGGTATGGCAACAATTGCTTTTTTACTGATATGCACGCTCATTGGCTTCAGTGCACGTTGGCAAAAGGCGAACTGGCTTTGGCGGTTGCCCGGCCGAATTCTAATGAAGATTCCGGGCACTAAACAAATTTATGGCATGATGCAGGATATTATGGAAGTGATGTCCGGCAAGAACTTCGCCGATGAATCGGTAGTTCTCGTTAAACTCCCACAATCTGAGGTTGAACTGATTGGTATTGTTACCAAAAAAAGCGGTATAAAAGGTGATTCAATGTCGAAGTTAATTGAAGATGAGCATTTAGCCGTGTTTTTGCCTATGGCTTACAACGTTGGCGGTTACACGGTAATTGTGCCCAAATCGTGCACTAAAAACATTGATATGAAACCAGCCGAAGCATTACAACTGGTAATAAGCGGTGGCCTCGGCTCAACGAAATCATCAGATTAGCTCAAGGCACTTTTTACTCAGTATATTCATGCTCCGAGTACCGATACTCATAGCAGTTGAAACTGATGCAAGTTTCGGCTTTTGTTTAATGAATGCGGAATTTATTTATGAAACTACGAACGTTTTCTCTGGGAATTCATAGCACGGCATTGTTTGCAGCATCGGTTGCAGCCTCGGTTGCAGCGTTATTTAGTGCCAATGTTGCCGCCGCCGAACAAGGGTACTATCGCGCGCCAGCTATTCACCAAGATCATATTATTTTTACCGCTGAAGGTGATTTATGGCACCGCACGGCTGATAACACCAAAAGGCTTACCTCGCACCCAGCGGAGGAGATTGGCGCGGCTATTTCCCATGATGGCAAATTAGTGGCTTATGCGGCCAACTATGAAGGTGCTACCGAAGTGTATGTGATACCCATCACTGGCGGTATTCCCAAACGAGTGAGCTTTGAGAATAGCCGGGTTCGTGTGCAAGGCTGGACGCCAAACGGTGAAGTGATGTTCAGCACTGATAATGTGGTTGGCCCGGCAAACCAATGGGTTCTGCGTACGGTTAATCCTGAGAGCTTAGAAACAGCTACCTTACCGCTAGTGGATGCCATTGAGGGTACAACGAATAGCAATGGCCAAGAGGTTTATTTCACTCGATTCGGATTGCAGGCCACCGGCGATAACGCGCGCGTATATCGTGGCGGTGCTATGGGTGAGATTTGGCGATTTAACCTGGGTTCGAATCAAGAAGCAACGTTACTAACCGAGAACCACCAAGGCTCGGTGAAACGGCCCATGTATCATGAAGGCCGTATTTATTTTATTAGCGATGCCGATGGCACACCGAATATTTGGTCGATGACAACGGCTGGCCGCGATTTCCGCCAGCATACCGATTACGATGATTGGCAGGTTTGGTCGGCTAGCCACCACAATGGCAAAATTGTTTATCAACGCGGTGCCGATTTACATGAGTTTGATATTGAAAGTGGGGATTCACACACATTAGCAATTAATCTAACCAGCGATTTCAAAGCACGCCAAGAGCGTTGGTTAGAGAACCCTTTAAGCTATATCACCGCCGCTCGTTTCGATAACCATGACCAAGTGGTTATTACCGCCAGAAGCCAGATCGCAGTGGCAAACACTGGGCCTCGCCGCTTAGTGCAGATCACAACACCCGCTGAAAGCCGCTCTCGCAATGCGTTCCTGAGCCATGATGGCGAGTGGGTATATGCATTAAATGATCACACGGGTGAAAATGAAATTTGGCGTTTCCCCGCCGATGGTTCCGAAGGCGCTGAGCAACTTACCGATAACGGCAGTACCTTTCGCTGGAATTTAGCGCCATCGCCTAATGGAAAATGGTTAGCACACGATGATAAAAATGGTGATCTTTGGTTACTTAACTTAGAGTCTGGCGAGAACCAACGTATTCAAACTGGTGCTGTAGGCCACTGGGGGATGGCGGATTTAGTTTGGAACGCGGATAGCAATCTATTAGCCTTCTCTAGAACAGGGCAAGATAACAGCCGACAAAAAATTTGGCTATACTCGCTTGCCACAGAACAAACGCAAGTGCTCACTTCCAACAAATATGAATCGGGCTCGCCAGCTTTTAGCCGTGATGGTAATTGGCTCTACTTTCTCTCCGATCGAAACTTTCAGGCTACGCCAAGCTCCCCTTGGGGCGATCGGAACCTTGGGCCAATGTTTAACAACCGCGCATTAATTTATGCGGTAGCACTTAAACCTGATGCATGTTTCCCCTTTGCGCCGCCACAAGAAGTTGTAAGCTGCGATAACGAAGTTGCCAAGGAGCAAGGTGTCGATTTAGCAGGCGCACCTGAGCGCCTATGGCAAGTTCCTGTTCCTGCTGATAACTACTACAACTTGAGTGCCAATGCAGAGCGCTTATATGTGCAAACGCGCACCTTTGATCGCAGCGCGCCGCCTACGCTGCATAGTATTGCATTCAGCCAAACCGATGTGAAAGCGGAGGTGTTTGCCAGTAATGTGAACAATTATGAATTATCTCATGATGGCAAGCGCTTGTTCTTTCAACAGAACGGTAATAACAACATGTTTATTGTTGATGCTAACGCCACGGCACCGGGGGATCTTAGCAAAGCAGCTGTGAACACAAATGATTGGCAGTTAGCATTTTCGCCAACTGAGGAGTGGCGGCAAATGTTTCGCGATGCTTGGTTGATGCATCGAGATTTTCTCTTTGATAGCAATATGCGTGGCATAGATTGGGTAGAAATGCGTGAGCGCTACGAGCCCTTGCTGGATCGGCTCACCGATCGACATGAACTCGACGATGTTTTCTCGCAATTATTAAGTGAACTCAACGTATTGCATTCGCAAGTTCGTGGTGGCGAATATTCTGAGCCGAGTGAGCGGGCAAGTGCCGCTAGCTTAGGCGGGCAATTTAGCATGGCTACTAATGGGCTGCGTATCGATACTATTTATCGAGTTGATGCGGATTTACCGGATCAGGCCTCACCGCTCAGTGCGCCCGGCGTTGATGCAGCTGTGGGTGATGTGATTACGCATATCAATGGCCGCACAGTTAGCCATCTTGGCGAATTGATCACGGCGTTGCGGGGCCAAGCTAATAAGCAAGTATTGCTAACTATTCAACGGAATGGTGAAACATTGCAAACCGTGGTAACGCCTGTGAGCGCAGGGCGCGACCATCGCCTACGCTATGAAACTTGGGTTGAAAACAACCGTGATAAAGTGGCTGAAGCCAGCGATGGAAAGTTTGGCTATTTACATTTGTACGCCATGGGCGGTAACGACATTGCGAGTTTTGCTCGTGAGTTTTACGCCAACTACCAGAAAGAAGGGCTAATTATCGATGTGCGCCGAAATCGTGGTGGCAACATTGATAGTTGGATCATTGAAAAGCTTTTACGCCGTGCTTGGAGCTTTTGGCAGCCGCGGTTAGGAGAAGGTTACACGAACATGCAGCAAACCTTTAGAGGCCAGCTCGTGGTGCTTACCGATCAACTTACCTATTCTGATGGTGAAACCTTCTCCGCCGGCGTAAAAGCACTAAACCTTGGGCCACTTGTAGGCAAGCAAACCACCGGTGCTGGTGTATGGCTTTCAGGGCGGAATAGTTTAGCCGATAGAGGTGTGGCCCGTGTTGCAGAAACGCCACAATACGCGATGGACGGCCGCTGGATTCTTGAAGGGTTTGGGGTAACGCCGGATATTGAAGTGGATAACTTGCCCTTTGCTACCTTTAATGGCAGTGATGCTCAGTTAGATCGCGGTATTCAAGTGCTTCGTGAATTACTTCGTGAAAATCCGTATCCACAACTTGAGCCGCAACCAATGTCGGCGCCAAGAGCCGATGATATTAGCCGCTGACTTGGCCGCTAAATGAACCGTTAAAACAAAAGGGCTTTCACTTCTGATAGCTTGAAGTGAGAGCCCTTTTTTAATTGGTGCTTAATAAGCACTCATGAGTAGAATAATGAGTAATTAATACTTGGTAATTAACCCAAAAGTAATTCATATGTGCCCAATATGTTGGGCCTTACCATACCTGCCATAGGGGCGTATTAAAGCGCCGACCTTGCCAACAAATCGCGCAACCCTGCAACACCCTCGATATCCGTGGCTTGCAGCGGCACGCGGTAACGCGGCAGCTTTTTAAAGATCTGGTCAATTTCCGCTAACCGTTGCCGTTCAACCTCTCGCCTTTGGGCTAGAAAGTGGCCATCAGCGCTTTCGGGCAATACCCTATTTATCAGTAATCCGGCTACCGGCAGTTTTTCCGCTAACAAGGATTTAATTGCGCGTTCAGTTTCCAGAATAGGTAATTTTTCCGGGGTAAGCACAAACAGAAGTGCTGTTGAATTGGTGTCTTTTAAAATACGCCGAGTGCGTTGAAATAGGCGCTGGCGATTAAGTAATGTTTCCGTAATCCCCTTGCTACGCTCACTCATCTCGGCGGTGGCTAAATTCATTGGTTCCGCCATCGGGTTATCAATATCTTTCCCGGATTTTGGCGCCAAGTGTGCCAAAACACCGGCGAGTTCTTGTGATTTCTTATCGTGCTTAAGCATACCCTGAGTCCACGCCGCCATGGCTTCGGGTAAGCTCAGTAATCGCAAAGTATGGCCTGTTGGCGCGGTATCGAAAATGAGTACATCGTAGGTATCCAAACCTTGATCAATCTCGCGGCAAATACGTTCCAGTAATGCTGCTTCTTGCGCGCCTGGTGATTGCGCTGAACTGCGCAATTGTCGCTCCACTTCGGCGTACATCTCGGGATGCACGAATTGTTTTGTTTGCGCAATAATCTTTGCGATGTGAGTGTTCACTTCCGCATCAGGGTCTATTTCTAAGGCATCTAGGTTTCGATGAATACTCTGTATTTTGTTGCCTACGGAGCACCCAAGCGCATCACCCAAACTGTGGGCGGGGTCGGTTGATATAATTAACACGCGCTTATTTTGTTCTGCCAATGCAACCGCTAGGGTGCTGGAAAGGGTAGTTTTTCCAACGCCGCCTTTACCGCCCACAAGAATAAGTTGTTTATTTTCGAGGTTATCCACAAGCTGATTGATTGACGACATTAACAACACCGCATGTTATCAAGAGGCGAATGTTCCATACCCATACGAATATGCCATTCATGGAAGCGTTCGAGCATCAGCGGCTGCAACTCCATGGTATAGAAGGTAGCTGGATTCGGAATGCCCATAAGCTCAGAATAAACCAACAACATAAACAAATCGTCTTGGTCTCTCTGAGCTCGGGCAATGGCGGAACGATAAGGTGCATTGTAAGCCTCCTCAGCGAAGGCGTTCGCCCTGCGCCAGAACGCTTTCACTTTACCAAGTTTGCTAACTTCTATAATTTTCCGAGCCATTCGTTCCTACCTCTAATCGTTCCTGCCTCTAATCGTTTCTAGCTCTAACACATAATGCTAATAGAAGCATTAGCCTAACCTTACTGTTAACTACGAACGCCAACAGCAAAGTTCGGGCTAAAACAAACACTTATAGAATTTAAATTCTCATTACTCGAGCTCTTTTTCACCCTTACGCAATCGGTTTAACACCGAACCACACTCAAGGGCGATGAGAATAGCAGCGATTAACACCACAATATCGAGGCCGAAAAGGAACCAATCTTGCTGGTTGTAGAATGTGTGTAGCTGCAATACCAAGGCTGCTACTGTCATCACCAACAAGAAGATTAATGGAATTAGGGTAACGTACATGGGCCGGCCATAACGTACAAGCATTACGGTAATAACTAGAAGCGTAAGCCCTGCAAGTAACTGATTGGTTGTTCCGAATAGTGGCCAAATCATTAAACCACCGGAACCATCCGCGCCACCTGCACCGAATGCTAATAGCAAACAGGCACCCACAGCCAGCAAGGTTGCCGGCACCACACGCTGCATCCAGCTAATGTTATAAATTGCGCCCCACTCTTGGAAGATGTAACGCTGCAGGCGTAAGCCCGTATCCATGGTCGTTCCCGCAAAAAGAACGGCCATTACGGTAAGTAGCGTTTGCGCTAAGTTTTCGCTTAAGCCGATACCCTCGCTAATAATGCTGGCACCGCCGGCAACAAAGGCGTTCACACCACCTTGCCCGAATGAATGATAAATAGCCTGCCAATCACCAAAGGTAGCGAAGCCGGCGCACGCGGCAATAATTGCAGCGAGGGCGAGTGAGCCTTCACCCACAGCACCAAAATAGCCTACGAACCGGGCATCGGTTTCTTTGTCCAGCTGCTTCGAGGTTGTGCCACCTGCCACTAAGCCGTGGAAACCGGAAATGGCGCCACAAGCGATGGTTACAAAGAGCAATGGAATCATCGAAGGCGTATTCGCCGGCAAATCGGTATTAAATGCTGGTGCCACCATATTGGGGCCAGCAATTAACACCGCTGCATATAGCAAGATCAAACCGATAAATAACTGCAGCCCGTTAATATAATCTCGCGGTTGTAACAGCATCCATACCGGAAGCAATGATGCGATAGCCGCGTAGCCAAACAGAATCATGATCCACTGCGCCCGATCAGATAACCCTATAAAGGTTTCTGGCAATGCAATAGGGAATACCGGGCCGAGGCCAATTAAGGCATAGAGTGCTACTACACCGATAATCGACACGGCCAGTAAGCCAACAAGTTTGCGGTAAATGAGCTGGCCGATAATCAAGGCAACAAAAATAGCGCCCCAAACAGGAATTACAGCACTATTAAAATCAACCAACAAACCGGCTATCACCACCGCAAATACGGCATTTACCATTAACAGCACAAGGAAAATAACAATCATGAATAAGCTGCGCGCACGCTTACCAACGATATCACCCGTAAGTGCGCCAATAGATTTTGCTTTGTTGCGGTTACTGGCCCAAATTGCACCCGCATCGTGCACACCGGCGAAGAAAATGGTGCCGAAAATTACCCAAAGAAATGCTGGCACCCAACCCCAAATCACCGCTATCGCCGGGCCAATGATCGGCGCTGCACCCGCTACGGAAGTAAAATGATGCCCCCAGAGCACAAATTTATTAGTTGGAACGAAATCCACTCCATCTTCAAATTCATGAGCAGGCGTGCGGAAATTAGCATCCAGTTTGTAAATCTTTTCCGCTACAAACTTGGAGTAAATGAAGTACCCCAGTGCCATGGCGACAATACCTGCGATTAACACGAAAATAGAATTCATTGGCCTTTCCTATTTGTTGTTATTAAGCACGATTACAAATCGATAAATTAGTGTTGCTACGAGTATAGCAATATATCTACCTATTTCTGACTAGACTTTAGCCCAATAAAAAAGCCGGTCATTGTTTTCACAATGACCGGCTTAGCTTTCGTACTTAGTTCTACAAGCTCTCTAACTCAAAGGCCAAAGCCTTAGGTTATTAGAACTGGTAGCGTACACCAATTTTCGCAGACCAAGTTGACGCACGAGCGTTGTAACGGGTTGCAGACGCTGGCGTTTCATCAAAGCCACCAAATGGTGAACCATAGATGTATTGGCCAGTTTCAGTGTCGATACCGATAGAGGCTAAACGAACGCCCGTATCAGAGAAGCTCACAGTGTGGCGTTGGTTGTCTTGACCAAGCATGGCTAACACGTTGCGAACGTCTACGTAGATTGCACCTTTATGACCATCAAGGATACCTGGGATTTCTTGTTCAAAACGGAAATCTAGGTTGGTATTCCAAGGACCACGGTTACCTTCGTTACGAACTGCGTAACCACCAGCGAACTGTTCTAAGTTTGCAGATTCAATCCACTCAGCAAATTGCGCGTAAGTTAAACCACCAGTGTAGCGAACGTTTGGATCGTCAGCACCTGTTGGGATGTACGGCAAGTAGTTAGTAGAAGACCACAAGTTGTTTTGTGATGCATCACCAAATCCACCAAAGCGGAACGCATCTAACGCATAGCTGTACGGACGACCAGAAGTGCGGTCCCAGAACAAGCTGAAGTTAGAGCGGTAACCAGCGAAGAACTCTTTGCTGTAGTTAAGTGATGCCATGAAACGGTGCTCGATTTCATAAGAAGCACGGCCCACAGTTGGGTTTTGCTTATCGATAGCCGTTTGGAAGTTGTAGTTTGAGTGCGCAGTAGACGAACCACCAGAAGTGATATCTTTCACGTCTTGGTTAGTGTAGCTAAAGCGAACGCTCAAACCGTTATCCCAGTTGTTACCTAAGCTTAAGGTAGAAATTAAGCTACGGCCGCCTGACACGTTAGTTAACAAGATATCGTAACGGCTAGTGTTCGAGCCACCAATTTCATCTGGGCGTGGACCAGCAAGTGGATCCCAGCTCACGTAAAGTGGACGACCCGCAGCTGAAGTTACTTGATTACCAGAGTCATCTAACAATGGTACTTTAGCTAAGTTGGTCCATGCTACTTCGCGGTTTTTGTCTGTGTAGATAAATTCAGCAGACGCAAACCAACCTTCACCTAAATGACCAAGCGATAAATCATCGTAATCAATAGCTACGCTGTAACGCGTATCGTATGGCATTTTGAAGTTAGGATCGATTGGTGTGGTGTTACCATCACCTGCGGCTAGTGAATCACGCATTTCCTGCGGTACGCTAGTGATATCGACGTTGCTTACATCGCTTAAGTTCGGAGCACTTACTACCGTTACACCATCGTTTGAATAAGCGTTTGAAATCCATACGTTAGGACGGCCACCAGCGAACATACCAGCACCACCACGGATTGTGATGTTGTCGTTATACTCGTAGTTGAAGCTGAAACGTGGAAGCAATAAATCTAAGCCATCCATGTTGTTGGTGTTTTCAAAGCCATAACGCTCAACAAAGTTGCTGTTAAGTGCAGGCGTATCACTTGAGCTGAAGCGCTCATAACGTAAACCGAAGCTTAAAGTAAGATCCCAGTTCACATCCCAAGTATCTTGTAAATACAGCGCCATGTTGCCGTATTCAAAGCTAGCAGCGCCATCAGCGGCTACGTTGGTGAACGCGTTTTGATATTGAATTTCTGAAGCAAAACGATTTTCAAAATCTTCAATGCTATCAAAGAAGAAGTTACCTAATGAGTTCTGCACGAATTCATTGAATACATCAATATTTTGGTATTCAGCACCAAATTGAATTTGGTGTTCGTTCCACAAATACTCACCGTGCAACTGAATTTCAGTTGTAGTGGTTTCTAATGAGTTGGCATGACGTGAACGGTCAGGACCGATATTGATTTGACCTTCATCACCACCTGGGTTTTCGTCTTCAGTGAAACGCACTTCAACTTGCCCGAAGTTACGACCTAAAGATGGGTTCTGCCCAGTGCTAACATCTTTAACCGACGCTTTGAATTCTGTATTCAGGTTATTCGTCCAGTTTGAATATACTTGTAGTGCAAAGTTATCCATTTCCTGAGTACGAGTGTACCAGCGTGATTGCAAGTTAAGGTTAGTTTGACCACCAGTTGTGGTGTTGTTCGCTGCAACGTCTTCCGCACTTTGATAAGTGAAGGCTAAACGATGATCGTTATTGATGTTCCAGTCGATTTTCGCCAAGATTTTTTCATCTTTTTGTTCTGGCTGAACATTCCAATCACCAGCATCAACACCGTATACGTTTTGCGCGATATCTTGAACACGAGCAATTACGCTTGGATCGATGTTTTTGGTTTCAACTGCAGAAGAACCTAATGGGCCCTGAGCAATTGAAGTTGGTTCTTTATACTCTTCATAGTTTAAGAAGAAGAACAAACGATCTTGAAGAATTGGGCCGCCTACGCTGAAACCGTATGATTCTTCTTTATAATCAAGGTTCGGGCGATTCGCATTCGGTGTATAACGGCTAGCATCTGGCGTACCAGCTAGGTCATCACTTGCGTATTCATAGAATACAGAACCGAACAATTCGTTAGTACCAGAGCGAGTTACCGCGTTGATACGCGCACCAGTAAAGCCACTGTAGCGGGCATTAAATGGTACAGATTGAATTGAAACCTGTTCAATTGCATCGATAGAAATTGGTGAACGGTTAGTAGGGTAACCACCTGAGTTCAAACCGAAATCATCGTTCTGGCCGATACCATCAACCGTGATGCTGTTGTAGCGTGGGTTATTACCACCAACAGTAAGCGAACGGTTATCGTCACCTAAATCAGTTGCCAATGGGTTTTGACGAACAACATCTTTTAGGTCGCGGTCAAAGGTTGGCATGTTGCGAATTTCTTGCTCGCCCCAAGTGCTCGAGGAACCAGCTTGCAACGAAGTTGTATTAATTGCGCTACCCGTAACTGTGATGCGCTCGATGTTTTGGCGGCGCTCTTCTAGTTGGGCGTTAAGACGGTATGCATCACCTAACTGCAGGAAGATATCTTCTAAGGTTTTGCCTTCATAAACATCAGAATCGATGATAACAATGTAAGGACCACCAACACGCAAACCGCTCGCGGTAAAAATACCGGATTCGTTAGTTTCTGCTGTGGTTACGGTACCTGATGGAACGTGCTGAATGATTACGCGAGTGTTGGCCACTACTTCGCCTTGTGGACCAACGATCTGGCCGCGCATTGCAGATGATGTATCTGCGATTGCGATTCCAGACATACCTAACGTAAGCGCTACTGCTGCTGCAATGCGAGTCAGTTTCGTTGTCTTAGTCATGCCAATTTTCCTGCATAGTTAGTGTGTGAGAGTTTTCTAATAAGCTTGGACGCATAACGATAATACTGAATTATTTCAATTCAATGACAATCGTGAAATTAAGCGCGCGTATTCTATGACAAATTCGTGACAGTTTCATAAGTTTTTTGCCGAAATTACCTGCTTTTTTGTTATTTAATTGTAACCGAACTGCCATCTTTGTGATTATAGATTATACAACAAGTATAACAATACATTTACAATCGCTGGAAGATTATTCAGTTCTCAGCAGCAAGATAATCGTTGATTTCGGTTATAAAGGCCTCGCCATAACGCTCTAGCTTGATTTGACCCACACCCGAAATTCGCAAAAATTCACTTTCAGAACTTGGTAACAAAAGCGCCATCTCTTGCAGGCTCACATCACTGAACACAACAAACGGTGGTTTTCCTTCGCGTTCGGCTATTTCTTTCCGCAGTTTCTTCAGACGGCGAAACAGTGCCTTATCGTGTTGGCCTTGTTCAACCACACTGTTTAGTTGTGCAGTTGTCGCTAAACGCGGCTCAGCTAAAGTGAGTGCAACTTCGCCGCGTAAAACTGGCCGAGCTTCTTCGGTAAGCACCAAGGCACTGTGCCGGCGAATATCCTGCAGCAATAAGCCGCGGTGAATGAGTTGGCGTAGTACCGATACCCAATACTCTGCCGAGTGATCGCTACCAATACCGTAAGTGGAGAGTTGATCGTGATTAAATTGTTTTATCTTTTGGTTTTGGCTACCGCGAAGCACATCAACCACATGATGCACGCCAAACTGCTGCCCGGTTCGATACACACAGCTCAATGCTTTTTGTGCATCCACGGTGCCATCGTATTGCCGTGGTGGCTGAATACACAAATCACAGTTACCACAGGCTTTATCGCGATATTCGTTAAAATAATTTAAGAGCACTAAACGCCGGCAAGTTTGTGCTTCCGCAAAGGAGGTCATCGCTGAAAATTTTTGCTTTTCTACCCGAAGTTGCGGCGTTTCATCATGCTCTTCTAAGATTTTCCAAACCCAAGCCGCATCTCCCGGTTCATATAACATAATGGCCTCTGCCGCCGCACCATCGCGGCCCGCACGCCCTGTTTCTTGGTAGTAGGCCTCCACGCTGCGCGGGAGATCGTAATGCATTACAAAGCGTACGTTGGGCTTATTGATACCCATACCGAAGGCTACCGTAGCCACAACAACATCGATATCATCACGAATAAAGCCCTGCAACGCGGCGGCGCGTTGATCATGCGGTAAACCCGCATTATACGCCGCTGCGCGAATACCCTCGCGCATCAGCATTTCTGCTAATTCTTCGGTACGCTTGCGGCTACCGCAGTAAATAATTCCGGAAGCGCCGCGTTGGCGTTTCACGTATTTCAGCACTTGCGTGCGTGGCTTATATTTTTCTTGCACCAAATAACGAATATTTGGCCGATCGAACGACCCTTGTACCAGGGCTGAATCATCAAGGTGTAAACGTTCAATAATATCTTGGCGGGTAACAGCATCAGCGGTTGCTGTTAAGGCTAAAACGGGTGCACCGGGTAATTGTTCGCGAATTTCACCGAGCTGACCATACTCGGGCCGAAAATCATGGCCCCACTGGGAAATACAATGGGCCTCATCAACCGCAATAAGCGAAACTCGTACTTCTTGTAAACGCTCCTGAAACGAACGTTGCAGCAAGCGCTCAGGCGCCAAATACAGTACTTTTAGTTCACCATTATGAAGTTTACGAAAGGTGTCCATCACTTCCGGAGCATTCAACCCCGAGTGAATAGCACCTGCCGCGATACCAACCTCACGCATTGCCGCCACTTGGTCGTCCATTAGAGAAACCAAAGGTGATACAACAATCGTAACCCCAGGAAGCAACATCGCGGGCAACTGGTAGCACATAGATTTTCCAGCGCCCGTAGGTAACAGAGCCAAGGTGTCTCGCCCGGCCAATACATTGCTGATAATTTCTTCTTGGCCAAAGCGAAATTTATCGTAGCCAAACACATCTCGAAGTAGCTTTCGGGCAGCTGTTAAATCAGCTTCTCCACTGTTAGCGGAATCTGCGGCATGCTTGGCGTAGGCTTCGGCGGAATCAGTAAAGGACACGAAAACTCTCTTATTTGTTGCGAAAACGAGCTAAAATGCTTAACTCTCAAGAAAAATTTAGAATATTACACGTTTGTATCGCCAACAGCGTTGACTCAAAATCCGTTGCTGCCTATTGTATGCATCCTTGCCACAGATAACCATGAGCTTATGACGCATTCTAACTTAATTGATCAACTTTCCGCCTTTATGAACGAGCGAATTCCGTTTCAAAAGTATTTGGGGATTCGCGTAACGAAATTCGATAGCCAAGAATCTGAAGTTCGCTTTCAATGGAAAGATGAACTGGTGGGCAACGCACCGATGCAAATATTGCATGGTGGCGCAACGGCCACCGCACTTGATACCGCCGGTGGCGTGGTAATTATGGCCAGCGTGATCGACCGTATGGCAAAGGATGTGAGTGCTGAAGAAATTGTTGAACGCATGGCGCGTTGCGGCACCATTGATTTGCGCGTTGATTATGTTCGCCCCGGCCGCGGTAAAGAATTTATCACTACCGCCACCATTATTCGTTCCGGCAGCCGCGTTGCTGTTGCTCGTATGGAAATGCATAACGAAGAAGGCATGTTAATTGCATTTGGTACCGGCACGTATATTGTTGGTTAAAGGCCCGTTAAATTTGCTAAACTAGCGGCCTGTTTTTGCATCCGCTCAGCACATTAATTTAAGGACCTTGCGTGAACCCAAGTGATGAACAACGTAGCGCGCGTCAAGGCGTAATTTTTGCTCTTTGCGCCTACTCTATTTGGGGCTTTGCGCCTATTTACTTTAAAACCCTAGCCCATGTGCCAGCCTTCGAAGTACTTGCGCACCGTATTGTTTGGGCGTTCCTGTTTATGCTCATTCTGATTGTAAGCACAGGCCGCATGCAACAAGTGATTCGTGCCTTTGATTCACCGAAACTGCTATTACAGCTTGGCTTGGCGGCCTGCTTAATTGGTTTTAATTGGTTTTTGTTTATATGGGCCGTGGCTAACGATCATATTCTCGATGCTAGCTTGGGCTATTACATTAACCCACTGTTGAATGTTGCCATCGGCATGCTGTTTTTCAGTGAGCGCTTACGGCGCTTGCAAGTTGTTGCGGTAAGCCTTGCCATCGTGGGCGTAGCGATTCAGATAATTACCTTTGGCTCCGTGCCTTGGGTGGCTTTGGCGCTCGCTAGCTCGTTTGCTACTTATGGCGCCATTCGCAAAAAGCTGCCCTTTGATTCACTCACGGGTTTGTGGCTGGAGGTGATTTTATTGCTGCCCATCATGTTGGCTTATTTCTATTTCTTCGCCAATAGTAGCGCCAGCAATATGCTACTCAACACTTGGCAGTTGAATGTGCTGTTAATTCTAGCAGGCATAATTACTACCGTGCCGCTGCTATTTTTTACTGGTGCAGCTCGGCGCATTCGCTATTCAACTTTGGGGCTATTTCAATACATTGCACCTAGTTTAATGTTCCTGCTCGCCGTATTACTTTACAACGAGCCTTTGGCGTTAGATAAGCTCGTAACCTTTATTATTATCTGGCTAGCGCTGGCAATCTACAGCTTCGATGCGGTGCGCACGCACCAACAAGTGCGCCGAGCCGCTAAATTACAGTGAGTTTGGCGTAAGCCACTACGAGCCATTTGCTACCCACATCATCGAAGTTAATTTGAATTCGGCTTTGTGGGCCAGTGCCTTCGTAGTTCAGCACGGTTCCCTCACCAAACACTTGATGCAGCACCCGTTGGCCCAACTGAAAACCGGTTTGCGAAAATGCTTCATGAGAGGCACCCGTATGAAAACGGCTACGCTGGGCAGATGGCTGCGTAACCCGAGTTTGCACGCGCACCTCATGGATAAACTCGGAAGGAATCTCAGAAATAAACCTACTCGGTGTATGGAAGTTTTCCTGCCCATATAACCGGCGGCTTTCTGCATAAGTAATAATGAGCTTTTCCATTGCTCGTGTCATACCCACATAGCAAAGGCGGCGTTCTTCTTCGAGCCGGCCAGGCTCACCCGAAGACATTTGCGAAGGGAACGTACCTTCTTCTAGCCCTGTCATAAATACCAGCGGAAATTCCAACCCTTTCGCGCTGTGCAGCGTCATTAGCTGCACTGCATCTTGATAGGCATCTGCTTGTTCATCGCCCGCTTCTAAGGCTGCATGAGCCAAGAATTCAGCTAAGGGTGTCGTGTCTTCTTCGCCCGTGGGCACAAAGGTTTCGGTAGCACTCACTAATTCTTTTAAGTTTTCAACGCGGGTTTCTGCTTTATCACTTTGCTCAGCTTGATACATAGCCATTAACCCACTTGATTTCAAAACCAAATCAGTTTGAATTGATAAAGGCTTATCGACGCATTTATCTTCTAAGCCATTAATGATCTCCAGAAAAGCCGCCATAGCGTTCTTAGCACGGCCGGAGAGTAAGGATTCACTCACCATCAGCCGCGCAGCATCCCACATAGTGAGTTGCCGCTCTCGCGCCAGCTCGCGCACTAACCCTAGTGTACGCTCGCCAATACCACGCGTAGGTGTATTCACCACCCGCTCAAAGGCGGCATCATCGTTGCGGTTGCTCAATAATCGCAAGTAGGCCACCGCATCTTTTACTTCTTGCCGATCAAAGAAGCGTAAACCACCGTAAATTCGGTAAGCGAGCCCAGCGTACAGCAAGCCTTCCTCGAGTACGCGTGATTGGGCGTTGTTTCGATACAGTATTGCCACATCACTAAGCGCACCGCCTTGTTCCTGCCAGCGTTTAATTTGGCTGACAATATACCGAGATTCTTCTTGTTCATTGAATGCCGAGTACAAGGAAATCGGTTCACCATCGATACCATCAGTCCAAAGATCTTTACCCAAGCGATCACTGTTATTGCCTATCACTTGGTTCGCCGCCTTCAAGATAGTGGCGGTAGAACGATAGTTTTGCTCCAAACGAATGGTTTGCGCATCGGGGAAATCACGCAAAAAGTGCTGCAAGTTCTCCACCTGCGCACCACGCCAACCATAAATTGATTGGTCATCATCGCCCACAATAGCCACATGGTTTTCTTTGCCTGCTAAGAGGCGAACCCAGGAATATTGAATTTGATTGGTATCTTGGAACTCATCCACCAAAATGTGCCGAAAACGCCGCTGATAGTGCTCACGCACATGTTTGTTATCGCGCAATAATTCATGCACCCGCAGCAACAACTCAGCGAAATCTACTAAACCCGCCCGATCACAGGCTTCTTGATAGGCGCGATAAATTTGCACTTGCGTTTGCTCGGTAGGATCGTAGGTATCGATATGTTGAGGCCGCAAGCCATCATCTTTTTTGGCGTTGATGTACCAACCCGCCTGCTTAGCAGGCCATTGTTTTTCATCGAGGTTAAGGGCTTTAATCGTGCGCTTCAAAAGGCGTTGTTGATCATCAGAATCGAGAATTTGAAAATTCTGCGGCAGCCCGGCATCTTGGTAATGGGCTCGTAATAAGCGGTGCGCCAAGCCGTGGAAGGTACCAATCCACATGCGCTGAACATCGCGCCCCATGAGTTTTTCAACGCGGCCACGCATTTCGGCGGCGGCTTTATTGGTAAAGGTTACCGCCAGAATCGATAACGGCGAATAGTTCATTACTTCGATCAGCCAGGCGATACGATGCACCAGCACCCGTGTTTTACCACTCCCTGCACCGGCTAACACCAACATATCTTGCTCTGCGGCGCTTACCGCTTCTCGTTGGCGATCATTCAAGCCGTCTAAAAGATATGAAACATCCATCGCCAAACCCCCGCCAATAACCAACAGCGCACTATGTTACTGTATATAAAACCAGTAGGCAATGCGCCAGCCTGTGCATTCTGTTAAAGCAAATCGCACAGCTCAGAGCCAATCGCACAGCTCGGAGCAAATCGCACAGCTTACAGCAAATCGTACAGCGCCGATAACTGACTAATCCGAGCGTGGGGCAACCATGTTGCGCCAGCCATCGGTTTATTGGGCACGTACCAGAGGGCTTGAGAGCCAAACTTGAGGGCCCCTTGCACATCGCTTACCGGGTGATCACCAATATGCAAGAGTTCGCTAGCGTGGTTGAGTTTTAAGCCCTCACTAGCCGCTACAAATAAATCGGCAAATGGCTTCCCGCGATTGCCATTGCCCGGTTGATACGCTGCTTGAAAATAATCACCCAAGCCAATGCGTTGAATATCGGCATTGCCATTGCTCACCGCCACCAAAGGATAGCGCGCCGCTAATGCCGCCAAGAGTTGGTGTACTGCATCAGGAATTTGCACACGATTGCGTGCAATTAGGAATTCAGCCATCGCCTCTTCTGCTAATGCTTTCGGCTGTTCAACCCCAAATTTACTCAGGCCATGTTCGAGCGTTGCAAGGCGAAGGGCTGTCATGTCACTAGCTAATTCGGGGTTTTGCTGCGCTATTTTATCGCGCAGGGCGCGCCAGCCTAATACGCCGAGCTTCGCGCTTTCTGGGCATTTTGCCAAAACAAAGTCAGCCACATGCTGCTCAGCCGCAATCATCACCGGCTTGTTATCGTAAAGGGTATCATCGAGATCAAAGCTTATGGCTTTAAACGGGCGTAGGCGTTGGTGAAACTGCCACATTAAGGCACCTCATAAATAGTAGATTGGGTTTGCAGAAGCCGCTTTTAGCACCTTTGTTTGCAAACTTTTGTTTGCGTACTTTTGCCTACCTTTGTTCGCGCAACTTTAATAAGGCACGGCAATTCAGCGCGAGCGTTTCGCTCGTGGGTGCGCGGCATCATACACATCTGCCAAACGCTGAAAATCCAAGTGAGTATAGATTTGCGTGGTACTTAAATTTGCATGCCCCAGCATTTCTTGTACCGCACGCAAATCGCTACTCGCCTCAAGCATATGCGTTGCGAAACTATGGCGTAACTTGTGCGGGTGTAGATTATCGAACAAACCCTGTTCAACACCCCATTTCTTCAGGCGTAATTGCACTGAACGCGGTGTTAACCGCCGTTGTTGTTTACTCAAAAACAAAGCGGGTTGATCACTGCCGGGCCAAGTGCTGCGCTCTTTTATCCAATTACTCAACCACCGCGCAGCCTCTTTGCCGTAGGGTACAATACGGGTTTTCTTACCTTTACCGGTTACCCGTAGTTCGCGATCGGGTTGAATATCGGCCACATCAAGCGACACTAATTCGGCCAATCGTAAGCCACTGCTATACAACAACTCGAACATGGCGCGATCACGTAAGGCTAAGGGTTCTTCTGCAGGGAACTCAAGCAGCTGTAAAATACTATCGATATCGAGATTTTTGGGCAGCCGTTTTGCAGCCTTCGGGGCTTTTACTACCTTCGCTGGATTCGCTTGCAGCTCACCACGGCTTACCAAGTAATCAAAGAATGTGCGTAACGCTGCAAGGCGCTGATGCAAAGTGCTGGAACCGGCACCCTCGCGGCGCCATTGCATCACCAAATTTTCAACTGCGGCCACATCCACTTGCGGCCAAGCGCTCACATCAGCCTTTGTTAGAGCTTTTATTACTTGCCCAAGCTGCCGCTGATAACTGGCAACACTGTGCTCGGAGTAACCTCGAACATTGCCAAGATATTCGATAAATTTACGAACATCATTGGCTAGCATTATTTTTTCCCTTCACGCTTCAGTATTTCTGGGAGTATGAAGCCCAGTAAACTCTGGAGCTGCGATAACAACAAATAATCCATGGCCGGATCAAAGTGCAGTGGATCTTGGCTACCTACTATTAACAAACCTAACTCGGCTTGCGTGCCTAATTCTTTTTGCGTACTTACTTGAACAAGTGCAACCGATTGAATATTGGCGTTGTCGGCAAACAATAGTTTGTGTTCTTCTTTTGTGATTCGGCCTAAATATACCGAGTTTTCATTGAATCGGCGTGAGAGTAGTTGTTTGTGTGTATCAGCATGGAATTGATATTGTTCAGCCACCGGCAGGGCGTTATCTACAAACTTCAAACTCAAAGCCGGTAGCCCCATTTGCTCACAAAAACCATGTTCCAAAGCCGCCATCACCGCATCAAAATCCGGGGCCTGCAATAAGGCTTGATACATTTCGCTATATTGGCGAAATAACTTTTCGTTTTGTTGGGCGCGGCTCATTAGCGTGGTAATTTCTTCTTCTAGCGTAGCCACTTTTTCCCGCAAAACCCGCTGTTGGCGCTCAACCAAGGATACTGAACCTTGCTGTTCGTGCTTCAAGCTAAGCCTTTGCAATACTCTTGGGTGCTGTTCAAAAAATTTCGGGTTTGCCTCTAAATACTCCACAACGAGCTCAGCATCCAGCTGTGCAACCGCTGCATCTTCCTTTAATACATTTTCTTTCTTCATAATGCGATTTGCCCATCGTATACATGTTCAGCCGGGCCTCGCATCCAAAGCGATTTTCCCGGCTCCCAGGTAATATTTAAAGTGCCACCAGGTAATGCGATTGCCACTGGTGATGTCAATTTATCTTGTAAAATCCCCCACACAGCGGCTGCACAAGCGCCTGTGCCACACGCTTGCGTTTCACCCACGCCGCGTTCAAACACGCGCAATTTGGCGTTCTGGCGATCAACGATTTGCATGAAGCCCACGTTTGCACCCTCAGGAAAACGCTCATATTGGGTAAGTAATGCACCGGTTTCTTGCACTGGAGCCGCAGCCACATCATCTACCAACATGACGCAATGAGGGTTTCCCATACTTACCGCACCTACTAAAAATGTTTGTTCGTTTGCCCGTAAAATATAGGTGGTTTCGTTTTTATTCGCACGAAAAGGAATTTGGCTCGGTTCTAAAACCGGCTTACCCATATCAACATTCACCATAGCATTGTCTTCGAGGCGAATTCGAATCACACCCTTTTTTGTACTCACCCGAATTTCATCTTTATTCGTTAAGCCTTTCATTCGCACAAAGCGGCCAAAGCAGCGTGCACCATTGCCACACTGCTCCACTTCACTACCATCGGCATTGAAAATACGATAATGAAAATCAACTTCCGGATCATAGGGCGGCTCCACAATCAGCAATTGATCGAAGCCCACGCCACAGTGCCGATCCGCTAATCGGGTAATTTGTTCACGATTCAGAAACACATTCTGGGTAACGCTATCGATCACCACAAAATCATTTCCTAAACCATGCATTTTAGAAAACTGAATTAGCATGCTTTTCCTTAATTAGCTCGCCATGCACTCAAGGCTCAAGCCTTTGCCTCATTAGGGATAAGCGTTTCACCCCGCCACACATCTTCTAAGGTTTCGCGGGCGCGCACTAAGTGCATTTGCGCGCCAGCAATCATTACTTCTGCAGGTTTCGGCCGCGTGTTGTAGTTGGAACTCATGGTAAACCCATAAGCACCGGCACTTTTCACCGCCAGTAAATCACCGGCTTGAACCTTCAATGTACGGTTCTGGCCAAGAAAATCACCAGTTTCACACACCGGGCCTACCACATCGCCGGTAATGCTTGCCGCCTTACTATGGCAATCTACATTCACAATATCGTGATGCGCTTGATAAAGTGCAGGCCGCAATAAATCGTTCATTCCCGCATCCACCATAATAAAATGTTTGTGGCCATTAAACTTCAAGTATTCTACCCGCGTTAATAACACACCTGCATTCGCTACAATGGCACGCCCCGGCTCCAAATACAGCGCCAAGTGCGGATAATCTTCGAGCCGCGCTAACATGGCTTGAATGTAGGCCGCTACTTGCGGTGGCTGTTCATCACTATAAGTTACGCCTAAGCCGCCGCCCATATCGATATGCCGCAGTTGAATATCGTGCTCAGCCAGCGTATCAACTAATGCCAACATACGCTCAAGTGCCGCTAAAAACGGAGCTAACTCGGTAAGCTGCGAGCCAATGTGGCAATCTGCACCCACAATCGAAATACCTGGCAATTTTGCCGCACGTAGATAAGTAGCTAGGGCATCCTGCATTGGAATACCAAATTTATTATCTTCTAAGCCGGTAGCAATGTAAGGGTGGGTTTTGGCATCAACATCGGGGTTCACACGCAACGAAATCTGCGCTGTTAGGCCCATACCGGTAGCGATTTCGCTTATGCGCTCAAGTTCCGCATCAGATTCCACATTAAATTGGCCAATGCCTTGGCTCAGGGCATAACGAATCTCTGCATCGGATTTTGCCACGCCAGAAAACACGATATCGCGCGCTTTTCCGCCGGCGCGCAGTACCCGCGCGATTTCCCCACCCGACACCACATCAAAACCAGCGCCAAGTTCGGCGAGCACCTGTAAAACCGCGAGGTTACTATTGGCTTTTACTGCAAAGCATATTTTGTGCGGTGCTGGTAATTGCTCACTAAAGGCCTGCCAATTTGCGGTAATCGCCGCTTTGGAATACACATAGCATGGGGTTGCAAACTGCTCAGCAACTGCTGGAAGGGCAACATCTTCAAAATGTAAAACGCCCTCAATTTCTTTCATTATCAACATCTTCTTCCTGTTGTGTTTCACTCGGCTCGGTTTGCTGCTCGGGCTCGGGAATAAAAAGCGGACCCTTTTGCCCGCAACCAGCGAGCAAAATTAAGCTACAAATGAGGCTTACCAATATCTTAAAGTTCGTTCTCGTGCGTTTTTTCATGAGTCACGTTACACTAGAGCTATAAAGAGCTTTATAATCGCATTCGCGTGCGCTTTTGTCACCCGTAGGAAGCCATGCACGCCAGATCTAACTGCAAAAATTGGATAATTAATGAGTGATAACCAAACGTTAATCATTGCTACCCGCAAAAGCGCACTCGCGCTGTGGCAAGCAGAGCATATCAAAGCACGCTTAGAAGCCCTGCATCCGGGCCTTACTGTGATGCTCTTACCCATGAGCACCCGCGGCGATGTAATTCTCGATACGCCTTTGGCAAAAATTGGCGGTAAAGGGTTGTTTGTAAAAGAGCTGGAAGTGGCTATGTTAGAGGGCCGTGCCGATATTGCCGTGCATTCAATGAAAGATGTTCCGGTAGATTTCCCAGCAGGCTTAGAGCTCGCCACGATTTGTAAACGAGAAGACCCCCGCGATGCTTTTGTGTCGAATCATTATAAACATCTGGCAGATATGCCCGCTGGCTCCGTTGTGGGTACTTGTAGCCTGCGCCGCCGCTGCCAAGTAGCAGAGCAATTTCCAGATTTAATCATCAAAGATTTACGCGGCAATGTGCAAACGCGCTTGCGCAAACTTGATGAAGGTGAGTTTGATGCCATTATTTTGGCAGCTTCGGGCTTAAAGCGCCTCGAGCTGCATGAGCGTATCACCGCCTGCTTAGATCCTGAACACTTGCTTCCTGCAAATGGCCAAGGCGCCCTCGGTATTGAGTGTCGAAGCGATGATGAGCGCGTTAAAGCGTTACTGGCACCGCTCGAAGATAACGAAACACGGGCCTGCGTACATGCTGAACGGGCCATGAACCGCCGCCTAGAAGGAGGCTGCCAAGTGCCCATTGGCGCCTACGCCGAATTAACCGGCGAAACCCTAAACTTACGTGGTTTAGTGGGCGCCACTGATGGTTCGCAAGTGATTCGCAACAGCGTTGCCGGGCCAATGCAAAACGCCGAAGCCTTAGGTATACAGTTAGCGGAAAAGCTACTCGCCGCAGGGGCTGGTGAAATACTTGCGGCGGTTTACGCTCAATCAGAGGAATAAACGGATGCGGCCAGGAATATTACTGATTCGCCCTGATCAACACAGCGACCCACTTGAATTAGCGCTGCGCGATTTAGGCTACCCAGTATATCAACAGGCCGTTATGGATATTCTACCTTTGCCCGCTGCTGCCGAAAGCGTGAAAACTTGGTGCCATACATCTTGGCACGGCGTTATCGTGATTAGCCCAAATGCCGCTCGTATTTTTGCGAAACAATTGGATAAGCAAAAAGAAACGTGGCCTCAAGCGGAAAACTATTACACAGTAGGTTCAGGCACCTGTGAGGTGCTCATGCCTCTGTGCCAGAAGCCCATAACCTATCCTGCCGCCGGCTATACCAGTGAGCATTTACTTGCGTTACCCGAGTTAGCAGAGCTGAAAGAACAAAAATGGTTAATTATTACGGGTAAAAATGGCCGCCAACTCTTAGCCGACACGTTGAGTGAGCGAGGGGCGCAGGTAACCATTGCAGAAGTTTATGAGCGCCGGCCTAATGTAGATGATTTACCCAAGGCGGAACCTCTTTGGCAAGAAAACGTCGAATATATTGTGGTATCTAGTGTTGAGCAGCTACGCTTATTTTTTGAGAATATTTCAGATGCTACGAAGGTTTGGGCTCAAGGTGTGCATTGGGTTGTGCCACGCGGGCGAATAGGCAAACAACTTACCGAATTTGGCGTACCCAGCAAGCAAATTCATGGCGCTGAAAATGCAACACCAGCGGCACTCACTCATACGTTACAGTTAATTAGGGAATCGCAAGCTATGAGCGCGAGCACTAGTGATAAAAAAACCGATGAAAACGCCAGCGCTGCAAAAGCAAGCGCGGCCTCCACTAGTGGTAATGAAAACAGCTCCAGTAAACCACCTAAACCGAAGCCAACAGCGAAACCCAAACGTGGTTGGTTTGGTAACTTTTTAATTTTCATTTTATTGCTTTCGGTTTTAGTTTTAACAGCCGGAGGCTATTGGCTATGGCAACAACAGCAGGCCTTAGCGAACGAAACTGCAAGCCAGCTAACCTCGATTCAAGAACGCCTAACGCAAGCAGAGCAAAATGAACCAGCCGCGGGTTTGAGTAGTGCTCAGCAAACACGGGTGCAGCAAGAGTTGGCGGCTATGCGTGAAGAGATTCAGCAGCAATTAGATCGCCAATTCGCTAATGAGCGGCAAGCGCGCGAACGTGGCCTGCAGCGGCTCGATAACTTGCGCCAAGATTCCATTGCAAGCTTACAAACCGCTACCGATCAAAATGCGCGGCAAATCACCCAAGTAAATGAAGCACTTCGGGCCAGCAATGCACGCCAATCTTCCCATTGGCACTTATTAGAAGCCTTTGATTTAGTGGGTGCTGCCATTCAGCGCTTAAACTTTGAATATAATCGCACCGCGGCATTACAACTACTGCGGCAAGCCGAAGCATTGTTAAGTGATTCGAATGCCGAGGCTTATCAACAAATTATCCGGCAAATGCAGCGCGATATTGAAATGATTGAAGCATTACCGCAAGTGAACACTCAAGAGATTGGCTTGCGGTTGCAGCGCATGCAGCCGA
Organism: Aliidiomarina iranensis; assembly: GCF_003987135.1. Classification (GTDB taxonomy): domain Bacteria; phylum Pseudomonadota; class Gammaproteobacteria; order Enterobacterales; family Alteromonadaceae; genus Aliidiomarina; species Aliidiomarina iranensis. The sequence goes on from NZ_PIPJ01000010.1 coordinate 64,512, forward strand.
GTGTTCGAAACTTGCCGATTTCTCCTGATTTCTCAGTAGCAACCGATGACGAAGAGCAGGCTATTAGTTCAGATATGAGTAACTGGCGAGAAAACATTACGCAAGCATGGGAATCATTCAGCTCTGATTTAATTAAAGTTCAACGCCACGATGGTGTGCCTATGCGCCTTGATAATGACCAGCGCGCGCTGATAACAAGCCGTATCGAACTACAACTGCAAATTGCACAACAAGCAGCGATGAACTATCACGGCGATTATTATCGAAATACCATTGATGAGGCTTTGTATTACATTGATTCCTTTTTTGATTTGCAGAACCGCGAGGTTATTCAACTCAAAGCTGAACTCACAGCGCTTCGAGAGTTACCGATAGAGCCGGAGTATCCAACTGGCTTGCTTACGCACGCTATGTTGCGTGATCGCGTGGATAGTATTCGTAATTCTGGGAATGGGGAGTAAGGCCTAGTGATTAAAGCCCTGTTTCTTATTCTAATTATCGCCGCCGGTTTAATTTTAGGTCCGTTGTGGTCTGGTGATTCGGGCACGCTCATCCTGCTGCTCGGGAACTACAGCGTTGAAATGACATTAGTAGTGGCCGCTATTTTACTCGTGCTCGTGCTATTGCTTCTTTGGCTACTTGAAGCCTTAGTTCGTAAGCTTTTTTCGGGTCGTAAATTAACCGCGAATTGGTTTTTACGGCGGCGTGAGCAAAAAGCACAACAACAATTCGAAACGGCGCTCACTGAGTGGTTAAATAAAAACTACAAATTAGCAGCGAACGCCGCAGAAAAAGCGGCACCGGGTTTGAAGCGACCGCAGCAAGGTTTTTTACTTGCCGCAGCGGCTTGGCAAGCACTGAATAATCATAAAGAACAGCAGCGGCTTTTGAGTTTAGCGCAAAGCCAAGCTACTGATGAGCTTTCTGTGCAACTAGCCACTTTAGAAACCACCACAGATTCGAAGCTAGCGCTGCAGCTTTCGCAACGGTTATTGCAGGCATATCCAAAGCAGAATAATGTGTTACGAACTGCGGCTACTGCGCTTTACAAACACCAACATTTGCAATCACTTCGCGAGATTTTACCAGCACTTCATGACCGCGAAATTTTACCGGGTGCTCGTTTAGCTGAATACACACGCGCCAGCTATCGCGCATATTTTCATGGTGTTGGTACCAATAGCGATAAATTAAATGATGTTTGGCGCAGTTTATCGAAAAAATTACGGTTAACCACACCAGTACGGTTAGCGTATCTCGATACGTTGATTGAGCGCGGCTTTGGTGCCATAGCGGCTAAAGTTGCGGCCCGCGGCATTCACCACCAAGTGCTCACCGCCAGTGATTTACTCCCTTACGATGCACGTGATTGGCGGCAAACTGCTGCCTTGCGCGATGAAATTGAAAAACAAATCAAAGCCCATCCACAACACCCGAACTGGCTACTTTTACTAGCTGTGGTAGCAATTCAAGAGGGCGATAGTATGCTGGCTCAACGAGCGGCGGAGAAAGCGATTTCTATTCGCCCAGACCATCAAGCCTATCGTGTTCTAGGCGAAGCACTTTTAGCAAACCAACAGAAAGAATCGGCGCTGTTAGCGTTTCAGCAAGCCGCAAACTTTAAGCAAGGGTAGCGCAGGCGTGTGATGTATATAAACCGGTGGCTTTATCTGGTTGTTGTGTTTTTTCTTGGAAGCCTCGTTATCACCCCAACGGCGGCGGCTAACGAGCGTGAACAAGCGCGCGTAAATGTTTCCATTGAAGGTGTTTCCGGCCGCACAGCAACGAATGTGCGAAACCGGTTGAGCATTTACCCCTATCACCAAGAAAATGCACCCGGTGTGAGCCGGCTGCGCTACCTACATGATTTAGCTTTCCGTGATATCCGCAACGCCGTTACGCCTTATGGCTTCTATCAAATGGAACTTGAGAGTTCACTCGAACTTATCGATGGGGTATGGCAAGCCCGCTACCTTATTGATCTTGGCCCGGCCATTACGATTGGTGAAGTTAATATTCGAGTTACTGGCGCGGGCACTAACGACAGTGCATTTACTAACTTAGTATCACGTTTAAATATCAGCCCAAATGCCACCTTATTGCACGCAGATTATGAACGCGCTAAATCGCGGTTACGAACACTGGCGGCAGAACGCGGCTATTATCAAGCGCGCTTCACCCAGCAAGAGCTTCGTATCGATTTAGAGAGTTATCGCGCGAATATAAATATCGAACTTGATTCCGGCCCGCGTTATCGATTTGGGGAAGTTTCTTTCAGTGAGGGGCATTTAGATCACGATGTAATGCAGCGTTTCGTAAACTTTGAGGAAGGTGATTACGTCAATAGCAACCTCTTGTTAGATTTGCAGTTGGGCTTATCTGACAGCGATTACTTTAATCGCGTTGAGGTGCAGCCACTTTGGCAGGAAGCGAATGATGAATACTTGGTTCCTGTTGAAATTACTTATGAACCCATCTTGCGCACAAATTATTCCACCGGCATTGGTTATGGCACAGATACTGGCGCTCGTTTGCGGTTCGATCTCAATCGGCGCTATGTGAATAGCCGTGGGCACCGATTCAATTCACAAATTCAGTTATCAGAGGCGCTATCTAGCGTTGCCGGCAACTATATTATTCCAGGTCGCCGGCCACAAACCGATCAATATGCAATTCGGGGCCTTTGGACCGATGAAGATACGGGTAATACAGAATCTGAGCGAGTATCCCTCGGGGTTAGTTGGCAAAAACAATTAACTCGCACTCAACGTATTCTCGCCATTGATTGGTTAAATGAGCGCGATCGCTTAGATGGCGAGCGCCGCGATAGCTCCTTTCTATTGCCGAGTGCGCAATGGACACGAGTGCATGCGGAAAATCGGCTCAATGTTGACGATGGCTTTCGCTTATCTTTAACCGTTCGAGGTGCTACGGAAAGCCTATTTTCTGATGCCGATTTTGCGCAAGCTACCTTCTCGGCGAAAGTGGTACATAGGTTATCGGAACGCTGGCGCTTTTTGAGCCGCGGGGAAGCCGGCACTTCACTTACTAACGATTTCGATCGAATTCCAACATCGCTACGTTTTTACGCCGGTGGTGATACCAGCATTCGGGGCTATTCTTATCGTTCAGTGGGGCCGCGTAACGATTTAGATGAGGTAACAGGCGCTCGGCATATTCTTACCGGTAGCCTTGAGGTAGATTATGAATTCCGAACAAATTGGCGCTTTGCCTTGTTTGTGGATAGTGGTAATGCCTTTAATGATATTGATGAACCAATGAAAACGGGGGCCGGGTTCGGCTTGCGCTGGCAAAGCCCCATCGGCCCAGTGCGGCTTGATTTAGCCCATGCATTTTCAAGCCCCGGCGATGATATTCGCGTGCATTTAACGATAGGGCCTGATTTATGATGTTCTGGCACTGGCTAAAACGCATTTTATATATCGGATTAACGCTGGTGATCATCGTGCTTACCGGCGTTACCTTGCTACTAACTACTCATACTGGCGGCCGCCTCACGCTCTATGCGGCAGAGCAAGTTTTACCTGGCGATTTTACGTATGATCGCTGGCAAGGCGCTATATTACGTGATTTCGAGATTACCGATTTGCGTTACCGTAATGGCGAAACGAATATTGAAGTTGATTATTTGCAGTTACGCTGGCGGCCGTGGCAATTACTGAAGCGCCAGTTTCATGCGCGCGAGCTGGAAGTTAGTGGAGTGCGCTTACAATTACCGGAAGTCGAGCCTTCAGAACCTTCGAGTGAGCCTTTATTTCCGATTGAGTTACCTAATGTAGAGCTACCTTTTTCAGTTCGCCTCGATCAGGTTTTACTCACCGATATTGCTTTCCAACAGGGCGAATTAACACAGCAAATTGAACGCATTCAAATGCGCGGCAGAACTCGAGGCGATGCGGTTCACATTCATAGTTTCAGCTTAACTATGCCTGATTTTCATACCCAACTCCACGGCATTATCACCCCCACAGGCCGTTATCCACTCAATCTAAATACCTTGTTACGCCTCGAAGTGCCAGGGTACGGCCCTACAACTGTGGTGGGTAGTTTGAATGGCGATACCGATAGTTTACAGCTTAAACAACAGATTAGTGGCTATTTAAGCGCCGAAGTAGATGTAAGGGTGAACCAACCGCTAACTGAAGATTTAAACTGGCAGGGTTTAATTCGGATATTGCAAAGCACCCCCGATGGGTTGGTGCCTGATGTGGAATGGTTAAACGCGAGCCTGCAAGGATCGGGCACATTATCTGCCGTTGCCGGTGAATTTCGTATTGAGGGCAAACACAACGAATTTGGCGCTTTTGTAGCTAGCTCTGAGGCTGAATTTGCGAATCAGCGCTTTGCATTGGATTCGCTCTTTTTGCGCGCTGAAAGCTTAGGTTTAATGCTCGATTGGCGAGGCGGCGCAACTATTAATACCGCAGAAAATGTGGCACAGAATATGGCCGATACCGATATTCAACTCAGTATGGGTGGCTTACTGCGCTACCAAGATTATCTTGATGCCGATATCACTTTAAATTTACACGGAACGCCTACACGATTAGATACCTTCGAACTGAGCGCCCAATCAAATAAGAGCCAATTAACGCTGAGCGGTAATGCTAGTTGGGGAAACGATTTAGAATGGGATATTGCCTTTGCCATTGATGATTTGTTGCTCGATCGTTTTAGTACTATTTGGCCGGGTTTAAATAGCCAAATAGCTCAAAATCAAGGTGCTGATAACCAAAGTGATAACCAAGGCACTGGTGCTCAAGGAAATATTAGTCAAGAAAATATTGATCAAGAAACTCTCAACCCTGAAGCGCCTAAGCAAAACCGAGTGAGCCTTGCTCTCGAAAGCTCTGGACGGTGGGGATTCGATCGAAGTTCAGGATTCAGCGAAGATAACACCCAAATTGCCATCGAGCTATTGCGCCTCGATGGTGAATTACAAAATGAAGAATTGGCCGTATCTGCCAACCTTAACTGGCTAGGTGAACATATTCATATCGAGCAACTGAATGCGCTTTGGGGAACTCAACGTTTGGTAGGCGATATTCAGGCTAACCTCAATAGCACTACGGTAAATGTTGCGCTATCAGGGGAAAACTTAACTTATGAAAACTTTAGTATTGCCGAGCTATCTGCTGATTTAGTGGCCGATTGGTCATTGGCTCAATTACCTACGGGTTCCCTAAGCTTAGTAACAGCAACACAAGATGAACAAGTACTCGTTGATAATCTGAGCCTAGTGTTATCGGAGCATTCCGATAACCACCATATCGAGTTGCAAGGCACCGCTCTAGCAACAGATATCGCACTTGCGTTGAACGGTAACTGGCAAGATCAAAGCTGGCAAGGACAAATAGAAACCTTTAGTTTTGCCAATGAAGAATATGAGAATTGGCGCTTAAGACGCGTTGCGAATGCAGTATTTAGCCGAGAAGCTATCAGTATTGATGAATTTTGTATTAACAACGAGATGCGCGAAGCCGGCCTTTGTTTAGCGGCGGATTGGAATTTACTTACACAGAAAGGCACTATCGATGCGCGTATGGATAGTTTGCAGCTCGCGCTTCTACAACCCATATTGCAGGAACTCATCGCCGATGAGCTGAATCTCTCCGGCTTTTTAGATGCCGATGTAGCGTTGCTTATTGAGGATAGCCAACTCTCGATCGAGAGCGCCGTTAATATAAGTGATTCCAACATTGCGTTACCTCAACAAGATTTAGAGTTTCGTATTGGTGCCAGTGAATTACTACGAATACAAGGGGATCAGAATAGCTTAACCGCTTCGCTAGATTTACGAACACTGGATTTGGCGGGTGGTATCACCGGCCAGCTCAGGGTAACGGATGCCCTGAATCTTGGCCCGATGGATGGCCGCGTCAATGTACAGCTTGATAACTTAGGTATTATTTCCATTCTGGTACCCGAACTACAAGCGATAGTTGGCCGCATTAACGGCGAACTCGGAGTAGGTGGTAACTTAGCAGCACCAGTACTAACGGGCTACATAGAAGTGCTTGAAGGTGGTGGTGAGGTTCCTGCCGCAGGTATCCGTGTGAGCAATCTGAATATGAGGTTAGATGCACCCGGCGAAGTTGGCGAGCCCTTTAGCCTTAATGCAGAGGCACAATCTGGCGATGGTAAGGTTAACATTGCTGGGCGGTATTTCTTCCCCGAGCAACGCGCCGATGTGGAAATTCGTGGTGAAAACTTTCAAGCAGTGCAAACACGCGAATTAGCACTCAGTATTAGCCCGAATTTGGATATTATTTATTCTGCCGATGGCCTGCGCGCCCGGGGCGAGTTAACGATACCGAGCGCGTTGATCACGCCGCCGGATATCGAAACAATAGACAGTTCATCGCGCGATACGGTAATAGTGCGTGGTGAAGAAACCGTATTCAGTTTTGAGGAAGAAAGCTTACCTATTGATGCGGATATTCAGGTTATTCTTGGCAATAATGTACGTGTTGAAGCTTTTGGTTTTGATGGTCGCCTTGAAGGTCGGCTGCGAGTTCGCGAGCAACCAGGGCAGCAAACTTCGGCTGTAGGCACTATTAATGTAGCTACCGGCCGCTATGAAATTTTTGGTCAACCCTTAGATATTGATCGCGGTAACTTTACCTTTACCGGTGGTGCCATTGATAATCCGGGGCTCGATTTACGCGTATCACGAAGTGTCGATAGTGAGAATGTGAGTGTGGGTGCTCGCATTGGTGGCTCGTTGCGAGAGCCTAACCTCACCTTTTTCTCAACCCCAGCCATGCAAGATAGCGCCATTCTCTCTTATTTGATTTTAGGTAGAGCGCCAGGCGCAGATTCCGGCGAGGCGAACGTTTTTGCTCAAGCCACTTTGGCTTTAGGCATGCAAGGCGGTAATTTTATCGGCCAACAGTTGGGTCAAGCTTTAGGTGTTGATGAAGTGACCCTCGATTCTACCGGCGATAATTTGGAGAACACCTCACTATTTATCGGCAAGCACTTATCTTCACGGCTGTACGTAAAATATGGCATTGGCCTAATCGAGCCAGTAAACACCTTCTTTATCCGCTATCGGCTCACCGACCACCTTCACTTTGAAACACAAACAAGTGGTGATCGCAGTGGTGCTGATATTTTCTATAGTATTGAACGTTAGCGTCCGGCCATAAAAAAACCTGATTCCGCACTTATCGGAATCAGGTTCTTGGCATAACTCGTTGGCGTTTAGGCCTTAGTAGTTATTCATATCCAATGCTTCAATAACACCACAAGCGATACGCGCACCAGCATCACCGGTTGGCTGTGAAGCTAAATCATCAGCCTGCACGTGCACTACTACCGCTTTGCCTAAAATACGGTTATCGCCTTCAAGCTCCAATTTATGATCAACGTGCTCAAGATGCGCTATACCTGACATATCTGAGTTCAAGTTGCCTAAATCACCCACATGGCGTTCATCACTATCAGGGCCACCATGATCACGGCCATGAGGATTAAAGTGTCCACCTGCAGAGGTTGCATCTGGAGCGCTACAATCACCAAATTCATGAATATGGAAACCATGAGTGCTATCAGCTGGCAACCCTTCTACGTGAGCCGTTACCATAACGCCGTTAGGGTCTTCACTAAAGGTAACTGAACCATAAACGTTCTCGTTGCCTTCGGTGCCACTTAATTGAGCAATAAAGCCACCCGCAACGGGAGCTGTATCGGTTGGAGTATCACGTTCTGTAATTTCTTGCACCGAGCCTTCTGGCGCACTTTCAGGCGTTATATCCGGGTCACCACCACAGGCAGCTAAAAAAACTGCCGCAGAAGCGACAGTGAGCATTGTTTTAAATTTCATGCCGTACCTCCTTAGTTAGGAGATAACCTTACCATGAATTGGGCTAATCGCCATAGGTTGTTGGCGAATTCGCGCTTTCTTTAACTTCTGCAAAATCGCTGGTGGCATGCCTTTTGGCAACTGCACCGTAGTGTGTGTTGCAAAAAGTTGAATTTCACCAATGTAACGGCTATCCATATCCGCTTCATTTGCTATCGCACCAACTACATCGCCCGGGCGTGCACCATGTTCAGTTCCTACCGATAAGCGGTAAGTATCAAACTCGATGTTTGCATCACGGCGTGGTTTCCGTTCACGGCTTGCTGCGCCACCACGTTCACCAGCGCGCTCTGGGCGCTTGCCACGTGCATTGCGATCACCACGATCATTGCGGCCACGTTCAGCACCTGCACTGCGTTCTTTGCGATCGAATTTTGGCTTCGGCTCATCTTTTACAATCAATGGGCGAGTAAGCTGATATTCATAAAGTAACGCCGCCGCCATTTCTTCTACCGTCATGTCGGTCGCCGCAGTCATTTGCTCAACGAGTGAAGCCATTGCTTTCATTGCTGGCTCTTGCGCACGTGCTTGAATCTTAGCCTGGGCTTGTTCGATACGTAACTTCGATAATTCGCGGCCTTGTGGCACGTTAATCATTTCAATCGTACCATTGGTTGCACGCTCATAGCGCTTTAATAAATGCATTTCACGTGGGCGCGCAAATGAAATCGATTCACCTGAGCGGCCCGCACGGCCGGTACGGCCAATGCGGTGAACGTAAGATTCAGCATCTTGCGGTAAATCATAGTTAATAACGTGAGTAACACCGGGTACATCTAAGCCACGGGCAACAACATCGGTACCAACCAAAATTCGAATTTTGCCTGATTTCAGCTGAGCTACGGTTGATTCCCGCTGTTCTTGGCTCATATCACCATTCAAACCGGCAGCTTTAAAGCCTTGCTCACGCAAAGCGGCAGATACAGTTAGGGTGTCGTTACGCGTACGAACAAACACGAGTGCTAATTGATAATCAACTGATTCCAATAAGCGTTCCAGCGCTGCATCTTTTGTCATGCCCTGAACTTTCCAGGCTTTTTGCGCAATATTGGCTTTCGTTGAGTTTGTTGATTCGATCTTCACATGCACCGGATCAGTCAAGAACTTGTTTGCAATCTTGCGGATCTGTGGTGGCATAGTTGCTGAGAATAAAGCACGTTGGGCTGTATCTGGAACCTGTTCCATGATCCACTCGATGTCTTCAACGAAGCCCATGTTGAGCATTTCATCAGCTTCATCCAACACCGCCATTTTCAAAGCACTCAAATCTAATGAGCCTTTGCGTAAATGGTCCATTAAGCGGCCTGGCGTACCTACAACGATTTGAGCGCCGCCACGAAGTGATTTAATTTGCGGACCATACGAAGAACCACCATAAATGGTAGCTACGTTTAAGCCCTTCATGTATTTACCCATCGCTTCGATTGATTCAGCAACTTGAATCGCTAATTCACGAGTAGGGGCAACCACAAGTAGTTGAGCACCACGAATACGGGTATCAATATTGGCAAGCGCTGGTAAACCAAAGGCCGCCGTTTTACCGGTACCGGTTTGCGCTTCACCAAGCACATTTTTCTTCGCCAACAAGCCAGGAATAGCTTGCTGCTGGATAGGTGTAGGGGTGTCAAAACCTAGCTCAGAAATTGCACGTAAGATTGGCTCTGGTAATTCCAAAGCAGAAAAAGTATTAAATTCAGACATATATATGTGTCCCACTATCAAAGCTCCGCATTATATGGGCGGAAACATTTTAAATAATCAGACTCGGTAAACAGATCGCACACTGTGTGCATCATGATGATGCTTGCGGTGTTACTTGCACATTACTTGCTTTACATATGCAAGTTTGCAATATCGCGATGGCAGACCAAGGCTGGGCATTGGCGTTATCTTTAGTGATAACGCAACCGACAACTGCCCCTTAGACCCTGTTCTCATGTGAACGGATATAGCGTTTAAACCATATCGTTTTTAGTGTTGTCAGGCATTTTCAGCCTGCAAGATAGGGGACCACTGTCAATCAAACTATTTAGCCTTAACTAAACAGGCGCGCAGTATAACAGGATTTATAGAAAAGTAATGTTGTTTGTTTGTTATGCAAAATAACTCGCCTACTCGAGAGTAGAACACCGCCCCTAGATAGTAATTCCCAAGCAATAAAAAAGCCCCTCGCTTACGCGAAGGGCTCTTCTATTTAATAGGCGCCTGGCGGTGTCCTACTCTCGCATGGGGAGGCCCCACACTACCATCGGCGCTGACATGTTTCACTTCTGAGTTCGGAAAGGATTCAGGTGGTTCCACGTCGCTATGGCCGCCAGACAA
>NZ_PIPJ01000011.1 GCF_003987135.1 Aliidiomarina iranensis
ATGCGCTTGCCCTCATTTAGCTGCAAGCCACTACCACCGCAACTACCGGCATAATGCAAACTACACACCGTCGTGCGGATTTGATTCCCATAACATCATCATTCTGTTCAGCACTTGCAAAGGGGGGTAAAAAAACATTGTTTGGGATATCTTGTGCTTTAGCAGTACCACTAAGCAAAAAGAGGCTAGCTAGTAGAAATAAAACGTTGAATGTGCGCATTTTTAGGCGTCCTTGTAGAGAATATATCCTCAAAATTAGAGGTTATGTACGCTCCATATCAGCCAATAATGATTCGCACGGGTTTAGCTTTAAATAAAAAACAACAATAAGCAAACAATTTATTATATAAATTGTAACAAAATGTTACAGAACTTTTGATTTTATCTATTTCAGCGGGGGGTGCTATTGTTTGATTCGTACAATGGGGGTGGGTAGAGAAAACGTCTGCCATCGTTGTGCTTACTGGGGAACAGGTAAGCTCGATGGCAGAGGATAGATCTTTCAGTGTTTAAATTAACGCTAAAATCACGCTATGTTAATGCGGATAAGTTTCTTCATTTTTTAATCAGCAATTTTCGCCCAACTATCGCGTAAGCCAACTGTCCGATTAAAAACAAGCTTTTGGGTGGTTGAATCTTTGCTATCTAGGCAAAAATAACCCATACGCTCAAATTGAAAGCCCTGCTCTGCTTCAGCTTTTGCCAATGAAGGCTCTACAAAACCATTCATTACTACCAACGATTCTGGGTTTAATGCTTCATCTATGGTTTCTGCTGCTCCGGGGTTCGGCACACTAAACAACCGATCGTATAAACGAATTTCGGCCGGTATTCCATGTTTAGCAGATACCCAGTGAATTACCCCTTTTACTTTGCGCCCATCGGCAGGATCTACGCCAAGTGTTTCAGGGTCGTAACTGCAGAAAATAGTGGTTATTTCACCATTCGCATCTTTCTCTACGCGTTCCGCTTTAATCACATAAGCATTGCGCAAACGCACTTCTTTGCCTAATACCAAGCGTTTAAATTTTTTGTTCGCCTCTTCACGGAAATCTTCGCGTTCAATGTAAAGCTCACGAGTAAATGGTACATCACGTGTGCCCATGGCTTCATTGTTCGGATGGTTCGGTGATTGCAAGGTTTCAGTTGTATCTTCAGCGAAATTTTCGATAACTACTTTTACTGGATCTAACACCGCAAGAGAACGCGGAGCATTTTCGTTGAGATCGTCGCGAATGCACGATTCTAAAATGCCCATCTCAACCATGTTATCCATTTTCGTAACACCAATTCGATGTGCGAACTCACGAATAGAGCCCGGCGTATATCCGCGGCGCCGTAAGCCCGCAATCGTAGGCATGCGCGGATCATCCCAACCACTTACGTAATTTTCGGTAACCAATAAGTTTAACTTACGTTTACTCATCACAGTGTATTCAAGGTTCAACCGAGAAAATTCAATTTGTTGCGGATGACACGGAATACTAATGTTATCCAGCACCCAATCATACAAGCGGCGGTTATCTTGGAACTCTAACGTGCACAGAGAGTGCGTAATACCTTCAAGGGCATCGGAAATACAGTGGGTAAAATCGTACATTGGGTAAACACACCACTTATCACCGGTTTGATGATGATGAACATGGCGTATGCGATAAATGATGGGATCACGCATGCACATGAACGGTGATGCCATATCGATTTTAGCACGCAGTGAGCAATGCCCTTCTGGGTATTCGCCAGCTGTCATTTTTGCAAACTCAGCTAAATTCTCAGCCACTGAAGTATCGCGATAGGGGCTATTTTTACCTGGCTCTTTCAGCGTGCCACGCAATTCACGAATCATTTCTTGCGGTGAGAAATCAACATAGGCCAGGCCTTTTTCGATAAGCTCAACAGCAAAACCATGGAGAGCATCAAAGTAATTTGATGAATACCGCTCTTTCCCTTCCCACTCATAACCTAACCAGCGCACATCTGCTTTAATTGCGCTCACATATTCCATGCTTTCTTTGAGTGGGTTGGTATCATCAAAGCGCAGATTACAGGTGCCTTGATAATCATCAGCAATGCCAAAATTCAATACAATCGATTTCGCATGGCCAATGTGTAAATAGCCGTTTGGCTCAGGCGGAAAGCGTGTGTGTACTGCACTATGTTTACCCGATGCCAAATCCTGATCGATGATCTTACGAATAAAATTGTTTGAGCGAGAGGCGCTTTCGGCCATTCAGATATACTCCAAAATCTATCATGCTTAAATCGTTAGATGCTATTTTGCAGCGGTAACCTTACTGCCAGCATCACGTTATAAAATGGCCGTTATGATCGCAATATTATGCGCAGCTTACAAGCCGAAAAAACGAAGATATCGGCGCATTTGCTGCTGCCCCTCTGCCAAACTCATAGGTTTAAAGCGAATCTTGGCTCCGGGCATGCATTGCGCGAGGCGAAAACCATCGAGCGGGAGTATATTCCCAAGCTTTGGATAACCACCAAGGGTTTGCCGATCCTCTAACATGATAATCGGTTGGCCGTTTGCCGGCACTTGCACCGCACCGTAACTTACCCCTTCAGAAAGGAAACTCTTATTCGGCGTAACAATAGCAGGCCCTTCCAAACGCGCCCCCATACGGTTACTGTTTTGGCTTAGGCTATAGGTGCTGTGCCAAAGGGTTTGCCACGCTTCTTTGCTAAAATCTTGCTGCTGATAGCCCGGTATAAGATTTAATACGATGTCTTGGCTAATTTCTGGCAAGTATTGCATAGGTATTTCGCGGCTAATTGGCTCTTCCGGCAAATGCCCACAAGGCAGCTCATCGCCGGCCTTCAAAGCGCCACCATTACCATCTAAACCGCCAAGTTGATCTCGTTGCACAGTTGCTCTGCTGGCCAACACAGGCTGTGTTTGAAAGCCCATACTCACCGCTAAGTACGCACGAAAGCCATAACGCGGCGTACCAAACTTGAGGCGATCCCCTTGCCGCACCCAAAAACTCCGCCATGGTGGCTGCGGTTCACCGTTCAGTGTTAGGTTTAGATCGCCGCCCGTTACCGCCACCATTATCTGTGTTCGTGATTCGAGCTCTAAACCACCGGCGGTAACTTCAATCAGCGCCGCATCGGGATCATTATCCAATAGCCGGTTGGCCCAACTTGCCGATTTAGCATCAAGTGGGCCACCTCGGGTAACACCTAAATGTTGATAGCGAAGCCTGCCGGTATCTTGCAACAAACTGAGAATACCGCCTTTTAAAACGCGAAAACCGGTCATACGGCGCCTCCTAATTGAGCTTGGTTTTTGGCTTTCGCGTGTTCATATTCCGCCTTAGATATTGCCTTGAAACGAATACGATCCCCCACTTGCACCGGAGTGAGCTCATGGTTTTTCGGCTCAAACCAAGTAAACGGGCTGTAGCCTATGATGTGCCAGCCACCTGGCGATGCCTGCGGATAAACGGCCGTTTGTGCTTCCGCAATACCAACACTGCCAGCCCCAATATTTTTGCGTGGGTTGGCTAATCGTGGAAGTTGCAAGGCCTTATCTAATGCGCCTAGATATGCAAAACCCGGTGCAAAGCCGAGCGCATAAACTTGGTAATCTCGGCCACTATGCCGCGCAATCACTTCGTTGCGCGCTAAGCCGGTTTGCTCACAAACAAACGCCATATCGTTTTCCGCAACGTTATCATCAAGCTCGTAGTAGTAAATAGGAACCTCAACCAATTTACCTGGGGCACCTGAATCGGCCGACCACGGGCTGCACAACCATGGTGTATCGCTCGCTATGGTATTCAACACCTGCTCTAAATCGTAGGTGCCAATAGCTCGAGGCTCGTAATACACAAGTAAACTGGCATACGAGGGCACAACTTCGTAAACCACATCGTTTAATTCCGCAATAATCTGAGCGCGCAGGCTTGCTAAAAACCCTGGCATACAGGGATCGAGCTGTTCGCCGAACTGCATGAGAACCGCATCTACCCCAGCATGAACGAAGGTTGGTTCCGGCCGTTTTGAGTTCTCTGCAACCTCACCCGCAATTTTTTCAGCGCCAAGGCTATTTGCATTTGATTTTGCATCACTACTCATGAAAATTCCTTGCCGTTGCGAATACGCTTAACCGCATCTAAAGCCTCTGGCGTATCACCATGCACGCATAGCGTATCAACCTGAATCGCGATTGTTTTGCCATTGATGCTGGTAACGGTTCCCGTTTGCGCAAGCTGCAATGCCTGCTTATGCATTGCGGCCACATCATGAATAACTGCTTTAGGCTCGCTGCGAGGCACGAGGGCGCCAGTATCGGTATACGCGCGATCAGCAAAGGCCTCAAACCACAAGTTGATCCCCTCGTTCGCGGCCATCGTTTGCCAGTGTTGCACATTCTCTTGGGCTAACATCACTAAGGGTAACTTATCATCGAATGCTTTTATGGCACGCAAAATAGCCATAAAGGTAGCATCATTACGTAACATATCGTGATAAAGCGCTCCATGGGGTTTCACATAAGCAATTGCGGTATTTTTCGCGCGGCAAAAACCATCTAGGGCCGCCATTTGGTATAACACAGTAGCTTCTACTTCTTGTGCGCTTAACGCCATTGAGCGGCGGCCAAACCCGAGTAAATCTGGATAGGCCGGGTGCGCCCCGATTTTTACCTTGTGGTTTACGGCAAGCGCCACGGTTTTTTGCATGATTACAGGGTCGCCCGCATGGAAGCCGCAGGCTACATTAGCACAATCGATGTAGGGCATGATGGCCGCATCGTTACCCATTTGCCACGGCCCAAGCCCCTCACCGAGATCGCAATTTAATAGAATTCGATTATTTGCCATCGCGCTCATTGCCTTTTTGATATTTCTCGGAAAACCGCACTTGCATCAAAAAGAAGGTATAAATACCGATGCCAAGGGCAGCGATCCACATTGTTGGCCAGCCCAAATACCAAAGCCGATGCTCAAAGAAAATAGCAATGGTGCCTACCAAACCGAAGGTAGTGAGCGCCGTAGCGGCGTAAGTGCCGAATACAGCGCCTTTTTGCACTGCATCTATACGCATTAAGCCCGCAATTGTACCTAAAATTATCCCCCAAGCAATTGGGTTAAAGGCTTGATACCAGTTCAAGCCTGTACTTGCGATTAAACGCAATAAATCTTGTGGATCAGAAAGCAGTAGCAGCAAACCTATGGGCGCTGTTACTAACGCAATTATTCGTTGTATGTTCATGTTTTATCCATGCTGTTGAGCCTATGGCAGATAATGCCAGATACGAAATCAGAAACAAACCATAACCAACATTGATCTCGCGCAATAATGAGATTTAGTGAAGCGTCATAATGTACCCAGTTACCAACTGGAGAAACATTATGAAAACTAAATTATCGCTAATCGCTATCGCCCTTTCTGCCTTTGCAGCCACTCCTGCCATGGCTGATTTTTCTATTAATGTTGGCGCAATTAGCGTGATGCCCGATGAGAGCAGCAGCAATTTAAACGTGATTGAGGATGTTGCCGGCCTGCCAGCGGGCTCCACCTCTGTTGGCGTGAATAATAATACCCAGCTGGGCCTTACTTTTGATTATAAATTCAATGATAACTTTGGCTTACAGCTTATTGCCGCCACACCATTTAGCCACAACTTAAAAGTAAAAGGTTCAGCTATTGATGGGCTCAATATTGGTAAAACCAAACATTTACCACCTACTTTAATGGCACAATACCACTTTACCCAGCATGCTACGTTTCAACCTTTCGTGGGCATTGGCTTGAACTACACCACATTTTTCGATGAAAAAGTAAGTGGTGACCTTGAAGGTGCGTTAATTGATTTAGATGTTACCACGGCTAGCGATGATGTGAGCTTGAGCCTTTCTGAATCATGGGGCCTCGCGTTACAAGCTGGTTTTAACTACGAGCTCAATGAAAAAATGGGCATTCACTTCATGGTAAGTAAAATAGCGATTGATACTACCGGCAATGTAAAAGTGAATGGCAACACTGTGCAAAGCGTAAATGTAGATATCGACCCGCTCGTAGCCATGCTTGGATTTCGCTGGAAAATATAAAGCCGAAGTTAACTGTTTGTAAGTAACATGTAACTAACGAAAAAGCGCCGAGCAAATATTTTGTTCGGCGCTTTTAGATTTAAATCATTGCTATAAATCGTTCAGAAACTTGAGAATACGCTGGTTAACGAGCTCTGCTTGCTCTAAATGTGGTGTATGCCCGGCACCTTCAACGGTAAGAAAATCAACTACGTAGGCATCGGCTTGCACGCCCTCGGAATAACTATAGGGCACTACCGCATCTTGCGTGCCCCAAATCAATAGCGTTGGTTGCCGCTGTTCTTTTGTTGTTCGGTAATACGCGGGGTGATTCTCGGTTGTAAACGCGTAAAACGACGAGGTTAATGCTTGTGTGAAACCACGAAAGGTTAACTGGGCATCGTAAGCCGTTTGCATTGCTGCAGAATCTTCCTCAGATAAATATGGCGCGGCTATGCTTTGTTGTATGGTTGGCACGTAGAAACCAGATAGCATGTAGTAGCCGATTCGCTCAGGCATGGGTGGTGGCTGCAACGGCTGGTGCAAGGGCGCAATAAGAATATTGCCCGCAACCCGTTGCGGGTGGTTTGCGGCCGTGCGCATCACTACCGCGCCTCCCATAGATAACCCCGCCAACACCACTGGCTCTTGAATATCTAAAGCATCGAGCAATTCTATGAGCTGTTTCTCGAACACGGCACCGGTGTATTGCACGCGAGGCCGATCGGAGTAACCGCGGCCGAATAAATCATAACGAAGAACTCGGTATCCGGCGCTTTCCAAGGCCCGGTATGTGCCGCCCCAGATCGCCATTGGAATACTGAAACCGTGCACAAGTACCACCACAGGCGCATTTTCCGGGCCGGCTATTTGGTAATGAGTGTAGCCATCGGTGAGTTCAACAAAATCGCCAGGCGCTTGCGCTCGAGTTTCCACGTTTAAACGTTGCGATTCTACAAAATTCTTTTGGTGGGCAATAAATACATAAGCTAATACCGCCAATAACAATAGCACCAAGCCAATGCCAAACCATTTTAAAACTCTCATTCATTTTCCTTTTTGAAGTTCACTAGGCGTTTTTTAAGGCTCACTTTATAGGGGAAGGCACTCTTTACAGGGAAAGGCTCACTTCCCTAGCGAAATCATGCCTTGCAGATAATCTGCGGCTTGCCCAGTAAGAACAACTCGGCTGCTATTTTGCTCATCAGTAACCACCTCACAGTGAACAATACCACCTCGCTCGGAAAGCTGAGCGCCCACGAGCACTTTTTTCTTGAGCTTATTCGCCCAAAAAGGCGCTAATTCGCAATGGGCGGAACCAGTTACTGGATCCTCATTCACATTTAGCTTTGGAAAGAAGCAACGGCTTACGAAATCATGGGTATCGCCGGGTGCTGTAATAATCACACCACGGCCATCAAGTTGCGCCAACGCCGCAAAATCCGGTTTTAATTTTGCAACAAGAGCTTCCGATTCAAGCTCCACAATATAATCATAGGCGGCTACTACATTCGCGGCCGTTATACCTAACCCATTCAATAGTGCAGGCGGCACATTTACCACAGGCTCTGGCATGGAAGCGGGGAAATTCATGCTAAGGCCATGCTCGCTTTGCTGAACGCGCAATTCACCACTTCTCGTGCGAAATACAATTTCAGGCTTGTTGTAATTTAAATGCTTAAACAACACATGCGCTGTGGCTAGCGTTGCATGCCCACACAAATCTACTTCCGCTTTTGGCGTGAACCACCGCAATCGAAATTCAGCCCCTTCACTCACGAAAAATGCCGTTTCTGATAAGTTATTTTCTTCCGCTATTTTTTGCAGTAAGGAATCTTCTGGCCAGCCGCCAAGTGGGCACACCGCTGCCGGATTTCCGCCGAATACATGATCAGTAAACGCATCAACTTGGTAGAGCTTTATATCCATAATTTCCTCACGTAACGGGTATGCTTATCCCATTTTCATCACGATTTTCAATGGTAGCCGCTTTATCAAAAACGCCAACGGGCGCCATGGCCAACCTGGCACATAAGCGATTTTTTTCTCTTTATCAATGGCTTGCACCATAGCTTTAACACCAGGAACAGTATCGCACATAAAGGGCGTATTTTTTACCTTCTCATTGATTTCAGAGCGAATAAAGCCCGGCATAATGCAGCTCACAGCAATAGGCGTGCCACTGCGCAACATATCGGCGCGAATACCTTCCGTTAAGTTCACTAACGCTGCCTTGCTGGCGGCGTAAGCGCCTAAAGCTCGAGGCATACCACGTAAGGCACTAATCGATGAGATGGTTACTAAATGGCCGGCGTTTTGCGCACGGAAGATTTCTAACGCCGCTTCACACTGAGCGAGTGCGGCAATAAAATTGGTTTCTGCGGTGAGTTTATTATATTTAAATAATCCTGTTCCGAGTGAACCACCCTTGCCCATACCGGCGTTTACAATCACGCGATCAAGGCCACCGAACTCATCTTTAAATTCGTTAAACACCCGAAAAACGGCATCGTGATCATTCACATCAAGCGCTTTCAAGCTCACTTTTACATTCGGGTAGTTTTCCGCAATTTCGTTTTTTAGTGCTTCCAAGCGCTCTACTCGCCGTGCACATAGGGCTAAATCATGGCCCTTGACCGCAAATTGGCGCGCCATTTCTTCGCCAAGCCCAGAGCTTGCTCCAGTAATTAAAATACGTTTACGCATATATTATTTTTCCTAGTTATTCTGCTGTATTGCTATTCTTTTGTGTTTTTATTTGGCGCTCGCCGCTTGTGTGCAATGTGGCTTAGCGATAGCTCAATAAGTGTTGATAACGGCCGGTAACATGGTGATGTTCGTTCAAACTCAATAACCGCGGCGCTTGCTCGGGTTTGTACAAAAACCGGCTTAACCCTGAATTCACCAACCGTGCGTTAATTTCCATCATTTGCGCCGAAGGCATGCCCAAGCTGCCCATTGTTGTAAGTGCAATTGGCCCACCTGAGGTGATCACGGCGATACGCTTGTGTTCAGAAAGCTCAGCCAAGCTTTGCCATGCCGCTTTCACTCTTGCCACAAAATGCTGCCATGGCTCTTGATATTCAGTATCGTAAGCGCCTGATTGCCAACGTGTTACGGCTTTCATAAAGAGCCCAAGCACTTCTGTTTCGCTGATATTGGGCTTACCATCAGGGCTAAATAATTCTTGCAGTTTTGGTTCATCGTTCGCCAATGCTTGCATCACCGCCCGATGATCAAATTCGTTCCAAAACGGCTGTTCAATAACGTCTAGCGGCCTAGTATAGCCTTGCAAAAAGGCTTCCGCACTTTGCTGATGCCGCTTCAGGCCACCCCGCACTAAAATATCAAAATGTTCTTCCTGGCTATTCAGCACCGCACCTAAATGCGTAAGTTGCTCAACACCCAAGGGCGACAGTTGATCGTAATCTGCGGCACCAAATGAAGCTTGGCCATGGCGAATTAAGGTTACCAGAGCCATATTAACCTCGCTGTGCGCGCATTAGCTTACGGCAACGGCGATGGAGGTAATGCACAACAAACCAAAAATTCTTAAATGCCGGATTCTGCGTTTGCTTATGGTGATATCGATAATAAATTTGTTGCGCAATCACGGATAAGCGAAATAAGCCGAATACCTGATAGAAGGTGATATCGATTTTCCCCAAGCCCATTTTTTCACAGTAATAGGCCACTACTTCATCGCGGCTAAGCATTCCTTTTAAGTGTGTGGGTTGCCGGCGAGTCGCTTTCGCTACGCGATCATCATCCGCCTGAACCCAGTAGGCTAGTAAGTTGCCAAGCTCTACGAGCGGATCGCCAATGGTGGCTAATTCCCAATCTAACACCGCTAAAATTTCGGTTGGATCATCCGGATTCAGCACTAAATTATCGAACCGAAAATCATTGTGGGTAACACACAACACTTCCTGATTTGGCTTATTTGCTTCCAGCCAACGCATAATTTTCTTACCCGAGGGCACGTTCCAAGTTTTTGCTTTGCTGTAGCGCTGATTCCAACCAGCAACCTGGCGGTCAATGTAACCCTCGCCTTTGCCGATAGAATCAAGCCCGGCCTCAATGTAATTTACTTTATGCAAGGCAATTAACTGATCTAACATATTGGTGCATAATGTTCGCACCTGCGCCTCGCTCAACGCCAAATCACGCGGCATATTTTTGCGCGGAATAATACCTTCAACCCGTTCCATCACATAAAAATCAGTACCGATTAAACTGGTATCTTCGCAGTAGCCCAACATGTTCGGCACCACCGGGTAGTGTTTCTTCAACATTAATTGAATATCATGTTCCCGTTGCATGTTGTGCGCTGATTTCGCCTTGGTGCCCGCGGGCGGGCGGCGTAATATTAAATCAGCATTGCTGTAAGCTAAACGGTAGGTCCAGTTCGATGCACCACCGGGAAACTGCGTTAGTTCCGGTTCGCCTTCAATCTCTGGGCGCTTCGATTTAATCCAAGCATCTACCGCAGCTACATCAAAGGATTCTTGCTCTCGTACAGCAACACCTGTATCGATAACCGTTGGTTTACTCATGATTTATCCTGTCGATATTTTTTTAGTTCTTGCCGCAACACCGTGGCTTGATGCACTTCATCGGGGCCATCGGCTAGGCGCAGCGCGCGCGCCATTGCGTAGAAACCAGTGAGTATATAATCATGGCTCAAGCCGCCGCCACCGTGTATTTGCATGGCGTCATCTACCACATTCTGTAACACCGTGGGCACTACCGCTTTAATACCGGCGATTTCACTCGCCGCTGCCCGAACCCCAGCAGAATCAATTACGTTGGCAGTATACATGGTATAAAGCCGGGCCTGGTCGATTGCCATTCTGTGTTTCGCCACCCGTGTGCCGTTATCACCAAGCTTCAGCAGCGGCTGGCCAAATGCTACTCGGCTCATGCCACGGGTAATCATCAGCTCTAACGAACGCTCGGCTGCGCCTAGTGCACGCATACAATGGTGTATCCGGCCTGGCCCTAAACGCCCTTGCGCAATCGCAAACCCTGCCCCTAGCTTACCAATTACATTACTCTTGGGCACCCGCACATTATCGAAACTCACTTCACCATGGCCATACGGCGCATCGTAATCGCCAAATACGCTAAGCATGCGCTCAATGGTAACACCTGGGGCATCGAGCGGCACCAAAACCATACTGTGGCGTTGATGGCGATCCGCATCAGGATCGGTTAACCCCATAACTATCGCTACTTTCGCATTCGGATGCCCAAGCCCAGTAGACCACCACTTCCTGCCGGTAATCACTACCTCATCACCATCAGCAACGATGCGAGTTTCCATGTTAGTAGCATCAGAGGAAGCTACCTGCGGCTCTGTCATACCGAACACGGAACGAATTTCACCGCGCAACAAAGGTTTTAGCCAAGTATCTTTTTGAGCTTCTGTTCCGAAGTGATACAACACTTCCATGTTACCGGTATCTGGCGCATTACAATTAAAAATTTCCGGGGCAATAATGCTGCGCCCCATTTCTTCTGCCAACGGCGCGTATTCACTGGTAGAAAGGCCCGCGGCTAGATCGGCATCCGGTAAGAATAAGTTCCATAATCCTGCCTCGTGAGCTTTCGCCTTAAGCGCTTCGATTTGTTCAGGCACCTGCCACTCGCGCCAATTACCATGGCCGTGTGTTTGTGTAACTTCTGCCAATATTTCGGCTTCTAGTGGATAAACATGCTCTTTCATGAAGGCTTGCACGCGGCTCAAATACTGCTGCGAACGTTCTGATAATCCAAACATGGCGATTCTCCTAAAAATAAGTGGCTACATCCTACGAATTTTCTTAACATGAATGAAGTGAAAGTTATTTAAGGTATTACATGAATCAAATTCACTTTAATCAGCTCAGTAAAATCGATTTAAATTTGTTGCGGGTTTTAGTAGCCATTCACCGGGAACGGCAGCTGGCAAGAGCGGCTACCGAACTATCCCTTACGCCATCGGCAATTAGCCATGCTTTGCGCCGCCTGCGCGATATTTTTGACGATGAGCTGTTTGTTCGCAGTGGCCGGTACTTACGCCCTACGGCGCTATGCGAAAAGCTGGCACCGGAATTAAATGAGGTATTAGCGCGGATGCAAGGCTTGCTAAGCCGAGGCGTAAACTTCAGCCCTGCCACTACCCAACGCGTATTTCGGATTGGTATGCCTGAAGCCATTGAAGCCGAGCTTTATCCACGCTTGTATCGGCAATTTCAACATGCGGCTCCGAACGCTAAGTTTGAGAGCTTGGCTGTGCCTCATGCGCAGATTGGTGATTACTTATTAAATCGAAAAGCCGATGTGGTAGTTGATGTTGCCATCGCCGCTCGCGCACCCGTTATGCAGAGGCCTCTGCTAAAAGAGCCTTTTGCAGTGCTTAGTAGAGAGCAAGATAAGAATCAGCTTACTCAAGCCCGCTACCTTGCCAGCAAACACATTGCTGTATCTACCCGAGCACGGGGTTCTGTGCTGGAAGATCTTTTACTGAAAGAATTAGGCGTAGAACGCGACATACTTGCGCGTGTGCAAAGTTATCAAACTGCAGCGCAATTGGTAAGCCAAACGGGCGCCCTACTCACGTTGCCCGAACGCATCGCTAAACAGTTGGTAACGCAATATAATTTACGCAACTGGCCCATGCCGATCGATGTTCCGGCTACGCGCTTACAACTTTATTGGCATTCTGCCTATCAGCATGATCCCGCGCTGAGCTGGTTATTAGCGGAGTTCGATGGCATTGCGAGCGATTCGTTTTAAATAGTTACATTTAGTTACACTTTTTATGATTGCGATTTGTTTACTTTTTTCGCTACCCGACTAAGCTACTCAGTATAGTATTTAACTAAATAGCAAAATAAGGCCTAGTATGGGATTCATCAGTGTGCTTAAGAAAGCCAAAATCGCTTCACCAATCATTGCCGGATTATTCCTGCTTAGCATGCCTGTTTCAGCAACTTTAGCTGCATCCGAAACGCGGGGAAGTGATAACAACGAAGTGAAAGCCGAAAAGCTTTGTGAAGATGGCTCCTGTGAGCCTCACATTGCTATGCTCCACCGCTTAGCGCGTTATGGTTATCAGGATGCTCAAGCTGTTCTTGGGGTAATGTATATATCAGGCGATGGTGTTGATAAAGATGTGGAACACGGTGTTACGCTCATACAGTTGGCAGCGAAGCGCGGCGGCGCAATGGCCATATTAGCGCTTTCGAAATGGCATCGCGAAGGCTTATATGTTGAACAAGATATAGTGAGAGCAAATGAGCTTCTCGATAAAGCAGTTGAACTAAACTATCCCCCTGCTAAATATCAAAAATCATTATATTTGTTTGCGAGCGAAGATGAACAATCTATTCATGAGGCGAATGAATTATTAGAAGCGGCCGCTCGTTGGGGTTCACCGCCCGCAATGTTTCTGCTTGCTCGTATGAAGCTTCTTGGGGAGTGGGTTGAATATGATTTAGCGGGCGCATCGAATTTACTGGCGCGGCTAAGCCGTGAAGGCCACGAGGGTGCTCGCGCATTATCGCGGCAGTTAATTACGCAAATCGAACAAGAAGCACAAGAAAATGCAACAATTGATAAAGAAACACTCGAAGTTGCGGAACGTTTAGAGCGGTTCACTAACATAGAGCGTATTCGAGTTACGCCACTATCCTTCGGTAGAACACATTCAGCGGTATCTGACATAACCTTCGAGATGGACCGAACCTTTAATCGTGGCAGTTTGTCACGAATAAGAACGCAGCCCTGTAGCTTCGCAATGGGCTGTGTAAGTGTGCAGCCAAGCAATCGGCACGGAAGCATTGTAGATATGCTCTCAGATCCAACGCAATAACCTTTAATCAGCAAAGCGAGTATCGTGCGTAGAAATAAAAAACGCTTCCCTGAGGAAGCGTTTTTATTGGGTGCGCCTTGCGTATGTACCTTGCAAGGAAACTTAGCTCAGCTACACGAGCTGATTACCAACCTGTTTTCTCACGTAATGCTTTACCGATATCGGCAAGGCTACGTACAGTTTTTACACCAGCAGCTTCAAGCGCTGCAAATTTCTCATCAGCAGTACCTTTACCACCAGAGATAATCGCACCAGCATGGCCCATACGCTTACCTGGAGGCGCAGTAACACCAGCAATGTAAGAAACCACAGGCTTAGTTACATTCGCTTTAATGTACTCAGCTGCTTCTTCTTCTGCAGTGCCACCGATTTCACCGATCATTACGATAGCTTCGGTTGCTGGATCTTTTTCGAACATCTCAAGGATATCGATAAAGTTAGAACCTGGAATTGGATCGCCACCAATACCAACACAGCTTGATTGGCCGAAGCCTTCATCTGTGGTTTGCTTAACTGCTTCGTAAGTAAGGGTACCAGAACGAGAAACGATACCTACTTTACCTGGCTTGTGAATGTGGCCTGGCATAATACCAATTTTACATTCACCTGGTGTGATAACACCTGGGCAGTTAGGGCCGATCATGCGAACGCCCTTGTGCGTTAGGTACTCTTTCACATAAAGCATATCCAGCGTAGGGATACCTTCAGTAATACATACAATCAGTTCGATGCCGGCATCAGCAGCTTCGATGATTGAATCCTTACAGAAAGGTGCAGGTACGTAGATAACGGATGCCGTTGCACCAGTTTCTGCCACTGCTTCTTTCACGGTATTGAATACAGGTAAACCTAAGTGCGTTTGGCCGCCCTTACCTGGGGTTACGCCGCCAACCATTTGCGTTCCATAAGCAATAGCTTGCTCAGAATGGAAGGTGCCTTGGCCGCCAGTGAAACCCTGACAGATTACTTTGGTGTCTTTATTAATCAGGATGCTCATTATTGACCTCCAGCCGCAGCAGCTACAACTTTCTGAGCTGCGTCAGATAAGCTGGTAGCAGCTTCAATGTTCAAACCGCTTTCCGCTAGCTTCTCTGTACCAAGTTCAGCGTTGTTACCTTCAAGGCGCACAACAACTGGCACTTTAACGCCAACTTCTTCAACAGCACCAATGATACCTTCAGCGATCATATCGCAACGAACGATGCCACCGAAGATGTTCACGAATACGGCTTTAACGCTCTTATCCGATAAGATGATTTTGAATGCTTCAGAAACGCGCTCTTTGGTAGCACCGCCACCAACATCTAGGAAGTTCGCTGGCTCGCCACCGCTAAGCTTAACGATATCCATTGTGCCCATCGCTAAGCCAGCACCGTTAACCATACAGCCGATGTTGCCATCAAGTGCTACGTAGTTAAGTTCAAATTTGGCAGCATGCGCTTCACGTGAATCTTCTTGCGAAGGATCGTGCATTTCTTTGATTTTAGGCTGACGGTAAATCGCATTGCTATCGATGTTAATTTTGCCATCTAAGCAATGTAGGTTGCCTTCATCAGTAATTACCAATGGGTTGATTTCTAACAGCGCGAAATCGTACTGTTCGAACATTTTAGCTAAACCTAAAAAGATTTTCGTGAACTGCTTCACTTGATCTGGGTTTAAGCCCAATTGGAATGCTAAATCACGGCCTTGGTAAGGCTGTGCACCAACAGTTGGGTCGATGATCGCTTTTAAGATTTTTTCCGGGGTTTCTTCTGCAACTTTCTCAATTTCCACGCCGCCTTCAGTAGAGGCCATGAAAACGATCTTACGTGTTGCACGGTCTACTACCGCACCGAGATAAAGTTCTTTATCGATATCGGTGAGGCTTTCAACCAAAATTTTTGCAACCGGTTGGCCGTTTGCATCAGTTTGATAAGTAACTAGGTTCTTACCAACCCAGTTATCTGCGAATGCGCGTACTTCATCTAGGGAAGAAACCAGTTTTACACCACCAGCTTTACCACGTCCACCAGCGTGAACCTGACATTTAACTACCCATTTGTCGCCGCCAATTTTCTTGGCTGCTTCTACGGCTTCATCAGCAGTGTCTACCGCGTATCCTTCAGATACTGGTAATCCAAACTCTCTGAAAAGCTGTTTTGCTTGATACTCATGCAAATTCATTATGCTTATTCCGTTTGTTCATTCAAAACGAAAGCAGCCGAGGCTGCTTACCCGAATTTTCGCGCGAGATTATACAGTTTCCGCACTCAAAATGACAGCGGTAGCCGAAAATGGCTACCGCCGATTGCTTTTAGATATCCAGCAATAAACGCTGAGGATCTTCGAGCAGGTTTTTCACGGTAACTAAGAAGCCTACCGATTCTTTACCATCAATAATTCGGTGATCATAAGACATCGCCAAATACATCATTGGTAGAATTTCAACCTTGCCATCAATCGCCATTGGCCGATCTTGGATTTTGTGCATCCCCAAAATCGCGCTTTGTGGCGGATTCAAAATTGGTGTTGAGAGCAGTGAGCCAAATACACCGCCGTTCGTGATCGTGAAGTTACCACCTTGCATTTCATCCATGGTTAACTTGCCATCACGGCCTTTCAACGCCAATTCTTTAATACCTGCTTCAATCTCAGCCAAGCTTAGCTTATCGCAATCACGTAACACTGGTGTAACTAGGCCACGTGGCGTTGATACCGCAATGCTAACATCGAAGTAATTGTGATAAACAATTTCATCACCATCAATTGATGCGTTCACTTCTGGGAAGCGTTTTAATGCTTCAACAACAGCTTTCACGTAGAAAGACATGAAGCCTAGGCGAATGCCATGGCGTTCTTCAAATTCTTTCTGGTACGTTTTCCGTAGATCCATGATTGGCTTCATGTTCACTTCGTTAAACGTGGTTAGCATGGCTGTTGAGTTTTTCGCTTCTAGCAAACGCTTCGCAATAGTTTTGCGCAAACGTGTCATGGCCACACGTTTTTGTGTGCGATCACCACTAACAGCAGCTGGTTTGCTTTCAGATTTACTTTCTGTTTTGCTTTCCGATTTCTTCTCACCCGCTGATTTCACATGCTTTTCAACATCTTCTTTAGTGATTCGGCCATCTTTACCAGTGCCTTTTACATCACTAGCACTTAAATCATTTTCAGCCAACAAACGACGCACAGAAGGGCTTACCGCATCGGCATCTTTATCAGAGCCGCTTTCGTCTTTGCTTTCTGACTTGCTCTCTGATTTACCTTTTGCATTATCTTTTGATTTGGCAGCGCCGCCTTTCACGATCTTACCAATCACATCATGAGCGCCTACGTTTGCGCCTTCATCATGAATGATCTCACCAAGCACGCCATCAGCTTCCGCAACCACTTCCAAAACAACTTTGTCAGTTTCGATATCAACCAAGTTCTGATCGCGGCTTACACTATCGCCTGCTTTTACATGCCAAGCCGCAATTGTTGCTTCCGATACCGATTCCGGTAACTCAGGCACTTTCACTTCAATTTCTTCACCAGAAGCTTCGCTTGAATCGTCTTCTGATTCTTCTTCTGAATCGTTATCCGCTTCTTCGGTGGTATCTTCGTCCGCCGATTCATCAGCAGCATCTGATTTTTCTTCTTTCTTTGATTCTTTCTTGTCGTCAGAATCAGAACTCTCAGCAGCATCACCTTCTTCAATGCTGCCAATCACTTCTTGAGTTTTAACCGTTGCGCCCTCTTCCGCAGAAATCTTACCGATCACGCCGTCGGCCTCTGCAACAACTTCGAGTACAACTTTATCGGTTTCGATATCTACCAGGTTTTGGTCACGGCTTACTTTATCGCCTTCCTTAACGTGCCAAGTTGCGATAGTGCCATCCGCTACGGATTCCGGTAATTCTGGTACTTTGATTTCAATCGCCATGATTTCATCTCACCTGTTAAATACTTAACGCTTCGTTAACGAGTTTTTCTTGCTGTTCTTTATGCACCGCTGCGTAACCTACCGCAGGTGATGAAGAAGCAGCCCTTCCGGCATATTGCAGTTTGGCACCATCAGGAATCGCTTCCCGGAAATGATGCTGGCTGCAATACCAGGCGCCTTGGTTCTGCGGCTCTTCCTGACACCAAACAAAGTCTTTTACATGTTGGTAATCTTTCAGAACTTCTGCCATTTCTTCATGCGGGAACGGATAAAGTTGTTCCACTCGAATAATAGCAACATCAGTTTTCTCGCTATCACGGCGAGCTGATAATAAATCGTAGTAAACTTTACCACTACAGAACACGACGCGTTTTACTTTTTTCGAATCAAGGTCATCGATTTCACCGATAACATTTTGATACTTACCAATCGCCAACTCATCCAGGCTTGAAACCGCATCAGGATGGCGTAATAACGATTTCGGTGTCATCACAATCAACGGCCGACGTACCGGACGAAGTTGTTGACGACGAATCATATTGAATACTTGCGCCGGCGTTGTGGGAACACAAACTGACCAGTTATGATCTGCCGATAGCTGTAAGAACCGTTCTAAACGAGCCGAACTATGCTCTGGGCCCTGACCTTCATAACCATGAGGCAACAATAAAGTTAAACCACATAAGCGGCCCCACTTCTGCTCACCGGAGCTTAGGAACTGATCAATTACAACTTGCGCACCGTTGGCAAAATCACCAAACTGCGCTTCCCAAATCACCATGGTGTTCGGTTCAGCCGTTGCGTAACCATATTCAAACGCCATAACCGCTTCTTCCGATAATACCGAATCGTAAATTTCTATCGGCGCTTGATCTTTATCAATGGCTGTAAGCGGTAAGAATGTGGCCGCATCTTTTTGATTATGCAATACCGAATGGCGATGGAAGAATGTTCCCCGACCGCAATCTTGGCCTGTCATGCGAATCCGGTGGCCCGCTTTAACTAATGAAGCGTACGCCAGTGTTTCTGCCATACCCCAATCGAGTTTGCGATCACCTTTTGCCATTTTGGCGCGTTCTTCATAAACTTTGCCAACACGCGCATTCAATTTAAAATCTTCTGGCACGTGGCTTACTTTTTCGCCAAGTGTTTGCAGTTCATCTTTGGAAATGCTGGAATCATAATCAACATCCCACTCATTACCAATAAACGGGCTCCAATCAACCGAATGAGCTTTCATCGGCTGCCATTCATCAACAACGCAATCACCCTTATCTAAGGCATCGCGGTAATCAGAAACTAACTGCTTAACATCATCTTCTGTGATTACTTTTTCATTCAATAATCGCTTGGCATAAATTTCACGCGGCACTGGGTGCTTTTTAATCTTCTGGTACATCAGCGGCTGCGTTGCATTTGGCTCATCTGCTTCGTTATGGCCATGGCGGCGATAACATACCAAATCGATCACTACATCACGCTTGAAGGTGTTGCGATAATCAATAGCCAGCTGCGATACAAACATTACCGCTTCTGGGTCATCGGCATTCACGTGGAAGATGGGCGCCTGAACCATTTTTGCAATATCCGTACAATATTGCGTAGAGCGTGCATCTTCTCGCTTAGAAGTAGTAAAACCAACTTGGTTGTTTACTACAATGCGGATGCTACCACCTACTTGGTAAGCACGTGTTTTCGAGAGGTTGAAGGTTTCTTGCACAACGCCCTGACCGGCAATAGCTGCATCGCCGTGAATCGTGATAGGTAACGCTTGGCTTCCATCTTTGCACCCGCGGCGGTCCATGCGCGCACGCACCGAGCCGATAACTACAGGGTTTACAATTTCTAGATGTGATGGGTTAAAAGCAAGTGCAAGGTGAACATTACCGCCTTCCGTTTCAAAATCGGATGAAAAGCCCATATGATATTTCACATCACCGGCTTTATCGGTTGTGTTTTTACCCGCGAATTCATCGAACAATTGATTCGGGTGTTTACCCATTACATTAATTAGAAGGTTCAAGCGGCCACGGTGAGCCATGCCGATAACAACTTCTTTCGCGCCTTGTTTTCCTGCACGGCGAATAAGAGATTTCATCAGCGGTACAAGTGCATCACCACCTTCTAACGAAAAGCGTTTCGCGCCCGGAAACTTCGAACCAAGATACTTCTCAAGGCCATCCGCTGCTACCAGCTCTTTTAACGCTTTCTTGCGCTCTTCATCTGAGAACTTAGGTTTACCAAGTTGCGATTCCAAACGTTGTTGTATCCACCGTTTTTCTTCGGTATCTACAATGTGCATGTATTCGGCACCGATAGGGCCGCAATAAATAGCTTCTAACGCTTGATGAATATCTTTTAACTTCGCGGTATCTTTACCGATAACCAAAGAGCCAACATTGAACTCTGTGTCCATGTCTTCTTTGGTTAGGCTATGAAACTGTGGGTCG
The DNA here is from genome assembly GCF_003987135.1 of Aliidiomarina iranensis. GTDB lineage: Bacteria > Pseudomonadota > Gammaproteobacteria > Enterobacterales > Alteromonadaceae > Aliidiomarina > Aliidiomarina iranensis. The sequence continues at coordinate 20,263 of NZ_PIPJ01000011.1, forward strand.
AGATCTTGCACAGTTGCTTGCTTCCATAACCCGAGAGGATCGAGCTGGGCATGCTGATGCCCGCGAAAGCGATAGGCATTAATAAGTTGCAATACGCGTACTTGCTTTTCGGCTATTTCCGAATTAGCCGCACTTGAACCAGCTTGCTTCAGCTTTTGTTTCGCTGCTTCGCGAAATTGCTCGCGTATTTCACTATGTTTAACGTCGGTTGCTAAACCTTCACGGGGTAAACTATCGAATAGCTCGCGCCATTCCGAAGGTATAGCTTCGGCGTCATCTAAATACAGCTCAAATAGTTCTTCTATATAAGCTGCGTTTCCTCCAGAAAACTGCGAGGACTCAATCCAGGCTTGCATTGCGCCTTCTTGCATTGCTTTTCCTTTCACTGGTTTGAACTGCGAAAAAACAGCAGATACGCGTTGATAAAAAAGGTTTCTTTTTTAAAAAAATAGCCATCCGTAGCGGGATGGCTATCTTAACAACTCACCACTACTATATCAGAAAACCTGCGGTTTCGCTAAACCGCGCGGCTCAGTAGCATTGATTTAATGTGCCCAATAGCCTTGGTAGGGTTTAAACCCTTCGGGCAAACGTTAACGCAGTTCATGATGCCATGGCAACGGAACACGCTAAACGCATCGTCTAGATCATCTAAACGCTCTTCAGTTGCAGTATCACGGCTATCTGCAAGGAAGCGATAAGCATGCAGTAAGCCCGCTGGGCCCACAAACTTATCAGGATTCCACCAGAAAGACGGGCACGAGGTTGAACAACATGCGCACAAAATACACTCGTACAAACCATCCAACTTTTCGCGCTCTTCTGGGCTTTGCAAACGCTCGCGCGCCGGTGGCGTTTTATCGTCGTTGATTAGGTATGGCTTCACTTTTTCGTATTGCTTGTAGAACTGTGTCATGTCTACAATCAAATCACGAATAACCGGCAAACCAGGTAGCGGGCGCACTACGATTTTATTCGCTTTTAACGACGATAAACTCGTAATACATGCTAAGCCATTTCTGCCATTGATGTTAAAACCATCAGAACCACAAACACCCTCGCGGCATGAACGGCGGAACGATAGGCTTGGGTCGATTTCTTCCTTAATCTTGATGAGTGCTTCAAGCACCATCATATCTTGGTCGTCCTTCAGCTCTAACGTGTAATCCTTCATATGTGGCTTTTTATCCACTTCAGGGTTGTAACGATAGATCGAAAATGTAATTTTTTTCATCGTTTGAACCTTTTAGTAAGTGCGCGCTTTCGGCGGGAACGCCTCGCGCAGCTTAGGCGCCATATTAACTTCGCGATTCACCATAGATTGTGATTCAGGGCGATACACTGTGTGTACCAACCATTTCTTATCATCACGCTCTGGGAAATCGGCACGGCTGTGAGCTCCACGGCTTTCTTCCCGATAACTTGCTGATACGGCCGTCGAATATGCCGTTTCCATAAGATTATCAAGCTCTAAGCATTCAATACGCGTAGTATTGAAATCCATACTCGTATCATCTAAACGTGCATGATCTAAACGCTCGCGAATCTCACGAAGTTCCTGCAAACCATCTTTCATTGCATCGCCTTCACGGAATACCGAGAAGTTCATTTGCATGCAGTTTTGCAAATCTTTGCGGATTTTGAACGGGTCTTCACCCTTCTGCGTGTTGTTCCAGCGATTAACGCGTGTCATGGCAGCATCTACATCAGAAGCTGAAGCATCACGTGCTTCTGTGTTAGCGGCTAAGGCGTCGGCTAAGTGTAAGCCCGTTGCACGGCCAAATACCACTAGATCAAGAAGTGAGTTACCACCTAGGCGGTTTGCACCGTGCACGGATACGCACGCGATTTCACCACAGGCAAACAAACCTTGAATTGGCGATGTTTTACCGGTTTCATCTACCTGCAAACATTGGCCATTCACGTCGGTAGGAATACCACCCATCATGTAGTGACACGTTGGGATTACTGGAATTGGCTCTTCTGCTGGATCGACGTGAGCAAAGGTTTTCGCCAAATCACAAACACCTGGCAGGCGTGATTCCAAAGTTTCACGGCCCAAATGATCGAGTTTCAGTTTAATGTGTGGGCCCCAAGGACCATCACAACCACGGCCTTCGCGAATTTCTGTCATCATGGCGCGCGCCACAACATCACGGCCGGCCAAATCTTTCGCATTCGGCGCATAACGCTCCATGAAACGCTCGCCATCTTTATTCAATAGATAGCCACCCTCCCCTCGGCAACCTTCTGTTACCAAAGAACCTGCACCTGCGATGCCGGTTGGGTGAAATTGCCACATTTCCATATCCTGTAAAGGAACGCCTGCACGCAACGCCATACCAACACCATCACCAGTATTGATGTGTGCGTTCGTGGTAGAGGCATAAATACGGCCCGCACCACCGGTCGCTAAAATCACAGCCTTCGCTTTGATATGGAATACTTCGCCACTTTCGATATCCAGAGCCGTTACCCCGGTAACCGCGCCATCTTGGTTTTTAACCAAATCTAGGGCGTACCATTCAGAGAGAACGGTTGTTTTGTTTTTAACGTTTTGTTGGTACAGCAAATGTAACAACGCGTGGCCGGTACGGTCAGCTGCGGCCGCAGTACGTGCCGCCTGCTCGCCACCAAAATTTTTCGATTGGCCACCGAATGGGCGCTGGTAAACCCGGCCATCTTCAAAACGAGAAAATGGTAAGCCCATGTTCTCAAGTTCTAAAATAGCTTCTGGACCAGTTTTACACATGTATTCGATAGCATCTTGATCACCGATGTAATCAGAACCTTTTACCGTATCGAACATGTGCCACTGCCAATCATCTTCGTGTGCGTTACCCAAAGCTACGGTAATACCGCCCTGCGCAGATACTGTGTGCGAGCGCGTTGGGAATACTTTCGACATGAGCGCGCAGCTCATGCCATTTTCTGAAATCTGCAATGCAGCGCGCATACCCGCGCCACCAGCGCCGATAACTACTGCATCAAATTGAAGTTCTTTCATGTTGCTCACTTAAACACCCCACAATACGAACAAACCAGTGAACCAGTACGCTAGTAGAGCAATCACAAAAATAAGCTGAATGATACCGCGTAGAAGAGAGTGCTTCACATAATCAGTGAGAACTTGCCAAATACCAATCCAGCCGTGAATCAGCAGACCAGTAAGCGTAAGTAATGTGAAGATTTTCATGCCAAGGTGGCTGAATAATGTTACCCACTCGGAATAACCCACTCCAGGGTTGCTTACGAGCCAAGCCACTAAAAAGATTGTATAGGCCAACATTACTAGTGCCGACGCACGAACTAAAACGAAATCGTGCGTGCCACTGCGGCCAAAGGTGGATGCTATTTTTACCATAACCAAACTCCTGCCAAGATTGCGAGTACAACTCCACCAGCGATCACTAATACTGCTGAGTTTCTACCAGATTCTTTTTCTTCACCGAACCCTAAATCCATGAAGATATGGCGAATACCAGCTAGTAAGTGATAGCCAAGTGCGGCTAAGAAGCCCCAAACAAGGAAGCGCACGATTGGATGCGCAAATACTGCCTGCGCTTCGGCAAATCCTTCTGGAGAGGTTAACGATTTTGCGAGTAGCCAAACCAATAGGCCGACTAACACCAACATAATTACACCAGATACACGGTGCAAAATGGAGGATATCGCTGCGGGTGGGAAGCTGATCGTGCTCAGCTCCAGGTTAACAGGTCTTTGTTTTTTCACAACTGTTTGCCTTATCTGAAAACTCTGTTGAAATCAGTGCCCTCAAGTATATCTATCGTGGCACACAATTACAATTACTCGCTGCGGTTAAATCTGGTTCAGGTGAAATGTTGAAACCCTGTAAAAATATGGCTTGCAATCGAACTAATGGAACAACATTTAGACTAAAGTAGTAAGTTCGTATTATTCCTCATCCATTATGCTAATCCTTACGTAAAATTGACAAACTACCCTTGGATCAAGTAAAACTAGCGCACTTTTTTCAGACCTCTTGCACCGAATAAAAGGAGATTTCCATGGCTGAGCGTAAAGCCACTATTCAAATCGATGGCAACAGTATCGAGCTGCCGGTTCTTTCAGGAACCGCCGGTCACGATGTAATAGATGTACGGACCTTAGGCAAGCACGGCTACTTCACTTTCGACCCTGGCTTTCTCGCTACTGGCTCTTGTGAATCGAAAATCACCTATATCGATGGTGAAAATGGTGTTTTATTGCACCGCGGTTATCCGATTGATCAACTAGCTACTGAAGCAGATTATTTAGAAGTGTGCTACATGCTCATTCACGGCGAAGCGCCTACTTCTGAAGAATATGCAGAGTTTAAAGACACTATTACTAACCATACTATGGTGCATCAGGGTATTCATGAGTTCTTCGGTGGTTTCCGCCGCGATGCTCATCCAATGGCGATGCTCTGCGCGGTAACGGGCGCATTATCTTCGTTTTACCATGATGATTTGAACATTGCTGATTCTGAACAACGGGTTCGCAGTGCCTATCGTTTGATTGCGAAAATCCCAACAATTGCAGCCATGTGTTACAAGCACAATGTAGGGCAGCCTTTTGTATATCCGAAAAATACATTGAGCTATTCAGAAAACTTTTTGAATATGATGTTCTCGGTGCCGGCTGAAGATTACGAAATCAATCCGGTTGTAGCCAAAGCAATGGACCGTATCTTCACTCTGCATGCGGACCATGAACAAAACGCGTCTACCTCTACTGTACGTTTAGCCGGTTCGTCTGGTGCCAACCCTTATGCGTGTATCGCGGCTGGTGTGGCATCTTTGTGGGGCCCAGCTCACGGCGGCGCAAATGAAGCGTGTTTGAAGATGTTAGCGCAAATCGGCACGGTTGATCGCATCCCAGAATTCATTGCGAAAGCGAAAGACAAAAACGACCCATTCCGTTTAATGGGCTTTGGCCACCGCGTATACAAAAACTTCGATCCACGTGCGAAAGTTATGCGTGATACTTGCCATGAAGTATTGAGCGATTTAAACATTAACGATCCGTTGCTTGATGTGGCGATGGAACTAGAGCGTATCGCTCTGGAAGACCCATACTTCGTAGAGAAAAAACTATATCCGAACGTAGATTTCTACTCGGGTATCATTTTGAAAGCGATTGGCATTCCAACCAATATGTTCACCGTAATTTTCGCGTTGTCGCGCACGGTAGGCTGGATTTCACATTGGCACGAAATGCTAAGTGAAACGAGCCAGAAGATTGGGCGTCCTCGTCAGCTATATACTGGCGAAGCACAGCGTGAATTTTCTGCTATTAAGAAATAACTTCATTGCACCTTAAAAAACCGCGTAGCGATATTCTCGTTACGCGGTTTTTTATGTTTTTTAATTAATAAATCCCTCTAGGTATCCTGAAGCTTGCCGATAATAAATCCTGGTGTCATCATATATTCATTACTAGAAAAGCCGAGGAAGCTATCTACCCATGCCTGTTATTTTGCATTGGCCTATACCCGCCATTAAAGAGCTACAATCCGAAGGGCTTGCCATCACCTATGCGCCCGGAAAAAAGGGAAAGATATCCATAGGCTTAATAAATTTAATGCCGAATCATGCAGAAACAGAGCGGCATTGGCTCCGCCTCTTCGCCAAATTAAAGGATACTGTGGATTTACATTTCATCCGCTTATCCTCATGGCGGCCAGACACTGCCGATATTAAGCACCTTCGGGCGCTCTATCAACCGCTCACTCTGGAAAGTGATTTTGATGGCTTGGTGATTACGGGTGCACCGCTCGGGCATAAGGAATATGAGCAAGTTCCCTATTGGGATGAATTGAAAGAAATCTTTGATATGAGCTCCTATTACGCTACAAGCACATTATATTCATGCTGGGCAGCCAATGCAGCGTTGCACCATTTTTACAACATTCCTCGCCGGGTGCGCGCACGCAAAATTAGTGGTATCTATCAGCATCGTATTGTGCGGAGGCACCCATTAATTGAACACATGGAAGCCGGCGTACAATTTCCACATTCCCGCTTTGCCGAGGCTCGGCAAACGCAACTTTTTGCCCACCCAGAAGTTCGGGTGTTAATGCAAGCACCAAACGCAGGTGCTTTTTATGCAGTTGATGAACCCCGCCGGCGCGCCTATATTTTTGGCCATCCTGAATACGAAGCTGATACCTTACAAAAAGAATTTAAACGAGAATTTGAAAAAGGAATGGAACCACTACCACCGGAATACTACTTCGTGGATAACGAAACCTTTGAATTGCCCTTACCGCATTGGCAGGATGACGGCAGCACCTTAATTCAAAATTGGATAAATCACTGGCTAAAATAAATCCCAAACTAGGCCCGGTAGTGAGAAAGCCGATTATGCTGAGGCCAGTAGTGCTTAGGCTGGATGCAGGGCCCTGCGGTGTATGCTCTTCATCAAGCACCACAGAGCCCGCAACTCAATATAACTAAGCTTAAGCTTCGAGTGCTTGAGCAATATCAGCAATAATATCGTCAATGTGCTCGATGCCAATTGAGAGGCGAATGAGATCTTCACTCACTCCAGCCCGCGAATGCTCTTCCGGTGATAATTGACGATGAGTTGTTGAAGCCGGATGACACGCTAAGGATTTCGCATCACCGATATTCACAAGCCGCAATAATAGTTTTAACGAATCGATAAACTTCACCGCGGCCGGTAACCCACCTTTAATGCCAAAACTCAAAATACCAGAGGCTTTTCCGGAGCTAATTTTCTGGGCCAATGAATGATATTTATCATTGCTTAAACTCGCGTATTTAACCCAGGTTACTTGTGGATGCTGCGCCAAATATTCCGCCACTTTCTGCGCATTTTCACAGTGCCGCTCCATACGCAACGCCAAAGTTTCCAACCCCTGCAAAATATTAAAGGCACTTTGCGCCGATAACGCCGCCCCAGTGTTTCTCAACGGAACAACGCGCGCACGGCCGATAAAGGCCGCTTCCCCCAAAGCTTCGGTATACACCACGCCGTGATAGGAAGGGTCTGGGAGGTTCAACTGCGGATAACGTTCCGCATGTGCTGCCCAATCAAACTTGCCACTATCCACGATTACCCCGCCGATAGTTGTACCATGTCCACTAATATATTTAGTTAAAGAGTGCACCACAATATCGGCCCCATGCTCAAACGGCCGGCACAATACGGGCGTTGCTACGGTGTTATCAACAACTAGTGGAATACCATGGGCATGAGCAATATCGGCTAATTTTTGCAAATCAACGATATTCCCGCCCGGATTACCGATGGATTCACAAAACAGTAGCTTCGTACGATCATCGATCAATGCAGCGATGCCAGCAAAATCATCCGCATCGGCAAAACGCACATCAATACCTTGATTTGGCAAAGAGTGCGCAAAGAAATTATAAGTACCGCCATAGAGTTGGCTAATACTTACAATGTTATCCCCCGCGCTAGTGATGGTTTGAATGGTATAGGTGATAGCGGCCATACCCGACGCTACAGCCAAGGCTCCAATCCCCCCTTCAATTTCTGCGATACGTTGTTCCAACACTGCATTCGTTGGATTCATGATTCGCGAATAAATATTCCCTTCTACCTTTAAATCAAACAGATCAGCGCCGTGCTGAGTATCTCTGAAAGTAAAAGAAGTTGTTTGGTAAATGGGTACTGCAGCCGATCGGGTGGTTTCATCGGCTGTGTAGCCGTGGTGCAAAGCAAGTGTTTCTAAACGCATAGAGTTTTCTCCAAAATTTCGCGACACAGGCAATGCTAGAATTCTATACGTTTAGCCATCTAAATGTCTACACCTCTTTTATCAAGTTTACTTTATTTGTTCGCTGCTTGGCCAAAGCTCAAATAAAACAACAGTAAAAATTATTTCGATACAGTGGTGAGATTTACCAATTAATTCAAAGAAGTTGTGCTAAATTCGCCACCCACGTGTCAGTGAAGTGGAATGAAAACAATAAAAACAACGAAATAACATGCAGTTACTGTTTTTGGCATGGATTTCGCATAAAACCAGTAAGACATTCTGTATGAACACCAAATATCAATCTGCAAATGTAGTGTTAACTTAATTAATGGAACTAACCTAATGAACACCGCCAAAATTAGAATCTTTGCCTTACTTCTAGCCCTACCCGTTGCGCTTTTCGGCTGTGGTAATCCAAGCACCGCAAACTCCGTTGAATCCGAGCCCAAAGAAACCGAACGCGGCGTGCCTGTTGAAGTGCAAAAGGTAGCGCGCGGCACTGTGCGAGCGAGCATTCAAGCTAGCGCTATTTTAGAGGCTGAAGAAGAAACTGATGTAATCGCCCGAGTGAGCGGTATTGTAGAAGAGATTTTGGTGGAAGAAGGCGATTTTGTTGAACAAGGCCAAGCTTTAGTTCGGTTGGAATCTTCACGTTATCGCTATAGCCGCGATCAGATTGCCGCAGAATTAAGAGGCGTTACTCAAGAGCTTACCCGGATGCGCCAGTTAGCTGGCCAGCAAATGGTAAGCACCGAGCAAGTTGAACGGCTGCAATCGCGCCACGATGCGCTCTCTGCTCAGTTACAAATTGCCGAACTTGATTTAGCAGAAGCAGTTATTCGTGCACCAATTTCTGGGCATATCGCCGAACGCTTTGTAAAAACTGGCAACATGATTCAAGCCTATCAACAAAAAGCACTGTTTCACATTGTGAACGACACCACTTTGCGAGCCACAGTGAATCTACCAGAGCATGCACTGGCTAATATCGAGGCTGAGCAAGAAGCCGATTTGGAGTTACAAGGTGTGGGCCAAAATAATCATATTTCAGCACAAGTAACTCGCGTTAGCACAGTAGTTGATGCTACTTCAGGAACCTTCCGAGTGGTGCTCTCGATTCCCAATTCCGAGCAAAAACTGCGTGCTGGTATGTTTACTCGAGTGAATCTACATTACGCACAAAAACACGATGTTGTGCGAATTCCTCACCATGCACTAGTGAATATTGACCAAGCAAGTTATGTATTTATCGCCAATGAAAACAAAGCTCAACGCTTAGCCATTACTACTGGTATTCGAGAAAATGGTTGGATAGAAGTAACCGAGGGTTTGGATACCGGCGCAGCTCTTATTGTTACCGGCCAAAATACGCTACGAAACGATGCGTTGCTAGAAGTGATTGAACTTTAATCACAGCCCACTAACAACAATAATTCAAGGAAGCTATAAATGAGCGCATCTACACCTAAAGCTAAGGGTATCGCCGCCCTTGCGGTTCGCCGCCCTGTAACTATCATAATGTTTACCCTAGCTATCGTTCTATTTGGATTCGTTGGCTTAGGCCGGTTACCGGTAAATCTGTTACCTGATTTAAGTTACCCCACGCTTACCGTGCGCACCGTATATGCTGGAGCCGCACCTAGCGAGATAGAACAACTGATTAACCGCCCTATTGAAGAAACCTTAGGCACGGTAAAAGGGGTACGCACCATCACCTCATATGCGCGCTCTGGGCAATCGGATATCGTTTTAGAATTCGTGTGGGGCACCAATATGGATTTCGCCGGTATCGATATTCGTGAAAAGCTCGATATGGTGATGCTCCCGCTTGATATCGAGAAACCCACTCTGCTGCGCTTTAACCCAAATCTAGAGCCTATTATGCGATTGGCACTAAATCGTGAAGAATCTGCAGGAAGCCCTTGGCAACTGCAAGAACTCCGCCGTTATGCAGATGATGAGTTGAAACGCCAAATTGAGAGTATTCCTGGCGTTGCCGCTGTTCGAACGGGTGGTGGTTATGAAGATGAGATACAGGTTTTAGTTGATGAATATCGGGTAAGCCAACTCAATATTGATATGCAAACCATTATCAACCGGTTGCGTGCAGAGAACATGAACCAATCGGGTGGCCGCATTGAAACCGGTACGCAAGAATTCTTAGTGCGTACGGTTAATCAATTCCAATCGCTTGAAGATATGGAAAATATCTACATCGCTAGCCGTGATGGCACCCCAATTCAACTGAAAGATATTGCACAAATTCGCAGTGGCCATAAAGATCGCACCGCCATTAGCAGAGTAAATGGCCGCGAATCCATAGAGCTAAACCTCTATCGGGAAGGTGACGCCAACACGGTAACGGTAGCCGATGCTGTTCGCGCTCGCCTACCGGCTTTGAACAAGCAATTGCCCGCCGATTACAGTATTGAACTCCTTGCCGATCAATCAACCTTTATTCGCAATGCAATCGCGGCTGTAAAACAGAATGCACTTTTCGGCGGCTTATTGGCCATGGGGGTTATTCTATTATTTCTTCGCAAAGTTGGCCCCACGGTTATTATTTCTTTAGCCATTCCGGTATCGATCATTGCTACCTTTTTATTCATGTTTATGGGCGGGTTAAGTTTAAACTTAATGTCGCTTGGTGGTATTGCCCTTGCGGTGGGGTTGCTGGTTGATAACGCCATTGTTGTTTTAGAAAATATCGATCGCCGTAAACAACTGGGTGAAGATAATAAAACCGCCGCCATATTTGGTACGCAAGAAGTAACCGGCGCGGTTATTGCTGCCACCTTAACCACTCTTGCGGTTTTCATACCGTTAATTTTTGTTAGTGGCATGGCCGGTCAACTGTTTACCGATCAAGCTCTCACCGTAAGCTTTGCATTAATCGCATCACTTTTTGTTGCCTTAACTTTAATCCCGATGCTTGCGAGCCGGCAGTTCCGTAAACATGCCCAATTAGAGCAAGCGCAAATACAACAAGAGCAAACCGCCACTCAGCCAACAGCACCAACAGCGCCCCCAACCCGCCGTAAGCTGTTGTTTTGGCTGGGCTGGCCATTTCGCATGCTCAGCAAAACACTGTTTTACTGGCTGCCACTGGCTATTCTTCGTGTATTTCGTATAATTTTCGCAAGTATTGCCAAGGGTCTTGGCTGGCTTGCTCGGCCGATTGTTTATCTATTTGATAAAGGCCTAAACGGAGTAAGTAATTTACACGCGAGTAGCCTTGCGCGAATGCAAACCAAACCCTGGGCGTTTTTCTCTCTTTTCACCGCGCTTACCATCGCATGTTTCGCTCTGGTACCGCGCTTGGGAGCAGAACTCATACCCCAAATGGAGCAGCGGGAATTTTATGTGGATATTGAACTTCCCCGCGGCACACCTATTGCACGCACTGATGAGTTTCTTGCCAGTATCGCTGAACACTTAAGCCATGATAGCCGCATTGAGCGCACATACTCGGTTGCGGGCTCCGGCTCGTTAATGCAAGTGCAAGCAAATCAAGGTGGTGATTTCTGGGGCCGCTTTCACATAGTGACTAAAACAACGATAACTGCGGAAACTCGCGATGCATTGATTGATGATTTAAGGCTCTATTTGCAGCGCCAGCCAGATGTGCAAGCGCGTATTGATTTCCCTGAACTTGTAAGCATCGATATGCCCATGATTGTTGAGCTCTATGGTTATGAACTGAACGACCTACTCACAAACGCCGAGCAAATTAGCACGCGCTTAGAGGAAGATGCCGCGTTTACCGATGTGCGTAACGGCCTAACACGGGGCCAACCCGAACTCGAAATCATATTTGATCATGCTCGATTAGCTTGGGTAGGTTTAACCGCAGCCGATGTTGCCCAGGTAATAAGCACGCAAATTGGTGGCCAAATTGCTACCCAATATAGCTTACAAGATCGACAAATCGATATCCGCGTTCGCTTACCGGACCATGTGCGCCAAGATCCGAATTTAGTTTCACAACTAATCATCAACCCAGGTAGCGATGTTGAGCTACCACTCTCAGCCGTAGCTGAAATTAAAAGCACGGTTGGCCCGAGTGAAATTACTCGGTTATCACAACAGCGAGTAGCGCTTATCAGTGCCAGTGCAGCCGGCGATTTACGCTCAGCACAGGCGAAACTGGAACAAATAATCAGCGATGTACGCTTGGCACCCGGTATTACCGCGCATATTGGTGGCCAAAGTGAGCTATTGGAGCAATCTTATAATTCGCTTCTACTCGCGCTTGGGTTAGCGATCTTTTTGGTTTACTTAGTAATGGCTTCACAATTTGAAAGCTTCGGCCACCCACTATTGATTATGTTTTCGGTGCCTTTAGCTGCTGCCGGCTCAATTGTAGGTTTGTGGTTAACCAACACGCCTCTCAGCGTTGTGGTTTTCATTGGTTTAATTATGCTCGCCGGTATAGTAGTTAATAACGCTATTGTGTTGATTGATCGTATCAATCAATTACGCACTGAGGGAACACCCAAGTTGAAAGCCATTCAACAAGCCGCAGCGCAACGTTTGCGGCCAATTTTAATGACAACATTAACAACTGTTCTGGGGTTATTACCGTTAGCCTTGGGTATCGGCGAAGGCGCGGAGCTGAGCGCTAGCATGGCCATTGCAGTAATTAGTGGCTTGTTATTTGCTACCTTACTTACCTTATTGTTCATTCCTTTGGTGTATCAACTATTCGATCGTAAGAATTTCAACTTAGCGAATACCAATGATGAACTGGCTACCCACGATTCTGCGCTAAGCGGAGGCTCTCATGAGTAAGATCTCTGAACTCAGTGCGCCGCTTGCCAGCTTTGCCCTTAAGCGTCCGGTTACTGTGTGCATGTTCTTTTTGAGTTTTCTGATTCTAGGGCTCGTATCCAGCCGCATGCTGCCTTTAGAAAAGTTTCCCGGCATCGATATCCCGCAAATTGTGGTTAATGTGCCCTATCGCAGCTCTACTCCGGCGGAAGTGGAACGCTTGATTACCCGGCCTTTGGAGGAGGCGCTAGCCACTTTACCGGGAATTCAAGAAATGCGCTCAAACTCAGCGGAAAACGGCGCCGATGTAGTACTCAATTTCGCTTGGAAAGATAGCGTTTCCGCACGCAGCATTGAAGCGCGAGAACGAGTGGAGAGTATGCGTCATTTATTACCCGATGATGTTGAGCGTGTATTTATCTTCCAATTTAATACCGAAGATATGCCAGTTATGCAGCTAAGGATTTCCAGTCAGCAAGATTTATCGTTAGCGTGGGAACTTCTTAATCGTCAGTTAAAACAGCCTCTTGAACGTGTTGAGGGCATCTCGCGTGTGGGGCTATATGGCGTGCAGCAACGAGAAATTATGCTTCGCTTAAATCCGGAAGCATTAAGTGCTACCGGCCTCTCGGTAAATGCTATTACCGCCAGGTTAAACGAAGCTAACTTTACGATGTCGGCTGGCTATCTAGAAACTGATTACGATCGTATTTTAGTGAAACCAGCAGGGGAATATCGAAACCTTGATGATATTCGTACCCTGCCGATCACACCTGATCTCAGCTTGGGCGATATTGCGGAGGTTAATTATGAGCTTCCACGGGCCACTGATGGCCGCAGTTTTAATCAAAGCTTTGCCATTGGTGTTGATATCTACAAGGAATCGAGTGCGAATTTAGTAGATGTAGCGCGTGCAGCGAGCCAGTTAATTGATGAGGTTTCAAATAGCCCTGAATTTTCAGGTATTAATCTAATGATGATGGATAACACGGCAGAAAGTGTAACGACATCGTTAAGTGATTTGCTAAAAGCTGGTGGTTTCGGAGCCTTGTTATCGATCGTTGTTCTTTACCTGTTTTTACGTGATTGGCGTACAACACTGATCATTGTCGTTTCAGTACCCATTGCTATTTGCCTTACTCTTGGGGTGATGTATTTGTTGGGGTATAGCTTAAACATTCTCTCTATGATGGGCCTTATGCTTGCTATTGGTATGCTTATCGATAACGCGGTGGTAGTTACCGAAAGTATTCAGCAGGAACAGCAAGCAACCGGTAAAGTGCAAGATAAAGCTACTGTAATAGCCGGAACAAGCCGTGTGTCTCTGGCCATTATCGCCGGCACACTCACCACTGCAATCGTGTTTTTACCTAATATATTCGGCGAAACTGACCAAATTACAATTTTCCTTGAGCATGTAGCCATTGCTATTTGTATTTCGCTATTAGCTTCGCTGTTAATAGCGCAAACGCTTATCCCCATGCTACTCAGTAAAATTAAATTAAATATCTCAGCAGAACCGCCAAAGGCGGGAATTATCAAGCGAGGGTATCTACACAGCCTGCGTTGGTCGCATCGCCATCCGAGGCTCACAACTCTTTTCACACTTCTTATCATGGCTAGCACCGTAGTGCCCTTCTCAAACGTGGGGAGTGACGAAACAGATGTGGCTTATAACGATCGCCTGTTTATCAATTACCACATCACCGGCCAATACAAACTTGAGGAGGTAGAGCGGGAAGTTACAGCTTTAGAAAGCTACCTTTACGCAAATAAAGAGGCATTAGAGTTGGAGCATGTGTATAGCTACTATACCCCCGGCTATGCCATGTCTACTCTACTTCTAAAACCCGACCGCACACTTTCGGTAGCTGAAATTCAGCAACGCGTTCGCGACAATATGCCCCCTTTACCTCGCAGCGAGCCTGTATTTGGTTTTCGTGGTGGTGATAATAATGGTGTGCAAATCACACTGCAGGGCCGCTCAACGCAAGAACTTGAAAACATCGCTGATAGTTTAATTCCGATGCTATCTCGGATTGATGGCTTAGCAGATGTGCAAACCGACGACAACAACGCCAAAAATGAATTACGTATTCACATTGATCGTGAACAAGCAGAACGCTTTGGTTTAAATAGTGCACAAGTTGCAGAGCAAATTGGCGTAGCTTTGCGTGGCAGCAACCTGCGCTCCTTCCGCCATAACCCCGAAGGTGATATGCGTATTCGCGTTATGTTCCCTGAATATTTCAGCCAATCTCTTGCTGAATTAGAGCAAATGGTGGTGGCACGAGTTGGTAATACGCTGATTAATCTAAACCAGATAGCTCGCATTGAAGAAGTTGAGCAGTTGGGCAATATCCGCCGGTTTGATCGACAAACCGCAGTGCGGATAAATGCCAACCTAAATGATATGACCATGGCAGAGGCACGCACAGCCATAAATCAAGTTATGGCGAACGTGCAACTACCTGATGGTTATCGTTGGAGCCTCGATGGTGGATTTCGCGCTCAGCAACGGCAAAACTCCATTATGCTAGTAAATATGCTTTTAGCTGTGGCGATGGTTTACATGGTTATGGCCGCTTTGTTCGAATCGCTTTTACTGCCCTCTGCAGTAATTGGCTCATTAATTTTAGCCATTACCGGTGTATTTTGGGGGTTATGGCTCACTGGTAATGGTATCGAAATGATGGCCTTAATCGGCATGTTAATTTTGATGGGTATTGTTGTGAATAACGGCATTGTATTGGTGGATGCCATTAATCAGCTCGTGGATGAAGGTTACGTATTAGAGAATGCAATTCTGGAGGCGGCCTCTCGCCGTGTGCGCCCAATTTTAATGACAGTAGCCACAACTATTCTTGGTATGGTGCCCCTAGCCCTCGGCAGCACTCAAATTGGTGGTGATGGCCCGCCTTACACACCTATGGCCATTACTATTATTAGCGGTTTAGCATTTAGTACGCTTACTAGCTTATACTTTGTTCCTCATGCCTATAGCCGCCTGCTATACTGGCGCTCGCATTGGGGCAAGGTGTGGGAACGTTCTGGTAGGCCACTACGCCGCCAGAAACAGCCCGCAAACCAACACTCCCGTTAGCCTACGTAATTGAAAACGATGTAGTGCCTTGGTTATTCAAGGCGCTACATCGTTATTTTGGAGCAACCGCATGCCAGTATTAATTTTAATCACTATCGTATGGGCGTTTAGCTTCTCACTCATTGGTGAATTTTTATCACGTGATGTGGATGCTTACATTGCTGTGTTTATCCGTATGATTCTGGCGCTATGTTTATTGTTACCCTTTTTAAAAGTGAAGCATGTTTCCGCGCCCATTCGTGTGCGGTTAATGCTGATTGGTGGCATTCAAATTGGCTTGATGTATCTTCTGCTTTACCATGCCTTTCTCTATCTCAGTGTGGCAGAAGTGTTGCTCTTTACCATTTTCACCCCGCTCTACATCACCTTAATTGATGAATGGCTGTTAAACCGAAAACCGTTACCACGAATCTGGTGGTTAGCTGCCGCGCTTTCGGTGCTCGGCGCCGGGCTCATTCGCTATCAGGGCCTGAGTAGCGAATTTATTACCGGCTTCTTGCTGATTCAAGGCGCTAATATTTGCTTTGCTACAGGGCAAGTAGCCTACAAACGCTTACCGCTGGGTAAGGCCAAACAGCAAATTGGCGTGTATGCATTATTCTTCCTTGGTGCCACCCTTGTATCCGGCATTGGTATGCTGTTATTTGCTGATTACAGCCGTTTACCTAGCACCTGGATACATTGGTCAGTTTTATTATGGTTGGGCTTTGGCGCTTCTGGTGTTGGCTATTTAGCGTGGAGCATTGCCAGTAAAAAGGTAAACATTGGCCAACTGGCAACAATGAACAATGCCCTGATACCCGCAGGTTTACTGGTTAACTTTATTTTGTGGGGGCAAAACGTGCAATGGGGTTCACTAATTTTGGGCGGCGCCATTATTCTTTTTGCCGTTTGGCTTACCTCACGAAACTCCCTCAGCAAGCCCTAAGCAAAGGCGCCTCTTGATTGCGCTAGTTGCGCTTCTGCTGTATCCTTGCCGCTGTTTTGAAAGGTTCATTTGAGCCTTTCGCAGCGGGCGGAGCCAAGACATTCTCAGCGCTCGCACTCACCAAAGAGATTTTGTATTAAATGAGTTTTGCTTCTCTGGGCCTTTGCGCCACTATTCTCGAAGCCTTGCAATCCGAAGGCTACACCACGCCAACACCCATTCAAGAACAAGCGATTCCCGCAGTGCTCGCGCGCCGCGATGTAATGGCCGCTGCGCAAACCGGTACAGGAAAAACAGCTGGTTTCACCTTGCCGATGTTGGAGATCCTAAAAGATGGCGAACGCGCAAAGCCAAATGAAGCGCGCGTGCTGATTCTCACCCCTACCCGCGAGCTAGCGGCACAAGTAGGAGAAAGCGTTGAAACTTATGCAAAAGGCTTAAACTTAAGCTCTGCGGTTGTGTTTGGTGGCGTGAAAATCAATCCACAAATGATGAAACTGCGCCGAGGCGTTGATATTTTAGTGGCTACCCCAGGCCGCTTGCTCGATCTTTATCAGCAAAACGCAGTACGCTTTCCAAAGTTAGAAATTCTTGTTTTAGATGAAGCCGATCGCATGCTCGATATGGGCTTTATTCATGATATTAAACGCGTTATTAAAGTTTTACCGCCAAAACGTCAAAATTTATTGTTTTCCGCCACATTCTCAGATGAGATTCGAGAGCTTGCGAAAGGCTTAGTGAACGATCCAGTAGAAATATCGGTAAGCCCGCGTAATACCACAGCAGAGCGCGTAGAACAGGTGGTTTATCCGGTTCCAAAAACGGAAAAGCCAGTACTACTCATGGCCTTGTTACGGCAACTAGATTTACCCCAGGTGCTCGTATTTACCCGCACCAAGCATGGTGCTAATCGGTTAGTTAAGCAGCTTGAGAGCAGTGGATTTTTGGCTACCGCGATTCATGGCAACAAAAGCCAAAGCGCGCGCACGAAGGCTTTGCTTGAATTTAAAACCGGTAAGGTACAAATTCTTGTAGCCACTGACATTGCGGCACGTGGCCTCGATATTGATCAACTGCCATTTGTAGTGAACTACGATTTACCCCAGGTTGCGGAAGATTACGTTCACCGTATCGGCCGTACGGGCCGGGCTGGTGCCAGTGGAAACGCGATTTCACTTGTAGAAGGCGAAGAATTGAAACTCTTAAGAGCAGTTCAGCGCTTAATTAAACAAGAGATTCCACAAGCCTACTTAGAAGGCTTTACCAAGGTGGATTTGTCCAAAGCTAAGCCACTTCCAAAACCCGCACGGGGCGGCAGCGGCCATAGTTCAGGACGCCCGAGTGGCTCTGGTGGCGCTCGATCGGGTAACCGTAGCCAAGGCGGCCGTGGTTAAACATAGTGTAATCATGACCGGTTAACCGTTTTTGCGAAAAAACCTAACCGGCTAATCTAAAGCGCTTGCTTTTTCACGGAATAAGCGCCATAAATAGAGAAAGATTTAAAGCAAACCGCCTGATTTAATCGGGCGGTTTTTTATTATGCCTATGGCTTATCACCTTTGTAACTAACAGCCTAAACCAGCATTAAATTTGGAAACACTTAGCAGTGCTGCCTTTGGAGAATTAGAATGCCAGAACCAAATGTTCAACCAACACTTATTTTATCTGAGCTCGATGTTATTCGAATTGAATCACTGATTGAAAAAACGCCCGGCTTAAGCAAGCAAGTAGCCGCGCTAGAAACTGAACTAGGGCGAGCAAAAGTAGTGAAGCCGCAAGAAATTCCGGCCGATGTTGTCACCATGAATTCGCGCGTTCGTTTTCGCATTGTAGAAACCAACAAAGAATTCGAAAAAACCTTGGTGTACCCAAAAGATCTTGCTAACGTTGCGGAAAGCATTTCAATTTTTGCCCCCATCGGTAGCGCTATTCTCGGCGTGCGCGTGGGCGAAACCATTGAATGGCCAACTCAACATGGTGTAAGCCACGTTGAAGTAATTGATATTGTATTTCAGCCGGAGCGTGATGGTGATTTCACCAGCTAATTTATTACTATTAAGGCCTCTTTTTCAGAGGCTTTTTCTTGTGTTTAAGAATGATTTTTTGAGTGCAGAACGCCGCAGTGTTGGAAGACCCCGCTTATCAGCAGGGTTGGTAATAGCCGCGGCTTTTATAGTGAGCGGCTGCAGCACTCCAACGCTGTACCTCACCACTGAGGGGTACAGCGAAACACAACAAGCGGACCTCCGCAGGCAATTGGAAGCGCTCGATTATGCTGTAGAAACAACCCGCATCGAGATACCCGAGGCATTCCCTGATACCACGATTTCCGTTAATCCGGCATTTAGCGATATTCAATTTCTCGAGCGCTTAGCGGCGTTACTAGAAGATAAAACTCAAGCTGCAGTGCACAGCATGCGTTTTGGTGAGGGAAATCATGCGTATTTTGGTAAAAATATCGGTATCTATGTTCGCAACCCTGAATCTAAACAACAACGGTTCGCAAACCCATTTCTGCGAAGTGCGCAATGCCCACAACAAGACGGTTTACTGAAAATTAGTAACGATGGCAGCTTTCAACTCGAATTCGTTTATTACGCCGATGATGAGCAAAACCTACATTATTTAAATGGCCTTTGGCGCTGGCATGAATCAACTTTAAGCTTAGTGTTTTCCGATGGCTCTGAACAACACCTGCAACATCGCCGTAGCGAAGTAGCCACCTATCAAGGCATGTGCCCCACCGATATTTATACGCCAATCCATGACCATTCCGAAGCGATTGTAAACTGTGCTTATCAAGTTATTCACATGCGCTAACGGCGCGCTATCGCCCGCTCACCGTCGCCTGATTAACCAATTGTGTGCTGCTACCTGATTGATGGCGAATCACATCAATACGATCGGGCAAACGCTCCTTCAGTTCCCGCACATGGGAAATAATACCGATAGTTCGACCATGAGCGCGAAGCTCGGCCAAAACCGCAATTGCAGCATCTAACGCGTGCTCATCAAGGCTCCCAAAACCCTCATCAATGAAGAGTGTTTCTAAACGAATACCACCGGCGTAACTTTGCACCACATCGGAAAGGCCAAGCGCTAATGCCAGTGCCGCCATAAAACTTTCCCCCCCGGACAAAGTGTTCACTGGCCGCGTTCGCCCGGTATACGCATCGTCCACCACAAGGCTCAGGCCCGCAGCCGAGCGTTTATCGGCCACGTCGAGATCACGGCGCAATAAGTATCGCCCACCGGACATTTTATCCAAGCGCACCGAAGCTTCGTGCAACACATCATCAAGCAAAATGCTAAGTACAAAACGGTGTAAGGTTAAGCGCTGAGAATTGTTCCCTGCAACCGCATCTGCCAATGTACCCAATACCTGATAACGCTCAGATAATTCAGCACTACTGGCTTCTTTCGCTTTTAAACGTTGGGCTATATTCTGCAAGGTTTGGTATTCATTGTTGAGTTGCTGCATCTTTTCCAACGCCGCGCTCACATTTTCCTCTAGCGCCTTAAGCTCGGCATTTAATGTATCGAGCGCGGGTCGGCCCTTGCCCTCAATCGCCTGCGATAATTCCGCCAGCAACGTAGCATTGTGTTGTGAACTCTGCTGCCACTCTTGCACCTGCATACTGTATTGTTGCTCTTCCTCTGCGCTAAGTTGCGCCTGCGTGAACGCCTCTGCATCGGCAAACTCACTTGCCTGCAAAGCCTCTAACCACGCTTTATCGGCTTTCACTACGTTTGCTTCCAGCTCTTCACGCTGCATTTGCGTTTGCTTCAACCTAGCCTCTGCACTGCTAACGTTCTGGCCCGCCTGCTCTTGTGTTTGGCGCGCGCGTTCGAGCTCGCCTTCAATACTTGCAATAACGTCGTTAATCTCCGCTATTTTTTGCTCTATTTGTGTCGAATTGCGCCTATCTTTAGGGAGTTCGCGTTCTAGTTCTTGTACCCGGATTGTATTTGCTTCTGCCGCATGAGCCGCTGATTGCAAAGCGCTTTGGGCGAATTGCTGTTGCTTACGAAGCTCCTCAAGCTCGCTTCGGATTTCCCGAAAACGCAGCTTTTGCTGCTGTAACTCCTGCTTTTGCTGAGCATTCGCTTCCGCTTGCCGCTGCAACACATCACGCTCTTGCTGTAGCGCGCTAATGTCCTGCTCAGCAGCCTCGCCCAGCGCTACCTGTAATGCTTTTATGCGTTTTTGCTCAGTGCTCAGCTCAGTGTTCAATTGCAACAATTTCTGTTCAATATTGCCCAAGATTTCTCGCTGCTGGCCGGTATTTGCTTGCGCTGCTTCAACTGTTTCTTGCTCTACAACTTGCGTGTTGTTCGTTTGCTCATGCGCCAGCGCCGGATGTTCCAAACTACCGCACACCATACAAGGCTCACCATCGGCTAAATCCCTTGAAAGCAGCAAAGCCTGGCTTAAGTGCCAACCTCTAACCAGCTGCTTTTCTTCGCGTTCAGCGGCTTGCAATTGCTTACGTGCGGAATCAACCTCAGCCTGAACGCTAGATTGCTTTGTTTTAAGCTGCTTCTCACGCTCTTGGTGCTGGCTGAGCTCTTGGCGCTGAGCAATTTTCGGCTCTAATTGCGCGAGTTTTACAGCAATATTGTCCTGCCCCACAATCAGCGCTTCTTGCGCATCAATGGCCTTTTCAACCGCTCTATATTCGATGTTGGCTTCAGCAAGCTTGGCGTCACTCACTTGCGCACTTTCCTGAGCTTGTTGCTTGCGTTTATCTAGTAATGCTTGCTCGCTCCGAGCCTGTTGTAATTTTTGCGCATCTATCAAAGCTCGTTTCAAAGGCCCTTGTTGCTCACGCAATTCCGGCAGCTCGTTCGCTTTTCGCTGCGCCTTTTCGTATGCTTTGCGCGCTTGCGAATGCTCGGTTTGCGCTTTTTTCGCAGCTACTACAGCTTCACTTTGAGTACGTTCGATGCGTTTTAGCGCATGGCGTTGATCTGCCACACGCTGCCACATTGGCTGAATTTTCGCAGCATTTTTGCCACGCGCTAGTAACTTATCAAGTTTAGCCATAGCTTGTTTTTGCTTATCTAGCGCTTCCTTTTCACGCAATAATTCTTCATATCGCGTAAATTGTTTTTCCAGTTCCGAGGCGCGATCAAGGTTACGTGCAGCTTCAACATAGCGCTGATTTAGGCGTTTGTACTCAACTTCAGCCGCTTCTCTGGGCCCTTCTGCAGCTGCCAATAGAGCGGCTAACTGCTGCTCTCGCGCAATAAAATCGCCGCTTTCATCAGTAGCATCCGCAGTAATGCCAGCTTCCAAATAAATTGCCGAAATTTCCTCTTTTACCCGGCTATATTGGCTTTGCAGTGCTTTCGCTTTTACCCGAAAACCCTCTTCAATCAGCTGGTATCGTTGGGTTTGGAATAAACTCGCAAATACTTCTTCACGCTGCGTAGAATTGGCAGTAAGCAGTTCACGAAACTTCCCTTGCGGCAAGACAACAACTTGCCGAAACTGCTTTGCATTTAAGCCTATTAGCTGATTCACGTACTCATCGAGCTCGCGAATTTTCTTATCCACCAATAATTTTCGCTGCCATTCTTGCGGTGCAAGCTCGGCATCTTCTTCGAGTAACCAAATACTGCCACTGGCATTTCGTTGGGTTACGCCCTCGCCGCGCAACTTTGCCAATGTTTGTGTGGGTAAACGCTCAATACGATAAACCTTATCAGCGAGGCGGAAAATAAAACACAGCAAGGTTTCCGTGCTCGAATCAGCGTGATCACAGCGCATTTGCTCGCCACTTCTATCACCCGTTGTTTCGCCATACAGCGCATAACTAATGCCATCAAGCAGGCTAGTTTTACCCGCACCCGTGGGTCCGTTAATCAGAAATAGTGGATTCTCACCCAACTCCGTAAACAGCACTTCTTCAGTGCCTGCGAATGGCCCAAAAGCCTGCATTTTCAAGTACAGCGGCTTCATGCTTTATCACTCCCTGAATCGGCATGACGGTTAAGGCTTTCACGAATTAAATCTTGAGCTAATGTTAGCTGTTCCGCAGAAAGTGGTGCATCGGTTACTTGCTGATAAAAATCCGCCAACATATCAAGTTCTGTTCGTTTCAAATGCTCGCGGGCAAGTGAAGCCCCTTCACCTAAGCGATGGCTAAAACGCTCTTTTTGTAAATCAAGAATATTCGGATACACCGCACGCAATCGCGCCAATGGTTCAAGAATTGCATCGGTATCGGTGAGGGTAATTTCAATATAATCATTGCGCTGAGGATCTTGCTTGCCATCGGCCAATAACTGCTCAAATTTACCCGCTAGGCGCCGAACGTTGCGTTTGGCCGTTAGCGGTAAAAGCTCAAAACCGGCAAAGCCTTTCTCGTCCAACGCCACCAAAGTTACACTTTTGTTCTGTTGATGTTCAGAAAAGCTGTATTTCAATAGTGAACCACTATAACGAATATATTCGACACTTTTATACTGAGGCTGATGTAAGTGACCAAGTGCCACATAATCAAAATCAGCAAAGGTTTTTGGCGATACTTTATCAGCGCCACCAATCGAAAGTGGCCGCTCAGAATCGGATTCGCTGCCACCATCTAAAAAGCAATGGCTCACCAATATATGCCGTGCTTTCGTTAAGCCTAGTTCTTCCTTTGCCTGTTCGATTTCAGCCACCAACAACTCATGAGCGTGCTGATAGCCCTTTACTTCTTTCTGCAAATAATCAGCCACTAGATTCGGATCATTGTAGGGCATACACCACACCGCCACTTCACCGTGCTCATCTTTAAGTACCACTGGGTTTAACATCTCAGTAAACGAGGTAACAATACTCAAGCCTGCTTGCCGCAGTTGCCGAGCCCCGAAACCCAAGCGATCGGCACCATCGTGATTACCCGAGATCATAATCACCGGCACTTTTAATTCATGCACCAAGGTATGCAAGGTATCGTCGAGTAGTTTTACTGCTTCGCCGGGCGGCAAAGAACGATCGTAGATATCACCGGCTACAATAACGGCATCAGGTTCTTGCTCTTCTACATATTTCTCAACCTGCGCCAATACAAAGCGTTGGTCATCCAACAATGATTGCTGGTGAAAATAACGCCCTAAATGCCAATCTGAGGTATGTAAAATCTTCAACCTATTGCTCCTTGCCGACTTTATAGTTTTTGCTTAGCGCCTATGCAGTTCTTAAATGCTAAATCTTATGCACGGAATAGTTGCTGGTAAACTGCAGAAACAGTTTAACAATTTTTTCCGCCTGCGTATGATGAAAACAATAGCGATTTCACTGCGATACGCCCACCGCCTTTTATCACCACGGAGAATAGCATCGGCATGGATCCTAAACACAATGTTTCTCAAACACAGTTAACACAAGGCTTCGATATTATCGGCGATGTGCACGGTAAGGCCGATAAGCTATTCGCTCTATTAGCAAAGCTCGCCTATGAAGAGCGAAACGGTGTTTACCAGCACCCTACCCGTAAAGCTATCTTTGTGGGTGATTTAATTGATAACGGCCACCAAACCCTAGCTGTTCTAAAAACCGTAAAAGCCATGGTAGATAGTGGCCACGCCCTCATTACCATGGGCAACCATGAGCTCAACGCTGTTGGTTGGGCTACACAACATTCACAAACAGGTAAATACTTGCGCGAGCATTCGGCTACGAACCAAGCACATCATCAAGCTTTTCTTGATGATTTACCCACTTTCGAAGATCGCCGCCCATGGCTGGAGTGGTTCAAAACCCTGCCATTATTTCTTGATCTAGGTGAATTCCGGGTTATTCATGCCTGTTGGCACGAGCCATCATTTGCCGATATTCAACCTTATTTAAATCCGGATAACTCGCTGCGTGCGGATGCATGGGAAGCCATCTTTGCGGTTGGAAGCAGGCCCTTTAAAGCCGTTGAAAATCTATTAAAGGGCGTAGAGGAAACACTACCTGAAGGCGTTAGCTTTGTTGATCACAAGGGTAAAGAACGCTGGGAAGTGCGGATATCATGGTGGCGAAGTGAAGCAGAAACACTGGCGGATATCGCGCATATTCCTGTACCAGGGCAAAACCGAGCGGCGATTGATGCCCTTGGCAAGGTAACTGCGGATAACAAGCTGTTAAAACGTTTGGCCTATCAAGGCGAATGCCCGGTATTTTTTGGCCACTACTGGTTAGCCGGAACACCGAGTACTCTTACACCCAAAACCGCCTGTGTTGATTACTCAGCAGGCCGCAACGGGCCGTTAGTGGCGTATCGCTGGAGTGGCGAGCGTGTCTTGGATAACGCTAATTTCGTGGCCGCCGGTGCGGAATAACTTAGAGCCCATCTCGACGAATATTAAACTGCCGCTGCTGGGCTTCTTCGAGTTCTGCGTAAAAATCGTTTAACGCTAATTGATAAAATTCGTGCAGCTCCGCGATGGCTTCGGCTTGATCACTTTGTAACGAAAGCAGCATTTCTGCTCGCATTCTCTCGCGGTTAATGGCTTCATCAGCTTTGTTTAACCCGTAATCAATGGCAAACCAACTTCCCGCAATGAGCGCCGGTGTACAAAGCCAAAAGGCAGGCCCGCAAAGCGCGCCCGCGCTACCAGAGCCTACCGCTCCCGCTCTTGTAGCAGAACGGGTGAATATCGCGGCTATCGCTCTACGAATGCCTGCACGGCCGGCAGCACGTGTCCCTGCTGTGGTAGCAAAACGTAGTGCCACCGCACCACCCGCTACGCCAAAGCCAACGAGCGATTTGTCCATATACTCGCCTATGGTGAAAGCGAGCTCAGGTTGTTCAAAGCATTGGCTATTTGCCAGTAATTCTTCCAAAAATGCACTTTGCGCAGCACCTGCTCGCCGCATTTCCGCAGCGAAGGTTTCGTTTAATGCCGTGTTCGCTTCCATGAGTGCAGGCGTAAGCTCAGCACCAATGTATTCGTTCATTTTATTACTAAGATAATCATTAAACTTTGCGGATGTTACCGAGGCGCTAAGTAAATAACCAAGCTGTTGATACTGCCCTTGAATACTAAAATTCCAATCTAAAAAAGCATCAACGCCACTTTCCGCGTGCTGAAATGCACGAGTTACAGCAATGGTTATATGTGCCTGCATACGCCGGCTTGAATTAAGCTGTTGCGCGCTCAATTCGCGCTGCACTTGTTGCTCTAGCTGCTGTTGTTCACGGGCAATAAACACTTCTGCACACGGATCACGAACCACTTCAACCGATGGCGATGTAGCGTTACTTTTCAACTGCTGCCAAGGTACGTGATTTAAACCAATATAGGCAATCAACAATACAATGAGTGTTAGCACATAGCTTTTTCTAAATACTCGTTTACTGGCCACTCGCCAACTGTTCTGGTGCACCTGCTCTGCAATACTCGGTATACCCAGTAGCACCATCTGTAAACTCGCGAGCTTCAAAGCATTTACACTTAAAACCAAGAACCAAGCGCTCGCTTTCAAGCCCATGCTGGCTTCCACCCTGCTCGCCTGTTGCAGCAAATGCCAACTCACATCTTGCAGTACCGCTGCGGTACCGAGCAACCAACCCACGATTGGAATTGTAGCTTCCACTTGCCAGCTCTGCTCCGCAACTTCAAATACCGTTAAATAACGGGTATCGGGCACTTCTAACCAAAATATCTGCACTATCGCGAGGGCCACCGCGAGCAAGATCAAATTAATCCACGCACTTACGCGTAATACAATCGCTACATGATACTGAGGTTGGGTTTCGTTACTAAGAAAGCGGTAAACTAGGAGAGCAATCAACACAAACGAGCCGATACCAATAAACAGAATCAGCCATTCAAGTGCTTGTAGTTGAGCGATGAGCATCAGGGCGATTACTGCGGAAACTACCGAAACAATGGTATAAACAACACGCAGCCAAAGGCTATCCCAAAACAACCGGCGAATTCTGCCTTCGGGTTTATACACATGGCTCAAAAAGGCTTGGCGGCGCAGCATCCGCACCGCATCAAGATATTGGTAGGCAAGCAAGCTGAGTATAACAAGTAGCACTAAAAATGCAGGTTCGTGCAAACGTTCAAGCGCTAATAATTGGCCGCCAACGAGCAACACAACCGCCACAATTACCGCGATCGCATGGCGTATTAAGTTGCCTTTCTTTTCATTCGCTAACTTACTCAATAGCACCTCGTAGTTATCTAAGTGCCTATTCTACGAACGCTTTGCCGCCATTGCCCGCGCAGCATGCAGTTTCTTATAACTTTCAATTAAACGTTGGTGCTTCTCTAGGCCTTCAAGCTGCATATTCGTTGGCGTTAAGCCATGGAAACGCACACTGCCCTGTACCGAGCCAATAACCGCCTGCATGGTTTCTTCACCATACATACGGCTCAGATTGTGCGTATAGTCATTAAGTTCAAGATCATCCGCCAAGGTTATTTCCAGTACCGCCTGTATGGCGCGGTAAAACAACACCCGCGCTACCGTGTTATCGTTGTACTGCAAAAATTGCTCAACCAAATCGAGCGCTTCTTCGTGCTCACCCAAGGCTAAGTAAACCAACAGTTTAAGCTCAAGAATAGTAAGCTGGCCCCATACCGTGTTCTCATCGAACTCCACCCCAATAAAGGTAATGATATCAGTGTAGTTATCCAGTTGGCTTTCTTCTAATCGCGCAACCAAATCAGCCAGTTGCTTATCACTTAAACGATGAAGATTGAGAATATCCTCACGGTATTCCAGCGCCACGTTAGTGTTATCCCAAATAAGATCTTCAACCGGATACACTTCGGAATAGCTTGGCACCAAAATTCGGCATACCGGCGCACCTAAATCTTCATGTACCGCCATATAGGCCTCTAGCCCCATTTCATGCAAAATCGCAAACAAGGTTTCGGCTTCTTCTGCGTTTGTACCTGAAAAATCCCATGGCACAAACTCGTAATCCGCGCTGGCACTAAAAAACCGCCAGGAAACAACACCGCTAGAATCAATAAAGTGCTCAACAAAATTATTCGGCTCTGAAACCGCCATAGAGTTGAACGTGGGCAGTGGCAAATCGTTTAAGCCCTCAAAGCTGCGGCCTTGCAACAATTCCGTAAGGCTACGTTCCAGCGCAATTTCAAAGCTTGGGTGCGCACCAAAAGAGGCAAATACACCACCGGTGCGCGGGTTCATTAAGGTAACGCAAGCTACTGGAAACTGGCCACCTAACGAGGCATCTTTCACCAACACTGGGAAACCTTGAGCTTCTAACGCTTTAATACCTTCAAGTACATTCGGGTAGTTCGCTAATACTTCAGCAGGAACATCAGGTAAGGTAATTTCTTCTTCGATAATCTGCTTTTTAACCGCCCGCTCAAATATCTCGGATAAACACTGCACTTGCGCTTCAACCAATGTGTTGCCGGCACTCATACCATTGCTTAAGAACAAGTTTTCAATCAGGTTGGAAGGGAAATACACCACTTCCCCATCAGATTGGCGCACAAACGGCAATGAACACACACCGCGATCAGCGCGGCCAGAATTGGTATCAATCAGGTGATTCCCTTGCAGTTCGCCATCTGGATTGTAAATAGCTAAACAATGGGCATCTAAAATCTCAGCTGGCAGTTCATTATTCGGGCCTGGCAGAAACCATTTTTCGTTCGGGTAATGCACAAACTCACTATTGGCTATCTCTTCGCCGAAAAACTGATCGTTGTAAAAGAAATTACAGCTTAAACGCTCAATGAATTCCCCCAATGCCGAACACAACGCACTTTCTTTCGTTGCGCCTTTGCCGTTGGTGAAACACATCGGTGAAGCGGCATCACGAACATGTAGGCTCCAAACATGGGGAACAATATTCCGCCACGAGGCAATTTCAATCTTCATGCCTAAATCAGCTAGAATGGCCGACATATTGGCAATGGTTTGCTCGAGCGGTAGATCTTTACCGGCAATAAAGGTGGCCGATTCTGCTTCAGGCTTAACCATCAATAGCGCTTGCGCATCTTCATCAAGGTTTTCAACGGATTCAATTTGAAACTCAGGGCCAGTTTGCACTACTTTTTTTACTGTGCAGCGATCGATAGAGCGCAAAATACCTTCGCGATCCTTCTCTGAAATATCTTCCGGAAGCTCAACTTGAATCTTAAAGATTTGATTGTAACGGTTTTCCGGATCCACAATATTGTTCTGGGAAATACGAATATTATCGGTAGAAATATTCCGCGATAGACAATACACCCGTACAAAATAAGCTGCGCATAATGCCGAGGAAGCCAAGAAATAATCAAATGGGCTGGGGGCTGAACCATCGCCTTTATAGCGAATAGGCTGATCGGCGATTACTGTAAAATCATCGAATTTCGCTTCTAATCGAAGATTTTCCAGAAAGTTAACATTAATTTGCATGAGTGGGGCACCGGGTGTTGGGTCGTGTGAAGCACGTTTTGTTGCTAGAAACATACTATGAATATCTATCGCCTACATTATCGCTCTTTCTAGCGCTTTTGTCTTGCTCAGCTAAATTAAGGCTTCCGCAAACACGCTATTTCGCACTTGAAAATGATACCTATGGGTTATATATTGATACCCGCAGGTATCGGGATTAATCTAAGAAACCATTATCAATTATCTTGAATAGAGAAGCTTCAATGAACAACGTAAACAAGAACCCACACCACGCATGGACACCTGATCGGCAAGTAAAAGCACTAACACGCTTGGCGCAAAGCATTTTTGTGGCAGCTTTTGGGGTTCTCATCACCTTTGTATCCAATTGGTTCGAGCTTCCAGCTATTTTTATGATCATAAGTTTTATCGGTGTATTTATAGCCATAACCGTAGCCCCTATTATCTTTTTCAGCAGCGGAATTCTATCGAGCGATAACCCCTATCAATTGCCAAAATTTAGTGATGAGTTTTGTCAGCAGGTTATTTATCAAGCTTATCGAGCGGTTACTTGGGGGCTAATGCTTCTCGCTTTATTCGTATTTCTTTTCGCCGATTTAATATTAGCTAATTTCGATATGTTAACTGTTTCTGCAGGGCAACTCGGTGGCTTATTTGCGTTATCAGGTACCTTAATCTGGGCAATGACGGTAATGCGTTTAATCCACGATGAGGAAGCAAGTGAATAATGGAAGATGTGTATAACAGAGTAGCGATAGAGCGAAAACTTAAAGGGCTATCTCAGCAGCAACTTGCAGATGCGATTGGGGTTTCCCGCAAAACCATCAGCACCATTGAAACCAGGCGTTTCACACCTTCAGTGGTGGTTGCTCTAAAGATTGCAGGCTATTTTGCGGTTCCTGTGGAATCAATTTTCTCACTCACACAGGAAACCGCTGAAGGTTTTCCGAAAAGCTAGTTAAACATTATGAGGAGCACGCCCATTGCGATTGCGCAATGCAAAGTTGTTCAGCTTCTTCCGGGGAGCTTCCGCCCATGCAGAAATCCAGGCGTATTTGCTTTTCTTCCGCCATGTTGGCTTCGCCGGATACATTTTCCCATTCCCAGCTGCGAATAACAGCGGCTACAGGCCGTTCAATACCACGCTCAGGAACAGAACTCTCTAAGCTAATACTTTCAGTTTCACCGGCTTCATCAATCTTTACGTTAAAAACGGCACAACCAATAATGCCTCGTTGCGCCAGTTGTCGGGGATACATAGGTGTTGCTTGAATCGCCCGAAGCCAAATCGATTCTTCTTTACTTGGTTCTAAGTGTGATAAATGCACATGAGCGTAATTAGAGGCGTTGGCGTTGAAGCTTGTTGCTGCAATGCACGAGGTAAGGGTAAAAGCGCTAATAAGTGCCAGTTTTTTCATGATCCACTTTCCTTGTTTAATTATTATTTTATTTGAAACTTACAGTTTTCAATGGTTAAAGTAATAGCCTTCATCGGCCATGTCAAAGAGCGCGAAAAAAGAATGCATATACTCGATAAAATTACCCAAGAATGGCAACGGCAATGGGCTGTGGTTTGGTTTATTTGCGGTGCGCTTGCATTGTTTGCTGGCTTTTGGCTCACTACTGAGCGCGCAGGGTTAGATATATTCATGCTTACCGTAGCACTAATCGGCCTGATCTGCGTTGTTTCGTTAGCTTTTCGCCGTAACTTAACTGGCAATGGTTTGGGTATTACTGCCAATATTGGCGAAGTGCTAGCGCAAGGGCGAAGCGGTGCCACCGGCTTGATGCTCGCGCCTATTTTCTATTTAGCTACGCATGTATACGGGCTTTTCTATTGGCGCAAAAATCAAGACGGTGATGGCAATATGCTGCCGCGCCAGGCCACTGTGAGTGTTTGGATAATTACAGCGGTATTTATTACTATCGGCCTTGCCCTATTCCCATGGCTCAATGAACAGTTGCAGCAATATAGCTTTATCGAATCGAGCAGCGATACAGCCATGAGTGTATTCGGTATTGATATTAGCTGGTATGCCATCAATGTAACGGCGTTTGTGTTGGGTGTGACCGCGCAAACCACCATGATACTGCGCTACTCATTCAGTTGGAGTATTTGGATCATCGTTAACTTTGTGTGGCTCAGCGTAAATTTAGCAAACAACAACTACATATTCGCCATTCAAACCATGGTGTATCAAATCAACGCCTTTGTTGGATGGTATGGTTGGCGGCGATCATTACGCCAACCGGCCAGTTAAAAGGATGAACCGGGTTGTTGTAAAAACGCCAATTCTTCTGCCGAAGAAGTACGGCCTAGCAACTCATTGCGGTGTGGGTATCGGCCAAAACGCGCAATAATATCGCGGTGTTTCACTTCAAAATCGAGGTTATTTTCCAGCCCTGGCTGATCGAAAAGCTGTATCGCAATATTATGAATGACCAAGGATTCACTATGCATATACGGCATGTATAAAAACGCTCGCTGTGCCGTTGTAAGCTGATTATCTAAGCAATGGGCAACAGCTTCTTGCGCTAAGGCCAGTGCCAGCGCATCGTTCGCAAAAGCCTGTGGCTTATCGCGATAGATATTCCGGGAAAATTGATCGAGTACGATAATTTCAGCCAACCGCCCTTCCGGGGTCCGCCGCCAGCGATATAACTCACAGCGTTCTGCTTCTTGCAAAGTACTACCAAAGCGAGCGGCGATCTCGGCATCAAGCGCGGCATCTTTCTTAAACCATTGCTCTTGCGAGAGCTCATTAAACCAAAAACTAAGCACAGTATCTTCATTGAGTGGTGCTGCCATATTGCCTCCGTATTCTGATGCACGCCCCGTGAATAACGGTTGCTGCATTTAAAATCTCATTCCCATAACCACGAGCTTTAATCAAAGCATGATTTATTTTGTTTTTCTACTTGCATTTATACTATGTGCCGCCTAGTATAATTCTACTGTGCACCAAACAGTATGTAGCGCACAGTATAAAGAGGAACCACTATGGCTACTGCACCACTCGATAAACTCAAGCTAGAACTGCGCCGTGGCGTACTCGTGTTAGCAGTGCTCGCTTCTTTACGCCAACCGCATTATGGCTACTCGCTGCGCAAGCAACTGCAAGATGCAGGGGTAGATATTGATGAAGGCACGCTGTATCCGTTAATTCGAAGATTAGCCGAACAAGGGCTACTCGATAGCGAATGGAAACAAGGTGAAGGGCGAGAACGGCGTTATTATCAGTTATCAGCGCTTGGCACCGATCTGCTAGAACAACTCACTCAGGAGTGGATCTCGCTAAACAGCGCGATTGGCCCCCTACTGTTGTGTAAAACCGATGAGGAGCAACACGAATGAAGATGGTTGAACGCTATATCGCTGCTGTGCAGCGGGAATTGCCAAAGAACAAACAGGATGATATTGGCCGTGAGCTGAAAGCCAATATTCTCGATAAAATAGAGGCCATGGAAGCACAGCAAGGCAGTGTTACAGAAGCTGAAATAACAGAGTTACTCAAAGAGATGGGCCACCCACGCTCGGTAGCGTTGCAGTTTTGTCCGCCTACCCCGCTTATTTCTGCGGCTCTTATGCCTTTATACCTGCACACGCTTTACATGGTACTGGGCGTACTACTGGTTATTTCAACAATCGCTATAACCAGCCGTTGGCTCGATGGTGCTGAAATGAACCTTTTTTGGTTTTTAAAAGGGTTGGCTAGCAGTTTCCTTAATGATGCCTATTTTGCTTTTGCCGCGATCACTATCGGTTTTGCTGTGCTCTCTCGCAAGCAGAAAACGGATTCTACTGAAGCGCCTGGAACCGGCAAGTGGAGCCCGGAAAAGCTACCTGCCGCAGGTAAAGATTGGCAGCACATTAGTTTGCAGAATATCTTTGGTGATCTTGCTACTATGCTTTTCTTAGTGATGCTTATTTGGTATCCAATTTGGCAACCGGATAGCGGTGCCACTAGCATTTTCACCTTGGAAGCTCACAGTGTGCTGCTTTGGTTCACGCCAGTAATTGGAATCGCGATAGTGCACAGTTTATGGCAGCTACGCACACGCTTGTGGAATCGAAATATGCTCATGCTAAATATTGGCATAAGCACAGCATTTTTCTTAGTATCGCTCTGGCTTGTCGTGAATACTCCAATACTGCGTATTCATACAGAAGCGTTGCATGCCTCCATAAATGTTTCATACCTAGAACTTAGCATCCAAATTTTCGTACTCGTAATAGCGTTCATCGCAGCTTACGAAGTAATTCGGGATATCCGCAGGCTCATCCGCATATCGTGAATCAATGTAAACACACAAGAGAAGGCTGTTGCTGGCAACCTTAATCCGAACACGCCCGAGTGTTTAAAATAACCATGGCTATACCACCGAGTATAGCCATCGCTGCTAGTACTAAACGAGGGGTTAGCGCCTCGCTGAGAAACACAACACCACCTATTGCCGCGATTATGGGTACACTTAATTGCACCGTAGCTGCGGTTGTTGAACGCAAAGTTGGTAACACTGTATACCAAACGGCGTAACCAAGGCCGGAAGCGAGTGCTCCTGAAGTAACGGCATACCAAAATCCCGCACTATCGATAGAAAAATAAGGATACATAAATACGTTTAACATCAGTGCAATGGGAACCGCCCGTAGGAAATTACCTGCAGTTACTCGAGTAGCATCACCGGCGCCTTTTCCCCGCAATGAATACACGCCCCAAGCAACGCCCGCTAGCAGCATCAGCAGTGAAGCAAGTAACGGTGGTTTTGATATACCCGGTAGAAATAGCCCTACAAGCCCCGCAAGCGCCAATAAAAGCCCACGTGTTTGCCAAGTTTTTAAGCGTTCACCTCGCCAGAGCCCATAACTAATCATAGTTGCTTGCACCGCCCCAAAGAGCACTAAGGCGCCTATGGCTGCGGAAAGATGAATATAAGCAAATGAGAAGCCTGCAGCGTATACCAGAAGCGCAATGGCTGAGAGCCAATTCCCTGTGTCTGAGCGCTTTCCGGGAGGCTTAAACCCGACTGGAGGAGAACGAAATTGTACAATCAGCAACAGTATCAATGCACCAGAAACCAGCCTAATGGTGGTAAAACTGGCCGCATCGATGCTGGTATCGTTTAATGCAATGCGGTTCAGTATGGAGTTGCCGGCGAATGCAATCATCGCCAAAAGGGTTAAAACAACAATGCGATTAATAAATTACCCCCCTCGATTCGCATAGCCACTGCCGATAGCGCTAAACGGTAACTCTAAACCAAGCTCCGGCACTTGCAGGCCGATCCAGGCAGGTAGTGTATTACTGTTCGGGCCTGGCACTGCGCGATACTGATCCGCCCACGGATAGCTGATTACTGCTTGTTCTATGCGTGGTATTAGGGAATCCGCGTTGGCGCCTTGAAGCGAGAGAATCACTTCAGGCCGCGCGCCGTACCAATAACGATCTGGCGTTTTCGTTTGATAAGTGCGCAAAGCCGGCCGGCCTTCATCAACACCCCAGCCTACCACTTCAAATACTGTGTATTCTTCCGCGTTTTCGGGCTTTACAGCTATCCAGGTATGAACCGCAAACCAACCACGCCAACCGAACGCATCGGCAGCATACACCTCAATAACGGCTTCTCGAGTATCAACAGGAGAAGGCGCTAATCCAGCAGGCTCTCGGGATGCATCGCGCCAATCACCGCTGGAACATGCGGTGAGAACAAATAAAAACGCCAATATGGTAGGAAGTGCTCTCTTCATTTTTAAAAACCTCTTTCACTCGTTCAAGCAACGCAGCGGCGAGAGAGCCTCTCTAACTTAACCTCTATGGCCGTCTGCTCATCGCTCTGTCAATTTTCTTATCTGTATTATACTGACTTAATGAGTAAACAGCCCAAATAGCGGCTGGCAGCCAACCGATTAATGTTACCTGCAAAATCAAACAAATGATGCCCGCGATCGGCCGGCCGATGGTAAAAAAAGCTAGAAATGGTAAAAAAATTGCCAGTAAAAGCCGCATGTTTAAATCCTTACATGGTTATTTTAGAGATTCTTAGTTTATGTTTTGGAGCGCTGAAGAATTCTAATTATTACTGAATTCATAGCTATTAAGCTAATCATATTAATAAAAAGCCCAGCATGAAAGCTGGGCTCTGAAATTAATTTCGAAAGTTAATTCTACTTAGTTGCTCACCTTAAAAACTTGAATCATATCGAGAGCGGGCCCCGATGAGTTGTTTGTTCCGCCCATTACGAAAATTTCATCATCGAACACAACAGCTGCATGATGTCGGCTTCCCTGAAACGGAATATCAGAGAACGCCCATTCACCGCTATTAAAGTTAAAAGTAAGAACTTGGCTTTGGTTTGTGTAATCACCAAAAACATAGAGGGTATCACCGTGCACTACCGAAGAATGAGCACTCACAGCTACGGGTGCATCAGGCATGCTTTCCCATGTGTCACTCATTGGATTCAAGCAATCAAAGCGAGAATAGGTTTGCTCGGTATCATAACCACCAATGGCACAAACTTTACCATTATGGGCGAACACGCTGGTTTCTCGTGCATTCGGTAAATCGCTGAACTGTAGCATTTGCCGCTGTTCAAAATTATATGCGGTAACCAATGAACTTGCTTGATACTCAAACGATTCACCCGCTACCGGGTAATCAAACACTGAGCCGCCTACTACATAGAAATCACCATTGAGGAATACCGCACTATTAAACCGGCGTGGCGAAGCCATTTGAGTTCGCGTTACTCGGCCGTTGCGCGTGTTCAAGATCTCAATGGTCGATTCAAGGTAAGCCTGACCACGCCGAATCCCCACCCCACCGAAAATATAGATAGAATGTTTACCATCCCACACGGCTGACGCATAGCGGCGCGGCAGAAGCTGCACAGGTAGCACTTCCGAGTTTTTCGTTACTGGGTCAATACGCTCAACACTTCTGTGAAATCCACTTTCATTCGAGCCACCAAATACATAAATGGCGCTATCATCGGCTACTGCAGTATGGCCGTAGCGAGCAGAGTTTAATTTGAAGGTTTCGGGAGGCGGCATTGAGCTTGCGCAGCCAGAGAGAATAATAATAAGAACCACCGCAAAAAGTGATTTCAGGCTAAACCGATGAGTAAGCATCCTACATCCTGGTAATTTGAGTTCCATTGGGAAGCGAGAATATTACCCACGGCATGAGCAATTGTAAAACAGTTGTTGCAAAAATTAACTAAGTTTTGCAACCCCGCCTGCGGTTCATTCCAGTAACTGATTGCGTTAACTCATTACATCAACTAAACAGGGTAAAGCTCAATGTTACGTAAGTGATGTAACCAAGCACGAGTAATCCGCCCTCGAGCCGGCTCAACCTGCGCCCTGTGTATAAGAAAATCAAGAGAATTACCGATACACCTAACATCACCCACTGGTCAAAATCTAAAATTCTTGCATGAACTGGCAGTGGCTGTAATAACGCAGAAATCCCTAATATGCCGAGAAGGTTAAAGATATTGCTACCTAACACATTGCCGATGGCCACATCAGCGTGCCGCCGAAAAGCCGCGATCACTGAAATTGATAGCTCGGGTAACGATGTGCCAACTGCCACAAGGGTAAGCCCTATCACCGCTTCTGAAACACCAAAGGATTCGGCAATACCCACAGCGCCTTTCAACAAAATTTGAGAGCCTATAATTAATAAAAGTAAGCCCGCTAAAACCGCTGTCATTATCCACAACGATGTTTTCGGTAACGAGGTTACTTCCTTACCTTCGGCTATGTGCAATTCTGCAGAGGGTGCTTGCCCTGAGCGCTCTGTCCAATAAGCCCAGCTAAGGTAGGCGGCCAAAGCAAAAAGAAAAATAGCGGCATCGATTCGAGCTAATGCACTTCCACCTACTAAAATTAGAAACAAAATACTGGCAAGAACAACGGTTACTGCATCACGGCGCAACACGAGGGGGCGCACGGCAAGTGGGGTAATTAAGGCGCATAGCCCTAAAATCAATAAAATATTACTGATGTTACTGCCGACAACATTGCCCACGGCTATATCCGGCCGGCCGCTCATTGCCGCATCTATTGAAACCACCAGTTCGGGCATTGAGGTACCAAAGCCTACAATTAGCAAACCGCTCAGCAGCGGGGAAATGCCCAGCCTACCGGCCGCAGCCAGCGAGCCTCTGATAAGTACTTCACCGCCACCCGTGAGAAAAGCAATGCCGATGGCGACAAAGAGTAGATCCAACATATTTAAGAACCTTGTTCTTGGAAAATAACTGGGATGGATGTTTTCAGAGTTCTATGCAAGATACAAGGTTATTTTATGAGAGCTCCTATAAGCTAGCTGCAGCGTTCACGCGATAATTTTGAGTGAAATATAGGGCACAATAATAAACACGGTAATCGCTATTTTGTAGTTTGCAAGGTATTGAAAGTAGGCTTTTTGTAGATCTGTTTCCGATAATCCAAATAATTTTGCATGAATACCGGTAACCGTTTTACGCATGGTAACTAAGGCAAGAGTTGCCAATAGCAGAATAGCGATATTTATTATTGCTGCCCAACCAAGAAATTCTGTTAAGTTATCAATTGTGATCATAAGTTTTATAGCTCCCACAGAAGTTGTTTAAGTGAATTCTAAGCTCATTTAAAACACTTAACTTACCTGTAATACCAAATAACTTATAAAAATATAGCGCAATAACTTGCCCGCCGTTACTAAGATTAAAAACCATAATAACCGAACCCGTAAAATACCCGCGATAACGGTTAGTGGGTCACCAATAACGGGAACCCAAGCAAAGCACAACGACAGCATTCCATACTTCTTAAAACGCGCTTCAGCTCGAACAAAATCACTATCCGACATTCTCAACCACTTTTTCACTACCACCAAACTTGCCCAGTAGCCCAAAGCATAGTTTGTTAACGAACCTGCTACATTACCAATAGTGGCAACTATAATTAGTGTTATCGGTGATAGGCCGTTAAGAAGTAAGGCACTCAGAACAACTTCTGAGCTTAACGGTAAAATTGTAGCGGCTAAAAAAGCCGCCACAAACAGGCCTAAGTACCCAAGCTCAAAAAGATATTCCACTATTTACCACAACCCACGTTTGCTTGGCATCCAGCTTTTAATTCTATCTACAACGGCCTAGATTTATTTGCTAGCTGATATCAGAGCGTATCCTTCACCAATTTCCCGTCTTTCATGATCACTACGAAATTACTTTCTGGATCGGCAAGTAAGGTAATATCGGTAAGAGGATTACCATCCACCAACAACAAATCGGCAAGTGCGCCATTCTCAACAACGCCCAGCCTTCCTGAATAGGGGCTTCGCAATCCGGAAAGCGCCAGCAGTTGAGCATTATCGTGAGTTACTAACTTCAGAATTTCTGCATTGGAGAACCACTCAGCAAGTGGCGGTATGTAAGAATTCTGTTCTTTATTCAGATCCGGCTCAAACAAGAAATCAGTTCCCCAAGCGAGCTTTACACCAAGATCACGCGCCATAGGCCAAAGGCGCGCCTGCCCTTCAAGAACGGGTTGACGCTTCGCCACGCGCTGAGGGTCCATATCCGGCGTGCTCGAACGTAAAACCTGGGTAGATAACCAAACGTCATGCTCAACCATCATCTTTAGCGTTTCTTCATCGAGCATTTGGCCGTGATCGATCACTCTTACACCCGCCTCAATTGCGCGCTGAACTGCGCGTGGTGTATATGCATGAACGGTTACGTAGGTACCCCAATCCTCAGCAGCTTCCACCGCTGCTCGCATCTCATCAAGCGTATATTGTGTCACGTCAATTGGATCATAGGCTGAAGATGTACCACCTCCGGCCATAAGCTTAATTTGGCTTGCCCCGAACCGTAAATTCTCGCGCACCGCGGTTAACACATCATCTCGCCCATCAGCAATAAATGTGGCGCCCATTTGTTCGGCACGAGAAACTTCACCAAAGAAACGCCGTGAGCGTTCGTGCGGCATGCGAAAATCGCCATGGCCGGCTGTTTGGCTAACAGTGGCACCCGAAGGCCAAATGCGTGGCCCGCTGATTTGCCCAGCATCAATCGCAGCTTTTAATTCAAATATCGGCCCGCCAGCGTCACGTACCGTGGTGAATCCGCGCAACAAAGTTTCTTCTGCATTGCGAGCCGCTGCTGCACCTGCTTTAGCTGGTGTTAAATCTGGCGACATAAGATCGGCCATGCTCAGCGCACCGAAAGTCATGTGTACGTGCACATCAATAAGGCCGGGCATTAAAGTACGCCCTTCCCCTTGAATGATGCGCGTATCTGCTCGGCGATCAACAGGAATTGGGTCAGTAGTGATACGCTCAATAACATTTCCGCGTACGAGCACGTTAGAAGGCGCCGAGAGCGCACTACCCGTGCCGTCGAAAACGCGCACGTTTTCAAACAATACAACAGTAGGCTCAGTATCTTTAGTATAGCCAAAGGCAGAAATGAAAAAGCTGAATACAAATAAAGCAACGGCATATGTTTTTAGCACGGCACGCATGTGAACCTCTATTTTGTTGGTTAATCGCGATCTTTCACGAAGTAGAATACAAATATATAGATAATTAACGCACCTAGATTACAACGAAATACGCGTTAGCTCTTCCAGTTTTTCTGCGCTTGGGCAACTTACCTTTTCCAGAGTGAACGTAGGAACCATGTTGGCTACGAATGGAATCAGCATTGCACCAGCCATCTCAGGGTTAGGCTTGCCTGCTAAGCAAACTGTTTTATTTTCCTCCAATTCGATATCAATTGATGAAGGTGGGCTTCCACTGGCCTTTGCCTGAATTAAATGCTTACCAGCATCAATCTCTACCTGTGCATACTGATTATTTCTAAGTTCCATAAAGTATTCGTCATCTTTTCCAACAAAAAGGCTCACGCCTCCCGCTTGAAAAGCACTCTCTCGGTATA
Source organism: Aliidiomarina iranensis (assembly GCF_003987135.1). Classification (GTDB taxonomy): domain Bacteria; phylum Pseudomonadota; class Gammaproteobacteria; order Enterobacterales; family Alteromonadaceae; genus Aliidiomarina; species Aliidiomarina iranensis. Next base: position 60,126 of record NZ_PIPJ01000011.1, read on the forward strand.
CAAGTATACTCGCGGTTCCCTTATTCGTGTTGGTAACAAGTTGCGCATCCGTTGAAATCGATGTACACCCAGTAAAAACGATTAAAGGTAAGAAAACAATTGCTAAAAATCTCATGAATTTTCCTTAATTATCATATTTTTATAGTTACTCTAGTACAAAAAAATAAAAAGTATCCCGAATGACGTAGAGAATAGTTATTACAACGTATGCTCGGGCAAGAAAGTACCATAATGAACTTGAATTCACGGCGCAGCGCCAAATAGCTACTGTTGACCAAACAAAATAGCTAAGCATGAGCGCAAGTAAAAGCACTACTACAAGCACTGGAATTTTGTCTATCAACCACATAAATGCTCCGGTCAATAGAAGAGTGCCAAGAAAATGGTACACCCAAAACACAAGCCACAATGATTCTCCTCCGTGCCATGCGGAGCGGAGTATTCCTGGTTGTTCGATAGGTTCTTGCATGTTCTTGCGGAACGCAAAATAAGCGAATAAAGCACACAAGATTAAAATAGTTAAAAATAGCAATTTGTTTATTTGATGAGCTCTAGAAAACTGTCTATTAGTGGTTCGTATATTCTCCGAGTGCGTTTCATTTATACCGACTGCAATATCAGCCGCTTGTTCATGGCTAAGCTCTAAAAAATCCGCCTTCTCAAATTCGAATATCCTCGGTAATTGAACATCTGATTGCACCTTATGAAGGGTCGAAATATATACCGAGTACCCCGCTAGTCCAAGCACTAGAGACATTATCACAACCAGTAATGCTTTCATTCTATACTCCGATTTTTTCTTCGAATTCTAGCGCTTAAATTCAGCGGATAAGACCTGGTTAGCGCCGACAATACCCACTTTTCAGGAGAGCTCGGCTACCATATTAAAAAAACGCTCATCTTCGCTTTGTGTAACAAAACCGTTCCTTTGGTAAAGGCTAACCGCAGGGCTAATTTTTAATACCCTTAATGCGAGTTTACTTAAATTTGCATTTAAAGTTCGAGTTTTAGCTTCTTGTATTGCTACTTGTCCTATTCCTTTATTTTGCGCCGATGAAATAACCTGAAGATCTCGTAAGAAACAGCAATCATTTTCAAATTGCAAGCGCATAACGCCAACAACTTCCTGCTTATAAATGATGTCATAGTTATCAAGCTCAACAGTAACTTCATACACCTTTAACACGTCCCATTCCGGCGCAAATTGCTCGTAATAAACTCGCATGTTATCGAAAGTAAAGTTAGCCGCTCTCCTGAGGTTTTTAGAGCGCACAAATGTTATATCCATCGAGCCTCCAAAAGCCCACAAATAAACACAGCAACGAGCAAACACCCTGCTAACGCAGGGAGTAAATTTAATTGTTTTGTTATGTGCTCGTTAAAGCATTACAAAAAGAAAAACTACAACAAGCATGATTATGATAGCTGCGCGAAGAAGTTAGTATCCGGCTCCGGCGGCGCTAACTGCCGCAGCCTAATGAGTTGGATTTATCTCATGCTATCATTCAGAGGGTGTTCGTTCTGAAGTAAGGTAATGACTTCATTACACTGCTTCTGCCTATAAAAGTCAGATACTGTCCAAAATTCTTCAGCTTGCATTTTTAACAAGTAATCGTATTCTTGGTCCATTACTCGAACCTGCTCCAATAGCCAATCATATTCATTCAGCCAGTGGGCTATTTTTGAACCACCATCCGATGAGCCACAAGGTTCAATTGCTGTTTCAATGATCGATAATAGCCAAGGACCTGCTGAGCCTACAAATTGGCAGCGATTTGCTTCTTTAGAGCAGATCTCTATTGCAGCAGATGAGCTTTTGTATTGAGAGAGTTCAGCTTCTTCATTATCTATCGAAATAGTCGATGCAATGAACAGCAATGTGAAGGAATAAGCAACTAACTGGATTGTTATGAAATGGCCGATCACTCTGGCAGCCCTTCAAATGTTTGCACACCATCTAAACCGTTATCCCAATTAGCTTTACTGGATGTAAAGATGTGAGCTGTTGGCGACATATCGATTTCCGTATCCAAGCACCCTGCGGGAACGGCGACCTGACCTACCTCATGAATACTTGGCACTGCGGAACCGCAGAATTTACAAAAGCTCTTCTTGTGGCGAGTCCCTGGAAGCGTGAAAGTGGTCACAGAATCAGAGCCCGCTAACCAATTCAACTTAGCTGAACTCGAAAATAAATTAGCCGCATGAGCAGAGCCTGTATCCTTTTGGCAATGCCGACAATGACACAGGTAAAATCCCTCAAACATGCCTTGCATTTTAAATTTCACATTGCCACACAAACAAGAGCCAAAATATTCACTCATCAATTTCCCCCTATCGGCTGCAGATCTAGCACACATAACGCTCGACATAACCAGCGTGCTTTAGTGCGTCCGGTGCCGCAGGCGCGTAGTTAATTGACTTGTTATGCATTTGCGCTCAAACCACGCCACCGATTCTCTAGCACCAGTATTGCAAAGACGTAAAGCAAGACAATTACTGCAGAAACCGCTAGAAACCGATGATCTGGGAAAAGGTACCAAACCAATAAAACTGCCACTGTTCTGGCAACTCCATGCACTAGCCCAATCCAATGCCGAATCATCCAAGAAATCGGAAGCCACATTAGCCCTGTCAGAATTCCGACGCTAAGCGGCAACGAGGTGTAATCAATCAGGAAGAAGGGTATCGCAATGGCGTATACAAGAGCTGACATGCCTACTGAGTAGAAAAAGAGTGTGTCAAAAGTATTCTTTGGCCTGTTTTTATCAAGAAAATTTTCGCCAGTAAACTTTGATATAAACATCCCCAGATAGACAATTGAACCGGTAGCTGCAAAAAGAACCAAAGAAATTGCAAAGGGGCTAAGAAAAAGCGAACTAATTCCAATTAAAATCCATGCAATCATTCCTGCGATTGGAGTCGCTATCAAACGGCGCCGAGCAAACTCGTCTCTTTGCTCATCTAGGGATCTTTCTTTCTGCATCAGAGTTCCTCATAGGGTAATACATAACGCCGCCAAAAACGGTACAAAATTGATAGCTTTTTTTTTACACCGTTTTCAATAAAAGTGACTGCGAGTTTGTGACCGGTTTGATTGGCCTTGTTAGGTTTATTCAGTCGAACCGCTCGATGGCTTTGGTATGGTAATCCATTCCTTATATAAAACCCAATCTCCAAAGGGTGTCTATAAATCTCAGGCCTTACCCGTGAATGGGATCGTAGATGTGACCAAAGCCAAGACTAAAAGAATGATTAAAGTAACTCTCATAGAAAGCCTAACGCACGCGTAAAGGGCGCGATGTACGAGCGTTGAGCGCCAAACGGGTAGTTTTGAAGGTGTTTGTTATATAGTTCATTCATCATCAGTATTATGTAAAACTCGCCTTCCGTGGAAATTCCACTTAATTCTCATGTTTAAGCTGGTTATTTTTTCAGTTTTAAATTTATCGACCTTCGCACAACGAACTACCACACCGGACGTTTGTAATGGTACAACCCGTCCCGTCTGTTCAAGGCATTGAGCTATCAAATTCCCATCATCCGTGTAACTTTCAAACTCGATGTATACCCCAGTCCAAATGTCATTACCTAGGTTAGTTACAACACCAGAAACTTCGATCTCTTCACCTAAGTCTTTAAAACTTTGTATGCTAAAAAACAAATCATTCTTAGGATCGAAATATCGATCAGGAACATTGTTCATAAAAAGCTCACTTGAATCTATTGTAAGCTCATTCTGTAAATCAGAAGAATACTGATGAAGCTCTGCCACGTATTCTTTTCGCTCATTTTTTACCAACCAGTAGTGAATCTCTGAAGCTATAGAAAATCCCAGCCCAATTAGAAAGCCTATACCAATATACATACCTATTTTCTTAATCAATGTATGTTCCTTCTATAACGCTTCAATATGAGACTTGCGTAATTTCCGCGTCAATGCCCAAATTGTTGGGCAACCTGCATCTGCTTATTCGATAATTCGCCTACCAAGACACACCCGGCAGGTTTGGGAGATTCTAAATTCCCAGAAGCTTCATAGTTTGCGATATTACTGTTAGGTGTCGCCACAGTATGGCTTAAGTTGGCCATACCCATACCCTTGTGCTTGTTAAAGGTAGGCTGAGCTCATAGACAACATCTTTGACTTCGATAAAAACATTTAACATAAGAGTTTCATCTAACGTTAATTTGGAGACGCCCTCTCCGTAAAAATGCAGGTAGCCAGTACCCTTTGGCGATGCGGTGCCTCGAACTGATTCTGGGCAATCCAAACCTAGATCGCCAGCATCCAGCCTCAGATTGTTCGAATCAACCAATTCGGCGGATAAAAGCCTAGTTGAATGAGGCTCTGCAAAATCACATTCTAGGTATATTGAGAGTTGATTTTGGTTATTTCTTTGGAAATACCCAGTACGTACCAAAATTAGCACGCCATTTGCTCTATTCCCTTCGAGCATTTTTGCTTCAGAGTTCGGGGATGCGAAGTAACGCTCAGAGCCTTCATTCTGAAGCTGAATAGTCGGCACGCACCCTACAAGCACTATCGATAGCATCAAATAAAGTATCAGCTTTCTCGTTACGGGATTCATAAGACACCTAACGCCTTTTGTTAATGGGCAAGTGGCTCAGCCACTTGCCCCGAAGGCGCGACTGAACAGATCGTTACACGTCGTGGTGATCATCCTGCAAGTACTCAAAGCCTTCAATATCCAAAAACTGCTTAACTCCCTCTTCGCGAATCGCATCTAAAGCAGTTTCAACTGCACGATCCTTCGATTCAAAAAACTCATTCCAGTTAGATGCAACACCAATCTCGTTCACAACGGAAAGCGACCATTCGTCCTTTCTTAGTTCAGTTACAACAATTTCTAGCCTGACTCCCTCTTCTATAAAGGTCTGGCGGTGTTCAAAGGCGATTTTCTCGGTTCCTTCACTTTTCATAATTTCTCCTTCCTTGGTTCATCGTTACGGTACTTTGCTCTGTGCAGCTAAATAGACGTATAACGCTCGAGCACACCAGTAGCGCCAAAGCTGTTGTCCGGCGTCGAAGGCGCGTACTGTTGTAACTTATTATAAATCATTCTCCGGGAGCCGTGGGTTTTCATTCGAAAAAATGTCCTTTTTAAGCATAAGTACAACCAAATAAATTAAACCCAGAATTGGTATGAGACCGAGAACAAAACCAAGTACTCCGGCTAGAACTGGGGTTTGAGTCTTTCGGCGCCCTAAGTAATAACCAACTAAACCAATAATCACACCACAAACGAAAAGGAATTGTCCCGCGAATGTTGCATTGATATCCATATTTACTCCTCTAGAGATTTGAACGTTAAGCTTTGGGACGCAGGCACGGAGCTATAATCGCGAAGCAGCTCCGTGTTTGCGTCCCAGCGAACAAAGTGAGCGATAATGCGTTTTGTTAGGTACCTTTTACTAGTTCTGGAAAGTTCTCATCTCGAACAATTTTTCCGATTAGGTTTTGAACTGCGGGCATCAAAGCTTGTGCTGTTTGATTGCAAGCGGTTTCCCCATAAAAACTACTTGTAAACGAGTAACTTTCTGAAACAGATAAAGACTCACCGTTGGATGAGTTTATTGTCATCGCTATATCCCAACTTCCAGATGTAGATGAGAAATCGATAGAATCCAGCGTTCCGGTTAGAGTTACCGGAGCATCGGTATCGAAAGCTTCAGCCATTTTTAGTTCGTCGACAAACGCTTTACGAATAAAGCTTTCAAATGAATCACCATCCGGCGTTTTTATCGGGCCAACTCCTCGACACGTAATACTGGTTCTACTCTCTCCTGCGGCATTAAAGTCACCAACGTTTATTTTAGAGTTAACCATAGTCTTTAGTGATGAGATATTATCCACAGATACAGCATAGCGATTAACTGAATAAGTAGAGCAGCCTGACGCCGCTAAAACTACTAGTGATATCAAACATAAATTTCTTAACATAAGTACTTCTCCATTTTTTAATTTTTATATCCGAACAATTTCGAATGAGTGCCTAACGCTCGAGCACAGCGGTACGAACAACATGAGTGTCCGGCGCCGCAGGCGCATAGTTTATTGACTTGTTATCTTCTTCCGTGGTTGCCGAGCAGAATACCGTTCACGCTCAGATCTTCATCCAACTGGGGCCAATGAATTCCCTCCCCGTCACCGAGTATCTCCCAATCATTTAACTGAGATTCGTTTGCTTGGGACAATAAAGGAAACCAAACCAGTGGAACTGAAATGGTACGCCCGTCTACGAGCTCTACAATCAGTGAATCCGTGTCAAAGCTGACTGACTGTGCAAGGGGGTGATGTTCAACTGCTAAAGTAGCCATTCCAAGCCTCCAAAAACGTATCTCTATTTTCGACAACGAGTTGCTCAAGTTTTCTCAACTCTTCCGGCGCAAACCTTGTAGAGCTTGCTAGGGCTACTGGTTTTAACCAGAATTTGGCGAGCATCTTCTCGCGTTGAATATGTATGTGGGCCGGCTCAGCGTTCTCATTACTGTAAAAAAAGAAACGGTAAGGCCCTATTCTTAATACTGTTGGCATGCTTAAAGATTATCCTAAAAAGAGAACAACGCCAAATTGAAGATAACGCCCGAGCACAGCGGCACGAACAACGTGAGTGTCCGGCACCGGAGGCGCCAACTGATGCGACTTGTTATGCAGCTGTAAGCTCAACCTTCTGCACCTTATCTAAACTCAGATTCTTTCCAGCATGCCACAAATCGTAAGCATCCTGCATCGCCAACCAACTCTCAGGGCTTCGACCTAAGGCTTTCGACAAGCGAAGTGCCATTTCGGGACTAATACCACTCTGGCACTTCAAGACCCGGTTCAAAGTAGACGGCGAAACATCCAACTTTTCCGCCAGATAACGGCAACTCAAGCCAAAAGGCTCCATATAGGTTGCCACAATAAATTCGCCCGGATGGGCTGGGTTAAACATAACAGACATCAGTGATAATCCTCATAATCAAGCAGATACACATGGCCATCACGAAACTCAAAGGTCAAACGCCAATTTTCCACTGACCGATATCGACCAAATACCCTTTCGATCGCCTTTTAACGGATGGAGTTTGTATCCAGGAATGTCGAGATCTGAAACTTCAATGGCAGTATTCAAGGCGGTTAATTGCAAACGCAATCTGATAGCGTGTTTAACCTGAATACCGCGGGTACTTCCTGTTTCAAAGTAAAGCCTCAGTCCTTTGTGCTTGAAAGTTCTAATCATGGATTATAGTGTAGCGCGTTGCGCAACAGTGTCAAGCTACATAACGCCCGGCTTTGGGCCGGACTTGTAGCCGCGCAGCGGCGAAAAGGCCGTCCCAGCCCCGCAGGGGCGACAACAGCCGTTTGTTATGCACCTTGCCCTTTACGCCATATGCGCATATGATATACGCATTGCCCGTATGGAGGAGCGACTATGAACCATGCATACAACGCCCAAGCGCCCAAAAGGCCTACTAATGTCAGTATAAACAGTGACTTACTTGAAAAAGCTCGAGGAC
>NZ_PIPJ01000012.1 GCF_003987135.1 Aliidiomarina iranensis
CCACGCCACCCGAGCGCTTCGCCAGCGAAGAAGAAAATATCATCGCCACTGCGCCACTGCACAGCGCCGGCTGGCTGTGGCTCGAATCCGAACTCATCGGAGCCCTCATAAGCTGATTCATATTCAATACCTAAACCTAACCCGAAGCTCCAACCATCTTCACCGCGGGTGAAATCATCAAGCGATGGTAACGGCACCAATGCCGTTGGTTCCTCTTGCGCTAATGCTGTTTGCGAGAATAGGGCAGGTAGTAAAACCGCCATTAATAGGCCTGTTACTTTCTTCATTTAAATTCCTCCAATCTGTGGTGGTGTTTGGGGCCTCTTTTGAGCACAAGCATTATACTGATAGCTTTCCTCACTAGATCATATACTAATATCCTATATTTACCTCTATTTACCTTTATTTACTGGCAAACTAATTTCTACTTGAGAAATTAGGATGTTGGTACTAGTTTAAAGCTACCGCAGAGTATTCATTTACATGGGCCAAAACATTGAGATACCTTCTGTTTTCAATCATTCTTTTACCAATAAGCGCGCTCGCTGAAGAGATTCGGCCATTTACCACGGATGGATGCAGCTCATTCCCTAATGGAACGTTCGAGCAAAACCAGCTGTGGTTATCTTGCTGCACAGCACATGATTACCAATACTGGCAAGGTGGCACTTATGAAGAACGCTTAGCTGCCGATGAAGAACTTGAAAGTTGTGTTGCTGAAGTAGGCGAGCCTGAGATCGCCGTTTTGATGTTAGGTGGCGTAAGAGTAGGTGGCTCGCCTTATTTGCCAACCCGCTTTCGTTGGGGGTATGGTTGGCCGTATCTAAGAGGGTACAAAGAACTAACAGAAAGCGAGTTGGCGCAAATAAAAGCACTAGAAAGCAGCGAGGAACACTAACACCGTGGCCTGTTTTCTCTAATCGCGCGTTTTATCGGTGTTGCCACTTTTCCCAAGCAAGTTACGAACAATCAAGCTACGAACAATAACGATAGCCACGCTAAAGTAGGCAGGAATAACACAGATTAAACGGGAAGCTTACGCTTTGTTCTGGCTTTCGCAAGGGGGTGGGCAGTGGTTGAACCCTATTGGCGTATTGGTAGGGCACCCACTGTTCGGTTTCCATGCGCGGTAGCACCTCTCGCCAAAAATAGGGCGATAAGCCGTTCATTGCCGTGCTCTCGGCATTAATTAGAATAACTAAACCCACATCGTAATCGGGTGAGTAAGATATTTCCGCCCGGAAGCCTTCTACCCAGCCGCCGTGGTACATCAAGGTTTTATCTTTGATTTCATAAACGCGCCAACCCAAACCATAATGCGCATCCGATAACAGCGGGCGCCAATTGCGGCGGCGTAAATCGCGCGTGGTTCGAACCCGTGGCGTACGAATGGTATCGAGCACGGGAGCGGGCAACACATCGCTTTGAAAACCCATGTGGGCGATTAACCAATTGGCGAGATCATTAGCGCTTGCGTTTACTCCAGCTGCGGCTGGATACCGATAGTAGTTAGCGTTCACTTCGCGTGGATACCAGCCATTGCGGCCACGAATGTGAGCAGAAGCACGGTTTTCACTTGCTAAGTAGCCTTGTAATCCAATGGACGCATCGTTCATGGTGAGAGGCTGAAAAATCAAGCTATCCACTAGGTTTTGATAAGTTTCGCCGGTGCGCTGGGTGATAACATCCTCAACGAGGCTAAACAATACATTTTGATAACCGTAGCAGGCACCGGGCGAGCACATGGGGTTGATACGATTAAAATGGGGCAAGATGCGTTCTCGGGGATAATCGGCCTCGATTAAATTATCATAGGCGTTAGGCACTACACCCGAGCTATGCGCCAGCAAGTGTTGCACTTTCAAGCCGTTATTAAACTGTGGATTTTTAAATTTGAGCTCCGGTACGTACTGGCTCACAGGGTCGGATAAATCAAGTTGGCCTTGTTCCGCCAGCATAACCGCTAAGGTGCCGGCAAAGGTTTTTGATACCGAAGCGATACGAAATACTGTGTGTTCATCAACCGGTGTGGTGCCATTGCGTTCGCGAACACCAAAGGCATTCATTTCTACAATTTGATTGCGATGCACAATGGCGTAAACACCACCCGGCACTTTATCAAGCGTGAGGGTGCGAGAAAACAAAGTGGCAAAATCAGGATGTAAAGGCGCCGCTTCTGGAACGTTGCGGTTGCCATTTTGATCAGCATTAGCGCTTCCCAAAAACGCACAGAGAAGCGCTAAAACCCCAATTTTTTTGACACTCACAAGCACTTAGCGTTTTTCCGCGAGAACTTGGTCGATAAGCTTAGTGAAGCTCAAGGCCGCTTCTGCAGTTAAACGAAAGAAAGCCGCATCGGCTTTATCCGAGGTATCGGAAGGTGCATGGTAATCAGGATGATCGGCCACCCCAAAGTAGAGAAAAGGAACACCTTGTTCATGGAACGGGCCATGATCTGAGCTATTTGTCCAATCCACGGTGTAACCAGCTTTGTACCACGGGCGATCGTGCGCCATTACAATGCGAGCACCATTTTCGCTTTGTACTCGCTGAACTAAACGCACTAACCACGGGTGGTGATAAGTGCCCACCGCGTATAAAAGCTCATCGGTGTTGCGGCTCATCATGTCCATATTCACATTAAAGGCTAGGCTTCGAGGTTCGAGATGGCCCGTAGTAAACAGCGCATGGGCACCAAGCAAACCGCGTTCTTCACTATCTAACGCCGCAAATAACAAGGTGTGTTGTGGTTGGTTCTCGCTAAAATAACGGGCCATTTCGAGGAGTACCGCGGTGCCCGAGGCATTATCATCAGAACCGTGATAAATATCGCCATCGCGCACGCCCAAATGATCATAATGAGCGGTGATCACTATAGTGCGTAGGTTTGGATCTTCTCCCGGAATTGTGCCCAGAACATTCACCGCACGTTCAACGCGCTCGTGGCTAAATGCATGTTCATAGCCTTCGGTGCCAGCGGGCTCTAATCCAAGGGCTTCGAAGCGCTCGATAATATATTCGCGAGCGGCAAGGCTGCCCGGTGTTCCTGGTGCTCGGCCAGCTCGTTCGGCATCGGCTAGCCAATGCAAATCAGCCATGATGCGATCAATACTTAAGCGTTCCGGTGTGTTTTCGGCGCCACGATCGGGCGTGATTTCGGCAATACGTTGGGCTTCCCGCTCAGTGAGCAGGTTCATATAAACGATCCGGCCCGGCCACCAAGCGATAACCAGAACAACAATAATTAACCAAACTGGCCATAAACGGCGATACCAAGCACTACGGTTGCTCATAAAAATTCCCTATCGGTAAACGAGGAAAGCTATATTACCCTATGCGGGCAGAGCTGCAAAATAATCACGGTTCGCATAGAATGCAAAGCCAATACTGTTGTACCTATACGCAGGGGGCAGCAGCGCGTAAGATAGCAAAATTAGCGGTTTTATTTCAGTAAAATAGAAGTTACTTATGTCAAATAATCGTAAAAATCACGCCGAACAAGACATCAAAGAGCCGGGTTTAATGGTGAACATGCTGTTCAACATTTTTTTACCGGTAATCATTTTAATGCAGTTGAGCAGTGAAGCCCGCCTTGGCGCTGCCACTGCACTGGTTTTAGCGTTAGCTTTTCCTATTGGCTTTGGCCTTTGGGAGCTCTATCGGCGGAAAAAAATAAACGGGTTTTCCATTTTGGGTTTGGTGAGTGTATTGCTAACCGGCGGCATTGGTTTACTAGAACTCGACCCCGCGTACATTGCGATTAAAGAGGCCGCTGTGCCGGGCATTATTGGTTTGGTAGTGTTTGGTAGCCGATTTACCCGCTTCCCTGTTGTGGAAAAAATTTTACTGAATCGAAAAATATTAGATTTAGATAAACTCTATGCCGCATTAGAGCGCCGGCAAAAATCAGCAGAGTTTCAGCGCACGATTAATAATGGCGGGAATGCGGTTGCCTGCGCGTTTTTCCTCTCAGCCACTTTGAACTATATTTTGGCCCGAATGATTGTGGTGAGCCCGGCCGGTACAGAGGCTTTCAATAGCGAAATTGGCCGTATGACAGCGTTAAGCTTCCCCGTAATTGCGCTGCCCACCATGATTATTCTTATGGGTGCTATATTCTATATATTCAAACGCATTAGCACGCTCACTGGTGAATCAGTGGAAACTTTCTTACAGGCACAGGATAACTAAGCACGCGTGGTAACCGTAGATAGCAACGATTCATTCAGCCTACGCATTGTTCGCAACCTAGGTGATTATCCGGAGCATAAGCTGGATATTTTCCTGTTTGTGCCCGGTGAACTTGGGTTGTCGGTTGATGTGGTTACTGAGCGGGCGCTTTATCATCAAGCCTTTCATATTAATCGCACCTACCATAGCCAAGTACAACTCGAACCACTGGTGCGCAGCCGGCTGGTGCAACGCTTGGCGAAACAACAAGAACGGCCCACGCCAGAGTATCGCTTGAGTTTGAGCTTGTATGCCTATCAATACGTAAATGCTATTGAGCAGGAAGTGGGGCGGGTACTTCGTGAGCGGCCGGAGAATTTGCGTGAATCATTGGCGGAGCTTCTTGATTTAAGCGCTACGATAATGCGTAGGTTACGCCGAACTGCGCCGAAAGAAGATGCGTTGCGGCGTTACTACACGAACGTGGACAATTACTTATCGTGGTTTTCTGAGCAACAATTTTTGCGCTTAGCCGCAGAGCTTGAATTTGCCGATGATGAGCAAGATATTCGTGAGCTCTTGTTGCGTATTGCTCGCAGAGAAGCAAAGTATCGGAATGAAAACGAATATAATTCTGAGCGGGTGCAGGCCGATAGTACGCGAATGTCGAATAAAATGCGGCTTTTGCGCCGGCTGATTGAATTTCCAGTTACGCTGCGCCGGGTAGGCCATGAGCTTGGCAACATTGAAGAGCGTTTTGTGAAAGCAGGTGTGGCGGCTGTGGTAATGACAGCGGTTTCTTATGCCGTGTTGCGCGCCCGCGATACCTTAGGCGATGTTACTGCTGTATTTATCGCTGCGGTAGCCTTGTTATATGCAGTTCGCGAAGTATTTAAAGATGATATTCGGCAGAAGCTTTGGCTTTGGCTGCGAAAAGGCCGGCCAAAGTGGCGGCACGAATTTGTTGATCCCAATAATGAAAATGTTGTGGGCAAATCGGTTGAGTGGATCGATTACAAAACCTTTGAAGATCTCGCTGATGAAGTTAAAAAGGCGCGGCGGGCATCAACGCCGCAACGGGGTGAAACCGTATTGCATTATAGCAGTTGGTCGAAAATGCTACCTTCGCGGTTTTTAAGTGGCTACGCCACCACGCGGGAAACGATCGTGTTGGACCTTGAGGTGCTCGCGCCCTTGCTTGAGCAAAGCACTCACCCTATTTATCGGCAAGAAAAAAATGAAGTAGTGCGGGATATTGTTGAAAAGCGCTCAGTGCTCAACGTGGTGATTCGTGAACGCTGGGCCGATAAAGATGATATTCAACGCTGGAAAATTGTACTGAACCGCAATGGTATTGTAGAAACCGAAGCCGCGAGCTAACCGAATTAAAAGGAATGCACCTAATGGTAGGTAAAACAGAGTTAAGCGCGGCTAAGAATGCGCCGAAGCGCCAGATATTCGGTTGGGCGATGTATGATATTGCCAACCAAGCTTACACAACCATTGTTATTTCCTTTGTTTATTCTGCCTTTTTTGTTGCTTATATCGTGCCTGCGGATAGTGAGTGGCGCGATGCCTATTGGTCGATTGCGATTATTGGTTCTACCTTGGTTGCGATGGTGCTATCGCCAATGGTGGGCCATTGGATTGACCGCGGTGCTTCGAAGAAAAAATTGCTCGCTTGGTCAACCTTAGTGTGTGCCAGTTTTACCTGCCTGTTGTATTTTATTGGCCCCGGTGATGTTTGGTGGGGTATAGCGATTATTTTGATCACCAATACTGCCTGGATGGTAGGCGAAGCCATTATTTCCGCCTTCTTGCCTGAGCTCTCTACCCGCAAGAATATGGGGCTGGTTTCCGGTTTAGGCTGGGGGCTAGGGTATTTGGGTGGCTTCGTGAGCATGGTGCTGGTTTCGGTGATTATCATAAGTGCCGATCCAGTAGCCGAGCGCGGTTTGTATATTGCCCAGCACCAGTGGGCAATGATTGCGATTTCTATCTATTTTGTGTTGGTGGCCATTCCTACCTTTTTGCTGGTAAAAGATAAGCCAAAAACAACTCGGCTAGTGCCGCGTGAGGGCTGGCGGGAGAGCTTGAATCTACTTCGGCAACAGCGTTTACAACCTACGCTGTTTCGTTTTTTTTGGGCCTTTTTGTTTTACATGGCGGGTGTGCAAACCGTAATAAAGTTCATTGGTATCTATAGCACCGGTGAGCTTGGCCTTTCCCAAACCGATTTAGTAGCCGTATTCTTAGCAACCCAGTTCAGCGCCCTTTTTGGTGCCATAGGATTTGGGGTTGTTGAGCGGTTTGTTGGTGCCCGAAAAGTGCTTTTCGTAGTTATTCTTTTGTGGGTAATCGCCATTAGCGGCATGTATGGTATTTACGATATTGCTGCTTGGCTGCAAATGAGTGTGCGCGATGTGTTTTTGGTAATTGCCTTGCTTGCTGGCACTGGGATTGGCTCGATTCAGGCTTCAAGCCGTTCTTTAGTAGCTTTGTTAGCCGTGCCGGAAAGAGATGGCAGCGCGTTTGGTTTGTGGGGTGTATTCAACCGCATGGCAATGTTGCTGGCGGCCACTTTTGGCATCGTTGCCGACCTCTTCTCGCGGCAAAATGCATTGTTGATGGTGATAGGCTTTTTCATTATTGGCGCTATTTTGTTAGCTCGAGTTAGCCAACTCTCGGCAATGAGCCGCTCAGAAAATTAACGCTAGTTTTTGTTGAGCACCTACTTGATGGTGATATAGCTGAAGAATCGTGCATCTGGAAATGTGTGTATTAGGCTTGATAAATACACTTCTTCTACTCCAGGTTGGCTATGGGCGACACTCATTTATCGGCAAAAGCATTTATTAAAAGTAACCTCAAGCTTGCGCTTCAAACGGGGCAATTGAGCTTGCACTACCAACCGCAGTTTTCACTTGCCCAGGAAACACTCACCGGCATCGAAGCACTTTTACGCTGGCGCTCTAAAGAGTTTGGCTGGCTGAACCCAGAGCTTGTTATTGCGGTAGCCGAGCAAGATGAGCTCATTGTGTTATTGAGTGAGTGGGTATTACGCCAAGCGCTTACTGATTTTGCTCAGGTACAGAATGAGGTGAAGCGGTTATCGGTTAATTTATCGGTACGTTATTTGCAGCGGCGCCCAGTGGTAACGGTAGTTGAAAAGTATTTGGCGGAATCCGGTGTTTCGCCCCATTGCTTAGATTTGGAGATCACTGAAACAGTGGTTTTGGAATCGGCACCGGCCCTATTAAACGCACTAAAACAATTACGGCAACTTGGTATATCGTTGAGCATGGACGATTTTGGCACGGGCTACTGCGGCCTAAGCTACCTAAAAAAACTGCCACTGAGTACAGTGAAAATTGATCGCAGCTTCCTTCACGATGCAGTGAGTAACGCCCGCGATGCCTTGCTCTACCACGATATTTTGCAGCTTGCTCGCAACCTTGATTTACGAATCATTGCCGAAGGTGTAGAGAACCAAGCACAGCTGCGTTTTCTGCAGTTAAGCCATTGCCACGAAGCCCAAGGCTACTTATTAGCCAAGCCAATGCCGCTTAGCCAACTATTGCAATTTACCGGGCAGCAAAAAACCAGTGAATTTTTAGCAGTAGCAGAAGATATACATTTTTTGCTACCTTGATACCCAATATTAATAACAACAGGGTTTCATTATGCTTGGGAACATAGGGTTACTGCTGGGTTTGGCTCTGCTTATAGGGCTGGCACTGCGCGGGTGGAATATCTTACTGGCGGTGCTACTTGCCATTTTAGTTATCGGCCTTACCAATGGTATGGCATTTCAGGAAGTGTTTTTGCAGCACTTTCCGTTTGGCCCCTCTGGCGCCTTTAGTTTTGCCGGTAATTTTCTTCTACTATTTTTATGTGGTGCGCTGTTTGGCCGAGTTATGGCGGCGAGCCAAGCTGCTCAGGGCGTGGCCATGGGCATTACCAAGTGGCTGGGCGCAAAACGCGCACTGCTAATTGCTATGTTGGTGTGCGCGCTGCTTACTTACGGCGGTGTGGTGGTTTTCGTAGTGATTTTCACCATGTACCCCATTGGCGTTACCTTGATGAAAGAAGCGAATATTCCAAGGCGTTTATATGCGGCGGCCATTGCCCTAGGGGCTGGTACCTTTACCATGACAGCGCTGCCAGGAACGCCTTCAATACATAACGTGATTGCCGCGCGGGCGCTCGAAACTGATTTGTTCGCCGGTGGCTGGTATGGCTTGTTAGCAGGTGCCTTAATGGCCGGTTTGGGTATTTGGTATCTACAACGGCAATGGCATGCTGCATTAGCCCAAGGTGAGGGTTATGTTGCCACTGATAAAGATGAGCAAATGGCGGCCTTGGCGGGGCCTAAAGGATCGGCTTTACCCGGCTGGGGGCGCTCGATTTTACCGGTTGTTGTAGTGTTGCTGCTCATTGCGTTGCCGCGCTTCTTGCAAGTATTTAACTTTTCCGCTGATTGGATAACTTTTGCGTCTGGCGAGCCTATCCTTTGGGCGAGTTTTGCATTGCTGATGGGCGCGGGCATTTGTTACCTGCTATTTCCTCCGGTGCGCAAAGATTTCGTGCGTACTATCGGCCAAGGCGCTGATGATGCCCTGTTACCGCTGATTAATACGGCTGCTGTTATCGGATTCGGCGGAGTAGTTATTCAAACCTCAGGTTTTCACGCGTTTGCGGCTTGGTTGTTGGCTCTTGATTTACCGGCCTTGGTATCGGTATTTATCTCGGCTAATCTGATTTCCGGGATCACAGCATCGGCTTCGGGTGGCTTGCAGATTTTCATGTCGAGTTTGGCGCCTGCCTATCTTGATTTGGGTGTTGCGCCTGAGCTTCTGCATCGTATTGCCAACTTAGCGGCTGGTGGTTTAGATTCACTGCCACACTCCGGCGCGGTAATTGCGTTGTTTACGCTCATGGGTTTAACCCACAAAGAAGCGTATCGCGATATTTTCGTGGTCACTGTGTTGGTGCCAATGTTGGCGGCGCTCGCTGTCGTGGCGGTAGCCATGCTAGTAGCTTAATCGCAAGCATGGGTGAGCTCACCGCGGGAGCATAGACATCTTTCCCGCGGTGGTTTACAACAAGTATAAAGTAATAAAACAAGCAGGAAATAGCCAAATAGCATTGGTTTGCTGCACGATTTTAGCAACAGCCCCTATGCAATCGCTGTTAATCACAATAAAAAATTAGGAATCTTTCATGTTTAAATTAAAGCAACTCATTCCCATTGCTGGCCTAGCCGCAAGCCTATGTATTGGCGGGGTAGCGAACGCTGAAAACGAATGGAATGTGAGCGAGCCCATGGGTGAGTTCAGCACGGTGGCCATTAATACCGATAAAGGCACTTGGATGAGTGTGGATGTGAGCCCTGATGGCGCCCACGTTATCTTTGATATGCTTGGTGATATCTACCGGATGCCCGCAGGGGGCGGCGAGGCCGAGTTGCTTCGCGGTGGTATTGGCTGGCACATGCAGCCTACCTACAGCCCTGATGGCGAATACATTGCCTACACCTCTGATGAGGGTGGCGGTGATAATATTTGGATTATGAAAGCCGATGGCAGCGATGCATGGCAGGTAACTAACGAAAGTTTCCGGCTGTTGAACAGCCCCGCGTGGAGCCCAGATGGCGAATATCTGGTAGCGCGCAAACACTTTACCGCGCGCCGCTCGCTGGGTGCGGGTGAAATTTGGATGTATCACAAAAGTGGTGGCCAAGGTGTGATGTTAACGGCGCGGCCAAATGATCAAAAAGATCTTGGCGAACCGGCTTTCTCACCCGATGGCAAATATGTGTATTTCTCGCAAGATGATACCCCTGGCCAAACCTTCCATTACAACAAAGATTCAATTTCTGGTATTTACACCATTAAACGCTATGAACTAGAAACCGGTGATATCGAAACCGTTATTTCAGGTATGGGTGGTGCTGTGCGTCCGGTGCCTTCACCCGATGGCCGCCATCTTGCTTTCGTGGGCCGTGATGATTTTCAAAGTAAGCTCTATTTATATGATTTAGAAACGGGCGAACGCCGCGAAGTTTACGCGGATTTAAGCCGTGATATGCAAGAAACTTGGGCGATTCACGGTGTTTACCCAAGCATGGGCTGGAATACCGATGGCACCGAATTGGTGTTTTACGCAAAAGGTCAGCTGCATCGTTTGAACGTGAACGATGGCCGTACAGCCAACATTCCATTTAATGTATCGGTGGAAAAACAAGTGCAAAACGCAGTGCGCTTCCGCCAGCATATTGAACATGATGATTTTGATGTGCGCATGCTGCGCAGTGCTGTGGTATCGCCAAGTGCGGATCGCGTAATTTATGAAGCGTTGGGCTATTTATATAGCCGCGGCCTGCCGAATGGCGAAGCGCAACGTTTAACGGAACAAACCGAGCGTTTTGAACAGTTCCCTTCATTTTCACGTGATGGCCGTTACTTGGTTTACACCACTTGGCATGATCAAGAGCAAGGCCAAGTAGTGGTGCGTGATCTACAGAATAATAGTGAGCGGGTTTTACCTACGGGCCCCGGGAAATTTGTAGAGCCGGTATTTTCACCAGATGGTGAAGCTGTGGTTTATCGTAAAATTAGTGGCGGTTACTTAACCGACCCGCGCCATGGTTTACGAGCGGGTATTTACCATCTGCCCCTTGATGCCGATGAGCCTAAGCACATTGCTCGTAGTGGTAGTGCCGTGCAGTTTGGTGCGCGCAATGATCGTGTTTATGTGAACGGTTTTGGTGCCAGTGGCCCAGAGCTTCGTAGTATTCGTATTGCCGATGGTGAAACACGTACTCTTTACACCTCTTCCCATGCAACGGAATATCGGGTTTCTCCAGATGGCCAATATCTTGCGTTTGCCGAGCGCTTCCGAGTTTTCGTAACGCCATTTGTTGAGCGTGGTGCAGCCATTAACATTGGCCCGAATGATCGTCAATTCCCGATTGAGCAGCTTTCACAACGAGCGGGCGATAATCTTTCTTGGACCGCAGATAGCAATAACCTGTATTGGACCTTGGGCCCAGAGCTATATTCAGCCAACCTAAACGGCATGTTCGATATCGGTGGCGAAAGCAACTTTGAGAAAGTAGCTGATGGCATGAATATCGGTTTCACCAGTGCAACACACATTCCCGATCAAACGATTGCTTTTGTTGGTGGTACGGTTGCAACCATGAATGGTGATGAGGTGATTGAGAACGGTGTTGTGGTAGTAACCGGAAATAAAATAACAGCGGTAGGCACGCGCTCGGAGGTAAGCATTCCACGTGGCGCTGAAGTGATCGATTTTACCGGGAAAACAATGATTCCAGGCTTAATTGACACGCACGCCCATGGTGCCCAAGGTGAAAGCCAAATTATTCCGCAGCAAAACTGGGGTTTATATGCGGGCTTAACCTTCGGTGTAACCACTATTCACGATCCATCGAACAATACTCAACAAATTTTTGCTGCCAGTGAAATGCAAAAAGCCGGCACTATTGTTGGGCCGCGGATCTTCTCTACAGGCACAATTTTGTATGGTGCGAATAGCCCTTCCGCAACGGCTCATGTAGATAGCTTAGATGATGCGCGCTTCCACTTGGAACGGATGAAGAAAGTAGGTGCGTTCTCGGTGAAAAGTTACAACCAACCGCGCCGGGATCAACGCCAGCAAATTATTCAGGCGGCTCGTGAGCTTGAGATGATGGTAATGCCCGAGGGTGGTTCGTTGTTCCAACACAATATGACCATGATTACTGATGGACACACAGTAATTGAGCATGCGCTTCCAGTAGAAACGATTTATGCGGACGTTTTGCAATTGTGGGAACAAACGGAAACAGCCTATACGCCAACACTTGGCGTAGCCTACGGTGGTATTTGGGGTGAAAACTATTGGTATGCCCATACTGATGTTTGGAATCACCCGCGTTTAAGCACTTATGTGCCAGAGCGAGTGCTTCGCCCGCGTTCTATGCGCCGAGAGATTGCACCTTCGCATCACTACAACCACATTAATGTTGCTTCCGGCGCCAAGGCGTTACAGGATCGCGGCGTGAAAGTAACCGCTGGTGCTCATGGTCAGCGCGAGGGTTTAGCGCAACATTGGGAAATCTGGATGATGGCGCAAGGTGGCATGAGCCCAGCAGAAGCGCTGCGCACAGCAACCTATGATGCTGCAATTAATCTTGGTATGGAGCATGCAATTGGGTCTATTGAAGCAGGCAAGCTTGCTGATTTAGCTATTATCGATGGTGATGTGCTTAGTGATATTCGCGTGAGTGATCGGGTTACGCATACCATGGTAAATGGCCGTTTATTCGATGCTGAAAGTATGAATGAAATTGGCCGCAACAGCCGTGAACGTAAGCCGTTTTTCTTTGAGTAATATACCCGGGCAAGTAAGCGCTCCCGTTAAGTAAGCGCTCCCGATAAACGATTTGCAGTAAACGGCTTTAAACCAGGTTTACGCACAAAAGTAACGCAGAAAAGTAACGCACAAAAGTAACATACAAAAAAGGCACCTTATTTAAGGTGCCTTTTCTATTTAATGCGCAATTCTTACCTCACTCGCAGCACTCAGCGGCTACATCTGCCATTAACTGGCGGAACCAGCGGTGGCCTTCATCATGTTGTAGCAACGGGCTCCAAATCATTTGTAAATCAATCGCTGGAATTGGGAATGGCGGTTTTCGTAGCACTAAATCGGGGCTATCGGCATAAAGCTCCGCAGCTCGGGTTGGTAGTGTGGCAATTAAGCCTTCTCGCGCCAAGTGCATAGCCACGTGATAGTTGCGCGTAAACACGCGAATACGGCGTTGATGGCCAATTTTAGCCAATGCTTCGTCTACCCAACCCAGCTTTTGCACCGCATCGGGTGTCATGCCGATACCAACGCCAAAACCGGTTTTACTCACCCAACAATGTTGCGCGGCTAAGTAGCTTTCGAGTGAATAATCTTCAATAATTGGGTGTTGATGATGAATTAAACAGGTGAAATCATCACTCCAGAGATTTTTTTGGTGAAATGATTGCGGTAAATCATCGAAGCGATTAATGGCAATATCGACTTTGCCGTTTTCTACATCGTGAAAACTCACATCACTTGGCGTCATTAAATCGATCGTTACTTTTGGTGCTTGATCGCGTAATGCCTTTAGAAGCGGCGACATAAGCGTAGAGGCGGCGTAATCGGATACCATAATACGAAATACCCGTTCGCTGGTTTCCGCAGTAAAAGAGCGCGAAGGTTGAATAACTTCTTCAACCGAGTAAAGAATTTGCCGAACCTGCTGTTGCATGGATAGGGCTCGCTCGGTAGGCACCATGCCTTCGCTAGTGCGTACCAGCAAGGGATCGTTTAACAAATTCCGTAAGCGTTTCAAGCCATTACTCATAGCCGGCTGGGTAATATTTAATTGTTCTGCAGCTCGAGTAACATTGCGCTCTCGCAATAACGCATCAAGATAGATCAAAAGATTGAGATCGATATTTCGAAAATGATTCATCAGATGAATTGCCTGTGCCGATGATAATAAATAAGATGAATGAATTATAAAGAAGCAATTCAGAACTGCAATCTTAGTTCTAGAATTTAGGAGAATACTTTATGGCGGAAAGCCGGCGCATCGCGCGCTTGATTTTACAGGGGTTTCACCACCACTATCAGCTGTTTCAAGCCATTACGAATACTGCTGAGCAGCACTTTACAGCGCGTGCGTGGGGGAAACTACAAGCGGCGGCACGGGATCGTATTTCGTTTTATGATTTGCGCGTGCAAGAAACCATTGCAATGCTGAATCAAGAATTAGCCACTGATGAGCCGAACACTGAGCTTTGGCAAGAGGTGCGTAGCACTTACGAGGAATTGTTGTTATTTCATCCACAAGCCGAGCTAGCAGAAACCTTTTTCAACTCGGTTTTTTGCAAATTATTTCACCGCCGTTACTTTCATAATCAATTTATTTTCGTGGAATCAACGTTAGCGCGGCGCATTCCTTTGCCGGTAGAAACTGAATATCAGAGCTATTTTCCTGTTGCTGAGGGAGTGAAAGAAACGCTCCGCCGGATTATTAACGAAATGCACTTTACGGCTAAGTTTGCCGATTTAGAGGCGAATATTGCCCAGTTGATGCGCGCTTTTCAGCGGCAATCTAATGTTCGAGCATTGGCGGCGCACCAACTCCGCCTAGATGTATTGCAAAATCCATTTTATCGGAACAAAGCGGCTTATGTGGTAGGGCGCATCGTTACTGAGGATCAACAATATCCCTTTATTGTGCCGGTTTTAGTGAATCAACAAGGCGAGTTGTTTCTTGATGCGTTGATTACTGATGTAAACCAAATGACCATTATTTTCAGTTTTTCTCGCGCTTATTTTATGGTGAATACGCGCGCACCTTCGGCGCTAGTGCGTTTTCTTAAGGGCTTGATGCCACGCAAAACACTTGCCGAACTCTATTCTTCGATTGGGTTACACAAACAAGGTAAAACCGAATTCTATCGGGAACTGTTAAATCATTTAGCTGATACTAATGAACAAATGGTTGCGGCACCGGGTATTCGCGGTTTGGTGATGATGGTGTTCACCCTGCCTTCTTTTCCTTATGTTTTTAAAGTTATTCGCGATGAATTCGGCGAAAGCAAGCCTTTCGGCCGCGATACCGTATTGAAGCGCTACCAGCTGGTAAAGCGACACGATCGGGTGGGGCGTATGGCCGATACCATTGAGTATTCCAACGTAGCTTTACCCTTGAGTTGTATTTCAGCTGATCTTCTCGAGGAACTAAAAAAGAGCATTGCCAGCTCATTGGAGTTTGAAAACGATTTACTGATTATCCGCCACATGTATATCGAAAAACGGATGACACCGCTGAACATATACTTGGAGTATGCAAACCCAGAGGAAACCAAGGCCATAATTCAAGATTACGGCCAAGCAATAAAAGATATGTTGGCTGCGAATATATTTCCTGGCGATATGTTGCTGAAAAACTTTGGGGTTACTCGAACTAAACGGGTGGTGTTTTACGATTATGATGAAGTTCAGTATCTGCACGAGATGAACTTTAGGGCATTACCGAAAGCCGAATCGATGGAAGATTCGTTGCAAGATTCATCTTCTATTTCGGTGGCTCCGAACGATGTTTTTCCTGAGCAGCTACCTCAGTATGTATTTTACAACCCGAAATTAAGAGCACAGTTTTTAGACCTCTACCCTGAATTGGCTAGTGCTGATTATTGGGGTGAGCAGCAGGAAAAAATTAAAGCTGGGGTGATTGCCGATGTTTTTCCCTATCCACAGTGTATTCGTTTTTTACACGTAAAATATGATGAAGCTACTTAAGTTAAAAGGTAAGCCGCAAGAAAAACCGCGGCGTTAGGCTCAGCCTAACACTTTACTAAATCGTTGTTATATCGATTATTACAGGCTAAGCTGAGTAAAATACAAACAACAACAATAAAGAGGTTCGCTATGGTTCGCGGAATTATATTTTGTGTATTACTTGCTTGTGCATGGCCTGCACAGGCGGAAAAAATTGCCCTAGTGGGCGGCCGTTTAATCGATGGTACAGTAGCTAACCCTATTTTGCGTAGTGTAGTGCTTATCGATAACGGCATTATTCAGCAGGTAGGAACTATCGATACCTTACCCGTGCCTGAAGGCTATCGGGAAATTAACATGGGCGGCCATGATTTGCTTCCGGGGCTTTGGGAGAATCATGCGCATTTAATGTTAGTTGGGCACGCTGATTACCCGCATTGGAATTCAACATACGCCGATCGGTTTGAAAGTGAGATTATGCCTGCCGCAGCATTGCAACTGTTGCTCGCGGGTGTAACTAGTACCCGTGATTTAGGAGCGCCTCTTGAAGCCTCGGTAAATGTAAAAGAGGCAATTCGGAGCGGCCGAATTCCGGGGCCGCACCTTTATACCTCGGGGCCGTTTCTTCAGCATGAGGTAGATGAGTGGCAACGGGATTATCGGTGGGAAGTGCGCACCGTAGCGGAAGCCCAGCGCCGTGTGCAGCAATTGCACGAAGCAGGCATGGAAATGGTGAAGTTGATCGACCACGACGATATGGAGCTTGAAGTAGCACAAGCCATTGTGGATGAAGCACACCGATTAGGAATGAAAGTAGTTGGGCATGCCCATAAGCCTGATGAGATTCGTGTGGGCTTGGATATTGGTATCGATAACTTTGAGCATACCGGTTTAACTACTGCGCCTGGCTACCCACAAGATATTCTTGATGCACTTATTGAACGCACTGCAACGGGCATATTCGATGGCTTGTTATTTTGGACACCAACCGTGGAAGGTTTGTGGAATTACAATAATACCGTAGATAACCCTACGCGCTTAGATGATCCGTGCTGGGAGATGGGGTTATCGGAAGATATCGTTGCCGATATTCGTTCTTCTATTACTCAGCCGGCGCAACTTGGCTACATGCAACTTACACCTTTACGCCGTTCAACACTGAAAAATAAAATTGCTCAGTTAAAAGATACCGGTGTGGTGATGATGATTGGTACCGATAGTGGAATTCCCATGAAATTTCATTGCCAATCTACTTGGCAAGAAATGGCGTGGTGGGTAGATATCATGGAGTTTGATGCCAAAGATACCATTCGCGCAGCTACTTATTGGCCTGCGGTAATGATGGGCGTGCAAGATCGTTTCGGTTCCGTGCAGGAAGGTAAGGTGGCCGATATTATTGCGGTGCGTGGTGATGTTCTACGCTACATGAACCTTTTACAAAACGTTGATTTTGTAATGAAAGAAGGTGTGATTTACAAACAAAACGGGCAGGTACAGGAATCGGCTCTGTAGGTTAAGTTTTGATAGCAAACATACGAAAGGGGGCATTTTGTAATGCCCCCTTTTTTTATTGCTTAAGAGAATTGTTCTTGTTCAAGCAAATTATTCTTGCCAATGAAAATTGCTCGGGCTCAAGAGAATTGCTCTTCCTCAGTTGAGCCTTTTAATGCGGTTACCGAAGATACCCCACCTTGAATCACGTTAGTTACCTGATCGAAGTAGCCAGTGCCCACTTCTTGTTGGTGAGCAACGAAGGTATAGCCGCGATCAGCTGAGGCGAACTCTTCTTGCTGCAACTTCACATACGCCGACATATCGTTCCGCGCATAATCGTAGGCGAGGTTAAACATGTGATACCACATGTTGTGAACACCCGCTAAGGTGATGAACTGGAATTTGTAACCCATAGCAGCGAGTTCACGCTGGAATTTAGCGATCGTGGCATCATCAAGGTTGCGCTTCCAGTTAAACGAAGGTGAGCAGTTATAAGCTAAAAGCTTACCTGGGTATTTAGCGTGAATAGCTTCAGCAAACTGGCGTGCTTCTTCTAAATCTGGCTTTGCCGTTTCGCACCAAACTAAATCAGCAAAAGGTGCATAGGCCAAGCCGCGAGAGATAGCTTGGTCGATGCCCGCTTTTACCTTATAAAAACCCTCGCTCGTGCGTTCACCGGTTAGGAATGGGGTGTCGTTGGGGTCAACATCATTGGTTAACAAATCGGCCGCATTGGCATCGGTGCGGGCTACGATAAGTGTATCTGTCCCCGCAACGTCGGCGGCTAAGCGAGCGGCCACTAATTTCTGAACGGCCTCCTGAGTAGGTACCAAAACTTTACCGCCCATGTGGCCACATTTCTTCACCGAGGCTAGTTGATCTTCAAAATGCACCCCGGCGGCACCGGCTTTGATCATACCAAGCATGAGTTCGTAAGCATTTAATACACCACCGAAACCCGCTTCGGCATCCGCTACGATAGGGGCAAAATAATCCACGTAGCTTTCGTCATCAGGGCCAATACCTTTCGACCATTGAATTTGATCGGCACGAGCAAAAGAGTTATTAATACGCTCCACTACTTTTGGCACTGAATCAACGGGATAAAGTGATTGATCCGGATACATGCTGGCGGCTGAGTTGTTATCGGCGGCAACCTGCCAACCCGATAGATAAATGGCTTGAAGGCCGGCTTTTACTTGTTGCACGGCTTGGCCGCCAGTTAACGCGCCGAGCGCATTAACATAATTTTTGCCAAACTTTTCTTGTGCCGCGCCGTTAACTAAACGCCATAGCTTTTCAGCACCTTTGGCCGCGTGGGTGTATTCGGTTTTTCGTGAACCCCGTAAACGAATAACATCTTCCGCGCTATATGTGCGTTCTACGCCTTTCCAGCGATCTTCTGTTGCCCATTTTTGTTCCAAAGCGGCAACTTCTTTTTGCATATGTTTTGGTGTGGTCATGGTGGTGTTCCTTCCGTTTAAATTTGTTGTTGAGTACAAGTTTTTAGGTTTATAAATGTTTATAGCCGGGTAGGGTGAGGAACTCTGTGAGTTCATCGGCCGTAGTGATTTCATCAAGTAGCGTTTTTGCTGTTGCAAAGTTTTCACTTTGCCAGCGTTCGTTGCCAACCTCTTGGGCTACAACATCTGCCTCTTCCGCTAACATTGTGCGAAACAGCTCTTTGGTTACTTTGCGGCCATCAGATAACGCTTTACCGTGCTGAATCCACTGCCAAATCGAAGTTCGCGAGATTTCGGCGGTAGCGGCGTCTTCCATTAATCCATAAATGGGCACACAGCCTTTACCCGAAAGCCAAGCCGCAATATATTGCAGCGCCACACGAATGTTGGTTCGCATACCTTCTTCGGTTCTTTCGCCGGTGCTTGGCTCGAGTAAATCAGCAGCACTAATTTCCGCATCTTGTTCCCGGCTTACATGGATTTGATTGGGGTAATCGCCTAGATATTTAGCCGCCACATCGCGTACAGTGGGTGCTAATCCGGGGTGAGCAATCCAGGTACCATCGTGGCCATTACTGAACTCAAGTTCCTTGTCCGCTCTTACTTTTTTCAAGATTTCGGCGTTCTCGGCGCTATCTTTACTCGGGATAAATGCCGCCATGCCGCCCATAGCAAGGGCACCGCGCTGATGGCAGGTTTTAATTAACAAACGTGAATAGGCGCTAAGAAAAGGTTGGTTCATGGTAACTACTTGTCGATCGGGTAATACCCTATCGGCATGTGCACGCAGCGTTTTGATATAGCTAAAGATGTAATCCCAGCGGCCACAATTTAAACCCACAATATGATGACGAAGGCTGTGCAGAATTTCGTGCATTTGAAACACCGCAGGTAAGGTTTCAATCAGCACAGTACAGCGAACAGTGCCGCGCGGCTGTTCGAGTTTATCTTCGAGGTAACTGAATACATCATTCCACCAAAGCGCTTCTTGATGATGTTGAAGCTTCGGCACATACAAATAAACGCCGCTTCCTTTTTCTGCTCGAGATTGGTAGTTATGTAAGAAATAGAGGATAAAATCGAGTAGCGCTCCGGGAACTGGCTGGCCATCAACGAGAAGGTGTTTCTCCGGAAGATGCAGGCCGCGTACTCGCGCAATAAGCATGGCTGGATTTTCTTTGAGTGCGTATTCTTTGCCACTTTTTGTATCGGTGTGGGATATGTTTCCGAGGTTTGCATCGCGTAAGTTGATCTGGCCTTGAATTAACCCCTCCCAAGTAGGCGATTGCGCATCTTCGAAATCTGCCATAAACACATCAACATCAGCGTTGAGCGCATTTATAATCATTTTTCGTTCTACTGGGCCGGTAATTTCAAGATGGCGTTTTTGTAGATCTTTCGGGATAGCCGCAATGCGCCACTCACCATTACGAATATCCGCAGTTTCTTTTGCAAAATCAGGAAGCGCACCATTATCGTAGGTATCTTGCGCCACTTTGCGGCTTACTAAGAGCTCTTGTAAGCGAGGCCGAAACTTTCGGGTTAGTTCCACAATAAGAGCTTGTGCTTGCTCGCTAAAAATACTGCGGAACTCGTTCGTTAGCTCTTTGGCGAACACTAAATCTTGGGTTGGTTTTTCATTGCTGCTCATAATCACGCCTAATTTGTTAGTTCAATGTTAAACACAAAATGAGTATGAGCTTAGCTTTGGTATTCATCCAATCTATATATAAAATTATCACCATTCACTTGATGAATGACATGGTTATTAATTAAACGCATAAATGTGATGAATAGTAGGTGAGGAGAAAAAGCAGATAAGAAAAAAGCGAATCCGAAGATTCGCTTTATACATTGCAGAGCGGGCTAAATAAGCCCGCTATCACACGATGCCATATAAATCGAAAGTATGCGCATTCAACCAAAGGTGCACAAAAATACTAGCGATATAGCCGAGGAATATGGCAGGCGCCCACTTTAGGTGCGTCATGAAGGTGTAATAACCGCGCGCTTGCCCCATTAGGGCAACACCTGCGGCAGAGCCCACCGAGAGTAAGCTACCGCCAGTGCCGGCTGTGAGTGTAATTAAAAGCCACTGCCCATGCGACATTTCCGGCTGCATGGTGAGTACAGCAAACATCACGGGAATGTTATCGATCACAGCCGATGCCATACCGAGAACTACGTTTGCATAGGTGGGGTTCCATTCACTGTAGAGAAAATCCGACATCAAGCCCAAGTAGCCTAAAAACCCTAAACCACCTACGCACATTACAACGCCGTAGAAAAACAGCAAGGTATCCCACTCAGCGCGGGATACGCGGCTAAATACATCGAAAGGTACCACGCTACCGAGGCGTTCGAGCCTTTTTTGATCACCCACACGTTCGGCCATAGCCTTTTTTCGGGCCAGCGAGCCGGGTAGGGTCATGCGGAGGAAATAGCCAAAGAATTGTAAATAGCCGAGGCCCATCATCATGCCTAAAACCGGGGGTAGATTAAGCAAAGTGTGGCAGGCTACGGCGGTGGCGATAGTGAGCAAGAATAGGGCGGTAATTCGGAAGGCGCCGCGCTTCAGCTCAACACTTTCGCTCAGGGCTTCTGGTTTCCGGTTTTCAATAAAGAAACTCATGATTGTTGCTGGAATCAGGAAGTTCACCAATGCCGGCACCATCAACGCCAAGAACTCCTGTGCAGCTACCATACCCGCTTGCCATACCATGAGTGTAGTGATATCACCAAAGGGGCTGAAAGCGCCGCCAGCATTCGCGGCCACCACGATATTCACACAGCAAATGCCAATAAATTTCTTATCGCCCTCGGCCACTTTCATCACTACGGCGCACATTAGAAGTGCAGTGGTTAAGTTATCGGCAATCGGCGAAATAACAAAGGATAAAACACCGGTAATCCAGAAAAGTGAGCGATAGCTAAACCCCTTGCGGATAAGCCAAGAACGCAGGCCATCGAATAACCGACGTTCTTCCAATGCGTTAATGTAGGTCATTGCTACTAAGAGGAATAACATGAGCTCAGAGAACTCTAGTAAGGTTTGCCGGAATGCATGTTCGGCCGAATCTTGCATGCCTTGCTGCGTGTAAACCCAGCCAATGAGAATCCATATAACGCCAGCGGCAACCAGCACTGGCTTGGATTTACGCATATGCAGCTTTTCTTCCCCCATCACCAAGATGTAGGCGAGAATAAAGATACCGAGGGCGAAAAAGCCGATGGTGGTATTGGTCATATCGAGTTCGGGAACAGCGGCATAGGCTGGCGTGCTGAACAGCACCGCTGATAGTAGAGCGAGTATTCCTACTGCAATTTTCATTTCTAAAACCTGCAACTAATAGGCGCGCACATGTGTGCTGCCAAGCTTTAACGTAGAGCGGAGGGGGGCTTTATTCGTGCGTAAGTATCTGTGGGGTAGGCCAAGTTAAGCGCACCAATAAAAGCGCGGGAAGATTAACATAAAATTAAAGAATTGCGAGGGAAAAAATAGGTGTTTTTGTATACTTAAAACCGATCTACCAAAGAAGGGGTATTTTTCAGCGAGGGATAATTCTAATTAAGGTGTTTTAAAACAAAAAGCCCCGCTATTGCTAGCAGGGCCTTTGAAATAATGGTGCCCGGAGGCGGAATCGAACCACCGACACGAGGATTTTCAATCCTCTGCTCTACCAACTGAGCTATCCGGGCAAATTTTTGTTTTACGCTGTTGCGTAAAGTGGGTGCAATTAAACGTTTTCTGGCAGTTGAAGTCAACCGCTTTTTGGCGTTTGCGGTTCAACTGCTCAGGAAATGCCCATTTCTAGGCGTTTTCCTGAACAAAGGCTTATTTGCGTTCTTCCCGTAGGTAAGTTGTGCCGGCCAAGCATCGCTCGTAAAAATCGCTCCAACGCACACCTTCGCGGGGAGCTAATGAACCTTTACGGATTTGCTTATCGATCGATTTTTTCACCATTTTGGCCATATAATCGGTGTTGTATTGCATGGTTTCCAATACTTTTTCAGCCGAGTGGCCAGGCACAATTTCTTCAATGTAAAAAGCACCTGGTTCATCATCATGGCTAAAAATATGAACTTCCGTTAAACGCCCAAATAAATTGTGCATATCGCCCATTACATCCTGATAAGCGCCGGTTAAGAACATGCCAATCGGATAGGATTCGCCTTTTCGAAGGCGATGCATTGGAATGTTATCGCTGATGCTATTTCCTTCGATGTATTTACCAATTTTCCCATCGCTATCGCAGGTGATATCGGCGATAGATATCCGCACTTCCGGCTTTTCATGCAAGCGCGTAAGCGGCACTATTGGCAATAACTGGCCAATGGCCCAAGTATCGGCGGCCGATTGGAAGATCGACATATTGGCAAGGTATTGGCTCGCTAATGCATCTTCTAATTCATCGAGTTCTTGAATTTGCCGAGTTTCATGGTCTAAGGCATGGTGAATATCGGTAAGCACGCGCCAATAAATGGTATCAATTTTCGCCATCTCACGGATCGATAAGATACCGAGCTTAAAGGCTTCATAAGCACTTTGCTTGTATGCAGCAGCATCGTTGTAGCGCTCTTGTGGATGAATATCGTTGCCGTTTACAAGCTCGCGCATGTTACTGACAAGTACATGCTCACCTTCTTCCGGGCTGAAATCAAAATCAGTAGCGCCGGGGTTCACTTCGCCAACCACGTTTGTAACTACCAAACTGTGGTGTGCGGTGATGGCCCGGCCACTCTCGCTGACGATACTTGGATGAGCCACTTCTTCAAGATCACAGATTTGTTTGACGCCATAAACGATATCGGCAACATACTCTTCCGTGGAGTAATTGCGGGAAGAATCTGTGGTGGTACTACTGCCATCGTAATCAATACCTAAACCGCCACCGATATCGAGATACTCTAAAGGAACGCCCATTTGCACTAATTTCGCGTATAAACGTGCGCCTTCGGTTACCGCTTCTTTTATTTTCCGGATATCCGAAATCTGGCTGCCAATATGGAAATGCAGTAGTTTTGCGCAGTGCAACATATCGTGGCTTTTCAAATATTCCATGGCATTTACGATTTCTGCAATGCTTAAACCAAATTTTGCCCGATCGCCACTAGAGCTCGACCACTTCCCGGTGCTGCGAACCATCATTTTTGAACGCAAACCAATCATCGGATCAATCTTGTATTTTTTCGATAACCGCACCAGCATTTCAAGTTCAGAGAATTTCTCAACGACCACAATCATCTTGCGGCCAATGTGGCGTCCCAATAGGGCAAGGGTTAAATAATCTTCATCTTTATAGCCGTTCAAAATTGTTAGGGCTTCAGGATTCTCGTTGTAAGCCAAAACAGCCATGAGTTCCGGCTTTGAGCCGGCTTCTAACCCGTAGTTGTAGGCTTCACCGGCATCCAGAATTTCTTCTACTACTTCCCGCATCTGGTTCACTTTGATCGGGTAAACGCCGACATACTTACCTTGATAATCGGCTGTTTCGATAGTATCGCGAAAAGTTTCGTTAATGATTTCTACTTGTGAGCGTAAAATATCGTGAAAACGAATAACCGCAGGGAATTCGATACCCTCGGCTTTCATTTCCTCGAGCACTTCGTTCATATCAATGTACACATCGGGCTTGCGATGGTTTGGCGATATTTGAATGTTGCCATGTTCGCCAATGCTGAAATAGCCTGCACCCCAGCGGTTCACACCGTACAAGGCTTCCGCATCTTCAATGTTCCATTTTT
Organism: Aliidiomarina iranensis; assembly: GCF_003987135.1. Classification (GTDB taxonomy): domain Bacteria; phylum Pseudomonadota; class Gammaproteobacteria; order Enterobacterales; family Alteromonadaceae; genus Aliidiomarina; species Aliidiomarina iranensis. Next base: position 24,210 of record NZ_PIPJ01000012.1, read on the forward strand.
CATTCAAGCTTGGGGCACTCATGCGCGGCTCTCCTCAAGTACAAGTAACAACTCGCGGACAATTTTAGCCGCGAATACATCTGAATTTCCGGTGGGATCGATTTGTGGTGAAAGCTCAACAACATCACAACCCACGAAGTTACGCTCTTTGAGTAGCTTGATGAGGCTCACAAACGAATGAAAATCTTCACCGCCGGGCTCGGGTGTGCCGGTGCCGGGCAAAAATGATGGATCGAAATAATCTAAATCCAGTGTTAAATAAATCGGGCGATCGGCTGGTATGGCCGCCACGCTATCGAGAAAATCTTTACGTGAAGTACGCACGGTTTTGTGCTCGCGCATAAACGCATATTCTTCGCGCGTGCCTGAACGAATACCATATTGGATGAGCTCGTGGCCGGGCCCAAAATGGTCGAGCGCCCGGCGAATAATTGAGGCGTGAGAATAATGATAGCCAGTAAAGCCATCACGCAGATCGGCGTGAGCATCCAAGTGCAGCAATACAAGATCCGGATATTGCTCTAGATACTTAACAATGGGCGCATAGGAAATGGAATGCTCGCCACCAAGTGTAAGTATTTTTATATCGTTGGCCTGTATATCGATGGTATCGAATACTTTTTTGAAATCATTGCTCGCTTGCTGCCACTGCGCTTCCACATCAGTGCTATCACCAAGCTGTAAATTCCCTAAATCGAAAAATTCGTAATCCTCTAAATCGCGATCTAAGTATGGCGAATACGATTCGATATCCTCAGAAACGGCACGCAGGCCGTCTGGCCCGTAGCGCGTGCCTTTACGAAAACACGCTGTACCATCAAAGCCAAAACCGATTACATAAGTATGATTCGATGTGATATCGGTTGCCAAATCAGCACCAAAATAGGCACGCACTGGCTCATCAAGGTTTACTGAAATAGGGAATATGTTTGCCAATTGTTTAACCACCTTTAACTGTGAATTAATGCGCTTTAAAAAGGGCCGCCATTATGCGGTTTTCGCAGTTGTTTTTGAAGCTAAATTTACGCCTTGCAAACCTTGCTGCAATTGCACCAAACGTCGGTCGAGTGGTTTATCTCGAGCTAGGATTGAATGGAGCGGTACCTCAACTACGTGCTCTTGTTCGAGGCCGATCATAATGCTGCGTTTATCTTCAAGAATAGCAGATACGGCCGCTGCCCCAAGTTGCGTTGCTAATATGCGATCTTGTGCGTTCGGCCGCCCGCCCCGTTGAATATGGCCTAGCGGGCAAGGATGGCAAGTTACGCCAGTGGCTTTCGATAGATTATTACCGAGTTCATGTACGCCACCCGGCCACAAATTCTCGGCTACCACAACAACATAGCTACTATCTGGAAAGGCTTTTCGCGCTTGCAAAATATTATCCGCCATTTCTGCTAATTTTGGTTGCGGCTCAAGCTCAGGAAGCAGCATGGCCTCAGCCGCGCCGGCAATGGCGGCATGTAAGCCGATAAAGCCGGCGTGCCGGCCCATCACTTCAATCAAAAACACCCGCGCCATGGCTTCTGCGGTTTCCCGTACTTTATCGATAGCATCCATGGCGGTATCCACGGCGGTGGCGAAGCCGATGGTTGTATCGGTACCGGCGATATCGTTATCAATGGTGCCAGGAATACCAATTACTTGGCCTTGCCAGTGTTCCTGCAGGTGTGCGGCGCCGCGAAACGACCCATCGCCACCGATCACGATCAGCGCGCTGATACCGTGGCTATCGAGTACTTCTGCAGCGGCCTGAGCGGAGGCTATCTCACGAAACTCAGGAAAGCGCGAGCTCTTTAAAAAGGTACCGCCGCGCTGGCTCACTAACCGCATATCATCTGGGTGTAGGGGTTGCGCTAAATTTTGAACGATGCCACGAAAGCCGTGGCGAAAACCCACAACTTCTACGTTATCCTGCCAAGCAGTATTTACAATAGCTCGAATACACGCATTCATGCCCGGCGCATCGCCGCCGCTGGTGATCACAGCGATCTTATCCATCTTCTTTTCCTTTCCTCAGAGATTCGGTAATCTGGTTAATCTTACAGCTTAACGGACGAAAGAGCGCTGACCAAGTATGATTTAACCGTTACACTGTATTTTTTGAGAAAAAAGGCTGGTTTATGACCCAAGTGAGAGTAACAAAAGAAAGCTTGCTAACCTTTGCAACGGCCTGCTTTGCAAAAGCGGGAGCGGAAGCAACGATTGCCAAAACGATGGCGGAATCTCTTTTATGGGGCGATCTTTTAGGTTTTCGTACCCACGGCATGCGCCGGTTACCCTACAATGTGAAGCAATTACAAAGCGGTGCAGCTCGGGGTGAGGGTAGTGTGCAAGTGCTGAATAGTAGAGCAGCCGTTGAAACTTGGGATGCCAATGGGTTGCCTGGCTTGTTTGTGGCACCGCAAGCCGTAGAAAAAGCTTGTACTATGGCTTTGCATGCCGGTACCGGCACCGTGGTAGTGCGGCGCTGCGAACATGTAGCGAGCTTGGCAGCTTACTTGCAAATAGCCACTGATAGAGGGCTGTTAGTTAACTTGATGGCGGCAACACCTGCACAATCAAGTGTTGCACCAGCAGGCAGCAGTAGCCGTGTTTTTTCGCCTAACCCTTATGCCATTGGTGTACCAACCAATGGCGCGCCGCTCTTGTTGGATATGAGTTTTTCAGTAACTGCTGCTGGCAAAATACGGCAAGCCTATGATCGCAATGAGCTCCTACCTTGGCCTGCAATTGTTACTAAAACCGGTGAGATTACCAATAACCCAAAGGCTTATATCGAAGAGGGTGGTGCTATTTTACCTTTGGGAGGAGCCGATTTAGGGTACAAGGGTTACGGCTTATGTTTACAGAGCGAATTATGGACATTAGGTTTGAGTGGTTATGGCCGCGCGGAAGCCGTTGCTGATGGTGAGCAAAATACATTTTTTGTGCAGGTTATTGATCCTGAGGCGTTCGCTGGGAAGGCTGCGTTTGTTCGTGTGGCGGAAGATTTATTAACCCGTTGTTTAGATGCGCAGCCCATTGATTCGAGCCAGCCTGTACGAATTCCTGGTAGCGGCGCTTTGGCTAATTTTCAGGAGCAAACCGAGCGGGGTGTGCTCCTTGATGAATTAACTTGGCCTCGATTGCAACATTGCGCTAAAAAGCTTGGCGTAGAGTCGCCGGCGGTGTTAGGGCTGTAGCCGTTGTAACTGCCAATTTTCTGAATGACGTTGATAGCGAAAGCGATCATGCAAACGGCCGCTGCGGCCCTGCCAAAACTCTATGCTTTCGGGTACAACTCGGAAGCCACCCCAAAATGATGGTAATGGTAGTACCGGCTCTTCGGCGAAGCGTGCTTCAACTTCTGCTAACCGTTGTTCCAAACTTTTGCGATCGGCAATGACTTGGCTTTGTTGCGATGCCCAGGCACCGAGCTGGCTGGCACGCGGCCGAGATTGAAAATAGTGTGTGTTCTCTGCTGTGCTTAAGCGTTCGGCTTTACCGGTTATGGTTATCTGCCGCTCTTGCTGCAACCATGCAAAATGTAAACTGCAATTTGGATTACGAGCAAGCTGTTGGCCCTTTTGGCTCTCGTAATTGGTATAAAATACAAACCCTTGCTCGCTAACGCCTTTCAGTAGAACTACTCGTTGTGTTGGCTGATTATCCGCGCATGTGGTCAATACCATGGCGGTTGGGTCGGTATCGCCTTGGTCTTCTAATGTATCATTAAACCAAAGTTGAAATTGCTCGATTGGATCTTCCAACAAATCGCTTCGTTGCAGAGTGCGCTGGGTATAATCGCGGCGGATTTGATCGATGCTCATAGCAGCTAATACTCATTTAATTTAGTAGTTGAATGTGAACGTGAAATTTATCGATATTGATCAAATAGAGTTATTCAGTAATGTAGCGTGCTCGAAGGCAATGGCGGTGTTGTTCATGAATAAACTAAGTAAATGCTTATCTGTTTCACTTAGTTCGCCAATACCTTTGATAAATAGCAAGTAATATTGAGATTTCGAAGTTTTATAAAGGCCGTAGTAGGTGTCATCTGCTATTTCATAAGCTACTGATTCTTTGCGCTGGCGCAAATCATTTACAATGCGTTGTGCATCACTGTTTTTTAGCAGTTCCCCTACACGCTGGGTGTATTCGCCGGTGGCTGCAATAATCTGCAGTGGCTGATCAGTATCAGCACTGGCGGTGTAGCCCGCAGGATTTATCTTGCAGTAGGCCGCGGTTTGGGTGCGGGTGAGTAGGGCTACAAGCTGCTCTAATATGCCTTGGCTCAGTTGGTTTACTGATTGCGCTGAAAATATTTCCGCCGAGGCTTTGATAATGCGTTCAAGCCCGGATTTGTAGTGCTCAATGGCTTGTAAATCACGAAATGCACGCAAGCTCGAATACATTAACGTCATTAATTTGCGGTACGTTAACTCAGTTTTTTCTTTGTAATCATCGATATCATATTTTGCGATAACTTCTTCTTCCGGAGCTTGCCCAGGCTGCCCGGTGCGCAAAACGATACGAATTAACTTATTCTTTAACTCTTCTCGTGTCCACCGCGCTACATCTAAACCTGCATGATCAGATTCCATCACGACATCAAGCAGCATCAATGCGAAATCATTCCGCTTAGCTAGCATTTCTTTTGCTTCTCTAGCGGAATACGCGGAGTGAAAAGCCAAAGGGCGTTTATCGAGATGAAAATCAGCCAACGCCATTTTTGTAATAACGTGTATTTCCTCATCGTCATCAACGATAAGAATGTGAAACGGTGGCTGTGGTTCTATCGGTTGTGATTGAACGCCTTCATCGGCAAACAGAAATTCATCGGCCATAACTATCCTTTATAAATTATCCCTGATACACGAAAGGAATCTAAATCGGGCGTTTGTAAACTTCTTTGCCAGCAACGAAAGTATATTCAACGCGAACGCGCCAAAGATCCTCAACTTTCATGCGCAGGGGGTTCTGATCTAGTACAATAAAATCAGCCCACTTGCCTGGCTCTAAACTTCCGGTTTCTTGTTCATAGTGGCCCGCGTAGGCGGCGTCGAGAGTGAAGCTGCGCAAGGCCTCTTGCAGTGTCATGCGCTGTTCCGGATACCAGCCCTCTACTGGCTGGTTATCACGGTCTTGCCGCGTTACAGCCGCGTGAATACCGTAAAATGGATTGGCAAGTTCAACTGGAAAATCTGAGCCTGCAGCAATAAGCGAGCCTTGATCAAGAAATTCACGCCAAGCATAGGCTCCGGCAATACGCTCTGAACCCACGCGATCTTCGGCCATGTTCATATCGCTTGTAGCGTGGGTAGGTTGCATCGAAGGAATGATATCGAGGGCAAGAAAACGCGGAATATCCTCCATACTAACAATCTGCGCGTGTTCAATACGGTGCCGATAACTATGCTCAGATTCTGCCAAGCGAGCAAACTCATTTAACGCTAAACGATTCGTGTAATCGCCAATGGCATGGTAGTTGATTTGAAAGCCATGGTTGTGAGTAAGGCTGAATAGCTCACGAACGCGGTCCTCAGGGTTAATCAGCAAACCGATATTATCGGCATCATCACTATAAGGCTCTATTAATCGAGCACCGCGGCTACCAAGAGCGCCATCGCCATATACCTTTACACTATTGATTTGTAGCATATCGTTATCACTACGATAGGGGCCTGCAGCCAGGAGTTCGGCTAAACGAGGCTCACTTGAGGCGATCATAGCGTTCACTCGTAAAGGCAATTGGTTAGCCTCTGCAAGTTGTTTAAAAATGTTGAGCCTACGCGCATCTACGCCGGCGTCATGAACTTGTGTGATACCCAATGAAAGTAGGTGTTGGAATGCTTTATCGTTTACCTCGGCAAGTTGCTCATCGGTTGCTTCCGGAAGCACTGCTTGCACCATCGCCATCGCCGTATCGATTAACACACCGGTTGCTTTACCGGAGTTATCACGAATGATTTGGCCTCCGGGAGGATCTACCGTGTCGTCGGTAATGCCAGCAAGCTCCAGCGCTTTACTATTTGCCCAACCCGCGTGTGCATCAACACGCACTAACCAAACCGGGCGATCACTAATTACTTCGTCTAAATCTTGCCGTGTTGGAAATTGCCGGTCAGGCCAAAGCTCTTGGTTCCAACCGCGGCCAACAATCCATTCGTGATGGAGGTTATCGTCAGCGTAATTAGCTACGGTTGCTACCGCTTGCGTTCTACTTGTGGTACCGCGAACATCAACCTGAGTTAAATTCTCTCCTAAACTAGAAATATGGCCATGAGCATCTATTAAACCCGGAATAAGAGTTCGGCCCATTAAATCTACTTTTTTTGCGCCTTGGTAATTATCAACCAATTGTGAAGTTCCGGTGGCAACAATTTTGCCGTTTGCCACCACCATTACCGAGAAATTTAATAGGCGTGCGTTGTTACCGGGCTCACCGGTGAAAGTGAAACCATCGAAGTTATGGAAGACAGTGTGGTTACTGAAATCACCACCTTGCGTGTTTGCCGAAGCAACGCTATACACAAGCAATAAAGAACTCATCAGCAAAGTTAACGCGCATTGAAGTTGCCGAGCCAATAATAAGTTCGAAAGAAGTTTAAATGCCTTCATCGCAGACCTTTTCCGTCACCCAAAAAATGTTAATTATCAATATACCGGTTTTTTCTGTTCAGTACAGGGTAGAAAAAACTTCTTAAGTACAACACTAGAGGTTTAGTATTAAAGGCATATAGCGTTAATACTATAACTTTCGTTTCGTTGGCCCATAACAGATATTTAATTTATAGGCTTAAACCTAACATTTATTTGGGATATTTGTTAAAATTTAGAAACACAAACGAGATCCGCTATCCGCAAACTTCTTGTAAAGAGAAGCGGTTGTTACTCAAGAGAGCAAAAGCGATTATGAAGATTCTGATTATAGATCCGCAATTTTTAACGCGAACAGGGCTGATTCACCTGCTCACCTCGCAACCGGGGTCGGTTGCGATTTATGAAGCAACAAATCTTGAAGTGGCAAAAAGCTATATTAATTCTGGCGAAACCTACGATTTAATTTTCTCGGAATTAGATTTGCCGGATGCGGATCATCGATTTGTGATCAATACACTTCATGGCATTGCGCCGGATGCTCATATAGTGTTGTTCACTTGGCGTAGCAGCACTGCTGATATTCAAACTGGCATTGGGCAAGGTGCTCAGAGTTATTTACGTAAAGATGCTAGCGCTGAAAGCGTGAAATTAGCGATTCATGGTTTACTTCAGAATAAAGCCTATTTACCCGTAGATGATTTACCCTACCGTAAACAAACTGAGGCAGATAGAAAGCTATCGCCACGGCAGCGAGAAATTATGCAATTGCTGGCTCAAGGCCTATCAAACAAAGAAATAGCGAATATTTTAGGTATCACTGAAGGCACAATTCGCGTGCACTTATCTGCCATATTCAAGGCGATTAAAGTATCTAACCGAACTGAAGCTACCTTATGGTATTTACTGCGGCAGAATTAAGCCATGAACCAATTGTATTCGTGTGTTGAGCATTATGGATTTAACTAAATTACAAGCCAGCCTTGAGCACCAGCATCGCGCACCAGTAGAAAAGTGGGATCCGCCGTTCTGCGGGGATATCGATATCCGCATCGCCGCGGATGGGCAATGGTTTTATATGAACTCACCCATTGGCCGTATTGCTCTCGTTAAACTATTTGCGAGTGTATTGAAGCAAGAGAATGATGAATTCTTCTTGGTAACACCAGCGGAGAAAGTTCGTATCAAGGTAGACGATTTACCCTTTGTGATAACTACTTGGCAAAAAGTTACCCAAGATAGTGTGAGCTTTGTTCAGGTAACCACAAATGTTGGTGAGCGCTACTTGCTGTCTGAGCATCATCCTTTGGTGCTAGATAAGGAATTACCCGCTGTTGTAGTGCGTGATAATTTACGAGCCCGTGTGCATCGTAATGTCTATTATCAATGGGCAGAAATTGCCGAGAATTCAGAAGCTGGTGAAGCGGCTGGATTTTATTTGTGTAGCGGCGGTAAGCGTTTCTTGCTTGCTCCAGCCTGAAGTTTGCGAGGTTTCGAGCGTTGCTATATTATTCGCAGCCTGTAGAGCTATAGTAGCAAACACTTAGCTGAACAATGATTTAAATACATTGTTTTATGTTGCTTTGAATTGGATGTGGGCATGCACTTACCTTTGAATATTACCTTGGCGCAACTCAACCTTACCGTAGGTGCGATTCAAGCGAATAAAGAAAAAATTCTCGCTGTTATTGCGGACCATCAAGATTCCGATCTTATCGTTTTCCCTGAGCTCGCCATTACTGGGTATCCGCCTGAAGATCTCCTTTATCGGCCGGATCTTTATCAAGTTGTATCGGCTGCGCTTGAGGAAATAAGAGCGGCAACAACGGAAGTAGCGGTGGCTGTTGGGCATCCAGAAACTGATGGTGACACTTATTGGAATGCGCTTAGCGTTTTTTCTGAGCAGCACAAAGTAGCTACTTATTTTAAGCGCAAATTACCAAATTACGGTGTGTTCGATGAGCAGCGCTATTTTACCCGGGGTTCAACACCTACTGTTTTCGAGTTGCAAGGTGTAAGAATTGGCCTACTCATTTGTGAAGATTTGTGGAGCCCGGATGCGGCACGCCAAACTCGTGAAGCAGGTGCTCAAGTTTTAGTGTCGGTAAACGCTTCGCCGTTTGAAGAATACAAATACTCACAGCGTTTACAGGTGCTCTCGGCACGCTGTAAAGAAACTCAATTGCCTTTGGTGTATGTGAATACTGTAGGTGGCCAAGATGAAGTAGTGTTTGATGGCAACTCCGTAGTGCTTGATGCAAAAGGCGAGGTAGCGGTGCATTTACCCCACTGTGAAGAAGCTGTGGTAACTGCCTGTTTTGAAGGTTTGCAGCCGGTGCCGCACCCCCTACCTGTAGTGCCGGAAAACTCAGCAAGCATTTATCAAGCGTTAGTTTTAGGTTTGCGTGATTATGTTGAAAAGAATGGTTTTCCGAGCGTACTTCTAGGCTTATCTGGCGGCATTGATTCGGCGTTAACTTTAGCTTTGGCCGTTGATGCGTTAGGTGGTGAACGCGTAAGAGCAGTGATGATGCCTTATCGCTACACTGCTGATATCAGTGTAGAGGATGCGCAAGCACAAGCCACAACTTTGGGTTGTGCGTTTGATATTGTGCCAATAGAGCCCATGGTTGATAGCTTTATGGCAACTTTAACGCCATTGTTCGGTGATGTTGCAGCCGATACCACAGAAGAGAACCTGCAGGCTCGATGCCGCGGTGTGCTATTAATGGGGTTATCGAATAAGCATGGTAGTTTATTGCTTACTACAGGTAATAAAAGCGAACTAGCCGTGGGCTATTGTACGCTTTATGGTGATATGTGTGGTGGCTTTGCACCTATCAAAGATCTGCCGAAAAGCTTGGTGTATCAGTTGTCGATATATCGAAATACACTCAACCTGAAAGATCAGCCGGCGATACCTGAGCGGGTAATTACTCGGGAACCATCGGCTGAATTGGCGCCAGATCAAAAAGATCAAGATTCACTGCCGCCCTACGATGTGCTGGATGAAATTATTGATGGTTACGCCGAACGCGATCTTTCGATTGCTGATTTAGTTGCATTGGGATATTCCGAGGCACTAGTAAAAGATATTATTCGTAAAATAGAGCGAAATGAATATAAACGCAGGCAAGGTGCGGTGGGGCCAAAGGTAACACGCCGCAACTTTAATAAAGATCGCCGCTACCCGATAACTAATCATTATGTGCATACATTGATGAATTCATTTGCGAGCAACAAGGGTTAATCGTTATGAAAAAAATTGAAGCAATTATCAAGCCGTTTAAATTAGACGATGTTCGCGCTGCTTTATCGGAAGTGGGTATTGCCGGCATGACAGTTTCCGAAGTAAAAGGGTTTGGGCGGCAACGAGGGCATACCGAGCTTTATCGTGGCGCCGAATATATGGTTGATTTTTTGCCAAAGGTGAAGCTTGAAATTGTTGTTGCGGATGATGATGTGGATCGCTGCGTGGAAGCTATTATTGAAACGGCACAAACTGGCAAGATTGGTGATGGGAAGATATTCGTTTCAGGCGTTGAGCGCGTAATTCGAATTCGCACTGGTGAAGAAAATGAGGACGCTATTTAAACGATAGCGCCCTCTCTAAGGTAATCATTTAATTAGAAATTAGCACTCAGCACTTGGCGAGCGTCGGCAGCTTCTTGCTCTAACCCTAGTGCATCGTAACTCGCAATCATAATTTCGAGTGCTCGTTTTGATTCAATAACATTTGGAAAGTTTTCCAAAATGTAAACGCCACGATTAGCAGCCGCCATGTAGGCTTCCCGGCGCAAGTAATATTCAGCTGCAGCAAGTTCGTGCTGCGCTAAACGGGCTTGAATACCCACCATACGTTGCCGCGCATCTGCCGCGTACTTGCTGTCTGGGTGGCGTTGAACCAATTCCGCGAAATCATCAAAGGCGCGCTCGGCATATACTGGGTTTCTATCGCTTCGTTCGATGTTAAACGCATCTTGGAAGAAAGCACCTTCAGCTTGCAAATGCACTAGGCCACGCATGTACCGCACGTAATCGTTATCCGCGTGATTCGGATTTAACGAAAGGAAACGATCGATAACCGTAAGTGCTTGTTCTTCTCTACCCACTTTGTAATTGGCATAGATCAAATCGAGTTGCACTTGCTGGGCATAGGGCCCAAAAGGATAACGGGTATTGATTTGCGTTAACAAGGCCCCTGCATCCGCAAAGCGCCCATTTTGTAAATACTCTTGTGATAATTCGTACAAGTTTTCTAGTTCAGAGCGTTGAATATCGGTATCTGAACGAGATGAACATCCACCTAAAAATAATACTGCGCAGATGGCAATCGAAAGAACTACTCTCATGGTTAACCTGATCTCTTTTATTTTTCCGTTGAATTCCCTGGGATGTTTATCATCATCTGAAGTACACTAGGTACCAATTTCAGATTGTAACGCACTAATGCAACGATCAAAAGCAACGATGCACAGCACGAGGATGCATAACGCAGGTTCTATGACAGATTATGTGAAACAAACAGCAATAATTACTGAAACTCTTTTAGGTGCAAGGTTGGACCAAGCATTGGCTGAGTTGTTCCCTGATTTTTCGCGTTCGCGATTAAAAACATGGATACAAGAGGGGAATGTTCAGGTTAACGGCCAAGTGGTTACCAAGCCAAGGGAAAAAGTGATTGCCGGGCAAGAGGTTGTTTTGGAGGCCACGCTTGAACCTGAGGTATTTTCCGCGCCAGAGGCAATTGCGCTCAATGTCGTGTATGAAGATGATGATATTTTAATTATCAATAAACCAGCCGGATTAGTAGTTCACCCTGGGGCTGGCACACCAGATGGTACTTTGCTCAATGCACTACTCCACCACTGTGCCACTTTAGAGCAACTGCCTCGCGCAGGGATTGTGCATCGTTTAGATAAGGAAACCACAGGTTTGATGGTGGTTGCTAAAACCTTACCAAGTTATACGGCGTTGGTTGCTGCACTGCAGGCGCGAGAGATTACGCGGGAATATGAAGCCGTTTGTACTGGCGTGATGACGGCCGGAGGGTCAGTAGAAGCCGCCATCGGCCGGCACCCAACTAAGCGCACATTGATGGCGGTAACGCGCACAGGCAAGCCAGCCGTTACCCATTATCGTGTTGCGGAACGTTTTCGTGCGCATACACGCTTGCGGTTGCGTTTAGAGAGTGGCCGAACGCATCAAATTCGCGTGCACATGGCACATTTAACTTATCCACTTGTTGGCGATCCCCAATACGGCGGTAGGCCACGGCCGCCCCGGCAAGCAAGCGAGGCATTTATCTCGTTGCTCAGAGGCTTTAACCGGCAAGCACTTCATGCCATACGGTTAGCTTTGGTGCATCCCCGTACTGGTGAAATGATGGAGTGGGAAGCTCCACTTCCAGATGATATGCAGCAGTTGTTGGCAGCCTTGCGAGCGGATAGTAAGGAACATAAAGAAGTATGATTCGTGGTTTGCTGCCGGATTGGCCAGTGTCCGATTGTGTACAGGGGTTCAGCACTCAGCGCAGTGGCGGTGTCAGTGTAGCCCCGTTTAGCAGCTTAAACCTAGGTGCGCACGTGCAGGATTTACCTGCGGCAGTTAAAACCAATCGGAAACGCTTAAGTAAACATTTAAAGTTACCGCAAACGCCAATTTGGCTAAACCAAGTGCATGGTAATGGCGTTATCCGAGTTTCCGAGAATGGCTGCAAAGATATTCCGGAGGGCGATGCGGCGTATACAGATTGTGCAAACACACCACTGGTGATCATGAGTGCTGATTGCCTACCCGTATTGTTAGCTACTGAGGATGGCAAGGAAATTGCCGCTGTTCATTGCGGTTGGCGCAGTTTGGCAAGCAATATCCTTGGTAATGTTTTGGCTGAATTTAATTCCCCTGCGAGCAAGATACATGCTTGGATGGGGCCAGCAATTGGGCCAACGGCTTTTGAAGTAGGTGAGGATGTTCGCACTGCAATGCTGGGGCTGCATGCGGATTTAGCAGCAGCGTTTAAACCACAAGAAGCAAAATATCTTGCTGACATCTACGCCATTGCCCGCCAGCAACTCACTTGGCATGGCGTGAAATCTGTGTCGGGTGGTGGTGAGTGTACTTTTAACCAGCCAGAAGATTATTTTTCCTATCGCCGTGATGGCAAAACAGGCCGAATGGCTACATTAATTTGGCGCGTGTAAATATATATTTACGATTTTTCATTTTTAACCTTGAATTAGCCTAAAACATACCCACATTAACTGTATTGGCATCCCTTAATGCTTTCAGTGAGGTAAATCATGGGTATGGAACGTTTTACAAGCAAATTTCAATCAGCCATTGCTGAGGCGCAATCGATGGCGCTTGGCCGTGATCACCAGTTTATCGAGCCTGTGCACATCATGCTTGCACTTATGAATCAAGATGGCGGATCTGTGCGCCCACTGTTGCAGCAGTTGGGTGTTGATATCGCAACATTTAGAACCGAATTGAGTAAGATCCTCGATAGTGTTGCCGAAGTGCAGGGCACTGGCGGTGATGTTCAGATTTCCCGCGATAGCGCGAACCTTTTAAACTTATGCGATAAATATTCGCAAAAGCGTAAAGATAGCTTTATCTCTAGTGAGCTATTTGTTCTTGCTGCCACCGAAGATAAGGGCAAGCTTGGCGCGCTCTTAAAATCCCAAGGCGTGGAAAACAAGCAAGTTGAAAAAGTAATAGCCGACCTGCGCAAGGGCCAGAGTGTTGACGATGCAAACGCGGAAGAGCAACGCCAAGCGTTACAAAAATATACAATTGATTTAACTGAGCGAGCCGAGCAGGGCAAACTTGATCCGGTAATTGGCCGCAATGAGGAAATTCGCCGTACGTTGCAAGTGTTACAGCGGCGCACTAAGAACAACCCAGTTTTGATTGGCGAGCCTGGCGTTGGTAAAACGGCCATCGTAGAAGGGCTTGCCCAGCGTATTGTAAACGGTGAAGTACCTGATGGCTTAAAGCGTAAACGTGTACTTTCTCTTGATTTAGGAGCTTTGCTAGCTGGCGCTAAGTATCGTGGTGAATTTGAAGAACGCCTGAAGGCGGTATTGAATGAACTGCAGCAGGAAGAAGGCCAGGTTATTTTGTTCATTGATGAGCTGCACACTATGGTAGGGGCTGGTAAAGCCGAAGGCGCTATGGATGCAGGGAACATGTTAAAACCGGCCCTTGCGCGGGGTGAATTACACTGTGTTGGTGCTACTACATTAGATGAGTACCGCCAATATATTGAAAAAGATGCTGCTCTAGAACGCCGTTTCCAAAAAGTATTGGTAGATGAACCTTCGGTTGAAGATACCATTGCGATTCTGCGTGGCTTGAAAGAGAAATATGAGTTGCACCATTCGGTTGAAATTACCGATCCGGCGATTGTGGCGGCAGCTACTCTATCACACCGTTACATTAGCGATCGTAAACTCCCGGATAAAGCCATTGATCTGATCGATGAGGCGGCTTCAAGTATTCGGATGCAAATGGATTCGAAACCAGAGGAATTAGATCGGTTAGAGCGCCGCATTGTGCAATTGAAAATAGAGCAACAAGCCTTGGCAAAAGAGAAAGATGATGCCAGTAAGAAGCGCTTAGAAAACCTCAGTAATGAGCTAAGTGAGCTTGAAGGTTCATATGCCGAGTTAGAAACGGTATGGAATAGTGAAAAGATGGCGGTGCAAGGGCATCAGCACATTAAAGAACAGCTAGATCAAGCCAGAAATGATCTTGAAATTGCGAATCGTGCTCGTGATTTGAACCGCATGGCAGAGTTACAGTACGGAAAAATTCCAGATCTTGAGCGGCAGCTCGAGGTGGCGCTTAGTGCTGAAATTCAGGAAATGACACTGCTGCGAAATCGCGTAACCGATGAAGAAATAGCCGAGGTTTTGGCACGCTGGACGGGTATTCCAGTTGCTCGAATGTTGGAGAGTGAGCGCGAGAAGCTCCTGCAAATGGAAGATAAGCTGCACGAGCGTGTTGTTGGCCAGCATGAGGCTGTAGTTGCGGTGGCGAATTCCATTCGCCGCTCGCGAGCCGGCTTGAGCGATCCAGATCGGCCAACAGGCTCGTTCCTATTCTTAGGCCCAACTGGGGTGGGTAAAACTGAATTGTGTAAGGCGCTTGCCCGGTTCATGTTCGATTCCGATGATGCAATGGTTCGTATAGATATGTCGGAATTCATGGAAAAGCATAGTGTGGCGCGTTTAGTAGGCGCTCCTCCAGGGTATGTTGGCTATGAAGAGGGCGGTTATTTAACTGAGGCGGTTCGGCGCCGTCCGTATTCAGTTGTACTTTTAGATGAAGTAGAAAAAGCGCACCCAGATGTTTTTAATATTTTACTGCAAGTACTCGATGATGGCCGGCTTACCGATGGGCAAGGCAGAACAGTAGATTTCCGTAACACGGTAATTATCATGACATCGAATTTAGGCTCACACCTAATTCAAGAGCATGCTGGAGAAGTAGCGTACGAAGAAATGAAATCAATGCTGGGTGATGTGTTAAGAACCGCATTCAAGCCAGAGTTTTTGAATCGAATCGACGAAACCGTGGTGTTCCATCCACTTGCTGATTCGCATTTGCATCGAATTGCGAAAATTCAATTGCAGCGTTTGTTTGATCGCCTTGAAAGCAGAGATTATAAACTTGAAGTGAGTGATGCAGCCATTAATCAGTTAGCGGAAGCAGGGTTTGATCCAATATTTGGAGCGCGGCCGCTAAAACGGGCAATCCAGAGTGAGCTTGAAAATCCTCTAGCCCAGAAAATCTTGGCTGGGACTCTGATTCCAGGAAAAGTGATTAAGGTAGATGCAGGCGAGCATGGCCTAGAACTCTCCCAGTAATAGGCTATAAAGTACAAATTAAGCAAAAGCGCTACCTCAGGGTGGCGCTTTTTATTTATAGTGCGCAGTTATGCTATGCTCTGCTATAAATACAACGCCTAAAACCTATAACTATAGGAAAAACTATGCCAGACCAAAATAAGCACCGTGGTATTTATCTGTTGCCGAATCTATTAACAACCGCAGGTTTGTTCTCCGGTTTCTACGCTATCGTTGCATCAATGAATGGTAGCTTTGAACTCGCTGCTATCGCAATTTTTGTGGCTATGGTTTTTGATGGGCTCGATGGCCGGGTTGCACGATTAACAAATACACAAAGTGAGTTTGGTGCTGAATACGATAGCATGGCTGATATTGTTTCTTTCGGAATTGCCCCTGCTTTAGTGGCATACAATTGGGCGCTCTACGATGTTGGAAAGTTAGGCTGGCTTGCGGCGTTTATCTTCGTTGCCGGTGGCGCGTTACGATTGGCTCGTTTTAACACTTCAACTTCTACATCGGACAAAAAGTATTTTCAGGGCTTAGCTATACCAAGCGCGGCTGCGATAGTTGCAGGATTAGTTTGGGTTGGTGCTAAATATGATTTCGAACCAGAAAATGTGAGCTTCATCGTTGTCTTTTTCACAATCGCTTGCGGCCTATTGATGGTAAGCAATTTTAAATACCATTCATTTAAAGATGTGGATTGGCGTGGCAAAGTAAACTTCCTCGCTATTCTTTTGGTTGTTCTAATCTTTGTAATCGTGGCAACCGAACCTGCATTAGTTTTATTCTTGCTGTTCACAGCCTATGCAATATCAGGCCCTGTTTTAACAATTAAGAATGTAAACAAGTTAAAGCTCGAACACATTTTAGGAGACCAGAAAGAAGAAGTTGATCTTTCTGATAGCGAGAAAAAATCTGAAGAACCGAAAGATGCTTCAGTGGACCGCAAAGGTAAAGACTAAGCTTTTGCAGCTACTTGAATCTGAAAAAGACTAAGAAAAGAGATAAAATCAAGATAAAGCCGTAAAAACGCAACAAAACTTGGCGAAATGTAGCTTTTTCTTCGAGCCCGCTATTGAAAAGTAGCGGGCTCTTTTGTTGATTAAATGTAGCGAAAATGGCGCCTTGCTCGGGAAATGAACCAGATTTGGTGAAAGTTCGAACGAACAATCATTTTTTACTAAAAAAAAGTGATTTGAGGGGTTGCGTGATCAAATCTGATCTATATAATTCGCCTCCGTTGTCACCGAGGTGTCAGCGGGTAGGAATCGAGCAAAATTGATTTAGTAAAAATTGAAATCAAGCTCTTGACTTCTTCACCGGGTCGCGTAAAATTCGCTTCCCTGCTACGAGCTCCACTGAGCCGAGCAAACGTTCTTTAACAATATATCAAGCCAAGTAATCTGTGTGGGCACTTGCGCAAGAAAAGCATCAACCAAACGCCATTTCGGTGGCAGGTATGAAAGTTTACTTTTATACCAAGGTTCAGCTTTCGAG
>NZ_PIPJ01000013.1 GCF_003987135.1 Aliidiomarina iranensis
TTTGCCAAATCGATACTAATTGTTGTAACTTTCATGGGTGGACACCTCGTTTGAGATTATTGAACACATCACTTCAATAATGGCGCATTACGACGCCGTGTAAAGCGAGGTGTCCATCCCATCATCCATGTGACGCTATGATCCGCGCCATCCTTGGCGCGGACATTTCTGCATGCCTAAGTTCACCTCCACTCACGCCAGCTATTTAAGATCGAGTGTTTAGGTTTGATATTCGGTTAAACTTTCGCCAAACCCTCTCGGTAGCGAATCGCCGAGCCTGATGGAGAGCTTGAACTAAAAGCCGCTGGAGCAACACTTTGATTTACCGCTGCGTAAGCAGAGGTAAGCGCCGATACTTGGAGGCGGCTTTTAAACTGCGGCTTTTGGGGTTTGTAGAAAATTAGGGGGGTTTCGCAGGTTTAGGGGATAAACTCGGCTTTTTGAGTTAAATTTGCTGCAAATATATACGAAACCAGTATACTTGCACCATAATTTAAACATAACTATAACAAATTCGTTACTAGGTGAGCCGAAGAGGGCGTTGTGACCATTCGTGACTATCAATTAGAAGCTTTAATCCGCGATGTAATGGATGAAGTTGCTGCAGAAACCGGCCGTGAAGAGTTGGGTGTTATTGAGCAAAACACAGTATTGAGTGAAAGTGGCTTAGATTCACTCGGTTTTGCTGTTGTGGTTGCTCGATTAGAGGAGCGATTGGGCTATGATCCGTTTTCACGCCTACCAAAAGATCAGTTCCCGCACACATTTTCAGAATTAGTATCAACCTATCGGCGCGAATTTTAGATAAAACAGCACAAGTAAGAATTCAGATACCAAAATTCAAAAACAAAAAAACCGCCAGCGGCGGTTTTTTTCGTTCTAACTCAAAAATGGTTATGTGCGTAAGGGATACTTATGCAGCTAACGATTTGATTTGAGCAGATAAGCGGCTCTTATGACGAGCAGCTTTATTTTTGTGAATTAAGCCTTTAGCAGCGTAACGGTCCATAACCGGAACAAGTGCAGCGAAAGTTTGCTGTGCCTGAGCCTGGTCACCCGCAGCGATAGCTGCTTGTACTTTTTTAAGATAAGTGCGCATCATTGAGCGACGGCTGGCATTGTGGCGACGATTTTTTTCCGCTGTAACCGCGCGCTTTTTCGCAGACTTGATGTTAGCCAAGGTTAAACTCCTGATAATTCGTAAACTGTGCCGGACTTTTTAAGGCCGAGGATCATGCCTCTTTTGCGTTTAAAAGTCAACGGATTCGATAAAAGATTGTGCGCGCATACTACGGATTTAGGTGTCATTACGCAACCACTATTTAGCAAATTTTCGCTAATCTACTGACTTTGCGATTCCTTTGCTTCCGCGCATGGTTCAGCTCGTGCTAATCTTTGCTTAATATGGGCGAAAGCTATGGCCTTGAGTACAAGCTAAAAGCGACCAAAAATATTTGCAAACAAAAAACTGCCAACAAGGATTTACGGCCCTGTGAACGAAAATAACTCAGGTGATGCTTCGCACCAATCAGCGCCTGCTGCATCGTTAATTGAAACTAAGAACGCACCCGGTACGCCGCCCGCACCGCGATTGTTGCGTTCGGGTATGATCGTGAGCGTCATGACACTGCTCTCACGTATTTTGGGCTTGGTACGGGATGTGGCCATTGCTGCTCTAATGGGGGCGGGGGCTGCGGCTGATGTGTTCCTATTTGCCAATAAAATTCCGAACTTTCTACGCCGCCTTTTCGCTGAAGGTGCTTTTGCGCAGGCCTTTGTGCCGGTTCTTACGGAATATCATCGCGGTAAATCACTCGATGAAACCCGCCTGTTACTCGCTCGGGTGGCGGGTACACTGGGTACCTTAGTAGGCGGGGTTACTCTACTTGCCGTGATATTTTCACCTGTAGTGGCTGCTATTTTTGGTATGGGTTGGTTCCGAGATTGGCTACAAGGCGGGCCGCAGGGTGAAAAATTTGAAATGGCGAGCCTCTTACTGCGCATCACCTTCCCTTATCTTTTCTTTGTAACACTCACTGCATTAGCGGGCGCAGCCCTGAATGTGTTGGGGCGTTTTGGTGTAGCTGCATTTACGCCAGTGTTATTAAACGTATCCATTATTGCCGCAGCGATTTGGTTAGCGCCGCAATTAGCACAACCAGAAATCGGTTTAGCACTTGGGGTTTTCGTCGGCGGCATCGTGCAGTTCTTATTTCAGATTCCGTTTTTGAAGCAAGCCGGGCTATTAGTGATGCCGAAATGGGGCTGGCGCGATCCGGGGGTCGTGAGAATCCGCACCTTGATGATTCCGGCCTTGTTTGGCGTATCGGTAAGCCAAATTAACTTATTACTGGATACAGTGATTGCCAGCTTTTTAATCACAGGTTCGATTAGTTGGTTGTATTACGCCGATCGCCTACTCGAATTCCCGCTCGGCCTCTTTGGTATCGCTATCGCTACGGTGATTTTGCCGGCGTTATCAGCTCGCCATGTGGATAAATCATTAGAAAACTTCCGCACCACCCTTGATTGGGGTGTGCGTATGGTAGTGATGCTTGGGTTACCGGCCATGGCGGGCCTATTTGTTCTCGCCGAGCCAATGCTACTCGTGCTATTTGAACGTGGCTCGTTTACGCCCGATACCGCTTATCAATCTTCGCTCGCGCTCATGGCGTACGCCACTGGCTTGCTCAGCTTTATGTTAGTGAAGGTTTTAGCTACCGGGTTTTTTTCTCGTCAAGATACCAAGCGCCCGGTGAAGTACGGCATTATCGCTATGGCTGCAAACATGGTGTTTAATATTATTTTAGCCATTCCATTTGGCTTTGTTGGGCTAGCGTTAGCTACAGCATTATCGGGCACCTTGAATGCCTTTATGTTGGGCTTTGTGCTCTATCGCGAAGGGGTGCTGGCCCTTGCTCCGGCTACGCGGCGGTTCTTGCTGCAAGTGGCACTGGCAACGGTGGTAATGATTGCATTGTTACTATGGCTCGATCCAAGCCGCAGCGCCTGGGTTGCTGCGGGCTTTTCGGAACGTGCCCTGTGGCTTAGCGGTTTAATTCTCGCCGGCGGCGCTGCATTTCTTGCCAGCTGGGTTTTGTTCGGCGGCAGGCCCCGGCATCTTAAGGGACGTTAATTCTGTAGCATTAACTTCATTCTGAATAGTTTCGTTCGCGGCTAGTTTTATTTGCTTAGTATAGGGAAATTGCGAATAGCTCTTAATTATACTCGATTTAACGACGTTGATCGAAATGAGAATTGTTGCTATTCTCAAAGCAAGATCAAAAAAAGGAAAACTTTTATGAAAGTAAATGTTGCCACTCGAATATTATTTATCGCATCATCGTTTGCAATTTTGGCATCAGGCTCTGCCTCAGCTGCATGCCCCAACGGTGGCGATACATCTTCCTCGGTTGTATTAACACATAAGCCAGATGAACACATACCTACCGAGATAGAGTTTACTCTCGGTATTGCGTCTTTTAGAGTCGATCAAAAAATAAGGTGCTTTTATCAAGAACAATATGGTCTTGATGCAGGTGGCTATCACTATAATGCCAATGAATGTACTACTGCTTCGGTTCCGGCAAAAAGCGAGCTGTCTTGCAGACTTGACCAGCAAGAAATTAATGATGCAGCACTATTAGTTTATAGCTCTCCAACAGGTAGTTATTCTATAGGCTATATTTTTTAGACTTTTAATTTTAAGGCAAGTTTCGGAGAAAAGTAGTGTATCGAGGATTCAAGGTATTACTCTCGTTGTTGCTGATTATCATTGTTGGGAAATCTATTTTTTTCAGCGGCTATAGCCCAGATTTTCATAGCCTGACTCCAAACGA
Organism: Aliidiomarina iranensis; assembly: GCF_003987135.1. Lineage (GTDB taxonomy): Bacteria > Pseudomonadota > Gammaproteobacteria > Enterobacterales > Alteromonadaceae > Aliidiomarina > Aliidiomarina iranensis. The sequence continues at coordinate 3,840 of NZ_PIPJ01000013.1, forward strand.
GATCAAATCCTCAGAAAGTGATATTGCGAATGATACTAGTATGCAATCTCTAGAATTTGCTAATTCAGATCCAGCAAACAACAGTAATATCATAGAAAACAACATTGATTTAGAGCTATTTCGCGGTCTGAGTAAAACCGATTTAATGCGCAGATTAATTGAAACGGGTAACTTTACGCCCGATATATTGCTCGCATTAGTGGAGAGAAACTTAATTGATGTAAATGAAATACTAAGAGATGATCATCCGAACGGCTCAGAACATTACACGCCTTTATTTGCAGCGCTCGTTACTGGAGAGGCAACCAATGAGCACATACAAGCATTTATTGATCATGGCGCATACATCGACCCATCATTAGAAGGGTGGAACTATATTATTGCCAAAGAGAATAACGCTAACGCAGATATTTTGATTCAACACGCCAAGTATGACCATAAGAGCATTTGGGAAATTACTGAGCTTGCATTTCACTTCAGAAACATGGCGCTTTTTAGGCATCTTGCAGAACAGAATCAACTTCCAGGCGAGCAACTAGATTCGTTGATTGAAGCAACAGCTGCGCGCCTGGCACAGAGTAAAAACACGGGTGCACCAACCGAACCGTTAGTTGAACAAATTCAATATTTGCAGGCGCTGACATCTCTAAATTCGGAACAGGCCCTGTGGCTGCTCGAACTAGAGAAAACGCTAGAAGTTAAAGAACAATGAAAAATACCCGTTATTTGTCTGTATCGAGTAACCGTGCTTTGGCGCTTAGTTTTTCGTAAAATCCAATCTCGAAAATCTTCATTCAAGCGATGCAGCTTGCTTCTCTTTAGCGTATAATCGCGCGTCTATGGAATTAATTCGTGGCTTACATAACATCGCAGCGCGGCATCGTGGATGCGTGCTTACAATCGGCAACTTTGATGGCGTCCACTTGGGCCATCAAGCGGTTTTGGCGCGCGTGCGTGAACAAGCCGAGCGTTTACACGTGCCCGCAGTGGTAATGATTTTTGAGCCGCAACCGCTCGAACTCTTTGCCCCGCACCGTGCGCCGGCGCGCCTGAGCCGCTGGCAAGATAAGTGGCAAATGTTTCGCCATTGCGGTATGGATAGAATGCTACTCACTCAATTTAACCAACGCTTTGCCAATTTAACGGCAGAAGAGTTTATTGATCAGGTTCTGGTTGCACAATTGGGTGTGAAATTACTTGTGGTAGGCGATGATTTTCGTTTTGGTCAAGGCCGCACGGGTGATTTTAATTTGTTACAGGAAGCTGGCAAACGTTTAGGCTTTAGCGTCATTGATACCAAAAGCTATCGCACCGAAGATATTCGTGTTTCCAGTACAGCGATTCGAAATGCGTTAGCCAGTGCTGATTTTGCCGCTGCCGAGCGAATGCTAGGGCGGCCGTTTTCGTTCACGGGCAGAGTTCGCCACGGCGCCAAACGTGGCCGCACGATTAGCTTCCCAACGGCAAATATAGCCTTGCAGCGGCAGCAATCGCCACTTAAAGGTGTGTTTGCGGTAACCACAACCGTTGCTGGCAAAACCTATGGCGGCGTGGCCAATATTGGCCGTAAACCTACCGTAAACGGTGACCGTGAATTACTAGAAGTGCATTTATTCGATTTTCAGCCTTCTAACGAGCTTCCGGATCTTTACGGCAAGGCGCTTACCGTGACACCATTAGCGTGGTTACGAGATGAGCACAAATTTAACTCGTTCCCTGAGTTAGAAAAACAAATACAGCAAGATGCAGAAGCTGCGCGCGCTTATTTAGCCGCGAACGCAACCCATTTAATAAAGAATGATGTAACCGAAGAGTGGACCTGACCGCATGAGTGATTATAAGCATACCTTAAACCTTCCGGACACGGCCTTCCCAATGCGCGGCAACTTAGCCCAGCGCGAGCCGGAAATGCTAAAAAACTGGTATCAAGATGATCTTTACGGAAAAATTCGTGAAGCGCGCGCAGGCCGTGAGAAATTCATTTTGCATGATGGCCCTCCCTATGCGAACGGCTCGATTCACATTGGCCATGCGGTGAATAAAATCATTAAAGATATGGTTGTGAAATCAAAAACCTTAAGCGGCTTTGATTCACCTTATGTTCCCGGTTGGGATTGCCATGGGTTACCTATTGAGTTAGTGGTCGAGAAGAAATACGGCAAGCCCGGTAAGAAGCTCAGCGATGCCGAGTTCCGGCAGAAGTGCCGTGAATTCGCGCTCACGCAAATCGATGGCCAGCGCGAAGATTTCAAGCGCTTAGGTGTATTTGGTGATTGGGATAACCCATATTTAACCATGAACTTTGCGCAAGAGGCGAACATCATTCGAGCGCTCGGTTCTATTATCGAACGCGGCCACTTGCAGCAAGGCTTTAAACCGGTGCACTGGTGTACCGATTGTGGTTCAGCTTTGGCGGAAGCGGAAGTTGAATACAAAGATAAAGCGTCCCCCGCGATTGATGTGCGTTTCCCGATTGTCGATACCGATAAGGTTGCCGATTTATTCGCGCATCCGGAAGGGCACTCAGGCCAAGGGCCGATAAGCTTACTGATCTGGACAACCACACCCTGGACCATTCCAGCGAGCCAAGCGGTAACGCTGGAACCCACCATTGAATATGCGTTGGTGCAAGTTGAAGGCGATAAGCCAGAGCGTTTGATTTTAGCTACAGATTTAGTAACCGAAGCCATGGAACGTTACGGTATCAGCAAATACCACAAACTCGGTTTCTGTACCGGTAAAGCGTTAGAGCTGGTAGCCATGAAGCATCCTCTTTATGACCGTGAAGTACCGGTGATCTTAGGTGATCACGTTACTACCGAATCAGGTACAGGCTGTGTGCATACAGCACCCGGCCATGGTGTTGACGATTTTAACGTTGGCCTCCAATACAACCTTGAAGTGTATAACCCAGTTAATGATCACGGTGTGTATAAAGAAGATACGCCTTTGTTCGCCGGCCAACACGTATTCAAAGCAAACCCAGTTATTGTTGATGCGCTGCGCAACGCTGGCACATTAATGCACCACGAAAGCTTTGAACATAGTTATCCGCATTGCTGGCGCCACAAAACGCCCATTATTTTCCGTGCTACTCCTCAGTGGTTCATTAGCATGGAAAAACAAGGGTTGCGTGCGCAAGCATTAAGCGAAATTAAGCAAGTACGTTGGGTGCCGGAATGGGGTGAAAACCGTATTGCTGGCATGATCGATGGCCGCCCAGATTGGTGTATTTCTCGCCAACGCACGTGGGGTGTGCCATTAACGCTGTTTATTCACACTGAAACTGCGGAGCCGCACCCAAAATCACTTGAGTTGTTGGAGCAAGTAGCCAAGAAAGTAGAGGCAGCAGGTATTCAAGCGTGGTTCGATTTAGACGCCAGCGAGCTACTCGGCGAAGAGGCCAAGCATTATCGTAAATTAACCGATACCTTAGATGTATGGTTTGATTCTGGGGTAACTCACCATTGTGTGTTGGGTCAGGATGAAAACCTGCAATGGCCTGCAGATTTGTATCTTGAGGGCTCGGATCAACATCGCGGTTGGTTCCAATCATCTTTGCTTACAGGTGTGGCTACCCGCGGTAAAGCGCCTTATAAGCAAGTGCTTACTCACGGTTTCACCGTTGATCAGCATGGCCGCAAGATGTCGAAATCGCTGGGTAACGTGGTATCGCCACAAGATGTTATGAATAAGCTTGGCGGTGATATTTTGCGCTTATGGGTGGCGAGTAACGATTACACCGCGGAGATGACAGTTTCCGATGAAATTCTGAAACGCTCTGCCGATGCCTATCGGCGTATTCGAAACACTGCACGCTTCTTGTTGGCGAACATAAAGGGTTTCAATCCGGCTGAACATCAAGTGCCAGTAGCTGAGATGGTTGAACTCGATCGTTGGATCGTAGCGCGCGCGCAAGCATTGCAAAGTGAGATTCGCGATGCTTATGATAATTACCAATTCTTGGCAGTGGTGCAGAAATTAATGCATTTTTGCTCCATTGAGCTTGGCAGTTTTTACTTAGATATTATTAAAGATCGGCAATATACAGCGAAAGCCGATAGCGTTGCGCAGCGCTCATGCCAAACGGCGTTATGGCATATTGTTGAAGCACTAGTACGTTGGATTGCACCGATCTGTAGCTTCACCGCGCAGGAACTTTGGGAGTTAATGCCCGCTCCGGTAAACGGTAATCGTGAGAAATACGTATTTACTGCTGAGTGGTATGGCGATTGGCCGGCGCAAACCCAAGGTAAAATCAGTGATGCACAGTGGCAGCAGTTACTCGAAGTGCGCGATGCGGTGAACGGTGCCTTAGAACAAGCGCGCCGTGATGATGTGATTGGCGGTGCCTTGCAAGCCGAAGTTACCTTGTATGTTGATGAAACACTTGAGCAGGCCTTATCGGTGTTGGGCAATGAACTTCGCTTTGTATTGTTAACTTCGAGCGTGATTTTGGCACCACTAGCCACCGCCGGTGATGCACGAACCACTGATTTAGCGAACTTAAAAGTGGCGGTGGCGCGCACCAGCCATAATAAATGTGGCCGTTGCTGGCATCACACCGCAGATGTTGGCAGTAACGCCGAACATCCGGAACTATGCGGCCGCTGCGTGAGTAATGTTGATGGCGCTGGCGAAACACGAGAGTTTGCCTAATGTCGGCGGGTAAAGCGGCAAAGCCCGCCGCACCGCAAATACAAGTGCCGAAGCAATGGCAACAAAGTGGGTTGCGTTGGTGGTGGCTGATTCTGTTGATGATCTTCGCTGATCAAGCAACAAAATGGTTGGTATTGCAAAATATGCCATTATTCAGCCGCATTAATGTGCTGCCATTTTTCGATTTGGTGTACGTGCGCAACTATGGCGCTGCATTTAGCTTTTTGAGTGATCAAGGTGGTTGGCAACGTTGGTTTTTTACCACCATTGCGATTGTGATCAGTGTGGTTTTAATAGTGATGTTGCGGCGGCAACCAAAATCAATGAAGGCTGCTAACCTCGGCTTTTCATTGATTGTGGCGGGCGCCATAGGCAACGTAATTGATCGTATCAGTTATGGCTATGTGGTGGATTTTTTAGATTTTTACGTGGGTAGTTATCACTGGCCGGCTTTCAATGTGGCCGATAGCTGTATTGTGATTGGCGCTGGCTTCATTATTTTTGATGGTTTTTTTGGTCATCGTGCAGATTAATGCAAGTTTTAGAAATAAAGAGTAGTTATTTATGAGCGAGCAAAAGGTTTTAATTGGCCCCGGTAGCCACGTGGTATTGCACTTTTCCATTAAATTGGAAGATGGCTCCGCAGCGGATAGCACAAAAGTACATGGGAAGCCTGCTCGCCTTACTATCGGTGATGGCAACTTAACGAAGAATTTTGAAGATTGTTTGTTAGGCTTAAAGGCCGGTGATAACGAAGAATTTACCCTAGAGCCGGAAGATGCCTTTGGTAAGCCATTGCCAGAAAACATTTATCACATCGAACGGGTTCGCTTTTCTGGCGACACGCCAGCTGAAGTAGGGGCCATTATCTCCTTTAGCCAGCCCAATGGTCGGGAAATTCCTGGCATCATTCGGGAAGTAACGCCCGATGTGGTAACCGTAGATTTTAATCATCCTTTAGCCGGGCAACGGGTAACCTTCGCGGTTGAAGTGCTCAGTGTGGAGGCTCCATGAAAATTGTTCTTGCGAACCCACGAGGTTTTTGTGCTGGTGTTGATCGCGCCATTACTATTGTAGAGCAAGCCTTAGCGATGTTCTCGCCGCCTATTTATGTGCGCCATGAAGTGGTGCACAACAAACATGTGGTAGATGGTTTACGTGAGCGCGGCGCAGTGTTTGTAGAAGAATTAGATCAAGTACCTGATGAGAGCATTGTTATTTTTAGTGCCCACGGCGTATCGCGAGCTGTGCGCGACACCGCCACTGCCCGTGGTTTGAAAGTTTTTGATGCAACCTGCCCGTTAGTAACTAAGGTGCATATGGAAGTTACCCGCGCGAGCCGCCGGAGCCATGAGTGCGTGCTAATTGGCCATGCCGGACACCCAGAAGTAGAGGGAACCATGGGCCAATATAGCAGTGCTGAGGGCGGTATTTATTTGGTGGAATCGGTAGCTGATGTGGCGAAGTTACAGGTTAAAAACCCCGATGAACTGCATTATATGAGCCAAACCACTTTATCGGTGGATGATACAGCGGATATTATTGATGCTCTGCGCGCTCGCTTTCCGAATATTCATGGCCCGCGTAAAGATGATATTTGCTATGCCACGCAAAATCGGCAAGATGCTGTGCGTGAACTCGCCGGCGAGGTTGATGTTTTGTTAGTGGTAGGCGCGAGAAATAGCTCAAACTCAAATCGCTTAGCTGAGCTCTCTGAGAAAATCGGCACGCGAGCCTATTTAATTGACGATGCCAGCTGCATAGATGCCTCATGGCTTGCAGATGCGAAAACGGTAGGTGTAACTGCTGGCGCTTCGGCACCCGAAGTATTGGTGAAAGATGTAGTGAAATGGCTACAAGAATATGGCGGTGAAACTGAAGTCGAGGAACGTTCTGGCCGCGAAGAGAATATTACCTTCTCAATTCCTCCAGAATTGCGCGTAGTAGAGGTGTAAAACATTCTTGCACCTTATTTTATTGGTTAAAAGCCGAAGCCCAAGCTTCGGCTTTTTTGATCGCGGTTGTAATCTTCAATTTTTTGTAAGCCAGCGCGCAGTGTAATAGCAATTCTGTGCTCGGCGAACACACTGAATGTAATGAAAGAAAAAAGAGCATCAGTGTATGGCACGAATTATTACCTCAGGGTTTTCCCTTATTGAAGTTATGTTGATCACTATCATGCTAGTTGTTCTTGGTGCGATGGGGTGGCCAGCAATGCAAAAATACTTTTGGCAGCAGCAACTTTATGCTGGTGGTGAGCAACTTTATGCCGCCATCCGCGATGCCCGCATACAAGCGATAAGCCTTGGCCAAGATCAATGGTTCGGCCTAAGCCAAGCCGGTGAGCTGTGCTACTGGCAAACTGAAAACCAACCCCACACATGTGTTGCTGATAGCTCTGCCGCGAGCACACCTGCCAACACACCTGCCAACACACCTGAAAAGGGGGTTAATTTGTTTCGGCTTCCCCATGATTCGCTGTTACTAAGCACAAATTTTAGCCCAGTTCCTGCCGTTCGCTTCAGTGCTGGGAATGGCATGGCGGGGTTCAGCGCTGGGCGCTTTCAGCTGAGCCATAAAATGCTAAGCGAGCAAACTGTTCGCGTGATCATTTCAACCTTGGGGCGCGTGCGCGTTTGTATCAGCGGTAAAAAAAGCCATAGGTTTGCGGCATGTTGAGCAATAAAACCACAAGTGCTCCGATTAGCGCCTGCTATGATCAAAGAAAGCGCCCTTTGTTCAGAGTAAATAGAGAAAAGCCGGTTTGGCATCAGCAATGTGGCTTCACCTTACTCGAGTTGATTCTAGTTTTGGCACTCAGCGGGCCAATTCTGTATGCCGGTTTAAGTACTCATAGCCATTTCTGGACAAAAGCGTGGCAGGGGCAAACGCAAGTGCGAGAAGTGCAAAGTTTTTATAGCTTGGGGCATTGGTTGGTTCGGGAAATTCGTGCTGAGCAAATGCAACAGGCGAGTTGGCAGTGGCAGGCGAATAGCCACTGTTTAATGTTTGCCAATAAAGGTGTGCGCTTGCGTAACAAACAATTGCAGTGGAAGCCGAACGATGGTGATTGCAATGGGAATGGTTGGCTGGGGCTACACGATGCTAAGGGCTATAAAGTGCATGATTTTACCTTTACAGAATTAGCCGATGCTCACTTCCAACTTTGCATTAGTGGCCAATCGGGTAAGGCGAGTAACCATCAATATGGTAACAACGCGCCTTTGAATTGGTGCTATCAATGGTATTTAGAGCAATTCTCCTCATGATTGCCTTAATCTTAATTCTACTCAATTTAACCACAGCAATTTTGCTCGATAGCATAGAGGAAGGCCTGTTGAACTTGCGTTTGAGCCAAACCGATATTCACCTAGCTCGAGCGTGGCGTGCGCAAGATAGTGCTCTTGCTTATGCGTATGCGCAATTTGAACAAGGTGTGCCCATTTATGAAAACTTAAATTTCACCTCTGATTTAAGTGCTCGAGCGCAGCAAAGCCCGGTCGATTGTGAGTTATTGCCAGAATTACCGGTTACGCCCACTAAGGTTACTGGCAGCGCAACTGCAACGGCGCAGTGCTGGTTGCTAAAAATTGAGGTGCAACAGCTAAGCCAGCGGTTACGCCTACAGAAAAGTTACTGGCTGTATCGAGGACCAAGCAACGAACGATTTTGGTTACCAAAAGAAGGAGGGCCATGATTGTGGGTACTCATCGAGCTTTAGGTTTTACTCTTCCTGAAGTGATGCTGTGTATTTTAATTCTGAGCATCAGCTTGCCCGCCGCTGCCAATTTATTGGCCCATTCTGCTCATCTAGATCAGCGCGTGGCGCAGCTCTACCGGGAAGATGTAAACCTACAAATTTGGTTAGCCGAGCGGCAAACCGCTGCCTCCGGATATGCCCAAGGCCAATTAGCAGATGGCCGCCAATGGTGGGTAGAAAATCAAGGTGGTGTTCACTTTTGGCAAGTTGCAGCATCAACCTACAGCCCAGAAGAGTTTGGTTGGTATTTAGCTAAATAATTTTATGCGCGAGCACATGTTGATGTGAGCGCACTTGGGTACCAGCGAAAAGGTAAACTAAAGAGAACACTAATTAAACATTGCTTCAGGCTGATTAGCACCTGAAAGTATCGCTTGCAAACAGGGTTTTGTGTTAATATGCGCACAATTTATCGGAAGGTAAGAAGGTAGCTGTGGCGGTGCTTTTAGAAGCGAACGAATTAATGTCGATACGCGGCGAGCGAATGCTATTTAGCGATTTGCAGCTCAGTGTGCACGCAGGCGAAATCTGGCAAATCGTGGGCCCGAATGGTGCGGGTAAATCGAGTTTGTTACGTATCTTGGCTGGCTTGCTCACGCCACAAGCGGGCTCTGTGGCGTTTCAACAAAACCCCATTGCGGAAGATCGTGAAACCTTCTATCAAAACCTCTTATTTATCGGCCATAAAGCCGGTGTAAAAGCTGAGCTCACCGCCATTGAAAATTTAGAGTTCTATGCCGCGGTACAGGGCGTTGAACTGCACGAACCGCCCTATGAAATATTAGCTAAAGTTGGCCTCGTTGGTTTAGAAGATATTCCTGCTCAAGGCTTATCGGCGGGGCAGCAACGGCGAATTGCATTGGCGCGGCTGTGGCTCACGCAAGCGCCGTTATGGATTCTTGATGAACCCTTCACCGCCCTCGATGTAGAGGGCATTGCGCTTCTGCATACACGTTTTGCTGAACATTTAAGCGCCGGCGGTGCCATTGTGCTTACCTCACACCAAGAGCTAATTACTGAACTTTACCAAGTAAAAGCGCTCACATTGAGGTATCAGCATTGATGTTAACCGCAAATAAAGGGAGTACTTTTAAGGTATTTAAACAGTTAGTAAAACGCGATATTCGGGTTGCTTCGCGGCAACGCAGTGATTTATTAAATCCGTTAATATTTCTCATTATTGTAGTTACGTTATTTCCACTCGGCGTTGGCCCTGGCCCCGATATTCTCGGGCGTATTGCACCCGGCGTGATATGGGTATCGGCGTTACTCTCCAGCATGCTTGGCCTCGAGCGCTTATTCCGCGATGATTTTCGCGATGGGGCTTTGGAGCAAATGTTGCTGCTGCCCGTGGCGGTGGAAATCAGTGTGCTTGCGAAAATTTTAGTGCATTGGCTACTTACGGCACTACCAGTACTCATAATTACGCCGTTGCTCGCGCTTTTAATGAATCTGCCCTTGCAAGCTTGGGGGACATTATGGCTGACCCTTTTCCTCGGAACTCCCGTATTAAGTGCTGCAGGCGCAATTGGTGTAGCGCTAACGGTAAGCCTGAATAAAGGTGGCGCATTGTTGAGTTTGTTATTGTTACCCCTACTGATCCCGCTGCTGATTTTTGCCACAGCAGCTGTCGAAGCCGCGGTTGCAGGTGTTTCGCCTGCCGGGCCGTTGGCGCTAATTGGCGCATTTATGGTGCTCTGCATCACCTTAGCCCCCTTTGCGGTGAAAGCCGGTTTACGAGTGAGTGTGAATTAATATGTGGCGTTGGTTACACCCTTATGCAAAACCCGAAGCAACTTTTGCACTAACGCAAAAGCTCATACCCTGGTTTGCTCTTCCGGGCATTATTCTTGTGCTGGTTAGCTTAGTTTGGGGCCTCGCCTTTGCACCACCGGATTATCAGCAAGGTGAGAGTTACCGTATTATCTTTGTGCACGTGCCTTCAGCCATGTGGGCCATGGGTTTTTATGTGGGGATGGCGATCATGGGAGTGATTGCTTTGGTGTGGCAAATCCGCACAGCAGAGCTGGCAATTCTAGCCATCGCTCCGGTAGGCGCAGTGCTTACTTTTATCTCGTTATTCACTGGTGCAATTTGGGGCCAACCCATGTGGGGCACTTGGTGGGTATGGGATGCGCGGCTCACAGCACAGCTTATTCTATTGTTTTTATATTTAGGCGTAATGGCACTTTACGTAGCGTTTGAAGATGAGCGCGCGGGTGCTAAAGCGGCGAGTATTCTTGCCATTGTAGGTGTGATTAATATCCCGATCATTCATTATTCAGTATATTGGTGGAACACCTTGCATCAAAAATCAACGGTAACCCGTGCAATTACCCGCTTGGAAGCGCCAAGTATCGCACCTGAAATGTTGTGGCCCTTATTGGTGAGTATTTTAGCCATGTTGTTGGTGTCAATTGTGTTGGTGTTAATGCGCTTAAATAACGAAATATTACGCCGAGAAATTCATCGTCCTTGGGCGTTAGCCGAACTTGGTATCACGCTTGATTCGAGCGCAAAAGCTCACAATGACGCGGAGAAAAAAAACGTAGAGAAGAAAGGAGGCGCCGATGCAGTTTGATAGTTGGCAAGCGTTTATCCAAATGGGCGGTTACGGGATCTATGTGTGGTCTTCGTTCGCGGGAACCTTTCTTTGTTTCGGTTTATTGGCCTTAGAATCAATTTGGCGCCGGAAAAAACTCGCTAAAGAGGCCAGTAAACAAGCCGCTCGCGCGCAACGTATCTTGCGCGCTCGAGCCGCAAAAAAGAATCGAATTTAAAAAACTGAGAGATAGAAACAATGAATCCAAGACGTAAAAAGCGATTAATTATGACCAGTAGTATCCTGGTTGGCGCCGCGTTCGCCACCGGGTTGGTACTCTATGCGCTCTCACAAAATATAGATTTATTTTACACGCCGACAGAGATTGTTGAAGGTAAAGGCGATGCAGAAATAAAGCCAGAAGTGGGGCAACGCTTAAGAGTTGGAGGCTTGGTTGTGCCTGGTTCGGTTCGGCGTGAAGGCTCGGGGTTAACGGTGTCGTTCAACTTAATCGATGTGGGCCCAGCGGAAATCACAGTGGAATATGAGGGTATTCTGCCGGACCTCTTCCGAGAAGGCCAAGGTATCGTTGCTCAGGGTATTTTAACCGATGCTAATCGCATTGCGGCAAGTGAAGTGTTAGCGAAACACGATGAAGAATACATGCCGCCGGCGCTTGCTGAAGCATTAAAAGGCATTCAGCACGTACCACCTTCGCAGCAAAACAATAGCAGCGATTACAATCAGGGTTATAACCAGGGTTATAACAATAACGAAGCAGCAGAAGAAAGCTCAGGTGGTGGTTATGATCGGTGAAGTAGGCCATTTCGCACTCGCACTCGCCTTCGCATTTTCTGCGTTATTGGCGGTTATTCCATTAATTGGTGTGGCTCGCAGCCATGGTGGCCAAATGGCCATCGCGCGTCCGCTCACCTATGGTATGTTTTTCTTTACCCTAATTTCGTTCATAGCCCTTGTTTGGGGCTTCCTAGTAAACGATTTTAGTATTGCCTACGTGGCCAATAACTCAAATACAGCGTTACCGGCGATTTATCGGTTCACCGCGGTGTGGGGTTCACATGAGGGGTCGTTCCTGTTGTGGATGCTGGTGCAAGCTTCTTGGGCTGCGGCACTTGCGGTATTCTCAAAACGTTTACCCTTAGTTTTTGCCGCCCGAGTATTAGCTGTAATGGGCATGATTGGCGTGGGTTTCTACCTCTTTATGTTGCTCACTTCCAACCCGTTCGAGCGCACCATTCCACTCATTCCGGTTGATGGCCGTGATTTGAATCCATTGTTGCAAGATCCGGGCATGATTATTCACCCACCGCTGCTCTATATGGGGTATGTGGGTATGTCGGTTGCGTTCGCATTCGCGATTGCAGCATTGCTCGGTGGCAGATTAGATTCCGCTTGGGCACGTTGGTCGCGTCCTTGGACCATTGCCGCTTGGGTGTTCCTCACGCTCGGTATTATGGTGGGCAGTTGGTGGGCCTACTATGAACTTGGCTGGGGAGGCTGGTGGTTCTGGGATCCGGTTGAAAACGCAAGTTTCTTGCCGTGGCTTGCCGGTACAGCACTCATGCACTCACTGGCGGTAACCGAAAAACGCGGAACGTTTAAATCTTGGACCGTGCTACTCGCAATTTCAGCCTTCAGCTTGAGCTTGTTGGGAACTTTCCTAGTGCGCTCCGGTGTATTGGTTTCAGTGCATGCATTTGCATCAGATCCAACTCGCGGCATGTTCCTCCTTGGCTTCCTTGGCGTGGTGATTGCCGGTTCCCTGTTGCTCTATGCCATTCGCGCAGCGAAAGTACAAAGCCATAGCCGCTACGATTTATTTTCTCGCGAAGTACTATTGCTCGGTAACAATTTACTCCTTGTAACCGCTACTATGGTTGTGCTCGTAGGCACCTTGCTGCCGCTTGTGCATCAGCAACTCGGCCTAGGTAATATTTCTATCGGTGAGCCGTTCTTCAACGAAGTATTTATGTGGCTCACTATTCCATTTGCTATTTTGCTCGGCTTTGGCCCGCTAACACGCTGGAAACGGCAGAAAATTGCTGAGCTGCGTTCAAGCTTATTACTCGCAATTGCACTCGCTGTTGGCTTGGGCTTTGCCTTGCCTTGGATCTTCGCCGATGTGGTAAGTGGCTTGGCGGTATTAGGCTTAATTCTCGCTTTCTGGATTGTGTTTACCACGGCGGCAGAGCTTCGCCTTCGGGTAGCTAGCCGTGAGCATAAGTGGCCTGCGTTGGTGAAATTGGGCCGCAGCCACTGGGGTATGGTGCTTGGTCACCTGGGCTTCGCGGTGATGATCATCGGTATCGCGGTGGTGCAAAACTACGAAGTTGAACGCACGGTGCGCATGAGCGCAGGCGATACAGCTACGGTGGGCAATTATCAATTCCATTTCCGTAGTATGGAAGATCGACAAGGCCCGAACTTCACGAGTGAGAGTGCTACCTTCGTTATAAGCCGAGAAGATGGCCGTGAAGTAGATACCGTGGTATCGGAGAAGCGTTTCTACACCGTGGCTCGGCAAATTCAAACACAAACAGCGCTGCAGGTGAATCCGTTCCGAGATTTATATATTGCCCTCGGTGAAGAACTCGATGATGGCAGCTGGGCTGTTCGCATCCACATCAAGCCGTTTGTACGCTGGATTTGGGCCGGAGCTATCTTGATGTCCATTGGTGGTATTTTCTCGATTTCAGATAAACGTTATCGCTTACGTCGAAAGAACGAGAAGCGTGCACGTAAGCAAGCAGCAGCGGAGGCTTTATGAGTGTTCGCACAAGAACCTTAATACTGCTCACGCCATTGGTACTATTTTTGGTGTTGGCTGTGTTCCTGTTCAAAGGCTTATTTTCCGACCCAACCAAGTTAGATTCTGCGTTGATTGGTCGGGAAGTACCAAGTTTTGAGCTTCCAGATTTATATCAACCGGATGTAAACCACGATGAAAGCATTGTGGGTGGCCGGCCTATGCTTATAAACGTGTGGGCCACTTGGTGCCCCACCTGTTATGCGGAGCATACTTTCTTGAATCAATTATTAGCGGAAGAAGATGTTTATATCATCGGCTTAAACTATAAAGATGATTCTCGCGGTGCCGCTGTGCGTTGGTTGCAGGATTTGGGCGACCCCTACCAAATAAACTTATTCGATTTCACGGGCCTGTTAGCCTTAGATTTAGGGGTTTATGGCGCACCTGAAACCTTTGTGGTAGATGCTGATGGTATTATTCGCTACCGCCATGTAGGCGATTTAAATGAGCGAGTTTGGCGCACGGAGGTGGGGCCTGTGTACTATCGAGCAATGCAAGAATCTGGCCTCGATATACCTGAGCATCGTTTGGAGCTAGTGCAATGAATAGCCGAATCTTAGCGAAATTTAATCATATTGGCTTTCTTCTTGTGCTATTTACGGCGGTGGTAGGGGCTACGGCTATTGCCAGCAATGAATTTTACGAATTCGAAACAGCCGCCCAAGAGCGCCAATTTAATACACTAGCCGGTGAACTGCGGTGCCCGAAGTGCCAAAACCAAACCATCGCTGATTCTGACGCGCCATTGGCGCAAGATATGCGCGAACGCGTGTATCAGATGATTATGGAAGGGAAAAGTAACGCCGAGATCATTGATTTCATGAAGGTGCGTTATGGTGACTTTGTGCATTATCGGCCCCCGGTTAATAGCAGCACCTTAGTGCTTTGGTTAGCACCACTTGGGGTTATCCTAATTGGCGCTCTGGCAGTTTGGTTCAACGTGCGGCAACAACGCAACGCATCGGCTGAACTCACGCCTGAGGAAGAAGCTCGAATGAATGATATTTTTTCGAATACAGAAAACCCCGCAAAACCAGAGGAGCGCGATAACTAATGTGGTACCTGATGATCGCCCTGTTATTGATACTTGCTATTTTGATGCTTTGGTTAGCGCGCCGGCAAATCTGGGAAAGCTGGACATTAGAACAAGCTAACAAAGAAATTTACGAGAGCCGATTGCTGGAGCTTGAAGAAGATTTAGGCCAAGGCTTAATTTCTGAAAAAGAATTAGCAACGGCGCAACGGGAATTGAAGAAAACTTTTGTTACCGATGTACACGATCCTGATGCAAATGTTGCGATAAAGCCGGTTGGCTTTATCATACCCTCGATTTTGATTGCCGTTTTGGCTGTGGGTATTTATGTTTATGATGGCTCTTGGCAGCAGCAACAGCGCTCGGATCAAGCGCAAGAAGTATTACCGAAATTAAGTGAATGGTTGCTTGGCGACATGGACGCTGCACCGCAAACTCGTGATGAAATGTGGACCTATTCACTGGGATTGCGGCAACGTTTGATGGACAACCCTGATGCCAATGCTTGGAGTTTGTATGGGCGCATGATGATGCAGCTTGAGCAATTAGAGCAAGCGTTAGGTGCATTTGAGAAATCATATGAGTTAGAGCCGAATAATTACAGTAACCTGATGTCGTATAGCCAAGCCTTAATCGTGTCTGGTACCGATCAAGAGTTGAATCGAGCGGCGCGCTTTTTGGGTAATGTACTGCAAGAAAATGCACAGAATCCTGAAGCATTAGGTTTACTGGGTATAGTAAACTTTGAACGTGCGCAATTTGAACGTGCGGCGCAAGCTTGGGAAATGGCTTTGATGGTTATGGATGAAAACGATCCACGCTACAGCTCAATAGAATCTTCGCTAGCCGACGCGCGGCAACGCGCGGACGGTAGTGTGATGACGTTAACCGTTACGGTTGATATCAGTGAAACAATGCGTAATGAGCTCTCGCCCGTGAACAATTTATTCTTGTTCGTTCGCGACCCAGACGGTGATGCAGCACCCATTGCGGTAAGACGCCAACGGGTTACCGATTTCCCGGTCACCATCACTTTAACCGATGGAGATGCTATGCTTGATGGTGTAAATCTATCATCAGCGGTGAGCTGGTTAGTGCAAGCGCGCGTAACTACGGGTGATACCATGGATCGCCGGAGTGGTGATATGGAAGCGCGGCCCGTGTTAGTTGAGAAGGAATCGGGCTTGCAAATGCGGATAGTAATAACTGAGATGATACCGTGAAGAAAGGATTTTTAAACCGTTTTAGATGGGTGATTTTAGCAGCAACCATGATTTCCATGGTTGCCTGTTCGCAAACGCCAGAAGCAGAAGAAAGCGCAACACCAACAGCGAATGAAACAGCGCCGGTGCAGGAAAATGAGTTCGATTATTCGGATTCACGCGATCCCTTTGAAGAGCTAAATCGAACATCTTGGGAGCTTACCCGAGAAATTATCGATCCCTATCTTGTTTCGCCAGCCGCTTCAGCATATAGCAAAACACCGAAGCCGGTGCGCCGAGGGCTTTATAACGTAACGGAGAACATCACTGAGCCGGCATCGATAGTTAATAATCTTCTGCAACGGAAACCGAAAGCGGCAGCAATTAGTGCGGGCCGATTTGTGATGAATACTACCTTTGGTGTGTTTGGCTTTTTTGATGTAGCAACAAAAATGGGCGTTACTCAAGAGAAAGAAAGCTTCGGTGAAACGCTCGCAGTTTACGGTGTGCCAGATGGCCCTTTCATTATGCTTCCGGGCATAGGGCCTACGGTGGTGATTGACCGCGGCGGTGATGCGGTTGATGATCTGGTTTGGATAGCACAGATATTCAGCTTACCGATGACAGTGGCAAATTTCACCATACGTGGTCTTGAACACCGCATTGAATTGCGTGAACTCGAACCCATGCTTGAAAATAGCATCGACGAATACTCCTTCGTGCGCGAGGCATATTATTCCTATTGGCGCGATAAAGTTTATGATGGCAACCCACCGCTCGAATATGAATATGATGATCTCGATGGCTGGGATGACGAATGGGATGATGAATGGGACGAAGAGTGGGATGACGAGCAGGGTGATGACACGAACAATGAATCGGTCGAGAGCTTAATATAAACATTGTGATCGCTGCTTAACGCTAAAAGCTCAGGGTAAACGAAATTATTCGGTAAAGGAGTTGACGAATTTGGGATTGTGAACAATCCTAAATACTCTATGTAAGCAAGAGGTGTATGAATTGAAGCCGTATTTTTTGGAGCTGTATTCATTGGAGAGAGACTTGTGAGTCGAAGAGTGCTCATAATCGAAGATGATGCAATTTACTCATCCTTGCTCAGCAATTATTTGCTCGATCGAGGCTTTGATGTGTTCAGCGCGGGCACTGGCAAAGAAGCAAAAGAAATCCTCGCAAAAGTTAAGCCCAACGTGGTGCTCTGCGATCTTGAATTGCCCGATGTTTCCGGGCTAAGTATCCTTGAAGATATCCTCAAATCCCCTGAAGCAATGCCGGTGATTGTTATTTCTGCATCTGATGATCTAAGTGATATTCGTGCCGCCGTTCGCCTTGGCGCTGTTGATTATTTAGTGAAACCGGTTCAACAATTAGATGTGCTTGAGTTTGCGATTGAAAATTGCCTCACCCGGAAAGATTTAGAGATCAACTACGAACAAGAGCGCTGGGAGTTAGAAGATCATCTCGATGTTCTATTTCATGATCAATCCATGATTGCGCGGTTGGCGCAAGATCTTACACCGCATGAGTTTCTACAAACCGGTGGGGTGAAGGTGGATTACGAACTAGGCTTAAACGACGGTGAAAAAGTTTGGATTGATTATTACCGGTTATCCGATAGTCAAGTTGTGATGCTATTAGCACGGGCTCAAGCTACTTCCGGGCAAGATGTGGTTGCGTTGCTGGTGTTAAAAACTTTATTTAATCCCATTTTGCGCAGTGGCCTATCGGGTAATCTGCAACTTTTAAGTAACCCGCATCTGCTTCTCACGCGCCTTAACAACGAACTCTGCCATTCCCGCATTCGCGCAGCTTTTGATGTGGTGTGTGCTTCCATTAACACTCAAACCAAAGAAATACGTTGGAGCCAAGCCGGCGATAAAATCATGCTAAGCCATGAAGGTCACCCAGATCTGGCCATGGGCATCTGGGCCAAAGCCACTTACCGCAACCATACCACCCAACTCGATCGCTCCAGCTTCTACCTAGCCTGCGAAAACACCTGGCTCCGCGCCAGCCTAACCTAATCCCGCCACGATGGAGGCTGCTTCCGTCAATGTTGTAGGGCCAATTGAGAACCGCTACGAGCACATATATGGACACCTCACATTACGCAAGTTGTTTAGTGACATAGTTTTACTTTGTTTTTAACCAGCTTTGCGCGATGTGAACAGGATAAAACTGCACTCGTATATACGGCCTGTTATGAGCTTCAAG
>NZ_PIPJ01000014.1 GCF_003987135.1 Aliidiomarina iranensis
TTTGCCAAATCGATACTAATTGTTGTAACTTTCATGGGTGGACACCTCGTTTGAGATTATTGAACACATCACTTCAATAATGGCGCATTACGACGCCGTGTAAAGCGAGGTGTCCATCCCATCATCCATGTGGCGCTGTGTTCCACGCCATCCTTGACGTGGACACTTCGGCACGCTCGACACGCGCTTCCTCGCGCTAGCTCTATCCGTGAATGCAATCTCCAATCTCGAGCGTTTCAGGGACGCCGTACACCCTGAACAAGGTATTCACCCACCCCAAACGCCTCTCCCGCAAGCGCGTAAATCTATATCTTATTCAAGTGCTTTTTGAATGGTTTCTATCGGTATGAACATGAGTGTGAGTTGAAGATCGCCGAATTACTTTTGCGATAGGGCGCTAAAGCCGAGGGTGTTATAGAAATTTAGAGCGGAGGGGTGAGCCCAAAGTTGTAGCCCGTAAACACCGGTAACTTGCGATACTTTGATGGTAACTTGCAATACTTCATTTAACAGGCGGGAGCCAATTTTGCAGCGTTGGTAACGAACATCCGTTGCAATTTGTTCGAGGCTGAGCACGGGCACTGAATTTGGCAATCCTGGCTGGCCTAGAAACGATCTCACCAACGACGACACTTTAGTGGTGACATAGCCCACCACTTTTTCATCTGCGATAGCCACAAAACCTTTGTGTAGGTTTTTCTTATCATTTTTTATTAATTGCTTGCGAGCGAATTCGTTTAAGAATTTATCACCGCAATCGAATTGTTTTAATGTGCCGACGGCTTTGCTAGGAATTTTCGCGATGGCGGTGATTGCCACTTCTTGATTTTGCACTATTTATTCCCTGTGTTTGCAAAAAGTGTTTAAAAAAGTTAACTAACAAAACTCGCTAGAGTTTCATTAAATCTTTAAGCGCTTGAGTTGGTTGTGGTGGGGTATCGATAACCTCGTTTAGTTTCTGCCAAGCTTCTTCATTCAAACGCACGGTATCGGCTTCATTCACTATTCGTTTGGCAGCATCCGCCGCTTGCTGAATTACAAAGGCAGTTAAACTTATACCGCTGATAGCGGCCGCTCGTTCGAGTTCAGCCTTTACCTTAGCGTTGGTTTTTAACTCGATGCGCGCGGGCATACTGGGTTTACTTGCCGCGCCTGTTGTATCTGTTGCAACTGACATCGTTGCTCTCCTTTCAATATGTAAATCACTGCTTTAGTGATTTTATTCAATTAGTATTTGAGCCTATATTGAGGCAAAAATCGAATCGAATTAAGTTAACGATTGCTTAAATATAATACTATCTCTTCAGTGCATCAAGTTCCGTACTATGTACGGATTTTTAGTGTTCGAATCATGCAAGTGAAGAGAGGCTTTTTTGGGGTGGGCGAATTCACAGACAGAGTAAGCTTCCGGGAGATCGTAACCGGCATGCAGAACCGCTCAAGCACATCCATGTGACGCTGTGGATCCACGCCATCCATGGCGTGGACACTTCTGCCTGCCGGTTACGATCTCCCTCGCGCTAACTCTGTCTGTGAATTCGCCTAACCCGAATGCCTCGTTAAAAATGTGTTTTAAAATTCGTGGTGCATACTTCGAGGAACTGTGGGTTTGCGTGAGGAGGCGAGTTGGCCGTGTTTAGAAGTGTCCGCGCCATGGATGGCGCGGATCACAGCGCCACATGGATGTGCTAGAGCGGTTCTGAACACGGCCAACTCGCCCCCGGAAGCAAACCCACAGTTCCAGCACGGAAGCAGGATGCAATGCCCGAGTGCTGTGGTACAATTGCTGTGATTTGGTTTTTAAAAGGAACAGTGAGGCGTATGGCTCAGTATATTTATAGTATGTTGCGGGTGAGCAAGGTTGTGCCGCCGAAGCGTACAATTTTGAAAGATATTTCCCTTAGCTTTTTCCCTGGCGCGAAAATTGGTGTGCTCGGCCTGAATGGTTCGGGTAAATCAACTTTGCTGCGCATTATGGCCGGCGTTGATACCGAGTTTGAAGGCGAAGCGCGCCCGCAAAGTGGTATTAAAATTGGTTATTTGCCGCAGGAGCCGCAGCTGGATCCGAATAAAACCGTGCGTGAAACGGTGGAAGAAGCGCTGAGTGACATTAAAGATGCGCTGGCCGAGCTGGATCAAATTTATGCGGCCTATGCTGAAGAAGATGCTGATTTTGATGCATTGGCCAAGCGCCAAGGTGAGCTGGAAGCTATTTTGCAGGCAAAAGAAGGCCACAATTTAGAGAACGCCCTTGAACGTGCTTCTGATGCGCTGCGTCTGCCGCCTTGGGATGCCACTATTGAGCACTTATCCGGTGGTGAGCGCCGCCGTGTAGCCTTGTGCCGGTTGTTGTTAGAAAAGCCTGATATGTTGTTACTCGATGAGCCAACTAACCACTTGGATGCGGAATCGGTAGCTTGGCTAGAGCGCTTCTTACATGATTATGAAGGCACTGTGGTAGCCATTACTCACGATCGTTATTTCTTGGATAATGTGGCTGGCTGGATTCTGGAGTTGGATAGAGGTTACGGCATTCCGTGGGAAGGTAACTATTCAAGCTGGCTTGAGCAAAAAGAAGCGCGCTTAGCCCAAGAAGAGCGTAGCGAAGCGGCGCGGCAGAAATCGATTAAGAAAGAGCTAGAGTGGGTGCGCCAGAATCCGAAAGGGCGCCAAGCGAAGAGTAAAGCGCGGCTTAATCGCTTTGAAGAGCTGCAATCTGGCGAGTATCAGAGCCGTAACGAAACCAACGAGCTGTATATTCCACCGGGGCCACGCCTTGGCGATAAGGTGTTGGATGTTACTGGCTTGAAGAAGAGCTATGGTGATCGGGTAATTATCGACGATTTAACCTTCAGCATGCCAAAAGGTGCGATTGTGGGTATTATCGGCCCGAACGGTGCGGGTAAATCAACCTTGTTCCGGATGATTAGCGGTAAAGAGCAACCGGATGCGGGCACCATTGATATTGGTGAAACTGTGCATTTGGCATCGGTGGATCAGTTCCGCGATGATATGGATGATAAGAAAACGGTGTATCAGGAAATTTCTGATGGCCAAGATATTTTGAAGATTGGGAACTACGAGGTGCAGGCACGTGCATATGTGGGCCGCTTTAACTTCCGTGGTAACGATCAGCAAAAATTCATTGGCGAGTTATCGGGTGGTGAGCGTAACCGTGTGCATTTAGCCAAGCTTTTGCGTGCCGGCGGCAACTTGCTGTTGCTCGATGAGCCAACGAATGATTTGGATGTGGAAACGTTGCGGGCATTGGAAGATGCGTTGCTGGAGTTCCCTGGCGCGGCCATGGTGATTTCGCACGATCGCTGGTTCCTAGATCGCATCGCTACGCACATCTTGGATTACCGCGATGAAGGCAAAGTTACCTTCTACGAGGGCAACTACACGGAATACGTAGATTACATGAAAAAAACCTACGGCTCCGATGCCATGGACCCTCACCGCATCAAATACAAAAAAGTGACAAAATAACCCCAAAGCCGCGGCCCCAAACCGCGGCTTTTTCTTGCTGGGGGCGGGAATGAGCTGCAGCGCTTCCGAGGGCCAGCTGGGAGCGGCCGAGCCATAGGCTAGTTTCCGCACTCAGCAATAAGCATTCAACGCTTCCACTGATGCCCGTAGGCCAACCCAGAACCGCTCAAGCACATCCATGTGGCGCTATGATCCGCGCCATCCATGGCGCGGACATTTCTGTGTTGGCCTACGGGCATCAGCTCGCGCGTTGAACGCTCATTGCTAAGTACATCAAACAGCGCCTGTGGCTCGGCCACTCCCAGCTGGCCCTC
Organism: Aliidiomarina iranensis; assembly: GCF_003987135.1. Taxonomy (GTDB): domain Bacteria; phylum Pseudomonadota; class Gammaproteobacteria; order Enterobacterales; family Alteromonadaceae; genus Aliidiomarina; species Aliidiomarina iranensis. The sequence continues at coordinate 3,804 of NZ_PIPJ01000014.1, forward strand.
GCCGCGCTGCAGGTCATTCCCTTTGCCATCAATATACTTGCCGTGTTTTCAAAGAAGAGCTGATCTTTGTATTTCTACTCAAAAAATGTAGTTGTTGAACCGGGATCTGCTGGAAAACGGTTGGTGGTGTGTGAGTGGGGTATGAAAAAAAAGCTGCAATTGAAAGATAAGCTTGGGGGTGGGGGTTGAACCGCTACTGGCGCTGTTTAACGTGTGTAGTAGTGAGTAAGCAGCGCGCGAGCTGATCGCTTTAGGCCGCTCCAGAAATGTCCACGCCATGGATGGCGTGGATCATAGCGCCACATGGATGTGCCTGAGCGGTTCTGGAGTGGCCTAAAGCGATCAGTGGAAGCGATGCTTGCTCGCTGCTGCGCACGGAACCAGCCAGTAGCGGTTCGGCTCCCACCCCCAAGCTACCATTCAAGTGGCGAATAAGGTATACTGTGGCATTAAATTTTGGCTGATATTTCATCGTTTATTAGGAGTACGCATGTCTGGTTCTGAGATGACAATTGCTAGTTTTGATCCCGAATTGTGGGAAGCCATGCAGGCTGAAGTTGTTCGCCAAGAAGAACACATTGAGTTGATTGCATCGGAAAATTATACCAGCCCGCGCGTGCTTGAAGCGCAGGGTTCTCAGCTAACCAACAAGTATGCCGAAGGGTATCCGGGCAAGCGTTACTATGGCGGTTGTGAGTATGTGGATATCGCGGAAAATTTAGCCATTGAACGTGCCAAAGAATTGTTTGGTGCCAAGTTTGCCAACGTGCAGCCGCACGCTGGTTCGCAAGCCAACACCGCAGTGTTTATGGCGCTGTGTAAAGCCGGTGATACAGTGCTTGGCATGAGCTTGGCTCATGGTGGCCACTTAACCCATGGTTCGCATGTGAACTTTTCTGGCGTGAACTACAACGCTGTGCAATATGGCTTGCATCCTGAAACTGGTGAAATTCATTACGAACAGGTTCGTGAGCTGGCGCATGAGCACAAGCCGAAAATGATTATTGCTGGTTTCTCAGCCTACTCAGGCATTGTGGATTGGCAGCAATTCCGCGATATCGCCGACGAAGTAGGCGCCTATCTTTTAGTAGATATGGCCCACGTGGCAGGCCTAGTGGCCGCCGGCTTGTATCCGAATCCGGTGCCGATTGCCGATGTGGTCACTACTACCACGCATAAAACGTTGGCCGGCCCGCGCTCTGGTTTGATTTTGAGCGGTAAGGACGACCCAGATTTACACAAACGCTTGAATAGCTCGGTATTCCCAGGCAACCAAGGTGGCCCGTTGATGCATGTGATTGCAGCAAAAGCGGTGGCATTTAAAGAAGCGTTGCAGCCTGAGTTTAAAGAATATCAAAAGCAAGTACTGAAAAACGCCAAAGCGATGGTGCGTGTTATGCAAGAGCGGGGCTACGATATCGTTTCTGGCGGCACGGAAAACCATTTGTTCTTGGTGGATTTGATTAACAAAAACATCACCGGTAAAGATGCCGATGCAGCGCTTGGCCGTTCATTCATTACCGTTAACAAGAACTCGGTGCCAAACGACCCACGTTCGCCTTTTGTTACTTCTGGTTTGCGCTTGGGTACGCCGGCAATTACTCGCCGCGGCTTTAAAGAAGCAGAGGCTGAGCAAGTAGCGAACTGGATTTGTGATGTGTTGAACGCTGTGAAAGAAGATGGTTCGAGCGATAGCGCTGTGGAAGCGCGCGTTCGTGAGGAAGTGAAAGCGCTGTGCGCACGCTTCCCTGTTTACGCAAAATAAGCGTAGGCCGTAATATTAGGTAAGGTGCTTAGTGTGTGTGAGTAGGGGAAACCCCGATCATACGCGCTGAAAGGAACAAAACGCTATGCATTGCCCATTCTGTGCTGAGCAAGATACAAAAGTGATAGATTCGCGCTTGGTAGCCGATGGTATGTCGGTTCGCCGCCGGCGCGAGTGTAATGCTTGCAAAGAACGCTTCACCACGTTTGAAAGCGCTGAATTGGTAATGCCCCGAGTGATTAAAAGCAATGGTGCGCGCGAACCTTTTAACGAAGATAAGCTGCGCGCTGGGCTTTTGCGCTCACTAGAAAAACGGCCGGTAAGTTTAGAGGCCATGGAACAAACCATTAATCGTATCAAATCTAAGCTGCGCGCTACTGGCGAACGAGAAGTATCCAGTAAGCTCATTGGCAGTTTGGTGATGGAACAACTCAAGCAACTCGATAAAGTTGCCTATATTCGCTTTGCGTCGGTTTACCGCTCGTTTGAGGATATACGTGATTTTGGCGCGGAGATCGCACGCTTAGATGACTAAAAATAACTTTACTGAAATCGACACTCAATTCATGAAACGGGCGCTGGAACTTGCAGCGGAAGGCCGTTTTACTACTCATCCAAACCCTAATGTGGGCTGCGTTATTGTGGATTTTTCCGCAGATACGGCGGGCGAAATTGTGGGTGAGGGTTTTCATTTGCGGGCGGGCGAAGCCCATGCGGAAGTGAACGCATTAGCCGAAGCCGGTGATCGAGCTAAGGGTGCTACTGCGTATGTAACGCTCGAACCTTGTAATCACACTGGCCGCACGCCACCTTGTGTGGATGCCTTAATCAAAGCTGATGTGGCTCGGGTAGTGGTAGCGATGGAAGATCCGTTTCCAAAAGTGGCTGGTGCTGGCGTAAAGCGCTTGAAAAAAGCCGGTATTAAAGTGGAAATGGGTTTGCTAGAGCGCGAAGCTTACGCGGTGAGCCGTGGCTTCTTTACCCAACAGAAATTGAAGCGGCCTTTTGTGCAATTGAAAATGGCGGCGAGCTTAGATGGCCGCACGGCGTTGGCGAATGGCAAAAGTAAATGGATTACTGAACGTGATGCCCGCTGTGATGTGCAAGTAGGCCGCGCGCAAGCCGGTGCTATTTTAACCGGGGCCGGTACTATTTTAGCGGATGACCCGGCATTGAACGTGCGCCACACTGAGTTTCCAAATGGTGTGGAATATCCCGGTGAGCCGGGTATGCAGCAAATTCGACAACCGGTGCGAGTGATTATTGATCACCGCGGGGAAGTGCAGCCTAGTGCCAACGTATTCAAAGATGGCGGCCCAGTTTGGCTGATTCGTACCAAAGCAAGTGGTATGGAACTGCCGGAAAACGCTGAAGAAATTATTATGGATACCGGCGTAACTGGCCGGGTAGATTTAACTGCCTTGTTGCAACTTCTTGCCAAGCGCGATATTCACACGGTGTGGGTTGAAGGTGGTGCACGCTTGGCCGGGGCGATGCTCACTGCTGAGTTAGTGGATGAACTCATTGTGTATACAGCACCAAAATTAATGGGTGACCATGGCGTGGGTATGTTCCATTTAGGCCAGATCACTTCGATGGACAATGTTCCGGTTTGGGAATTTAGTGAGATCACTCAAGTGGGTGTGGATGTGAAAATGGTATTGCAGAAAACTGCAGGGTTTGGCTTACGCTAATAAGCGCTTAGGCTTACTTTGAGTTTGCTCGTGAATGCCTTGGTGCACACACCCCATGTTGTAAATGAGGATACATAGATGTCGAGTTTGAACACAACAGAAGAAATCATTGCCGATATTAAAGCGGGTAAGATGGTTATTCTGATGGATGATGAGGATCGCGAAAATGAAGGTGATCTGATACTGGCGGCAGAATGTGTAACCCCAGAAGCGATTAACTTTATGGCGCGCTATGGCCGTGGTTTGATTTGTTTAACGCTTACTGAAGATAGATGCCGGCAGTTGCAATTGCCGTTAATGGTTGGCCAAAACAGTTCGCCGTATGCAACCAATTTTACGGTTTCTATTGAAGCGGCTGAGGGTGTAACCACCGGTATTTCAGCGGCCGATAGGGCGCGTACGGTGCAAGCGGCGGTGGCTGCTGATGCAAAACCAAATGATCTAGTAATGCCTGGCCATATTTTCCCATTGAAAGCCCGCCAAGGCGGCGTTTTGAATCGGGCCGGGCACACTGAAGCAGGTTGCGATTTGGCCCGTTTAGCGGGTTTTGAAGCAAGCTCGGTGATTGTGGAAATTCTTAATGAAGATGGCACCATGGCGCGGCGCCCAGATTTGGAAAAATTTGCGGCTGAGCATGATATTAAAATGGGCACTATTGCCGATTTAATCGAATATCGCTCGGTAAAAGAACATACGGTGCACCGGGTGGCACAGTGTAAATTGCCTACCGCTTATGGTGAGTTTGATTTGGTAACCTTCCAAGATACTGTGGATGGCCAAGTGCATTTTGCTTTGGTAAGCGGTGAAGTGAACGGCGATGAGCCAACACTTGTTCGGGTGCATTTGCAGGATACTTTTAATGATTTGCTTGCTACTGAGCGGGCTTCGCGCCGCAGTTGGCCACTTTATCGAGCGATGCGCCGTATTGCCGAAGAAGGCGGTGTGTTTGTATTGCTCGGCAAGCAGCAAACGCCGAATGATTTAATTGATCAAGTGCGCTTTTTTGAGCAAGAAGATCGCGGTGAAGTGCGGGTTGGTAATACGCAATCGAGTGAATCTCGGAATGTGGGTGTGGGTTCGCAAATTTTGGCTGAGCTTGGTGTGCATAAAATGCGCTTGCTTAGTTCGCCGAAGAAATATTCAGCGCTTTCTGGCTTTGGCTTGGAAGTTGTGGAATTTATCGAAGATAAATAACAACCCGATAGATTTAGGAAACGCGCTTTTCCCCTGTGGTAGGCGCGTTTTTTTATGGGTGTATTTCTGTGCTGCTGTGTTCGCGAACGTGTTCGCAGCCAGGTAGGCAAATATGCCATATTCGGGCTGCTAAATGGGTGGGTGTGTTCACCTTTTAAGCAAACGATGGCGGTGCGGTTGTGTTGAGCCTGGGTTTCAGCGATAATGCGCGCTGGTGGCCCTATCGGTCCCCTCGCAACATGAACCAGCGAACCCGGTCAGGCCCGGAAGGGAGCAGCCGTAGTTGGGGTAATGTGTGCCGAGGTGTGGCTGGTGGGGCCACCTCTTTTTGTTTTCACGCCAAGAGGTGGCTACAACTTACTCTGCGCTGGTGTGCTTTTTCATGAACGCCAATACGCGTGTCATCATTTCTACGTTGTTTTCAGTACGGTAAAAACCGTGGCCTTCGTTTTCAACGAGCATTTCTTCGTATTCAATTCCCGCTTCATCTAAGCGTTCTTTCAAAAGATGATAGTGATCAACGTGCGCACGAATATCTTCAGCACCATGCGAGATAAACAATGGCGTTTTGATTTTCGCAACGTGGTTGGTAGGCGAACGCTCTTTTAGCACTTCGGTATCCGTGCCTAATACGCGATCAAGATAACGTTGCCCGCTCACTTGCTGTGGTATATCACCGGTTTCTTTGATGAGTTCGAGATCATACACACCCACAAAGGCCCAAGCGCAGGCATAGAGATCAGGCTCACGAACAATGCCGGAAAGGGTGGAGTAACCGCCATAACTGGCACCGGCGATACAAACAGAATCTTCTTTGGCGTAGCCTTCATCAATCAGCCAGTGGGTGCCATCGGTGATGTCGTCTTGCATCTTCGCGCCCCATTCACCATAGCCTGAACGTTCGAATTCAACGCCGTAGCCGCCACTGCCGCGGAAGTTTATTTGCAGTACACCAAAACCATGGTGCGCAAAGGCCTGTACGAAACCATCAAAACCCCAGCGATCGCGAGGTCCGTGAGGGCCACCGTGGATGAACACTACGAATGGCACCGCATCGCCGTCGGTATAGCCACGCGGTAGGGTTTTGTATCCGTGTAGCGTAATACCATCGCGTGTTTCGAACGATATTGGCTGCATTGGTTGCATGGTGGCCGGGTCGATCCACGGGCGAGCAGCCGCTAAGAAACGGAGTGCAGGTGTTTCGGTATCAAGCACAAAGAACTCTGGCGGTGCTACATCACTGGAAATTGTAACCATGGCCCGTTTGCCATCGCGTGTCCAGTTGTTGATGGTTACTGAATTACCGGCGAACATTTCCTCGAGTTGGCGTAACCAAACGATTTCTTTGGCTTCGTTTTCGATGCTGTGCCATTGCGGAATACCATCATGATAGCGCACGGCAATTACGCGGTTCCCAGAGGCATCAAGCTTGATACCATCCACCTCTACGTTTTCACTAGGCACTAAAGGCTCGAACTCACCGGTTGCAAGTTTAATTTGGTATAAGCCTAAATGCTCGTTGTCGCGCGAGCGCATATACACATATTCACCGCTGGTATCGAAACCGATTGGCGAAAGGTGCTCGCTAATTTCGTTGCTAAAGTTACGCCACTCGGCATCTTCGCTAGGGCGCCAAGAGAATTCAGGTTTCATATCATCGTTGGTACCCATGGCGAACCGAACGATATTGTTTTGATCGGCCATTACAAAGCCGCGGTTAAGTGGCGATGTGGCTACTCGGTTGAGCCGTGCGTTATCAACATTGAGGCGTTCTACGATCGGCTGTGGCCGATCGTGTGCCCAACTTTGTATCAAAATATAATCGGGCTCTTCGGGTAAGAGGCTAATAATTTCCATGAAGCGAAATACAAAGCTGCCGGGTTGCGTACCGTAGAGTTGGCGCTTGTTGCTACCATCGGCGTTGATGGCGTAAATGCGGCCAGTGCCTTGCGGCTGTTCGAGCGCACCGGCTTGAATAACACTGGTAAAAATAAGGCGTTCATCGTTTACCCAGCGCACATTGATAGGGCTTTCTTCACCGCGCATTTGGAATGCGGCGCTCACTGACATGGCGGCTGGATCGCTAATATCTAAAACGGCTAGATTTCGTTGTTCGCCGCTGGGTACGGTAACGGCTAAGTATTTGCCGGTAGGTGAAATGGCGGCATCACCAAATTCCGCATGTTTGAAAAAATTCTCGAGGGGTATTTCATTGCTGTGTGCGCTTGCGCTAAGAGCAGCGGTGCCGAGAATGAAAGAGAGGCTAAGAAGCATAGCCATGCTTATTTTTTGCAGTGTGCTTGAGCGCTGCATTGTATAACTCCAAGATGTAATAAATATGGTGCCTAGAGTAACGAAAAACTGGCACTTTGAACACTACGAAAATGTAACATTTTGTTTTGAGTGGCTGATTTGGTTTACCTTGTATGCGGCCGGCTCGAAGACACCCTCGGTAGCTACCATTCTGGCCTGACCAGTGTTATGTTAGGCGTATTGAAATGCAACAATGGGATAAATAATGAGCAATTTTGTAACGGTTTCCGAAGAAAATAATGTGGTACGTATTCACTTGAATCGACCTGCTAAGCGCAATGCATTAACGCAAGATATGTATGCGGCAATGACAACGGCATTAAAGCAAGCGGATGAGCGCGATGATATTGCCGCAGTGGTGTTTTCGGGTGAAGGTGATTTATTTTGCGCAGGTAATGATTTAGGCGATTTTCTAAAGCATGGTGAGTTAAAGCCCGATTCGCCGGTGTTTCAGTTTTTGGCAACGATATCTTCGGTAAATGTTACCGTGGTAGCGGCGGTGCAAGGCGCTGCCGTGGGTATTGGTACTACGTTATTGTTACATTGTGATTTGGTGTACGCCGCCGAGGGCACGCAGTTTGTTATGCCGTTTGTGGATATGGGCTTGGTGCCTGAAGCGGGTTCGAGCCAATTGATTCCGGCTTTGTGTGGGCATTTGAAAGCGGCTGAATTGTTGTTGTTAGCCGAGCAATTTGATGCGGCTAAGGCCTATGAATTGAATATCGTAAATAAGGTAGTGCCTGCGGCTGAGCTAGAATCTACTGTGGCGGATGTGGCGGCACGGTTAGCGCAAAAGCCGGTGCAATCGCTGCGTATTAGTAAGCGTTTGATGAAAGCGGCTCCCGAGCCTATTAATGATCGGATTCAACGCGAGTTGGTGGATTTCTTGCAAGTGCTCGCAAGCCCAGAAACTCAGGCGATTATTGCCGCTAAAGCGAAACGCTAAGAAAGAGGTAGGTGCCGAAGAGGTTGGGGTCGTTGTCGTGAAGCTCTGTCCCCTTCGAAGGGGACAGAGCTTCACGACAACGACCCCGTCTTCTTAGCCTTCAATCTTAGCACCAGACATCGGCTAGGGTGGTTTCTTCAGCGTAATGGTAGGCGATTTGCGCTTGCAGCAGCTCGGCGGTGGCGAGGGCATCGGTAACGGCATCATGGGGGTGATACCACGGCAGGTTATAGCGGCTGCGGCTATCGGCAAGGCGAATCGAGGTTTCTTTTTTGCCAAGCATGCGTTGCCACAGGCTCAGTGGCTTCACCCGATGCATACGCGCCTCAAGCTGCATGGTATCGATAACTGGAAACTGAATGCCTTCGCCAATGCGCTCCCGCAGGGCTACATCTAAAAACGGCCGCTCAATACCGCGGTAGTGCACAACCAATAAATGGCCGGAAATTACCTCGAATAAATCATCCAGAATATCCAACAAATCGGGCGCTTGCTGAATTTGCGAGTGGGTAATGCCGTGCACCACAATGGATTCGGTGTTGAGCGAACGCCTAGGCTTTGCCAACCAATGCTTGGCTTGTTGATTGAATATGCGTTTGAGGTTAAAGGGGATACTGCCAATACTCACAATGCCATGCTTCTTCGGATCAAAACCTGTGGTTTCGAAATCGATGGAAAGTAGTGGCACATCGCTCAGCTTCGTTGTTGGATCAGTAATGCCAGCATCGATACCGGCCTGGTAAAAACGTTTTAAGCGTGGATCTTCAGCGGTTTCCGCTAACTCGAGAAAGCGCGTTTGCCAATCATTTCCGGGCGGCGTAGGTATTTTACCGGTACCTTTAAGGTTATTCGGTTCCGAGGGTGTGTTGGCATTTTGGCCACTGCCTAAATAAAACATAGTTGCCTCGGCTTAGCCATTTGGATAGCGAAAACGCATGAAGCGTTGAGCGCTACTTAGAATTTGAAATGCATCTTTTAGATTTTTACGCTCAAAATCCGATAAATCACTGGGCGCTACATTGTTATCGGGCTTCTCGCCTTGTTGCAAAGCAAGGGCTTGATGGCGAATACGCACCATGGAAATAAACTCGAGGGCATCGCGGAGATCGGGGCCGCGGCCGGGCGGTAAAATGCCGGCTTCGGTAATATCTTCTAAGCGAGCAAACGAGTTGCGCGCTAACGAACCAATGGCTAATGAATGCACGCGAATAAGATCGGCTACGGGTGCCGTGCCGCGGCGTTTTGTGTTGATGGAATTGTTGTGCTTACCATCTTTTTCCATTACGAAATCTTTGAAAAAACCCAGTGGTGGCGTGCGATTTAGCGCATTTCGGGCCATGCAGGCTAGGAAACGATTACTGCGCTGGGCGCGGCGCTGGATAAGCTTATTCAGTACATTTGCAAATTCGAGTTTGCCCCAAACACCATCAAGATCAAAGAAAATTGAAGCATGCAATAAGCTTTCCGGCGTTGGTTCATCGATCCAATCGGTAAAATATTTTTGCCATACTTTCAGTGGTTGCCGCCATTGCGGGTTCGTTGCCATGATATAACCGGTGCAATAGGTATAGCCGCAGGCATCGAGGCCATCACTTACAAATTGGGCGAGTTGGCGGAAATATTCATCATGTTTTTCTGGGTCAAAACTATTATCCAAAACCATTGCATTATCTTGGTCGGTAACAATGGATTGTTCATCGCGTGCCATTGAACCGAGCGCCAGAAAACAATAGGGCACCGGTGGCGGCCCAAACTTTTCTTCACCGAGTTCTAACAAGCGTTGTTTGAAGCTTCGGCCAATAACGGCCATGGCCGAGCCTATCATGCGTGAATTTGCATCTTCAGCCACCATGCGTACAAAGCTTGCTTGCACATCATTTACCAAGGTGGCGAGTTCCTCGATAGAATTTTGCCGGAAAATACTGCTCACGACGAATAAACTGCTTTTCGATTCGTGCCGCACTACATCGGATAGCGAGAGCACCCCTACGGTTTTATCTTTTTTCAACACCGGCAAATGATGCAAGTTACAGCGGAGCATAATCAGCATGGCTTCGAACACATGTTGGTTATGCTGCACAAATACCAGATCGGTGGACATCACTTCATGCACTGGCGTTTGCTCGCTTAACCCCACGGCTAACACCCGTTTGCGCAGATCTTTATCGGTGATAATGCCAATCGGGGTGCCAATATTTGGCGTTTCAATCGATGAATTGGCGGCAGTGCCTGAAAGGGCTTCACTACCTTGCTCAGTGGTGGCAGTGGCTTCAGAACTGGGCGCATCGGCCTCCGCTACAATTAACAACGAGGACACTTCATCGCTTGTCATTTTTTCTGCGGCTTCACGAATGGTAGCGTTTTCGCTAATGCTAACCGGTGCTCGGCTGAGTAAATTAGCTATGGGCACCGTCATTAAATCATTTGCGCCTTCGCGGCTGGTAACCGCTCGGTTTAAGCGCTCCCGATCTTCAATTTCTACCGCATCGGCAAAGGCTTCGTACTCATCATAGAGCCGATTAAATTGAGTGCCGGGGATAAAATAAATGAGGGTATCTTCAATGGCGGTTACTGGGAAACGCACTTTACCGGTGCGCAATAGCCCAGCTTCCCCAAAGAAACCGCCATCGCTAAGGCGGTTATGTAAATCGCCGGTGTGGCGATAAACTTCCACCACACCGCTACGAATGACATGTAGGTCATTGATGATTTGATTGTACTCAAGAATCTTGCTATCGGCTTTGAAATAGCCAACTTCAGCCGCTTGCGCTAACCGCTCGAGCTCCTCATCGGGGAGCTCGTTGAAGGGCGGATAGCGCTTAATGAACTCGAGTATTTCAATGTGTTCAGCTTCCATTCAAGCTCCTAATGAGCTAACCCGAACGGGGTTCGCTCATTAAGCCTTTCACCAAGGAGATACAGCCCACCAAGAGCACGAGGGTGAAAGGTAAGCCTGTCGAAACCGACATCGCTTGCAAGGCAATTAGTCCGCCTCCGAGAATTAGCGCAATGGCCACCAAACCTTCAAAGGTACACCAGAACACACGCTGCGGTGTTGGCGCGTTCACTTTACCACCCGCTGAGATAGTATCGATCACGAGTGAGCCGGAATCAGAGGAGGTTACGAAGAAAACAATAACCAACACGATACCGATAAACGAGGTAATTTGGGCAATTGGCAGTGCATCTAACATGGCAAACAATTGCAATGGTAGCTCGGCGTTAGCGGCATCTTGATAACCACCTAAGTATTGGGTGATGGCTGTGCCACCGAACACTGTCATCCACAGCACACAGGCTACTGATGGAATGAGCAATACCGCGGTTAGGAATTCACGCACCGTACGACCACGAGATACGCGGGCGATAAACATACCTACGAACGGTGACCAGGAAATCCACCAAGCCCAATAAAAGGCTGTCCAGCCTTGGGAGAAGTTAGAATCTTCCCGGCCAATTGGGTTAGCGAGTGCCGGTAAATGCTGCAAGTAAGCACCCAAGTTAGCAAAGAAACCGGTAATAATGCCCAGAGTAGGGCCCACAATAATGACGAACAGCATCAACAGCGCTGCCAGTGTCATGTTAATTTGCGAGAGGCGTTTAACTCCAGCTTCTAGCCCAGCTACCACGGATACCAGGGCAATGAGGGTGATGGCGATAACCAGCACTACCTCCATGGTAACCCCTTCCGGCGTGCCAAATAGCGTACTTAAACCCGCTGCTGCTTGCGAAGCACCGAGGCCCAGCGATGTGGCGAGGCCAAATAGGGTGGCAAGAATAGCTAGAATATCAATTAAATGCCCAGGCCAGCCCCAAACGCGCTCACCAAGTAACGGATAAAAGATTGAACGCACGGTAAGCGGCAAACCTTTGTTGAACGAGAATAAGGCTAAACCCAATGCGAGCACTGCATAAATGGCCCACGGGTGGAGCGCCCAGTGATAAATAGTGGCGGCCATACCTAATCTGCGTGCGGCTTCGGCATCGCCTTCAGCGCCGCCCAGCGGTGCCCAATCAACACGGCCCGCATCGCCCATTTCTGTGCCACCGTAAGCAGCGGTGAAATGAGAAAGTGGTTCGGAAACACCATAGAACATGAGGCCGATACCCATGCCGGCCGCAAATAGCATGGAGAACCACCCTAGATAGGAGAAATCAGGGCTGGCTTCGGTGCCACCGATTCTCACTCGGCCTAGGGGGGAGAAGATAAGTGCAAAGCAAAGTACTACAAAAATGTTTGCGGCAATAATAAAGAACCAATCTAAATTGGCGGTGAGCCAATCACGTGTATTTGAAAAGATAGGTTCGGCCTGCCCTGGAAACGCTAGGGTTAATGCCACAAATAAAATAACCGCGATTCCGGAAATTAAGAATACGCGGTTGTGGATATCGAGCCCGAACGGACCGAGTTTAAAAACGAGATTATCTTGGCCAACTTTATAATCCGTATTTATCGGATTAACTTCACCATCTGGCTTCATTGGATCATGCGAAGGATCACTGTTGCTCATGTGAGGGTTGTCCTTGTTTTTGTAAGTTTTTGTATAAGCTTACCAACAGGATAGTAATTCTGAGCACTGAAAGCAAATGCGGCTGGCTTGGGGAATCTTTAGTTCTGGGGGGGGGAATCTTTAGTTCCGGGGGCGCAGGCTTATTGAGGGACGCCGTGAACCCATCGAGCCTGCCATGGATAGGGAGCAATTGGCCCTGACGCGTTAGTGCGAGGGGCGTGGAATCGTATTCCGGGGGTGGTGCCGCCTGATGCGGGTGTATGCCGCAGGGATGCGGCATCCAAGCCCCCAGGGATGATGGGATGGACACCTCGCTTTACACGGCGTCGTAATGCGCCATTATTGAAGTGATGTGTTCAATAATCTCAAACGAGGTGTCCACCCATGAAAGTTACAACAATTAGTATCGATTTGGCAAA
>NZ_PIPJ01000015.1 GCF_003987135.1 Aliidiomarina iranensis
CCGCCTCATTCACAATATACTGTAATGCTGCCGTGAACGTGTTCTATTCGTCATTACGTCACCTAATTGTCTATGTGGTGTATGATAACACCTCTAATTAGGTGGCCAAATTAACTATGCCACTACACTCTGTCGTGCTCAAGAAAAACTGGCCACCGGTTTATAGTCATTCCAGTAGTTTCAAACTGCTCGGTGCTCGTGCTACCTATCTAGCCATCACCAACAGTGCCGCCGAAATCGTCGATATTCATCAAACTGTTCTGAATACTTATAGCCTGTCGCTTCATCGGCTCGATCGTAAAGTTCTTGCCAGTTTTCCTCGAGCAATATTACCCATGCGTGAGAGGTAATTCCATCTGATTTAAAAGGGTCAACACCTTGTGTTAACAACCACATCGCTACATCGGGCTCACCTAAAAATAATGCGTCATTAAAAAGATAACCACCAAGCTGGCTTACCATATCAGCACTCAACGGAAGTGAGCCATCAGGAGATTTATGCGTTATTATATAATCCAACGGTCCACTCTCGAACGCTGAAAAATACTCTTTTCGTAAAACCGAACGCTCATCAAATGATAACGTCATTTCCTCCGCCCTAAGCGCTCCAAACTCTTCACAAAACTCCGCATGCTTATTCGAGCCCCCAGCCAGAGATAAACTCATGAACACTACCAAAACGAATGTACGCATAATTACTCCCAATAAAATTCAAGTTTAACACGGCTCTGGCTATCGTAAGTAAAACGATGCTGTAACGTTGGCGGTGCTCCGCCTATGCAGAGTATCGTATGAAAAGTAACTTGCTCTGCTACGCTGGCGGGTTTGATGACCCTGATTCTAATGGCGTACACATATCGCTTTGTTCATTAGGAACAAGTGACGTAATTTCTCCGAGCACTACAGGATGAGCTTGTATTAAAGTTCCCCGCACTCTTACGAATTGATTGCTACACCCGGTTAACACCTCTTCTGGCACACCTTGAAGCTTCGCGCTATTTTCTATCCTTTGTATTTTAGCGTCTTCTGGGTACAGCCATAGCCGACTATCTTCAGTAAGATAACCAACAACTTCCCCCCGACTACCTACGTAAGACTCACTATTAAAAAGCAACACAACCTCATTTGGCCATGTTTGTGGCATTTTCTCTGCACAGCCCACTGCTGAAAATAACAACATCGTCGCAGCCACAACGACCACCAATTTTTTCACACTCATGCAGCTCTCCCGTTATGTCGCCTAACTTCCATTTAAAAATTTGCATTCAACACTCTGTTAAAACTACAGTGCCGTCATTCCAAGATATTGCCTTGGTTTCACTTGGCCATATAGAAATAGCGTGCTCTATTCCATAAAATAACCCAGTTATTTCTACGTATTGTCCTCGACAAGCACGCGCGCTATCAAGCTCTGGAGACGTTCCGTATGGCTTAGTGAGCACCTCGAACAACTGAGGAAAAGGTGACCGCCATATAAAGTCATCTGAATCTTTTTTATACGGATATAGCCTACCGCTATATATGCCGCTGTAAGCTCGCACTATGACGGTTTTACCGTGGAAACGCTCTGGGTAGAGCATCAGCTCATGAATAGATACTCGCTGCGGTTCCTGCTCTACCTCTGAACAACCAAGAAGTGAGAAAACCGCTACGACCGTTAAGATCAAAGCGCACACCACCTTTGCTTCAAATCGTATCCATTGCTTCATTAGCTTCTCCGTTAATCGCCTGATGGTGTGTGCACAGTAAATTGCCGTGTTACTGGGCTATAGATGTGAACAGAAACATTTCCTGTTGGCGTGTGCATACCCTTCGCAATGTTTAAATAGTATGTACTATCTATATTGTCGTGGTTAGCCACCACCCAAGCCTCCACATTTCTAAGTGCCACCGGACCTCCCGTTCCATGCTCTGGATGCAAGCCTCTTCCTCCGTTGCGATTAGCCGAGCGGAACACAATGTATTCATCCGGCAATAACCCCCACCAACGGGTTTTTCGGATGACAAAAGTTCCAATATCTGCATCCAATAACCCACTTAAATCGAGCTGAACTCCATACCTTCTTCTAGGGTTAGCCATTTCATAGTTATCTCTAACAAGTTCTTCAGCCCGGCTGATAGCCTCTTCTCTACTATCGTAACTGTAATGATTAAACAAAGCCTGCATAGCACCAGTCGTCGCACCATTCGCAAATTTCCCACCAGAAATTGCGGACGCAGTGCCACCCACAATTGCAGAGGAAATCGTTCCCGCCACCACATCGAATTCATAGTGGTCATTCAACGGTGTTCCGATTGCCTTAGTAACTCCTGCGCTAAAGAACCCATGACCAAACTTGCCGCCTTGCAGGCTAGCGGCTACTCCGCCAACCATTGCGTGTGCGGTAATTTGGCCCGTAACCTGTGAGGATGTCAGTTTATTACCACCAAACTTTATAAGCCCGCTATCAGCTTGATTTTTTGCAGCTAATTGATTGTAGTGCTGGCCGATATCATAAAAAGCCGCCCCACTAAATGCACCAATCAAGGCACCTCGCAAACTCCCTGAGCCAATGCCTCCTGATGCAAATCCCTTTAATATCGCTGCCCCCATTTGGCCGCCAGGTATTAACATAATGGCGATAGAAACTATTGGAGCGAATTTTCCAAGTATTTTATTCAGCTTCTTAAACAAATACCCACTCGGGTCAGTGTAGCTCAGTGGGTTGTTGAGTACATAGCTGTAGCGGTTAAAGTTTTGGCTGTTACTTGGGCTTTGCACGAATGGGTCGGCTTGTAGGAAGCGGCCTATGTGGGCGTCATAAATTCGCCCGCCCATTTGCACTACGCTGGCGTGGTCTACTTGCTCGTGGCCGGTGTAACCTTTGTGGGTGAGGCTTAATATCGAGGCCAAGGTAAAGTTCACGGCTTGGTTATTGCTTTTAAGCACCGCCCGGCGCTTACCAAAGGCATCGAAGCTGAGCTTCTCCTCTACTTGCCCCGCGTCATCGGTAATCACATCCACGCTGGGTAGTGGTAGTTGTTTTGTCTTGCTCAGGCTTTAATACCTTACTTGGCTAGGGCTGCCGAGGTAAATAAAACTTAGTTACTGTCGGGAATTTCAACACCTCGTTCAGCCAGCCAATCTACCACTTTTTGCATATCCGCAATTACCTTTCTGCGCTCTGGAGTATCTGGCTTGTATCCTAACCAGTCCCTTGTAAGGCGAGTCATCAAACTATCACCGACCTCATTCACAAATGTGTAATCTGCGCCATGTTCGAGTAAGTGAAGGGTTAGATAATATTTCCCTCCAGAAGTTGAAGACATAAGCAATGATACTGACCGACCTGTTCGACCTATTCGTCGAGTACGGGCATTAATATCTGCTCCATACTCCAACAGCAGATCAACCGCTTCAATCGCATTTGGATTGAAAATAGCTACATGAAACAATGGTGTATGCCCAGAAAAAGCCCACTCAGGATGGTCGATACTCCGTTCCCGCCGCCCGGAAACCAAATTCGGATCAGCACCAAACTCCAATGCCAACCTCAAAAACTCCAGATTTTCCTCGGTGGCAACAAAATACATGATCGAGGTGCCGTCCTCGTGAATCACATTGGGATCGGCACCAATCTCCAGAAGCTTCTTAAATCCTGATACATTCCTACGACGAAACGACCAGTACAATGGAGTAGCACCACTTGTACCTCGAGCATTCACATCAACGCCCTGTGCCACTAACTGCTCTATCCGTTCAAGTCGTCCTTTCCCGGCAGCACTTGCCAATGCTCGCACCTGCCTGTCCGGGAACATACGGCGCAACGACATACGTCTTACAAGTGGCTGTTCATCTTCTCGCTGACTCGCTTCTTTTTGGTTTGCATCCATTCGCTTTATCAACTCATTCAATTCTGTAGGTGCTGGTTGCGAAGGTATAATATTCGTACAACTAAGCAACAGTGCTGCGCTGATACAGACAAACCATGTGGTTCTATAATTCATCATATTCCCTCATTAACAGGCATTGGTTGCACGTCTACAGGCATGGCTCATAGTATGCCAACCAGCTGGGCCTAGTGATACTTTCTGACCGTAAACTTTGGTAGGCGTCACGGCATTAAGCAGCCGTCAGGCCAAGTGGTAGGGCAAGCAACAGTGCCCGACCTCTGTTTAGTCTTTTCGCTGTTGCCATTGTCGTACATACTCATCAAAGTTGTGAGAAGCCCAAATACTGTTAGGCTTGGTGAAATGCGTGGTACCTACACGCAACAGATTCAATAACCCGCCAAGCGCGAAAGCCGTGGTTTTGTAAATGACCACTACAAAAAGAAAGACCAGAAGGTTCTGGGAACACACTATTCAGAGCATGACGCTAAAGCTACATACTCCGGGTCAAAAACAATCTCTGATTCTGCATCAAACCCTTGCGTTATCCACCAAGGACTGGGATGCAATATCCCGCACACGGGTAAGTCTGCCAACAAACCTCTCTGCTCACCCGATAAAATGCTCACTTCAATCCGAAGACAGTCACCCGTTGAGCCCCGCCCTTGTTTCATCACTCTGACTATCTGCAGCGTGCTATTATTCGTCAATTCTGTTAGTGGGTTTTGCTTAATGCATGGATTACCGCCATCAGCAACTCTCGTGGATATTAAGTAATCCCCAGTACCAGCTGGGCAGTTACTTTTATGAATGAATGCATTTGTATTCGTTCTTAAACAGCTGCCAACCAAATCGGATGAAAGGTTTTTAGTTCCCGTGCAACCGACCATAGACAATCCCAAAGCTACCCAGCAAACCTGTCTTAAAGTTAACATGCACCCTCCCAGTTTTCTTGATAACCGCTTACAGTACAAATTTTATGATTACGGCCCAACCAATTCCACCAACTTGGACTTGAAACATTTCTCGTTCCCGGCCGCATAAGTGTCATGGCACGGGTGCCACAAATCATATCCATGCTGGCACAAGAGCCATTACTACCTGCCGCTGGATAAGCAAATCCGGGCAAGGATAGCAGAGTGGCTGATTGGATATGCCCCGTCCTTAGGAGATTATTCGCTCGCCATGCTCCGAGGCTATGCCCTGTTAGGTGTCCACTTGCAGGTAAGTTGTTGACTATACTTAAGGAGATAGCATCCAATAAGCCCTGAGCATTTAGCAAGGTATCGTTAATATCCCAGAGTACGCCAAATTTTGGCATTTCAGTGCGACTAAAGAAACCTTCAACGGTTGAGTTATCTCTAATGTAAGTCGTCCCCGCCACTTCGAGCCCTATCTTGGAATTGAGCGCCAAAATTAGGTTCAGCTCTTGCAAGCTCAAGCCATTTTTAGCCGCAAAGCGTGTAACTCGGATTGCGCTTTGTATTGCCCGTAACTACCTACCGCATTTTGCACCCAACCGCCAAAACCTTCACCTAAACTCCCGGAGATATACATCAACGCCTGACCCATATTCGGATTGTGTGCCGCAACGATATTTATTCCCAAACGAACCGTCACTTGACTCGCTGTCGGTGCTGCCGGTCCGCCTGATGGCGTAAACGCCCATGTTGAAGCGCCGGCAACCGCTGCGCCCCGCAATAGACTAGAGCCGAGAATACATAGCTGTAGCGGTTAAAGTTTTGGCTGTTGCTCGGGCTTTGCACGAATGGGTCGGCTTGTAGGAAGCGGCCTATGTGGGCGTCGTAAATTCTGCCACCCATTTGCACTACGCTGGCGTGGTCTACTTGCTCGTGGCCGGTGTAACCTTTGTGCGTGAGGCTTAATATCGAGGCCAAGGTAAAGTTCACGGCTTGGTTATTGCTTTTAAACACCGCCCGGCGCTTACCAAAGGCATCGAAGCTGAGCTTTTCTTCTACTTGCCCCGCGTCATTGGTAATCACATCCACACTGCCTAAGTGGTCCGTGTATACATAGCGGGTGGTGATGCTTTCACCGCGCTTCTCCACAATAGCATTGCCCAAGTTACGCCGGAACCAGGTTTCGCCCCCTTCGCTTATCTGCTCGGTGACGCCATGCTGGATAATGGTGGTGGTTTTGCCTTGCTCGGTGCTGGTGCGGCGCACTTGATTGCGGCTCGCATCGTACATAAATTCCGTGATACCCGCACTACGGCCGCTCTCGCTTTCACCGGTAAAGCTTTGAATGCGCCGCGCTTTGCCGATAGCATTGTAGTGAATACGCCGCACTAAAGTGCTGCCCTGATATTGATGGGTTTGATTGCCCATCGCATCGTAACAATAACGCTGTGTACCAATGCCGCTTACCGCATGGGGCCCCGCCGCACCACTACTTGCACCTGTACACTGGCTATTCGATGCCCCATAGTGGTAAAGCGCACCGCCTTGCACATGCACTCCTTCTTTTGTGTAAGCGTCGTTGGACAACTTTCCTTTTTAATGTGTGTGATCAAGGGCAACCAAAATATCATTTTCCGAATTTCAGTCGAAATCGACAGAACGCTCTAAGACTTCAGATTCCAGTTTGATGAAACGAGCCAGTCAATCGTCTCAAGTCATCTAGGCAATTGCCTTGTTTGTCATCATTCAAAATCATCATTGGCGCTAATATTTCAAGCCATATTTCAAGATCACTTGAAAATACTGAAACATATTGTTCTTCATTGAAAAACAGCCCTTGAAACATATAACTATCATCGCCCGGCGAAATTACCTTGGCTCTTTGCTCAAATCCGTAACATGATAGCTCGATGTCGTAATAGTCTTCATTTAGAGTTTTCATATCATCGACCAATCCAATCGCAATAATTGAAGATTCATCTGTTAAGTCGACCTCATCGTAACTACCAACACTAGTAAACCTGACTCTTGCCGGAGCCTTATTTATTGAAGCCGCGTCAAAATATAGCCCCACCGGAATTTGAAGAAAGCCTCCAAAAATTTTAATCTTGATACCCCAGCTTATCTTATACTGATGGGACCCATTCGAGTTTACTTCAGATGATAATGCGCTCTGCCCAAAAAGCATGATGCTAAAAACTACACAAAGAATTCGCAGACACAACATGATTTTACCGTCCATTTCGTCGTCTTCTAAGTTCATGCTTAAATATTGTTGAACTAGAAGGAATGTCAGAAACTGCTTGATAGCTAAAGTTTGCAGCATTTAATAACAATTCTAAGCTTGGGTTTAATCCTATGGTGGCAATGTCAAGATAAAGTTCACCCCCAAAAGCGACACCTTCCATAATTACCATTTGTGTTAAAAGAGGCTTCATCGAACTATCAAACTCTATTTGAGCCAAGTCTCTAGCACCTTCTAGGCTATATCTAGCATAGTGTCCTGCAGCAGATGAAATATTAGCGAGCTCTGACGCATCCATATCTCTAATACTCTCCAGTGCATCATTATATGCATCAACCATGTGTTTCATTTCACCTACTCTTCGAATTTTCAACCATTGAGCGCCAGAATTAGCTCTTCTAATGAAGCTACCCGCCTCATTCACAATATACTGTAATGCTGCCGTGAACGCGCCATTCGAGAATTTGTTGCCGGTAATGCGAGAGGCGGTGCCACCTATAATGGCTTGCTTCAAGGAATTGCCAATCACGTTGCGCGCACTCTCGGTATCCACCTTCCATTCCTTACCTGCCCATTTGGTAAAGCCGGCACTGAAGAAGCCATGCCCAAAGTTACCGCCGTGTAGTTTACCCAGTACGCCGCCGGCCATGGAGTGCGCCCCTACTTGAACATGGGTTTTGGCATCGCCAAACTGAGCACCTATCGCACCAAACACCGCGCCACTAAATGCCCCTTGCAGCGCTCCCTTTAAGCTTCCGGTCGCCACAGCACCCCCCATAATGTAGTGGTCAAGAAAAACTGGCCACCGGTTTATAGTCATTCCAGTATTTTTGCTCAGCGTTATTGGGGCTCATACCGCCGTTATGCTGATGGGGCCTAAGCTGGCTGTAATACCCAATTAAATATTTAACGATGTGATGCTGTGCATGTAAAAACGAGCGATATCCATACGTTGGCACCCATTCAATTTTCAGGCTCCTAAAAAAGCGTTCCATTGGCGCATTGTCCCAGCAGTTTCCTCGCCGGCTCAAGCTCTGTTTAATTTGGCATTTCCATAGCATTTGACGAAATTTCCGACTTGTATAGTGGCTTCCTTGGTCGCTATGGAACATGACCCCTTTGGGGCGTCCTCGACTCTCATAGGCCATTCTTAAAGCGTTGCCAGTAAGCTCAGTATCCGGCGAAAGCGACATCGCCCAGCCAACTGGTTTACGCGCAAATAAATCAATCACAACGGCTAAATATGCCCAACGATTACCCGTCCAAATGTAGGTAACATCACCACACCACACGCGGTTTGGTGCTTCAACATTAAACTGGCGTTCTAGATGGTTCGGTATCTCAACATGTTCATCACCTGTTTTCTTGTATGTGTGATTCGGTATTTGACAGCTGATAAGCCCCAGCTTTTGCATCAAACGACCGGCACGGTAACGACTAAGCGGCACATCTTGGTCCGTTGCCATCTGGGCTATACTTCGTGAACCTGCTGAATATTCACTGATACGGAATAGTTCTTTAACTTTAGCGATTTCTTTCGCTTTCGTTGCACATAATGGCTTCATTGAACGTTGTTCCCAGTATTTGAAGCTGCTTCGGTGAACATTAAATACTTCACACAGCGATGTAACTGGATAGCTCGTCTTAAGTTTCTCAATTATCGAGAATTGTTCAGGGAGTCCGACATCAAGAGAGCTGATGTAGATTCAAGTGGTCAATGCAACAGTTTGACTATACTACTGATTTGCATGGGTACTTCTGATGAAACGAGTAAAACGCACATTCACACAAGATGAAAAGGATCTAATCTTCCGTTTATGGAAGCAAGGTACAGGATTTAGTGATATCGGCCGCGTGTTACAGGCTGCCCCTGGTACGGTTTTCACAGCGTTACGCGAGAGCGGTGGTATAAAACCAAAGCCTCGAACACGAAACAAGCAGCACCTGACATTAGCCGAACGAGAAGAAATTCGAGTTGCCCTGTCGGCTAAAAAGTCACTCCGTGAAATAGCGGCAATGCTTAAACGTTCGCCCTCAACAATTTCACGCGAAGTCTCTCGTAATCGTGGCCGACGATATTACAAAGCGGTTGACGCCGATAATCGTGCCAAACGTATGGCAAAAAGACCAAAACTAGGACATCTGGAAGTAAATAAAGAACTCCGACAGCTTGTTATGGCTAAACTAGAACTTAAATGGTCTCCAGAGCAAATCGCTGGCTGGTTACGAGTTGAGTATCGTTGTAATCCATTTATGCATGTATCACATGAAACGATTTATAAATCGATATATGTACGTTCAAAGGCCATTATTCATTTCTCGTTCTCACAACACTTACGCCGTTCGCATCCCATGCGACATAGCCGCTATCATCGTCGCAGTGGAGATCGAACGTTTACAACTATTGTTAATGGTCTCTCAATACGTGACCGTGATGAAGACATAGAAACTCGAGCATCTATTGGTCATTGGGAGGGCGACCTCGTTTCAGGCTCTAAGAACACCCACATCGCGACACTTGTCGATAGAAAAGCCCGTTTTACAATCCTATTGAAACTAGCAGGCAAAGATGCGGAATCTGTTTATCGAGCGTTGTTAAAAACATTTAAACAGATGCCAGCAGAGTATCGCAAGTCGCTCACATGGGATCGGGGAATGGAACTAGCTAAGCATGCTGAATTAACTAAAGAAATTGGTATACCCGTTTATTTCTGCGATCCGCAATCACCATGGCAACGCGGAACAAACGAAAACACTAACAGCTTAGTTCGGCAATACTTTCCAAGGAAAACTGATTTATCCATTCATTCGCAGGAATTACTAAACAATGTAGCGACTCAGTTAAACGAGAGGCCAAGAAAAGTGTTGAACTTTATGACACCGTCAAACATGATTGATAAGGGTGTTGCGTTGATAACTTGAATCTACAGAAGCCTTTTTTAATATGTCTTTTTCCATTTCAATTTGTTTAATGCGTTTCTCTAACTCGCGAATCTTAAGCTGGTCAGGCGTCATCGGAGTCGCTTTTACGGGCACCCCGTTAAGCTCTTTACGAAGCTGCCGAACCCAACTTTCCATAGTTGATTTCGCAACGTTCATCGCTTTTGCCGCTTCTCGGATTGAATAACCTTTTTCAACGACTAATTGAGCGGCTTCTAAGCGAAACTCCGGGCTAAATGTTGGTCTTGTTCTATTCGTCATTACGTCACCTAATTGTCTATGTGGTGTATGATAACACCTCTAATTAGGTGGCCAAATTAACTATGCCACTACAAGTGCCACAAATCATATCCATGCTGGCACAGTAGCCATTACTACCTGCCGCAGGATAAGCAAATCCGGACAGGGATAAACGGGAGAACACCGCTAATTACCGCAAGGAAGTACATACTCTTTCTTCAATTGAATCGCATCCCCGCGCCGCCAAAGAGGATCTTCAAGCCAGCTCATGTACTCACGTGACAAGCAAAGAGGAACATAAATCTCTTGATTGGAAATACTGACTTCATCAATACTAACTACAATCTGTGGACAGAAGCCAAAGCTCCCAAAGTGCTGGCGACGTAAATCAAGAATGATTATCTGGGCTCCCTGATTAATATCCAACACAACATCACGCAGGCAAGCCGCGCTCTCATCTGGGGACAAAATCAGACCACCAAGATCCCAGCAAATATTATCTCTTACCTGCATCGGCTGCTGTAATACATAGCATTGTCCAATCATGTCGGAATAAGGGTCTTCTCCGGATAAAGTAATTACACCGGTACAAGCCGTCAGGCCAAGTGATAGAGCAAGCAACAGTGCCCGCCCTCTGTTTAATGTTTTCGCTGTTGCCATTGTCGTACATACTCATCAAAGTTGTGGGAATCCCAAATGCTGTTAGGCTTGGGGAAATGCATGGTACCTACACGCAACGGATTCAATAACCCGCCACCGCAAACCGGATCGGTACTGACACATGCGCCTTGAGTTCCGGCCGCAGGGTACGCAAAACCCGGCAACGCAAACAGCGTACCGGACTCAACAAAGCCCTGACGTACCAAGTTATTAACACGCCACGCACCAAGACTATGGCCGGTAAGGTGCCCAGTGTGACCTAAGTTAATCACCTGTAGTGAAACAGCATCCAACAGCCCCTGTGCATTGAGCAGTGTATCGTTAATATCCCATAGCACACCAATGCGACCACTCCAGTTACCCAGTAGCTCACCAGAGCGAGTTGTAAAACCTGTAACTGTTTGTGCATTTTTATCATAAGTAGATCCAGCAATAGCCAAACCCAGTTTGGAGTTAAGCCCCAGAATCAGGTTCAACTCTTGCAAGCTCAAGCCATTTTTAGCCGCAAAGCGTGTTAACTCGGATTGCGCTTTGTATTGCCCGTAACTACCTACCGCATTTTGCACCCAACCGCCAAAATCTTTACCTAAACTCCCGGAGATATACATCAACGCCTGACCCATATTTGGATTGTGTGCCGCAACGATATTTATTCCCAAGCGAACCGTCACTTGACTCGCTGTCGGTGCTGCCGGTCCGCCTGATGGCGTAAACGCCCATGTTGAAGCGCCGGCAACCGCTGCGCCCCGCAAGGCTTGACTAGAGGATGCGCCATGAGCGCGCGCAACATTATAAGTTCCCGCGGCTGAACAAGCGGGCGCCCACGGGCCACAGAACAGAGAACCAATACTCACAATGGTTTGACTGATATCAGCACCCAATGCTTTAAACACCCCACGAATGACACGTTTAAAAGGCGAAGCAAGCTTCTTAAACAAATACCCGCTCGGGTCAGTGTAGCTTAAAGGGTTGTTGAGTACATAGCTGTAGCGGTTAAAGTTTTGGCTGTTACTTGGGCTTTGCACGAATGGGTCGGCTTGTAGGAAGCGGCCTATGTGGGCGTCATAAATTCGCCCGCCCATTTGCACTACGCTGGCGTGGTCTACCTGCTCGTGGCCGGTGTAGCCTTTGTGCGTGAGGCTTAATATCGAGGCCAAGGTAAAGTTCACGGCTTGGTTATTGCTTTTAAACACCGCACGGCGCTTACCAAAGGCATCGAAGCTGAGCTTCTCCTCTACTTGCCCCGCGTCATCGGTAATCACATCCACACTGCCCAAATGGTCGGTGTATACGTACCGTGTTGTTACACTGTCGCCTCCCTGCTCTCCCCTTCGCAACTCAACAATAGCATTGCCCAAGTTACGCCGGAACCAACTTTCCCCGCCCTCACTGATAAGCTCCGCAACGCCATGCTGGGTAATGGTGGTGGTTTTGCCTTGCTCAGTGCTGGTGCGGCGCACTTGATTGCGGCTTGCATCGTACATAAATTCCGTGATACCCGCACTACGGCCGCTCTCGCTTTCACTGGTAAAGCTTTGAATGCGTCGCGCTTTGCCGATAGCATTGTAGTGAATACGCCGCACTAAGGTGCTGCCCTGATATTGATGCGTTTGATTGCCCATCGCATCGTAACAATAACGCTGTGTACCAATGCGGCTTACCGCATGGGGCCCCGCAGCCGCGCTACTTGCACCTGTACACTGGCTATTTGAAGTCCCATAGTGGTAAAGCGCACCGCCTTGCACATCGGATTTCGTGAGTATATTGCCGTTGTTGGCGTAGCTAATACTTATAATTATCTTTCGTCGTCCTTTACTTGGTTTCTTCTCCTCAATGTTGTGGGAGGCAGTCTGTCAGTACACTTTCATTAAACGACAATTTATTTGGCTCTAAATCACAAGAGTCGACCCATTGCGGTTTCGGATGATAAGGAACACAAGCCGGTAAATCAGCGATCATCCCTTGAAATTGTCCTGCCAAAACTTCTACTTGGACACGAAGAAATGGACCATATGATCCATTGGCTCCTTGCAGTACTTGGCTTATCTGTAATTGAGTTCCAGAATCAATTATGCCCATCTTTGTCTTGCCTCTCGACAACAAGTGAGGTTGCTCGAAGCTAGAAAAAATCAAACCTCCTACATATATATTATCAAATGCTTCCCATATGACTTGATCACCAATCAACTGTTTACACGAACCTATATACACACTTTCAATCGATTTCGCCGTACATGCCGATAACAAAGACATCATTAAAATTACAAGCAATATTTTCATTAATTAATCTCTGAAGCTATGCCCTGTTAGGTGTCCACTTGTAGGTAAGTTGTTGAAAGCATTAAAGCCCTGTATGCTCCAGCTCATACTCAATATTTTTAACCTTATCCTCTTCGTCTAACTTGATTCGTATCAGTAAGCTCGTTTCGTAAATAATCCTGTACCTTCCAACTTTTGGAACAATGGCATAAAACGTCTTTTCACGCTCCACGTAGCTATACTCCAAGTCTAACGCTGTCAAATGATCCTGAACATGAGACTTCGGGATACCAGGCACTAATTCACTACTGAGACATTCTTTAAATTGGTCTAGGTTTTTCATAGTCACCTTCTGATCGGCTGCTTGACAGCCAAGAACCCATACACATAATAATAAGGCAAGAGTCTTTCTGACGAACTCGATCATTTTTCGACCCTCAGCCTTGTTTGAGACCCAGGCGCCCAAACATCTGTTGTTGGCCTCGCTCCCGTCAAAACTTCTACAGCTTGGTATGCAAACGAATTGCTATTTCGCATCAGTGGATTATATGAAATCTGCGCGTGATTAACTACATCCTTGAAAGTCGACAACCTGTCAACTATGGTTTGAGGTGCCATGTTGGTTGTCAGCACAACTTGAGAGTAGTTAATTTGCGCCCCGTAGTCCTCTGTACTACCCAGAACGTTCGGGACCATCTTCGCTTTAATTGATCCAAAAACTGCGTTACCTCCTTCACCACCGGGTCCAGCCCTGGCAATCCACTCTTCTCCTGTCATGTTATCTCTAACAATTACAAACGCATGTTGCGGATATCCGTCGGGATCAGTGTTTCCAAGCCTGTCTCCACCTGGAATATTTTTGTGTTCCAGTCGAACAATTGTGCGTCGTTCAGGCTGCTCAACCACCTCAGATTTACTGGCTCCAGCAAACTTTTGCGCCCCCTCCCTCAACGCCGAAGAGAACGCCGCGCTATAAGCCCCATTTGCGAACTTGCCACCTGTAACCTTAGAGACAGTGCCACCTATCGCCGCATGTATCGCAACTCTAACATGAGCATCGCCAACATTACTCTGGATTTTTGGCGATAACTGAGCGCTCACCCCTGCCGACAAAAACCCATGGCCAAATTTACCGCCCTGCATGGCGCTGCCCATGCCACCTACAACGCCATGAGCTGCTACCTTACTAAAACCCTCACTCATGCTTTGCAGTTCACCAAACAAGCCTCCTGTAAACGCGCCCACAAGTGCGCCTTTTAAAGTACCTGTGGCAACGCCTCCTGCGATAAATCCAGTGAGCGCCCCTTGCGCAACTGCGTTAGAAACGCCCCAGCTTGCCATCAAACTACTGCCTGGCAAATAGATACCAATCGCAATGGCCGCAGCGGCTTGCAGATACTTCTTCAGCTTCTTAAACAAATACCCGCTCGGGTCAGTGTAGCTCAGTGGGTTGTTGAGCACATAGCTGTAGCGGTTAAAGTTTTGGCTGTTGCTTGGGCTTTGCACGAATGGGTCGGCTTGTAGGAAACGGCCTATGTGGGCGTCGTATATCCGCCCACCCATTTGCACTACGCTGGCGTGGTCTACCTGCTCGTGGCCGGTGTAGCCTTTGTGCGTGAGGCTTAATATCGAGGCCAAAGTAAAGTTCACGGCTTGGTTATTGCTTTTAAACACCGCCCGGC
>NZ_PIPJ01000016.1 GCF_003987135.1 Aliidiomarina iranensis
AGGTATCGGGTTTATTTACGTGTTCTAAACCGTTTCACAACGTGTTTTAGCAATATGAACGCTGAAAAGCGTATTAAAAACCGCTCTCTTATACCAAGAGAGCGGTTTTTTACTGAGGTGGTGTAGCCTAATCTTAGTGGCTGCAAAACCGGAGAGGCTTTACCACGTTCTCATCTTTAATTACTTGCTTAATTACTTGCTAAATAACTCGCTAAAGCTTGCGCCCCAGTTTCCTCTCCGCTGAATCGTTCGGGTGGTTACACCAGCCATTTCAGCGAGCTGACTCTGAGACCATCCTCTTTTCAATCGTAACTTTCTTACAATCATGACTCGTTCCTTAATGTTTGAGGTGAGCCAAGTGTTACGGTTTTCTGAGCGATGCAAAACGACACAGACACGAAACTCAAACGAAATCCCTACGACAATCCAATAAAATCAATATTTTACTGCTGGCTATTCAAGGGTTAAAAACGTTATCAAAAATAATAAAAATGGGACTCCAAATATCACTAGCCAAAGAATAGTCATTACTGAGTTAATTTTATAAACAGCCATCCACGCTCTCGTAGGTAAAAACTTCTCTCTACTATTTTTTTCACGATACAACATGAAGCTAGAAATACCAGTGGTTAGCAAAAACCCCAGAATGAGAGGAGTAATTTGAATCACAAATATAGGCAAAAGCATACCATAGCCGATAACCTCATGATCGCTTCTAGCTGACACATTCACAAAGTCTACGTAAACTAATACGATGAAGATACTGAATATCGGACCTAAAATTTGCCCCGCTTTCAAATAGAACATTTTCATTATGCTGTGCTCATGTTTAACTTTAAAATTTAGACCATTTAGCGAAAGTTGTTGCTCGAAGTTCAATTTAATCGCCTTGTATTTATCCTCGCCACAAAAAACCTTTTGTGGCATCACCCTGCTGTTTTCCGCAATGAAAAAAAACACTATCGAAATGCTTCTGAAGGTTTAGTGTTGATCGCTTTTCGACTCCGCTCTTTGCTTTTGGTGTTCCCTAAAATCAACGACGTTTGGAGAGGAATTAATCGATTTATTTACGGCCTGATCTTCTTTAGCCGCCGCTCTCTTTTCCTTTAACTTTTGAAACGCAACTTTTGGTAAAGAAATTAGCGTGGCACCAATAGCCATTTTACCCAAATCATAAATGCCGTTCTCTATATACGGCCTGTAGCTTTCATCTCCGAGTATTTGCACCGAAAAAGCTATAAATTCATTGTAAATACTGCCACTTTTTGCTTCCTTGAGAGCCCATACTATGCCGCTTTCACTCTCACTAAACAATGGAAGTTCCAGCTCCTTTGTTACTCGCTCCAGCTCAAGCAACGCAATTAGGGTTGCATCTAAGACGTCTGAGGAAACAATACCCACAGCTTGTAATTCCGAATAATAGCCTGTTAAAAGTAGCGATGCTGGATTGCTTTCATAAGGTAATTCTGTTTTTAAAGTGATACTTCCTAATTCAACTGCACCTTCAAATGCGATGAATTGCTCGGCACGATATAATCTAGCCTTACCAAAGATTAATGGTGACGGGAGTGAAGTCTTAGAAAAATTACTTAAATCCACACCACCAACCCCCTTAAACTTCTCCACAAATGCCGAGATCTTTTGGAATACGGACTGCTTTTTGGTTCTGTATTCTGGATTCAGCGGGCTTAGTTTCGGCAATGTGGCGTTGAGTTCGGTGCCATTTTCACTGGCGTATTCGCGGCGCAGTGAAGCGGCAATGTAACGCTTGGCTTCGTCCTCGTTAAGATTCTCGGAGCGAATTAAGCTTTCGACCTCACGATCGCGCTCTGCTTGAGCAAACTTATAGAAGTCATCGATAATATCCGATTTGTCGGGTATGGCGTCTAAGTTAGCTTGGTTAATAAAATCAACTACAAGACTTTCTTTCGCTCGGTTGCCAAGGCTGGCACGGAGCAAACGGCGAACCTCGTCAATTAAGTCGCCTTTGCTTTTGTTCTTCTTATTTTGTTCGAATATCAGCTCAAGAATGTAATCCAGGTTAATTTCCTGCGATTTCAACAAGTCGATTTCGAACTCCACGTCGTCCCAATCTATTGTTGTTTGTGCCTGCTTTTCGGCACTTCGTTCACGGCGGAGCCAGTCTCGAATGTCATTGTAAGTGGAGCGATAATCTTGCACTATGCGCTCGGGTGGCACGCGAATGGTTTGCAAGGTGGCGATGTCATCGTCACTTAAATGCTGCTCAACCTTAAATGCTTCAAGCGCCTCGGCGTTGCTGGTATCTATTTTTTGCAGTGCTTTTAAGCTCGCGAACTCATCGTAGTTCTGCAAAATGTTTTCGACACGCAGGTATTCACCGAATACCTTAGCAAATTCCTTCTTATCTTTCTCTAGCTCAATTTCATCAGGGTTTGGGAAGCGCTGCTCTAATTCCGACACCACTTCCATGAAGCCCCGCCGCGCTTGGCCAGTGACTAAATCGGTAAAGCCTTCCATGTATTCTTTGTAGCTCTTCTCGAGTACCACATTCTTGGTGTTCTTATCACCGAACAAGGTAATGGCATCGATAGTCGCTTTTTCCAAATTTCGGAAAGTTACGATATTACCGAAGGTTTTAGTGGCGTCGTAAATACGATTGGTGCGTGAGTAGGCTTGAATGAGGCCGTGGTAACGCAGGTTTTTGTCCACAAACAAGGTATTCAGCGTGGGAGCATCAAAACCTGTGAGGAACATGCCGACCACAATGAGTAAATCAATTTCTTGCTTTTGCACCCGGAGCGCTAAATCTCGGTAGTAGCGCTGAAAGCCGTCACCATCGACACCGAAATTGGACTTGAACATACCGTTGTAGTCTTCAATAGCTGAACTCAAGAACTCTTTTCCGCTACTATTCATCGCGGAAACCTCGAAGCTTTCATCGGCAATATCCCCAATGGCGTCTTGCTCTTCGTTCGCCGCAAAAGAAAAAATAGTCGCAACACGAAGCGGTCGGTCGCTGCCTTCCTGCAGTTCCTTAAAGGCTTGGTAATACGCCTTCGCGGCATCGACACTGCTCACGGCAAACATGGCGTTGAAGCCCTTCCCGCCGGCCAGCATACGATGCGTTTTCTGACGATAGTGCTTCAAAATATACTGGGTAATTTCGCGAATACGCTCAGGGTGAAGCAAGGCTTGTTTGTTTTCAGCGGCGCTTAACTTCTTCTCGTCTTGCTCGGTTTCAATGTCACGGAATTGCGGGCGCACATCGTTATAGTCCACCTTGAATTTCAGGACTTTCTCATCACGAATTGCGTCGGTAATCACATAGGAATGTAACTCGGTGCCAAATACTGTGGCTGTCGTTTCTGCGCCAGGCGCGTTCTCTGGCAATATGGGCGTACCGGTAAAGCCAAACTGGTAATAACGCTTAAACTTCTTTTGCAGGTTCTTCTGTGCTTCACCAAATTGGCTGCGGTGGCACTCATCGAAAATAAACACCACATGCTGCCCATAAACCGGCAGGTCACGTTCGTTTTTCATCAAGTTATTGAGCTTCTGAATGGTCGTCACGATTATCTTGTTGTCATCCATGCTCAAGTTACGCTTTAGCCCTGCAGTGCTGTCCGATCCGTTCACACTTTCGGGAGAAAAGCGCTGGTATTCCTTCATGGTTTGATAATCGAGATCTTTACGATCCACCACGAAGAACACCTTGTCGATGAAATCGAGTTCAGTTGCTAAGCGTGCGGCTTTAAAACTGGTCAGTGTTTTCCCCGAGCCTGTGGTATGCCAAATATATCCACCGGCATCGCTAGAGCTCCATGCTTTCGCCTGAAATGAGCTTTTGATTTTCCACAAAATACGCTCGGTAGCCGCAATTTGATAGGGGCGCATCACAAGCAGTGTATCGCTGGTATCAAACACCGAGAATTGCAAAAGCACTTTCAGCAAAGTGTCTTTTTGAAAGAAGGTGGCGGTGAAGTCTTTTAAATCTTTTATCAAGCCATTGTCCGACTTCGCCCAATTCATGGTGAAATCGAAGGTGTTTTTATTCCGCTTTACGGTATTCGCAAAATAGCGGGTATCAGTGCCGTTGGAAATTACAAACAACTGCAAATACTTAAACAACGAGCTTTCAGCGTTGAAACTCTCTTTGCTGTATCTGTGCACTTGATTAAAGGCTTCACGAATGGCGACACCGCGCTTTTTAAGCTCCACCTGCACCAACGGCAGGCCATTTATCAGTATGGTCACGTCATAGCGGTTAGCATGGGAGCCCGTTTGCTCAAACTGCTTAATCACCTGCACTTTATTGCGTGCAATGTTCTTTTTATCCACCAGGTAAATGTTTTGAATGCGGCCATCGTCGAAAACGAAATCAAAAATATAGTCGTCGTGAATTTTGCGAGTCTTGTCAGTAATGTTGTCGCTCGGCTTATCGAGGTAGGTTTCAACAAAGCGCAACCACTCGCCATTAGAAAAACTAACCTTATTGAGCTCCTGAAGCCGAACTCGTACGTTCGCCAACATAGCTTCCGGGTTGGTTAAACCAGGTACATATTCATAGCCCTGATTCACCAAATCTTGAATCAGTTCACGCTCCAGCTCATCTTCACTCTGGAATCCTTCTGAAACTTCATCGTGCTTGGTGTACTTATCTAAAACAATAAAGTTTTTTGATTCAGCTATAGGTTTGTAGGTATTCATAGGTGAACCTCCCAATGGCCCGTTTTATCAGAACCAATTCGTTTAACTTTGCCGGCTTGTTGTAGTTTTGCTAATGCACGGCCAATCGTGCGTATATCTTTACCAAGAGTATCGGCCAATTGCGCTCGAGTAAGCGCAGGGTTAGCTTCAAGAAGTAACAAAATAGCCTCGGGTGTTTTCAGTCCTTCAATTTGCGTCAGAACATTTACAGGGACATTTGCAGGGGCGTTTGCAGGGGCGTTTTGTGCGAGCGTTTGTGAAATGACTGACAGCATGAAATGCACAAAAGGAGTACTGTCCCCGAGGGTATCCGCTTGTTCAAGTGCTTGATAATAGTTTTGCTGATTGTCTTTGATCAGGCTTTCTAAAGGCAATGAGAGGAATACAGGGTTCCATTTGGATAAAATCAAGGTTTGCCACAATCGCCCCATACGACCATTACCATCGCTAAATGGATGGATGAACTCGAATTCATAATGAAATACACTGCTAGTGATTAAGGGGTGGTCATTTGCATGTTTGAGCCAATCTGTTAAATCAGCCATCAATCCCGACACCTGATGCGCAGGTGGTGCAACATGATGCACCACATTGCCTTTGTGAATACCTACCGCCTTGTTCCGGAACTCACCGGCATTCACCAAAATATCCGACATCATCAAACCATGGGCAGTGAGTAAGTCCTTGATGCTACTAGGCTGTAATTTGGGTAAGGCATCGTACGCGGCAATAGCGCCTTTCACCTCGGCTAGTTCGCGAACACTGCCCATTACGTGCTTCCCTTCAACAATGGCGGTGACTTGGCTTTCTGTTAGAGTATTACCTTCAATAGCTAAAGTGCCGGCAATGGTCTTAATGCGATTTTGCTTGCGTAATTGAGGTGAAGCATTCAATTCACTGGCATCCAATCTGCCGACTTGTTGGCTAATTTCAGCAACGAGGTTCACAATGTCGGTGGTAATGTTGAAAGGCGGCTTATATGGCATTGGTTCCTCCGATCTCTGCTTTCATTAAAATAAAATGCTCAACCAAATGAATCATCAGCTCTTTCTGGTCGGGTAAACTCTCGGCGACAAGATGCGCTAAAGCCACCAGTGTATTGTCGTTTATCAGTTGCTCAACAGGCTTTGCCAATAGGTGCTGATTTACTCGTAAATACCATAAAAACAAAAATGAGCCGGTGCGTTTATTGCCATCGGCAAGCGGGTGGTTCTTAATCACAAAATAAAGCAGGTGAGCATAGTCATTAATGACAGCAAGTACAGCCTCGCCCTCATCACTCACCAGTTGTTGGTGCGCCAGTGTGCGAGATAGCAAAGCAATCGCTTGCTCAAACTCAACACCACGCTCTTGCAATCGGAGTTGGTTAAGCGTGTAGCCTTCGATTAGGTATTGTTTGAGCGTGTTTGTAGCCCAGATACGGAATTGGGTTGCGCGTGTGGAGCTCACGCGATAACCGACTGAAATAATGGCATCGAGATTGTAATGTTTAATCTGCCGCTGTACTTGGCGTTTACCTTCTTGTCGAACTACCGAGAAATCCTCGGTAGTTGCCAGCTCCTGTAGTTCTTGCTCTTGATATATATTCTTTAAGTGCAAACTGATGTTGTCACTGGATGTTTCAAATAACTCAGCCATCTGTACTTGAGTTAACCACAGACTCTCCTGCTCCAATCGAAGCTGTAGCTGAACTTGACCATCATCAGTTTGGTAAATCTCAATATTGTTTGTCATCGGAAATTCCTTTTCCTTGAACGTAATTAAATTGACTAACAATTTGAACTGCTAAGAAATCCTTATCAGTTGCGGTTGGCCGCGCACTTTCTTTGCGAGCAAGGGGCTCAGTTGCTCGGAAAGCAACACTCAAAAGATTGATATTTCCGACCGCCATCGACATATCAAGCCACCTGCTCATCTGGCTTGGGGAAACTCAACAACAAATCACGGTAATACTCGTACTGCTTTTGGCGTAACTCAATTTCGCGAGGGAGGCCCTCAGTTATGGAGTTGGTTAGTGAGTCGAACTTGTCAAGTATAGCTACGATACGGGCTTGCTCCTGTAATGACCGTTGGACATCGGTAGGGAATGGGATAGGGATTGGGTATTCCATAATCTTGGCTTTATTCCCACGGGGCATTTTTGCCCCTTTTGCATGTTGCATGTTGTACTCAAAGAATTTATCACTGGCTAGAATTTGGTATAGATAGCGCGGGTTGAGGTTTCCGCTCGATGTGCGAACCACCAGAACATCGCCATTAGTTCCGCCAGCAATATCTGCTTGCCAAATTTTCTTTAGGTACGGGCGGATATTGCCAATTAAAATATCTCCGTTTTGATATGCTGTGAGGTTACCTGATTCAGGTAACCTAGTTGAATTAACTTTCCCCATTCTATTTTTTAGAAGACTCTCAACACCAACATAACTATTTTCATTCAGATCTGCTGAATTAACGCGGTCCTTTGAGTACTGCGCCACATCCCCCAAAGGCTTCCACTCAACCTCGCCGCCTTCAAAGCTGAGCAATTTATCGCGGTAGTAGTTGTATTGTTTTTTGCGTGCGGTAAGCTCGGCGGTAAGCTCGGCGGTAAGCTCGGCGGTAAGGGAGGTAAATGCGTCCAAAATTCGGACGATTTCCGTTTGGATTTGCAGCGACTTTTCTGGGTTTTCAGGGCATGGGATTGGGATTTCCAATGGTGCCACGTTTCTAGGGTAAACATGGGGCACACCTCCGCCGCTCTTCAATTCATGTATTTGTTGCTGCATGCTTTGCAGCCAATAAAAACAGTATTTGGGGATCAAACAATCGTGCGGTTTCACCGTAAATGCATCAGATACAAATATCGGTTGTTCCCACCAACTAACGAACCCTGCATATGCTCCAGAGCCTGCGATTACGATCGTTTGGCCTTCTCGGTTGCTCTCACCATGATAATAAGCGGGAGTTCGACCACCAGCGATAACAGGAATATCACCCGGGGTAACATTCTTTTTGGTTATCGAGGTTCCTCGTTTTAATTCGGCGATTTTACCAATTTGAATTAACTCAACTTGGTCTTTATCAAGGAGTTTTTCAATGTAGCTAATGCTGTTCATTTCGAATCACCTGCACCCTCAATCTCCGCCACAATCGCATCAATATCCGACCGCAGCTGGTCAATCTTGGCAACGGTGGTTTTCAGCTCGGCGTTGAGCTCAGTAATGTCGATAACTTCGCGATTGTCTTTGGCTTCAACGTAGCTGCTAACCGAAAGGTTATAGTCGTTCTCGGCGACTTGCTCGAAGGATACTGATTTCGCGAAATGCTCAACATGCTCTTTGCTATCGAACACCTTCATGATCTGATCAATGTGATCGTCGGTGAGCAAATGGTTGTTGGTTTCCTTCTTGTACAAACCGCTGGCGTCAATGAACTGCGTGGTGGTGTCTGGTTTGTGCTTGGAGAGCACCAAAATATTCACGGCGATCGTGGTACCAAAGAACAAGTTGGGCGCTAATGAAATCACGGTTTCAACGTAGTTGTTGTCCACGAGGTATTTACGGATTGTTTGTTCAGCACCGCCACGATAGAAGATACCCGGAAAGCAAACAATAGCAGCTCGGCCTTTGCTCGATAGATAGTTCAGAGTGTGCAGTACAAAGGCGAAATCAGCCTTTGATTTTGGGGCCAACACGCCCGCAGGTGCGAAACGCTCATCGTTGATTAAGGTGGGATCGTCACTGCCAATCCATTTCACCGAATACGGCGGGTTGGACACAATGGCATCAAAGGGTTTTTCGTCTTTGAAATGCGGCTCGGTAAGCGTGTTGCCCAGTTGAATATTGAACTTGTCGTAGTTAATGTTGTGCAGGAACATATTCATACGGGCAAGGTTGTAAGTGGTGTGGTTAATCTCCTGCCCGAAGTAACCGTCTTCAATACAGTGCACGTCGATGTGCTTTCTCGCCTGCATCAGCAAAGAACCCGAACCCGCTGCCGGGTCATAGATTTTATTGATGCTGGTTTGCCCATGTATAGCCAGTAACGCAATGAGCTTCGATACATGTTGCGGCGTGAAGAACTCGCCACCTGATTTACCGGCATTGGCCGCGTAGTTTGAAATTAGGAATTCGTAAGCATCGCCGAATAAATCGATTTGGTTGTCTTCGAAATCACCAAAATCTAACCCTGCGACGCCCTTTAACACGGCTGCTAAGCGCAGATTTTTATCTTTGACCGTGTTGCCCAAGCGATTGCTGGTGGTGTCGAAATCCGCAAACAATCCTTTGATGTCTTGCTCTGAGGCATAGCCATTCGCGGAGTTCTCAATTTCACCGAAAATACGTGCCAAGTCTGTATTCAAACTCTCGTTGGTATTCGCCGTTTTCGCGACGTTAGAGAACAGCTGGCTAGGGTAAATAAAGTAGCCTTTGGTTTTAATGGCATCGTCTTTAATTTCAGCAGTAATCACTGAGTCATCGAGAGACG
Source organism: Aliidiomarina iranensis (assembly GCF_003987135.1). Classification (GTDB taxonomy): domain Bacteria; phylum Pseudomonadota; class Gammaproteobacteria; order Enterobacterales; family Alteromonadaceae; genus Aliidiomarina; species Aliidiomarina iranensis. The sequence continues at coordinate 9,157 of NZ_PIPJ01000016.1, forward strand.
CATAATTAATGCTCTCATCACCCGCTTCAATGTAGCTCGCAAAATTCTCGCTGATAAACCGATAAAACAATGTACCAAGTACATACTGCTTAAAATCCCAGCCGTCCACTGAGCCACGAACATCGTTGGCAATCTGCCAAATTTGGCGCTGAAGCGCCGCCCGCTGTTGGGTACTTGTCATTTCTATATCCCTGCTTGAATCCGTATTAGCACTTTTTAGATTTATAATTCAATTGATAAAAGATATCACAAAGTTCCGAGGTTTGAGTGTAATCGCTCCATTATAAGCAGCAGTCATTCTAAAAAATATTTAAGTCGCCTGTAGTAGTTGCTTCGGAGGAAAACCACCAATGCCTGGCATTCTGTCTTTCACTGTGCAAGTTAATAGTGAGAGCTTCCGATTAATGAGCAAAAAAGCAGCAGGAATCATACCTGCTGTCGAAACAAGCACAGAAGTACTTGTTGATGCCTAAATGCAGCAATGGCTCAGTTAAATACCGTTGTTTTGCACGAAAATGGCCGTTAAGGTGGATCAATTTTATTCCGATGCTTTTCGGATAAACCGCAAACCGGCCAAGATAATTGACGCTGAGTAAGCACTTTTGTGGATTACTTTGTAGTCGGCGTCAGAAGTATAAAATTAGCTAAGGGTGGATCACTTTTACTCCGTTGTTTTTAGGACAAAAGTGGAGCGCAGCGGAAATTTTCTCCGACAGTCGTGCTTTGTTAAATGCTTGATATCATGAATTTAAGTTCAAACCCATTAAACTTATGATTAGGCCAGTTTTCTAGAATCAACGCGATTTCTTTACCCTCCATTTCCTCAGCATATGGATGACAACATGAAATAGCACTTTTCATCTCTTCTGATAACGATAGACCTAAGCTAGAGACGCTCAAAACCTCCGCTATCGATTCTAGTTTCTCACATGCCTGATGAGTTCTGGCAGCATCATTCACGTTAACTTTAAGCTTCAGAACCTTAGCAATCTTTTCAGAACCTTCAACATAATAGGCAATATTGTCTGGGAAAACACCATCACTAAATTCTTCCATTGGAGATGAAGCAAACCACTCTTCTTCGAATAGGTTATTGTAGAACCCAGCACTCAGCCCTTCACATGAAAGAAATTTCTTTGCTCGGTAGGGGCTCCATCCTAACTCAATCGGCACATCTTTAGGACTTGATTCCGCTCTCCTTACCTTGAACATGTGCCGAAATGACTCTACTAAATCAGCGTGTGATTCAACCTTTATTCTGGCGACATGGCATGACCAACGGTCAAGTAAACTCATTCGAAAGTTAAGCAAAATGAGCGCGTATACTTTCGCCAAATTTCTAAACAGCTTGTCTTTAATGGAAAATTCTAAACGAACAAAAACCTGCTCGTACGTTGAATAAACCAATATAAAGAAGACAAATGGTAAATAGAATAGCGTAAGCAATGGTGGAACAAAGAAGTCATAAGCAGTATTCTCGTTACCAAACTCACCAAAATTCGTCGCTAACATGTATAACGTATATACAATCAAGATAGTGCCAAATACGGATAGGCAGTATTCAAGTAGCGTTTTGACCTGATGGTACTTTTTGTCCGTTTCAGCAATAACCGTCAGGGCGCCTATAAACACCAAAACAGGCACAAATAGAATCTCAATCCAAATTGGGAAAGTGTACACACCAACAACAAATTGAAGGATCGCCAATAATTTCAAATTATCTAGCACTGAATGCTTGAAGAAACTGTTATCTTTCTTAATCGACTCAATCTTAAAAAGGGATATAAAACCAACAGATACACACCAAAATATGGTGTTTTTTATCTGCTGAGTATTCCATAAATCAATTTCAAACAGGAAGTAAACAACAAACATCATATACGCGACCATCAAGCCGAGTACTGACATAATCTGCTTTACAAAGAACGCCGATAATAAGTGTCTAAATGAACTTCTGACTTCAACCATCTTGGGAGACAGAAGCACATAAGCTGAAATTGCTAGCAGCCAAAACCCTATTGCAATCTCTCGATTGTTAAATATATCCACGTAATTCCTTCAGCAGCTAGCGCTCGCATTTGCGGCTGGTTTGGAGCGCAGCGGAAAACCTGTCCGACAACATGCGCTTGTTAGGTTTTTTGTTCAGTACTATCACCATCCACCCTTGGTGGATACGAAGCCAACATTGCAAGATATGTTGGCATAAACCACTCTCTCACTAACTCTTCATACATATTCGAAAGATTAGTTAACCTGTGCCAAATATAGTCTGAGCAATAAGTTAGAAATTGATGGTGATCTTCAGGCTTTACACCGCGATCTAATTTTTCACGTAGATTACGCAACTCATCGTGACTCCACTCCATAGGCTTCCAAAACTCATGCCCAGACCATACATCCTGCCTCAACGCTATATTAACAAAGGCTTTTATCATGTCTACAGCTTGTTCAAGTGGGACAATATGAGGTGCAGCCGCTTTACCCTGTATGCGCCAAATTTCTTTTAGCTGATAATTAAACAAAGAGAATGCACCATACATCTTTGAACGCTTGCCATAAGCACGTAACGCTACAAGCGCATCCTCCTCATCTAGTATTTCATTGGCTGTGGGTATATAAATCGTTTTTGACCCTTTAGAAGCATAATTAGGGTCTTCGGGTATAAGCACTTTATCTATATAATCGTTGATACAAATAAAGAATGCTCTTTCGGAATTAGTATCAACCAAAACCAATAAAACCGGGATTGCGATCCCCATAGATTGAATAGTCAATATATCGGACATGTCCAATTGGAATTTGGCAACTTCGATTTCAACATAGTCATCTTTATTCTCAGCCAAACCTCCCTTTGCTACATTTCCACGTGCATAGGCTTTCCTGGATGAATATTCTATACAGTCAGAAGATTTCAATTGTACGAAGAAGTTTTCACCAAGTGTTTCCGCAACCTTTCTTTCGTCATCGATAAAGTCAAAAAGCTCGACCACGCAATCAATGCCATAATCAGCTCCATAACTGTGAACAACCCACTCTTGAGGTAGCTTCTCTCTCAATACTCTGACAGAGATGTCCTCTTTAACTTGGTTCAATGATCTCTGCTTTTTTGGCACGAAACTTCCTTAAAACCTAACATTTTAATAATAAGAGCCCCGTATACCCCAATCCACCGAGTCTTAACAATAATCAACAAACCAAGCGTTCTTAAAATCTCAAATAACAATCGCTCTAGCGCTTTATTTCCGCAAAAGGTCGAGAATTAACATACGAAGTTTGGCTCGGTGCCAAATTAGAATACAAGAATGGTTTCAACGAAAACGAATCTGAGGAGGGCTCTTCCCTGGGGAGACAACGTGAGCAGGCTCATGTTCAGTTGCTTTAGCAACTGTGTTCGCTTCGCCACAATCCATCGGCGTGCGTTATTTCTTATTTAATTAACTTATACGATTGTAAAGAGCTAAACTGTAAACATCCCCCGGTTAGTGCCACACATTTTTAGAGGTCTGTTCGTTCGTTTTTACCAATCGATACTCTGACGGTGTCAGATTACCAAGTGATTCATGTGGCCGCTCATCGTTATATTGTGGC
>NZ_PIPJ01000017.1:0-2500 GCF_003987135.1 Aliidiomarina iranensis
TAATAGGCGCCTGGCGGTGTCCTACTCTCGCATGGGGAGGCCCCACACTACCATCGGCGCTGACATGTTTCACTTCTGAGTTCGGAAAGGATTCAGGTGGTTCCACGTCGCTATGGCCGCCAGACAAAGTTGGTATAATTTGAACAATCTGATAAAGTCGAAGCCTGAGCCGGCATAACTCACTCACACTTACTTCGTGTCGTGTCGTTCTTCGCGCTTCTTACGCCTGTCACACAACAACACCACTTAGGTGTTGTATGGTTAAGCCTCACGGGCAATTAGTACACGTTAGCTCAACGCCTTACAGCGCTTCCACACCGTGCCTATCAACGTTGTAGTCTTCAACAACCCTTTAGGGAGATTACACTCCAGTGAGAACTCATCTCGAGGCTCGCTTCCCGCTTAGATGCTTTCAGCGGTTATCGATTCCGAACGTAGCTACCGGGCAGTGCCATTGGCATGACAACCCGAACACCAGCGGTTCGTTCACTCCGGTCCTCTCGTACTAGGAGCAACCCCTCTCAATTCTCAAACGCCCACGGCAGATAGGGACCGAACTGTCTCACGACGTTCTAAACCCAGCTCGCGTACCACTTTAAATGGCGAACAGCCATACCCTTGGGACCGACTTCAGCCCCAGGATGTGATGAGCCGACATCGAGGTGCCAAACACCGCCGTCGATATGAACTCTTGGGCGGTATCAGCCTGTTATCCCCGGAGTACCTTTTATCCGTTGAGCGATGGCCCTTCCATTCAGAACCACCGGATCACTATGACCTGCTTTCGCACCTGCTCGACGTGTCTGTCTCGCAGTTAAGCTGGCTTATGCCATTGCACTAACCGTACGATGTCCGACCGTACTTAGCCAACCTTCGTGCTCCTCCGTTACTCTTTGGGAGGAGACCGCCCCAGTCAAACTACCCACCAGGCACTGTCCGGGACCACGATTCAGCAGTCGCCGTTAGAACATCAAACGTACAAGGGTGGTATTTCAAGGGCGGCTCCACGCAAACTGGCGTTCACGCTTCTAAGCCTCCCACCTATCCTACACATGTAGGTTCAATGTTCAGTGCCAAGCTGTAGTAAAGGTTCACGGGGTCTTTCCGTCTAGCCGCGGGTACACAGCATCTTCACTGCGATTTCAATTTCACTGAGTCTCGGGTGGAGACAGCGTGGCCATGGTTACACCATTCGTGCAGGTCGGAACTTACCCGACAAGGAATTTCGCTACCTTAGGACCGTTATAGTTACGGCCGCCGTTTACCGGGGCTTCGATCAAGAGCTTCGCCTAAGCTAACCCCATCAATTAACCTTCCGGCACCGGGCAGGTGTCACACCCTATACGTCCTCTTTCGAGTTTGCAGAGTGCTGTGTTTTTAATAAACAGTCCCAGCCACCTGGTCACTGCGGCCCTCCATCGCTTACGGCGCAAGGCCTTCACAATAAAGGGCGTACCTTCTCCCGAAGTTACGGTACTATTTTGCCTAGTTCCTTCACCCGAGTTCTCTCAAGCGCCTTAGTATTCTCTACCTGACCACCTGTGTCGGTTTCGGGTACGGTTCTGCATACCTGAAGCTTAGAGGGTTTTCCTGGAAGTATGGCATCAGTAACTTCACTCCCGTAGGAGCTCGTCTCGTGTCTCAGCATATAGGGAACCGGATTTGCCTAATCCCCCTGCCTACTCACTTTCACGCGGACTACCAACGCCGCGATTACCTAGCCTTCTCCGTCACCCCATCGCAGTATGCAGCAGTACAGGAATATTAACCTGTTTCCCATCGACTACGCTTCTCAGCCTCGCCTTAGGGGCCGACTTACCCTACCCTGATTAGCATGGGATAGGAACCCTTGGTCTTCCGGCGTGGGGGTTTTTCACCCCCATTATCGTTACTCATGTCAGCATTCGCACTTGTGATACCTCCAGCAGACTTCTCAATCCACCTTCTACGGCTTACACAACGCTCCCCTACCCAGCACATAAATAAATACGCGCTGCCGCAGCTTCGGTGCATGGTTTAGCCCCGTTACATCTTCCGCGCAGGCCGACTCGACTAGTGAGCTATTACGCTTTCTTTAAAGGATGGCTGCTTCTAAGCCAACCTCCTAGCTGTCTATGCCTTCCCACATCGTTTCCCACTGAACCATGACTTTGGGACCTTAGCTGGCGGTCTGGGTTGTTTCCCTCTTCACGACGAACGTTAGCACCCGCCGTGTGTCTCCCGGATAGTACTCATTGGTATTCGGAGTTTGCATCGGGTTGGTAAGTCGGGATGACCCCCTAGCCGAAACAGTGCTCTACCCCCAATGGTATTCGTCCGAGGCTCTACCTAAATAGATTTCGGGGAGAACCAGCTATCTCCGGGCTTGATTAGCCTTTCACTCCGATCCACAGGTCATCTCCTAATTTTTCAACATTAGTGAGTTCGGTCCTCCAATTGATGTTACTCAATCTTCAACCTGCCCATGGATAGATCGCCCGGTTTCGGGTCTACACCTTGC
>NZ_PIPJ01000018.1 GCF_003987135.1 Aliidiomarina iranensis
CTTTCAAAACTTTAAGGATCTGTGTTTCAGTAAAACGTGATTTACGCATTATCTTGTCTCCGTGGTTAAGACTATTATCCACAGACACACTAAAAAATCACTGGTACTATTTTAAGGGATGTTTACAAAACAAGCAAAAATGGTAATGCCCAGAAGCTAACCTAAGCGGATAATTTCGCGATTTGGCTGATTATCTTGGGCATAAAAAAGAGCTCTCTTTTCACAAAGGGAGCTCTTTTTGTTGAATGTTATACACAGAAACTATTCCTATGAAATAAGTCGTTTATAGTATTTAGCAGGCATTATCACTGCTTCAAGTTTCTTTCATCATCAGGAGAAAGCGCTTTTACCGCTGACGAAAGATTATGTCTCAAAAACCCGAGAGCACCTTTTTTTCTTCCTGCTGGCTCCTCTTCAAAGCGAGCTTGAACTTTGACAAGCAATTCGCTTGTTATCTGAAGCTCATCTGAAAGGTATGTTCTTATATTTATGGATTTATACCTTTCGCTGATAAAATCGCTAAATAGCAATATATCGTTAGTTTTCCATCCATCAATACACTCCATAAGTTGCTCAACGGAGAACTGATTAAAAAACGTTCTTATTTGATGGCTTTTATAAATTTTAATATCAACATCCTGCCAGCTCTTCCTCATTTGCTCAAAAGTGTCAATCTGACTTTCGCTATCCCGCCTTTCCTTATAAGCATCGCAAGCTTTCATGTGTTTTTCGAAGATAAAACTAACCTTTGGATCGATTCTCAGTCGATTCGCTCGGCCATCTAAGTCTGAGTAATCAAAATTCTTTCTTTCATACAAATCATCAAAGATTTCCGAAAGGATGGGCCGTTCATCAGTAAAAAATTGATTCGACTGTAGAAAATGATAAAAGTAAGCAGCTTCAAACCACTTCGAAAATGACACATCAGTATCTTCGAAAACAAACGCTTGAAGAATATCTACGTTGCGCTCAAATGATTCATCATCGTGATGGAAGTGAGGTGAAAAAATGAAAGCATCAATTGGACAGCCCTTTTGGGGTAATCTACCAAAGTCACTTATGGAGATATGCCAGTTACTCCCTCCGACCAAATAGCTAATTAACTCCTTTGTCAGAAAGGATCTTATCTCAACTAGATCACCATACTCATACTTCTCATCCCTCTCCCCCGGCAAGAAGTTAGAGTATTCCGACCTTTCCCAGATATCGGATTCACTAAGTCCCTTTTCGTAGTGGTAGAAGGTTACAAGAGTTGCCGCTATTATCATTTGCGACATGCTGCGTTCTAAATCTAATGATTTATCTAATTTCAGCACTCTAAATATTTCATCTAGTTTCTTAGAAGTACGCTTCAAAATCCTCAGGTTTTTAAGGTTCTGTTGCTCAACCGCTTTAACTATTTTCTCGCGATACTCTTCAAACCAATTGTAGCCGGAGAAACCTATTTCGACTGACTCTTGCAAACTTTTATTAAGCTTAATGCAACCAGAGAAAACCTTCTCCTTTAACGCTAAGTCACCACTAACTTTTTTATCGTTTACAATAAATATAAACTTAAGATTGCTATTATCTGACAGCTGTAAACATTCACCTATAATCAGATCGCATAGCCTTTTGCCTTTCACTCTATCAAGGTCATCAATAATAATAATCTTATCGCTCAGCTTTGATAACATTACTTCTTTTACTAAGCCCGATGCCCCACTAAGCATTGATGCAATCGCTCCTCCTTTCTCTCCACCAAATTGAGACGCGAGTGACGCAAATAGTGTCGACATCGATTTTCCGGATTCGGCATCAACTTGCTTTTTTATGTAGGTTGCAGATAAGAGTCTATTTTTGAAGTCATTTATACTTGCTAACCCAGTAAGAGAGAACAATACACAGCTTTCACCAACCGCAGTCAGTTCTGGAATTAACGTATTTTTAGTAAAGTAAGTCTTCCCCTCACCCCAATCACCATCAAGCATCACTAAAGGAGGAAACGATGAATCGCTCAAGAGGTGCCTGATATGCTTCGAGATGTCATTCATTTTGGTTTCGCCGGAAGTCAAAAGGTTACTCCTCTGAAGTGCGTCAGGAATTATCACACACTGAATTCCGCACCAGTAAGAAACATCAAATATATTTTCTTTCTCTTATGGATTTCTCAATCCCACAGAACTCTACGTTAACTGTATGAAGTAGCCTCAAAACCTGCTCTTCGGTTTGATAGTAATCGTTTCTGTCTAGAACCGCCAAGCTTAATCCGACTTTTTTCAATACACCGATCATTTTAAATTGGTGCTTTTTATAGCTAAAATCTGGCTTTTGAGAGCTGTTAATTATTTCATTTGACGTTCCAATAATTGAGTCTATCTCTTTAATTATTATTTGGTAGTTGTATTAGCCCCCATTTAAAACGGACACTCATTAGTTAAGCGATAGGCTTAGACCTATCTTTAAGGAGTGTCTATGGAGCGCATTGAAATTTTTACTGACGAACAACGTCGCCGTCGTTATACTCCGCAAGAGAAAGCTAAATTTGTTGCCATGACCATGCAACCGGGTATTCGGTATCATTGGTAGCCAGGCAGAATGGTATAACCCCGAGTTTATTGTTTAAGTGGAAAAAGCTCATGCAAGATGGTGGTATGTCTGCAATTCAATCTGGTGATGACGTCGTCAGCGCTGCAGACCATAAAGCGCTTCAGAAAAAGGTTAAGCAGCTCGAGCAGTTGCTTGGTCGTAAAACTATGGAAACGGAAATCCTAAAAGAGGCGCTGGAGATAGCCCACTCAAAAAAGTTGATATCGCGCATGCCATTGCTGCCACCGGACGGTTCCCTATCCTCCGAGTAGCCGATATTCTTGGCGTGTCGCGCTCCAACTTACATGAGCGTCTGAATGGGCGTCAAAAAGGTCGCTCTGCGCGTTACAGTAAAGCTGATGACGCCACTTTATTGCTGTTGATTGAGGATATCTGCAGCGAACGTGGTAGCAATGGGTATCGACGTATTACTGCGCATCTAAACCGACAATTGAAAACTGAGCAGCACGCTATTGCTCGGGTGAATCCGAAGCGGGTGTATCGCGTGATGCGGCAAAACAACTTGTTGCTGCGCAAATACACCGGCCGTGTAGGCGAACACCGCGCCCATGACGGTCAAGTGATTACGCTACACCCGAACACCCGTTGGTGCTCAGATGGCTTTGAAATTACATGCTGGAACAAAGAAAAAGTGCGCGTTGTATTTAGCCTGGACTGCTGTGACCGTGAGATTATGAGCTATGTTGCGACAACGACGGGTATCCGTGCCGATATGGTTCAGGACGTACTCGTTGAAAGCATTGAGCAGCGCTTCGGTGATGTACGAGAGCTGCCGCACACGGTCGAATGGCTAACAGATAACGGCAGCTGCTATATCGCCGAAGAAACGCGGCGATTCGCCAGTTCATTAGGCTTTAAAGTCTGCACGACACCGGTTCGTAGCCCGCAAAGTAATGGTATGGCTGAGGCGTTTGTGAAGACTTTTAAGCGAGATTATGTGTATCTGAATGACCGCCCGGATGCAGCGACTGTATTAGCCAAGCTCGCTGAGTGGTTCGAAGACTACAATAATTACCATCCGCACAGCGGATTGAAAATGATGTCACCGAGAGAGTATCGAGCTCTTAAAGTGGCAAGTTAAACTGTCCGTTTTAGCGGGGGCAACTACAGTTGGAGCTTCGGGCTTGGGTTGGGTGTTGAATATGAATCAGCTTATGAGGGCTCCGATGAGTTCGGATTCGAGCCACAGCCAGCCGGCGCTGTGCAGTGGCGCAGTGGCGATGATATTTTCTTCTTCGCTGGCGAAGCGCTCGGGTGGCGTGG
>NZ_PIPJ01000019.1 GCF_003987135.1 Aliidiomarina iranensis
TCATGGATTTGCTTCACAAACTTTGCAACTCCGGCCCGAAATTCAGATAGAGGTCGAATATCTTCGTCTACATGTACTCTTGTCATTGGCATCACCTATGTACAACTTAATGTACTTATAAATGTACTTTACAGTCTAGGATTTCGCAAGAAAAGGATTGCCGAAACATAACGCCCGCAGCACGCGTGGCTATGTAATGGAGGCGAAGCCGAAATGAAAAAGCCGTCGCTGTGCCTGCGATTGTTATGAGCGGCCTTCATTCCGCTGCAAAAGCCTTGACCGACGCAATGGAAAGCGATCTCTTGCACCCCGGAGATAATCCAGACGAACAACAGTATTGGAGAGTAATCGCCATGTCATAGCCCGATGCAGGCATGTGAAGTAGCATACTTGGTTTCGAGCTCCCAACCTTATAGTCCATGGAGAAGCCTGAAATTTGATTTTCGTCATCGAACAGAAATGTTTGAACTCGGCCCGCTGGGCACTCGTTAAGCTGACCTGAGAATTCAAGTTGATATAAATCGATTTCTGGGCTTCCAGAGTCAATCTGATGCAACTCGATAGAATACGCTTCTGCATTCTCGGGCGTTACTTCTGTATTTGTTGGTAGCCCTTCCACTAATGCACAGCCGGAAATCATAAAAAGCAGGGCTTTAAAAGTGTGCTTCAACATGATGCTGATATTTCATAACGCCGTGCACAGCGGCGCGAGCTTGCGAGCGTCCGGCGCCCGACAGGGCGCGTACTGCTGCACATGGTTAAGTGCTTTCTATAGGCCATCATAATCTGTTTCAGCCCTACAGTTTTCTACTTTTCTTCCTGATGGGTCAAGCTGGACTTGGATAGCAATCGCGGACTGGTATGTAACCCTCCAGTTTCCGACTTCTTTATCTAGAGCATAAAAGGTCTTATCAGCTTCCACATAGCTATACTCAACGTCTTTAGATTGTAGAACTTTCTCGGCTTCCGCTCTACTTATACCTGGACCAAGAGAGCTAAGGCACGCTTGATTCCATAGCTCCAACTTGCTCGTAGCGGTCGGGTAACGATGTGTTGTACAAGACAAGAGCGGTGTTAGAACCAAAATGATGACGATAACTCTCATGGGCACTTAACGCCCGCAGCACGCGCGGCTTTGTAGTGGAGGCGAAGCCGCAACGAAAAAGGCGTCGCCGTGCCTGCGCTTGTTAGCTTTTTTCACAGTTCTGCTTCCACTCTTTAAACAGCGATTTCACGGCTTCGCTGACTTCGCTACGAAGATGTAGATCATGTGCTTGTAGCTCATATTCATAGAATATGGATTCAAAATTAATTGTTTGTTTGCAGCTAAAGCTGCCTGCCGATTCAGAGCAATGGCCTATATACCAGTCCGATGGAATAGCTTTTCCTGGGTTCTTCAAAGGCGCAGATCGAACAAGGTGCCACATAAACAGAGGCTCGTGATACTCATAAACACGATAAAACGGCAGGCTTGGGTCTTTTTCCACATACACGGTATCTCTTTTGTCGTAAACGTTCCAAGCGGCTTCAGCCATTCCATTAGGATTGCCAATCTGTGAGCTTGCATATGCCAACCCCATTAGCTCATGCTCAAAATCTACCCCATTACTGTTGATATGGCTTAATGTGTATCCCGAAACCTTAGCCTTAATATTTTGAGCTGGGATGTATATCAATTCTTGACCATCCGAACTATCGAGCTCGTCAGCGATAGGTGCAAGAAATGCTTTCATAAATGAACTATCCGGTGAAAAACTAGATGGATAGCAAATTTTAGTGTCATCTAGTCGCACTTTTCTAAGGCTTTCGGCATAAGTAACTTGCGAGCTAAAAATCACCAAGATAAAGAGATAAAACTTCATACTTCTCCTGAAAGCTAACGCCCGCAATAACCGGCGTGTGTTAGCACGTCCGGCGCCGCAGGCGCGCAGTTTATTGACTTGTTATGTGCGTGGTAAACTCTGCCAACGTTCCGGCGCTTGTTTAGGATGAAATACCGCAAGCACAAGTATGAAATCGTCTTCATTACGATAGAGCACTCCATGAGGAAATGTATTGAGGGGCCAACGTCGTATTTCATTTTCAATAACTTGCATCGCCAGCGGTTGCGTCGCGGCCGATTTAACCGCGATTTCTAAGGCATGCTGAAACTGCTTCGCTAAATCAGGGCTGATTCTGCGGTAATAGTGTTTCTCCCGCCGAACATCATCGCGGGCTGTCTCAAGAAAACGTACAGGTTTCAACGATCATCAGCCCGAAGGTCCGCAAATACATCTTCAGATGAGATAGTTTGCTCGCCACCATCCAGATAACTTTCATACCTGCGGTTTGCTTCCTTGAGCCAAGCTTGTTCTATTACTTGGGGATCAACGTTAGGGCGCTCATCGATACTCTCTAGCAGGTGAACGATTAAGCGAGTCCGTTCCTCTTTCGGAAGAGAAAGGGCCTCAGACTCGAGGATTTGCGCTGATATAGTCATAAACCACCTCGTTCAATAGTTAACCGCTAGCACTTTACTACACGCTAATGCTGAAATGAAGCTGAAGGCCTGCATTAAGTACATAACGCTCGAGCACAGCGGCAACAGCAAGGCTGTTGTCCGGCGCCGAAGGCGCGTACTGTTGCGACTTGTTATGTGAACGACTCACCGTACTCTTAATCACGATCATGACCGAGATCTAAATAAGCGATGAGATAACCATATTCTTTGTCCGTCAGCATACCTTTTACATGATGCTGCTTTGCTAGTTCATGGCTCCACGCTGTTCCTTCGGGAGGGAGCGGAACCGACAAATCCTTTTCAAGAAGAGCGATATCTTCGACAGTGTAGCCTCGAGATACAGCCTCTTTAGCGCAGTGCGCTAGAACATATTCAACAGCATATTTATCAACACTCGGCTGCCATGTGTATTCTGTTTCGCATGCATATTTTCGCTCGCCCTCGACCGTGAAATACTCCAAGCGTCCGGAGGTGCAAGCAGATGCGAATAGAGCCACAGCTAAAACAATGCAGGTACTTTTAATTTTCACTGTTGTAATTCCAGTTCACATAACGCTCGAGCACAGCGGCAACAGCAAGGCTGTTGTCCGGCGCCGAAGGCGCGTACTGTTGCGACTTGTTATGTGAACGACTCACCGTACTCTTAATCACGATCATGACCGAGATCTAAATAAGCGATGAGATAACCATATTCTTTGTCCGTCAGCATACCTTTTACATGATGCTGCTTTGCTAGTTCATGGCTCCACGCTGTTCCTTCGGGAGGGAGCGGAACCGACAAATCCTTTTCAAGAAGAGCGATATCTTCGACAGTGTAGCCTCGAGATACAGCCTCTTTAGCGCAGTGCGCTAGAACATATTCAACAGCATATTTATCAACACTCGGCTGCCATGTGTATTCTGTTTCGCATGCATATTTTCGCTCGCCCTCGACCGTGAAATACTCCAAGCGTCCGGAGGTGCAAGCAGATGCGAATAGAGCCACAGCTAAAACAATGCAGGTACTTTTAATTTTCACTGTTGTAATTCCAGTTCACATAACGCCCGGCTTTGGGGCGGACTTGTAGCCGCGCAGCGGCGAAAAGGCCGTCCCAGCCCCGCAGGGGTGACAACAGCCGTTTGTTATATACCTTGCCCTTTACGCCACATGCGCATATGATATACGCATTGCCCGTATGGAGGAGCGACTATGAACCATGCATACAACGCCCAAGCGCCCAAAAGGCCTACTAATGTCAGTATAAACAGTGACTTACTTGAAAAAGCTCGAGGAC
>NZ_PIPJ01000002.1 GCF_003987135.1 Aliidiomarina iranensis
CTTTCAAAACTTTAAGGATCTGTGTTTCAGTAAAACGTGATTTACGCATTATCTTGTCTCCGTGGTTAAGACTATTATCCACAGACACACTAAAAAATCACTGGTACTATTTTAAGGGATGTTTACAGCAGCACCAAGCAAAGAAACTGAACCGGTTATTTATACAAAAACAGCTCTACTAAATCGGCCCCGTAAAGCTTGGAAGGCGTGCTAAAACCAGCGGTTGGGTTGCTGCTTAAAACATGCTTTGCCATAGTAACTGCGCCTTTTGCCGTGAGCGTGTAGCCGTTTAAAACTTGCTTGCGCATGGTTTCAGTATCGCCTTTGGCATTTTTCGCTTCACCCCACACCCAAGTGTAATACTTCTCACGCTCTTCATCTTTCGGGCCGGCTGGTTGTGAATCAATTTTTTTCATCAACCAATTTTTCATGAATTCCATTCGAAATAGCCAACGGAACCAATTCATCTTGCGCATACGGCTTACCAATTTCGGGCTGGCGGGTATAAAAACTTCAACATTGCCGATACCCGTGCTGTGGTATGCAGTTGAAACATCGCCCCAAGGAATTGTCATAGCGAGCTTTTCGCCACCACCAAAATCAATCTTTTTCGATTTGTAAGCCAGCGGAACACTGGTGATCTTACCGTTTTTACGCACTGCACCACCTTCACCAATACGCCGGGCACTTGTTTTCGCGGTGCCACGGCTCATGCGAGAGCGTGAATCGAAACCAAGTTGCAAGTGTGTTGCATCGGGGAGTTTGGCTTTTAACTGAGCGGCTACGCAATCGGTTGGAATAACATCGAAGCCTACGCCAGGGCACAGCACAACACCGGCTGCTTTTGCCTGTTCATGGAAGCTAAATGCGAGTTCAAAAATATCAAGCTCACCGGTAATATCCAAATAATGCGTTTTACTTTGGATGCAGGCTTTCATCATGATTTCGGCAGTGAGTTCAAACGGCCCTGCGCAGTGGATTACTAAATCGACATCAGCGAGTTCAGCCGCTACTTGCTCTACTGAATCAAGCGAAAATGATTTATGTGCTAAACCGAGTTCCTTGCCGAGAGCAGCTACTTTTTCTGGGTTGCGCCCGGCTAAAAGCGGTTGTTCGTTTTGCGCTACGGCTTCTTTTGCAATTAGTTCGCCGGTGTACCCGGTTGCGCCATAAATCATATATTTCATTGTGATAACTCGATTCGTTGGTGTTTGGCTTCATCGGTATTGTGCTCACAACTATCCGGCTTTTTGCATTCGCCATATAAATAGAGGCTATGATTTGTAAGCTTAATACCATGTTCTTTGGCAACTGATAGCTGGCGGCGCTCGATGGTTTCATCTTCAAATTCAATCACTCGGCCGCAGGTTAAGCAAACAAGGTGATCGTGATGATCTTTTGCGCTGAGTTCGAATACTGAGCGGCCGCCTTCAAAATGGTGGCGAGTTACAATACCGGCGTCGTCGAATTGGTTGAGCACGCGATAAACCGTTGCTAACCCTACCTCGTCGCCTTGCTCGAGGAGAATTTTGAACACATCTTCGGCACTGATATGCTGGTGATCAGGGTTTTTCATCACTTCCAGAATCTTAATTCGAGGTGATGTAACTTTTAAACCGGCTTGTTTTAATTGAACATCAGCATTGCTCATTTCAGTTCCTCTTTAATAACAATCTGGCAACGATTATAGCCACATCTTGCCGTGGAATGAAATGGGCTTAGGCGAGTTGATCTAGGCCCATCTCATCGCGTAACTGCGCACACCACTGTTCAACGCGCTCTTTGGTTAACTCGGGCTGCCGATCTTCATCGATTCCTAAACCAACGAAGTGGTTAGCATCGGCCATACCCTTTGATTCTTCGAAATGATAACTTTCGGTTGGCCAGTGGCCAATAATAATGCCACCACGTGCTTCTACGATATCGCGGATCATGCCCATGGCATCAAGAAAATACTCGGCATAATCTTCTTGGTCGCCGCAGCCAAATATGGCCACGATTTTGCCTTCAAAATCTATTTCTTCAAGTTCGGGAAAGAAATCGTCCCAATCGCACTGTGCTTCACCGTAATACCATGTTGGGATACCAAACATGAGCAAATCGTATTCAGCGATTTCTTCTTTACTTGATTTAGCAATATCTTGCACATCAATCAGGTGCTTGCCTAATTCTTTTTGAATCATGTGAGCAACGGCTTCGGTATTACCGGTATCGCTGCCAAAGAATAATCCAACAGTTGCCATAATTAAGTTGTTCCAATCTGCTTATAGTGGATAAATGTGTATATCAAAATTTGTATGCTTTAAATGCCGCTAGCGCTTGTCAGCCAAAGCTTGCTTTAACAAACGTTCAATTAACGCGTTACGGCTGATGCCGAGAGCTTCCGAACGCTCATGTAGCTCTTCATACATGGAGGCCGCGATTTTTAATTCAACTCGCTTAAGCCCTTTTTCCTTATCTCGCCTTAATTGCCGGCGCTTGTTTAAGCGCATTTGCTCTTCGCGTGATAAGGGGTTGCTTCGCGGGCGCCCCGGGCGCCGCTCACTTTGAAATAGATCTGGCGTGATTTTATCACTTGCTTCTTTCGCCATAGGGTTCAGCTCTTATTGCAAATTAGCTTCAATCACAAACTGAATCACGCCTTTTGCTAAGAACCCAGCCATTCCTAGAAAGAGCACAAGCCAAACGGCCCAGCGGCCAAACTTTGGCACGTCGCCTTTCTTTAATACATCATGAATAGCTAAGCCGATCAGTAAAAACAACACCGCAATGGCGAGGTTTGTCATGAGCGCTTCGATTTGTTCGAAATTTTCAGCAAACATTTGAATTCCTATTGCTCTGGCAAAGGCGGCTGTACACTAGCATAAAGTGTTGTTTTCCGCGAGTATTGCAGCCTCTAGTATACGTAATAACGCAGTGCAAAAGTGTTAAATTTTGGTGCGAATTTGGCATCAAATGATTTTAGCTATTCGTAACCTCAGAGCCGAAGTTTTCTTCAAGAAAACGTTCCACCAAGCCGTTAAACACCGCCGGCTTCTCTGCGTGCAACCAATGCCCGGTACCATTAATTGTTTTTGATTCTGCCTGTGGAAAGCGATTAAGAATGGCATCGCGATGCTCTGCTTGAATATAATCGGAATCACCACCACGAATAAAAAGAACAGGCGCATCAAATTGGCCTTGCTGAGCCGGCTCGCCAATTAAATCTTCGTAGCAATTACGCAAGCCTTCGATATTCATTCGCCATTGCCATTTATTGTTTTCTTTGTATAAGTTTTTCAAGAGAAACTGGCGAACACCCTTTTCAGATATTGCATCAGCTAGCGCTTTATCGGCCTCTTGCCGGCTTTTTATTGCGCTAATATCCAGTGCTTCCAGCGCATCAAGAATACTGTTGTGGCTGGGTTCATACGCAACAGGTGCAATATCCGCGATAATAAGTGAATGCACTCTATCTGGGTGTTCAAGGGCAAATTCCATGGCTACTTTGCCACCCAAGGAATGCCCGAGTATGTGCGCCTTGCTGATTTCTAATTTATCCAGTAACGCTTCGATATCGGCGGCCATTTCCATGAATGTCATGGTTTCACACCATGGCGATTCACCATGATTACGTAGATCAATATTCACCACATGATAAGCGCTCTGTAATGCCCGGCTGATACTTTTTAGGTTATCAAGGTCGCCAAACAAGCCATGAATTAACACTACGGTATCTGCCGTTGATTCTTTCGCGGTTGTTATTTCATAGTTTAATTGAATTGCATCGGCCATTATTTCCCCTCGGCTTGTAGAGTACATGCAAAAGTACGTTATTCTCCCTCAGGTGGTTCATGGGTGCAAATTTACGTACGCTCTCGCCACCGTTGCTAGCCGATGAATGGAGTAGCTTATGGATAATGCCAGTTAGGCTGGATTGCGATAGAGCCATTACATGGGCACGATAAACGGTTATAATGCTTTTTTAGGTTCGTATTTAGGTACGCAGTTAGCCTATTATTCCTTCACGTTGTTTTTGAGCCCGAAATTATGAAAAAAATTGATATCGACGACGAACTTTACACCTATATTGCCTCGCATACGCAACATATAGGTGAGAGTGCATCAAGTATTTTACGCCGGCTGCTCGGCTTTTCTGCAGATAGCAGCGATGTTGGTGGTTTCTCTCCAGCACACGTGGCTTTAGGCTCGGATTCAGGCTCAGCCTCTGGTAATGATGAGTTGGCGCGTGGGATGTCGGGTAGCCGAACTGTATTTGATATTCTCACACTGGCGGATTTAGCGAATCAGAAAGGCGCAGTGGGGCGGTTCTTGTTTATCCTCTCTATGTTGCATCGCTGCCATAGCCAAGATTTCCCGCAGGTGTTGGATATTCGTGGCCGTAATCGTTTGTATTTCGCCGCATCAGAGGCGCAATTGTTAGCGGCGGGCAACAGTACCAATCCCAAGCAAATTCCGGACACAGCTTTTTGGGTAGTAACCAACAACAACACAACGAAGAAGAAATCAATTCTCACTGAAGTAGCATTAGAGCTGGGTTATAGCGCTAGTGATGCCGAAAAAATTAGAGATTTTTTATCATGAGTAAACACCCGCGTGCTGGCCAACCAGCCTTACTGAGCGATTTATGTAATATTCCAGCGCTCATGTCGGCTTACTATGTAAATGAACCTAACCCTGGTAAGCCGGCTCAACAAGTGAGCTTTGGTACCTCGGGGCATCGCGGCAGTTCACTAAAACATTCGTTTAACGAAGCGCATATTTTGGCGATCAGCCAGGCTATCGTGGCGTATCGTGAAGAGCAGGGCATTACTGGGCCTTTGATGTTAGGCAAAGATACCCATGCGTTATCGGAAGCTGCTTTTATCAGTGCTTTGGAAGTATTTGTTGGTAATGGCGTGGAAGTGCATATTCAAGCCGATGTGGGATACACACCTACACCCGTAATCAGCCACGCAATTATTAGTTACAACAAAGGCCGTAGTTCTGGTTTTGCCGATGGTGTGGTTATTACACCATCCCATAACCCACCGCAGGATGGGGGATTCAAATACAACCCGCCCCACGGCGGCCCGGCTGATGGCGATGTAACGAAAACAATTGAAAAGTATGCGAACGCTATTTTAAGTGCAGAACTGATTGGTGTGAACGTTGTTTCTTTCGCCCAAGCGAAGAAATCTAAGCGGGTGAAAAAGCGCGATTGGCTGAATGAATATGTAGCGGCGCTAAACGATGTGGTGGATATGCAGGCCATTGCCAAGGCAAACTTGCGCGTAGGCGTTGATGCTATGGGCGGTTCCGGCGGTGCGTATTGGCAAGCGATTGCCGATCAATACGAATTACCCTTCGATATATTGAATAATGTGGCCGATCCTACCTTTCGGTTTATGAGTTTAGATAAAGATGGCGCGATTCGAATGGATTGCTCATCACCCGATGCCATGGCCGGCTTATTAGCTCTTAAAGATAATTATGATTTAGCGGTTGGCAACGATCCTGATTATGATCGCCATGGCATTGTAACGCCTGATGGTTTAATGAATCCAAATCACTTTTTAGCGGTTGCTATCGATTATTTAGCTCGCTATCGGAATTGGGGCCAAGACGTAGCGATTGGTAAAACATTAGTTTCTAGTGCCATGATTGATCGGGTAGTAGCGGGGGTTGGCTTATCGCTTATGGAAGTGCCGGTTGGCTTCAAATGGTTCGCTGCCGGCCTTGCTGATGGTTCCCTTGCCTTTGCTGGTGAAGAGAGTGCCGGTGCCAGTTTCTTAAATAGGGCGGGCGAGGCGTGGAGCACTGATAAAGATGGCATCATTATGTGCTTGTTAGCGATGGAAATTCAGGCTGTTACGGGCAAATCACCCAGTGAATATTATCGTGAGCTAGAGGCGAAGTATGGCACCTCGAGTTATGCGCGTATTGATTGCCAAGCCACTCCCGAGCAAATGGCCGCTTTTGCAGATTTAGCTGCGAACCCACCCATGTTAGAAGCGTTTGCTGGTGAAACGGTTACTTCGGTGCTGAGCAAAGCGCCCGGCAATAATGCAGGGTTCGGGGGCATTAAAGTTACCACCGAAAATGGTTGGTTTGCAGTGCGCCCTTCGGGTACTGAACCGGTGTATAAAATTTATGCCGAAAGTTTAACCGGGCCCGAGCATCTTGCGCAAATACAAGGTGAAGCCCAAGCATTGTTGGCTACTTGGTTGGCATAATTCGATAGTTACCAAGGCATTGCTCAGCGCACTGGCAACAGCGCGCTGAGCTGCTTTTCAACTATCTTGAAGCAATTAAACCACACCATTGGAGCCGGGTTTTACAGGGATATTCCCGCTTGGCTCTTCGAAATCCTCGTTCGCTTCTTCTACGATACTGGCAAACAATTCTTCTGATAACTGCGATGGTGCCAGCGCGGTAAGCGGTGAATGTACCTGCTCGGCAGCTTTGGCGCGCTGAGTAACCCGATAAAATGCATACACGGCTACAACGAAAGTGAAACTGGCCATAACCGCAAAAAACATATAAATCGCGCCAAATTGCATAAGCGCCGCGGCCAAGGGTGCCCCGATAATGGCGCCGATGCCACCCACCTTAATAATCGCGCCGGTAGCACCAATCATTTGGTCTTTATCTAAGTAATCGTTCGTGTGCGCCATGGCCAATGAATAAAGCGGCAGCAATGCGCCACCAAGCAACGCCATGACTACAAACACCAAGATGGGTTGGCTGCCAGGAATGAATGCAAGCAATACCGCGAGAATTGAAGCGGCGAGGGCACAGAAGGCCAAAACTATTCGCCGATCATAGCGGTCGGATAGTAAACCAATGGGCGTTTGCGCCAGCATGCCACCAAAAATAAAAGCAGCCATAAAGATAGTTACTTGGCTCACCGAAAGCCCAATTTGCGTGGCGTAAACGGGGCCCACACCGTAAAACATAGCGCTACAAGCTTGCACGATAAACGCGGTTGCGATGCCGAGCGGCGCTTGTTCGATGAGAAACTTTAAAGGCACTTTTTTCGATTCATGGGTGGTGGGCTCCACCGTTACCGTAGCTAAAATCGGAATCAGTGAAACATTAATCAGCAGGGCAATAATGGCAAAGGGCACAAAGGTAGCAGGATCGGCAAAGCCAAGAATTAACTGCCCGGCTACTAAGCCACCGTAAATTAATACTAAATAAACCGATAACATAGCGCCACGGTTGCGATTATCGGCCATAGTATTAAGCCAACTTTCGGAAATAACGAAGAGCGCGGAGATAGCGAAGCCACTGATGAAACGCATCACAAACCAAACGATGGGGTCGATCCAAATGGCTTGCACGAGAACGGCAACCGAGGCAAGGGCGGCTAAGCCGCCAAAAGCTCGGATGTAACCTACGCGGCGGATATCTTTGGCGGCACGGGTACTGCCGAATAAGTAACCCACGAAATAAGCCGACATGATTAAACCAATGGTAACGGTTGTAAACCCTTCCATGGTGCCACGCAAACTTAAAAGCGTACTGGTCATGCCGACACATAAACCGATGAGTGTCATTGTTGAAAGCAGAGAACTGACCGCGCGGATTTGTTGTCGAAGCATGCTAAGTGGATTCCAAATAACTGGGGTGGGTGATTATGTGCATACTTTATCAGGCAAACTGAGTTTTCGCCAGAATTCCCCCAGGCTTATCCACAGGTTGTCACTTGCTCATCGCTAGAGGGATGTTTATTATCGATGCTCAACTATTATCTAAGGCGAACTTTGTGCGTTGTTTAATTCAAAATTTAATGCGGCATATTGCACTTGCAGCGATGGCAAGCGCATTGTTGTTTAGCTCTGCGGCTTTTGCGCAGGGGAATAGCCTTGGTGATCTGTTGCAAGCTGATGCGCCTGTTAACGGGCAAACTCGTGCAGAGCGGCAACGGGAGCTTCCCAATTTATTTCAACAGGTGCTGGTGCGCGTTTCAGGCACCACTCAAGTTCTAGAGAATGAGATTATTCGTAACGAAATCAGTTCTTTTAATGATTACTTGCTGCAATACGGGTATCAGAGCGCAGAAAACGTGATATCGCTGCAAGCGAGCTTTGATGAGCGCCGAGTACGTGATTTGTTGCAGCGCGCTGGTTTCCCGATATGGACGGGCGATCGCCCGCAACTTTTATTATGGGTTGCGGAAAATAACCCAGATCTCGGCGTTCGTTTAGTGCGGCGTTCAGAGCAACGCCCCTTTTTAGAAGGCCTATACAGTGAAGCGCAGCGCCGTGGCATTCGAATGTTAATGCCACTTATGGATCTTGAAGATCAAATGGCGGTGGGCGCTCGCGATGTATGGGGCCGCTTCCAACGTGAGGTATTGCAAGCTTCGCAGCGTTATCCGGTAGCAGGGGTAGTGAGTGCGCGAATGTATTCTGCGGAAATGCCGGGCTTGGAAAGCTTCGATGATCTTTCAGTAGATGCCTTCACCGATGCGCCTGATGCGGTTTCGTTAACGCCGATCGAGCCGAACCTAGTGATGGAAACCACCATTGTGATCGGCGATATGCAGTTTATTGAATATGTAACAGCCGCCGATGAGGAAACCTTAGCGCGCAACTTTGTGAATCAGGTAACGGATCGTGTGGCGGCTTTGTTTATTAGCCAATCAGATGATGGTAGCGAGTTAATCACGCTTCGTTTCAGTGGTTTTAGCGATATTGGCCAATTGTTAGCAGCGGAACAAATGTTGCAGCAACAAGGGCAGGTTTATCGGGTACACCTAGCGCAATATCAGCAAGGTATTGCTGAGTTTCACGTGCAAGTAAATGGCGGCGCTGCTTGGTTGGCGCAAGCATTGGCGTTTGAGCGCCGCGTGCAAAGAATAGCGGCTCCAGAACAGGATTTGCCAGTAGTGGATGACTTTGATACGGCCGAGCGAAAACCCACTTTGGAGTACCGATGGCTGCGTTGATGCTACAGGAACAGCAATTGCCATTACCTGTGCAACTGCCGGATCATGCACAGTTTGATAATTTTATTCTGGGAGACAACGCTGAAGCGCATGCTCATTTGGCCCGCTTAGCCATTGCCAGTTGGCAACCGCAAGCGCAATTTACGTTGCTGTTTGGTGCCAATGGGCGGGGAAAAACACATTTATTGTGTGCCCTTTGCGAAGCGTTCGCCAGCGCTGAACGTTCAAGTATTTATCTGCCTCTCGCGGAGCTTGCTAATCCACAAGCAGCGGCTGCGTTAGCGGATATCGAGCGCTATGATTTAATTGCCCTTGATGATATTCATGAGGTTGTTGCGATACCTGAGTGGGCGGAGGCGTTGTTTGCGCTTTTTAATCGCGTTATCGATAAACGCGAGGGGTATCTGGTTTGTACTTCAATGCAGAGCACAGCACGTTTATCTATCGCTTTGCCTGATTTGCGTTCGCGCTTGCAACTGGCGGTAACCTTTCATTTGAAAAGCCTTAGTGATGGCGACAAAGTTGTTGCTCTGCAACAGCACGCTAAG
The DNA here is from genome assembly GCF_003987135.1 of Aliidiomarina iranensis. Lineage (GTDB taxonomy): Bacteria > Pseudomonadota > Gammaproteobacteria > Enterobacterales > Alteromonadaceae > Aliidiomarina > Aliidiomarina iranensis. The sequence goes on from NZ_PIPJ01000002.1 coordinate 9,484, forward strand.
GCGCGTGGGTTGGAGCTTGCAGCAGATGTGGGTGATTACATGATGCAGCGCTTAAGCCGGGATATGCATCAACTTATGGCGGTGCTGGATGAGCTTGATAAAGCCTCGATGGCACGGCAGAGGCGGTTAACCTTGCCTTTTATCAAGCAAATTCTCGATTTTTAAATGGTTAATCCATCTTGCCAGCGTTGGTTACTACTTTTTCACCTTTCTTTTTCTTAATTCCCAATCCAAGTTCACGGCCTCGATACCGGGCGTAATAAGTTGCGCCGATAAACGCGCCCGTAGTGAGCAATAATTCAATGGCTGCATACCAACGCTCGCCGGGGTTAGTGTAAAGCGCGGTAAGGCTGTGCATAAAGTAAAATATCAGAATGAAGTTTGCCCAGGCATGGGTGTATGCGTTGCCTTGTAAAATACCTTTGAGTGGAAAAAGCAAGGGTACAACCCAAATAGCCATGGTGAGCCAAACGCTTAAAAATTCATTTGGCGCCAAAAAGCCGTGCCACAAAATCACGAAAATCAGTAAGCCCGGATAACAAATTAGGGTTAGCTTGCGATGAAAGCTGGCTGTTTTCAAGAAATCTGTATTCACAATAGCTCCAATACCGCTTCAGGCGGGCGGCCGATACGCGCATGTTGATCGCTCTCACGCACAACAATAGGGCGCTCAAGTAATTTTGGGTGTTCGCTGACGATCTCAGCTAAGGCTTCATCAGTGCCAGTGAAGCCTTTAAGATGCAGCGCTTTGTATTCATCTTCTTTATGACGCAGAAAATCAGCCACAGGAAGCCCTAAACCTTTGCTAAGTGCAAGCACGGTGGCTGCGCTCGGCGGAGTTTTTAGATACTCAACAATATGGGGTTGAATACCTTTTTCTTCTAGCAGCTTTAGTGTTTCCCGGCTCTTCGAGCAACGAGGGTTGTGGTAAATCGTATAGGCAGCCATGGTTTCTCCGTAATTCGCAGGGTGCGAACTCTACAAGGTTTTCATTAAATGTCAAAAACTCGGTTCCGTTCAGCCTCAAGCGAACGCATTTGGAAAATTCGAGCTTGGATACGCTGGCGGTTACTTTCATCTTTTTCATCAGTTTTTGAGTAGGCTGAATGCAATTCTTCTACCGCCATTTGGAAACTGCCGCGCAAACTGTGTAATTCAGCTTGTGCCTCATGTAATGCTACCGAATTCCCAGCGCGCTGATGCAAATCAATGAGCATCTGATAAGCCACAACATCGGTACGATTTTGCGTTATGTAATCATTTAAAATATTGCGCACTAAGCTATATTCACCCGCCTCAATGCCTGCGTAGGCTAAATTCAGCGTAACAACTTGATTATTTGGCCGGCGCATATATTCTCGCGTTAACCATTTAACCGCCTCAGTTGAGCGCTCCAAACCCAATAAAACATCAGTTTTGGTATCTAAATAAAACAAATTGAACGGCTCGATCGCTATTAAGGCATCGATGATCTCATTAGCTTCTTCATAGCGCTCAAGCTCAAATAATGTGAGCGCACGGCCATATTGTGCAGCCTGTGTTTTGTGCGGATGACTAGCATTACGCTCATCGCGCTCGAAATCCAATAGCAAATCACGAGCTTGCCGCGTGCCATAACGCACTAAAACTCGGGAACGCGCTAATTCGAAATCGAGCACAGGTGGCAAGTTCACCGCACCTAACGCTTGCGCGCGTGAGCGTGTATCGGCAATGCGCGATTCTGGCAGTGGGTGCGTTACCAAAAATTGCGGAACCTGAGTAGCAAAACGATAGCGATCTTGCAGCTTCGTAAAAAATCGTGGCGCGCCTTCGGGGTCATATCCTGCTCTAGCAAGAGCCGCCATACCCACGCGGTCGGCTTCGCGCTCGAATTGCCGGGTATAGTTGATCTGCCGTTGTTGCGCTCCAGCCATACCTGTGGATAGCACAGCCATACCAAGCGTAGGGTTGATTAACCCAACTACGATACCCCCTAACATCTGCGCTAAGGTTAAAGGGGCTGCTGCTGTCATGCGCTCCATATTCCGAGCTATATGGCGTTGGGTAACGTGAGCAATTTCGTGAGCCAGAACAGCCGCCATCTCAGATTCATCTGAGGCTTCGAGTAAAAGGCCCGTGTGCATGCCCACATTGCCACCGAGAAAGGCGAAGGCATTAATACTGTTATCCCGCACCCAAAAGAATTGAAAAGGATATTGCACGTTATCGGCATGGCGAACTAAACGGTTACCAACGGTATTGAGGTATTCTTTAAGCACAGGATCTTCAACAATCGGGGCAAGGCGGCGAATTTCGCGTAAATAGTGTTCACCGTACAAGCGTTCGCGCTCGATGGACATAAACGCGCCACCCGCCGTTCCAATGGTGGGCACCTCTGTGCGGCTTTGAGCTTGTGCACTGTGAATACTGCTAGTGCCAACACTGAAGGCGAAAAGTGCTGAACACGTGAGGGCTACGCTAATCCTGGGCAACGTTTTTAACATTGATGCTTACTACTCCATGGCCTAGCAATTTCTGTAACTGTGCCTTAAGCCTAACGAACGAATTGAATATTGTATATTACATGAGATTGTAAAATTTGGGTCAGGTTCCCTTGCGAAAGGATTAAATCACTGCATAAGTAATCTCATCATTTACGCTACAGGAAGTTTCCTTACACCAGCTTTAATAGCATAACAGCAACTAGCTTGATATTATGAGCGGGTAGCTTTGAGGTGATTTTAAGGCCTCGTATTCGAGCCACAAATGAAACGCTAAATTATGAAGTAAGTGCATCATTCTTTTCCAACTTTTGGAGCGAACAGATAGCCATGCTGGGATATTTACGAAACTGGTTTCAACGCCGATTCTCGGATCCAAATGCGGTAACGCTGACACTGCTTTTGGTCATAAGTTTTGCCATTATTATGTTTGCAGGGCAAATCTTGGCTCCGATCTTAGTGGCTATTGCTCTTGCATATTTGCTCGAGTGGCCAGTGGCGCGGTTGCAAAGTGTTGGCTTAGGGCGGCTCTATGCGGTTCTTATTGTGTTTTTGCTATTTATCAGTTTTGCTTTGCTGCTGGTATTTTTCTTGGTGCCAGTAATTTGGCAACAGGGTGTAAATTTACTCAGCGAGCTGCCGCTGATTGCGCAAGCGTGGCGCGATTTAATGGAAAGCGCGGAAGAAATAGCGCCGGCGTTCATAGACGGCTCGCAAATTCAAATGTTCACCGACAAGGTAAACGATCGCTTATTGCAGTTCGGGCAAAGCATTCTTGAACGTTCTTGGAATACGATTGTGCTTCTTGCAGTGTTCTTGGTTTACATGATTATTGTGCCGCTGTTGGTATTTTTTATGTTGAAAGATAAAGCTTTGCTGCTTTCACATTTCAGCCGAGTATTGCCGGAACAGCGCCGTTTGATAAGCCAAGTTGGCACGGAAATGAACTCTCAGATCATGAATTATATCCGCGGGAAATCAGCGGAAATTGTAATTGTGGGTGTAGTTACCTTTATTACCTTTAGCTTTTTTGATTTACGTTACTCGGCATTGCTTGCAACCCTAGTGGGGCTATCGGTACTGGTGCCTTACATTGGTGCTGCGGTGGTTACTATCCCAGTGGCACTTGTAGGCTTGTTCCAATTTGGTATTTCGCCCATTCTATTTTGGTTAATTTTTGCTTACTTAGTGATTCAGGCGCTTGATGGCAATGTGCTGGTGCCGATTTTATTCTCTGAGGCGGTGAGCTTGAACCCCGTTTACATCATAGGCGCAGTGCTTATCTTTGGTGGTATCTGGGGATTTTGGGGCGTGTTCTTCGCGATTCCGTTGGCAAGTTTAGTGAAAGCGGTGATTACGGCATTATCGCACCAAGGTGAACATGTGGATGAACAGCCCACCGAGCCCACAGGTGCTGATTTAGCCGAGTAGGGTGCAAAGTGGTTAAAAAACGGCTAACCAACCAATCTATTGAGTGAGCCGGCGAATGTTTGTGCGCTAAGAAATAAACCGCCAGTTGGCGGTTTATTTGTGAACGGCGTTGTTAACTTTACCCTAAGGCTACGTTTACCCAGCTTTTACGCTAAGGCGTTGAGCACTACTTCGTGGTGATCTTTGGTTTTGAACTTATCAAACACCTTGGCTACTTTGCCATCTTTGCTAATTAAAAAGCTGATACGGTGAATGCCATCATATTCACGGCCCATAAATTTCTTTGGCCCCCAAACACCAAACGCATTAGCCACCTCATTTTGCTCATCTGCAAGTAAGGTGAAATTAAGCTCATCGCGCTCGGTAAACTTGGCCAAACGTTTCGGCGCATCGGGGCTAATACCCACAACGGTAACGCCTTTTTCGGCTAGTTCATCGCGCTTATCACGTAGGTTTTGTGCTTGTACCGTGCAACCTGGTGTCATTGCTTTTGGGTAGAAATAAACCAGTACCTGCGCCGATTTCAACAAATCAGCCAAACTAACCGCTTCGCCGTTTTGATCGGGAAGGGTAAACATAGGCACTTTATCGCCAGCTTGTAATGTTTTCATTAGATTAGCTCCATGTTCTGAATTAGTTAATGTACAGTTCTATGAAACCATAGTTTATCGTGAATCGCTAGTGCGCTGCTCTTGTCATTCAACGGCTGCACGAGTAAGATTGTGGCCTTATTTTGAAAGGGAGAATCTATGCTGACCGGCAGTATGGTGGCGCTTGTCACCCCATTTACCAGCAACGGTAACGTTGATTACAAACTTCTTGCTGAACTTGTGGAGTTTCATGTGGAGTATGGCACTGATGCCATTGTTTCTGTGGGCACTACGGGTGAATCACCCACTTTGAGCCACGATGAGCACGTTGATGTGGTTCGAGCAACAGTAGAGTTAGTTGATAAACGAATTCACGTTATTGCCGGAAATGGCTCCAACTCAACCCATGAAGCAGTTCAGCTAACCGAACGCATTGCCGTGCTCGGTGTTGATGGCTTTCTGAATGTAACGCCGTATTACAACCGGCCAAGCCGTAAAGGCTTAATTGAGCACTACCGGCATGTTAGTGAAGCCAGCGATTTACCGCAATTTTTATATAATGTGCCTGGCCGCACTGCCTGTGATATGTTGCCAGAACTGGTGGCAGAGCTTGCTGAATTCCCGAATATTATTGGTATTAAAGAAGCTACCGGTGAAATTGATAGAGTGGCGGAACTACAACGTTTGTGTGGGCCAGATTTTCTTTTGTTAAGTGGTGACGACCCAACAGCGCGTGATTTTATCCTCGCCGGTGGGCACGGGGTAATTAGCGTTACCGCTAATCTAATGCCGCAAACCATGAAGCGTATGATAGATGCTGCTCGCCGCGGCGATGTTGAGCTAGCAGCAGAGCTGGATAAGAAGTTAACTGCGTTGCATCATGCCTTGTTCATTGAAGCAAACCCGATTCCGGTAAAGTGGGCGATGGCAAGATTGGGGTGGATTCAACCGAATTATCGATTACCTCTAACAGCTCCGGAACTTGAGAACGAAAAAGTTATCGAACAAGCACTCAAAGATGCTGGATATTTACAATAACGGAGTTTTGATGAAGTTTAATAAAGTTTGGGTAGTGGCCTTAAGCGCGTTAGTGCTAAGTGGATGCGCAGCGCAACGTGATTTAGCTGAAGGTAGTTTTGATTATCTAGAAGTTGAAGATTATGGCTCGTTAAATGCTCCGGAAGGGCTCGAAGTGCCTCAGCAACGTTCTCAGTACGTTTTACCTACACTTTCAGCAGAACAGCGAGAAGGTTCTATTGGCCAAGCTGTGAGTGTACGTTCGCCTCGGCAAGTACTCACGCTGGCACCGGGAAGCCGTATCGAAGAAGGTTCAAACGAAACTCGTTTGGCTTTTGATGCAGTGGAAGGTATCAGCGATTTACCCAATTGGGTGTGGAACGGTGTTGTTGCCGTGATGGGTGAAATGGGGGCGGAAATTGTTGAAGAAAGCCCACAGGAACGTATTGTAACTGCACGCTTCACCCGCGAACACTATCAATTAGGACGGGAAGGCTTTTTTAACCGCTTACGCCGGGAACGTGATCAATACACTTCTGAGCAAGTGATTACCATAGAAATGCAAGCTGCAAGCCACCGCCGCAGTGCAGTAATCGATGCGCAAGCCTCTGAGATTGCTTGGCTTGAGAACGGTAACCCAGTTTCTTCGCAAGATACGCCAATTATGTTGCAACGGGAACTTGAAGCGGGTGTTTTGAACCAGATTTCAGCGTATTTGGCGCGTAACTACTCTGCCGATCAAATTGCTGATGCGCGCCAGGGTGTTGAAATTCGTCAAGGTGAAACAGCAGATGGCTTCTCGGCCATTGTATTTGATAGTAATTTCAACGTTGCATGGAGTTTAATGCCGGGTGTGTTAGAAAGCGTTGGTTTTGTGATTGAAGATTTTAATCAATCGGAAGGCATTTATTACACGATTTATGAGCCAGCTGGTAAACGCTCATTTTTCCAACGCTTAGCATTTTGGCGGGGAACCGAACAAGGCGAGCTGCCCATTGAATTAGGTACCGAAATCGAATTTAACGTAGATGATAGAGATGGCGTAATTTACGTGATTCCTTACATCAATGAAGAACCTGCGTCGGCAGAGAGTTTGGCAGAATGGATGCCTTCCTTCGCTCGTGCATTTCGTGAACAAACTCAAGATTAATCGAGATTAGATTGATGCAAAAACAAGAAGAGCTTTATCGGGGCAAGGCGAAAACGGTATATACCACTGACAACCCAGATTATTTGATTCTGCAATTTCGTGATGATACCTCGGCTTTTGATGGCGAGCGTATTGAGCAGTTGGCGCGAAAGGGCATGGTAAATAATAAGTTTAACTTTTTTATTATGGAGAAGTTGGCGGCGGCGGGCATTCCTACGCAAATGGAATCACTGCTTTCTGATACCGAATCTGTGGTAAAGAAACTCGATATGATTCCGGTTGAATGCGTTGTTCGTAATATTGCCGCGGGTTCACTTGTGCGCCGGTTGGGTGTAGAAGAGGGGATTACTCTGAACCCGCCAACCTTCGAATTTTTTTTGAAAAACGATGCATTGCACGATCCGATGGTAAACGAAAGCCACGCTGTTGCCTTTGGTTGGGCCACAGAAGCGCAACTGGCCGAAATGAAGCGCCTAACGTTTGCGGTGAATGAAGTGTTGCAGCCGTTATTCGCAGAGGGCGGTATGTTGCTCGTTGATTACAAATTGGAGTTCGGTGTTTTTGCTGGCCAAGTAGTGTTGGGCGATGAGTTTAGCCCCGATGGCTGCCGCTTATGGGATAGCGAAACACGTACGAAGCTAGATAAAGATCGCTTTCGCCAAGGCCTTGGCGGTGTAGTAGAAGCCTACGAAGAAGTAGGTAAACGCTTAGGTGTGCAATTCGATTAAACGCGAAATTCTACAAAATCGTAAAAATAAAGTAGCGCTTAACTAATGTTTAGCGCTATTTTTTTGTTTCATCGGTTTCATCGGTTTCATCTTTGTTTTGTTTTTCACCCCAATCATCATCTTCCCAATTATTTTCATCCCACTCATCGCTTTGCCAATCTTTTACCTTTTTTCCCTGTTTGTTCAGGATATCGGGCATTTTCATATTCGCGGTTTTTTTCACCAACATTACATTGCTGAAAATAACCGCGAGGGCTAATACAATAATTAAGATAACGGCCCACAATGGCATTGTCATAAGGCTATCTCTTTAGGTGGTGATTCCACCTGTAAGCTGTAGCGTTGAATGATACTTGCGAGTTGTTCACTAATTAGCGAAAAACCGGCCAGTTCTTGGCTATGGAGAAAATCACGAAGATAGCCAATTTGCTCCGGTTGCCCCCATAATGCCTGAAATTCTGCGGCAAGTGGCGCATAGCTAAGATGCCATGGTTCTGCGGCTACGCCATTGCCGCGGCCTTGATAGGGCCAGTAGAAACCATAATTTGGTGCATGCTTCAGCAACCATTGATACAGGGCATGACATGGCCCATTGGGCTGGTATTCACTGCTCAATAACTGCAAGGTTCGATTGTTTTCCTGAAAGGGTGGAAACTCGCCTTCATCAAAGAAATCAAAATCTGTGCCCCAGTGGTGGCGGCTTGTGCCCGGTAAAGCCGACCAATGCAGAATCTGTTCCAAAGCTCGGCTACTTTCATCGCTGGCATTGAGCTTTTTGTTCCAAATAGTTTTTTGCCGCTGAAAATCACGAAATCCGCTGGCAACCTGTAAGCGAAACCCTGCTGCAGATGCGGCTTCTCGCATCTGTTCATAGGCGTTGATAGCTGCAGGTTGTAGCTTAACCTTACTGGATACAGCCGAGGCGAGCGATACCACATGCGCATCGGTGGCACCGAGCAATTGCTCGCGAGTAACGGCCGCTTTTGCTCTCGCTAGCGCACTGGTTTGTTCGCCTCGCTTATCTTTCATGGGCCTGAATGCCCGAAGCTAGGCGAATTTTTATCTCCGGAGCCCTTGATTTCGGAATCCGTTGTTCCGGAATTGTTTGCTGCTACACCACTGGCTTCGGTATCCTTGCCCCGGTGATTCCCACTGTTGGCATTTGCGCCCTCGTTCCGCACCAACATATTAAACAAGATCTGTTCGTACATATCGGTTAAATCAATTAAATCGCGATGGCTCACGTTTTCGTTAACCTTGTGAATTGTTGCATTTACCGGCCCGAGTTCGATTACCTGTGCGCCGGTAGGGGCAATAAAGCGGCCGTCCGAGGTGCCGCCGGCGGTTGAAAACTCTGGCTCGCTTCCGATTACCGTTTTAACCGCAGCGCGGGTAGCACTTACGAGTTCGCCATGATCCGTTAAGAACGGCAGGCCATTCAGTGCCCAGTTTATTTCATAAGTTAGTTCGTGCTTATCGAGTATGGCTAAAATACGTGATTTTATGGATTCAGCAGTGGATTCGGTACTGAATCTAAGGTTAAAGGCAATTTTAACCTTGCCGGGTACAACATTAGTAGCGCCAGTACCGGCCTGAATATCAACGATCTGGAAGCTGGTAGGCGGAAACGCTTCGTTACCCTCATCCCAAACTTCGGAAGCCAATTCGGCAAGGGCCGGTGCGGCTTGGTGAACTGGGTTGCGCGCTAAATGTGGGTAGGCTACGTGGCCCTGGATACCTTTTACCGTAAGATGCCCGGTTAAACTGCCACGGCGGCCATATTTCACCACATCGCCGCAGTAATTTGTGCTCGAGGGCTCACCCACTAAGCACCAAGTAATCTTTTCGTTACGCTTTTCTAGCGTTTCAATTACCTTTACAGTACCGTTAATAAACGGGCCTTCCTCGTCGCTGGTAATCAAGAAAGCAAGGCTGCCCGCATGTTCAGGGTAGTTATGCAAAAACCGTTCGGTGGCCACAATCATAGCCGCCAAACTGCCTTTCATATCAGCCGCACCGCGGCCGTAAAGTACACCTTGTTTATCCACTGGCTGAAAGGGTGGCGTATCCCAATCGTTTTCATCACCCGCGGGAACAACATCAGTGTGGCCGGCAAAACAAAAAACTGGTCCGCTTTTATTTCGGCGTGCCCACATGTTGGTAGTATCGGCAAATACCATCGACTCGATATCGAAGCCCAAGGGGGCTAAGCGCTCAGCGAGTAAATGCTGGCATGCTGCATCGTTTGGTGTTACTGAACGGCGGCTAATTAATTCGCGTGCTAAAACAAGCGTTGGGTGATCAACATCATAGGATTTATCCACCGAAACGCTCCTGCCATTCACCTTCATTAAACCCTACAGTTATCTCGCTACCTTTCACCACTATCGGCCGTTTAAGCAGCGTTGGGTTGCTTTGAATTAAATGAATAGTGCGGGGCAAAGTGAGCTCGCCCTTGTCGTCATCGGGTAATTGGCGCCACGTAGTACCGCGTTTATTTACCAGAATATCGGCGCCAACTTGGTTTAACCAATGTTCGATAGTGCTACCGGCTAATGGCGTTGTTTTCAAATCTTCAAATTGATAATTCACATCATGCTCTTTTAGCCACTTGCGTGCTTTGCGAACGGTATCGCAATTTTTTATACCGAAAACTACTATGCTCATATTCAATTCCCATTCGTATATAAAAGCTAAAATACAGGCTTACAGTGCCACAGAAGCGAAAAAAACGGAAGCTCAGCAAAGTAAACTCAACAAGGATACGTAAGCCCCGCAAATCATGCTTTCACAGTTCATAAAATATTTTATAGTGGTGTATGCGTTGAATTACCGGTGAGTTACTCAATTCCATCCACTTTTTCTGTGGATAACCTTGTTAATTAGCTGGAGTGAAGTTTCTATATCACTGAAAATAAACAATTAAATTGATTGTGCGAGTTTTCATCACATGCTGATTTTTTGATCTTATTTGCTGCTTTGTGCGAATATAGAGGTATATTTGCGAAATAGGTGGATGCTCCATGTGGAAAACTTTACAACGCGGGGCTAATTACTTAAAACTTTGGCCCAACCATGCCGTTGTTGGCAACATGCCGGAAAGCAAATTCATTCCGGCTACTAAACTAGGGATAAAACTATTGCCGTTTGCGGCTGTGGCTAATTTCTTTGTGCAATTTCAATATTTGGGAGCAGAGTTCCTACCTCAGATTCTAGGCGCATCTTTGTTTTTATTGGCCTTGCCAATTCAAGGGTACTATTGGTTAGGTAAACGTGCGCATCAGATATTGCCGCCAGCGCTAAATAGTTGGTATTTCGAACTGCAAAACAAATTAAATGCAGCGGGCGAGGATATTCGTTTGCCCGGGCATCGCAAAGGGCCGTGTTATGTGGATTTGGCGCGGGTGTTACGGAAGGCCTTGGCGGTATTGCCACCCGAGGAGCAATAACGCCAAAGCCAGTTGTTTTTTTCTAGTTTTTTGTACTTTATTCTACTTTGAAGGTGCTCCAAATCGGTGCATGATCTGAGGGTTTTTCAATGCCGCGCAGTTCATAATCGATGCCGGTATCGATACAGCGATTCGCGAGGTTCTTAGTAGCAAGAATTAAATCGATACGCAGGCCCCGGTTATCATCAAACCCGCGAGAGCGGTAATCAAACCAACTAAATTGATCATCGCGTTCTGGATGTTCAGCGCGATAGGTATCGGTGAAACCCCAATCCATTAGGCGCTGCATCCATTCCCGTTCTTCAGGCAAAAAGCTACATTTGCCCGTTTTCAACCAGCGTTTACGATTCGCTTCGCCAATACCAATATCTAAATCAGTAGATGAGATATTCACATCACCCATCAAAATTAATGGTTGCTCTGGCGATTGAGTTGTTTCTAAGTAGTGCATTAAATCCTGATAGAATTTTTCTTTCGCTGGGAACTTCAGCGGGTGATCACGCGATTCGCCCTGTGGGAAATAGCCATTCATTACGCGTATTTTTTCGCCATTCGCGCTGGTTACTGTTGCCATAATCATGCGGCGCTGAGCATCTTCCGCATCACCGGGCCAGCCATAACATACATCTTCGAAGGGCAGTTTAGTTAATAATGCCACGCCGTAATGGCCTTTTTGGCCGAAATAAAGCACTTGATAACCCATGGCTTCCACATCAGCGAGCGGAAATTGATCATCGTGTACCTTGGTTTCTTGCAGGCCGATAACATCAGGCTGATGTTTATCAATAAGCGCCTGAAGTTGATGTAAGCGTGCGCGAATTCCGTTGATATTAAAACTTATGAATTTCATAAAATTATTCTTTTTAGTGTTGATGTTTAAGAATAAACATTCTGGGTTTAGGGTTCGATGTAAGAAATTTAGTAACGAAAGAATACCATTGCCGAACAAATGTTGCAGTAGCGATGGCAACTGTACTTCAAAATCATGCAAGGTATACTAAGCGCTATCTCTTTTTCGAGATTCTTTTTTGCATTCGGTGGTGCATTTGCTAGTGCATTCGTTCATGTTTTTTAGTGCAGTGGTAAACAAACACGTTAACTAGGATTGATAGCGTTCATGATGAAATGGGCAGAAGTAAAGGCAGGTGCAAGGGCGCTTGCGCACATTCGTGAAAATGGGTTGCAGGCGAATGATGTGAGCACCTTGCTGGGAGCATCAGGCGGGCCGAAGTGGTTTGTTTTGCAGGGCTTGGATAACTTTTTATTTGCTGATTTTTTTGCCGATCGGCAGCAACCACTTAACCTTTTGGGTACATCTGCTGGCGGTTGGCGCTTTGCCAGCTTGGGCAGGAAAAATGCAGCCGAAGCGAGCGCACTATTCAGTAAGCTTTATCGCGCTACCGTTTATTCCGAAAAACCCGATATTCGAGAAATTACTGATAAAGCCATTGATTTACTGCATGAATATGTGCCCGATTCCGCGGTTGCTGAAATTTTACAGCAAGATACTTTTCGCCATCATATGATTGCGGTGCGGTGTAAAGGCTTAAACGCAGCAAATGGCCGCTTGGGGCAGGGCCTTGGTTTACTGAAAGCCGCTGGGTTAAACGCGATTTCCAGAAAAACACTGGGAAGCAGTTATGAAAGAGTGATTTTTCATCACCCGAAAGCAAACCCTATTATGGGAAAAGAATGGCGGGATTTACCAACATTGCATGTGCCCTTGAGTGAGGAAAACTTTCGGCAAGCGCTATTGGCTACTGGTTCGATACCGCTCGTTCTCGATGGTGTGCGCGATATCCCAGGAGCGCCTCCGGGTGTTTATCGAGATGGCGGTGTTACGGATTACCATTTTGATGTGCCGCTCGATGATCAAGAGGGCCTAGTGCTGTATCCACATTTTCAGCGCGAAGTGATACCGGGCTGGTTTGATAAAAATACCAAGCGGCGAACTACGGGGGCGCATTGGCCAAATGCGGTGCTGATTACACCAAGCCAAGCTTTTATTGATGCCCTACCTTACGGCAAAATTCCCGATCGTCATGATTTTGCCGATCTTGATGTTCCTGCGCGGCAAAAATTTTGGCAACAGGCCACGGATGCTGGCTATCGTTTGGCCGAGGAGGTTGCTGAGAGCATCGTAACGGGGCGGATTAAACATGATGCAGTGCTCTGGAAATGATTGAAATCGCGTTGCTGAGCTTATGAATATCGAAATTTAAACGAGTAACGCACTTGAAAAAAAGTAAAGGTGCATGAGCAAACTGGACTTTTAGTTTATTTGCTCTACGCTAAAAAGGTACTTAAAAGCAATTAGTTAAACTTACGTTAGTATTAACATAAAGTTTTTACGAGTATAAAGTTTTTGCAATAAAAAGTTTTAGAAACATAAAGTTGCTAGTTCGATAAAAAGAAAAGTTCTTAGAACTCAAAGGAGAAGTGTTCATGAATAAATTTGTATCACTCGCTATTTTAGTTGCTGGCTTAATCATTTTATATTTCGGATGGCAGGAGCGTGAATCAGCGCTAGGCCAAGCTTCAGAGGCAATTACCGGGCAACCAACCGATAATGCACTCTGGTTTTTAATCATCGGCGCGGTGCTCACTATTGTAGGGATTGGCGGTGTGCTTACCGGTTTGAAGAAAAACTAACCAAAGCAATTTTTAGGATCTGTGATTAGCGCCATGATTTGTTATCATGGCGCTAATTTTTTGGGCGTTCGAAAGTGAGAGATTATATGGCGGGAACGGGAAGTAAAAGCGCAGCGCAGAATGGTTTTCAAAGCACAGCGAATTACATTGTATCGAACGAATTAGCCTTGGCGGTGAATGCGGCGGTTACTTTGCAGAAGCCGTTATTGATCAAAGGTGAGCCGGGTACGGGGAAAACCCGCTTGGCGGAAGAGTTGGCAGCCGCGCTGGATACCAACCTTCTACGTTGGCACATAAAATCAACGACGAAGGCGCAACAAGGCCTTTATGAATATGATGCGGTTTCGCGCTTACGTGATAGCCAGTTAGGCAGCGAGAAAGTGCATGATATTAGTAATTACATTAAACCGGGCAAGCTATGGTTAGCCTTCAGTGCTGAAAAACGGCCGGTGCTATTAATTGATGAGATTGATAAGGCGGATATTGAATTTCCCAATGATTTGTTGCACGAACTCGATCAAATGGAGTTTCATGTTTATGAAACCGGTGAGCAAATAAAGGCTAAGCAACGGCCCATCGTTATTATCACTTCGAACAATGAAAAAGAGCTCCCCGATGCATTCTTACGCCGCTGTTTCTTTCACTACATTCGATTCCCTGATGCCGAAACACTTGCCGCGATTGTGGCGGTACACTTCCCAAATATCCAGAAACAACTTTTAGCAACCGCGCTAGAAGTATTTTTTGATTTACGGCAAGTGCCAAACCTGAAAAAGAAACCATCAACCTCAGAATTACTCGATTGGTTAAAGCTTTTATTGGCTGAAGATATTAGCCCTAGCGATTTAACTAAATCTGATGGCGGCTTAATGCCGATGTTTGGTGCGTTGCTGAAAAATGAACAGGATGTTGAGTTAATAGAAAAGCTTGCGTTTATGTCACGTCGGGGCGCACGCTAAATTTTATGCTTATTGAATTTTTCTTTCGGCTGCGGGCGCATGGTTTAAAGGTAAGCATTACGGAACTTTTAGATTTACTGAATGCCCTCGAGCAACAGGTTATCTTTGCTAATATCGACGATTTCTATTCACTTTCACGCATGGTGTTAGTGAAAGATGAAAGCCAATACGATCGCTTTGACCGTGCGTTTGCTGAATATTTCGAAGGGGTGAATGAGGTGGATATTGCCGCCTCAATCCCGCAAGAATGGTTAGAGAAAAGTTTGCAGCGTCAATTAAGTGCTGAAGATAAAGAAAAACTAAAAGCACTGGGTGGTTTGGATGAGCTTTTAAAGCAGTTCAATGAGCGCTTGGCTGAGCAACAAAAACGGCATGCAGGTGGCAATAAATGGATTGGCACTGGTGGCACTTCGCCTTTTGGTGCCTATGGCTATAATCCAGAAGGTATTCGAATCGGCCAAGAGGGCAGCAATGCCCGCCGTGCTGTGAAGGTTTGGGATAAGCGCGAGTTTGCTGATTTAGATACCGATGCGGAACTGAGTAATCGAAATATCAAATTAGCTTTAAGGAAGCTCCGGAAATTCGCGCGCACAGGGGCAGCAGATGAACTTGATTTGGCTGCAACCATTCGTGCCACGGGCAAAAAAGGGATGCTTGATTGGCAATGGCAGCAAGAGCGCCACAATGCCGTGAAAGTGCTCATTCTGTTTGATGTGGGTGGCTCAATGGATGATTACATCTATGAATGCCAGCAGTTATTTGCAGCGGTACGCTCGGAGTTTAAACACCTCGAATTCTTTTACTTTCATAACTGTGTGTACGAGGGATTATGGAAGAGCAATCAACGTCGCTTCAAAGAACAAACACCACTTTTAGAAGTACTCAATAAGTATGGCAGTGATTACAAGTTGTTCTTCGTTGGCGATGCCACCATGGGGCCTTATGAAATTGCTTACCCGGGTGGCAGTGTTGAACATTGGAATGAAGAGCCGGGGCAGGTGTGGATGCAGCGCTTATTAAACCACTACCCAAAAGCGGTGTGGCTAAACCCACAACCACAAGAGCGCTGGGATTATTATCATTCCATTCATATGATGCGCGATATTATGCAGGGCCGAATGTATCCGCTCACCCTTGCCGGCATTGGCGATGCAATTCAAAGCTTGCGCTAGATAAAGCCTATATCCCTATCATTCATCACTACTAATTAGCTCTATCGCTTGCTGCAGGCGAGCAGGCGAGAATTCGCCTACATGAGTATCAATAAGCATGCCTTCGGCGTTGAAAAACAAAGTAGTGGGAAGGGCAAAAGAGCCTATTTCGTTACTCAAGCGATTATTATGATCAAGCAACATATCCGTGAGATTTAGGTTTTGCTCAGCAACAAAATCTAACACTTGCTGCTTGGTATCACCCTGATTCACAGTAACAATGGCAACATCAGGCCATTTTGCTTGCGCATCTTCAAGTAGCGGCATTTCTCGAACACAAGGCGGGCACCAAGTGGCCCATAGATTCACAACCATAGGTTGGCCCAAGTACTCACGGTTTAAATAGGCGGTGCGGTCGTCTAAAGTTTGTACTTGTACGTTGGGAACAAAAAGTTCGCCGCCATATTTATGCTGGTAATAACCATTCATTGCTGTATAAGCAATAGCGCCGGATACACACGCGATAGTAAGAGGTTGCCAAATTTTTCGATTGCGGCTTATTTCCCACACCGCCATCAGAATTGACCCCACAACGCCTGCCCAAAGGTCGAAACCACCATCACGAATATTGATAATTTGCCAGGGTGCTTCAGCGTATAATTCAAAGTAACGAACAATAAAGCTGATACGAGCAACAAGAATGCCTACCGCTAAAACGTGAAAAACAGAATCAGAAATAGCCACTTTGTATTTTTTACTTACCAACCACGCCATAAGCATGGTTACCACCACTGCCAAAACAAATATAAACTGCAGCATACCCATGGCAAACGGGCCAAATGAAACCGACATAATCTAATCTACCTTGCGTTAATCTTCGTAGTGAATGTAGGTATGTTGCCACCAAACTTGATCTAGCTCAATGTTCTGGTGAATGTAGTATTTTCTTGCCAACAAAAGGAGCGTAAACTGAATATTAGCATGTGCTAATTAGATTAAGGTGTGCTAATTTGCCACGGCTTGCAAAACTTTTAAAGCTATCAATTGAGCGTATACTTTTATATGAAATCTTGGTTGATAGATAATTGCTGTAACGAGGAGCTCTACCATGGATCTTGATCCGCTCTTACTCTCGCGAATTCAATTCGCATTCGTAGTATCATTTCACGCAATATTCCCTGTATTCACTATTGGTTTGGCGTCATATATTGCTGCGCTAGAAGGCCTATCGTGGCGAACGAAAAATCCAGTGTGGGAACGATTATCGAGGTTCTGGATTCAAGTATTTGCTGTTGTTTTCGGTATGGGCGTTGTATCCGGTATCGTGATGGCGTTTCAGTTTGGTACTAACTGGAGTAATTTCGCCTATGCGGGCGCTAACTTCTTAGGGCCAGTACTGAGTTACGAGGTGGTTACTGCGTTTTTCCTCGAAGCAGCGTTCTTAGGTGTACTGCTATTTGGGCGGGGTAAAGTGCCCCAGGGCGTGCATTTCTTTGCCGCAGTAATGGTAGCCGTGGGCACCTTTATTTCTTCATTCTGGATTCTTTCTGCGAACAGCTGGATGCAAACACCGGGCGGTTATGAGTTGCGTGATGGTATGGTGCATGTTACCAGCTGGGCCGATGCAATTTTCAACGCCAGTTTATGGCCGCGCTTCTTCCACATGGGCTTAGCGTCGTTCTTAACCGGTGGCTTTGTGGTTGCCGGTGTGAGTGCTTGGTATTTGTTGCGTAAGAAAGATGTAGAGGTGCATAAACGTGCGCTTTCCATGTCGTTATGGTTACTCCTTATCATTGCACCAGCGCAAGTTGTGGTGGGTGATATTCATGGTTTAAATACGTTTGAGAATCAACCTACGAAAGTAGCTGCGATGGAAGGGGTGTGGGAAACCGAACGTGGCGCGCCATTGCTCTTGTTCGCAATTCCTGATCAAGAAGCTCAAACCAATCATTTTGAAATTGGCATCCCGCGTTTAGCAAGTTTTATTCTTACCCACGATTGGGATGGTGAAGTGCAAGGCTTAAAAGAAGTGCCGCCAGAAGAGCAACCACCGGTGGCTATTGTGTTCTGGTCGTTCCGGATCATGGTGGGCATAGGCATGCTAATGGTGCTCTTCGCGATAACCGGCTTAGTACTGCGCCGCAAAGAGGCTTATGCTCGTACAACTTGGTTCTTACAAGGTATGCGGTTCATGGCCATTAGCCCCTTTATTGCTGTGCTTGCAGGCTGGTTTGTGACCGAAGTAGGCCGTGCGCCATGGTTAATTTACGAAGTAATGACTCATGCGCAAGGCTTAACGCCCTCGCTTACGGGCGGCATGGCACTGTTTACCTTGATTGGTTATATCTCGGTATATGCGGTGGTATTCGCAGCTGGTTTGTATTATCTGATGCGCGTATTGCGTGTGGGTGTAGCGCCCGAGCATGAGATGACGACCGCCGATAGCAATAACCAACGGGCGAAACGTCCGTTATCAGCCGCTAGTGCCGCTTGGGAAGAGGAGACTCAACAATGAGCGAACCCGTATTTGATCTAACTATTATTTGGGCCGGCATTATTGCGTTTGGCGTAATTATGTATGTGCTAATGGATGGCTTTGATTTGGGGCTTGGGGTGCTATTCCCATTTGCTCCGAGCGAAGATGCCCGCGATGTTATGATGAATTCCGTAGCACCGGTTTGGGATGGTAATGAAACCTGGTTGATTCTGGGGGGAGCCGGTTTATTGGCCGCATTCCCATTGGTTTATGCCGTATTCCTTCCGGCACTATACATTGGTGTGTTTTTACTGCTGGCAGGGCTAATTTTCCGCGGTATTGCTTTTGAGTTTAGGTTCAAAGCGAGAACGTCTAAGTATCTGTGGAATTGGTCATTCGCGATTGGTTCAACGGTAGCGGCATTCGCCCAAGGTGCTGTAGTAGGCGCCTATATTCAGGGCTTTAATGTTGAAAACATGGCCTATGTGGGCGGCGCTTTAGATTGGTTAACACCCTTTACGGTTTTAACTGGCCTCGGCTTGGTAGCGGGCTATGCTTTGTTGGGTGCTACTTGGTTAATTTTGAAATCTGAAGGTGATATTCAAAATTGGGCATTTAAAATAACGCCATATCTACTCATTGCGGTGTTAGTTATCTTCGCGATTATCAGCATTTGGACTCCTTTTGTGGATGCCTTTGTTGCTGAGCGTTGGTTCAGCGGTATTAGCTATATCTGGTTATTCCCAGTGCTCACATTACTGAGTGCCGTGTGGTTGATTCGAGCGTTGTATCAGCGTCGCGATGGCACGCCATTCGTAGCAACTATGAGCATGTTTATCTTTACCTACCTCGGGTTGTTAGCGAGTAAATTCCCATATGTAGTGCCACCAAACTATACATTGTGGGATGCAGCCTCAGCGCACGAATCACAGCTATTCTTATTGCTAGGGTTATTGTTCGTGATTCCAATTGTGTTGGTGTATACCGCATGGACTTACTGGGTATTCCGCGGCAAGGTAACAGCAGACGTTGGCTACCACTAAACCTGAAAAGCCCTTTGCGGCAGAGAAGAGATATCTCGCAAGAATAGGAGCGGCCACCGGCCGCTCTTTGTTCTGGGCAAAGCTATATGGCAGTTTGCAAGCCATTGCGCTGATTGTGCAGATGGGGTTGTTTGCGTGGTTGGTTTATGCCGCATTACAGGGCGAAACCGTGGCAACCCTAATGCCCTTTGCTCTGAGTGCGATAGCTGCTATTGCGGTGCGCAGCATAGCCAACTGGCAGTATCAACGCTGGGCGCTCAAGGCTTCCGATAGCGCTCAAGATGCAGCGCGGTACAATTTGCTGCAATTTTGGCAACAGCAAATGCAAAACTTCTCGTGGCAGCGCATGGGCGATGCTAGCGCTGCTAACGATTTAGTTGAGCCGGTGAATTCACTGGCGGGTTACTACTCACGCTTTTTACCTCAAATTTGGTTAGCTACCTGGCAACCCTTGCTTATTCTGGCTGTTGTTTTTTATCTTGATTGGCTCGCCGGATTATTTTTACTTCTGAGCGCTCCTTTGATTCCGGTGTTTATGGCGCTGGTGGGTATGGGGGCGGAACGAATTCATCAGAAGCAAGCGGTGGCGGTGCAACGTATTGCTAGTTTATTCATTGATCGTGTACGTAATTTAACCTTGCTATTTTTAATGCAAAAGCTGCCCATGGCAGAAAAACAAGTGGCTGTTGCAAGCGATGAGTATCGTGCACTGAATATGCGTACTTTGAAAATCGCCTTTTTATCTTCGGCAGTTTTGGAGTTTTTTGCGGCAATAGCGATCGCCGCAATTGCTATCTACATTGGCTTTTCCTTACTTGGCTATTATGAGGTTGGACCGGGCGCCGAGCTCACATTGTTTTCGGGATTGTTTATTTTGTTGTTGGCGCCGGAGTTTTTTCAACCAATACGGTTACTTTCTCAGTTTTATCACGATCGTGCCGCGGCTCTGGGTGCGGCAACTATTCTTGCGCCGCAAACATGCGCTGCAGATCGCGAAAATAGCGCCGCTAGCCTGAAGTGCGCGGCTAGCCCGAACAACACGGCTAATAAGGATGTAAGTGAAGCAGCACAAGAGCAACCAGAGTATCCTGATACTAATCTAGTGCATACTCAGGCATGCCAATTCCAATACGAATCGCGCAATCAAACTATTTTCATTCCGGAACTTAATTTGCAGGTAGGGCAAACATTGTTACTCCAAGGCCCATCGGGAGCGGGTAAGAGTACGGTGCTACAGCTTTTAGCGGGGTTGTTGCCATGGCCGAAAGAGGCTGATGCCAGAGCACTAAATTCGGTTGCCTACCTACCACAAAGCCCGTGGATAATTTATGGTTCCATTGCCGATAATTTGCGCTTGTTCACGCCGGATGCAAGTTCTACTGCGTTACATAAAGCCATGCATGATATGGGCTTAGCACCGCTCATTCAGCGCTTACCCCATGGGCTAGATACCCAGATTGGTGAGAGTGGTGCTGGGATATCCGGCGGTGAGGCAAAACGCTTAACCTTTGCGCGTTGGCTTGTGGCCATTGAAACTGGTTTCACTCCAAAACTGATGCTGCTCGATGAGCCCACGGCTGCTCTCGATGATACTTCCGCCCAGTATATTGTGGCAACAGTAAAACGGCTGCGTAAACAGGGCATAAGTATGGTGATTGCAAGCCATAGTGATGATTTTACTGCATTAGCAGATCGCACTGTTTTGTTTGAAAAGTTCGCTGAGCCTGATGAAACTGCAAAATCTTTCGATACCGAGGAAAGTAGCAGGGCCCCAGCTCGTATTAACGCTGGAGAACAGAATGAAAAGTAATTCGAAGAAAAGTACAACTATTCTTCAAAATATGTTCTACAAAGGTTTAAAACAGGAACGTAAACGCCTGCTGTTGGGCTTCGCTTGTATGTTTGTAACCGCGGCGGCAGGCGTGGGTTTACTCGCACTTTCAGGTTGGTTTATTACAGCCTCGGCACTTACTGGAATTGCCACGGCGGCTGGTATTTTAGTGCTTTTTGATATTTTCACCCCAGGCACTGGTATTCGTGTGTTTGCGTTAATGCGCACCGTAGGTCGATATTTCGAAAGGATATTTCATCACGATGCGGTGTTAAGAGTGCAAGCCCGTTGGCGAGTTGCTTTTTTTCATCGTCTTAGCCAAAAACCGGCGCACAGCTTTGCAAAACTTCGCACGGGAACCGTGTTACAGCGATTGACGCAAGATTTAAATATTTTAGACGGGCTGTACTTGCGCTTGTTGGCTCCGCCAGCTGTGGCCGGGTGGATGCTAATTCTCGTGTTGATTCTGATTAGTGCGTTCAGTTGGCGGGCCGCACCCGAAATTATATTTTTGATAGCTGTTGTTTTGCCGTTTCTTTGGTATTTAGCCGTGATTAAAGCACGCCAAAAAACCGAAGCATTAGGCCGGCAAGAGCTGCGAGCAAGTGCCGCATTTCGGCAACAAAGCATGGATTTTTACGAGGGGATGGCAGAGCTTTTTGGTGCTGGTAGGCTGGCACAAAATAGCGCTGAGCAACGCCAGTTAGGGGCGACTATTAATCGATTTGGCCAAGAACGCCTGCAGCGAATAGCGGCCATTGAAAATGTGCTGCAGTTCTTATTGCAGAGTTTAGCTCTAGCCGTTTTGCTTTTCGGCTTGCATGCCTATAGCCAAGAGCAGATGAGCTTGCCGATAGCGGTTATGCAAGCACTAGCCATTTTAGCCTTAGCCGAAGTGCTGGTGCCCTTGGCTGAACAGAGCAGCCAGATTGGGCTGGTGAATGAAGCTGCGGAACGCTTGCATGATTTGAATGGGCCTGCGCCTAGTGGGAATCAAAGGCAAGCAGCGGCACTTCGCTTTACCGATAAGGTTAAGGCCACAGCTGCCACAGCTAACATCGAAAACGCAGAGGGCACAGCTAACACGGTTAACACACAAAGCGCCGCTAACAGAGCTAATATAGAGATTGCAGAGAATACAGAGAATACAGAGAATACTGGGGAAGCCTTGCCGGGTTTGAATTTACAAGGCCTGAAACTACCCCTTCGGGCTGGTAAGATTACCGCGGTGTTAGGGAGTTCTGGCTCTGGGAAGAGCACAATGGCGCAGGTTTTTGCCGGAATACGTGAGCTTCCTGGCATTCAGGTGTTTATAGAAACAGATGAAGCAAACGATAAAGTAAGCAATAAAACGCAACCCGATAGTAGTTGGTTAGGGCAATTAGGCTACGTTACCCAAGCAAATTTAGTATTGGCGGGTACCATTGCCACCAACTTGCGTATTGCGGCTCCTCGTGCAAGTGATGAGGAATTGTGGCGAGCACTTACGTTTGCAGCCTTCGCCGATGAAGTGAGGGCAATGCCTGAGCAGTTGGAAACCTGGGTGGGTACAGCGGGTTTAGCTATATCCGGAGGCCAAGCGCGGCGCCTTGTGTTGGCGAGGTTATATCTACAAAATCCAGCTGTGGTGATTTTAGATGAGCCATGCACCGGCTTGGATGGAATGACTGCAACGAAGATTAAGAATACCTTAGAAGAATGGTTGGTAGGGCGCAC
Source organism: Aliidiomarina iranensis (assembly GCF_003987135.1). Lineage (GTDB taxonomy): Bacteria > Pseudomonadota > Gammaproteobacteria > Enterobacterales > Alteromonadaceae > Aliidiomarina > Aliidiomarina iranensis. The sequence goes on from NZ_PIPJ01000002.1 coordinate 32,157, forward strand.
GTGCTTAATGCTCGGGCATAAAACCGAAGCGCTACCGAAAGCTCATTATTATTTCAAAATAGCGGAAGGGAAGTTACAGAGCCTGGGTTAAATAGCTTTAGTTAAGTAGCTTTAGTTAAATAATTTTAGCTAAGTAGCTTTGGCTAGATTGTTTTAGTCTATATTTCCAGCGCTGCGGCGGTGCGTTTATCGTAGATCAAATATGAGAGTTGTCATAGTGATCGCATGAAACCTGTTTAGCTACTACAATACAACCCATTGCAATCATTCTTCGAGCGAAGAACTACTGTTAGGGCTTTATGAAAAATAAATCGAACGCTGATACTCAAGTAAAAACTAACGAATCAGCGAGCGTTAAAACGACGGGCAAAAAAAACAATGTGGGCAAGCGGCTAGGGGCTAATCAAGAGAACACTTCTGAACACCAATGGTTATTAAATTTTTTTGATTGTTTGTTTGATGCAATTGTGATCATTAATCAAGCAGGCACTATCGTTGCTTTCAATCGCACCGCACAAAGTATGTTTGGGTATTATCCGCGCGATGTGATCGGCCGCAATGTAAGTATTCTAATGCCGCCTTCCATGGCCCAACAACATCAAAATTTTATGCATAATGCAATGTATGGTGCTGGCCCCCGCGTATTGGGACGGCAGCGCGAACTTGAAGCCCAACGCAAAGATGGCTCGTTATTTCCGGTTACCATTGGTATCAATGAAGCTGATTGGCTTGGCGAGCCTTGTTATATCGGCTCGATCCGCGATATTTCTGAACGTAGAGAAGCGGAACAAACCATTGAAAGCTTATCGATGTTTGATGCCCTTACGGGCTTACCGAACCGAGCTAACTTTATAAAACTCGTACAGCACCAACTGCATTACAGCAATGTGCGCGTTGTTGCGATAAATATGGACTACTTTAATCGTATTAATATCGCCCAAGGCGAGGATGAAGGTGATGAGGTGCTTCGTGTAATCGCCGGCCGCTTAAGTTATCTAGTTTCAGAATATAACGGCGTGTTGGCGAAAGATATTGAAGATCGGTTTTGGATTGGTATTCAAGTATCCGAAGAAGAGGGTAAGGGGTATCATCAGAAGCGCATGAGCCGCTTACTTTCAGTGCTGCGGGAAGAAATTATTATCAACGGCCGCCGTTATAAACTTACTGCAAGCATTGGGCTGGCTACCATGGAAAAGGGAGGCAGTGCCTCAGAAATTGTGGCCCATGCCGAAACTGCCGTGCATCAAGCGAAAACCAACGGGCGCGATCAATTTTCCGTTTACAAAGGCATAATGACCACTCAGGTTGTTGCGGATTTCAAGCTTGAACAAAAACTTCGTGCTGCGGTGCAAGGTAATGAAATCGAGTGCTGGGTTCAAAGTAAGGTAAATGGTGATGGCCAAGTTATTGCGGCCGAGGCGCTCGCGCGTTGGCGCCATAAAGGTAATCTTGTAAGCCCAGATGAATTCATTCCGTTAGCTGAACGCTTGGGTATCATTAATGATATTGGTGATATCATGAGCCGTGCAGTTGCTCGAGCTATACGCGCCGTACGGCAATATCAACCGGCTTTTAAGATCGCGATGAATGTTAGCCCACGGCAATTTATGAATGAATATTTCGTAGCTAATCTCTGCGCTATATTTGTCGAAGAAGAGGTTGATTTAGCAGGCCTGCAAATCGAAATTACAGAAAACCTGTTGATCCATGATATTGAGCGGGTGAAGGTGATAATGGATGAACTAGCAGCGCAAGGTGTGAGTTTTTCCGTTGATGATTTCGGCACTGGTTACTCTAATTTGCAACGTTTGCAGTGGATTCCGGTAACGGAATTAAAAATCGATCGGCAGTTTGTACAAGGTGGTATGGAGGGTGGCCGACCGCAGGTTTTACTCGAAACTATTATTTCAATGAGCCAAAATTTAGGTATGAGCACTGTGGTTGAAGGTATTGAAACTGAGCAACAATTCAAATACTTGCGAGCTAAGGGAATTGAGGAGTTTCAGGGATTCTTTTTCCATCGTCCTGAGCCTGTAGCGGAATGGTTACAAACGCTCAACTAGGAATTCAACTAAATGCCGAACCTTTGCGGAAAGATGACGATTCTGTGGGTAAACAGCCCAAATGCCATCATCGGGTAGCCGATAATCTTCTAACAGCATCCGTAAATCACCGCTGCGAATCGCCGCTTTTACATAGTAATCTGGCAATTGCGCTAAACCTAAGCCACATAATGCCGCATTTAAGAGAGTAGGGCCGCTGTTACAGCGTAAGCGGCCATGTGGTTTAAATGAGATAGGTTTACCCTGTGCGTTTAAGATACGCCAGGTATCTACGCTACCGAGTAGACATTGATGTTGGCTGAGCTCTGCTGGAGATTGTGGTTCGCCATATTTTTTTAAGTAACTCGGAGCGGCCACTATATGCTGGGTTCGGGAACTTAGGCGGCGAGCGATAAGCGACGAGCTCTCCAGTTGCCCTAACCGGATAGCGAGATCGAAGCTACCTTGTATGAGGTCAAGTTTATTATTAGTAAGTTGCAAATCAAGCTCCACCTCTGGGTAAGCGAGCAGAAATTGATTCAATAATGGTGCCAAATGATTTTCGCCATAGTAAACCGGTGCAGTGATCTTTATGAGCCCGCGAGGTGTTAGTTTAAGGTTAGTAATACTGCGATTCGCCTCATCTAAGCTGCTTACTAAATTGCGGCAATGTTGTAGGTAAAGCGCGCCCTCTTCGGTGAGGCTAACTTTTCGCGTAGAGCGATAGAGCAGTTTGATATCCAGCCTTGCTTCGAGTTCGCTAATATTGCGACTAACTTGCGCCACGGAAATTCCGAGTTGTTGCGCAGCATGGGTGAAACTATTGGTTTCTGCTACTGCGGTAAATTCGCTAATGCCCTGCCAGATTTTGGTCATGTGGTTGCCTTTATGCCGTGGCTAGTTCGGTTGCTTGTATTTGGCTAATGTTTATTGGCTAACGTTCGCCAGTTAGCGCTAGTTAGTTACCGTGATTTAATTGCAATTGATTAGTCCATTATTGCATAAATGAAAAAGTAAATTTAATTAATCACTATTATCATTTAATGAGAAATAATTACAATAGAAAGCTGTATCTTCACGTTCATAAACCTCAAGGAATTAACAATGGACACGATAAAAACACGGGCTGCTGTTGCATGGGGCCCAGGGGAACCGCTAAAAATCGAAGAAGTTGATTTAATGCCGCCACAAAAAGGCGAGGTACTTGTGCGTATTGTGGCTACCGGTGTTTGCCACACGGATGCGTATACGCTTTCCGGCTCTGATCCTGAAGGGATTTTCCCAGCCATCTTAGGCCATGAAGGTGCCGGTATTGTCGAGGCGATTGGCGAGGGTGTAACCTCTGTTGAGGTAGGGGATCATGTGATTCCGCTTTACACCCCAGAATGTGGCGAATGTAAATTTTGCACATCAGGCAAAACCAATTTATGCCAAGCGATTCGCAATACGCAAGGGCAGGGCCTTATGCCTGATGGTACTACGCGCTTTTCAAAAAATGGGCAGCCAATTTATCACTATATGGGAACCTCTACGTTCGCGGAACATACAGTAGTGCCAGAAATAGCGTTAGCCAAAATTAGTAAAGATGCGCCGTTGGAAAAAGTTTGCCTTCTCGGTTGTGGTGTTACCACCGGAATGGGTGCGGTGAAGAATACGGCGAAAGTAGAAGAAGGCGATACGGTTGCTATTTTCGGCCTCGGCGGTATTGGCCTCTCGGTCATCATTGGTGCAGTAATGGCAGGCGCTAGCCGGATTATCGCTATTGATATTAATGAATCGAAGTTTGATATTGCGAAAAAATTAGGTGCAACCGAGTGCATTAACCCGAATGATTACGATAAACCGATTCAAGAAGTGATTGTAGAAAAAACCGATGGCGGCGTTGATTATTCCTTTGAGTGTATTGGTAACGTGAAAGTGATGCGCTCAGCGCTCGAAAGTTGCCATAAAGGTTGGGGTGAATCGGTAATTATCGGTGTTGCTGGTGCCGGTGAAGAAATTTCAACTCGCCCGTTTCAACTGGTAACAGGCCGAGTTTGGCGGGGTAGCGCGTTTGGTGGCGTGAAAGGGCGCACGCAGTTACCTGATTATGTAAACCGTTATTTGGCCGGCGAATATGAGCTTGATACCTTCATTACGCACACCATGGGTTTGGAAGATATCAATAAAGCGTTCGATTTAATGCATGAAGGGAAATCAATTCGCAGTGTTATTCACTATTAATTGTTTTTGAGTAAAGGAGCGTGCTATGGCATTTTTTACAGGTGTTCGGTTTGCCGGTAAGAACGCAATTGAATTAAAAGACGAGAAAAAAGCGTTTGGTGGTAAACAATTGCGTTTTCGCCACAATTCGGGTGTATTGAATTGCGCCATGGATTTCTCTGTGTTTCTGCCGCCCCAGGCTGAACGCGAAAAAGTGCCTGCAGTGTATTGGCTCTCTGGGCTTACTTGCACTGATGAGAATTTCTCCAGTAAAGCTGGCGCTCAACGAGTAGCGGCTGATTTGGGCATAGCACTCATCATTCCAGATACGAGCCCGCGAGGCGATGGTGTGCCCGATGATCCTGATGGGGCTTATGATTTTGGTTTAGGTGCTGGCTTTTATGTTAATGCCACTGAGCAACCCTGGGCCAAGCATTATCAAATGTATGATTACATTGTGAAAGAGCTACCTGAATTGGTGGAATCAGGCCTTCCGCTTACTTCTGACCGCGCTATTAGTGGCCATTCAATGGGCGGCCATGGAGCGCTTGTTATTGGTTTACGGAACAGTGAACGTTATCAATCAATTTCAGCGTTTGCACCGATAGTAAATCCAATCAACTGCGCTTGGGGTAAGAAAGCGTTCAGTGGGTATTTGGGGGATGATGAAAGCCAATGGCGGCAATACGACGCTACCGTGCTTTTGCAAGAACGCGATAGCCGCAGCCACGATATTCCACCGATTTTAATCGACCAAGGAGATGCCGATAATTTTTACCCCGATCAACTGAGAACCGAAGCTTTAATTGCGGTGAACAATGAAACCAGTGCTGGCGCGAAAATTCGTTATCAACCTGGCTATGATCATAGCTATTACTTCATTGCGAGTTTCATTGAAGAACATTTGCATTTTCACGCTAGTAATCTTAGGTAACTATTAGCCCGTAAATAATTAGCCCCCAAGAATTGGTTAACTCAGTTCTTGGGGGCTTTTTTTTGCGGCTTCCACAATGATTGATCTACACAGCAGGGATGATTAGGCTTGTTGTGCGCGAATTTGCGTGCTTATTACAGTTATATTGTTCAAAAACAATATAAATCACTTGTTTAAGGCTATAGTGATCATACTAAGTTAAGCAAAAGGATAACGTGATGCGGGTTGTTTTTTTAGGTGGTACTGAAACGGTTACCGGTTCTAAATATTTAGTAGAAACGGATACTACTCGAATTCTGATTGATTGTGGTTTGTTCCAAGGCTACAAATGGTTGCGCCGGCGGAACTGGCAACCTTTACCCTTAGATATTGCCAACGTGGATGCCGTTGTGCTCACTCACGCTCATCTTGATCATTCCGGCTATGTACCGGTTCTCTATAAACATGGCTATCGCGGGCCCGTATACGCGCATCAGGCAACGGTTGATCTTTGCGCCGTGCTTTGGGCTGATTCTGGGCGTATCCAAGAGGAAGATGCCAAGTATCTCGGGAAACACAAGCTTAGCAAACACGAGAAACCCGAGCCTTTATATACTGAAGAAGAAGCGAACAAAGCCCACAAACTTTGCCGACCGGTAACATTTAAGAGCCGGTTCGAAATCGGTGATATTAGTATTGAATTAAACCCCGTGGGGCATATTTTAGGCGCCGCCAGTGTAGTTGTGGAGGCCGATGGCAAACGAATTGGTTTTTCCGGTGATGTTGGCCGCAGTAACGATTTGCTTATGCTGCCGCCGGATCCTATGCCTCCGGTAGATGTGTTGCTGTTGGAATCAACTTACGGTAATCGGCTGCACGAGAACACTGATGTAATGCAAGAAATGGCTGATGTTATAAACTCAACTGCGAAAGCGGGTGGGGTGCTGCTGATTCCTAGTTTTGCTGTGGGTAGAGCACAACTTATTCAACATTTGATTGTGAGCTTAATGGATAGTAAGCAAATTCCACGTTTACCCGTGTATCTCGATAGCCCAATGGCAATTCGCGTATCCGATATTTATCGTCGACATAATGAATATCACCGCCTTACTGCGGAACAGTGTGCACGCTCTGAGCAAGTAATCGAATATACTAAAAGTATTGAAGATTCTAAGGCTATTGGTGAACAGAAGGGGCCGCATATTATTATTGCTGGTTCCGGCATGGCAACAGGTGGGCGAATTTTGCATCACTTTAAACATTGGCTTGGCGATCATCGTAGCACAGTGTTATTTAGCGGATATCAAGCGGGCGGTACTCGGGGTGCGAAGATGACGCAAGGCGTGCAGCACATTAAGGTGCATGGAGAATGGTTGCCCATTAAAGCTCGAATCTGTTCCTTAGATGGCCTTTCTGCCCATGGTGATTATCAGGAACTGGCCAATTGGTTAAAGGTTTCAAAGCTAGCAAGTAATACGAATATCCAGCTCGTTCATGGCGAGCCGGATACGTTAGAAACTTTTCGTGATTTTCTTTCTGCAAATACTACCTATAACGTTGATATTCCGGATTATATGAGTATCTTAAAAGTTTAACGTAAGATTGTTCAGGCAATATAAATGCAAGAAAAAGTGCAACTCAGTATCTTACTCTCCGCCGTGATCGGTTTAGTAGTCGCTACCGCGTGGTTGTTTGTGCGTAATCGTAAGCAAAACATGCTGCTCGAAAATGAACAGGCTTTACTCGCGTTGGTAGCGCAAGACGCCTCACTAGTAAAAAAACTTAATACTGTGTGTAAGCTAATAGAGCAACAAATCGCAAGTTCACTGTGCACTGTGATGATTCGTGATTTTAAGGCCAATGTGTTGCGCGTAGTTGAAAATGAGAAGCTACCGATATCAATCATTGAACCCTTACGTGAATTAAACATCCGTGATGGTGTTGGTGCATGTGGTACGGCGGCCGCAACTGGAGAATCGGTTATTGTTGCCGACATGATGGTGGATGCGCGCTTCACTGATTTTATTGAGGTAATCGAAAAACATAACCTCCGGGCCTGCTGGAGTTTTCCGTTCTTTAATATTGATCAGGAAGTGGTCGGTACCTTCGCACTATACTTCGATAAGCGAAAGAACCCGAGTAATAGAGATTTGCGGTTAATTGAACAAACTCGAGATCTTGTGGGGCTTATTTATGCCCAGCACCTAGAAAAAAACAGAAGAATGGAGAGTGAAGAGCACTATCGTTCTTTACATACATACAACCCTGAAACCGTGTTTACGCTTGATGAAAATGGTAAATTTTTACAAATGAATGAGGCAGGGCTACGCCTTCTCGGCCTGAGTGAAACTGCGATCATCGGCCAACATTATTCCAAGGTAGTAAGAGCACAAGATCTTGAACGTACGCATGAGCATTTTGTTGCTGCTTTAAACGGCGAAGCACAACGCTACGAAATACAGATATTTAATCAAGCTGGTGAAACGCTTGATGTGGATATCACGAATATGCCCATTGTTGTGAGTGGTAAAATTACGGGTATTCATGGTATTGCCACGAATATTACGCAACGGTTGCGTGATCAAGGCCAACTTCAGATTTTGCAGCGCAGTGTGGAGGCCAGTGTAAACGGAATTGTAATCGCCGATGGGAGAAAGCCCGGCTACCCACTGGTGTATGTAAATCCTGCATTTCAGAAAATTACCGGCTACACAGCTTCTGAAATACTTGGAAAAACCTGCAAGGTTTTGCAAGGAGAGGGAAGTGATAAACGAGCGCTTGAGCAGATTAGAAATGGTTTAAAGAAAGAGCGTGATGTGCAAACTACTATTCGTAACTATCGTAAAGATGGTACCGCGTTTTGGAATGATTTATATCTGGCCCCCGTGCGTGATCAAAAGGGCGAGTTAACGCACTACATCGGTATTCAGAATGATGTTACCGCACGCAAAGAACAGGAAGAACAAGTGGCGTGGCACGCCACTCACGATCCGCTTACGCGGTTACCGAATCGTTCGCTGCTCGAAGATAGATTAGAACAAGCTTTTCGGTTTAGCCGGCGTTACCAACGCAATCTTGCAGTGATGTTTATCGATCTCGATGGTTTCAAACCTGTAAACGATTCAATGGGCCATAGTGTGGGCGATGCACTCTTGTGTGCGGTGGCAGAACGGATACAAAACACCATCCGAGATGGTGATACGCTTGCGCGGTTTGGCGGTGACGAATTTGTGGTGGTTTTACCAAATGCGGGCACGGAATCGGATATCAATGAAATTGCTGAGCGATTTTTATTTGAAATTGCTGAACCTTATAAGGTTGGAAACAAGGAACTTACGCTCACTGCGAGCATCGGTTTAGCTTTAAGTGATGAGGATTTGGATGATCCAAGGTTGCTTATTCAACGAGCCGACATGGCAATGTATAAAGCTAAACGCCGCGGTAATAATAACTTCGAATGGTTTACGCAAGATATTAACGATAAGGTTGAACGCCATGTTCTGATGCGCCATGAGATTCAAGAAGCGCTGAAATGTAAGCAGTTTTCATTAGTGTATCAACCCATCTTCGATCAAAACCAAAAGATTTGTAGTGTGGAAGCCCTGATTCGTTGGAATCATCCAGTGCAAGGGGTTATCTCTCCTTACGAATTTATCACCTTAGCTGAACACACTGGGCAGATAATTCCCATGGGGCGATGGGTTATTGAGCAAGTATGCCAAGACATGCTCCAGCTACAGGCTATGGATATCCCTACGGTGTCGGTTAATTTATCGCCCTTGCAGCTGAGTAGAAATCGCTTTGCTGATGATATCAAAGGATTGTTAGCAGAATACCAAATAGAAGCTCGGCAAATAGTTTTAGAGGTTACAGAAAATGTGCTTGTGAGCGATCTAACAAATGCTTCGAGCATTCTCAATGAGCTCCACAAACAAGGTTTTCGTATCGCCATTGATGATTTCGGTACCGGCTATTCAAGTTTAAGGTATCTGCAAGAGCTGCCAATTGATATCTTGAAAATTGACCGCAGTTTCGTTTGTGATGTTGGCGAAGGTAAAAAATACGAAGGCATCACCCGTGCTATGCTAGCTGTTGCCCAAGAGCTGCAGCTGCAGGTAGTGGCGGAAGGGGTAGAAACCGAAGAGCAACTTACGTTTTTAAAAACACAGGATTGTGAATTCTACCAAGGATATTTACTGGCGTTGCCAATGGCTATCGATGACTTAGCTAGGTTTTGTGAGCAAAAAATGCAAGCCTAACCAGTTAATGATTAGCTCTAGCCAACCGCATTAATTTCTCGCTATTCGCGCATGATTAGCTATGATGAAGAGCTAGCTATCGAATACTGGAGCATAAATGAGCCAACGAACTGACATCATAAAAAGAAACAATATCAGCGTGTTAGGTAGCGGTAGTGAAGTACTTTTGTTTGCCCATGGTTTTGGGTGTGATCAGCGGATTTGGGAACCGGCAATAGCTGCATTGCAAGGCGAGTATACCATTGTACTCTTTGATTATGTGGGGGCCGGCAAATCTGATAAATCTCATTTCATTGAGAGCCGCTACGCAAATATCCATGGTTATGCGCAGGATATTATAGAAGTCGTTGAAGCCCTACATCTAGAGGAATTCTCATACGTAGGGCACTCGATTAGTGGTGCTATTGGTTATTTAGTATCACTGGCCTTGCCAGAAAAAGTAAAAAAAGTTATCGCATTCAGCCCTTCTGCTTGCTACTTAAATGATCCTACAAATGATTACTATGGTGGCTTTGAAGAAGCGGATATTCAGCAATTGTTTGCGATGATGGAGCACAATTTTTATGAGTGGGCTGGTTTTCTGGCACCGAAAGCGATGAATCAAGATGATCGCCCGGAGCTGGCAGCGGATTTAGCCGCTAGTTTCAGGGCCACTGATCCAACTATATTAAAAAGCTTTGCTCGAGCAACCTTCCTGTGTGATATTCGAGAACGTTTGCCAGAGGTTAAAGTGCCTGTGGTGCTTTTCTATGGCACCGCTGATATGGTGGTTCCGGAGAGTGCTATCGAATTCCAAATCGAGCACTTAGAACATTGCAAAGCGATACAAATACCGGTTACCGGCCACTACCCGCATGTAAGTGAACCCAAACTGGTGGCTATGGAAATTGAAAAGGAATTAAATCGATAGAATCGATATAGGATAAACGTTATGAGCCAAAACGATGCGATCGTTGGTGACATTAATCAGTTACCTGCTGGCGTGCTATATATGGCGCCATCTGGGCTCATTTTGGATGTAAATTCCGAGCTAAATCGCTGGATTGCTCCCACTGGCATTCTGAAAGGCCAGCATATTTCCGATATTCTCTCTGGGGCTGCGCGCATTTTCTATCTTACTCACATACAGCCCGCGTTAGCCAATAAAGGCCACATTGAAGAAATGTTTCTGCATTTAAAATCAAAAGAGAATCAATTGATATCGGTGGTGTTGAATGCGGTGCGAACCGATTATTGCGATGTATTTGTGATGTTACCCATGGCGAAACGGCAGCAATTTGAACAGGAATTAATGGAAGCAAGAAAAGTGGCTGAAGCCGCGACGGCCAAATCGAAAGAAGCCTATGCGGAGCTTGCGCAACTACAGCAATTATTAACGGAAAAAAATCAAGAATTAGAAGCGCTGGCAAGTACAGATTCGCTCACTGGATTGCATAACCGGCGATATTTCCAGAACACTTTAGAGCGCGAGTTAGAAAATTTTAATACCAACGATGAACCGGTTTCGTTAGTGCTTATTGATATTGATCACTTCAAATCAATCAATGATAGCCATGGTCACGATATGGGTGATCAAACGCTGATTTCTATTAGTGAAAACTTATCTGAAAACATGCGGCATTGTGAGTATCTTGCTCGGATTGGTGGAGAAGAATTTGCTGTTGTGTTGCCACAGCAATCGGGTAAGCAGGCACTTAAATTCGCTGAACGCCTCAGAAAAGTGATTGCTGCGGGTCATTATCCAACCGGGAAGTTAACCATTAGCTTAGGTGTGGCAGAAGCAAGAAAAAACGAAAGTATTCAAGGCTTATATATGCGTGCTGATGCAGCTCTTTATAGTGCCAAGGGCGCAGGTCGAAACCGAGCAGTGTTAGATGAGAGTACGCAATGATAAGCGATTCAGATAAGAACGCGGTTTTTCGGGCGCTCGCCGATGTATTCACATTCAGCGAAGACACAGATTTTTTTGATATACTAAGCCAACGTCTAGCCGAAATCCTTTCTGTTCAACATGTTGTTATCTCGCGTGTTGATGGCGAAACTCAGATGGCGTATGCCCATTCATTTTTTTCGAATGGCCAGCATATTGCGGGCGTTGAGTATTCACTTTCTGGTACTCCATGTGAACAGGTTTCTTCACAAACCGCCTGCCATTACGTAACCAACGCAGCTCATGATTTTCCTGATGATCAAATGTTAGTTGATTTGCAGGTTGATAGCTACATGGGCTATCCGTTGCTAGATCGCCAAGGCGATAAGTATGGCTTAATCGCAATCATGGCGGATAAACCGTTTTTAGATGCAGATCTATGCTTGGAGGTATTACGAATTTCCGGCGCTCAAGTGGCTGCTGAGTTGCATCGGCGCAGTAACGAGAGCCGAATGCATGAACTGGCGTTTACCGACCCCGTTACAGGTATCGCAAATCGTACTGCGTTTATGCATCGCATCGATCGTGAGAAAAAACACGCCGATGAAAAAGGTGAAGGCTTATGTTTATTAGTGGTGAATATTCGCCGGTTTAAAGAAATAAACGATGCTCACAGTCATTACGTGGGTGATTTACTTTTGGCTGCTGTTGCCGAGCGATTATCAAACACATTGAGCGAGCAAGATTTTATTGCTCGTTTCAGTAGTGATGAATTTGGTATTTTAATGCCGTGCACGGCTGAAAATGAACTACCCGAAGCCATTGAGCGAGTGAAATTAGCATTTTCAGAACCCCTAGATACCGGTGAGCGATTATTTGGTGTTGAGGTTCGAATTGGTGCCGCGCATTATCCTTCCACCACCCCGGAAGTTAGCACATTATTGCAGCGGGCCAGTATTGCCCTAAATCACGCTCGGCATATTGCTTCCCATAGCCGAATTTATGATTCGTCCATGAGCCAACAGTTGCTCGATGAACAACAAATGTTGGAGCGTTTGAAACTAGCCATTAACGAAGAAAAGCTAAGTTTGTATTATCAACCACAATTTGATGTTCGTACCGGTAAACTATGCGGTGCGGAGGCGCTTTGTCGTTGGCATGACGAAGAATTAGGAAATGTTCCTCCCATGCAATTTATTCAACTGGCGGAAGAGCGCGGCTTGATTTATTCGTTGGGGAATTGGGTGGTGCGTGAAGCAATTACACAGTTGCAAGATTGGCTCACACACTATGATGGCTTTGCAGGCACATTGAGTGTGAATATTTCAGCATTGCAATTTGAAGACCCATACATGGCTAATTATTTGATTGAGAAAACCTCTGATTTGCCAAAAGGCGTGTTTGCTCTTGAATTAACCGAAAGTATTATGATGCAGAATCCGCAACATGGGATGAAGCAGCTACAACGCTTGCAGGATAGCGGGATTGGTATCGCTGTTGATGATTTTGGTACGGGCTATTCCTCGTTGTCTTATCTTACGCAGTTTCCAATTTCGGTATTGAAAATTGACCGTACTTTTATTCAAAAAATGTATCCTGGGAATCATCAACATGCGATTGTTACTACCATCATTGCTATGGCGGAGGCGCTAGGTTTAGATACTGTAGCTGAGGGTGTGGAAACACCTGAGCAAGAGGCTACGCTTAAGGCTCTTGGCTGTTTTTGTATGCAGGGTTTTTTACGTGGGAAACCTGTTCCTGCTAACGAGTTCGCAGAGCGTTGGTTGCAGCCAAAGTTAAGTGATAATGAATCACGGATAAATAATAAATTTCTGGAGTAAATGAATGTCGTTGTTGCCGGTTTTAATGCTCGTATTTATTCCTGTGGCTTTCATTGCCATTATCGCGGGATATTTAATTTGGTTCTTCCGTAATGAAGAGAAAAAGAAACGTTAGCATGAGTGAATCGGCGAACAACGCTCCTTGTGATGAGAATCCTTCCTCCTGTTTGAGCTGTGGTAATGCGTTAAAAGGCCCTTTTTGCCATCATTGTGGCCAAGAAGATACTCACTACGTGCGCGGAATAGGTAGTTTAATTACCGAATTTTTCGGTGAAATGGGTAATTGGGATGGCCGCGTATGGCGTACGCTTATTCCACTTTTTTTACGCCCAGCATTCCTTTCGAATGAGTATGTGCGCGGCCGAAGGGTTCCCTATGTTCCGCCACTACGCTTGTATCTATTTATTTCCATCGTTGCTTTTATTTTCTTTTCGCAACTGGGTAGTGGCCTAGCTATCAATGGCAACGCTGGAACGCCGCAAGAGATAGCTGAGGCAACTAATGCCGATACTAATATTTTGCCTGAGCTCGCAGCAAAACAAGAGGATCAGAGGGAAATTAGCGGCTATTCAGAAGAGCAAGATCTCACTTCATTCAAACAATCTTCGGAAGAATACACAAATAATGAAGCTGTATTCCTTTGGCTTTTAAGTGATGAGCAAAACGCTGAACTCAATGAAAAGCTAAAAGTATTGGTAGAGCGGCCAAAAATACTTGTAGATAAGTTTTTTACGGTGGCTCCGCAAATGATGTTGATCATGCTACCCATCTTCGCTTTCTTTTTGAAAGTTTTGTATCTCGGCAGCAAGCGTTATTATATCGAGCATGTGGTGCTAGCCTTACACACGCACGCGTTCATGCTTATCACATTATTGATTATTCTCGGTGTGAACCTGATTCATTCATTGTTAATAGAAAATAATGTGAGCGGTTGGTTAACCTCGCCATTTTCGTTTCTCTTAAAAGGGCTGTGGTTTTGGTTGCCTGTGTACTTGTTTATGGCGCAAAAACGCTTCTATCGGCAATCGTTTTTCGTAACTTTTATCAAGTTTAATTTAACTGCGCTCTTTTACCTGTTCCTTTTAACTGTAGCCATAGCATTTGGGGTAATTTGGAGTATCTGGAGCGCATAGGCTAATAAATAGAAGAGGTTTGAAAGAAAATGAGTGATTCAGTTCTGGTGGCTTGCCCGGTATGTAACCAGCGTAATAAATTTGGCCGAGCGCGGTTATCAAATCACCCCCATTGCGGTGCATGTAAAGAAAAATTAATTACCGGTGTGCCGTTTGATTTAACGTTGAATAACCTAAAAGCCCATATGAGCAGCGATATGCCCGTAGTTGTTGATTTTTGGGCTCCGTGGTGTGGCCCATGCAAGCAGTTTGGCCCTATTTTTGAAATGGTTGCGGCACCTTTTGCTGAGCGCGCTCGGTTTGTAAAAGCTAATACCCAAAATGAAACTGTTTTGGGCCAGCGTTACAATATTCGCAGTATTCCTACTGTTGCTATTTTCCATCATGACCAGGAGTTAGCTCGTGTTTCTGGCGCCATGCCGCCCCAGCAATTACACAAATGGTTAGAAGAAGAATTAACTAAAGTGGGTTGGTAGCATTCTTTGGCACTTTTTACGCCTGCATGGCGGATATTGCTTGCGTGGGGGTGCTTATTCGCATGGCCGGCAATTGTCCATTTGAGTGTGCTTGTACCCATGCGCAAATTATTTTAGGATTCGGTATCCTTTAACCCTTCCAGCATTAAAAAGAGGCTGCTGTGAGTAATTCTTCTGAAACCAATCCTACCGGCTTTATCGCCTTTATTGAACGCGTAGGGAAGCGCATTCCCGATCCAGTAATTATTTTTATTTACTTTCTTGTTGGCGCGCTCATTCTCACAGCCCTGATTGGTGGTTTAACCTTTGAAACCTACGGTGCCGGTGGCGCTCCAGTAGTGCATGAAATTCGCAATATGCTGGCGCGAGAAAATGTAGTTTGGCTATTCGATAACGCCTTGCTCGCGAATTGGCTGGGATTTGGCGGTGGCGTTCTCGGTGTTATTTTGATTGTGATGCTAGGGGTTGGTATTGCGGAACATTCAGGATTATTTGCTGCGGTTTTGAAGAAAGTGAGCCGCGGGTTACCGGTAAAGTTCTTACCATTATTCTTGGTTTTCATTGGCATTATGAGCTCCATAGCTACTGATGCGGGCTACCTTATATTAATACCCTTAGCCGGCTTGCTTTACGCCGGTTTGGGGAAAAACCCTTTAATTGGCATGGCAGCCGCTTTTGCCGGGGTTTCTGCTGGCTTTAGTGCCAATTTAATTCCGGCAACGCCCATTGATGTCATTATCGGTGAAAATGCGCGAATTTTCGCAGAAGCCCAAGGCATTCCTTTTGTTAACGCAGCCGGTGAAACGCTTACACCAGCCACCATGCACTATTACTTTATTTTGGTTTCCACCTTTGTGCTAGCAATAGTGGGCGCTTGGGTAACTCTTAAATTTGTTGGACCGCGCCTAGAACAAAAAGAGTTTACGATACCGGAAGAATTACGCATTTCCGATTTTGATGTAACTCCGGAAGAAAAACGTGGGCTGCGAGCTTCGGGTATCGCACTACTTGCCGCATTGGCGGCCGTATATGGCTTGGCGGTTGGGCCTTTGGCTCCGTACACCAACGAAGCTGGTGTGGAAGTAACGCCATTTTTAAACAACATTATTCTCCTAATTACCTTTGTGTTCGCAGCGATTGGTATTGCTTTTGGCGTGGCGAGCGGCAAATTTAAATCTATGATGGATGTAGTAAAGGCCATGGTGAAGCAGATGGATACAATGGGTTATATATTGGTGCTCACTTTCTTCTGTTATAACTTTTTGGGAGTACTGAGCTACAGTGGTTTGGGCGCCTATATTACGTTTTTAGGCGCAAACGCGCTCACGGGTATGGGGTTACAAAGTTTCCCGGTATTGCTGCTGATTGGCTTTGTGATCGTAACTGCGATTATCAATTTATTTGTGGGCGGATTAACTTCGAAATGGATGCTACTCGGGCCAATATTTATTCCCATGCTTTACATGGTGAACCCAGCCATGACACCCGATTTGGTTGCTGCTGCTTTCCGCGTAGCCGATTCTGCTACGAATATTATCACTCCCATGATGAGTTACGCCGGTATTATTCTGGCTTTTATGCGCAAATATAATCCGCAGCTTACATTCGGCGAGATGATCGCCATGATGCTGCCATATTCGATTGCTTTCATGTTGGTTTGGATTGCGTTGTTGGTAGGATTCTTTAGTTTTGGAATTCCGTTAGGATTTTGATATGCAGATATCTAAATAAATCCCTGTAGCCAGCCCCTACAAAATTTGAGCTATCGCTGAAAAGCAGACACGAAACATTAATAACAAGGAGCTGGCTATGCGCGTGAATACCGCTAAAGAAGCTGTAAGTATTGTCAAGAACAATGATGTGATTTGGTGCCAATCAATGGCAGCAACACCCTTTCTGTTGCTAAATGCCCTTGCTGAGGTGGCCTTTGAACGGAAAAATCTAACGCTTTTGCAATTACACACCGAACGCAGTGGGGCGCTTTGTAACCCTGATTTACAGGGCCATCTGCGGCAACGTGCATTCTTTGTTGGTGCGGCAACACGTTCAGCGGTAAATCATGGGCTCGCTGATTATGTTCCTATGTTTTTATCCGAGATCCCAAAGCTCTTTCGCTCGAAAGAGCAACCGTTAGATGCCGTGTTAGTGCAGGTATCGCCTCCCGATGCACATGGCTATTGTAGCTTAGGAATTTCTGTAGAAGCGACTCGGGCTGCATTGCAAATGGCGGATAAAGTAATTGCATGGATAAACCCCAAAATGCCGCGCACTCACGGTGATTCATTCGTGCATCTAAGCCGTTTTAGCCGCTACTTTGAGGCTAGTGCTGAATTGCCCCAGCACAAACAACCTGAACAAGATGCAGTTACCCAACAGATCGGTCGGAATGTGGCGAGCTTAATTGGTGATGGTGATTGTTTGCAAATGGGTATCGGCGGTATTCCGGATGCTACGTTAGCCTGTTTGGGCGATCGAAAAGATTTAGGTATTCACACTGAAATGTTCTCCGATGGCATTTTGCCCTTAGTGCGATCGGGTGTGATTAACAATTCACGTAAGCGCAAGCACCGAGGGCGAATAGTAACCACCTTCGCCATGGGCAGCCAAGCGCTCTACGATTTTGTTGATGATAATCCCGAAGTTGCGTTTTTAGACGTTGAATACACTAACGACACCTCAGTTATTCGCCAAAATAAACAAGTGATGGCGATCAATAGTGCATTACAAGTAGATTTGAGTGGCCAGGTATGTGCTGATTCTCTCGGCACTTCGATTTACTCCGGGGTTGGTGGGCAGATGGATTTTGTTCGTGGGGCGAGCTTATCCGAGGGCGGGCGCTCGGTCATTGCATTGCCCGCAACCGCAAAAGGGGGCCGTGTTTCTCGCATTAGTTCCATGCTTAGCCCCGGAGCGGGTGTAGTAACTACTCGAGCGCATGTGCATTATATTGTTACTGAGTATGGTGTAGCCAACTTGCGTGGGCGAAGTATGAATGAGAGAGCCGGGGAGTTAATTAAGGTAGCGGCGCCAGAATTTCAGGAACCCTTAGCTCGAGAAGCGCGTGATCAATGGGGATTGAAACTAAAAGTTTAATATAAAAATATGTAAAGCGCCTGTTGCAAACAAGAATGATTTTCATTAAGATCCCAATCCAAATGATAACTATTATCAATTGGAGGTTGGAATGTTCTCGCAAAAGGTACGTATTTTTAGTGTTTTGGTTTTTTGCATATCGCTAGTAGCCTGTGGCGGAGGGGGTAGTGAAGGTGTAAATGAAGTTAATATCTCCGCTTCGCTTGATCAAGGTGAACAGTGGCAAGATAACCTTGAACTAGGAAATTTCGGAGCGATTATTCAATCGCCAACAAACGGCTCGCTTAACATTCAAGGCAACCAAGTAACCTATGTGCCTGAGCCATCCTTCCGGGGCAGCGATAACGCAAGCATTGAAGGTGATAATGTAATTTATCGGGTTAGTTTTACCGTAAACCCGGTTAACCAATCACCTGTGCTAGAAAATACTGAAATAGAGGTGATTGCCAGTAGAGAAATATTTGGAACTCTGGTTGTTTATGATCAAGACAACGACCCCATTGAATTCTCCTTAATAAGCGCTCCAGAAGCTGGCAACTTTTCTCTTGCCGACGATGGTACTTTCTCATACACCGTTGATGAACTGATTCTTCCGAACGCCCAGTTTACCGTAGCGATCAGCGATGGTGTAAACGCCGACGTTGTTGAGAATGTAGTGATGCTTCCAGCGTATCGCTCGAATGAAGAAAAAGCGGCTTACTACTACTTTTCAGAACATTCCCACCTTTTACAGAGCGAACGCCGTTTAGCCGCTTTGCAATCCGATGTTGATACCGAGATAGCCTATGGTGCAATCGCGCAGGGCTATGTGCTTGCCAGCATGGACCAGGAAGTTGAACGTATTCTAGCGAATAATATTAATAGCCAATCTGCGCTAGCCAGCAGCTATGCGGACATTGCGGAACTTTATGCCAGCAGAGATGAATTGCAGCTAGCATCAGAATTTCGAAGTAATGCCTTAACAACCCATGCCCGGATGGTTATCGATAACGGCATTGAAAACATGACAAATGCCGATGGCCAATTCTATTTAGGCTTACTGCGTGAGGCGCGGGAAAATAATGATGAAGAAACGGCAAGCAATATTGTTAATCAGATAAATCTTTATATCGATGCGCTTGGTGGTGGCGAATACAAAAACGCCATTGGTTTTATTGCCCAAGCAGCCCGCACCAACGCGGTAGCCCTTGTGGAAACATATCTACAAAGCAATGATGCAAATTTGTATACTCAAGCCCTACAAAACATTGACATCATGGCACGCGCCGGTGCTCAGGCGGGCTTTCAAGATTTAAGCAATCGGCCGCGGCATTTCCGTTTAGCACCTTTGTATAGTGTTTGGGCGGCTGAGCAATATTTCTACATTGGCGAACTCGAGAAAGCCAAAACTCAGTTAGCCTTTAGCTTGTCTTATTATGGCGATGTGGACTACGACCCGGCGAATAGCTTTCCTGCGCAGCCATATGCAGAGGCCACATTAGAACAATACACAGCACCGCTTCGAGACGCGGCAGTAATGTTTTCCGTGCTGTACCCTGAAGCAGACAACTATCCCTTAGCGCTTCTTGAAGCGAATGGCAATGCCGTTGCCTTTGCTCGAGCGCTCGACGATATCGAGGGTATGTCGTTCTTTCTGCGAATTCTGAATGATGGCACGGGCACCAACAGTGTGGAAAACGTGATTGATGAGCTTCTCGTATTCCATGCTGGTAATCCGCGTACGCAGGTTTCAGAAATTATTGAAGTATCGCCACAATTTCCAAAATTAGCATCTCTGCTTTGGCGCTTTGGTTTATACGATGAGGCTCTGTACGCCTACGATCGAGCGTTTACGCTTATGCTATCGGACGAATACATCGAACAAAATGGCAGCGTGCCGCGATTCTTAACCGGCAACAGCGGTTGTTTCCGCGCGGTAAATCGACTTTTGGGCATTGGTGAACAAGAGCGCGCCCAACAAGGCGCCCTTCAGTGTGAAAGCCTCTTGGCTGAGGCCACCGCCGGCGCGTTTGAAAATACAACGAACATTATAAAAATGCATCTTGCTGTTCAGCAACCGCAACGCGCAGAGGTTTTATTTCAGCAAGCTGAATTTGTTTTAAATGATGAAATTGAAAGCGAGTTTGATGCTGCAAATCGTTGGTTGGATTTAGCGCGAAGCGCAGTAAATGCTCGTCTTTATGAGCGTGGTCAGAATTACTTTAATCAGGGTTTTGATGAACTTAATAGTGTGCAAACGTCAGCGATTGACGATATTTCCAGCACGCTTGAGGCCATTGAACAAATCACCGGCTGGCAGGAAGCAACTGTTTATACTCCGGCGCGTTCTCTTTTCGTGGAATTGCGCAGCCATGCATACAACGAACTCAATTATTCTCAGTGGCTGCAAAATATTACATCTTCAGTACAGGGATTACTAACTGAGATAGCGGGAACGGTAACAAGCTTGCCCCTACCAGAGCAAGATGAGCTCGTTGAAGAATTAACGGAAGCTTTGGCTCTAGCTCGCCTTTATCGCACCGCTGAGAACACACTGCAATCTCTGAGTATTGGTGACGTAGAACGCTTACAAAACCTTACTTTAATTTCAAGCATTCAAGCGATCCAAGATGATTTTCCAGCAAGTGCAATTGCTACGGTAGATTCCGATAGCGATGGCCGCGCAAATTTCTATGCGATTGCAGCATCTACCGCGCAACTTGCTGAAACTGATATTCAACTTGATGATGACGCCGATGGCGATGGAGTAATTGATGAAGAAGATCCACAACCGCTTGGCTCTGCGCTTTAAAATCTGCTGGCCAATTGCATTCATCATTGCTTTGCCGGTGCCCTTCGGGGCATTGGCTACTGCTGCTGATGAACAAAATTCTGGGCCGCAGGCAAACTCTGAATCACAGCAAAGCCAAACTTTAAACAGAGATACAGAAAGCAATGTTGAGCAAGCTCGTGATCGCACTAATATTGAGCGCATTCAAGTTTACGGCCGCCGATGGTTACCGCAAACAACCAGTGCTCAGGGTAGTTTCACGTTAAATCGCGAGTTTCTTGATAACGCACTGAAAGGGAATGGAAATATAACTGATATGCTGTTATTTCTTCCCGGTGTACAGGGCTCAGAATCGGCATTGAGTGCTAGTGAACAAGCAGAAATACGCAGCCAGTTACTCTCAATATCCGGAGCTCAACCCTGGCACACCGCTTTTATGTTGGATGGGGTGAACAATAACTCGTATCTTGATCCGGGTAGTAGTGGCCGTTCGCCCACAGCGATTAATGATGTGCAGGGGCACCCAGAAGCTACCTTTGTAAATCAGGAGTTGGTTGGCAGTGTTACGCTTTACGATAGTAATATTCCGGCACGATATGGGGCTTTTAATGGTGGTGTGGTAGACATGCAACTGCGGGAACCGCGATTAAGCCCGAGTTTCACCTTGAATTATCGGCGTTCTCACAGTGACTGGGGTAGTTATCACCTACTTGATTTGCGGGAATACAATGAGGATGCCGAGGCTGAAGCTTTAGATGTTGATTGGCCGGAACAGCCAAATTTTGATAAGGAAAGCTTAAGCTTTAGCGCCAGTAGAGAAATATCGGATAATCAAGCGGTTACTGTTTCAGTAGCACGGACAACTTCAACGATAACCGATATTTCGTTGCAAGATGCGGTGCAAACCAAGCGTGAATCAATCAGTACCGCAATTACTTATCAACTCGATGATATTGTTTTTGATCGTATCCGGCTGAATGCGGGATATTCTCCCTACACTGGGCGTCACATCATTACCAATGTTCGTGACTCGGAATTTGATTTAGAAGGCGGTGGAGCGAAACTTAGCCTCAAATTAGAAAATGAGCTTTGGGATGGTGATTGGAGTGCATTATTTTCTTGGTCGCAGAGTGAAAATAGCCGCACAGCCCCCAATTTGTTTTTACCCTGGATTCGAGCTCAAGGGAAATCATGGGGTATCGATAGCGGACAACCCCCATTAAGTGTAGAGGGCGGATACGGTGATCTCGATAAAACACAAACATCATGGTCGATGAACACGGATTACCAACGCTTTTTAGGAGAGTGGTTAGGCGCACTGCATAGTGTCGATGTTGGCGTTTCAGCAACGCAGCTCGATTTGCAACGAGAGCGGCCTAATACAGCGGCTACATATTCGTCAGCATGGCGTGATGCAAATATCCAGTGTAACGGGCAAACAATTGATTGTGTTGAACAAACATATCAGATACCGCTAGCTGAGCTAGAGGTGATGCTGGGTGGCAGTATTGATTTCAGTAATCCGGAGCATGTGCAAGCATACGCGGATAACTTGATTACACGTGGCCAGTTTTTCCGCTATCGCCGTTTATATTTGGCAGAAGATATTGCGGTCAGCTTGCAAAAAGCTAGTGTTTACGGTGAGTATTCATTGGATTGGCCACGCCTAAAACTTACGTTGGGTTTTCGTGCCGACCACGATGATTTTCTCGAGAATTTAAATGTGGCTTATCGCAGCCGGATTGGGTTTGATGTGTTTGGGAATGATTCAACCGTTATTGTGGCAGGCTTAAATCGTTATTATGCTGCAAACCTAATTACCTATAAGTTGCGGGAAGAACAACGCCCATACATAACCCAATACAGAACGCTTAGCGGTGGAGTGGTTGGGCCGTGGGTAACGTCTTCCTCGGCGCCGCGTTTTCGTTATCGATTTGATGATGTGCGAACGCCTTACAGCGATGAGGCAACTTTGGGGATTAATCAATATCTAGGCCATAACGCAATCGTTTCGCTGAACTATGTGCAACGCCGAGGCTATGATCAGATTACGCGAGGGCCACAGCAAGTTATTGATGGGCTTACCTATTTGTTTCAAACAAATGAGGGCAGTAATCAGCATGATCGTATTTCGTTATCATATAACCAAGCGTGGGATAGGCATGCGCTAACATTTAATGTGAGTTACACGGAAAATGAATCCTCAGCTGAATCATACGATGGCACCGTAGTGGGCGTTCCAGAAGATGAGCTGGTAGTTGTTCGCTCCCTGAATGATCAGCTGCAACTTTTGAGTTTTGATGATCTGACTCGTAGGCAAATGGATTTTAGCCGCCCAGTTACTGCAAACCTAGTATGGAACGCTCGTTGGTTCGAAAATTTCTCTTCAACTCTAACTGCAAGCTACATGGGTAAATTTGATTCAATCATTGATACCGGGCTGTTGTATGAGTTTGAACGCGATGGCGCGCTGATTTGTGAAAATTGCGATATCAATGCGCTTACTTATCCTTTATTTCGGGAATATGAGCGGCCCGAACGCCTAGCATTTGATGGTCGATTCGAGTATCGCTTAACACTAGCTAATGAGTTAAGTGCAGCGATTAATTTCGAAGTTAGCAATTTATTAAACGAGCGCACCTACTTAGTATCTCCAGGCACGGCCGGTATTGAGGTTGGCCGTGAGTTTTGGCTGGGAGTAAATATTGCATGGTAAAGCGTTTTTACGCCTCAGCCGCGTTGGTTTGTTTAAGTGTTCTAGCGTGGTGCGCCGGGTTCGGTGTTGCCCCGAGTTTAGCAGCCGAGAGCGAGTTGACACAGCGCTACCTCGAACCCCAAAGCAAATGGCCTACACTTCATGAAAATGCTCATGCAGATGTGGCTGCACTGCCTGAACCTCTCGAAACTAATGCGGATATAGTGCAACTTGGGGAACAGTTATTCCACGATCCGGGTTTATCACGGGATGGGAGTGTGAGTTGTGCAAGTTGCCACAAAAGTTCAGCCCACTTTGCCGATACCGTGCGTATTTCGCCTGGAGTAGAAGGCAGAGAAGGGCGCAGAACATCACAAATGCTTCGGCTAGCAGGGCATTGGGATATTTTATTTTGGGATGGCCGAGTAGCGAATTTAGAAGCTTTAGTGGCACATCCGGTGCAAGATCCTATGGAAATGGATAGCACTATAGCTCACGTTGAGAGTTATGTAACTGCAAGTGATCGGTATTCGGAAATGTTTCAACATGTGTTTCAGCAACCGGCAACATGGAACCTTATTGCGGAAGCGATCGCGGAGTTTATGCGCGCGGTTGAACATCCACCCACGCGGTTCGATAAGTTCATGTACGCAGTAGCTGAAGGAGATAAAGTAGCGGCTGCTGAACAGTTAAATGCTGAGGAGCGGTTAGGCCTCCATTTGTTTCGAACAAAAGCGGGTTGTGTACAGTGCCATGCTGGCGATCTATTTTCAGATCAGCGCATGCACAACATTGGTTTGGCCTATTACGGCCGGAGCTTTGAGGATCTCGGCCATTATCAAATCAGTGGTAATCCAGCTCACGTAGGGGCATTTAGAACGCCTTCGTTGCGTTATGTTGGGGAGCGCGAACACTTAATGCACAATGGCCTTTTCAATGACTTGCTCGGCATTGTGCGCATGTATAGCCACGGTGGCGCTCGGCCAAAACCGCGAGGTGAGCAGGTAAATGATCCCTTATTTCCGGAAACATCAGAACTATTGCAGCCCTTTTCGTTGACGAAAGAGGAGGAGCAAGCGCTGGTGAAATTCTTGAATGCGCTGTGAGGCAGCGCATTCAAGGTGAAAATCAAGAACAATAGTTTTCATTTAGTTACTGAGCGCGGGATTGCGAATTCGAGATCGTGTTAAGGCTATTTCACGACTTTGTAGAGCATTTTCAGAAAGTACAGTGATAGAAACTTTAGAGCCCTCAGCGCCACGAAGATTATCTTGTACATAGGTGGAATCGTGAGCATCTGTTAACGCAACACCGTTAATAGCAAGAATGGTATCGCCTACTGTTATTCCGGCCCTCGATGCGCCACTTGGGTGAAATAATCCGTGAACTTGAAAGCGACCACGTATCTCATTGGGAAGCATAATGCCTATTCCTACAAACTCGGAAAGTGGTGCTGCAGCGGAAAAACGCTGACAAGCGGTATTGGCAACAGTTTGGTTATTCCACATACAAGAGGTTCCCAATAGCTGATTGTTGTTATAGGTGTAGAACCAGCCGTAAATAGCATTCTGGAAGGTGGTATACATGTTACTCATATTGCGCCCAGTGAAGGTTCGTACCCGCCGCATTTCATTATCATAGGGGCTATCCGTGATAGTTAAACTGTTGAATTGTGGAAACTCAGCGTAAGTCATTTGGGTCCCACTAATTTGGCCATTGTTAAACTCATAGCTTTGCGCAGACCAGCTGGTTTGATCGCTACCAAAATACTCTGATTGGCTGCGAACACTTGATATAGATTGCCATTGGCCGCGTTGGGTATTATTAACGAGTTCACCCTTGATGCGTGCTGTGTAAGTTGTATTTTGCTGCGTGTTACTTGCCAACATTGTATTCGTTGAATAGGAAACAATGGCTTCAAACGGGCCAGAGATCTCACCATTATTACACTCACCAGCAAGAAGGTGGACCTGAATTGGTGACATCGTCGTTCTTTGATTTAAACTTCTAGCCCCCATTCGTATGATGCTCTTGCTCACATTCATGGGTGCATTTTGCGATATGATGTAAGCGCTGTTTTGGTTAACTTCACAGGGCTGGGCATTACCTGTGTTGAAAGTTTGCGAATTGTTTGCCCAAGATTTGTAATGCGCAACCACATTCTGATAGTGGGCGGTTTCTTCGGTAGTTAGTGTAGGTTGTTCTTTTCCACCGGGAATGGAGGAATTAGCTGCATCAGCTAAACTTTGTAATGCGGCCCTTTGATACATCGGCCGAGTATCAACGCAACCCGATAAAGTAATAGCTAACACTGAAATAACGGCTAGGGCCGTAATAGTTGAGTTTTTCATTCTGGTTACTCTGTTATTAAGTTGTTTAATATATAGGCAAATCCTTTGATAAAAGCACGAAAAAATTAAAAATACTTGCAGCTTTTGAGGCAGAGCTCTATCATGCACACCGCCTACAATCCGGGCTTCAAAATGTGCGTCCTTAGCTCAGTTGGTTAGAGCACCACCTTGACATGGTGGGGGTCGGTGGTTCGAGTCCACTAGGACGCACCAATTCTTTACTTCCGTAAATCTCCTAGTATCCTACTTCATATATTTTCGCAGGCCCCTGTGTATTAATCTGTAGCGGCGGGCGACGTTTTTGAACTAGATAATTCTACTGAGTAGATTGCTTTCTGCTTAGTGTTTCGATCAATCTAATATTTGGCACAGATTTATGAAAAATGCATTGCAAGAACAGTTGTTAAAAGCCGGTTTGGCAGACGAAAAGAAGCTAAAAACCTTAAAGAAAGAGCGGCATAAACAGCGGAAGCAAGCGGGTAAAAAGCAAGTTATTGTTAATGAAGCAACGGTTTTAGCCGAGCAACAGCGATTAGAAAAAGTAGCTCGCGATAAAGAATTGAATCGTCAGCGGCAGGCGCAACTGCAAGAACGCGCAGTGGCAGCGCAAGTGCGCCAATTAATAACGGTTAACCGTATTAGCCACCAAGGTGAAGTAGCATTCAATTTTGCTGATGATAATCTGGTGAAGCGTTTATATGTAAATCAAAAAATACATAATGAGTTGAGTAAAGGCAAATTGGCTATTGTCCGTGACGATACCGGTTACGCATTGATTCCAACGCAAATAGCAGAAAAAATTCAACAGCGCATGCCCGATGTGATTGTTCTTATGAATAGCCAAGATGCCCCGAGCGATAAAACTGATGTAGATGACGACCCTTATGCGGATTACAAGATTCCAGATGATTTAATGTGGTGATAGGTTAATGAAAGTAAATTTGTTAAATATTTTAACAAATTAGTAGTATTTACGGCGTGCTCTGCTAGTATTCCTAACTCACAAAAAATAACAATTAAACTAAACGGAGTTAGTATGAAAACTAAATTCCTCGCGCTAGCAATAGCAGCCGCGATTTGTTCCGGCTGCGCATCTCAAGCCCCAGCTCCATCACCATCAAACTCACAAATTAGTGACCAACAGCAGTTGGAAGCTCAGCAGCAAATTCTTCAGCAAGCCCCAGAATCGGTGCAATTAAAGCGAAAAATAGCAGTGGGTCGGTTATCGAACGAAACCAATTACGGCCGCTCACTATTGAGGGGCGCCGATGAGGGGCTTTTCGATAATAAGATTGCTGATATGTTCAATCAAGCGATCGTGAACACGAATAATTTTTTAATCTTTGAGCGTCAAGATATTTCTCTCTTAGAAAATGAGGTTGCTTTGAATGACCGTGTTTCAGAGATGGTTGGTGTTGATACCCTAGTGATCGGCTCACTCACTGAATTTGGCCGTTCCACAACGGGTGAACGTGGTTTCTTATCGAGCAGTGCAAAACAAGAAGCAACTGCAACCGTTGATATTCGGTTAGTAGACGTTGCAACCGGACAGGTAATCGCGTCGGTTACCGGAACTGGCAGCTCTTCTAATGAACAATCTCGAACCATGGGGTTCGGCTCGGTATCTGGTTACGATGGCAGCCTGAATGACCAAGCCATTGGTGCCGCAGTGAATGCTGCTGTAGCAAAAATGTCGAGTTTATTGTTAGAGAATCCTTGGTCTGCCGATATTTTGGCAGTAGAGGAAGGAAATATTTATATTAGCGGCGGTGAAGCACAAGGAATCAAAATTGGGCAAACCTTCGCTGTAAAAACAAAGGGTAGACGTGTTAACTCAGGCACAACCGGCGCCATGATAACGTTGCCAGGATCAGAAGTAGCCAAGCTTGAAATTGCTGGTACTTTCGGCCGCACCGAGCTTGATCAAGGTTCGTTCGGAACGTTAACAGAAGGTTCAATTGATGGCTATGACATGGCAACCTTGGAAATTGTGGAGTTAGCAAAATGATTAAGTTCAAACATTTAGCGCTAGTAAGCGTGTTGTGCGTGGCCGCCAATGGTTGTGTATATCAGCCGAATCAAACAACGCAAGCGATTGATGATAGGCCGCAAGTGAGTATTGCTTGGAAGCATCGCTCAATAACGCCGGAAACCGCCTATCTTTATATCGATGGCCAAAACTTTGGAGCGGTATCTCAATTTCTTTATCCCAATAATTCAGTGGGTGTGTTAATTGGTGAGCACCTTGTTGAAGTGCGTGCAAATGGCAGTGTGATTTATTCGCAACAACAGTACTTTGGTGAGAAGCAAAGTTATACCGTGGAGATACGCTAATGAGCCAACTACGATTAATTTTACTGGCTTTAAGCTCACTCACTTTAGTGGCATGTGCCAGTAACCAAGGGCTTTATAATTGGGCGAATTATGAGGAAACTTTATTCGTTAACTATCATGAGCCCGCTGTAAAAGAACAAATGCTCGATGGATATCTTAATTATATCACTGCGTATGATACCCAAGGTAAACGTTTAGGCCCGGGGCTCTATGCCGAAGCAGGCACCTTTATGCTTGAACGTGGCGATTCGGAGAGTGCGATAAAATTCTATGAACTGGAACGCGATAACTGGCCAGAGAGTGAACTATTAATGAATACGTTAATTAAAAATCTGCAGGAGCGTGCACAGTGAGTTATGGAAAAGGAATTTTAGCGGCTCTTTTGGTTGTTGTTCTCGCTGGTTGCGTATCTACCGGGCCTGATACCGAGTTTTTACAACCGGTACATGAGCACAAACCGCGTTCGGTGTTAATTGTTCCAGTAAAGAATGAAACCATCGATGTTCAGGCTCCAACATCTGTATTAGCAACCTTACCAATGGTTTTAGCGGAGCGTGGCTATTACGCTTTTCCAGTGAATACGGTTAAAACATTGCTTGAGAACGAAGGCTATTATGAGGCAGCAGAAGTGCATAATGCACCGCCTGAGGCTTTGGCAAGCATGTTTGGCGCCGATACAATCCTGTACGTAACCATTCACGAGTGGGATGCAAAGTATATCATTCTCTCAACAACTACTACCGTTGATTTCGAATATCGGTTGGTAAATCATGATGGCACCGAACTTTGGCATGCGCGCAAATCATTGGCGTATAACCCAAACAATCAAAACAGCTCAGGAAATCCGTTAGTCGATTTATTTGCTATGGCGATTACGGCAGCTATCGAACGTGCTGCGCCTAATTACCTGCCACTTACGCGTACAGCAAATGCGGAAGCTTTTCGGAATGGTCAACGAGGCTTACCACCGGGCCCATACGATCCCTTGTACATCGAGTACTACAATGGCTTAGCTATTAACGAGTAAACTACAGTACTAAACAAATTCAAACCGAGATTCGTCTCGGTTTCTTTGTTTCTGGCTGTCATGTTTTTGTCATGAAATGGCTATAGTTTAGCAATATATTTATAAGAAGTGCCCGAAGATCTCATAGGTGTTCCGGATTGTTAGGCTAGAGGGTTATCCGTTGAAGTTTTTTGCGAAAGAATTGAGTTGGTTGGCGTTTAATGAGCGCGTATTGCAGGAAGCAGCCGACAAATCAGTGCCTGTGATTGAGCGTGTGCGCTTTTTAGGTATCTTTTCTAGCAACATGGATGAATTTTTTCAGGTTCGTGTGGCTGATGTGCGGCGCAAGATCTTCTTTGCCAAAGATAATGAAGAAAAAGAAGCCGCACAGCGCTTACTGAGGCAAATTCAAGATAAAGTTATTGCCTTGCAGCTAAAGTTTGATGAAATTCAGAATGAAGTTGTTATCGCCTTAGCGCGGAAAAATATTTTTATCATCAACGAACAGCAACTTACTGACGCTCAGCGTGATTGGGTTGTTTCTTACTTCCACGACAAGATTAAGCGATACATTGTGCCGCTTATCATTTCCCCAAAATCGAACCTGTTAAAACATTTAAAAGAAGATCGTATTTATTTCGGTGTGGAACTGCAGATGGCGAATGAGCTACTTTATGCGGCTGTTGAAGTGCCCACGGAAGAAGTTCCCCGCTTTGTGCGTTTACCCCATCAAAAAAGTAAGCGGCGCAAAGATGTGATTCTTCTCGATAATATTATTGCTATGTGCCTCGGGCAAGTTTTGCATTTAATGTTTGATTGCGCCGATATTCGTTCGTATTCCTTTAAACTTACTCGAGATGCCGATTATCGGCTTCCACACGACATTGACCAGGGTTTGTTGGAGCGAATGGAAGAGGGCATTAAACAACGCGAACAGGCTGATCCTGTGCGCTTAGTTTACGATAGGGCGATGCCAGAAGCGATGTTGAAGTTCCTGTGCAAGAAACTCCACATGAACGAGTATGATTCTCGAGTGGCTGGTGGGAGTTACCGCAATACCCGTGATTACCAAAAGTTCCCAAATTTTGGCCGCAAAAGCCTAGCGTATCCGCCCATGCCTGCGATCGAGCACCCGCGATTTTTGCGCGATAGTAATGTGTTTGAAGTGATTGCGAAACGTGATGTATTACTCTATTTCCCGTACCATAAATTTGCGCATGTAACGGAGATTTTGCGGCAAGCAGCCTATGATCCTGCTGTGCGCAAGATACAAATTTGCGTTTATCGCGTGGCCCCGAACTCGCGAATTATGCGTTCGCTGATGGAAGCGGTTCACAACAATAAACACGTTAAGGTTACGATTGAACTACAAGCTCGGTTTGATGAGGAAGCGAATATTGAACTTGCCAAAGAACTCACCGATGCAGGCGTGCATGTAGTGTTTGGCATTTCGGGTTTGAAGGTGCATGCAAAATTATTTTTGATTCATCGCGAGGAGGCATCGGGCGTTCGCCGTTATGCCTATATTGGCACTGGCAACTTCAATGAGAAAACGGCGAAGGTGTATACGGATTTTGCGTTAATGACCGCGAGCCCCGAAATTTGTAGTGACGTTGAGAACGTTTTTACCTACTTAGATACGCCTTACTTACGGCCAAACCTTAATAAGTTAATGGTTTCCCCAGTGAATTTGCGAGAACGCTTCGTAGCTCTGTTGGAGGTCGAAATTGCAAATGCGCAGCAAGGCAAGCGAGCCGAGTTATTGGTGAAAGTGAATAATTTGGTGGATGAAGCCATTATTGTTCAGCTATACCGGGCTAGCCGGATGGGCGTTAAGATTCGCTGTATTGTTCGTGGTATGTGCTCTTTAAGAGCTGGCGTACCGGGCCTAAGTGAAAATATTGAAGTGCGTAGTATCGTTGATCGATTTTTGGAACATCCGCGCGTATATTGGTTTTATCAGGATGGGGCGAACAAGGTGTTTATGTCGTCTGCGGATCTAATGACTCGAAATATTGATCATCGCGTGGAAGTTGCGTGCCCGCTCGAGGATCCGGAATGTAAACAACAAGTAATGGACATTATGCAGCTACAGTGGAAAGATAACTGCAAGGCTCGATTGATTGATGCAGACCAACGCAACGAGTACGTAAACCGTGGCAACAAGAAAAAAGTGCGCAGCCAAGTGGAGATTTTGAATTATTTGCTGGCACACGCTCGTAGCAGCAATTCTCCAGAATAGGCCCATCTTTATGGTTAAACCCTCAGATCCAACATTCACGGCGGCAACCGAAGAGCCCCCGCAATTTGCTACTTTGGATTTAGGCTCAAACTCTTTTCACTTGTTAACGGCGCGGCTCGATAAGGGCACTATGCTTCCGGTGTTGCGTTTCAAAGAAAAAGTTCAGCTCGCCGCGGGCCTAAAAGCTCCCGGGATTCTCACCGAAGAGGCCATAGAGAAAGCGGTTTTAGCTCTACAAGGTTGCGCTCAGCGCTTGCAAGGGTTTAGCCCAGAACAAGTTCGTGTTGTAGCAACGCATACGCTACGTATTGCCCAGAATAGTGATATTTTGTTGAATCGCGCTAAGGCTATTTTCCCGTTCCCTATCGAAATTATCTCGGGGCACGAAGAAGCTCGCTTGATTTACCATGGTGTGGCGCAAACTACAGCAATGGATAATAGCCGGTTTATTATCGATATCGGTGGGGGCAGTACCGAGCTTGCTGCGGGCCATAAGGTTTATCCGAAAATGGTGGCTTCTGTGAGTATGGGCTGTATTTCCTATACGGAACATTTTTTTTCGGCCGGTAAGCTGAGCCGTAAGCGCTTCGATAAAGCTATTATTTCAGCCCGGCGAGAACTTGAGGCTATGCAAGCGGATTTCCGCCCTTTCGCACTAGAGAAAGTGTATGGCACCTCGGGCACTATTAAAGCGCTGAGTACTTGGTGTGCTGCTCGGTTTGGTAATGCTGCCGACATGATTGAATTGCCGCAATTACATATCTTGATTGAATCGTTGATTGCGGCAAAAAATATTGCCGAAATTGATCTCAACACCCCGGAATTCGTTGGCTTAGAAATGGATAGATTGGCCATTATTCCCGGTGGTATCGCCGTTTTGATTGCCGTTATGGAAGAATTAGGTATACGGCAAATTCATGCTCATGATGCCGCGTTGCGAGAGGGGGTGTTGTATCAATTAGCTGAGCAAGTGTTGGAACACAAAGATGTTCAGCAGCGCACTATTGATAGTTTGGCGCTTCGCTATGGCGTAGATACAGAGCAAGCGGCTAGGGTGCAAGCAACCGCACTTGAGCTTTTGGCTGCGGTGAAACAAGAATGGCAGTTGAAAGGAAAGGTATTTCGCCGCTTATTGAGTTGGGCGGCCTTACTTCATGAAATAGGATTTCACATTAACTTCAGTAGCCGACATAAACACGCAGGCTATATTTTGCAGCATACGGATATGCCCGGCTTCAACCGCGAGGAGCAGCAGGCTACTGCGCTATTAGCCCGTTACTTTCGCAAGAAAATTGATGCGAGCGCATTTCCACCTTTTACCCTGTTTGAGACCTCTAAAGTTTTAGCATTGCTCGTGCTACTGCGTTTAGCGGTTGTATTTAACAATGATCGGCAACATTTATCGCCAATCACCCGTATTGCTGTAAATGGCGCCACTTTGCGTATTTCCTTAACCGATATTGCTCTCGCCGACAAAGTGCTCATGGAGGATTTAGAATTTGAGCGGCGGCAATTCGCCAAACTGGGTATTTTCCTTTATGTTGGTGAATGAAAATAACATGTGATTCGGGTTAAACAATCATTGAGGGAACGATAATGCTGAACAGAATGTATCATGTGTGGTTGGATGTACGAGCGAGCTTCTGGTTTTTACCCAGCATAATAGTGCTTACCTCAGTAGTGCTTGCTTTTTCCTTGATTGAACTTGAAGAGCTAACTGCAGCTCAGTTCTTTGAGAACTGGCCACGGGCATTTGGCTCAAGCATTGATGGTTCTCGGAGCTTGCTCTCTACTATCGCGACAACCACAATCACGGTTACTGGCGTGGTTTTCTCGAGCACACTAGTGGCTTTAAGCTTAGCTTCTAGCCAATATTCATCACGTATTCTGCGCAACTTTATGAGCGATAAAGGCACTCAGATTTCACTTGGGGCGTTTTTAGGGATTTTCTCTTATTGTTTGATTGTTTTAAAAACAATCGGGGGCGAAGATGCCTTTGTTCCTTCTTTAGCGGTGTTGATGGGGCTGTTGCTTGGCTTTGTGGGTATTGGTGTGTTCATTTTCTTTATTCACCATATCGCACGCTCTATTCAAGCGAACCACATTTTGGCTGAGGTAGCAGTGGAAACCATTTGTGCTATTGAGAATCTGTATCCTAAGATAAGCCAGAGTTCAGATGAAGCAAAAGAAGAACAACCTTATTCTAACGCCGACATTGAAGCCACATTGCAGGGAACTGAGCGCTTCTGGCACCCGATTGTTGCGGACAAATCCGGTTATATTCAAAGCCTAGATACTTCTAATTTAGTTGCTTTTGCTGAGAAAAAAGGCGGTATTATCAGAGTGCAGGAAAGAGTAGGTGAATTTGCTGTTGCTGATGTTGAAGTTTTATCTGTGTATGGATTTCTACCAACCGCTGAAGAACAAAAAACCTTGGCAAATATGGTGGCTATTGGGCGGCAACGCACGGTTGAACAGGATATTACCTTCGGCATTCGGCAGTTAGTAGATGTTGCATTGCGGGCACTTTCGCCAGGAATTAATGATTCGACCACTGGGATCATGTGCATTGATCAACTGGTGGCGATCTTTGCAGTATTGAATAAGTATCAAGTTAAATGTGCTTTTACTGGTGAAAGCAATGAGCTGCGCCTGTTACTCAAAGGCCCAAGCTATGAAGATTTGCTTTACTCAGCATTTGATCAGATACGACAAAATGCACGTGGCAATGTGTGGGTACTAAAGCGTTTGTTAACCGCTCTGCAAGTGATCGCGAGCACAACCCATGAACATTCGCGATTAGAAAGTATTCGATTGCAGCTTGCGGCGGTAGTTGAAGTAATTAATGAGAGTGATGTCTCGAAACACGATAGGCTTATGTTGGCCGAAGCAGCAAAGGATATCACGCGAGTGGTTTAAATGATTAATTGGTATTTGCGGTTACAGCAACGGCGAGCGTTCATTTAACTCGCCGTTGTTACTTAGCGTTGCCTTTAAAACGATTCGTAATCAATTTCCGGTAAACATTCAAAGCCAGGCTTTGCGAAATAGTAGCCTTGCATTAATTCAACACCGCGTGATTTAAAGTAGTTAAGTTCTTCTATTTTTTCTATCCCTTCGGCAAGCGGCGTGATGCCTAATCGCATGCACATGGTGATGAGGGAATCAGCAATGATTTGTTTAACTGTAATTTCGTGGACATCACGAACAAGCTCCATATCGAATTTCATGATGCGTGGCTGAAAACTCGATAAAAGATTCAAGCCAGCGTGGCCAGCGCCGAAATCATCAATTGCGGTAACGAAACCTTGCTCAGCATAGTGTTTAAAAATCTTCGTGAGGTGATCAGGGTTATGAACTTGTTCCGATTCGGTAATTTCAAACATTAAATTTTCGATCGGGAAATTACTCTCTTTCGCTGCTTGCAGTGTGCTCCGAATACAATGAGCAGGCTCATAAACCGCATTTGGCAGAAAGTTTATGCTTAACACTGAATCGAGTTTAAGTTTACTGGCTAATCGAATGGCGGTAACTCGGCACGCTTGATCGAACATATAGCGGTTATCATCGGTTACTTGGCTAAGTATCGACCAAGCTGAGCTTCCATCGCAACCGCGCACTAGTGCTTCATAACCGAAAAGGGATTTGGAGCCAACGTTCACGATAGGCTGAAATGCAAATGTAAAATTAAAGGGCAGATCTACGGCACACTTGGTGCAGCCAATAACGGGCGACATGTCTTCTGGAAAAATAGTTTGCATTCGTTTCACCTAGCAGAGCGTTTTAATATCATTTGTTCAGAGAATACCTGAATTGATGTGGATGTAACAGGCTTGAGCTTTTTTATATTAGTAACGCATTATATACACGTATTAGGCCTCGCTGGTGTAGCTAAATCGCGTTGAACTCTCGCGATAAGGTTTTAGAGGCGTGAGTAATGTTATCGGCTTTATTTCATGAAACTTCAGTGTAAAGTGCGAAAAAGTATTCTAAACTGGCAAAATATTTGATTTATATATTTTTTAAAGGCCACCAAAACGGATGAGCGATATTTTCTTGTTAAATGAAAATTCGAGTGAAGCTGAAAAACGTAATCTGAGCCGTTTAGTGAACACCGCTGTTGAGCAGTCGTTCAATGGTGTGTTGATCACCGATGCTAAACTGGGGCCTGATGGCCAGAAAATTTTATTCGCCAATTCTGCCTTTGCGAAAATGACAGGTTACAGCCAAACCGAACTGATGGGAAAGACGCCACGAATTCTACAGGGCCCGAAAACGGATTGGAACGTGATTGCCGAGCTACGGAAAGCCTTAGCTGCTGGCGAGCACTTCACTGGTGTATCGGTTAACTATCGTAAAGACGGTACTTCGTATGATGTTGAATGGCGAATATCACCGGTGCGAAATGAATCAAACCAAATTAGCCACTTTATCTCGATTCAGCAAGATATCAGCGATTTAAAGCAATCGAATAAATCTGTTGCACTTCTCGCTGAGGCGCTCGATGCAGCTCAGGTAGCGATTATTATTGTTGATTTGAATGGCCGTATTGAATTTGCTAATCAAGGGTTTGAACAGCTTGTGGGCTATTCCTCGGAGGAGGCCAAAGGGCAGGATGCTCGGTTTATTAAAACTCGCCAAGGAAATGAGGAATATTACGCTAACCTGCTAATTAACTTAGAAAGAGACCATGTTCACGAAGCGCGCTCGATAAACCTCCATAAAAACGGACTACCCGTATATTGTGATGAGAAGATATCGCCTTTGCATAGTGATACTGGTGAAGTAACTCATTATGTAGCCGTGATGAAGAACGTTACCAAACAGATGTTGCGGGAAACTGAGCTGGAGGAACAGGCATCAACCGATCCATTGACCTCATTAGCAAATCGCAGAGCAGGGCAAGCTAAACTTGAAGCCGCTTATGAGATAGCCCTCGATACTGGCGAACCTTTTTGCGTAATTATGGCGGATATCGATCATTTTAAGCCTATCAATGATGACTATGGCCACCAACGAGGCGATGAGATTCTGCGTGAGATTTCGAAAGTAATTCTTCAGGGTATTCGCTCAAGCGATGTCGCCGTGCGCTGGGGCGGAGAGGAATTCCTAATTCTGCTACACAAGTGCACGAGCACTGATGTAGAAAAGCAGATTGATAGCTTGAGAGAGAAAATTGCTAAGATATCGTTCTCTGATGTTGGAACTGTAACCATGTCTTTTGGTATCGCCAGCTTCCGTAAAGGAGAAAAGCTCGAGGATTTAATTTCTCGGGCGGATAAAGCAATGTACGCCGCGAAAAAAGAAGGCAGAAATAAAGTAGTACTTGCTGAGTAATGAACCTTCATCGCCGTGTTTACGTAATCTGAGTTGCTCATCCTTATTACGGAATATCGGTTATGCAAGAACATGAAAAATCTCGGATTATAGAAATGGCTTGGGAAGATAGAACACCTTTCGAAGCCATTGAAGCAACCTTTGGCTACGCCGAAAAAGACGTGATCAAATTGATGCGCAGTAACTTAAAACCCTCCTCTTTTCGCCTTTGGCGTGAACGTGTTAGCGGCCGTAAAACTAAACATAAATCACTGCGTTCGCCGGATGTTTCGCGCGGCTATTGCCCCACGCAATATAAGCGTTGAACTCGCTACCCACTCACTTTATTTTCGAACAACGAATAAAAAGCGTTCAAATCACTCGTTTTTTTCTTTCTAAGGCGGCTCTAATGCTCGATAAAACTAAAAAAAACTATCTCTCAACAGCCGATACAAAGGTAGATTCATCATCCGGCGATAGAAACGAGAAGGCAAGAGGCGCATATGAATCGGAAGAACTGGCGAAGTTTGATGCACTTGCCGAAGAATGGTGGAATCCAACAAGTAAATTTAAAAGCGTGTTGGCGTTCAATGCGGTCAGAGTAGATGTAATTATTCAAGGTATTTGCCAGCACTTTCAACGAGATGCTGCCAAGCCAAATGCCCTCAAGGGGATCAGAATCTTAGATATTGGCTGCGGCGCTGGATTGATTTGCGAGCCATTGGCTGAACTTGGTGCGGAAGTTACCGGAATCGATGGTAGTGAGATGAATATTAAAGTTGCTACACAACATGCAAAAAGCTCTGGGCTCAGTATTAGCTACCAGCATGCGTTGGCAGAAGAGCTGGATAATTCTCAGTTATTTGATGTCGTGCTCAATACGGAAGTGATTGAGCATGTTATCGACCAAGACGCATTAGTTGAAACCTGTGCAAATTTAGTTGCTGAAAAGGGGATGTTAGTGATGGCTACCTTAGATCGCACGTTTAAATCTTTTGTGGTGGCTATTATCGGCGCTGAATATGTATTACGAATGCTCCCGCGAGGAACACATAATTGGCGCTTTTTTGTGAAGCCAAGGGAAATGGAACAAAAATTAGCCCAGCATCACTTTAAGCTCTTTATTCGCCGAGGGTTTGCTTTTAACCCGCTAACGCGGAAATGGCGTGTAGAAACAAAGCCGAATGTGAATTATATGCAGATGTTCTGTCGTTAATATACCGATTGGCGTTAAGTGAGTTTCTGTTAATGAATTGCCCGTTGTTTCATCAACGGGCAATGAACTCCTTAAAATGAGCGATTAAATCGGTGATCCGGGTGGCATTTGCGCAGGCGTAAATGCTTCGGGCCACTCACCATTTGCCAAAAAGTGCTCAATTCGCCGCGCTAGATAGCTCGGAAATGCACTTAACGCGTATGCTTCCTCCGTGCTCTCATTACCACCCTCATTTGCACTTGCGGCATTCGTTAACTGTTCATGCCATTGTATGAGCGCCCATTCTAATTGGCTTTTTACTTCCGGTGCTGTGCTCTGATTCAGCATACTTTGGCTCAAATGATAAGCCGTTAGGTAAGCCACTCGTTGGCTGAGTTGATTGTTATTTTCTGCTAAATTCCGCTGGCTATTATCGATCAATTGTTGCGCCAGTTCGAAAGGTGCTAGGTGAGCGTTTTGGCTCTCGAACTGCCAACTCAAGCGATTCAACCGCTGTGGATTCAACATAAAACTTAGTGTGTGATTTGCACTGGTTTCGGCCATGGTTAGTGGGTCAGTAAATAGGCCCATGCGTGTTGGGAAATCTTCACGGCTGGTGGCTGAACCGTAGGCTTTTGGTACCAGCAACTTTTCTAATTCGGTTGGTAATGCTAAAAACTGGCTCTTGAGTGTAACCAACAGTGCAGCGAGCGCTCGCCGTTGCTCAGTGGCGCTAACTGGTTCGTTTACCACGGGCTCACCATTTACAACGTAACGATAATTCACACCACCTATCAATTTTGCGGCGGCTTCAACCTGATATCGGTGCAGTAAATACATAGGGGCAAGCACCTGTTGTAATTCATCGAGAGGTTGGCCTGGAGCAAGATTATCTTCATTCAATCGATTGAGAACCCGTGCTCTTACATCTGTTAGCCGCGTTAATTCGGTTGTGGCGTTCTCGCCATTATTCCAAAGGTGAGCCGTGGGGTGTCCACTATGGGCTGGACGCGCATCGCGGTCGGAAATAAAGTGCATGCCTCGTGCGTAGGTTTCTGCAATTAGCGCAGCTAATCCTTCGGCTTCTGCCTCGGCTGAGGTGAACTCACTGTAGCCGTAGGCCACGGTAAATTTATCCCATTCCCCCATACCCGTGGCGTAGGCGTTGTTAAGTGTGATTTCATTATTATCATTCAACATGATAAGAGGGTGAGGGTAATCCATTACCGATGCACGATCTTGCGAGTTCGCCGCGAAATTGTGAGCAATACCGAGGGTATGGCCGATTTCGTGGGCGGAAAGTTGGCGAATACGGTGCAATGCCATGGCTTCGATATCAGTTAAAAGCTGCTCACTATTAGCATCCCTAGCAAATGGCGCGAGCAAGCCTTGCGCAATTAACATATCTTGGCGAACGCGCAGAGATCCAAGAGAAACATGACCTTTCAAGATTTCGCCGGTGCGCGGATCAATCACAGAGGCGCCATAGGACCAACCACGGGTAGCTCGATGAACCCATTGAATAATGTTGTAGCGCACATCCATTGGGTCTGCCTCAGGAGGCAAATCACGCACAATAAAGGCATCTTTAAAGCCAATTGCCTCGAAGGCTTCGGCCCACCACCGGGCGCCATCTAAAAGAGCAGTGCGCACTGGCTCTGGCACTCCTGGATCGAGATAATACACAATGGGCTCGATAGGTTCACTTGTGGCGGCATTTGGATTCTTTTTCTGTAACCGATGGCGAGCAATGAAACGATGATCCATAGACGCTTGTAATGGCGCAGCGTAATCTTGGAAACCACGAGCATAGTAACCACTGCTAGGGTGGAAGGCGCGAGTTTGGTAGCCATCATCAGGTAACGCAATTAGTGAATGATGTAAATGAACGGTAATGGCTGAAGGTTCAGGCGTAACCGAGCGTACAAATCGCCCTGGGTTTGTTCCGACATAGGTAACTTTAGCTTCAAGCTCTGTATTCTTGGGAAAAGATTTCATGCGCTCAGGCCACAAAACCGATCGCGTTGTATCTGGCTTAAAGTTACCTTCGTTGATGCTCTGCAAGCGTTGTTCAATATTATGGATATCGGCGAATAAAAACGGCGTGTAATTGATAAGTACACGATCTTCCTGTTTGGCTACAATATCAAAACCAAACAAAACAGATTCTGCGAATGCTTCCTCTACACTTCGACGCTCCATCTCATTCTCGGTGATGGCACGAAATTGGGTGTTTTTTTCAATAAGGAGTGCGCGATTACCATGCAGGCTGAATTCCACTAAGCGAGTAGCACCGAGTTGCCCGCGATCTAAACCCAAATCGTTTGAACCAATACCGCGGGGCAAACTGCTTTGAAATATAAACTCTGATGTGGTGGCTTGGTTGTTGCCTGGGTTGTTGGCTGGGTTGCTGGCTTGGCTGCTTTCTCTTTGGAGAGGAATTTCTAAGTACACTTTGTCGGTATCGGCATCAAAATAAAATGTAAAAAAGCCGCGATTAACCTGCATGCCCTCAGTAAATTCGCTTACACTTTTATCTTCAGTTGCGCTTGCCGAGGCACTTAGCAGTAATAGAGCTAGCAAAAATGGATAAAAAATCGGTTTCATAATGATTCCCTGAATTAAATAGCGCTAAATTTTTCTTTGCTAACAACCTTGCGGTATTTCTTAGCGAGAATCAAGAATCTTGAATTGCCCGCTGTTGGCGCTTGCGAATGGCCTCGCGATGGCTAATGTAAACGCCACTGGCGATCACCACGCAGGCGCCTGCTAAAACCCACATGCTAGGTAATTCCTGCCAGAAAAAGTAACCCAAAAGTAGTGCCCAAATCATTGCCGTGTATTCAAAAGATGATAATACCGATGGCGGTGCCTGCCGGTAGGCTTCTGTTAACAAGTATTGCGCTATGGCACCGGAAATCCCCAGTAGGAGCAGCCAAGGTATATCGGTAAAGCTTAGCGGCCGCCAATCAGTTAAGGCTAAAGCCCCACAGCCTAAAGTTAGGCTCAGCACGAAAAAGAACATTAAGGATTCTGATGTTTCACTGCGATGCATGTAACGCACTAAGATCATAACCATGCTATAACCTAGCGTTGCCAACAGGCCAGAAACCACACCAATGGATGCAAAGCCCATGGCATTTGGGTTCAACATAATGAGAACACCAAGAAATCCAACAAATACCGCGGTATAGCGATGAACCCCCACTTTTTCTTTGAGAATAGGCACTGAGAGTAGGGTGATGATTAGCGGTGCGGCAAAAAAGATTGCGTAGGCGTTGGCTAAGGGCAGTTCCCTTAAGGTGATTACGGTAAGAATCAGAAAAGCAATGCTGATAACGCCCCGCAATCCATGCAACAACAGGTTGTTGGGCCTAATTTTATGCAGTGTGCGCTGGCTCAAAAGCCAAAGCACAACAAATGGCAATGACGTTGCACCACGAAAGAAACTAACCTGAAATGAGCTTAAATGGCCGGCTAAATGCTTCATTGCTACATCCATAAGTGCAAAGCAAAATACTGCTAACACCATAAAAATAATGCCACGGCTAATATGCTCAGATGCTTGATGGATAGGATTCATAAATAAAAACTCATGAGTTAAACGTAATGCAATACGTTATGCAATAATGAACAATGCAAAAGTAATGAAGAGAAAACATGGCGATTAATCAATTTAAGTGCGTAATTCAGGATCGCCCACACCTTCACTAGGTGCTTTTGTTGTAGCAAATGATTCTTTGTACTCAATATTAGAGAAATGAGCATGGCAACTGAACAACCGAAAAATCCTCTCCATGGTATCACTTTGGAACAAATAGTGGTGGAACTTGAACAACACTATGGTTGGGAAACATTAGCAAGCAAAATAAATATTAACAGCTTTAAAAACGATCCATCGGTGAAATCTTCTTTAAAGTTTTTGCGAAAAACCCCATGGGCTCGAGAACAAGTAGAGCAACTCTATATTCGAACCTTTAAGCAGTAACTGTGCCCTGAGCTGATTCAAACAAAATATATTTTCCAAGGATATTAAGAAAAATATGGTTAACGATGCTTTATGCCCGTGCGGCAGCGAAAAGAGTTATGGCACATGTTGTGGCGCTTTTCACAGTGGCGCAATTCCGCGAACGCCAGAGGCGCTTATGCGTTCCCGATATTCTGCTTTCGTGTTGGGTGATACAGATTATTTACTGGCAACCTGGCACGAGAGTACTCGGCCCAAGTTAGATTTAAGCGATAACCCAAATTGGGTGCAGTTACAGGTGGTTTCTACTTGGCAGCGGGGTGCACGCGGGTTTGTGCATTTTAAAGCGTTTTATAAGCAGGGTGATGAACTGAACATGTTAGAAGAGAAATCAAAATTTATCTGGGAGCGGGGGCGTTGGTTCTACGTTCAAGCAGAACAATGATGCAGTGATAGCGGCGTGTTTAATGTGTGGTTAGGTGAATTGGGGAAGCTATTCGCTTCACAGTAATGATGCTTTGGCGCAGAACTTTCGGGTTCAGTTGGGGATTAAACGGGATTTGGTAGTTAATCGCAGATTTCATGCAACTCACTGCACTTTAATGCGAAGGTGGATTGTGAATGTGATCATTACTTAAACTTTTGCGTATAACACTTGCAAATCAATCCGCTATTTCATTGCACAAAGGACATCGAATGCAAGCTTGTTGGAGAACAACCAAATTACTACTGGTCTTTGGCGTTATTTTCTGTTTTTCGTTTTCGGCAGCTGCACAACAGGGGCGAGGAAATAGCGAGACACTTGTTCTGGTTAACCCAATCGAAACAGAACAAGAAAACAGAAGTAT
The DNA here is from genome assembly GCF_003987135.1 of Aliidiomarina iranensis. GTDB lineage: Bacteria > Pseudomonadota > Gammaproteobacteria > Enterobacterales > Alteromonadaceae > Aliidiomarina > Aliidiomarina iranensis. Next base: position 74,710 of record NZ_PIPJ01000002.1, read on the forward strand.
TCAGGCCGTTGGTTCAGCGCAAGCTGTGCAATCGATTATGCTCTTCCCCGCTGTTGGCGATATCGTAACCGCCGTGCGTTTTCAACCCGGCGAATTAGTGGAAGAGGGCCAAATTCTCTTGGAACTTGATGCTCGCCGACAAAATGTGGCAGTGGCTCGCGCGCGCATTCAGCTTGCTGATGCCGAACGAACCGTACGCCGGTTGCAGGCTACGCTCTCGCAAGGTGGAACAACACAAAGTGCTTTGGATGATGCAATTACGGCTAAAGAATTGTTAGAAGTAACCTTGCAAGAAGCCCTTACGGAACTTGAAGATCGGTTCGTTCGCGCACCCTACACTGGAGTTGTGGGGCTAACAGATGTGAACGTTGGCGATCGCATTACGCAACAAACTGCAATAACTAGCCTCGACGACCGTAGCGAACTATTCATTAACTTTCGAGCACCAGAATCTGCCCTAGATATACTCGCCGACTCACCCGAAATTACCGTGCAACCGTGGCAAAGCCAAAACGAAGAGATATCAGTATCGATTGCTGAAATCGATTCACGAATCGATGAGGTTAACCGAACTATCAGAGTACGCGCATTATTGGATAATGAGAATGATGAGTTTCGGCCCGGTATGAGCTTTCGCGTAAACATGACGGCAAACGGCCAAGAGTTCAAAGTGGTACCTGAAGCTGCATTACTGTGGGGTGCAACTAGTGCCTACGTTTGGATGGCAAAGCAAAATGACGATAATGAATATGTGGCGGAGCAGGTAAATGTTGAAATAAAACAACGTTTAGCCGGAAGAATTTTAGTAGATGCAGAGATTGAAGCTGGAGAGCTTATCGTTCTTGAAGGGATTCAATCACTGCGAGAAGGGCAGAAACTGCGCTTTACTGATGATTCGAGGGTTGAATAATGAGTATTAAAAATGATTCAGGTTCTAATCAATCCTCAACAAATGGGGCCCCTTCGGATCCAACCATAGCCGATAAAACACGGCAAGATCTTCCTTCACTGGCGATTCGTCGGCCGGTTTTAATCATTGTTCTGAACCTACTTATTATCATTGCGGGCTTTGCTGCCTTAAATGGTATTGAGGTGCGCGAGCTTCCTGATGTTGATAGGCCAGTGGTTACGGTTACTGCGGCGTTTCCGGGCGCTGCGCCAGAAACAGTGGATACCGAGGTTACCCGGTTACTAGAAGGTGCTGTGGCGCGTGTAAACGGTGTTAAATCGATAAGTAGCTCAAGTGAAGAGAACAGCACCCGAATCGTTGTTGAATTTCGACCAGGTATTGATTTGGACAATGCGGCCAACGATTTACGTGAATCGGTAGCACGGGTTGAGCGAGAACTTCCACCGGATGTAGAACGGTTAGCGATTATCAAGGCGGATAATAACGCCGATCCAGTTGTGCGAGTGGCGGTTACAAGTGAAACGCTTGATTTCGAAACCATGACTGAAAACGTTGAAACCGATTTAGTTCCTTTATTACTTAATATCCCCGGTGTTGCGGATGTTGCGCTAAATGGTGATCGCGAACGGGTTCTTAGAGTAATGATTGACCCATTGCGGTTAGCAAGCTTTGAGCTCACGGTTACTGATATCGCGGATGCATTGCGCCAAGCCCCTTTCGATGTGCCAGCGGGGAGTATTCGTTCCACGGATCAACAGTTGATAGTTCGAGCGGATGCCACCTCGGTAACGGCCGAACAGGTGTCTGAGATTGTAATTAGCGATGATACTCGGGTAGGGGATGTTGCAGACGTTTACTTTGGCCCTGCGGATGCGCAAAACTTCGTACGTTTTAATGGCAAACCAGTTATCGGCCTCTCGATTATTCGGCAAGCTAGCTCCAATACGATAGAAATATCTAATGAGATTCAGGCGCAAATGGCGAGCATTAGCGAACGCTTCCCAGATTTGCAGGTGCAAATAACATCAGACGATGCCGAATTTATTCGCGGTTCTGTTCGCGAAGTTCTGATTTCGCTCGTTCTCACGGTTGTTTTGGTTATCCTTACGCTTTGGATTTTCATCGGCAACTTCCGCTCTACCATCATTCCAGCTCTTGCGATTCCGGTATCACTGATAGGCTCATTAGCCGCACTTTGGGTGTTAGGCTTTTCCGTGAATATTCTTACCTTGCTCGCATTAGTTCTGGCTACAGGTTTGATTGTAGATGATGCGATTGTGGTAACAGAGAATATTCAGCGCCGTCGTTCGGGCGGCATGGGCGCACGCGCGGCAGCCGTAATTGGTACACGTGAAGTATTTTTCGCGGTGGTAGCAACCACTGCGGTGCTTGTTGCTGTTTTCGTGCCCATATCGTTTTTGCCCTCTACAGCCGGTCGATTATTCCGTGAGTTTGGTGGCGTGCTCGCTGCTGCCGTAATTATTTCCTCTTTTGTTGCGCTTTCCATGGTGCCAGCGTTAACCGCGCGATTACCGCTAACAAAATCGAAAGATACAAAAATCGCTCGCTTTGGCAATATGCTGCGTGACGGCTACAGTGCATCTTTGGCGTGGGCATTAAACCACGCCACGTTGGTATTTATTATTTGTGCGCTCGCCGCTATCTCTTCGGTGTGGGCTTACCAAGCGCTTGAAAATGAACTGTTACCGCCGGAAGACCGTGGGCAAATTTCGATTTTTGCGCGGGGCCCTGATGGCGTTGGTTTGAACTTTATGCAACGGCAAGCCAATCGAATTGAAGAAGTGCTGTTACCTTACGTTGAAGATGGTGAAATTGAAAACATCGTAACCGTTGTTGGCCAATGGGATCCAAATTTGGTATTTGTAGTAGTGCCGCTTAAGCCTTGGGAAGAACGCGATCGTAGCCAACAAGAGATTATCAATGAAATACGCGGGCCGCTCGCGGCAATACCGGGAGCGCCGGCGCGGGCATTTGGTGCTAACAGCTTAAACTTACGCGGAACAGGTGGCGGTTTAGAGTTAGCGCTAACAGGCCAAGATTACGAAGATATCTATGCGGCAGCGTTAGAATTTTCGGCGTTGATTCAGGAACAAATACCAGAGCTAGGGATACCAAACATTGGTTATCAACCCACACAACCGCAATTACGGGTAAACATTGATAGGCTTCGTGCAGAAGAGTTAAATGTGCCGCTTTCAGATATTGCGGCGACGTTGCGAGTTGCCATTAACGGCGATGATTTAGCTGATTTAAATGTAGAAGATCAATCGATTCCTATTATTCTGCAAGCATCTCGGAATTTAGTTGAAAACCCTTCCGATTTAACCAATCTATATGTGGGTTCTCGTGATGGCGGACTGGTACCCTTATCAAGTTTGGCAACCATCAGTGAAGAGGGTGTAGCTGCAGAGTTAGAACGGCAGGCTCAACGCCGGGCAATAGAGCTCGATATGGAATTGCCAGATAGCATTACGATTAATGAGGCGGTAGATCAACTTCGAGCGCTTGCACAAGAAGAGCTACCATCGGATATCGGTTTAGTTTTCTTAGGAGAGGCACTCGCTTTTGAGGAAACAACTCGTGATGTCACGTTAACCTTTGTTTTCGCTTTATTAATTGTGTTTTTGGTATTGGCTGCTCAGTTTGAAAGTGTGAATAGCGCCGTGGTTGTTATGGCTACCGTGCCTTTTGGTATCGCCGCGGCACTCTTCGCACTGTTGCTGACGGGTAATTCAATCAATATCTATTCGCAAATTGGCCTAGTGATGCTTATTGGTTTGATTGCGAAAAATGCTATCTTGCTGGTTGAATTTGCAGACCAAATGCGCGACGGAGGGCGCTCAGTGCGTGATGCGGTTGAAGAAGCCGCTAAAATTCGCTTACGGCCAATTACCATGACGTTGCTTTCAACTATGCTTGGCGCGTTGCCCCTTATACTTTCCACTGGTGCCGGAGCGGAAGCACGCAACGCCATTGGTTGGGTGGTGTTTGGTGGTTTAGGTATTTCTGTGTTGTTTACGCTCTATCTTACCCCGGTGCTGTATCTTGCTCTAGCTCGCTTAGTGAAGCCAAGAGCCGATGAGAGCAACAGGTTACGCGACGAGCTAGCAGCGGTGAAGGATAATTAATTGCTGTCAACGTTACTTACTGTACAATGTCCGTAAACTAGCTAAGTTATGAGATTTAGCTGGGTTTGCAGAGCAAGTAGGGCAATAAAAATAACCATTGCGCTACTTGCTGATAAGCTCGCTAAAGTTTAAAGCGGAGAACATTGATGCGTGTATGTGGCATTGAAATAAAGAGTAACGAAGCAATAATTTGCTTAATGGAAATGAACGATGGCCTAGTGCAAATCCCTGATTGCCGCCAGGTACGTTTTCAACTGTTGAAAGATCATGATGCTGAGCAAGTGCGCCGCTTTCAATTTACCTTTCGTAAATTGATTGAAGATTACAAAATTGAACGGTTAATCATCAAAGAGCGAATGCAGAAAGGGAAATTTTCTGGTTCGGCAGTAGGCTTCAAGATCGAGGCCGCATTGCAGTTGATAGATAGTGTTGAAACTCATTTGCTTGCAAACTCGATGCAGAAAGATATTATTAAGCGCAATCCAATTCCGGTAGATTATGCCGATACGGGTTTAAAAGTTTTTCAAGAAACCGCATTTAGCGTTGCCTATGCTTACTTAATGTCGAAAGAATATAATCTATAAATTAGCGAATAAACGCAGCTACCTTGTGAAGGCAAGGGGCTGCGTTTTTTTATAGATGTCCTCTAATAAGGCTAAATCGTAAAGTTGATTACCTCTAGTTTGCACAGTAACGCAGGCAGCAGCTACGCCGTAGCGAAATGCTTCAACGATTGAGGTGCCCTGCATGAGTTGAAAGGTTAGGGCAGAAACAAAACTATCACCAGCACCCACGTGGCTCACTATTTCAACTTTTGGTGGCATAAACGCGAAAGTTTCACCTGTTTGAGTAACCATAAGAGCGCCACCCTTGGCTAGCGTAACAATTAAGTTTCGTGCTGCACCGCTTTTTACGCGCTCGCGCATTTGCTCGGCTAGGGTAACAAGGCCATCGTGTTCCGAATATCCAAGCGATGAAAACTCTTTGCGGTTCAATTTGGCAAGGAAGGCATCGTGGTAGAGAGCGCCATGTAACGCCGCACCGGAACTATCGAGAATAACTTTACTACCGAGTTGATTCGCCTGAGTGGTGATATCGCCATAGAAATCAGGAGGCAGTGAATCGGCTATACTACCGCTGAGAATTAAATACCTTGGTGGCTCAGGCTGTGAAAAAATTTTTTTCCAGCAATTATCCAGCTCAAGTTGAGTAAGTTCCGGACCTGGAAACACAAAATGAAACATTTTACCGGAGTAGCGTTCGCTGATCGCGAGGTTTTGCCGTGTATCTGCCTTAATTGGAATAGCCTGAAATGGCGTGTTGTCTCTTGCGAGTAGTTGTTTTAACAGTTCACCGTTTAATCCGCCGGCTGGAAAGATTGCCAATGCCTGCCCACCCATACGGTTGATGTTGCGAGCCACGTTGATGCCACCACCACCAGGTTCTTGAGTCGATTGTTGGCAACGGCTTTTGCTATCATCGAAAATTCGCTCGGTTTCACCAAAAGTATCTACGGCTGGATTCATAGTAAAAGTGATAATGGGCACCGACATAATAAATCCTTGTTTTACCGTGTAATTTAATCATTTATTTTTGTAAGTTTCGCTATCTTTTATTCTCCGATGCTGTATAGTAGCCCCCAATGCAAGAAAGATACAATTTAACACTCCAATTCGTCGTATTACCATAATCTTCGTCCTGTAGTTCTTAAGTTTTAGTTTATTTTTCCCGCATGACAGCACTATCCACGCTGAAATCAGCTGGAGTGCATATTTAACATTAAAAATTTCAGGATAATATTATGTCTAATACAGTTACTGGTACCGTAAAGTGGTTTAACGAAACTAAAGGTTTTGGTTTCATCGAGCGCGAAGGCGGTCCAGATGTATTCGCTCATTTCAGCGCGATCTCTGGTAACGGTTTCAAAACTTTGGCTGAAGGCCAAAAAGTTTCTTTCACCGTAACTCAAGGCCAGAAAGGTCCTCAGGCTGAGAACATCGTAGCAATTTAATTTGCCACGATTTCTGCCTAGTTTAGTTTCGACTAAACGGACATGAAATAAATACTAAAGGGTAGCCGTTGTGGCTACCCTTTTTCGTATTTGTTAGGGTAGTGAGCAGGTTGCTTTGCCTGCTCCTAAGCCCTATCGCTATAATGTCATCACATAGCGCTCACAAGTTGCTGAGCGCCATGGCTTACTTAAGATACCAACTTCGTTTTTGCAAGCGCATTAGCTATTTCAATAATGCTTTCCGGATCATCAATAGTGGATGGCACCACGTATTCTTTTCCATCAGCAATTTTGCGAACCAAATTGCGTAATATCTTCCCGGAGCGTGTTTTTGGTAAGCGGCTCACCGTAATTGCAACTTTAAAGCAGGCCAGCGCTCCTATCTCCTCGCGCACGAGCGCCACAAGCTCTTTTTCAAGTTCATCAGGGCTAATATCAACCCCATTTTTCATAATCACTAAGCCAATCGGCTGCTGACCTTTGAGGCTATCACTCGCTCCAACCACACAACATTCGGCTACCGCAGGGTGGCTGGCAACAACTTCTTCCATTTCGCCGGTAGACAAACGATGCCCAGCAACGTTAATCACATCATCGGTTCGGCCCATAATGAACACATAATCATCGCTATCAATATAGCCACCATCGCCGCTCGCATAATACCCAGGGAACTGCTCCAAATAGCTCTTCTGAAAGCGTTCTGCATCTCCCCAGATAGTAGTTAAACAGCCCGGGGGAAGGGGCAATTGAATAGCAATGTTTCCTTGTTCGTTAGCAGCGATAGGATCACCTGAATCATCAAGAACCATAACGTTGTAGCCAGGCACCGGCAATGAGGAAGAGCCTGCTTTTACTGGCATTTTTTCAATCCCGGTGGGGCTTGCGCAAATTGGCCAGCCTGATTCCGTTTGCCACCAATGATCAATCACTGGTTTGCCAGTTTTATTACAAACCCATTCAAAAGTAGCGGGATCTAAGCGCTCACCTGCCATAAAGATGGTTTCTAAGTGAGAAATATCATAGTTTTGCAGTAAATCAGCATTCCCATCTTCTTTCCGTATGGCTCGGAACGCTGTGGGCGCGGCAAAAATGGCTTTTGCCTTATATTCTTCACAAATTCGCCAAAATGCGCCAGCGTCGGGCGTAAAAACCGGCTTTCCTTCATACATTACAGTGCTACAACCTGCGAGAAGGGGCCCATAAACAATATAGGAATGGCCAACAACCCAACCCACATCTGAGGCGGTAAACATCACATCACCAGCCTCTAAATTATAAATTGCCTTCATGCTGTAACTCAAAGCTGTAGCATAACCGCCCGTATCCCGAACTACGCCTTTTGGCTTTCCAGTAGTGCCGGAAGTGTACAAGATGTAAAGCGGATCGGTACTGGCCACAGCAACAGGCATAACACGTTCAGCCGACTTCATGGCGGTTTGCCAATCAATATCAAAGCCTTTGTGCAGTTCGCAAGAAACTTGCTTCTCTTCCGGTACATTTATGCGCTGATAAATAATTGTGGCGTTAGGCTTATGCTTAGCTTTGCTAATGGCTTGGTCGAGTAAAGGCTTATAAGGGATGAGGCGATGGGGTTCAATGCCATGGGAAGCGGATATAACCAACTTGGGTTCAGCATCATCGATACGAACCGCGAGTTCTTGGGCAGCGAAACCACCAAAAACAACCGAGTGAATTGCGCCCAACCGCGCTACCGCAAGCATCGCGATCGCAGCCTCTGGAATCATGGGCATGTAGATTACAACACGATCACCTTTAGTAACGCCATTTGCTTGCAGAACACCCGCAAATCGAGCTACATGTTCAAGCAACTGATTATAGCTGTAAGCGTATTTGTTGCCGGTAACAGGCGAATCATAATAGAGCGCAACTTGCTCTCCGCGACCTTGTTCAACATGGTAATCCAAAGCGAGGTAGCTCATATTCAATTCACCATCGGCAAACCATTCGTACCCACTTGGTTGCTGGGAATTGTTGCGTAGAATGGTAGTGGGCTGCTTGTACCACGCTAATTTAGAAGCCTGGCCGCGCCAAAACTGCTCGGGTGTGTCGATCGAATATTTATGTATTTGTTGATAAGTCATGTTATTTCGCTCCGCGGCTCGCTGCTGAAATCCTGTTTTCGTAGAGAATTCCTAAAAAAGTACCCGAGGAAGTGGTGCCTGACACCAATTTCTCAAATACTAATTTACTGGAAGTGCGGGGAAAAGAAATTCGACTTTAGGATGATACCTAACTAGCACTGGGTAATTCTAAAAAATTGGCGCCAAGGTGGCCAACCTTCACATAAATAAGCGCACCTTCTTCTCCGGTGAAGGGCGTATGTTTACTCCAACGCGGGCTACGCAGCCATGAGCCGGCTGGATACTCGCCATGTTCATCACGGAATAACCCCTTGATAACGTATATCTCTTCGCCACCGGGGTGCATATGTGGGTTGAACTGAGTATTCGGTGCCCAGCGCACAAGCGCTGTGTTAATACCATCGTGTTCGTGGAGGGGAAGCACTGATAACCCAGGTACCAGGCCAGGCCGCCATTGCATTTTATTCGTGTTAAGTGCAAGTTGTTCGTGATCACCTGCGGCAAATTGCCATAGTTTCACTAAAATTGTGCAACCATCTTTGCTAAATGGCGTGTGGGAAGTGCCGGGCGGATTACGAATGTAAGTACCTGCCGGATAATCGCCGTGTTCGTCGGAGAATACACCATCGAGCACGAGAATTTCTTCGCCGCCGCCGTGAGTGTGAGCCGTGAATCCTGCGCCCGCATCATATTTTACAATACTAGTGGCTCGGGCAATTTCGTTGCCTTGGCGATCGAGCATCATGCGGGAAACACCGGGAAGGGGAGAGGCCACATAGTTATATTGCTCTGGTGTTACCACCTCTCGCTTTTGTAAATCTGCTCTTACTAACATAGTGATTCAGCCTTTATTTTGGTTACCGCTCGCATATAAAAAACGATTGCAGGGCTCCCTGCTTGAAACGATCAACACAGGATGATGTGTGCTTTTCTAGATAACGCAAGTTTACCGCAAACTGTTCAACTGTAAGCTCTCGATTTTTCGATAGGGCTGATAGGAAGGGCCGTAAATAAAAAAGGCCCCAAGATTTGGGGCCTTCAACGAACAAACTACGAGTAGGTTACAAGCTTGCTAGCACATCATTTAAAATGTTGCTTGGGCGCATCGCCTTGCTCACTAAATCGGTATTCGGTTGATAGTAACCTTCGATTTCAACGGCTACGCCTTGAACATCGTTTAATTTGGCAACAATGGCCTCTTCATTTTCATGCAGTTGCTCTGCAAGTTTAGTGAAGCGGGTTTTTAGTTCGGCATCGCTATCTTGGTTCGCTAATGCTTCCGCCCAGTACATACCTAAGTAGAAGTGGCTACCACGGTTATCAATTTCACCAACTTTACGCGAGGGTGATTTGTTGGTTTCTAAGAACATCGCGGTTGCTTGATCCAAAGTATCAGCTAATACTTGCGCACGTTCATTGCCTGTTACTCGGCTAAGGTGCTCTAACGAGGCCGCTAAAGCTAAAAACTCACCAAGGGAATCCCAGCGTAAGTGGTTTTCTTCAACAAATTGCTGAACGTGTTTAGGAGCTGAACCGCCAGCGCCGGTTTCAAACAAGCCGCCGCCATTCATTAATGGCACAATAGATAGCATTTTCGCACTGGTGTTTAGTTCTAAAATTGGGAACAAATCCGTTAAGTAATCACGTAAAACATTACCGGTTACTGAGATCGTATCTTTCCCTTCTTTCATGCGCTTAAGCGTATGCAGTGTGGCTTCAACTGGCGCCATAATCTGAATATCTAAGCCATTGGTATCATGCTCTTGCAGATAATCTTCCACTTTAGCGATTAATTGGCGATCGTGAGCACGCTCACTATCAAGCCAGAATACGGCCGGCATTCCACTTTGCTCTGAACGCGTAACCGCGAGCTTCACCCAATCGCGAATCGGTGCATCTTTAACCTGACACATACGCCATAAATCGCCTTTACCCACTGTGTGAGAGAAAACAATTTCGCCTTCAGAGTTTAATACTTGTACCGTACCCGCCGCAGGAATCTCAAATGTTTTATCATGAGAACCATATTCTTCTGCTTTTTGCGCCATTAAGCCAACGTTAGGAACGGTTCCCATTGTCGCTGGATCAAATGCACCATGTTCTTTGCAGAAGTTGATGGTTTCGGCGTAAACACCTGCGTAGCAGCGATCTGGAATCATTGCCTTGGTATCCTGTTGATCACCCGCAAGGTTCCACATTTTACCGCCATCACGAATCATGGCCGGCATAGAGGCATCAATAATTACATCGCTTGGCACGTGTAAATTAGTGATCCCTTTATCTGAATTAACCATCGCTAATTGCGCTTGGTTTTCGTATACGGCTTGAATATCGGCTTCAATTTCAGCGCGCTTTTCAGCAGGTAGTTCAGCAACTTTAGCTACTACATCGCCGAAACCATTGGTTAAATCAACGCCAATTTCTTTGAAGGTATCGCCGTGTTTGGCAAATAAATCGGCGAAGTAAACCTTAACCGCATGGCCAAATAAGATTGGATCAGATACTTTCATCATGGTGGCTTTCAAGTGCAATGAAAGCAACACACCTTCAGCTTTTGCGGCAGCTGTTTCTTTGGCATAAAACTCTTGTAATTTTGTGGTGTTCATTACCGCAGCATCAACTACTTCGCCGGCCAGTACCTTGATGCCATCTTTTAACACCGTTTCTTCGCCATTTTCACTTTTCAAAACAATTTTTAGTGTTTCGGCATCGGCGAATGTGGTTGATTGTTCACTTTCGTAAAAATCACCACCATCCATGTGCGCTACATGGGTTTTTGAATCTTTTGTCCATGCGCCCATACGATGTGGATGTTTCTTTGCATAGTTTTTAACGGAGGTAGGCGCGCGTCGATCTGAGTTACCTTCCCGCAACACTGGGTTCACGGCGCTGCCTTTGATTTTGTCGTAGCGCGTTTTTACTTCACGTTCTTCATCATTCTTTGGCTCGAATGGATAATCAGGCAGGGCATAGCCTTGGCTTTGCAATTCTTTAATTGCCGATACAAGCTGAGGAATTGAAGCACTGATATTCGGTAGCTTAATAATGTTCGCAGCTGGTGTTTTCGCTAACTCGCCCAATTCGGCTAAGGCATCACCGATGCGCTGATCTTCGCGGAGATATTCTGGAAAATTAGCAATAATGCGGCCAGCGAGCGAGATATCCCGAGTTTCAACCGAAATGCCAGCGGCCTTTGTAAATGCTTGAATAATCGGTAATAAAGAATATGTGGCTAAGCGAGGTGCTTCATCAGTTTCAGTATAAATAATCGTTGATTTATCAGTCGACATTGTGATTCCTATTGGTTAAAACAGCGCTTCTTTTAGCAAGGAGCGGCACTGTGAATTAAGGCGCTGGAAATAAATGCGCTGGAATTATTGCAATGGGAGAACGGCGTTAAACACAACGCATCTCCGTTGGAAATCGGGCCATAGTATGCCACTTCAAGGCCTTAAACTCAATGCAGATAGGGAGGGTGAGGCCGCATCATAAGCGGTTCTAGAAAAAGGCGCAAAGCACCATGAAAGTGCTTTGCGCCTGCAAGGTAAAGGGTTATCCCTGGTAACTACCAACCACCACCGAGCGCTTTAAATAGATTTGTACTGGCGGTAAGTTGACCGTTACGCGCATCCGTTAGCGCCATGCTGGCATCTAAAAGTGCTCGTTGGGTTTCTAACAATTCAAACAAGCCAATAGCACCGCCATCATATTGTAATTGCGCAAGCCGATAAGTGTCAGCAATTGCTTCATGTTGTGCTTCAATAGCTGCCAATCGTTGCTCGGCAATTGTGAGCAACTGAAGGGCATCACGGGCATCTTGAAAAGCCGATAAAATAGCTTGTTGATACTCAAGTTCAGCTATTTCCAGTGCCACTTCTGCGGTTTCAACCGCGATACGGCGGCGGCCGAAATCAAATAATGGCCCAGCAAGATCTGCACCTAGGCTCCATGATTCAGCATCCGAGCTAAACAGATCACCTGTATCCATAGCTCCTGTTCCGAACATCGCATTTAAATTTAAACTTGGAAAGCGCTCTGCTACAGCTACACCTACTTCAGCTGAAGCTGCTTTCAAATTAGCTTCAGCAGCGCGTAAATCGGGGCGGCGTTGCAGTAGCTCTGAGGGTGCTACGTTTGGAAATGCCAGAGCGGGTTGTATTTCATTTTGCTCGCTTGCATCAAATTCAATGGCCGTTAGTATTTCCCGCGGGCTGTAGCCTACGAGAATGGCTAAGGCGCTGCGAGTTGTTTGCGCGGCTTCCTCGAGATCCGGCAGGGTAGCTCTCGCGCTTGCTAAACTCGCCTGAGCACGGCGCACGTTTAGTGGGCTGCTTGCGCCCCGTTCATTTCGATATTGCTCAATTTCAAGCGTTTGCTCTAACGAAGAAATCATCTCGAGGGCAGTTTGCCGTTGCTCTTCTATGCTCACCAACGAGAAGTAAGTAGAAATTACATCGGTAATAAGATTTAAACGAATTGCTTCAGTACCGAAAATAGATTCTTCAAGCATTGCCGCGGCAGCTTCACGCTGGCGAGAAATACGGCCCCACAAATCGACTTCGTAGCTTAATGCGCCAGCAATCGAAAACTGATTGCTTGGAGCGCCGCCACCAAGTTCAGCAGGCATCACCGTAGTGGGTTGTTGCTCGCGTGCCGCTGAAGCCTGAGCACTCAATAGCGGCCACTGGTTTGCACGGCTCAGCCCCAGCTGGCCTCGCGCTTGTTCAATGCGGCGCATTTGAATTTGCAACGATAAATTGCTATCCAATGCGCGTTCCACTAAACGGTTTAAACTTGGATCTTGATACTGTAGCCACCACTGTTCCCAGGCTTCCGTGTTAGCCGCTGATTCATTAGCAGCATTCGTGAATATAGCCTGTTGTTGCTCATTCCAGGTGCTTGGTATGTCATTCGTTGGAGCCTGATAATCAGGACCCATAGCACAGCCACTCAGAATCAAGGCTGCTGCAAGCGTAAACGTAAATTTATGCATGATTTGAATCCTTGTTTTCATCGCTAGCATTACCTGAATCTTTCTTGCCTTGCGTTTTTCGTTCATTCCGCCAAGTAGTGACGTCTTCAAGTAATTTATACGCAAGGGGTACAAAGAGAAGCGCTAGGGAGCTTGCGGCAACCATACCACCCACTACTACGGTGCCGATTTCTTGACGGCTCACAGCACCCGCGCCGGTGGCGAATACCAGTGGTAATGTACCGATAATGAAGGTGGCGGCTGTCATGATAATCGCCCGAAAGCGCTGGCGTGCTGCGGCTACTGCTGCATCAGTGGAGCTCATGCCTTCTTTTCTGTTTTGAGCTGCGAATTCCACAATTAAGATAGCATTTTTGGCCGCCAAGCCGATAAGCACTAAAAGCCCTACCTGGAAGTACACATCGTTAGGGAAGCCCTTCAGCATAGAGGCTAAAGCACCACCAAACACGGCAAAAGGTACTGCGGTTGCAACCGCAAACGGCAAGGTTATGCGTTCATATTGCGCAACAAGGATCAACAATACCATGAGCAAGCCCAAGCCGAAGGCAGAACCTGCGGCCCCGGCTGCTTCATCGAGCTGAAAGGCTTCACCAATCCAGCCCATTTGTATGTTTTCTTCTTGCTGAAATTCGCGAACCACTGCATCCATGGCGTCCTTGGCTTGGCCGGTTGTGTAACCGGGCGCAGGATCACCCATGATTTTCGCGGCGCCATACAAGTTGAAACGGTTTAAAATATCCGCGCCAGAAACTCTTTCGAGCGTAACCAAGGAATCAACAGGAACCATTTCACCCGTGTTTGAACGCACATAGACATTGCGCAAATCCTCAGAATTCGCGCGATACTCACCTTCAGCTTGTAAGTTAACCTGCCACAAACGGCCCTGGAAGGTAAAATCATTCACATACATGGAGCCAATAGTGGCCTGCATGGTGCCGAATAGCTGATCAAGCGAAACATCTACCGCTTTCGCCTTTTCCCGATCAACGTGAATCATATACCGAGGAATATTGGTTTCTAATGTACTACGCACACCTACAAGTTCTGGGCGTTCATTCAATGCGGCCACTACTTCTTGCGCAATTGCATTGATTTGTAGCGCATCAGATTCACCCCTTACTTGTAGGTAACCCTCTACACCTCCCGTAAGCGATAAACCTTGAATCGGCGGTGGTACAAATACAAAAACATTAGCCTCTTGCATACCAAAGCCCATGCCCATAATTTGTTCCGCAATTTCACTGGCGCTTAAACCTGGCGCTTGCCGCTCGCTCCAATCAGATAAGTTAACAAAGCCTGCGAGTGCGTTTGAGCGTAAAGAACTAGCGATAATATCGAAGCCCGCAAAGGTGGTGAAATCATCCACACCCTCGAGGCCACGAATTTGCTCAGAGAGTTCGTTACGGAATTCCTCGGTACGTTGCAACGAAGACAATGCAGGTAATTGCGCCACAGCTAAGGCTACGCCTTGGTCTTCACCTGGTACCAAGCTCGAAGGCATGCGGAGCATGAGTGCTACTGTAAGCACGCAAAAGCCAGCAAAGAGAGCGATGCCTAGAATCCAACGGCGGATAAGAAACGCCACGGTGTTTTCGAAACCGTTAGTTAGTTTTTCAAACCCGCGGTTGAAAATTTGAAACGGCTTTGCCACCTTCTTGGCTTGTTTATCAAGCAATAATGCGCACATGGCTGGCGTGAGTGTGAGTGCCACGATTCCTGAAACAACAACCGATACGGCTATGGTTACTGCGAATTGCCGATACAACTCACCGCTGAGTCCACCTAAGAAGGCAACCGGAGCAAATACGGCTACAAGAACTAGGGTAGAGGAAACAACCGCACCGGCAACCTGTTGCATCGTTTCGATAGAGGCCTCTTTGGCTTTCATGCCTTTTTCAGAAATCAATCGCTCAACGTTTTCCATCACGATAATCGCGTTATCGACCACAATACCAATGGCCAGTACCAAGCCAAATAGGGTGAGCATGTTGATCGAAAAGCCCATGGCTTGCATGCCGGCGAAGGTGCCGATCAAAGATACTGGAATTGCCGCAATAGGAATGAGCGTGGCACGCAAATGTTGTAAGAACAAAAAGGTAACCAACACTACTAGAATCACCGCGATGATGAGTGTGATAATTACTTCGTTAACTGAAATTTGGATAAACTCAGTTGTATCGTAAGGCACGTAGTAGTTCATGCCCTCCGGGAACCTCTCGGACATATCCGCAAGGGCATTACGCACATTTGTGGCGGTTTCTAATGCGTTCGCACCGGGTTGCAGAAATATCCCCATAGGTACGGCATCTTGGTTGTTATAAATCGCCGAAAATGCATAACTTTGCGCACCTAGTTCAGTTCGAGCCACATCACCTACTCGAATCACATTACCATCAGTATCCGAGCGAATGATAACGTTCGCGAACTCTTCTGGGCTGGAAAGTTGTGTGTTTGTGGTTGCGCTGATTGTAAAAGCAGTTTCTTCAGGAGTAGGTTGGGCACCAAATTGGCCCGCAGCATACTGCGCATTTTGCTCACGAATCGCGCTCGCAACGTCCATTGGGGAAAGATCAAACTCAGCGAGTTTGGCGGGATCTGTCCAAATTCGCATGGAGTAATCTTGCGGGCCAAATAATGATGCATCACCCACACCTTCAACACGAACTAACTCATCAAGAACGTTCAGAAGTGCATAGTTGCTCATTTCTAAGGTGTTTATGGTACCACCCTCGGAATATAAAACTGGCACCATAAGAATATTGGTGGAGCGAGATTCTACTCGAACACCTAAATCCCGCACTGTTTGCGGGAGCCTTGATGTGGCCGCTTGTACGCGGTTATTCACGTTTATCGTAGCCTGATCTGGATCGGTGCCCATAGCAAAAGATACGGAAATTTGTAACATCCCTGAATCGGTACTAGTGGTTTCCATGTAGAGCATATCGTCAACACCATTGATTTCCTGCTCCAAAGGTGCGGCAACGGAATTAGCTAAGATATCGGCACTAGCTCCTGGGTAAGTAGCGGACACCACAACCTGTGGTGGCACCACATCAGGGTACTGCTCGATAGGCAGTGCGCGGATAGCGACAATGCCGGCAATCATAATAATAATCGAAATCACCGATGCAAAAAGCGGTCGGTCGATGAAAAAACGTAACATTGAAATTCCTCTTAATTACCGTTGGTAACGTTCACTGGCGCGCCATCGGCAAGTGCAACATGGCCATTAATTACCAGCATATCGCCGTTATCTAAACCATTGAGGATCACTTGTTGGCCATCCACAATGGGGCCAAGCTCAACGGCTTTTGCCTCGGCACTGTTTTCGTTATTCACAACAAAAACTTGCGCGCCCTGTGGCCCTTGGCTAACAACCGAAGAATCAACCAATGCCACCGAAGAGAATTCTTGCAAGGTTATGCGAACACGAACAAACTGCCCAGAACGAAGCACTTGCTCTTGATTTGGAAACTCCGCGCGTAACTCAACGCGCGCCGTAGCTGGGTTTACGCTGGTGTTAACGTAGTTTACGGTTCCGGTTTCACTGTAGTATTCATCGTTGGCAAATTGAATCCGCGCTCGAGCGATATCACCATTGGCCTGCCTTAAGCTGGCGCGGTAGATTTCACCATCTTTCTCGGGTATTGCGAAATGCACATAAACGTTATCGGTTTGCACCATGTGCGTGAGGTATCCACCAGAACTGATTAAATTCCCAGGAGATACGGCTTCAATGCCAGCAATACCATTAATTGGTGCTTCCACACGGGTGTAACGTAAATTTCGCTCGGCATCTTTTAGGTCGGCCTCAGCCTGAGCTAAACGGGCGTTTGCGGATGCAATGTTGGCACGCGCTTGATCGAATTCACGAGTGCTAGCTGCGTTGTTTTCGTATAAATCGGCAACTCGTTCCCATTCGTTTTCAGCTTGAGCTTGATTTGCCTGTGCGGTTTCGAGTGCCGCCTCAGCGGAATTTAATGCAAGCACAAAAGGCTCAGGATCGATTTGAAACAGGGTTTGCCCTTTTTCAACGTAATCACCCTCAGAATAATTCCGTTCAAGTAGAATGCCGGCTACTTGTGCGCGAACTTCTACTTCGCTCTTACCGCGAATTCGCCCGGGGTAAGTAACCTGATGAGTTACTGATTGTAAACTGATTTCGGAAACGGTTACTGGTGAGGGGGGCATATCACCACCCATACCGCCGCCCATACCTGCACCGCCTTGTGGATCATCGCTGCAAGCCACTAAAAGAGCTATGGCACTCACACCAATAAAGCCGCGGAGTGAAGTGTAAAATCGTTGGTTTGTTGCCGCAGAATTCGCAACTGCTTTCATCTATGTATCTCCGTAATAATCTAGTATTTTATTTCGCTTCGGCGCATCAATTGTTAATTTCGAATCGTGCTAAAAAGCTGAAAATTAAAGGTTGTGTAAATAGTAAAGTTGGTCAATATCCGCATGCTTTACCAAGCCTTGCAGATAGAATCGATAAGTTTGTTCAAGCCGTTCAAGGGCAGGCCGGTTGGGAACAATGGCCTTACTCAAATAAACTGTGCCGTGCATGATTTCACCGCATAGGCACATCATTTCTTCAATATCATTTTCGCAGTTTGGTAACTCCGCTTTTAATGCCTTAAACATCGGAATCCAATCTTCTGTATGTTCATGCATTCTTACGAAATAAAGTGGTGTTTGTTCATGGCCAAATTCAGCGCGCTCATGCACAAACAGCTCAATTGTTTCAGGGTGTTCATCAAAGAATGTAAAATAAGTAGCCATCACTACTTTTAAGCGCCGCAACGGGTTATTAGTAGAATCATGCGCCTGCCACATTTTGCAGCGCAAAATATCAAGCTGACGAATGAGTGCCTGTTTAAAGAGATCCTCTTTTGTAGGGAAATAACGATAAACCGTTCCTTTGCCCACCCCTGCATGTTCAGCAATGGTTTGCACATCAGCAACTTGATAGCCTTTGTGAGCAAATATCTTCACCGCGGCATCAAGAATTTCAGCTTGGCGCTCTTCGGCAGGCTTATGAATCCGTTTTTTCTTCATTTCTTCAGACATGACGACTCTTCAATTTATTTTAATTTCTCTGCCAATTGCCAGCAGAGCCTTAAACGCTGAGCTCGCGGAAATGTGTTTTTGTGTACACTTTCTTTACTAACAGCAAATAATGATTAATTTTTAACCGGACGGACTGGTCGGTCAGTTATATTAAAGAGCTTTGCCTCAGGTGTCAAATCAATGCTTTACTGTTAACATTCTTATAAGCGTAAAAATCAATTAAAAAGGTTCTTCAGTGAATAGGTTCGAAGGTTTTGTTATTACCGAGCTAGTGCGAAAACACGAATTGGAACATGGCCCGTTAACGGACCAACATGTTCTAGCGCAGGTTCGTGAGCAAGGCTCTTCGGAAGAGCGGGTTATTCTGCGTGCTCGTTTACTGGCGGAACAGTTGGGCTTGGTGCAAAAATATCAGGATTGGCTTAGCGTTCGTTTGCTATTACTCAGTAGTCTAGCGATAGCCGCCGTAATAGCAGGCTGGGGATTAGGGCGAAGTGTTTTAGTTAATGCATCCGAACCATTGAGTATCGCCTGGATTTTTATGGTTTTACTCGGTGCGCATGGTGTAACTTTTTTACTCTGGCTTGTTTTTGTGTTCGGTTCCAGCAATGGTGGTGGTATTGGCGGTAAACTGCTAGAGCTGATAACAGCACTGAACCGTAATCGAATAGAAATGCCGATTTTTCTCAGCGTTACTAAGGTGGCCGCACAACAAGATTTGATGAGGCCTGCGATGTCGCTGATTACCCATTGCTTTTGGTTGCTATTGCTATCCGTTGCGGTGATCACTTTATACACCCAGTTTTTATTTAACGAATACACATTTCGCTGGGCTACTACTGTGCTCTCGGATGCGGAAATCATCCGCTTGAGTGCGGTAATGGGCTGGTTACCGGCACAATTGGGCTTCGCGACACCTTCGTTAGAGTTTTTATTAGGAAATGAGGGCTTTGCTAGCAATGCGGTTGTGAGTAAGTGGATTTTGGCGGTGTTGTTTTGTTATGGAATCTTACCGCGCGTGGTAGCGGCATGTGTTGCCCTGGTTTGGTTGCTTTTGGGTAAACGCAGATTACAGTTAGATCTAACTCAACCCGGTATCAGCCATTTAGTTAATCGTTTAACTCCGAGCAGTTCACCCGGCCAAGTGGTAGACGCGGATACACGGCGAACACCAAATTTACAAGCAAGCAAACCGCGTAAGCAGGGTGATGGTGAACTTGTGTTAAGCCTTGAGTACGAATTAGAACCAGATTGGAATCATCTACTCTGGCTTAACTCTTCCGGCGTGGTGGCAAGTTCCAATGATCGCCAACAGCTTTTGCAACAAATACATAATAAGCCACCGGCGCGCCTGCTCGTACGTGTAAACAGCAAGCTATCGCCGGATCGAGGTAGCTTGCGTTTTCTGCAACGATTGCAGCAACAATGTGGCATTCTAAGTGTGTGGTTGATTGGTCAAGGTGAATATCACGGCCATTGGTGCGAGGCGCTCGCAGAAATCGATGTGCGAGTATTCACCCTGAGTGAGGAAGCCGTGCGCTGGGCTCAAGGGAATTACGCCGAGAGCGAATTAGAGAGCAAAACAGAGGCCAGAACAGAGGTCAGAACAGAAGGCAGAACAGGGAATCAATCAGGAAACAATATTAAGGCAAGCGCGAAAAACGATATCGAAGGGGAGGGTTAATGGTTCAATATTCGGCAGCAAGCCCTCTACAAATCGCTGTAGTAGGCCACACCAACACGGGTAAAACTTCGTTACTGCGAACCTTGTTACAAGATACCGATTTTGGTGAGGTTTCATCGCGGCCAAGCACCACACGAGATGTGAGTGCTGCGCACCTTTTATTAAAAGGCGAAGCGGTGATTGCCCTATATGACACGCCGGGATTAGAAGATGGTTTGGGGCTATTTGCGGAATTGGAACGCATACAGGAGAGTAAATTCCGGCATGATGGCCCGGCACAAATCCAAGCCTTTTTAGCCACAGAGCTTGCACAATCCGAGTTTGAACAAGAAGCGAAAGTGCTCAAGCAGTTGCTGCATTCTGATGCGGCTTTGTATCTTATTGATGCTCGCGATCCGGTACTTCCTAAGTACCAAGATGAGCTAGATATTCTGCGCCGTTGCGGTAAACCTATTTTACCGATTTTGAATTTCACCGCATCAACTGAATCGCAAGCGCCGGCCTGGATGGATGCGTTGGCGCGGGTTAATTTACATGGCTGGGTTGAATTCGATACGGTGAGTTTGCCCGCTTATGGCGAAAAGCCTTTATTTGAACACCTGAGTACTTTGCTACCTTCAGCCCGCGAACTATTACGAACTATTTTGGCGGAACGGGAACAGCGCCGAGCGCATAAAGATCAAGCGGCAAAACGCCTAGTGGCGGAGCTCTTGTTGGATGTGGCAGCGTTTACCGTTACGGTGAAGGAAAAAAGCCAACATGAAACCGCTGTGAATACTATGCAAGCCGCGGTGAAAGCGCGGGAGCAAGAATGCTTAGAGCGCCTTTTGGAATTATATAGTTTCCAGAAAACCGTGGTGAATTTACCGGAAGTAGCCGTAAGTGCAGGTGAGTGGGAAAGTGATTTATTTTCACCAGAAACGTTTAAAGCGTTCGGAATTAAAGCCGGCAAAGGTATTGCCGCAGGTGGCGCTGCTGGCGCCTCCGTAGATTTATTGTTCGGTGGTATGACACTCGGCGCCGGTACGGTTATCGGCGCGGCGGCTGGTGGAGCTTGGCAAACTTGGCAAAAATACGGACGGAATTTAAAGCATAAAGTACAAGGCTACTACGATATACAAATTGATGAGGCCGTAATTCGCCTGCTTGCAGCACGCCAGCAAGAATTAATATTGGCGCTAAATAAGCGCGGCCACGCTGCTGTAGAACCGCTTAGATTGCTCAATCGAGAACAAAAATTAGCAAGCCCCGATCGTTTTAAGCGTTTTCTTCTGATGGCTCGCGATAATCCTGATTGGTCGTCGATTAATTCAAGGTATTTTGAGGATTCGAGTGCACGAGAAGCTTGTATTAACTTGCTGGTGTAGATGGTAAATTCAAAATGCTAGCGACCCCTCGATAATTGCCTAAATACGCAATTATCGAGGGGTATAGAAACATTAATAATAAAAACAATAAATTGGGAAACCTAATGACTCACACAATATCTTCCAGCGCTCGCTACCTTATCTTTCGGAAATTGCAGTGGTTGTGCCTTAGTTGTTGCATCATTGCCATCACTGGATGCTCTGATCGTATGCCTTCACCGATTCGTATTGGTGCCACCATGTCGGCAACGGGGGCTTATGCAACTCAGGGGATTGCAGCACAAAATGGTTACTTACTGTGCGAGCAACATGTAAATGCAGAAGGCGGTGTATTGGGTAGAGAAATTGAGTTTGTTATTTACGATGATGAATCAAATTCGCAACGTGCGCGAGAATTATATACTCAGCTTATTGTAGAAGATGACGTTGAAGCGATTATGGGCCCTTATGGTTCAACGCTTACCGAAGCAGTAGCACCCATAACCGAGCGCTATCGCATGGTGCATATTTCGCCATTGGCGGCAACTAGCTCGATATGGGAACAAGGCCGGCATCATTTATTTATGGTGTTGCCGCCTGCGGAGCAATTTTTGCTGGGGTTAATCGATTTAGCAGAAGAGCAAGGCTTCAACCGCATTGCGGTATTGCAAGAAGATGCACTATTTCCTCGTGCGGCAGGTGCGGGTGCGATAGCGGAAGTGAAAAAGCGAGGTATGGAAGTAGCCTTGGAACGCACTTACAACACCGGTACAGAAGATTTTAGCGATTTTTTGTTGGAGCTTGCAGCAGCTAATGTTGAAGTGCTAGCGATGGCCGCTTCAACCTTGGATGATTTTGTAAAAGTGCGGCAACAGCTTGATAGGCTGGGAATCGAGCTTAAGCTATTTGGAAATTCAGGCGCGGTAAGCCAATACCATGATGCTTTAGGGGAATCAGCTGAGGGGGATTTAGGGCTCTCGGCGTGGGAACCGAGTTTGCCAAATCCCGGAGTGGATGCATTCGTTCAGGATTACCAAGCACGTTTTCAAACTCAGCCAAGTTTTCATGCTGCGGGTGGCTACGGCGCTTGCCAACTCTTAATTACGGCAATTGAGCGAGCCGGAACGTTACACAGCGATGCATTGCGGCAAGAGCTTTTAGCTATGGATCACACAACCGTGTTTAGCCGCTTTAAAGTGGATCAGCGGGGTTATCAAACCGCCAATCAGGGGGCGTTTATTCAGTGGCAGAACGGTGAGAAAGTTGTTGTGTGGCCAAAATCGTTGGCTACCGCTGAACTTAAATTGAAGCCTACAAGTACAGAAGATAATTAGTTTGCGCGAACAGGATTTTTTAAATTTATTTGAGGTATGAATATGCTGGCAATAATTGGTGGCTCTGGATTGTATTCTCTTGAGGGGCTTGAGCTTATTCAAGAGCATGATACCGATACACCCTTTGGTAAGACTTCGGCGCCGGTAGTTGAAGGGAAATTACATGGGCAACGAATTCTATTTCTTTCTCGGCACGGATCTGGGCATGCCCGGTTGCCTCATGAAGTGAATTATCGAGCCAATATATTCGCTTTAAAAGCCCTAGGGGCCACTCATGTGCTGGGTGTTTCTGCTGTGGGCAGCTTGCGTATGGAACTGCCACCAGGCGCACTTGTAGTGCCGAACCAATACTTTGATCACACACGTGGTTTACGCGCCCGCTCGTTTTTTGGCGAGGGGGTTGCCGGGCACGTAAGCACAGCGGAACCCGTATGTGGGAACTTAGTAGCCGATTTAGTTGCCGCGGCTAAACGTGCAGGTGTGGAATTACATACCAATAAAACCTATGGTTGCGTTGAAGGCCCGCGCTTAGGCACACAAGCGGAGAGTTTCTTTTTGCGCAATGCTGCGGCATGTGATTTGGTGGGCATGACCAATGTGCCAGAAGTGTTTCTTGCACGGGAAGCGCAGTTATCATATTGCACGCTTTGTTTAGTAACAGATTACGATTGCTGGTTGGATGATCCTGAACAACACGTGAGTGTTGAGAAATTTATGGAAACCTATGCAGGCACATTGGCACAAGGCTTAAAAGTTATTGCTGAGTTGGTGCAAGCACCCATGCAAGAACGCTCGGAATCAGCTCGAAATGCACTCGCAATGGCGGTAATGACACCGAACGATGCCTTATCTGCCGAGCAGTTGCAGTGGCTTAACGTGCTGCGTGGTTAGCTTCTTTGGCTGATTATCAAGTTCTCAGCGTGGTGATCCCGCTTGCACCGCAAGAAAACGCTCAGCATGAGTTACTGCGAGATCTTGAACATCTCGCTGATATTTTTCTACAGAAGGGTTTGCAGCTTCATGTTCAGTGCGTTTCGGCCGGCAGCCGAGCGAAAAGCCTGAATCAGGGGGCGGAGCAAGCCTTGAAGCACGGTGTTGGCGAAAGTAAGGAGAGTTACATTTGGTTTTTGCATGCGGATTCGCGGGTAACGGCTGCAAACGCAGAGGCGTTAGCGCTCGCCATTCGTACCGGTGTATTTCTCAATCGAATTGCATACTTCAATCTAGCGTTTCGTGAGGGCGGTTTGGCAAAACTTAACGCGGTCGGTGCAAACATTCGCTCAGTGTGTTTAAACGCACCTTACGGTGATCAAGGATTCTGCATGTCGCGTAACTTATGGCTGCAGTTAGGTGGGTATCCTGAAGATCTCACGTATGCAGAAGATTTACGCTTAGTACTTTCAGCTCGGACACAGGGAGTGCAACTTTATCGGCTCCCAAGCACTTTAACTTCGAGCGCTCGAAAATATCAGCAACAAGGTTGGCTATCGCTCACGCTGCGTTATCAATGGATATTTTGGCGGTTATTTTTTCGGAGTTGTTTGAGGAAACAATAGCAGTGATATTTGCAAACAGAGGTGAATTCTTGGATAAAATCCATGCAGGTGAAACCGCCGTAGCGGTTTTTGTAAAAACACCGGGAGTTTCGCCCCTAAAAACCCGCTTGGCGGCTGGTATTGGAGCTGAGGCTGCGGCTGAATTTTATCGCTTGAGCATTGCTGCTGTTGCAGCCCAATTAGCCAAGATGAAAGCATCGCTAGGAATAGAACCGTTTTGGGCAATTGCGGAAGAATCAGAGGTTGATAATCCACTTTGGATTAATCAACAGCGGTTATGGACTGGTGCCGGCGATTTAGGCGAACGCCAAAGCCAAGTATACGATGCTTTAAGTAAAGATTACTCACGAGTAATTTTATTGGGGGCTGATACACCACAAATTTGCGCGCTACAGATCGCCTCTGCGTTAGAGGCTTTGCAGCAAAATTCATTCGCGTTTGGGCCGGCTCATGATGGTGGTTATTTCATGTTTGCCGGGCGCGATCGATTGCCGCGATCGGTTTGGCAAGGTGTGCCTTGGAGCACTAGCACTACTCGTGAAGTGTTGGCGGCTAAGCTGCCAGTAACCGCCGTTGAGCTCGCACCGCTCATGGATGTAGATGAAGCGGAAGATTTATGGCTAATGCAAGAGGAATTGGAAAAGGTGCCGGAAACCTTGCTAGTTTCCGAGCAACTCACCATGTTAAATTGGCTTAAGCGCTACAAGAGCCGCCGCCAAGAACACAAAACTTCGCACAGTGCGGGTGATTAAGGGGAACCGCTTGCGATGCTTCCGCTAAGGTTTTTCCCAAGTTAAATTGCTGGTCGTAAGCAAGCAGGGTGCAGGCCATAACGCTGGTTTCTTGATCACCTTTGTGTTTAACCACCATGCGCGAGCTTGCACACATCATAGCATCAGGATTAACACCGAGAATGCCCCAGCACTCTGTGGTGATTTCCGGAACCGGAGCGCTCTCATCCATTTCCGGGAAAAGAACCAAGTGTTGTTCATCCCACGCATTTAATGGTATGGCTAAATCGGCAAAGAGCTTTTCATACCCTTGGCGAAGGTCATCTTCATTTTCGCCCCAGCGCGTGCGGCCTGCTACATCAATTTGAAAGCCACTTTCCGCAAGCCATTGCATCCCTTCGATCATAGGCTGCCAAGAGCCACTACCGCGTTCCTCTTCATGCAAAGCTTGGGAATGATGATCAATACTGATGCGCATGGTTATTTTATTTGGAAAGGCTTTGTTCAGAGCAATTAGCCGCTGTTGTAGGCGCGGTTTAAAGCGCATGGCATTGGTGAGCACGAGCACGGAAAAACCATGTTCAAGGGTAGTGCTTAAGATATCAGCCATTTTCGGATTTAAGAAAGGTTCACCACCCGTGAAGCCAATTTCTTTAGTGGGTAAATTACTTTGCTTGATTTCATTTAAATAGGGCTCAACATCAGAAACCTCGAGATAAACTAATCGATCGTTATCCGGCGATGATTCAATGTAGCAATTTTCACAGGTTAAATTGCATCGTGTACCAGTATTAAACCAGAGCGTGTGCAGGTTTTTCAGCTCAACAGTTGCTCGTTTTTCGCCCTTTGCGGTTAATTTTGGGTCTTTAAATTTTGGGCGTTCGGTTACTTCCACGTTAATATCTCCAAATCCTAGCGTGTTTTTCGGTGTGCTACTCGCTAATTCTATGTTGCCGATAAACTCGAGAAAAATAGTATGTCAGGGTGAATCTATTGGAACAAGCGATAACTAACTCATACAATGGCATTATCGATTGAGATCAATTTGGGAAGTTTAGTTTTTGCATTCAACAACACAACACAAATACTTTGATATTAATTTTAGCCTTACCCGCAAACGAATGAAAAACATACGTTTACGGGTTGTTGCACCAAAGGGAGAGGTGAAAGTTTCTGCACCTCACCGCGTGCAATTAAGTGTTGTGCTTGATTTTGTTGCAGAGAAACAAAATTGGATTCGCCAACACCAAGCGCAAATTAAAGATCTTATGCAAGCTGAACCAACTCCAGAGCCTGATTTAGAGCCTTTAAGAGCGGCGATGAAGCAACGTGTATCTGAGCTGTTACCAGTTTGGGAGCAACGCTTGCAAGTTAAAGCCAGCGGTTTTGGTGTACGCAAGATGAAAACCCGTTGGGGTAGTTGCAACGTTCGCAGCAAAAAAATATGGCTGAGTTTAGCGTTAGCTGCAAAAGAACCAGATTTACTCGAATATGTGCTAGTTCATGAACTCGTGCACTTATTGGAAACTGGGCATAATGCTCGATTCTATGGATTTATGGATGAATACATGCCGGATTGGCGAGAAAAGCATAAAAGGTTAAACCCGCGCTCACGTGTGCTGTGAACGCGGGCAATATCGCTATTCTGATTTACTATTGACGAATTCTGGGTATGCAGCGATACCGCAATCCGTTAAATCGCCACCTAAATATTCGTTTTCCATACTTACCCGAATACCCAGAGTTTTCTTTAATATCCACCATACTGCAAAGCTTGCGCTAAATACCCATGCAAAGATGACACCAGCGCCATAAAGCTGGGCGGTAATGCTGGCTTCAGTGTTGCTTAATGGCACCAAGAGTAGGCCATACAAACCGGCAATCCCATGCACAGAAATAGCGCCTACTGGATCATCGAGGCGTAGTCTATCCAGTACGATAATGGCGATCACCACTAAAATGCCGGCTCCTGCACCGATCGAGCAGGCTAAAACAGCACTTGGGCTTGCAGGATCAGCAGTAATCGCAACTAACCCAGCTAAAGCGCCGTTTAATATCATGGTGAGATCGGCTTTTTGCCATACAAAACGCATCGTGAGAAAAGCTGCAAGGGCTCCACAAGCGGCAGCTGCATTGGTATTTACAAAAATAAGCGCGATTGCATCAGCGTTGCCAGCCCCGGTGAGTTGTAATTGCGAGCCGCCATTAAACCCAAACCAACCAAACCAGAGGATAAATGTGCCTAAAGTAGCTAATGGCATATTGGCGCCGGGGATAGCATAGATTTCACCGTTTTTACCATATTTACCTCTTCGCGAGCCAAGTAAGAGCACGCCAGCTAGAGCGGCAGCGGCCCCCGCCATATGAACAATTCCGGAACCGGCGAAATCACTAAAACCAGCTTCGCTTAAAAAGCCGCCACCCCATGTCCATGAGCCTTCTAACGGATAAATCACACTGGAAAGCACCACACAAAAAATCAGAAAGCTAGTAAGTTTCATGCGCTCAGCAACGGCCCCTGAAACAATCGACATGGCTGTAGCTACAAACACCATTTGAAAGAAAAAATCAGCGTCTTTACTGTGGCTCTCGATATCCGGCTGGCCATACATTAATTCATAGCCAAAAAGCAGAAAGCATGTACAGGCAATGGCATACAATAAAATATTCTTAACTAAAATTTCAGAGGTGTTTTTGCTCCGAACTAAGCCCGCTTCTAGCATGGAGAAGCCCGCAGCCATCCACATTACAAGAGCGGCACTGATGAGTAGATAAAACGTATCGAGGGCATAATTAATTTCTAAAAAGCGTGCGTCTAAATTTTCCATAATAATCTCCTCAAATGGCTGCTGCACCAGTTTCGCCGGTGCGAATTCGGATTACCTGAGCAATTGGCATCACAAAAATTTTTCCATCGCCGGTATTGCCGGTGTGGCCAGATATTTGAATGGCTTCAACAATAGCGTTGGTTTGATCATCTTCGGCTGCGATATCGATGCGAATTTTTGGTAAGAACTCGGTTTGGTATTCAGCGCCTCGATACATCGCACTGTGGCCTTTTTGTCGCCCGAAACCGCGTACTTCTGTAATTGTCATACCCTTACAACCAAGTTCTGTTAGGGCATCGCGCACATCCGATAGTTTTGCCGGTTTAATAATTGCAGTAATTAATTGCATGAGCTTTTCCTCTTGGGGGAGTGATTTTTACCCCTAGCGGCGAGCTTTGTATGTATCAGGCTCATTCAATGCTTAATCGCTAGGTTAAAAATAGAGCAGCAATTCTTGTGCCAAGTATTTAATTTATTGGAATTGTTGAATAATTGTGTATTTCAGTGCGAGAGTGCTTTAAGCTTTTTTCTTTGCAACTTCGGTTTTGTGCAATTTGGTGCAAATGTTGTGTGCCAGTTAAGTGCGTGTAATCAATTATTGCACCGACTTAGGGCGCTGATTTTGTTTGCTTATTTTGAGGCGTGATTTTGGAGATAGTGCGTGATCTTGGAGATAGTGCGTGAGTTCAGCGAGTAATACCGCAAGTACTGCAACGGATATCGCGGTTGCAACCGCTGCTCTTGGGAAAAACAGAGCGTGTTCTGAAGTTACCGGCAATGCGGATAAACATCAGTGCCGCAAAGTATTAGTGCTGGTAAACCCACTTGCGAGCAAACGCCGGCAGCGCCTTTTGCATGAGCTGATCCAGCAGCTTGATGGGCGCAATATTTTTTATTCTTACTTCGAAACCTTGCCGCAGGTAGAACAAACTATTGTAGCTGTGGCGAGTTTGGCGCGTGAATGTAACGAAGCAATAGTGCTTGGCGGCGATGGCACATTGCATCAAGCGGTGAATGCACTGATTGAATATCGCATGCCCATAGGTTATATCCCTTGTGGCACCGGTAATGATTTTGCGCGGTACTGGTTCGCCGATGATATGCCACAATCGGATGCTGCATGGGTAGCTCAGGCTTTAGATACGGAAACGCAAGTTATCGATGTTGGCCAAGCGGGCTCCCGTTACTTTATTAATGTTGCAGGTGTAGGCTTTGATGGCGAACTTGTAAAACGCATGAATAATAGAAAATTTTTCTGGCCGAAGTTGAGTTATTTGTTGGCTGCATTGCAAGCCATTAGTAGTTATCAAGCAATACCTTTCAACCTGAGCAAGAGCCAGCAAAAAGTGGTTGCGTTGGGAGCTCGCTCTGGGTTTCTGTTTACTTTGGCGAATAGCCAATTCTTCGGGGCTGGCATGCATATTGCGCCCCATGCCCGTTTAAATGATGGGCGTTTAGCCTATTGTTTTGTAGAAAAGTGCAACTGGTTCGCTCGTTTTTCTATCTTGAAACGCGTGGGGCAAGGTACGCATAGTGATTTGGCTAAAGTGCACTGCGGCCAACTAAACGCAGTGCAGGTAACAACAGAAAACCTTCCGGTACAAGCGGATGGCGAATACATTGGTACAACACCCATGATATTTCGCAGTATTCCAGCGGCCATTTTATTACGTGGCAGGCGTAACCTCTAGTTGGCAAGAAGCGAGAAATTCTTGCCAGCGCTCGGCATGCTCGCGGGCCAAAATCCGATTTTTTGCCGCGAGGCTTTGTTCATCACTGATTTCTATTAAATAGCTATGCCATTCAGAAGCCGATACCTGCGCTAGTATTTGAGGTAATACGCTGTTTATTTGTCGTTGATACCGATCCCAACGTGCTAGGGCAGGTTGGAGTTGCTCAATCCACATTGAGTTTAAAATATTTTGCATATACTCGGCGTTTTGCGGGCGATACTGCTCAGGCATATTAGCACTGCAGCCCAATGCTTCGGCGGCTCCGCTGAGTTGTTGATTTAGGGCGGCTAACCAGGCTACAACGTGTTGCTGCGTGCGTAATAACTCAGGAATAGCTCGGCTAGTGCCAAGTGTTTGCATGTGTAGTTGCCATTCTCCCTTATTCACGTGGTTTTGTTCGGGCGTTGCTTGAACTTCAGTGAATAGGGTGGTGAAGTAGTTTAGTGCGGCAATCACTTCAGCAATGTTTGTGCTTTCTTTTACTGATAAGGTATCTCGTGCAGGGCGGAAGGTATCGCGTACCGCGGGTTCACTCGACCAAAACCGATCGATCCAAAGCGGCAAATGCTCGATTTTTTCAGCTAATGCAAGCTCTAAGGTTGCAGCCATGTTTGATTCTGCTACTTCGGGTAGTTGCAAACATTCTTTTAACGCAGGAATCATTTCAATTTCGTAAAGAACCCGTGCTTGCACCGATTGCACCCGCCCCATAGAGCTATTTCGTTGAGCGATAAGCTGGCCAGCTCGGCAGCGATTTAGCCGCATACTGGCTAGCAAGCCAATATTGCCCTCTGGAATATCTTGGCGAACATCGCTAATGCCTGGTTGCAAAGGAAAGTTCGGCAGCTCTTCGGGCACCGGTGCCACATCAGAGAGCCGCTCAATGCGTGTTTGATAATCTGCAAAAACCTTTTCTACGCCACCACCAAAGCAGCTAGCTAAAAACAAGCTGAGTGCTACGATGGCAATGCTTTTGCTGATCCTTTGCGGTAAACTTTGCTTATTCATCATGGCTGTTATCGCTTCAATAACTATTAATCACACCAATATTAGCATGGGATATATATGTTCACGGGTATAGTTCAAACGAAAGCTGTAGTTAACACGATCACTGATCAAGGGCAATTTCGCCGCCTTGAACTTAAAGTTGGCAGTGAATATTTGGCTAATGTGGAAACCGGCGCCAGTATTGCGATTAATGGTTGCTGCCTTACTGTGGTGAAATTTACGCAAACTACGCCCGAAGCGCTGGTTTGTTTTGATGTGATTGATGAAACATTGCGGCTTACGAACTTGGGTGGGTTGCAACAGGGTAGTGAAGTCAATTTTGAGCGCTCGTTAAGTTTTGGTAGTGAGTTGGGTGGGCATATAGTTTCTGGGCATATTCACACCACCGCAACGTTAAGCAAACGTATCGATAGCGAAAATAACTGCCGAATGCTGCTCACGCTGGAACCGAAATGGTTGGAATACATTTTGGCTAAGGGCTTTGTAGCCATTGATGGTGCCAGTTTAACGGTGGGCGAAGTAACGGAAAATGGATTTTGGTTGCATTTAATACCGGAAACCTTGGCGTTAACTATTCTAGGCGATGCCCAAGAGGGACAAAAAATTAATATAGAAGCTGACCAGCAAACCATAACGATTGTTGAAACAGTAAAGCGAGTGCTAGCGCAAAAGCTATAGGCAACAGTGGAAGCGTTTAAGGTAAGAATATTGAACTTAGTGCCAGCATAAAATCAGTAGTATTGTTCGTCGTCTGAGCTTATTTGCAAATGGAAACGGTCATCACCGGCGTCGCGATATAAACGAAGATAAATAACACCGCCGCAGGCGCGGCATTCATCATCGTAATTTTGTTGTTCTTCCGACAAATCAACATCGAGATGTATATTGTGCCCACAGTGCGGGCAGTGCACTTTTGTATCGTGAATTTTTTCAGTGTTCATACCAACTCCTTATGGCTGCTTACAACACCGCTAAAATGTTTAAACGATGTATCTTTTAACTATAGCAATAGCTTGTGTAATTGCTGAGGCAGTCGCCATAAAGCTCGCTAACTTGTGGTGATATCACATGTTTTTTCTCGAAATTAGGCATACTCATTGAATAATCTAATCGCACCGCTATTATTTGGGCAGCTTGCAGCGCTCACTGCTGCTTTTTGTTGGGCTCTGGCTACCCTGATGTACAGCCGGAGTAGCCATCATTTGAGCTCGGCTCAATTAAATTTAGTAAAAGGCATGGTGGCCTCGCCACTGCTGTTACTGGGCATGTGGCTATTTGCCGATACGAATATGTTGCAGTGGCAAAGCACGCCATTCTTGTTGCTGTTACTAAGTGGCGTGATTGGCATTACCGTGGGCGATACTTGCTACTTTTCAGCGTTGCGCCGTTTAGGGCCTGCTCATACCATTCTATTTGAATATTTAGCCCCACCATTCGCAGCTTTAATAGCTTGGCTAGTGTTGAGTGAGCGCATGAGCCTCATGGAGGTTGTTGCAGCTGTTATCGTGATCTCGGGGGTTCTGTTAGTGTTAACTGAGCGGCAGCCAGTAGCAGGCATAAAGTTAAGCCGTTCAGGGTTGATGTTCGCCGTGGCCGCCGCTCTGTGCCAAGCGGTTGGCCTTGTTATGGCGTTTTATGCGTTTCAGAACTTTAATGTAAATGCACTACAGGCAGCGATGCTTAGATTAGTGGCAGGAACTGCTGTACTCACGTTAGCGTTGTTACTGATTAAGCCGAAAATGTTAAAGCAAACTTGGGGAGCAGTGCAAAAAACACGAAAATCCGTGCTGATAACCGCCATTCTGTTGGGAACATTTATGGCTATTTGGCTGCAGCAAATTGCCATTGCTTATGTAACGCCAGGAATTGCGCAAACTTTGCTTTCAACAGCGCCGTTATTCATGCTTGGATTAAACATTTTTCGTGGCCGACCCGTGAGCTTTCGGGCGCTTTTAGGAACGCTGGTTGCAATGCTTGGAATTGGTTTACTATTCCTACGTTAGGCCTCACTTAATAGCCTGAAAGCGTTGCCTCAAAGAGCCGATTTAGCTATAGTTGCTCACCTTATAAAATAATCTTAATTAATCGGTTCATTGCAATCGAAATCACTCATACAAGTGGCACTTGGTAGGTGTCACCACTGTTGAAAGGAATAAGCATGCCTGTAATTACTCTCCCTGATGGAAGCAAACGTGAATTCGAACACCCAGTTTCGGTTTTAGATGTCGCTAATGATATTGGCCCGGGCTTAGCAAAAGCTACAGTGGCAGGGCGTATCAACGGCGAACTTGTAGATGCCTGCGAGTTAATGAAAACGGATTCAACGTTAGAGATCATCACACCAAAAAATGATGAAGGCGTTGAAATCATTCGCCATTCCTGTGCGCATTTGTTGGGTCATGCTATCAAGCAATTATGGCCAAATACTAAAATGGCTATCGGGCCAACCATTGATAATGGCTTCTACTATGATGTTGATATTGATCGGCCGTTATCTCAAGACGATTTGGATGCATTAGAAAAGCGCATGCAGGAGTTGCAGAAAACAGGCTACGATGTTGTAAAGAAACGCGTTAGTTGGGAAGAAGCACGAGAAACTTTTGTGCAGCGGGGCGAGAGCTATAAAGTAGAAATCCTCGATGAAAATGTTGCTCGAGATGATCGGCCTGGCCTTTATCACCATGAAGAATATATAGATATGTGCCGTGGTCCGCATGTTCCAAATATGCGGTTTTGTCAGCATTTTAAGATCATGAAAGTAGCGGGTGCCTATTGGCGCGGCGATTCTGATAATAAAATGTTGCAGCGAATTTACGGCACCGCGTGGGCCGATAAGAAAGCACTTAAAGCTTATTTGCAACGCCTAGAAGAAGCGGAAAAGCGAGATCACCGCAAGATCGGGAAAACGCAAGACCTCTTCCACTGGCAAGAAGAAGCACCTGGCATGGTGTTCTGGCATCACAATGGTTGGACAATTTTCCAAGAACTGGAAAAATATGTCCGCGAAAAACTGAACGAATATAGCTACCAAGAAGTGAAAGGCCCATTAATGATGGATCGAGTGCTTTGGGAGCGTTCAGGGCACTGGGAGAAGTTCTCCGAACTGATGTTTACAACCTCATCAGAAAATCGTGAATATGCCGTTAAACCAATGAATTGCCCGGGTCACGTGCAGATCTTCAACCAAGGTTTAAAATCGTACCGAGATTTACCTTTGCGAATGGCTGAATTTGGTTGTTGTCATCGCAACGAGCCAAGTGGAGCGCTGCATGGTTTAATGCGCGTTCGTGGTTTCACCCAAGATGATGCCCATATATTCTGTACGCAAGAGCAAGTGCAAGAAGAAGTGGCAGGGTGTATTCGCATGGTTTACGAAACCTACAAAACCTTTGGTTTTGAAGAGATTGTAGTGAAACTCTCTACGCGGCCAGAAAAACGCTTGGGCGATGATGCTATGTGGGACCGTTCAGAGGCCGCATTAGCGGAAGCACTGAAGAGCCATGGTATTGAATTTGAGTATTTACCAGGTGAAGGGGCCTTCTACGGCCCGAAAATAGAATTTACTTTGCACGATTGTTTAGGAAGAGCTTGGCAGTGTGGTACAATACAACTGGATTTTGCGCTTCCTGACCGTTTAGGTGCCACTTACGTAGGTGAAGATAACGAACGGCATGTTCCGGTTATGATTCACCGAGCGATTTTAGGCTCTTTAGAACGCTTCATGGGTATTTTGATTGAAGAGTACGCCGGCTTCTTCCCGCTATGGCTCTCGCCAATGCAGGTTGTGGTAATGAATATTACCGATAATCAGGCAGAATATGCGCAAAATTTGGTAGCAGAATTGAAAAAACAGGGTTTTAGAGCAAAAGCTGACTTGAGAAATGAGAAAATAGGCTTTAAAATCCGCGAGCACACGCTTAAGCGCGTGCCTTATTTATTGGTGGTTGGTGATCGCGAAGTTGAAGATGGACAAGTAGCGGTGCGAACCCGGCGAGGTGAAGATTTAGGCAAACTTACAGTAGCCGACTTCATGTCTCGCTTACGTGATGAAGTTTCTTCACGCGTAATTTCTTAAAATTGTTTGGAGGAAGACACAATTAAAGGCGGAAAAAAAGGCCAAAAGGTCGACAAAACTCGGATTAATGAAACTATCACAGCTCC
The DNA here is from genome assembly GCF_003987135.1 of Aliidiomarina iranensis. Taxonomy (GTDB): domain Bacteria; phylum Pseudomonadota; class Gammaproteobacteria; order Enterobacterales; family Alteromonadaceae; genus Aliidiomarina; species Aliidiomarina iranensis. The sequence goes on from NZ_PIPJ01000002.1 coordinate 109,329, forward strand.
TGAAGTTCGCTTACAAGATGGCGAAGGGGAACAGCGCGGGATAGTTAGTTTAAGCGAAGCTCTAGAAGTTGCTGCAGAAGCGGGATTGGATCTGGTGGAAATCAGTCCGAACGCTGAACCGCCTGTGTGTCGTGTAATGGATTACGGCAAGTTCCTTTACGAGAAAAGTAAGCAACAGAAAGAGCAAAAGAAGAAGCAAAAACAGATTCAGGTTAAGGAAGTTAAATTCCGTCCTGGAACTGATGAAGGCGATTACCAGGTAAAACTACGCAACCTGCGTCGCTTTCTTGAGGGTGGTGACAAAGCAAAAGTTACTATTCGTTTCCGTGGCCGAGAAATGGCGCATCAGGAGATTGGAATTGAATTACTAGAGCGCATTAAAAACGATCTAGAAGAAGTTTCAACCCTTGAATCGTTCCCTCGCAGGGCTGAAGGGCGCCAAATGATAATGGTTCTGGCCCCAACAAGTAGCAAGTAGCACTGGTACACAAGAAGGTAATCATTCCGATTGCCTCACCATGTTATCTTGAATGGCAACCAATGCGGAGTTTATGCAATGCCTAAAATGAAAAGTGTAAAGAGCGCGTCTAAGCGTTTTAAGAAAACTGCTTCTGGCGGTTACAAGTGCAAGCAGTCTCACTTGCGTCACATCTTGACCAAGAAGAGCTCAAAGCGGAAGCGTCACCTGCGTGCAAAGAGCATGGTTCATAAGAGCGATGTTGCTTTAGTAGATCGCATGTTACCGTTCGCATAAGAGGAGACTGACCCATGGCACGAGTAAAACGTGGTGTAATGGCGCGCGCGCGTCACAAGAAGATAATGAAACAAGCCAAAGGTTACTATGGTGCACGTAGTCGCGTATTCCGCGTTGCGAAGCAAGCAGTAACTAAAGCCGGTCAATATGCATACCGCGACCGTCGCAACAAGAAACGTACTTTCCGTCAATTATGGATTGTTCGTATCAATGCTGCGGCCCGTCAAGGTGGCCTTTCTTACAGCCGTTTCATCAATGGCCTAAAGAAAGCATCAGTAGAGATCGATCGTAAGATTTTGGCTGATATCGCTGTTCACGATCAAGCAGGTTTCTCTGCGTTGGTAGAGAAAGCGAAAGAAGGTCTTTCTGCTTAAGCAGAAAACCTTTAGCTAGCAGAGAAGGGAGCCAATTGGCTCCCTTTTTGTTTGCGAATTTTTTATGCATGAAGAGGTGCTGATCTGCTATTATAGCGGCGTTATTTTTCGGGATATTTGCTAGGCACAAATTATATCCGTGTAGTGATGCGAACACGGGTGCCAAAAATTCGATAGTATTTGAGGGAAATCATGGATTTAGAAGCAATTCTGCAGGCGGGGAAAGCGGCTGCTGCTGAGGCTACGAGCGCGAATGAATTAGAAGATGTTCGTGTTGAATTTATGGGCAAGAAAGGCCGTTTAACTGAGCAGCTAAAAAGCCTAGGCAAATTGAGTGCGGAAGAGCGCCCAAAAGCAGGGCAGCTAATTAACCAAGCCAAACAAGAATTGCAAGAAATTCTGAATACGCGCCGTGATGAATTAAAAGCTGCGGAAATGAATGCCCGCCTCAATGCGGAGCGGATTGATGTTACCCTCGCTGGCCGTATGGGCGAATTTGGTGGCATCCACCCAGTTACTCGCACGATTCAACGTATCGAAGATTACTTTGGGCAACTAGGTTTCTCCGTAAAAGAGGGCCCAGAGGTAGAAGATGGATTCCACAATTTTGATGCGCTAAATATTCCAGCTCAGCATCCAGCCCGTGCGGATCACGATACTTTCTACTTCACTCCAGATACTATGTTACGTACCCAAACCTCGGGTGTACAAATTCGCACCATGGAGCATGAAAAACCACCACTACGTATTATCTCGCCGGGCCGGGTATATCGAAATGATTACGATCAAACCCATACTCCGATGTTTCATCAAGTGGAAGGTTTAATGGTCGATGAACATGTTAGCTTTACTGAGCTCAAGGGAATTCTGCATGATTTCCTTCATCACTTTTTTGAAGAAGATTTGGAAATCCGTTTTCGCCCCTCGTATTTTCCATTTACCGAGCCATCAGCGGAAGTTGATGTGCGCCGAAAAGATGGCAATTGGTTAGAAGTTTTAGGTTGCGGCATGGTGCATCCAAATGTATTGCGATCAGTGGGAATTGATCCTGAGCAATACACGGGGTTTGCATTTGGTATGGGCGTAGAACGTTTAACCATGATTCGTTATGGCGTGAACGATTTACGGGCATTCTTTGAAAATGATTTGCGCTTCTTGAAGCAGTTCAGCTAAGCGGTTACGAGGGAAAAGTATTATGAAAATCAGTGAACAGTGGCTACGTGAGTGGGTTAATCCGCAACTGAGCACAGAAGAACTCGCCGAACAGTTGAGCATGGCTGGTTTAGAGGTAGATGGTATCGAGCCTGTAGCTGGGATTTTTAACGGCGTTGTTGTTGGCGAAGTGAAAGAATGTGGGCAGCATCCTAACGCCGACAAACTGCAAGTAACCAAAGTTGATATTGGTGAAGGCGAGTTGCTTGATATTGTATGCGGGGCGCCGAATTGCCGGCAAGGTATTAAAGTAGCGGTTGCTACTGTTGGTGCTGTGCTGCCTGGTGATTTTAAAATTAAAAAGAGTAAGTTACGAGGAGAGCCGAGCCACGGTATGCTTTGCTCTGCTTCAGAACTGGAACTTACAGAAGATCATGATGGTATTTTAGAGTTGCCAGCGAATGCCCCCATTGGTGAAGATTTCCGCGCTTGGATGGGCTTAAACGACAATGCTTTAGAAATCGATTTAACACCGAATCGCGCAGATTGCCTAGGTGTTCGTGGTTTAGCACGAGAAGTGGGTGTACTTAACCGTTTAGATGTAACGCCATGTGAAATTAAAGATGTGGCGGTAACTATCAAAGATGAGCGTGCTATTCATTTAGATGCGCCAGCGGCTTGCCCACGCTATCTAGGCCGAGTTATTCGTAACGTAGACGTTACCGCCGCCAGCCCATTATGGTTGCAAGAGCGCTTACGTAGGAGCGGTGTGCGTTCAATTGATCCGGTTGTTGATATTACGAACTATGTGTTGCTTGAGCAAGGGCATCCAATGCACGCTTTTGATTTAGCAGCGATAGCAGGTGATGTTCATGTGCGCATGGCAAATCCGGAAGAAAAGATAACGTTGTTAGATGGGCAAGAAATTACCTTAACAGATGATGTCCTCGTGATTGCTGATGAGCAAAAGGCCTTGGCAATGGCCGGCATATTTGGTAGTAAAGATAGTGGTGTAACCGAAAATTCAAAAGATATTTTTCTAGAAAGTGCCTTCTTTTCGCCAGATGCAATTATGGGCCGAGCGCGCAGGTATGGTTTACACACGGATGCCTCTCATCGTTATGAGCGCGGCGTTGATCCAGAATTGCAGCGCGAGGCAATGGAACGGGCGAGTGCGCTTGTCTTAGAGATTTGTGGTGGCGAGGCTGGGCCAATTGTGGAGGCTGTGAGTGTTCAACATCTTCCAAAAGCGGCTGATGTTAAGTTACGCGCATCACGGCTTGAGAGTATTCTAGGTATCGAAGTAGCGGCAAACACTGTAGAAGCTATCTTGCAACGCTTGGGCTTCGCAGTAGAAAAAATTGCGGAAGGATGGCAGGTAAAGGTACCAACTTATCGCTTTGACATCGCAATTGAAGAAGATTTGATTGAAGAAATAGCACGTGTTTATGGCTACAACAACATACCGGTAAAAGCACCTGTTGCACCCTTGAGAATGCAACGTCAAGCAGAAGCACAGTTGCCGGTGCGTGCATTGCAACAGGTAATGCTTGCCGCAGGATATCAAGAGGCGATCACCTATAGCTTCGTCGATCCAAAACAACAAGCTCAATTGTATCCCGATTCAGCAGCCTTAACCTTACCGCACCCGATTTCAATTGAGATGTCGTCTATGCGCCTTGGATTGTGGCCTGGCTTATTGCAAGCCGCGGGGTATAACCAGAAGCGGCAACAGCAAAACGTGCGATTATTCGAAACGGGTTTACGTTTCGTACCGGATAGCGAAGCTGAAAATGATATTCGCCAACAACCTATGATGGCGGGTGTAATCCTTGGTACCGTGCAAGGTGAACATTGGCAAGATGGCGTAAAGGCAGTTGATTTTTATGATGTGAAAGGGCACGTTGAAACCCTATTGCGTGCAACCGGCCGATACCATGAATATCGTTTCGTAGCTTCGGAGCATTCAGCTTTACACCCGGGCCAAAGTGCTGCTATTTACCGTGGCGATAATTTAATTGGATATTGCGGTGCGCTGCATCCACAATTTGAAAAACTGTTTGGAATTAAAGGCCGCGCTTTTCTATTTGAACTGGATCTTCGTGCTATCCAAGAACGGAGGGTTCCAGAAGCGGGCGTTATTTCGCGGTATCCTTCTATTCGTCGCGATATTGCAATTTTAGTGGATCGAAATTTACCCGCGGGGGAGATTCTTGAAGTTATTCGAAGAGTTAGCGAAAATCAGTTAGTTGAACTAAACTTATTTGACGTCTACACTGGTGACAATCTACCAACGACAGAGAAGAGTTTGGCGATAGCATTAACCCTTCAGGCGGCAGATAGAACGCTAGAAGACCAAGAAGTGAGCACGTTAATCTCGAAAGTGGTCACTGCACTGCAAGAAGAATTCAACGCGGTATTGAGGGATAGTTAACATGGCGCTAACGAAAGCTGAGATTGCTGAGCATCTATTCGAAAAAGTAGGTATGAATCGTAAAGATGCAAAAGAATTAGTAGAAACTTTTTTTGAAGAAATTCGCAATGCTTTAGAGAGTGGTGAGCAAGTAAAGATTTCTGGATTTGGAAATTTTGATTTGCGTGATAAATCTGAACGCCCAGGGCGAAATCCGAAAACTGGTGAAGATATTCCAATCTCAGCGCGTCGAGTTGTAACCTTTCGTCCAGGTCAAAAATTCAAGGCTAGGGTAGAAGATGCAACACCTATTGATGAGCAGAATTAGTGCGGTATTGATTTTTAGTTAAAAGCTCAATGCAGAGTGAAAGTTAACTAAAGCTAAAACGAAAAACGCCATTCAAATTTGAATGGCGTTTTTTCTAATTACTAGCGGGCTAATTAAAACCGGAAAATGAAATCGGATTTAACGGAAGAACAAGCTACTAAATGGATTTAATAACCGTGCTACACCCGAAGTGAACTGCAATGGCGCATCAAGCCAAGCCAGCGTTAAGCAATCTTCTTGTGCTGTTTGTGGGCTGTGGCGGTGTGAATCACCAAGATAAATGAAATCACCGTCATCATACCGATCATATTCATCAGCGAAAGAACCATTTAACACTAAGGTTGCTTCACTACCGCGATGGGTATGCTCAGGCACAGCTGCACCGGCTGCCATATATATTAAATTAATGTTTTGCTCACCCTCTATATCAACGGGTGCACGCCACACGGAGCCAGGAACCTTACTCCACGGACCGAGACGCGAACCTAAGCGGCCAAGCGTAGGGGGCACTTTGAATTGCTTACCCTCTAAAGAAACCTCTTTCAAGGTAGGCTCACGGAAAACAGTTTGCGGCGCAGATGAACTCATGATCTGCTCAAGCATGTTATCCATTTCTGCAGTGGCAAAACGCGAACTCTTGTTGAGCATTTCAGCTGCAACGTTCTCTTCAATATCTTTCACTGTGTTAGCACATACGGGACACATATCAATGTGTGTTCCAATTACCAAGCACAATGACGCATCAAGTTCGCCTTGAGTGTACTTTACTAATAACTCTTCGGTAGGATGGAATTTAATCATGTGCAGTAATCAACTCTTTTAGTTTCTGAAGGGCTAAACGTGTTCTAGATTTAACTGTTCCTAAAGGTATATCGAGCTCATCAGATACTTCTTGTTGCGATTTACCTTGGATGTAAATTTGTTCAATTACAATACGCTGTGCATCGGGTAAAACATTATAATACTCGCCAATTTCTTGCATCAAAATATTTTGGTCAAGGGCAAAATTATCTTCTGAAGAATCGCTCATCTCTTCTGATAATACTGGCCACAAATCTTCGGCACTCACGTCGTTTTGGCGGTGTTTATTTTTTCTCAAAATATCGAATCGAATATTTCGGGCGATGGTGAATATCCAAGTGGTTGGCGAGCCTTTTTCGGGGCTGAACAAGTGTGCTTTGTGCCACACGTTCGTCATTGTGTCTTGCACCAAATCCATCGCTGTCTGTTCATTACCAAATTGCCGTGTAGCAAAGGCTTGAAGGCGCGGAGCAAAATGCTTGAACAGCTCACTAAACGCACGGCGGGAGCGGGTGTTCGCAACATCCGCTAATAATTTGCCGAGATATTCAGTGGTTACTTCTTGGGTCTTGCTTGGCGAAGTGCTCATGTACTCTCGCGTTACCCGACTTTTAGGCATGACATGCATAGTATTGTACGCCTTCTTGTTGTTTTTCACCAGTTTGTATCTCCATTACGCAATAGTGCTTATTTTTGGATCACTGATGTAGTTTTAACTTGCATAGCTACTTGAATCTTCATCTGTGTTCTCATCGAAAAGCCGGCGCAAGAATGCTTGCAACTGTGCTGCGTCGTCGTGACGTAGCAATTCTTGCTTGGTTTGGGCAGGAAGCGGCAATATTTCCAACCAACGGTTACAAACCCAACGCGCATCATCAAAATTTTGTTCCGGGTATAAGCGCGCAAATTCAGGGTAGTTTGTAAATACTTCCTGCAACCGGCGCTTGAGTTCGCATTCGTCTGTTGCTACAGCTACTTTCACAAAAGCTGGATTCACATCATGGGAGCCACCTGATAGCTCTGGTTGCACTTGTGGTGAGTTTTCGTCAGTTTCGTTTTCAGCACTATTTCCCACAACTTCTTGCGGTAAATCTCTCAACACAACATCGCCTACTCGGAGTCCATCTTTCTCTGTAGTAATGGTTTTGATATCGAACAAGCGCTCACCAACTATGGTGATACCCAAGTAGCCATCTTCTAAACTTTCGAAATCGATAATTTTCACCAAGGTACCAATGGGGTAAATGTGTTCGTTATTACTTAAATCGCCATTAGAATTTAACATGCACAATCCAAATCCTTCTTGAGTGCGTAAAGAATCTTTCACCAAACGCATATAACGCGGCTCAAATACACGCAAGTGCATTCGGCCACCGGGGAGAATGTGTGCTGTGAGTGGAAATAAACCTAATTTTTTTTCTCGATTCAAAGTCATTGCGTTACTACTCGCGTTACGGCACGTTAGAATTCTAGAATAGGAACAAACCGGAGTTAGTTTATTGAAAACCTAATACGCGCACGGCTTGAGTTTGGATCTTATTTGACCGATAAAAGATGCGTTAATTTCGGGAAATTTTATTTTGTATATTTCGATACATAAAATCGGCATATAAAAGAGTTTAGTTTAGGGAGTGTAACTTTGTTGTACGTGGGAGTAAGCGCGTGTCTTTTGGGGCATAAAGTTCGTTACGACGGCGGGCACAAAGGATATTCATTTTGTCAAAATGAACTGAGCCGTTACGCTGAATATTTGCCGCTATGCCCTGAGGTAGGGATTGGCTTGAGCGTTCCTCGACCTACCATTCGTTTAACCGGCGACATTGAGAGCCCCAGAGCAATTGTTACCGATACCGGGGATGATTTAACAGCAAAACTTGCTGCTTTTGCTGATATGCATGTGGGCAAATTATCACAGCTTAGTGGATATATTCTTTGCGCGAAATCACCAAGTTGCGGAACGGAAGGTGTTCGCCTTTACAAAGCTAACTCTGAGGAAAACGCTCGCGAGGGTATCGGCATTTTCGCTGCGCGATTAAGGACGTTATTCCCGGCACTACCGATTGCAGAAGATCGCAACCTAGATGACCCGGTAATGCGTGAGAACTTTGTACTTCGTTTATTCGTATATTCTGAATGGCGAGCGATCACTGCAGCAATAAGAGCTAATGAAAGAGCTACGGGAAACGATGCTGAGCCAACAAGAGATGGGCTGCGCTCGTTTCATTCGCGGCACAAGTATCTCCTGTTTGCTCATGATGATAGGTTACATGAGCAACTCGCACACGAACTACAAAAAATCAGCGAGTTCACCGATGAATTCTTAGATTCGTACATACTGAAAATAATGTTGGCATTAGCGGAACCAGCCACTCGCGAAGGGCACACGCGTGTATTGCTCAAACTACAAGGATTTTTTAAGCAGCGCATAAACTCAAAAGATAGGTTAGAGTTAGCGCAGCTAATTTCGCAGTATTACCACGGTGAAGTGTCGTTGGCAGCTCCGGTAACGCTCATGAACGATTATCTAGGCAGGTATCCTGATCAATATTTAGCGTCTCAATCATATTTCCATCCTTACCCTGGCGATCTAAATTTACGCTGTGATATATGAAGGGTTTTTAATTACTGAGAATAAGTAGGTGTGTTCGAGCAATTTTTATAATGCTGGGGTAAGTAACAGTAAGCGAATTTAATTCAATTAACAGGTAGTTTTATGGCAAGGTTAGTGTGGTTTCGCCAAGATTTAAGGCTTTTAGATAATGATGCCGTATTGCAGGCATGCCAGCATGCCAATGAAGAGCGCGATAAAGTATTTTTTATTGCAATGCCTACGCTTCAACAATATGCACAGCACAATTGGTCACCATTGAAATGGGATTTGTATCAACGCCAGTTGAACTCGCTGGGTGCTGATTTAGCAGAGCTCGGGCACTCGTTGGAGATTATTAAACTAGATTGGTTTGCGGATTGTGAAAACGCGATTGCGGAGTTTTGTCGTACAAATGATATTACCGATATTTATTTCAACCGGGAATATGTATTCGATGAGATAAAGCGCGATGAGCGGGTTACGCAAAAGCTCGAGCACAACTTGAATATAAAAGTTCATAGCTTTGATTCTAATTTACTGGTTCCGCCTGAGTGTATCAAAAATGGTAAGGGCGAATATTATAAGGTGTTTACACCATTCTTCCGGGTATGGCGTAAATATATACGTGAGCACGGTGTAGCAGCCCCATACAACCGTGCCTCAGTAAAAAGCAGTGGCGTTGCTAATTTTTCAGCTGTTAACTTTTCGTTGCCGACAATTTCGAGTGATATACCCGAAGCCGATATACCAATACTCAATGATAGTGAGGCATGGCCGATAGGCGAGGCATTAATCCGAAGAAACGCTCAACGCTTTGTTCGTGAACAAGTGCAGGATTATAAAGCACGCAGGGATACTCCTGCAGTTGAGGGTACTTCCAAGCTCTCTGCATACTTCGAAATTGGCGCATTATCGCCACGTGTAGCAGCTCATTTACTGCAAAAAGCTTCTCCGGAATTTCCAGAAGGGCTCGATGATGGCGCACACACATGGCTTTCGGAACTAGCATGGCGAGAATTTTATCAACATTTATTGTTTCACGAGCCACGCCTAGCCAAAGGCGAACCATTTCAGGCGGAACAAGCCGCGTTTCCTTGGCGAAATGATCGCGATGAATTTCTTGCATGGTGTGAAGGATGTACTGGCTTTCCGATAGTTGATGCAGGCATGCGGCAATTAAATGAAACCGGTTGGATGCACAATCGTGTTCGTATGATTGTGGCGAGCTTTTTGGTAAAAGACTTACATATTAATTGGCAGTGGGGTGAAACCTACTTTATGCAGCGATTAATCGATGGTAGTTTTCCGGCAAATAATGGTGGTTGGCAATGGAGTGCTGGAACAGGCACCGATGCCGCTCCTTATTTCCGAGTGTTTAATCCTACCAGCCAAGGTGAAAAATTTGACCCAGACGGACACTATATTCGTAAATGGGTGGCAGAACTTAAAGATGTTCCGAATAAGTATATCCATAACCCACATGCTTATTTGCGGGAACAAACAAAACAAGCAGGCATGTTTGCTGACGATGTAAAATCGGAGAGGCTTTATCCAAAGCCTATTGTAGACCACAAAAAGGCCCGCGAGAGTTTTATTCAAACCTTTAAACAAGTTAAAAACAACAATGAACGGGATTAGGTTAAGTAACTTACAAAAGGGCGAAAAATGATGAAAGATCTAAAAACACAAGATCGGGAAGAATTGATCGCTAATTTGCAAGCGATGTATAGTGATTTCAACAAAGAAGCCGTTGGTAACGTTGATTCAATTTACCACAAGGAAATTTCATTTCGTGATCCTATTTTACAAGTAAATGGAATTGACGAACTTAAACGTTATTTTAATCACGGAATAGCTAATGCAACACTTTGCCATTTCGCGTTCGATTCACAGGTTGTTACTGAAAATACGGCATTTTTAACGTGGCAAATGCGGTTACAGCACCAGAAGTTAGCTGGTGGTAAAGAAATAGTAGTTCCGGGATGCACCCACATAGAGTTTTCAGATGAGGATAATTTGGTACGCCACCACGTGGATTATTACGATGTGGGTGCCATGATTTATGAACACATTCCGATAATTGGCTTTTTGGTAGGAAAAGTACGTGAGCGTTTGGAAGCCTATGATTAATTCACAACCAGCGTTTAATGAGTTCACTGAGGAACGAGCATGAATATTTTAATTACAGGCGCAACATCAGGTATTGGTAAACAATTGGTTTTGGATTATTTAAATGATGGCCATCAAGTTGTAGCCTGCGGGCGCAGCCAAGATAAATTAGATAAGTTGGCCTCGGAAGCTTCCAATAGAGAGGCACTAAAATTCTGCGTGTTCGATGTAACCGATAGGAATGCAACAAAAGCGGCTCTTGCTAAATGCCAGGATGAAATAGAGTTAGATTGTGTGATCTTGAGCGCTGGCGTTTGTGAATATATCGATGATGCGAAAAATTTTGATCCCGAACTAGTTGATCGTGTGTTCGCTGCTAATTTTTTCGGGGTGGTAAATTCAATCGCCGGTGTGTTGCCAAAAATGCAGCGAGGTAGCCAACTTGTAGTGGTTGATAGCATGGCGCGAATGTTTCAATTTACCCGCGCAGAAGCCTATGGTGCAAGTAAAGCGGCCATACACTATTTTGCGGGCTCACTGCGAACAGACCTGGAGAAAGATGGTATTGAAGTAATCACTGTTTCGCCTGGCTTTGTGAAAACACCAATGACGGATGCAAACGACTTTGAAATGCCGATGCGGGTTACGGTTGCGCAAGCTTCCGATGCCATTCGAAAGGGGATTGCGAAAAGTAAACCACATATCGCATTTCCGCGTACATTTGGCTTCATTTTGGCGTTTTTACAACGCCTTCCGTATCGGTTGCAAATGGCGCTATCAAAGCGCATGAAGCAATCGTAGGCAAAACAAGGCTTGCGGAGTTCCGCGGCGATAATGATTACAAATAGGGCGCCACATGAAGATAGCAGTTATTGGCTCGGGCATTGCCGGCATGACAGCCGCGAATTTGTTGAGTGAACAGCATGATGTTTGGGTTTTTGAAAAAAATAATTACATTGGCGGCCATACTGCCACGGTAGATGTAGAAGTAGCGGGTGAGGCCTTTGCTATCGATACTGGCTTCATCGTATTCAACGATAGAACCTATCCGAATTTTAGAGCCTTACTTCGGAAACACGGTGTGGCTTGGCAAGATACGCAAATGAGCTTTAGTGTGCAAAACCCAACTACGGGCCTTGAATACAACGGCCACAACCTTCGCACTATGTTCGCACAAAAACGCAATTACTTGCGCCCCAGCTTTTACAAAATGCTTTTCGATATCGTTAAATTTAACAAAGCGGCTAAAAACGCATTAACCGAACGCAGCGAAACCGAGCTAGCTAACTTAACGCTAGCGGAGTTTGTAGAAGAACTAAATTTAGGTAATGAGTTTTCAACGAATTATCTCTACCCCATGTGTGCAGCGATCTGGTCGGCGAGTTTAAAGGAGGCATCCGCATTCCCTTTGAGCTTCTTTTTACGTTTTTTCCTCAATCACGGCCTACTTGATGTTGCTAACCGTCCCCAGTGGCATGTGATTAAAGGGGGTTCTCGAAGCTACATACCCGCTTTAACCAAACCCTTTGCTGATAAAATCACCTTAAACGCTGATGTGGTGAGTGTGCGCAGAGATGAAAATGGTGTAGACATAGGCTTTGCCGACGGCGATACGCAACGCTTCGATGAAGTTATCATGGCTTGCCACAGCGATCAGGCGCTCGCATTATTATCTGATCCGAGCGCCGAGGAGCAATCAATTCTCGGTGGCATTCCTTATCAAAAGAATGATGTTGTACTACACACAGATATAAAGCAGCTGCCAAAGCGGAGAGCTGCTTGGGCAAGTTGGAATTATCTATTACCCAAGCTCGATATTACCGGCATTCAAAAGCCAGCAACAGTAACGTACAACATGAATATTTTGCAGGGATTAACGGACGCAACAGAAACATTTTGCGTGACATTAAATAATACTGCAGCCATTGATCCGAATAAAATTTTACGTCAGTTTACTTATGACCATCCGGTATATAGTGTTGATTCATTTAAACAGCGTGCGCGCCGTTTAGAAATTTGTGGCAAAAATCGAACACACTTTTGCGGTGCTTATTGGTATAGTGGTTTCCATGAAGATGGTGTGCGTAGCGCAGTGGATGTAGCTGAACGATTTGGTGTGGCTAGGCCTGAACGCGACCCTGTGCATGCAGATAGTTTAAAGAAAGTGGATGATGGCAATTAATACCGAAATTAGAGAAATACAAACGGCTGGTAACGAACAGTGCGTAACAAATCACGGTGTATATTTTGGTTCGGTAAGGCATCGCCGCTTTACTCCTAAAGACCATCGGTTTAACTATAACATCATGCAGTGGTGGCTAGATTTAACGGATTTAGAGAGTGCAAATCGCATCAGTAAGCTGTTCTCGGTAGGCAAAAGTTGGGCGCCAATGCAATTTCGCCCTGAGAACTATTTGCCGAATGAGCACCGTGAGTATGCCGATCAACCTCTGGCTGATGCTGTGCTAGCGAAAATGAATTCTTTAGCAGAAAAACCAATTTCGGGTAAGGTATTTTTCCTCGGAAATATTCGTAATTTCGGATTATTCTTTAGCCCAATTAACTGCTATTACGTTCAGAACGAGAAGGGCGTATTTACTCACATGTTAGCGGAAGTGAGTAATACGCCTTGGAACGAACGGCACTACTACTTAGTGGATGTTAACCACCCTAAAGATCACGATAAAGCCTTTCATGTTTCGCCGTTTAACCCCTTAGAAATGCGCTATCGTTGGCGGCTGCGAGCACCTAAATTGCGCCGCGGAAGTAAATTGTTAGTGCACATTGAAGCACACCAAAAAGCGCTCGTATTTGATGCCAGTATGGCGTTAACGTTTACGCCTTTGAACCGGAGTGCAGTTCGTAACGTATTAATAAAACATCCATGGATGGCTTTAAAAATTGTGTCCGGAATTTATTGGCAAGCACTTAAACTTTTTGGCAAACGCGTGCCTTATATACCGCATCCGGGTAATAGCAAAAAAACGTCGGCAGACCACAAGTAGGAAGATTAAATGAGAATTTCCACAGATACAGTTGCGATATCTGAAGTGACAATGACAAAGATGGAACGTTTCGCCCAAAAATTAATGTTTCGCGTGCTTACTCACCTGCGGTTTGGCTCGTTGGTAATCATGCATGATAAACAGATTGTTGCACAATTTGGTGTTGAAGGCGCTGAGCCTTGCGCCCACATCGAGATACATCACCCGCGAACCTATTCGAAATTCGTTTTCAATGGCGATATTGGTGCCGGTGATGCGTTCATAGCGGGTGATTGGAGTTCGCCAAACGTAACGAAAGTGATCGAGTTGTTTGCGGCAAACTTAGCGGTTATGGATAAACTCAGCAAACGCTTGAGTTGGATTTCCTGGCCGTTGCAGATGCTCTCACATCTGCGCCGACGCAATAGCAAAACGCGGGCGAAGGAAAACATTGCGGCGCACTATGACCTTGGAAACGAGCTTTATACCCGATTTTTAGATGAGCGCATGCAATATTCTAGTGCTGTTTATCCTACTGCGGATACATCGTTGGACGCAGCACAAGAAGAAAAGCTGCGGCGCCTTTGCGATATGCTGGATTTACAGCCAGATGATCATCTTGTAGAAATTGGCACCGGGTGGGGTGGTTTAGCGATTTATGCCGCAGAGCATTATGGTTGCCACGTTACCACGACAACCATATCGGAAGAACAATACAAATATGCGCAAGAACTTGTAGTTAAAAAAGGCTTGGAAGATAAAATCACGCTGCTGAAAGAGGATTACCGCGATTTGCGCGGCCAGTTCGATAAGCTAGTATCAGTAGAAATGATCGAGGCGGTTGGTGCGGAATACATGGCAACCTTTTTCCGTAAGTGTAACGATTTATTAAAGCCTGGCGGTAGCATGGTTCTGCAAGCAATAACCATCTCTGATCAGCGATTAGAACGATACAACCGTAACGTCGATTTCATTCAGAAATATATCTTCCCAGGGGGGTATCTACCCTCTGTGGAGCTCATTAGCCGCATGTTCCGCCGCAATACTGATATGGTTGTTCGTGAGCTAGATGATATTGGGTTGCATTATGCCCGCACGCTAGCAGATTGGCGCACGCGCTTTAACCGAAAGTTTACTGAGCTTCAGGCTTTCAACTACGATGACCGCTTTTATCGCATGTGGAACTATTATCTTTGCTATTGCGAAGGCGGTTTTAATCAACGCAGTATTAGCGCAGTGCAACTGAAGGCCACGAAGAATGCAAATCTGGCGTAATTGGCTCAAGTTAAAGCACCAACTGTTAAATTTGCATCGAAACCCTCGGTTAGCGGGTTTTGTGATTTTCGATTTTGTTTGGTTGAGTGCCGTACTTGGGCGAGAACAGTGGATATGGCTCACGGCCTTATTGATATTACTTATGTTCGCAGCAACACCTAAGTTGCTGTGGGAGCGCCGGTATGCATTTCTACTCGTTTTAACAGCAGGCTTGGCGGCTGAACTGTTAACCGTTCTTACCGGCGTGATTTCTTTCACGGGTACGAATGGGTTACCCCCATGGTTGATTTTATTGTGGGTGGGTTTCACGGGTATGTCGCTTATTGTTTTTGATTGGCTTCGAGGCAAGGCTTTATTAGGCGCGTTATTTGGCGCCATTTTCGGACCCATCACTTATTTCGCGGGAACGCGGATAAACGCGGCGGAAATTTTAGTGAGCTTTCCCGTGGCAGTGGCGGTTTACGCAACCATGTGGGCTTTATTAATGGTACTAGTAGCGAAGTTAGTTACGCCGCTACCACCGGTGAACCCGAATGCTAGAACAGCTCTATCAGCGGAGGATGAACGTCATGAAAAGTAAACATGTGAGAAACTTGCTAGTATCCGGAGTTGCTAGTTTGAGTATGCTTAGTTTAACCGCTACGGCTAGTAGTTGTGGTGCTGATGTAGTTTCGGGAGTAAATTCAGCGAGCGGTTCAGCATTGGAGAAAGTGGGTGAAACGCGCTTACGAGTTATGTTCTTCAGAATTTATGATGCGGAATTATTTACCGAAACAGGACGTTTCGAGGATGCTGAGGAGCTTCTTCTTCGCTTAGAGTATGCGCGTAATTTTACCGCTGCAAAGTTAGCGGAACAGACGCAAGACGAGTGGGAGCGAATGGGTTATCCAGATAATGAAGAATCACAAAGCTGGATTGAAGAATTAACCACAATGTGGCCGGACGTTAGCTCCGGTGATTGTATCGTAGCGCACAAAAATCCAGAAGGCAGTGTTACTTTTTACGGTAATGATGGTGAATTAGGCACGATTGAAAGTAATGTGTTTGCAGATCAATTCTTATCAATTTGGTTGTCTGAAGAAGCACGGTACCGTGACAGCCGTGATGAACTAGTGGGAGTGGAATAATGCGTATTTTAGCAATGGCTGCAGCTGCAGTGCTTTTTTTAGCAGGTTGTTCTGCGAAAATAGAAGATTATCGAGGTGATTCACCTCAGCTACACCTTGATGAGTACTTTGTGGGTGATATTGTGGCCTATGGTATGGTTCAAGATCGCTCTGGCAAAGTAACTCAGCGCTTTCGTGCAGATATCGTTGGTACCTGGAACGGTAACGAAGGCGAATTAGATGAAGTTTTCTACTGGGATGATGGCCGTGAGCAAACACGAGTTTGGAAAATAACGAAAACAGGCCCGAATAGTTATGAAGGCACTGCGGGTGATGTGAAAGGCGTTGCTAACGGCACAACCGCTGGTAACGCCTTGCATTGGGTATACCAATTGGAAGTGCCATTCCGAGATGGCACTATTGCGGTAACCCTTGATGATTGGATGTATTTGCTCGACGAAGACAGATTAGTGAACCGTACAGAAATGCGTAAGTTCGGTTTCCGAGTAGGGGAAATTACTATTTACATGGAAAAGCAGTAACCGACTTACCCCAAGGCAAATAGTTAAAAAAAGAGTAGCAGCGTGATGCTGCTACTGCATTCCTCTTGGAAGGCGAGCATCTGGGCTTTTTTCTAGATGCTGTTTCCACAATTCTTTGGCAGTTAAGCCACCGCTACTTTTTCCTTTGCTTGCTTTTTTGCTGCTGGTTTTAGCTTTGGTGCTAGTTTTTTTACTGGTAGATTTAGCTGCTGTTGGCTTTTTAGCCGATTTTACCGAACCACTCTTTAATTCCTCGGTAAGTTCAGCAACTTGCGCCAAGCGCACATTTTTATCACCATTGATGCTGTACCAACCGCTTTTCTCTTCAACCGTGGGCGCTTTACCGTGAGCGCTTGTATAGGCTTCGGTAAAATCGGCAAGCACCTGTTCTTTATCAAGTTTGCTCATCGTGTGTTCCCTTTGTGTTAAGATATTTGTGTACTATGTTTTTATACCTATTTTTAGCGTGAGTGTCTAATTTATGCAACGTAATGAGTTTTTGAACCGTTTAAATGAATGGCTGATACCCGAGCAAGTACAAGATTACTGCCCCAATGGCCTTCAGGTTGAAGGGCGAGAATCAATAAGCCATTTAGTAACGGGAGTAACCGCCAGCCAAGCACTTGTGGACGCTGCAGTTGCAGCAGGTGCCGATGCATTACTTGTTCACCATGGTTACTTCTGGAAAGGTGAATCGCAGCCTATAATCGGCATGAAGCGAAAACGTATAGGCGCGTTGTTAGCCGCCGATATGAACCTCTTTGCGTATCATTTGCCCCTTGATATTCATCCTGATTTTGGGAACAACGCACAGCTTTTAGGGTTGCTTGGCGTAACCAAAGTTGAGCCAGTAACTGGAATGACGCCTACGGGGATTTTACAAATTGGTACTTTGAGTGCGGAGATTTCCGGTACAGAACTCGCTCAACGTTTAACTCAGATATTAAATCGGGAGCTGGTAGCAACCGAGATTTCATCGGCGATGGTTAAGCGCATCGCCGTTTGTACCGGCGGTGGCCAAGGCTTTATTGAAGATGCATTAGCAGCAGGTGCGGATGTGTTCATTACTGGCGAGGTTTCTGAACAAACTATTCATGTAGCGCGTGAATGTGGCATTCAATTCATCGCTGCTGGGCACCATGCCACTGAGCGTTACGGTGTAAAAGCGCTTGGTGAGAAAATAGCGGCGGAAATGGGCTTAAAGGTAACATTTATTGACATCGATAATCCTGCATAATTCTCTTTATTAAAACCGAGTTCGATTTTCTGATTCGGTTCCATCATTCTAAGGCGTAAATCATTGGATCGTGAATTTGATGTAGATGTTGAGCGGTTTGCTAAGAATATCTACGAAACTGAAAAAGGGCGGATACGTGAGGCGGTGCTCAGTGCTGATTTAGATTTCTTGTATCAGCCAATATCTGGCTCTTCTGATTCTGCACCTACATGTCTCGATGTTGGCGCTGGCCTTGGGCAAATTAATCGCCTTTTTGCTGAGGCGGGATATCAGGTTACGCACACAGATATAGCCGCAGAAATGGTGAGTAGTGCTGCCGATTTCCATAACCAATTGGGCTTGCAGGGGCAATATCGGTATATTCACTCAAGCGTGCAAAATTTATCCCAAGCAATTGGCGATGAAAAGTTTGATGTTGTACTTTGCCATGCAGTGCTCGAATGGCTTGCCGATCCCTTCACTGCGTTGAGTTTATTGATCGAAAGAGTAAGGCCTGGTGGGTGGCTCTCGTTAATGTTCTACAACATTGATGCGAAACGAATGGCGAATATGATTTATGGCAACTTCGATTATGTGAATGCCGGCCTAAAAGTGAAGAAAAAAGTGAGGTTTAGCCCGAATAACCCACTTAAGCCAGATGATATTTTGGCGCGTCTCGGGCAATATCCCGTAAGTTTGATCACACACTCAGGCGTGCGTTGTTTTCATGATTACATGCGAAAGCCCGATCATGATGCGGAACAATTACTCGCTCTTGAATTACAATATCGGAAGCAATCGCCTTATCGACAGCTGGGGCGGTATCAACACCTCTTATTAAAAAAGGATACAAAATGACAACTTCAGTAGCATTTATTGGGCTTGGCGTAATGGGTTACCCAATGGCTGGACACCTACAGAATGCAGGTTATGACGTTTGTGTTTTTAATCGTACAACAGCGAAAGCGCTGAAATGGCAAGAGGAATATGCTGGCAGAGTTGCTAAAACGCCTGGAGAAGCAGCTAACGGCGCTGATGTGGTTTTTGTGTGTGTTGGCAACGACGATGATGTTCGAAGCGTTGTATATGGTGATACGGGTGTTTTAAATGGCATGGCTGCCGATAGTATCTTAGTCGACCATACAACTGCATCGGCAGAATTAGCACGAGAATTAGCTGATGCTGCGGCAGAGCATAAAATTGCGTTTCTCGATGCGCCCGTATCTGGTGGACAAGCCGGCGCTGAAAACGGTCAGCTCACTATCATGGTAGGCGGTGAATCAAACGATTTATTGCAAGTTTCTGCGATGTTAGATACGTACGCAAAGCATGTTGGTTTGCAGGGGCCCGTTGGTTCTGGGCAATTAGCAAAGATGGTAAATCAAATTTGTATCGCGGGCGTGGTGCAGGGCCTCGCCGAGGGATTGCAATTTGCTAAAAATGCTGGGTTAGATCAGGAAAAATTAGTGGCGGCTATTAGCCAAGGTTCTGCTGGTAGTTGGCAAATGGAAAATCGCTCAAAAACCATGTGGGCGGGCGAGTTTGAGTTCGGTTTTGCAGTTGATTGGATGCGTAAAGATCTAAATATTGCATTACAAGAAGCACATAAAAATGGTTCGTCACTACCCGTTACCGCATTAATCGACCAATTTTATGCCGATGTACAACAAAATGGTGGAAGTCGCTTCGACACCTCGAGTTTGATAACTCGTTTTAGTAAAAAGTTATAAATATCCACTCAAGATGAGTTGAAGTAGTTATCTAGGAAATAAAAAAGGCTGAGTAAATACTCAGCCTTTTTACACTTTCTAAACGAATTTTAACGGATACCCATACGGCGTAGCGCTTGTTGGGTAAACTCTTGACGACTAGGTTCGATATCGAAGTTCATGAAATCGCCTTCTTCGTTGGCTAAGCCAAGTACTAGATAACGCCCGTTGTTTAGGTCATACAGCGCTTCAGCTGCCATCCAAGGTACGTCGTTGCCGTAATATTGCACGTTGTAAGCTTCACCTACACGCCACAATTCACCGCGTCCATCGTAATGGTCAATTACTGAAGCGGTCCAAGTGTCTTCATCAATGAAGAAGTTACGCTGAGCGTAAATGTGACGCTCGCCATCTTTCACTGTTGCCTCAACAACCCAAACCCGATGCAATTCATAACGCACATGGTCTTGATTCATATGGCCTGGCTGTATGATTTGATCGTAGGTGAGGCTGTCATCCAACAACTTGTAGTTGTTGTAAGGGATATACATCTCTTTCTTGCCTACCAGTGTCCAATCGTATTTATCTGGTGCACCATTGAACATATCTAAGCCATCAGAGGTACGCAAACCATCTGAAGCTGTGCCTGGTCCATCGTATGCAACGTTAGGAGCTCGACGCACACGGCGTTGACCAGCATTGTACAACCATGCCCGGCGGCTTTCTTTCGCTTGGTTAATCGTGTCGTGTAATAACAACACGGTTCCGGTTAAACGTGCTGGAGCAAGAACCTCTTGCAAGAAGTAGAATAGAATATTGTCGTCTGCACGCTCATCACGGCCACCGCTGAGCTCTTCTGGCCACACGAGTTGCTCGCGCAAGCGAACCATTTCATAAGTACCGTTTGCCTGAACAGGGAACTGACCAACTGTACGTTGCACTGCACCGCCACGATAACGTGTTAAATGATTCCAAATAACCTCTAAACCATCATTTGGCACAGGAAAAGGTACGTAACCACTGAATCCTTCAAGGCCATTACCACCTTCTACGAGTGACGCATTTTCTGCGTTAGCTTTTACGATATCGTAGATTTCTTGCGGGTAAGCTGCAGTACGCCGTGTTTGGTAAATGTGCATCTTATACGTGTCGTAACGCTCAAACATGGCAATTTGCCCGGGGCTTAAACGTTCCCGATGCTCATCTAAATTCTCGCTAGTGATGGTGTAGAGCGGTTCGTCGTCCGGAAATGGATTCTGTGGACGATGAATATCTTCACCAGGGCGCGATAAACCGCCAGTCCATTCTGGAATTGAGCCGTCGGCGTTGCCAGCACGCTCAGCGCCTAACGGAGTTAAGTCTTGCGCCAAACGTGCGGCATTTTCTTCTGAAACTGCTGCGTTGACGCCCGCGGAGACAAGCGAAAGCGCCATAACCCCAGCAGTAAGCATGATTTTTTTCATTGTCGTTGTCCTTAAGTTCCTGTGCGTTCTTTATTATTGGAACACCAGTCCGAAATAATTCGGATGGGGTTAATTATGTAAGCTACACCAATTTTCAACAAAATAAAATACAAGAAAATTTCAATTCGGGGGTTTTCAAACGCCCGTTAGACTATACAATCAGGTACGAGAATAATTTTAATCAGATCAAATACCGGTCTGTGATGACATCTGGAGTACCTAAAATATGAAACGGATTGCTTTAGCAGGTATGGTTTCAGCGCTTTTAACCGGCGCTGCACTCAGCCAGCCAGTGGTTGCCGAAACCTACGATCCGCTCTTTACCGCTGCGCCAAATGCGCCTCGTGCCACCCAAGGTTTATTGTTAGGGGCAGAAAAAATCGGGCAAAATTTTGTTGTTGTTGGCGATTACGGCACTATCTTAATCGGTTCTCCCGCATCTGAATGGCAACAAAGCAATGTTCCTACCAGTATTCTTCTAACCTCCGTATCGGTTATTGATGATAATTATATGTGGGCTGCTGGTCACCAAGGGGTGCTTTTACAAAGCACCAACGGCGGTGAAGATTGGCGAATGGTTCTTGATGGTCATGAGCTTCTAGAGCTTGAGTATTCTTGGCTACAAGAAAAAGAAGCTGAGCTTGCGGCAGCAATTGAAGATACCGAAGATGAATATGAGCGAGAAGAGCTTGAATATGCTCTCGATGAATTATCGTTTCAAATGGGTGGTGCTGAAATACAGTTCGAGGTAGGGCCCACAAAGCCGTTGCTTGATGTGCATTTTTTCAATCGCGATGTTGGTATGGCGGTTGGCGCCTTTGGTACTATTTTACGGACAACCGATGGTGGCGCCAGCTGGCAGGTAGCGAATGATGCAATTGATAACGTGATTGGCTATCACATTAACAAGCTGGTAGCTGGCCCAAACGATAGCTTGATTTTGATCGGTGAAGCAGGTTTGTTAGCGCGCAGTGATGATATGGGCGAAACCTTCGAAATGCTAGACTCACCCTATCATGGCTCATTATTCGGTGCGTTGTTCGATGATAATGGTGGCCTTTGGGTTTATGGTTTGCGCGGCAATGTATTCGTGGCAGAAGATGGCTATAACTTTACGCCGGTTGATGTGGATACTCGATATAACCTGAACGGCGGTGTAGCACTAGCAGATGGCCGTATCGTGCTGGTGGGGCACGCAGGGGTGATGGCGGTTATCGAGCCTGATACTATGCAAGTAAACGTTTTCAATCATCCATCCGGTTCTCCGATAAGCGACATTCAGCAAGGTATCGGAAACGAAGTGATTTTATTGGGCCGTGCTGGCCTGCAAACTTTTGCGCTGCCGGCTACTGGCCAATAAGGGGATAGAAGTAAATGCAAGATTCAAATAAAGCAAACCCACCAAAGGCTAACGGTCAGGTGGAAACTTATGGCAAAGCTTCGTTCGCTGAAAATATGCTATTTCGCTATCGCATGTTTTGGGTGGTGGTATTTGCAGCTATCACAGCTTTTTTACTCTATCACGCCGCGCAAGTTCGGCCAGACGCTAGTTTACAAAAAATGATTCCTGCGAATCATGAGTTTGTACAAAATTACTTTAAATACGGTGATGATTTATCTGCGCTCGGTAATGCCATTCGCGTTTCTGTGGAAACCACCGAGGGTGATATTTTTGATCCTGAATATCAAGATTTGCTTCGGCAAGTAACCGATGAACTATCATTTTTGAATGGTGTTAACCGCTCTGGCATGCGTTCTATTTGGACCCCGAATGTAAGGTGGTCTGAGGTTACTGAAGATGGTTTTGTTGGTGGGCCTGTTATTCCACAAAACTATGATGGCAGCGAAGAATCGCTAGCGCAGCTACGGCAGAACATTTTGCGCTCTGGTACCGTTGGCGATCTTGTAGCTAATAACTTTCGTTCTGCACTAATATACGTTCCCTTGAATGAGATCGATCCCGAAACTGGCGAAGCGCTGGATTATCATCAATTCTCACAACGAATTGAAAGCGAAATTCGTAACAAGTTCGAATCTGAAAATATCAATATTCAAGTGGTTGGCTTCGCCAAGGTTGTTGGTGATCTGATTGATGGCGCCTTACTTGTGGGCGTGTTTTTCATTATCGCGATGGTTATCACCTTTGGAATGCTGTTCTGGTACAGCCGGTGTTTACGCTCATCAGCTGTTGTACTGCTGTGTTCCGTGATCGCGGTAATTTGGCAATTAGGTATCATTAAGCTTATCGGTAGCGGCATTAACCCATATTCAATGTTGGTACCATTTTTGGTGTTCGCCATTGGGGTGAGTCATGGTGTGCAAATCATTAATGCGGTTGTGGCAAATCATGCCGATGGCGCCAATAAAATTGATGCCTCGCGTCTTGCGTTCCGTGGCTTATACATTGCCGGCCTAACCGCGTTAGTTTCTGATGCCGTTGGCTTCACCACGCTGATGGTTATTGATATCGCCGTAATTAAAGAGCTCGCGATTGCTGCGAGTATCGGGGTTGCGGTTATCGTACTTACTAATCTAGGCCTACTGCCCATCCTCACATCATACCTTGGCGTGAGCAAAGGTGGGGTGGCTTACATGAAGCGAGTACAAGGGGAAGATCACCCAATTTTTCAGCTATTTGATAGATTCACGCAACGCAAATGGGCGTTTGGCGCTGTAGGTGTCGCCGTGCTAATGAGCATTTGGGGTGTTTATCAAGCTCAAAACTTGCAAATTGGTGACCTCGATAGCGGTGCGCCTGAATTACGCGCAGATTCTCGTTACAACTTGGATAATGCCTTTCAAGTGGCTAATTATAGTGCCAGTACCGATATATTCGTGGTTATGGCGGAAACAGCGCCTGGTGAATGTATTGCTTATGAGAATTTAGCCTTGATTGATCGCTTCCAATGGCACATGGAAAACGTGCCGGGTGTGCAAGCCGTGCGCTCAATCGTTTACGTATCAAAGCTGGGTATGGCCGGAACCAATGAAGGTAACTTGAAGTGGTCGAGCGTTAACCGCGATAATTTCATTATCAACGCTTCTATCTCGCAAGCACCGAGTGGTTTGATCAATAATGATTGCAGCATGGCGCCTATCATTATTTATCTGAACGATCATAAAGCGGATACTTTAAATCGAGTGGTTGATGAGGTGCGTGGCTTCTCTGAGCAATACCCCTCGGATTCCGTTAACTTCCTACTGGCAGCTGGTAATTCCGGGATTGAAGCAGCCACTAATGTGGTGATAGAGGATGCTCAGTTTCGCATGTTAGTTTGGGTTTACGGTGTGGTAATTGTGCTTTGCTTTATTACCTTCCGGAGCATTCGAACTGTGTTGTGTATCGTGCTTCCGCTCATGTTCACTACCATCATGAGCCAAGCGTTAATGTCGATGCTCGGTATTGGCGTGAAAGTTGCTACCTTGCCTGTTATTGCGCTGGGGGTAGGGATAGGCGTTGATTATGGTATCTACATCTATAGCAAAATGCGGGAAGCCCTGAATAAAGGCGAGAACCTTACCGAGAGTTACTTGTTTGCACTATCAAAAACCGGTAAAGCGGTTGGATTCACCGGCTTAACGTTAGCTATTGGTGTAGCAACTTGGATTTGGTCACCGATTAAGTTCCAAGCCGACATGGGATTACTACTTACCTTTATGTTTATTTGGAACATGTTAGGTGCACTTATACTAATTCCAGCCTTGGCTTGTTTATTTAAAGTAGGGCCAAAACAACAAACCAAGCCAACAACATAAAGCTCAAAAAATTATTAAAAAGCGCTAATCATAAAGATTGGCGCTTTTTTTTTCGTTATTTAGGAACTTTTTAAAAATTAACTGAATTTGTGCGTTCGTTATGTTGATTTTCGAGGTTGATTAACATTATTATGACATTTAGCTTGTAGGTTAGATAGGTACATGGCAGCAAGAGCGCCTGTAAGCGAAATTTGAGCAGCACTCGTTAATATAATTTAAACAATAAATACATAAGAAGTTGGCTTTAAATCTTAATTTTATTGTTGTTAATCCGCTGAAAAGTCAGCCGTTGTATGTGTTAACAACAGCAAAATTAAATTTGAACGCACAACACGCAAGCGGCTATACACCCCCGGGGAGTAACTAAATGTTTACTAATAATAAAATAAGCAAATCTGTTCGTTTAGCTTTGGCTTTCGGCGCAGCATCTACTTTAGCCTTTGCAGGTTCAGTAAGTGCTCAGGAAGACGAAGACGAAGAGGAAGTAGAAAGTGACCGCCCTGAAAGGATTCAGGTTGTAGGATCTCGTATTCGTACTGATGGTCTCGATAGTGCCACTCCAATCGACATCATTAGCGCTGAACTCGCTACTGAGCAAGGTTTAAATACGCTCGGCGAATTATTGCGCACTGCAACTATTGCAACAGGTTCAAACCAGCTTATCGCATCTCAATCAGTTGGTGCAGTTACGCCAGGCGGCGCAGGTGCGGAATCTATCTCGATGCGAGGCTTAGGTGCGAATCGAACACTTGTGCTTCTTAATGGACGGAGAGCGGGACCAGCGGGTACGCGCGGTCAGGTTTCTGCGTTTGATATGAATGCGCTTCCAGTATCAGCGGTAGAACGAGTAGAGATCTTGAAGGATGGTGCTTCATCTCTTTATGGTTCGGATGCGGTTGCTGGCGTAATTAACATCATCACCAAGCGAGGCGATGAATCCGCTATCAACGTTAGTGGTAGTCAACCACTTGAGACAGGCGGCGAAAACTTTCGCGTGAATGGTACTTGGGGTAAATCTTTTGATCGTGGCTCATTTCGCTTAGTAGCTGATTATAATTTACAAACAGAGTTGCAGCGTGGTGATAGAGACCACTATGAGTGTGGTCAACGATATGTATTCTCTCCCGAAACGGGTCAACAAGTAGATCCGGTTGATCCGCGCACAGGCAATCCGCATTGTAACGATTTACCATATGGTATGTGGTTATGGGACGCTGGGGCTCCTAATTACTTATCACAAGTAACATACTTCGATCATACCGGATATTTTGCTGATAACCCTGTACCGGTATATGAGCAAACACAAGTTGGCGATATTGCCGCTCCAGAGGGTTGGTTCCCAGCAGGATACGATAGACCTTCTGATGCTTGGATTAACAGCGATCACCCGTTTCAGTATTTGGAAACGATGATTCCGGAAACTGAAGTAACGTCAGTATTTATGCAAGGTGATTACGACTTGTCTGACACGATATCAATGTATGCTGAGCTATTACACAGCCGACGGGAAACAACCACGAATGGCTATCGCCAATTTTGGGAACCCTTTATTCCTGCATGGATAGGATTAGTTGATGGTTGGGACGGGTACGTTTATTTGGATCCAACAGCGGTTACTGATCACTCAGGTAATGTTACGACTGTAGATTATAGCCGTGCGGTGTTGGGCTTTGAAGGATCATTGGGTTACTGGAATTGGGATGTTTCGTATCAAAGAACGGTAAACAGCGGTGAGTATCAACAAAAAATCATTTTAGATGATGCTCTTGTTATGGCTGCAAACGCAGTGTGGGGTGATCCCTGTGAAGGTGAGTTCTCGCCTATTTCAAACCGCCCTTGCTACGCGATTGATTTTTTCACGCCAGACTATATTTTCGGGAACTTTGATCAAGGCACTCGGGATTTTCTATTTGATACCGAAACCGGAAAAACTATCTACAAACAAGACACTCTCGATGCCTATATTACAGGTGACTTATATGATCTTCCTGCGGGTACTTTAGCTACCGCAATTGGTTTTTCTTATCAAACTGATGAAATTCAAGATACACCGGGTGAAATGACCCTCCAAGGCAACTCGTGGGGAATGACTAGCTCGGGTATAACTGCGGGTAAATCAAACACTAAAGCTGTGTATGCAGAAATAAATGCACCCTTACTTCGAGATCTTCCTTTCATTGAAGCTCTTGATGTTACAGGTTCAGTGCGCCATACGGATGTGTCAACTTATGGAACGGGGGACACATTCAAGTTGAGCTCAAACTGGACAATTGGCAACGGCTTCAGGCTCCGTGCCTCGCGCGGCACCTCGTTCCGTTCACCTGCGTTGTATGAATTATTTCTACAAGATCAAACGAGCTTCTTTCAGCAGACCAGCGACCCTTGTTTTGATTGGGCTGAGCGCCTTGACGCAGGCACACTAAATCCAATAGCGGCTGCGAATTGTCAATCCGATGGCATACCAGCGGATTACGCCTCTAACTATGGCTCAGCAACTGCAATAACTCGAGGAGGGGCAGGTACACTTGAAGCTGAAACATCTGTTTCTGAAGGTATCGGTTTGGTTTGGTCTTCAGAAGATGATCGCTTTGCGGGCTCTGTAGATTACTATGACGTAACCATTCGTAATCAAATTAACAACTTAAGTGGTCCAGATATCCTATCACTCTGTTATAACTCGGAAAACTTTGAAACAGAACCTTACTGTAATCAGTTTGACCGTAATGATGGCGGTGAAGCCGGGGATAACTTCAATATCGTAGAAACTTACGGTGGGTATGAAAACATCGCGGAGCAGAGAGTTCGTGGTGCCGACGTTGTGTTTACCTACATGGATGAAACTCGGTTTGGTGGTTTACGAGTTCGTTTAGACCATACTATTCAGTTTGAGCGAAGTGTAAAACGTTTACCTAATAGCGAGAATATTAACTCTGTAGGCCGCTTGGGTAGCCCAAAACATTCTGGAACGCTGAATATTGGCTTGGTTCGCGACGCATTAAGTTTCAATTATGCTCTTCGTTATGTAAGTAAGGTAAGCAATGATAGCCTTTATACGAACGGTGCTTTTGGAACCTACCGTGGTGAGGAAGTACGCTTTGTAGCAAGTGCTCCAACTACCGTTTATCACACATTCTCAGTAAACAGAGAGTTTGGTGATGGTGTTGACCTTACCTTCGGCGTAAATAACCTGTTCGATAAGAAGCCACCTAAAGGAAGCCCATCACGTGCATACGTTACGGGTAACGCAATGATGTACTCACAATACGATCAAATTGGTCGTCGTGTGTTCTTTAACTTAGGTTACACTTTCTAAGTAGTGGTTCATGATACGAGAAGCCCCAGCAATTGCTGGGGCTTTTTTTATTCTAAATTAGCAGACTGATAAAGTTTATGCTTTGCCAATACACTCGATAAGCTCAAAATTTCTAAGGTCTAAATCGCCATCAAATAATCGGCAAGAGATTTCAATATAGCCATCCTCTTCGGGTCTTGTTGATGCAATTCAGCGAGCTGCTCCAGTTTCAGAACAAACTCATCACTCGATAAGAAACCATCGCCGCCGTGTACTAATCTACTTTGGCAATGTTGCTTCCAACGTTGCTGTTCATTAGCACTCAACGTTTGTGGAAAATTTCGTGCACGATAGCGGAAAAGCAAAGAGGGTAAGCGGGGATCATCAAAAGGCAAATCAAGCGCGGCGAGTTGTTCTGGGCTTGCTTGTTTGATCATGGTCATGTGCGTTTTCGCTTGTGTGCTAAAGAAACCGCCCGAGTAGAGTGCTAAATCCGGATCTTGTTCACTAGCAGTGTTTCCATGATTTTCACCGTGCATGACCTCGTCGGATGTAAGGAATGCACCAATAAGGTGGTCCCGTAACTCACTATCTTCGGCGAGGCGAGTTCTGTTGTTTGTAATCGCTAAAACATCGATGCCCGCATGTTCTGCTTGTGGTCCTGCCAGAGTTTTCGCTGGTGCTAAAAAGGGGCATTGATTCAATGTAATGGTTATCAAACCAGGGCGTTCACCCTTGAGGTCATCTCGGTTTGCATAAAGATTTTCCCGTATTTCAGCAGGGGATAGGGAACGCCACATTTCGGGATCCCTATCTAAGCGCCATGCAATGAGCTGGTTCTTATTTTCCGGATGAAAAGCCAGAGGATACACCCAACTTACGTAGCGCGATTCTGCACCATAAAAACCACTTACGTGAACCAGCATCGCTTGATTCACCAGCGCGCTCTCTACTAAATCAATTAGTTTCTTTTTTTGCCGAATGTTGAAACTGTAGGCATATAATTTCGGCTGTGTGTGCAGTATTTTTTTCGCAAGAGCAATGCTGGCGTAAACATCGGCCATGGCATCGTGCGCATCGCTGTGCTCAATTCCGTTGGCAGGTGCAAGTTTATCGAGTTTTAAACTTACTTGGCCTTCATCGTTTACCGGCCATTCTATGCCTTCAGGGCGCAGCGCATAAGTAGCGCGCACAAGAGTAAGTAAATCCCAGCGGGAATTTTCGTTTTCCCAGCTGTAGGCATAGGGGTCAATAAAATTTCGGTAGAACAAAAACCGGCTCATCTCATCGTCGTAGCGTATATTGTTGTAGCCTACGATCGTTGTTGCGGGTTGGCTAAACTCATGGTGAATTCTGCGCGCGAATTCACATTCAGGTAAGCCTCTTTGATTTGCCGCTTGAGGCGTAATACCGGTAATCAAACACGCTTCAGGGTGGGGTAGATAATCGGGTGATAGTTGGCAGTACATTTTTAACGGCTTGCCGATAATGTTTAATTCTTGATCGGTGCGAATACCGGCAAATTGCATCGGCCTATCAGCGCGAGGATTAACACCTCCGGCCTCATAATCGTGCCAATAAATAGTTGGCGTTGTCATGGCGTGTTTTCTCTTATGGTTTAAACTTATATGCTAAGGATAACACCGCAAAGGGCTTGTACGCGAGCAACAAGCGTGTTGATATTAAGCTATCTTTATAAAGCTGAAGAGAACTAGAATCGAGGATTTTATGAACGATAATTGGGTTAAGAAGGCAAAGATGTTAAACAACAAAAAACGTTCGGGTACGGAAAAAAGTACAATGCGCTTGAAATCTAACATTCTGGCGAAGTTCCAAGGGTGTGCGATGCTACCTGCAATGGCACTCGCGGCAGCATTTGGGTTAACTGCTTGCAGTGATTCGCCAGAAGCCGAATCCACTACCTCAGATTTTTCAGCAACGCCAATCGCCATTGTTATTCATGGTGGCGCCGGCACTATTACCCGAGAAAGCATGAGTGCTGAGGGTGAAGCGCAATTTAATGCGGCCCTTGAGCTCGCGCTGGATATCGGTTATGAAATTTTAGAGGAAGGCGGGAGTAGCACTGATGCGGTAATCGCGGCCATTCAAAGCATGGAGGATAATCCGTTATTTAATGCGGGTAAAGGTGCTGTGTACACCTATGAGGGTGGCCATGAATTAGATGCCTCAATTATGCATGGCGGTACTCGTAATGCCGGTGCAGTTGCGGGTGTAGGGCGTGTTAAAAGCCCCATTGAGCTTGCTAGAAGCGTTATGGAAAACTCTCGCCATGTCATGTTAAGCGGCGTTGGCGCTGAACAGTTTGCTCGTGAACAAGGTTTAACCATGGTACACAACAGCTACTTCAATACCGAGCATCGGTTTGAGCAGTTGCAAAATGCAATTCGTAATTTGCAGAGTAATAGTGAAAACAATGATGCTCGGGTTATCGCCGCTACTGAGC
Organism: Aliidiomarina iranensis; assembly: GCF_003987135.1. Taxonomy (GTDB): domain Bacteria; phylum Pseudomonadota; class Gammaproteobacteria; order Enterobacterales; family Alteromonadaceae; genus Aliidiomarina; species Aliidiomarina iranensis. The sequence goes on from NZ_PIPJ01000002.1 coordinate 139,657, forward strand.
ATACTAATCCAATGTTTAACATGGGAACAGTGGGTGCCGTAGCGCTTGATATTGAGGGTAATTTGGTTGCCGGCACATCAACAGGTGGAATGACCGCGAAACAATATGGGCGTGTTGGCGATTCACCGATTATTGGTGCGGGAACATGGGCCGATAATGCAAGTTGTGCCGTTTCGGCTACCGGCCATGGGGAATACTTTATTCGCTATCACGTAGCAGCGGATATTTGTAACCGCGTGAAATACTTAGGAGAAACCATCACCGAAGCCGGCGAGCAAGTTATTCATGAAACTTTGTTGCCAGCGGGTGGTACCGGTGGCGTAATCATTCTTGATGCTGCAGGTAACGTGAGTATGCCGTTTAATACTGAAGGCATGTACCGTGGATACAAAACTAGCAAAGCAGGTAAAGAAATAGCCATCTATCGAGAGTAATCTGCTGTTTTAACAAGGAGTAAACCCATGCGTTCGATTAAGATAAAAGATTATATGAATCGACATCCGTTAAAATTTACTCGAAAAATGCCGGTTGAAGAGGCGGTGGCGCTGCTCGTATCGGCGAATCAAAGCGGTGGTCCAGTGGTTGATCAAAATGCCCAAGTAATTGGGTTTTTATCAGAACAAGATTGCTTACAAATGATGTTGAAGGGCACTTACCATAACGAGCAATCAGCTAACGTGGAAGATTGCATGAGCGCTGAAGTGTTGACCGTGAACGTGGACACAGCGATTGTAGACCTAGCCCAAACTTTAGGAAGTAACAAACCAAAAGTATATCCCGTGGTTGATTATGAAGGGCAATTAGTGGGCGTAATTAGCCGAACTGACGTATTAAGGGCTATTGATCTCTATCAACGCGAATCACATGGTAAGCATTAATTAGGCAAGGCGTTTTCGAAAGCATGCCTGTTTCACATGGGCTTGGGCCGCTAGGTTTGCTAAACTTAGCGGCCTTGTTATTGGTGTAATTTTCTTTTCAGTATAGGAAGTATCTGTATTCATGTCTGAGGTTTTAACTCGTGTCATTAAGTTTCCGGAACAGTTACCAGTAGTTGCTGAGAAGGAACGCATTCAAACGGCAATTCGCGATCACCAAGTGGTTATTCTTGCTGGTGAAACGGGCTCGGGTAAAACTACGCAATTACCAAAGATGTTGCTAGAAATGGGATATGCTGAACAAGGCATGATTGGGCATACGCAACCGCGCCGTTTAGCTGCTCGTTCGGTTGCGCAACGCATTGCGGATGAGCTAGAAGAGCCGTTGGGAAAGACCGTTGGTTTTAAAATTCGTTTTCAAGATACGGCTTCTGCGGATACTGCCATTAAATTAATGACCGACGGTATTTTATTGGCAGAAATGCAACATGATCGTATGTTAAGAAAATACTCCGCGATTATCATTGATGAAGCTCACGAACGTTCCTTGAATATAGATTTCCTCTTAGGCGTATTGCGCCAGTTAATTGATAAAAGGCCAGATCTAAAAGTTATTATTACATCCGCTACCATTGAAACTGAGCGCTTTTCAGAACACTTTGCCAAGGCACCGATTATTTCTGTGGAAGGGCGAACTTATCCAGTAGAAACTCGCTATCAACCCTTGCAAGAAGGCGATGATGAAAGCGAGCAAGATGTTATTCAAGGTATTTGCGATGCTGCAAGTAGTTTGGTGCAAGAAGGCCCTGGCGATATTCTTGTGTTTTTGAGTGGTGAACGGGAAATTCGTGATAGCGCCGATGCTTTGAGTGAGCATTTCCGTGAGCGGCCACAGCCTATAGAAATTGTCCCTCTCTATGCGCGGTTATCAGCGAGTGAACAAAACCGAATTTTTCAGCCTCACAGTGGGCGGCGCATTGTACTTGCCACGAACGTAGCGGAAACCTCCTTAACCGTGCCGGGCATTCGTTATGTTATCGACCCGGGTACCGCACGTATTTCTCGTTATAGCTATCGAACTAAAGTTCAGCGGCTACCTATTGAACCTATTTCGCAAGCCAGTGCAAACCAAAGAGCAGGGCGCTGCGGCCGAGTTGGCCCCGGCATTTGCGTGCGTTTGTACAGTGAAGAAGATTTTCTTAACCGGCCTGAGTTTACTGATCCTGAGATTCTGCGTACGAACTTAGCATCGGTTGTGCTGCAAATGGCTACGTTAAAATTAGGGAACATCCGTAAGTTTCCATTTCTACAACGGCCAGATGAACGCTTTATTACTGATGGTATTCGTTTACTCGAAGAACTTGGTGCAATGCAAAGCCTTGGCCGTAAGCAAGCGCCAAAATTAACCCCGGTCGGCCGTTCGATAGGCCGAATGCCGATAGATCCAAGGCTTGGCCGAATGCTGCTAGCGGCAAGTGAGCTAGGGTGTGTGCGAGAACTACTGGTGATTACTGCAGCGTTAAGTATTCAGGATCCCCGCGAGCGGCCCCACGATAAACAGCAAAAAGCAGATGAGCTGCATAAACGTTTTCTTGATAAAGATTCTGATTTCCTTGGCTACTTGAACCTTTGGAACTATGTGCAAGCGCAACAAAAAGAGTTGAGCGGAAATCAATTTCGGAAACGTTGCAAACAAGAAATGATTCACTATTTACGTGTTCGTGAATGGCAAGATCTACACACACAACTGCGGCAAAGTGTTCGCGAGCAGGGAATCCGAATTAATGAAGAGCCGGCTGATTACACCAGTATACACCGAGCCCTGTTAACTGGCTTACTCTCTCACATAGGGAATAAGGATGAAAAGCATCAGTATATGGGTGCGCGGCAAAGCCGATTCTTTATTTTTCCTGGTTCTGCGCTTTTTTCCGCAAAGCCAAAATGGTTAATTGCGGCTGAATTAGTAGAGACATCGAGGTTATACGGCCGTTATGTCGCAAAAATTGAACCTGAGTGGATAGAACCTGCTGCTGAGCATTTAGTTAAGCGTAATTATCACGAACCTCGCTTTTCTAAAAAGCTCGGTGCGGTAGTGGCTACGGAACAGGTTACCCTCTATGGCTTGTTAATTGTTGCCGGCCGCCGTATTCAATACGGCCGCATCGATCCGGTTGAATCGCGGCGCATATTTATTCTTGAAGCATTGGTTAACGGCCAACTGCGGGAATCGCTTCCGTTTATGAAAACGAATCGTAAATTGATCGAATCGGTTCGTGAGTTAGAGGATAAATCCCGGCGTAGAGATATTCTCATTGATGAAGAAGCCTTATTTCATGCCTATGATGAGGTTTTACCAGAGGATATCTTTGATGAACGTAGGCTAAAACGTTGGTGGCAAAACGCGCGCAAAGCGAACCCGCGGGTATTGCACTTTAGCCGCGAGCAGCTAATGCAGCAGGATGCCAGCCACATTACTGCAGTTGATTATCCGGATGAGTGGGTGCAAGGCCGGTTGCGGTTGCCATTAACCTACATTTTTGAACCAAGTGACATTGATGACGGTGTTTCCGTGGATATTCCACTACCGGTACTGAATCAAGTTTCAGCTACGGGCTTTGATTGGCAAATTCCGGCGCTGCGGGAAACTTTGGTGATCGCCTTAATCAAAAGCTTGCCGAAAACGTTGCGGCGTAACTTTGTACCGGCTCCGAATTACGCGCAAGCATTTTTACAGGCTGTTAGTGCAGATGAACCCGATGGAGAACGCACACTGGTGCAGGTATTGAGCGCGCAGTTGAAACGCATGACGGGTGTAGAGGTGCCGGCTGAGGCTTGGAATTACGATGCGTTACCGGAACACGTGAAGATGAATTTCCGGATTCTTGATGAGAATGGAAAAGTACTTGCTCGTGCGCGGCATTTGAAAACGTTACAACAGCAAATGCAACCAAAGTTAACGGAAACTTTAGTGGCAACTGCCGGCGATGATATTGAAAGAGAAGGGCTTACAGATTGGGATTTCGGCACAGCACCGAGTGCGGTAGAAAAGAAAAGTGGGCGTTTTTCTATTAAGGCATTCCCTGCGTTGAAAGACGAAGGGCGCACGGTTGCGATTCGGGTTTTTGATAGTGAGGCTGAAGCTCAAGGCTCAAATCGGCAAGGTTTACGAAAATTAGTGATGTTGCAGATACCTTCTCCGGTTAGCTATTTGCGGGCAAAGCTGCCGAATAAAGCTAAGTTGGCTATGTATTTTAATCCTTGGGGCAAAGTTGAAGCCCTAATAGAAGATTGTATGTTAGCGGCTATTGATGCCTTGATAGGCGAAGAGTTACCGAAAAACGATCGAGAGTTTCGAGCCCTTACAGATCGCGTTCGTGCAGAGTTAAACGATCAAACGTTGGCGATAGCAGTGCAAGTTGAGCGATGCTTATTGTTGAGCCATCAAGTGCAAAAATTGATTAAGGGCAAGATTCCGCTAACACTCGTGCAATCTTACAATGATGTAAAAGCTCACCTTGAACGGCTAGTTTATCCTGGCTTTGTAAGCGATTTTGGCGTGGGTCGCTTAACTGATGCCGAACGGTATCTGAAAGCGCTTGTGCAACGAGCGGAAAAGCTACCCGTTGACCCTAACAAAGATCGGATCAGAGGCCTGCAGCTCGAAAAACTGGAGCAACGTTGGCAAGATTTGTATAAGAAAGTGCCAAAAGGCGATCCAACTCCTAGTGAGCTTGTTGAGTTTCGTTGGTATTTGGAGGAATTTCGGGTTTCTACCTTTGCGCAGCAACTTGGAACGGCGTTCCCTGTATCCGAGCAACGTTTGAAACAAAGATTAGATGAGATTGAACAACTGCTACGTTGCTAATTGTGGATGCGCCTACGCTTAAGAGTACGCATACACTAAAGATTAATGATTAGTTTTGGCGCTTTTATAGCACTCGTGCAGGTGTTTTCTTTGCATCTACGTCGGCGTCTACGTCGGAATTAACGCCGACGTAAATGCCGACGTAAATGCCGCAAGTTTCCGAGAGTTCCAACTTATGGCCGCCGCTTGGCTTATGCGTACAAGCCTAAGTTAGCTTTTGCGTAGGCTTCAAACTCGGTGCAACCGCCCACGTGCGTCTCGTCAACAAAGATTTGTGGTACCGTCATTACCGGCTTGCCCACTGTTTTTTCCAGGTCAGCTTTAGTAATCCCTTCTTTTTGCATATCAACGTAGCGATACTCAAAATCATCGCGTGATGTTGCTAAGCGCTGTGCAATTTGTTCTGCACGCACACAAAAAGGACAGCCCGGGCGGCCAAAAATTACGGTTAACATAAGAACTCCTGCAAATAGATGATCCTGAGAGCGCGGCATTATGCCAAAGTTAAGGATGTTGTGGAAATCGATTCTTACGATGCCGCTGTTCTGTTAAAACGATTATTCGCTTTGCGCGGTGAGCGCGTTATTTGTGCTCTAATTGTAAATCAGATTCAGCTTGGCAAACACAGGGTAGAATATCGCCCGGCCTGATGTAGGCAAGCGGATCTGTAGTATAGCGAACAGAGCCACTAAGAAGCTTAGTGCGGCAGGCGCCACAGAATCCATTACGACAATGGTAACGAGTTTCTAAACCTGACGTTTCCATAACCTCAAGTAAAGAGGCCGGGGCATCTGCCGCGACCTCAATGTGGATAACTTCGTTAACGATAATCTTGTAGGATGTCATGGGATCAGAGATCGAAATCTCCAAAATCATCAATACTCACTTGGCTATCAATTTGCCCAACTAAGTAGGAGCTAATTTCAGCTTCCTGCGGCGCTACTTGCACGTTATCAGACACCAAGTATTTGTTCATCCATGGTAATGGATTATTTTTTTGCTCGAATTCAGGCTCAAAACCAATTGCTTGCATACGTAAGTTGGCAATGTATTCCACGTATTGGCAAAGAATCTGTTCGTTCAAACCAATCATCGATCCATGTTGGAACAAATATTTAGCCCATTGTTTTTCTTGGCTTACCGCTTTCAAGAATATTTGCCGGGCTTCCTCTCGGCATTCTTCCGCAATCTCTTTCATCTCTGGGTCGTCTTCACCGTATTGCCAAAGATTCAGAATGTGTTGCGTTGAGGTGAGGTGCAGGTTCTCATCACGGGCAATTAGCCTAATGATCTTTGCATTTCCTTCCATTAACTCGCGCTCGGCAAATGCAAATGAACACGCGAAGCTTACATAAAAGCGAATGGCCTCAAGTGCATTTACGGAATTGATGCACAAGAATAGCTTCTTCTTCAAATCACGAACACTAACATGATAGGTTTTATCATCGATGGTAATTGAACCTTCGCCATGGGTTTGCCATAGCTGGGTATAGAAAATCAAATCATCGTAGTACTGGGAAATATCTACGGCACGCGTTTGAATTTCTTCGTTTACCATGATGTCGTTAAACACATGGCTTGGGTCAGTAAACAGATTCCGTAAAATATGGGTGTATGAGCGTGAGTGAATAGTTTCCGAAAACGCCCAGGTTTCAATCCAAGTTTCTAACTCTGGCAGAGAAACGATTGGTAACAAAGCTACGTTTGGGCTGCGGCCTTGCACGGAATCAAGCAAAGTTTGATATTTTAAATTTGAAATGAAAACGTGCTTTTCGCTATCGGAAATCTTGTTGAAATCAACCCGATCGCGGCTCACATCTACCTCTTCTGGGCGCCAGAAAAAGCTTAATTGTTTTTCGATTAGTTTTTCGAAAATAGGGTGGCGCTGCTGATCGTAGCGCGCCACATTCACTGAGTTACCGAAAAACATAGGTTCATCGAGTGCGTTCGTATTTACTTTGCTAAATGTAGAATATCGCATGCTTACCTCAAATTTTGCAGGCGCCGCCAGCACAATCATCGTCTTCTTCGATAACGGCAGTTACGGCTTGGTTTGCCTTCTCTTCAAGCTTTTTACGCATTTCTGCAGGCATATCTGTTTGGCTATCTGATGCACCGTCACGAGTGTTGTGATAGTACATTGTTTTCACACCTAGCTTATATGCGTACAACAGATCCTGCAGCAGCTGTTTCATTGGCACACGGCCACCTTCAAATTTGCCCGGATCGTAGTTTGTGTTTGCCGAGATGGTTTGGTCCACGAATTTTTGCATGATACCAACAAGCTCCAAGTACCCTTTATTACTTGGAATCTGCCATAACAGTTCATACTTATCTTTTAAGTTTTCGTAGTCTGGTACCACTTGTTTCATCACACCATCTTTCGATGATTTTACGCTAACATGGCCACGAGGTGGTTCAATACCATTAGTAGCATTAGAGATCTGGGAAGACGTTTCTGATGGCATTAACGCGGATAATGTTGAGTTACGCAGGCCATATTTTTTCACTGATTCACGCAGCGCTTCCCAATCGTAATGTAGAGGCTCAGAGCAAATTGCATCTAAGTCTTTTTTGTAGGTATCGATTGGTAAAATACCCTCAGAGTAGGTAGTTTCGTTAAATTTCGGGCACGCGCCTTTTTCTTTTGCGAGCTCATTCGATGCTTTCATCAGATAGTATTGAATGGCTTCAAATGTACGGTGGGTTAGCCTATTAGCGCTGCCATCGGAGTAACGAACACCGTTCTTGGCAAGGTAGTAGGCGTAGTTAATCACGCCGATACCGAGTGTACGCCGCGCCATGGAGGCGTTTTCCGCTGCTGGTACGGGATAATCTTGGTAATCCAATAGGTTATCCAAAGCGCGTACGGCAAGATCAGCTAACTCTTCGAAATCATCAAGAGAGTTGATGGCACCGAGATTAAAAGCTGAAAGCGTACAGAGTGCAATTTCACCATTCTCGTCGTTTATGTGTTCAAGCGGTTTGGTTGGCAAAGCGATCTCTAAGCACAAGTTGCTTTGGCGAACCGGCGCTAGCTTCGGATTAAATGGGCTGTGGTTGTTGGTGTGATCCACATTCTGTAAATACATCCGGCCCGTGCTAGCGCGCTCTTGCATGAACAAACTAAATAACTCAATAGCCTTGATGCGTTTCTTACGGATATTCTCATCGGCTTCGTACTGCTCGTACAAACGCTCAAACTCTTCTTGGTCTGCAAAGAAGGCATCGTATAGGCCTGGAACATCAGAAGGGCTGAATAACGTGATGTATTGATCTTTTACCAGCCGTTGATACATGGTTTTGTTGAATTGAACGCCGTAATCTAAATGGCGTACACGGTTTTCTTCAACACCACGGTTGTTTTTCAGCACAAGTAACGATTCAACCTCTAGGTGCCACAGTGGGTAGAATAGGGTAGCCGCACCACCGCGAACACCACCTTGGGAACAGCTTTTCACTGCGGTTTGAAAGTACTTAAAAAATGGAATGCAGCCGGTGTGGAAAGCTTCGCCATTGCGAATTGCACTTCCAAGCGCCCGAATACGGCCGGCGTTGATACCAATCCCTGCACGTTGCGAAACATATTTTACAATGGCGCTGGCAGTAGCATTAATAGAATCTAAGCTATCGCCACACTCAATCAACACACAAGAACTAAACTGGCGAGTTGGCGTACGCACACCCGACATAATCGGTGTCGGTAGGGAAATCTTGAACTGTGAGGTAGCATCATAAAAACGGCGGATATAATTTAAGCGGTTTTCTTTTGGATATTTGGCAAATAAACAGGCTGCCACGAGTAAATACAAAAACTGTGCGCTCTCATACACCACACCGGTGATCCGGTTTTGTACTAAATACTTGCCCTCTAGCTGTTTTACGGCAGCATAAGAGAAATCGAGGTCACGGCTGTGCTCTAGGAATGTATCCATTTCCTCAAGTTCAGCTTGCGTGTAATCCTCTAAGATATGCTTATCATATCGGTTCATGCTTACCATTTTGCTTACATGGTCATACAAGCGGGGTGGCTCAAACTGGCCATAGGCTTTTTTGCGTAAGTGAAAGATTGCTAATCGAGCGGCGAGGTATTGATAATCAGGCGCTTCTTCACTAATTAAATCGGCAGCGGCACGAATAATCGTTTCATGGATATCGGCAGTTTTAATGCCATCGTAGAATTGTATGCGCGAGCGCAGTTCTACTTCAGAAACAGACACATTTTTCAGGCCTTCAGCGGCCCAACTAATAACCCGATGAATTTTTTCTAAATCCAGGACTTCGCGTGTGCCGTTGCGCTTTGTAACGTGAATAGGTTGGCTCATGGTTCCCTCGCTGATGTTTTTCGAAGCACTATATATTGTGTTGAATGAATGCTGTTGGAGTAATTTTACACAATATATAGTGTTGCGTTGCTGGGAGCTATGCTAGTCATCTAGCGCCATTTGATCAAGCCTGAAATGATAGATTTTGTAAGAGAAATCGGTATTTTTTTGCTTGACGCAGTAGTGGTGGGCGTTACGGGGTCATAACTTTTTACTATTAAATATTTTGTTAATCGCACACAAGGGAATATATAACAAATTAACTAAACGTTCTGTTTAGTTTTTGCAGGTGGTTCCGTTAAAACAGGCGCCAAATCAATTTTGCGATGTTAACCGCGATCAACCAGTAACTGCATTAATTCAAGCGGTGAATCAATAGCAAAATCAGCGCGCCAAGATGCCACATCATCTTCCGGTGCAATGTAGCCATAATTCGCTAACACGGTTTTCATCTTGGCCTGGCGGCCAGCCAAAATATCGCGCTCGGCATCACCTACATATAGGCAATTCGCTGGATTAATACTATTGGCATTGCTCGCTTGTAAACGCTCGCATGCATGCAGGAGGGGCGCAGGGTCGGGTTTGGCAACTTTTAGAGTATCACCACACACCACTACGCCAATCGCCGCTAAAGGCGGAATTTGTTGTAATACCAGCTCTGTATATAGCGTCGGTTTATTGGTAACAATGGCTACCGGTATTTCCAAGGCTTGCAATTGTTGCAGTAGCTCAGTTACTTCATCAAACAAACGTGTATCAACGCAGACATGCTGTTCGTAAAAATCGAGAAATTGCTGCCGCAAGGTTAAGCGATTCTCGTCGTTGAAATCGGCGCCAAAACCAAGCTTTAACAGCCCATGGGAGCCGTGAGAAGCATAGGGCCTAATTTCAGCATTGCGTTTAATGGGCCGGTTGTGTGCTCGCAGCACCTGATTCAGTGCATGCCCAAGATCGGGGGCGGTATCGAGTAAGGTGCCATCCAAATCAAATAATACTGCATCGGGTTGGTGCTTTGGCTTTATCACTGATTAACTCCGAAATTTATTTGTCTGTGTGTTCGCTCGCTGGGCGTTCGCAGGCCACCAGATAATTTACATCAAGATTACGGTCACTAATGAAAAATTGGTTCAATATCGGATTGTAATGAATGCCGGTTGCCGCGAGTTCGCGTAATCCTGCTGCGTTAGCCATATCCATTAACTCCGCAGGACGAATAAATTTCTTGGCATCGTGAGTTCCTTGCGGAACCCAACGTAAAACATATTCTGCTGCATAAACACCAAGTAGCTTTGCCTTTAATGTTCTATTCAATGTAGAGAAGATGATGCGGCCGCCCGGTTTTACCATGTGCGCGCAGGCTGCTATCACGGTTAACGGTTCGGGAACATGTTCGAGCATTTCTAAGCAGGTAACGATATCGAACTGATTAGCATGTGTTTCTGCGAATTCCTCTGCGGTGGTTTGCTGATAATCAATGGTTAATTCGCTATCCAACGCGTGTAACCGGGCAACGCTGAGCGCGTCCGGGCTCATATCTATTCCCGTTATCTGTGCGCCGGCTTGCGCTAGCGCCTCACTTAATAAGCCGCCGCCACAGCCAACATCGAGAACTTTCCGGCCCGCAACACCTAAACCGTGCTGCTCGATAAACTGCAGGCGCAACGGGTTGATTAAGTGTAGTGGCTTAAAATCACCATCAGGGTCCCACCAGCGTGAAGCCATAGCATTGAATTTTTCGATTTCTGCCGGATCGACATTTTGCTGCATGTTGTGAATCCTTGTGCTAAAACTGATGACCTCGGAATGACCGGACGAGGATAGGAAAGCCTTGCAAGCGAATATTAGCTTCGGGCATATTGTTGATTCGAAGTGTACCGAAATGAACTAGCACAAACTAGCGTTAAGTTGATTTTTCTCTGTGCTTTTGAGTCGTCATGAGCAGAGTGCTGTGGTATCCTATTTCGGTTGTTCAGTAAGGCGATTTACTCGAAAACTATAACGATATAAAGAGTACTGTTAGGGAAAAAATATGAGCGATCTTGCCAAAGAAGTAATGCCGATTAATATCGAAGACGAACTAAAGAATTCGTACTTAGATTACGCAATGAGTGTAATCATTGGGCGTGCTTTGCCGGATGTGAGAGACGGTTTAAAACCCGTACACCGCCGCGTATTATTCGCGATGAATGTATTGGGAAATGATTTCAACAAACCATATAAGAAATCAGCACGGGTAGTTGGTGATGTTATCGGTAAATACCACCCCCATGGTGATTCTGCGGTTTACGATACAATAGTTCGAATGGCACAGCCGTTCTCTTTGCGCTATATGTTGGCCGATGGCCAAGGTAACTTCGGTTCTGTAGATGGTGATTCGGCAGCTGCCATGCGTTATACCGAAGTGCGGATGTCGAAAATTGCGCATCAACTTTTGGCCGACCTCGATAAAGAAACGGTTGATTTTGTGCCTAACTACGATGGCACAGAATTTATTCCAGAAGTGTTACCAACACGCATTCCAAATCTGTTGGCGAATGGTTCTTCCGGCATTGCCGTGGGCATGGCCACTAACATTCCACCGCACAATCTTACAGAAGTGATTAATGGTTGTTTGGCGATGGTAGATAATCCGGATATCCAGCTCGAAGAGCTTATGGAACACATTCCGGGGCCTGATTTCCCAACTGCAGGGATTGTTTCTGGCCGTCAAGGTATTGTTGATGCCTACAGAACAGGCCGTGGCAAGATTTATATCCGAGCTCGTGCAGAAGTTATTACGGACGAAAATAACGGCCGCGATACCATTATCGTGCATGAGTTACCCTATCAGGTAAATAAAGCCAAACTAATCGAAAAGATTGCTGAACTTGTAAAAGAAAAGCGCATTGAGGGAATCAGTGCGCTGCGTGATGAATCTGACAAAGATGGCATGCGCGTTGTTATCGAGTTGAAACGTGGGGAATCAGGTGAGGTGATGCTCAATCATCTTTATCAAAACACCCAGATGCAAGTGGCTTTTGGCTTTAATATGGTTGCCTTGGATAAGGGCCAACCGAAGCTATTCACACTCCGCGAAATGCTCGAGTGTTTTATCACTCACCGCCGCGAAGTAGTAACACGCCGTACCGTATATGAATTAAGAAAAGCTCGAGAACGTGCACACATTCTCGAGGGGTTAGCGGTAGCGCTTGCGAACATCAATGAAATCATTGAAATGATTAAACGTTCGCCTTCGCCTGCTGAAGCGAAAGCGCAATTGATTGCCCAAGGCTGGAACCTAGGTGATGTATCGGTAATGCTTGAGCGTGCCGGTGTTGATGCTGCGCGGCCTGATTGGGTTGAGCAGGGTTTTGGTGTTGTTGATGGTATTTATCATCTAACAGAAAACCAAGCTCAAGCGATTCTTGATTTGCGCCTACACAAACTCACAGGCCTTGAGCACGAGAAAATTCTTGATGAATATAAAGGCCTTTTAGATGTTATTGCTGAGTTAATGCATATTCTTGCCAGCTCTGAGCGATTAATGGAAGTAATTCGTGAGGAACTCGTGCAAGCGCAGGCTGAGTTTGGTGATGAACGCCGTACTGAAATTACTAACTCAAGCCACGATATCAATCTTGAAGATCTGATTGAGCAAGAAGATGTTGTGGTTACCTTATCCCATCAAGGTTATGTGAAGTATCAATCATTAACCGAATATGAAGCGCAAAAGCGTGGCGGTAAGGGTAAAGCGGCTACTAAGATGAAAGATGAAGATTTCATTGAGCGTTTATTAGTAGCCAATACTCACGATATGATTCTTTGCTTCTCGAGCCGTGGCCGCGTGTATTGGATGAAGACCTATAACCTGCCATACGCCAGCCGTGCCGCTCGCGGTAAGCCAATTGTAAACTTACTTCCATTACAAGATGATGAGCGCATTAACGCGATATTGCCGATTGCGAACTTCGAAGAAGATAAGTTTGTGATCATGGCAACACGTAAAGGCACCGTGAAGAAAACGCCTTTAGCGGATTACTCACGCCCTCGATCGAGTGGTATTATTGCGCTTAATCTTACCGAAGGTGATGAATTAATTGGTGTAGATATTACCGATGGTAACAGTGAAATTATGCTGTTCTCAGATGCCGGCAAAGTGGTGCGATTTACCGAAGATCAAGTTCGTTCAATGGGCCGTACGGCAACAGGTGTGCGGGGCATGCGTATTGAGCCGGAGCAGAAAATTGTATCCTTGTTAATTCCGCGCACGAACGAAGGTGCGGTATTAACGGTTACTGAGAACGGTTATGGTAAACGCACGCCACTTGCGGAATATCCAGCGAAGAGCCGGGCTACGAAAGGCGTGGTTTCCATTAAGGTATCGGAACGAAATGGCGCAGTAGTAGGTGCTATGGAAGTGGTTTCTGGCGAGCACCTTATGTTGATAAGTAATCGCGGCACGCTGGTTCGTACTCGGGTTGATGAAGTTTCTCAAGTTGGGCGGAACACGCAAGGGGTTACTTTGATTCGTACTGCAGCCGATGAGTTTGTAGTTGGCATGGCGCGAGTTGCTGAATTGGAAGAGGAAGATTTAGAAGCTCTCGAAGGCGAAGACTCTGAAGTGGTAGATGCTGCGGGGCCAGATTCGGCAGCGGATGATGTTGGGGGCGATGGCGCTGAGCCGAGCTCTGGAGATTCAGGTGATGATCTATAACTTTTCAGCGGGGCCGGCAATGTTGCCGGCCTCAGTTTTAAAGAAAGCACAAAAAGAATTACTCGATTGGCAAGGCTTGGGTATTTCGGTGATGGAAATTAGCCATCGAGACCCGATTTACATCCGCATGGCAGAAGAGGCGGAACAAGATCTTAGAGATCTCCTAGCTATTCCCGATAACTACAGTGTGCTGTTTATGCATGGAGGCGGGCGAGCTCACTTCTCTGCGGTGCCACAGAATATTGCGGCGGCGGACGCTACGGTTGATTATCTAAACTCTGGCGTTTGGTCGGATATTGCGATTAACGAAGCGAAGAAATACGTTGCTACAGTGAATGAAGTAGCAAGGGTTGCGGAAACGCCGCAGGGGAAAGCGATTCCGCCGGTGAATGAGTGGAAACTCTCGAAGAATGCCGCCTATTTACATTATTGCCCGAATGAAACCGTTGATGGCATTGCGTTACATGAGATTCCGAATGTCAATGTGCCCATCGTGGCTGATATGTCGTCGGTGATTTTGGCGGAGCCTATTGATGTATCGAAATTTGGTGTTATATACGCTGGGGCGCAAAAGAACATAGGTCCATCTGGTCTATCGGTTGCCATTATTCGTAATGATTTACTTGAAACTCAGCAGCATCGTGTTTGTACGGTAATGAACTATAAAGTACAAGCTGAGCAAGGCTCCATGTACAACACACCGAATACCTTCGCGTGGTATCTCGCGGCCGAGGTATTCAAATGGCTTAAAGCCGAGGGCGGTGTGGAAGCTATGGCTGATTTGAATCAGGCGAAAGCGAGGTTGTTGTATGAGTGTGTGGATAACTCATCTTTTTATCGGAACACCATAGCGCCGCAAAACCGCTCACGTATGAATATTCCGTTTCAATTAGCGGATTGCCAACTTGATAATGAATTTTTGGCAAAAGCTAAAGCCGAAGGTTTACTAGCCCTGAAAGGGCACCGTTTTGTTGGTGGTATGCGAGCAAGCTTATACAATGCTATGCCTCTCGCGGGTGCACAAGCATTGGTAGATTTTATGGCGCGTTTCGAAAAAGCCCATAAATAAATTCGCTTACGTTCTGCACTACTATGCTGCGCCAATTGAAAGTAGCCCAGTAATTACCGAAAAATAGAAAATGAAAGAGGATTCTGATGCAAGAGTTTGATGCAACAAGTTTAGCGCTACCTGGTATTCGTGAGCTTCAGCCTTACCAAGCTGGCAAGCCCATTGAAGAAGTAGAGCGCGAATTGGGAATTAGCAATATTGTAAAACTTGCTTCGAATGAAAACCCATTAGGAGTAAGCCATGCAGTAAAGCAGGCACTTGCTAAAAAAATTACTGAGTTGGCTCGATATCCAGACGCCAATGGCTTCTATCTAAAAACAGCGTTAGCCGAGAAATTTGCGATTGAAACGAACCAAATAACGCTCGGTAATGGCTCTAACGATGTGCTCGAATTACTTGCCAGAACCTATGTAACTGATCAACATGAGGTGATTTTTTCTCAACACGCGTTCATGGTGTACCCATTGGTAACGAAAGCTATTGGGGCAAAGCCTGTAGCGGTTCCGGCGAAAGATTACGGGCATGATTTGGATGCCATGCTAGCGGCCATCACTGATAAAACGCGCATGATATTTGTAGCGAATCCGAATAATCCAACTGGTACTTTTTTAACTACCGAAGCATTGCAAGCATTCATTGCTAAAGTTCCGAAAAATATCTTAGTAGTGCTAGATGAAGCCTATTACGAATATGTACCGAGCGACGTTCGAGCGCCTTCTTTCTCATGGATTTCAGAACATTCAAATCTAATTGTCACTCGGACGTTCTCCAAAGCATATGGATTAGCCGGGCTGCGGGCAGGTTTTGCCGTTTCTAACGCGAAAGTTGCTGATTTGATGAATCGAATACGGCAACCTTTTAATATGAACGAGCTTGCACTAACCGCGGCGATGGCGGCGTTGGGAGATGAAGAATTTCTCGAGCACTCAATTCAAGTAAACGCTGAAGGAATGGCACAAGTAACCGCATTTTGCGATGCACGTGGCCTGAGTTACATTCCTTCGCATGGTAATTTCATCACGATTCGTTTTGGTTCTGAAGCGGCAGCTATCAACCAGAAGCTCCTGCAAAAAGGCGTGATAGTGCGGCCCGTTGCTGGTTATGAGTTGCCAGAGCACCTTCGAGTAAGCATTGGTTTGCCAGAAGAAATGGATGCGTTTTACCGGGCCTACGATGAGATTATTGCTGAACAATCGGGTGGCTAAGATAAGGTATTGGCAGAAGTTTTCCATAATCTTTGGTGAATATTTTTGGCGATTATTTTGGACAAATAGTAAGTGGTGAACGCCAATATGGATAATCTGACGTTATCGTATCGCGCTCGTGTAGCTGGCACGGTTCGCGTGCCCGGGTCAAAAAGTATCGCGAATCGTGCTTTGTTGTTAGCTGCGCTAGCAGAGGGCACTACTCAGCTTGATAATATGCTGATAAGCGACGATACAGCGCGGATGCGTGAAGCTTTAACCGAACTCGGCGTGATGATTACCGAGGTAGATACTGTTGGTGCCAAGTGCACTTCGGTAAAAAACGCGAGCGAAAAACCGCAGGTTGAGAACCTTACAAGTTTACAGGTCACCGGTTTGGGCGGGCTTCCTGCATTCTCGGGGGCGCTATCTTTGTTTTTAGGTAACGCGGGTACGGCTATGCGCCCACTGGCCGCCGTTTTAAGTGCAAGCTCAGGGGAGTTCGAGCTAACCGGCGAGCCGCGCATGTATGAACGCCCGATAGGGCCTCTAGTGGATGCATTAAAATCTCTTGGCGCTGACATCGAGTACCAACAAACGGAGGGCTTCCCACCGCTTTTAATTCGCGGTAAAGAACTGCAGGGTGGCCTTTTACGGGTAGATGGTTCGATGTCGAGCCAATATGTGAGTGCATTATTGATGCTTCTGCCATTACTGGCAGGTGATACTCGCTTACAACTCGTTGGTAACGTTGTTTCCAAACCGTACATTGATTTAACTATCGCCATGATGCGGTCTTTTTCTGCTCGTGTTGAACAAGTAAATGAACGCGAATTTTTTATTCCCGGCCAACAGCAATATAAATCACCAGGCGTATATTGGATTGAGGGTGATGCATCCTCCGCATCGTATTTTCTTGCCGCTGGCGCTATTGGCCAAGGGCCGGTAACAGTAGAAGGTGTTGGAAGTGAGAGCTTGCAAGGCGATAGAGCCTTTGCCGATGTTTTAGAGGCAATGGGGGCGGAAGTTAGTTGGGGCGCGAGAAGTATTCGCGTAGCGGCAGGAAAGCAAGATTTGCAAGGTGGTGTGTTTGATTTGAATCACATTCCTGATGCGGCCATGACCATTGCAACCACGGCCTTATTCGCGAGTGGCTCCACCGAGATACGGAATATAGCCAATTGGCGTTTGAAAGAAACCGATCGATTGCATGCGATGGCGACAGAATTACGCAAGTGCGGTGCCGACGTGGTAGAAGGTGACGATTGGATCCGTATCACGCCGCCGCCAGCGGGAGCGAATGGGTTACGGCATGCAGAAATTGCCACTTATGATGATCATCGCATGGCCATGTGTTTTGCGTTAGTTAGTTTTGCCGAATGTGGTGTCACTATTCTTGATCCCGAATGTTGTAAAAAAACGTACCCTAACTTCTTTGCAGATTTCTCAGACATCGTTTACAGCAATTAAGGTGCAATTTTTTGCATTCGCTGTATAATTTGCGCGCTCAATAATTTACTGAATCTCCGTTTGTTAGTGTATCGCAAACGGACACAAGGGGTTAGCATGTCGGATATCGAACCGTCTACTAGCGAGAACACAGAGGCAGAAAAAGCGCCTGTGATTACTATCGATGGGCCAGGCGGAGCAGGGAAGGGAACGCTGTGTCGTTTACTCGCTGAAAAGTTGGGCTGGCATTTGCTCGATAGCGGCGCCATTTATCGGGTATTGGCCGTTGCCGCAATGCACCACGATTTTAGTGCAGAAGATGAGGAAAGCTTAGTTGCACTGGCTACCGATTTGGACGTTGAATTCGTGCCTAATGACGAAACGGGCTTAACCCACGTTATCTTGGAAGGTGAAGATATTACGATGACAATCCGCACCGAATCCGTAGGGAGTATCGCTTCAAAAATAGCGGCAAAACCTTCGGTGCGTAAAGCATTGTTACATCGGCAACAGGCATTTCGTGACATGCCTGGTTTGGTGGCTGATGGCCGTGATATGGGCACAGTTGTGTTCCCAGATGCTGAAGCAAAAATATTCTTGACGGCAAGTGCCGAAGAGAGGGCTCGCCGCCGCTTCCTGCAATTGCAGGAAAAAGGCTTTGATGCTAATATAGACGAATTGATCATTGAGATTAAAGATCGTGATGATCGAGACACGAATCGCTCTGTTGCGCCTCTAACGCCAGCGGAGGATTCGTTAATTCTGGATTCAACTACAATGTCGATTCAGGAAGTACTCGAACAGGTGATGCAATACGCGCACTCACGATTAACAAATTGAAGCGGTTGTGCTGAGGTACTGCCATTCAAGGGTCGGGGCTAAGGATTGCACCGATAATGTTGAACAACCCCGCCGAGATGGAATTCTGGTGGATGTCTAATAAATGAAGTTAACTAAACCTATGACTGAAAATTTTGCCCAACTATTTGAGGAAAGCCTCAAAGAAGTAGAAACCCGCCCTGGTTCGATTGTTAAAGGCACTGTTGTTGCCATTTCAAAAGGATTAGTTCTGGTTGACGCCGGCCTGAAATCTGAAAGTGCTATTCCAGCTGAACAGTTCATGAACGCCGATGGCGAGATGGAGATTGCAGTTGGTGATACGGTTGAAGTGGCGCTAGATGCTGTAGAAGATGGCTTCGGCGAAACTATTCTTTCTCGTGAAAAAGCGAAGCGCTTCGAAGCTTGGTTGCAGCTTGAATCAGCTCACGAAAATGAAGAAACCGTTATCGGTATCATTAGCGGTAAAGTGAAAGGCGGCTTCACAGTTGACCTTAACGGCGTTCGCGCATTCTTACCTGGTTCTTTGGTAGATGTTCGTCCTATCCGTGACACTGCACATTTAGAAAACCGCGATTTAGAATTCAAAGTTATCAAGCTTGATCAAAAACGTAACAACGTTGTTGTTTCTCGCCGCGCTGTGATTGAGAAAGAAAACAGTGCAGAGCGTGACGAATTGCTTGAAAACCTACAAGAAGGCCAAGAAGTTAAAGGTATCGTTAAGAACCTTACTGATTACGGCGCATTCGTAGATTTAGGCGGCGTAGACGGGTTACTTCACATCACTGATATGGCTTGGAAGCGTGTTAAGCATCCGAGCGAAATCGTGAATGTTGGCGATGAAATTAACTGTAAAGTTCTTAAGTTTGATCGCGATCGCACGCGTGTTTCTCTAGGTTTGAAACAGCTTGGCGAAGATCCTTGGAGCGATATTTCTGCACGTTACCCAGAAAACTCAACGTTAACTGGTCGTGTAACTAACCTAACTGATTACGGCTGCTTCGTAGAGCTGCAAGAAGGCGTTGAAGGTTTAGTTCACGTATCGGAAATGGATTGGACTAACAAAAACGTTCATCCATCTAAGATCGTTAACCTTGATGACGTTGTAGAAGTAATGGTGCTTGAAATCGACGAAGAGCGTCGTCGTATTTCTCTTGGTATCAAACAATGTAAACCAAACCCTTGGGAAGAGTTCGCAAAAGGCTTCCAGAAAGGCGATAAAGTGAGCGGTAAGATTAAATCAATCACTGATTTTGGTATCTTCATTGGCCTAGACGGCAACATTGACGGCTTAGTACATTTATCAGACATCTCTTGGAACGCAACTGGCGAAGAAGCCGTTCGTGACTTTAAGAAAGGTGATGAAGTTGAAGCCGTAGTTCTTCAGGTTGACGCAGAACGCGAGCGTATTTCACTTGGTATCAAACAGATTTCTGAAGATCCAGTGAATAACTTCCTTGCAGCGAACAAGAAGGGTGCTATTGTTAAAGGTAGTATCACTGAAGTAGACGCTAAAGGCGCAACTGTGAAGTTGGCTGACGGTGTTGAAGGTTATGTTCGTGCATCAGATATCGCTCGTGAGCGTGTTGAAGATGCTTCTACTGTTCTTTCTGTTGGTGATGAAATCGAAGCTCGCTACGTCGGTATCGATCGCAAAAACCGCGTAATCAGCCTTTCAATTAAGGCGAAAGATGAAGCGGAAGAGAAAGCAGCAATGGAAAACGTAAACAGTAGCGCTGAAGAAGCTGCATTTAGCAGTGCAATGGCAGAAGCGTTTAAAGCAGCCAAAACTGACGATTAATCATCGCCAGCTGGTTATCACCGGGGAGTTATAAGTAATTGTAACTCCCTTACTGAGAGCAAATGGTTGTTTTGTTATCAGCATTAAGGATCTGTTATGACGAAGTCGGAACTGATTGAGAAACTGATTAATAAGCAGCCTGAGCTGCAACCTAAAGACGTAGAGCGCGGTGTTCGGGAGATACTAGAAGTGATGGTGCATACCCTCGCTGCTGGTGATCGCATCGAGATTCGAGGATTCGGAAGCTTTTCGCTTCATTATCGCAAACCTCGAGTAGGTCGAAACCCGAAAACTGGTGACCAGGTTGAATTAGGTGGAAAATATGTTCCGCACTTCAAGCCAGGTAAAGCACTACGAGAGCGGGTGAACGATTCAGTACAGGCCTAACTGCTTGGTTTTAACTCTGTTTTACAAAAAGGCATGCTATAATAGCGTGCCTTTTTTCTTTTCTACTTTGCACAGGGAAACGTTATGGTACGTGTGATGCTAAGTTTAATACCCGTGTTAGTGCTATTTTTAATTGCTTTTATCCTTGGCCGTTATAACGCCGAGGCTGTGCAAGTGAATCTATTATTTATGCGCGCCGAAACAACTATGGCAATGGTAATTGCGGTTACTCTGTTCATCGGTTTTTTGCTCGGTTTAGGTGTGATGAGTTTTGCGTATTTAAAAATACGGCTACAAAACAGAAAGTTAAAAAAGGCTGTTATCAAGATAAGTAAGCAAAACACCGATACGTCACCTGAGAATAAAGCGAGCTAACGCATGCTTGAACTGCTGTTCCTACTGCTTCCAGTTGCTGCGGCCTACGGATGGTTCATGGGGCGAAACAGCGTGCGTGCTGAACAACGCAAAGAGCATGAAGAGTTTTCAAGGAACTATGTTACCGGCATCAATTTACTACTTTCTGAACAAAGCGATAAAGCCGTAGATCTGTTTATCGATATGCTTGATATCGATAGTGAAACCATAGAAACGCACTGGACTTTGGGCAAGCTTTTCCGCCGTCGTGGTGAAGTGGATCGGGCTATTCGCATACACCAAAATTTAATTTCTAGGCCATCTCTCTCAGTGGAAGAACGCCAGCACGCCATGTACGAGCTGGGCCAGGATTATCTTTCAGCTGGTATTTATGATCGTGCCGAACAAATGTTTCGAGAATTACAGCAACACACAAATTATCAAGCACAAAGCCTGAAAAGTTTATTAGCCCTTTATGAGGCCACCCACGAGTGGGATAAAGCGATTCGTATTGGTTTGAAAATTGCGCGCAAAGATAAGGCTGTGGAAGTGGTTATCGCGCAGTTTTATTGTGAACTGGCAGAGCTGCAAGATGAACCCTCCCAAACACTGAAGTTTTATGGCAAAGCCCTTAAACACGATCACCAATGTGTTCGAGCAAGAATAGCATTAGCGCGTTGGTGGATAGGGCAAAGTAAACATCAAAAAGCGATTACTTATATTCTACCCATTACAGAACAACAACCCGATTTCATTCCTGAAATATTACCCTTATTTCGAGAATGTTATGAGGGTATGGGCGATTCGGAAGGATTGGTTGCGTTGCTTCACGATATCGTTCTTGAGCACCCATGCGCTAGCGCGGTTGTGATGTTAGGGGATATTATCGCTCGCCGCAATAATGTAGAAGCCGCTGAGCAATTTATGTTAGCGGCATTACAAAAAAGCCCAACGATGAAAGCATTCCATAAGCTCATACAATTTCATGTTGCTTCTGCCGACGATGGGCGAGCACGAAAGAGCCTCATGTTGCTAGGTTCGATGGTAGCCGAGCAATTAAAGCAGCGTTCAACGCACCGCTGCAGGCAATGCGGTTTCGCAAGCCAAACACTTTACTGGCATTGCCCGAGTTGCAAAACCTGGGGCACGATTAAACCAACACGAGGGTTAGATGGCGAATGATCGATAAACCAATTATTGTGGCCTTAGATTATGCAAAGCCAGCAGCTGCGTTGCGCTTTGTTGATAGCTTAAATCCAGATTTATGCCGCCTAAAGGTTGGCAAAGAACTATTTACTGCTGGCGGCCCAGACCTTGTGCAAGCGTTACACGCTCGCAATTTTGACGTGTTTCTAGACTTAAAATTTCATGACATTCCAAATACGGTGGCAAAAGCCGTTGCTGCTGCCGCAGAGTTAGGTGTATGGATGGTTAATGTGCATGCAACTGGCGGTGCAGAAATGCTGAGAGCGGCCAGTGATGCATTGCGTCCTTACGGTGAAAAAGCGCCTATTCTGATTGCGGTTACTGTGTTGACTAGTATGTCGGCAGAACAGTTGGCGGCTACAGGGGTTGAGCGCAAGCTTGGGGATCATGTTGTGGCCTTAGCCAAGGATGCGCGCGATGCGGGTTTATCTGGGGTCGTTTGCTCGGCACAAGAAGCGCGCATATTGCGAGCAAAGTTAGGTGATGAATTTCTCTTGGTTACTCCGGGCATTCGACCAGCCGGCAGTGAGGCCCATGATCAAAAAAGAGTGATGACGCCGACACAAGCGATTACTGCAGGCGTTGATTACTTAGTGATGGGACGCCCAATTCGTGAAAGTGAAGATGCCAATCAACTGCTTTCAGCCATAAACCACGAGATTTCAGATATATCCCTCTAGTCATAAGTTAGCCGAGCTCTATAATTAAAACGCTACTAGGACGGTAGCGTTTTTTTATTAAGGAGCTTTTATGTTAATTAAATCATTAATCGCAATTGCTTGTTCTGGGGCTTTTCTTTTCTCGGCCGAGGCCTCAGATAGTTCATCATCCAGTACTTCAATTCATAAAATTGACACCTTCGCTCAATATAGTGCTGTGCAAGAGGAACGTGAGAGCCAAACGCAGAAAGTGAATATCAATCGCGCCAGTGCGGAAGAACTTGCTGCTGCTCTTCGTGGAGTGGGTATGGCTCGTGCTCGCGCCATTATTAAATTACGTGAGGAGATTGGGCAGTTTACCGATGTTGAGCAGTTACTGCAGGTTCGTGGGCTCGGTGTTAAGGTGCTTAATGATAACCGCGAAAAAATCAGTTTGTAGTTAAGGTTTTTGCAACAGTAGGGAGTAATTGTTGCCGTTGGTTGTAGTTTTAGCTGTTGTAACCAATTAAATGGGAAAGCAACAAGGATTGTTGCGGCCAAGGATGGCGTTGATACTTAGGCTTAAGATTTATTGTAAGCTTTATCAAAAGTAAAAAGCCGAGGGTGAACCTCGGCTTTTTTATTTAGGATTTTGCTTATCCTTTATGCTCAGCTACAAGAGCCAGTTTTGAGATTAAACAAGTAATATCTCTAGCCCTAGCCGAGTTACTCTTTCGGTGGCGCAGCACGAGCAGGGCCAGCTTCAGCCTTGTTTAACGCACTACTAATACCAGAATAACGGCCAGAACGTTTTACCTCAGCACGGCGTTCTGCTGGAGCAGAACTCAGCGCTTGTATATCGGCAGTTGAATCTTGAACTGCCGCAGCTTTGGCCATAGGGGCCGAGGCAACATTCTTAGTAGATGCCACTTTAGCTTTTACTGCAGATTTAGCTTCTTCCGTTTTTGTGGGCACTTCTACCGCTTCGCTTTTTTCAGCAGCAGTATCGGCTACTTTATCTGCTTCGGCAGATTGAGTTTCGGCTTCTGGAGCAGGTTCAGCCGTTTCTAGCTCAGGTGCAGCTTCAGTTGCGCTTGCTTCAGAATTGTTTCCTTGCCCAGCCTCTACTTCCGGTTTTCCAACACCAGAATTTTCAGCGCTTGTTTTTTCACTAACTGGCTCACTAACTGGCTCGCTAGCTGCAGATTCCTCAGATTTAGCAGAACTTGTTTCGGTTCCATCATTACTATTTGCAGCGGTATTCACCGCATCTTTTTCAGCAGTTGTGCTATCCGCTTTGGTTTCTCCTGCTAGCGATTCTGCTTGGCTTGCAGCATCACCATCAACTTTTTCTGCATCGCTATTTTTATTAGCGGCTTCCTGTTTTGCTTTTGCCGGCTTTCTGCGGGCACGTTTACGGGTTGGCTTCTCAGGAGCTTCCCCAGCTTGTATGGATTGGACTACTTCGCTATTTACCTCGGTAGAGCTTGCATCAGATTGCTGTGTATCGGTAGATACTGCTTGTGAATCAACCTCATGAGAAGCAGCCGTTGCTACAGGTTTTTGCTCAGTAACGGTATCTGAAGTTGTTGCATTACTACTTTGTGCTTCTATGCTATTGCTTGCCGAAGCTGTGCTTTCAGCTTTACTCTCACTTGCCGTAGCAATGTTTTCAGCTTCTGCAGTGCCATTGGCGTCAGAAACTAGGCCTTTTTGCATGCGTACGCTCTTGCTTAGATTCCGACGTTGGCGCCGCTCTTTCGGCATCTGCGCACTCGTGTCTTCTTTCTTATCTTGGCTACGCTGTGGCTCTGCTTGCTGATTACCTTTGGTATTCTCAGAGTTGGTTTCTACAGCATTGCTTTCGTTTTGTGCGCCATTCGCAGATTGATTTTGTTTCTGCGAGTTTGGCTTCCGCCGACGATTGCGCCGAGGCCGCTGTTCAGATTTTTCGTTCGCAGCCTGTGTCTGCTTACTTTCTTCTGCGTCCGGTTTCTCATTACGTGTTTGGCTTTGCGGCTTGTTCGAACGATCATCTCGCTTACCGCCACGATTGCGATTTTGGTTTGGCCGGCGGCGGTTATTGTTTCTACGTTCTTGCTCAGAGCGTTTCGCCGCATTTGCTTTTTGTTCCGCTTTTCTTTTTTCTTCCGCTTTTTCTTCCTCAGACCCGGAGAATAGTTCACCAATCCATTTGCTGATACGGCTCATGATCCCAGGTTTATGGGTAACAGCAGCAGGTGCAGCACTAGGAGGCGGAGCAGTAGGGGCTACTAATGTTTTCAGTGCCGGCTCATCGGCAGCTTTTTCCCGCGGTGCAGCGAACTCAATTTCTTTAATTTCAGCGGCCTGTAACAAGCGGAAACTATGAACTTCCGACATTTCATCAGTGCGCAAGCGCTGCACATCGAAATGCGGCGTTTCTAAATGCTGGTTTGGAATTACCAAGATGGTTACTTTCGTACGATCTTCAATCACGCGCAATGCCGCACGTTTTTCATTTAGAAGATAGGTTGCAACGGTTACTGGCACTTGGGCGTTTACCTGCCCAGTGTTGTCCTTTAGGGATTCTTCTTCAATTAAACGCAACACCGAGAGCGCAAGTGATTCATCACCTCGAATCGTGCCTTGCCCATCACAACGGGGGCAAACCTGATTAGATGATTCACCTAGAGAAGGCCGCAAGCGTTGCCGGGACATTTCTAGCAACCCAAAACGCGAAATTCGAGCTGTTTGCACGCGAGCACGATCTTGTTTAAGTGCATCTCGCAGGCGATTTTCAACTTCGCGCTGATGCTTAGGTGGTGTCATATCGATAAAATCAATCACGATTAAACCGCCAACATCGCGCAAACGCAGTTGCCGAGCGATTTCATCTGCTGCTTCCAAGTTGGTTTGGAACGCAGTTTCTTCAATATCGCCACCTTTAGTGGCTTTCGCCGAGTTTATATCAATCGAGGTTAATGCTTCAGTTGGGTCAATTGAAATAGAACCACCTGAGGGCAACCTTACCTCACGTTGAAAAGCTGTTTCGATTTGGCTTTCGATTTGATAGTGGCTAAATAAAGGAATCTCGCCTTGGTACAACTTAACCCGTTGTAAGAAATCAGGGCGAACAATTTTTATGTGGTCACAGGCTTGTTCATATATTGTTTGATCATCAATCAATATTTCGCCAATGTCGCGGCGCAGGTAATCTCGAATTGCACGGAAAATTACGTTTGATTCTTGATGTACGAGGAACGGTGCGGAGCGGGTAGAGGACACTTGCTCAATTGCTGTCCAATGATGCAGCAATACATTTAAATCCCAGGCCAACTCTTCAGACGATTTGCCAACACCCGCGGTTCGAACAATTAAACCCATACCATCAGGCACTTCGAGTGCGGACAACGCATCTTTCAATTCAGTGCGCTCATCGCCTTCGATACGGCGAGAAATACCACCTGCACGCGGATTGTTCGGCATTAAAACAAGATAACTACCGGCAAGTGAGATAAAGGTTGTTAACGCAGCACCTTTTTGGCCACGCTCTTCCTTGTCAATTTGCACAATAACTTCTTGGCCTTCCTTCACCACATCACGGATGTTTGGGCGACCATCAAATTTGTAACCTTTAGGAAAGTAAGTGCGGGCAATTTCTTTAAGTGGAAGGAATCCGTGTCGATCAGCACCGTAATCAACGAACGCAGCTTCTAAGCTTGGTTCAACACGGGTAATTTTACCTTTGTAGATGTTCGATTTTTTTTGTTCGTGACCTGGGCTTTCAATGTCCAAATCGTAGAGGCGTTGTCCGTCAACCAGCGCAACCCGAAGCTCTTCTTGTTGCGTGGCATTAATTAGCATTCTTTTCATATAGTGTGACTCATACGTTTATGGGTACGAAATCACAACACTGCATTGCCGAATACGGCCCGTTCCGTTGCTAAATTGGCTACCGGCACCGTATCTATTGATGGTGCGCGCTACAAGGGCAGCTAATTTAATGCGAGTTATAAATACTGTTCTTTTATCTTTAACGCGGCTTCTTTGGAAGTTCGCGAGGTTACCCGTAGTTATTCTGCTTTGGTTGCTTCATCGAGGGCGTTTCAATCGCTCTTTGCGAATACAATAACGCTTAACCGGTGAGTACTTCCCCTAAATAACACTCTGAGAGTTTGTATATTTAGTGCGAATTCTAAACTACGCATAACAATAAATTTCTTAATTGCCGAAACAGGCATTCACTGCTTTCAGTGTTGTGTTTTCCGAGAAAAATTCATCGAGAAAAACATATTAAGGCAGACCCTTCAGATCTGACACCACATTGTCGCATTATCCCGGAGTGCTGACAAGCAACAAATAGGAGCTAGAATCGCCGTTTACGCTGTCATCGGTGAAGTTGCGCATGATATACTGCTAACTCATACCTCGATTTAACTGATTAAAGGCAAGCCTTTACGCATGAGTGAGATTCAACACCAAGTTCGCTTTCACACGATAGGCCCCGATGAGGGCGGCCAACGCATTGATAATTTCTTGCTTACCCAGCTAAAAGGGGTACCAAAGAGTATGGTTTATCGTATCGTACGAAAAGGCGAGGTGCGCGTTAATAAAAAGCGAATTAAACCTGATTATCGGTTGCAAGAGGGTGACGAAATACGGATACCTCCGGTTCGCGTGAATGAAAAGCCCGATTTACCAAATCCCAACCTAGATAAAATTTCACAGTTGGAAGGCTGTATCATCTTTGAAGACGATCACATGATCGTTGTGAATAAACCGGCAGGTATGGCTGTTCACGGTGGCTCAGGTTTGCAGTATGGCTTGATAGAGGGATTGCGAGCCCTTCGCCCGAACGCTAAATTTCTTGAATTGGTTCATCGCCTCGATCGAGATACTTCCGGCCTTCTCATGGTGGCTAAGAAGCGTTCTGCGTTGCGCTCTTTGCACGAACAGCTGCGCGACAAAGACATGGAAAAGACCTATATCGCGTTAGTGTTCGGCAGTTGGCCAGGTAAAATTAAGAAAGTTGATTCACCACTATTAAAAAATACCCTGCAATCAGGTGAACGGGTGGTTCGTGTTGATCCTGCGGGTAAAGCAAGCTTAACTCGTTTCAAAGTTCGCGAGCGTTATCCTCTTAGTAGTATAAATACCACCTTGGTAGAAGCCTCTCCCGTTACCGGCAGAACGCACCAAATTCGTGTTCATAGCCAATGCGTTGGTCATCCTATCGCACAAGACAACAAATATGGTATGCGAGGTTTCGATGAACAGTTGCGTAAAATAGGCTTGAATCGATTATTTCTTCATGCCGAGCGTTTAGCTATCAGCCATCCGAGTACGGGCGAACGCGTGCAGTTTTTTGCGCCATTAGAAAAACATTTAACTGATGTTTTGCTCACTTTAAGAAAGGGAAATACCTAATCCATGAATGCACCAGTAAACAATAGCCGTTACCCTCTTATCGTATTTGATTGGGATGGTACTTTGATGGATTCCGTGCCGAAAATTGTATCCTGCATGCAGCAAATGGCCGTTGCGGCTAACTTACCTGTGCCAGCTGAATCCGCTGTGCGCGATATCATCGGCTTGAGCTTATGGGTAGCATTAGAGCGCTTGTTTGATTGTTCAGAGAAAACCGAGCAGGAAGCATTGATTGCCATTTATCGAGAGTATTATCTGCATAAAGATAAAACGCCATCGCCTCTGTTTCCGGATGCCTATGAAGTGCTTAGTGAATTAAATGGCAGCGGCTTAAAACTCGCGGTGGCAACTGGCAAAGCGCGGCAGGGGTTAAATCGCGCTTGGCGGGAAACGAATACGGGCCATTTTTTTCAAACATCACGATGCGCCGATGAGGCGAATTCAAAACCGCATCCGCAAATGTTGAATGAAATACTCAGCGAAACAGGTGTTAACGCCCAACAAGCAATTATGATCGGTGATTCGCGCTATGATCTGCGTATGGCGAAGGCAGCAAACATGTCATCTCTTGGCGTGACCTGGGGTGTACACGATCATAATACCCTCAGTGCAGAATCACCCTTGGCTGTGTTAACTGATATCACAGAGCTACCGAGCCTGCTCCGGAAGTTCGAAACCATGGCGACTGAGCAGATCAGTTAAACGAATGAGGGGTAAACCAATTAAGCTATTTGGATCGTCGCCTTTCATTTTATGAAAAAGCGTTATGCCTAACCCCTCAGATTTAAAGCTGCCGGCGCAGTTGAGCGGCTGTTCAAGTTCAATGTAGTGGCGAACTTTAGTTTCTGTGAGTGTTCGAAAATACACGGAGTAGGGTTCGGTAATTGTGTAGGCTACACCACTCTCGCTATTTAACACACACAAGCCGGTATAGAAGGTTACCGCGCGCCCACTAAAATGCAGTAATTGTTGTACTGCTGTTTCAACATTATTAGGTTTACCAAAAATACGCCCAGTGCAAACCGCTACTTGGTCGGAACCGATAATTAAGTGGGCAGGGAATTCAGCAGCTAGGGTTTTAGCTTTTGCCTCTGCCAAACGCTGCACGAGTTGTACATGAGTTTCATCCGCCAAGAGGCTTTCGTCGATGTTAGGGGCCTTAGCAATAAAGGGAACACGCAATTGTTTTAATAGTTGCTGCCGATATACTGAACTGGACGCTAAAACCAAAGGAAGATGATTGGTAATTTGGGGCTGTTTTGTTGTATCGAATAATCCAACGTGTTCCTTAGTGTGCATAACCAACCTCTGTGATAGAATATGTCTTTGAGTTATTTTGCCATGCTTTCCCATTCAGAAAGTAACTTTTGCGCAGTTTTTCATAGAAACAGCGGCTTAGGGGTGAAATTTCTTTGACTATCAACCTATCAACCATTAT
The DNA here is from genome assembly GCF_003987135.1 of Aliidiomarina iranensis. Taxonomy (GTDB): domain Bacteria; phylum Pseudomonadota; class Gammaproteobacteria; order Enterobacterales; family Alteromonadaceae; genus Aliidiomarina; species Aliidiomarina iranensis. The sequence goes on from NZ_PIPJ01000002.1 coordinate 169,187, forward strand.
TATTCGCGCGCTATGCAAAAGGTTCTAATACCGCTTTCGGTTGACCCAGTACGCAATTCTGGAAAACGGCTATCTTTTGATGGGTATATTCCGTCAAAAAATCTGCCGCGTTTTAATGAAGTACTGGCATCACCCTGTCCAGACGTAGAGGTCACGCTATGGTTTGGTACAGATGAGCAAAAGATACATAATTTTCGTGGTCAGGCGAAAGCTAACGTTGAGCTAACGTGTCAGCGGTGTGGTGGAACCATGCCCTACAGTTTAGCAATAGAGTTTCAGTATGCGCCGGTAACGAAACGGCAAACTGCCGAAGATATGCCGGAGCATTACGAAGCAGCTGAACTTAATGAACTAGGGGAAGTTCTGCTCCATCCCTTAGTTGAAGATGAGCTGTTACTCGCATTGCCGATAGTGGCAAAGCATACTGAGCAGGACTGTGCGATCAAGAGCGATACAATGAGTTACGGTGAGTTACCTGCGGAAGCAGAGAAGCCAAACCCATTCGCTGTATTGCAAAAGCTTAAGAAATAATCGATTCAGGAGACCAGTCAAATGGCTGTACAAAAAAACCGTAAAACTCGTTCTGCACGCGGCATGCGTCGTTCACACGATTCATTAACTGGCGCAGAATTGTCTGTTGATCAGACAAGCGGCGAAACTCATCGTCGTCACCACGTAACCGCAGACGGTTACTACAAAGGTAAGAAAGTCATCGCTTAAGGCGTATGGCCAAAATTACTTTAGTTATCGATGCGATGGGCGGCGACCGTGGTCCCGCCATCGTTGTTGCAGCGCTCATTAGAGCGCTGCACTCGTTTCCGGAAACTGATTTTATAGTTACCGGCGACGAACCTCGTTTGAAAGCTATTCTCGCCCGAGAAAGTAAAAATAATTCTGTCGATTTATCTCGAGTGCGAATTCAGCACACTTCTCAAATAGTACAGATGGATGATAAGCCAGGGCAGTGCATTCGCCAAAAAACTGATTCATCGATGCGAGCTGCTATCGATCTCGTTGCCGATGGTAGCGCTCAAGGCTGTGTGAGTGCCGGTAATACCGGTGCACTAATGGCGATGGCTTACATGTATTTAAAAACCTTACCCGGTGTATTAAGGCCAGCGCTGATTACCCCTGTTCCAAACCAATTTGGCAAGCAAGGGTTCTTGTTAGATATTGGTGCAAACCCCGTGTGTGATGCGGAAACCTTATTTCAATTTGGGGTAATGGGTTCGGTGCTTGCTCGTGAACTAAACAACATAGAAAATCCTAAAGTTTCGTTGTTGAACATGGGAACCGAAGAAATCAAGGGGCCCGACGTTGTGAAGCAAGCTGCGTTGCTTCTGAAAAATTCCAACTTTGTTAATTACACCGGTTTTGTGGAAGGCTCTGATCTGTTTACTGGCAGCGCTGATGTGATTGTTTGTGATGGGTTCACCGGTAACATTGCATTGAAAAGCTGCGAAGGCATGGCAAATATGGTGTACGAACATTTTCAACGGAACTTGAAAACTCATTGGTTCAGCCGCGGTTTGGCATGGTTACTCTATAAACGGCAAAAGAAATCGTGGGCTTGGCTCAACCCCGACCAGTACAACGGTGCAAGTCTGGTAGGATTGCGCGGTGTGGTTGTGAAGAGCCATGGTAACGCTTCAGCGAATGCATTTTATAGTGCGATTGCCCATGCGATTACAGAAACGCAATTGAACCTACCTGCGCGAATTCACAACCAAGTAGAAAAAGTGCTCTCAGAACAGCACTAACCTTCTCGTCTTTATTGTAGCTTTTTGCGCAAGAGGGGCAGGAGATACAATGAGGAGTGATATGTTCGCGCAACAACACCACGCAAAATTAACTGGCACAGGCCATTTTCTTCCCGCTCAACGCCTTACTAACGCAGAACTCGAACAGCGAGTGGATACCAGTGATTCTTGGATTCGTGAGCGCACAGGCATCCAAGAACGCCGAATAGCCTCGGCAGACGAATCGGTTGTAACTATGGGTGCGGAAGCGGCGAAACAAGCAATCGCTGCCGCGGGCATCCAGGCTAAAGATATCGACCTTATTGTGCTAGCAACAACTTCAGCGGATCGTGCGTTTCCCAGTGCAGCCTGTGAAATTCAACATGCGCTCGGCATCACCGATGTTCCAGCTTTTGATGTGGCGGCTGCCTGCTCTGGCTTTATTTTTGCACTTTCGGTAGCTGAGAAATATATTATTAGTGGTGCAGCAAAACATGTTTTGGTGATCGGTAGCGATACGCTATCGCGAATGTGTCGGCCAGATGATAGAAATACCATTATTTTGTTTGGCGATGGTGCCGGCGCAGCTGTGTTGTCGCGAGCGGATGAACCTGGTGTTTTATCTACCCATATATTCAGTGCTGGAGAGTTTGCTTCTTTGCTAGGTGCTGATCATCCGAGCCGCGATGATGCCGCATTGCAACAAGAAGCATGGCTATATATGAAAGGCCGCGAGGTTTTTAAGGTGGCGGTGGAAAAGTTAGCTGAGCTCGTAGCACAAACACTGGCCGCCAATCAGATGGAAGCCAAAGATTTAGATTGGTTGATTCCACACCAAGCAAATTATCGTATTATTCAGGCTACGGCACGGAAGTTAAAAATGCCCATGTCGCAGGTGGTGATGACACTTGCAGATACCGGAAACACCTCCGCTGCCTCAGTGCCTATAGCGCTCGACATCGCCATTCGTGATGGCCGTATACAGCCAGGCCAAAACTTACTCCTTGAGGCATTTGGCGGCGGTTTTGCCTGGGGCTCCGCGTTAATTAAGTATTAATTTTGATAAAAAAAGAGGGTTGTGATGAGTCAACAAGTGGCTTACGTATTTCCAGGGCAAGGTTCGCAAACCGTAGGTATGTTAGCTGAGTTAGCTGAGCAATATCCACAAGTGCAAGCTACTTTCGCCGAAGCATCTGACGTTTTGGGTTATGATCTTTGGGATCTCGTGCAAAATGATAACGAAGGTAAACTCAATCAAACAGAAGTAACACAGCCGGCCTTACTTGCCGCTAGTGTTGCGGTGTATCGTTGCTTAAGTAATGGGCCTGTTCCCGCAATCATGGCAGGCCACAGCTTAGGTGAATATTCGGCGTTAGTATGTGCCGGCGCGCTTAACTTTGCCGATGCAATTAAATTAGTTGAACTGCGTGGGAAAGCGATGCAAAGTGCCGTTCCTTCAGGCACGGGCGCAATGGCTGCGGTAATTGGCTTGGATGATGAAAAAGTGCAAGCGGCGTGCCTGGAAGCTGCGCAAGGTGATGTTGTAGAAGCCGTAAACTTTAATTCACCGGGGCAAGTGGTGATCGCCGGCGAAAAAGATGCCGTTGCTCGCGCGGGTGATGCTTGTAAAGCAGCCGGAGCGAAACGGGTGTTGCCGTTGCCAGTAAGCGTGCCTTCTCACTGCGCATTAATGATGCCAGCGGCTGATGCACTTGCCGAGGCTCTCGATAGTGTTGAAGTGCAATTGCCGCGGATACCCGTTTTACACAATGTGAGTGTTACTGAGGCTAAATCACCGGAGGAACTTCGTGAGGCTCTAGTTGCCCAACTGTTCTCGGCTGTTCGTTGGACTGAAACCATCGAGGAAATGAAAACACAGGGCATCACTCATATTTACGAAATAGGCCCAGGTAAAGTGTTAACAGGCTTAACCAAGCGAATCGATCGTGAATTAGAAGGGGCAGCAGTGCACGATAGTGAAGGTGTAAAGGCCTTGTGTATTGGCTAAACCCGTTATCTGATGGATTTTAACTAACCTTAATAGGGAGAGCAGAATGTCGAGCTCATTAGCAGGCCAAATCGCTTTAGTAACCGGCGCCACGCGTGGAATTGGTAAAGCGATTGCTGAGAATTTAGTAGCCGCGGGCGCTACGGTAGTTGGCACCGCCACAAGCGAAAAAGGTGCGGCTACCATTAGTGAGTATCTGGGACAAAGTGGTACTGGCAAAACGTTGAACGTAACCGAGCCGGGCGCAATTGACCAACTCGTAGCGGATGTACAAAAAGAATTTGGCAAAATTGATATCCTTGTGAACAATGCCGGAATCACACGGGATAACTTACTCATGCGCATGAAAGAGGATGAGTGGGATCAGGTGTTGGAAACAAACCTAACCGCTGTGTTCAAAATATCGAAAGCGGTGATGCGGGGAATGATGAAGAATCGCCATGGCCGCATTATCAATATCGGTTCAGTGGTTGGAACAACTGGCAACCCAGGGCAGGCGAATTACTGTGCTGCGAAAGCTGGTTTAATTGGATTTACTAAAGCCTTAGCAAAAGAAATCGCCTCTCGTGGGGTAACTGTAAACGCGGTTGCACCAGGTTTTATTGACACCGACATGACAAAAGCGTTAACTGACGAGCAAAAGGAGCGTATCTTTGATACTATCCCTGCCGGTCGGTTAGGGCGGCCTGAAGAAATTGCCGCTGCCGTTGGCTTTTTAGCCTCTGCTGGGGCAGCTTACATTACCGGTGAAACCATTCATGTGAATGGTGGTATGAGTATGGTTTAATAGGCCTAACGGACAACAACGAGGTAAGACCTCCGCCATTTGGGCAAATTTTTACTTTCATCATGTAGGCGTATTGCTTACACTACACGCAAATTTATTCAAGATACCTTGATTTGAGGGTTACACATGAGCACTATCGAAGAACGCGTTAAAAAAATTGTTATTGAGCAACTAGGTGTTAAAGAAGAAGAAGTAAAGCCAGAAGCTTCTTTTGAAAACGACCTTGGTGCAGATTCTCTTGATACTGTAGAGCTAGTAATGGCTCTTGAAGAAGAATTTGAAACAGAAATTCCTGACGAAGAAGCTGAAAAGATTCGTACCGTTCAGGCTGCGATCGATTACATCAATAAGCATTCTGCTTAATTGTAAATCTCAGCAAGTAAGAATTTTAATGAAAAGGCGGAATGAAAATTCCGCCTTTTTTCTATTTGCGGTATGCTAAATCCCGTTGTATTAATCCTATTGAATTTCCGTAAGAGGCGCCAAAATGAGAGCATTAATAAATGGTGAAGAAGGCGAACTCATTGGTGTTTCTGATAGAGGGTTAAACTATGGTGATGGATGTTTCACTACCATTGCGGTGCGTGAGCGAGAACTACAATTATGGCCTCGGCATTGGCAGCGGTTACAGCAAACCTGTGCACGGCTAAAAATACCACTAGTTGATGAACACACACTGCTTGCTGAGGCTAAGCTGTTAATTGAGCATCACGATAGTGTATCTGCGGTGATTAAAATTCTCATTTCTCGAGGTGAAGGTGGCCGTGGTTACGCGCCGCCGATGCCCAGTAATTCGAACCGAGTTGTTAGTATTTCGCATGTTCCCAGCCATTACGGGGCATGGCAGAAACAGGGGATCCGCATAGCCCAGGCGAGTTTTCGTTTAGCCATTCAGCCTGAGTTTGCAGGTTTAAAAACCTTGAATCGGCTCGAGCAAGTTATGCTGAAGCAAGAATTGCAAGATTTACGAGCGGTTATGGAGCCTAAGCCGGACGATTTGATTGTTTCTGATGCCGATGATTATATTTGCGAAACCACGATGGGGAATATCTTCTGGCGGCATAATGGCCAGTGGCATACACCTGATTTAACTAATGCGGGAATTGAGGGGGTTGTTCGTGCTGAGTTGTTAGCACAGAATCCGCAGGTGCGAATCGGCCGCTACCGCTTAGAATCTCTGTTGCAAGCTGATGAAATCTTTGTCTGTAACGCCTTGCTTGGCTTGGTGCCAGTGAGTAACATTAAGGGTATTGAATTATCCGTTCGAACTTATTCAAAACATTGGCAAACACTACTTTAATCTGCAGCTACGCAATAGATGCGCATTTATCATGGCGGTAATGATTAGGTTATGAAAAAAACGGTATTATCGATATCTTTGCTTCTTATCATACTGCTTGGTGCAGGAACTGCTGCGGGCTACGCTGCCGTGAATTGGTGGTTCTATAAAGGAAGTTCTGTTGCTCTTGCTACTGATGCAGAACAGCCTTTGCTATTTCAGGTTCCCCGGGGAAGTAATCCGCGGCGAATTGCGCAAGCTCTTGCTGCTGACGATTTAATTCCTCATGCAAAATTGAATGAATTAAGCTTTCGTTTATTCTTTCGCGGCCAGCGTGTTCAGGCCGGAGTTTATGCCATCAGGCCCACGGATACGGCGGCTAATATTTGGCAACGAATTGTTAGCGGCCGGCAACATTTGTTTTCCATCACTTTTGTTGAGGGGAGTGAGTTTAAACAATGGCAACAGCAATTAGCTGAGCACGAACACATTCAGGTCAATCAGGACGCATTTACAGCCGATGAGCTGGCAAGCATACTCACAGATGGTGAACATGCCCATGTGGAAGGTTTATTATTTCCCGATACCTATCGTTTTTATGCTGGCACTACCGATTTACAAATCTATCAGCAAGCATATCAACGAATGCAAGCAACTCTCTCGGAATTATGGCTTAATCGTGATCGCAGCGTACCGGTAGCAACACCCTATGAATCCCTAATTTTGGCTTCCATTATCGAGAAAGAAACGGGTGCCGAGGAAGAGCGTGCATTGGTAGCCTCGGTATTTGTGAATCGATTACGCACGGGAATGCGATTGCAATCAGACCCCACTATTATTTATGGTTTAGGGGATGCCTATCGTGGTGTTATTTACCGCTCAGATATTCAGCAAACCACGGCATACAATACCTATCGAATTGATGGGTTACCGCCAACACCAATTGCGATGCCCGGTAGAGCAGCTATCGCGGCAACTTTAGCGCCGGCAGAAAGTGAGTATTTCTATTTTGTTAGCCGCAATGATGGCACCCATGTATTTTCCCGCACATTAGCGGAACACAATCGCGCTGTTCAGCGTTATCAGAGGAACTGATGCTAGGAAAGTTTATCGTTATTGAGGGGCTTGAGGGGGCAGGGAAAAGTACTGCGGTGGCTACGGTAAGCCAGTGGCTTGAAGCGCATAATATTCCCTTTATACAGGTTCGTGAACCAGGAGGCACACCCTTCGCTGAGGCATTGCGAGACATTGTAAAAGGTGATTGGCAGGAGCAAGTAACACCGCAAGCTGAACTCCTTCTTATGTACGCAGCTCGCGTACAACTGGTAGAAAATCAAATTAAACCGGCCCTTGCTGCAGGCACCTGGGTTATTGGTGATCGCCATGATCTATCCTCCCGAGCCTACCAAGGCGGTGGCCGTGGCGTTGATAGCGGTGTATTACAACAACTCAAAGCATTTACGTTACAGGATTTCGCGCCGGACTTTACCCTGTATTTAGATATTTCACCGGCAGTTGGTTTAGCGCGAGCCTCAAGCCGAGGCTCTCTGGATCGCTTTGAGCGTAGCAAAGCTGAATTTTTCACTCGAACACGAAACCGTTACTTAGAGATTGCAGCGCAAGAGCCGAGCATCGTGGTTATTAATGCGGAGCAAGATTTACCCTTGGTTCAGGCAGACATTCAGCAAGCTTTGGAACAACAATGGCCAGAGTAGCCTTCCCTTGGTTGCGGCCACTTTGGCAACAGCTGGCCACTGCAGCCCATTCCGGCCGCTTACCTCATGGTATGGGATTTACCTATGCTACTGATTTTGGAATGGATGAGCTGTTACAGCAATTAGCCGCGTTTTTATTGTGCCAACAGTTAGGGCAAAAGCAAAAGGCTTGCGGCCAATGCAAGAGTTGTCAGCTTTGGCACGCCGGAACCCATCCTGATTACCTGCGTATTGAGCCGGAAACCGGAAAACAAATTGGTGTTGATGCGGTACGCAAAGTTGCTCTGCAGGTACAACAAACGGCTAGCCAAGGTGGGAATAAAGTAGTGCAAATTTTGCATGCGGATAGGATGACAGTGCAAGCTGCTAACGCTTTGTTGAAAACGCTGGAAGAGCCTCCGGAAAATACCTTTATTCAACTAGCCGCGGTGCGTTACTCACAATTATTACCTACTATTCGTAGCCGCCTGCTTGCTTACACCTTGCCGCAACCGAGTAAGGCGGAAATCAAATCCTGGCTTTATGAACACAGCAAGCAAGCTATTAGCGATAACCTCATATTAGAGCTTGCTTTGCAAAAGCCTCTTACGGTTTTGCAGCAACTACAGGATGATGAGCCGGTGCGCAGTTACTTGGGGCTACTCTGTAGGGGAGAGCTTGAACTGAGTAAAGATTTAGAGCAGGTACATGCACTCTTAGCGCTTTTGCTTACCGAGATCCAAGTGGCTCACAGGCAAGTATTATTGGGAGAGCTACCGGCGGTAATTACAAATAGTATCAGCCAGCCAGCAGCACCGAAGCACCTAGCAAGTGCGCTCGAGGAAGGTTATCGAAGAGGTGTCAGCTTACGTAAGGCGTTACAAAGCGCGGGCATTAACGCACAAATTCTAATGGCATCTTGGAGTGGTGAATTGACACGATCGCTCCGTGCCTCAGCCTACAATTAGGAATAATTATGTTTGTAGATTCCCATTGTCATTTAGATAAATTAAAAACCACGGAAACCGAAGGCATTGATAAAGTGCTAGCGGCTGCAAGGGCAGCAAGTATTGAGCACATGCTATGTATTGGCGTGGCTCTCGATGATTTTGCAAAAATGCAGGAAATAGTTGGCCAACATAACGATGTGAGTTTCTCTTGTGGCGTTCATCCTTTGTATGTAGCGAAACACGGGTTTAACGAACGTGATTTGGCAAATCTTTGTGCCCGCGAGGACGTTGTGGCAGTAGGTGAAACTGGCCTCGATTACTATTACGATAAAGAGCATATCACTACTCAGCAGGAAAGTTTTGCTCGGCATATTGAAATTGCTAATCAAGTAAAAAAGCCTTTAATTATTCATACGCGTGATGCGCGCGAGGACACGATAGACATGTTACGGGAAGGCCGCGCCGAGAAATGCCGCGGTGTTATGCACTGTTTTACCGAGAGCATGGATATGGCGGAAAAAGCGCTAGAGCTTGGTTTTTATATTTCCATATCAGGAATAGTAACGTTCGCTAGTGCCGAAGAATTGCGGCAAGTAGTGCGGCAAGTACCGCTAGAACGTTTACTTATTGAAACGGATTCGCCTTGGCTTGCGCCAGTGCCACATCGTGGGAAAGAAAATCAACCAGCCTTCGTAACTCATGTGGCTGAATGCGTTGCCGATTTAAAAGGTGTTGCGGTAGAAGAAGTAGCAGAGGTTACACGAAATAACTTCTATAATTTATTCAACATCAAGCGCCAAACCGCCTAACGCTGTTTTTAACAGCAATGTGTGATTTAAAATGGGGCATAAAAAAGAAGAGCTCGGAACTAAGGGGGGTGTTCCGAGCCCAGGGAAAAGGCTCAATTATGAGCCTTGCGCTAAACGAAAAAATGGATGACAACAGCTGTGCTTTATACCGCTTGAACACCTTTTGAATACCTTTTGGCATGCCACTACATCAATTTAAATATCAAATAAACCGGCAAGCCAGTAAAATAAAGTGTAGCCACTGTTTATTATTTGTCCAATTTTTAGTTTGCTATTTTCCCTGATATCTTCGCTTTAATCTGAGTGCACTTCGTTTGTGAGCTCACCACGTAGGTTTTTCTTCAGTAAGCCTTTGATTTTTTCAACATCGTTAGTTTGGCTGAGCAAGAAATGTAGTTTTGTTAGCGCAGCTTCGATGGTCATATCTTGACCACTAATCACACCAACATCGGCTAAGGCATTCCCAGTTGCGTAACCTGACATATTAACCGTGCCTTTGAAACACTGAGTACAATTTAAAACTATTATTTTCGCCTCGATAGCCCGTTTAATCGCATCAATCAAAGGCCCCCCTTGTGGCGCATTACCCACGCCGTAACTCTGCAAAATTAATGCTTTTACCGGGTGCTTCACCAAGTTATCAATAATATTCGCACTCATACCCGGATAAAGAGTCACTACGCCGATTTCTTGTGTAGTAACTTGGGCAACATCCAGGGGTAACGATTTAATCGGCTCAACTTTGCCATTCAATAGCTCAATATCAATTCCTGCCTCAAGCAATGCAGGAAAGTTTGGCGAGGCAAAGGCATCAAAACCGTCGGCATCAGCTTTTGTACTGCGATTACCTCGAAATAAACGATTGTTAAAAAACAAACTTACCTCATGAATGGGGTAGTGCGCAGCAATATACAACGCATTTAAAAGGTTAGTTTGGCCATCTGAACGTAAAGCGGCTAGAGGGATTTGTGAGCCAGTCACGATTACCGGTTTACCCAAATTTTGAAACATAAAGGATAAAGCCGAAGCGGTATAGGCCATTGTATCCGTGCCATGTAGGATCACAAAGCCATCATAATCCCCATAGTTACGCAAAATATCATCGGCAATGCGCTGCCAATCTGCCGGTGTCATATCTGAAGAATCCATTAATGGCGAATATTCACATAAAGTAAATTCCGGCATTTCTGGACGATAGAATTCAGGCATTCCAGCAATACTTTTAGCTAAAAAACCGGGCGCAGGAACGTAGCCATGCGCCGATTTCATCATACCGATTGTGCCGCCTGTGTAGGCAATGTAAATCTTTTTCTTTGTGCTCATCTATTTCTCTTCGCTAACTTTTTTACATTTTAGCTTGCTACAAACACGCAACGGGTCGTTACTTAACTTGGCAATTCATGCAACGCAGATAAAGGTGCTGAGGATCATTAAATTCATTCACCGCCTTCACCTCATGTAACGCCCGCTGCATAGCTTGCTCCGTTAGAGTTCTGCTTGGTGTAGGCATAAGAATAGATTCCGGAAGCACAGCTCGAGCACCATTAAATAATTGTGCGAGGAAAGCATCAAATCCAGAAAGTTCCGGGCTTGGGAAAGTTACGTTGTAATTCTCTAAACCCGCTAATTCTGCAGCACGTGAAGTAGCATCATCAAGTTCACCAATGCTATCAATGAGGCCAAGTTCTAACGCTCTAGAACCTGTCCATACACGCCCCTGTGCAACCTCATGAACAGCTGCGGTGGTCATGCCCCGTGCATCAGCAACTAACTCAAGGAAATCTTGATAGATGCGATCAACGCCACCTTGCAAAGCCTGTTGTGCGCCTTCGCTCAATGGCCGTGTGATGTCAATGTAGGGGAGTTCGGTTGACGATACACCATCGCTATATACACCTATTTCCGCGAGGCTTTCATCAATTGAGAAAAACATTCCAAAAACGCCAATTGAACCGGTTATGCTTGAACTTGGCGCCATGATTTCGTCACTGCCGGCAGCAATCCAATAGCCACCAGAGGCAGCAACAGAACTCATCGATGCAACAACTGGCTTACCAGCTTCGCGCAATAAAAGTAGTTCTTGACGGATCTGCTCAGAGGCGAATGCACTACCACCTGGGCTATCAATGCGAAGCACCACCGCTTTTACGTTGTCATCTAAGCGAATATCACGTAATCGATTCGATAAAGTAACGCCGCCAACGGTTCCAGCGGGTTGGTTACCATCTAGAATAGTGCCGCTGGCAAACACAACGCGCACTTCATCTCCTTCGGATGCTGTTTCTACGCCAATACGCTCGGCTTCGAGTGCTTGCTTATAGGCACGCCAACCAATACCTTGATAAGATTTACTCTCTTCATCGTAACCAGCAATATCAATTAGTGCTTGGCGAATACCTTCACTATGGGAAAGGTTATCAACTAACCCTGCATTTAAAGCTAAGGTAGCCTGACTATTATTAGCCTGATCAAGTAGGGCAAGGAAATCATCCATACGGCCACTTAGAATCTCTGGCGAAATCTCTCGATGCCGAGTGATACCCGCTAAATACTCATTCCACATTGCATCAACCCATTCTTGGTTCGCTTCCTTAGCTTCTGCCGACATGCTATCTCGGCTGTAGGGTTCAACGGCTGATTTAAAATCACCGACGCGAAAGATATAGGTGGTTACCTTCAGCTTTTCTAGTAACGAGCTAAAGTAGGTGGGATACATGTGATAGCCATCAACCGCTACGGAGCCTTGTGGGTTCAAATACAAGGTATCGGCTTGGCTTGCCAAATAATATTGCGATTGGCTAAAGGAATTACCATAGGCAATAATCGGCTTACCGGCAGCACGCACTTTATCTAAACGCTCTGCAATCATTTGCAGTTTGCTAAGCCCACCGCCCCAAAAGTTGCGTAAATCTAACACCACACCGCTAATTCGTTCATCGTCCACAGCGTCATCAATGGTAGCGAGCAAGGCATGTAAATCTGTTTCTGGCGCTGGGCTAGAACCAACGGCCTCATTAAAGAAGCGATCAGATGCAGAAAGATAAGTGGCTTCTTCTACCAGAACCCCATTCGGGTTTAACACCAGAAGCCCGCCTTCGGGAACAGTGGGTATATCTTCGCCCTGATTCAAAATCAGAAACACACCGATTAACAGAATGAAAAATACAAGATTAACGATAACGCGGCGCACACCGTTAACGAAATTCCAAATCGGCCGTAGTAAGTTTGCTAAAAATTTCATCTTGAAATCCTTGATATTGCGCGCTGGTTTCGCTGTACTACTGCTAAATCAAACTTTCCATTACATCGTTAATACCGTGGTAATCGAATAGCCAACTGATTCGTAATAAAGCGTTACAGCGAAATAAGCATGAATATAGTATGCATGATAGTGTAACAACAAAGTTAGTTTACCGCGCCCAGCGCAGAATGCGTAGCTTAACTTTGTAACAAAATAATACGAATGCTAATGTACCTTTTTTCCCTTTATGGAAGCCCATATGGATGCCCTAGATTTACTATTAACGTGCTCCTCGATGCCAAGAGTGGGAGCCCCAGGCCCTAACTCAGATCAACTTAGCCAATTAGAGGCTGCGGCTTTACGTGTTCCCGATCACATGAATCTCACACCCTATAAATGCTTAATATATCAGGGAGCGGAACTGCAAAATTTAAGTGAGCTATTTGCCGCCACGGCTAAGCTAGAGGGATTAACGGAAGCAGAGCAGGCGCGAGCACCGCAACTACCGCTGCGTGCGCCTTGTATTATCGTTGTGGTTACCCAGTACCAAGAGCATCCGAAAGTGCCTCGCCAAGAACAATATGCAAGCGCCGCTTGTGCCACGATGGCGATGCAGCAAATGGCTTTTGCACAAGGATTAGGTGCGGTTTGGCGCACCGGTGTATATGCAGAATCGGAACATATGAAAGCGGGGCTTGGTATTAGCTCGGAGGAAGATATTGTTGGCTTTTTATACATCGGCACACCGGCCGTACCAACGCCAATTAAACCACAAAAGCAAAAAAGTATTTTTTTCTTCCCCGGGAGTGATGCAAAAACCTAGCCTTGCAGAATTTCCACACCAAACAAATGAATAATTAATCATTCAATGCGCATAATAATGTTGATTGTGCGCAGCATTTTTTATACCATGAGCGCTATTCGGATTCTAAGTAGAAGCAGTGCAGATAAGTGGTATGAAGAACGTGGCAGAAAAACCTAAAGCAAAAAAGCCCAGAGAAGAAAAGCCTGAGGCCAACAAACTTAAGGCAATAGAGCACGGAGCGCCAAGCAAAATAGCCTTATGCAAACAAAAAGGTTTGCAAGTGGCCGTGTTCGGCGCCAGTGGCTATAGTGGCAACGAATTAGTGAGCCTTTTGAATAAAAATGCATACTTTGATGTAGCATTTGCATTTTCATCGGCTCGCAGTGAGGCTCAAGCATTTTCGGAATTGGCACCGCAGCTTGCAGGCACCGAAACTCTGGTTATAGAACCTTGGCAAGAAACCTATTTCCCTAAGGTTGCCGCAAAGTGCAGCGCGGTTTTTCTTGCATTGCCTCATGAAGCAAGCGCTGAGCTTGCTGCACGTTTTGTTGCTGCAGGGGTGGCTGTATTTGATCTCTCTGGTGCTTACCGTTTTGCTTCGGCCGAGGCATTTGCCAGTGCTTATGGGTTCTCGCACCCACATCCAGAACTATTAGCCGACGCACACTATATGCTTATGGAGTGGTTAGAGGCCTCATGCAAACAAAACGTAGATAATCATTTACTGTTTAGCATTCCAGGTTGCTATCCAACCGCTGCAACTTTAGCTCTGAAACCACTTACAGAACATCATTTATTGGCAGCAAATGCCTCTCCGGTAATTACCGCCGTAAGTGGCGTTTCTGGTGCTGGACGAGGGCTCAATGCACGAACTTCATTTTGTGAGGTGAGCTTACAGGCCTACGGTGTGTTAAATCACCGGCACACACCGGAAATAGCAAATAATTTACAGCGTACTGTGGTGTTCACGCCGCAACTGGGCAATTACAAACGCGGCATTGTAGCAACCTGTGTAGCGCAACTCGCTGAACAAGTAAATCCGGCCGACGTGTATCGAGCCTACGAGATAGCTTATGCAAGCCAGCCGTTTGTTCGGATTGTCGGGAAGCCGCCTGCTGTTGATGATGTTGTTAATACGCCGTTTTGTGATATCTACATAAAAGTAGAAGGTAACCAAGTGGTGGTTATTAGTGCGATTGATAACTTAATTAAAGGGGCTGCTGGTCAAGCAATGCACGCTGCTAATTTTGTGTTTGGGTTACCTCTTACTGCGGGTTTTGAAAGCTCTTTTGCAAAAAAACGCCCTCAGGTAATTAAGGTTGGCGGTGCCTTGCTACAACCTGAAAATGCTGAAAGCGCCTTGTTGCCTTTATTATCCGCTTTAGCGGTAAGCGAGCTACCCGTTGTGTTTGTGCATGGCGGCGGTGATATAGTGGATAGCATGCTAAAGCAAGCAGGGTTAACCGCAGAAAAGCATGCAGGGCAGCGGATTAGTGCGGCGGAGCACATGGACATTATTATTGGTAGCCTAGCCGGAACTACCAATAAAAAACTTGTACAAGCGGCGCAGCAAGCTAGCTTATCGAGTGTTGGTATTAGCCTAGCCGACGGCCCATTGTGGCAAATGCAACACAACGCTCAGCTTGGCATGGTGGGGCAACCGGCGGCAACGGGGTTCAGCCCGCAAGGTAAAGCCTTATTAAAAACGCTGCTGCAAAATAACTTCACGCCTATTGTGAGCTCTATCGGCTTAACTACTGACCATAAACTGTGTAATGTAAATGCAGATTATGCCGCCGCGGCCATTGCTTTAGCGCTTGATGCTGATTTACTTTTGCTTACCGATGTTCCCGCTATTCTCAACGGTGAGAAAGAAAAGATTGGTGATATAAGTTTAAGTGCTGCAAAAGCATTGCTTCAGGAAACCTTCATTCAAGGCGGCATGAAAGTTAAGCTGGAAGCCGCAATTTTTGCCTCCGAATTTTCCCGACGAACCACTGCGATTGCGGGTTGGGCTGATAGTTCTGCCGTGATCGCACACCTACAAGGGAATCCTCAGGGTACCCGAATAATTCCAGAATAGAACCGCGATATGCGCTAGGCCAAATGGCCTAGGTAAAGGTTCTCCTGCATTTTCTCTATTTGATTAAGCGAGTTTCACATGCATTTACTATCATTATTTGATGTGTCGGCCATTCAGATACGGCATATCCTTACGATGGCGGGGTACATGAAAGCCCACCCGGTAAGTTTTCAACATTCATTAAAGAATAAATCAATTGCCATGCTGTTTGAAAAACCAAGTTTGCGCACCCGTGTTAGTTTCGAAGTAGGCATTCAGCAGCTCGGTGCGCAACCGATTTACTTAGATGCACAAATGGTTGAACCTGGCCAACGCGAGAGCGTTGAGGATATAGCCCGTAATCTTGCGTGCTGGACACACGGCATTGTTGCTCGGGTTTTTAAACATGAAACCTTACACAAGCTAAAGGCAGCTGGCATTCCAGTTATTAATGCACTTTGTGATATTCATCACCCGTGTCAAACCTTGGCTGATTTACTAACCATTCAAGAGCGCTACCCAGTTGATATGAAAGTAGTGGATATTCTCTATGTGGGTGAGGGTAATAACGTGTGCCAAAGTTTAATGGTAGGAGCCGCTGCGCTAGATTTGCAGCTAACGGTAATAAGCCCTGAGGGTTTCGGCCCAAATAAGGATTTCCTTGCTGAGCTTACAGATAAGTATCCAAGCCACCGCATTAAACTTGGCAGCAATATCGATGAGGTTACTCACGCCGATGTGATTTACACCGATACCTGGCTTTCCATGGGGGACACGCGCAATTATTCGGAAACCTGCAAAATTTTCCAGCCTTACCAAGTTAATTCGGCACTTGTTAAACGCCTGCAAGCTACCACGGTAATGCACTGTTTACCGGCGCATCGGAACAATGAGATTACTGATGAAGTTATGGATAGCACGATTAGTGCTGTGCTGCAGCAGGCGGAAAATCGTTTGTATGTGCAAAAAGCCGCGTTACATCATTTATTCGAGGAGATTTCCCAATGAACCACCTTAACCAGAGAGATATTACCCAAACTGCGGTGAGCAAAGTTGTATTGGCTTATTCCGGTGGTTTAGATACTTCCGCAATTATTCCTTGGTTATTAGAGAATTATAACTGTGAAGTTATTGCTTTCGTTGCCGATGTAGGCCAAGGCGACGAAGAGCTTGTTGGCATTGAAAATAAGGCTTTAGAATCAGGCGCCAGTTCCTGTTACGTGGTGGATCTAAAGGATAAATTTGTGAACGAATTGATTGCACCAGCGATGCAAGCTGGGTGTATCTATGAGGAACAATATTTACTAGGAACCGCTTTGGCAAGACCAGTAATTGCAGAGGCGCAAGTGCAACTTGCTCTTGAAGTCGGTGCTGATGCGGTTTGCCATGGATGTACTGGCAAAGGTAACGATCAAGTGCGTTTTGAGAGTACGTTTGCAGCTTTAGCGCCGCAATTAACGGTAATTGCGCCATGGCGTGAGTGGTCAATGCGCTCGCGCCAAGAGCTACTTAATTACTTGGCCGAGCGGAATATTAAAACTTCCGCTTCAGCGACCAAGATATACAGCCGTGATGCGAATTTATGGCACATTTCCCATGAGGGCGGTGAGTTAGAGGATCCATGGGAACAACCAACCGATGGCGTTTGGACATTGAGCAATTCACCCCAACAGGCGCCCGATCAGCAAGAGGTACTGGAGCTAGAATTTTCTCAAGGTGTATTAACTCATCTGAATGGCCAAGCACTGAAGCAAACCGAAGCGTTAGTAATGCTAAACAAAATCGGTGCAGAGCACGGTGTAGGGCGGATTGATATTGTAGAAAACCGCTTGGTAGGCATGAAATCACGAGGTTGTTATGAAACACCCGGTGGTACTATTTGGTACCAAGGTCTTCGTGCACTTGAAGAGTTGGTGCATGATCGTCCGTGTCAACGCTTGCGCCATGATCTTGGCCAACGGTTAAGTGATGTACTTTATGATGGTCAGTGGTTTACGCCCGTGCGCGAGGCGTTAGTTGCAGCCGTAAGTGCGCTAGCCACGAAACTTACCGGTACGGTGCGAATTGCGTTATACAAAGGTAACGTTACGGTAATCGGCCGAAAATCACCGTTGAGTTTATATTCTGAAGCATTCGCCACCTTTGAAGAAGATGAAGTGTACCAGCAGAGCGATGCCGAAGGCTTTATTCGCTTATTCAGCCTAGCAAGCCGTATTCGTGCACTTAAACAAGGAGGCATGGCATGAGTATGTGGGGAGGCCGCTTTGAGCAGGGGAGTGCGGCAGAGTTTTGTGAGTTTAATGATTCACTGAAATTCGATTACGTGCTGGCGCCTTTTGATATTCAAGCAAGTAAAGCGTGGGTAAATGCATTAACCGAGCAAGCGTTGCTGACTAGCGAAGAGCAAAAGCAACTGCAGGACGGTTTAGCTGAGTTAGCTGCGGAAATACAAGTTAATCCTAAGTTGCCGCTTAGTAGCAATGCCGAAGATATTCACAGCTGGGTGGAAGAGGCGCTGCAAGATCGTTTAGGGAATGTAGCAAGGAAATTACATACGGGCCGATCCCGAAACGATCTTGTTGCTACCGATCTGCGCCTTTGGGCGATCGCTAAAGCCCATGTGATGGGTGAACAGATCGCTGCAACGATCGAAGCATTGATCGCTTTTGCGGAGCGCTATGAATTCAGTGTGATGCCAGGCTACACTCATTTGCAGCGGGCACAGCCGGTATTAGTATCACATTGGGCGTTAGCCTATGTGGAAATGCTAGAGCGAGATTTGGATCGTTTAAAACAAGCTCGAGATCGTTTATCTACGCTACCTTTGGGTTGCGGAGCGCTCGCGGGATCTGGAATTGCGGTAAATCGATCATTGTTAGCAAAAGAACTAGGCTTTAATGATCTTTGCCGGAATAGTTTAGATGCGGTATCTGATCGTGATTTTGTAATTGAGTTACTATCTATTGCAAGCTTGGGGATGGTTCATTTATCCAGGCTTTCGGAAGATCTTGTTTTCTATTGTTCGGGTGAGGCAGGTTTCTTTCTGTTGGGCGATGCAATTTCCAGTGGTTCATCGTTAATGCCACAGAAGAAGAACCCAGATGTATTTGAGTTAATTCGGGGGAAAACGGGACGCGTTAGCGGGCATTTGCAGGCCATGTTAATGACAGTGAAAGGGTTACCCCTGGCTTACAACAAGGACATGCAGGAAGATAAGGAAGGCTTCTTTGATGCGCTCCAGCAATGGCAACAATGCCTTGCCATCATGGCGTATGCATTGCCGCATCTAACGGTTGATGAAGCACTTGCACAGAAATCGGCTGAACTGGGCTACAGCAATGCTACTGATTTAGCTGATTACTTGGTGGGTAAAGGCATTGCGTTTCGTGATGCTCACGAGATTAGCGGCAAGCTTGTACTCACAGCGCTGCGAAAAAAAGTGCCACTTGAGCAGTTGAGCCTAGCGGAATTACAAAAAGAAGTTCCAGAAATTGCGGACGATGTGTTTGCAGCTCTTGCTTTACGCGCAGGTATGGATCGCCGCTGTGCACTCGGTGGTACCGCGCCAAAGCAGGTGCATGGTGCTTTACGCAGGGCGCGCCAGCGCTTGCAAGCACAAGTGGCATCGCTAACCCATATTCGCCAAGCAAAATTGAGTGATGTACCCAAAATAGCGGAACTCATTCGTTATTGGGCGGGAAAGGGCGAGCACTTACCACGGCAAGAACAAGATATTATGCAAGCGATTCATCAATTTGCCGTAGCAGAAATCGATGGTGAATTAGTAGGTTGTGGCGCGCTTTATGTTTACGGCACAGGTTTAGCCGAGATTCGTAGCCTTGGTTTGAAAGAAGGGCTGCAAGGCAAAGGGTTAGGTGTTGAAATTGTGCAGTGTTTGCTCGATCAGGCGCGTACCTTAGGGATTGGCCGAGTGATCGCGTTAACTCGAGCGCCTGCTTTCTTCGCTAAAATCGGTTTTTCTATCGCCGATAAAAGCCGTTGGCCGGAAAAAGTAATGAAGGATTGCGAGTTTTGCCCTCGCAAGCATGCGTGCGATGAAACAGGGTTAGAAATTCACTTGTAGCTCATAAAAAACGCCACATTCAACGAATGTGGCGTTTTGTAATTGCTTAATTCTATTTATAAACGATTAATCCGTATTTTAGAATTCTGCGTTATTCGGGCTCCGTGGGAATGGAATAACATCGCGAATGTTTTGCACACCAGTAACATACGCAACTAAACGCTCAAAACCAAGGCCAAAGCCAGCATGTGGCACAGTGCCATAGCGGCGTAAATCGCGGTACCAACTGTATTCTTCTTTTGGTAAGTTCATCTCATCGAGGCGCTGGTCTAATAAATCCAGGCGCTCTTCCCGAGCACTGCCACCGATAATTTCACCAATGCCCGGTGCAAGCACATCAAGTGCAGCTACGGTTTTACCATCATCGTTCTGGCGCATGTAAAACGCTTTAATATCCCGCGGATAGTTTTTCAAAATAACCGGTGCACCCACATGCTCTTCGGCGAGATAACGCTCGTGCTCCGATTGTAAATCAGTGCCCCAAGAAACTGGATAAGTAAATTCTTTGCCGCAATTTTGCAGAATTTCCACCGCATCGGTGTAATCCATGTGCACAAAATCATTAGCGATAACGTGCTCAAGGCGGCTGATAGCTTCCTTATCGATACGTTCTGCGAAGAATGCCATATCATCAGCACGTTCTTCCAAAACTGCTTTAAACACGTACTTGAGCATGTCCTCCGCAAGTTTAGCTACATCTTCTAAATCAGCAAAAGCAACTTCCGGTTCAATCATCCAAAATTCTGCGAGGTGCCTACTTGTGTTCGAGTTTTCCGCTCGAAAGGTAGGGCCAAAGGTATATACCTTAGATAAGGCACAGGCGTAAGTTTCAACGTTGAGCTGGCCGGATACGGTGAGGAATGCCTCTTTACCAAAAAAATCTTCCTTGTAATCTACTTTGCCTTGCTCGGTAAGTGGAAGATTTGTCATATCAAGCGTTGATACGCGGAATAATTCTCCCGCACCTTCGGCATCACTCGTAGTAATGATTGGCGTACTAATCCAATAAAAGCTACGTTCATGGAAGAAGCGATGTACCGCTTGTGCTAAGCAATGGCGTACTCGTGTTACGGCACCTGAGATATTCGTGCGTGGGCGTAAGTGCGCAAACTCACGTAAATACTCCATGCTATGGCGTTTCGGCGCCATTGGATAAGTATCAGGATCTTCAACCCAACCTACAACTTTCACATCGGTAGCTTGTAACTCGAACGCTTGGCCTTTACCTGCTGATTCCGCTACGGCTCCGGTGATGATAACCGAACAACCTGTGGTGAGTTTAACAACTTCGCTTTGGTAATTATTGAGTTCATTTGGCACCACCGCTTGCACAGTATCAAAGCACGAACCGTCGTGAACATTGATAAAGGAAATACCGGCTTTGGAATCACGGCGGGTTCGAACCCAACCACGAACCGATACGGTTTCGCCAACGGCAAACTGGCCACCTAGAACATCTTTAATTACCGCGTTAGTCATTAACTTAATTCTCCGAAACGAGCACATAAATGAGTAATTTTTTCTTAGCCGTTTATGTTACTTTCTTGCGCCTGCTAGCGCAATGCAAACAAGGCCTTGTTTTCATTGTTTCTAGGCCGTGTTTGCAGTGCTTGGTTTGGTATTTTAGCGCAGAGCCGAGATTGCTATTCAGCAGAAAGGCAATAGGCGCAAATCGCCTGTGTAAGTTTATGTAACTCTTCTGGGGAAATCACATAAGGCGGCATGATATATAAAAGCTTTCCAAATGGCCGTATCCATACACCGGCAGCAACAAACTGTTTCTGTGCCGCAGCTACATCGATCGGCTCATGCATCTCAACAACCCCTATGGCACCAAAAACTCGTACATCGGCTACTAAACTGCTTTGCAAGCAAGGCTTAAGCTCTGCTTGCAGCTGAGCCGATATAGCCGGAACTTGATATTGCCAATCGCCTTGAATGATTAAATCGAGGCTTGCACAAGCTACCGCACACGCCAAAGGGTTGCCCATAAACGTGGGCCCATGCATAAGGTTCCCGCCACCTGGTCCATTGCCAATAGTATCGGCAACATGGCGTGTGGTTATGGTGGCCGCTAGGGTCATGTAACCGCCGGTGAGTGCTTTACCAACACAGAGAATATCCGGGCTTATCTGCGCATGTTCACAGGCAAATAATTTACCCGTGCGGCCAAAACCGGTGGCTATTTCATCGGCAATCAACAAAATATCGTATTCATCACAGAGTTCGCGGGCCTGACGCAGATATTCTGGATGGTAAAACCGCATTCCACCAGCGCCTTGCACGATAGGCTCAAGAATCAAGGCAGCGATTGATTCATGCTGTTCTTTGAAAATATTATGAAGTTCCTGAATATCAGAATTGCACCATGTATCACCGGGTTTAATTTTCGGAGCCGATGCGAAAATGTGTTGAGGCAACACGCCGGTAAATAATTCGTGCATACCATTAACTGGATCACACACCGACATCGCCGCAAAGGTATCACCATGATAACCCTGCCGAATAGTTGCTAGCTTATGCTTTTGAGCTTTCCCTCGGCTTACTTGAAACTGCAATGCCATTTTAATAGCAACTTCCACAGCAATTGAACCTGAATCGGCGAGAAATACCGCATCTAACGATTGTGGTGTTAGTGTTATTAAACGCTTGCAAAGCTCGATGGCGGGCCTGTGGGTGATTCCACCGAACATTACGTGCGCCATAGTATCAATTTGTTGATGGGCTGCGGCGTTCAGAGCCGGGTGGTTATAACCATGAATAGCACTCCACCATGAAGACATGCCATCAACCAGCTGCTCGCCTGATTCTAAAAATAGATATACGCCATCGGCCCGTGTTACCCCGTATGTGGGTAAAGGCTTAGTAAGGGACGTATATGGATGCCAAATATGGTGCTTATCGAACTCAAAATCGCTTGCTTGCATAGATTATTTATTAACCGCTTGTAAATTTATACACTTTCAATGTATTGACAGTGTACTGTTGCACGCTATGCTAGTCGAGTTTTTCCAGCCCTCATTACAGCGAACCGAGCAACTTATGAACCAAACTGAACTCGAAAACCAACAACCAGCGAACGCTCCCGTACCCAAACAATGGCAACGTTCAGAAATTCAAGCGTTATTCGATTTGCCGTTAAACGATCTATTGTTTCAAGCGCAAAGCATTCATCGGCAACATTTCAATCCGAATGAAGTGCAAGTGAGTACTTTGCTATCGATTAAAACCGGTGCGTGCCCGGAGGATTGCAAATATTGTCCTCAGAGCGCCCGTTACGATACGGGGCTGGAAAAAGAGCAATTAATGGAAGTAGAGCGCGTATTAGAGCAGGCGAAAAGAGCGGCGAAAACAGGGGCTACTCGTTTCTGCATGGGGGCTGCATGGCGCGATCCAAAAGCTCGCGACATGGCGAAGATTAAAGCCATGGTGAAAGGCGTTCGCGATCTTGGCCTCGAAACTTGCATGACCTTGGGCATGCTCTCTGATGATCAAGCGGCGGCACTCGCAGAAGCGGGGTTAGATTATTACAATCATAATTTAGATACCTCACCGGAATATTATGGTGAAGTGATTACAACGCGGAGCTATCAAGATCGCTTAAACACCATAGCGAATGTACGAAAAGCCGGAATGAAAGTGTGTTCTGGCGGGATCGTGGGCATGGGTGAGGAACAAAGCGATCGTATTGGTTTGCTACAACAATTAGCAAATCTACCACTTCCACCAGAATCGGTGCCTATTAATCAACTCGTGAAGGTTGCCGGTACACCTTTTGCATCGATTGACGATATGGATTCTTTTGAATTTGTGCGTTGCATCGCTGTAGCTCGTATTTTAATGCCAAAATCTCATGTTCGGCTTTCGGCGGGCCGGGAAACCATGAGCGACGAACTGCAAGCCATGTGTTTCTTTGCGGGGGCGAACTCAATTTTTTACGGTGAGAAGCTACTAACCACAGCAAACCCGGTTGCTGAGGCTGACCAAAAGCTATTTGCACGCCTTGGATTAAAGCCAGAACAAAGAAAAGCGAAAAAGCCGCTGTACTATGATGCTGCAGCCAGCACAACCGCAACCGATAATACTGTGGTTGCTCCCTGTGGTGCTCGCATTCGTGCAGATGATAGTAAAAAAGAAGCGGCTGTTTAGTTTCTTGAGCATATTGATTTGATGTGAGCTGGCATGAACTTAGAGCAAACTCAAGCGGTGATAAATCGGGGCGAAACCCTCCGAAACAAACTTTCGGCGCAACTACAAAAACAAAGTAAACAGCAGTTGCGTCGTGTTTTAACACCGCAAAAGGGTAATTGTACGCGCGCGTATAATTTTTCCAGCAATGATTACTTGGGTTTGAGCCAGCACCCCAAGGTTATTGCTGCTTATCAGCGCGGCCTTTCGGAGTGGGGCGCCGGTGCCGGAGCTAGCCCACTAGTAACCGGTTATACTACTGCCCATCACGAACTCAGTGAAGCCTTATCAGAGTGGTTCGGTGTAGAGCGAGTTCTGCTATTTAACAGCGGTTTTAGTGCCAACCAAGGTGTTCTGCAAGTACTAACGAAAGCGGGCGTAACTGCGGTCATTGATAAGCTGTGTCATGCATCCATCTACGATGGCTTGGGCCATGGTTTCGGTGAGCGTATTCAGCGCTTTCGACATAATGATTATGAAGATTTACAAAACAGAATAGAAAATCTACCCGGGAGCAATTGCCCTTTAATTGTTTCTGAGGGGGTATTTAGTATGGACGGCGATCGGCCTGATATCTTTGCATTAAGTGCCAATAAAGGCCGTGGTTTACTAATGCTCGATGATGCCCATGGCATTGGGCTTGCAAGCCCTCAAGCTAGCGCTAATGAATTGGCAAGCGGAATAACCAGCAAAGGGTTGGCCAGAGGTGAGTGTGGTAAGGACAACCGAGGTGTTTTTGCCCATCCAAGTGCTCATGAAATTGATATAGTTACCGGAACCTTTGGCAAAGCCTTTGGTATCGCTGGCGCATTTGTAGCAACCGATCATCAAATTGCGGATAGCATTTTGCAAAATGCGCGGCACCTTATTTACAGTACTGCCTTTGCACCCGCTCAAGCGATAGCGATTCATGCAAGTTTAGATATTTTACAAGAAAATAATCATCTCCAAACTGAATTACAAAACCGTATCGCTTACTTTCAATCTCTGGCTGCAAAATTAAAATTGCGCCTAATGCCTTCAAATACGCCGATTCAACCATTGCTGGTGGGGGATAATGCATTAGCAATGCGGCTGGCCCAACTTCTTCGAGCCGAAGGCTTTCAATGCATTGCGATTCGGCCACCTACAGTGCCGAAGGGCACTGCGCGTATCCGTTTCACCCTAAGTTTGAATCAATCTCAAGAAGCACTTGAATATCTGTTTATTGCTCTTGATAGAATTCTAAATGCCGATCAGGAACTTGCCGATGCTTGCCAGTTACGATAAACAAGCTGTTGCTCAGCGTTTTAGCTACTGTGCCGCTCGTTATAATAAGCTTGCTGATTTACAACAAATAAGCGCCAGCATTTTATTGGATATTACGGCAGCTTACGCTACTCAAACCACCTTACAACCCGTATCTCAATTGCTTGATTTAGGTTGTGGCCCCGGCAATCAAACTGCGGCATTGAAGCGGTTATCACAACAGTATGTGGGGGTTGATATAGCGCGAGGCATGCTGGAAGAAGCGGTGAAGGTGAATGCGTTGGGGAGCAATTCGCCGGCGGAGCTATTTATCCAGGCCGATATGGATAACTTACCCTTCGCTACTGCTCAGTTCGAGCTAATCTTTTCTAATTTAGCTATGCAATGGAGCAACTATCCTAAGCAGCTATTGGCCGACCTAAAGCGTATTTTGCAACCGGGTGGAACACTTGTTTTTTCAACTGTTCTTAATGATAGCCTACAACCCCTTGATGCCATACGAAAGCAACTCATGCAACATGCAAGTATGAATTTAAACGAAAACGCTGGGGTAAATGCACAGCCGTATTTACGCGATTGGCGCAAATGGGCGGACGACACAAAGTTTACTTGCGTATACCAAGAGCAACGAAAAATAACGTTATGGTTTCATGATGTTGCCACGTTAATGCGCAGTGTTAGCGCGATAGGCGCTGATCAGCAAAGAGGTAAGCGGCAGAAAAAAATGGGGGCTCGCGAATATGCCGATATTTGCCGGGAATATGAACGCTTCCGTGCTTTTGAAGGCTTACCGCTAACCTATGAAATAGGCTACCTTGTGCTACGAAACGAATAAAGATAGCTTGTAAAAGTAAGGCTGAAAATTCAAACTAAGAATGCAAACTAAGAATGCAAACTAAGAATGCAAAGGTAGAATGTTTACTAGACACTACACTGCCACAGAACACTTATTAGCAACGTGAAATGAACATGCGCAAATTATTTATTACCGGCACTGATACCGATGTTGGAAAAACCGAAGTAGCTACGTTACTTTTAAAAGCAATGGCACAGGTAGGATTAGAAACTGCTGCCATGAAGCCTATTGCCGCGGGATGCGAAAATGGCCCAGATGGGCAATTGTTGAATAGCGATGCTCTCAAGCTGCAGGCTGCGGCTACTTTACAACTCCCTTATGAGAAGGTAAATCCATTTGCCTTCGCTGAGCCAATCGCTCCACATATCGCTGCAATGATGAGCCGCAGTTACAGTGAAAAGCCATCAGGTGAGCAATTCTTAGGCACAACCGGCTTAAATGTATCGCAGTTACTTAAACACTGGCAGAACCTAGCGGCACTGGATGCCGATGTACTCTTAACAGAAGGCGCGGGTGGGTGGCAATTGCCCATAAATGCACTGGAAGATATGCCCAGCTTTGTACAGCGAGCAAATATGGATGTTGTGGTGGTAGTAGGCATGCGGCTTGGTTGCCTTAATCACGCGTTGTTAACGATTGCGGCGATTCAAGCCTTAGGGTTAAAAGTTGCCGGCTGGGTAGCAAACCAGGTAAGTTCAAACATCATGCCGTATTACAGCGAGAATATTGCCACGTTACGCTCGCGAATTAATGCACCACTATTGGCTGAGGTGCCATATTTTGCCGAAGCGCAGCGCGATGAAGCGCAACGTGAATGGCTACAAAAACAAAATTGGTTATCGCAGCTCGCGCTTGCTTAACTCGTAAGGGTAACGGCTACGCGCGAGCTACATTTGAGATTTTATAAGTAATCGGAGCGATCGGCTGCTGCCGGAATGATCTCGCTTTTTTGGTTACGAAACACCACGGCATCAAGGCTGCCAAGCAAACTCATGGCGTTTCCTTGCACTTTTAAAGCAGTGCCTTCACGCAAGCCAATGATTGTTGTTTCTGGGTTCAAAACCATAAATTCAGCAAGGCGTTGAGCCCGAGTTTCACCATGAAAGCCTGGCGGATGCGTATCAATGTAATGAGGGTTCAGCTGCATCTTTAAAAAACCGAGCGCGGAAAAGGAAGGGGGTTCCACAATTGGCATATCATTTGTGGTTTTTATGGTTAACCCGGCAATATTCGAACCTGCACTCCAACCCGCATAGGGTACACCTGCAAACACTCGCTGTTGTAACAGTTCCAACAAGCCTTTTTCGTATAGCGCATTGAGTAACACGAAGGTATTGCCACCGCCTACCGCAATAGCTTGGGCGTTTTCAATTGCACTCTTGGCGTTATCGTAGCTTTCAATGCCGCGCACTTGAATGTCGGTATCAGCCAATGCTAGGCGCACTTTCTCACTATACTCCCGGTGGCTCATCGTTACGCCAGCATAAGGAATAAAAAGCACTTCTTTACCCTGAAAATGGGCGCTCAACCATGCTTTTGCGTGGTAAAGATATCCAGTATCCCCAGCTTTTGAACTGCTCATCAATAATAGGTTTAATTGGCTGCTATTCGTATTATTGTTCATTTCAGCGGGCTTTATTTTTGTCATCATTAACCTCTACATTTGATTCTGCCGTATATTGAGAACCTAAACTTAAAAATAAAACCAGCTTAAGTTTACACAATCGGTGCGTTATGGCGCATAGCTTAAGCATAGGCTGAGAGAAATGCAAAACCTTCCCCTTGAAAAGGCTTGCAAATGCAACCATATCAAGGGTTATGGTAGTTTACTGAGGAAAAATAGATGAAGCGCATTGTTTTGTTTTTAGCTACAAATTTAGCCGTAATTGTTGTGCTCAGCATCGTGATGAATATTTTAATGGCGGTGTTTGGCATTGATTTTGGTAGCTATACCGGTTTACTCATTTTTGCTGCCTTATTCGGCTTTGGTGGCGCATTCATTTCGTTGTTTCTGTCGAAGTGGATGGCGAAACGTTCAACGGGTGCCAAAGTTATTGAGCAACCGCGAAACGACACCGAACGTTGGCTCATGGAAACCGTGCAACGGCAAAGCCAAAAAGCAAGCATTCCAATGCCTGAGGTGGCTATCTATGATTCCCCTGAACCTAATGCATTCGCTACCGGCGCAAGCAAAAGTAGCTCGCTGGTAGCTGTTTCCACCGGGCTTTTGCGTGCTATGAACAAGGACGAGGTTGAAGCCGTGTTAGCACACGAAGTAAGCCACATTGCAAATGGCGACATGGTAACGTTAACCTTGATTCAGGGTGTGGTGAATACCTTTGTTATTTTCCTTGCGCGAGTAGTGGCCGGATTGATTAACAATGCCATGCGCGGAAATCAACAAGGTGGAAGCCATCACGGTGGTGGCGGCTTCGTGTACTTTGGCTTGGTTATTTTATTTGAAATCGTGTTTGGTGCGCTCGCTAGTTTAATTGTGTTCTATTTTTCGCGACAACGAGAATATCGCGCCGATGCAGGGGCCGCACGCTTGGTAGGGCCAAACAAAATGATTGCGGCGTTGCAGCGATTATCGCAAGGCAAAGAATCACAACTCGATGATAAAATGCTCGCTTTCGGTATCAAAGGTAAGCTTGCAAAAGGTGAGTTAATGATGACGCACCCGCCAATTGAAAAGCGCATTGCGGCCCTGCGTCATGGGAGTTTTTAATGATTGTAGATTTAACTAACGAGACGAGCAGTTCCATATACCATTTAATGACCCAAACGTTAATACCCAGGCCTGTTGCTTGGGTATTAAGCGAGCATGAGCAGGGCCATTTGAACCTAGCACCTTTTTCTTATTTTACGGCGGTATCCAGTGAGCCTCCGTTGTTAATGTTTTCCGTTGGCAACAAGATTTCAGGTGAGGGTAAAGACACTAAAGTAAACATTGCAAATAACCCATATTTTGTAGTTCACATTGCACCTGAAAATCTAGCCGAATCTGTTACCGAAAGCTCGCGCAGCCTACCAGCAACAGAATCCGAACTAGAGCACCTAGCACTCGATACGGAAACGTTCGAGGGTTTTCCGTTACCTCGTATAGCCGGATGCCCTATAGCTTTCGGGTGTAAACTGCACGCTTTACAGGATGTGCCCGGTGCACCGCAAACCATGGTGTTTGGTG
Organism: Aliidiomarina iranensis; assembly: GCF_003987135.1. Taxonomy (GTDB): domain Bacteria; phylum Pseudomonadota; class Gammaproteobacteria; order Enterobacterales; family Alteromonadaceae; genus Aliidiomarina; species Aliidiomarina iranensis. Next base: position 198,124 of record NZ_PIPJ01000002.1, read on the forward strand.
AAATTCAGCGGGTATTTATTGATGATAGGGTTGGCAATATAGAAAAGCAGAAAAAATCTGACGGGAGCACAAGCTCAAGGCTAGTTGTTGATGCTCTCGCAGTTCAGCCAATCGCCCGCCTTGGGGCTGATCAATATGCTACTTTGGGGCGTATTTTAAATATCTCGCGGCCAAAATAAGCTGAAATGCGAGAAAAGCGTGTTTTGCCATTGCAATACTGAGCTCTGGCAGATACATTCAAAGGCCTCCTGAAATAAGTAGTGTAAGGATTTAAGATGCAGTGGACACCTGATAGCTGGCGGCAGTTTCCTATTAAACAACAACCTACCTACGCTGATGCGAGTGAGCTTGCGGAAGTTGAATCTCAGCTGAAACGTTATCCACCTTTAGTGTTCGCGGAAGAGATTCGCCGTTTACAAAGCCATCTTGGCGCCGTATGCGAAGGGAACGGTTTTTTATTACAAGGTGGAGATTGTGCGGAATCTTTTCGGGATTTCACCGCACCGAAAATCCGCGATACGTTCAAAGTAATGCTGCAGATGGCCATTGTGATGACTTTCGCAGGCGAAGTGCCGGTAGTAAAAGTAGGGCGCATGGCAGGACAGTTTGCCAAGCCGCGCTCTGGCGACATGGAAACGATCGATGGCATTTCATTACCGAGCTACCGCGGTGATATTATTAACGGCTTGGATTTTACTGAAGCGGCGCGTAAGCCAGATCCGCAAAGAATGCTTACGGCCTACCACCATTCAGCAGCAACACTGAATTTATTGCGGGCGTTTGCTCAAGGTGGGTATGCGGACCTGCACAAAGTGCATAAGTGGAACATGGGTTTCATTAACGCCAACCCGATGAAAGAGAAGTATCAGGCTATTTCCGAGCGTATCCAAGAATCGTTGCGCTTTATGGAAGTTTTGGGTATTACTGCGGAAACGCACCCAACCATTCATGAAACAGAGCTTTTTACCTCTCATGAGGCGTTATTACTGCCATATGAAGAAGCGCTTACGCGTACCGACAGCCTAACTGGGATGCCATACAACTGCTCAGCACACATGGTATGGATGGGTGAGCGAACACGGCAACTGGATCATGCGCACATTGAATTCTTCCGCGGCATTAATAATCCAATCGGGGTGAAAGTAGGGCCAACCGCCACCGAAGATGAGTTGATGGCGTTAATCGATGTATTAAACCCAAAAAATGAGCCAGGCCGATTAACACTGATCACGCGCATGGGTGCCGATAACCTAGCGAGCAACTTACCTAAGCTTATTCGCCGTGTGCAAAAAGAAGGCCGCAAGGTTGTGTGGTCGAGCGATCCAATGCATGGCAATACGGTTAAGGCGAGTAACGGTTATAAAACTCGTGATTTTGCCGCCATTGTTCGGGAAATTCGGCAGTTTTTTGCGATACACCAAGCTGAAGGCAGCTATGCAGGCGGTATTCATTTGGAAATGACCGGTGAAAACGTAACTGAATGTACCGGCGGCGCCTACAAAATATCACAAGATGATTTAGCTGAACGTTACCTTACACAATGTGATCCGCGCTTAAACGCCGACCAAGTGTTGGAATTAGCGTTTCTTGTGGCGGAATCACTGGGTAAAGCGCGCCAAGGCTAAAACTTGTTCTTGATCAATGAATCCTCATGATCATGGAAGAGGATATTGGCTCTCAGAAGTTTTCGGTTATAATTAGGGCATAGAAAGTAAGGTATAACTTTGGTTAGCTTTGCTTACACATATCAAGGTCGGATCGCAGCTGCGTTTCGGCCTTTGTTTTACAGGAGTAATTTAATGAGCTCAGTATCAACTTCAGCCGCCCATGCTTTTTTCGATGCATTGTGGGCCGATTATATTCAGCGAACACCCTCAGCGAGCAAAGTGCATCAAGTGCTTGGTGAAGGCCATGACATCATTAATGATCATGTTGCCTTTCGAACCTTCAATATAGCACCGGTAAACCTTGAAGCACTTACCGGACATTTTGAAGATATGGGGTATTTTGCTAATGGCGATTACGATTTTGAGCAAAAAAAGCTCCGAGCAAAACATTTTGAACATGCAGATCCAACGTTGCCAAAGATTTTTATCAGCGAGCTTTTAGTTGAAGAATTTTCGCCAGAGCTGCAATCAATCGTTCAGGATATGGTGGATCGTATTAACCCTGCTGCCGTTAAAGAAGCGAAGTTCTTGTATTCCGGAACGCATTGGCAAGTAAGCCATGCGGAGTATCAGCAGCTATTGGCTGAAAGCGAATATGCGGCATGGATGAGTGCATTTGGTTTCTGCGCCAATCATTTCACCGTAAGTGTGAATGAGTTGCCTGGCTATCGCACTTTGGAGAGTGTGAATCAGAAGCTGAAAGATTCGGGTTTCACCTTGAATGCTGCAGGCGGCGAAATTAAAGGATCAGCCGAGGTATTTTTAGAGCAATCATCCACCATGGCTGATGAGATTCCCGTGCAATTTAGCGACAAAGAGGCAGTGATTCCAAGTTGTTTCTATGAATTCGCTAAGCGCTACGAAATAGCCGAGGGTAAGCTCTACACAGGTTTTGTGGCCGCATCCGCCGATAAGATATTTGAAAGCACGAATGCCAAGCGCTAAGAAACCGTTTATTAGAAACTAAACTGAAAAAGCTCTGCCACTACGCAGAGCTTTTTATTAACTGTTCCCCATATTAATAACGATGACGCTTCAACTTAGCTGTAGTCATGATTTTGGCAGCGATTTCCTCTACTGAGGCATGGGTTGAATTCAAATACGGAATAGCCTCTTGCCGAAAAATATTTTCAATTTCATTAATTTCCAACAAGCATTGCTCCATTGAGGCGTAACGGCTATTCGCCCGGCGTGCTTGGCGAATGCTTTGTAAGCGCTCAGGGTCAATAGTTAAACCAAAAAGCTTGTGGCGATGCATTTTTAAATCATAGGGCAGCTCAATCGGGCCCATATCTTCTTCGGTTAGCGGGTAATTTGCGGCTTTAATACCATACTGTAACGCAAGATAAATACAGGTTGGCGTTTTCCCCGTGCGAGATGCACCTACCAAAATAATATCCGCCTCGCCGTAGTTCCGAGTTGTTACCCCATCATCATTTTCTAAGGTGTAATTTATGGCATCAATACGAAAGTTATAATCTTGATTGAGGCCATGAGTGCGATTAGTTTTTGGCTGTGCCGAAACGCCTAGCTCGGCTTGCACAGGTTCTACATAGTGATCAAGGAAATCGTAACTAACGCCATGGCTAGTGAGAATTATTTTCTTCAAGGATGGATTCACGAAAGTATGAAAAATCAGTGGCTTTTCATTACTTTCCGCAAAGGCGGCATTAATTTCCTGAACCGCTTTTAAGGCTTTCTCATCATCATCGATAAAGGGTAGGGTTTTGTGCTCAAACTTCACCGGAAACAGGGATAAAATCGCATGCCCAAAGGTTTCTGAGGTGAGGGCTGTGCCGTCGGAGATATAAAACGCAGTACGCATAATTAATTAGCCTGAAATGAAAGTGATACAAATGTTAACTTGTGAGCCCCTAGCGTGTAAAATACTCTGCAGTTAAAACACCCAACAATTAACTCCGATATTGTAAGGATAACCCCGTGCAAGAATACGTGCTTTGGTATCAAGATTTAGGAATGAACGATGTAAACCGAGTTGGCGGCAAAAACGCTTCACTTGGTGAAATGATTAGTAATTTAGCAGGTGCCGGCGTTACTGTTCCCGGTGGCTTTGCAACCACATCCCATGCGTTCAATACTTTCCTCGAACAAAGCGGCGTGAATGCGCGCATCTATGATTTGCTTGATAGCCTTGATGTGGATGATGTCAAAGCACTTGCAAAAGCAGGTGAGCAAATTCGCTCGTGGATTATCGAAACCCCTTTCACCCCGGAGTTAGATGCTGCTATTCGTGAGAGTTATGCCACCTTGAGCGAAGGCTACGCCGAGGCAAGCTTTGCAGTGCGCAGTTCAGCAACCGCAGAAGATATGCCGGATGCTTCTTTTGCCGGCCAGCAAGAAACCTTTTTGAATGTGAAAGGAATTGATGCTGTGATGGAAGCTATCAAGCACGTTTACGCATCATTGTTTAACGATCGGGCTATTTCTTATCGGGTGCATCAAGGCTATGATCACCGCGGTGTGGCGCTCTCTGCGGGCGTACAGCGCATGGTTCGCAGTGATTTGGCAGCATCTGGGGTACTATTCTCGATTGATACCGAATCAGGTTTTGATCAAGTGGTATTTATTACCTCTTCCTATGGTTTAGGTGAAATGGTGGTTCAGGGGGCTGTAAACCCAGATGAATTCCACGTGCATAAACCAACCTTAGCGGCAGGGCGGCCTGCAGTGATCCGCCGCACGATGGGAAGTAAAAAAATCGAAATGGTTTACTCTGATAGCCAAGAACATGGTAAACAAGTAAGTATTCAAGATGTTGATACACAACGGCAAAAGCAATTTTCACTAACCGACGCGGAAATTTTAGAGCTGGCGAAGCAAGCCGTTATTATCGAAAAACACTACGGCCGGCCGATGGATATTGAATGGGCGAAAGATGGCATTGATGGCAAGCTCTACATTGTGCAAGCTCGGCCAGAAACGGTGCGCTCAAATGAAGTTGGCAATAGTATTGAGCGTTTCGCACTGAAGGGTGAATCGGAAATTATGGTAACCGGCCGTGCGATTGGCCAGAAAATCGGCAGTGGTAAAGCTCGCGTGCTCGATTCCATAGCAGATATGGATCAAGTACAGCCCGGCGATGTGCTAGTAACCGACATGACAGACCCAGATTGGGAACCTATTATGAAACGCGCTGCCGCCATTGTTACTAATCGTGGCGGAAGAACCTGCCATGCGGCAATCATCGCTCGGGAACTCGGCATCCCAGCGGTAGTAGGCTGTGGTGATGCAACTCAGTTGATTCAAGATGGCGTTGAAGTAACGGTATCCTGCGCGGAAGGTGATACCGGTAATGTTTATCGTGGTCTATTAGAATTTGAAGTTACCCAATCAGAAGTGGGTAACATGCCAGCGCTGCCGCTAAAGATTATGCAAAATGTGGGTAATCCGGATCGAGCATTTGATTTTGCTCGCTTACCACATGCCGGCGTTGGTTTGGCGCGGTTAGAATTTATTATCAATCGAATGATCGGTGTACATCCAAAAGCACTATTACACTATGAAGATCAATCGCCAGAGTTACAGGCATTGATTACCGATTTAACTTCTGGTTACGAGAATCCTCGAGAGTTCTACATTCAACGCTTAGTTGAGGGAATCGCTACCATTGGTGCCTCGTTTGCACCGGAACGGGTGATTGTTCGGTTATCTGATTTTAAATCAAACGAGTATGCGAATTTGATCGGCGGCCGCCAATATGAGCCGGAAGAAGAGAACCCAATGCTGGGATTCCGCGGGGCTGCACGTTATTTGGCGCCAGATTTCACCGAATGTTTCGCATTAGAATGTGAAGCCGTAAAGCGTGTACGCAACGATATGGGGCTCACCAACGTTGAAATCATGATTCCATTTGTGCGCACGCTAGAAGAAGGCAGAAAGGTTATTGAATTATTGGCTCAGCATGGATTGCGGCAAGGTGAAAACGGTTTGCGCGTAATTATGATGTGTGAGTTACCATCAAATGCCGTGTTAGCCGACAAATTTCTCGATATATTCGACGGCTTCTCAATCGGTTCTAACGATTTAACTCAATTGACCCTTGGGTTAGACCGAGATTCCGGTTTGATTGCGCACTTGTTTGACGAGCGTAACGAAGCCGTGAAGGCATTATTGGCGATGGCCATTCAAACTGCTAAGAAACGTGGAAAATACGTTGGCATTTGCGGCCAAGGCCCATCAGATCATCCCGATTTCGCTCATTGGTTAGTGGAGCAGGGTATTGATTCGGTATCCTTAAATCCGGATACCGTAGTTGATACTTGGCTCTTTCTTGCAAAAGAGCTGAATCAATCTTCATAACTTAACCCTTGCGGAGGTCTTTAGTAGTGACCAGCCGATTACCGGTTTTAAATGATTACGAGCAGGTGCCTGCAGAAACGCAGGCCTTTATTAGTGCGTTAGAACAAGCCGGTTATATCGGTGATGTTGATTATAGCTATGCAGGCAGAATGGTGGCTGCAACTGATAACAGCATCTATCAGCAACTTCCGCAGGCGGTTCTTTATCCGCGCAGCCAAAATGATGTGCGTTGTATTTTTCGAACTGCAGCGCGCAATCAATTCCAAGGTATACGTTTTTCGCCTCGTGGCGGTGGCACTGGCACCAACGGACAAGCGCTTACCCCTGGTGTAGTTATCGATCTCAGCCGCCATCTTACTCAGGTGTTAGAGCTGAACTTAGAAGAGGGTTGGGTTCGGGTTGAGGCCGGTATTGTAAAAGACCAATTAAATGCGGCGCTCGCTCCGCATGGGTATTTCTTTGCGCCCGATACCTCAACGAGTAATCGCTGTACCATCGGCGGCATGATCGCCACCGACGCATCTGGGCAAGGCTCGTTGATTTACGGAAAAACTAGTGATCATATCCTTGGTTTGCGCAGCTTACTGGTAAGCGGTGATGATCTTCGCACAGAACCATTGCCGGTAGCTGAGGCAGAAGAGCTAGCGAAAAATGATGATGTGGTTGGCAGAATCTATCACCAGGTGCTGGCCAGTTGCAAAGGCATGCGTAGCGCCATTGAAGAAAAATTCCCGCCATTAAATCGCTTCTTAACGGGTTACGATTTGGCTCACGCTTATCGCCCAGAAGATGAAACGATCGATTTAAGCCGCCTTATAGCCGGCGCTGAAGGTACCTTGAGTGTGGTTACCGAAGCGAAACTAAAAATCACACCGAGCCCGAATTTTAAAGTTTTGGTGAATGTTAAATACCAAGATTTTCAGGATGCACTGCGCCACGCTCCGGAATTAGTGAAAGCGCGGGCGACATCGGTAGAAACAGTGGATAGTACCGTTTTAGATTTAGCCCGTAATGATATTGTTTGGCATCAGGTTAAAGATCTTCTTACCGATGTGCCGCCCTATAAAATGGGTGGTATCAACATTCTGGAATTTACCGGCGTAGATCAAGCCGAAATCGGCCAGAAATTAAAAGCATTATGCAATCAATTGTCTGGTTTAGATCCGCATACTACTGGTGTGATCGGGTATCAAATTTGCCGAGAGCAAAGCAGCATCGAAAAGATCTATGCGATGCGAAAAAAGGCCGTTGGGCTACTGGGTGCTACCAAGGGCAAGGCGAAGCCGATGGCTTTTGTAGAAGATACTGCTGTTCCACCTGAGCGCCTTGCGGAATATATTATGGAATTTCGCGCCTTACTTGATGCCCATGATTTAAAATATGGCATGTTTGGCCATGTCGATGCGGGCGTGTTGCACGTGCGCCCAGCTCTTGATATGCAAGAACCGGCAAGCGCTGAAATGGTTCGTACCATAAGCGATGCCGTAATGCGTTTAACCGCGCGTTATGGCGGCTTAATGTGGGGCGAACATGGAAAGGGGTATCGCTCCGAGTATGGCCCCGAGTTTTTCGGTGACAATTTATTTACTGAGTTGCGAAAAATAAAGGCGGCATTCGATCCACAAAACCGTTTGAATCCGGGCAAAATATGCACGCCGTTCGCTAGTAACGATTCCCTTGTATCGGTAGATGCCCGCAAGCGTGGCTGGTTCGATCGGCAAATTCCGGTTGCAAGCCAAGAGCAATTTCAAGGCGTTATGGATTGTAATGGCAATGGCTTGTGTTTTAATTTTGCTGCGAGCAGCCCGATGTGCCCATCATACCGTGCTACTGGTGATCGCCGTTACTCGCCAAAAGGGCGGGCCACGCTCTTACGCGAGTGGTTGCGCCGCTTAGCCAATGCCGGTTATGCAACAGATACAAAAGAGCTTGCAGATAAAACCTTAAGTGCCAATGCTCGGCTTACGAAAGCGCCGGGTGAAGATGATTTTAATACGGAAGTTAAAACGGCTTTAGATACCTGTTTGGCGTGTAAGGCTTGCTCGAGCCAATGCCCAGTGAAGGTAGATATTCCGCGGCAACGCGCTATTTTTTATGCCCATTATCATCAGAGTTATCAAAGGCCAATAAAAGATTATTTGGTGTTGCATAGTGAGCTTAATCTGCCAAAACTAGCTCGTTTTCCGCGGTTTGCTAATTTACTTGCGCATAACCCCCTGAGCAAAGCGGTGCAGAAACATTGGATTGGTTATATTGATACCCCGAAGTTTTCGGTGCCAAACCTGAATTCCCGCCTTACCAAAGATAAATTCTTGGGTTTAGATGAAGTTAGAGAAAAAGCAAAATCACTTGCCTTTGATCCAAATGATTATGTTTTTGTAGTACAAGATGCCTTTACTAGTGTATTCGACGCTGCGGTTGTGCATGATTTTATGCGGTTAGCTCGAATACTCGGGAAGGAGCCGGTTCTTTTGCCTTACATGGGAAACGCTAAAGCGGCCCATGTAAAAGGGTTCCTAGGGAACTTCCGGCAGCTAGCAACAAGAACATCAGAACGTTTAGCGGCTCTGCAGGATGAGTTTAAAGTTCCTCTGGTAGGCTTAGATGCTGCTACGGTGCTTTGTTTTCGTGATGAGTATCGGCAGGAGGGAATTCCGAAAAGTGAGGAGTTCTCAGTACTTCTAGCCCACGAGTGGATACTGCAAAATATTGCAGAGTTAGCTACACTGGTAAAAGATACTGATTCAAGCGTGGCAACGGATGAAGGTTTTAAAATTCTGCCTCATTGTACTGAGCAAACTGCGTTGCCGAATACAGGAAAAGCGTGGCGTGAAATTTTTGCGGCTGCAGGTGCGCCCGTAGAGATACCCGCAGTGGGGTGCTGTGGTATGGCCGGCACTTTTGGCCATGAGCGAGAGAACCAAAGTTTAAGCCGTTCAATTTTCGATTTAAGTTGGCAGCAATTTTTTTCTTCAGGCTTGGGCAGCCCAGCGCAGCGCAACAAGAGCGAAGCGGAGTCTAACAAGGGCCCAGCGCAGCAAAATACGCAGATAATGGCTACGGGCTTTTCGTGCCGGTGCCAAAGTGAACGTTACACAAGCACAAAACCGAAACACCCCATTCAACAGCTTGTTACTTTGCTTGCTACTCAAGATTAGCACTAGTAGTTAGAACAAAAAGTAAAAAAGGCGCTTTCAGCGCCTTTCTTACTTTTTTACTCAGCTCTAAAAATGTGTTTAAGCCATTTTTTCTGCTAGCTTCTTAGCTAGAATTTCTCGAGCCATTTCATCAGCAATTTCACCCGTAGGGCGATCTTCATTTTTTGCACGAGTAAAAATTTTATCAAGCGTACCGTAAATAGCTTTTACACGCTTGCCGGTATCTTCAAGTGAGAAATTCGCAGCCTCTGAACACACATGAATAACACCGCCGGCGTTGATAACGTAATCAGGAGCATAAAGAATACCCATTTCCTTCACGATTTTATCATGTGCGGGGGTGGCGAGCTGGTTGTTCGCACTGCCCGCAATTACCTTGGCTTTCATTACTTTCAAGGTGTTGTTGTTAATCGTTGCACCCAACGCACAAGGTGCGTAAACATCGCATTCCACGCTGTAGATATCATCAACGCTAACCGCTTCAGCACCAAGTTCAGCTACTGCTTTAGCAACTGCTTCTTCGTTAACATCAGCCACAATCAGTTTAGCGCCTTCTTTCGCACAATATTCGGCAAAATCGTAACCCACAGCACCTAAACCTTGCACAGCAATACGCACGCCTTGCAAGCTCTCGTTACCAAAGGCATGCTTTGCAGCGGCTTTTAAGCCCAAATAGGTACCTTCCGCTGTGTGCGGGGAGGGATCGCCGGCCTTGCTCGCTGTGCCCGCCACAAAAGCAGTTTCAGTACTCACAATATCAATATCAGCGGTGCGTATGTTTACATCTTCAGCAGTAATGTATTTGCCGCCTAATGAGTTTATGAAACGTCCGTAGGCTTTGAAAAAAGCTTCGCTTTTATCTTTCTTCGCATCACCGATGATAACGGCTTTCCCGCCACCTAAAGGCAAACCTGCGAGCGCACTTTTGTAGGTCATTCCGCGTGATAACCGGAGAACATCGGTTAAGGCCTCTTCGGAGTTGGCATAATTCCACATACGCGTGCCGCCGAGAGCTGGCCCCATAGTGGTATCATGCACAGCAATAATTGCTTTCAAGCCAGTAACTTTATCATGGCAGAACACAACTTGTTCGTGACCATCGTATTCCACGTGTTCGAATAGCGCCATTTCCGCTAACCTCATTGTTGTTGTCTTATCAATTGTCTTTTAGCTAAATGTCTTTTAGCTAGTTGTCATGCACACAAATTTGCTGCGTAAACTACCACTTTACGTAAACTGTTGCTAGTGAGTGAAAATGAAAAAGCCACCTAATAAATGCGGTATCTATCAACTTGTCTTTACACCCCGCAAACGCTCGTACATAAGTTGTTCGTGGTTGGTCCAGTAGGGGCTTGTAGCGCTTTTCAGTTCTCCTTGAGCCTGTTAATATGACACCGGGTTTGGCGAATAAAATTAGCGCCTATTTTTGGCCGCTCACAGTTGACGTAGTTCTTAACAGAAGTGGTTTTGCATAAACTAGTTCTCAATTAACTTAGTTCGAACTTAATTTTTTGATTAAGCCAAGCATTGCCAAATTTATTATCGATTCATGAATACTTAGTGAGATAACCATGAGTGAAAAACAACAAGAAAGTAACCCAGAGCAAGCTGCATGGGTGAGAGAACACTTCCAGAAAGCAAACGGTTATCTGGCAGAGAAGGGAATTTTAACCGACCAAGTACTGGTGAAAGAGAGCCGCTACCTTATCCCACATATTGCGCTTTGGAAGTTTTCATTGCGGGGCTCAACCGATAAAGTTTGGGCGATTAGTGGGGTTTGCCCAACCGATCACGTTAATGCATCGGTTGCTGGTAATGCGCGCGATGCATTAAAGCACTTCTGTTTGAGCTGGCAATTACGAGCAGATAAAATTTTAACGAGTGAAAATCCGGATCCTACCGAAAAGCAATTTGCCGAGCTGTTAATTGGTCACGCTGAAGCATGCTATCAGCTAGTGCTGCAGGACAAGTTCTGGGAAAATCAATAACACCTGAGTGCGCAGGGCAGTTCTCAAAGTGCCATAATTATTGGTGTTAGGGGAGTGTTTTAAGCCCCCGAACGCTCTTTAAAGCGTGCTCTGTAAGGCTAGCTCTGTTAGTAGCGCACTGAAATGAAAAGCCCACTTCACTGAAGTGGGCTTTTCATTGTATTCTCAAAACGAATTGAGAAATCTAGTTTTCACTCTCATCATCATTCGTTAAGATAAATAGCCCCTCATTCAGCATGCCACAAAGCAATGTTCGCGCTTTCTCTGAGGTAAGATAATCAATGATTTCCGGTGTTTCGGCAAAATCCGTCATGTCGCAAAGAATACCGAACAATGCTTCCGCATCGCTATCAAGTGGATACCAATGACCTTGCACAACCGCAAAGAGCTGCTCATCTATGGTTGTTGTAATCATGCGCACGCCAACGGCCTTCACCAGAATCTCGAAGCGCTGGCATGCGTATAGTACTCCGCTAGCGGTATACGGCTGTGCTGGCCACTCAGGTAAGGGTGGGCGGGGATTTTTTGAGAACAATTCAGCACACACTTTGTGCAAGAGTTGTTCATTATTTAGTGCTGCAAGCATAAGATTTCGGCATTCTGCAACAATTTCTGGTGGTAAATGCCAAGGTTCATGGTCTGCAAGTTCAGTTTTCGAAGCATTTAATAATAGATCTATGCGATCCTGAAAACGATGTTGGAGCTCATCATGTTCAAGGGCGTAATCCGCAAGCGCTGAGATCAATTCTGCCTGGCTTGGTGCCCGAAAACCCACTGAGTAATTTAACGCTTCATGTGTTGTATCACCAGCATGGGGGAAGCCTGCGGGTATGTATAGCATATCGCCTGGCGCAAGCACCTCATCAATAATAGAAGAGAACTCCGCTACTTGCTTGAGGTCCGGATGCGGACAATGGGTTACATGCTCGCCGGGTTCGCCCACTTGCCAGCGGCGCGAACCGGTACCTTGAATGATAAACACATCGTATTGATCTAAGTGAGGCCCAACACCGCCGCCGGGAGTGGAGTAGCTCACCATTAAATCATCAATACGCCAATCGGGGAGGAAGCGAAATGCCCGCAATAATTCTTGCGCTGGAGGATAATGCTCATTCACTGCTTGAACTAGTAAACTCCAGTTTTCCTCTCCCAATTTAGAAAAATCAGCAATTGGCCCATGTTCAACATCCCAATTTCCCGCAAAACGGCTCACTACTCTTGAATCGACACCTGCTTCCATAGATAAGCCAGCGAGTTCATCAGCACTTATCGGGTCTTGAAAATCGATAAAAGCCTGGCGAATAACCACAGGCCTTTTCTGCCAAAAATCACGCAGAAACGCCACCGGATCAAAGGCATAGTGATTCAGAACATAATCACCAGGGCTATCTTGAAACAGGTTCTGGCTCATAACTTGTAGTGCCTTATACTAAGTTTTTTAACTGGTTTGGGAGCTCATCCACAAAGGTTTCCGCACGGCCAATATAAGTTGCCGGCGTGAGCGTTGTTAATTCTGCTTTTACCGATTCTGGCAATTCAAGGTTAGCAATGAAGTTGGCTAAATCTTGCTGTGTTACACGTTTGCCGCGAGTTAATTCTTTTAGTTTTTCATATGGCTTTTCAATGCCATAGCGGCGCATCACTGTTTGCACAGGTTCCGCAAGTAGCTCCCAATTCTGATTCAGCTCGTGGCGCAGGTTTTCCTCATTAACTTCGAGTTTAGAAATGCCTTTTAATGTAGCTTGATAAGCAATTACCGCGTAGCCTAAACCCACTCCAAGATTCCGTAACACAGTAGAATCTGTTAAATCACGTTGCCAGCGCGATACCGGCAGTTTTGCCGCTAAGTGGCCAAGAATTGCATTAGCGATGCCTAAATTGCCTTCTGAATTCTCAAAATCAATTGGATTTACTTTGTGTGGCATGGTGGAGGAGCCAACCTCACCAGCGATGGTTTTTTGTTTGAAGTGGTTGAGGGCGATATAGCCCCACAGATCACGATCGAAATCGATGAGAATAGTATTTACCCGGCACAACGCATCAAACCATTCGGCAATATAATCATGGGGTTCGATTTGTGTGGTATAGGGGTTCAACGTGAGGCCGAGTGACGTTACAAATTCATCAGCAACTTTGTGCCAATTCACATCAGGATAAGCCGCAAGGTGAGCATTGTAATTGCCCACAGCACCATTCATTTTGCCAAGAAACTGTACCTGCTTTAACGCCGTCATTTGCCGATCTAAACGCATAGCTACATTGGCAAACTCTTTTCCCATAGTTGTTGGTGTTGCAGGTTGCCCGTGCGTACGCGCCATCATGGGTATGGCTTTATAATCAGCCGCATGCGCGGATAATGCTTGTAACAGTGATTGCAATAGCGGCCATACCACTTCTTTATTAGCTGCCGTTAGCATTAGCGCATGGCTAAGGTTGTTAATGTCTTCTGAAGTGCACGCAAAATGAATAAATTCGGTAACGGCGAGTAGCTCAGAATTACCAGCTACTTTTTCTTTTAAAAAATACTCAACTGCCTTTACATCATGATTTGTTGTTTTTTCAATATCTTTAACCCGTTGAGCATCCGCTTCTGAAAACTCATCAACGATAGCGTCCAGTTGGGCGTTTGCTTGGGCTGATAATGCAGGCACTTCAGAAATAGCATCAATGCTCGCAAGTTTTTGTAACCATCGCACCTCAACACGTACGCGCTGATGAATTAAACCGAACTCACTAACGAAAGCACGTAAATCAGCTGTTTTACTACCGTAGCGCCCATCAACTGGGCTAATAGCGGTGAGGGCAGAGAGTGAGAGGGTCATGCGGTTGCTCCAAGTTCGGTTGGTTGATTTAGGTTCTGGTTAAGCTTTGCTGGTAGGGCGCTACCAACTTACAAATAGGTAATAGGCTTAGGCCGGCATACGCAATAGATCTTCTATGGCTCGCACTAACTTGCCGCGAGAAAAGATAATGTGGCGGCGTTTCCCACCAAGTTGGCGCCATAAAACCGCGCTGCGAATACCGGCTAAAAGCATGGTGCGAATTTGATATTGCACTTTTGGTTGCTTTAAAAATTCAGGCTTCCCGCTAATTTGAATTCGTGGCCCAAGCGGGCTTATAACGTCCATGTAGAGCTTGCCAAGATTCTCTATTATGAGGTTATTTTCAAAATCAAAATCTTCACGCTGACGTTTAATCTGTTTTAGATTATTGCCGAGTTTTTCCAGCGCTTTAGCGTTCGCATTTAATTTCCGTTCAAGGGTTAACATGCCCACTACATAGCGCGTTTGCTCAACATCTTTCGCACCTTTTCCGTTGAGTTGCCCGAGCAATAGGCGTAATGCTGGTTTTAAGCTTTCCAGATCCCCGTAAACATCCAAGGTGCTGCTCGGATCCAGGTTTAAAAGGCTTTTAATGAGTACATCGGTATGGTCATTCGGGATAATTTCACCCCGGCGGGCTAATTGCTGCGCACAAACAGCAGCAAGGCACAGGCCGCCAAATGCCAGCATACGCTCATGCCATTCGTTTAATTCACTGCGCAGTGCAACCACGTTACTCACAAGGCAACCTCAAAGTCCGTAATGCGTTTTTCAATAATGCCGCCGCCAAGGCAGATATCGCCCTGATAAAACACCGCAGATTGCCCAGGTGTTACCGCAGCCACATCTTCGTTAAAAATAACTTCAACCTGATCATTCTTGCTCACTTGGGAACCGGTTTCTGAGGTTTCGAATAGCGGCCTAACCGTGCACGGAATATCCTCTTGGCGATAGCGAGTTTTAACTACACAAGAGAAGGGCGCTTGCACGCTCTCGCGGTTTAACCAATGTAATTGCCCAGCCACTAAACCTTTCGAATACATGCGCGGATGGTTTTTACCTTGGGCTACGATGAGTGTGTTATTCGCAACATCTTTATCCACTACATACCAAGGCTCATCACCTGCATTTGCCAAGCCGCCAATATGTAAGCCCTTACGCTGGCCAATGGTGTGATACATCAAACCCTCATGCTCACCTAATTCGCTACCATCAACGCTTTGAATCGGGCCGGGTTGAGCAGGGAGGTATTGTTGTAAGAAATCTTTGAACTTGCGTTCGCCGATAAAACAAATACCGGTTGAATCTTTTTTACCAGCAGTTACTAAGCCTTGTTCTTCAGCAATTTTACGAACATCGGGCTTCTCAATATCGCCCACCGGAAACAGAGTTTGGGCAATATGCTCATGGCTAAGTGTATACAAAAAATAACTTTGATCTTTGTTGTCATCTAAACCGCGAATCAATTGCCACTTGGTGCCATCAAAACGGCGCCGGCAATAATGGCCAGTTGCAATGTAATCGGCACCAAGTGCTTCTGCAGCAAACTCAAGGAAGGCTTTAAACTTAATTTCTTTGTTGCACATGATATCGGGGTTAGGCGTGCGGCCAGCGCGGTACTCAACCAAAAAATGCTCAAATACGTTATCCCAATACTCCGCCGCAAAGTTTACCGTGTGCAATTCAATACCAAGGGTTGCACAAACTTGTTCGGCATCGGCAAGATCGGTGGCCGCAGAGCAATATTCATCGGTATCATCTTCTTCCCAATTCTTCATAAACAAGCCTTCAACTTGATAGCCTTGTTGTTGTAAAAGATAGGCTGACACTGAAGAATCAACGCCCCCAGACATTCCAACAATCACTCGATGCTTGCTATTTTCCTGTTTTTCACTGGCGGTAAACTGGCCACAGACACGGCTGCTAACCGGTGCATCTACTGGGTTATGCTTAGCGTTCGATATGGGTGCATTCATGGATTGTTGCGATGTCCTTAATTCTTTGGCTTTTGCTTAAACTGGGAATCATTCATGGCGCGTGATTCTACCGTTTTTCCTTGAATTTAGCCAGTTAAACCGGAACTCTGCGGTACTCTCCTGGGTTTATCCCAGTTAAACAATAATCACCGATTCGGTAACGTATCAAGCGTAATGTAGGGTGGCCAACATGCGCTGTCATTCGCCGAACTTGGCGATTTTTACCCTCACGAATAGTTAATTTTAACCAGGTATCTTTAATTGTTTTCCGCACACGCACGGGCGGCTCTCTTTGCCATAACCATTCCGGTTCGGGCACCACGGTGGCTTCGGCGGGTAATGTTTTGCCATCTTTTAATTCAACACCCGAACGCAACCTTGCCATGGATTCATCGGAAGGCTCACCTTCAACCAGCACATAATATGTTTTAGCGAGCTTAAACTTGGGTGATGAAATACGAGCTTGTAATTGGCCATCATCAGTGAGTAAAAGCAGCCCTTCGCTATCTTTGTCTAACCGGCCAGCGGCATAAACGTTGGGGACATCGATAAATTCTGCTAGGGTGGTATCGCTCTGTTCTCCAGTAAACTGGCATAGAACATTCATGGGCTTATTAAAAGCAATTAATGTTGGCTGCGCGGGCTTTACTCGCTTAGATTGGCCCTTGTATCGTTGTTGGGTGCCTTTGTTTGCTTTTATCGGTTTATTCATACCGCCTCTCATGAATACTACAGATGCTCCTCGCTAAGAGGATGTTGTAGATATTTGCTAGCTTTTTCAATGGGAAATAGGATAATACGTAAAATTCTAATAAGTTATTATAGGACGATCCAGCGCATGGAACACAACAATGAGTTTACCGGTAGCACTGAAAAAGCACTTCAATCAAAACAAAAGATTGATGTGAATAAGGTGCTACAAGAAGCATATGAAACAACTAAGCAAAAACGCACGGCGATAGCTGGCGGCATCGTTTGGTCTGGCTTTATTTTGTTTGCCGCTATGCTGCTAGTGATGGCGCTGGCGAATGCAATGGGTATTGAAGAAGAGAGCCGAAGCGCAATCTTAATTAGTTATGCGGTACAAATTATTATCTTTGCACCTTTAATGGCTGGCATTTATTTGATGGCTCTACGTAATGTTTTAGGTGGAAAAGCAAACGTTAATGAAGCTTTTGCGTTTCTCAGTAAGCCTTGGCCGATAATGGCTGTGGCATTGATCACTACAGTGATTGGCCAAGGGCCAGCTATGCTCGGCATCGAAAACGCGGCAACTTATCTTTGGGCTTTCTTTTTTCAGATTACCTTTGCACTTGCCATTATAATCACCGCATCTGGCCAAGCAACCCCGCTGAATTCGGTACTGTTGTCGTTTAACGTGGTAATTAAACGATTTTTAGGCTTTTTAGTTTTGAATTTGGTGATCTTCATTGTAACGATGCTGATTGCGGTGCCGGTTATTATTCTTGGTGTTTTCGCCCAACTCAATAGCATTGCGATGATATTCGCTGTTTTAGCGGGCGTTGCTGCAATTTATCTGGTGTTTGCGTGGGTTATTCCAACTTATTTCCATGCGATCGCCATTTATTATCGTGATCTTTTCGCTGTTACCAGCGTAAGTGCTGACAACAAATCGCAATCCTATGTTGCAAACAGCGACGACAGTTTTGCTGATGAGAGCGAACAGAGCTCCACAGAACGGCACGAGCTTAATGAAGATGGAAGCAATAACGAGGCCGATGCAACTTCACAAAAAAATAGTGATAGTGAAAGCGATAGCTTTAAGGCTTAAGCGAGCCGTTTGTATTTCGTTCTAGTTAAACATAAAAAGCGCTCATAGCGCTTTTTGTGTTTTCTTACTAAAATAATGATTAATCCTAGTGGCTTCAGGTTACGATTCCGTTAGGGAATTTTTTAGGATAAGCAAAATCATCCAACGTTAATTGGTGAAATATGCAGATACGAAAGAGATACATATTCAGTTCCGCAATCGCGATATTAGCGATTATTGTGCTCATTCTATCCTTTCGTGGTGGTTTGGATGATAGTGCAACAGGCGGAGCCGAACGTAAAATAACAACGGAGTCAGGTTTTCCCGTGGTAGTTCTGCCAAAACCACGGCGTAATCACAACGTGCCAGATTTCTCTGCCATAGCTGATATTCCAACTCGTAAAGCGGAATTCTTCAGCTATTTGTTACCGGCCGTTGACGAGCAAAATGAGCACATCTTGCGGCAGCGTGAGCAGCTATTGCAATTACATGCTAAATATGGACAGAGCGGTGTTCTTGAAACACAGGAGCAGCAATGGCTGCAAAGTTTAGCGGAGTTTTACCGTGTTGATGCCGAATCCCAGGAAGATGTGTTTGCAACATTAATTCGCCGAGTTGATATTATTCCTGATACCTTGGTGTTGATTCAGGCTGCGAATGAATCGGGTTGGGGTACATCACGCTTCGCAATGGATGCTCGCAATTTCTTCGGCCAGTGGTGCTGGACAAAAGGCTGTGGCTTAGTGCCTTCAGGCCGAGGCGAGGGCCAAATACATGAAGTTCGTGAGTTCAACAGCGTTACCGAATCAGTGCGTAGTTACATTCGTAATTTGAATACCCATGATGCCTACCAAGAGCTTCGGCAGATACGGGCTGAATTGCGCCAAACTGAGCAACCGGTAATGGCACAACCGCTCACCTACGGATTAATGGCGTATTCTGAGCGTGGGGAGGATTACATCATTGAACTTAATCAAATGATTCGCTTTAACATGCCGATAATCCGCGAAGTTCGTGAGCAGATAAGAGAAGGCGAACAAACAGATGCGGACAACGGCACGCAAACTGCGAGCATTACTGAACGTTAAGTTTAAGGGTTAATGTTTAGAGATTAATAACATGCACTTGCTGAGCAGCCGATTGCGGCTGCTCATCTTCTTCAAGAAACTCACTCGCATCACCCACTTTCGGTTGATCAAAAGCTGTATCACCGTTCACATCAGCAATGCCGTTAGCAACCAGTTCGCGAAAGGCAAACAAGCGCGTATCGGCTAAGTGGCTTGGCACTACATTGGTAATCGCCTTGAACATGCTCTCAATGCGCCCAGGATATTGCCTATCCCATGTTTTCAGTAAATCCTTGATCACTTTTCGTTGTAAATTTTCTTGCGAACCGCAGAGATTACAGGGAATAATCGGATATTGCTTAGCTTCCGCATATTTGGCGATATCTTTTTCTCGGGCGTAAGCTAGTGGCCGAATAACAACATGCTCACCGTTGTCACTAACAAGCTTCGGCGGCATCGATTTAAGTGCGCCACCGTAAAACATGTTTAGCATCAGTGTTTCTAAGATATCATCGCGATGATGGCCGAGGGCTATCTTGGTCGCTCCGAGAGCTTTGGCTGTTTTGTATAAAATACCACGCCGCAATCGGGAGCAGAGGGCGCAGGTAGTTTTCCCTTCTGGCACCTTATCCTTAACAATAGAGTAGGTGTCTTCTTCAATTATTTTAAATTCAACATCCTGAGTAGCTAAATAGTTTGGCAATACGTGCTCAGGGAAGCCCGGTTGCTTTTGATCTAAATTTACCGCGATCAGCTCAAAATGAATTGGCGCTACTTTTTGTAGGTATTGCAGGGTTGATAGCAGTGTATAGCTATCTTTCCCCCCAGATAAACAAACCATAATTCGATCGCCATCGGTTATCATGCCAAAATCATCTATGGCTTGTCCTGCTGCTCTGCGGATACGCTTTTCGAGCTTATTGAAGCTGTATTTTTTCTTTTTTGCAGCCGCTTGAGCATCGGCATGTAGATTTTCGTTTTGCGTATCTGTGGTCTTAGGGTTCATGGCTACAACCTAATAAAACGGTTCAGGAATAAAAAATATGTCCTTTCTTGTAGCCGCTTCTTTAAAGCATGGCGCAACAAGTAAGGTGGAAAACTCATTAAAAAAGCCGCTCGGATTTTTTCGGCGGCTAGTATAACGTTACGCACTGTTGGCAACAAACAGTATTGATTTAATCTTTAGCTAAAGGTGATTGAAACCCCTCAGGCTTTATTGCTAACAAATCGCAATCAAGTTGTTCGATAACATGTTCTGCTGTGTTACCCAAAAGAGCAGCTGTTATGCCTGTTCTGCCAATGGTGCCTAATACCACTAAAGCGGCATCAAGTTCATGCGCAACCTTTGGAATTTCGTTGTCAGGTAAGCCTTCACAAAGGTGCAAGCCGGTGAAATCCACCTCAACCTTGCGTGCTATTTCAGAAAGGGCTTCTTCATGATGCTCACGCACACTGGCTTGGTACTGATGCACGTCAAACTCAGGTATTTCAACGGCTATAGCGGCAGGCGCACCGGGGTAACAGTTTACTAAATGTAAATGTGAGTTGAGTTTTATGCTAATAAATCCGGCTGCTTTAGTGATCTTTTCATTTAATTGTTGGTGTACTTCGCTATCGCTCCCTGCGTTAACGGCAGCAAGCACTGAGCCGTGTTGTGGCCACTCATGATCTTTAACTAATAACACTGGGCTTGGTGCTTTACGCAGCAAGTGCCAATCTGTTGGCGTAAAAATGACGCTGTGCAAGGTATCGTGTTTATGGGTACCTTTAACAATTAAATCACAATCAATCTCTATGGCTTTACGAATGATGGCTTCGAAAGGGCGATGATGCCATTGAACACAGATATCAATGCTATGCTTTTCAACATCATAACCATGCAGTAATTCCGCTACCCATGCCTTCCGATCTTCAATCAAACTTTGCCGCATTTGCTCCCGTTCTTCTCCTGAGAGCATGGTTGTCATTTCATAGGCAAAATCATAGATAGATAAAAACAAGGTAAGGCGGGCGGGTTGCAACCTTGCTAAATGCAAAGCTCGCGCAAGTGCTTTTTGTTCTGTTAGCTCTGGGTCTAAGACAACGAGTAAGTGCTTAAACATAGGCCTTCTCCATTTCTGTGCTTTAATATATAGCCTAAATTCAGTGTAGCCCATGAGTGGCTATTTGCATCGGTTTATCATTCAAGTTTGCTGAATCAGTTTTTCTGATTCAGCTTTTACACATCTGTTTCTGCCGTAATCAAGGCTACGTCACACAAATGAGTTTGCTCTAGTAAGGTAATTAATCGGCCATCCACTGCAATGAAACCGGATTTTTGAAATTTCCCAAGCAAGCGGCTCACGGTTTCCACTGTTAATCCAAGGTAATTACCAATTTCGGCTCGTGTCATGGTTAAGCGAAATTCTTTTGCTGACAAACCGCGAGTTCGGAAACGGGTTGATAAATCAATCAAGAACGTGGCCAACCGTTGCTCTGCGGTGCGGGTATTGAGGAGCGTTAACATGCGTTTATCTGTGGTGATTTCATCGCTCATTAACCGCATGATTTGCCGGCGCAAGGCAGGAATTTCTCCGCTTAGTGTTTCTAAGTGGGCAAATGGAATCTCACACACCATCGATGTTTCCATCGCTTCTGCATAGGCATGATGGATGCCACTACTAATCGCTTCAAAACCAACCAAATCGCCAGGTAAATGAAAGGCGGTTATTTGCATATCACCATTATTATCAATGGTGTACGCCTTGATGCTGCCGGAACGCACCGCGAACAATGATTGTAACGGCTGGCCAGCGCGAAATAGTGTTTCGCCACGTTGATAAGGGCGCTTACGCTCGATCATGGCATCAAGCTCGGTTAACGAGCTTTCATCGAGCGTGAAAGGTAAACATAACTGGCTAATACTGCAGTTTTGACAATTAATATGCTTATTTAAGCTTTGCTCCATGGGGGGCGGATTCCTAGTTTTGCAACGGTTAAAGCTGTTTCGCAGCAATAAATAACGTAGCTATACCGTACCCGATTAAGAGTAAACCCGCAATCCATCGGAAGCTTGATGATTGTAATACTGTTGCGAGTTTCTGGCTAAACACACCAGTTAGGAACATAGCAGGGAAGGTGCCTAAACCAAATAATAACATGAAGCCTGCACCACTGAAGGGATCACCGGAGAGTGCTGCCCAAGTTAGTGCGCTATATACTAAACCACAGGGCAGCCAGCCCCACAACATACCCGCTAGAAACACATAACCTGAGGTTTTCTGGGCTGGTAACTTTTGTGTGAGAGGTTGAATATAGCGCCAAAGATAAGAGCCCGCTTTTTCCAGCCAAAGTAACGCGCGGTTCCAACGAAATAGATAGAGGCCGAGCAGTACCATCATAATGCCCGCTAAGATCCGTAAATACACCAAGCCGTTGGCATGTACTTTGCTGATTGAGAAGAAAGCGGCAGCAACAATAAAACCGGCAATGGCATAACTTATTATTCTGCCGAGATTGTACCAGAACAAACGCATTGGCGAGCGCTGATATCCCATGGCAGCAGCGAGCCCACCGCACATCGCCAAGCAATGGCCACTTCCGGCTAACCCCATAACAAGCGCTGCTACCACATCAATGTTCATCGGCTTCGCTTTTACCTTTTTTGCTATTAGCACCCGTGGTTTTAGGCTTATTCTGTTTAGGCTTTTCATCATCTTCATCTAACAAGATGTTATAACCTTGGCGTTCGAGATCATCGAATTGACCACTGCGAACGGCCCAAAAAAATAAAACAATGGCGATAATCACTAGAATAATAGCGATAGGAACCATGAGGTGTAAAATTTCCATTCGAACTCCTTACTAACGAGCATTGCGCATTAAGCGCAGGGAGTTTGTCATCACGATCAGTGAGCTCATCGACATGCCAAGCATTGCCCAAAGTGGGCCTACCTGGCCAGTTACCGCCAAGGGCAGAATAACCAAGTTATACCCAATTGCCCATGTGAAGTTTTGCCGAATAACATTGCGCGTTAGGAGTGATGTTTCGTAGAGCCTGCGTAGGCCGGCTAGCTTACCTGTAAGGATAACAACATCACTGCTCGATTTGGCCAAATCAGAGCCGCTCGAAAAAGTTACCGAGCCATTCGCTGCCGCTAACACAGGGCCATCGTTTAGGCCATCACCAACCATAAGAACTGGGCTAATTTCCTGTAATTTACGAACTGCCTTGAGTTTATCTTCGGGTTTTAATTGCGCACGAATATCGGTGATACCTAGCTGCTGTGCAAGCGTGTGCGCTCTTAAATTCGAATCGCCAGTGAGCATGATAACCTCAACCCCTCGGCTCTTATACCAAGCAATGGTTTCTTCAGCATCATCACGTATCTCATCATCAACTTGCCACTCAGCAAGAATTTTATCTTTACTGGCTAAAAATACATTAGCCGGCGCCAGTGCGTTTTTAAACTCAGGATGCCACTGTTTTATAAAGCTTAAACTTCCAATGCGATACTCAGTGCCATCTACAACACCGCTAATACCTGAGCCGGGAATATTGCGTGCATTCGTGACATCAGCAGCCTTAGCCAAGCGCTGAAACGGCCGTGCAAGCGGATGTTCTGAATAACTCTCAAGGCCAGCTGCAATTTTCATCAGGAGTAGCTCTTCATGATCACTATTATACTGGCTTCTTATAATGCTGAACTTACCTTTAGTGAGCGTGCCAGTTTTATCTACGCACAAGGTTTTAATTTTCGGTAAGCTCTCGAGCAACGCGGATTGTTTCATTAAAATACCCGCTCGATTTAAGCGGCTGATGGCACCACTCATAGCTGTAGGCGCCGCCAGTGATAGTGCGCAGGGGCAAGTTGCCACGAGTACAGCGAGCGTAACCCAAAAGGCTTTACTCGGATCTATGAAATACCAACTCACGAGTGTGAGAGTAGAAATGATCAAAGTAGCCGCAACAAAGTAGCGGCTTACGACATCAGCAAAACGCACAAATTTTGGTTTTGCTTCTAACGCACTATCTTGCAAAGCAATGATACCAGCAAGTAGGGTATCCTGCCGTGTTGCCACAATTCGCAGCGTGATAGGATGATCTTGGTTGATACTGCCCGCATACAAGGTTTCGAACTGTGATTTGGCAACGGGCCGGCTTTCGCCTGTAAGTAGCGCTTCATCACACCAAGCATTAGCGTCGAGCAATTCACCATCAACAGGAATTGTGTCGCCGGGGCGAACCCGAATCACATCGCCAGTTTCTAAGTACTTCACCATTACTTGCTCCCAACCATCTGTTGTTTGCCGCTCGGCAATAGCTGGAATCAATTTCATCAGGTTAGCCGCATTAGCCACGGCTTTGTGGCGCGCCTGCATTTCTAAAAATCGGCCCGCCAACAGGAAAAAAGCAAACATGGTGACACATTCATAATAGACATCACCGGTATCGGTTACGGTGGCGTAAAAACTGGCAATGAAAGCGATAACCATAGCTAACGCTACGGGAACATCCATATTTAAAGTGCGGGCTTTTAATGCACGAATAGCATTTGCAAAAAAAGGTTGGCAACTGTAAACAATTACTGGCGCCGTAAATAACAACGAAACCCACCAAAAGTACAACCGAGTTGTGTCATCGATATCATCGAAATAGAGGCCAAAGGCCACCATCATGGTTTGCATGGAAGCTATTCCTGCAACCCCTAAACGGCGAATGTAACCTCTCCGTTTCCTATCGTACGAAGCCTCCAAATCAGCTTGCTGAAAGGGAAGTGCTTTATACCCTACTTGATGGATAGCCCTCAGTACTTGGCTTAACCGCGTACTTTCGGCATCCCAACTCACTTGCACTCGCTCAGTAGAGGCGTTTACCACCACTTTTTTTACACCATTAAGATGGTGTAACTGGCGTTCAATTAGCCAGGCACAAGCGGCACATGTCATACCTTCAATCGCCAATGTTGCCGTTTGTATATTCGCGTTTGCGGCTACGAATTCACGTTGAATATCCGGGTCATCATAGCGTACAAGATCATCTTCTAGATTGGCCAACTCTTCGGGAATAAGCGGGAGTTCGCCAGGCTTTGTTTCGCGATACTTGTAAAAATGGGTGAGCCCTTGCTCAACAATGGTAGTGGCTACTGAATGGCAGCCATAACAGCACATGGGGCGAGCGTGGCCGAGCACTTCTACATGCAAAGAGAAACCTGCTGGAACTGGCTGCTGGCAATGAAAGCAAGCTTCTTTTTCATTTGCCAGTGTTGCCTCTGGTTTGCTCATACTCACATCTACTTGGCTCACCCGCTTTACCTCTAAATACCGTAGTTTTCAGGAATCAGAGTAATTGTTTGCGCAGCAGGTAAGCGAATATTCTGGCTAACTCGCCAAGCGCGATCAAACGGCTCGATATCCACACGCCAATTACCGCTTATTTCCCGAGGTAATTGCTGACGGTAATTATCATCTCCTGAACGTGGCATGCGTAAGCTAAAATCATAATCATGTGTAGTAGGATGATAGAAACTAACTAATAGTGAACTTTGATCATCGGGTTCACCAGAGCGAAAACTCAAAGTTAAGTTAGTACCTTCAATATCAAGGTAAAACGAGAGATTTCGAGCCTCAGCCTCGGCTACACGATTTAACTCCAAGTTAATGGTTCGCCCCTCGGTGTAGTAATCATCACTTACCATCGAAATGGGATTTTTCACAATCAGAACTACCGTGACGATGCATGCGGTGATCACCGCACACTTCATGAAAATAATGTACCAAACCCAACTAACTTTATACCAAGGTACGGTTTGACCATTTTTCAACTGCATTCTTTTGCTCCAATTAACAAAAAGCCCCGTGTAACGGGGCTTCCTTGCCTATAATGTGATTGCCGTTACTCTTCTGCCGAGAGGCTTAGAACATACCCAGAGAGAATTTTTACTTTATCTTCTCCGAGAATTTCATCCCAGCGGGGCATAACACCGTTGCGGCCATAGCGAAGCGTTTCTTCAACCGCACGTTGGGAACCGCCATATAACCAAACATTGTTCGTTAAATCCGGTGAACCCAAGGCGATATTGCCTTTACCATCTTGACCATGGCACGCAGCACAAACCGCGAAACGTTGCTCTCCGGCTCGTGCCAAATCACGATCAACACTACGCCCACTTAAGCTAAGTACGTATGATGCAACCTCAGTAATGCCTTGCTCACCCAGCTGGTCCAGAAAAGCTGGCATTTGCGCTTTGCGGCCTTCCATCAGCGTGGTGTAGATGTTTTCAGCACTTCCACCCCAACTAAAGATACCGTCTGTTAGGTTAGGGAAACCCAGCGATCCGCGGGCGTCCGAGCCATGGCATTGAGCGCAATTTTGCAAAAACAAACGTTGGCCAATTCGCAATGCACCACGATCTTCAGCGATAGCCTCAATATCCATTGATGCATATTGCTGGAAGATTGGACCATACACCGCATCGGCTCGGGCTAATTCTCGGTCATATTCGATGTTCAATCCTGCTTCACGAGCATCAATTACGGCTTGTTGTGATTCCTCAAGAGAAAGCACGTGCTGATTTGAACTTTGCCAACCTAACAGGCCTTTAAAGTTACCTAAACCAGGGTACAAGATCAGGTACAGTAAACCCCATGCTAGGCACAACCAAAATAACACCGTCCACCAGGTGGGAAGAGGGTTGTTAAGTTCGATGATGCCATCGAACTCATGGCCCATACTTTCGCCTTCTTCTACATCCGTGAAGTTATTCATGTTCCATTTGAGTAAAATGGCGATGCCTACTAAAGTGCCTAGGGTGAGAACAATAATCCACCAACTCCAGAAGCTACTCATCTTTGTTTGACTCCTGTTTCTTGCGCTTGGCTAAATCTTTATCTTCTTCAAAAATAGATTCCGCCCGGCGATCAAATTTTTCTTTATTCTTTGGCCAAAATGCCCAAACAATCACAGCTATGATTACAAGGAACACCAATGCTGTATGAAACGCTTGAAATCCTGCACCCATAACTACCTCAGTGCCGTGCCCAAGGATTGCAGATAGGCAATTAGTGCTTCCATCTCTGTTTTACCTTGAACTTCTGCTTGTGCGCCTTCGATATCTTCATCGGTGTATGGCACACCTAAGGTTTGGAAAGCGCGCATTTTACGTGCGGTGAGTTTTCCATCTAGGGTGTTTTCTGCCAACCACGGATAGCCCGGCATATTTGATTCTGGCACTACAGCGCGAGGATTCATTAAATGCACATAATGCCACTCATCACTGTAACGCTCCCCAACCCGCGCTAAATCTGGGCCGGTACGCTTAGAGCCCCATAAGAATGGGTGTTCCCATACCGATTCCCCAGCAACGGAATAGTGGCCATAACGCTCTGTTTCTGCCCGGAACGGGCGAATCATTTGGCTATGGCAACCAACACAACCTTCGCGAATGTAGATGTCACGGCCCTCGAGCTGCAAGGCTGTGTAGGGCTTTAGATCGCGAACGGGTTCTTGTACCTGTTTTTGGAATAATAGTGGCGTAATTTCCACTAAGCCACCAATCGAGATGGCAACAATCGCTAGAACTGCGAGCCAACCGACGTGTTTTTCAACTTTCTCATGTTTATTCTTGCTCATGATTTAGCCCCCTTTACGCCGGTTCAGCAGCAGCCAACGGCTCGCCACTACGAAGTTTATTAGTACGTATGGTTTTCCACACGTTGTATCCCATGATCAACATACCGGCTACCACAAACAAACCACCGACAAAACGTACAAAGTAGAACGGATAAGATGCTTCCAAGCTTTCAACGAAACTGTAAGTTAAGGTGCCATCAGAGTTAACTGCACGCCACATTAAGCCTTGAGTTACACCCGAAATCCACATCGCTACGATATACAGCACTACCCCAATGGTGTGTAACCAGAAGTGGGTGTTGATCAGTTTAACGCTGTACATCCGATCACGCTCGAAAAGTACAGGGATAAGGTGATAAATCGCACCGATAGAAATCATCGCTACCCAGCCTAAAGCACCAGAGTGCACGTGACCAATCGTCCAATCTGTGTAGTGGGATAGGGCGTTAACCGATTTGATCGCCATCATTGGGCCTTCGAATGTTGACATGCCGTAGAACGACAACGAAACAATCAAGAAACGCAAAATTGGGTCGGTACGAAGTTTATGCCATGCACCGGATAAGGTCATAATACCGTTGATCATACCACCCCAAGATGGCACGAACAGAATCACCGACATCACCATACCCACAGATTGTGCCCAATCTGGAAGCGCAGTGTAGTGCAAGTGGTGAGGGCCAGCCCAGATGTAAATTGTAATCAGGGCCCAAAAGTGCACTATGGATAAACGATAGGAGTATACTGGACGCTCTGCCTGTTTAGGTACGAAGTAATACATCATACCCAAGAAGCCAGCGGTGAGCAGAAAACCTACCGCGTTATGGCCGTACCACCATTGCATCATCGCATCTACTGCACCTGCATATATAGAGTAGGATTTAGTAAATGACACCGGAATCGCTAAATTGTTACCAATGTGCAACATCGCTACAGCGATCAAGAACGCGCCATAGAACCAGTTAGCTACATAAATATGTGAGGTTCTGCGAATCGCAAGGGTACCAAAGAAAACAATGATAAACGCAATCCAAACAATCGCTATCAAAATAGATAGCGGCCATTCAAGTTCGGCGTATTCTTTTGTTGTGGTGATACCCATCGGCAGGGTAATAACCGCACCAATTATAACGGCCTGCCAACCCCAGAAAGTGAAGGCTGCAAGGCGGTCTGAGAACAACCTGACCTGACAGGTTTTCTGTACCACGTAGTAACCTGTAGCAAATAGGGCACTGGTACCAAAGGCGAAGATCACCGCATTAGTGTGCAATGGACGAAGACGAGAATAGGTTAGATAAGGAATATCGAAGTTAAGTGCAGGCCATACTAGCTGGGCTGCTATCAATACGCCAAGCGACATACCTACGATGCCCCAAATAATAGTCATTACAGTAAACTGTTTGACCACCTTCAGGTTATAATCGACAGGTTGATTTAAAGTTGTGCTCATTATTTTTTATCCGCTGTAGTTTACAGAACAGAGATTGGGCTGTTGATGCGCTTTTTCTTGCTGCTTCAGACAATCCCGAAAAGATGGTAATTGTAAGGCTTTTATAACTGGAAATACAGAGTTAACGTGCTTTTCAAACATGACTAAGATCAAATAAAACATTGTTTTGTTGAATGTATCCTTCCATTGAAATTATGGAGTTGTAGCAAATGTTAGCAAATCACGGCATGAGTTGTATTCTTTTTACGCGTAGTGTTCACAAAACCACCTATTTTGTTGTTTTTTGTTTTTTTCTTCTGGCTGGGTGTAGCACAGAAGAATCAACCACGCAGGTGGGCCAACTATGTGCAATGCAGGATAAGTATGAAGATGCTGATACTACTGGTACTCAGCTGAGCCGCGAATGTAGTTTCAATACAGGTTTTGGCCCGGTTGAACTACGTAGCTCGGATCCGTTAATGACAGTTGAACAGCCCATATCAATGCATTTACGTACACCTTTGGAAACGGTAATTGTAGCCAGTGAGATCACTGGTTTGAGTATGTATATGGGAAGAATTCCTGTTGTTTGGCAACCAATCACAGCTAACTTATGGCAAGCTGACATATACCTTGGAGCTTGCACTGATCCTGATATGCTTTGGCAGTTAGAGATTAGCATTGCTCATGCAACTAAATTGGATGACGTGGAACAAGTAAATATTTCATTTCAATCACAATGGTAGTTGTGTCCAGCATCTAGCAGGTTTGCTACTATACTAGTGTTTTCAGCGCTTATGGAGTGGTTATTATGTCATCGCTAAAGCAAGGCTCGATGTCAAAAGAAAAGGAATTACCAGCATTACCACTAATGCTGTTGCGTGCTGTACCCACAATGATTCGTAGGCAAGCGCCTGCAGAACCAAATGATTTACAATTTAGTTTTCGTGCTGAGGCCTTTGATCGGGAGCACCTTGAACGTTACAAACGCACTTTTTCAGGGTTCCAAAGCGCGGTGCCTTTAACGTACTTTTATTTATTGGCCCAAAGAGCGCACTTGGCGGCAATGCTGAATCCAGAGTTTCCTTGGCCAATTTTAGGTATGGTGCACGTGGCTAACGCCATGGTGTATCACAGCGCTCCGAAACTGAACCAGGGCTTTTTTCTTAACGTTAGTATTGAAATGCCGGAGCGTGCGGGAACTCGAAAACGAGTGCGGCCTATCTATAAGGTGGCGTTTTATCAGGGCAATACACTCATTGCCGAATGCCATAGCACCTATCAAGTAGGTGGCGGAGAGGCACCGAAAGTAGGGCGCCGTAGAGAATTAGCTGCTCCCGACCTACAAGGGTATACATGTGCCGAACTTTGGCAACTTGGTAGCGAAACCGGCCGTTCATACGCGCAACTTTCGGGTGATTACAATCCGATACATTTACACCCTTGGCTATCCCGTTGGTTTGGATTTTCTCGGCCGATTATTCACGGTATGTATTCCGTAGCGCAAGCGCAAGCCGACATCGAATCGGGGCTATCCGCTCCGTTATTGGCTATGGATATAACATTCCGCCGCCCACTAATTTTGCCAGCAAATGCTGCTCTACACTATCTGCACAATGCCAGCTCGCAAGACACAAATAGTGGGATGAAATTAGAGCAGGGGCAGGTTATGGTAACTGATGCTCTAGGCCAAAAAGTGTATCTTGATGGTGAGTATGGTGTTTCTAATGACTTTAACTTTAAATCATGATGCCATAACTTAAAGTATGTTAATTTAATTCGAGCGCATTGTTTTTATTTAGCTTATTTGAAAGCTACCAAAGGAGGCAGAATGACTGCTGCAGTTATTTGGATTGTAATTGGTGTTATTCTTATCATCACAGAGTTATTGGCAACGAGTGTAGTGGCGGTATTTTTAGGTATCGGAGCTATCGTTACCGGTGTTCTGCTGAAAATTGGCTTGATTGAGAGTACCGCTGCGCAATATTTAGTGTTTGGTGTTGTCAGCTTAACTACTTTGTTTTTAGCCCGCGGCAAGCTGCAAAGCTGGTTCAATGGTTATATCGCTAATAAAGACGAGCACGGAACTGAATTTAAAAAAGATCTTGGCGAACGCGTAACGGTTCATCAAGATTTCCATCAAGGTAGTGGCCGAGTAATTTTGAATGGCGTGCAATGGGACGCGCGCTCAGAAGATGAGTTAAAGAAGGGCGATGTTGCCTATGTAACGAAAAACGAAGGAATTCATTTAACCGTTACAAAAACTAAACCATTAAATTTATAAGTAGCATTTATTAGTAACACTTATTAGTCACATTAAAGGAAGGCTAAAATGGAAGAAATCAATATAGGTAGCATTCTCTCGATCGGTTTCGCTATCGCAGTAATCATTGTTATCGTGAAAACGGCGCGCATTGTGCCGCAACGTTCAAACTATGTCATTGAGCGTCTTGGTAAATACAGCCGTACATTGGATTCTGGCTTTCATTTGCTGATTCCATTTATTGATAAAGTTGCGTATATACAGACACTTAAAGAAGAAGTGATTGACGTTGAAAGGCAGGCTTGTGTTACTAAAGATAACATTCAAGTAGGCATTAACGGCGTGTTGTACATTCAAGTAATCGATGCCTACAAAGCAAGTTACGGTATCAATGATTATCGCTACGCAGCTTCACAACTAGCGCAAACCACGATGCGTTCGGTGATTGGCCAAACTGATTTGGACAAAACCTTTGAAGAACGGGCGGCGATTAACGAAGAAGTTGTAAAAGCTCTTGATGAAGCAGCATCTCCTTGGGGTATTAAAGTTCTACGCTATGAAATCTCTGATATTGAATTGCCAGCTTCGATTAAAGATGCACTAGAACAGCAAATGCGTGCCGAACGTGAACGAAGAGCGGCAATCGCAAAATCTGAGGGTGAGCGGCAAGCCATGATCAACGTTTCTGAGGGTCAGAAACAGGAAGTGATTAACCTTTCAGAAGGTGAAAAACTGAAGCAAATCAACGAAGCAGAAGGCCGCGCGAAAGAAATTGAGCTAATCGCAGTAGCAACGGCTGAAGGTTTACAAAAGATAGCACTTGCTATTAATGAGCCTGGCGGCCGTGATGCAGTTAACTTGCGCGTTGCAGAACAATATGTAAAAGAGTTTGGAAAGTTAGCCAAAGAAACCAATACGTTAATTCTGCCAGCGGAGCTAAGCAATATTGGTGGCGCCGTAGCTGGGTTAACCGAAGTATTGAAGCAAACTAAGTAAGAAGTCTTAATTATATAATCCGTCAATGTAGAAGCTTGCTGTGATAAAACACAGTGAGCTTTTTGTGTTTCAAGCTTTCTTTTTGATTAGATAACAAGTAGCCGTTTATTTTGATCGTAATATCTAGCTTCTAAAGATGAGGCTTCTACTTTCTTAATTTAACATAATATACATTATGCGAATTATGATTTATAATGTTACACGATACATCATTTCACCATAACGCTAATAGAATCGCCATCTATGCGGCTGTTGTAGTTAGTTTTTGTTTTTCGCAGTATGTTTACGCGCTATTTACGGATTGAGAATTGTAATGGTATTGCCCATTCATTATTCTCTTTAGCAGTTTTCAACCACCCAAGGAATGAATCTATGAATACGAAATCACTCAAGCACCTAATAGTTATCGCCGTGACAACCGGTACATTCGCATTATCTGCGAATGCAGTAGCCTCAGAATGGAATTATGTAGGGAGTGGCTTTTACGATTTTGGCGACGGTGGCTTTTATTTAGAAGGCTCTACTCACGTAGCGGAGCGCCTAGTTATCAATGCGGAGATTGGTGATACTTACGATACAACTGTGCGTGTTGGTGGTAAATATCTTACCGATTTAGCTTTGGGTAATGCTCCAATGTTTGTTACAGCTGGTTATTCCGATTATTCATTCGATACCGGTGTTTATTTTGGTGCCGGGGTTAGCCTAGAAATTGATCAGGGTATCAACTCTACCTTTGAATTATTACACGATACAGCATTGGATGGTTTCTTCCGTTTTCGCAGTGGCCTTACCTATGCACTTAGCAACGAACTAAATTTAGCCGGTAGTTACAGCATCAATAATCGTGGTTTTGACAATGAACTTCGGTTAGGCGTTCGTTATAAGTTCTAACTGAACCAAAAGCTCAATGAAAAGCCCGTGACTACGAGCTAATTTATGGTAAAACGTTTAAGCTTTTTACAGAGTTTTATTAAATAACAAAAAGGCCTGAATTCGATGCTTACGCGAGTTCAGGCCTTTTAAAATTCATCTAACTTGATTAAAAGCGGTAACTTAATGCCAGAATAATGCTGCGAGCACTGCGACTACTCACCATCGGGCTGTTAGCAATCGCGCTATCGCTGCGGCTAAAACTTATATTCCCCGTAACACTCAAACGTTCCGAGAACATGTAGTAGCCACCAATACCGATTTCAGGATTAATCGCATGATCACCTGAGTATTCAGGCAACCCACTTACAGCTGATTCCGCTGCATCAACACCAAAGTAGTAACGGACATAATCCTTACTGACCACAGTAACACCAATTTCTGGTGATAATTGCCAAGCTTGGCCGGGCTGATTCAAAGGAAAGCTATAACGCACCCGCAAACGTTGACCATCATGACGCCCTGATACATCTGTACTTAATGAGGTTGCGATACTGCCATAGCGGCTATTAAAACGATAGTTAATGCCGGCTCCAAGGCTAAATTTACGCCGATCTAGCTGTTGAATTTGTTGATTGTCGGATTCTTTTGGCTTAAAGCGAAATGGTTCGATAGCTAACACCGCAGAAAGTTCATGCGTACGACTTTGGATTAAATGTCGGCCAAAGGTTAAACCGCGGAAGTAATAATTCTCACCTTCATAACCAATAAAAGGTACCGCTATCACATCAGCGTCCATCCCCACATAGCTTGGGTTTGATGAAATCACACCAAAACCTAAGCTAAATCCAAGTGGCCGCCCCCCTACTCGTTGCTCTTCTGATTCCTGTGCAGTTGCCGCCATAGATACAGACAAACCACCCAACAGAAAGGCTGCTAAGCCAAGTGATTTAGCTCGTTTTATTCCATTGCCATCATGCCGCATAATTAGTTTTCCCTTGTAACTCATTACTAGTAATTTAACATCAGTGCTCGCCTATAGTGCCCAAAATATGTATCTGATGCTATGTTCGGGTTA
Organism: Aliidiomarina iranensis; assembly: GCF_003987135.1. Lineage (GTDB taxonomy): Bacteria > Pseudomonadota > Gammaproteobacteria > Enterobacterales > Alteromonadaceae > Aliidiomarina > Aliidiomarina iranensis. The sequence continues at coordinate 232,140 of NZ_PIPJ01000002.1, forward strand.
TGCAAAAACTGTGTATTGCGTTGTTAACTATGTTTGTACTCTACCAGTACCATGCCCATGCTATGCAAGTACTATGCAAATACTACACAAGTACTATACGCAACAACGCTTCACCGAGACCAAAGGATCACGTATGATAGCCAATAATTTAATTCAACTTAGTGTGCCACCTCGCCATGATAGAAAAAAGCGCCTCGCGTGAATTTGCTGAGCATTTAAAACTCCCCGTTACGCAATTAGTTGCATCAACGCAAGCATGGCTGAATGAGTACCCCAATGCGGTTTCCCCTAACCCATTAATAGGCCAAGAACGCGCAGTAACCGCCATTGCCCGAAGCCAGCACATAAGATCTAGTGTTTCTCACATCTTCATGGCTTTACCCTCTGGCGTTATTGTTGAAGATGTGGTTCAGCGCATGTCTAGCGAACAAGGCTGGACAACAGATTCCATGCACGATTGGGTGTATCTGGCAAATCCTGAAGATGAGCGAGCGCCAATTTGTATCAGTTTACCACCGGGAACGGCTGAAGCTGCACTTGTGGGCTTATGGGAGTATTTAGAGAAGCTTCCGGGCGAGCGCAAAGAACGCTTTAATCAGTTAACTGAAACCTATGCCTCAGCCGGCTTTCGCCATTACCTAGAGTTGGTAGCGGATAAGCTGTTCGATGATATTCCCGGATCTGAATTAGCAAGTGTAGTGATTTCTCACACCGAGCCCAAACCTTGGTATTATTGTGATCGAGTATCACAAGCGAGTTTATTTGGGGATATTCGCTTGCAAAGCATTGAAGGCACTATAAGCGCCGAATTGCACTTAATTCGCCCTGGTGCACTTTTGCAAGCCAACGGCGGCACCTTGGTGGTGAATGCAGCAGAACTGGTAACTCAACCTGAACTCTGGCGGCAGCTTAAACATATTCTTCGTACTGGCGTTTATGAGTGGGAACAGCCAAGCACAACTCAAGCAGCAATTCACTACGAGCCCGATCCGATTCCGGTGGATATCAAAGTTATCTTAACCGGCAGCCGGGAGCTATATAGCACGCTGCAAGATTATGATGGTGAATTTGCCAATATCTTCCCTTATTTTGCTGAATTTAATGGCTTTTATGCCACACAAACACAACCAGTGGCGCCCTATTTCGATTTTTTAGCCTATGTTGAGAACAAAGCACGTACCCGGCCACTGGCAAAATCAGCTATATCTACATTGCTAGAAATATCAGCATGTTCCACTTCCCATCAACAGGAACTCAGCCTCGATGCTATTGCCCTGATACAGCTGCTTGAAGAAGCGGAAGTATTGGCTTCCTTAGCTGGAGAAACTGAAATTCAAGGCGAACACATTTCTAAGGCAAATATCGATGCTGAAAATCGTGATCGGCTTCTCGCCGAGCTAAATTGGCAATCGATTATTGAACAGCAGGTACAAATTGATACTGAAGGCACCGTTGTGGGCCAGATTAATGGCCTTACTATTGTGGGCATGGGTGGTGTTGAATTTGGTGAACCATCGCGTATTACCGCCACGGTACATTACGGTGATGGTGACATCATTGATATTGAGCGCAAAGCCGATCTAAGTGGCAGTATTCATACTAAAGGTATCATGATTTTAACGGCTTATTTGGCTAATTTATTCGCCAAGCAAGAGCCTATGCCGCTATCGGCAACCGTAGTGTTTGAACAATCCTACCACGAAGTTGACGGTGACAGCGCATCATTGGCTGAACTCTGCTGCTTAATATCGGCATTAAGTGAAGTTGCGATAGACCAATCTATTGCGGTGACTGGTGCAATAGACCAATTCGGCAACGTGCAAGCGATTGGTGGAATTAATCAAAAAATCCAAGGATATTTTGAAATCTGCAAACGCCGTGGTTTAAGTGGCCGGCACGCAGTTATTGTGCCGAAATCGAATTTAGTAAATATTCACCTAAGCCAGGAAATCCGAGCAGCTGTGGCACAAAATCTCTTTACTGTCTATGCAGTGAGCCACACCACCGAAGCCTTTGAATTGTTAATGAATACGCCCTGTGGTGAACCTTCAAACGAAGATAAAGATGGTCTTTTCGGGCGTATTCATCAGCGCCTACAAGCAGTGATTAGCTCACAACATCAGCCGAACAAACCGTGGTGGCAACGCCTGTTTAAGAATTCTGATACAACCGAATCATAATCAGCACTGTTCGGACTTGTTTAGCGTACAAGTGTTCGCTAAGCTACCCACACTTAAAACTTTACCCTTGGTGAATATCCCGAGGGTTTTACTGCAAGGTACGTTGGATATGCAATCAAGTTATACACGAGAAGAGCTACTTGCCTGTAGCCGTGGCGAAATGTTCGGGCCGGGTAACAGCCAACTCCCCGCTCCTAACATGCTGATGATGGATCGAATTACCATTATGGATCCTGAAGGTGGCGAGCACGGATTAGGCTATATTGAAGCAGAGCTCGATATTCACCCAGATTTGTGGTTTTTCGCCTGCCACTTTCCTGGTGATCCGGTAATGCCCGGTTGTCTTGGTTTAGATGCCCTATGGCAAACGCTTGGATTCTTTCTTGCATGTTCCGGCGGCCCAGGCCGTGGCCGCGCATTAGGGGTAGGCGAAGTGAAATTCACCGGGCAAATCTTACCAACAAACAAAAAAGTGACCTACAAAATTCACATGAAACGTTTGGTCAAACGCCGGCTTTTCGTGGGTATTGGCGATGGCACCGTAGAGGTGGATGGGCGAACCATTTACGAAGCAACAGATCTTAAAGTTGGCCTATTTACAGATACTTCAGCGTTTTAATCGGCTAACTGCGCTAGTACTTCGGCCACTTTATCCACGAAGTATGCTTATAAAAACAAAGCCCCCGTCGATACGGGGGCTTACTATTTCGTTGTAACCGCTATTTTATAGTCGGAACAAGCCATCAGTTCGTGCTTCAATGGCATCACGCCAGCCACCTAGCCACTCTGAACGTACATCGCTATTTTGATAGGGGCAATTCTCTTTCGAACGCCCGGAAACACCAGCTTTAAATCCCTGAGAGTGGGCACGTTCCATGCGGTCACGTTTTTGTCTTCTCATTATCACTACCTCACTTGTGCGTTAATCTACCTTTGTACACGAACATTTTTGTGCTCGTACTATATGGATAGTTACAAAATGAAGAAAGTTCAATGAAAAAACCCGATTGAGAGTGCTTTTAATGATTAAAGCGCTGACAATCGGGCTGTTTTTTCAATAGAACAAAAAGTGCTATTTAAGTGCTTTTCTACGGCGTAATGAAATAATCGCTATTAAGCCTAAAAAACCAAGCCACAGCGGATGCGTTGAAGCACCTTTGCGTTCCTGCTGAACTTCCTCTACTTCTGGACAACCAGTCTCGCTACCATCTGGGCTGAGTACCAGAGTACGCAAACGAGCAGCCTCTGTGGGTTGTCCGTCTTCATCAAGTTCAGAAACACGTATTGCTAATGCAGCTATTTCACCTGAGTTATTGATGTCTATTGCATCTAGAATTGTGTAACCACTATCGCAGCCCAAATAGGCATTGAGATTAACAACAGTATCGGATGCAATATCATACATAAAACCGGCTGAACGCCGTTGCCCGAAATTTGATGCATCGATTTGAGCAACACCTACTATTTGCCCTTGGTTATTAATTGACCGTGGTTGCCAATCTGAATCCGCAAAAAAGCCGGTAGGATAAGTGGGTTCACTCGGGCCATTGGTAAGGTCCATGTAGAACATACGTTGCCGGGTGCTGCCATCAATAAGAAGGTTGCTAAAGCCCACAGCCACATTGTTATCATTTATAGCAACGGCAACCGAACTATTCTGGCCAGATAAATCTTGCAGAATATTGATTGCGCCCTCTTCTGTAAATTGAGTAGCACGGCTAAATGTTCCACCTTCAACTTGCCGTTGCGAAACACCAATAATAACACCATTATTGTTTATGTCGTTGGCAACACTGCGGTAACGCAGGGTATTGAACACATCCTCTGCATCCGCTTCTTTATCGAAAGCTAAACCTAAACGCCCTTGCTCCAAAACATTACCCTGGTTATCAAACGACCAGCGATAGGCTTCCTCCACCGCTAACGGCGTTGCGGCTCCAGGAATCCCGCTGCGCGCGAACCAATACCGGTGCAAACAAGCCTCCACCGGTTCTTTGTAAATAGGTTGGCCATCCTCATCAACTTCTTCGTCAGTTGTACACTGGTTATCAAAGGCATCTTGCAAGTTAGCGCCGTTCTCAACCGCTGCAATGCCCACAGCCACGTTGTTATCGTTTATCGCGAATAAACTCGCTGTTCCGTTCATAACCAAGCCAGGCTCACCGGTAACTAACCGGTAGTTCGTACCGTCGGTCCAAGCGCCTTGTGGAAAAGTACTACGAACATGAAAGCGAGAAGGCTCGCCTATGTTGTCCTCAGCTTCAATCCACTGAAATGCAGGAGCAGATTGCCCAACAGTAATGCCTTGGTTATTCATGTCCAACACCCGAAAGCTCACGCTATCCGTGCGCAAACCTGTTTCATTATCTAAGGTATCAAAGCCGTCTAACTCTGTTATCCCGCTGCTACCGTAGAAAAAACCAAGCTCATTAGCCAAATGTTGAAACTTCGGATTACCGCCAACACTATTAATTAGGTAGTTACGGACTTGGCGATACTCACCGTCCGTTAGGTCGTCGAAATTCTCGATATTTTCAAAAACTTCAGGATCGAGCAAATCCAAACGAATATTTTGATCCCGAAGATCCGCCAGCTGGCCAACAACTTGGCCACTATCATTAATAGCCCGCGGCGAAGTGTGAATAGCGCCTGGAACAGCACCTATATCAGTAACTTGGTAGCCACCGGTTTCTGCTACTGCACTGTTCACGGCGATTGTAGAACCGAGAAGCGCGGCAACTACGAGAGAAATCTTTGTTTTGCGCATTCAATTACCTTGTTATAAGTTTTCTAAATAATCCCAACGTTCCAAAGCTTGCATCAACTCAGTTTCAACTGTTTCTGCCCGTTCTGTAACTGGTAACGTAACGGTCACTGGTTGACGAAAAAATTCAGGGTCATTTAATTGTTGTTGCAATTCATTAAGCTCTTGCTCTAGCGCTTCAATTTTACTGGGAAGCAGCTCAAGCTCGCGTTTTAACTTGTATGATAACTTGTTAGCTTTCTGACCTAAAGAGGGCTGCTCGTCAGAGTGCTTTTTATCCGGAGAAGTTCCCTGCTTTTTAAGATTTGCCTGAGGCTTATTCAGCTTTTCGTTTTTAGCTTGCTGATACACCCCTACTTCGTGGAAACCACCAAAAATTTCAGTTACTAGCCCTTCCCCTTCGAATAACAACACCGAGGTTGCCGTATTATCAATAAACTCACGGTCATGGCTCACCACCAATACCGTACCTGGATAATCCACAACCACTTGCTCAAGTAATTCTAGTGTATCAATATCCAAATCATTGGTGGGCTCATCGAGGATAAGTAGATTACTTTCTGGCAACAGAATTTTTGCCAACATCACGCGATTTTTTTCACCACCGGAAAGCGCGCTCACTGGCATTTGTGCCTGTTGCGGGGAGAATAAAAAATCTTGTAAATAACTAAAAATGTGCCTCGTTCTGCCACGATGAGTAACTTCTTTTTTCCCTTCAGCAACATTATCGGCAATAGATGCATCTAATTTCAATAACTGCCGATGTTGATCGAAATAAGCCACTTGCAGGTTTGTACCCTGCCGAACCGTTCCTTCAGTAGGCTGTAAATCACCCAGAATCAGCTGAATTAGGGAACTCTTCCCACAACCATTTGGGCCAACAAGCGCCAATTTGTCACCCCGTTGAATCATCAAATCGAGGTGTTCAATTAAACGCTTTTTACCAAAGGCTAAGCTGATATCTGTGGCTTCAAACACTAGTTTGCCGGAACGCTCGCCACTTGCTTGTTCAATTTTCACCGAGCCTTGCACCTTACGCCGTTGCGAGCGTTCTTGGCGCAGCGCTTGCAAGGCTCGTACACGGCCTTCGTTACGAGTTCTTCGCGCTTTAATGCCCTGGCGAACCCACACTTCCTCTTGTGCTAGCTTTTTATCGAACTCGGCCTGTTGTGCCGCTTCTACCTCAAGTAACCGCTGCTTTTCTTCCAAAAACGCATCATAATTTCCCGGAAAGCTTGTTAACGTACCGCGATCCAAATCAACAATACGAGAGGCTAAATGGCGAATGAACGCCCTATCATGGCTAATAAATACGAGCGCCCCAGGAAATTCACTGAGCATATTTTCTAGCCACTCAACCGTTGCTACATCAAGGTGATTAGTAGGCTCATCAAGTAGCAGTACATCGGGTTGTGTTGCCAGCGCCTTGGCTAATGCAACACGCCGAAGCCACCCACCTGAAAGGGTATCCATTGCTGCATCGCCATCTAGATTTAAGCGCGATAATACCTGTTCAATGCGAGTTTGCAGTTGCCAGCCATCATTCGCTTCAATCTTAGTTTGAATACGCATCATTTTTTCAAGCAACTGCTCATTACTTGCATCAACAGCAATCGCCTCACTCACTGCTTGATAATCAGAGAGTAACTTACCCGTTTCCGCAAACGCGCCGGCTACATAATCAAATACCTTGCCTGGAGTGCGCGCTGGCGGGTCTTGTGGAAGCATAGCAACCCGAGTTTCGCCCACAGAATGTAGTTGCCCATCATCAAGAAGAATATCTTTATTCAGTACTTTTAACAGGCTCGATTTGCCAGCGCCGTTGCGGCCAGTAATACATAGGCGCTCGCCCTCTTCTACAATCAATTCGGCATTATCTAAAACCGGTGCGGTGCCAAAGGCAAGGCGGGCACTACTTAATCTCAGCACTACACTCATAAACTGAGGAATTCCTGTAATTTAATTTCGGCAAAAGGCCACTTCATTTCGGCATCATCCGCAGCCCGCACTAAAACCGGTACCAAGGTTGCATATTCTTGCACTAAAGCTGGATCGCTAGCGATATCAACTACATTTAATTGAATCGGTTCATCAAGCTTTTGTGCGTAAATCAGTTGAATCGCTTGCGTGCACAAAGGGCAATGTTCTTTCATTAATAAATAAAATTCAGGCATGAGTAAGGTACCAGCAATAATGAATGGCACGTTGTTTCGTGAAATCTAAAGGGATGCTCGCGCGGGTTTTATCATTCGCTACAAATCCGGCTGCTGCCACAGCTTGCTCATCTAACTTAAAACCACGCTTATTGTTGGTGAAGATTATCAAACCACCCGGCGCTAACAACTTCTTGGCTTTGCTCAAAACCTCAACATGATCGCGTTGCACATCAAATACCGCATCCATCCGCTTTGAATTTGAAAACGTTGGCGGATCGATGAAGATCAAATCCCATTGCCGTGGCGGAGTATCCGCAGCGGTTGCAGTTAGCCATTGTAAACAATCGGCTTGCTCAAACTCGTATCGATTAATCGTTAAAAAGTTTAAGCGAAAGTTATCGCGAGCCCAATTCAAATAGGTTTTCGATAAATCAACGGTGGTAATTTCTTTGGCGCCACCTAAGCCCGCATGCACTGAAGCCGTGCCCGTATATGCAAACAGATTGAGCACGCGCTTATCTTTCGCTAACTTCTGGATATCTCTACGAACTAAGCGATGATCAAGAAACAGGCCAGTATCCAGATAATCAGTTAAGTTGACCAAGAACTTAGCGTTGTACTCCTGTACTTCAATGATTTCGCTATCGGTTGACACCCGCGTATATTGCTTTTCGCCTTGTTGCCGTTTTCGTTGTCGCGTAAAGATACGATCTGGGCTTACCGGCAAACTATCCATAACCGCTTCTAGAATATGCCACCAACGTTTCACCGTTACCTGCTCTGGAATATCTTTCGGTGCTGCATATTCTTGCACTACCAATGAACCGGCATAGTAATCAATGGCAGCATTAAACTCGGGAAGATCCGCATCATAAACGCGGAAACAATCAACGCCCTCTTTATTAACCCATTTACTGCGTTGCTTCCAATTTTTACTCAACCGATTACTCAATGCAGCCACTTCCGGCCGAGCAAACTCATCTTGTGCATCGGTTAAATCCATAATCGCAAGCAACACTGAAATGCCACCATTGTTCAGCTTGTATTTCTTTTCCGTGCGCATTCGCATTGCTTTGATCATTGCTTCGTCGGGTGCCAAGATGGCGGCTTTCCAGCCGCGTATTCCTTGCCGTAACTGGCGGCCGAAATCACGATAGAACAACCACGCGCCCAACTCACTACCAAGCCGCTCACCGTAAGGCGGGTTGCTCAGTAACAAACCGGATTCGGCACTTTTGTACCGCTTGATTAACCAAGGGGATGCCGCATCACCCTCTTCAATTTTAATTAAATCTTCAAAACCCAATTGCCGAATATTTTGATTTGCCGCTTGCACCACACCAGCATCGCTATCAACGCCATGAAATACGGTTTTACATGCAGCTAAACCAGCATCAAACCGTTGCTTTGCCTCTGCTTTCACTTCGTTCCAAACAGCGGCTTTGTGCCCACGCCATGCATTAAAACCCCATTGCGTTCGATTCAAGCCAGGCGCACGATCAGTAGCCAACATGGCAGCTTCAATTAACAGAGTACCGGAGCCACAGGTTGGGTCGGCTACCAGTGCTGGCCAATGTTCCACTTCTTTTATTGCCGGTTTATTCATACCCGCACGAACAATTAACGCTGCGGCGAGTGTTTCCCGAATGGGTGCCGCCCCTTTCGCCTGGCGGTATCCTCGTTCGTGCAATCCGGTACCTGCTAAATCTAAGTACAGAGTTGCTAAACCTTTGTGCAGGTAGCCTTGAATGTTTATCTCTGCTTGCTTTGATTCTACCGTTGGCCGCCTAGCACCTACTCTGCGAAAGGCATCCACAACGCCATCTTTTATTACTTGTGCAGAAAATTGTGTATTTCGTAATGTTTCGCTAGTGCCGTTAAACCGCACTGAAAAGGTGTTACGTTCGTTGAAAACTTCTGGCCATGGATAGTCAGCAGCTGCTTTTTCTAACTCGAAGCGATCATGCACTTCGGCTTCCGAGAGTTTTAGTAATACGCGGCTACCCAAACGCGACCACATGCATAAGGTATAACCTAAGCGGAGATCACCGGAGCAAGTAACGCCTGAATTCGTCAGTTGTATTTCTCTCCCACCGAGGGTTTCAATCTCAGCTGCGAGCAATTCCTCGAGGCCACGCCCACAAGGTAAGAAAAATTTTAAACTATCCATTAAATCCATTCATTCCAAAAGCAAAACGCAAAAACGCGAGGCGGAATTATAGCGTAGATGCGCACGGATGTCTGTGTTGATTACAGTTAAGCCGGTTTCGAGAAGCTCGAGATATTTGCGGTAAAATCATACGCTTTGCTGATTATTTAAGCGGTTGAGCATTATTCTGTAATCTGTTGTTGCATTGCCAGCATTCACTGGTAAGATACGCCCTCAATCGGACGCGGGGTGGAGCAGTCTGGTAGCTCGTCGGGCTCATAACCCGAAGGTCGTAGGTTCAAATCCTGCCCCCGCAACCAATCCGATGCCTTTCAATTGTATTTCCGTTAGTAACTCCCTATAGTATGTCTATCCCTCATTGGATGAAGGCATCACTGTGCAAATATCTGATTTTTTGGTTATTTTCTATTGGTTACTGATTGCCACTGTATTTCTTCGCATCATTTTCAAACGCCGACCTGTAAGTTCTTCGCTTGCGTGGGTATTGATTATTGTGGTGTTCCCTTTCCTTGGTGTCATCATTTATCTTCTCTTTGGTGAAATTCATTTAGGCAAACGCCGAGCCGAACGAGCGGAAGCGCTACGTAAGCCATTTTTAGAAAACCTAACGAAATTTTTGCGCGCCCAGGAAACACCTGAACCTCCTGGGCACGCCGCCCGAGCGATCTACCAAACCATGCATAAACGAGATGGTATTGGTGGTTTAAGCTATAAAAACTTTTCCGTATTAGCCGATCCAGATAGTATTTTTGATCAGTGGTTGGCCGACATTCAGAACGCCAAGCGTGATATTCGTATGGAATTTTATATCTGGCATCCACATGGGCGAGTAAAGGAGATCACCGAAGCTTTAATCGCTGCAGCTAAACGAGGCGTGAGTATCGAAATTCTAGTTGACCATGCCGGTAGCTGGGCGTTTTTCATGTTTAATGATGATTTAAAACGGATGCGCGCTGCGGGCGTAAAGTTATTACCATCTTTGCCGGTTAATCTATTTCGTAATTTTTTCCGCCGGGTAGATCTTCGTTTACACCGTAAACTCATTGTTATTGATCACACCACTTGTTATACCGGCTCAATGAACATGGCTGATCCGCGGTATTTTAACGCTCGCAAAAAGTTCGGCCCTTGGATTGATATTATGTTGCGCTTTGAAGGTGCTGCCGCTTTTGGTGTCTCTAAGGTGTTTTCCTGGGATTGGGAATTAGAAACTGGCGAGCGCAATTTTCCACAATTACATACAGAACTTGAAGTGAGTGACCAGTGGCTCTCAATCATTCCGTCTGGCCCCGGCCAAGGTGAGGCGGTGATGCATCAAATTATGCTTTCTATGATTCATCGAGCAAATACTAGCATCACCATAGCAACGCCCTACTTTGTTCCTTCCGAGGCTATATTCGATGCGTTGTGCCATGCCGCCCAGAGAAATGTGCAGGTTTGTATTTTGCTACCGAAAATAAGTGATTCAAAAATAGCCAGTTTTGCCAGTGAATCCTTTTATAGTGGCCTGTTAGATGCCGGCGTAGAACTTCGTTTATTTGAAAAAGGTTTGCTGCACACAAAAGCAATGGTTGTGGATAGTGAACTAGCGATGGTAGGTAGTATGAATATTGATATGCGGAGTTTACAACTGAACTTTGAACTCTCTGTAGCTTTGTATAACGCAGATAGTTGTAAGCAAGTGTGCCAGTTACTCTCAACTTACAAACAGCAAAGTAGTGCCATTGACGTCGACGCTTGGCACGATCGACCTGGTTACCGGCGAATGGCAGAACGCTTTATGTATTTTTTAAGCCCACTGCTGTGAACTGAAGGAGCCTTTCCGTTGAATCGGATGACGCTGTGATTCTTGCAAGCGATCGTTTAGAACGCGAGTGACTTCGAAGCGCTGCATGGTTTTAAAACCACCAACTTCAAAACTTTCATCAACTAACATACATAGTGAACAGCGTTCATCTTTTTCGATGATCAAGAAATCAGCTTCGGCAGTTCCGGAATTCAAAGAACAAAAGAGGTAATCGTCTGGCCAAGCTTCATTACCACCGAAGTTGCCAAATTTGAAATACCAGCTCTGTGGCAACATGAGTTTACCGAAACGAACCAGCGCTGTGGCATGTAAGGCTATATCAAACTGCTCGTTGCTAGATAAAGCACTGTATGAATCTAAATAATCGGCAAAGTTTTGAAAGGTTTCGGCATCATCCATGGAGAAAGATACTTGCTGGGGTAAACGATCACGCAAAAACGAACGCTTGAAGGATAAGGTTTGCGTAACCTTTTTACCCAAATCAATTGCTAGTTCGTCTGAATCCAGTAAGCGCCACTGCCAATTCTGCATCGGGTACTCGTCCATTTTGTTACAAAGCGTTTTTGAGTGCCGGAGGCGAAAGTAATTGAACCTAAATGAGCCTCCAAAATCATCAATAAAACTCCATTTGATGATTCAGCGCCGATATTAAGGCTTTCTAGACTAGATTACAAGCTGTTAACAATTGATTTTATGAGCGCGGGGCCCTGATAAATAAAGCCAGTGTAAATCTGTATGAGTTGCGCGCCTGCATTAAGCTTTGCGTGAGCCTGCTCAGATGACCCTATACCACCGGCACCGATGATCGGAATCTCTTCCGGTAAGGCTGCACGTAACCATTTTATCGTTTCCGTGCTTTTATCAGCTAAGGGTTCGCCGCTTAAGCCCCCAGCTTCATTAGCAACAGGATCATCGTCTACCGCGCTTCGGTCTAGTGTGGTGTTGGTCGCTATCACCCCATCCAATTCATGTTCCACAATGGCATGCGCGAAACCACGCACTTGTTCCTCAGTCATGTCGGGCGCAATTTTTACTAGTATTGGAACATACCGCAAATGCACGTCAGTGAGTTCCTTTTGCTTTGATTTCAACGCACTCAATAACTCGCTCAAATGAGTACCCTGTTGAAACTCCCGTAAACCCGGTGTGTTCGGCGAAGAAATATTAACCGTTACGTAGCTCGCGTGTGGATACACTTTCTCTAAACAATACAGGTAATCTTGAACGCCTTGGGCATCTGGCGTATCTTTATTTTTGCCAATATTGATACCCAAAATACCTTTGAAACCAGCCGCCGAAACTCGTTCAACAAGCGCATCAACGCCCTCGTTATTAAAGCCCATGCGATTGATTAAAGCCTTGTGTTCAGGTAAGCGGAACATCCGCGGCTTTTCATTTCCGAGTTGCGGTTTTGGTGTAACCGTACCAATTTCGATAAAACCAAAGCCCAGAGCAGCCAAGGCTTTTATACACTTACCATCTTTATCCAAACCTGCGGCAAGCCCTACCGGATTTGGAAAGGTTAGGCCCAAAACGTTTACCGGTTTCACCGGTAAACGTTGGTAGATTAGTTTATGTAATGGCCCGGAATTACAGCGCTGAAGTTGGCGCAGAGTGAAATCGTGGCTCCACTCTGCATCTTGGCTAAACAGCGCTTTACGAAATAATGGATACAGCTGCATTATTGATTGATACCACATTTCTGGCCAAGCAATGTAAGTTCGCGCAGTGCCACCGAGAACTTCGCGAACTCGTGGCTCTTCGTTGTTTTGAAGTCAGCCAAGGTTTGCTTCCAACGCAGAACATAGTTACGGTTTGCCTCTAACCACGCCGCTAACATTGCATCGGCATCGGTGCCCTCTTCTGAGTACTTCAGTAAGGTAACCGTGAGTAACCGTTGTTGCCAATCCAGTTCTTCACGGAATGCAGCTCGGGCTAATGCCTGCCAATGGTTCGCAACCGGTTGCTTGTTCACTTGATCGAGGAACCAATGAATTTGAATCTCGGCGCCTAAACGGAAATAGCTTTCTGAAACCAAGGATATCTTCTGCCCCGTTTCATCGGCTACTTCGGCAATATCCATTGCTGAGAACACAGTGCTCAAGATACTAACTTGCTGAGCTAATTTCGCCGGTACACCCTGCTCTTTTAACTTCTCAATGTTTGTTTCAATTCCAGATTTCTCCGCCTCAGACATGTAGTTCAAGGCATTCTTCTGCAAATCATCAAAAGCTTTCTGGTAGAAATCAATATGCTCTTGAATTGAGTTGAATTTCGGATTCCGATGACGCAAGAACCAGCGCGTAGCTCGCCGCACCATTCTCCGTACCTGGAACAAAATTTGGTTTTGCACGTTTGCTGGAATTTTATTATTCAGTTTTTCAACTTCAGCCCATATCTTCCGGCTCGCAAACACCTCACGTGCAATGATATAAGCAGCCGCAATCTCAGGCACCGAAGCGCCTGTTGCTTCTTGTTTGCGGTAAACAAAGTTCGGCCCCATATCATTAACAATGTTGTTCGCTAACTTAGTGGCAATTATTTGCCCCTTCAACGGGTGATCGTTCATCGCATCGCTAAACTGCTCTTGTAATTCGCGAGGGAATGAGGCAACCAGCTCTTTAGCGTGAAACGGGTCGTTAGTAATGTCATCAACTACTAATTCCTCTTTCAACACCATCTTGCCGTAGGCATTTAGAACTGCCAACTCCGGCCGAGTTAGCCCTTTACCTGAAGCTGTTCGTTCCGCCAAATTATCGTCATCAGGCAAGAACTCTAACGCCCGATCCAGTAGGCCTTCTTTCTCCAAATGATGAATGAAACGCTGCATCTCTTTAATTTGATCCGCACCACGCATCAGGGTAACCGACATAGATTGTGTTTGCCGATTACAATCATTTAGAACAATTTCCGAAACCTGATCCGTCATATCAAACAATAATTTATCGCGCTGCTTCTTGGTTAATTTGCCCGATGTAACTAAACCGTTGAGAAGGATTTTGATATTTACTTCGTTATCCGAACAATCTACGCCACCCACGTTATCGATGAAATCAGTGTTAATACGGCCACCTTGCATGGCAAATTCAATTCGCCCTAGCTGGGTGAAGCCTAGGTTGCCACCCTCACCAATAATTTTGCAGCGTAAATCTTTCCCGTTAATCCGCAGTGGATCGTTCGCGCGATCACCAACTTCCGCGTCAGTTTCTTTGCTACCCTTCACATAGGTACCAATACCGCCGTTCCATATCAAATCAACTTCCGACATCAACAAAGCACGAATCAACTCGTTCGGTGCCATGCTGCGCTTTTGTGTACCCAGCAAACGCTTCATTTGGGTGCTAAGTTCAATTGATTTAGCACTCCGTGAGAAAATACCACCGCCTTCACTAATCAACGATTTATCGTAATCTTCCCAACTAGAGCGTGGCAGTTGAAACATGCGTTCGCGTTCTTTGAACGATTTTTTGGTATCTGGCTCTGGGTCGATGAAAATGTGCATGTGGTTAAACGCTGCCACAAGTTTGGTTTTCTCCGATAGCAACATACCGTTACCGAATACATCCCCCGCCATATCGCCGATACCGATACAGGTAAACTCAGTTTTCTGACAATCGATACCCATCTCGCGGAAATGCCGTTTCACAGATTCCCATGCACCGCGCGCGGTAATGCCCATTTTCTTGTGGTCATAGCCCACAGAACCGCCAGATGCAAAGGCATCGCCTAGCCAATGGTTATATTCTGCAGAAATACCATTAGCGATATCAGAGAAAGTAGCCGTACCTTTATCTGCTGCTACTACTAAATAAGGGTCATCTTCATCATGGCGTACAACATTTTCTGGGTGAACAACCTCACCTTCAATGATGTTATCGGTAATATCTAGAAGCGCGCGAATGAAGGTGCGATAACACGCCTTACCTTCTTCAAACATCGCCTCGCGCTCTTCCGGCAATTGCTTACATACAAAGCCACCCTTGGCGCCAACCGGCACAATAACCGTGTTTTTCACCTGTTGCGCTTTTACTAGACCTAGCACCTCAGTACGGAAATCCTCGCGCCGATCCGACCAACGCAACCCGCCTCGTGCAACTTTACCGCCGCGTAAATGCACACCCTCAACACGGGGCGAATACACAAAAATCTCATACTTCGGCAGCGGTAATGGCATCTCTGCTATTAACTCGGGAAGGAATTTCACAGAAACGTAAGGCTTCTCGTTGCCATCGGCATCAAGTTGGAAGAAGTTGGTGCGCAGCGCCGCCTGAATTAAATCCAAATAACGGCAAATAATACGGTCATCATCGAGGCTCGATACGTTCTCAAGTTCAGCCTGAATTTTAGCCACCAAGTTTTCAACTTTTTTGGCAACACCCTTCACACCGGGTTCAAATCGGGTGTAAAACAACTTCACTAACAGCTTCGCAATCTTGGGATAGCGCGTGAACGTACTTTCTATATAGCTTTGGCTGAAAGTAACGCCAATTTGGCGCATATATTTGGCGAACATGCGTAAGATAATAACGTGGCGGCCTTCCATACCAGCGCCTAAAATCAACCTATTAAAGCCATCATCCTCGTAATCACCCGACCACACTTTCGCAAAGGAATTTTGGAAGTTATCCCGGCTTCCATCCAAATCAAGTTTGCCTGCGGTGTGGAGCATAAAGAAATCTAACACCCAAAAAACATGGCCATTCGCATCTTTTATTTGATAAGGGCTTTCGTTGATTATACGTAAACCAAAGTTCTCCAACATGGGCAATACATCCGATAAATGAATTGGCTCATCACGGTGGAATAACTTTAATTTAACTCGGTTTGAATCATCCTGAACTTCTTGCGCGCGATAAAACAACATACCTAATCGGTGTTCATCATCAAGGGCTTCAAGTTGATCGATATCAGCTAAGGCTACTGCGGGTAAAACTTCTTCTTTGTAGGCGCGCGGAAAGCCCTCGGCATATCGGCTCATAAGCTCTCGAGCCTTTACCTCACCTTTGCTAGTAATAAGTAAACTTTCAAAATTATCTTCCCAGCTCCGCGAAGCTTCGGTTAAGTTTTGCTCAAGTTCTTTCACGTTAATTTCCTGTCCACTGTCTTCTACGCGCACAATGTATTGTGTTCTTGCAAGTGCTGATTCTGAGAAGTAGGTTGTAAAATCAACCTCTTCTTTGCTACCCAATGTTCGGGCTAGGATCTTCTGTGTTTTTATTCGAAGAGCCGTGTTATAGCGCTCTTTAGGTACATAAACCATAGCGGTAATGAAACGGCCAAAAATATCGCGGCGAAGAAAAATCCGGGTAATATCACGCTCTTGAATCTGGAAAACTCCCAACGCAGTTTTCAGTAGATCTTCGATGCTGCTTTGCACTATTTCATCACGCGGATAGGTTTGCATGATATTCAAAAGTGCTTTACTCGCGTGAGTACCTCGAGCATATCGAGAGTTAGCTAATACGGCTTCAACTTTATCTTTTACTAACGGGATATCCATCACACTATCGTTGTAAAAGCTTGCCGCATATAGACCGATAAAGCGATCTTCACCAACCACCTCGCCTTTTTCATTAAAGCGTTTAATACCAATGTAATCGGAATGCGCCGGGCGATGCACCCGAGAGCGCGTATTCGCTTTGGTGAGCAACAATATCTCGTCACTGGAGAGTGCTGTACTTCGCGCCAATTTACCCATCGCCGAGAGCTGGCGGGGTTCTGAACGTTCGCTATTCTTTAATAAACCGAGGCTACTACCCTTATCTTGCACAATCTCATAGTCGCCTTCAGTTGCTTTCACTGAATAGCTACGATAACCCACTAAAGTGAAATTATCGTCGGCTAACCAAGAGAGAAAACGTTTGGCTTGCGCAAGTTTCTCTTTCGCTCCGGGGAATTTGTTGTTCTCTAAATTTTTCGCAATATCGGCAAGTTTTTCACGCATTGGCTGCCAATCACTTACCGCTAGTGCAACGTCATCCATCACTGACACCAACTCTTCTTTCAGTGCCTTGCGCGCACCTTCATCACTCTGCCTGTCAACCTCAATCAAAAATACGGTATCAGTTTGCGCATCTTTATCGGTTACTCCGGAAGGTAAAATTTCACACACGCGCTGTTGCTCACACCGCCGATGCACAAGTGGTGCGTGCAACAATAGCTGGGAGTTTATTCCCAAGCGATTCAACGCCATGCGCACTGAATCAACCATAAATGGCATATCGGTTTGAATAATTTCAATAATGGTATGAGGTGATTCCCAGCCATATTGGCTTACGTCTGGGTTATATACTTTTACTGTGGCTTTCGTATTTGATTCGTATTCATTAAAACTGTGCCAAAGCCCAACGATTGCGCCATAAATGTTGCTGTAATCGCGGCCCATCAAATCGTCCCGCGAAACATTCCGGTAGAGGCGTTGAGCGAACTCATCGACAAGCGGCGCGCTCTCTTTAGAAAGTTTTTGATGGATGGTTTCTGATACTTTTTCGAGGATTACCGGTATTTGCGTATTAACCGATGCCATGGTGATTAATCCTTGTCTGCAGGCGAAAAATAAATGGCTGGCCAACCGTTTACAACGGTCGGTCTTAAACATTTATATTGTCGGCCTTTAGACAAGGAAAAGCAACGTATAAGCAGCTGGTGCGAGGAGTTAATTATCCGTTAAGGTTTGATTCACCTTCTCATATAGGTCTGGTGCTAAATTCGGTAGTTTACTCAAACTCACTAGCTGCGATTTCAACATAGCCTGCTGGTTCTCTGGTAACCTGCGCCATTTCAACAATGGCGAGAGCAATCTCGATGCTACTTGCGGATTACTAGCGTTCAAACGCTTAATGGCCGCAATCATAAATTCATAACCAGCGCCCGAGCTGTGATGTAGCTGCCCAAGATTATGAGTGAAACTTGCGAGCAAGGAATAGATTCGATTCGGGTTACCCCAATTAAAGGCCGAATGTTCAGTAAGTTTCTGTATTTTACTTACTGTGCCACTGATAGGTGCAGTTGCTTGCGCCGCTAACCATTTATCCATCACTAAGGTTTCGCCCTGCCACTGCCCTGCAAAATCAGTGAGTAATTCCGAGGCTATCGGGTGATTGGCATGAACGGCTGCCTGTAGTGCTCCAAACTGCAGTGTCATATTGTTAGCTGCCTTGAACTGTGCTTTTAAAGCGCGCTGAATCGATGCATCTTCCGGCAACAGCGCTAAAAAACTAAGTGCCGTGTTACCGAGCATGCGTTTGGCAATTGTGCTCGAGTTCAGCGCATTTGAACCTAAATCAACTTGTTGCCAGGCTTGCATTAATTCCGATTGCAAGGATTTTGCCAAAGCTAGCCGTAATTCCGAAACCGCCCGGCAAATCGCTTCTACAGGAATAATATCGTACTCCTGGCTCAAGGCCTCTTCACTTGGAACCTGCAATAGTAAAGCATTCATTGCCGGATCCGAGTTTTCATCGGCGAGCGCTTTTTGTAATACTGCGATTAAGGCCGGCGTTAAAGCAACTGCCGAGTTATCCGCAACAGCGGTATGTAATGCGCCAAAATATAATTGTTGTACCGCATCCCATCGTAAAAATGGGTCGTTACCGCCAGCAATAATGGCGAGATACTCAGTTTCCGGCCGGGTAAATTCAAGCCTAATTGGCGCGGAAAAATCAGCTAATAGGCCAGTTACAGGCTTCTCATTCACATTATGAAACTCGAACACCTGCTGTTGCTCTCTCAGTTCAAGGATTGTCGTTGGTTTATCTGCGCCAAGCAGATGCAATGCCATTGGTTCGCCACTATTGGAGACAAATTCAACGCGTAGCGGAATATGGAATGGGTGCTTCACTTGTTGCCCAGGCGTGGCCGGCGTGCTCTGTGTTAAGGTTAACAAATAAGTTTGGTTTTCTGCGTTATAAGTTTCGGTTACTGTTACTCGTGGTGTGCCTGCCTGTGAATACCAATTACGAAACTGCACCAAATCAAGGCCGCTAGCATCTTCCATGGCTTTTACGAAATCCTCACAGGTTACAGCTTCACCATCATGGCGTTGAACATATAACGCCATGCCCTGTTGAAATTTGCTTTCACCAAGTAACGTGTGCAACATGCGAATCACTTCCGCGCCTTTGTTATACACCGTTACTGTGTAGAAATTATTCATTTCTACCACTCGGTCTGGCCGAATCGGATGCGCCATAGGCCCTGCATCTTCTTCAAACTGGTGGGTACGAATAATACGTGCATCTTGAATCCGATTTACTGCACGCATCCCCAAATCAGCACTAAACTCCTGATCTCTGAATACCGTTAAACCCTCTTTCAGGCTTAACTGAAACCAATCACGGCAGGTAATTCTATTGCCGGTCCAATTGTGAAAGTATTCATGGCCAATTACTGATTCTACATTTAAAAAATCTTGGTCGGTTGCAGTGCTACTATCGGCAAGCACATATTTCGAGTTGAAAATGTTCAAGCCTTTATTTTCCATCGCTCCCATATTGAAGAAATCAACCGCCACAATCATGTAAATATCGAGATCGTAAGTAAGGTTAAAACGCGTTTCGTCCCACTTCATGGCATTAATAAGTGATGCCATTGCATGCTTCGCTCGCGGCAAATTACCCTTATCCACGAAAACCTGTAGCAATACCTCGCGATTCTCTTGGGTAGTAAAACTATCTTCTAATAAATCGAAATCACCAGCAACGAGAGCAAAAAGATAGGCTGGTTTTGGATGCGGGTCATGCCAGGTTACGGCATGCCGCTCTCCCGATTGATGTTCCGCGGTTGGATTGCCATTGGCTAATAGATATGGATGCTCAGCCTTAGTTGCGTTCACCGTTGTGGTGAACACCGAGAGCACATCGGGACGGTCTAAATAATAGGTGATTTTACGGAAGCCTTCAGCCTCACACTGGGTACAAAATGTGCCCGCTGATTTATAAAGCCCTTCCAATGAAGTGTTCCCTGCCGGGTCGATCAGAGTTTCCACTACCAGCTCAAAGCGTTCGGGCACGTTCGGAATAATCAACTGCTTATCCGTTTGCGAGTACTCATCTTCGCTTAATACCCGACCGTTAATAGCGAGAGCCACCAGCTGCAAGTTCTCACCATCGAGTTCCAAGCTTGCGCCTTCAGTTAAACACTCGATATCCATCCGGTTTAACACTTCGGTGTGATGATCATCGAGATGGAAGTTCAGCTCCGTGGTATGAATTTTGAAATTTGGTGCAGAATAATTTAGGCGATATTTTGCTTCAGGCGAATGGCTCATAGTTCTTCCTTACAAAAACGCAGGCCGGAGCCTGCGTTCATTTAAAACGAATAAATTACGCGGTTGCTGTGTTTTTATCATCTAATTTCAAGATTTTAAAATCAGTGTAGGCATAAATGATGGTTAGCATGGGAACCAATAATAAGAAGAAGGCAAATGGTGCATAGTGCAATGGATATACTCCAAGCACCGAGAACATATACGCACCACATGTATTCCATGGAATCAACGCAGAAGTAATAGTACCGCTCGATTCCAATGTGCGCGAAAGAACACGCGGATCTAATCCAGCTTCGGCATATGCCTCTCGGTACATTCTGCCGGGCAAAACAATGGCCATGTATTGATCCGCAGTTAACACATTAGCGCCAAAACAGGTAAAAACGGTTGCCGTAACCAACGAACCGGTTGATTTTACCAATTTCAAAATGCCACGAATTAATTTCTGTAATGCGCCGCTGGTTTCCATTACTGCACCAAATGTCATGGCGCTGATAATCAACCATACCGTGTTGGTCATGCTGGCCATACCGCCGCCACTGATCAAAGAGCTCAGTTCAGAGTTTTCCGCTTCAATCGCTACACCGTTGGCAAGCGCAAGCCACACCACTTCAATGGCTCCTACCAGAGCATTCGGCCTTTCGCTATTTGCCAAGGTTGCGATCACATCACCTTGGAAAATCAACGCCCAAAGCCCGCCCACAAGAGCACCAATCAAAATAGAAGGTAATGCGGGCTTTTTCATTGCGGCAAGAGCAAAAAGAATCGCCAGAGGAACCAGCATAATAGGGCTGATA
The DNA here is from genome assembly GCF_003987135.1 of Aliidiomarina iranensis. GTDB lineage: Bacteria > Pseudomonadota > Gammaproteobacteria > Enterobacterales > Alteromonadaceae > Aliidiomarina > Aliidiomarina iranensis. Next base: position 253,282 of record NZ_PIPJ01000002.1, read on the forward strand.
TTAAAGATATTACTCAACTCGTTTTGCATCACTTGCAAGGAATCCAAATTAGCCTCCCCACCAGCACTAAAGCCGAGTATCAGGAAAAGTAAAATGGAGATAGCTAATGCAGGCAATGCCGTCCATGTCATGTAACGAATATGAGCGAAGAGTTCTGTGCCGGCTACAGCGGGTGCTAAATTTGTAGTATCTGATAAAGGCGACATTTTATCACCGAAATACGCACCCGAAATAACTGCACCTGCGGTAATAGGAAGCGACAAGCCCATACCGGTAGCAACACCGATCAAGGCGACACCAATAGTAGCTGCGGTTGTCCAAGAGCTCCCGATAGATAGCGCTACTATGGCACAAATGATACAGGCCGCAGCGTAAAACCAACTCGGGCTTAAGAGTTCTAACCCATAATAAATCATTGTGGGAACAATACCGGCCAATAACCAAGTACCGATGAGCGACCCCACCATTAGAATGATCAATATGGCACCCAAGGCCACCGAGATACCGGAGGTAATACCGTTTTCAATGTTTTCCCAACGATGGCCATTTTGGAAAGCAATCAAGGTTGCAATAGCGGCTGCAATTAATAAGGCGATTTGGTTTGGACCATAAGAGGAATCTTCGCCAAATAAATAAACTGAGCTACTCAGCATCACTATAAGAGCGAGCAAAGGCAGTAGCGCCTGCAAATACGAGGGACGTTTTGTACTAACCGTCATAAATAATTCCAGTAATAACTAATAATTAAAAGTTAAGAATGCCAAGTAACTGCAAAAAGATACAAATAATCGCTACTGGCGCTAAGTACCGAACACAGAATTGCCAAATTTTGTATCCAGTTTTGCTCATATTTAACTCTTCTTCAGTGAAGCGTGTTTTCATCACCCAGCCCGTAAATACTGCGGCCATAAACCCACCTAGAGGAAGTAAAATATTTGATGCTAAATGATCAATAGCCGCAAAAATACTATCGAGCTCCTTGCCGAAGAAATTCCATTCAAGTTGCGCCCAACTGGCGCCACTTAAAGAGAATACCGTTGCTAAACTGAGTGTCCAAAGCACCGCACCCGAGGTTATTGCAGCATGCCAACGCTTTAAACGCAGCCGTTCTTCGGCAAAGGCTACTGAAGCCTCAATCATTGCAATGGCGGAGGTAAATGCCGCGAGTACTAACATCACAAAGAATACGGTGGCTACCAGCGTTGTAAATGGCATATTGGCAAACGCAAGCGGCAATGTTTGGAAAATCAAACCGGGCCCCTCGCTCGGTGTTAACCCAAATCCAAACACGATAGGAAAAATAGCCAAGCCAGCGATTAAAGCAACCACTGTATCGGCGATAGCTATCCAAATTGAAGTTCTTACGATTGAAGCACCTTTTGGTAGGTACGCGCCATAGATGATCATTACGCCAGACGCTAAACTAAGCGTGAAGAAAGCGTGCCCCAGGGCGATTAAAGCGCCCTGCGTTGTTAAAGCAGAAAAATCGGGATAAAACATAAACGTAAAAGCAGCACCGAAATCACCAATATGCGCGGCATACAGAGCGATTAGCACTAAGAGGCCAAGTAACAAGGGCATTAGATAAGTTACAGCTCTTTCTAAACCACTCTTAAAGCCCTTGCCAACAACAAGAACGGTGGCAGCAATTAATACTGTGGTGTAGAACAATAACTCAGGCGCAGAACTAACCATTCCACCGAAGGTTGCTGACACGGATTCAGGTGTTGCTCCAACAAAGGTTCCACTCACGCTTTTTACGACATAAGAGAGTGCCCAGCCGGCAATCACCGCATAAAAAGTAAGAATAATAAAACCGGCACTTAAACCCATCCACCCAGTAATTTGCCAAGCTGAACTAACACCCGATTCACGCGCTAGTTTAGCCGCAGCGTAACCTGGGGAGTTGCGGCCTCTTCGCCCAATAAGCACTTCTGCCATAAGAACAGGCACACCAATAAGGAAGATAAAAAGCAAATACAAAAGTACGAATGCACCGCCACCGTTCTCACCCATGATGTACGGAAACTTCCAAATATTTCCGAGCCCAACAGCGGCAGCAGTAGCAGCGAGCACAAAAGAAAAATTACTCGACCAGCGATTGTTTGTAGAACGTTCTATTGTCATAAAGCGAGTACCGTTATTGTTATGGTTTTTCGGCAATATTAATTTGATAGGTTGCTAACTTACAAATAAGGGCCTGCAACGGCAAGCCCTTATTTCAAATTACACTGATTTTCGGGTTTTTTTTACAGCAAAAAGGAATCCCCAAATGAATCGCAACTAATCGTTGCGTACATTTCGAGCGCCACCACTCATGGTGTGCACGTAATCGGCTGCTACTTCAATAGCCTCTTGTAAGAACACGTCTGGTGAGCGATATTCTTCCTCAACGCCATCGATTGATTCAACGGGTTCGAGCCCTGCTTGCTGCAAACGCAAGTTGATGCGCTCAAGATTTCGGGCTTGCTGCGCCTCGGTTTCAGCCTCTCGCTCAGCACGCACTAAGGATATCGACGTACGCTCGCGCATCGTTCGGTAGCGCTCGACATCTTCGGCAATAAACGCGAACTCTTTGTCGTTCTCTATTCTAAGTTTGTGCTCATTAGCTAGTTTTTCGATCAATTCATTGTTCACGAAATTAAAAGCGCGGAACTGTACAGGCTCAATTTGATCCCAAGGTAGTGCGTTATCTGCACGGCTCTCACCGAATTCTTCTGGGTCAATCAAGCTCGGAAATACAATATCGGGCACCACACCTTTGTGCTGTGTAGAACCACCATTGATGCGATAGAACTTGGCCATGGTGTACTGCACACTGCCCATCGGGTTGCTGCCTAAATCAAAGCGACGTTGTAAACCACGGTGCTGCTGTACAGTGCCTTTACCGAAGGTGTTCTCGCCCACAATTAAAGCACGGCGATAATCTTGTAAGGCAGCGGCAAAAATTTCTGAAGCCGATGCACTAAATCGATCCACCATCACAACCATGGGGCCTTCATACACAACCGCAGGATCCGGATCACCGCTCACATCAACACGGCCGCTACTTTCGCGAACTTGAACGACAGGCCCTGAAGGAATGAAGAGGCCAGTAAGTGTTATCGATTCACTTAGAGAACCACCACCATTACCGCGCAAATCAACAACCAAGCCCTCAATATTCTCATCGCCATTCACTTCAGTTAGCAAACCACGAACATCATCGGTTAGATTATTATAGAAACCTGGAATGGTAATCACAGCGAATTTATCACCGGTATCACTGGTTTCGTAGCTCAATTTCGCTTCTCTATCTTCCAGCCGAACCTCTTCGCGAACGATTTCTACCGATTTTGGGGCGGCACCGGAACCATCACTTTCTTTTAAAATTTGCAGGCGAACTACACTGCCCTTTGGCCCTTTAATAAGCTCAACTACATCATCTAAACGCCAGCCAATCACATCTACAAAATCTTGGTCGCCTTGGGCAACCGCAATAATTCTATCATTTGGATTCAGTTCATCTGAGCGCTCGGCAGGGCCACCCGGGACTAACGAGCGAATTACGGTGTAATCATACTCTGCCTGCAATACAGCACCGATTCCCTCCAGCGATAGATTCATGTTTTGCTGAAATCTTTCAGCGTTACGAGGCGACAAATAGCTTGTATGCGCATCCACGCTTCGCGCAAAAGCGTTCATCACCGATTGAAACGCATCTTCACTTTTGTGTTGGGTAATTTGTTGTTGTGCAGAACGGTAGCGGCGCTCTAGATTTTCAATGATTTCTTCCGGTTCACGCCCAGCTAACGCAAGGTTAAGCGCGTCATTTTTTACCCGAAGGCGCCAAATATCATTTAATTCCTCTTCACTTGCCGCCCAATCTGCCTCAGTTCGATCAAACTGATATTCCGCACCTTCTTCATCGAAACTAAAATCATCATCAAGGTTGGAAACTTCTTCTAAGGCGAACTGAAAGCGCTCAAATCTACGTTCTAAATTTTTCTGGTGAATAGCAAAGGCTACCGCTAACTCACCTTCTACCAGCGCTTCATGAAAGTTATCACGATGCTCCTGAAAGCTTTCTATATCGCTTGCTAGCATAAACATGCGGTTGTAATCGAGCTGCTCAAAGTAGCGATCAAAAATTTGCCGCGACATTTCCTCATTAAGCTCAACGTTACTGTAGTGATACCGCGTGAAATAAGCAGCAATTCGGCGACTGGCAACTACATGTTGCGATTCGGGTTGCAGCTTCGGTATATCACTAACACTGTAGCTTTCGTCATCTTGCGCGAAAATTGATGCGCTAAAAAAAACCGCGCTCGTTAACAACGCAAATACTAAAGCTACTCGTTGTACAACCTGCTTAATCATTCATACTCCTATCAAACGCTGAACAATTCAGTTATTTGAACTCTAACCGACATTCCTGTCGGTAACTGAACTTGCGCATCGTTTTTATCAATTTCAGTAATCACACCAGTGACTGGAAAGCTACCCACTTTTATTTGCACGGATTGCCCAATCTGCACCTGTGCCGGTTCAACCACTTGCAACGGAGCTTCGGTTTTTGGCTTATTCGCTTTTTCTGCTTTGCCATGCTCTGTTTGCGTATTACGGCGAGTTTTTGCTTTTGGAGCTCCCCGCCCCCCTTTCTTATCCGTTCTGACACCATCTTGCGCGTCTTTGTTCTTAGCTGCACGAGCTTTTGTCGCAGCAGCTTTGCTTTCTGCCGCACGCTCTGCTCTTTTTGCTTTTGCTCGTGCTTGTGATTCGGTTAATTGTAACTGTGCATGCTCTTCGTGATCGGTTTCTACTAAGCCCGCATCATTGCCATCTAAATCAACTCGCTCAACCCCTGCCTTTACGGCACGTAAATAACGCCAAGAGCCTGTGTACTGACGCAAAGCGGAACGCAAACGTGTTTTACTAACCTGCTCATCGTTTACTAATCTCGCTGCTAAATCATCAAAAATACCAATCTTTAAGGGTCGCGCCTCTCCTTCAAGGGTGAAGCAGTTTGGAAACTGTGTTGCCAAATATGCAATCACTTCTTTACTGGTGGAGAGTTTTGCCGTGTTGTCCATTTAATTAACCTTCATCGAGCTGTTCGTTTTGGCCATCTTGTTCTATTCGATGTACCAAGTGAGTTATATAATCTTCTAATTCATCAACTTCTGTTTCAATAAGGCCGAGCTCTCGAACCCACATCTCAGAAATTTCAACAACCAGTTGTTCTATTTTTTCTGAATTCCAATAATCGCTTGATTCAGCCTCACGCACCAGGGCATAAAGCATAGCGTTCAGATTATCAGCTGCCTGTTCAGCATCATCTTCAAAGAATTCCATGTCATGAATGGAAACCAAGTAAGGCCGAACATCAAATGAATCCATGCCGCTACCAATTCAAATCAACGAGCAGCGGCAATAAAGCTGCAAGCCCAGCTTCATCCATTGCGGTGAATCGATCTGTGCTGGGGCTATCAATATCCAATACAGCTACTGTTTTACCATTTACTACAATCGGCAATACAATTTCGGAGTTGCTCGCTGCATCACATGCTATATGGCCAGGAAACGCATGCACATCGGCAATGCGTTGAATAGTTTGGCTACTCGCCGCGGTTCCACACACCCCTTTACCAAAAGGAATACGCACACAAGCCACTTTCCCTTGGAATGGGCCTAGCACGAGTTCTTCACCCTCGGTGAGGTAGAAGCCTAGCCAGTTTAAGTTATCAAGTTGCTCATACAGAACTGCGCTGATATTGGCCAAATTAGCGATGAGGTTTGGCTCATCAGCCACGAGCGCCTGCAGTTGCTCCTTGAGGCTTTGATAATGCTCGGCAGTACCTTGTTGATTGGGCTTTTCGGTTACAAACACTGATTCACTTCTCCGTATCGCTTTCGCTGTCGGCTGGGTTATTTACTTTAAAACGCGCTATGTCGTTAGCTGTACGCATTCGCAGTTCCGCGCGCATGTCGCCTTTGGTTTTGGTAACCAGTTCGCCGGTAGGTGAAATAGTAAAATGATCATCTTGTTGCAGCCGTTTCGCTTGATAAACCATAACTAGTTCCATCGCATTTTCGAGTTGCGTGGCAGTTAGTTTTTGCCCATCGGGCCAACGCCCGGTTTCAACTGCAGTTTTCATCCGTTCATAAATTTCTGGGGTCATCGCCCTTAAGGCGTCTTCATACTGCATAGTTAACGTTGTCGCTTAAGAATATAAATACGTGCTCGAGCTACCAAATACCAAACGAAACTGAACACAGTAACAACCATCGATACTTGTGGCATAAACTGCCACCCATCGAGCTGAGCCCAATCATAGAAGGTACCGGCAATGCCAGCGATAAAAAGTAAAATAGCCAACATTTGTTGGCTTACCAATTTACTTACTTTGATTGCGCGTTGATTTTGTGCTTTCCGCGCCAAGCTCTCAACATCATGAGCACCCAGCATAAAACCACACTCACCGCATACAGCAGCTTTATCGGATACTTTTTTTCCGCATCCGGGGCAACTTATAATTGCCATAGATAAATCACCTAAACTTAAATATAAGAGCATCACCCCTTTTTCTCGAATAATGCTCAGTTACAGAATTCAAACGTGATTACGCTTTGTAAAAGAATTTAGCCTTCTTGGCTCGATTTACCGCAAACACTGAGCCCTATCATATCAGCCTGTTGGCTCAGGGTCATCACTCCTTTCCCGATCAAAACGGCTATTTGCGCTATATTCCTACTAGATTTCGATTAATCGCGGTAAGAAGCCAGTTTTCTGCAAGGAATAGCGTAGAGCTTTCTCCGTAACTGTGGCAAAGTATTCATAACAGAACAATAACAACCACGAGAGGATCTGATGGAAAATCTGGTCAGCACACTTAACAGTATCATTTGGAGCCCCGCGCTTGTATTTTTATGCTTAGCCGCGGGTTTGTTTTACTCAATCCTTACACGCTTCGCTCAGGTTCGCCATTTCAAAGAAATGGTTAAGTTACTACTGAGCCCAAACGAATCTAGCAAAGGTATCTCCTCCTTCCAAGCCTTGGCCGTTACGCTTTCAGGCCGAGTTGGTGTGGGTAACATTGCTGGCGTTGCTGCGGCTATCGGTTTTGGTGGCCCCGGGGCAGTGTTTTGGATGTGGGTTGTGGCATTTTTAGGCGCAAGCACAGCCTACGCCGAATCAACCTTAGGCCAAATTTACAAAGTAGAAGAAAATGGTCAGTATCGCGGTGGCCCGGCTTATTATTTTGAAAAAGCACTGGGGCAGAAGTGGTTAGCTATTGTTTTCGCTATATCTGCGATTATTGCGTGCGGCATTTTTCTCCCTGGCATTCAAGCAAACGCCGTTGGCCAAGCCGTTACCCAAGTGTTCGGTGATGGCAATCTGGTAACCACTGATTATGGCGATGTTGGCTCGCACAAATTGATTGCCCTTGCGGTTATCCTCATCGTTCTCGGCTTTATAATTTTTGGTGGTATTCGCCGAATCGCTAACTTTACCCAGATAGTAGTGCCGTTCATGGCTTTAGCCTACATCATCATGGCGTTGGTTATTGTGTTCTTGAATCTGAATCAGGTTCCAGGAATATTTGCCATGATTGTTTCCGACGCCTTTACCGCGCAAGCAGGCTTTGGTGCGGCGATTGGTTGGGGTGTTAAACGCGGTATTTATTCCAATGAAGCTGGCCAAGGTACAGGCCCGCATGCATCTTCTGCCGCTGAGGTAGATCACCCTTCGCAACAAGGCTTAGTCCAGGCATTTTCAGTGTATGTTGATACCTTATTTGTGTGTACTGCAACTGCTCTGATGATTCTTATCACTCAGCAATACAACATAGTAGCGGAAACCTCTGGTGCATTAATCCTGCAAAATGTGGATGCTGCAACAGAAGTAGCCTCTCCCGCTTTCACACAACTGGCGTTATCTAGTGTGTTTGGCGGTTTCGGCCAAGGTTTTGTGGGCATTGCCATTTTCTTCTTTGCCTTCACAACTATACTGGCTTATTACTACATTGCTGAAACCAATGTGGCCTATCTAAACCGCTACATCAAAAACCGATTCTCACTCTTTATTGTAAAAGTGGTTATTATGTTTATGGTGGCTTATGGCATGGTGAATAGTTCAGGCTATATTTGGAACCTCGGTGATATCGGTGTTGGCCTCATGGCTTGGATTAACATTCTTGGTATTCTCGCCATTTTCTTTGTCGCTAAGCCCGCTATTATGTGCTTACGCGATTACGAAGAGCAGAAAAAAGCCGGCGGCCCCATTATTTTTGATCCAGTAAAACTGGGAATCAAAAAAGCTGATTTTTGGGAGAAGCGAATTGCTAAACAGCGTGCTGAAGGCAGCGTAGCTCCAGCAGCGCCCGAAACCGATAAAGAGTAACCAGCATAGAAAAAGGTTAACGAATAAAAAGGCCGAACATAAATTGTTCGGCCTTTTTTGTTTTGCTGGGTGTTTTTTCAGTATCTTTTAGCGCTGAAACGAAGCAACCGTTTTAACGCAGCTGATCAACTACATCTAATATTGCCTTCAATGTATCGCGGCCGAAGTTACGTGAGCGAATATCCGACCATTGTTGATACGGTTCTGGCATATCATCATTATCTTTAAATGGCATTTCAATCGTGAAGGCTAAGCACTTAAAGCGTTCGGAAACCGCGCTACTGGCAACGGTTAAATTAGCTTGGCCTGGTGCTTCTTTCTCATAACCATAGGTTGTTTGAAATTCAGCAGTGGCGGCTAAATAAGCTGAGCGGAAATTTTCTTCAAGCTGAGCGTGGCGCTCATCATAAGAAGGAATGCCCTCAGAGCCCGCAACAAAGTTATAAGGCAAATTCTCATCACCATGAACATCGAGGTACATATCCACGCCAATTGCATCCATCTCTTCTAGCACATGAAATACCTCGGGGCTCTTATCTAATGAAGGTGCCGCCCACTCTCGGTTTAAATTCACGCCGGCCGCATTGGTTCGTAAATGCCCGCGAACACTACCATCAGGATTCATATTAGGAACGACATAAAAAACGGCTTTATCCAAAAGCTGCCTTGATACCGGCTCATCTTCATCTAATAAATGTTCCAACAAACCTTCAACAAACCATTCCGCCATAGTTTCGCCAGGGTGCTGGCGCGCGGTAATCCAAATATTGCGCTTATGTGCAGCCGGTTCGCCAATCACTAACATATTCATTTCGCGGCCATCTAGCGTGGTACCTAACACACATTGCTGAACCCAAGAGGATTGTTGCGCAATTTGCAATAGATCAAGATGGCGCTCCCAGCTATAAGGCACAAAGTATGCGTAAAATACGGTTTCTTGCTCGGGGATATGGCTTATGGTTAGTTTTTCGCCATCAAAGTGAGTGGGCACGCGAAACCAGTGTTCACGATCGTAGCTCGCCATTGCCTGGTAATTTTCCCATCCTTTTGGATAAGCCGATCCACCTGCGTTCTCGATCACCATATTGTGCTCAACATCAATCTCCGCGAACAGCTTAAAGTGAAACCATTGATAGAAATCAGATTGGTTATCCTTGCGGATACGTAAGCGAATATTATCAGCACTATCGGCACTGATTACTTCAATATTACCGCTATCAAATGCTGTTGAAATAAACATAAGAATCCTTATTTTCCCGCGCCGCATTAAAAGTTCATGGGCACTAATTAGAGAGCTCGTTTACAACAGAAATTCTGTATAAACGATAAAATATAACTAAAAAATAAGCGCCTACAGGCGCTTATTTCGGCATGAAGATTATGCTGGTATGTTGGGAACAATTAACCCAGCCATATCCTGAACTACCCGAAGAACCTGACAGCTATAACCAAATTCATTATCGTACCAAACATAAAGCACGGCACGATCGCCATCTACAATAGTAGCTTGCGAATCAACAATACCGGCATAACGGCTACCCACTAAATCCGATGATACAATTTCAGTGGATGAAGTGAAATCGATCTGGTTTTGCAAATCCGAATTTAACGCTACTTTCCGAAGGTACTCATTCAAGCCTTCTTTATCCGTGGCTTTACCGAGGTTTAAATTCATAATTGCCATGGATACGTTTGGCGTGGGTACACGTATAGCGTTGCCGGTAAGCTTGCCAGCCAACTCAGGTAAAGCTTTAGCTACCGCTTTTGCAGCACCCGTTTCCGTAAGTACCATGTTCAAAGGTGCCGAACGGCCGCGGCGTTCCGCTTTGTGATAATTATCAATGAGGTTTTGATCATTCGTGTAGGCATGCACGGTTTCAACATGGCCATTACGAATATCAAACTCATCGTTAATTGCTTTCAAAACTGGCGTAATAGCGTTTGTAGTGCAACTCGCCGCTGAAACAATTAAATCTTCCGCTTGGATATCGCCATGATTTACGCCGTGAACGATATTTTTTATATTGCCTTTGGCAGGCGCGGTTAACAGTACTTTCGCGGCCCCTTTTGATTGCAAGTGGAGGCCAAGCCCTTCCTCATCTTTCCAAACACCAGTGTTATCCACAATGATTGCATTATTAATACCATACTGGGTGTAATCGATGGAATCAGGTGAGTTCGCATAAATCACCTGAATTTGTGTACCGTTCGCTTTAATAGCGCTGTTTGCATGGTCAACTGTAATAGAACCATTGAATGGGCCATGCACAGAATCTCGGCGTAATAAACTCGCGCGTTTTTCTAAATCCCCTTTGCCGCCGCCACGAACAACAATAGCTTTTAAGCGTAACTTGTTGTTTCGGCCATTTCGCTCGATTAATAAGCGCGCCAATAAACGACCAATCCGGCCAAAACCATATAAAACAACATCGCGCGGCTCTACCTCATCGGCTTTTCCAACAAGATCACCCAAGGCGCGCTTTACGTATTCTTCAACGCTTTCTTCACCTTGGCGCTTACCGCCAAAATGGTAGCCGAACGCTAATTTACCAACATCGATACGAGCTGGTGCCATTTCTGTTTCCGCAATAGCTTGCAAAAACGGATAGCTCTCACGCAAACGCAATTTGTGGCCTTCATGTTGGCGCACTAAGCGATGCGTTTTTATGATATCTATGGTTGAACCATTAAGCAGGCTCCGGCCATACACCAGAATTTCTACTCCCTTGGTACGATATAAACGACCAATCAATGGCTGCATTAACTCAGCGTATTCTTGGCGTTCTTCCCAGCTTTTTAACGTAATATCGTTCAGCGCGTCAGTCATCGGTAAACCTTTGTTGATTCTTTCGAATGTAACGAAAAAGATTTCGCTGCAGCCCTAGTTAATGTTCTAGGAGTTCGAAACCTGCCTAAAATGCGTGCCGCATTGTACTTAATTTGCCAACAAACTGCTACTTCAGGGCTTTTCTTTTGCGCTGAAATCGAGTGCTAAAGAATTTACACAGTAGCGCTGTCCTGTTGGCGCCGGCCCATCAGAAAATACATGACCGAGATGCCCTTCACACTGAGCGCAAAGTATTTCGGTTCGCTCCATACCATGGCTACTATCGCGAACATATTTTACCGTATCGGATTCCGCAGCGAAAAAGCTTGGCCACCCGCAGCCTGCATCAAATTTGGTATTCGCCTTAAATAAGAGCGCACCACACCCAGCACAGTAATAATCACCGTCTCGCGTTTCATGCAGCAAGGCACCTGAAAATGGAGCCTCCGTGCCTTTTTCTCGAAGCACTCGATATTGTTCTGCACTAAGTTCTTGCCGCCATTCATCGGCACTTTTCGCTACGGTTGGGGTTTTCGGCGCGGAATTCGACATTATATATCTCTCATTTTACAGTTTTGATTTGGCCTTTCACACATTGGCCACATTCATTATGTTAATATGCACGTTGGCGATTGCAAAACAGGCAAGAATATTTAAAGTAACATGAACACGTAACATGAATACGCCACTTGTATTCAATACGAGTACAGCACTGCTAGCTATTTATACGCACACATTCAATAGGAAGGGTTAAACCACCATGTTAAGACGCACAAAAATCGTAACCACGCTTGGCCCCGCAACAGATAAACCAGGGGTTCTCGAAGCGCTAATAAAAGCCGGTGCAAACGTTGTGCGTTTGAATTTCTCTCATGGTAACGCCGACGATCATCGTAAACGTGCGGAAGCTGTTCGTGAAATCGCAGGCCGGCTGGGTTATCACGTTGCGATTTTGGGTGATTTGCAAGGGCCTAAAATTCGGGTGGCGCGCTTCGAAAATGGCAGTGTGGATCTAGAACAAGGCAGCCCTTTCATATTAGACGCTGCATTTGATGGGGCAAAAGGCACACAAGAACGTGTTGGCCTTGATTATAAAGCCCTACCAAATGACGTTCAGCGCGGCGATATTTTGCTGCTAGATGATGGCCGAATTCGCCTTGAGGTATCCTCGGTTTCAGGCTCCGAAGTTCATACCAAGGTAACTGTGGGTGGAACTTTATCAAACAATAAAGGCATTAACCGGATGGGCGGTGGCCTATCTGCCGCAGCGCTTACTGATAAAGATTATCGAGATATTGAGTTAGCCGCAGAAATTGACGTAGACATTCTTGCCGTATCATTCCCACGCAGCGGAGCCGATTTAAAGCTGGCTCGTGCCCTGCTCAATAAAGCGGGCTGTGATGGCGCCATTTGCGCGAAAATCGAACGGGCTGAAACGGTAGCCACCGAAGCGGCACTCGATGATGTTATTGAAGAAAGTGATGTAGTGATGGTTGCTCGCGGTGATTTAGGTGTGGAAATTGGCGATGCGCAATTAGTTGGCAAACAAAAACGCATCATTCAACGCGCTCGAGAGCTGAATAAGGTAGTTATCACCGCCACGCAAATGATGGAATCGATGATTGATAATTCGATGCCAACGCGCGCAGAGGTAATGGATGTTGCTAATGCTGTTCTCGATGGCACCGATGCCGTTATGCTTAGTGCCGAAACAGCGGCCGGCAAATATCCAGTGGAAACCGTGTTGGCAATGGCTGAAATCTGTAGCGGTGCCGAAGAATACCCAACCTTACGGTTGAACCGGGAGCGTATCGAAGAGCCGGTACCTTCGGTATCTCAAGCTACTGCATTAGCGGCAATGTACACGGCAAATCATCTTGAGGGCGTTACCGCAATTATTGCCTTAACGGAATCCGGGCACACCGCTAAGTTAATGTCGCGTATTCATACCGATTTACCAATTTTCGCCCTATCTCGGCATCACCACTCATTAAACCGAGCGAATCTATATCGGGGTGTGTATCCAGAGTATTTTGATTCTACGCGCTCCGATGCTCAACAGGTACTGCGCGATGCTATTGAACTGATTGAAAAACGGGGGCATATCAAAAAAGGTGAAATGGTCATCATCACTCATGGTGATGTTATGGAAACCATCGGTAAAACCAACACAAGCAAAATCCTGCAAGTATAGGCTTTGCCCTCATGGTATGCGCCATTAGTTCATTTAACCACGGACTAATGGCTTCATAATACAGGCTAAACGCTTACTTCGCGCTGCTTCATCATGCCCCGAAGATCGCGACGCAGGCGATCTACTCTACGCAATATTCGTTCCCGTTGTCGGGGGCTTAAACTTTGCTCCAATGCAACCATGAGCTGTACTGTGCGTGTTCGGTTTAGCGCCAGATTTTCTTGCATTTCTGCACTTCTAAATTGTTCAGGGTTGAGGTAAATATCACCCAAAATAACGGCAAAATCCGAGCTTTTGCGTTGTTCCAATGCCGCTACAAAAGCCTCATGCCAGGCTACTTGATAGGCGTACCATTGTGCATCAAGGCTCGAGGTTTGTAGGCTCCATTCTTGAATAAGCGCCTCCTGCTCCGAGCTTGGCCGGCCCGCATAATCTCGAAATGAATTTAAAAATCGTTCCGCTCGGCGTTCTTGCGCATAACTTGCGTTCCCTGCCGCTATCTCCGCATCTACCTGAGCTAGCTCTTCTTCTTGTTCTTGCAATCGTTCCTGCATATTGCCAAGAAGTTCGGCTACTTGTTCATCATCTAAGCTTTGCAGCAGCGCTACTGAAGGCGGGATGAGTTCATTTCGTATCTGAACCCAAAAAGTTGCTAATTCTTCACTATAGTTTGCCAAATCTTCAGCGCCCATTTCGGAACGCTGTAACTGCCGATAGATATCACTGAGTGTTGCGTAATACTGCGGCATATGCTGCTCAGCATGCCATTGTAAAAACCGCTGGCTTTCCGCTCGCAATAATTCATCTTGGCTATCGGTTAAAGATACGTAGTTCCCTGCTTGCCAACTAATTAACGTTTCCGCATAGCGGTAACCAAGCTGGCGGCTACTGCAACTGGTTAAGAGAAGCGAGAGTAAAATAATGATGAGGAGGTTCGTTGCTGTACGCATTAGCTGAGCCCAAGAGTAAGTTATTGAGCCACACCAAGCACTAATTGCTTTATCCGATCCTTGTAGCTCCGGCTTACTTTCAGTTCTTGGCCGTTTTGCAGCACTAAATGGTACTCGCCATTTTGGCGGCTACAGAGTTTTTCCACTTGCCCTAAATTAACTATTGCCGAGCGGTGAATGCGTTGGAATAAGCGGGGGTTCAGTTCTTGTTCTAATTCTTTCATTGTACGGCGCAAAATGTGCGTTTGATTCGCCGCATGAATGCACATGTAATCTCCAGCCGCATCGATCCATTCAATCGAGTTAATCGCTACTCTGGTGATTTCGCCGCTATCTTTAATCGCAATATGGTCGGGATAGTTCTCAATTAGGGGCGCTTTTCCCTCAGCTAATTGCTGCAGAATATCCTCAACATCGCCACCAGTAATTTCCGCTACTAGCTGCACTAATCGTTGTTGGTAATCACTGCTTTGCTCAGTTCGGAGCTCCTCGCCAATACGTTCGATGGCAATCGCCAAACGTTCTTCATCAACGGGTTTTAGCAGATAATCAATCGCACGAACTTCAAATGCACGAATTGCGTAATGATCGTAAGCGGTTACAAAAACTACTGCGGGCATTTGTGGCGCTTGCTCGCGAATGAGGCGCAATACTTCAAAACCGTTCAAACCGGGCATTTGAATATCAAGGAATACGAGATCAGGCTGCTCGCGAACGATCATCTCCACGGCTTCTCGACCACTACTCGCTTCGGCGATGACATCAACTTGTTCAAAAGCATCTAAACGAATACGCAACCCCTGACGAGCGAGCGGCTCGTCATCCACAATAATCGCTCGAATTCGTTGAGTAAGGCTCAAACTAGTACCTCTTGTCTGTCGCTGGAATGCCTAACACAGGCAAAGTGCAAACCGTATACGAAGGAAATAACATTATCGCTCTACTACTTGCCAAGGGATTTGCAGAGATGCTATGCAACCCGATGGTGAATTGGCTGACAGATTAAATGAGAACTGCTTCCCATACAAGGCCTTCAAACGTTCTTTTGTGTTCACTAAACCAACACCAGAGCCACGAATTTTCACTTTTGTGGCGTCAAAAATATCCGGGCCATTATCGGCGATCGTAACCAGTAGTTGGCCCTCAACAACCGAGCCATTAATTTCAATGCGCCCTACTAATTCCGTTTTTGCAATGGCATATTTAATGGCGTTCTCAATCAAGGGTTGTAGTATCAAGCTCGGAACCAAAGCTTTCTTAGCTTCCTCAGAAACATTTACAATCACCTCTAAGCGCTCACCAAAGCGAACTTTTTCGATATCTAAATACAGCATTGCAGCGGATAATTCCTGCTCAAGCGTAATTCGCTTTATCGGCTCGTTATCGAGCGAAAAACGCAGAAACCGGCTGAGCTTGCTCATCATTTGGTTAGCACCCTTGGTATCATTTACCAAAATCAAGGTGGAAATGGCGTTTAGGGTGTTAAAAAGAAAATGTGGGTTTAGTTGATAGCGTAACATTTTCAACTGCGATTGGTGTGCCATCGATGCCGCCGCAAGTGATTTCTGTTGCGCGTCCTGCAAGAGTTGGTAGTACTTAATTACAAAATATAAAACGCTCCAAGTGAGCATAATGTAAAACTTCACTACCGTCAGCTGAAAGTAAAATAGGAGGTTGGTTGGCCGAAATCCAAATTTATAAATTTCCCAATTCGTTAAATTATCGATCACCGCCCATAGCGCGGCGGCAAGATATGAACAGAACACCACCACCACGATTTGTAACATGGGGTGTTTATCCCAGATAGAGCGATAGATATAGCGCATGGGCACAGTTAACAAGAAGCCTGCATATGCCCCCAACAATACGATAACCACCCAAATCTCACGCATTTCATGCATGAGTGAGCCCATATATTGCACTAAAGCATAGCCCGACCACCCAGCGATTTGCAGGAGCCAGAACATTTTATTTCTATCTTCAAGGTACGAACGCCAGTTCAAACTCAATTCCTATTCTCAATATTTTATAAACGTGATCACACGATAATTTATTCGTTTGATCTTAAAGTTTACCGGAAGCCGTTAAAAATTCGATACCGTTTAACTGGAAAGTTTCATGCTTAGTCGCATCTTTGCGCTCATGATACAATATTCGCTTCAAGTAGCGTTTAGAAAAGGTACTTTATGCAGACAAACACAAAACAAAATGAAATGAAAAACGAAAGCACACTAGCATACACTGTTGATGCCTCCGAATTACACCATCACTACTTTAACGTTACTTTACGAATCAAAACTCGCAATAACTCTGGATTAGCCTTGCGGTTGCCGGCGTGGTTACCAGGCAGTTATATGATCCGCGATTTTGCCAAACATGTGGTGGCATTCTCCGCTGAACGAGATGGAAAGCCTTTACTGTATTCTCGGCCTGATAAAAGCACTTGGCAGCTAGAACCTCTGCAGCACTCAGAAAGCGATGCTAAAGATGCACCGATCATTATCAATTATAAAGTATATGCCTTTGATTTATCGGTTCGCACGGCTTGGCTGGATTCAGAATTTGGCTTCTTTAATCCGAGTGCTCTATGCCTCGAGGTGATTGAAACGAGTGATATAGCAGTTGCTGAAACTAGTTTATCAAACCAACCCTACCAAATTGAAATTATCGCTCCCAAGAAGGGTTCACCGGCAGATGATTGGCAGCTTGCTACCGGAATGCCCTGTTTAAACGCTGATAAAAACGGTTTTGGTATTTATCAGGCAGAAAATTATGCCGCTTTCATTGATTACCCTTTTCTACTTGGGCCCTTAACTCGAGTTGATTTTACTGCAGCGAACATTCCTCATAGCTTAGTGCTAGTAGGCCGGCACTTCGCGAATATCGATCGTTTACGTGCCGATCTAAAAGCAATTTGCGAAACCCAAATAAATTTTTGGCAAGGTGATGTTCCCTTCTCTAGTTACGAATTTCTCACCATGGTGGTAGGCAACGGCTTTGGCGGGCTAGAGCATCGCAATTCCACAGCCTTAATTTGCAGCCGGCACACGTTAGAACCTGCAGAGAAACAACTAAATGCAGGTATGGAGAGTGATGATTACTTAACCTTTTTGAGCTTATGTAGCCATGAATATTTCCACAGTTGGAACGTGAAACAATTGCGGCCGAAAATCTTTCATCCTTATGAGCTAGCTTCTGAGCAATATACAGAGCAATTGTGGTTCTACGAGGGTGTTACCTCTTACCTCGATGATTTTTTTGTGCAGCAAAGTGGCGTTATGTCGGCCGAGCAATTTCTTCAACGTTTAGGGCAAAGCCTTAGCCGGGCTCTAAGAGGAAAAGGCCCTAAACGGCAAAGTGTGTTGGAATCGAGTACGCTTGCATGGACAACCTTTTATCAGCAGAACGAAAATGCACAAAATGCCATTAGTAGCTACTACAGCAAAGGCGCTGCAATTGCGCTCTTGCTGGATCTGATGTTGCGGCAAGCTAGCCAACATCGTTGTTCACTTCGTGAAGTAATGAATACCTTGTATCAAGAAAAGCGGAATATTGGCACGCTTCACAACGATCTTATCCAAGCTATCGCTAAAGTGGGTAACCCTGCGATCGCCGAGCAAGTACAACAATGGTTGGAATCAACGCAAGCCTTACCCATTGATATTTGGTTAGAGCAATTTGGTGTAAGCCTTAGCCCAAATGTTGCCGAACAATTTAGTTTGCAGCCAAGTTTGCAGCCAACCTTGGCGAATCAAGTAGCCCTAGGTGCTGTGCTTCAGGAGAAAGATAATGCCATTGTGGTTTCTCGTGTTTTTGAGGATAGTGCTGCTGCGTTAGCTAATATTGCGGTTAATGATCGTTTGGTTGCTATTGATTACTTAGCCGCTAATCGAAACAATTTGCAGCGGGCATTTAATCGCTATCAACCTGGGGAAACTGTTATGGTGCATATCATACGCGACGATCGTTTATTGCAGCGAGAGCTTACTTGGCAAGCGCCGCAAGCTGATTGTTACGCCCTCAGTATTAATAATGAGAAAACATGCAAAAACTGGCTGCGTATCTAGTTTCACCGCTCCGGTAAAAGCAGCGCAGGATCTACACGCACTGCACCCCAGTTCATGCGCCAATCTAAGTGCGGGCCGGTAGCTCGGCCGGTTGCCCCTATCTCGCCGATAAGGTCACCCAGTTGAACTACTTGGCCCTCTTCAACATGAATAGCGTGCAAATGTAGAAAGCTCGAAAAAATATTGTGGCCATGATCAATAATGATAGTACCACCAGAGAGCACCATATCTGGCGCTGTTAATCGAACTTCGCCGCCAGCCGGAGCATATACTGGCGTGCCCGTTGGGGCTGCAATATCTAAGCCCCAATGGGGTGCGCTTGGGTTTCCATTGAGAATTCGCTGGCTACCATACACGCCACTAATGCGCCCTTCTGCCGGCCAAACAAAAGCTTCACTAAAATCCAAACGATCGCTGTTGATATTCCGAGCTTCGGCAATTTTTACATTGTCCGCCCGAATTAATTGTTGCACTTCAGGGTCTGGCGTTACTGTGCGCTGTGGTAGGCCATCAACTCTTTGTATATTGAATTCGCGGCTTTGAATGCTATAGCTTTCTTGCCATGTTTCCCCTGAGGGCAAAGCAACTTTCAAATGTATATCATTTTCATCGTCACGGCCGATACCAAAAACAAAGTAGCCATCGCTGCCTACTTTTAACCTTTCATTGTTTAAGTACACCGTTGCGCTTTCACGGCTGCGGCCAACAATCATGGCCCCCTGCACAAACTCGCCTTGTAGTTCTGGAGCTAAATTCCCATTACTTTCGTTAGCTTGCGCGGGGCCCATGAAGAAAGCACTACCGATAATGAACAAACAAAATAACACCTGAGAACCCGTCGCCCTGCTGCACAAGCAACGAAGCCTCTGCCAAAACATGTTATGCATAACCTATCGCTCCCTTACCAACGCCCTCAAAGGCGATCACCTTAATCTTCAGGCTCTGTGCAGATAACTCACTGGCTGCCGTATTTGCGGTACTCGTATTTGCCGTTAATACCTTACGCTCATTTGCTACCTCAATCGCTATTTCCCGAGCGATATAATCAGCGATACGCTCAACCGTGGTATCCGTGGGCATTACCTCATTTTCATTCTTTGGCAAAATCAATTCAAATAATCCTTGCTCAGCCATGTAAGAATAGAAAATGTGCCCTTCACCCGCGTGCGCTTGTGCAGAAGAACTCAATTTCATGCTTTCGGCATTGCTGATATCTTCGGCAGTACCCACATAAATATCTTCCCACCGACGCGACCAGCGCTGTTCCCATGCAGTACTGCGCATACCATCGATGAAGATTTTTAATGCTGAACGGTGGCCGTGAGCAATACGCTGGCAGTTACCATCATGCTTTTTCAAACCATGGGTGTAGTGATAATAGAACCCATTAATTTCCTCTGCACGCAAGGTAAGCTGCAAGCCCTCTACGTTGGCGGGTAATTCGCGTTTGATTACTGCTTGGAGGTAATCGATCGTTGATTCTTGGGTGATGACATCGGAATCAATAAAGGCATAGGCATCTGCCGGACAATATAAATGCACAGTTTTACCGGGCCGCAAAAAATCTACCCAATAATGAGTACCCTCGGTTTCTCTGGTAACCTGTGTGTAAGCATGCTCGGTAGGTATAAGTAATTTATGATCCACTGATTGATCAATAATGGCCTTCACTTGCTTTTTTACGCGGCCAAAATCCAGCACCATCGATTGGTCATTCAAGGATCCATCGAGAATAATATCCACAATCCAACTTTCTCCCACAATGCCCCGCTCTGGGCAAAGATAAGAAAAATCGATTACGGTAAGATCATTCACAAATAACTGCATTTAACGGCCTTTTTCAAGCAAGTAAGTAAGAAACAAAACGATATGGGCAGAGTATACCGGAATCAGGGGTGTTGAAACCACTGCCAAAGTAAATGACTCGCAAGTAACCACAGCACACCGCCCATCAACCTATCAAACCAATAACCATGGCTGAGGAGCACAGAACGAATCCGAGTTTTACCAATCATGAGAGAAAGCGTAGCGAACCAAATAAAGGTTGCAATCGCTAAATATACACCGAAGCCAATTTTAACCGATATCGGTGTTTGTACCGAGATAATCGAGGTAAATAAAGCTAAGAAAAACATGGTGGCTTTAATATTTAGCCCATTGGTAAGAAAACCAACTAAAAATGCTCGACCATTGGAAACCTGAGAAACTGAATCGGCTGCCGCTCCTGAGTTTTCAGAGCGTATTTGATTAACGGTAACTTTATCAGTTGTAGCTATCGGCGCTGCGGCTGGCTCAGGCCCAGAGCGAATCGCATTCCAACCGAGCCAGAAAAAATACGCACTGGCTATTAAAAGTAACAGTTGATATAGCCAAGGAGTCTGATTAATGATCAGCGCCAAGCCAAGAATAGAATAAGTAACATGAATTAGAATACCTGTGCCAATACCAGCGCTTACCCACAAGGCTAAACGTGCTCCATGACGAACACTATAGCGGCTAACCACTGCAAAATCGGGACCTGGGCTTATCACCGCTACTGCGTGCGCAATTGCCATAGCCATAAACTCAGCAAAATATCGCCCTGCTAAAATTTCATCCAGCATGTACTTTCCAACTCCAGAGGTTAAGTAGTTATAAGTCAACAGGTTTGCACCTAGTTCACTAGTTGGATATGATGATTAAAAATCATTTCAATTTAACTTAATTTAAACTAAAAAAGTTAAATAACTGCAACCCTATAACCATGCGCAACTAAGAAAATAAAAACATGAAAAACAACAGTTCACCATCGTTAAATGCTTTACGTGTATTCGAGGCTGTATCGCGGTTAGGCAGTTTTAAAGCGGCTGCCGCTGAACTCAGCGTGACACAATCAGCTATTAGCCGGCAAATAACCACGCTCGAAGAACAGCTCGGCATTCGCCTAATACAGCGTGATAATCGAGTTCACGCATTAACTCCAGCCGGCGATGCCTTAGCACCTGATTTAACGCGCGTATTCCGGCAAATTGAACGTTTAGTTAAGCGAACAATGAAAAACGGTGAGCATGCGCGCCGCACACTTACACTCGGTATTAGCAGTGAGCTGTTACGCTGGTGGCTCGGCCCTATGCTAGCTGAGTTTAACCAATTATACCCACATTTAGAGCTACAGTGTGTGCAAGTTCCTGAGTATCTCAGCCGGCAAAACGAAGCACCATTAACGCACGAATTGCTGCATGGTGAGCTTGATGCCCTTCTTACTTTTTCGGCGCCGGCGCAAAAAGCTATCGCAAACTGGCTGCTTAGTGATAGCCAGCTCATATTAATGCGTTCCAAAAGTGTGCCGGAACCAAGTAAATCGGAGCTTCGAGAATGCAAGTTTGTGGCAGTAAATACCAATAAAGATTGGGATCGCTGGACTAAAGCTTACGATATAAAAATCCCCGCTGATCAAGTTCAGTTGGTAAACAACACCAGTATGGCAGTTGAGCTTGGTCAGTTTACGAATCGGCTCTTATTACTACCTGATTTTTATGCTCGAGCGGCAACCGAAGCAGGGCTTCAAGAAGTTACCGGGCTTCGCTTAACTAGCCGCCATGGGCTGCATATTTCTGTGCGGCGAGAAAGCCAACGGGAAATGGCAATTGTAGCGTTGGTGAACTGGCTACAACACATCATTGAAAAGTCAGTTCGGTAATAGGCACGAGCTATTACCAACTTGATAAATTAATGATCAAACTCATAAATTTACTACAATAAAAAACGAAGGTTTAGCAGCGTAGGGAAACTAAGAAGATAAACGTAGAATAAACAAAGAAATGGTGCCCGGGGCCAACCGCGTTTAACTGTCTAATCCCACCTAACAAAACCCACAAAGCTCAATAAAAGCAAGGCATAGAATAAAAATACTTGTCTAACCCCACCTAATGCAATACCATAGTTTCTAGGTTTTTATGGTGGGTATAAAGGTATGCCGAAAAAAGCAAAAGAGTTAACCGACAAACAGTTAAATGCTATCGCCAAGAGCGGTAAAGCAGGTTTATTCCCAGTTGGCCGGGTTGCAGGTTTATCATTACAGATTAAACCACCATCGGCGGCCAGTTGGATATTGCGAACGGTGATACACGATAAGCGCCGAAATATCGGTTTAGGTGGCTATCCGGAAGTTTCACTAGCCGCAGCCCGTGAAATCGCCTCAGCGCTCAAAAGCCGCATAAAGCATGAGGCCTACGATCCAGTAGCAGACCGCAAACAATTAAAATCCGCTGCCATTAAAGAGCAAGCCAAGCTGATCACGTTTAAGCAAGCTGCGAGAGAATACATAGAGAAACGCAGCAAGGAATTTAAAACCGAACAACAGCTACGCAAGCTAACCCGGATAATGGAAGAATACGCCTACCCTATCATGGGTAATATGATGTTAACCGATATTGATTTAAACGTGATCAAGCGCGTAATGAATCAGCCTACCATTGTAAGGGTTAAAGTTGATGGCGATATGCAGAGCATTGATTCTACGTTATGGCATGGGAAAACAGAAACCGCCAACCGCCTACGCATTTACTTAACGCATATTTTTAATGCGGCCATTGCCAGTGGTACCTATACAGAATTAAACCCGGCGCGGTGGGAAGGTGGTTTAAAAACAATCCTGCCAGAGCCACAGAAGATTAGTAAAACTAAGCACCACACAGCGCTTCCAGTAGAGCGTATGCCAGAGTTTTGGGCGAAGCTAACCCAGTGCGATGGCATGGGCGCGAAAGTCTTACAATTTGGCATTCTGACCGCTTCACGTTCAAGCGAAATGCGTGGCGCGTTATGGTCTGAAATTGATATGGCCAATAAAGTTTGGCGGATCCCGGCAGAGCGTATGAAAGCAGGTAAAGCACACAATGTGCCGTTATCAGATGAAGCATTGGCCTTGCTCGATTCAATGCCGAAAGAATCGCCCTACATATTTCCATCGGCCAAAGGCGGCCAAGTAACAGATGCCACAGTAGGTAAAGTAGCCAAAAGCATGGGCTATGAAGTTACGGTGCATGGATTCAGAAGCACGTTTAAAGATTGGGCGCGGCAACCTACCGAATATAACCACGATCAATACGATGATGATCTATCAGAATTGGCACTTGCACACGTTAACAACGATAGCACCCGGGCAGCATACGCACGTAATGAGCTATTGAACGAGCGGCGACCAATGATGCAAGCGTGGGCGCAATACTGCCAACAGCGCATAGATAACGTAATTGAGATAAGAGGTGCAAAATGAGCCAAGCCAATACAGTTACCATAAAAGGTGCAAACTTGTTTTACGGCTGGGGACATGGTGGAAGGGAAACTACTGAACAGCTTACAGAATGGAATGGAATGAGCGAAACCAGCAAGCTGATTGAAATCATAGACTTTGTGGAATCAAGAGCCGATGCAATTATTAGAACGTTAGGCGATGACGCTGGCAGCCTGAACGCTAAAGGCCTAGCAGGTAACATTCTCATGAGGTGCAATAAAATAAAAGGTGGTGCGACTTCAATTATTGAGCTTATGCAGTTGGGAGCGCTAATAGAGCGAGTGGCCACAGAGAGTGCGGTTTACTCTGCATTGAAATTTAACGTCAAGCTGAAAGCCAGATCAATAAAAGGTGGTAATGAGAGCGGAAAGGCTCGCAAAGCGACAGCAAAGGAACGACAAGACGAGATCTTAAAGCAGTGGCATTCACTCACTAATAAAGAAGAACGCGCCCGGGTAAAGACTATTGAAGCACGATTAAGCAACACAGAGTTTAAGTGTACCGAGCGCACAATTCGCAGAGCATTAAAAGACGCAGGTATAAGGGGTTAAACAAACGGACATGAACGGGGTTGCTGACCGCCCCTCTCCCTAGATTGGTGCTTGACACTAATCACCAAAGGGGAAAAGTCATGCAATACCTATCAGATAAATCAGTAGCAGCACGTTACGACATAGCACGTTCAACCGTTTGGCTATGGCTTCAAAAAGGCAAGTTACCAAAGCCAGTTAAAATTAACGGTACACGCACCCGGTGGCCGTTGGCCGACCTTGAAGCGTTCGAGCAACGTCAAGGCGGTGCAGCATGAAAACTACACCTACCAAAGCATTTCTAAAGCGATTCAATAACGGCTTTCACTTCTGCGACACCAAAGCAGCACAAAGCACCGCAGATGCTCTGCTACGCGCTCAACAATCATTCTACCGCCACACTAACAGCGGCAACGCTAAAGCAGCGCACGAGGCGTGGCAGAACGTGGAAACGCTAGCGCATGAAGTGGAGCAGTTAGTTCTAGGTGGCGTGATCGAGTTGTACGAGGGGGATTTATAATGCAAACAAAAAAAGAAGCCCCGGCGGCAACCGAGGCGAGCGATTTAAATAAACCTAACAGTGCAAATTATACACAATATCAGCAAGAAGCACTAGCTCAGGGATATAAGCCGCGTACGGTAAATGAAGATGTTATTGAGCTATCTGTTCCCGGTGAAATTCAAGATGTGGAACAGTGGATTGTTTGGCAATATCAGCCTAACCCGGGAAAGCAAAAGCCAAAGAAGATGCCATTACGCGTGGTAAAGGCAGGCTTTGAAAACGGTGATGTTGCTGATGCAAAAACATACATGAGCTTCGAGCGAGCGCTTAATCTTTATCGTTCAAATAGCGAGCTAGATGGGATTGGTTTTGCACTCACTGAAAGCGATCCATATACAGTGGCGGATCTCGATTCGTGCTTTTCCATTGATTCAGGAATTGATACGTGGGCGCAAGAAAAGATCGCAAAGGCCGCAAGTTGGACTGAGCTAACACCAAGCGAGCAAGGTTTTCATATTGTGGTTAAAGCTGATGTGCAAGGCATGAAAAGCAAAAGCAAAAACTACCACGATTCAAAACTTGAGCTGTACCGCACTGGCCGTTTTTTCACCGTTACTGGTAATTTGCTAGAACAACACGTTCAGCATTGCGAAATTAGCGATGGGCAGAGCTTTATTGAATGCGAGCATAAAGCGATTGTTAAGGCTCAGAACAGTTCAAGCAATACACCAAAGGCAGCGCACCAAAACAAGCCGCTAAGCGATGCAAAAGCCGTACTTGATGTAATTGCCGCGGTGGCCAGTAAAGGCGGTAAAGGCGCTCCAAATGCTGAGCAGTTCTTATACCTCCACAATAGTGGGTTCAGTGGTGAGGATCACTCAGCAGATGATTTAAGCTATCTAAACACCGCAGCTTTTTACACTGGAAAGAATGCCGAATTGATGCGTGAGCTTTATTTAAGTTCAGCATTATATCGCCCAAAATCTGAGCGTGAAGATTATGTGCAGCGTTCCATTGATAAAGCTATTTCAGGTACTCAAAACGTATTCGAGGGAGCGAGCCGCTATTTCAGAAACGAAGATGAGCAACCGCAACACCCAAGCGCATGGCCGGAAGTTGTAGATCCTTTTTCTGAGTATGTAACACGGCAGTTCCCGATCAAGGTACTACCGAAAAGCATACAAGATCTATGCGCTCAGCTAAGCAATCAATCAGGGTTCGATAAGGGCGCTTATGCGTTTTGCTTTATCAGCGCCGCTTCTGCCTTGATGGATCACACCGCAAAACTTGGTATGCGTATCATGAGCCAACCACCAATACTGTGGTTTGCACTGGTAAGCCCCTCAGGTGGCGGCAAATCCCCGGTTATGAACGCAGCAATGCGTTTCGTACGCACACACCACGATCAGCAAGCAAAGGATTCAAAGGCGGCATTGGAGCGGTGGGCGAAAGCCTGTAAAGCCGCAAAAAACACCGAGGAAACACCACCACCGAAACCACCTTGGCGGCAAACAATCATTCAAGATACAACCGTTGAAGCCCTCGCTACCGCGTGCGCTGATAACCCCAAAGGCGTTATTTTTTACGCTGATGAGTTGACTGGTTTTATTGGCCAGATGGACGCTTACAGCTCAGGCGGTGCAGCAAGTAAAGATCGTGGCGTGTACTTATCTGCCTTTGATGGCGGTGCAAAAACAATCAACCGGAAAAACCAACAGCACCCGATGGTTGTTGATAATTTATCGTTATCAATACTGGCCGGCGTTCAGCCGGAAAAGCTCGCAGAGATGTATTCTCAGCGTGGCGGTGGCTCCTCTGATGGATTGTTTCAGCGCTTTATGGTTTACGCTATGAAAGAGCAGCAAGACGTTGATTATACCGCCGAAATTGATCCGTTTACAGAAACCTCAGTGAGTAACTTGTTTCAATGGTTGAATGAATGGAAAGAAGCCGGATTCTTTCACGCCAGAGGCGTTCATTTAAGCCCTCAAGCGCTTCCACGATTGCAGCAATATCACAACGATATGAAAACGATTGCACAGCGCACAGCTTCTGCCAGACAGGCTGAGCATTACAACAAATATCCGGGCTATGTTGGCCGCATTGCAGTTGTACTTCACTACCTACGATGCTCAGCGAAAGGCGAGTATGAGCAAGAAGTTTCACTCGCAACGCTTGAAGATGCTATTGAGCTGATGGGCGCCTTGTTCTCGCACTCTGATGCGGTTTATCAAGTGATTGAACGGCAAGCCGGCGGCGCAGGTGATTTAATGCGTTCAGCAGCCGAGGCGATACTCAGTAAAAAATGGGAAACATTCAAGCGCGGCGACCTAACCCGAAACGCTACTGGTTGGCGTGAAGAAAAAGATCGCAACAAAACGGAAAACGCGATTGATTTACTTATTGAGTTTGGTTGGATTGCAGATGTAACCCCTGCCCCGGTTGATGGTAAACGTGGGCGGCGCTCTGATGGTCTGTTTGCGGTGAATCCACAGGTGCATGATAAGTTTCAGCACAAAGCTGAGCGCATTGTTCAGATGCGCAAAGAGCGTTATGAAGCTATTAAACGTGCCGGGGCTGATAGAGTTGCTTAATTAGTTGTAAAAGTTGTATGTGCGTACGAGATTAATAGATTTATTTTATAGGGTTTCAATCTTTATACCTTGTACGCGCATACAATTAATTCAATTAAATACCCTCAACCTTGTGGAAGTACCTATTACATAAAGATAGGCTCAGACCACCACCAAAAACCGACCCCTACCCCCTCTTTACGGCCTTATGGGTTCCATATCCGACACCATCACGCCCTATCTATGCTAGCTGCAGAACGATACCGATTCTACCTACCAAAAAACATACCATATAGGCCTTGATTATCGCCCTGCTATACGTCAAACTATAACAAATGATATAGAGGTATCGCATGAGCAAGCACACCACACCGCCGCAGAAGTTTACACAAGGTTGGCTAACCCAGTTAGATGGGCGCACTGGCGTTGCACAGGTTATGCGTGAGCGCTATACGGCCTTAACCAATGATCTTGGTGGTGCAGCCTCATTGTCATATCAAGAGCGGCTATTAGTTGAGCGCGTTCTATGGCTCGAATACTGGATTGCTCAGCAAGAGCAAGGTTTAGCAAACGGCGGTGATGTTGATATGGGGCGTTACACGCAAGCCGTGAATAGCGTACAAGGTTTAGTGATGAAGTTAGGCCTGCAACGTAGAGCCAAAGACACACCAGACCTTGCTTCATTCCTACGCGAGAGAGCTACTGCATGAATATCGTGGACGTGATGACAGACCCGGCTTTGTTCGGCAACCAATTCGGTGGCCGCAGTTGGTCTGCGTGGCGTTCCTTGTTGGCTGGCTTCTATGGTCTAAAAACCAATGCAAAGAAGTTCGAGCAGCTAACGCACAGGAAGCCCCCTAAGCAAGCCGCAGAAGAATTATGGCTGGCCGTTGGTCGTAGAGGTGGCAAGACCCAAGCAGCGGCGCTATTGGCCGTTTATGAGGCCTGCTTTAACGATTACACAGACAGGCTATCACCGGGCGAAGTAGCAACGGTTTTCGTTATTGCGGCAGATCGCAAGCAAGCGCGTTCAGCTATGCGATACATACGCGGTCTACTGCAGTCAAACCCTATGCTTGAAAAGATGATCGTAAAAGATGGTGAAGAAGTCATTGAGCTATCAAACCGAACAGCAATCGAGATCATGACAGCGAGCCACAAATCAATTCGTGGTTATACCGTAGCAGCGGCTATATGCGATGAAATAGCGTTTTGGTCGGCTGATGGTGCGAACCCTGATAAAGAGATTTTAAGCGCATTACGCCCCTCTATGGCCACGCTAGGCGGTAAGTTGTTCGCGTTGTCATCGCCCTATGCTCGAAAGGGCATATTGTGGGAAACCTACCGCAAGCATTTTGGGAAAGACAGCAAGCGCATTCTAGTAGCCCAAGCGCCCACGCTAACGATGAACCCGACCTTGCCCAAGCACGTTGTAGAGCAGGCGTTAGAGGAAGATCCAAGCGCGGCTAAAGCTGAATACTTGGCAGAGTTTCGCACAGACGTTGAAACCTACGTTAGCCAAGAGATTGTAGACGCTTGCACGATACCGGGGCGCGTTGAGTTACCGCCAATTAAAGAGAAACGCTATTTTGGCTTTGTTGATCCCAGTGGTGGCAGTAAAGACGCGATGACTTGCGCGATTGCTCACAAAGAGAATGATTTAACAGTCATTGATGCTTATCGAGTAGTAAAGCCGCCATTCAGCCCTGAAAGCGTAGTTGAGGAGTTTGCAGACTTCTTCAAGTCTTACCGGGTGCGAACCATTACGGGCGATAGATACGCCGGAGAATGGCCGCGAGAGCAGTTTTCAAAGCGTGGCATTAAGTATGAGCCAAGTGCAGCACCGAAAAGCGACCTGTACCGCGATATGTTGCCGCTATTGAACAGTAGACGCGTTGAATTGCCAGATTGCGATCAGCTACGCAGAGAATTAACCGGGCTTGAAAGAAGAACCGCCAGAGGTGGTAAAGATTCCATAGACCACGCGCCCGGCGCTCATGATGATTTAGTGAACAGTATTGCAGGCGTAATCGTGGCCGTGAATGGCAGACGAACAGACTTTATTTTTTCGTGTTAGTCACAATCCCCCGATGTGATTAGCACAGCGGTTTAATTGCGTGAGGCAGTTACCGCCCGATCAAGTGGTTACGAGAGGTAGCACACTATTCGGCAAAGATGATGGGGGTAATCTTTTAATGAAATAGGTGAATACTATGAACCACGAAATCAAAGAAATGGCAGCGCAGATCAATACTGCAGCCACAGAAGTTAAAAGCCGTTTAAGCGAAGCAGAGCTAACGGTAAAAAGTTTTGAAGATCGTTTAACCAGTATTGAGGTTGCGTCAAAGCGCCCCTATGCAGGCAACGTGACTGAATCAAAGAGCGACCCAGAGCTAAAAGGCTTTTTAACCAAAGGCACAAGCCCAATGGAACGCAAAGATTTATCTGTTACCAATGATGGGCAAGGTGTTTCCGTTCGCTCGCAGTGGTCAGATCGTATCTTCAAGCTGATCCGAGAGTTCTCACCAATCCGAAGCGTGGCTAGCGTCATGCGCACGAATAGCGATTCGCTCGAAGTCTTAATTGACCGCGAAGAACCGCAAAGTGATTGGATTGGCGAGCTTGACCCACGAAACGACACCAGCACTTCATTTTTAACGCGCCACAGAATCAACGTGCATGAGCATTATGCTTACCCAAGCATTACGCTTCAAATGCTCGAAGATTCAAATTTTGACGTTGAACAATGGTTACAGAGCAAGTTAGTAACCAAGTTTTCACGACAAGAAGCAGACGCGTTTATTAACGGTGATGGTAACGGTAAGCCACGCGGCATTTTGAATTATTCCTTTGTGCCAGAAGCCGATTTTACGTGGGGCGCTGATCCTGATCTATACGAGATGGGCAGCCAATACACAGGTGCAGCAGGTGACATTTCTAGCGCAGATGTTCTGTTTGATCTTGTGGATTCGTTGAAATCGAATTACCTACCGGGTGCCAGTTTTATGATGACCCGAGCTATGCGAAATAAAATCCGCAAATTGAAAGACGCGGAAAACCGCTATTTGCTCGAACCGTCATTAACTGCAGGCGCACCAGATCGCTTGCTAGGTTATCCAGTTGCAATCGCAGAGGATATGCCAGCACTAGCGGCTGATGTTGTAGGCGTTCTATTCGGTAACTTTAACGAGGGCTATACCATTGTTGATCGCGTGGATTTATCCGTACAACGTGACGCAGTAACACGCCCCGGCTGGGTTAAGTATTTTGCGCGCCGCCGCACAGGTGGAGCGTTAACCAACCCAGAGGCCGTGAAAGCACTTGTGCTAGGCACTGAGCCAGTATAACGAAAGGGGCGCAAGCCCCTTTACCCCACGTTCTGCGGTGGGCAGCTACGCTGATAAGTGCAGACGCGGTTTTAGTCGGATAGTCACCGCGATCCATAAAGTAACGCCGACAGCCTGCGGATAACGTGAGTATCGCGGCAGGCACTTTTAATTAAATTAGATCTAAGAATTTAGCTATTCTTGCTCGTGCCATCTCTTGACCATAATTCGATACATTTTCATGAAACACACCATCTTCATACCCATCGTTGGTGGTGAATCTCACTCTAACATCTTCCGCTTCAACCATTCGGTGCAAATAATCAAGAGAAATAGTCACAACAGCAGTGCTTTTCGTGTAGATAGTTTTTGAAACCGTGTTGTAACTACCTGAATCCAAGTCAGTGCCCCCATGTACTTCGAAGGTAGAAATCTCACCATTAATGTTTACGCTAAAAGATTCATAAGTACGATAAACATCAGAAGATGACGATGATGAGCTGTATTCTAAAACTAATAAAACTTCGGAAGGCTTCGCTTCACTCCAAATAGCACCAACTTTTGATGAGGTTGCATAGGCCTTACCATCACTTGCAACAAAAGTGGGCGTTACCTGAACCACCCTTTTTCCGTCAAAGGAACTAACTTCTTCTGATATGACACCTAATCCCGCCATAGCATCCATTTGGGCTACGCACCCTTGAAGCGTAAAACTAATTATTAAAACAGCAAGTATTCTCATGTTTTTTCCCATTTTTATGGATTAATAGTTAATCAACATAAAACAGTATAGCTCAACATAAGAAAGTTTTTTAAGGTGTTTTTATGGTAGGTATTTTATGGAATCGGCCTGAAAGCCTTATAAATACTAGAGATTGGTGCCCGGGGCCGGACTCGAACCGGCACGACCGTTAAGTCGAGGGATTTTAAATCCCTTGTGTCTACCAATTTCACCACCCGGGCTTTTCAGTAGGCACTATTTCTAGTGTTTGTATTTCTGATAAGAACCAATTTGATTCTTGGAAACTGGAGGCGGGTCCCGGAGTCGAACCGAGATCCACGGATTTGCAATCCGCTGCATAGCCATTCTGCCAACCCGCCTGGGTTAAAATAAAGTTTGGAGCGGGAAACGAGATTCGAACTCGCGACCCCAACCTTGGCAAGGTTGTGCTCTACCACTGAGCTATTCCCGCGCTTCACTTTATTTCTCACCAGGGCGTTGCCCCAGTGGCTGTGCATTCTACCTGTCCCTTGATTTCAGTCAACAATAAATTTCGATTTTTAAGCCGTTTGCTTATTTTTTGAATGAAATGGCTAAAATATAGCTTATTAACTGTCTTTTGTAAGGTCAGCCCAAGCTGCAGTGAGGTAAATATACATCGACCATACAGTTAAAATGGCGGCCACATATATAGCCATAGCGCCGATCACATAAATAAATGTGTTTGCACTCCATAGTAATCCTGTTAACGCTATCATCTGTGCTGTAGTTTTCACTTTGCCAATGGTTGAAACCGCAACACTATCGCGTTTGCCAATCTCCGCCATCCACTCCCGCAATGCTGAAATAATCAATTCTCGGCTGATTATTAATAACGCGGGAATCGTAATCCATAATGTTTGATGGTACTCCACCACCACGATCAAAGCAGCCGCCACCATAATTTTATCGGCTACTGGGTCGAGAAATGCACCAAACTTAGTTTGTTGTTCTAATTTACGTGCCACATAGCCATCAATACCATCAGTAATCGCTGCCAAAACAAAAATCAATGCGGCATAAAAATGAGCATTTTCAATAGGTAGATAGAACACGGCAAGAAATACCGGAATTAATACGATCCGGAATGACGTGATAATATTCGGAATGCTCCACATAAAGGCTAACTCTCACTTCTAATTATATTTTACAAGATTCGTTGTTCGAACCTATTAGTTAGATAATTATTTTATTCATCACGCAACGCATAATAAATTGTTTCAGCTAACGCGCGGCTGATGCCAGGAACATTTGCTAGTTGCTCTATACTAGCGCTTTTTACCTGCTGCAATCCACCAAGATATTTCAATAAATTTTGCCGCCGTTTGTTACCTACTGCCGGTATTTCCTCTAGCGTTGATGTTTTTCTAACTTTTGCTCGGCGCTGGCGATGTCCGGTAATCGCAAAGCGATGCGATTCATCACGAATATGCTGTATCAAATGCAAAGCAGGATCGTCGGCTGGCAAGTGTACGGTGTTTCGGCTAAAACCAAAGATCAATGTTTCTAACCCAGGCCGCCTACTTTCCCCTTTCGCAACCCCGAGTAAAATTGGCGGGTGCGGCCAATCTTGGAAATAGGCTTCGGCCTGACTCAACTGCCCCTTGCCACCATCAATCAATAAGAGGTCAGGTACATTTTCTCGCTCTACTGCATGCTTATAACGCCGTTCTAATGCCTGAGCCATGGCTGCGTAATCATCACCACCAGTAATACCTTTGATATTAAACCGCCGATAATCAGATTTTTTCGGCCCATCTTGATCAAACACAACACACGAAGCTACCGTTTCTTCGCCCATGGTGTGAGAAATATCAAAGCACTCCATGCGATCGATAGCAACATCCCGTTGCAAAAACTTCTGTAAAGCCTGAAACCGAATGTGCATCGTAGATTGCAAGCCAAGTTTACTCTCAACAGCGTTCATTGCGTTTTTAGTTGCCAAAGCAAGGTATTGTTGGCGTTCACCTCGCTTCGGTTGAATCAATTTAACGCGGCGCTCCAGCGCAAGGCTAAGTTGTTCGTTAAGAGCCGCTTTATTTTCCAATTGTTCCGGAACAATGATTTCAGCCGGAACTCGTTGGCCATGTTGTTGATTCAAGTAATATTGAATTAAAAATGATTCCAATACCTCGGCATCACTGGTGTGGGCCGGTACTTTCGGATAATAACTCCGGCTTCCCTGCACTGAATTTTGCCGAATTGAGAGCAAGTGCACACACGTAAAGCCAGAGTTTCGATATAACCCAACGGCATCTAGTTCATGCTGGCTACCGCTAACAGCGTTCCGTTCTTGTACTTGTCGCAAAGCTGCAATTTGATCCCGAAGCATGCCCGCCCTCTCAAAATCGAGGTTCTCACTTGCCTGCTCCATAGCCGCTACCAGGGTTTCAATCACTTCGTTATTCTTGCCACGCAAAAATAGCTTCACTAGCTGCACTTGCTCAGCGTATTCATTCTCTGTGGGCAAATCAACGCAGGGTGCTAAACAGCGTTTTAATTGATGCTGCAAACATGGCCGGCTGCGTGCTCGATAGTAACTATCATCACATTGACGCACAGGAAAGAGTTTTTGTAACAGGCGAAGGCTTTCGCGCACAGCGCTGCCGTTCGGAAAAGGCCCAAAGTATTCACCTTTCTCTCTTCGCGTACCGCGGTGATATGCGATACGAGGATGCTCATGCGCTGAAATAAAAATATAGGGATAGGATTTGTCATCACGGAGCAACACGTTATAACGTGGCATGTGCGTTTTAATAAAGCTATTTTCAAGAATAAGAGCTTCCGCTTCAGAGTTAGTAACCGTTACTTCCATGTTGGCGATTTGCTTTACTAAAGCTTGTGTTTTAACTGAATCTACGTTTTTTCGAAAGTAACTCGTTACCCGCTTGCGCAAATCTTTTGCTTTGCCCACGTAAATAACCTCACCCTCAGCGGAAAACATACGATACACGCCCGGTTGATGAGTAAGGTTTTTAAGGAAATCTTCTGCGTTAAATTGTGTATTACTGCTCATAGATAAAGAAGTTCTAGCACCTAAATTCAGGCCTAAAGCAATCAGCCCCTTAGCCTCTGTGTAGCTAATTTCTTACAACCAAACCAAGAAGGCTTAGCCGTAAAAACAAGCGTGCTTTTTACAATGAATTATTACAGCTAAGATTACCAGAACCTCTAATCAATGTCTGCGATTTTGCCGGTGCTAAGCAGTGAACTTCGCTACATTATCATTAGCTGAGCGCTCATTTGCGGAAGATGAATAAACTTGATGAATAGGGTTGTTATTTATCTCATGAGAGATCAACCCATACTTGTAGGCTAAATGAGTTATTTGCACATCATTTTCTACATTTAATTTGCGATACAAACGATATCGAAAGGTATTAACCGTTTTTCTCGAAATATATAGCCGCTCAGAGATAGTACTTACCGTTAGGCCGGTACTAATTAACTGAAAGATTTGTTGCTCTCGCCGGCTGAGCGAACTCAACAGTGGGTGTTTTACCATTGGGCCTTGATAACGTTTTGCCATTTGCCGCAACACCGTTGGTGTATAGCTTTGCCCCAGGGAAACAACACGGCAGCCATGATTCACCTCGTCGATACTGGCCTCATTCAGGAGATAACCGGAAACAGCCGGTTCATTAAACTTATAATCCAAGGCGTGATTTAATTTATCACACCAAAGCATGATTCGAAGGGCTGGGTTCAGTTTATGTAGTTTCTTAATTAAACCTCGCGTGGCTGAACCCACAAACTCCTCGCTCAACACCAACAGGTTAGCAGCACGTTTACTTACCATGCCCTCTAAACTATTTCGGTTTTCCGCTACATGCACACGCCAACGCAGAACACCTAGTTCATTCACTACTCCAGTGTGTCGAATCCCCTTGGGTAAAGCCACAATTACATCACTCATAACCTATTTTCCTTGTCGCAAGTTATTGTTAATCATCGTACTTCTCAAGAAGTTCAATATTTTTAGCCAAACTACCAAAGAAATTCAACTTAAAAATGCAACAAAAATGCAACTTTAATGAAATTTAAGTTCAATTAGAGAGTGATTTCATATAACAAAAATATAGGGAAGTTCTGAAATATACTTTTCATTTAGTGCCCTCCCACTCAGCAAGCGTAAGCTATAACGTAAAAAGCACCCGACTAGGGTGCTTTAAACAGATTAACCACTGTGCTTCTTATTCGAAAAGCATGCTTATTCGATCGTTTCACGATGCCGAACAGCCTGCATAATCTCAACAAAACTGTTGGCATGATGCGGTATCTGCACCGATTCTCCGGTCTTTTCAACTATATGCAATGCAGGTATTAAACCAACAATATCGCCGTTATCCTGCACTAGTAAATAATCATGGCCACTTCGGTGCAAAGTAGCAACCACATCACCAATTCGGGAAGCAGCTAATTGTTGTTTTGATACGATAGGTAAGCGTGCAAGGGGGATCATCAAGTAATCAATACTTATTTTTTTATGGGGTAAATTTAGATCTCTTGCTAAGTTTATAGCTGCGCGCCCGTAAAGCTCTTGCTTCGGCAGAATACCCACAAATTCTTGGGCATCATTCACTACACAGGCATAACGGGCCCGAGTAGCGCTGAGCAAAGCTTCAGCTTTTTCTAACTCGAGAGCTTGGTTAACTTGCAACGGCTGGAAACCAGAAAACTCAATCAACACTTCTAAAGCATTTTCATTCCAGCTCAATTTATCTTGTAAATTCCGGCTTTTTACAACTTGCCGTGGTTTATTTGTTAGCATCGGCAGCGCCGAAAAATTTAAAGCGGTATAGGTCGACATGATTGTCACTCCAATAAATCACAACTAAAAAAGAATAATGTTGGTAGATTTATAGAAGTTTTGGTGGGGCTCGAGATTGGAAGTAATGATGAACAGAAGCATGAGCAGAACTGTTTACACAAGTACGAGGAGAAGCAAACCGTGGAAGTGAGTATTCTCCGGCAGTTGTAATAATCGCATCGGGCTGTTCCAGTTCACTCTCTGGAGGCGCTACCCAAAGTGAGCTGAAGCCATCTCCGTCAAGATAACCATCAACCAGCCCATGTTTTTCCAGTGCCGTAGCCTGAGCAGCTAATGCACTTAATAAACACAGAAAAATAAGATAGCGAAACAACTTCATTGTACACAGCGCCATATTTGATGATGTAGATAACATAAGCCCGCTCTTGTTAGAAAACAAGAGCGGGGAAAAAATATATTTCTCGTAATAAATATTTACTGCACGCTTTCGCTCGTTTCGCGGTTTTTACCTAAATATAGATAAACGGCAGGCAACACGAACAAGGTAAACAATGTGCCTATGGTCATGCCCGCAGCAATAATCAGCCCCATGGCAAAACGCGATGCACCTCCTGGGCCACTGGCCACCAGCAACGGCAGCATAGCAAGCACAGTGGCTGCCGTCGTCATGAGAATTGGGCGCAGGCGAATCGCCGCAGCTTCCTCTACGGCTTCTCGTTTACTCTTGCCCTCTTCCTGCAGCTTGTTGGCAAACTCAACGATCAAAATACCATGTTTCGCTATTAAGCCGATCAAGGTTACCAATCCCACCTGGGTATAGATGTTCAGTGAAGCGAAACCAAGGCTTACAAATATCAGCGCACCGCAAATACTCATTGGCACGGTTACCAGCACGATGATCGAATCGCGGAAAGATTCGAATTGTGCAGCAAGCACCAAAAATATAATCAATAGGGCAAAGAAAAAGGTAACAACCAGCTGTTGGCCTTCACTTTTAAACTGCCGCGATTGCCCTGCATAATCAATGACCACCCCACTCGGTATTCGCTCAGCCGCAATATTATCTAATACACCAAGGGCATCACCGAGGGTAACACCGGGGCGCGGGATGCCCGATATTGTTACTGAATTTAGCTGTTGAAATCGATTGAGTTGCTGTGGTTGCACCGATTCTTCTAAAGTAACCAGCGCTGATAGCGGCACCAATTCACCCGAGCTATTTCGTGTGTAAAATTCGGTGAGTTGATCAGCACTCAGGCGCTCGCTGCGTTGCACCTGCGGAATCACCCGATAAGAACGGTTTTCCAATGCGAAACGGCCTGCGTAAGCTCCCGCCATCATACTTGCCACATCGCCAGAAAGCTGCGCCATGTCGATACCCATCAAAGCCGCCTTTTCGCGATCTATTTTCAGGGTTTGCCGGGGGCGATCGATACGTAAATCCGTATCCAACATAATAAAGCGGCCACTGGCCATGCCCGCACCAATAATCTCATCGGCGAGCTCACGCAAATTCTCAATCGGCTGTGTAGAACTAAGAATGAATTCTACCGGTAAGCCGCCGCCAGGGCTCGGTAACGAGGGTGGAATCAAGGCGAATACATTTAACCCAGGGATACTGCTCACAAAGGGTTGGATTGTTTCATCTAAAACTTCTTGTGTTGTCCGTTCACGTTGATCCCAAGGTTTAAAACCAATACCTGTACCAGCGCTACCCGGCCCCATCATGCCGTTGATCACAAACGCCATTTCAATTTCATCGGTATCACGCTGTAACTCTGCCATTTTCGCGGTATTTTGCTCAATGTAATCGAGTGTGGCGAAACTATCGCCTTCACTAATAATGAACACAAAACCGAGATCCTCTTGCGGCTCGAGCTCGGAATTACTTGTGGCGAAAAGGAAATAACAGGAGATGAAAACCAGAATTCCAAAAACCGCAAAAACTGATTTCGTTTCTAAAGAGCCGTGTAAGCGCCTTTGATATCGTTCCTTCAGTGAGTTGAACCGGTTATCCAACCATTGCTCAAAACGAGGTCTGGCGCTGCCATCACGCCGTGATTGCAACATGCGCGAGCACATCATCGGAGATAAAGTAAGTGCCACTACACCAGAAAGAATTACCGTGCCTGCAAGCGTAAACGCAAATTCAACAAATAAAGTGCCGGTTAAGCCACCAATAAAGCCTATCGGCACAAACACCGCTACAAGTGTTGTAGACATTACAATGACTGGGCCAGCGAGTTGCCTTGCGCCCAGTAATGAAGCCTCCATGCGCGACATCCCATTTTCCAAATGGCGCTGGATGTTCTCGAGCATGATAATCGCATCATCTACCACGATGCCGATGGCCAATACCATGGCAAGAAGCGTAAGCAAGTTAATCGAGAAACCAAGCGCCAACATCATGGCAAAGGTACCTACCAGAGATAGCGGAACGGCAACGGCCGGTATAATCACCGAACGTAAGGAACCTAAAAAGCCGTAAATAACCGCTAAAACGATCACTAATGCCAGAACTATTGTGAGCACTACCTCATCGATAGCGTTCTCAATATAATCTGTGGAATCATACGAAATGCTCGCGCTTAACCCCTCGGGTAGTTGCGGGATAATCTCTTCATCCCAAACCGTGCGAACCTCTTGAATAACCTCTAGGGCATTCGCATCAGGAGCTATTTCTACGCCAATAAAGGTTGCTGGTTGGCCATTGTATAACGCTGAGTTATCATAGGATTCTGCACCAAGTTCAATTTCAGCAATATCGCTTAAACGCACTACTGCGCCGTTTTCAGCACGAATAATTAATTCTTCAAATTCAGCCACACTGCGCAAGTCTGTGTCAGCTGTTAGGTCGATGGCCACGCGCTGGCCCCGCGTTCGGCCAACCGCTGATAATATGTTATTTGCACGCAAAGCCTGCATAACATCGCCACCGGTGGTGTTAAACGCAGCCATTTTTGCAGAGTCCAGCCAAATCCGCATGGCAAAGGTTTGTCCACCCAAAATACCAGCGCGCTGAACGCCTGCCACGGTTGCTAATTTGGGTTCTACAACTCGCACCAAGTAATCCGTTATTTGATTGCTGGCCAGAATATCGCTGTAAAACGAAAGGTACATAGCCGCAACATCTGAACCGACCTGCAAAGACACCACAGGATCTAAGGCGTCTTCGGGTAAATCAGAGCGCAATTTATTAACTTGGGCTGCAATTTGCGTAAGCGCATTATTCGGATCGTAATCCAAGCGCAAGTAGGCTGTTATCGTACTTACACCGGCGGATGAAGACGACACCAGATAATCGATTCCTTCGGCAGCGGCAATTTCTCTTTCGAGCGGCGTTGTAATGAAGCCTTGAATAAGGTCAGCATCAGCACCGATATAGCTGGTTGTCACCGTTATTGCGGCGTTTTGAATTTCTGGGAATTGACGAACATTTAAATCGAACGCAGCGCGCAAACCAATCAGCAAGATAAGCAAGCTTATTACCGTTGCTAATACCGGCTTACGAATGAAAATATCAGTAAATTTCATAATGTAAGCTTTCCTTTAACGGTTTTCTGGGCGTGGTTCACGCTCTGCCGGTGGTTGCACGTCTGGATCGTTATTGATAGTTACCGATGCATTATTTCGTAACTTCAACAGCCCCGAAGTCGCAATTCGCTCACCGAGTTCTAATCCTTCAGTAACCTCTACTAAATCACCCTGAACTGCGCCTGTTTGCACCAATCGTTGCTGTACCTGTAAAGCATCCTCGGAATCGCCAGTTATCACATAGACCACATTTCCAAAGGGGTTAAACTGGACAGCCGTTCGTGGCACAACGATCACCTCACGCGGCTCTGCGGTGTTGAGTTGCACGCGTGCGAACATACCAGGAAGAAGTTTTCCATTCGTATTCGCAAAGCTTGCTTGTACTTCAATTGAGCGCGTAGTTTCACTCACTTGAGGCGATAAGGCTGTGATTTCACCGACGAAGTTCTCATTCGCGTAAGCATCTACACCAGCGATCACCTCCATACCTCGATTCAGCGCGCCGATTCGATGTTCCGGTAACGTGAAGTTCAAGTAGATTGGGTCGGTTGATTGGAGGCTTACTAAGGGCGTGCCTGGGCCAACGTATTCACCAAGATTTATCTGGCGAATACCTAACGTTCCAGAAAAAGGTGCGCGGATCGTTTTTTGCTTTATCAATGCATCTTGTGCCTGCAACGCAGCGGCTACTTGCGCCACTTCACTCTCAGCGCGCGCAACATCAGAT
The DNA here is from genome assembly GCF_003987135.1 of Aliidiomarina iranensis. Taxonomy (GTDB): domain Bacteria; phylum Pseudomonadota; class Gammaproteobacteria; order Enterobacterales; family Alteromonadaceae; genus Aliidiomarina; species Aliidiomarina iranensis. The sequence continues at coordinate 293,698 of NZ_PIPJ01000002.1, forward strand.
TCTGATACATTTTGCGATGCAACTAGGGGGATAAGTCGTTGTGCCTCTGTGCGCGCGATATCAAGTTGGGCAGCTAAACGCGCCCTCTCGGCCTCGTCAACTTCAGTATCTAGGGTTACTAAAATATCACCTTGTTCTACTGGCGCCCCATTAGCAAATTGAATACTTGTGATGACACCACCAATTTGTGCCGCTACATCGGTACCGTTAACGGCCCGAAAACTACCCACCGCCGTGGTACTTGCACGCCAAGTTTGTTCACTCACCTCGGTAGCCGTAATTGTCACTGTGGGCGCTGGCATGTTATCAAAAAAATCATTCATGAAATAATTGCCAACTGCTTTGTAACCAAAAATCAGGCCGAAGACAATTACTGTGAGCAGGAGCATCGCTATCATGCGCTTAGTGGCCGAGGCTTTTCCTTTCATACTTTTTCCTTTCCAAAAACTATAACAAGAGGAGAACAGTGCAGTTACGTAAACTTGCATGATTTAGTTCAGCAATTCTGATATTTTCGATTTTTGCTGCTCTTTGAACGCAAAAAAGGCGCTGTATACACAGCGCCTTTTTCAGAATTTGGCGGAGAGGGAGGGATTCGAACCCCCGGTAGGTGTGAACCTACGCCTGATTTCAAGTCAGGTGCATTAAACCGAGCTCTGCCACCTCTCCATATTTCGCTTCGTTATAGTGTTTTGGATAAAACCTGCTTCGAAATCCTTATTGCCGAAGACGGAGCGAATGATAAATACCTCGTTCGAGCTTGTAAAGTAAAAATACAACATTTTTGTTTGTTTGCTGTAAAAATAGCCGAACCGGCGTGTTTTTCAACAAATTGGAGTGGTTTTACAAACCCCGTTTTAAAACCTATTTCTGCTTTAAGCAACCAAACTTGATTAAATCCTACTCTATGTGCCTAAATGGACGCCTATACCAGTGTGCTTTGTTGGCATTTACACCGCAATAAGTGCGATTTTAGTTGATACCCTCCCCCATCCATAAGGTATAGTAGAACTATTCACAATAACTCGGTTCTAAGTTAAGGCAAAACAACGGCAATAAAACTGTTTCGGTAACGAATACGTATTTATTGTAGGAAAAACCTGATTTCGAACGCATGAACAATAAGCACTTGGAGAAACTACCTATGAATAACCCTACTGTGCATACAGCGCGCCATGAAGCCTCAATTGAGGTGAATAAGGTTCTGCGCAACACATATTCACTGCTGGCCCTTACGTTAGCCTTTAGTGCGATCGTGGCCGGTATAACCAGCATGATGAATCTTCCTTATCCGGGTATTTTAATAACACTGCTAGGTTTCTACGGATTACTCTTCGCCGTGCACAAAACCGCAGATAGCGGTTTAGGCTTAGTATTCACTTTTGCCCTTACCGGCTTCATGGGTTATACCTTGGGCCCCATCCTTAATGCTGTAGTGGCAAGTGGGGGGGCCGATATCATCATGTTAGCGATGGGTGGTACTGCCGCAATATTTTTTGCTTTATCTGCCTATGTATTAACGACAAAGAAAGACATGTCGTTCCTGGGCGGTATGATGATGGCCGGTTTTGTGGTAATTATCGTCGCCTTTGTTGCCAACCTCTTTTTGCAGCTACCAGCATTAGGCTTAGCGATTAGCGCGATTTTTATTCTGTTTTCATCAGGTGCTATTTTGATGCAAACAAGTGCTATCGTGAATGGTGGTGAGCGAAACTACATCCGCGCTACGATCACGCTGTTTGTATCGATTTACAATATCCTCTTAAGCTTGATTAATATCTTAATGGCCTTAACACGCGAATAGTTATATGTGCCTCTAAGTACAATTAGAGCGCCTCGTGGATTACCCACGGGGCGTTTTTCGTTATACTGATAGCTCTGAAAAAAAGCAAATAACCGAGGCATTCGCTGGAAACGATTATGCACCTGGGAGAAAAGGTAACTGAATGAACCAAGATTCACATGTGATATTAATGCAAGCAAGCCCCGATGATCATACCGCCGGAATAGCTGCATTAGCAAAAGCACAGGATATTGTTCGCCGTGGCCAAACATTAAAACAAGTATTTTTTTATGGGCCAGCTGTTATTTATGGGAGTAGATTTCTGCAATTCCCCTCCGGTTACTCAAACCTACAAGAGCAATGGCGCGAATTAGCCCAAACACATGATTTCGCACTTGTTGTGTGTGCCACGGTTGGCGGCCAATACGGTTTAGAAGCATTACCACCCCCAGATGGCAATTTAGCTGCAGATTTCTCTGCCGGTGGCCTCGCTGAATTTATTGCAACGCTGGCTGAAAGTTCCCATCTATCACAATTTCAAGGCAGTTTTTGATGCTATTATTCCATTTTAGCAATAGCCCAGAACACCCAAGCTCTCGACAAGGCTTGGATATGTTATTGATGGCGTTGAGCTTAGATCAGCCATGCGCGGCAATCTACAGCGGTGCTGCCCTTGGGCAACTATTGCAGCCTACAAGTGCGTTTAATCCCTTGAAAAAAATTACCATGCTTGCAGGGGTTTTCGATTTTACCGAGATCTATGTTGATGAAGCGGCACTTGCGGATCACCAGATTACGCTATCCGAACTGCGTATTCCTGCCATTGCCGTGAGCGCAGAAGCGCTGGCGAAAATACAAGAAAATGCGCAGCACAGAATTAACTTTTAAGTGTATAGGCAACGAGCATGATTGAATTTAATGGGGTTAATTACGCAACGGATAAACACGAATATCTCGCCGATTTTTCTGCTTGGTCGCCCGAATTAGCAGAGCATATTGCAAGCTTAGAGAAAATCACTCTTACCCCCGCCCATTGGGAGGTGGTAAATTTTGTTCGAGATTTTTATGCTGAATATGACACCAGCCCTGCGATGCGGATATTGGTGAAGGCCGTTGCCAAATCTTTGGGTGAGGATAAAGGAAATAGCCGTTATCTTTATAAACTATTCCCCAAAGGGCCAGCCAAACAAGCCACTCGAATTGCTGGGCTGCCAAAACCGGCTAAGTGTATTTAGCCGGCTTTAAACAACGCGTTAAATTTTTAGTGATTAACGCTCAATACGCTCTAGCCCACCCATATATGGCCGCAACACCCCGGGCACCAACACAGAGCCATCGGCTTGCTGGAAGTTTTCCAAAATAGCCACTAAGGTTCGCCCTACCGCTAAGCCAGAACCATTTAGCGTGTGCAGCAGCTCTGGTTTTTTTGCGCCTTTACGGCGGAATCGAGCCTGCATACGGCGAGCTTGAAAATCCCCCATGTTTGAGCAAGAACTAATTTCTCGATAAGTATCTTGCCCAGGTAGCCAAACCTCTAAATCATAAGTTTTGCAGGCACCAAAGCCCATGTCACCAGTGCACAGCAACACTTTGCGATACGGCAACTCGAGCAACTGCAACACTTTTTCCGCATGCTCAGTTAATTCTTCTAAAGCCTGCATCGAATCTTCGGGTTTAACTAGCTGTACTAATTCCACTTTATCGAATTGATGTTGCCGAATCAGCCCGCGTGTATCGCGGCCATGAGATCCAGCTTCACTGCGAAAACACGGTGTATGCGCGGTAAGCTTAACCGGCAACTCTGATTCCTCAAAAATTTCATCTCGAGCTAGATTCGTTAACGGTACTTCCGCGGTAGGAATCAATGATAAAGCCACCTGATCTTGGCTCTCGCCTTCAACATGAAATAAATCTTTACCAAACTTGGGCAACTGGCCGGTGCCATGTAAACTCGCATGGTTCACTAAATAAGGCACATAGGTTTCCGCATAGCCGTGTTGTTCTGAATGCAGATCTAGCATGAATTGTGTGAGTGCACGGTGCAAACGGGCCACGCCACCTTTCATAACAACAAAACGTGCGGCCGTTAATTTAGCACCTTGAGCAAAATCTAAACCATGATTCAAAGCTTCTGCCACATCCACATGGTCTTTCACCTTGAAATCAAAAGCTTTTGGCGTGCCGAATTTACTTATTTCAACGTTGTCATTTTCATCAGCCCCTTCAGGAACTTCTGCCGCTGGTAAATTTGGTACACTTGCAATTACGCTTTGCAGCTCCTGCTGAACCTGATTCAACTCCGCTTTCGCTGCTTCCAGTTGTTCTCCCAAGGAGCCAACTTCAGCAAGCAAGGGCGCAATATCTTCACCACGGGATTTTGCTTGGCCAATCGATTTAGAACGGCTATTTCGTTCGCTTTGCAAAGTTTCGGTACGTACTTGAATTTCTTTTCTTTGCACCTCGAGCGCAGTTAATGCTTCCACATCCAACTGAAAACCACGGCGCAGCAATGCTGCGGCGGTTTCTTCGATTCCTTCACGAAAGTGTTTTGCATCTAACATTCATTCATCTCACTTCTGTATTCTTTTTGTTGCAGGGCAATGGCTGATGTATTGCGGTTACTAGTTCAAGCTTGCCGCTTTATTTAGCCTTGATGCCTGAATTATACCGATTCCGAGCCAGCAAGAAACCAAGCATCAACATAAAAAGCCCAAATAAAATAGATAACAACAAATAAGTTAGCGCGGCGATTTGTGTAGACACCGCAAAACCCGCGGTTATCGTTGGCTCACTTAATAAGCTGAAAAGGTCTTTACTAAAGCCGGAGAAAGTTGTGAGCCCAGCAAATACACCACTGCTAAAAAATAAAAACCAACCTTGTGCTTGCCGATCTAGTGGCTGCTTCAACACTAAATAACGAGCATATATAAAACCTAAGCCAAAACAACCGAGGCTGTTTACTAGCACCGTAACGATTGGAAAGTGATGATTAGCATACAGCAGGAGCTCTCCCGGGGAATTATACATGAGCAAATGGATACTCGCCCGAAGCAGTGTTCCAAGCGCGCCCCCAAGGGCAACCATCAAGCTAAACAAGGCAAAGTTCGTGATTTTTTTAGAACAGGCCGGTGATTCTTCAACCAAACCTCACCCCCGAACCGCTAAAGTAGCCCGATGCAATGGCGAAAATACAGATAAACAAACTGGCGTTCATATACAAAAATGCACGCACAGGCTTACTGTTAAGCAGTTGCTGAAACTCTAAAATAAAGGTTGAGAAGGTAGTGAAGCCGCCAAGCAAACCAAACTCAAAGAATACGTAAGCATGCGTAGCCGATTCTGTTGACAAGCCATGTTTGCCAGCTACAGAAATAGTTGCAAGTACAAAACCAAGGGCGAATGAACCAAACAGATTCACCATAAACGTTGCCGGAATACTCGAGCCAAAATACCAGCGCGTTAACTGCGTTAACCAATAGCGGCTCACTGCACCAATGGCGCCGCCGCACGCAATTAGCAACCACATCATGGCTTTTTATCTCGCCATCGTTGCCAATCACTCTGTTCATCGAGCGCCTGCAAACGTTCCAGTTTTTCTTTGATTTTCAGTTCTAGCCCCCGGTTACTCGGCTGATAATAAGCTTTGCTGGCCAATTCAGGCGGCAAATAAGATTCGCCGGCAACATAAGCTTGCGGGTGGTTGTGCGCATACTGATATTCGGCGCCATACCCCTCCTGCTTATGAACTTTTGTTGGCGCGTTACGCAAATGTTCAGGCACAGGATAAGATTCACTCTCCTTTGCGAGCTGCAGCATTTCATTGAATGCGCTGTAAACCGCATTACTCTTCGCCGCACTGGCACAATAAATCGTGGCTTGGGCAATGGCTCTCTCACCTTCAGCAGGGCCTACCCTGTGATAGGTATCCCAAGCGTTCAGTGCAAGTTGTAGGGCGCGGGGATCGGCGTTGCCAATATCTTCTGATGCAATAGCCAACAGCCGCCGAGCAACAATTAGTGCATCTCCGCCACCCGCTAAAATCCGGCAGTACCAATACAATGCTCCATCCGGCGATGAACCTCGCACCGATTTATGAAACGCCGACAATAAATCGTAATATAAATCACCTTTATTATCGAACAGTACGCCTTTTTCACCCATAGCATCGGCAAGAAGAGCAGTAGAAATCACTTCACCATCGGCAACAAAATCTGCTGCTATCTCTAGCGCATTCAATAACCGCCGAGCATCACCACCGGCCACGCGAACAAGATACTCGCGTGCATCTTCTGCAAGGGTTAAATTACGCTCGCCCAAACCACGCCTAGGATCACTCAAAGCTTGGGTAATCACCTGATGTAAATCATTAGCGGTAAGTTCTTGCAAGCGATAGGTTCGCGCCCGTGAAAGCAAGGCATTATTCAAGGCAAAGCCGGGATTTTCCGTTGTTGAACCAACAAAAATAACAGTGCCATCTTCAATGTGCGGCAAAAAAGCATCTTGCTGGCTTTTGTTGAATCGATGAACCTCATCAACGAACAGAAGCGTTTTTTGTTGCAAAAGCCCTTCATTCTGCCTTTTTTTTGCCGCGTCAATCGCAGCACGTATATCTTTCACACCAGAAGTAACCGCAGACAAACGAGCTACATAGGCATCCGCCACACTAGCCATTAGCTCAGCCAGTGTTGTTTTACCAGTTCCTGGCGGGCCCCAAAGTATCATTGAATGCACATGCCCCTGCTCGAGGGATTTTCGCAATGGTTTATCAGCCGCGAGAATGTGTTGCTGGCCCACATATTCTGCCAATGTGCGCGGCCGCATGCGCGCAGCCAGCGGCATAAAATTGCTCACACCCTACTCCCGCTGATCATCCACATCAACGCCGGGTTCAATGGTAAAAGTGAACATAGATTCGTCAATGGCTGTATTGTCCGTAGTATTTTGCAAATAAAAAACGCTTTTTTGCCCTTGGCCATCATCAACAATAAGCTGCTGCAACTGGTTATCCTCGAAGCCTAAGGTGAGGCTAGAACCATAGGTTTGCCGGTCTTCGATTTGCCAAAAATTCAAATCACTATTATCTGCCGGCACTTCAGCTATTTGAGTAACCGTAAAAGCATCCCAATTCGCACTTGAATCGAGTAGCAACAATAGCGGGTTTGCCTGCATCGCTTCGGCCTGAGTGTATAAGGTTACTTGCTCAATAAACGGGTTGTAGTAGTAGATGGTTTCGCCATCGGCTACTAACACCGAATCATCAGGCTCATCGGTAATCCAGCGAAGCCGAGCAGGCCGTTCTAGGTAGAATCGGCCGGTTGCTTCCTGTAACAGCTCATTATCATCGTAAATTTCTTGCCGAAATGAGCCCTGTAAGCTTTGCATGTTCTCTAGTTTAGCACTGAGCTGCTCATGGCCTTCTACGGCCACTTCTTGCTGTGCAGTTACAGGGTTAACCACAAAAGCCAAGCTCAAACTAATAACAATTATCATCTTCCGATACATCAAAATTCCCTCGGTGGCTTTGCTGCTAATACTTCACGGGCACCATTGTGCCCTGCCGATGATACGACACCGGAAACTTCCATTTGTTCGACAATCCGCGCTGCTCGATTATAGCCAATACGAAACTTTCGTTGCACGCTAGATACCGATACACGGCGCGTTTCTGTTACAAAAGCCACGGCCTCATCGTATAAAGCATCCGATTCGGCGTCATCATCGCTCGTTTCGCCGGGTAATAAGCTCTCTTCACCCTGATCACCTTTCAAAATCTCTTCAAGGTAATTCGGTTGGCCACGCTTCTTCCAATCTGCAACTACGGCATGCACCTCGTGGTCATCCACAAAGGCCCCATGAACCCGCACAGGCACCCCTGAACCAGGCGGCATATATAGCATGTCCCCTTGCCCCAGTAGGTGTTCTGCGCCGCTCTGATCCAAGATAGTGCGCGAATCAATCTTCGAGGAAACCTGAAATGAAATACGTGTAGGAATGTTCGCCTTAATCAAGCCGGTAATTACATCTACCGATGGCCGTTGTGTTGCCAGAATCAGGTGAATACCAGCAGCTCGAGCCTTTTGTGCGATGCGAGCAATCAATTCTTCAACTTTTTTACCAACAATCATCATCATGTCGGCAAGTTCATCAACCACAACCACAACATAAGGCAACTTGCCTAGTTCTGGTGGCCGCTCATCCATCGAATCCCCTGGCTTCCAAATCGGATCGCGCAAAGGTTCGCCAGCCTCTATCGCTTCTATTACTTTTTGGTTGTAACCTTTTAAATTGCGCACACCGAGTGCCGACATCAACTTATAGCGGCGTTCCATTTCTCCTACACACCAGCGCAACGCATTAGCGGCATCTTTCATATCAGTTACTACTTCGGTAAGTAGATGGGGTATGCCATCATAAACCGATAATTCGAGCATTTTCGGGTCAATCATGATCATCCGAACATCTTCCGGCTGCGATTTATACAGCATACTGAGAATCATCACGTTGATACCCACGGATTTCCCCGAGCCCGTTGTACCGGCTACTAAAAGATGCGGCATCTTCGCTAAATCTACGGTTACCGGTTTTCCGGCAATATCTTTACCTAACACCATGCTCAGCGGTGACGCGGATTTATCAAAACTTTCGCTTTCGATCACTTCACTTAGCCGCACAATTTCTCGGTTCTTATTCGGTAACTCTAAACCCACATATGATTTACCCGGTATTACTTCAACCACACGTACAGCAATTGCTGAAAGCGAGCGGGCAATATCCTTTGCAAGGTTCGAAATCTTACTTACTTTAACTCCTGGGGCTAAATCGAGTTCAAATCGGGTAACCACAGGGCCCGGCTGAACCCCGGCAACTTGCACATCTACGCCGAAATCTTTGAGCACCGCCTCAACGGTTCGGCTCACTTGATCCAACTCTTCTTGGCTGATTGGGTTTTTGGTTCGATTTGCTCTATCTAACAAGCTTATAGCGGGAAGTTCACTTACCCATTTCGGGCTATCATTGGGATTCTCGCTACGCCCTACTACCCCACGCCCTGCGCTGCTTGCGCTTCCTGAATTTCCTGCGCTGCCAGCACTCTCCGCTGCCGATGGTTTGCTTTTAGCCATGGGCACAACGTTCTGTTGCTTACGCAAAACCGCGGGCTCTTCGTCATCAACTGCAAAAGGCGGCTCATCGTCAATATCGCTCCAAAGCGCTTCATCGCTAATATCTTCATCAAGTTTGGAATGTATTGAAGGAAGTTCATCGGGTTCATCAGCCAAGCGCCCGTGAGCTAAAGGCAACGCATCCCAACTTTCGGAATCACCTTCTTCAGTGCCACTAGCTTGCTTCGCGCGCGCTCCTTTACTTGGCTTTTTGAACGTGAATAATTGCTTAACCCGATTCCAAAGGCCTGTTGCTTGCTCCTTTTGCTGTTCCGAGTTTACAACGCGATTACTCAAATGCTCGGTAGATTCAACCAATGTAGCGCTATCGAACTCCTCGTTCGAATTCTTCTTTGCTTTTAATTTCTTATTGTTTGTAGATTCATTACGAGTAACTAAGTTAACCAAGTTTTGCCATGCCCATACACTCGCCACAATCACTGATTCGCCTAGCTTATCAACAAGGCCAATCCAAGATATGCCGGTAATTAACGTAATGCCAGTAAGAACAAAGGTAAGCAATACTAAGGAAGTGCCTGCTAAATTAAAGTACGGCAGCATAGCGCCGGTAATCACGTCACCAAGCAGGCCTCCTGGGGGGAAATCGAATACGGGTTGGATGTTTAGGCTAGCTAGGCCGGTAGTACCTAACAAAAAGAGCAACAAGCCAACGAGGCGCAGCCCCAAGGTTAAATAATCTAAGCTAATTAAACGCCGAGGCCGGTGGAAAACCATGTAGCCAAAACCGGCAACAACAAACGGAATGCTATAAGCAAGCGCGCCAAAAGCGAACAATAAGATATCAGCAAACCAAGCACCTATTGCACCTGCTGCGTTTTGTATTTCTTGAGTATGGCTGGATTGCGACCAACCCGGATCAGCGGGATTAAAGGTCAGTAACGAGGTTAACAAAAAGATTGCCAATGCCCCGCATAAAATCAAGCCGGTTTCCAGTAGCCGCTGTACGCCGTTCATAATGCTCCGCTATTTTAATCGTTGTTGCTGATGCGTTGAATAAACTTGATGATGGTAGTGTACTAAAAAGATTACCAAGTTCAGCCCCGTATCACTACTTTATTCTCTTGTTTTACAGCTTCCATCACAACATAAGTTCGTGATTCGTTTACACCGGGCATATTGAGTAAGGTTTCTCCCAACAATTTTCGATATGCAGCCATATCTGCAACCCGCGCTTTGAGTAAAAAATCGAAATCTCCTGAAACTAAATGGCACTCGAGGATTTCATCGGTTTTGCGTGCTGCTTCACTGAATTCAGCAAACACATCCGAAGAGGTTTTACTTAAGGTGATTTCAACAAAAACGAGTAATGGCGTACCTAGCTTATCAGGGTCGATGCGGGCGTGATATCCTTTGATTACGCCATGCCGCTCAAGCTTACGCACCCGCTCTAAACAAGGTGTTGGGCTTAACCCTACTTCTTTGGCTAACAATACATTGGAAATCCGCCCACGCTCTTGCAGAATGCGCAAAATTTTCCGATCAAGCCTATCAATAGTTACTTTATCGTTATCTTTCATATTTATCAGAATATTTAACTATAATTAACATTAAATATAGCATAATCACGCTATTTTGCACGCGAAAAAAGTAGGTCACGCCGGATTATGCTGAGCTATACTTTGCACCAATTTAAGGGCGATGTTGTGTGTTCAACACAGCCTTGCTAACCACTGAAACTTGAGGCTTTAACATTATGTTGATTGGTGTACCAAAAGAAATTAAAAATCATGAATATCGCATTGGCTTAACCCCTGCTGCCGTTCGTGAGTATGTAGAGCACGGCCATGATGTCATCATTCAACGGGATGGTGGATTAGCCATTGGTTTTACCAACGAAGATTATGAAACCGCTGGTGCGCGGATTATCGATACACCAGAAGAGATTTTCGCTAGTGCAGATATGATCGTAAAAGTGAAGGAGCCGCAACCGGGTGAATGCAAGCAATTGCGCGAAGGGCAAATTCTTTATACTTATCTCCACCTCGCACCGGATCCAGAACAAACACGCTTGCTCGCAGAAGCCGGCGTAACCGCCATTGCCTATGAAACGGTTACCGATAACCGCGGTGGTTTGCCACTATTAGCGCCAATGAGTGAAGTAGCAGGCCGTATGGCAATACAAGCCGGTGCGCACAATTTAGAAAAAGTGAATGGTGGCAGCGGTACATTATTAGGCGGCGTGCCCGGTGTAGCCCCTGGCAAGGTTCTCATCATAGGTGGTGGTGTGGTTGGCACACAAGCTGCGAAAATGGCTATCGGTTTGGGCGCAGAAGTAACTATTCTTGATCGTTCACTTCCGCGTTTACGTGAGCTGGATGATATCTTTGGCGGCCGCGTGAAAACCGTGTATTCCACCGTTGATGCTATCGATTCTTATTCCCGTGAAGCTGATTTAGTGGTGGGTGCAGTGTTAATTCCAGGCGCTTCGGCGCCGAAATTGTTAACTCGCGATCATATTAAGAACATGAAGCCAGGCTCGGTGCTTGTGGATGTTGCCATTGATCAAGGTGGTTGTTTTGAAACCTCAAAAGCTACTACCCATCAAGATCCAACCTATGTTATCGATGATGTGGTGCATTATTGTGTAGCCAATATGCCGGGTGGCGTAGCGCGTACTTCAACCATAGCTTTAAACAATGCCACTCTCCCTTACGGAATTGCCTTGGCAAATAAAGGCATTGAAGCTTTAGCGAACGATACAAACTTACGCAACGGCTTGAACATGCATAAGGGTTATATCACGTATAAAGCCATCTTCGATGACCTTGGCGAACGTTTAGGCCTTGAGTATCTCGATCCAATGCACGCTATTAACATCTAAGCTAACGGGCAACCGTTACGTTAAGCGTACATTTTTAAAGAGCCGGTTTTCAGCCGGCTCTTTACGCTTGCTCAACATCTGCCTACAATAACCCCCAATTTTTTAATCGAACTTATTCCGAAACAAAGATCTTCTGAACGAATAAATTTCAGAATAAGAACAGTGGAGTAGTATTCATGGCCGAAGTGAAGCACTGCAAACTTCTCATTTTGGGCTCAGGCCCAGCAGGTTATACCGCTGCAGTTTATGCAGCACGCGCGAATTTGAATCCAGTTTTAGTAACTGGTATTCAACAAGGTGGTCAACTTACCACTACAACTGAAGTTGAAAACTGGCCCGGCGATGCCGAAGGCTTAACCGGCCCTGATTTAATGGTGCGCATGCAACAGCATGCAGAGCGTTTCGACACCGAAATCGTGTTCGATCACATCAACAGTGTTGAATTCACTCAGCGCCCTTTCCGATTAAAAGGTGATTCAGCGGAATATACTGCTGATGCAGTAATCATCGCCACCGGTGCATCGGCTAAATATTTAGGCCTTCCCTCAGAAGATGCATTTAAAGGGCGTGGCGTGAGCGCCTGCGCTACTTGCGATGGCTTTTTCTATCGCGGGCAAAAGGTTTGTGTCGTTGGCGGCGGCAATACGGCCGTTGAAGAAGCACTATACTTATCCAACATTGCCGAGGAAGTTCATGTTATTCATCGCCGTGATAGCTTCCGCGCGGAAAAAATCCTCATCGATCGTTTAATGGCAAAAGCTGAGCAAGGCAATGTTGTTCTTCATCTGCATCAAACCCTCGATGAAGTGTTAGGCGATAACATGGGTGTTACCGGTATTCGCATGAAAGATTTCCGTGATGGCAGCACTTCTGAGCTTGAGGTTCAAGGCGTATTTATTGCGATTGGGCACCAGCCGAACACGCAAATGTTTGTTGATCAATTAGACATGGCAAATGGTTATCTAAAAGTTCAATCAGGCCTGCATGGTAATGCTACGCAAACTTCAATTCCCGGCGTGTTTGCGGCAGGTGATGTAAGCGATCATATTTATCGCCAAGCCATCACCTCAGCAGGTACAGGCTGCATGGCGGCACTTGATGCCGAGCGCTTCCTTGATGCCTTAGATAATGAAAAGTAACAGCTAGTATCACCTACCGAAAACGCAGCTTGCATATATGAAGAGCAAGCTGCGTTTGTAGTTAAAAACGGGAATTTATTGCATGAGCTACCTTTTGGATTTAGAAGGCACGCCAAAGGATTTCTCATTTCCTGATACTAGCCTTGCTCTAAAAGATCCTGATGGCTTACTTGCGGTTGGTGGCTGTTTATCGGTAGAACGTTTATACAACGCCTACAAAAATGGCATCTTTCCTTGGTACAGCGAGGATGACCCCATTCTTTGGTGGAGTCCAAGTGAACGTGCAGTTATCTTCCCTGACGATCTCTATGTGAACCGCAGTTTGCGAAAATTTTTTCGCAAAAACCCCTATCGCGTTACCTTAAACTCAGCTTTTCAGCGGGTAATTCAAGCCTGTGCCTACATCCCGCGTGGCCCGGGTAATGGCACCTGGATCACAGAAGAAATGATTTCAGCATATGTGGCCCTGCATCATGCAGGTTACGCGCATTCCATCGAGATTTGGCAGGATGAAGCACTGGTGGGTGGTTTATATGGTGTTTTGATTGGGCAAATATTTTGCGGTGAAAGTATGTTTAGCGCTGAGCCTAACGCATCGAAGCTGGCATTGGTGGCACTGCGAAATCATTTTCAACCGGCGGGTTTAACCCTCATTGATTGCCAACTGGAAAATCAACACCTAATTAATATGGGTGCAATCAGTATTACTCGTGAGGCCTTTATTAAAAAATTGAAGCTCTCGCAATCGCCCATTGCCAAGAAGTTTTTACAAGCAACTGAATTGAATCCCTTAGATGTTGGCAATTAGAAGAAAAAAGCGGTAAAATCCCTCGCGCTTAAAAACGGCCAAGCACTTCAATTGCAGCTCGGTCAATAAAGAATACAGAGGATTTAATGGCGAAAGAAGACAGCATTGAAATGCAGGGCACCATTCTAGACACCCTGCCGAATACTATGTTCCGCGTTGAACTTGAAAACGGGCACGTGGTTACTGCGCATATTTCAGGGAAAATGCGTAAAAACTACATCCGCATCTTAACAGGTGACAAGGTAACCGTGCAGCTTACACCATATGATTTAACTAAAGGCCGCATCGTTTTCCGCGCGCGCTAATATGGGTATGAGTGCTTAACAAGTACTATCGCAAAATAACAGCTGCGTAAGCCGAACAAGTACTTAGCATCAACACGATACGTGTTACTGCAGATAACATAGAAAAACCCAGCTTGAATCGCTGGGTTTTTTACGTTGGTAACAAGCTAATATCGCTAAAACAAGAACATTGAAGAAAAAGCACTTAAGCAAAAGCGCCTTACTCTAAGTGCTCAATTAAAAACAGAGCATTAAGATGGCACTGCTTGGCTCGCGTTATCGTAAACAAATGCAAGCGCATCGCCCGTATCATTTAATTTAGCCACCACATTACCACCGTGATTTAATTGGCCAAACAATATTTCATTCGCTAAAGGCTTTTTCAAATGCTCTTGAATGATACGTGTCATCGGCCTAGCGCCCATGGCGCGATCATAACCTTTATCCGCTAACCACTCCAAGGCACTTTGCTCTACAGCTAATGAAACACCCTTCTTATCTAACTGGGCCTGCAGTTCACAGATAAATTTATCCACAACTTGCAGAATCACTTCTGTATTCAAATGTTCGAACCAAATGATACCATCTAGTCGATTTCTGAATTCTGGCGTGAACACTTTATTAATTTCCGACATTGCATCAAACTTGTTGTCTTGTTGTTGGAAACCAATTGAGGTTTTTTCAGTTTCCCGCACACCGGCGTTCGTGGTCATCACCAATACAACATTACGGAAATCAGCTTTACGCCCATTGTTATCTGTTAAAGTGCCATTATCCATAACCTGCAACAGAATATTGAAAATATCGCTGTGTGCTTTCTCGATTTCATCAAGCAGCACCACACTGTAGGGGTTTTTCAGCACAGCTTCCGTGAGCAAACCACCCTGCTCATAACCAACATACCCAGGAGGCGCACCAATTAAGCGGCTCACCGCATGGCGTTCCATATATTCCGACATATCAAATCGCAACAGTTCAACGCCCATAGCTTTTGCTAATTGCTGGGTTACTTCCGTTTTACCCACACCCGTGGGACCCGCAAACAAGAAAGAACCCACAGGCTGATGTTCGCCGCCTAAACCAGATCGCGATAAGCGAATCGCCGATACTAAGCTATCTATCGCTTGGTCTTGGCCAAACACCACCATTTTTAAGTTACGATCGAGTTGCTGCAACATGCTCTGATCATTTCTGGAAACAGATTGTGCCGGTACTCGTGCTATTTTTGCGATAATCGCCTCAATATCGCCAACGCCAACTGTTTTTTTCCGTTTAGAGGGCGGCAATAGCCGCTGGCTAGCCCCTGCTTCATCGAGTACATCGATGGCTTTATCAGGTAAGTAACGCTCATTAATATATTTTGCTGCTAATTCAGCTGCAGCACGAATAGCAGGTTGCGTGTAGCGAATGCCATGATGAGCCTCATATTTATCACGCAGCCCCATAAGAATTCTGGTGGTGTCTTCCACCGATGGCTCGCGTACATCAATTTTCTGGAAGCGGCGAACTAACGCTCGGTCTTTCTCAAAAATATTTTTATATTCTTGATAAGTTGTTGAGCCAATACATTTAAGCTCGCCATTGGTTAACAACGGCTTGAGTAAATTTGATGCATCCATCACCCCACCTGACGCTGCTCCAGCTCCGACAATGGTGTGAATCTCATCAATAAACAATATTGCGTGTTTTTGTTTACCGAGCTCTTTTAATAAAGCTTTGAACCGCTTTTCAAAATCACCCCGATATTTTGTGCCCGCGAGGAGGCCGCCCATATCTAGGCTATAAATTACTGCATCAGAAATCACTTCTGGTACATCTT
This sequence comes from Aliidiomarina iranensis, assembly GCF_003987135.1. Classification (GTDB taxonomy): domain Bacteria; phylum Pseudomonadota; class Gammaproteobacteria; order Enterobacterales; family Alteromonadaceae; genus Aliidiomarina; species Aliidiomarina iranensis. Next base: position 309,533 of record NZ_PIPJ01000002.1, read on the forward strand.
TTTCCACTATGCGCCAGGCTAGGCCCTCAGCAATCGCGGTTTTCCCCACGCCTGCTTCACCCACTAACAATGGGTTGTTTTTTCGCCGCCGGCACAAAATTTGTACTGAGCGTTCCAGCTCCTCATCACGGCCAATTAAAGGATCAATTTTACCAGCCTGCGCACGTGCGTTTAAATTTACGCAAAAGCGGGCTAAAAACCCCTGTTCTTGTTCTTCATTAGTTTCTGTGGCTTGCTCCTGCTGCGGCGTGTTCTCATCCTCAATACGAGAAATACCGTGAGAAATAAAGTTCACCACATCTAACCGAGTTACTTCATGTTTATTAAGCAAATATACGGCTTGTGATTCCTGCTCGCTAAAAATAGCCACAAGAACATTAGCGCCAGTAACCTCTGAATTGCCAGATGATTGCACGTGGAAAACGGCGCGCTGCAGCACACGTTGGAAACCCAGTGTTGGCTGCGTATCACCATCGTCGTCAACTTCATTAAACTTCGGTGTGCTGCGTTCTATGTAGGTTAGAAGCTCTTCTTTCAGCACCGCAAAATTGATTGCGCAGGCGCGCAAGGCTTCTGCAGCTTCAGGATTCTCCAATAAAGCAACCAAGAGGTGTTCAACGGTCATCAGTTCATGCTGACGATCCCGCGCAATTCGGAATGCATCATTCAACGAAATTTCGAGTGCTTTGTTCAGCATACTGCTCTCCTTACTTCACAAATCATGCCTGCTCCATAGTGCAGAGCAGAGGATGCTGGTGCTCACGGGCATATTGATTCACCTGTACCACCTTGGTTTCTGCAATTTCGGCAGAGTACACACCACATACGGCTTTTCCGCGCTCATGGACTTGTAACATAACTTCTGTAGCTGCTTCCGAGTTCAACCGAAAGAACTTTACGAGCACATCAATCACAAAATCCATGGGTGTGTAATCATCATTATTCAATACCACCTGGTACATAGATGGGGGCTGTAATTCAACTTTAGTAGCCTCATCCAAGTGATGTTCAGGAATGGAATCACTATATTTACTCATACGTTTCTTGCTTATACCTTTAATATAGCTAGATTTCTGGCAGATGGTTAGCCAGGATTAAATCTTTTTCGTTAAAAAAATGTAATAAAATTCGCGTATATCGCTTGACTATTTTTTAGTCTTATCTAAATTAACACATGGTACTGATTGCTGCTGTTTTCAAGAGCCGTGAATATTGCAGGTTATTATAACAACTAATTAGCCTCAGTTTCGCGTTTACCGCTCCAATAAAAACTGCAGCCTTTACTGCACACCCTCCTAAATAATAATAGGTGTGCCACATGCAGTAACAACAATACACAATACGTAAAAAGGAAGTAGAAGTATGGCTACCGGTAAAGTCAAGTGGTTCAATAACTCAAAAGGCTTCGGATTTATTGAATCTGAAGAACGTAGCGGCGATATTTTCGCACATTATTCCACCATTCAAATGGAAGGTTACCGCACCCTAAAGGCAGGCCAAGAAGTTGATTTTGAACTCGAAGAGGGCCCAAAAGGCCTACATGCAATTCAAATTGTGCCTCAGGGTATTGAAAGCAAAGAGTAACTGCCATTCATTTTAGGCACCGCTCAATGATGAAGATTGTTAAGGGCTGAAAAAATTTTCAGCCCTTTCATTTTATATTCGCTCTTTCAGCACTTCGTTCTTTCAGCATTTCTTTCCTTGCTTCACGTCAGTGAAAAATATCGGCTTATTAATCGTTCATACCATAATAACGCCGTAGCTGGTCGCGTAAGTTAGGCGGCGTGCCCTTAAGCGTGAGGGTATCCGTATCAACATCATAAACAACCCGTTGGCCAAGCATACTTTGATCAAAAGCCATACTTAAGCCACCGCCCTGCCCTTGAAATTTCACTAATTGCCGTAAACTACTTCGATCTGCAGGAAAGCTCTCAGGGATTTCTTTACCCTTGCTTTCACTGAATGCTTGCAAAGAAGTTGCACCTTGTTCCTGCAAACGCTCATCTAAATCCCGCATTTGCACTTGTTCGCCCCGTTGCCACTGCTCGCCACAATATTCAAATACACTTTTCCGAATATTGTTAGCATCCTCTTCCGTGATTTCAGCTTCTTTTACGAATGCTTGCACCGTATCCACAAGCTGTTTGGTACTGCTTTTGGAATTTACTCGTTCTACACAACCCAAAAAATCGAGGAAGAACTCAGCAGTTTTTCGGCCCGTTTTTCCCTTGATAAAAGAAACATAATAAAAGTCATCAGCTTTTGCTTGAAACTCGGTAAGATTGATTCGCGCCGCTAATTGCACCTTAGTTACATCCAGTTGAGCCGATTTATTTACACTCAAATCCGGCTGCACCATGACACCCTCCCGAACCGGCAAAAAGCTAACTAACAAAAAGCGTTCAGATGCTTCCTGATAATCCGCGAGCAGCAAAAAACCTGATTCTGCGAATGAATAGCGGGAAAGCTCTTGTTGTAAAAGGCGGGCAACCTGCTGAGAAAAGTTTACAAAATCAGTATCTTGTGAAAGCCAATCAGCTAGTAACTTGGGGAATTCAGGCTCAGGAACTACTTCACCGGAATCTCGTGCATCGGCATACAAAGGATCATCCGCGCCAATAAAACTAGCATACCCCTTGCTTGGCTTAGCATTGTAAACCTCATTCATTTCATCCAATAAGGTGGCTACTTCCGCTTCACTGTTTAAAGCAGCAGGTGAGAAACGTAATCCGAAATCACCTGCCGGATCTTGATAAACTTGGTGAACAATACTCGCAGAAACACTTAATGTCATGGCACTCTCGCTATGCAACTATCTGATTTATGTTAAACTTACCATTATTCTAACATGGAGCCGAGGCCACCATCATGCCGATTGTTTCAAAATACGATCAAGAACGCCAAGACCAGCTCATTGATAGCATTCTCGATATCTTTGCCAATGACAAAGCACCCAATGATTTAGCCTTAATGACACTCGGAAATGTAGTTACTCATATTCTACAGGAGCATGTTCCAGCAGAAAAACGTCAGGCTATCGCCAAGCAGTTCGGTCAAATACTGCTACAATCAGTAGCCAAAGAACAATAAAAAGAAGGCGGCCATGGGTAAACATAAGCAAAGAGATCGCATTGCAAAGCTTGTGAGTTGGGGCCATTGGTTCACACTCGCGAACATTTTTATTTGCCTTATTATCGGCCTGTTTTACGTGCAAAGCGCGCTCTCAGATAGTTCAGCACTAGCCACCGGATACTTGCTCGTGAGTTGGCTTGGTCACTTCGCTTTTTTACCTTTTGTTTTCTTTATTCTTCTGGTTTTTCCGCTTTGCTTAATATTGCCTTACTCCGGTATTTTGCGAGGTTACGCTGCAATAGTTGCGAGTGTGGGTGTCTTCGCGCTGTTATTCGATGCGATCTTTTTTGGGCAATACGGATTTCATTTAAACACCTATTCTTTAACTCAGCTTACAACCGATGCCGAAGAGTGGTTTCCAGGCGGCAGTTTTGTGATGCTCTTGGCGGTAATCTTTTCTTTCCTTTTCATCCTCGGATTACAGCTGATATTAGCCAACTTAAGCTGGAAGCGTCATGCCGAACTTCAAGGTAAAAAGTTCGCTAAAATTCTAGCTGCTGTTTTTATTGGCTCTTTTTTAGTGAGCCACAGTACGCATATTTGGGCTGATGCAACGATTTACACTCCGATCACCCAACAGGATGATTTATTCCCGTTATCCTACCCCACCACGGCAAAATCATTGATGGCTCGCCATGGCTGGATAACAGTGGAAGGTTTTCAATCGCAACGCGATAGGCTTACCGGTAATCAAAAATTAGTGGCACGTTACCCGAGTGCGCCCATGCTATGTAACAAACTAACCAACACTCACGGCGTTACTGTTATTGCTTTTGATTCACTAGCAACGGATAAACAGCAGCGTTTACTGCAAGCCGTGCCTGAACTCCAATCCCATCATCATCGTCATTTAGGCCAGCGTGATTTAGTTACGGCGGTAACTACTTTGCTGTACGGCATGCCTGATTTATATACCGAGAGCCTCAAGCAACAAAACGCAGAGCCGGCCTATTTTGGTATCATGAATGATTTCAATAGCCCTATCCGTATCTTCAGCACAAGTGATTTTTCCGAAGTTGCATTTCCCAATGCCGTTGCAAACAAGCTCACGGAGTTTACGGGTGCAGTTAATTATAATTTTAATTTAGATGTGGTTCTGGCCGCCAATGCCAATGTAGATGAAATCGCCGAATTTTTAGCCGCACAGCCAAGCACTCAGCGGATCATAATAACCGCCCTAACGAATCAACAAGTGGCGGGAGGTATGGTTAATGTTGATCCGCAAAGCCTACAGGTGCCTCTGATGACAATGAATATGCCGATCCCTACACGGCAAATATCTAATTTAGAGGATATCTTACCCACTGCCCTGAGCCACTTTATGGCCTGCGCTGAAGGCTTCCGGAGTTTCACCAACGGTCAAGATATGCGCTCAGAAACACGAAACCTCCCAAGAGTTATGAGTGTGCGCCCCTACATCTACATTTTTGAGAGTAATCAAACCACCGTCATCGATGAGAATGGCGATATGCAGTTGTTTAATGCCGCCGGTGAGTTTGTTCCCGGTGCCGTTCCGCCAACTCCAGTATTTATTCAAAGCTTGCGTGAACTGCAACGCTTTGGAGGATAAACGTAGCCTCAAGAAACAACTTAATGCCGGGTAGACACCCCCAGCTCACTCATTGCTTTGTTGAGTGAACTGTATATAAATCTTTGTGCAGATAAAAATAGGATGCTTAAAATTACAGCAGTTAAACGATTTACCTAAGAACGAAGCTTGCCATTTTGCTACGAAACCGTATCATAGCGCATTCGGTCGGCGTGTGGCGCAGCTTGGTAGCGCACTGTCATGGGGTGTCAGGGGTCGGAGGTTCAAATCCTCTCACGCCGACCAATTCTTCTTTGTAAATCCTCATTAAAGAATCTTTAACGTGTTCGCGTTAACCTGAATTATCTTCTAAAGTTGGGTATACTGTAGCCTGAGATTTGTAATGAGGCTTTTATAAATGATGTACCGTTCCCGATTCAAGGCATACACTGCCGCCATGCAGAACAAGCTAAAAGAAGCAAATAATAACGGTATCTTTGCGCGGCTGCTGGCTTGGGTAATGCTTGGTATGTTACTTGTGGTAGGCCTTGCCGTGTTCGTAGTTATGTTACTGCTCAGCTGGTTACTCATTCCAATCATGATTTGGCGTGCCAAGCGCCGCATGGCTGATTTTCACCGCCGAGCGCAAAATGCGAACGCCAGTAATCCATACTCACGCAAATCTGCACACAACAATGGAAGCTCTTACTCTGGCGGCAGAGGCGAAGCAGAAAGTGGCCGAGTGTTTGAAGCTGAAGTTATCGATAAATCCGAATAACGCCTTCTACCTGCTTCTACCTAGAAAAATTATGTTGCCGGATATGATGAACGCCGAAATCCACCAGGCTTTAGGAGTATAAAATCTTAGTTTGAAGGGTTCCAAGATGTGTGCATACAGATAAATTCGATCAAAGCTGAGAGCACTTTCTTCTAAACTTTGAGCTTTCTAAACTTTGAGCTTTCTAAACTTTGAGCTTTCTAAACTTTGAGCTTTTAAAACGTTAAACTAACGCTTCTGAAAACTTTTTCACAATGTAAGGAATATCCGCAGCCTCAACGTTCATGTGCGTAACTAGGCGCATTTTCGCACTAGTTGGCACCTTGATACCTGCATTCCCTAAAAATCTTGCAACCTGTTGCGCCCGTTCCGGCTGCTCGAAATACACATACACCATGTTTGTTTGCACAGGTTCTAGGCGAATTGCCGAGCTGTTCAAAGCCACTAATCCCTTCGCTAATGATTCTGCATTCGCATGATCATCAGCCAGCCGTTGCACGTGATGATCTAAAGCATAATCTAAGGAAGCTGCAACAATACCGGCTTGCCGCATGCCGCCACCAAGCATTTTTCGCCAGCGGCGGCCCCGTTTAATCAAAGCTTCGCTGCCAACCAAAACAGAACCGATTGGCGTACCTAACCCTTTCGAAAAGCAAACCGAAACACTATCAAAAGGTTGCGCAAGCGAAGCCAGTGATTGTTGCATTGCAATATGCGCGTTAAACAATCGCGCACCATCTAAATGCAACTGTAAACCGTGTTCATCGCAAAGTTCGCGAGCATTATTAATAAAGAGCTGGGGAACAACTTTACCGCAGTGTGTGTTTTCCAAAGCAAGCAGCCGGGAAATCGGAAAGTGCGGATCGTCTGCTTTTATTTTTTTCGCCACTGTCGCTAAATCTAAACTCCCATCATTCTCCACAGCCACGGTTTGCGGCACAATACCACCTAGCACCGCAGCGCCACCCGCTTCGTAACGATAGGTATGATACTCTTCACCCACGATATATTCCTCGCCGCGCTGACAATGGCTTAATAGCGCGATAAGGTTGCTTTGAGTGCCACTTGTGCACAACAAAGCCGATTCCTTATCCAGCAGCTTCGCAACACGTTTCTCTAGCGCGTTAATGGTAGGATCTTCGCCATACACATCATCACCAGTTGCAGCGGCAGCCATATACGCACGCAACGCTTCTGTGGGTTGCGTTACTGTATCGCTGCGTAGATCAATGGTTCGATTAGTTTTGGTCATCACGCTTATTCCTATCGTTGCGCTTCTGCCGTTAGATTACAAAGAAACACCGGCGGCAACCAGTGTTTCTAGGTTCACAAGTAGCGGGTATACCAAGCGCTACCAAATGGTTACGCGAACATCATCGTTTCGATACATTTTGTCGCCAGGCTCTACATCAAACGCTTGATAAAATTCTGGCATATTCGAAAGTGGCCCAAGCACTCGATATTTACCCGGTGAATGGGGCCCCACTACCACTTGCCGGCGCAGTGCTTCATCGCGGAACTTAATCCGCCAAATCTGCCCCCAACCCATAAAGAACCGCTGCTCACCAGTAAAACCATCAAGAACCTGCGCCTCAGCACCAGCAAGAGAGTTGCGATAACCGCGCAGGGCCACGTTTAACCCGCCCAAATCCGCAATATTCTCCCCCAAGCTTAACGCGCCTTGCAGATATAGATCATCAATTGGATTAAAAGCACTAAATTGATCAACCACCTGCTGAGCACGCATTCTGAACTGTTCTTCATCTTGCAGACCCCACCAATCACGTAGATTTCCGTCACCATCGGAACGGCGGCCTTGGTCATCAAAGCCGTGAGTGATTTCATGACCAATTACAGCACCAATGGCGCCATAATTAACTGCATCATCGGCATTTACATCGAAAAATGGCGGTTGCAAAATTGCCGCTGGGAACACGATCTCATTCATAGTAGAACGATAATAGGCATTCACTGTTTGTGGTGTCATACCCCAATCATAGCTATCAACAGGCTGCCCTAAGCGAGCTACCATACGCTCGTATTCACAATCTGCAGAGCGGCGCATATTGCCTACTAAATCATCTGCTGCAATAGTAATACAATCGTAATCACGCCATTTTTCCGGATAACCAATTTTAGTGGTGAACGTAGCTAACTTTGCATGTGCTTCACGCTTTGTTTCAGCAGTCATCCAATCTAAGTCATCAATAGCCTCACCGAAGGCTAGCAAAATATTATCAACCATCTCGGCCATACGTTCTTGCGCTTCCGGTTGGAAATGGCGTGCTACATATTCTTCCCCCACCATGAATCCAAGCACACTCTCCACTGTGCTTACCGCTCTGCGCTCCCGAGATCGTTCTTCCTCCAAACCTTGTAAAATTCGGCCATAAAAATCAAAGCTGGCACTGCCAAAGTTTTCACTTAACATTCCGGCAGAAGAGCGCAGAGTGTGAAATTTTAGGTAAGTTTTCCAATCTTCTAGCGCCACCGTACTTTGCATTGCAGCAAATGCACTCATGTAATCTGGCTGCCGCACTACGATCTCGTTAATGGCTAAATCGGCTGCCGCAATAAATGCTTGCCAATCAAAACCAGGTGCACTTTCAGTAAGCTCAGTGAGTGTCATTTTATTGTACGAGGCCACCCGATCACGATTTTCAATTCGGCTCCAATGCGCCTCTGCAATTTTTGTTTCAATTGCCAAAATCGCATCGGCTGCTGCTTCCGCTTGCTCCCAACCAGCCTCATTCCACATAGTTTGAATAAACTGCCGATACTGTTCACGTAGCGTCTGGTTGCGCTCATCGTTTGCCAGGTAATAATCGCGGTCGGGTAGCCCTAACCCGGATTGGCTCATAGAGGTAATATATTGCTCAGAATTCATTTGGTCTTGACCAACATACAAAGCAACCGGAATACCTGCTCGATAGCGCTGCTGAGCACCCCAGTACTCGGCCAATTCAGAGTGCGATGCAAGCGCTGTGATTTTTGCAAAATCTGGCACTAAAGGCGTTAACCCCAAAGCTTCAATGCGCTCTTTATCCATGTATGAACGGTAAAGATCGTCAATTTTCTGTTGGTTGCTGCCCGCAGCCGCGGAACCATTGGCCGCTTCCTGCACTATCGCCAGAACATGAGCTTCTGCACGCTCACGCAACTCATCGAAACTGCCCCAACGCGCTCTATCGCTTGGAATTTCGGTACGTTCAAGCCACTGGCCATTTACATACTGAAAGAAATCATCTTGTGGGCGTGCTTCGGTATCCAAATTATTCAACTGAATACCCGAATGCAAATCACTGCTACTCGCATAACTTGAATTTTGTTGTTCTAATTCACTCGCTTCAGTTACCGTGCCGTCGGAACACGCTGCCAAGCCCAATGCCATGGCCACTGTTAAAGCTAAACTAGATATCTTGCGCATGTGTTCGTTTCCTTTCTTTATCTTCAATTCGTATTTAACGTATCGTCAATTTTGCACTTCTCAATTATTTTTCACTTCTCAATTATTTTGCTCTTAATTCGCCGGATACGCCCTCTTGAGCGGCGGCAGCTAGCCGCTTTTCACTGCGGAGCTTCAAAAAGATGCTAATTAAATTCGAGACATTAAAGAGTATGCCAAATGGGCTGAGCACCAAAATAGAGTAAATGAGCATCAAGGATTCAGCTAAAATAAACCAGCGACGAATCGATTGTGCACTTTTCAAAATAACGGAGCCAACGGTAAACACCAACGATGCGGTGTATGCTACGAATAATACGGCGGAGTTCTCGAGAACGAACCATTCCCACAAGCAAAACACAATATTCAGCAGAACAAATACGAGTAATATTGCAACGCTTTGATAACGCATTGCCACAATATTGCGCACGGCTCCGATGGCAAGGCCGATACCCGCCGCTGAAGCACCAAGCATAAAGAAATGCACGCTCAAGCAGGCAAGAGCGAATGCAGAAACTAAACGATAGCGATTAATGGTTTCTTGGCGGTAGCCAATAAAGTTAATGATAAGTGCTAAGGCACCGAAAATATGTACAGCGTAATCCATGAGTTTTTCCATTGCGGTACAACATGGGCCAAGTTAACTGCTGAATGCACCAACCAAACCGCAATATTGTAGTTAGTATTAATTATTTCGTGCGCCAGCTGAGAAATCCCGAACTTGCAAATCGTAATCAGCTAAAAGCCCTGTATCTACCATGAAATACACAGTGAGGGTTACCATTTTAGCATCATCTTTGCTGCGCTGAGCGCCACTAGCAGAACCTAACCATGTGTAATTATACCACTTGATATCACCACTTTCGCCTTGGGCTTGCGGGCGCCCCCACCAGCGTTGAATATCACTCACTTGAGTGCGGTTTTGAATCAAAAAACGGCCGATAGTTGCGTTACTCAGGTTTTGTAGGCTTGGGGGCGTTTCCAGCCTTTGAGTGCTGCTTGTATTTTCGGTACTCGCACATGCCGACATCAACACGGCGAGTGCGCCGGCTAACACTACTTTTCTGCTTATCGCCATGGTTGTGCATCCTCTATGCTCGTTTCACAATCACTCGCCAACAAGGTATCACCTACACTAACGCCCCACTCTGCAAATTTGCCTAAATTAACCTCAAGCGCATACAAAAAAGGTGCGGCGGCTGGGTAGCTTGGGCAACGGTTACTCCAATAACTGCGGCAAGGCTGCATTTGCTGAATATCGAGTATTTCCCCACGCGCATTAATATACGCGATATCGAGTGGAATTAAGGTTCGGTACATCCAGAAGCTTCGAGATGCTGTGTAATCGTATACGAATAGCATAGCCGCATTTTCCGCCAAGGTTTCGCGCATCATCAACCCCTCGGCTCTTGTCTCTGCTGTAATAGCAAACTCAGCAGAAAGTGTTTGTGTTGCCGAAGCTGAACGCAAACATAAATTGTGCGGCTGCAACTCAGCTTGGGTTCCTGAGGCGGATACAAACGAAAGCTGGTTAGCAGAATTCTGCGCAGCAAAACTTGGTAATGCCACTGAATACCCCAACATGCCAACAATTAATAACGTTGCGGCTATCAATTTTATTCTCATAATTACCAGCCTCAATTAAACCCAGTTAAACTCAATTATGCTTTTTGCTATTTTGTGTACTCGATTTGCATCACTGATTCATTAGATATTACCGAACCGTTACCGATTTTCCCTTGCGCTCTTACTCATTCAATTCAGTGTTGTTGTAGCCCGCCATCAGAGCCTGCCAATCTGCTTGTTGCCAATAAAAATCTGTTTGTTGGCCGAGCTCTTTTTCTAGTGAACGCTTTAAGCGCGCCAAGTTCGCTTCTTTCCAAGCAGTTTTGCCTAGCGCCTGCATTCGTAATTCACACCGATCAAAATCAATAAGCCAAGGTTTTTCACTGCCATCGCAGCGCTGCCACAAAATGTTATGGCAATTCAAATCGCTATGATAAAGCCCGGCGCGGTGAAAATTTGCAATCATCGCGCCAATTTGCTGCCACGCATTCGCGGTTAATGGCTCTGTTCGGAGCACCTGAAACACATCATTGGCGTTCATTACCCGTTCAATCAGTAAATTAGCGCGATAAATAAACCCAGAGCGTTGAACACCAGCAGCGATTGGTTTCGGCACCGGCAATCCAAGATCATAAAGTGTGGCCAACAAATTAAACTCAGCCATACTGCGCGTTTTTTCTAGGCCCGTAAATACGAATTGATCGGTGAGCAATTTTCCAGGCAGGCCACCACGGTAATAATGCCGCAGCACATACTCCCGTTCACCATCGCTCACGAACCAAACGGTATTTCGGCCTGTTGATTGCCCCACTACAGCATTTTCACCTTGCCAAAACTCAGGCTGCAACCATAACTCTGGTGAACCGATGAGCGGCGGTGCCTGCACACGAATGTATTGGTTTGCAATCTGGTGGTCGGTTAGCATGGTATCCTTAACGTCTTCTATCGGCGTCGCTTTTCTTAATTCAACTTTTTTAGTGCAATGTTCTCAGCTCAACTTTCTCACTTAAACAAGCCATTCAAGATGCGCTCAATAATTGTTGAATTCGCACGTAAATCCGCTGTGCCGCACCGCTATGCTCAGAAAAGATCCGCTGCGCATCCCGGCCTATTCTTTCCGCGGTTTCAATGGTTGTGAGTAATCCTATCAGAGTATCTGCTAATGAATCAGCTGAATTCACCCAACGCACTGCTTGTCGGCTATCAAGTTGATTATAAACCTCACTAAAATTAAACACATATCGGCCACTTATCAGCGGTTTCGCAAAGGCAATCGCCTCTAATGGATTGTGCCCACCGCGTTCAATTAAGCTGCCTCCGATAAAGGTAATTTGCGCCACGCCATACCAGAGTAGAAGCTCGCCCATGGTATCGGCAAGTAATACTTGGGTATCTCCAGTAACAGGCCGGCCACTACTGCGTTTCACCATGGAAAACTTGTTTTGCTCAATAAGTTTAGCTACTTCATCAAAACGCTCTTGGTGACGCGGTACTAAAATTAATAACGCCTTCGGTTTTACCTGCAATACCTTTGCAAAAGCTGCCAGAATCTGTGTTTCTTCACCTTCATGCGTGCTACCGGCGGTGATTATCGGGCGATCACCGAACAAATCACGATAACTCTCCACATCCGCAAGTACCGAATCGGCAATGGCAATATCAAACTTGAGGTTACCGGATACTTCCAAAGCGTGTTCCGTAACACCGATCTCTAAAAAGCGCTCGGCGGCCTTTTGTGATTGGGCACCGCAGTAATTTAACGCCTCCCAAGCCCGCTTGAATAACCAATCCATCCGCACGTAACCGCGAGCGGATTGTGCCGACATCCGCCCGTTCACCACAGCAACAGGCGTTTGATTCTGCCGTGCGTATAAAACTAAATTCGGCCACAACTCGGTTTCCATGATCACCAATGCGCTGGGTTGTAACCGTGCATGAAAACGCTTTACAGCCCTTGGTGTATCAAACGGAATGTAACAATGGTAAACCCAATCACCATAGGTTTTTTGAATTAATTCCGAAGCGGTTGGTGTCATACACGTAATGGCAACGGGCCGCCCACTCTCATCACCCACAAACAAATCGATTAAAGGCCGCGCAGCAATAAACTCGCCCACTGATACACAGTGAAAAACCACAGCACCCCGCCACTTTTTATCAATGGCCTGGCTACAAAACCGCTCCTTCATTCGAGCACGATAAGCGGTATTGTTGCGACCATGCCACCACAGATAAAAAATAATAAAGGGCATCATGGCGTATAGAAGGATGCTATATAAACGAACACCGAAGTAACGCGCTCCGGTGTTTTGATTGCTCGGCATAATGAAAATCCTCTTAAAAAGCGCTGCTATCTTGCCAGAATTTACGGTTGTTTGGCTATCTTCGGTTCGTTTTTATTCACTCTTCGGCTCGCAAGTTATATAGTTATGAAAACAAGAAAAGAAAAATAAAGGTGAAATGCTTATTTCTTCGCAAACCGCTAGTGATAAAAAGCGATTAAAATCACTCAGAATAACCGCTATTGGCGGCGGCCATGGTTTGGGCCGGGTGATGTCTACCCTGTCCTTCCTGCAGAGCCGCTTGGTTGGAATTGTTTGCACCACGGATAACGGTGGGGCAACGGGTATGTTGCGTAAACATCACCAATGTATCGCTTGGGGCGACATTCGCAACTGTATGTCACAACTTGCGGATCAGCCCTTAGCAAAAGAAGTTTTGAATTTTCGCTTTAACAGCAACTCAAATCTTGATGGCCATAACCTTGGTAACTTGTTGCTTTACACACTTGATGCTCTCTCCGCTCGTCCTATCGATGGCATTCAATTACTGAGCCGTTTGTTAAAAGTAAACAACCGAATTCTACCGATGTCAGAAACACCAACAGATTTGCTCGCAGAACTTGATAATAACCTGCAATGTTTTGGTGAGATTCGTATCGATGAATTAAGCAACATGCCAAAACGCTTAAGCTTATCCCCACGCGTAAACGCGACACCGGAAGCACTGCATCACCTTGAACGCAGTGATTTAATTATCCTTGGCCCGGGAAGTTTCCTCACTTCCGTGATGCCACCTTTATTGGTGGATGATATGGCTTCTATAATTGCCAAATCAGCGGCTAAGGTTATTTTTATCGATAACCTAGTACCAGAGCAAAGCCCAGCAGGTGCCCTTTCACTTAAAACTAAACTTGAGTGGTTAGAGCAACAACTGGGCTATCAACTTGTTGATTTAGCGATCAGCAATGTTTCGCCACTACATTCAGATATTCCGGTTATCTCCTGCGTGGAGCCCGACCAAGAATTACTTCACCGACACGACACGGACGGACTGTTGGCCGCACTTGTGCAAGCTGCACACCACCTTATTCCAGACCAAGGCGCGGAACTCGTTACGGATATTCATTCATTTAAATAACAACAAGCCACACAGGTGTTTTTCATGAAATCATTGTCCTTTTCAGTATCTGCGGTAGCCTTGGCTATCAGTGCACTCGCCCTGAGCGGAATGCCGAGCACTTCAACGGCGAGCGAACAACCTGTTCCGGAATGGCCGCAAGCTCGTTACAGCGGCACACCCACCATAGAGGATGTTTTGGGTTACCCCGCTGGTAGCCGTATTTCCAGCCCAGAACAAATCCAAACCTACTTTCAAGCATTAGCCCAGGCTCATCCTGATCAAGTGAAGCTATTCGATTACGGTGAAACTTGGCAAGGCCGGCCCTTGTTCTATGCTGCTATCGGTTCAGAAGAAAATATCGCGCAATTGAACGCTATCAAAACGGACATGCAGCGATTAGCTGATCCACGGAGCATCAATTCACGCGAGGCTCGGCAATTAATTGAATCCCTACCGGCTTCCGTTTGGATAGCAAATAGTGTTCATGGTAACGAGATTTCACCTGCCGAGGCAGCTATGGTTACCGCCTGGCATCTTTTAAGCAGTAGCGATGAACGCACACAGAGTATGCTAGAAAATACCATTATTTATTTCGACCCATTACAAAACCCAGATGGCCGAGCACGCTTTGTGAGCCGCTACTATGCCACTCTGGGCCTTGAACCCTCTGCGGATAGGTTATCGGCTGAACACAATGAGCCATGGCCAAACGGCCGAACTAATCATTATTTATTCGATATGAACCGGGATTGGATTGCGCTAACCCAACCGGAAACCAAGGGCCGAGTAGCCGCGTTACTGGAAACCTACCCACTAATTTTTGTTGATTCTCACGAAATGGGTGGTGATTTAAGTTACTACTTTACCCCAGAGGCTCATCCTTATAATCCATTTATCACCTCAGAGCAGCGGGAAGGCTTGAACTGGGTAGGTGAAAATAATGCACTATGGTTTGATACCTTTGGTTTCGATTATTTCACCCGCGAAATTTTTGATGCCTTCTATCCTGGATATGGCGCGAGTTGGCCCTTATATCACGGCAGTTTAGCCATGACGTATGAAATGGGTTCGGCTCGAGGGCACGAATTTAAAACTCGCGATGGCGAAATACTCACCTATGCCGATGGCGTTCAGCGCAACTTTGTAGCCTTCATGGCTACGATAGAAACCGCCTCTCAGCGCCGCCAAGATCTTTTACAACGCTTTTATAATTATCGCCAACAAGGTATTGAGCAAGGCAGCCGTGGTGCCGTTCGCAGCTACATTTTCAGCAATACCCGGGATCTGGCCGGCAATCGCAAACTCATGGCATTGCTCGTCGCCCAAGGAATTGAAGTTGGCCAAGCAACCGAGGGCTTCCGCGCCTGCGGCGAAAGCTATGAACAAGGCGCTTATGTTGTCCAGGCCTCGCAGCCAGGCTATCACCTAATTCGCACGCTGCTCGATACCAATGTTCCCATGGATGAAGAATTTCTCGCAGAGCAAGAGCGCTTAAGAGCGAACAACTTACCAGACCAGATTTATGATGTTACCGCATGGTCGTTACCGCTCATGTTTAATGTGGATATGGATGTATGCCAACAACAGCCTCGAGTGGCCACAACGCCTGTTAATACACAGCGTATCTTGCCAGGCGAGGTTGTGAACGCCGACGCTGAGTTTGGTTTCGTTGTTCCATGGGGAGATATGAATAGTGGCCGCTTTTTAACGGCTGCGCTGCGCGAAGGATTACTGGTAAGGAGTTCAGATCTTAAGTTCACCCATGCAAACGGTATTGAGTATCCTGCTGGCAGTTTAATTGTACCGCGTGCGGGTAATCCTGAGGAATTAACCGCGGTCGTGCAGCAATTAGCGAGCGCTACTGGCGCACAAGTAACTGGCCTAGATAAGAGTTGGATGCGAGATGGCCCGAATGTGGGTTCAGTGAATATGAAGCGCATGCACGCACCCAATATCGCCTTACTTTGGGATGAACCTGCAAGCGTGTTGAGTGCCGGAAGCACCCGCTTTATTATCGAGCGTGAGTTCAACTATCCCGTAACAGCGATTCGTCCTGCCCAACTCCGCGCTGCTGATTTATCGCATTATCAAGTACTTATCCTACCAGCGAGCTCGGGTGGAAGTTATGATCAAGCGCTTGGAAAAAGCGGCCGGGAGAACTTACGCCAGTGGGTTCAACGAGGCGGTGTGTTAATCACCCTTGGTAACGCAACTCGCTTTGCAGTTTCTGGGGATGCGCCTTTGCTAAATAGCTCTTTGGAACAAAAGGCACAAGTTAACGAACTGGCTGATCTCGCCTCTGCTGGCCGTACTGATGGTGTGTTAATTGATAATGATGATGAGCATCAACGCCATATCCGTAACCCAAATGCGCAACCAGATTGGGTTTCGGGTATTATTGCTCGAACTGCAGTTGATCAAGAGCACTGGCTCACTGCCGGCATTCACGAGGAACTTCATGCGATGTTTATCGGTAATGACATTTACACACCGTTGCGGATCAATCACGGCCGCAACGTAGTGAATTATATTGGTGCCGATAATGTACTCGCAAGTGGCTATATGTGGGCTGAAACGCAGCAGCAAATCGCTCATAAACCACTATTGATGGTTCAGCCGGAAGGAAATGGCATGATTATCAGTTTCACTCAAGAGCCTAATTTCCGAGCTTACTTAGATGGTATGCATGTGCTCTTTATGAATTCTATCTTCCGGGGCGCGGCGCACGCACGGCCATTGCGTTGAAATGAAGGATACTAACACGATGAATTATTCTAATACTGTTCACTTTCGTTCACGTTTGCAGCCCAGTGTTCCCGTTGTGAACAAAATTTCTCGCTTACTATTCGCAACAATGCTTGTAGGCACGGCTGGCTTCAACGTAACCGCTCTCGCTGATGATCACGAGCCACGGCCGATTACCGCTGAAGATTACTACCGCACCGTAGCTTTGAGTGACACGCAAATGAGTAGTGATGGAAGCTTAATCGCCTTTGTGAAAACCACGGTAGCTGAAGATAAGCAATCGCGAGAAAGTAATATCTGGTTAAGCAAAAACGGCCAAGCCCCCATACAGTTCACCCGTGAAAAAAGCGATTTTAGCCCGATATTTTTCCCTGATGGTGAGCGCATGCTGTTTTTATCGGGGCGCGATAATGGCACAGCACTTTATCAAATCGCCACATCTGGTGGTGAAGCACAAGAGCTTCTGCGCCTTGAGCAAGGTAGCATACGCGATGTAGCCATTCACCCCGATGGGAATGCGTTGCTGTTAACCATAAGTGTTGATGCGGAGGTTGAAAACCCCCTAGAAAAAGCCGAGGAGGCGGAAGCTTCTGCTGATGTTACGGTGATTAGTGATGCGGTATACAAACGCCAAGGCGGCTATTTAAATGCCAATAAAATCGGGTTATGGCATTACGATTTAACCAACGAAACACTCACATCCTTAACCGGCAACACTAACTATAACGAGGGCAGCGCAAGCTATTCACCCAATGGCGATTGTATTACCTTTGCGAGCAATCGCCACCCACAAGCCGCTGATGGTTATTTCAGTTCGTCCATATTTGTTCGCTGTGATGATGAGGAGCGCGAGTTAGCGACACCTATTGGCCACGCTTCAAACCCAGTATGGACAGGGAACCATAGCATTGCCTATGTCTATCGTGAAGATGCTTACGCCGCGCCTGATTTACAACATTACGATTTAACTATTGATGCTTATCAAGTATTAGCTGAGGCCATGGACCATAGCCCTAATGGCTTGCAATATGCGGCGAATGCTTTGTTCTTTACAACAGATGATCGCGGTAGCCGAACCTTGCAAAGCTTAGATCTCAATCAGGGCGGTTATCGTTATTTAGGCGGCAGAGGCGTTTCCCTGTCTGATGTTGCTATTAGTCAAAGTGGACGGCTCAGCTGGGTTGAACACAACGAAACAAACTTACCACAGGTTATGTCTGCTGCATCCCTTGCAGAATTTACCGCAGGTGAAACACAAAAAATCACTACGTTTAACGATGCACTGCAAGCTGAGCTTGATTTAGCTGAGTACGAAGTGTTTCAAGCGGAAAACGAGCGCGGCGATATTTTAGATGTATTCTTTTTGCGGCCCATTTCCGTTCAGCAGGGGCAATCCTACCCTATTATTTTGAATATCAAGGGTGGGCCAGGTGGTATGTGGGGCCATCAATGGTTTCAAGAAATGCAGTTAATGCGGGCTCGAGGCTATGCCGTTGTATTTACAAATTACCGCGGGAGTAGCGGTTACGGCCAAGATTTTGCCGAACAGGTACGGCTCGATTACGGTGGTGCTGATTATCGCGATAATATCGTGGCGCTAGATGCTGCTTTGGCACGCTACACTTGGCTGAACAATGAGCGCGTGTTTATCACGGGCGGCAGCCACGGCGGCTTCTTAACTAATTGGGCTACCACGCAAACCGACCGTTTCCGTGCCGCAGTAACTCAGCGAAGTGTTAGTAACTGGATATCCGAAGCTGGTACACAAGCATTTCCGCCGTTATCTATGATTCGTGAATTTGGAGGCTCAATTTGGGATAACTATGATTACTATTGGGGCCGCTCACCGTTAAAATATGCAAATCGGGTGAACACCCCCACTTTGATTATTCACAGTGATGGCGATCATATTACGCCCATAGGCCAAGGCGAAGAATGGTTTTTCGCACTTAAAGCTAACAATGTGCCTGTGGAGCTGGTGGTATTTGCCAATGAAGGTCATGGTCTTAGCCGCAACGGTAAGCCAATTAATTTAGTTGAGCGTTTAAATCGCATCATCGATTGGTTCGATAACTACAATTAATCTACTGAAAGCGGCTGGAATTCACGATACCAAGCAATAAATTTATCCGCGGGTAACGCCGCTGTGTAGTAAAAGCCTTGTACTGAGTTGCAGCCAATTTTTCGTAAATAAGCATTCGCCGAGGGAGTTTCTACCCCCTCGGCGATTGTTTTAATGCCCATATTTTTTGCCAAGCCAATTGCCGCATCAACGATATGACGAGCACCATCATTATTTGGTAAATTCTGCACGAACGAACGATCAATTTTTATTACGGAAATCGGTAAGCGATGTAGATATTGCAAGCTAGAATACCCGGTACCAAAATCATCTACTGAAATCACTACTTTCGCCCGGCTCAAACGCAATAATTCTAATTGAGTGTGCGCTAAATCATTAATCAAAGCCCCTTCCGTGAGCTCTACTTCGATCATTTCACCGGGAATATCAGCCTTATCAAGCTCATTCAGTAATCGAGCCACGAAATCCTTATCCATAATATCGTGGGAAGAAATATTAATCGCAATTGGAATGGAAACCCCTTGCTCTCGCCATTCCTTAATTTGCTGCGTTACTTGAGTCATCACATTTTTGGTTATTTCCAGTATTAAAGTGCTTTGCTCCGCTTGCGGAATGAAATCACTCGGGGAAATATCACCATATAGAGGATGATGCCAACGTATCAGTGCCTCCGCACCACACACGCTGTTACTCGCTAAATCGATTTTTGGCTGATAATGAACTGTTAGTTCGTTAGCGCGCAACGCCTTGGCCAAATCGCCAAGCAACGTAATGTTGCGTTGCACGGTTAATTCCAAGGACGAGGAAAATTGGACATAATCTCGTTGCGTTTTATACGCATGAGCAAGTGCAATTTCTGCGTGTTGTAGATAAATTTCAGGCTCGTCGTAATGAGCAGAAATGCATACCGCCCCAGCGTGGCTAGCCACGTAAACAGAATAAGAATCGAAGCGCACCGTTGATTTTAATACGCCCATTACTTTTTTCAGGTATGCCTCAATTTCGTTTGGTGCCGATTGCAGGAGAATGCCGATTTGATTGCTATCAGTTCGGTACAGTGTCAGCTTCTTATCTATCTGCTTTTGAAGTGACGCCGCCGATACATGAATCACTTGGTGAATAACCCGAAAACCAAAAGCCCCCTGCAATTCCCGAACATTATCAATACTCACAACAATAAGTAGATTTCGCTCACGAGACAAACGCTTGGGCTTATCTGTACTTATCAATTCCCGAATATCTTTGAGAAGTTTTTTCCGGTTCGGTAATTTGGTTTTGATGTCATGGCGAGCAAGCCAGCGCAAGTAATCGATGTAGCGTTTCACACTATCGTTTACCAGGCCGCTCAGGCCACCAATCAAAATGAAATAGCCCATTCGATAGAGCCAATTTGCCAGCTCTTGCATTTCCCCTGTTGTGGTATCAATCGGCATCCACGGGCCTAAGGCTAGGCCGGCGATTAGCGCAACGAGGATGCCACCCGGCCAACCAAAAATGAAGCCGGCGGCGAGAATGGGTAAATACATGGAGTGTGAGTAAACGTATTTGATGCCGCCGGTATACCACACCAGCCAAGTAACCAGCATTACTGCCACTGCAATGGCTACGAGACCAATCCGTTGGATGAGTCGTTTATGGCTAAAGTAATATTGAACAATACGCTTATTATTCATAACGCCCACTTATTATTTAGGCTGCACTCACATGAATCTTTACTTTATTCCATGTGCATGCCCATTTACATAAAGATAGTAAGGCATCAATAGCTTGTCTAATTTCTGTGTTTATTTTCCTGCTATTTTTGTGAGTTTTATTCACAAAAAATTAATATACTTTTGTTATCGCTTATTTCAACGTGCCGAGTAAATACTTAACCCTAATTTTCAGTGCCATCGTTGCCGATTCGGCTAGCCACAGCGCCTTTTTGATTTCTATACTTGGCATCTTCTCTGCGGCTATAAGGGCGCGCGCAAGGTTCGCTAAGGAGTTCAAAACTAAGTGCACCTATTTTCATCAGTGGCCGCAAGGCCAAGGGAAGTTTTCCACTGTTAAAAAACTCCAATACAATCTGCCCCGACCAACCCGGATCAATTCTATGCGCGGTTACATGCACCATTAATCCCAAGCGGGCCAGCGAGGATCGCCCATCGAGCCACCCTACAACATGTGGCGGCAGCGTAACTGATTCGTGGGTAACCGCCAGCGCGAATTCACCTGGATGAATAAAAAACGCATCGCCCTCTGCCAAGCGAATTTCCTCACTCATAACCCGCTGAATGGCCGCATCGATTTCATCTCTAGGACCACTAATATCGATATACGGCGCGGCATGATCTTGCAGCACTCGAAAACTCTCACCCAAATGAATATCCACGGTAACTCCGCTAATATCTTTGGAAAGCGGAGCCGGCTCAATACCAATGATTCCTTCGGCTAAATACTGCTCAATCTGAGCATCCGTTAAGCGCATTCAAAGTACCCTCTTGTTTGATGTCATTATTATTCTGGTGTTTGCTCGATTCATTCTTTAGTTGCTGTAAACTCTTGCCTTAATCCGTTATATCAACTATCAACATGCCTGCTTAGCGTGGTTAGTTCCCATGCGTTTGCAGCCAACTGCTGGGCCGATTCCCGAATTACCCCGTTCATCGCATGCCCAGGGTCACTAAGAGCAAGGGGTTCACCATTATCCAAGCTCTCACGCAAAGCCGTTGTTAAAGGCCACTGACCCAATAATGGCACCTGATGTTTATTGGCTAAATCTAGCCCGCCCTTGCTCCCAAATATGCGCTCTTGGTTTCCACAAGCACCGCATTCAAAGTAACTCATATTTTCCACAAGCCCAATCACGGGCACATCCACTTTTTGAAACATCGCAATGCCTTTTTGTGCATCAGCCAATGCAATGTTCTGCGGTGTGGTCACGATAACGGCGCCGGTAAGTGGAAAATTCTGCGAAAGTGTTAATTGAATATCCCCTGTTCCTGGCGGTAAATCAACAAGCAGATAATCCAACTGGCTCCACTGCGTATCAAAAAACAGTTGTTCCACCGCTCTACTCGCCATCGGCCCACGCCAAATTGCAGCTGCCGAAGCATCTACTAAATAACCGAGGGAATTACCTTCAATAGAAAACTTATGCACAGGTAACATTTTCCGGTTCGGAGTAAAGGTTAATTGTTCGCCTTGATTACCAAGCATAGTGGGCAATGAAGGCCCATAAATATCACCATCTAAGATACCAACACGCGCACCTTCATCGGCTAAGGCTTTCGCTAAACTCAAGGTTACCGCAGATTTACCAACACCGCCCTTGCCCGAACCTATGGCAATAACATTTTTGATCTTGGGAAAATTAGCGCCTTGCGGTGCCTTTCCGGATTTTGCCGGTAAGGTTTCAATCGCTAACTGAATATCCCAATGATAAGTTTGCAATCTCGGCTCCTTCGCTATCAGGGCCTTAGCCCCAGTAACCGCTGCAAAAGGCAAGCTAAGGGTTACGTTTTCGCCCTTCACCTGTAGCCAATCTGCGGCAAAGCCGGCAGGAAAGATATTGCTGCGCAGCTCGGCGCAGATCGCTTGAATGCTCTCGGCCATTCTCTTCTACTCACTTTCATTAAAGGTAATAGCAGCCTAATTAAAATACTGGCAAGCCATTGTTTTATTTCTATGGTTGATGATAGTGATATATCCGTAGAGAAGCCACAGGAGTTGATGAAAACAGCCGCCATTTCAGCTACTATAAAGCTCTTTTGTAAACATGGCTGATAGAGAACACATATGGCAGCAAGCATTCAGGCAAGCACTCAAGCAAGCACCCCAGAGAACAAACGCCGCATTTTAGTGACCAACGCTCTTCCTTATGCGAATGGTCCAATTCATATCGGCCATTTGCTTGGCTATATTCAAGCTGATATCTGGGTGCGGTTTCAGCGCTTATATGGCAACGAATGTCATTTCGTGTGTGCCGACGATGCCCACGGCACCCCAATCATGTTAAAAGCCCAGCAACTTGGTGTTGCACCTGAAGATATGATCGCTGATATGAATGCAGCGCACCAACGGGATTTCGCCGATTTTGCCGTATCTTTCGATAATTATCACTCAACCCACAGCCCGGAAAACCAAGAGCTCGCAAATTTAATTTACACCCGGCTGCGTGAAGCTGGCCACATTCAAACGCGCACGATTGAGCAGCTGTTTGATCCAGAAAAAGAAATGTTTCTTCCCGATCGTTTTGTAAAAGGCGAATGCCCTGATTGTGGTGCCGATGATCAATACGGCGATAACTGTGATGTGTGTGGCGCTACCTATGCACCTACTGATTTAAAGAATCCTCGGTCGGCAGTTTCCGGTGCTGTGCCTATCGTGCGTGAATCGGAGCATTACTTTTTTGATTTACCTGCCTTTGGCGACATGCTAAAAGCCTGGACCCGCTCCGGTTCGTTACAATCTGAGATGGCCAATAAGCTCAACGAGTGGTTCGAGCAAGGCCTGCAACAATGGGATATTAGCCGGGATAAGCCTTATTTTGGCTTTGAAATTCCAGATGCGCCGGGTAAATACTTTTACGTGTGGCTTGATGCGCCGATTGGCTATATGAGCAGCTTTAAGAACTATTGTGCCAAACGCGATGATTTAGAGTTTGCTGATTTTTGGGATAAAGAAAGTTCAGCTGAGGTTTATCACTTTATTGGCAAGGATATTATCTATTTCCACAGCTTGTTTTGGCCAGCTATGCTCAGCGGCGCCGATTTCCGCCAGCCTACGAATGTTTGGGCTCACGGTTTTATTACCGTGAACGGCACTAAGATGTCGAAATCGAAAGGCACCTTTATCATGGCGCGCACTTATTTAGAGCACCTCGACCCAGAGTATTTGCGCTATTACTTCGCTGCGAAACTGAGCAGCCGTATTGACGATCTGGATTTAAACCTCACCGACTTCGCGCAGCGGGTTAACTCGGATCTCGTGGGTAAGGTGGTTAATATCGCCAGCCGCTGTGCCGGTTTTATTAGCAAAAAGTTTGCCGGCAAACTTTCCGATAACATCGATGACTCGGCTATGTTGGCGGATTTCCAAGCTGCCGCTACCACCATTGCGCAAGCGTACGAAGAGCGCGAATTTTCCCGCGCGATGCGTGAAATTATGAAGCTTGCGGATCGTGCCAACGAGTACATTGCGGTAAAAGAACCTTGGCAACTCGCGAAACAAGAGGGCAAAGAGCAGGAGGTACAAGATGTGTGCTCTATGGGTATTCATTTATTCCGTTTGCTCATGATCTACCTCACGCCTGTGGTACCAAAGCTCTCGGCCGATTCACAAAACTTTTTAAACGATAGCTTTAGCTGGGAAAGCGCGCAAATTACGCTAACCGGCCACAGCATAAATAAATTTAAAGCACTGATGCAACGGGTGCCTACTGAGAAAATTGAAAGTATGTTAGAAGCGTCAAAAGACAACAATACTGCAGCGCCAGCCGCAAAAGACGAAAACACTGCGGTAGCAGAAACGAATAATCAACCTGAATTTGAGCCAATTGCCGCAGAAATCGAATTTGATGATTTTGCTAAAGTTGATTTGCGCGTGGCAAAAATAGTGAATGCCGAGCACGTGGAAGGTGCTGATAAACTTATCAAACTTACCCTGGATATCGGTAGCGAGCAGCGGCAAGTATTTGCTGGCTTAAAATCCGCATACAACCCTGAAGATTTAATTGGCCAGCTCACCGTGATGGTGGCTAACTTAAAACCACGCAAAATGCGCTTCGGCATGAGTGAAGGCATGGTGCTAGCGGCTGGCCCTGGCGGCAAAGAAATCTATATTTTAAACCCACATGATGGCGCACAACCTGGCCAGCGAGTAATGTAATGGCAGAGCAAATTATCATTAAAAGTGGCCGCGAGAAATCATTGCGCCGCCGGCATCCTTGGGTATTTAGCGGTGCGATTCATAAAATAAAGGGCAAGCCGGAACTCGGGGCCACCATTAACGTTGTTTCCGATAAAGGTGAATTCCTGGGCGTAGCCGCCTACTCGCCACATTCACAAATTCGTGCGCGGATATGGAGCTTCAGCGAAGGCACGGAAATCAACAAAGCGTTTTTTCGCAAGCGCATCATAGCGGCACAAGCTCTGCGCGAAACCCTAGTTGCACCTGTTACAAATGCCTATCGTATTATCGCTGGAGAATCCGATGGCCTTCCGGGCGTTACTATTGATCGATATGCCGATGTGCTGGTTTTGCAACTGCTCAGTGCCGGTGCTTCATTTCACCAAGAAACGATCACCGCGGTTTTGCATGAGCTTTATCCAGAGTGCCGTATTTACGAACGTTCCGATGTGGATGTGCGACAAAAAGAAGGCTTAAAACTGGTTACCGGCGCTCGCCATGGCGAAGCGCCAAAAGAGCCCATTGTTATCGAGGAAAATGGGCTCAAGCTCAATGTCGATGTAATCGGCGGCCATAAAACCGGTTATTATCTGGATCAGCGTGATGCCCGCGCAGCTATTCGCCCCTATGTAAAAGATAAAACCGTTTTAAACTGCTTCGCCTATACCGGTGGTTTTGGCTTGTATGCTGCGGCGGCAGGCGCGAAAGAAGTGGTAAACGTGGATATGTCACAAGCAGCGCTAGATACCTCAGCAGCAAATTTAGCCTTGAATGGCCTATCTGCTAGCAACGTAAAGCACATCAAGGCCGATGTATTCACGCAACTGCGCACTTACGCCGAAAATGGCCAAAGGTTTGATGTAATCGTTCTTGATCCACCAAAGTTTGTTGATTCAAAGGCAAGTTTGAATCGAGCTTGCCGAGGCTACAAAGACATTAACCGCATCGCGGCAAAATTACTCAATCCTGGAGGTATTTTGTTTACCTTCTCATGCTCTGGCCTACTAAGTTCAGAGCTGTTTCAAAAAGTAGTGGCCGATGCTTGTCTAGATGCGAATCGTGATTTACAAATTATAGCGCGAACCAGCCAAGCCCCGGATCATCCAGTGCATATTCACTATCCAGAGGGTTGGTACTTAAAAGGCTTAATCCTCCGCGCTATGGATTAAAACAACTAAACACTGAGAATTTAGCCGTTCTCATAATAAGCTCACCATACCGGCCAGTGTGCGTTTTGCGCTACAAAAAATGAGCTACAAAAAAGCCGTAACGATTAAATCGTTGCGGCTTTTGTTATTGAACGCTATCGGGTATGCCCTTCAGCAGCAATATATTAGGCTTCCATCGGGTTCTTTTTAACCCGATCTTGATATGGTGGCCAACCTAAGGGTTTTCCTGCCAGCACATGCACATGAATGTGGTACACCGTTTGCCCACCAAATTCATTGCAGTTCATAACCGTGCGAAACCCTTCTTCGGCAAAACCTTCTTTGCGCGCAATTTCACCCGCAAGCCAATATAAGTGGCCAACAATTTCGCGATCATCTTTCGAAATATCGTTAACCGTAGCAATTTGTTTTTTTGGAATAATCAAAAAATGCACCGGCGCCTGTGGATTAATATCTTTAAAAGCCAAGGCAATATCATCTTCATAAATGATATCCGCGGGGATTTCTCGATTGATAATTTTATCAAATATGGTATCACTCATTGCATTCCCTTCCTGTTCAGGTAATTGGTTAATTGTTCCCTATTGGCCCTTCGCAATGCCTTCACGGCGAGGATCGGCACCACCCTCAAGGCCATCTTCACCGATACTAATACCATGCAAACCACTATTTAACGGGCGCACCTGAACTTCATGGCCACGGGCTTCAAGCAGAGCCTGAAGCTCAACGATAGCAGTATCTGCTTCTAACGCAGTTGCACCATTCATGTTAGTAATCTTGGGTAAATCAATAGCTTCTTGCATGTTTAAATCCCAATCAAGCAGCCCAATTAATGTTTGTGTGACATAGTTAATAATGCGCGGGCCACCCGGTGAGCCAACAATATGTAGTAAATCGCCGTTTTCATCAAACACAACCGCGGGCGACATTGAACTGCGGGGCCGCTTGCCAGGCTCCACTCGGTTAGCAACCGGAACGCCGTTTACTTCGGGCACCAAGGAGAAATCCGTAAGCTGGTTATTTAACAAAAACCCGCGAGCCATTACCGCGGAACCAAAGCCCATTTCAATGGTGGTTGTCATGGATACAGCATTACCCTGCTTATCAACGATACTAATATGGCTCGTATTCGGGAACTCCGGTGATTGATCATCAGCACGCTGCAAATCATTCAAGCTACCCGGTTCAGCCTTGCCCATATCAGTGCCACCGATAAGCGCAATCCGGCTCTCTAGATATTCTGGGTTCAGTAAAGCAGCCAAAGGCACATCAACATAATCCGCATCAGCGATATACCGATTGCGATCGGCAAAAGCTAAACGAGAAGCTTGGGTGAAGAAATGCAAAGCCTCTTCCCCGTTCACATCAAGCTTAGATAACTCAAACGGTTCGAGTAGAGCCATCGTTTGCAGCATAGTGATACCGCCTGAACTTGGTGGCCCCATACTGCAAATCTCAAATCGATGATAAGGCCCACATACGGGTTCTCGCCAAACCGGTTCATAACTTGCCAAATCATCGAGCGCGAGTAAACCCGGTGCAATAGCGTTCGTTTGCACAGCAGCAACGATATCTTCCGCAATTTCGCCCGAATAGAGCGCATCTGCGCCCTGCTCGGCAATTGAACGCAACGTATTTGCCAATTCTACGTTCCTTTTCAGGCTACCCGCCTGCAACGGCTCACCATTCGGAAAAAAGTATTCACGAGTTACCGGAGTTTGCGAAACACCTGGGTTAATTTCCATTTCCAGTAGTTGCGCCAGCCGAGGCGATACCTCGAAGCCTTGCTCAGATAACGCAATACTCTCAGCAAACAAACGCTGCCATGGTAACTTACCCCAACGCTGGTGAGCGGCTTCTAAGCCTCGCATAACTCCCGGTGTTCCTACTGAACGGCCGCCTACAACGGCTTCAATCCAAGTTGGCGCGTTACCCTCAGCATCTAAAAATAATTCTGCGGTAGCAGCCATGGGTGCCGTTTCACGGGCATCAAGATTATGTAAGGTTTGCGTTTCGTTATCCCAATACAACATAAAGGCACCACCACCAATCCCGGATGATTGTGGCTCGACAAGAGTTAGCATCGCTTGTACTGCAACGGCGGCATCAATGGCGCTTCCGCCCTCAGCCAGCACTGCTAAGCCTGCTTCAACAGCATGCGGGTTTGCCGCGGAAATCATATATTCCTGGGCGTACACCACTTGATTGTCGGCAAAACCCGTAGCCGCTTCTGGATCAAAGGCTTCGCGCTCGCTCGATGCTGGCGAACATGCGGTTAAAAATGCCAAGGCACTCACGGTTACACCGATGCATTTCGCAACGGGTAGCTGCTGCCACGTTTTTGTAAACAATCCTTGCAAAGAAAATTGCTTCAGAGGAGATTTTTTCATAGAAAAACGATGCGAGTTTGTTTTCTTTAGCATTGATACCGCCTTTTTTGCTGTAATTACTTATTTAAGGCTATCATAAGCGCCCAAACACCGCATCGCAATTTAGAGTAGAGTTCGAACCATGAGTTTATCTAATTCTGATTTTAAAAAAGGCCCTATGAATAAGCTTATCCAAAATACCCGCTTCATGCTCGCACCACTCGTGCTGGCTATTATTTTAGTAGCCATTCATTTAAACCCCAACGTGCAGAATTGGCTGGTATTAACCGAAACTGATCTGTTAAGACAACCTTGGCGGATTTTTACCACGCACCTTGTGCACTTGAATGATCAACATTTATGGGTGAACTTGGCAGCGCTCATACTTACGGCAATATTATTCCGGCGTTACATCCAAGGCAGATTATTATTAAACGTAATGATGATCAGCGCCTTGGGTGCTTCGTTAGTTCCCATTCTGCTCGAGCAAGATTACGATTTTGTTGGTTTATCGGGTGTGCTGCACGGTATTTTTGTGTATGTCGGAGTTTCGTTGTTGCGCACGCAAAGGCCAATTGGGATCACCATTTTAATGGTTATGATCGTGAAGCTAGGTGTTGATTTAACGCTTTCAGCGGATGAATCTTTTTGGTTGGGGGCCCAAGTGGCTTACCTCTGCCATGTTGGTGGTGCTATCGGCGGCGCACTTGCAGTACCGGGGTTGCGCCGAAAACCCATTGATATTGTAAAACCAAAACCATAGGGCTTTACATTACCCGCATCGATTCAGCTGAACAGCACCTGCTTCTTTAATTTACACTGCTAGGTTATGAGCGTAGGTAAATAATCGAAAAGGCATGCATTAAAAAGCCCCAACTCGTTGGCAGAACCAACACGTTGGGGCTTTTTTATACCCGTATTTTTCTATCAGTATTCGGCTTCAAGCTCGTTAGCTTTTTATTGATTTTTAAACAACCGAAATACTTAGCTACCTTTTAGTGCAAATGGGTTTCAAATAATTTGTGAATCCGCCGATACTCATCAAGCCAGCTCGATGGCTGTACAAAACCATGGGGCTCAACGGGGAAGATAGCGGTTTCAAAATTTTCTTTCTCCAGCTCAATCAGCCGCTGCACTAAGCGCACAGAATCTTGAAAGAATACGTTATCATCAACCATGGGTGCATTAATTAGTAATGCATCTTCTAAGCCTTCCGCAAAATATATTGGCGAGCTGCGGCGATACGCAATCATATCGTCTTGGGGTAAATTCAAGATATTTGATGTGTAGCCTGTATTGTAGTGAGCCCAATCAGTAACTGGCCGCAACGCAGCGCCTGCCTTAAATAAGCCTGGCTCTTTGAAAAGTGCCATAAAGGTTAAAAAGCCACCATACGAACCACCGTAAGTGCCTACGCGCTCAACGTCTACATTACGGTGCTCACCCATCCAGTTTACAACATCAACTAAATCTTCCACTTCTGGCGTGCCCATTTGCCGATACACAGCAGTACGCCAATCACGGCCGTAACCGGCAGAGCCACGGAAATCCAGATCGAGTACCACGTAGCCTAAATCCGTAAGTTTGCTGTGATACATAAACTCGCGGAAGTAGCCCGACCAGCCCCCATGTGCGTTTTGTAAATAGCCCGCGCCGTGAATGAATACAACAGCTGGGTATCCCTCAGCTCGGTTCGGATCGAAATCCTCTGGCAAATAAACCCGGCTATAAATAGGGTCATCCACATGAGAGGAAGGCACTTGCACTATTTCTGGTTCGGCCCAAGGCATACTCTCAAATTCAGCTGACACCGTTTCGGTTAACTGTGTTGCCGCGCTACCATTCCGTATTTCCTGCACATACAGCTCATTAGGCTGCAAAGGGCTAGAATGGGTGAGCAGTAACCGGGTTTCGTCGGGGCTTAAGCTGTAGTTTGTCATTCCGTTTAAATCAGTAAGCTGCTCGATATCGCCGCCGTTTACAGAAACGCGATAAATCTCATAAATCCCCGGATGCTCTACATTTCCTTGAAAGTAAAACATATCGCCCGCTTGGCTCAAGGTTACGTTATCAACCAAAAACCGACCATCGGTAATTTGTTCAACGTTGCCATTATCGAGGTTTTTAACATAAAGATGAGAATAATTGCTTTCTTCAGAAAGATACCAAAGTGAATTACTTTCTGGCAGCCAGTTAAAGGCATTAAAATCACGGTTAATCCATGCCTCATCGTGCAGCCTGTGCTGGCTCACCAAGTTCGCTGAAGCAAAGTCAATTGTGGCGATCCAGCGATCTTTGTTATCCCAGGCGCGCAACATCAGCGCTACTGCGCTGCCGTTTTCGTTCCAAACAATGTTACCTTCTGGCGCCGACCAGCCCGGCATTAAGCCAATGGCACGAGGCGCGTTTTTACTTTCGTAGGTTTTTCCTTCCGCGGCATAGTTTTCTTCCCGCACAGCGGCCAAAACATCTTCGTCAAACCCAGGTAAACTCTCATAACTCAGTTCGGTTTTTTCACCAGTGTTTAAATCTAGCCAATACAAAGTGTGATTCACTGGCTTTGCATCAGCAACACGGCGACGCACGTTCTGGTTCTCAATTCGCCCCGATTCCGTTACGTATCGAGGCATGAGGTCACCCTCACCACGCCAGCTCTGTGGCTCCGTAACCGCCACAATGGCGTGCTGAGCTGATGGTGATAAGCTCACCTCCACAACTTGAATATTACTACCCAAATAAAATGGCTCTGGCGCAAGTGATGAATTATTCGCAGCCAAAGCCTGTTGATCATCAAACCGCTCTTGGCGCTGGCGACGCTGAACTTGATTGTATTCGATTAGGTTAATCTCTTCGCGAGCAAGAATATCAGCCGGTTCTTTCAGCGCTTCCGGTGCATCTTGAGTTTGCAACGAAAGTACCAGCTCCGTGAAACCATTGGCCAAGCTAATGGCATAAATATCGTTTCCTATGCGGTAACTCAAGCGGCCATCTCGTAAAAACTGTAGGCTTGTTTTGTTCTGGCTATCCCGCGTTAATTGCTGTACTTCACCTGAACTCGCATCGAGTACAAAGATATTGCGTTCAAAGATATAGGCGTGCAGCGAACCATCAGAATTCTCAACAGCATTGCCATACGCATGAGCATGAAGCGCGCTGAGAGCTACTTGGCTTCCATTACCACCGGCTGTGAGGGGCCGTTGGAATAAATCACGCTGTGGGCTTCCTTCGCGCTTACGGCTAAACAATACACTGCGGCCATCCCAAGACCAATACGCATTCTCAGGGGCGCGGCCAATCCAATCAGGATCCGCCATGATCTGTTGCATACTAAACACAGATTCGCGCTGCTCACGAGCGTTTGCTTGCCCTCGTTCTGAGCCTTGGTAAGCCGTTTGCTGAGTGCTTTGCGCAACCGGAGAGCTCACCTCAGCCATACCTTCTTGCATGGGTTCAGAACTAGAACAGGCCACACTAAATAATGCTGCGCTAATCGCTACCGTAAGTTTTCTCTTCATTCCGTTATCCTTCATTTTAAAAATCATCCGCTATTAGCCGCTACTAATTGCTCCGATTTAAATGCAAAACTCAATACGAACGCCAAAATAATTACTTATTAAAACAAAAAAGCTCGGAGATGATAAGACATACCGAGCTTATATGAGCTATCTAAACTGAAACCTGCGTTGAATCTCAGCTATTCGCATCAATCTGATTTTCTGGCTTTGCCGCAATAAAAGCCGGTAAGGCTTCTAACGCCTCGGTAACCGTGAGCAACCGCGGATATGCACTTAGATCAACATTAAATCGCTTAGCGTTATACACCTGTGGAATTAAGCACACATCGGCAAGGCTAACCGTATCCCCCACACAGAAGCTGCCCGCGGTATGTTGCAGGCGAGCTTCGAAAGCAGTAAACGCTTGTTCAACCCAATGAGTAATCCAAGTAACCTTAGTTTCATCAGGTTGCCCGAGCTCCCCGGTTAAATACTGCAACACACGCAAATTCGCAATAGGCTGCAAATCTGCCGCCATATCCAGAGCCAAAGTACGCACTACCGCCGCGCGTGCGGGATCTTCTGGAATTAATCGATGGCTTGGAAAGCGCGCATCCAAGTACTCTATAATCGCTAGAGATTGATTGAGAACCAACCTGTCGCCTGTATTCGGATCCGTTAGCTCTAGCGTTGGTACCAGCTTTGCCGGGTTAAGGCGAACGTATTCAGAACTTTTTTGTTCGCCACCCGATTTAAGCAAATGCACAGGGCAATATTCGTATTCCAACTCTTTCAAAGCTAGCGCTATACGCACCCGATAACTCGCTGAGGAGCGCCAGTAACCATAAAGCTTCATTACTGCGGGCCTTTGTAGGCAACTACTTTCTGATCAATAGCGCCAAAAATGCTATTGCCTTCATGGTCATTCATTTCGATACGAATAGTATCACCAAACTTCATGAATTCAGTAGTTGGTTTGCCATCTCGAATCGTTTCGATCATGCGAACTTCAGCGATACAGCTGTAACCTACACCACCTTCAGATACTGCACTGCCATGATCCGTGCCCTGCTTATTCGATACAGTACCAGAACCAATAATAGTGCCCGCACTCAACGGCCGCGTCATTGCAGCATGTTGTATTAAGCGATCGAAGTTAAATGTCATATCTTCACCGGCATTCGGATAACCGAAAAGCTCGCCGTTATAGGTTGAACGAAGTGGCAAATGAACCTTCCCGCCTTGCCAAGCATCGCCGAGTTCATCTGGGGTTACCGCCACTGGCGAGAACACTGAGCTTGGCTTCGAGTTAAAAAAGCCGAACCCTTTACCTAGTTCGTTAGGAATAAGGCCTCGCAGAGAAACATCATTCACTAACATGAGTAAACGGATATGCTCACGGGCATC
Source organism: Aliidiomarina iranensis (assembly GCF_003987135.1). Lineage (GTDB taxonomy): Bacteria > Pseudomonadota > Gammaproteobacteria > Enterobacterales > Alteromonadaceae > Aliidiomarina > Aliidiomarina iranensis. The sequence continues at coordinate 342,543 of NZ_PIPJ01000002.1, forward strand.
GTTAGCCTCAACACCCATAGGTACATCGCCGGTGATAATCGCTACTTCACCTTCAAAATCGATGCCCCAGCTTTCAGAACCAAGCTCAATATCTTGCCGCGGCCCAATAAATGCATCAGAACCACCTTGATACATTAACGGATCTTCCCAAAAACTTGGTGGCATTTCGGCACCGCGCGCCTTCCGTACGAGCTCAACGTGATTCACATAGGCACTGCCATCGGCCCATTGGAACGCGCGTGGTAACGGGCTCTCACATTGTGCTTCTTCAAAAGCAAAATCGTCGTTTAGCTTATCGTTGTTCAACGCGATATAAACTTCTCTTAGATTCGCTTCCACTTTTTCCCAATTATCAACCGCAACTTGCATGGTGCCGGCTATTTCTGGAACAGCTACCGCGCGAGCAAGATCTCGGCTCACCACCACTAACTTGCCATCTCGGGTACCATCACGATACGTCGCTAATTTCATTATTTTTTCTCCTGCCAGCTCATTACGTAATCTGGATTCTCAACGGTGTGCGAAACTTCACCTACCTGCAAAGAATCCCGAGCATCCAACATAACCGCTACTTCATCAGTGAATTTCTTTTTATGCTCACGCCCAGCTTGAAACGCTTTCGGATGAGGCCCATGAGTAAAGCCAGCTGGATGAAAGGTTACCATACCGCGGTCAATATTATCGCGGCTAAAGAAATCACCGGCGTGATAAAACAATACCTCATCATAATCATCGTTGTTGTGATAGAAAGGCACTTTCAGTGCACCCGGATCACTTTCAATCGGGCGTGGAACAAAAGTACAAACCACGAAACGCTCTGCCACGAATGTTGTGTGGGCAGAAGGTGGTAAATGATACCGATGGCTCATTAACGGGCGAAAATCGCGCCAATTCACCCGTACCGGCGATAAATCACCATGCCAACCAACGGCATCAAGTGGGTTATAAGGGAAGGTAACCACAGAAACCTCGCCGTGCCGCTTCACTTCAACCTGCCAACTTTCCTCGCTGTATTGCGCTTTAAATGCATCGTCAATATCAGGCACATCCAAGCAAGCTGGATCGAAAATAGCATGATTACCCACTAACCCTTTCTCCGGCAATTGGTAGGAACCGTTCGTAGCTTCAATCATGAGTAGCTGCATCGGTTCGGCGGGTTCAATGCGCCAGTTAGTGGACCGCGGAATAACCACGTAATCACCATCGCGAATACTCAAGTGGCCGTAATCACAAAAGAGCTCGCCGGCACCTTCGTGCACAAACAACAAATCATCGCCATCGGCATTTCGAGCGAGCTTTTTCATCGCTGAATCTAAATGCCAAATACGAAATTTACAGTGCGCGTTGAACAGTAAGTTCTCCGCTAACCAAGGCGAAGCGGTATCGAGCCCACTAAGCTTATTAAAATCAAAACACCGCGGCCGCAATGGCCCTTCCCATTCGCTCCAACCGGTTGGTGCATGGGTGTGGTGAAAGTGAGTGGCAGGGCCAAAAAAGCCACTGCGCCCTGCTTCCCGCTCATAAATCGCTTCTTCCGGAAAATCAGCATGAGCCTGGCGCGAAGCCTTCCCTACCTGCTTCGGGAAAGAAATCGGTTTACGCATTGTCTAATACTCCACGGCGAATTTGATCTTCTTCAATCGATTCAAATAACGCTTTAAAGTTGCCTTCACCAAACCCTTCGTTACCTTTACGCTGGATAATTTCGAAGAATACCGGCCCGATCACAGTTTTTGTGAAAATTTGTAACAAAATACCATCTTTCATTGGCGCACCATCGATAAGAATCGCCAGCTCACGCAAATCATCAAGGTTCTCTTCATGGCCTTCAACGCGTTCATTTACCTTGTCGTAGTACGTATCTGGCGTTGTCATAAACTCCATACCACGCTCGCGAAGTGTGCGCACAGTGCGATAAATATTATCCGAACTCATTGCAATATGCTGAATACCCTCGCCATTGTAATCTTTCAGGTATTCTTCGATTTGCGATTTATCATCGTGCGATTCATTGATAGGAATACGAATCTTACCGCATGGCGAAGTCATTGCGCGGCTCAATAGGCCGGTAAGTTTACCTTCGATATCGAAATAGCGAACCTCACGGAAGTTGCCGATACGCTCATAAAAACCAGCCCATAAATCCATGTTACCGCGAAATACATTGTGGGTAAGATGATCAACGTAATCCATACCTACCGCAAAGTCTTTCATTTCCGCTTCCCAGTTGTCATAGAAACGAAAATCAACATCATAAATCGATTGGCTGCCGTAGCGATCAACAAAGTACAAGGCACTTTCACCGATGCCATAAATTGCCGGGATATTCAGTTCCATAGCGCCAACATCGGCTTTAAACTCTTTCGCACCGTTAGCTAAGGCATGCTGCATTGCATGATCTGCATCCGCTACACGAAATGCCATACCGCAAACACTTGGGCCATGCTCACGAGCGAAATCTTCAGCTTGTGAAGAAGGCTGGCCGTTCACAATAAAGTTGATGTCGTTTTGTTTGAATAACCAAACATCTTTCCGGCGATGCTTCGCTACTTCAGTGAACCCTAATTGCGTAAATAACTGTTTTAATGCATCGATGCCCTTGCTATCAGCCGCAGTGTATTCAACAAATTCAAAACCATCAGTTCCTAACGGATTAATATCGCTCATCTTTATTTCCTCATTATCGTTATATAGCTACTGAATTTGCCGTTGCCATAATGTACGGTCGAAACTCGGTAGCCAACACTCGCCGCACAAGTAATGCGGAGTGAAAGAATATTCCAACTCTGTTGTACCTTGTTTATCTATGTAAAGGCTAGCAAAGGCGGCGCAACTCAGCTGTGCATAGAACTTAAACGTTCGTAACGTTACCTTTACATCACAAGCACAAACCATACTGGCAGCCTCTTATGTAAATATATATTTACATATTAGCATGAAGGTGTCTTGTATACTTTCCATAGTAGTTTCATTTCGCTGTAACGGTTCAGGCAAAGCTGGGTGTCTGCCGCAAGGAATTCAGTGGCGCGAGGTGGGGCTGAGGATGCCGGGCAGAAGTGTCCGCGCCAAGGATGGCGCGGTACACAGCGACACATGGATGTGCTTGAGCGGTTCTGGCTGGCATCCACAGCCTCACCGGAAGCCACTGCGCTCCATGCGAAGGCGTATTTGCGGAAGGCTACCGGCAAAGCTGGGTGTCTGCCGCAAGGAATTCAGGGGCGCGAGGTGGGGCTGAGGATGCCGGGCAGAAGTGTCCGCGCCAAGGATGGCGAGGTACACAGCGACACATGGATGTGCTTGAGCGGTTCTGGCTGGCATCCACAGCCTCACCGGAAGCCACTGCGCTCCATGCAAAGGCGTATTTGCGGAGGGCTACCGGCAAAGCTGGGTGTCTGCCACATGGAATTCAGTGGCGCGAGGTGGGGCTGTGGATGCCAGGCAGAAGTGTCCGCGCCAAGGATGGCGCGGTACACAGCGACACATGGATGTGCTTGAGCGGTTCTGGCTGGCATCCACAGCCCCACCGGAAGCCACTGCGTTCCATGCGAAGCCAAGCCCTACCGGAACTCAGCGGCGACGTTGTTTGCCAATGCCATAATCACGGAGTTTGTTAGCAATGGCGGTATGGCTGAGCCCAAGCTTACGGGCAAGCTGCCGAGTACTTGGATAACTCGGGTAAAGGCGGCGTAACAAAGTGCTTTCAAAACGCTTGACTGCTTCTTCCAAAGAGCTTTCATCGAGATTAATGTTAAGTTGATCCGGCATAGTTGGCATCTCAGGTAGTTGGATGTCATGCGGCTCTAAAACATCTCTTTCCAGCATTGAAAGGGAACGAAACAAAGTATTTTCTAATTGCCTAACATTACCCGGCCAACTGTATTGATTCAGGTATTCTCGGGTAGTAGGCGCAATTCTTACTGGCGGCCGCTGCAACTGCACACAAAACTTATAAGCAAAATGCTCGGCAAGCAGCGCGATATCACCTTTACGCTCGCGCAATGGCGGTAACTGCAGTGAAAGCACATTTAATCGATAGTACAGATCTTCGCGAAAAGAACCCGCCTCTACCTTGGAAAACAATTCACCACGCGCTAAACAAATCAAGCGCACATCAACTTTCACCATTTGCTCTTCGCCGATTCGACGAAACCTGCCATCTTCAAGAAACCGCAACAGCTTGGCCTGCAATTCCTGCGACATATCGCCAACAGAATCGAGCAGCACCGTACCCCCATTCGCTTGTTCGAAAATGCCTTTTTTCCCCTGAGGATGATGGCTAAACACATCGGCGCCGTAACCAAACAGCTCGCTCTCAGCAACATTATCAGGAAGTGCGCCGCAATTTACCGCGAGAAATGGTTGTTGGCTGCGATTGCCCGCTTGATGGCAAGCACGCGCAAAGAGTTCTTTGCCAACACCGGTTTCACCCTCAATAAGCAATGGAACATCAAGTTGTGCCATACGTTCAGCGTCTTTTAACAAGCGCTTAACCGCAGAATGCTGAGTAAGTAGCTGGGTGAAGGGTGAGTTGGTATCGTTGTGGCCTGGCTGTATCGGAACTGGTTCAGATTGGCAATGAATCACAGCACCAGCAAAACTGGGTTCACCCTCGGCATCATTTACCCAGATAGGTAAAATGTTAGCGCGGTAGTTAGCAGAGCCTAATTGCAAGAATTCGGTTTTAGTATCACGAGGCTTTTTATCGAGCCAGCGTTGTAAATTGATACCACCCACGAGCTCATTGATTTGCACACCTTTCAACTCGGATTTATCCGCATCGAGCAAAGCGGCGGCCGCACTGTTAATCACGTCGGCGCGGCCTTTTGAATCAACCGAAATTACTGGATTTGGTAGCGTGCTCAACAGTAAATTAAACTCATAGTGCTCACGTTCAGTGGGCATATACGAGATAGTTTTTACATCTTGAACATTTGGGATCCGCCGAATTTTCGACATTAAAAGTTGAAACTCAGCAAATTCCAGTGAAGGAAAATTCAGAAAAATCTTTCCCACCGGATCAACTTCGATTCCTTTCAAATCGATTTCGTTCTCGCGCAAGATTCCCAGCACATCTTGGCAAAGGCCCAAGCGATCGTTACAAATGATTTCCAAGCGCATGTATTTTGGCGAAGCCACCTCAAGGAGTATGTAAAGCAAATTATACAGACATTACAAAAAAAATCAGCACTCCCGAAGCCCGAGAGTGCTGATAGTTATCGCGTGAAACCTGCCGTTAATCGTTCAATAGCTGATCGGTTTTCGCTGCCATAATGAAATCATTTTTGTGTAGGCCGCCAATCGCGTGGCTCCACCAAGTAACCGTTACCTTACCCCACTCTAAAAAGATTCCTGGATGATGGAATTCTTCTTCCGCTAACTCCGCTAATTTATTCGTGAACGCCAGGGCTAATTTAAAATTCTTAAATTTATAAACACGTTCCAACTGCATAACATCATCGCGCACCACCGGTGCCCAATCTGGAATCTCCCGCATCAATTCAGCGAGTTCTTGGTCAGTTACCTTAGGCGCATCCGCATGGCAGGCTTCGCATTTCATTTCTTTTAATTCCGACATTCTAATTTCCTATAGTTACTTTTACATTATCAATCAATTAAGCCGCATCTTTAGGTGGGAACTTAGGTTCAAATAAACCCAATTCCATGGCCTCGTGCACCATTGCCATGATATCCATATCCGCGATTTCGAATAACTCGTTAACATCCTCAATCGTGTAATAGATCGGCTGCATAATATCAATGCGGTAAGGCGTGCGTAGAGCATCGAGTGGCTTCAGCGGTTCGCGTTCGGGAACATCACTTTCCAGCGCATAACGAGTTTCACCGGGTGAGGATAAAATACCGCCACCGTAAATGCGTAAACCTTCTTTGGTTTTCAACAAACCAAATTCTACCGTAAACCAATATAACCGCGCTAAATATACCCGCTCTTTAGGGGAAGCGGCATAACCAAGCCGGCCATATTGATGCGTAAAATGCGCAAAGGCTGGATTGGTGAGCAATGGGCAATGGCCGAAAATCTCATGAAAAATATCTGGTTCTTGCAAATAATCGAACTCTTCACGGGTGCGAATAAAGGTAGCCACTGGAAACTGCTTGTTCGCCAGCAACCGGAAAAACTCATCAAAAGGAATTAGCGCCGGCACTTCCGCAACCTGCCAGCCTGTAGTTTCCGCCAATACTTTGTTGATTTCATATAGCTGTGGAATGCGATCTTTTGGCATATCGAGTAGGCGCATTCCTTCAATATACTCATCACAAGCCTTGCCCGGAATCATATCGAGCTGGCGAGCCACTAAATCGTGCCAAATTTGATTCTCTTCATCCGTCCAAGCAATGTGCCCGTTTTCATCAGATTGCTTAGAAACATATTGGCTCGTTTTCTTTGCCATAGTTAGCTCCTCGTTTTTAATTTTGCGCCAAGCTTTGTGATAAATCGTTGATGATGTCATCAACGTGCTCTAAACCGACAGAAATTCGAACCAAACCATCGGTTATCCCAGCTTTTGCTCGCGCTTCTGGGCTTAATGGTGAGTGCGTCATTGATGCCGGATGCTGAATCAAGGTTTCTGCATCGCCTAAGCTCACCGCCACTTTAATCATCTGTAAGCGATTCAAAAAATCAACCGCTGCCGCATAACCTGTATGTAGCTCAAATGCGATAATGGCGCCCGCATGCTTCATTTGTGTACCCACTAAACGATGTTGTGGGTGTTGCTTAAAACCTGGGTAGTAAATATGGGCAATACTAGGATGCCGCGCCAGAAACTCAGCCACTTTGTCAGCATTACTGCAATGCCTTTCCATACGGATTGCCAAGGTTTTTAGACCACGAGTAATCAACCACGCATCATGGGGAGATATAGTTGCCCCCATGTCTTTTAACGTTGTCATTTTGATCAACTGAATATCTTCTTCGCTACCCGCGATTACACCGGCTACAACATCGCCATGCCCGTTCAAATACTTCGTGGCGCTGTGTAATACCAAATCGGCGCCATAGGCCACAGGTTGTTGCAATAACGGAGTCATAAAGGTGTTATCCACGATCATTTTTACATTTTCGTGCCGTTTGCAAACCTCACCCACCATACCTAAATCAATCAATTTTAAATGTGGGTTTGCCGGTGTTTCTAAAAAAACAACCCGGGTATTTTCTTGAAAGGCAGCCTCAAGTGTTGCTGCGTCGGTCATGTCTACGAAGCTCACAGAAACACCAAAGCGCTCAAACAAATGGCTAAATAAAGCAAAGCTACACCCATAAACACAATCGGAGGCAATAACATGATCGCCAGCGCGTAAAAAGGCCATAGTTGCCGCCGATACAGCACCCATTCCGGTTGCTGTGGCTGCAGCTGCCGGCATATTCTCGAGCGCCGCTACACGTTGTTCCAATGCATTCACTGTTGGATTTCCTAACCGTGAATACATATACCCGGCTTCCTCACCGGCAAAGCGCCGGCCTCCCGTTTCCGCATCTGGAAATACGAAGGTTGAAGATTGATATAACGGCGCTACTAATGCGCCATGTTCATCTGCCGCCACATGGCCACCATGAATAACCATGGTTTCGGGGTGCAGGGTTCGGGTTGCTGCCATATTCACTCGCAAAAATTGTTATAATTATGTGATGGCAGACAGCTTACGGAGAGTGGTAATTTTCGGCAATCCCTAACAACTGCTTATACCACTTCAAGCTGTAAGGTTAACTTTCCAAGTTTTCGTTTTTGCACCAGTTACACAAAACCTCGCACAAGTGGCGAGGCTTTCTTTATTCGGTAGATTTTTGCAATGGGTTCGCTTGTGTTACAAAAATAAAATCACAACCGATTAATCTCATGGCGTACTCGGAATTCCGAAGAGGTTACATAGCTTTCTATGGAGCGTAAGGATTTTTCCATCGATGCAAACTCACCCTCAATATCGGCTAACGCATAATGTGGCAATTTACCGGCTTCCCACACTTTCGTTTTCACCTCGATAGTGCGGCCATCGGCAGTGCGTTCAACGCGAGTTTCCTCTCTTATCGTTTGGTCCTGCCCGCGATCACTCGCTCCTTTCGATTTTTTAGATTCCTTATCAAGAACAATCCAAGCAATAAGGTAGGCAACAAAAGTTACTTTAGAAGCCAAAATCAATGCGGTTACCGCAATAATACGAATAACCCAAAGCTCCCAACCAAAGTAGTTTGCGATTCCAGCACAAACGCCACCAATTTTTCCGCGCTTTTCATCTCTGCGTAGTTCTTTTTTTCGCTCAGCCATACTCATCTCCTCACCCGCGATCATTTTGGCGCCAATTACTATGCTCCGCGTCGAGTAAATTCTCTAAAGTGCGAATGCGATCACGCATGCGTTCAGCTTGCTGTGCCAACTCACGAACACGCTCGGCGTCTTCTTGGCTCATACCTTCGCTGATTTTATTTCTGCTTCGATAATGCAGAATCACCCAAATAGGCGCCACAAAAATCACAAATAAAATGAGTGGTGCAATCAACATCGAAATCACTGCAACGTCCATATATTGTCCCGCCTCTAATGCGTAAAAATTACGATCTTCAAACATTGTTAAACCATTATTATTTTTCGTTGCTCAAGGCTACCGGAATGGCATTATCCATTCCGGACCAAGCCTACGCATCTTTTTTCTTCGCACTCTTGGCAGCGCCGCCTTTTGCTGTGCCCTCTTGCTTAGCTTCTGCACTGGCATCACCGCCTTTTACTCGTGCTTTCAATGCAGCTAATTCCGCATCAACATGAGATTCATTTTCTAACGCACGAAATTCATCGGCTAACGTTTTTTGCCCTAAATCATAAGCATCTACTTGTGATTCCAAGCCATCTATCTTGGCTTCGTACCGATCAAACTTGTGCATCGCATCATCGATTTTAGAACTATCTAACGTTTTTTTCACGGATAAACGTGAGCTTACTGTGCGTTCACGCATTAAAATCGATTTTTGCCGAGCTTTCGCATCCGAGAGCTTTTCTTGCAACTGGCCAATTTCACCCGATAGCCGCTCGATATGTTCATCAACCCGAGCAACTTCAGCTTGTACAGAATTAACAGTTTCCTGCAATTTGTTTTTCTCTATAAGCGCTTGGCGCGCCAAATCATCCCGATCTTTGCTGAGTGCCAATTCTGCCCGGCGCTCCCACTCCACTACTTCGTTTTCCAAACGCGTGAGTTCGCGGTTCAATTCTTTTTTCTCGGATAGAGTTTTGGCTGATACAGAGCGCACTTCAACTAATGTATCTTCCATTTCCTGAATAATCAGGCGAACCATTTTTTGTGGATCTTCAGCTTTATCGAGTAACGAATTCAAGTTCGCATTTACGATATCTGTAAAGCGTGAAAAAATACCCATAACAATTACCTCTTAAGCAATGTATTCTTCCTGAGTGGCGCAAGAAGTAGCACTTCATGAACCGATTTTAGCTCCGCAGACAAATTACAAGCAGTAGCCTTGGTTATTAATGATACAAATCCCGTGCCAACTTTTTATTTTATTGTAAACCTATGAATAAGATAGTTTTTTGTGATGTAATAAAAAACTATCTAAAAATGTGCATTGTTTAATTTAGATAATTAGACTAATTATTAGTGAAATTAACCAACCCAACACAAAAATTGGAAAACGCCTCAATGTCTAGGTTTCAAGACAACGATAATTTAATTGGTCAAGCAAATAGTTTCTTAGAAGTGCTCGAACATGTATCACGGGCAGCCCCTCTCAATAAACCAGTGCTTATTATCGGTGAAAGGGGAACAGGCAAAGAGCTCATTGCCGCCCGATTACATTACTTATCCTCGCGTTGGGAACAAACCTACCTAAAACTAAATTGTGCTGCATTAAATGAGAACCTCCTTGATAGTGAATTGTTTGGGCACGAATCAGGCTCTTTTACTGGGGCAGGAAAGCGTCATGAAGGCCGTTTTGAGCGCGCCGACAAAGGCACATTATTTCTCGATGAACTCGCCACCACATCGCCGCTGGTGCAGGAAAAATTACTGCGCGTGATCGAATATGGTGAATTTGAACGCGTGGGTGGTACCCGACCAGTAAGAGTTGATGTTCGCTTAATCGCCGCCACTAATGAAAACCTCCCTGCTTTGGCGGCAAGAAAGGAATTTCGTGCTGATTTGCTCGATCGGCTAGCATTCGATGTCATTACGCTACCGCCCCTACGGGAACGACGTGATGATATATTGTTACTTGCCGAACATTTTGCCATTCAAATGGCTAGAGAATTAGAACTTGAATGTTTTCAGGGTTTCACTCGGCAAGCACAGGAGCAACTGCTGGCCTACCATTGGCCCGGGAACGTGCGGGAATTAAAGAATGTTGTTGAGCGCAGTTTATATCGGCTAAACAATGCGGCTTTGCCGCTTCATGATATTATTTTCGACCCCTTTGCAAGCCCCTGGCAACCCCGTGAATCCATGCGCTCCCATGAAATGCTAGGTTCCCATGTGAGCGATAATTCGGAAGATCATTTGGCAGAGCATCTTGCTGCAAGCGAGAGTGCAGCAACTAAGGCAAACGCTGAAACATCGCTAGTAAGCATAGCAACGTCCCCACAGAGCGAAATAACTAACAACTCAACAATTCGCTTACCTAATATGAATCAAGCCTTTGATTTCAAGCAGGTAGCACAAGACTTTGAGATAAAAGTACTCACTGATGCGCTAGCAAATTGCCAATTCAATCAGAAAAAAACAGCAGAATTGCTTGGCCTTACTTATCACCAACTTCGCGGCTATCTGAAAAAGTATCATTTACTTGAGGGGGCTAGCCGCGATGAATAAGCTTCGGCATGCCCTAAACCTCGGTTTCGCAGCATTCATGTTGAGTGCCTGTAGCCCAGCACCTGAAACCGAGCAAAGCTTAAAAGGCTTGCTTTATTGTGCTGAGGGTAACCCCGAATCATTTAATCCGCAGCTTGTTACATCAGGCACTACCCTCGACATGACCGCGGCACAACTTTACGACCGCTTAATTGAGTTTGATGCCAAGCAGCAAACATTTGTAAGTGCATTGGCAACATCATGGGAAATTAGCAATGATGGTTTGCGTTACCAATTCCAACTCCGTGAAAACGTTGCTTTTCACCGCACCGAGTGGTTTCAACCAAGCCGTTTTCTCAATGCGGAGGATGTCGTTTTCTCTTTTAACCGCTGGCTAGATACGGATCATCCATTTCACGCGGTATCTGGTCGTGGTTATCCATTTTTCACTGCCTCAGGCCTTACGGAGCTAATTCACTCGGTTACAGCAATTGATGAACACCGGGTTGAAATTCGTATTCGGCAACAAGATAGTTCTTTTTTAGCAAACTTGGCTTCGGATTTTGCAATTATCTTATCGGCTGAGTATGGCCAGCAATTATTGGCCGAGAATAACGCTTGGCAAATGGATTCACAGCCGATCGGCACCGGCCCTTTTCAATTTAGCCAATTCCGTAAAGATGTGATGGTGCGCTATATTCGCCACGCTGATTATTGGCGTGAACCCGCTGCAAGCGAGCAGCTCGTATTTCGCATAGCACAAAGCGATCACAAGCGTATGCTTATGCTACTAACTCAAGATTGTGATATTTCTCCCTATCCACCTGCTCGCGATATTCAGTGGCTCCGTGATAAACCTGAAATAACACTGCAAGATACTATCAGCCCGAATACAGCATTCTGGGCTTTCAATACTGAGCGGCCCCCATTTGATGATCCACGCGTTCGCCAAGCGCTAGCCCATGCGGTAAATCGTAATGCTATTTTGAATACGGTGTACTTTGATCATGCAGTAAGAGCCGATTCTATTTTGCCCAATACATCCTGGGCTCATCATGCCACACCGAGTGCCTATCGCTACGATCCGGAGCTTGCCCGCTCCCTTTTAGCCGAAGCTGGCTATGAAAACGGTTTTAGTATGGAAATTTGGGCGCTGCCAGTGCAACGGGCATATAATCCTAATGCACGCTTAATGGCTGAGCGTATTCAAGCCGATTTAACTGCAATTGGCGTGCAAGTGAATATCGTTTCCTATGAATGGAGCACCTTTCGCCGCCGGTTAGGTTTGGGAGAACATGATAGTGTACTCATTGGTTGGTCAGCTGATCATGCGGATCCGGATAACTTTTTCCGCCCATTGCTCAGCTGCGCCGCGAAAGAATCGGGTAATAATCGCGCCCAATGGTGTGATCCTATGTTCGATGAGCTACTTAGCGCTGCGATTTCAAGCAATGATCTCGATGTTCGCGAGGCCTATTATTTACAAGCACAAAATCATTTAGCGCAAGAAGTACCTTTGTTGCCCATTGCGCACTCGGTGCGTTTTCAAGCATCCCGACAGAATATTCAAGGGTTAGAGCTCGAGCCATTTGGTGGTATTCAATTGCGCAAGGTATCGCGGCAATCGGTTAATAGTGAGGAGCAGTAATGCGCATATACGTGCTTCGCCAGTTAGCCTTACTTATTATTACCTTGTTCTTGCTTACTGTTTTTGCGTTTTGCCTGAGCTACTGGTTTCCTGGCAACCCGGTGACAAATAGCAGCGGTATCTTTACCGACGATACTTTACGCTACACAGAAGCATTTGAGGCGCGCGGTTTCGACCACAACATCCTTGTGCAATATTGGTTCTATTTAGAGCATTTGTTCCGCGGCGATTGGGGCATCTCGTTACTCGATGCTGATCCCGTGTTTGAGCAGTTAAAATTACGCTTCGGCGCTACCCTTGAAATCGCCTTATTAGCCATGCTACTTGCAATTATTCCGGGCATTGCCTTTGGGGTGCTCGCCGCTTTGAATTTTCGTAAACCAATTGACCACATTATCTTGAGCATTAGCTTATCTGGGTATTCGATACCCGTTTTTTGGTTTGCTCAGATTGCTATTTTGGTTGTGGCAGTGCATTGGGGCGTGCTTCCCATTGCCGGTCAAATTAATCCTTTATTTCATATTGAACCACTAACAGGCTCTATCCTTCTCGATATTTTTATTACGCAACCGGAGAACATTGAACTCGCTTTACGCAGCGCCATTCGCCACATTATGCTGCCTGTTTTAGTGTTATCCGTGATGCCCATGATGTTACTGATTCGGTTAACCCGAAGTAGTATGCTTGATGTACTGGATAAGAACTATATTACTTCAGCCTATGCAAAAGGATTATCAACCCGGCGCGTTATTGCCAGCCATGCGATTCCAAATACGATGCAGAATGTTATTCGCGAACTCGGCAGCATGCTGAGCTTGTTGATTACAAACACCATGATTATTGAAGTCATCTTTTCTTGGCCAGGAATTGGCAGCTGGCTGATTCGGAGTATTTATGAGCGTGATTACCCAGTGATTCAAGGCGGCTTATTAATGATTGCAGCACTCATTCTTTGCGTGCATGTGGGCTTAAATCTTATTCATTCCTGGCGTTATCCGCAGGTAAGGAAGGACCTTAATGCCGCGTCCTAACTTATATTACGAAGAACGCACCCCCTCGCCCCTTGAACGAGTTTGGCTTGAGTTTAATCGCAACCCTTTGGCGCGCGCAGCACTGTATATTCTAATTTTTATTATTTTTCTCAGTATGTTCGGCCCCTGGCTCACACCTTATGGCCCGAACGAACAAATGCTCGATGCCATTTCATTGCCGCCCGCCTGGTCAGACGACGGTAACATTCGGTTTTTACTTGGCACTGATGAGTTGGGCCGCGATATGGTAACCCGCATCATTTATGGTGCGCGCTACACTTTTGGCTATCCATTTTTAGTGGTGTTGGCTTCTGCGGCAATCGGTATCTCGCTAGGTGCCACCGCCGCCATAACGGTGGGCGTAAAAAGCTCTACCTTAAAACACTTATTAGATGTATTGATGTCGATACCATCTTTGCTTTTGGCACTCATTATCATTGCTATCACCGGCCCCGGATTAAGTAATGCGCTTCTCGCTATCGGTTTGGTGCTAATTCCACAGTTTTTGCACGTTACCCGCAATGCCATCCAAGATGAGCGGCAAAAGCCCTATGTAACGGCGAGCCGCTTAAACGGCGTTAGTGATTTTTACTTATTAACTATGGTGTTTTTCCCGAATATCGTAAAAGTGTTGGTAATCCAACTTACCATTGGCCTCTCAATCGCAATCCTCGATATTGCCGCCCTTGGTTTTTTACGTTTAGGGGCGCAATCGCCTACCCCAGAATGGGGTTCGATGCTCGCACAGAGTTTAGAGGTCGCTTACATTTCTCCTTGGGTTATGGCGCTCCCCGGAATCGCCTTATTCGTAACTCTGGTGAGTGTAAATCTAGTTGGCGAAACTCTGCGAATCGCTATTCAAAAGCAATTGGAGCGCTAGCCATGTTACTTGATATTCGTAACCTTACGATTTCTACTAACACTGCAAATGGCCGCGTCAATGTTCTGGATCGCGTGAGTTTACAAGTTGATGAAGGTGAGATTCATACCCTTGTGGGTGAATCGGGCTCAGGCAAAAGCTTGATTGCGCGGGCTATTATGGGATTTCTTAGCCCACGCTGGGAAGTTCAAGCTGATAGGCTTTGGTTTCAAGACACTGATTTACTTAATTTAACAGCAAAACAGCGGCGTGAAATTATTGGCGTAGATATTGCGATGATTTTTCAAGATGCCAAAAGCTATCTGGATCCAAACATAACAATAGGCGCCCAGCTCAGCGAGGCCGTGCTTAATCAAGATTTATCTGGTTCGTTCTTTAAGCGAAAATCAGAGCGAAAAGCAAAAGTAGCGTCGCTTTTGCACCGAGTGGGTATTAAAGATCACGAGGCCATGATGAACAGCTACGCTCATCAATTATCAGAAGGCGCGGCACAAAAGATCATGATTGCTAGCGCCATCGCTCATAGGCCACTGCTTCTTATTGCCGATGAACCCACGAGCACAATGGAACCCGCTACACGCCAGCAAATTTATCGGCTGCTCGCACAATTGCATGCCCGTTATGGTATGTCGATTCTTATGATCAGCCAAGACCTCGGCGCCATTATGCAGCAAACTCAGCGGTTAAGTATGATTTACAGTGGCCAAATCATGGAAACCGGGGGTGCTGATGCCTTGCTTGAATCTCCTTCTCACCCATACACCGAGGCACTATTGAACACATCGCTGTATCGCCATGCGAAGATGCCGCCACGTACACGCTTACCTACGCTAGCAGGCGCAGAGCCAACGTTACAGCATTTGCCAATAGGTTGCCGTTTAGGGCCAAGGTGCCAGTATGCACGGCCGCCTTGCGTAAAAACGCCAAGCTTGGAAAAACGGCAGGATCGACAAGTGGCATGCCATTATCCTTTACATCTTGATGAGGGCAAAAAATGAGTACGCTGTTGGAAGTAAAGGATGTAACTAAAACTTATATTGAGCGAAATAAGATTTTCAAAGCTCGGGTTTTTCATGCAGTTAAAACAACAAGTTTTTCTTTGGCTAAAGGAAAAACACTCGCGATCATGGGCTCAAATGGCTCGGGAAAATCTACGCTCGCAGCACTTATTAGTGGAGCCGCAACCCCAACCTCGGGGGATATTTATTTCGCCGGGGAGCGCTTAATACCGGGTGATTACCAACAACGTTCAAAGCACATACGAATGATCTTTCAAGATGCCGAGGCATCACTGAACCCGCACCTCACGTTAGGCAAGCAATTGGAAGAGCCATTGCTGTTCAACTCAGCTTTAAATGCAGTGCAGCGCCGAGAGCGTATCATTGAAACCTTGCAGCAAGTGGGCTTGCTTGGCGAACACATGATGTTCTATCCGCAAATGATGTCTACGGGGCAAAAACAGCGGGCCAGTATTGCCCGAGCAATTATCTTAAAACCTGATGTTTTGGTAGCCGATGAAGCTCTTGCAACGCTCGATTCCTCAGTGCGGGCACAGATCATTAATCTCTTGTTAGACCTTCAAGACAAACTCGGTATTGCCTACATTTTCATCTCACAAAGCCCGGAAATTGTGAAACATCTTGCTGATGAAGTGGTTGTAATGCACGAGGGTTCCATTGTTGAGCGAGGAACAGTTGTGGATGTATTTAATAACCCGCAGCAAAGCTACACGCAAAAATTACTGCGTTCTGAACTTACGAACGCACCAAGTGATGGCAACGTAGACACGGCTTTTCTTGAGAAAGAGTAAAGAATTTGTTAGCGTGTTGAGCTTTCCGAGCCTTATTCAGGCATGCATTCTAATGTTACGTGCTCTGAAAACATTAAATAGTTAAATCTATATTTCGAATTAGTACCCGATATTTAATGCTATTTTTCATGCAATTTTAATTAAACGCGATATTAATCCAACAAGAACAGAACGCGAACTTAAACAGGAGCCTTATTGTGGAAACGGGAACGATAGTCTCATTAGTGTTATATTTAATCGCCATGCTTGGTATTGGTGTGTATGGTTATTTCAAATCAACGAGCGATTTATCTGATTACATGTTGGGTGGGCGTCGTTTAGGCCCGGGTGTTACCGCGCTTTCTGCGGGCGCATCAGATATGAGCGGCTGGATGTTGATGGGGTTACCCGGAGCATTTTATGTGGCCGGTTTCTCTGAAGTTTGGTTGGCGATAGGTTTGGTGATTGGTGCTTACATAAACTACCGTGTAGTAGCGCCACGCCTGCGCATGTACACCTATATGGCAAAAGATTCGATTACAATTCCGGACTACTTTGAGAACCGCTTTGCCGACACCTCACGCTTACTGCGTTTGGTATCTGCTGTGGTTATTATCATCTTCTTCACCTTGTACACATCTTCGGGTTTAGTAGCTGGCGGTACCCTCTTTGAAAACGCGTTCGGGATGAACTATCACTGGGGGCTAGTTCTTACCGCGGGTGTGGTTGTGGCGTACACTCTTATAGGCGGTTTTTTAGCCGTGAGCATGACGGATTTTGTTCAAGGCTGCATTATGTTCATCGCTTTGGTGATGGTACCGGTTGCTGCTTTTATGATTCTCGGTGGCACAGGGCCAGTAACAACCGAAGTTGCGAAATTAAGCCCCGCCATGTTGAATCCATTCTATGGTGCTACTTTCTTCGGCATTATTTCACTTTTAGCTTGGGGCCTAGGTTACTTCGGCCAACCGCATATTATTGTCCGGTTTATGGCTATCCGCTCAGTACGCGATTTTAAAGTTGCCCGCCGCATCGGCATGACTTGGATGATTGTTGCCATTATTGGCGCGATGCTTACAGGCCTAGCTGGTGCCGCCTACGTACAAATGGAAGGTGCCAGTTTAGTTGGTAATCCTTACATGAACGCTGATGGCTCGATCGCGAACGCAGAAACGATCTTTATCATTCTATCGCAAATTCTCTTCCATCCTTTGGTAGGCGGTTTCTTACTCGCGGCTATCTTAGCTGCCATCATGAGTACGATTTCATCGCAGTTGTTGGTAACTTCAAGTGCGCTGACGCAAGATTTTTATAAAAGTTTCTTGCACAAAGATGCTACCGATAAAGTACAAGTTGCCGTTGGTCGAATTTCAGTGTTTGCGGTTGCTATCGTAGCAATTGGCTTATCTTGGGTTCCTCGCGACACTATTCTTGGCTTAGTAGGTAACGCTTGGGCTGGATTTGGTGCAGCGTTTGGCCCACTGATCATTCTCAGCTTGTATTGGAAGAAAATGAACCGTTGGGGTGCCCTCGCCGGCATGATTGTAGGTGCGCTTACGGTTCTATTCTGGATTTATGTGCCTATTGGCGGAGAAACATTGAGTACGCATATTTATGAAATGGTACCTGGTGTGTTGTTTGCTACTATTGCCATCGTTGTGGTATCAAGATTAACCGAAGATCCGAACGATGCTATCCAAACCTTGTTTAACGATATGGAAGGTGAAATGGCAAAGAACCCAGATTAATATCTGCAAACTTGTTTCACTGGGTAAACCACTTATTCAGTGAGTATTAAGGTTAAATCAGAATGAAAAGCCACACCTGTTGAAGCAAACGAGGTGTGGCTTTTTTTCATCTCGCAACTTGTTCGTGAAGCTTTAGATGTATAGCTTTATCTGTAAACCTAATTATCTTGTGCCTATTTCTTATATGGTTTTGCGATTTGCTCACTAACACTCGTAACGATGTTCGGCTTAACGATGCTCTGCTTAGCGATGATCCGCTTAACGATGATCCGCTAAAGAATAAGTCCTTAACGCTGGGCTGGCCTTGGCCCCTCATTGCGGCGCTTCTTCATAATGCGCAACTCTTCCATGATCAAAGATTTCATTCGCATCGTTGTTTCATAGCCCAAGTCAATCGCATGTGCGCCATGATCAAATTCAAGTAAGCCAATATCACCTAGTTTTGGCTGCACAAGAATGTCAGGTGGATCGCCGGCCATACGAGCTTTGGTAATGCGTTCTTGCATGATATCGATTGAACCGGCCATCACCCCGAGCATACCAGGCGATTTGGGTTGCCGGTTAAATTTATTACGAATCTGATCCATGTATAGTTGGCTTTTAGCAAGAAAACCCTGAAACATTCCCGAATCATCATCCTCGCCAACAACCTCTTTTGCATCAGCAGCCGGTTGATCTCCTGAGCTCTCTGGCGATAAGTTGTGGGCTGGCTCATCTTCATCCACGTGCACTTGCGAATTCAGATGCACTGCAATAACAAAATCGGCCTCTAACGCGCGAGCAAGCGATACCGGCACAGGGTTAACCAATGCGCCATCAACTAACCAACGGCCATTAAAGGATTTCGGTGATAACAAACCTGGCATAGCACAACTAGCGCGTGCTACTTCAAATAAATCGCCTTTCCGTAACCAGATTTCTTTACCCGTGTACAAATCTGTTGCAACAGCACCATATCGGCAGCTTAAACTTTCAATTTTTAATGTCCCAAACCGCTCACGGGCGTGATTAAACACACGTTCACCAGAAACCATTCCGCCGCTATTAAAACCGACATCGAGTAAGTTAAATACAGCCCAACGATCCATATCACGAACCCACTTTTCTACTTCAGCGAGTTTACCTGCCGCGTAGGCTCCGCCTACCAAAGAACCAATAGAGGTTCCAGTTACCACATTTATTTTAATTCCCATATCTTCAAGTGCACGCAACACGCCAATATGAGCCCATCCTCGTGCAGCACCGGAGCCGAGCGCTACACCAACTACAACTTCGTTCATTTGCTTGATTCCTTAAGAATTACTGGGTACTCAATAACGGGATAAGAAAAAGGGCAAAGCTTGCGCTTTGCCCTTGTATTCTAGCCTAATATTTTAAGATAGATGAACTTAATCTTTAAGCTCTTCTTCCGCTGCGATGAGCGCCGGGTCTTCTGGCGATTCAGTAGGCTTTAACAGTAACATATCCCGTAACTGCTTTTCGATTTCAGCGGCAATTTTGGTGTTATCAGCTAAGAACTTCATTGAATTAGCCTTACCTTGGCCAATTTTATCGCCTTTGTAGCTATACCAAGCACCAGCCTTCTCAACTAGCTTATGTTTTACACCTAAATCAATCAATTCGCCTTCTTTCGAAATTCCTTTTCCGTACATAATCTGGAAGTCGGCTTGTTTGAAAGGCGGTGCTACTTTGTTCTTTACAACCTTAACTCGGGTTTCATTACCAACAATTTCATCACCCTCTTTCAATGCTCCAGTACGGCGAATATCCAAACGAACAGAAGCATAGAATTTAAGCGCATTACCACCTGTAGTAGTTTCTGGGTTACCAAACATCACACCAATTTTCATTCGAATTTGGTTGATGAAGATACACATGGTATTCGATTTCTTAATATTCGCAGTAAGCTTACGCAGCGCTTGCGACATCAAACGCGCCTGTAAACCCATGTGAGAATCACCCATCTCACCTTCGATTTCTGCTTTCGGTGTTAATGCAGCAACGGAATCCACAATAACCACATCAACAGCAGCAGAACGTACGAGCATATCGCATATTTCAAGAGCCTGCTCACCTGTATCTGGCTGTGAAACTAAAAGCTCATCAATATTGACGCCTAGGTTTTCTGCGTAGATTGGATCGAGGGCGTGCTCAGCATCGACGAATGCACAAGTTTTACCTTGTTTCTGAGCTTCTGCGATAACTTGTAGAGTAAGTGTTGTTTTACCACTTGATTCAGGACCGAAAATTTCAATAACTCGGCCACATGGCAAACCGCCTATACCTAACGCAATATCCAAACTCAATGAGCCGGTAGAAATTGCTTCAACGTCCATCGCTCGGTTATCACCAAGACGCATAATCGCGCCTTTACCGAACTGGCGTTCAATTTGCCCGAGGGCTGCTGTTAGTGCTTTTTGCTTATTTTCATTTGTTGCCATGCTGAGCTCCAAGTTCCTGCATAAGATACTCAGTAGTATACTGTGTATACATACAGTATCAAGTTTGTTCGGTTATTTCTTCCGATAATTTGATGAGTTTAAATTTAAGATATTGTTATTACTCTAAATATTCTATTAATTTTGTTAGCGCATGATGCACACTTTGCGCCCGTACCTGCGCACGGTCACCACTAAAGTACTGGATATCAGTCCAGGTTTTATTATCTACGGCGAAACCAAAACAAACCATGCCTACCGGTTTTTCCTTGCTACCGCCAGTTGGGCCTGCAACACCGGTAACACTGATACCAACTTCAGTATGTAACCGCGAGCAAAGGCCACTTACCATGGCTGCGGCACATTCCTTTGACACAGCCCCATGCTCTTCAAGAATATTGGCGCTAACGCCTAGAAGATTCATTTTCATTGCGTTGCTGTAGCTTACAATAGCGCCTTCAAACCATGCAGAGCTTCCTGCTAAATCTGTGCAATGAGCGGCGATACCACCCCCAGTGCAGGATTCGGCGGTGGCCAGCCGATAGCCTTTGTTTAACAACTGCTCACTCAACTTTTTAACCAGCTCGTGAACAGATGATTTCAATGCGGAATTTGCTATCATGATATACCTTTATGTTTGCCTAGGCGTGATTGTATTCATTTTCGCGGCTGAAAATAAACACAAAAGCACATAGAATTAACACTCACACATTTGCACAACGAATTATAGGCATTTATGGCTGATTCAGCATCCAAACATACCCCAATGATGCAGCAATATCTCGCGATTAAAGCAGAGCACCCTGATATCTTGCTATTCTATCGGATGGGCGATTTCTACGAGCTGTTTTTTGCTGATGCCCAGCGCGCAGCCGATTTATTGGATATCACTTTAACTCAACGCGGCCAATCTGGGGGTGCCCCGATTCCTATGGCCGGTGTGCCCTATCATGCGGTTGAGGGCTACTTAGCGCGCTTAATTAAACTCGGTGAATCAGTAGCCATTTGTGAACAAGTTGGTGATCCTGCAACGAGCAAAGGCCCCGTAGAGCGCAAAGTAATGCGTATCGTTACACCCGGCACAGTGAGTGATGAAGCCCTACTCGAGCCTTATAAAGAAAACCTTTTAGTGGCCATTAGCCAACTGCAAAATGATACCTGGGGCCTAGCAGCAGTTGATATAACCAGTGGCCGCTTTGTTGTTTCTAGCCATGCCTCAACAGATGCTGTAGTGAGTGAACTAGAACGTTTACAGCCTGCTGAACTGCTCTATCCAGAGCGTTTAAACCTACCACAAAGTGTAAAATCGATGCCCAGTTTACGCCGGCGTCCTGATTGGGAGTTTGCGGCCGATAGCGGCGAGCAAGCGCTATTGCGGCAATTTGGAACTCACGATCTATCAGGTTTTGGTTTAGATAGTAATCATCCAGGTATTGGTGCTGCGGGCTGTATCCTCCAATACATCAAAGATACACAGCGCTCGGCATTGCCCCATTTACAAAAAATTCAGCAGGAATTTGCTCGCGATGCCATCCATTTAGATAGTGTCACGCGGCGAAATCTTGAATTAACCAAAAACTTGCAAGGAACGGCTACCCACACCCTCGCCGCAGTTTTAGATGAAACCAAAACTCCCATGGGGAGTCGGCTTCTACAACGTTGGTTACATCGGCCACTTCGGAATATCGATCGTTTACAGCAACGCTTAAACGTAGTTGCCGCATTGAAGGAATGCGGAGCTTGGCAAAGTTTACAGTTATGTTTAAGAGATATTGGCGATCTCGAACGAATACTCGCCCGAATCGCGTTGCAAAGTGCAAGGCCGCGCGATTTAACTCGGCTCCGTAATGCCCTCGCTATCTTGCCGAAAATAAACGCATTACTTGGTGAACATGAGTTACAAGCGCACTATCCAGAGTTTCCCCTGTTTGCCGATATTCACCAACTCTTAGCGCAAGCGATTAACGATAATCCGCCAGTTCTGATTCGCGATGGCGGCGTTATTCGTGAGGGTTATCATGCCGATTTAGATCATTATCGAGAGTTAAGCGCTGGTGGTAACGAACAATTAGAGCAACTGGCGCAACGTGAGCGTGAACGCACCGGTATCCAAAATCTAAAAATTGGTTACAACAAGGTACATGGTTTCTACATTGAATTGAGCCGATTAGCCGCAGATAAAGTTCCAGCAGAATATCAGCGCCGGCAAACACTAAAGAATGCAGAACGTTACATTATCCCGGAGTTAAAAACCTTCGAAGAACAAGTTCTGCAAAGCCAAAGCCGTTCTTTAGCGTTAGAAAAGGAACTCTATCAAGGCATATTGGAGAGGCTACAAGCCCCTCTCGGCGAACTGCAAGCAACAGCTTATCGTTTAGCTGAACTAGATGTATTTGCGTGCTTTAGCGAGCGGGCCACAACGTTAAATTATGTGCAACCGAATTTCACAAGCGCTAATGAATTACACATTGAAGGCGGCCGCCACCCAGTGGTTGAGGCTTTCTCGGAATCGCCGTTTATAGCCAACAATGTGGAATTTGCAGAAAACAAACGGTTAAAAATTATTACCGGGCCAAACATGGGTGGTAAATCAACCTATATGCGGCAAACTGCGATCATTGCCTTGCTCGCCCATACGGGGTGCTTCGTACCGGCAAAATCCGCCACCTTAGGGCCCATTGATAGAATCTTCACCCGCATTGGTGCCGCCGATGAGTTAGCTTCAGGGCGCTCTACCTTTATGGTGGAAATGACAGAAACCGCAAACATATTGCATAACGCCAGCGCCCATTCGTTGGTATTAATGGATGAAATTGGCCGTGGCACTTCAACTTATGATGGCTTAGCGCTGGCTTGGGCGAGTGCCGAGGCGCTCGTTGAAAAGCGTGCCATGACATTGTTTGCTACTCACTATTTTGAACTCACCCAGTTAGCGGAACTACTCCCCTACACCACGAATGTTCATGTAGATGCCACTGAGCATGGCGATGCAGTTGCGTTTTTATATCAGGTTCAACAAGGGCCCGCGAGCCGGAGTTTTGGCTTACAAGTAGCGCGTTTAGCCGGCGTACCTGAAGCAGTGCTACAGCGCGCAAAATTACGTTTAGCTGCTTTGGAACAAACCGGCAAGAAGAGTAAAAAAGCAGAACACAGCCAAGTGGAATTGCCGCTGAATGAGGAAAACACGCTAACAGAAGAAGCGGTTCAATTACCAACGCAAGCACGCCAGCGCCTTGGCGAAAATGATAGCGGAGAAAGTTTTCAACTCACAACAGCGCCTGATCCGAGAATCGAACGGCTAGAAACCTGCAATCCCGATGAAATGAGCCCCAAAGAGGCGCTAGCGCTATTGTATGAGCTGCAACAACTCGGTAAGCGCTAGCCTTGGTTAATCGTCGGAAAATACGGATTCATTGGAAAGCCCTTGCTGCAACATAACCTCTTTTAAGCGCCGAAGGGCTTCCACTTGAATTTGCCGCACACGTTCTCGTGTGAGGCCAATTTCTTTTCCTACCTCTTCCAAAGTAGCAGGCTCATAGCCCAATAATCCAAAACGCCGTGCCAAAACTTCTTTTTGTTTGGGGTTCAAAGCCTCCAGCCAAACCAATAATCGTTCACGAAGATCATCATCTTGCAAAATGCCCTCAGGGCTTCCAGAAACATCATCGGCAATAATGTCCAACAAGCCTTTTTCACCATCACCGGCTAAAGGGGTATCTACCGAAGCAATCCGCTCGTTCAAGCGCAGCATTTTGTTCACATCTTCAACCGGTAAATTTAAACTGATAGCAATATCTTCTGCGGTAGGCTCGTGTTCTAATTTTTGCGCCAATTCACGAGCAGCTCGAAGATAGATGTTAAGTTCTTTCACTACATGAATGGGTAAACGAATAGTGCGCGTTTGGTTCATAATGGCGCGTTCAATGGTTTGCCGAATCCACCACGTAGCGTAGGTAGAAAAGCGAAAACCGCGCTCTGGATCGAATTTTTCAACCGCTCGGATAAGGCCCAAGTTGCCCTCTTCAATTAAATCTAGGAGCGCTAACCCCCTATTGTGATAGCGGCGGGCGATTTTCACTACGAGGCGTAAATTGCTTTCAATCATGCGTTGCCGAGCTTTGGCATCGCCTTTCAGCGCTTTCCGGGAAAAATACACTTCTTCTTCGGCCGATAAGAGTGGCGAAAAGCCAATTTCGTTCAAGTACATCTGAGTAGCATCAAGCTTGCGCTGGTATTTACTTTTTGACGCTAACGCTTCTTCAAGTTCAGCGTCAATGTCTTCGCCATCTTTATCCATAAGGGTGCTTCCATCGCCAGAAAACTCAATATCCTCGGCAACTTCAGTTTCATCGTTATCGTGCGGGCTTTGTTCCTTGTCGCGCATGCTTATGCTCCTATCTACTTCCTTTCTATACTAGCGCCCTCGAGGTAAGTAATTTTCCGGGTTCACCGAATTACCACGAAACCGCAGTTCAAATCTTAGCCTTACATCATTTCGACCCGTACTTCCCATAGTCGCAATTTGCTGTCCAGCTTCAACCCATTGCTGTTCACTTACCAACACACGATCATTGTGCCCGTAAGCTGTTATATAATCATCATTATGTTTCAAAATGATTAACTGCCCGTAGCCTCGCAATGCCGTACCCACATAAACAACGCGCCCTGGGGCAGCTGCTATTATGGCATCACCCCGATTACCAGCAAATTCCATGCCTTGGCCACCGGTTTCATAGGTGGAAAAACGCCGCGTTACTTCACCTTGCGCCGGCCATCGCCAACGAATATCAGCGGTGGCTACGGAACGCTCTTGTGGCGCTACCACCTGACGTACAGGCACTTGTTTTGTATCGGTTTCTGCAGTTGATTCTGTACTACCATACTCTTTAGCGGGGGTTGGGGCAATAGGATCTTCTATAACATTTGTAGAGGATGTAGTGGAATTATTAGTGTTTGTTGCGGTGCGTTGTGAGCGCGTATTCGTGGCAGGCCGCAAACGCAGCTCTTGGCCAGCATAAATCGTGTAGGGCTCAGTAAGGTTATTTAATCGCGCAATCTCGCGAAGATCCATATTTGCGCGAAACGCAATAGCGTACAAAGTTTCACCTCGCTGCACCTCATACACATCGCTAGTGAGCGAAGCCGGTTCGTAATCATGAAACGTAGCGCCCCGGTAAACCGATTCTACCGGAGCAGGCGAATGGGAAGAACTGCAGGCAGAAAGTGCAATAACAGCAACAGCGCCAAAAATAGCAGGTACAATGAACGAAATACGCAACATCCGTTTTAGCACAAGCGTTCCCCCTGATTCTATCGGCACACAAACCGTATTAAATGATTATTCTATTTTTTATCATTTTTTCTTTCTATCGAGCGAATTAGCACTACTTTAACTTACGCTAAATCGCCCTTAAGTAAGGGTACAAAGCGCACCGCCCCTTCACTTTTTTGTTTGAACTCATCGCCTTGGCGCTCTACTAAAAGCAATTCTTGATTTTGCTCACCTACTGGAATAACTAAGCGCCCACCATCTTCGCTGAGTTGCGTAATTAACGCTTCTGGCACATGGGCAGCTGCGGCGGTAACAATGATCGCATCAAACGGCGCCTTACTCGGCCAGCCTTGCCAGCCATCACCGTGGCGCATAGAAATGTTGTGCAGGTCCATCCGCTGCAAGCGTCGTTTTGCTTGATACTGCAAAGTACTTATTCGTTCAACTGAGTAAACCTGATCAATTAACTTAGCCAAAACCGCCGTTTGGTAGCCCGAACCAGTGCCAATCTCTAACACTTTTTTCGGCGAATTCTGCATAATTAAACTGGTCATCCGCGCTACCATAAATGGTTGCGAGATGGTTTGGCCATTACCAATAGGTAATGCATTGTTATCATAAGCTTGGTGAGCTAGCGATTCTGGCATAAATTCATGCCGTGGCAACAACGCCATAACACGCAAAACTTGCTCATCATTTACACCTAAATCTTTCAGCTTTTGTACTAACCTGCGGGCCATACCCTGATGATTATTCACTCTCATGCTAATTTTCTAACCACTTTTGTACGCGTTCCTCATCATCTTTCGCTGTCATATCAACCGTTAACGGAGTAATCGACACATACCCATCACTTACCGCTGCAAAATCAGTACCCGGCCCATCATCACGTTGCGGCCCAACTGGGCCGTACCAAAAAATTTCACGCCCCCAGGGATCGCTATCACGCACCATGTTTTCCGCACGATGACGACGCCCCAAGCGGGTAAGCTGTGTACCTTTGATATCCGCAAACGGCACCGAAGGCACATTAACATTTAGCACAAAATCCGATTTTAACGGCTTTTCTTGCAGTTTTTTTATTAAATCAGCAACAACTCGTGCGGCTGTTTCATAGTAATCATGGCCATGTTGCCCCATAGAAACCGCAATAGCTGGCAAGCCAACGAATCGCCCCTCAGTGGCTGCGGCAACCGTGCCTGAGTAAATCACATCATCACCCATATTCGGTGCATCATTGATTCCCGATACAACTAAATCAGGCGCCTCCCCGAGTGGCGAATTAGTGCCAATATGAACACAATCGGTTGGAGTGCCATTTACTGAAAAAAAGCCGTTTTCGAGTTGCTCAACTCGCAGCGGGCTGTGTAAAGTAAGGGAATTACTCGCGCCTGAACAATTTCTATCCGGTGCTATCACCGTAACATCCGCAATTTCTTTCAGCGCATTATACAGTGCCGCTAACCCCGGTGCGCGAACACCATCATCATTACTGAGTAGAATTCTCATCTTTTGCCTCATTAAATTCTTTCCGTTCGCCACTTACAAATTCACCCAGCTCGGCGAGCAACGCCGTTGCAAATGTACCTGTTGGTAAATCAAAGCTCAGTTCAACCGCATTGCCTTCGGCATGATCAGCTAAAGGCTGCCATTGAAAATTATCTGGCAGCAGCCATAACGCTCTTCGCTCTTGCCGAAGCCGGGCTTTGCTTAAACCTGTAGTGAATTCTGGCCACTCGCCTAAAACCCTTTGTTCAAAAGCCGCTGAATAACCTCTGGCTAAAATCTCACCATCGCCATATAGCGGCCCAGACAACTGAATATCGGCAGCCGCCAAACGCGTTTCAATATCGCTATCAATAACTTCAGCGGTAAAAAACGATTGGCTACCACTTAGCATAAACACATCACCTGACATTAAATCATCACCGTACTCGTGCATTCGAGCACTCAAGTAGTGATTGAATAGCCAAGAACGCGCTGATGACAATAAGATACCACGCAAATCGCGGTTTTTAATGCGTTTTCCCGCGAACATTGCCAGTGCTTGGGAAAGGTTTTGGCGGGCAATTCCAAATCGTTGCTCACCAAAATAATTCGGCACGCCTTGCTGGATGATTTCTAAACGAGATTGTAAGAGCGCCATATCGTTTATATCTCGCAGCACAATACGAAAACTATTCGATTTATGCACACCACGGCGCAACTTTCGGTGACTCCGAACATGCTCCAGTAACTGCACTACACCCGCGGCGAAACTTTCCTGAATACATGCTTGCCAATCGGGTTCTTGCAAAGCGGGCAGTTCTACCGAAAACCATTGGCGCGTGATCCCAAAGCGATCTTTCATACCAGAGAAACTAATATCACGCACAGAAATACCCAAGTAGCGCGCTATGTTTTTCGCTACCTGAGCCGTATTCATGCCTTGCTTTTCAAGGTAAAGCCAATGATGTTGGCCTTTTTCTACCGCTTCAGGTACGAAGCCGAGGTTTTCATGTACCACAAAATCACTGTGCTGCGTTTTATACGTACCGCTTGGCACCGCACCCGGATATTTCCGTTGCCATTGCCCATGCCATTCTTGCGCGTTTTGCAAATGCTTATTTTCTTGCGCCGATTGGCTCATGGAAATGTCCTATTTTTGTAATCTCAGATTAAGAACTAGCCGTATTGCTAGCAACTAATAAAACCGCAGCCATACTTGCAATGCCTTCACTGCGGCCGGTAAACCCTAAACCTTCAGTGGTTGTGGCCTTGATGTTTACTTGGCTCTTAGGCACTGCGAGTATCGTTGCAATGCGCTCTTGCATGGCGGCTCGATGGGGATTGATTTTCGGTTTCTGGCAAATCACCGTAACATCTAAATTCGCAAGCTCATATTCCTCGGCTTTCACCGCTGCCCATACCGTTTCTAATAACCGAGCACTATCGGCACCGGCAAATTCCTCGGCGGTATCGGGAAACCACACACCAATATCGCCTTTACCTATAGCACCTAAAAATGCATCGCAGATCGCGTGTAACACTACATCGCCATCGGAATGAGCTAGTAAACCCTGATCGCAATCAATGCTAATTCCGCCTAACTTTACCGGGCCATCACCAGCAAATTTATGCACATCAAAACCTTGCCCTATTCGCACTTATCTAGCCTCATTTTGCTCAGTTGTTAAATAAAATTCGATTAATGCTAAATCGTCAGGTGTAGTAACCTTCAGCAGCTTTTTACTGCCGGGCACTAGAATAGGCTGCGCACCCAACGTTTCCATTGCCGAAGCCTCATCGGTGATATCATTACCCTGCTCTGCAGCCAAACTCAAAGCTTTTTGCAAATCGCCCAAACGGAACACCTGTGGGGTTTGCGCCAACCAAATATGATCGCGAACCAGGGTTTTGTTTACTATGTTTCGGCCTATTCCGGCATCTTTTGTTTGGGTTAACCCGCCGTTAGCAGCAGCCTCTTTCTCTGTACTATATTTCACCGTATCGTGCACCGGTAACGCCAACAAGGCGCCTTGTTCGGGATTCTCGTTCACGACATCTAACAACTCGCTGAACAATTTTAAGGGAAGCCCCGGCCTTGCTGCATCGTGCACAGCTACTAACGTATCAGAAGGAAAAGTATTGATGGCCGCCGATAACGCATTTACTACAGATTCAGCTCGGCTCGCGCCACCTTGAACCACTTGTATTTGCTCATGATCAGCAAATCGGCTGTTTGCAAACCAATGATCATTTTCGTGTAAGGCGAGGAAAATTTTACTAATGCGAGGTTCTGCAAGTATCGCAGCGATACTGTGATCTAACAAGGTTTCACCGGCACACTGTAAATACTGCTTAGGAAGGGAGGCTTCCATCCGCTGGCCAATTCCTGCGGCCGGGATTACTGCAATCATGCATCAGGTTCCTGCTCATCAACACTAATTAAACGAAAGAAGGTTTCATCCGGACGAACCAACCCGAGCTCATTGCGAGCGCGTTCTTCTACCGCTTCCATAGCATTGCGTAAATCGTCAATATCCGCCGCTATTAACTGATTGCGTTGCTCCAAGGTTTCATTGGTAACAGCCTGCCGCGCCACGTCGCTCTGCAGCTCTCGGTAATCTTTCATGCCGTACTCGCCGAACCAAATTCGATATTGCAGCGCGAGTACGAGACCAATAATAATCACCGTTAATAAACGCATATCAACCTCGAGTTATCGCAATTTTTCGTTGCTGTTAATCTACCACCGACACCTGCAGGTTAAAAGGGCAACTTATCAACACCGGTAAACTTTGGCCATTGCACCGTTGCCGTTAATAACAAGGTTCGCAAACTCAATGCGTGGGGTTGAATGCGGCCACTGGCATTCCATTGATGGCCGCAGCAGGCCGCCGTTATGCTATTTTTACTTGGCAGCAAGAGCCGCAGGCTACCTACATCCGCACTTAAATCAGAGGCTTTCGGGTTACCGTGAAAATCAAACCAACCAAACTGATTCAGATGCAAACGTTGCGCCTCAATATCTACTTCATCGATTGAATCGAGGCATACGCGAATCACCCCCGCGGTTTTTACCCATACCGGCAAAGGCAAGGCTAAAACAGCGTGCTGGCCTAGCCATTTACATAATTTATCAGGCGTATTTTCGGTTGGCGGCTGCAATTTTTGTTTTGCTAACCAAGCAGCGCTGTGCACGTCAAGTTGCAAGCCTTGGCCGGGTTTATTTGCGCTCGCTAGCAGCGCATGCGCCGCCCGTTGCACGTAATAACTTAAACTACCGAGGCGGCGGCGCAACAAGCCGATATCATTATGAGCTGATTGCCCGGGAGGCTCACTGAGTTGCAGCAATTCTGCAGCATAAAGCGCATTGCACAACTCAGCGAATTGGCTATCAAAGCCAACCGGATTAAATATTTCCGATTGCCCCGCTCGCATCACCATTAACCACTGTGCCTATTGCGCTGCATTCACTTCCGCGCGGCCTTTGTAGGCTACATCGCCAAGTTGTGCCTCAATGCGCAACAATTGGTTGTATTTAGCCACTCGGTCGGAACGGCATAAACTACCGGTTTTAATTTGCCCTGCTGCCGTACCCACAGCCAAATCGGCGATGGTAGCATCTTCTGTTTCACCAGAACGGTGGGAAATTACCGCAGTAAAGCCAGCTTCTTGTGCCATACGAATAGCCGCTAAGGTTTCAGTTAGGCTGCCAATTTGATTGAATTTAATTAAAATCGAATTGCCAATCCCTTCATCGATACCACGCTTCAAGATTTTGGTGTTGGTTACAAATAAATCGTCGCCCACGAGCTGCACCTTAGCCCCTATCTTATCGGTTAGGATTTTCCATCCCTCCCAATCGCTTTCGTCAAGGCCATCTTCAATAGAAACAATGGGGTAGCGCGCACTAAGGTCGGCTAAGTAATCAGCAAACTCAGCTGAGCTAAAGCTTTTACCTTCACCACTCAAATGGTATTTACCATCACGATAAAACTCTGATGCAGCGCAATCAAGCGCGAGAGTTACATCTTTGCCCAAGCTGTAACCGGCATTGGCTACTGCTTCCGAAATCACCGCAAGGGCTTCTTCG
The DNA here is from genome assembly GCF_003987135.1 of Aliidiomarina iranensis. Classification (GTDB taxonomy): domain Bacteria; phylum Pseudomonadota; class Gammaproteobacteria; order Enterobacterales; family Alteromonadaceae; genus Aliidiomarina; species Aliidiomarina iranensis. The sequence continues at coordinate 373,733 of NZ_PIPJ01000002.1, forward strand.
TTCGATGCTAAGTTGGGGGCAAAACCACCCTCATCACCCACTGCGGTGCTTAAGCCACGGCCTTTCAATACCGCTTTTAGGGCATGGAAAATTTCAGCGCCCACACGCAAGCCCTCCGCAAAGCTTTTCGCAGCCACCGGTTGAATCATAAATTCTTGAATATCTACGTTGTTATCGGCATGTTCACCGCCGTTCAAGATATTCATCATTGGCAACGGCATGCTGTATTTACCGCTAGTACCGTTTAAATCAGCAATGTGTTCAAATAACGCTACGCCTTTACTCACCGCGGCCGCTTTTGCAACAGCAAGCGATACCGCTAAAATAGCGTTCGCGCCAAGTTTTTCTTTATTCTCGGTAGCATCAAGGTCGAGCATAGTTTGGTCAACCGCTTCTTGCTCAAGGGCATTCATGCCATGCAACGCTTCTGCAATTGCGCCATTCACGTGGCTTACCGCTGTTAATACACCTTTGCCAAGATAACGGCTGTTATCGCCATCTCGCAATTCCAGTGCTTCCCGGCTACCGGTTGAGGCCCCACTAGGAGCAGCAGCGCGGCCCATGCTGCCATCGGCTAAATACACATCGGCTTCAATGGTTGGGTTACCGCGAGAATCCATAATTTCTCGGCCAATAATTTTTACAATCGTGCTCATAAAAAATCCTTAAACCTTAATTTTGCTATCACGATGGCTTTGCTGATATTCCTGCGCCGCCGCTACAAAGCTTTCAAAAAGTGGATGTCCATCCCGTGGCGTGGAAGTGAATTCAGGATGGAACTGGGCCGCTACAAACCACGGATGATTTGGTATTTCAATCACCTCCACGAGCCGTTTATCGGCTGATAAACCACTGAATCGCATGCCGGCTTGTTCAAGTTGCTCACGATAATTATTGTTCACTTCATAGCGATGGCGATGGCGTTCTTCAATGGTACTTTGCCCATATATCGCACGCGCTTTCGTGTTGTCGAGCAAATGACACTGCTGGGCACCTAGGCGCATAGTACCGCCAAGATCGGAACCAGAATCACGAATCTCTTGCTGGCCGCTTTCATCCATCCATTCGGTGATTAAGCCAACAACCGGATGTGGGCTCTGCTCATCGAACTCAGTGCTGTTTGCATCGGCTAGGCCCGCTACATTGCGGGCATATTCAATCAGCGCAATTTGCATACCTAAACAAATGCCTAGATAAGGAATATTATTTTCGCGCGCATATTGCGCCGCCATAATCTTACCTTCAATGCCACGGCCACCAAAGCCGCCAGGCACTAAAATCGCATCAACGCCCTCAAGCTTAACTACACCGCGCGTTTCAACATCTTGTGAATCGATGTAACGAATATTCACCGTAAGCCGGTTATGTAAACCCGCATGCGCAAGGGCTTCATTCACTGATTTGTAAGCATCGGGTAATTCTACATATTTACCCACAAAACCAATGGTAATTTCACCCCCCGGATTCGATTCTAAATATAGAACCTTTTCCCATTCGGCTAAATCAGCTTCCGGCGCCTCAATAGCAAAACGCTCGAGCACAAACTCATCGAGGCCTTGAGATTTCAAAATGGCTGGAATTTTATAGATGCTCGGAACATCTTTTAACGAGATAACCGCACGTTCCGGAACATTGGTAAATAATGCAATTTTCGCACGCTCATTCGCGGGGATACTGCGATCAGAACGGCAAATCAAAATATCCGGCTGAATACCCAAAGAACGCAGCTCTTTCACTGAATGTTGGGTGGGCTTGGTTTTTACTTCACCCGCAGCGCCTAGGAATGGCACCAAAGTAAGATGAATAAACAATGTGCGCTGCCGGCCTATTTCAGCCGATAACTGGCGGATTGCCTCCAAGAAAGGCTGCGATTCAATATCGCCTACCGTTCCACCAATTTCGATCAAGGCAATATCATAGCCTTCCGCGCCTTCAATAATACGGCGCTTAATCTCATTGGTAATATGCGGAATTACTTGGATAGTAGCGCCCAAGAAATCGCCACGGCGCTCTTTACGAATAACATCTTCGTATACACGTCCGGTGGTAAAGTTATTTTTCTTGGTCATGCGGGTACGAATGAAACGTTCGTAGTGGCCAAGATCGAGGTCGGTTTCCGCACCATCGCAAGTAACGAAAACTTCGCCATGCTGAATGGGGCTCATTGTGCCTGGATCCACGTTGATGTATGGGTCCAGTTTCATGATAGTTACTTTGAGTCCGCGCGCTTCTAATATCGAAGCTAGCGAAGCCGCCGCAATACCTTTCCCCAGCGAAGAAACAACACCGCCGGTTACAAAAATATATTTAGTCGCCATGCAAAACCTGCTGCATTAGGGTAAATGGTTCAAGGAAAAGGATGTAAAGACGGGAAAACAGTATACTCTAGCATCGCCTTAGCAACAATGAATAAAGTGCATTTAGCCAAGTTCTTTTCCGTATTAAACGCTTGCAAGCCATCAGGTTGTAGTGTTCGAGGCGGGTTAACAAAAGCGCTCGGCTCTTTCGTTAACCCTTTTATTTTCAAGCCTTGAGATTAGATTTGGCTGTTCCCCATAAGCTCTCTAACCTTGCTAAGCCCGCATTATCTAGGTTAATTTGTTGCTCTTCAGCAAGCCTTTCCACTTCCCGAAAACGCTGCATAAATTTCACATTGGCTCGGCGCAAAGCCGTTTCTGGATTTACTTTACAGTGTCGAGCCAAATTAACAGTGGCGAAAAGTAGATCGCCAATTTCTTCTTCCACCTTCTCTTGATGCCGCTCCGAAGCGCTAAGTTCCTCTGCAACCTCTTGAGTTTCTTCGCTAATTTTAGCTAACACTTGCTCCGGCTCATCCCAATCAAAGCCAACAGCTGCACACCGTTTTTGAATTTTTAAAGCCTGCAGAATTGCCGGTAGGTTCGATGGAATGTCGGCAAAAACGCTGCGATCTGTGGCTTTATCTGCTCGTTCCTGTTTTTTAATAAGTTCCCACTGGCGTTTTACATCTTCGGCGTCAGCAACTTCGCCATCGGCAAATACATGAGGATGGCGGCGCACCAACTTATCGGCAATTGCCTCAGCAATGCCATCAAAATCGAACTCGCCTTGTTCTTTTGCTAACTGAGCATAAAACACCACTTGAAATATTAAATCGCCAAGCTCATCGCGAATATTTTCTATGTTTCCTTCTGTAATCGCTGCTGCCACTTCATACGCTTCTTCGATGGTATATGGAATTAAACTCTCCATCGTTTGCTTCAAATCCCAAGGGCAGCCACCTTCAGGGTTTCGTAATGCCGCCATGATATCCAGCAAACGATTCATATTCGGTAATTCTGGCGCATCTTTTGTCATTTGCTCTGAACCTTTCTTTTCATGAATTTTCACCACTGCAGTATTCTCGCTTATTTCCGTACAGCCTGCCGTACGTGGCTTACTTGCTGAATTCGGCTCAATAAACGCTGAATTTCATTATTGTGTTGCACCATAATCTCTAAATCGATAAATACCTGTTGCCGATCGTGATCATGCCGCGTGGCCACATTATTCACATTTACTTTCTCGTGGCTCAAAATACTAGTGATGTCATGCAGTAATCCGGATCTATCCTCCGCGGTGATCAACAAACGCGTGGCATAGCGCTGGGCTTGCTCCTGCTCCCAAGCAACATCAATGGTGCGTTCAGGGTGCGTTTCCAACAATTGCTGTAATTTCTCACATTCGCGATGATGCACCGAAACACCTCGGCCTTGGGTAACATAGCCCATGATCGGATCGCCCGGTAAAGGCTGACAACAACGAGCAAAATTCATTAGCAAATTACCAATACCGCCAACCTTTACCCCCTCCGGCTGTTTCTTTTGCTTGCCTGTACGTTTTTTCGTTGTCAGTTTTTCAAGTTCAGCAATTTCATCCTCTTGCGGGCCACGGATAAAATTTACGATTTGATTCAAACGAACATCACCAGCGCCAATGGCGGCTAACAAATCATCGAGATGATTCATGTTAAAGCGCTCAATTGCCGGGCGAGTATCTTGCAACGTTAGTTTGTACTTGGCCAATTCCGCTTCAAGTAATACCTTACCGGCCTGTAAATTCTCTTCCCGGTCGAGCTTTTTAAAATAGGCATGCACTTTGCTCCGGGCACGGGCTGATTTCAAATAGCCTAGAGCGGGGTTTAACCAATCACGCTTGGGGTTTTCATCTTTTTGCGTGAGAACCTCAACGCGTTCACCGTTTTGCAATACATAGGTAAAAGGCACAATGCGGCCATCCGCTTTTACACCAATACAACGATGGCCAATTTGTGAATGAATGTAATAGGCAAAATCTAATGGTGTTGAACCATAGGGTAAATCAATTACATCACCTTTGGGGGTGAAAACATAAACTCTATCTTCAAATACTTGGCTACGAATTTCCTGAACTAAATCATCGTTTTCGGCCATATCCTCGTGCCAAGCGAGTAATTTGCGCAACCATGAAATCTTATCTTCGTAACCCTGTGAACGCCCGCTACTTGGGCCTTCTTTGTAAACCCAGTGGGCCGCTACACCAAGTTCAGCGTCATCATGCATTTGCTCCGAGCGAATCTGAATTTCCACATTCTTTTGCTCAGGGCCAATCACTACCGTATGAATCGATTGATAACCATTGGCTTTCGGCGTTGCTACATAATCATCAAATTCACTGGCCAAATGGCGCCACCGGCTGTGCACAATACCTAATGCGGCATAACAATCTTTAAGGTTTTGGGTAACGATGCGCACGGCGCGGATATCGAAAAGCTCATCAAATTCCAGATTTTTCTTCTGCATCTTTTTCCAGATGCTGAAAATATGTTTTGGCCGCCCTTCAACCTGAGCGGTAACATTCTGCGCAGCCAGATCGTCGCGAAGGCCCTGAACAAATGCCTCAATATATGTTTCCCGTTGCCGCCGCTTCTCATGCAACTGGCGCGCAATCGACATATAAATGTCAGGATGCAAATAGCGAAACGATAGATCTTCCAATTCCCATTTTATTTGCCCCACCCCTAACCGATTTGCCAGCGGGCCATAAATTTCACTGCACTCTTTGGCCGCTAATACGCGGCTTTCCTCATCAGCATTTTTTACTTCACGTAAAAAACAAATCCGCTCAGCGAGTTTAATGAGAACCGCCCGTACATCTTCCACCATAGCGAGGAGCATGCGCCGAACCGCATCAATTTGCTTTTCACCCGGTTTACCATGGCGAAAATGCTGTAAATCGCTGATGCTATTCATTTGCTGCACGGTATCAACCAAATCGGCAGTACTGGCGCTCAATTGCTCAGCTATCCATGTTTTAGAGATTAGTTTTGCTTCAAAGAAAGGCACACAAAGTGCCGCTTGCAGGCTTTGTTGGTCTAATTTCAAGCTCGAGAGGATTTCCACCATCTCTTGCCCTTTCAGCACTAATTCTTGTAGCGCTGAACCTTTTAGTACTGAACCTTTTATCGCAGGTTGCGAGGCGTCCTGGGAAGCATTTTGCGCTGCCGCGGCAGCAGGTTTTGCAGCTTTTCTCTTGGCAAGTACGTTTTGGCCGTGCTCCGCTAGCGCAACAACGAGCGCCTGAAGGTTGTGCTGCTCTGATTCTTCCGGTACATGATTAAGCCAGCTATCATCGCTAGATTGATGCTCCTCAGCGTGAACGTTACGTACCTTAACCATAAATACTCCTACATTTACTACTCTAATGCTCTCGTCACGGCTTTTTCCAGCGAGAATAGTTCCAGCGAGAATACTTCCAATGAGAATACTTTCAGCGAAAATGCGGCCTCCGAGAATGCTTCCATCAAGCTCGGCTCTCGAGAACTACCATGGCTTGTGCATAATGCGCTTCATCGCTCAATGAAATATGTTGATCACTAACAGCGAGTGCCGCAGCTCTGGCCTGTGCTGCGGCAGTAAAACGCAAAAGCGGTTGCCCTAAATCGGTGTGCTCTACTTCAATATGATGCCAACTCATACCACTTTGTAAACCGGTACCTAAGGCTTTTAAAGCAGCCTCTTTGGCGGCAAAGCGTTTCGCTAAAAACCGTTCGGGTTCTTTCGCAACCGCAAAAACGGCTAACTCCTTTGCACTTAATAAGCGTTTCGCCAATCCAGGCTGCCGTTCTAATGCCGAGCGGATGCGGGCAATTTCTACAATATCGGTACCGATGCCAACAATCGCCATTAGCCCCGAGCCTGCTCAATAAGTTGCTTCATTTCCGCTACGGCGTTGTGTAAACCACTAAACACAGCGCGGCCAATAATGGCATGGCCAATATTCAATTCATAAATTTCCGGGATAGCCGCAATTGCTTGAGTATTATGATAATGCAAGCCGTGGCCGGCGTTCACAACTAAGCCAAGCCCGGCGGCAAAGCGCGCAGCCTGTTGTAATTGCTGCAATGCATCCGTTTGTGCAGTGCCTTGAGCCTCTGCGTAGTGGCCCGTGTGCAACTCAATATAGGGCGCTTTCACTTCTTTAGCGGCCTCAATTTGTTGTTGATCACCATCAATGAAGAGTGAAACCAAAATTCCAGCAGCACTTAATTTCGCCACTACATCGCGGGTACGCTCAAGCTGACCGGCAACATCGAGCCCGCCCTCTGTGGTTAATTCTTCGCGCTTTTCCGGAACTAAACATACATACGCGGGCTTGGTAGCAATCGCGATGTTTACCATCTCATCGGTCATGGCCATTTCTAGGTTCATTCGAGTTTGAATGGTTTCTGCTAAAAGGCGGACATCACGGTCTGTTATGTGCCGGCGATCTTCTCGCAAATGCACAGTAATGCCGGCAGCTCCCGCTTGCTCTGCGATAGCCGCAGCTTGCACGGGTTCAGGGTAAGCAACACCGCGGGCGTTTCGCAGTGTCGCTATATGATCAATATTTACTCCAAGTAAAGCAGCTGACATGAGAGCTCCTGTTATCCATCAGCCTAATGAAAAGGCGAACTATTTGTGTTTAACCGCAGCCAATAAAAGCTCACGGCTTCGTAATGGCTTCGCACCCAACAACGGGGCATAAGCAATACGCATTAAATGCTTAAATTGTTTTAACACCTGCGGATCCGCTAATTGAAATCGCCCTAGCTGTGCAATTTCTTCACCGCTTAACAGCCATTCTTGTGTTCTGCTCTCATGCAACGGTTTCTTTACCTGATCATGAATTACCTGATCATAAACCCGCGATATGTCTACAAGCTCTTCTTCGTTAACTTGATCGCGAAGCTCATTACCAAGTTCTTCGCGCGCACTTGCATGGGCTTCGGCAGGCACAAAGCCCGCACCCGCCACAAATCGGTAATACTGCTCAGAAGTTATCAGATTGCCATCATTTGCATCATGGGTAAATGAGAAATCTAAATCTAGGTGGCAAAGTAAACGGTATTCAAATTGTCGTAAAACTGGCTCAATAACTTGGATATCAGAGAGCAATGTCAAACTCTTAATATAATCGGCAAACAAGCCGGGGAAATCGGTTAACTCAGGCAATAATCGCTGCAATAATTCATTTAAATAAAGGCCGCTATAGAGGTGTATATGGCGTAGAGGAAAATGCTGCAGGCTCTCTGCGCGAGCTAAGGTTTTAACTTCGCCACGGCCTTTGAGTTCAATATCAATGAGGGTAAAAGGTTCTAGGGTTGCACGCAGCGAAGAACGTCGGCTACGGGCATATTTTGCAATTGCACGAACCCGGCCGCTATCTTCCGTAAACAAATCCAACAGCAGGCCATGTTCTTGCCAGGGCCAACGGTGCAATACCACGGCCCTGGCCATTACTCTTCTCCGTAACCTAGGCTACGAAGCGCGCGTTCATCATCGGCCCAACCGGATTTAACTTTCACCCAAAGTTGCAGGTTTACCCGCGCTTCTAACATCTGTTCTATGTCTTTCCGGGCCTCTGAACCAATGGTTTTTAACTTACTGCCCTTATTACCAATAACCATTCGTTTTTGGCCTTCACGCTCCACTAAGATCAAAGCATGAATGTGAACCACGCCATTCTCAGTTGTTTCATATTTCTCAATTTCCACCGTTGTCGAATACGGCAGTTCTTCACCATTGAAGCGCATTAACTTTTCCCGCACCGTTTCTGCCGCCATAAAACGCACAGAGCGATCGGTCACGTGATCCGCTGGGTAAAAATGAATGCCCTCACGCAAATATGGGCGCACCAAAGCCTTTATTTTCGGCATGTGCTCAGGGGAAAGTGCCGAAATGGGAATAATTTCTTTGAATTCAAACTCCGCCGCAATTTTCTGTATGTGAGGCAGCAATGAACCCTTATCTTTAACCTGGTCTATCTTATTGATGATTAACATCGCCGGACGATTCGCACGCTTGATCTTGGTGAGTACCATTTCATCGTCTTCTGTCCAGTGTGTGCCTTCCACAATAAACAGAACTAAATCCACATCACCAATAGAGGAGCTGGCTGCTCGATTCATTAAGCGGTTAATAGCGCGCTTTTCATCTTTATGCAGGCCTGGCGTATCCACGTAAATAGTTTGATACGGGCCCTCAGTGTCAATACCTAAAATCCGATGCCGGGTGGTTTGAGCCTTCTTTGAAGTAATACTTACCTTCTGGCCCAACAATTGATTCAACAGCGTAGATTTGCCTACGTTCGGCCTACCCACAATCGCCACAAAACCGTTAAAGGTTGGGCCGGCGGGTGTTTCACTGGCTTCAGCTGCGAAAAAATCATCTAAATTCATTTTAATTCCTTGCCTTCCGGCAGTTCCGCTAGTTGCTCAATAACTTTTGCCGCGGCATTTTGTTCTGCTTTGCGGCGGCTCGTGCCCGTAGCAACCACCGCTTCCGCGAGTGGTTCTACTTTACAAGTAACGGTAAAACGTTGGTTGTGCGCCTGCCCTTCGGTGGCGCTCACTTCGTATTCAGGAACGGCAAATTGCCGGCTTTGTAGATATTCTTGCAAACGCGTTTTCGGATCTTTTTGGCTGTTACCGGGCCGAATCTCTGCCAACAACGGTTGATACCAGCTACGCACAATGGCTTGTACCTGCTGAATATCACTATCTAAGAAGATAGCACCGATTATGCCTTCTACCGCATCAGATAAAATGGAATCACGGCGAAAACCACCACTTTTTAATTCGCCCGGGCCTAAATTCAAAAACTTTCCAAGTTCAAATTTTCGCGCCAACTTTGCCAACATATCGCCGCAAACCAAAGTGGCGCGCATGCGGCTTAACTCACCTTCCGGTGATTTTGGAAAACGGTGATACAAAGCTTCCGCAATAACCACACTCAAAATTGAATCGCCCAAAAACTCAAGGCGTTCATAATGCCCTTCACCCGCACTTCGATGAGTAAGGGCCTGATACAAAAGTGCATGATTTTTAAAGTTGTAGCCTAGCCGCCGCTCAATTTCACGGAGCTGGATAGGTGTTAAACTCACTCAATTCTCCCTAAACGATCAAAACGAAGTTTGCTCGGCACCCATGTTGGTAACCAGCTATTCGCATCCCTTTCAAACTCAAAACTTAACCAAATAAATACCGCACGGCCTACCAAAAGATCTTCATCAACAAAGCCCCAGTAACGGCTATCAATCGAATTGTCTCGGTTATCGCCAATGAAAAAATACTGGCCTTCCGGTACATCCCAAACGAACGAATCACTATGAATATTCACCCGCGGGTTTACCAAAACATCGTATTCTTTGTTAATGCCCTGCTCAATGTAACGGCGCACCGGCACCTGCTGCTGCATGAACTCGCCTTCGGCTTGAAATTCTCGTTGCAGCACAATAGGTTCAACATCGCTGCAATCGGGTAAGCAATTTGGCTGCACATAAAAGGTTTTATCGGTGTAGGTAATACGATCACCCGGCATACCAATCACACGCTTAATGTAATCAAGATCTGGCTCTACAGGGTATTTGAACACGGCAATATCACCGCGTTCGGGGCGGCCAGTGTTGATAAATTCCTTTCGGGTAATAGGTTCTCTTAACCCATAACGAAATTTCTCAACCAAAATGAAATCCCCTACTAACAGAGTAGGCATCATGGAACCAGAAGGAATACGAAACGGCTCGTAAAGGAACGAGCGTAAAATCAAAATCACAAACAACACAGGGAACGCAGCTTGCGCAAAATCAGCTAAGCCTGATTGAGGCGCAAGCTGTTCGGCTTGCTCAGCGCTAAGTTTCACACCCGCTTGCGCTTCTGCCGCGCGAATTTTTTCCATCCGCTTTGGCTTCCACACCCAGTGATCGATAGCCCAAACAATGCCTGTAAATAAGCTGCCGAACACCAGCAACAAGGAAAAGTAGTATGTGGTCATGCTGAACGTTCCTGTATAAAGTTCCTAATACGCTACTTGCCAGTTTTCAAGACCGCAAGGAACGCTTCCTGAGGCACTTCCACGTTGCCCAATTGTTTCATTCGTTTCTTACCTTCTTTCTGCTTTTGTAGCAGCTTTTTCTTACGGCTTACATCACCACCATAACACTTTGCAGTTACGTTTTTACGTAATTGTTTCACCGTGCTTCGGGCAATAACATGATTACCAATGGTAGCCTGAATAGCGATATCAAACATTTGCCGTGGAATAAGCTCCCGCATTTTATCCACCACATCACGCCCGCGATATTGTGCTTGGCTGCGGTGCAAGATCATCGCAAGCGCGTCTACACGCTCGCCGTTTATCAAGATATCAACCCGCACCATATCCGATTCATCAAAGCGCTTAAATTGATAATCCAAAGAGGCGTAACCACGGCTGGTTGATTTCAAACGATCGAAGAAATCCATTACTACTTCGGCCATCGGCAGCTCGTATGTGAGAGCCACTTGCTTACCATGATAAACCATGTTGGTTTGCATACCGCGGCGCTCTACACAAAGCGTAATCACATTCCCAACATGCTCTTGTGGAACCAAAATATTCGCTTCTACGATAGGCTCGTAAATAGCCTGAATTTCGTTTACCGGCGGCAAGTATGCTGGGTTATCCACCATTTTTATCTCGCCTTTAGTTGTTTCAACTTTATAAACAACCGTGGGCGCAGTGGTGATTAGATCGATATCGTACTCGCGCTCTAATCGCTCTTGGATAATTTCCATGTGCAGCATACCCAAAAAGCCACAACGGAAACCAAAGCCGAGCGCACCAGAGTTTTCTGGCTCGAAAAATAGTGAAGCATCGTTCAAGCTTAATTTGTCCAGTGCATCACGAAAGTTTTCATAGTCATCTGAACTAATCGGGAACATGCCCGCATACACTTGTGGCTGCACTTTCTTAAAGCCCGGTAGCATTTTATCGGCTGGCCGCTTTGAATGCGTAAGCGTATCCCCTACCGGCGCTCCATGTATTTCCTTAATACCCGCAATAACATAGCCAACTTCACCTGCGCGTAACACACCGGTTTCTGTTTGTTTCGGGGTGAAAATCCCCACTTTGTCAACGATGTGATCTTGGCCGGTCGACATAACCTTCATTTTTTCGCCAACGCGCAGAACACCTTTTTTGATCCGCACAAGGGAAACAACGCCTTGATAGTTATCAAACCATGAATCAATAATGAGCGCTTGTAATGGCGCTTCATCGTCGGCTTCAGCTTCTGGTGAAGGCACTTGTTTTACGATACGTTCAAGCACTTCATCAATACCAATGCCTGTTTTCGCTGAGCAACGAACCGCATCGTGGGCTTCAATACCCACAATATCTTCAATTTCTTGTGCTACTCGCTCAGGTTCTGCAGAGGGTAAATCAATTTTATTCAGTACTGGCACCACCTCTAAATCCATATCAATGGCGGTGTAGCAGTTTGCGAGAGTTTGCGCTTCAACACCTTGAGCGGCATCTACAACTAACAACGCCCCTTCACAGCCGGCAAGGCTACGAGAAACCTCGTAGGAGAAATCAACGTGGCCGGGGGTATCGATAAAGTTCAACTGATAACGCTCACCATCGTTCGCATCATAGTAAAGCGTAACGCTCTGCGCTTTGATAGTGATACCGCGTTCCCGCTCGATATCCATTGAATCTAGTACTTGTTCTGCCATTTCTCGTTGGGTTAAACCACCGCAAGTTTGAATCAAGCGATCTGATAGCGTTGATTTACCATGGTCAATATGCGCGATTACCGAGAAATTACGAATGTTCTTTTTTGCTATGCCAACTTGGCTCATGTACACCTCATATCCGGTCAGTCAGCAAAACGCTGCGACTCCTCACCGTATTTATGAGGCGAATTTTACTTACTTTAGCGAAGATAAACAATCAAGGTTGGTCGACTGGAAGGATATTAATCTGCATTAACTCACGAACTTGCAGATCTCGGCGCCGCAACCATTGCTTTAAAAGAAAAAAACTAGCGGCAAAACCCGCTCCCGCGAGCAGAATCCCATACAGTTCCTGCTGAGGAAAAAGTTGCTCGCCAATTAATGCGCCAGCTAAAAGCGTGATAATAGGAATTAAATAAAGTAACACCGAGAACTTTAAGATCGCCTTCTCCGGCAGCCATAACTCAACTTGGCTGCCAATAGCTGGCGGATTTTCTAACCAAACCTCAACACTGCCGCGGCGATTCGGTAGTGCTTTAGATAAAATACCCGCACCGCAGTGGCTTTGTTGCTTACAGCCACCACAACCTTGTTGCAAAGCCGTTGTAATAGTAACGGTTTGGCCGTTAATGGCGGTTACTTCACCAATTTCACGAATCATCGCCGCACCGAAGTTGCTATGCGTTGCAATGTAGCCATTGGCAGGCGCCCCACAACGGTAACGCTATAATCGGCGTAGCTGTGAGAATATAAAGATTCTAATCCACTGTGGCGTAAGTTCACTGCAGCTTCCGGATCTTCACTGACATAGAGGGAAATACGGGTAAGGCCATCTGAATACAGGAAGTAATCAGCCGCTATTCCAGTAATCGGGAGCCGATGATGATTTCCTCGCACTAAGGTAAAGCCTCGAGGTAAATAGTTAGTTTGCCATTCGTGTTGAACACTAACACCACGGTGAATATCTTCCACAACAGGTGGTAAATTTAAATCGAGTATTTGCGCTAACTCAGGATTTGGTTCGTTTGTTATCTCTAGAGCTGTTAACTGAACTTGTTCCAGTGGCTCACCCTCTTGGCTTAGGGTAAGCATTCGCAGCAGCATTCCGGTTTCTCGATCGAGCCAAAGGGAATAACCATAACGATCTTGATCTTTTGGCAGCAACCGCACATGAACGGTTGTTCTATCCATTATTCTCGCGCCGCCCATAGGCACCGCATCATATGCTTTAGAAATATTCTCAAATTCACGGAAAAATGCAGTTGGAATAGGGCCAAACATATTATTAGCACGCACGCTAAAAGGTGAACTCATGGAGTGAAAGTAAGATACCGTTTGACCACGGCGGATAATATGGATTTCTGGGCCATTCAAGCTGTGTAATAGCTCTAATTCTTCATTCTCACTATTGTGGCCGTGCAACCAACGAAACATTTCAATACGTTGATCCTGCACATGCACTAAAGAGGCATTGAAATTGAACTCGGTAAGCGCTTTTTGCATTAGGTTAAACCAGCGTTCACCCTCGAGTAACGCGCGTTGCTCCCCTGCTGGCAACTGAGTTTCAACGTCATCTTCTGGCGCTACTGTTTGCTGCGCCACGGCTTCTTGGGGCATTGTCTGCTGGGGCGCTGCCAGCTGAGGCGCTGCGGCAAACACTGTGCTGCAGATTAAGCTACTGGCAAGCCCTAAAGCTGCCAGCAAATACCGGTAACCTTGCATATTGGTTTAATCGATGCCTTGTTCTTGTGTATCGGGTTGCGTGCTATTGTTGCGCTGCTCTTGCTCGCTTGACGCTTGTTCGCCAATTCTTTCTTCACTTAGCTCTTGTTCATTTAATTGGAGCTGCTGTTGATGGTCAAAAAAGAATGATTGTAGCAATCTTCGCTCATTATCCGCTTCCTGTTGATCAACAACCGCGGTGTTGGTCATATTAAAACTAACCGGGTTAATCACACCACCTAAAGGCCGTGTTTCGAAGCCTTGGTTTACCGCAGCGCCAGTGCCCGCATCTGGAATGGCAACGCCATCGGCAACGGGTTGGTAGTTTTGGATACCCACAACAGTAACGATAGCTACACCCGCGGCTACCGCAACATTTGCCGCCGGCCGAAACCATCCCCGTTGCAACCATTGCTGCACGTTCTGCCATGCGCTCTTCGGTGCAGCTGCATGTTTAGGTTCAGCTGCTATTTGCGCCGCTACCGAAGCCGATATATCGAAAGGCTGACCACTTATCGCCTCACCTCGAATTACCGCGCCAGTGAGCTGATAACGAAACCATCGCTCCCGTTGGCTCGCATTTTCCACCAGCTCATGCACTGCTTCATCGCCATCAAAGTGGCCATCAAGCAATGCTGAAAGTTGTTCTTTCTGGTGCTCTGTCATTCGTGTCTATCCTCAGTTAGCTTAATTCGCATCGAGCAACGGTTCTATCGCTTTATCAATAGCTTCACGTGCTCTAAAAATCCTTGAACGTACTGTTCCTATCGGACAATCCATGGTGATAGCAATTTCTTCATAGCCCATACCATCCAATTCGCGCAATGTTATGGCTTGTTTTAAATCGTCAGGCAACGCATCTATAGCTGCCATCACCGTGCGTTTCAGTTCATCAGATAACAACATTCGCTCTGGGGAAGCGATATCTCGCAAACCATGCCCGGCATCTAAAAATTCCGCATCTTGCGCATCAACATCCGAAGATGGCGGTTTTCGCCCGCGCGCAACTAAATAATTTTTTGCTGTATTCACAGCAATTCTGTAAAGCCATGTATAGAACGCACTTTCGCCACGAAAATTCGGTAATGCGCGATAGGCTTTTATAAAAGCCTCTTGCGCAACATCCGGCACATCGCCCGGGTGCTTAACGTAACGTGACACTAAGCTTATGATTTTGTGTTGGTATTTCTTCACCAAAACATCAAAAGCTCGCTGATCACCACGCTGTACTCGTTCAACCAGCTGTTGATCAATTTCCTGTTCGCTCATTCGAGCCCACTCTCTTCTTAACCCCTGCTATCGCCTATTTCGCCGATTTTTAAACTGGGCTCGCATTATTCATACAAACCTAGACCAAGCTTTTCGCAAAAAGTTCGCAAATATAGTAATAACAAAGGTAAAATCCATTAATAATTCTTAACTACGATAAATCATGATGAACTCAGACGCTACAATAACGTGCGATATCCTAATTATTGGCAGCGGGGCCGCTGGCCTCTCTCTTGCGCTGCAACTGGCAAAAGAATATCAGGTAGTGGTTTTAAGTAAAGGCCCGTTAGCCGAAGGTTCTACCTATTATGCTCAAGGCGGTATTGCTGCCGTATTTGATGCCAACGATAGTATTGAATCACATATCGACGATACTCTGGTTGCCGGTGGTGGCATTTGCGATGCCGCGGTTGTTCGTTACACCGCAGAGCGCGCGAAAGAAAGCTTGAATTGGTTAATTCAGTTAGGCGTAGATTTTGACCGCGAACCTGATGTTAATGGTGAGCCTCGCTTCCACTTAACACGCGAAGGGGGCCATAGCCATCGCCGTATCTTACACTCAGCCGATGCCACCGGCCGAGCGGTGCAGAGTACGTTAACGAGCCAAACCCTGAGCCATCCAAATATTCACGTACTAGAAAATTGTAATGCCATCGATTTAATTCGCTCCGGCAACGATAACCAACAACGCTGCATCGGAGCCTATGTATGGCACCGACAGCAAGAGCGGGTGCTAACAATAGCCGCTAAATTTACGGCTCTATGCACAGGTGGTGCCAGTAAGGTTTATCAATACACTTCAAACCCCGATATCGCCAGCGGTGATGGCATTGCCATGGCTTGGCGAGCCGGTTGCCGTGTGGGCAATATGGAATTCAATCAATTCCACCCTACTTGTTTGTTCCATCCGAATGCCCGCAACTTTCTCCTCACCGAAGCCTTGCGCGGCGAAGGTGCTTTGTTAAAACGCCCAGATGGCTCTCGTTTTATGCCAGATTTTCACGAATTGGCGGAACTTGCTCCGCGGGATGTGGTAGCGCGCGCTATCGATTATGAAATGAAACGCCTTGGCGCCGATTGCATGTATTTGGATATTTCCCATAAACCGGCTGATTTTATCCGCCAACACTTCCCCACCATCTATGAAAAATGCCAAAGCCTGGGTATTGATATTACCGCCGAGCCGATGCCAATCGTACCGGCAGCACATTACACCTGCGGTGGTGTAGTAACCAACTTAAACGCCAAAACCGATTTAAACAACTTGTATGCCATTGGCGAGGTCGCCTACACCGGCTTGCATGGTGCGAACCGTATGGCAAGTAACTCCTTGTTAGAATGCGTTGTGTTCGCCCGCGCAGCCGCTGCAGATATCGCAGGTAAAATGCCAGAAACCATTCTGGTTAACGAAATACCGGATTGGGATGAGAGTAAGGTAACGAACTCCGACGAAGAGGTAATTATTCAACATAACTGGCACGAACTACGTTTATTTATGTGGGATTATGTCGGCATTGTGCGCACCGATAAACGCCTAGAGCGGGCTTTGCGGCGTGTTGAGATGCTGCAGCAAGAAATACACGATTATTATGCTAATTTCCGAGTAAGCAATAATTTGCTGGAGTTACGAAACCTAGCACAAGTAGCGCAATTAATTATTGAAAGTGCCATGCAACGAAAGGAAAGCCGGGGTTTACATTACACCCTCGATTATCCAGAACTTGCAGAAAACTCCCAGCCAACCATTCTAACGCCAACCAAACGGCAGGTTTAACGCCGCCGAAGCGGCGCATTTAAGGTGATACCAATGCGCCGCAACCTTGCCCAATCCGCTGCAGCAACTTGATCGCGCCAAATTCGGCACCATTGCTGCATAGGCTTATTGTGTTCTACATCTGCGATATGCTCTATTCTAAATGTTAAGAGCCATGGTGTAATAATTACAGGTGGGCACATTTGCGTGAGTTGGCCGCCTTTGCAGATTACAGCGCCGTATTCATCGAATTCATTGATTTGTGCAAAGGCGTTAGCTGCAGGCTCTGATTCCCGCTTCTCCGCATCGAAGGCAAACGCAAACAACAGTAAAGCGCTGAGCAGCAGCCAAGATTCGTAAACTATGCTCGCATACCCAAGCATAGCTGAACTAATGTAAGCGGAATTTACCAAGCGATTAGAGATTTTTGAGGGTGCGAACGCAGATCGCTTTGGGTATGAAGCTTCTTCAGCGAAACCCTCTGACTCTGAGCTTTCTGGCGCAAAAGCCTCAGGGCTACCGGCACTTGCGGTTTCTGCGGGTGCATGAAGTGAGTAACGAGCCATCCTTGCTCCTGTTCAGTTAACTGGCCTCAAACCTTAACGCGGCGCAGCATCAGAGCCACCATCTCCGCCAACTCTGGATCCGGACATTTTGCGTGCCCCATAAACCAAGAGAATAAATCCGGATCATCACAGGTAAGTAAGCGCCGAAATACCTGTTGCTGTTCTTCATTGAGCTCATCGTAAGCTTCTTCAACAAAGGGGGCGAATAACACATCAAGCTCGAGCATACCCCGCCGACACGCCCAGCGCATGCGCCGCTTATCTTTTAAGATTTCTTCCGATTGCCGAGGAAACATTGTGTGTACTCCATAAAAACTTAGTAAACATATTCTAACAGCTACTCGCGTGAACCCCTACCCAAATCCCTAGCAAAATTGAGCAAAATCCGCCAAAACCAAGAATTTTGAAACTAACCTTGAATTTCTAAAACCGCATCCCCACTATTCTGTTAGCGCGATTTTTCGAACCCAGTTTATAAGAACGAAGAGCAAGCAGTGCGCTTGCTATCAAGGCCAACAGGGCCACGGCAAATGCCTTAGAGGCAATTGTAAAATACTATAGGAAATAATTACGAGGAGCTGAAGTGTCTGGATTACTCGCCAACAAGTTAACCAATGCCAACCCTGCACTCCTCATTGAGCTGCCCGGCATGGCGGTAGTGAAAGCTAGCGGGCCTGATACCGACACATTTCTTCAGGGCCAGCTAACCTGCGATCTCACCCATCTTGAGCAACATAATTGGCTCCTTGGTGGCCATTGTGATGCCAAAGGCAAACTTTGGAGTATCTTTCGCGCAGTGCGCTCAGAAGATAGCATTTTGCTTCTGCAAAATCGTTCTACCGCCGAGCATAGCTTGGCACAATTACAAAAGTTTTCAGTATTCTCTAAAATTGAGATAACGGATTCCACTGAACACTTCAGCTGCTTCTTAGTAGCGGGCGAGCAGGCCGTTGCAAAAGTATCTGAGCTAGTGGGTGGCACACCTACCGAACTACACAGTACGTTTGGCGATACCCATGTGCTTAGCCTTAGCCCTACTCTCTATTTATGTGTAACACCAAAAACGAATAAACCGAACGCGCGCATGTTGCCAGAAAGCTATTGGCACGCCATTCAAATTGAGCAAGGCTGGCCGAATCTCGCTGCTGTTCACCAGAGTACCTTTATTCCGCAAATGGTGAACCTCGATAGCTTAAATGGCGTAAGTTTCAAAAAGGGTTGCTATATAGGCCAAGAGACGATTGCGCGCACCCATTATAAGGGACAAAACAAACGCCGGTTAGCGCATCTAATCGGAACCGCCGAATCTACGCCGGCACCAGCAAGCGAACTTGAAATCAAGTTAGGCGAAAACTGGCGCCGCGCAGGTGCAGTTATCAGCGCAGTGCGTTATGATAACGATGTCATTGCAATTCAAGCCGTGTTACCAAGTGATCTTGATGCTCAGGCAGAATTGCGCATTAAAGGGCAGAATGACAGCAAATTCACCCCCTGCCCAAAATCAGACGAAACGGAATCAATCAATGAGTGAAACCATCAGTCAAGACAAAGCAGTTACTATCCACTACACCGTGAAAAATGGTGAAGGTGTAACTTTGGATCAATCAGCCGAAGAACGTCCACTGGCTTTTATTTTCGGCCGTGGCATGTTAATTCCTGGGCTTGAAAAAGAGCTGGAAGGAAAAACCGCAGGCGCTGAATTCAATGCAGATATCACTGCTGCCGATGCCTATGGCGAGCGTCATGATGGTCTAATCCAAACTGTTCCACGGAATCTTTTTGGTGACCAGGATGTAAACCCTGGCATGCAATTCCGTGCAACAACTGATCATGGCGAGCAATCAGTAATGGTTGTTGAAGTAAACGATACCGAAGTTACCGTTGATGGCAATCACCCACTTGCGGGTGTTGATCTGAACTTTGAAGTGAAAGTTGTTGATGTTCGTGAAGCAAGTGCGGAAGAATTATCACACGGTCATGTTCATGGTCCAGGTGGCGTTGAGCACGAATAAGTGTTCACAAACTGCTAAAGTTTAATCAAATGGCTCCTTCTGGGGCCATTTTTTTGCATGACGTTTAATTAGCATCTTAAACATGCGCTTTTCAAAGCCTAAGAGTCATTGCGTAATTCCGTATTTTCGCGCAAAATATAAACAATCATGGAAGCTCATACACCCGTCCTCTCGACAAGGTGTAGCAATGGATAACAAAATCATGCCGGAAAGCGCTAAAGTACTCAACATGCCAATAGCAAAAAGGCACCTATCGGCTGAACTGTTACAGGAACAGTTTTCCGTAGCCTATCAACCAAGGCAGCTTACAAGCTCTCGCCGAATCGTTGGCTTGGAGATTTTTGCTCGCTGGGAACATCCGAAATATGGTTTTATTCCTCCCGCAGATTTTATTCACATCGCTGAACAAAGAGATATCATCGACCAGCTCACTCTACAAATCCTGCACCAAGCATTACCTGAATTTAAAAGATTATTAAAACAACGCCCAGAGCTTTCTCTATCGGTGAACATCAGCCCGCTCTCTTTCCAGCATCCGAATTTCTTAACTTCGCTCATCAACATTTGTAATGATTATCAGGTAGCACCAAGCCAAATCATTCTCGATTTTTCAGAATCAGTTATAAGTGATGATATTGATGGATTCATTGGATTGATTAAAACATTTAGGGTGGCTGGATTTAAAATAGCCTTAGATGATTTCGGTACCGGCAATGTTACTGCTACGGTAGTGGAACGCTTACACTTGCATGAGCTAAAAGTGGATATTTCGGTAACGCAACAACTTACGCTCTCTAAGGAATCAGAGTTTTTGGCAAAGGCAGCTTTGCGGCTTGCTCGGCAAACTGGCGCCTTAACCACCGCAGAAGGTGTGGAAACAGAAGAAACCTTGGAGCTGGTATCGGAATTAGGCTTTGATATTATTCAAGGGTACCAAATCAGCAAACCCATGTTTATCGATGAACTGAATGCTTGGTTGCGAGAGCAAAACTAAAAAAGCCTTGAAATGTGAGTTTCAAGGCTTTTTTGTTAATACATCATGAAGGGCTTGGAATAAGCTCCCTCACTCGTACCTACTTTTCTTTTTTCTGGTCCATTTCAGTTTTTTGTATGCGCATGTGTGGAAATAACAATACATCACGAATCGATGGTGAATCAGTGAGTAACATCACCAAACGATCAATACCGATCCCCTCACCGGCGGTTGGCGGTAAGCCATACTCCAATGCAGTAACGTAATCGGCATCATAGAACATAGCTTCCGAATCACCAGCCTCTTTTTGCTCTACCTGCGCTTGGAACCGCTCAGCTTGATCTTCAGCATCGTTCAACTCAGAGAAGCCATTTGCAATCTCACGGCCACCTACAAAAAACTCGAAACGGTCGGTTACAAAGGGGTTATCATCGTTGCGGCGCGCCAAAGGTGATACTTCAGCAGGATACGCGGTAATGAAAGTAGGTTGAGCCAATTGATGCTCAGCCGTTTCTTCAAAGATTTCAATTTGGATTTTGCCTAAACCCCAGCTCTTTTGTACTTTAATACCGATTTTTTCGGCATACGCCGTGGCCGTTGCAAGATCATTGATTTCCGCTTCACTTAATTCGGAATTATATTTCAAAATCGCATCAACAACGCTCAAGCGATCGAATGGTTTACCAAAATCAAACTGTTCCCCTTGATAGGTTACTTCAGTTGTTCCTAATAGTTCCGTACATAAACCACGAACCATTTCTTCAGTTAAATCCATCAGATCATGATAATCGGCGTAACCCCAGTAAAACTCAAGCATAGTGAATTCCGGGTTGTGCCGTGTTGATAACCCTTCATTGCGGAAATTGCGGTTAATTTCAAAAACTTTTTCAAATCCGCCTACAACCAAACGCTTCAAATAAAGTTCAGGGGCAATGCGCAGGTAAAGGTCCATATTCAAGGCATTATGATGTGTAACAAACGGGCGTGCAGAAGCACCACCTGGGATTGTTTGCATCATCGGCGTTTCCACCTCTAAAAACGCACGGGAATTCAGAAACTGACGGATATACTCAATGGCTTTGCTGCGCATCACGAAGGTATCACGCGATTGCTGGTTCACAATTAAATCAAGGTAACGTTGGCGATAGCGGGTTTCCTGATCCGCCAAGCCATGGAATTTATCCGGCAACGGCCGCAGCGCTTTCGTGAGCAACTTAATTTCGTCAACCTGCACGGTAAGTTCGCCCGTTCGTGTTTTAAACAACACGCCGCTGGCACCTACAATATCGCCCAAATCCCACTTTTTAAAGCCATCGTTATAAATGCCTTCTGGCAAATTATCACGCGCTACATAAATTTGAACCTGGCCACTCATATCTTGCAAGGTTGCAAAGCTCGCTTTACCCATAATTCGGCGTAAAACCATTCGCCCCGCAATATTAACTCGCACACCTTCCGCAAGTAAGGCTTCGCCCTCTTTTTCGCCGTGAGCCGAGTGCAAATCGGTGGCCAAGCTATCACGGCGAAAATCATTTGGAAACGGATTCCCAGCTTCGCGCAGTTGTTGCAGTTTTTGCTTTCGCTCACGAATTTGTTGGTTCAAATCCTGGGCTTCTGGCTGCTGCTTATCCGTCATAACTATTCCTCAAATTTATCTATCAACTGCGGCACTTGCCGCGCTTACAAACGCAATCACCTAAGGCGTTATCACTATCACTTAGGTTTTTTCAATGTGATGCTTATAAACCAGATTTCAAGCTGGCTTGTAAAAAGCGATTCAAATCACCATCCAGCACAGCTTGCGTATTCCGAGTTTCCACTCCCGTACGTAAATCTTTAATGCGCGAATCATCTAAAACATAGGAGCGAATCTGGCTACCCCAACCAATGTCAGATTTAGAATCTTCCATCACCTGCTTGGCTTCGTTCTGCTTTTGCAGTTCCATTTCAAATAATTTAGCGCGCAATTGCTTCATCGCTGAATCGCGGTTTTTATGTTGCGATCGATCGCTCTGACACTGCACCACAATTCCGCTCGGTTCGTGGGTAATACGAATCGCAGAATCCGTTCGGTTTACGTGCTGGCCACCAGCGCCTGAGGCTCGGTATGTATCCACACGCAGATCGGCAGGATTAATATCGATTTCGATATCATCATCGATTTCAGGATACACAAAAGCAGAAGCAAAAGAGGTATGCCGGCGATTACCAGAATCAAAGGGAGATTTGCGAACAAGCCGATGCACCCCGGTTTCTGTGCGTAACCAGCCAAAGGCATACTCACCAGAAAAGCGAATAGTAGCTGATTTTATTCCGGCAACTTCACCTTCTGAAAGCTCAGTGATCTCGGTTTTCATGCCATTGGCTTCACCCCAACGCAAGTACATCCGCAGGAGCATGTTGCACCAATCTTGAGCTTCTGTGCCACCAGAACCAGATTGCAAATCAAGATAACAATCCGCTTCATCATTTGGGCCAGAAAACATGCGGCGGAACTCAAGCTTTTCTAATTCCTTGGTCCAGCGTTTAACTTCGCCGTCGGCCTCGCCCAACATCTCCTCGTCATCTTCCTCGGCAGATAAATCGAGAAAGCCTTGCGCATCATCTAGGCCCTGATCAATGCCTTTCAAGGTGTTCACCACCACTTCGAGTGTGGCTCGCTCTTTACCAAGGGCTTGTGCTTTTTCTGGTTCATTCCAAACCGCAGGATCTTCTAATTCTCTTTCAACTTCTTCGAGGCGTTCTGCTTTTACCTCTAAGTCAAAGATACCCCCTAAGCTGCTCGGCGCGCTGCTTAAGGTCGATAATTTGATTAGCTATGGCATTGCTTTCCAGCATTAATAATTCCTGAAATAATTTTATCTAGTGTTCACGAAGCGTAAAAGCACATGGTTAAACGCGTTCGCAATCGAATTCTGGCCGCATATTCTAGCGGATCACGCATAAAAACAACAGCGTTTAGGTGGCTACATGCTCAATCAACAACTGCACGTTACGTTGCCCACGAAATTCATTTACATCAAGTTTAAATACTAAATGGGCGCTAGCCGGTGATTGCCATTGCCAATTCGCCCGCGGCACATTAAATGCAATCGCATCGAAACTTTGCGAACTACCTTCAGGTTGCACTACCAGCTTTAAATGCACATCTTTCAACCAGCGCTCTTGCAAAATACGAAAACGGCCATCGAATACCGGTTGCGGAAACCCCTGCCCCCATGGGCCAGCATTTTGGAGCGCACTAGCAACATCGAGAGCGAATTCTGCTGCCGTTAACTCGCCATCACTCCATAGCACACGCGCAAGTGTATCTGCATCTACCCAACGTTCAGCCACACGCTGTACCGCATCATTAAACGCAAGCCACTGCTCTTTCGGTATACTCAGCCCCGCTGCCATGGCGTGGCCGCCAAACTTATTTATTACCTGTGGGTGTTCACTGGCTACTTGCTCGAGTAGATCGCGGATGTGAATCCCTGCAACCGAGCGGCAAGACCCTTTTAACTCGCCCTCATCGCCCTCCGCAAATACCATAACCGGCCGATAATACTGCTCTTTCAAACGCCCAGCTACTATGCCAATTACGCCTTGATGAAACTGCTCATCGTATACGCAAAGAATTGGCGGTAATGCACCCTGATCCACATTCAACCGTGCCAAGCAGGCTTGCGCCTCTTCCTGCATGCCTGATTCAATTTTGCGCCGTTGTTGATTTAGTTCATCCAAACGTAAGGCTAGAATTTGTGCTTGTGGGAAATCTTGCGCCAATAAGCATTCAATACCTTGCTGAATATCATCTAGGCGGCCCGCAGCATTTATTCTTGGCCCAACAGCAAAGCCCAAATCACTGGCGGTAATCTTGGTTGTATCACGGCCGGCTACTTTTAATAACGCAGCAATACCTGGCCGGCACACACCCTCGCGAATCCGAGCCAAGCCTTGGCGAACTAGAATGCGATTGTTGTAATCTAGGGGTACCACATCGGCAACAGTTCCCAAGGCAACTAAATCAAGATATTCAGCAATGTTAAGCTGTGCCACTGAGTGCTCAGGTTGCTCCCGCTTAAACCAAGCTCTTAAAGCCAAGAGCACGTAAAACGCAACACCTACACCCGCCAATTGTTTACTCGCAAATGCACAATCATGGCGATTCGGATTCACCACCGCAAACGCAGCGGGCAGCTCAGCGCTGGGTAAATGATGGTCGGTCACTATCACCTGCATACCCAATTCATTTGCCCGAGTAACCCCTGCATGGCTGCTAATGCCATTATCTACCGTGATTAACAAGTTAGCGCCTTGGGCATGAGCATACTCGGCTAATGTAGGCGATAAACCATAACCATCAGAAAAACGATTCGGTACTAGATAAAAGGCCTTTGTATGGTTTATTTTTCGAAAAAAGGCCATAAAGAGGGCTACACTGGTGGCGCCATCCGCATCAAAATCACCGCAAATGCAAATACTTTCATTCGCCAGTAGCGCTTGCCCAATCCGCTCCGCCGCCTTTTCACAATCAGTGAGTTGGTTGTAATGCAATAAGCCACGAGCCGATAGATCTAATTCATCAGCCGAACGCACACCGCGGTTGACATACACGCGTTGTAGGATATTGGGCATCTCAGCGGGAAATTCAGGGGCTGTTTGTGCGATTCTGCGGCGAATTGTAATCGGGTTCTTCACGTATAACCTTTCTAGCCTGCGGTAGATGGGGGTATTCTAACACCGGGGTGGAGGCCAACACTAGCCGCGTGGATGATGTTGCTCGTGAAGTTGCTTCAAACGCGCTTTTGCCACTTCGGTGTAAATCTGGGTGGTTGCGATATCAGAATGCCCCAACAGCATTTGTAGCGCGCGTAAATCTGCACCATGGTTGAGTAAATGCGTAGCGAACGCATGCCGTAATCGGTGTGGTGAGATACCTTCGGGTAGCCCCACAAGAGCGGCATAATGACGAATTCGATGCCAAAAAGTTTGCCGTGTCATTTGTTTCCCGCGCAAGGATAAAAACACCACATCGTTCTTGTGTTTCATTAACTCCGGCCGGGCAGCACGTAAATATTCACTTAGCCAGTGCAAGGCTTCCTCACCCATAGGCACTAAACGCTCTTTATTGCCTTTACCCACTACCCGAACCAAACCTTGGCGAACGCTCACCTCGCTCATTTGCAACTGCACAAGCTCAGAAACTCGCAAACCAGTAGCGTAAAGCAATTCCAACATCGCCTTATCGCGTAAACCTAGGGTATCGGCCACATCTGGGGCACTTAACAACAGGGAAACCGCATCTTCAGAGAGCGATTTGGGTATAGAGGCGGGTTGTTTTGGGCTATGCAAATGAGCGCAGGGATCATCCGAGCGCTCACCTTGTTGCAAAATATAGCGAAAATATTTCCGCGCAGCGCTTAAAAATCTGGATTGGCTACGTGGATGCCGGCCTGATTTGGCCAAATGCGCAAGATAATCTTCTAGATCCTGCCTGCTTGCTTCCGCCAAAACCACGTTCCTCGGCTGCAACCAAGTTTGAAAATGGGTTAGATCACTGCGGTATGCCGATATAGTGTGCTGGCTCACCCCTTGTTGCAACCAGAGCTTATCGAGAAAAATTGATATGTCTTGCATCTTTTCCGATAAGCCCCTTGGTTACAACTATACTTCGAGTTGTGCCGCTAAAGATTAATGTTATGCCGTGAGTTTACCACTTTGATAATCGGCAAATGCTTGCCGCAATTCCGCTTCCGTGTTCATAACAAACGGGCCGTACTGAGCAATGGGCTCACCGATAGGCTTCGCCGCCATTAATAAGAAATTGCCTTCATTACCGGTTTCCAGTAGCACCTCGGCTTCAGCGTCTAACTCGAGCAACTCGCCGGCGTTTGCGGTGACACCGTCCACTGTAATAGAGCCTTGATAAACATACAACAAACGCGTTTGTTGATGTTGCTGTGGCAAGGTAACTTGAACACCGCCTGGCAAACGATAATCGAGATACAAAAACTCACGGCCAGGCGCATTCACCGGCCCAGTTTGACCATTAAACTCACCCGATAACACCCGAACAATACCACCCTCAAGCGCAGCTTCTGGCACTTTATCGCCTGGAATATCCGCATATTCTGGGTCGGACATTTTTTCCGCTGCGGGTAAATTTAGCCACAACTGAAAGCCCCACATTAAGCCATCTTTTTGCTTCGGCATTTCCGAGTGAATCATGCCTCGTGCGGCTTTCATCCACTGCAAACCACCAGTACTTATTTCACCTTTATTGCCGGTTGAATCTTCATGCGCCATATTGCCCGCCAGCATGTAGGTTAACGTACAAAAACCACGGTGTGGGTGCGGTGGAAAGCCGGCGATATAATCATTCGGATCATCCGATTTAAATTCATCTAACATCAAAATCGGATCACGATGGCGAAAGGATGGTTGATTAATCACCCGCTGCAATTTCACACCAGCACCATCTTGTGCTGGCATTCCGCGTACCCGATGTTTTACGATTGAACTGGCCATGCGTAAACTCCAAAAAATAAGATTAGTGGTTAAACTAATTCGCCAACTAGTTAAAATTTTACCCGAAATAGCGGTATTGAGTACTTCTGTTAATTAACTAAGTTAACAACCTCAGGCTTCCTAATTCAGGTTTCTAATTCAGGAACCAAACTTTTCTCGGTCGTGTGCCGCCATAAATTCAATTTCGGGGCCTTTAGGAACCACGCCCGTTGGATTAATCATATCGTGGCTCACATAGTAGTGAGTTTTGATATGATTCATGTTCACAGTTTCCGCCACGCCCTCAATTTGATAGAGCTCACGCACATAATTCCAAATATTTGGATAATCAACAATGCGCTTCTGATTACATTTAAAGTGGCCAACGTAAACAGAATCAAACCGCACTAAGGTGGTAAACAAACGCCAGTCAGCTTCTGTTAATACTGATCCTGCCAAGAAGCGGCTTTGCGATAATCGTTGTTCTACTTTATCGAGAGCCTTAAACAACGCATCAAATGCTTCTTCATAAGCATCTTGGGTGGTGGCAAAACCACTCTTGTACACACCATTATTAATGTTGTGGTAAACCATTTCGTTCACTTCATCAATAGCGGCCTGCAACTCTTGCGGGTAATAATCATCGGTATTACCTGTGATGTCGTTAAAGGCACTGTTGAACATCCGAATGATATCTGCCGATTCATTACTCACGATGGTTTCTTGCTGCTTATCCCAAAGTACCGGCACAGTTACTCGCCCGCTATATTTATCATCGGCACGAGTGTAAATTTCATGCATAAACTCAGCATCATAAAGTGGATCGGCAAGATCGGTGCCGCTGCGAAATTCCCAACCATTACTGAGCATTTCGGGAGCTACAGCAGACACGGTAATAATATCTTCGAGGCCTTTCAGTTTACGGAAAATAAGCGTTCTATGGGCCCAGGGGCAGGCGAATGATACATAGAGGTGATAACGGCCGGCTTCAGCTTTAAACCCACTTTTCCCCGTTACACCAGCGCTGCCATCTGCAGTAACAAAATTGCGAAATTGCGCTTCTGAACGTTCGAAGCGGCCGCCCGATTTGCTAGTGTCGTACCACTTATCTTGCCATTGGCCTTCTACTAATAAACCCATATCATCCTCCAATTTAGTGAGTTTAGAGTATAGGTTTAACGTTCAAAGGCCACAACTCGCTCATTGAAATCCAATTATTCACTTGCTGCATAGCCAATGTAAAAGCAATTCATTTTATGCATATTTGAGGGCTTATTTCGGAGCGTGTGAGTAATTCGTGTAGAGGTCGAGAATTAACGAGTTCTGTAATGCAGTGCTGATGTTAATTATTACCTTTGGCAACGGCAATCACTGCATTCGCCGAGAGTAGCCCAGCATTTTGTTTAAGTAGTTGGTGCAGCTCATTAAAGCGCTCATTGAGAGCTGTATTATCAGCGGCTAATAGGGGTTGGATAGCCGCTGCAATCGCCTCACCTGTTACTTCATCTTGCAGTAATTCTTTTACCAATCGTTGTGCTGCTGGCGCCTGAGTATTTCCGGTTGAATTTTTTGCATCATTAAATAGCCCTGCATGCAAAAGATTCGGCAGCGAAAAATGATTTACTTGCACAAAACGCTTAGCAATTTGGTAATTTAACCAACCAAACCGATAACACACAACCATCGGCCGTTTTATGAGCATGGCCTCAAGTGCTACCGTTCCCGATGCTAAAATAGTGGCATCGCTCGCGGCGATTACCTCGTGGCTCTGCCCAGAAAAAATATGCAAATTGAGTTTCAAGCCCGATGCATTTAACGCAGTTAAAAATTGTTTTTTTCGCTGTTCATTAACTAAAGGCACCAAAAAATTTAACTCTGGGTCTTGCGCCTGCAAAATCCCGGCCGCCGCTATAAAATGCTCCGCGAGTAAACCCACCTCACTACCCCGACTACCGGGAAGTAAGCCAACATAGCGTTTGTCATTTGCCAGTTTTAGCTGTTCTCGCGCGGCTTCTTTTGCTGAATTCTCGGGAAACTGATCAGCTAATGGATGGCCAACATAAGTAAAAGGAACCTGATACTTAGCGTAAAATTCAGCTTCGAACGGTAAGATCCCCAAAACCATGTTGGTTGCCTTCGCAATAGCAAAAATTCGCTTCGGACGCCATGCCCACACTGAAGGCGAAACATAATGCACCGTAGGAATGCCTTGATGCTTCAGCTTTTTTTCAATTGGTAGGTTAAAATCAGGTGCATCGATGCCAACAAACACGTCCGGCTTTGCTGCCAGCATTGTGTTAACCACATTGCGGCGGGCTCGAAGTAAGGTAGGTAATTGCTTTAGAACATCGATAAACCCCATCACCGATAGAGTTTCCATTGGAAATAAAGAAGTGAGACCTTGCGCCTGCATTCGGCTGCCACCTACCCCAATAAATTCTGCGTGCGGATATTGCTGCAATATTCCTTCCATTAAGCTTGCACCCAGGATATCCCCTGAAGCTTCGCCAGCAACAATACCAATACACAACTTTTCCTGAGCCATAACTAATGGGCGCTCTTTTAGGGGCGAATAATGCCGCGATCTGAATGGCTAATGAACTGCACGAAATCATCCAAAAGTGGTTCTTCTAGATCGTTTATCGCAGCCGCCGCTTCTTCAATAGTAAGAGCACTGCGATACAAAAGTTTATATGCCCGTTTTATATTTTGTATCTGCTCAGCACTAAAACCACGGCGGCGTAAACCTTCACTATTAATGGTGCGCGGCCGTGCATTATGGCCCTGAGCCATTACAAAAGGCGGAATATCCTGCACTACTACCGAGCTAACCGCGGCAAATGAATGGGAACCGATTTTACAAAATTGATGAACGCCAGTGAAACCGCCCAAAATAACAAAATCACCCAAGTGAACATGGCCAGCCAGCGTAGTGTTGTTGGCTAAGATATTATTGCTGCCGATCATACAATCATGAGCAACATGCACATAAGCCATGAATAAATTATCACTACCAATTTGCGTTAGGCTATTATCTTGAATGGTGCCGCGGTGAATGGTGCAGGCTTCGCGGAATACATTACGATCACCAATCACCAATTCTGTTGGCTCACCATTGAATTTCTTATCTTGGCAATCTTCACCAATTGAACAAAATTGAAAGATATGGTTGCTCCGGCCTATGCGTGTTGGCCCTTTCAACACAACGTGCGAATGTATAACGCAATCATCGCCAATTTCTACATCAGGGCCCACCACAGTGTAGGCGCCAATACTTACATTGGCTCCTATCCGCGCGCTTTTATCCACTATTGCCGTTTCATGAATCAATTAGGTTGTCCTTCTGGCACACATTATATCAGCGACACAAGCCACTTCACCATCCACTGAAGCCTTGCCCGTAAATTTCCAAATACCACGGCGCTCTTTCACAAATTCAACATGAAAATCTACCCTATCGCCCGGCACTACTTGCCGTTTAAAACGAGCGTTATCAATCCCCGCGAATAAATAGATCTCGTTCGAACCCACATTACTTTCCATCATTTTAAAGCCTAATAGCCCGGTCGCTTGCGCCATCGCTTCAAGTAGCAAAACACCGGGAAATATTGGCATTCCTGGAAAGTGCCCCATAAACACAGGTTCGTTCATGGTTATATTTTTAATCGCATGCAATGATGTGTTCGGCACATAGGATATTACTCTATCAATCAAAGCGAAGGGATAGCGATGGGGTAAAATCTTTTGAATCTCAGTAATATCGAATCCGGCTTGTGGTTGTACTTCAGTGTTGATATCGGTCAACTTAATCTCCTAGTCTCAATCGTTTGAGTTTGCTAATTTTTTCTCAATTGCTCGGACACGGAGAAATAATTCTGGTAACTGCCGAACTCGAGCACCTGATTTGGCCCAAGTTGATTGATCAACCACTGGTAATGATGAAGCATAAACGCCCTTCTCAAGGCTCTTAGTAACCATCGTCATGCCATGAATTTGCACGTTATCGCCCACTGTAATATGGCCAGCAATACCGGTTTGGCCGCCCACAAGGCAGTTTTTACCTAGCGTAGCACTACCCGCGATACCGGTTTGACCAGCCAAAGCCGTACCTTCACCGATCTGCACATTGTGCGCAATCATTACCAGATTATCGATAATACAATTATCGCTAATAATAGTGTCGTCTAAGGCGCCACGATCAATTGTGGTATTCGCCCCAATTTCAACATTGTTACCTATAATAACTCTGCCGAGCTGGGGGATTTTAACCCATTTTCCGTTTTCACTGGCCCAACCAAAGCCATCTGCGCCAATTACAGCACCAGAATGGAGGGTGCAACACTCACCAATCACTACTTTATGATACAAGGTTACGTTCGCTGAAAGCCTTGTGCTGGCGCCTACTTTTACGTTTTCACCCACAAAACAATTGGCACCAATCACCGCATCATCACCAATTTCAGCACCGGCTGAGATTACGGCAAATGGACCTACGCTAACGTTTTTCCCAAGCCTTGCGGACTCTGCAACACTTGCCTGAGTATCAACTGCACCAGAACCTTTAGGTGTATCATCGAAAGCCTGAGCAGCATAGGCATAAGAAAGATATGGATTTTCAGAAATCAGGGCATTTTCGAGCACTTCAGCATCATCATGATTTGGATGGACGATAACCGCTAATGCTTTGGTATCTCGCAATTGGTTTTTGTATTTATCATTCGCAAGAAAGCCGACCTGAGATGGGCCGGCATTCGCAAGTGTGGCAATACCGGTAACCACAAGTTCGCCATTTCCACGTACTTGGGCACCGATCTTCGCTGCTAACTCATTCAGCGTCATTGCAATTCCTTGTTATTTATTGCACCACATTTATTCTACTAAGCGCTCAATAATCGCATCAGAAATATCAAGTGCATCAGAGCTGTAAAGCATGCGGCCTTTATCCATTACTAAATCATAGCCTTGCTCCGCAGCGTATGCGTCTACCACAACGAACATTTTTTCGAGCAAAATATTACGCTCTTCTGTTTCCCGTTGTTGCATGAATTGATTAATCTGCTCACCACCGCGTTGCAGGCCAGCTGCACGCTGACGAAGCTCATTTTGCGCTTCTGCTTTTTCTTCCTCGGTCATGATCGCTTCATCACGCTCTAGGCGCTCACGTAGAGCTTCAAATTGCTGCTCCAACTCTTGAAGTTGAGCCATTGGCTCGGCAAACTCTTCCTCTAAACGATTAGAAATCTCTTCACGCTCGGGCATTTCAGCAAACACACGAGCAACATCAATGATGGCAATCTTTGGTGATGCATCTTGTGCTTGTACCGGTGCCATTGTGGCAACTAATGCGATTAGGGCTGCAAAGGTAATAGCTACTGCTTTCAAAGTTTCTTCCTCTTGTTTTCAATTAATTGTAGCAAGTGCTCCTCGAAGTTAAATGTATGGCTTTCATCGCTGTTATTCAATGGCCAAACAACCTTGCTAAGTTAAGTGCTTGCTATGTTTAACGCTTTCTACGGTATCTCTGAGCATGCCCGAATGCAAGCCCAGAGCTACCAGTGAACTAAATTTATGCTTAAAACGATGTACCCACGTTAAAGGTAAATCTATCTTCCGCACTTGAATCCAATGATTTAATCGGAATACCAAAGCTAAAGGTTAAAACGCCCATGGGCGATAACCACTGCACAGAGACACCATAAGAAGCCTGATAGTTCCGCGGGCTGCTGTAATCCCACAAAACACCATCGCCAGTTACGGTTAAATCACGGTATTCATCGTAATTAAACTCGGTATCCCAAATAGCGCCCACATCCACAAATAAACTGGTGCGCACAGAGTTTTTATTCTCTTCGCCAATAAGCGGTGTAGGGAACACCAACTCAATACCGCCGGTTAACGAGGCATTACCACCAATGGATGCAAAACGAGCGATTTCAACCTGGTCAAACTCTGGGCCCAAAACAATTTGTGTGGGATTCCCATTTGCATCGGGCGGCCCTTGTATCGTTTGTGGCCGACGAATAATACCACGTGGCCCCGCTCGGTTCTGCTCAAAGCCACGCAGGTTATCATTACCACCACCGTAGAAGTTTTCCCAGAACGGCAAGGTGAATTCTAAATCACCATCGCTGCCATAGCCGTTACCGTAACCCGCATTTAAACGTGTCATTAATACCCAATCATGATTATCTGATAAAGGTAGATAATGACGGAAACGATAATCAATCTTGAAGTACTGCAAATCACTATTCGGCAAAGTTACTTTACCACTCAAGCGATTTGTAGAGCCCGCGGTTGGGAACACGCCTCGATTTAATGTTGTGCGTTGCCAAGATGCTGTTAAATCAACGCTACTGAAATTCAACGCAGCGTTGCGATCATTTTCATCACGATACTTGTCATAAAATGCCCGAATTTGATCGTAAGGGTTCAGCTGAGTAATACCATTACGGCTGTAGCCTACGCCAAAGTTAAGGCGGTTGAATTCATTGATAGGGAAGCCAAGATCTGTAGAAATACCATAAGATGTTTGATTATATTGCTGCAGGTTAGCGCGGCCGGCATCAAAATCTTGGTAATACACAGAGCCACCTAAGCTTAC
This sequence comes from Aliidiomarina iranensis, assembly GCF_003987135.1. GTDB lineage: Bacteria > Pseudomonadota > Gammaproteobacteria > Enterobacterales > Alteromonadaceae > Aliidiomarina > Aliidiomarina iranensis. The sequence goes on from NZ_PIPJ01000002.1 coordinate 407,155, forward strand.
ACCGTCATCAGTAAAATAATTATCTACGTACTGCAGACGAACACTTTTGGCGTAGCGGTTGGTATCCACTACGAATGCCACTCGGTTACCACTGCCTAAGAAGTTTTCTTGGCTGATCGATGCATTAATACTGAAACCGGCATAATCGCCATAGCCTACGCCCGCACCAACGCTCCCCGAAGGCTGTTCTTTTACCCGAAATACGATATCTACCTGGTCATCTTGGCCGGGAACTTGAACTGTGTCGTATTCCACTGTTTCGAAGAAACCTAACCGCTCCAAACGAGTTTTCCCGGTTTCTACTAAACGTTCATTTAGCCAAGCACCTTCCATTTGGCGCATTTCGCGGCGTAATACTTCATCTTTGGTAGCGTCGTTACCTTCAAATGCAATACGGCGAACATAAACACGCTGGCCGGGATCAACCGCAAAGGTGAGCTTCACCACTTTATCTTCGTCATTTATTTCTGGAATCGTATTTACTTCGGTGTAGGCATACCCTAAACGGCCGTAATAAGATTTCAGTGATTCTTCAATGCTGGTAATCTCTTGTTGGCTGTAACGCCGGCCATCGAGGGTTTCTACGAAGTTTTTCAAGAAATCTTCATCGTCACGAAACTCAGAGATTAGATCCGTACCACTTACGTTATATTGATCGCCCTCTTCAAAGTTCAAGGTAATGTAAATTCCCTCTCGCTCTGGTGTCATCGCGACTTGCACAGAATCAACTTCGAAACGAAGATAACCTTGGTTGCGATAAAATGATTCAATGTTCTCGATATCACCTGTTAGCTGTTGCTGCTGGTAGTTACGCTTACCTATGATATTCCACCAGGGTAATCTGTCGCGTAACTCCATCAAATCAACTAACTCATCACGTTCGAAGGACTCATTGCCAATCATGTTGATTTGCGCTATCTCAGCGGCCGGCCCCTCTTGGAAATCAAACCGAAGTTCAACCCGGTTACGTGGGAGGTTCACCACCTGTATTCGCACTCGCGCATTATACTTACCAACACTGTGGTAAAAATCTTCGAGATTTTTTTCCAGCGAAGAAATCATCGTGCGATCTAATGATTCACCCACTGCAATCCCACTCGTTCCCAAGCTATCGAGTAGTTGATCGTCTTTCAGGTCTTTATTGCCCTCAAAGCGAATCTCATTGATTGTGGGCCGCTCGGTTACCCGAATAACAACGGAATCACCTTCACGATAAACTTCGATATCATCAAAATGTGAAGAAGAGTAAAGTTCATGAATCACTTGGCGGATGCGAGCCGGCGTAACTTCTTCACCAACTCGAACCGGTATATAGGTTAACGCGGCACCGAGTGCTACCCGTTGTAAACCTCGAACTTGGATGTCGTCAACGATAAATGATTCAGAAGCTTGCGCATTCAGCCCTGTCCCTACTAATACAACTCCAATAAACAGCTTTTTCAATGTCATGCAACACGTCTTATTGTTAGGTAATTTCATTACGAGATAAGCCTGCCAATATCGTTAAACAAGGTAACCACTAACAGGGTTCCAAGAATTAACAGCCCTACTCGAAAACTAAGTTCTTGAATTCGTTCTGGAACAGGTTTTCCACGAACCCATTCAATGGCATAGAATAATAAATGCCCGCCATCAAGCATAGGAATCGGTAATAGATTTAAAACGCCTAAGCTCACACTTATCAACGCCAAAAAACTAAGAAAATATACCAATCCATAACTTGCATGAGCACCGGCTCCTTGTGCAATCCCCACCGGACCACTGAGGTTGTTCACCCCGATATCGCCGGTAACAAGCTTTTTCAACATGCCTAGGGTTAATCCCATCAGCTGCCAAGTGCGCTCAACACCTCCTGCAAAAGCTTGCAATGGTCCATATTGCAGCGTGAATAGGTAACCATCAGGATACGCTTCTTGTTGCGTGCTAATCCCGAGATAACCACGGCCATCTAACTCACCTAATTGCACGCTAATTTGCTGTTGCCCACCGTCCCTTTCTATCAGCAACTCGCGCTGTGCATTCGGTTGTGCCGCAATAAGCTCCCTTGTTTGTTCCCAATTCCGCGTTTGAGTTCCATCGATCCCAATAATTTTATCGCCCACACGCAAATCACTCGCGCTGGCTGGGCTGTTTTCTGCTATCAAGGCAATGGTTGAGGTAACAGCTGGGCGAAAAACATCTAACCCTAAACTTTCTAGCGTGGAATCGCGATCAGGATCAAAGTTCCAATCGCTTAACGATACCTGAACATCACGCTCAACGCCATTTTGTTCACGAATTCGAAAGGTTGTGGAGGCATCGCCAATACGCCGAACCAGCGCCATATTAACGTCTTGCCAATCCTGAACGTCGCGATTATCAATGGCTGTGATCTCTACCCCCGGGGTTAAACCGGAGCGCTCTGCGATGCTATCGGCACTCACGTTACCAATAATAGGCTTCAATGCTGGCATACCAATCATCAGCATTAACCAAAGCGCGGCAATCGAAAACACAAAGTTGGCCATTGGCCCAGCAACTACCACCGCAAAACGTTGGCCTACTGATTTTGACCGGAAACTCTTAGGTACTTCTTGCTCGGATACCGGATCAACTTCGTGGTCGAGCATCCGAACGTAGCCCCCAAGAGGCACAGCCGCAATTTGATATTGGGTACCATCTTTACCCTGCCACCGAAACAAAGGCTTACCAAAACCAATTGAAAATGTGAGTACTTTCACGCCGCAGCGGCGCGCTACCCAAAAATGGCCGAATTCATGAAAGGTAACGACAAGGCCAAGGGCAACAATAAAGGCCCCTACCGACCATAATACCTGTTCCACTTTTATCCCCTCATTATTAGCGAATGTGCCACGCGCCGAGCACGCGCATCGCAATCAAGTATGCCTTCAATATCAGTTATGTTTGATAACTCAGATTGTGCCAAGGTATTTTCGCATATTTTGGCAATATCACCGAACGCTATCTGTTCTTTTAGAAACGCTGAAACCGCCTCTTCGTTCGCCGCATTTAATGTTGTAGTTGCCGCTTGCCCTTGCCAACAGGCATCAATCGCTAATTGTAAGCACGGGTAGCGAGCCGCTTCAGCTTGGCCAAATGTGAGCTCACCTAAGGAAGTAAAATCAAGTGGCTGAACACCACTGTTAAGCCTTTCCGGATAACCTAAACAATAAGCGATGGGTGTCCGCATATCCGGTTGGCCCATTTGCGCAATAACCGAACCATCCACATATTGTACCATTGAATGAATCACGCTTTGCGGGTGCAATACCACTTCAATTTGCTGCGGTTGGCAGTTAAACAACCAACGGGCTTCAATATACTCCAAACCTTTGTTCAACATGGTGGCCGAATCAACCGAAATTTTTTGCCCCATATCCCAGTTTGGGTGTGCACAAGCTGCAGCTGGTGTTTGTTTGCCTAAATCGGCCAATGGTGTTTGCCGAAATGGGCCACCAGAACCGGTAAGCAGTATTTTTCTGATGCCATGTTTAGCGAAATCTGTTGATACCGAATTTTGCTGAACGGTTTCGGGTAAAGCCTGGAAAATCGCATTGTGTTCGCTATCAACAGGCAATAATTGTGCGTTTGCAGCGCGAACAGCATCAATGAACAGTTGCCCACTCATTACCAAAGCTTCTTTGTTGGCTAGCAACACACGTTTACTTGCTTTAACCGCGGCTAATGTTGGCAATAAGCCAGCGGCGCCAACAATGGCAGCCATCACCGTATCAACTTCCGCCGCCTCGCTAACGTTACAAAGCGCTGCTTCGCCACTCAATACTTCAGTGTTCACATTTAGCTCACGTAACTGCAACCTGAGCGTTGCTGCGACATGCTCCGAACCCATCACCGCGAACCGAGGCTGAAAACGTTCACAAATTTGCCGCATCGTATCAATGCGGCTATGCGCCGTTACCGCAAATAATTCAAAATCGTTTGGGTGCCGAGCGATCACATCAAGAGTGTTCAAACCAATCGAGCCAGTAGCACCCAGCACGGTAATTACAGCTGGCTTACTTCTACTCGTATTGTTTACAACCTGTTGTAACGACATTAATGAATCAACCAAAGGTATCCGAGCAAGAAAATGGGTAAAGCAGAGGTAAGCGAATCAATGCGATCTAAAATACCGCCATGGCCAGGTAAAATTGAGCCGCTATCCTTTACGCCGGCACAGCGTTTGAACATACTTTCGTTCAAATCACCAAACACGGATACCAAAACCGTAGCAATGCCCACTATGTAGTAACCCAGTAGTAACTCGCTGGGAATATCCAAAATTAAAGAAACTAAGTACATGGCAAGTGTGGCCAAGCACAAACCACCGATAAAGCCTTCCATCGTTTTCCCTGGGCTCACATGGGGCATGAGTTTGCGGCGGCCAAAGCGTTTGCCAGCAAAATAAGCGCCAACATCGGCAGCCCAAACGAGCACAAAAACAAATAAAACAGCCCAGCCACCAAACATTGGATTTTCATCATAATTTAACGAGCGTAAGCTCATCAAGGCTACCCAAGCGGGTACTAAAATCAAGATACCAAATGCGCCAACAAAAATTCTACTGCGTTGCCAAAGTGCTTTACTGCGGGGGAAATTAAAGACCAAGGCGATGGCCAACAACCACCAAATACCCCCAATCAATACGATGTAGTACAACCAATCAACCATGCCCGCAGATGACCAGATTCCGCCGATCGGCGTTAACCAATACACAGCAACAAGAATAATGGTATTGAGAATCGTGTATGCAAGGCGGCCAGAGGTTTTCCGAACCCCCATCAAAGGCGACCATTCCCAAGCCGCAATTGCTAATACCACTGTTATCGCCAACCCGAAATAGGGCAAAGGCAATAGAAATATAATGCCGAGTGCCAGCGGAATCAGCACTGCGGCAGTAAGAATTCGTTGTTTAAGCAAAAATTAGCCCTCTTGCAGGTTACCTGAACCAGCTAGTTCTTGTATTTGTGCGCTGGTCAGTCCAAACCGCCGCTCGCGTCGAACAAAACAATCAACTGCGGCAGCAAACGTCATTTCATCAAAATCAGGCCAGAGTACATCAGTAAAGTACAATTCTGCATACGCTAATTGCCATAACAAAAAGTTACTTATCCGAATATCTCCCCCGGTACGAATAAGTAAATCTGGCGCCGGTTGGCCTGCCAAGCATAGCCCTTTTGCCAGATCATCTTCTGTAATATCAGCAGGGTTTAATGTGCCGGCTGCGGCATCCTCAGCTAATCGCTTAGCCGCCCGCGTAATGTCCCAACGGCCACCATAATTGGCAGCTACATTCAGCACCATGCCTTTACAATGCGCTGTTTTCTGCTCCGCATCTGCAATTTGCTTCTGTAAGCGCGCATTGAATGCCGATTTATCACCAATAATTCGTAAGCAAATATCATGTTCTGCGAGTTCTTTAACCTCGCGCTTCAGCACACCCATGAAAAGTTCCATGAGTACATTTACTTCCCGTTGCGGGCGGCCCCAATTTTCACTGCTAAATGCAAACAGTGTCAGCGCTTCAATACCATTTCGCCGCGCAAATGTAATTGCCCGGCGAACAGATTCTGCGCCAGCCCGGTGCCCTGAAGTGCGCCGCTTTCCTTGCGAGGTAGCCCAACGCCCGTTACCATCCATGATAATGGCAACGTGCCGTGGTAACCGAATTGACGCTATGCTGTTATTGTTCCCTGTCATTCTAATCCCACAAAAAATAAACGCCGCGTAAGTATATCCGACACGGCGTTATCCTCCAACGAGGTAGATGGCAACTGCTTAAACTTCCATCAACTCAGCTTCTTTACTCGCTAATAATTCATCTACTTTCTTTACAAATTCATCAGTGAGCTTTTGTATATTTTCTTGCGCCTTGCGATCGTCATCTTCTGTGATTTCTTTTTCTTTCAAAAGTTCTTTAATATCGCTATTCGCATCGCGGCGAATGTTACGCACAGCTACGCGCCCTTGTTCTGCCTCAGCCCGCACAATTTTCACTAAATCCCGGCGGCGTTCTTCAGTTAGCGGCGGCAACGGAACACGAATCACATTACCAGCACCGGCGGGATTCAAGCCCAGATCAGAGGTAAGAATCGCTTTTTCTACCGCGCCCGAACTCCCTTTATCGAATACAGTAATAGCAAGAGTGCGAGAATCTTCAATGGTAATGTTTGCCAATTGTTTTAGCGGTGTATCGGTACCGTAATAAGGTACCATAACGCTATCAAGTAAACTCGGATGGGCTCGGCCCGTACGAATTTTCGACATTTGTGCAGCGAGAGCCTCTACGCTCTTGTTCATGCGATCTTTTGCATCGGCAATTATCTCGTTGATCACTATGGGATCCTCTTCCTAATTATTTATTTGAATCTTTCACATGGGTGATAAGTGTACCTTCATCTTCACCCATAATCACGGCTTTCAATGCACCTGGCTTATTCATATTGAAAACTCGAATTGGCAAGCTGTGATCGCGAGCTAACGTAAAGGCCGCTAAATCCATTACTTTCAATTCATTTTTCAATACATCTGAGTAATCTAAGATATCATATTTTGTAGCTTCAGGATTCTTCACTGGGTCAGCCGAGTATACACCATCTACCTTAGTGGCTTTTAATACAACTTCAGCTTCAATTTCAATTCCGCGCAAACATGCTGCAGAATCGGTTGTAAAAAACGGGTTACCTGTTCCGGCCGAAAAAATCACTACACGGCCTGATTTCAAAAGGCTAATCGCTTCGGCCCAATTATAACTATCGCACACGCCAGCTAACTCAATAGCTGACATCAAGCGTGCATTCACATAAGTGCGATGCAGCGCATCACGCATAGCCAGACCGTTCATCACTGTGGCTAACATCCCCATATGATCGCCAACCACACGATTCATTCCGGCTTTTGCTAAACCCTCGCCACGGAATAAGTTACCACCGCCAATAACAAGGCCCACCTGAACACCCAGTTCAAGAATTTCCTTTATTTCTTGTGCCATGCGGTCAAGCACTTTTGGGTCGATCCCAAAAGGTTCGGCGCCCATAAGCGCTTCTCCACTTAACTTCAACAATACACGGCGATAGCTCGGTTTCGGATGTGTACTCATATCTTTGGCTTCCGTTTTCAGGTTAAAAAAAACCGCGCCTGCTGCAACAGCAAAGCGCGGTTATGATTAGGTGGTGCTTCGCAAAGGCATAGTAGCCACGGTTAATTAACCTTTTTGCGCCGCTGCTACCTGAGCTTGAACTTCAGCAGCAAAATCATCTGCCTTCTTCTCAATACCCTCACCCACTTCGAAACGAACGAAAGTAAGTACATCAGCGCCTGCTTCTTTTAGCAATTCGCCAACAGATTTCGAAGGATCTTTAACAAAAGGCTGCCCTGTTAAGCTGATTTCGCCAGTGAATTTCTTCATCCGGCCTTCAACCATCTTCTCAGCGATTTCTTTTGGCTTACCTGATTGCATGGCGATATCGATTTGAATTTCGCGCTCTTTCGCAATCACATCTTCAGCTACATCTTCAGGCTTCACAAATTGTGGGTTGCTTGCTGCAACATGCATCGCAATATCTTTACCAAGATCTTCGCTACCGCCTGTTAACAATACCAACACACCAATACGGCCACCGTGCACATAAGAAGCGGCAACATCACCACCTTCTGTTGTGATCACGCGACGTAAATTCATGTTCTCACCAATTTTCGCAACCAAGTTGCTGCGAACTTCTTCAATAGTGCCGCCATCGATCTGAGTATTCTTCAGATTTTCAACGTCAGTTTCTTTGTTCGCGAAGGCTGCGTTTACGATTTGCTCACCCATTGCTAGGAAGCTGGCATCACGCGCAACGAAGTCGGTTTCACAGTTTAATTCAACTAGTGTACCCACGTTGCCTTCGGTTTTAACTAAAATCACGCCTTCAGCAGCGATACGGCCAGCTTTCTTAGCAGCTTTTGCCTGACCACTCTTACGCATGTTTTCAATTGCTAGCTCGATATCGCCATTGGCTTCTTCAAGCGCTTTTTTACAATCCATCATACCTGCGCCAGTACGCTCGCGCAGTTCTTTAACCATTGCGGCTGTAATTGCCATGATACTATCCTCTGTGTTCAGGATTCATGTCTGGCCCGGGCTAATACCGGGCCCCGCGAAACTATTTCTAAGAAATTAGTACAAAACGGCCTGCTATCAGGCCGTTTTCCTTTTTCTTACTCAGCGCTATCTTCTTCAGCTTCAACGAAATCGTCAGCTGCAGTGATTTCTGCGCCATTTTTCTGGCGACCTTCATTGATCGTAGTTGCCGCAGCACCTAAGTAACACTGAATCGCACGCATTGCATCGTCGTTGCCAGGAATTACGTAATCAACGCCATCTGGTGAAGAGTTCGTATCAACAACAGCTACAACTGGAATACCTAAGTTGTTCGCTTCTTTAATAGCAATGTGCTCGTGGTCAGCGTCGATCACGAAAATAACATCAGGCAAGCCGCCCATGTTTTTGATACCGCCAAGGCTCTTCTCAAGCTTTTCCATTTCACGCGTGTTCATTAGCGCTTCTTTCTTGGTTAGCTTCTCGAAAGTGCCGTCTTGACTTTGAACTTCCAAATCTTTCAAACGCTTGATTGATTGGCGAACAGTTTTCCAGTTCGTTAGCATACCACCCAACCAGCGGTGATTTACATAGAATTGGTTTGATGCGATCGCCGCGTTTTTGATTTGCTCTGCAGCTGCACGCTTAGTTCCAACGAACAATACTTTGCCGCCGTTTGAAGCTGTGTGCTGAAGGAAATCTAGTGCCTTGTTGAACATAGGCACAGTAGATTCTAAGTTAATGATGTGGATCTTGTTACGAGCGCCGAAGATGAAAGGCTTCATCTTAGGGTTCCAGTAACGAGTTTGGTGACCAAAGTGAACACCAGCTTTGAGCATGTCGCGCATTGACACGTTTGCCATGATTAATTTCCTTTGTAAGGGGTTATGCCTCCACATATCCCATGTTGCGACTCGCATTGCAGTTTAGCAATCCAAGCACCCCGCACCATGTGCCGATATGTGTGTGTTATTTAAAGTTTCGTTTTGTGTGATAACAGTTGCGATTGAACGAAAGCGCACGCTTCTGCTACACATTGAACCCGCCTAGGTGCAAACACCAAGAGCGAGCGGCGCATTTTATACCACAAACCCACCCTGCGAACAACCAAAATCCATCTTCTGTAAACCTGCTAATTCTGCTAGAATTCACCTCAACTTCATGAATCGCAGAGAAATCGCGAAAATTTCAGATGAATTAGTGAGAAACCATGGCTATCAAAATCAAAACTGCAGAAGAAATCGAGAAAATGCGCGTGGCGGGAAAGCTTGCGGCAAGCGTGCTTGAAATGATCACACCGCACGTAAAAGCAGGCATCACCACCGACGAATTAAACACCTTATGCCACGATTATATTCTTGCCCACGATGCTTACCCTGCACCGCTTAATTACCATGGTTTTCCAAAATCTATTTGCACATCGGTGAATCATTGTGTTTGCCATGGCATTCCGAACGATAAGCCCCTTAAAGATGGCGATATCATTAACATCGATGTCACCGTACGCAAAGATGGTTACCATGGCGATACCAGTAAAATGTTTGTGGTGGGTGAAGGTTCGATTTTGGCTAATCGGTTGGTGGGCGTTACCCAAGAATCGCTTTATCGCGCCATTAAAATGGTAAAACCTGGCGTGCGTTTGGGTGATATTGGTGCCGAAATTCAAAAGTATGGTGAAAGTTTTGGTTATTCGATTGTCCGTGAATTTTGTGGTCATGGCATCGGTGATGAGTTTCATGAAGAACCGCAAGTTCTGCACTATGGCCGCCCGGGTACTGGCGAAACCTTACAAGCAGGAATGTGCTTAACCATTGAACCTATGATTAATGCCGGTAAACGCAACACCAAGATTCTCGCCGACGGCTGGACGGTACTCACTAAAGATCGAAGCTTAAGTGCTCAGTGGGAACATACTCTGCTGGTTACCGAAAATGGTGTTGAGGTGCTCACGTTACGGGAAGATGAAACGCTGCCTCGAGTGATTCAACACGACGCTTAGGTTTTCTGCGAATTATCAGGATTGCCATTGATGCTTAATACGCCGCCAGCAATGCATACAACAAACGCGCCATACATGCCCAACTGGCCTGCTGATATCGAAGCATTTGCGAACTGGCGGCAAGAGATTCAACGTTACAATGAGTGGTCGGTTGAGCAGTTCATTAGTGCCGATATCGATACGCTAGTTAACCATAGGGCCGCCTTTTTCGATAGCTTGTTGCAGGCGCTATGGCAACAGTTTAAATTTCCTTCGGAAAACTATGCACTTCTTGCCATTGGCGGCTATGGCCGTGGCGCTCTCCACCCCGAATCTGATATCGATTTATTATTCTTAGTTGAGGGTACCCTACCCACTCGCCAACAGGAGCGAATTAGCCAGTTCATTACGCTGCTTTGGGATTTACGTTTGCAAGTGGGCCATTCGGTGCGCACCGTTTCAGAGTGTATGGAACAAGCGGAAAAAGATATAACGGTTGCCACCAGCCTTATTGAACACCGCCTAATTGCTGGGAGTGAAGCGCTTACCGATGATCTTGAGCAACACATAAACTTTCATTTCCCTTGGTCTAGCAGAGCCTTCTACCAAGCAAAGAAACAAGAGCAGAATGCCCGCCATCAACAGTTTTACGGCACCGCCTATAACCTTGAGCCAAATATTAAATCATCGCCGGGTGGCCTGCGGGATATACAAACCATTAGTTGGATAGCAAAACAACATTTTCACGCGAAAAGTGATGAAAGCTTGGTGGAATACAATTACATCACTGCGGATGAGTTCGTGGAGCTAAAAGAGTGCACAAGCTTTCTTTGGCGCATTCGATTTGCCTTGCACTTGGTAGCGCAAAAATCAGAAGATCGCCTGCTATTTGATTACCAGCCCGATGTTGCCAAGCTACTTGGCTATCAGGGTGAAAACAGCAAAGTTGCTGTTGAACAAATGATGAAAGATTATTTCAAAGTTGTACTTCGCGTAGGCGAGCTTAACCGCATGCTACTGCAGTTCTTTGAGCAGGCCATTTTGGGGCCTATGAAGCTCCTTGAGCCCCAACCGCTTGATAACGATTTTGCGTTAATTGGTAACCAAATCATGGCACGAAGCGATACCGCCTTTGCAAACCCTGAATGCATTATGCGGTTTTTTTGGTTAATTGCTGAGAACCCAGAAATCGAAGGTGTGCATTCCCACAGTATTCGTTTACTACGGAACGCTCGCCGTGAGCTCAAACAGCCACTGATGCAAAATGCCGCCTGCCGTGCTGTTTTCCTCGATATTATTCGGCATCCCAGAGGCTTTGGTTTAGCCTTCGAATTAATGCACCGTTTCAGTATCATGGCCCATTATTTACCGGCGTGGCAAAAAATTGTTGGCCAAATGCAGTTTGATTTGTTTCATGCTTACACGGTGGATGAACACACCTTTCGGCTCTTATGTAACCTCTATCATTTTACCTTGCCGGAAGAATCTGAGCACTATCCACTCGCCAGTGAAATTGTGCAGGAATTAGTAGCTCCGGAATGGCTATTTCTTGCTGGCATTTTTCACGATATTGCTAAAGGCCGTGGCGGTGATCATTCCGAGTTGGGCGCTATTGATGCCCGAGAGTTTGCCGCTTTACATGAGTTACCTGAAGAAGCTGGCGAACTCATCGCTTGGTTGGTCGAGAAACATTTATTGATGTCGGTAACCGCCCAGAAACGTGATATTTACGATCCCGAGGTGATTGCCAAGTTTGCCAGTGAATGTGGCAGTATTCAGCGGCTCAACTACTTGTACTGCCTTACCGTGGCCGATATTCGCGCTACCAACTCCAACCTTTGGAATAATTGGAAAGCCACGCTGTTAGAAGAACTCTACCGGGCTACTTATGAATCGCTGCAACAGCACGATAAAAAAACCTTTGATGTGCGCGAGCGGGTACAAAATAATCGGCAACTAGCTATGGGCCTACTCCTTAGTGCCGGGTTTGAAGTAGAACAAATCAACCAGCTGTGGGGCCGTTTCACTGCCGATTATTTTTTCCGTCACACGCCTGAACAAATCGCTTGGCACTCGCAAAATATAATGCATGTGCAAGAGCATCAACTACCGCTCGTTCTTATCGGTGATGAAAATAATAACGGCACCACTGAATTATTTATTTATCATCATGAGGAAAGCCATTTATTTGCCAAAGTAGCGGCAGTTCTAGATAGCGAGCAATTGAGCATTCATGATGCGCAAATTTTGAATACCCGTGATGGCTATGTGATGGATACTTTTATTGTGTTGCAGCGGGATGGCTTGCCCATTGCCGAAGCCCAACGCATTGAAGAGGTACACCAACATTTACACGACGTTTTGCGCAAACGCCGGCCAGTACCTACAAGCCAGCGTGCTATCTCTCGGCGCTTGCGTAACTTTAAAGTGCGCACACGGGTGAAATTCATCAATTTAAAGAATGCTCGGCGCAGCACTTTTGAACTTATTACGCTCGATAAACCGGGGCTTATTGCTCGCCTAGCAGCGGTGTTTCAAGAGCTTGATATTAACTTGATGGCCGCGAAAATAACCACTGTGGGTGAGCAAGCGGAAGATTTGTTTATCGTTGCGTCGAACAACCAAGAAGCCCTGACAGAAATCGAGCGTGAGGCATTAAAAACCGCTATCATTAGCGCCCTAACCGATGAATAACTTGAACTTAAAGGTATTTCCATGAGCAATTTACAAACTGTGATTGAACACGCATTTACAAATCGTGCTGAACTTAGCCCAACATCAGCATCCCAGGAAATTCGCGATGCAGTTGCGCATGTGCTCGCAGGCCTTGATAACGGCAGTTTACGTGTGGCAGAAAAAATTAATGGTGAGTGGATTGTTAATGAGTGGGTTAAAAAGGCCGTTTTGTTATCCTTTCGCCTCAACGACAACCACGTGATGGAAGGCGGCGAAACGAAATTTTACGATAAAGTGCCCAGCAAATATGCTGATTACAGCGAAGCTGAGTTTGCCGCCGATGGCGTTCGTATCGTGCCACCAGCTATGGTGCGCCGCGGCGCATACATCGGCAAGAATGTGGTTGTTATGCCTTCCTACGTAAACATTGGTGCTTATGTAGATAGCGGTAGTATGGTGGATACTTGGGCAACTGTGGGTTCTTGTGCGCAAATTGGCAAAAACGTACACCTTTCTGGCGGCGTTGGTATTGGTGGTGTTCTGGAACCACTGCAAGCGAACCCAACTATTATCGAAGATAACTGTTTTATCGGTGCTCGTTCAGAAGTAGTAGAAGGCGTTATCGTTGAAGAAGGCTCTGTTATTTCGATGGGCGTATATATCAGCCAGAGCACCCGCATATACGACCGAGAAACCGGCGAAATCAGCTATGGCCGCATTCCTGCCGGATCAGTTGTGGTATCGGGTTCATTGCCAGCCAAAGATGGTACCCATTCGCTCTATGCCGCGGTTATCGTGAAAAAAGTTGATGCCAAAACGCGCGCAAAAGTAGGCATCAATGAACTCCTTCGCGGCGTTGAATAAACCTCAATAATTAACCTCAGTAAAGTTGAGGAAGCGGCTCAGCAGCAAACGGCAATCTGAACGCTTCCGGCACCGGCGTTTCAATATGCATCGGTTGCTGATTTACCGGATGTGGAAAACTCAGATTAGTGGCGGCTAATAACAGCCGCCGAATTTGGAAGTGCTCCCGGAAAAATCGATTGTGGCGGCCATCACCGTGGTTGGTATCACCGATAATCGGGTGGCGAATATGCGCCATATGGCGGCGCAACTGATGTTTTCGCCCAGTTTTTGGGGCCAGCTTAACAAGCGAATAGCGGCTTGTTTGATGTTGTTTACTCACTTGAAACGGCAACTCTACCTGCTCTAAACACAAGTAATCGGTTACCGCTGATTGTGCCGCTTTATCACGCTTTGCCATTTTATCAGCTACCGCATCAAGCTCCTCTTTCAAGGCATAATCAATTCGGCCAAATTCATTGACATAGCCGCGTACAACCCCATGATAAATTTTTTGTACTTTGTGCTCCATAAACAGATTGCTCATTCGGTACGCCACCTCAGCGCTGAGAGCGAATACCAGCAAGCCAGAAGTGGGCCTATCTAAACGATGCACAGGAAACACATGCTGGCCGATTTGATCACGTAAAAGCTGCATAGCAAACCATTTTTCGCCCCGTGCAAGCGCTGAGCGATGCACTAGCAAACCAGCGGGCTTATCGATAATCACAATGTCATCATCGCGGTACATAATCGGCAGAAGCGGCCGCTCGGCGCTAAAAGCAGGTTCTTGCCACGCTTCGTTCATATCTATTTTTTCATCAATGACGGCCATGATGCCCATCCAAAAGTTCATCTATGGCTTTTAACGCTAATATAATCTGCCGATGTTCCTTTAATTTCCCTTTCCAAACCTCTACCGCCATCGGGCTCACCGCGATTTTGTTGGGCAACGGTTTTCGTTGTTCAACACACTGTCTTAAACTTGGGATCATGATAAACTGAATCCATTGATAAAATTCCAGCGTATCGCTTGCAAAAGGTTGCGAACTAAGTAAACGCGAAGGCTCTGGCATAGCTTCGTCCCAAAGTGCTTGCGCTTTAAGATGTTGCTCTAAATCCTCAAGATGATCCAAAGTTTTTTGCGTAATTGAGTTGTTCGCCATTAATTTTTTCACCTTAGCTTTTGCTACTGTAACTATGCGCTTGCACAATTTTAAAGTTAAATTTTTATCTGTGTGAATATGGGGCACTACTCGTTTCGGCAGCGCATGATTCGCAAACCGAGAAAATAGAAGCGAACAGCCACACAAATAAAAACAACGAATACACCAACTATACCGGAAAAGCATGCAATCAATCGACACCCTAAGTGATTTTCTTGCCGTTGCAGGCGCAAATCATGAAGCTAAAACCGATTATCGAATTTACGATATGAGCCGCCGTGTGCGCCCTATTTCAGCCGCTGATTTTCAAGCCATCGAACGGGGTGAACGGCCGTTTCCTTCGCCGCGGCAACAACATGCATGGTTAGCCGTAGTGCTGTGGTCGAGTATTCGTGGAAGCGATCCTTATATTTGGTTTGTAAAGCTACCACTGGACGAGCGCGCACTGTTTGACCATGCCGCCCGGCAACATTTTCTTAGTATTATTGTAGAAGCCTTAGGCACAGATCCAACCTCGGAGCCGAGCGAAGCGCAACAGCAACGCTTAGAACAAAACCCTTATATATTTGTGCCTGATGAAGCCCGCCGAGCAGCTTTTCATGCTCAAGTAAGTGCTGATTTGCAGCAGCCTACTTCGATTCACTACGAGGATGCCTTAGCATGGTTACAAGGGCAAAAGGCTGAAGCAGATTGGCAAAACATTGGTGTGCAGGGTATTCATGATGCCCTCACCCGAAATCTCAGCGATTCGCATCTACAACAGCAAATTCAAAATAACCTTTTACTGTGGCCAGTGCCGATTCAGCAGGCCTTAATGGAAGCTATGGAGCATCAAGAGCTGCCTACAAGCTTGGCGGATAATTTGCTCTCACAACTACGCCACAATCTTCCTGTTAGTGGGCAAATCGTGTTACTCCGCAGTTTAGCCAGTTACAGCCAGAGCAAAAAAATGCAAACGGCGATTGGCCGTTTGTTGCGCGAACTCCCCAGTGAAGAAACTGAAAAACTCGATCTTCTTTTTAGTTTGGGTGCTCGCTGCTGGCCTACTCTCGCCGATGCCGATAATCTTGAACGCTATATGAGCGCAGCAGCTACCGCGAGCCAAGATATCTTTGTGAGCATTTTCCGTGATTTAGTAATGCTACCCGAGCTTCGCGGCCAATTATTGCAGCTATTCGGCCGCAACCAGCTGAACCCTGCTCTGCAGCAAGCGCTTTCGCAATTAATTCAACAAACACGAGGTACTGCATGAGTGCGAACCTCTATGATGTTTTAGCATTACTGCTACTTTTGCTAGGCGGTTATCTTTTCTGGCAATGGCGGTTACAAGAGGAACATGCTCGAAAGCATGCGGAAGCGGTATGCAAGCAATACAATGTGCAGTTTCTTGATATTGCACGCAGCCGCGGACGCCCCCGCTTCACCCCACGCACAGGTTGGGAAGCCAGTTTTCAATTTGGTTTTAGCAGTGACATCCAAACTCGTTACGAGGGCGAACTCCTGCTATTAAATTTACATCTAAGTGATGTTCGTATGCCGCCCCATAAAGCACCGGCAGCCAACCATGAAAGTGCCATTGAAGGCGAAACCGTGAGCCAAAGTAGTAATAGCGCCCAAGGCTCTGGCGCAACTACCGCAAACGCAACTAGCAAAAGCTCAGCTACCACAAGCGCAGCCTCCACACATTCTGCAAATGCAGGTTGGCATCGCACCGAGGCGAATACAAGTAAAGTGCCTCAACCACAGGTGAGCCCTAGTACTGGCCCACATCAGATACCCGTGCCGAATAGCCAAATGTCGGTAACTAGCATGAGTATTAGTTATGGCGAGCGCAAGGCTCAAAGTGAAGGGGCCAATGCCAATAGCGGGATTCAAAGCGCCAATAGCGGGAATGCGAACAACACCGAAAGTGATGAGCTGCCACCCATCGTAGATGCCATTTTTCCAGATGATTTAGAAACTAACTTAGATTCGAAGCAAGGTGCCAACGCCGCCGATCTAGAAGAAGGCCCTGCAATCACCATCGATGGTTTCAACACCACCGACGGTTAGCTTTAAGTTTCTAAGAAACCCCGATGCAAAGTATTGAGAATGTCGCTGGCATCATCTTCGCGTACTAAAATACACAGGTTATTTGGGCTCGCGCCCTGGCTAATCATGCGAATATTCTTTTTCGCAATCATTTGAAAAACTCGGCTCGCCACTTCCGGTGTGTTTGATAATTCATGGCCTATTATCGCCACCAGCGCCAGGCCATCTTCTACTTCCACATCGCATAAGGGCGCTAACTCGGCTAAGAGCTCGTTACTAATCAAGCTATTGCCAGAGGAATGCGAGCCAGTGGCGTCTAAGGTGAGCGCCACAGATACTTCAGATGTCGTAATTAAATCAACGGATATGCGATGCCGCGCTAAAATCGCAAAGAGTTCCGCCAAAAAGCCCCTAGCATGCAACATGTTCAAACTTCTGGCCGTGAGTAATACTTGACCTCGGCGCAAGCTCAAAGCTCTGCATACTGGCCGTTGCTGAGTTTTACTTTTAATCCAGGTTCCAGGCTTTTCTGGTTCTCGAGTGCAGCCTACAAATACTGGCACCTGCGCTCGCTGTGCAGGAAGTAAGGTTGCTGGGTGCAATATCTTCGCACCGAAAGTAGCCATCTCAGCGGCTTCCGCAAAGGTTATTTCTGCAATCGGCCGCGCACTTGGAACTTGGCGTGGGTCACAAGTATAGATACCGTCCACATCCGTCCAAATCTGCAAGGCATGGGCTTTTAACGCCTCAGCAAATAACGCCGCGCTTAAATCGGAACCGCCACGCCCCAGAGTCGTCACTCGATCCGCGGCATCAGAACCAATGAAGCCCTGCGTAACCACACAATAGTTTTCCAATAACGGTTTTAAATATTCTTTCGCCAACATACCAATCCGCATCGGCCGCGCTTCCGCGTTACCAAAATGGCTATCGGTACGGATCACTTGGCAGGCATCGAAATCTCGGGACGTTAAACCCCGTTGGCGCAATAATTCGGCTAAAAACATCGACGAGCAACGCTCGCCTAGAGCTAAGAGCTCATCTTGTTTGCTTGCTTCAACACCAACTTCGCTCAAATATGCACTTAATTCAGCCATTCGGCTCAAATATTCACGAAGTTGAGCATTGATTTCAGGCGTTGGCAAGAGCTCACCACTGATACTGTGCTGAATTGCCATGATTTCCGAGAGCAGCTGCATACGTTCTGCGTCGTTGGATTTACCCTTTGCCAGCGCCACTAAACGATTGGTAACACCGGCAGCAGCGCTCACCACTACCACTCGAATCGCAGGGTTCGCTTGAATAATATCTGCACAACGTTGAAGCGCTGGTAGATCAGCAACTGAGGTGCCGCCAAACTTGGCAACAATAACTGAGGATTCTAAATATTTTTGCATTCGCTCCGAACCATTTACAGCCGTTGCGGCTGTGGCAACAAGGGCCGTGAATTTCACCCTAATTCAGAATAAATGTCAATCGAGCTCCTCGTCTTCACGCGCGAAAAACATAAGTTGGCCAGTAATCTCACCTACCTGAATATCACGTAAATGATGAAAGCCTCGTTGCGCGAAAAATTTTGCATAATTAGGCCGCGTTGCCAACAAGCCTATACCCGCAGATTCTGGCGCTTCTACTAATTCTGCGCGCGCCGCATGCACAAGTAAATCACCTAAGCCATGTTGTTGATAATTCGGGTGCACCGCAATGAAAGTGAGCATGTGGTAATGATTTACCGGCATAGCCTCGGCAATAATGCGTTCTTTCTCCAGCATTTGTTTAGTGCTTACATAACCTGCCGTAAGTAACATCCGCAAACGCCAATGCCAAAAGCGTTCCGGCCCAAAGGCAGCGCCCGGGCGGGTCATGCATACCACACCCTCAAGGGTATCGCCTTCAAACAACCCAAATATAGGTTGCTCATGTTGATAAAATACCGCCAACTCTTCCCGAATCGCTGCCCGCAACCGCTGTTCATAGCCCTCTTTGTGCGCCTGAAAGATGGATAAGAACAACGGGTCGTCCTGATACGCTTGAAACAATAAAGAAGCCGCAGTTGCCAGATGCTCGTGTTCCAAGTAAATCAATTCGCCACTAAGCTTTGCTCTCGCTTCCAGGTTTTCGTCCGCTGTTTCTGCTAATGTTGATTCTGCATTCGTTGTCATCGGTTAGTCACTCTTAATTGGCGGTTATTGTGTGCACAAACGTTTATACCGTGAATCAACGCTTCGGCTCAAGCCTCAAATTCATCCGCTGGTAAACGCGGCGCAAGCATAGTTAAAAAACTTGCTAAGTCATCCGCTAATATTTCGTGCTGATCCTTACCTACATATTCTAACCCTACGGCGCCAGTTTCATTATTAACCGAGATCAATAAATCGTCCTCGTCAGTTACCCCCAGAAACAACGTGATGGTTTGTTGCAAACGCTGTTTCATCATTACGTGGCCAATCAAATTTTGCTGCAGCCGCTCGCCGTCCTCTGGATGCATCACTTGCAGGAGCTCTAGGGAGTTACCTTTGAACTCCAAGGCCAAATCCCCTGCATACACGCAACTAAAAAATACTTTCACTTGGTCATCAAGTTGCATTTCCAAAGCATGCTCAACACCACTAAAATCAAGTGGTTCAGTTTGTGGTACCGCTCGCCACGCAATATCACCACCACTAGGTTTACCAACGTAGCAAGGGGCATCCCAATTCGATATATATTCCGTTTTTGGCGTAAGCCCAGCCTCTTCGTAATGCTTGGCATAGCGCTCATGAAGTGAATTTAAACCTTCAATTACTGAGTTCATCTGGCCTCCGGCCTTGTTTATTCATACAATAGCAGCATTCTACGCAGAGGAAGTATGTAATGCCAGTAAGCTCAAAAAACCCAATGGCCGATTTGAAACTTGGAACAGCAACCGAGTACCCCACACAGTATGATGCAAGTTTATTGCAACCGGTGCCGCGGCAGTTAAACCGCAGCAGTATAGGTGTGGCTGACGAATCGTTACCTTTTGCTGGTCGTGACCTCTGGACTTGTTACGAAGTTTCCTGGCTGCAACCAACCGGCGTTCCAAAGGTAGTTATTGCTGAGGTTGAAGTGCCCGCAACAAGCCGAAACCTTATCGAATCAAAATCCTTCAAGCTGTATTTAAATAGCTACAATCAAAGCGTATTCGCCAGCACAGATGAGGTGCTCGAAAACTTAACCCGCGATCTCAGTGCATGCGCCGAAGCGCCAGTAGAAGTGCGTATCTATTCACTCGATAGCTATACCCAACACGGCATTATGAACTTTGCCGCTGAGTGCATTGATGACGAACCGGTACAGATAAACGATTACGATTACGCGCCGAACCTCTTGGCAACTGCGGCAGGCACTGAGCGGGTAAGTGAACAATTATGTAGCCATTTATTAAAATCAAATTGTTTAATTACGAATCAACCCGATTGGGGCTCGGTTTACATTGCGTATACAGGACCAAAAATTGATCGCCAAGCACTGTTGCGCTATCTGATTTCGTTTCGCAATCACAATGAATTTCACGAACAATGTGTTGAACGTATCTATACCGATTTAATGCAACATGCAGGCTGTGAATCACTCCAAGTGTTGGCACGCTATACCCGCCGTGGTGGTTTAGATATCAATCCAATTCGCCATTCGGGTAATAGCAGTATTGATTCCAAGCTTTTGCGTGGGCGATTAGCTCGGCAATAGTGATTTTGGTTGATTATTACCACCGAAGATGCGTACTCTTACAACCGAAATAATAAAAATATAATTTACTAAAAGCATTTAAGAACAAGGAAAAGCGAGCAGCAAGGGCTGCTTGTACGGAGCGTAAAAATAATATGAGAATTTCATTATCACCTCAGGGCAGCATGGCCCTCTTATCACAGCTAGAAATCGATCGGTTACAACAATCTACCGATAGCCCCCTCTATAAGTTATTTCGCAACTGTGTTTTGGCGGTTTTAAATGTGGGTAGCCACACCGATAACAGTGCTGATATTTTTGATCAGTTTGAAGATTTTGAAGTAAATGTGCTTCGCCGCGAGCGAGGCGTTAAGCTCGAGCTTATTAATCCACCCCCATCTGCGTTTGTTGATGGCGAACTCATTGTTGGTATTCGCGAACACGTAGAGGCGGTGCTGCGCGATATCCTTTTCGTTGGTGAGCGTTACCCAGCCGATGTGCTGCAAAGCATGAGTACTCGGCACTTAACCCATGTTACTTTCGATATTCTGCGTAACGCCGGCGTTGTGAAACCTGTGCAAGAGCCCGATATGGTAGTGTGCTGGGGTGGCCATTCAATTTCCGAAACCGAATACAAATACACCAAAGTAGTGGGCTATGAGCTGGGCTTACGTGGTTTCAATGTTTGCACCGGTTGCGGGCCGGGCGCCATGAAAGGTCCAATGAAGGGTGCTACGATTGGCCATGCCAAGCAGCGCATTAAAGATGCCCGCTACTTTGGTTTAACCGAACCGGGTATTATCGCCGCCGAGCCACCGAACCCTATCGTAAACGAGCTGGTGATCATGCCCGATATCGAAAAGCGTTTAGAAGCTTTCGTTCGCTGTGCTCACAGTATTATTATCTTCCCAGGTGGCGCCGGCACTGCCGAGGAACTTCTGTATTTACTGGGTATCTTGATGCACCCAATGAATAAAGAACAAGCGCTTCCTGTTATTCTTACCGGCCCAGAAAGCTCACGTTCTTATTTTGAGCACTTAGATCAGTTTATTGGGAACACGCTGGGTAAAGCGGCTACCCAGTACTACAAAATCATCATTGATGATCAAGTAGCGGTTGCGCAACACATTCAAACTGGCATGGCTGCAGTGAAGCGGTATCGCCAAGAAAGTGGCGATGCGTATCACTTTAACTGGACACTGCACATTGAAGAGCCATTCCAGCTACCATTTGAGCCAACTCATGCCAACGTAGCGAAATTGAATTTGAACCGAAATCAACCAAAAGAAGAGCTTGCGGCTGATTTGCGCCGAGCTTTTTCGGCGATTGTAGCCGGTAACGTTAAAGCCCCGGGCTTGCGCGAAATTCGCGCTCATGGTCCTTATCAAATAACCGGTGAGCCGGAATTTATGAGCGAACTCGACGAACTGCTGCAATCTTTCGTTGAGCAGGATCGCATGAAGCTGCCAGGTGGTACAAAATACACACCTTGCTATCAAGTTGTGAAAGGGTAAATAAGTGAAAAAAGGGTTCATTATTGCCGCGGTAGGTTTCCTGCTGTATGCCATCATTGCCGGTGGCATTCTGCATTTCTACACGGCGAACCCAGAAACCATGACATGGCGAGAGCGTGAAATTTTCAACCGAAAATACATCGGCAGGTTGGAAATTGGCGCTCATCGCGATGAAGTTTTGCGCTTGCTAGGGCCGCCCGATATCAGCGAGGCGCGCATTAATAGCAATGATCGCAACGTACTTATTTTGTTTTATCGCACCCATCATGTGAAATCAGATGGCGTTACCACACGTGATGAAACCACACCTTTACTGTTTATCGAAGATGAACTTTACGTTTGGGGGCAATCGGCCTACACCGCCGAGTTTGGTGCGCAATAGCTACTAATCATTTGCTGAATAACCACTATAACGCCCTCGCCTCATCTAGCTAAAATCCACCAAAAACGCTATACTCGCGCCAATTAATTTGTCGGCTCGGCATTTGCCCGTGCCGAAGTCTATTTGTTGTAGAAGGGTTTTCTTATGAGCAAAACAATTACCGTAATCCCTGGTGATGGTATCGGCCCTGATATCATTGAATCAGTAACGGCAATCCTTGATAAAGCGGGCTGTGGTTTTAACTACGAATATGCCGATGCAGGCCTTGTGGCCTTGGAAAAGCATGGGGAATTACTACCAGAATCTACCTTAGAGGCAATTGCACGTAACGGAATTACCTTAAAAGGCCCTTTAACAACCCCAGTAGGTGGTGGTTTTACTTCCATTAACGTAACCCTGCGCAAGCAATTTGGCTTGTATGCCAATGTGCGCCCTGTTGTGAGCTTCAAAGGCACGAAGGCTCGTTACGAAGATATCGATATTATCACTATCCGAGAAAACACCGAAGGCATGTACTCAGGCCTAGGCCAAACCACCAAAGATGATGGTAGCGAAGCTGAAGCCGTAAGCCGGGTTACGCGCGTGGGCTGTGAGCGTATCGTTCGTTTCGCTTTCGAAACGGCCCGCCGAGAAAACCGACAAAAAGTAACCGCTGTTCATAAAGCCAATATTTTAAAAACAACTTCGGGCATGTTTCTTGCTGTAGCTCGCGAAATCGCAAAAGAATATGAAGATATTCAATTCGAAGAGATGATTGTTGATGCTGCATGTATGAAGTTAGTAATGAACCCAGAAAACTTCGATGTTATCGTAACCACAAACTTATTTGGCGATATTTTATCGGATTTATGTGCAGGTTTAGTTGGTGGATTGGGCATGGCGCCAGGCGCGAATATCGGCGCTGATTGCGCAATTTTTGAAGCAGTTCACGGCTCTGCCCCGGATATCGCTGGTAAAAATCTAGCTAACCCAAGCTCAATCATTCTTGCCGCCGTGCAAATGCTTGAGCACCTTGAAATGCAAGATAAAGCTGCGAACATCATCAGCGCGCTGCGCGATGTTATCGAAAGTGGCGATCGCACCACCGCCGATCTTGGCGGCAGCCACGGCACTACCGAGTTCACCCAAGCCATTATTGAGCGCCTCTAACCGGCGCTCTCGTTTGTTGCTGAGAAGTGCTTACAGCTAATAATAAAGTGTGCCTACAGCTAATACAGTGTGCCCACAGCTAACAAAGTGTGCCCACAGCTAATAGTAAAAAAGGAGCCTCGGCTCCTTTTTTATTTGCATCCACTACTGCAACTCACTAATGCAACTCACTATCGGAACTCCCTACCGGTATTCGCCTAACCGGCTCAATCATAGCCAGTTACAACCATTCCGGCTCGGTGGCCATAAAGGTATCATCGGCCGCTTGCAGGCGTTTTAAATGCAATTCCGCCTCAGGTAACTCCCAGCGCATAAAGTACCGAGCTGCTTGCAATTTACCTTGCACAAATTCCTGGCTAAGGTGCTCAGCATTCAGCAAGGCTTTTTCCACCATTTCTATCCATAACCAGCCCACCACATACTTACCCATAATATCCAAATACACCGAAGCGTTCGCCAAAGTTCCTTCAGCTTTGTTGCCCAATAGTGCTTGCCCAAGCTCTACCGTTGTTGTCATGAAGGGCTTTAGAGCACTCTGATACAAGGCCACCACTTCTTGCAATTCCGGTGCTTTTGCGGCGGCGTGAAGGGTAATTTGAATGCGCTCGAGTAACAGTTTCAACCCCTTACCCTCGTGCTGCCATAACTTACGGCCCAATAAATCCAGCCCTTGAATGCCATGGGTGCCTTCGTGAATCGGGTTTAAACGGTTATCGCGGAAACACTGTTCCACTGGATATTCGCGAATATAGCCGGCGCCGCCAAGCACTTGAATCGCCAAATCATTGGCCCGGGGGCCGTAAAACGATGGGTAGGATTTTACCACTGGCGTGAGCAAATCTAGCAAAATGCCGCTATCGGCGTTATCACCGGCTTCGTGTTCATCTACCAACCTTGCCGCTAACAAACACAAGGCCAAAGAACCCTCAACATAGGCTTTTTGTTGCAACAACATACGCTTTACATCGGCATGTTGAATAATGGCCACTGGTTTACTGGCTGGATCTCTATTGGCAATGCTTCGCCCCTGTGGTCGATCTTTAGCATACGCCAACGATTCTAAATAACCACGATAACCAATCATGGCCGCCCCTAAGCCCACACCAACGCGCGCCTCGTTCATCATCTTAAACATATAGCTCAAGCCTTTGCCCGCTTCACCTACTAAATAACCTACACAGGCATCTTGCTCACCAAAAGAGAGTACCGTTGAGGTGGTACCTCGATAACCCATTTTATGCAGCAGGCCCGCTAATTTCACATCGTTCTCTGATGTGCAATTACCCTGCTCATCAACCAATAACTTCGGCACAATGAACATCGAAATACCTTTTACCCCGGTAGGCGCACCTTCGATACGAGCTAAAACCAAATGCACAATGTTTTCGGTAATATCTTGATCACCACCGGAAATATACATTTTCTGGCCTTTCAAGCGATAACTACCATCGCCATGGGCAACCGCTTTTGTGGTTAAATCGCCAAGGGATGAGCCCACATCAGGCTCGGTAAGCGCCATGGTTCCGGCAAAGCGGCCGCTAAACATGGGCTCTAAAAAGCGTTGCTTTTGGGCCTCTGAGCCAAACGCATGAATAACGTTAGCGGCGGCACTGGTGAGAAAAGGATAAGCCGCAGTAGCTGGGTTTGCGGCCATAAAATAGGCATTGCACGCCATACTTATAAGAGCTGGCAGCTGCATACCGCCCTCATCATAGCCATGCCGAGCAGAAAGAAGGCCCGAGTCGGCGTAATGTTGCCACGCGGTTTTTACTTCCGGAATGGTCGTTACTTTTGCGCCATCGAATTGTGGTTCATGGGCATCTGCTTTGGCGTTGTGAGGAAGAAAGTGAGTTTCTGCAATGCGCCGCGCGGTATCGAGCACACTAGTAAACGCTTCTTGATCGTAATCGGCATAGCGTGGAAATTTCGTTAATGCTTCAGCTGAGAAAACATCATTCAGTAAAAACTCAAGATCTTGCTGATTTACCAGTGGTGCCATAACTTCCTTCCCTTACCAAAATATTTTACCTATGCGAGAAAATAAAACGCTTGTTTGATTTTCAATAGTGCCACAATTAGCGCCACAAGTAATCCCACAAGTAATCCAGAAAGCAAATTTTAGCAGGCTAGGCTTTATCAGTAATAATGCAGAATTACAAATAGGCTAACATTGCGCCACTTGGAACCCCGCCCCCCAAAGCATATCAACTTGGCGCTGGAATTGAGTTGGGTTTCCCGTTGTATAAAACTGGGTGCTGCCACCTTGCTGCTTTTCGCCCATTAAGTTGGCCTGGTGCAGGCGCCGCTGCACTTCTCGCGCCACCGCAACTTCAGTATTGATAATGGTTACCTGCGGCCCCGCCACTTTGGTGATCACCGGCAACAAGTGTGCATAGTGGGTACAACCTAAAACTAAGGTATCCACGCCTTTTGCCATTAAAGGTGTAACATACTGCGCCACCACATCTTTCGCTGCGGCATAATCAAGCTGCAAGGATTCTACTTGTTCTACTAATGCCGGGCATGGCATCAATTCAACCTGAATATTTAAGGCTACCCTATCGGCTAAGGCGCTAAATGAGTTCGTTTGTAACGTTCTAGGGGTGGCGAGCACACCAATAACGCCAGATTTCGTGTTCAAAACCGCTGGCTTTATACCCGGCTCGGTACCAATGAAGGGAATATTAAAACGCTGCCGTAATGCATCAATGCACGAAGTTGTGGCGGTGTTACAAGCAACCACGATAGCTTTCACATTTTGCGTCAGTAAAAACTCAGTAATAGCTATGCTACGTTGCAATATGGCGGCATCAGTTTTTTCGCCATAGGGCGCATGCAGGCTATCGGCCACGTAAACAATATCTTCGTTCGGCATGAGCTTGCGTATTTCCTGGGTAATCGCAAGGCCACCTATACCTGAATCAAATACACCGATAGAACCGTTTAAACTCACTTACACATCTCCGAATAAATAGGCAGCAAGGAATCTAGGATAGCGTTTCTCTCGTAAAGAAACGAATTACCTGCTGATTTTGCCGGCGAATGGTACACTTACTGAAATATTTCCGCGATCTATTTTAACCAAATTGAGGCGTATTTTCCTTACCAATGCCAAGCCCTATCCATTGCAACACTGTGAGTAAAACCAACAAAATAGCTAGGAGTTCCAGCATGAAAGCAATTGGCCATCAATATAACTTACCCAGCCACGATACCTCGGCACTCGAAGATATTGAAGTTCAGAAGCCAGTGGTTGCGGGCCGCGATCTCTTAGTGAAAGTAGAGGCGATTTCGGTAAACCCGGTAGATTGTAAAATACGCAGTAATCGCGCGCCGGAAAAAGGCGAATGGCAAATATTAGGCTGGGATGCCGCAGGCATAGTTGAGGCTGTTGGCCCAGAAGTTAGCCAGTTTAAACCCGGTGATCGAGTTTGGTACGCGGGCGATATAACCCGCCAAGGCAGTAATGCCGAATATCAATGTGTGGATGAACGCATTACCGGCCACATGCCCACAAGCTTGAATTTTGCTGAGGCGGCAGCGCTGCCGCTCACAGCGATCACCGCTTGGGAAATATTATTCGATTCTTTTCGTTTACCAGAACATTCTGGCGAGCAAGAAACCTTGCTGGTAATCGGTGGTGCTGGGGGCGTTGGCTCAATTCTCATTCAATTGGCGAAAAAACTGACCAAACTCAATGTTATTGCAACGGCTTCGAGGCCAGAAACAGTAGATTGGGTTAAACAAATGGGTGCAGATGACGTTATAAACCATCGTGAATCGCTCCCTGAGCAATTGCAAAAGCTTAACCTGCAACCACGTTACGTAGCAGCGCTCACGGGCACCCAAGAGCACTTTGCCGGTATCCTCGAACTTATCAAACCACGTGGTCATGTGGCCGTTATTGATGATCCAGAAACCCTTGATATTAAAGCAGGTAAACAAAAAGCGCTTACCTTCAGTTGGGAGTTTATGTTTACCCGTTCAATGTTCGAAACCGATGATATGCAACAACAGCAAGTGTTGCTGAATCGGGTGGCCGCAATGATAGACGCAGGCGCTATTTGCAGCACGAAAACCAAGCATTTAGGCACTATCAATGCTGAGAATTTACGCGCTGCGCACGCTGAACAAGAAGCAGGAACGGTAATTGGGAAAAATGTTCTGAGTGGTTTTTAAACCTTTAGGCCTCGCCGTTAACTAATTGGCGGGCCTACTAGATCAATATATTCCTCGTAACCCTCTGCGGCCATTTCTTCTACAGGAATGAACCGCAGTGCGGCCGAATTCATGCAATAACGCAAGCCAGTGGGTTGCGGGCCATCGTCGAATACGTGGCCTAGGTGCGAATCGGCTACGCGGCTACGAATTTCGGTACGCACCATAAACCAGGAACGATCTCGGTGCCGCGTTACCACATCGCGCGCAATGGGGCGGATAAAGCTCGGCCAGCCAGAACCTGATTTGTATTTATCCGCGGATGAAAATAATGGTTCGCCGGAAACGATATCCACATAGATACCAACCGCTTGGTTATCCCAATAGCGATTATCAAATGCACGCTCAGTGGCATCTTCTTGGGTTACTTGATATTGCAATGGCGTGAGCATTTCACGTAATTCAGCATCGCTAGGTTTCACAAAATCTTCTTCAGAAAAACCATTCGCGTGCGCTGAAACGCTCAGCGCGAGTGCAAAAATAGCGGTAAAGATGGTTTTATTCATGAGCTACCTCAGTTCGTATAACTAGCTTCAAACCTTTTTTCAAAGCTTATCGATAGAATACGCGAACCAACGGCGGCAAGGATCAGAAACGCCCTGCTCGTGAGCTAGCTCTTGTCAGCTGATTTGGTTGCAGTTGTAGCAGCTAAGTGTTTTTTATAACGGCGCTCATTCACAAACCAAAGCACAATGCCAAATAAAGCCCCCGCTACGAACCAGATAATACAATGAATCAACACGGAAGAAGCTGAAGCATTTGGCCCTAGCACGTTATTGAAATAACCAATAATGAGCAGCATGGGCAAGCCCCAAGAGAGCACCCCGTGAATCAATACAAATTTACCAAAGCCTTTTACGCGCGCTTCTTGCCACGCTACTACTTCGCGTTCTCTCATGTGAATACCCTAACTCTAGATTCTAACCATCTTTTAAAACAAACCGCTGCAAATGCGAGCCACACCGCGCATTAGGTTTTAAATTTCTTCCGTAAATAAACAGTGATCTCTTCGCGATCATGATAAAGATGTTTCGCACTTAATTCGTAACCCCAAACTTCCGCTTCCGTTAGGCGATCACGAATGGCATCTAAATATTGTTTTACAGCTGCATAGCGCGTTTTCATTGGTAGCTTGAGATTGAAAATAGCATCATGGCACCATTCACCGATATACCAATCCGCCATTAAATGCGCTACTCGCACCGGCTTCTCTACCATATCGCATACTAACCAACTCACATTTTTACGCTTTGGTAAAAACTGAAAGCCATCTTCTTGAAAGTGCCGCACTTGCCCAGTTTCCATAAGTTGTGCATCCATCGGGCCATTATCAACGGCGGCAACCATCATATCGTGGAAAACTAAAACCGCTGTCCAACCCCCTGGGCTTGCGCCTAAATCTACCGCCTTCATACCGGGCTCAACACGGCGAGCAAGCTCGTGCTCAGGTATCATCACTTTAAAGGCTTCGGCAAGCTTCGCAGCAGAGCGGCTTGGTGCGCCCTTCGGTGTGCGCACTCGCGGAATACCCATAAGATAAGGGGAATGGTTGTAGCTATAGGAGTAACCTACAACAACAGAATGCGTACTGCGAAAAAGTACATGCAAGGCCGGCCGATTCGTTACTTCCTTTTCCGTTAGCAACCCTTTTTCTTGCAACGCCATACTCAGCGGCTTCGTAATTTTACGGCACAAAGCGGATAATGAACGGCCATCATTGGTATCCGTAGTTTCGATCCATAACCGGCCGCAAAGCTGCATCTCTGGAAGTGCCGCCACCAAAGGCGTTACCCTGTCGGCTAAATCTAGTTGGTTCAAATCAGCTACGCGGACAAATAATTGGCGAGCGAAAATCAGTGAATGAACCGCTAATTTACGCGCTAAATGGTCTGCCTCTTCCGGCTTACACTCAAAGGTAACAAGCGCACTATTGGGCTGGGTTTTGCAATAACCAAACACGCCCAGAGCAGCTGCACGCTCCTGAATTTCAGCAGCACACTCGCCTTCAAAACCGGCGCGGCAATATAACAAAACAGCCATAAAACGCTTATTCCTTAAATTCTTATTTCAATTGATTAGTTAATTTGATTCGTTAATTTAGTTACAAAGGCATCAATTTCGCGTGATACCAATTGCCAGCACTCAGTATTAGTTAAACCATTCCGTTTCGGTTGGGCCAAATCATGATTGCCGTCCGTAACCCAATGAAGCCTTAAGTTCTTCGGTAATGCTTGCTCGGCGAGCCATTCTGGCTTGCCAAACGGATCGCGGCTGCCCTGCACAATAAAATTTCGCCTACGCCCATTCGTAAGGTCAGCTAACCGATGCTTTTCTGGCTTACCCGGTGGGTGAAACGGAAAACCTAAACCAATAGCCGCTACCGCATTTACTTTATCTGCACAGCGAAAAGCAACCCGAGCGCCCATTGATTTTCCCATCACAACCAAGGGAATATCTTCACACCCCTCTTGTATGCGAGTAACTTCAGCAATAAAGGCCGCATCAAGTACTTCTTTTTTATCCGGGGGGCGCTTTTTACCACTCTGCTCAATCTTTTGCCAGTACGGAAAGGCAAACCGATGAACTTTATGCCCTTTTTGTTCTAAATTGGCTGAAATAATTTGCATGAACTCTGTTTCCGGCCCCGCACCAGCGCCATGGGCAAACACAAATATTGCCATTAGGTTGCTTGCCCCTCATCTTCATCACGTTTAACTTCCGCCAAAATCCAATCTCGAAACTTTGCGATTTTACCCACATCGGCTTGGGATTCTCGGCACACCATATAGAAAGCCTCTGAGGTGGGCAAGGTTTGCGGAAACACTTGCACTAAGTGGCCGGAATCAAGCTCTGGCTTCGCTAAAACACTGTTAGCAAGCGTTACGCCCTGCCCATGCACCGCAGCTTTTAAAGCCAGCGCTAAATGTGAAAAAACCGGGCCACTCTTGCGCGTTGGCGGCGCTTCGCCCACCATAGCAAACCAATCACGCCATGCATTTCGCGTTTCTTCGTGCAGTAGCGTATGCTCATGCAAATCACTTGGCTTTTTCAGCGGTTTCGCGCCTTGCAACAACAAGGGTGAACACACGGGAATTAAATATTCTTTGTGCAAGCGAAACGATTTCACGCCAGGCCAAGAACCACTGCCGTAATAAATGGCTACATCAACGTAATCAGTTAACGAACCACTAATTTCATCCACCGCCTTTAAGCGTACATCAATTTCAGGGTGGGCCTCATGAAACCGGCTAAGCCTTGGTACTAACCATAAAATGGCAAAGCCCGGCGGAACACATACGGTAAGTGAGCCTTGCTCACTGGCAAGCATTACTTTGGATGTAGCTAAGGTGAGCGTTTCGAACATTTGCCGAATATCGAGATAATAATTTTGCCCCGCTTCGGTTAACAACAATGCGCGGTTACGGCGTAAAAATAAGGCTAAACCAAGAAAATCTTCCAAGGCTTTGACTTGGTGGCTTACTGCAGCTTGAGTAACAAACAATTCTTCCGCGGCTTTGGTGAAACTTAAATGGCGCGCGGCCGCTTCAAACGAACGTAAGGCATTCAACGGAGGTAGTTTTCGCATCGCGGTTCCTTTGCTATGTTAAGCAGTTCAGATTAGCTATAGTAATCTGATTGATACGAATAATATCCCAATTTTGTTCAAATTCCCAACAAATCAGGCAGTTCCGGAATCAGCGTGGGTAAGCTGTGTAGGCAAATTTATAATCCAGCTAAGATCTTTTCGAAGAATTCCGCACCCTTCTTTTCGGCAAAAGCAATGTTGCGATCGGGAATGGATTCAGGATCATCATAGCGGCTTAGCGCTTGTTCCAGGCTCGCTTCGCGCAAGAGGTGTAGGGTTGGATAAGGCGCCCGGTTGGTATAATTTGATGCGGCATCTTGTTTTTCGCCCTCAAAACAATAATCTGGGTGAAAACTCGCGAGTTGGTAAATCCCTTCATAGCCTTGAATCGCCAACAACTCATTAGCGGTATCGAGTAAATCGAGGTAGGCATAAAAGCCTTCAAAGCCTGCAGGGAGCATAATAAGTGTGGTTTCCGTATCCATATTCTGGTCGAGAAACTCACACTCTTTGATTAATGCTTCCAGCACGTCCGCCGTTTTTCTCTGGCCTGCAACCACATAACGGATGCTATCTCGCTCCACTTCTCGGCGGGCAAATGGGCAAATGTTGTATTTCACAATCAGTTGCTCTACCCATGCTTTACTTTTTGCCACTACTAACGTGGAATCTATCATCTATGCCGCCTAAGGTTTTTCGTCAACTGTTCCTGGTGCGCCTAGTGTAGAACCAGATTTGCTAGGGCTGAAATCACTGTTATTAAAGACATCTAACAAAATTGCTTGCTCAGCTGCACTGCGTTCCGAGGCTTTAACCGGAAACCGAATCACTAAGTGAATTTCACCTGCGGCCGGCACTTGTAGTGATACCCGAGGTTCAACGGTGGGAACATCTATTCCCTTGTGGTCACTCATGCGCTTCATGTAGCGGCGAACATCTTCTAAATACGGTGCTGCGTGTTCCTGAGCCGCCGTAAGAAACGCTTCCTTCGCGTGCTTCCAGTTTTCTTCCCGTTTAAAAGGAACAACAAATACATGCAACACCCAATCATGGGTATAGCTCTCGTTAATCACCGCATCCGATACAAACAAAGAATTCGGCAGCACTGTCATTCGGCCCGTGCGTTGATGCGTTAACTTGCCAGGCCCAACTTCAAGGATGGTTGTGGTGAGTAAGTTTTGATCAATCACATCACCACGAAAATCCTTCACCTGAATGCGATCGCCAATGCTGAAACTGCGGCCCGCCGATTTCACCATAGAGCCGGTCACGCACATAATCAATTCTTTCGTGGCGACTACGAAGGCTACCGCTATTGCTACAATAGAAAGGGCCAGAGTACGAAGCTCGGATGCCCAGATCATCACTAATCCGAGCACCAATAACAACAACAAACCATTTCTGCTTTGCACCAGCCAACGCCGGCGCAGTTCATTCGAGTTTACTGTTTTTCGAATGAAACGTGCCAGCACTGCACGCAATGCCAACACGCCAACGATTAGTAAAAACGAACTCAGTAGAAGCCGCCCCATCGAGCTTGAAATAGGAATGCTTCGGATAAACTCTGGCCAGAATTCAAACATTTATAAACGCACGCCGCCATCAATCTCAATCACACGGCCACTAAAGAAATCATTTTCAATAATGTAACGTGCCGAGTGTGCTATTTCCGCCGGTTGCCCCCAACGGCGTAATGGCACCATGGCCAACGCGCGTTCTACGGCTTCTGGCTTCATTTGCCCGGTCATTGGCGTTTCAATGAAACCCGGCGCAATCGCAGCACAACGAATACCGAAGCGGCCAAGCTCACGTGCCCAGGTTACTGTCATCGCAACTACGCCCGCTTTAGTAGCCGCATAATTGGTTTGGCCGATGTTGCCGGCTCGAGCAACACTGGAAATATTAATGATCACCCCTTGAATGCCGCGCTTGGCCATTACCGCCGAAGCCTCGCGGCCACACAAGAAGGTACCGGTTAGGTTAACATCAATCACCGATTGCCATTGTTGCAGTGGCATTTTATGGGTAATCTCACCGTCTTTGCACTTAATCAACATGCCATCGCGTAAAATACCCGCATTATTGATTAACACCTGCAAACCACCGAAATGCTGATCAATTTCAGCAAACGCACTTTCAACAGCGGCTTCATCGGTTACGTTTACGTTGTAAGTTTTTACTTCCGCAGCACCAAGCTTTGAGCACTCTGCCGCCGCCTCTTGCAACATTTCATCGTTCATATCGATAAGTGCTAATTTCGCACCGCCAGCAGCAAAATCTTCGGCCATAGAACGCCCTAAACCTTGCGCGCCGCCTGTTACTACAATCACTGATTCACTAATTTGCATGGAATTCGCTATCCTTTATTTTTCAAATTTACGGAAAATACTGGAGAAATCTTTGCTGCCAAAGCCGGCTTCACTATGCTCTGAAAACAACTTCGCCGCCATATCACCCATTGGCGTGGCAGAACCGGTTGAATCGGCCGTATTTCTCGCTAAGCCCAAGTCTTTCAGCATCAAATCAACAAGAAAACCGCCATTATAATCATTGCTTGAAGGCACGCTATCCATCACGCCCGGGCAAGGATTATACACTTCTAGTGTCCAATTACGGCCCGAACTTTGTAGCATAATATCGCTAAGAACCTTTGGATCTAAGCCGTGTGCTTTACCGAGTTGCAAGGCTTCTGAGGTACCCGCCATCAACACGCCGAGCAGCATATTATTGCAAATTTTAGCTACCTGGCCCGCGCCATGCTCGCCGGCTTTAAAAACATTTTTCCCCATTTTTTCTAAAACAGGCCTAGCTTCTTCAATATCCGCAGCATCACCACCACAAATGAAGGTAAGCGTACCGGCTTTCGCACCACCTACGCCACCAGATACTGGGGCATCAATAAACCGGCGGCCTTTAGCAGTGATTCCGGCGCCAAGT
Organism: Aliidiomarina iranensis; assembly: GCF_003987135.1. Lineage (GTDB taxonomy): Bacteria > Pseudomonadota > Gammaproteobacteria > Enterobacterales > Alteromonadaceae > Aliidiomarina > Aliidiomarina iranensis. The sequence continues at coordinate 441,402 of NZ_PIPJ01000002.1, forward strand.
TCACGCGCTGCGTCTGCTGAAATAGTACTCGAATCAATCACTAATGCAGTTTCAGGAATTGCATCTACAATCCCCTGATCACCCAAATAAAGTGCCAGCACGTGTTTATCTGCTGGTAGCATAGAGATAACAAAATCAACATTATTCACCGCTTCCGCGGCGCTTTTTGCAATGCTTGCTCCCGCCTCTTCTAAGGTTGCTAGCGCGGCCGGTGATAAATCAAACACCTGAACCTCAAAGCCTGCTTTTACCAAGTTAGTGGCCATTGGGCCACCCATATTGCCTAATCCAATAAATCCTATGCGAGCCATTTGTTGCTCCTTTCTATTCGTTAGAACTCTAATCGTTCGTAATTTCAATTTTCAAAAAAGTAAGCTAAAAAAATGCCGCGCTCTAGCCGCGCGGCATACTCTTCACGTTATGCGTTTGCACCTAAATCCCGCAACGGGTGTTCATCTTCACCCCAAGGCGAAATAAACATTGCATCCAAATCGTCTGCGGTTACTTCTTCAATGCTGCCGTGGGTCCATTTCGGTTGCCGATCTTTATCAATTAGCAAAGCACGAACACCTTCCACAAAATCACCTTTTGCCGCACAATTTACCGAAAGGGTCAACTCAAGGCGAAAGGCATCGGCAATGCTTAAACTGCCACCAAATTGCAGTTGTTGCCAAACAATGTGCGCCGTTAACGGGCAGCCATGCGCCAACGTTTTCTGAGCGCGGAGTAATAACTCATCATCGGTTTCATGCTGCAAAAACTGCTTTGTCGCGGAAATCACGTCATTTCCTTCGAGGAGTTTGGAAATCAACTCGCGGCGTTCAAATAGCGGCCCACTCGCCAATTCCTGATCGTTCAACATTCGCTGTTGCAAAGTATCCGTTAAGGTTGCTTTGTTTAGCGCGTTATCGTCGGTCCAACTTGCGTTCACCAGTGCTTGCAGTGTGCTCGTACGGCTATCGCTGGCAATGGCAAAATCAGCCATACCTAAATACAGCGCATCGGCGGCATTTACTTGTGCCGCCGTTAATCCGAGGAATAAACCCATGTTATCGGGTAGTTGCCCAAGAAAATATGTAGCACCTACATCTGGATATAAACCAATACTAATTTCTGGCATCGCCAGGCGTGAACGCTCCGTAACCACACGGTGGCTAGCACCATTCATAAGGCCCATACCGCCGCCCATCACGAAGCCATCACCCCATACTAGAATTGGCTTCTGGAAGGTTTGAATAAGATGATCCAACTGATACTCAGCGGTGAAAAAATCTAGCACTTCCGTCACGGGCTCTTTCGGCATTTCCTGCATAGCATGATACATGGCAACAATATCACCACCAGCACAAAACGCTTTTTCACCCGCACCTTCTAACCACACACAGGCAATCTCTGGGTCGGATTCCCATGTTTTTAATTGCGGCTCAAGCAAACGAATCATATCTAGGCTCAAAGCATTCAACGAACGCTCTGAGTTCAAACAGGCAATGCCAATTTTCTTACCGCTTACCGTTTCCGTTTCCGAAAACAATACCGCATCTTTATTGCTTATTTCTGCGTCCATTAAGCTTTCTCCTTCACGTTTACTTTATCGCTTACGCACTTGTTGCTGAAGTTATGATCGGCTAACAATCCTATTTGCTAACAAGAAAATCCGCTGAGCACAATATCTGCCGATATCACTAACAGCCGACACCACTAACTGCCAACACCACTAGCAGCCGACACTCCTATCAGCTGCCAGCACTATCGCGGATAACAAGGCGCTACAGCAGTTCAGCCGAGCCTTCAGCCAAAATACGGCGAGCAATAATTAAACGCATAATTTCATTTGTGCCTTCTAGAATTTGATGCACACGCACATCACGAACATGGCGTTCTAGTGGATATTCTTTGATGTAACCATAACCACCGTGAATTTGTAGCGCTTCATTACATACTTGGAAGCCGATATCAGTGGCAAAACGCTTGGCCATGGCACAATAGGTTGTTTTATCACTATCGTTTTCATCTACTTTAAACGCCGCCAAACGCACCATTTGCCGCGCTGCAACCAGTTCAGTAGCCATATCCGCCAACTTAAACTGCATCGCTTGGAAGGCCGCTAACGGCTTTCCAAATTGGCTGCGCTCATGCATGTAATCGCGGGCCGTATTCAACGCGGCTTGCGCCGTACCAACTGAACAAACCGCAATGTTGATGCGGCCGCCATCAAGGCCCATCATGGCAAACTTAAAGCCTTCGCCCTCTTCACCGAGCAAGTAATCGGCTGGAATACGCACATCTTCAAAGGTTACTAAGCGGGTTGGCTGCGCATTCCAGCCCATTTTCTCTTCCGCTTTACCGTAATGAATGCCTTTTGCATCCGCTGGTACCACAAATGCCGAAATACCTTTGGCACCCTCACCACCGGTGCGAGCCATAACTACGAGTACATCGGTTGAGCCGGCCCCGGAAATAAACATCTTTGAGCCGTTCAACACATATTCATCGCCATCTTTTTTAGCAGATGTCCGCAAGTTGGCTGCATCGGAGCCTGAGCCCGGCTCAGTTAAACAATAGGAACCAAGTTTTTCACCGGTTACCAAGCCACTGCAGAATTCTTCCGCAATCTCTGGCTTGGCAAATTCGCCGATCATCCAGCTCACCATGTTGTGGATCGTCATCATCGCAGTGGTAGCGGTGCAGCCCATGGCGAGTTGTTCAAAAATAAGTGCGGAATCAAGGCGTGACATCCCAAAACCACCGGCTTTTTCAGGGGTATACATGCCCATAAAGCCCATTTCGCCAGCTTTGCGAAATACTTCGATAGGAAAGTGATGCTCGGCATCCCATTTGGCTGCAAACGGCGCCATTTCTTTTTCTGCAAAAGCACGCGCTGTATCAGCGAATGCTTGTTGATCGTCGGTTAGATTAAAATTCACAACAATATCTCCCGAATTACTGCAGTTTAATGGTCATGTTAGGGCCATTATCAATTTCGCTTTCTGGCCAACGAGCAGTAATAGTTTTAGTTTCAGAGTAAAAACGAATCGCTTGCTTACCGTAAGCGTGCAAATCACCAAAGAATGAGTTTTTCCAACCGGTAAACGAGAAGAAAGGCAATGGCACAGGAATTGGAATGTTAATGCCTACTTGGCCTACTTCTACTTCGTGTTGGTATTTACGCGCCGCAGCACCGTTTGCCGTGAAGATTGAAGTACCGTTACCAAATGGGTTGGCATTCACTAAGGCAATTGCTTCTTCTAATGTATCTACTTCTACTGCACATAACACTGGGCCGAAGATTTCTTCTTGATAGATCTTCATATCCGCCGTTACTTTGCTGAAGAACGTAGGGCCAACCCAGTTACCGTCAGGGTATCCTTCCACAACACACTGCGTGCCATCTACTAAGCATTCGGCACCTTCTTTTTTGCCTTGCTCAATCATAGAAACCACACGCTGCTTGGCTTGCGGGCTAATGAGCGGGCCATAAGCCGCATCTTTATTATCCCAAGCGCCTGGCTGAACTTTAGCAAGTTGCTCAGCTAATTCTGGAATCCATTCTTTCGATTTACCCACAAATACCGCTACTGAAATCGCCATACAACGTTGGCCAGCGGCACCTACTGAAGCACCCACTAGGTTGTTGATTACCGTTTGCTTGTTCGAATCAGGCATAATCACGCTATGGTTTTTCGCACCCGCAAAGGCTTGTACACGTTTTAAATGCTCAGTGCCTGTGCGGTAAATATACTCAGCTACCGGCACAGAGCCCACAAACGAAAGTGCTTTTACTTCTGGGTCACGAAGCAGAATATCAACCTGTTCTTTGCCGCCATGAATAACTTGCAACACACCTTTAGGCGCACCGGCTTGTTCAAACAATTCAACCAAGCGCGTTGGTGTTAACGGATCTTGTTCAGAAGGCTTCAAAATGAAAGTGTTACCGCAAGCAATGGCCATTGGGAACATCCAAAGTGGAATCATCGCTGGGAAGTTAAACGGCGTAATACCCGCACACACACCGAGCGGCTGCACATAACTGTAGGTATCGATACCACGTGCCACGTTTTCAGCAGTTTCACCCATCATTAATGAGGGAATATTCGCAGCTTGTTCCACTACTTCAATGCCACGCCATACATCACCTTTGGCATCTTCAAAGGTTTTTCCGGTTTCCTTAGCAAGAATTTCGCCAAGCTCATCATGATGTTCTTTCAACAACGCCTGATAGCGCATCATTACGCGCGCACGCTCAGATACCGGTACTTCGCGCCAGGTTTTAAAGGCTTCTTTTGCACTGGCAATGGCCCGAGCAACTTCTGCTGGCGTGGCACATGGAGCCTCGGCAATCACTTCTTGAGTTGCTGGGTTAGTTACGGGTATGTATTGAGTTGTTTCTGATTCAACAAACTCACCGCCAATGAACAATTTAACTCGATTAATACTCATTATTATCCTCTCAAAACCTATGCATCGTGGACACCATGCATGTAAATACTATGCAGATATACGAAAATACACCGCTAGTGGTTGTGCCTATCGTTAGAATACGCATTTTTTACTTGTGCCGCATTAGAACAAAATCCAGTTAACTTTAGAATCGATAAAATTGGCGCTATAATGGATTATATTGTTATTTGCGATGAGCACACAGATCTATGAGTCAACCCTCTGATTGGCCCCTGCCGGCTGGCAGTTCTCGGTTAATTATTCCCCATGCGGTAAACCAGCAACTTGCTCGGCATCCACTGAGCTCAGGGCTTTATCCTGTTGCCTATGGCCACTATTTGGAGGCAAAAGACCACCGCGTTCGGCGAACCGCACACACCGACCATTTGCTTATTTTCTGCCATGCCGGACGGGGGTTTTACCGCACGGATAATGACCAAGGCACAATTAACGCCGGCCAGGTTTTATTTTTACGGCAAGATATTGCCCACAGTTACCACAGCGATCCGGAAAGCCCATGGAGTATTTATTGGGCGCATTTTGCCGGTTCTGAAGCCGAAGAATTCATGGATTATATTGGGATTAAAACACAACTTCAGCAAGCGCCGGTAATTACCCTACGCCGCTGGCAATCATTACTGCCCGATGTTACTGATCTATTGAACCTACAGCATCAACGCCTCACGTTCGAACGGGCTATGCTCGCAACAGCCATACTGCGTAAATTACTCGCGCAATTGCCGCTGCTCATACGCGATCCTGATAAAATCGATGCGGGCTTTAGTTTAACTGCGTTAGATCGGTTTATGCGAGATAATAGCCATCGCAGCCTTGGTTTAAATGATTTTGCTGAATTTTCCGGTTTATCACGCTATTACTTCAGCAAGAAATTTCGCGAACTTACCGGCGGACCACCCTTGCGTTATTTTAACGAAATGAAAATCATGGCAGCGCAGCGCATGCTAGAACAAACAAATGCAAGTGTTCGCCAAGTAGCGCTCGCATTTGGCTTTGATGATCCGTATTATTTTTCTCGGTTATTTAAAAAAATTAGTGGTTGTTCGCCACAAATATATCGAGAGCGTTTTCTGGCTGCCGAAAACCCCGAGCAAGCAAAACTTACAAATGCTAAGAATGAACGAAACTTGAGCCAAGTGGCTGCCACTCATGAGGAAAACACGGATTTATGAGTTTAAACCAACTGGAAATGTTTGAGCTACCCAACCCCTGTGTTGGCGTATGTGAATCAGGCCCTCGCGGTTACTGCCGAGGTTGCTTGCGTTCTCGTGATGAGCGTTTTCAATGGTATGAGAAACCGGAAGCCGAGCGTGCGAATATTTTAAAACTCATTGCTGGCCGGCAGAAACGCCGAGAACTGTTTTTGCGGCAGCAAGCGCAATTAGAGAAGGATGAACAAGAAGGGCGAACTGAACCGAAGCAGAACCAACTCGACCTACTCTAATTTGCGCTAACTCGCGCCAGCTCGCCTTAACTCAATCTACCTCGCCCTAACTCGCGCCCTTCTTCGAGTTTACCCCAACGGCCTAGTTTGCCCCGTTCACGTTAATGAACGCCTCCTGCCTAGCGGGTGCGCGCTCGCTGGAGATCTTCCGGTGTATCAATACCGCCAGGTGGTTCGATAATCGCTTCAGCAACATGAATGCGCTCACCATACCAAAGCACCCGCAACTGCTCGAGTGATTCCACCTGCTCCAAAGGGCTCGGTTCCCACTCGGCATAACGAGCCACAAATTCTGCACGATATGCGTAAATACCAATGTGCCTGCGGTACAGGTGGCTACTTAATTCCAAGTTATCTTTATTTTTTTGGAAGCGCTCACGGTCCCAAGGAATGGCTGCACGGCTAAAATACAGCGCATAATTTTTGGCATCAGCAACAACTTTTACCACATTAGGATCAAATAACTCATCTGCGCTTTTCAACGGCACCGCCAAGGTAGCCATGGGCGCATTCCGCTGGCTAGCTAAGTTTTCCGCAACCTGGCAGATAATTTCCGGCGGAATAAAAGGCTCATCGCCTTGTACGTTTACTACCACCTGTTCATCGGAAAGTGCTAAGCGATCCACTACTTCAGCAAGCCGTTCCGTGCCTGATTGGTGATCAGGTGAAGTGCGCATTACGCGGCCACCAAAACTTTTTACTACTTGCATCACGCGCTCATCATCGGTGGCTACGATCACTTCCGCAGCGCCACTATTTAGTGCACGTTCATACACATGTTGAATCATCGGTTTGCCGTGGATATCCGCTAATGGCTTGCCCGGCAAACGGGTTGATTGATAACGCGCTGGAATGACAACGGTGAAGCTCATGATTTCAACTGCTCCAATTCAGCCAGGGTAAGCTCTCGCGCAGCACTAGCCAGCAATGCAGGGATACCCTGCTGCACAGGATAAGCGAGCTGCTCACCACGACATACCAACTCGGTTTTTTCTTCGTTCCAAACGAGCTTTCCTTTGCATGATGGGCAGGCCAATATTGCCAACATGTTGGTAGGAATATTCACAATGCTACTCCTCAAATATAAAATTTAAACACGCCTTATACATACCACTAATCTTCATAATCTGATCTTAATGCTGCATTTAACGCTTTGTTTTCGCAAGCGAGATAGTTTTTACCCGATGCAGGAATTCAGCTTCAAAATCTGCGGAAAAGCGCGCGGCCACTTGCAAATAGTACCAATATGGGCGAGCAAAACTCGCGCACTTAATAGCGTCTTTCTCCGTCATTAATACCAGTGTTTCATTATCGATGTTGTAAAAATCTTGGGGCTGATATTGGTAGTGATCCGGAAAAACTCGCGTTTCTTGAATGTTGATCTGATGCAGCATGATTAAATTAAAAAATCGCTCTGGATTCCCGATCCCTGCAATCGCCAAAACATTTTCGCCGGTGGGCGCTTCTATTTCTTTGTTGTCACTCACCCGAAACCAGCCATTGGGCTCAAGCTGCATTGGGATAATGTGTTGTCGGCTTTTTTCTGCAGAAAGCTTCAAGCGCTTGCCGTAAGTTACCGCTTCGTCGGCTTTTGCACCGTTCACAATCACCCAATCTACTTTACGTAACCGCCGAGCACTTTCCCGCAGCGGCCCTGCTGGCAAACGCCAGCCATTACCTAAGCCGCGCTCACCATCAACCACAGCCAATTCAATGTCTCGCCCCAATGCGTAATGCTGTAAGCCATCATCCGCAATAAGTACATCGCACTGGTGTTCGTTTAGTAATAACTGTGCTGCCTCAGGCCGTTTGGGTGCCACGGCCACCGGCACGCCGCTTAAGCTGGCTAACATTACTGGTTCATCACCGCAGGCTACTGGGTTACTTTGTCCAGTAACTAACATAGGAAAAGGCCCAACACCACCGTAGCCACGGCTAATAATCCCAGGCCGATATCCAGCTCGTTGCAACATTGCCACTAAGCCCAGCACAGTTGGCGTTTTACCTGTACCACCTACGGTTACATTGCCAACGATAATCATGGGTACCGGCGGCTGCCATGTGCGCTTGAGCTTTAACCAATACATTAACCGCCGAAGTGCCGCTAACACTCGAAACAGCACGCTAAAGGGTATTAACAACCAAAGTGGCAAGGCTAAACGGGTTTGATACCAGTAGCGCACAAGGGCTTTTTCAAATTTGCTTTGTTCTGATTTTGCTTTACTGCTCATGCCAAACGCTTTCCTTGCTCATGAACTAATCACCAAACTGCATATTATAAAGTTGTGCGTAAGCACCTTCTTTATCTAATAAATCAGTATGGGTGCCACGCTCCACAATTTTGCCGTGGTCGAGCACAAGAATTTCATCTGCTTTTTCAATCGTTGATAACCGATGCGCAATTACAAGCGATGTGCGATCTTGTTGCAGATTATCCAAAGCTTTTTGAATATGCCGCTCAGATTCCGTATCCAATGCTGAGGTTGCTTCATCGAGTATCAATAGCGGCGCATCTCGCAGCAGCGCACGAGCGATGGCAATGCGTTGGCGTTGCCCGCCCGATAGCATCACGCCATTTTCACCCACAATGGTTTCAATACCTTGGGGTAGCTCATCAATAAATTCATCGGCATAGGCCAACTTAATCGCCCGTTGAATATCTTCTGGGCTTACTTCACCCCTGCCACCGTAAGCGATATTGTTAGCAATAGTATCGTTGAACAAGGTTACATTTTGCGACACTACGGCAAATTGGCGGCGGAGCGATTTTAATTCATATTCACGAATATCCACGCCATCAAGTTCAATTGTGCCGGTTTCGTAATCATAAAAACGCGTAAGCAAATTAGAAATCGTTGATTTTCCGCTACCTGAACGTCCTACGAGGGCTATGGTGTTACCGGCAGGTACCGTGAAACTGATATCACTCAACGCCGGCGCATCGGCAGTGCCATATTTAAATGTTAGATTTTTTACGGCTAATTCGCCGCGCACGCGATCGGTTTTTAAATGGCCAGTGTCTTTTTCTTGCTCCTCATCGAGCACTTTAAAGATACTTGCGGCAGCCGCTAAACCACGTTGAAAATCAGCATTCACGTTGGTGAGCTGCTTTAACGGCCGCAGCAACATAATCATGGATGTAAGCAAGGTGGTAAAGGCACCAGGTGTAAGCTCTTCAATCATGCTTGGAAAGCTAGCTATAAACAACACAGCCGCCAAACTAAGCGATGCAATAAACTGAATAACTGATGTACTTACGGTGCGAATATTGACCAGTTTCATATTCTGCTGGCGGGTAGCTGTATTCACTGTTTGAAAGCGTTTAGCTTCGTGCTCTTGGCCTTCAAACATCACCACAACTTGATGGCCATTGATCATTTGTTCCGAGGTGGTTGTTACATTGCCCATCGCGGTTTGAATCTTGCCGCTGACCTCGCGAAACTTCCGCGAAACAACCGAAACCACTTTACCAATCACTGGGCCGATCAAGAAGAACACTAACGAAAGCTGCCAACTATGGTAGATCATAAGGCTCAGCAAGCCGATAACAAAGGCACCTTCGCGAATCATGGTTAAGATAGCACGGCTAGTGGCTTCGGCAAGCTGTTGGGAATCGTAGGTGATTTTTGAGATTAAATCACCGGTAGATACCTGATCATGATAAGAAACAGGCAAGCGCATTAGGTGTTCAAATATTTGTTGCCGCATCGTGGTAACAATGTGAAAACCCACGTAGCTCAAAAAATAAGTGGATACAAAGTTAAATACGCCCCGCAACACAAATACAAAAGGCACAAAAATCGCACCATACACGAGAATGGTTGAGTTACCGGCACCCAAACCTTGATCAATTAAGGTTTCGATATGGTAGAAAAATAATGTATCTACCCCTGCATAACCGAGCATACCAATCACCGCCACTACAAAGGGCAACCGATATGGCTTCAAATAAGTAAGCAAGCGGCGAAAATGTTTTTTACGATTTAGTTGTGAATCCATTGGAATCCATTTATTTGTAAAGACGGCGCATTGTAACCGGAATTTTATTCATTTTCCTAATAATCACTTTCAGGTAGCAACCTTGAGAACCATCGAGGCTTTATTTGTTCACGAAACGTACGAACAATCAAGCCCTCACCCGCCCAGATGATGGAAACTTGACCACTCATACCGGTATCCCACAACGGAACTTGTGCATGATTTAAGCGTGCCAATACATCCGGATGGGGCATGCGAAAGTGATTTCGGTATCCTCTACTCACCACCGCAATATCAGGTTTCACCGCGGAGAGAAATTCAGTTTGGCTCGATGTTCGAGAACCATGATGAGGCAAAATCAGCACATCACTTTGTAAACGGCTACCATAACGCCCTACCATTCGCAGTTCGGTTTGCCGTTGAATATCGCCGGTTAAAAGTATTCGCTTGCCTTTATATTCAAGCTGTAAAACACAACTATCATTGTTCGGCCCGAACGAAGGCCCGGGCAAGGGCGCTAAGGCCTTAACCCGCACACCTTGCCACAACCATTGCTGGCCCCACGCACAAGGCCAGCTATCCCCTTGCTGGTATTGCTGCGGAAATTGCATCGGCTCCCAGCCCCAAGATTCGCCTGCAACCGTATGAAAACGCGAACGTTTCACCTTCATGCTTGGCCATTGTGCGCGCAAACTTGCCTCCCCGCCAATGTGGTCTTGATGATCATGAGAGATAACCAACCACTCAGGTGTGAGCTGATGAAAGTGTAAAAAAGGAAGCAACGTAGATTTGCCAATATCACCGCCAAAACGATAACCGGGGCCGGCATCAAAAACCAGCGCCTGGCGCTTCCGCTGCACTACTATGGCCGTTCCTTGGCCAACATCGAGTACATGCACTGCAAATTCTTGAGCCTCTTCAGGCTTGGCAAAAGCGTGCAATAACGGCAGTGCGAATAGCGCTACAGCTATACGCTGCAAAATAGCTGCAGGCCAGAACCATACAAGCAGTAACAATAGAAATACACCGCCAAAACGAGCATCACCGCTACTCCACCAATGCTGCGGAAAATTCAAACTAAGCTCTAGGGCATAAAATACGATATGAAGTGTTAAATCGGCGATAAACAATAATTGCGGTATCAGCACTTGCCCAACCCAGTTTGCTGATGTACTCGCTTCCGGCACCAATAACAACAGGCTCACCACCACTAAGCAAAGGGGCAAAATAAGTGCGCTAAAAAAAGGAAGAATAACGATATTAGTAATGGGTGCTATCCACGGGAAGCCTTGAAAAAATAAAACGGCAAATGGCGCTAAAGCTAAGGTAAGTATCAGTTCCAAGGCTAACAACTGGGAAAAGTAAAAATATAGCTTGCCGGATTTTTTCGTAAACTGAGAATCAGCGTATTCGTTGCTTCGTAATTTGCTGATGGAAAAATTCGCCGGCCCCCGCCATTGCCAAACAAAAATGGCCGTTACTGCCCCTACGCTCAACCAAAAGCCCGCATCTAACCAAGCCAGCGGATCCAAGATTAATACCACAGCAACACAGCGCAGCAATAGCCGCAATGGCGGTAAGCGCCAAGCAAACCAGCGGCTTATGCTAAAAATCAACACGAGTGAAAAGGCCCGTAATGTGGATACCGCGAAACCCGCAAGTGCCGCGTAACACAAAGCAAGGGCCAGAGCGCAAAGAAGTGCTGCCTTATCAATAATAGGCTGCGGTGCCGGGGTAAACCTGAGCTGAAAACCCTGCCTTAAAACCAGAATGGCGAGGCCAAGTGCAACTCGGCTCAACCACCAAGCGGTGGCAAACACTAAAGTGAGGTGTAATCCGGAAATAGCCATCACATGCGCTAAGCCGGTTTCTTGCAGCAAGCGCCAGCGATCTTGCGTTATCCACTGCCGCTCACCGATCATCAACGCCAGCATAATATCCCGATACAACAAGTTCGTTTCCGAGAGGAACTGAAAAATTTGCCAGCGCGCGCCGCCGGAGTTAGCTTCTAATAATTCCGCACCTTGTACTGAGCCAGTAAAATAAATGCCTTGGCGCAACAACCGCCCCTGAAAATTACTTCCCCCTTGGTTTAAACGCCCAGAAATAGGCCTAATGCGCGCCGTTATCTGCCAAAGTTCGTTCGGCCTCGGCACTTCACCCTCTGGCTGATACCAATACAGGCGCACTTTAGGCCCCTTACCTTCAGCCTTACCTTCAGCCTTACCGTCAGCCACAATGCGGCCATCAAAGCGCCAGCGCCAAGCTTCATCTTGCGCTATACCGATAATTTGTAACTTAAACGTAATGGGCTGCTCGCCTGCCAATAAGGAATAGCCGAGCTCTTTTTGGCTCGTTGCATATACCTTATCGATAGCGTTAGTGTGTACATTGAACGCGGCCCAGCAAATGCCGCAGATGAGGCCAAATATAAAGTAGAGAATATTTATCTGTGAGAGCAGATAAGTTGAAAGTTTTTTTATATAATTAACTGCGTTATCTACCTTGCTGCGAAGTAACAGCGTGGTTACCCAAATACCGCCCATCAGCAATGAGGCGATGAGCAAAACACTCATGAGCACAGGGAACCAGCTTGGCTGTAACCAAACAGCACATAGCGAGGTAACAACAAAGCCTAACAACCAGGCATCGGGGTAAGTTTTCATGTGTGATTTCAGCGTCCATGCTTGAAGTCAGGTGGTCACGGATACAGCAAATACTATGCCTAGAAAGTTCCTAAGACGCTTCATGCCTGATATTCAAAGGCTAAATGAATACGGTGTATTAAAGCCTTTTGGCAAACTAGCCCACAATACCAACCTGTGGCATCTAAACCGGCGTTCCGCCGCAGGTGCTTTTGCTGTGGGCGTGTTCTTCGCGTTTATGCCAGTGCCGTTTCAAATGCTGCTAGCGGCAGCCGCTGCTATCCTTCTTGGCGTAAACTTACCCTTAGCCGTTGCCATGGTTTGGATTAGCAACCCCCTCACCCTCACACCGATGCTCTATGCATCGTATCGAGTGGGGGCATTTTTGCTGAACCAACCACCACAGCCTTTCATTTTTGAATTATCGTTGGCGTGGTTTCAATCTAGCATCTCCACCATTGTGCCGAAATTACTTGTCGGCTCCGTGATATTAGGTTCTCTCTCAGCAGGGCTTACCTACTTTTTAGTTCGCAAAATTTGGCGCCAAGCAGTGCAAAACGCTTGGAACCAGCGAGTAGCGGAACGAAAAGCCCGTTTTTTAAAGTTAAAAGAAGAGCTTTTGGAACGGCAAAAACGGCTTCGCGACGATGACCAATAACCTATTGCCCGCGCAGCGCTTGTACGGGTGTTAATTTAGCGGCTTGCCAAGCGGGGTAAAGTGTTGCCAACACACTGGTTGCCAGCGCCACGCCGCCAACTAAGAGCACATCACGTAAGGCCACATCGCTGGGAATACTGCTGATAAAATATAATTCCGCCGGCAAGAGTGAAAAACTCAATGTTTGCTCGAGCCACAACAATAAACTTGGTAGTAGCGCGGCTAAAATCGCCCCCATTAAGCTACCAAAGAAAGCCCCCACCACACCATTTAAGCTCCCTTGCAACACGAAGGTTTTAAGAATCAAGCTAGGGGCTGCGCCCATAGTACGCAAAATAGCAATGCTCGCCTGTTTCTCTCTCACCACCATAATTAGTGTCGATACAATATTGAACGAGGCTACCGCAAGCACCAGCACTAACACCAGATACATAATTGTACGCACAAGCTGAATATCGCGATAAAGATGCCCCTCAGTTCTGGTCCAATCGTGAATATAGGCATATTCCCGAATTGAGCCAGCTACATCTCGGGCCACTTCGGGTGCATCATAAACGTTGTGTAACGCTAAACGCACGGTGGATGCCTCAGTATCAATACGCGCCGCCGCTTGCCCAGTAGCTAAATGAATATAGGCTTGTTGAAAATCTAACTCGCCCCCCATGGCGAAAATACCCGCCACCTGCAAATTAATCCGTTGCGGCGCCCGCAACGCATTGCCTTGTTGTAACTGCGGGATAATCACACTTACCGAATCGCCAATATACAGTTGTAATGCTTCGGCTAAACCCTGGCCGAGTAGAATACCATCTGGCGTGTTGGCAAAATCTTGCCAATCCTCTGCACTCACATAACGCGTGATGCCCGAAACCTTCGGTTCTAATTCGGTCTCAATGGCTCTTAGCTCAAGGCCACGAAAACGCCCGGGTTGTTGTACCATGGCGCTTAAGCGAATAGCCGGAGCCGCCGCCTTTACGCCCTCATGTGCTTCAGCCACACGAACAAGGCCACGCCAATCTTGTAACCCACCTTCTACCGCCTGATATTCAACGTGCGGCACCATGGAGAGAAAATCCGTTTCTAATGCCTTTTGAAAGCCATTCATAACGGAGAGTAAAATAATTAAAATGGCGCAGGCTAAGCCAATACCTAACGTTGAAGAGGCAGAAATGAAACTTAGATAACGCGTTTTTTCACGGCTTTTGCGAAAGCGGCGAGCGATTAACAACGCTAAATTCATGGGCGTTCCACCGCCGTTTGTTCAAGCTTACCCAAGTGCAAATGCAGTTGCCGCGGTAACTTCTGCGCAAGCTCGGTATCATGGGTAACCACAATAAAGGCGGTACCAAACTGCTGATTCAGATCCAACATTAGATCATAAATTACAGCCGCTGTTTCTTCATCTAAATTCCCCGTGGGCTCATCGGCGAGCACCAGTGCAGGATCATTTACCAGCGCACGAGCGATAGCTACTCGTTGCCGCTCACCGCCCGATAAGCGCGCAGGCTCATGAGTTAACCGATGGCCTAAACCTACTCGTTGCAACAAGGTTTTCGCTTTTTCCTGTGCTTTCGCCATTGGCCATCCGGCTATCAACAAAGGCATCGCCACATTTTCAACCGCGGTGAATTCACTTAATAAATGATGAAACTGATAAATAAAGCCAATTTCTTGATTCCGCCACTTCGCTACTGCATTTGCACTTAGGGCACTTGGGGTTACGCCTGCTACCTTAATATCACCCGCATCAGCATTATCCAAACCGCCGAGAATATGCAGCAGCGTGCTTTTACCGGACCCCGAAGAGCCTACAATAGCCAGCAAAGCGCCAGCTTCCAGTTGTAAATCAATATCTTCTAGTACGGTTACCTGCTGCTCACCATCGGCGTAACGCTTTTCTAAACCGCGCACATTCACTATTAAAGAGGAAGAATTACTCATAACGAAGAATCTCTGCTGGTTGCATCCGTGCGGCACGCCACGCCGGATAAAGAGTTGCCAAAAAAGTAAGCATAATAGCCGCAAAAAGAATTTGTAGAATTTGCTGATAATTCATCAAAATAGGCAAGGCCATTCCTTGGGCGAATAAATCAACTCCAAGTAAACCCAATACACTATTTAAACTTACGCTAATCAACACACCCAGAATTAAACCCAAGATGCTGCCCACAACGCCACTATACATCCCTTGCAAAAGTAAAGTTTGATACAGCCTTTGGCGCGATAACCCAAGCGTTTGCAATACCGCAATATCGCCACGTTTATCCTGAATCAACATCACTAGGGCTGATACCGCATTGAAAGCCGCTACTGCCACAATAAGGCCCAGCATGATCATCATCATGCCCTTCTCCATGCGCACAGCAGCAAATAGTTGCCCAAACCGCTGCTGCCAATTGGCAATAAGCCATTCGCCCTCACTCGCTGCCAACGGTGGCTGTTGCTTTTGCAAGTTGCTGGTAACTACATCAGCGGCAAAGGCATCATCAAGCCATAAACGCAAGCCAGTAACGTGCGCTTCGGGGTAGCGAAACAAACGCGCGGCATCATCACCATGCAAAATCAGCATTTGTGAATCAACATCGGCGCCTACCTCAAAAGTGCCCGCCACAGTGAACTGGCGTTGTGCGGGCATAATCCCGAGCGGCGTATATTGTTGCCCTTTCGCGGCGGTGATACGTACATTTTCACCCACTTGCACATCTAATTGGCGCGCCAATGGACGGCCCAAAAAAACACGGTATTCGCCGGCGCGTAACGCGCTCAAATTCCCCGAGGTAATGTGCTGCTGTAACACGCTATTAGCCGGCTCCGCATCCGGGTAAATTCCCTGCAGCATTACCGCTTGCATGTTGTTGCGGCCTTGTACTAAGCCTTCCGATTGCACATAGGGGCTCACATGCTCCACCTCTCGCGGCCATTGCCAAGCGTTTTGCAGTTGTTGCCAATTCGCCATGGGTGTTTGCTGCTGAGGTGTAATCGTTACTTGCGGCACAACGCCAAGAATTCGAGTTTTTAATTCGTTTTCAAAACCATTCATTACCGAGGTTACAATAATCAACGCCATCACACCCAGCATAATGCCGGCCATTACAAAGTGGCTAATAAAACGCGTAAAGGAAGAGCGCGAACGTGAACGGCTGTAGCGCAAAGCCAGATATACCGAAACCGGTAACTTGATCATGAAATCGGGTTCATCCGTAAAAATTTGTGATATCGCAAGGATAATGTGAACCGGCTTTCGGTACAACCTGCCCGAGCGGCTCCGCTTCAGGTATAATAGCGCAAGTTTTTATGCATTCGCCTTTTTTCTTTTTGTAAACCAGTGCGCAATTGCGCGGGAAATACCGTATTCATGAGCCAAATTTCGTTACTGCAACCACCCTTTCCAGAGCAAGCGGGTAAAGAATTCACCTGGCGCCATCTTTCCGGAAGTAGCACGGCCCTAGCCGTTAGCCAACTGCTTGAACAACAACCACGGCAGCTGTTACTCGTTACTATCGATACGCCCTCGGCTTACCGGTTTGCCCAAGAATTAAAATTCTATAGCCCTCAGTATGCCCAAGATATTCAAGTGCTGCCGGATTGGGAAACCTTGCCTTACGATAATTTCTCGCCGCACCAAGATATTGTTTCCGAACGCATTCGGGTGTTAGCCAAATTGCCACAACAGCAACAGGGTATTTTAATCGTTGCGCTAAATACCCTAATGCATAAACTCCCGCCAGCTTCGTTTATTGCTGGCCATAGCTTGTTACTTAAGGCCGGAGAAAAGCATTCTTTAGAATCATTACGCATGCAGCTTGAGCGCGCTGGCTATCGGCACGTAAATCAAGTAATGGAACACGGAGAATATAGCGTTCGCGGCTCTATTGTTGATTTATTTCCGATGGGCACAGAAGCCCCTTATCGAATCGATTATTTCGACGACGACATCGATAGCATTCGCCAATTTGATGTGGATAGCCAGCGATCAGATGCGCCCATTGCTGAAATCGCTTTGCTTCCAGCGCGAGAATTCCCCACAACACCCGATGGTATTGAGCTTTTTCGCCGCCAATTCCGTGAACAATTCGAAGCGCTCACAGCGAAAGATTCAGTTTATCAGCAAGTTTCCCAAGGTATTATGCCTGCAGGCATTGAATACTATGCGCCCCTCTTTTTCACGGAAACATCAACCTTGTTCGATTACCTACCGAGCGACACCTTGCTGCTCACCCACGGTGATTTACAGGGGCAACTGCGTAAGCTCTGGCATGATTTAACCTTCCGTTACGAAGATCGACGTTGGGATAAACAAAAACCAATCTTGCCACCACTGCAACTATTCATGGCGGAAGATCAAATATTCCAAGCCTTCAAGCAATACCCCCGCATTCGCTTGGGTGTGATTGAAGGCCAACGCTCGCCGGGCCCCATCGATTTTAAAACGCGGCCGGTAAGTGATATCACCATTGATGGTAAACAAAAAGAACCGCTCGCAAAGGTGCAAGCTCACTTAGAAAAAGCCAGTGCCAAGGGCGAGCGCGTGCTCTTTTGTGTAGAATCAGCGGGCCGCCGCGAGAGCATGTTGCAGCTTTTAGGTAAAGGCAACATCCATCCTGAAGAAATCGAATCCTTTGCGGCGTTTATTCAAGGCAATCATGAACTCGGTATTCTCATTAGCCCCTTGGAGCATTCCTTTTTCGCCGAAATAAGTGACACCATTAGCCTATGGTTAATCACGGAAACCGAGCTACTGGGCCACCGCCCGCCCCAACACAAACATCATGATAAGCGCAGCGCCCAGCAAGCTGATGCACTTATCAAGAACCTTGCAGAGCTTTCTATCGGCCAGCTTGTGGTGCATATCGACCACGGCATTGGCCGTTACCAAGGGCTTACCAGTTTAGACGCAGGTGGCATCGAAACTGAGTTTCTCACTCTCGAATACGATAACAATACAAAATTGTTTGTGCCGGTTTCATCGCTACACCTCATCAGTCGATATAGTGGTGGCGATCAGGAACGCGTGAAGCTAAGTAAGCTTGGCAATGATAGCTGGGAAAAAGCACGCAAGCGTGCTGCAGAAAAAGTGCGTGATGTAGCCGCCGAATTGCTCGAAGTATACGCCCAACGAGAAGCTAAGCCCGGTTACGCGTTCTCGATTAGTGAGGAAGATCACGCTCGCTTCGCGGCTGGTTTCCCATTTAATGAAACCGATGATCAAATTCAAGCTATTACCGCTGTTCTCGAAGATATGCGCAAGCCGCGCGCTATGGATCGCTTGGTTTGTGGCGATGTTGGGTTTGGTAAAACTGAAGTAGCTATGCGTGCGGCCTTTACCGCAGTGAATGATGGTAAACAAGTAGCCGTATTGGTGCCCACCACACTCCTAGCACAACAACACTATGATAATTTTCGCGATCGCTTTGCCGAGTGGCCGGTGAGTATCGAGTTACTCTCGCGGTTTCGAACCGGGAAGCAAACCACTAAAGCACTGAGCGATTTGGAATCTGGCAAAGTAGATATCGTTATCGGCACTCATAAATTGCTTCAGCCCGATATCAAGTTTCAAGATTTAGGCCTTTTAGTGGTGGATGAAGAACATCGTTTTGGTGTACGGCAAAAAGAACAAATTAAACGTTTGCGTTCAGATGTAGATATTCTCACCCTCACCGCTACGCCAATTCCGCGAACCTTGAACATGGCCATGAACAATATTCGCGATCTTTCTATTATCGCAACGCCACCAGCTCGGCGTTTAGCGGTAAAAACCTTTGTTCGTGAATACGATAAAGCCACGGTTCGAGAGGCATTACTGCGCGAAATTCTCCGTGGCGGCCAAGTGTATTTTCTTCACAACAATGTAGAAACCATTGAACGTACGGCCGAGAAGTTGCGTGAACTAGTACCAGAAGCGCGCATTCAAACCGCTCATGGGCAAATGGGCGAACGTGAACTCGAAGCCATAATGTCTGATTTTTATCATCAGCGGTTTAATGTGTTGGTGTGCACCACCATCATTGAAACTGGCATCGATGTGCCCAGTGCTAACACAATCATTATGGATCGCGCCGATAACCTTGGCCTTGCGCAATTGCACCAACTTCGAGGCCGAGTTGGTCGTTCGCACCATCAAGCCTATGCATACTTGCTCACGCCTAATCCACGGCGCATGACTAAAGATGCTGTAAAGCGCCTTGAAGCCATTAGCCAATTAGAAGATCTTGGCGCTGGTTTTGTGCTTGCCACACACGATTTAGAAATTCGGGGCGCCGGTGAGTTACTTGGCGATGATCAAAGCGGGCAAATAGAAAGTATCGGCTTCAGCTTATATATGGATATGCTCGATGAGGCCGTGCAAGCGCTGCGTGATGGCAAGGAACCTTCGCTGGATCAGTTGCTCAAACATCGCACTGAGGTTGATTTACGCATTCCGGCTTTGCTTCCCAATGATTATATTGGTGATGTGAATACGCGTTTATCTATGTACAAACGAATTGCGGGGGCTGAATCTGAGCGCGAACTGGATGAACTGCAAATCGAACTTATCGATCGCTTTGGTTTACTTCCCGATGCGGCTAAAAACTTATTCCGTATCAGCCAAATTCGTTTAATGGCCGATCCGTTGGGGGTTCGCAAAATTGAGGTGGGCCCGCAAGGTGGCCACATAGATTTTGCCGATCGCACCTCGGTGCAGCCAGAAACCATTATCAGCATGTTACAGCGGGAGCCGCAGCGTTTCGGCATGGAAGGTTCGCAGCGTTTGAAGATTCGCGAGGCCGTTGTTGATACCCAGGAGCGCATAAAACTGGTACAGTCGATTTTAATGACACTAGCTGACCGCTAACGTTTGGAGAACTGCAACTATGACATTCTTTACCCGCTGCGGGTTCTTGGCACTTGTGGCCGTGTTACTTTCTTTAAGCTCGCAAGCGATCGCTGAAGAACTCCCAGACCGTGGCTATCGCTGGTTTGAGGTTGAAGTGTTGGTGTTTCGCTACACTGATGTGGAAAATGCGGATCCGGAGCAATTTCCGAAGCAAGTGGTGCCTTTTAATGCAGCTGCTAGTAGAGATCTATTAAACGATCGCCTACAACTCAATTTAACCGGTTTTATTAATGCCTTACCACTTTGCGAAGGTACCCGGGGCTGGGTGCCCGCCCTTCGCCAGCAAATGCTCTCGCCACGTTTGCTGTTAGATGAATACGCCAGTTTCAGCGCCGATTCTTTGGCTTGCCGGCGCCTGCCGCACCTGCCCCTAGTCGCAAGTTGGTATGAGGGGCAACAAGAGATACTCAGCGATACCTTGCATGCAGTGCCCGTTACCATTAGTGGCCGTAAAACCGGCACGCGCGAAGAGTTATTACAAGCCGAGATTCCTTTTACCGTACACATCGATAACTTTCGTTTTCGCCAGCTTCGGCAAAATTTTGAACGCCGCCGTGATACCGAAGTGTTGCTGCACACGGCTTGGATGCAACCTGTATTCAATCAAAATGTAGGCCGAAAAATCCGCTTATTTGCGGGTGAAAATCTCAGTGAGCAATTTGATTATGCCGGTTTTCCAATTGAAAACACCGCCCGTGAAGAGCTAATGCAAAGCTTACAGCTGGCCCGTAACGCACAAGAAACAACAAACGAGGATGTGTTTGCCAGTATTGATTTTGTTTTCAATGCTATTGATAACAATGAGTTTGCGTTTGCCGATTATCGAAATGCGGAAAATGATTTACCAGTGCGGCCTATTCAGCAGCCAGCGGGAACACCAGAAAATGTGTGGGAATTTGATGGCTTGCTCGATATCTACTTAATCGGCAACTATTTACATATCAACACCGATTTCAGCCTGCGCGAGGTAATCACACTGAACCCAGCCGTGCGCACGCCGGAAGAGCAACTTCAGGATTTCATTAGCGAAAGTGATAATAGTTTGGAGTTTCTTCGCGCCTATCCCCTGCGCCAACTACGCCGAGTAATTTCCCATCAAACCCATTACTTTGATCACCCGAACTTCGGTGTGGTCATCGAGATTCGGCGAACTCCGCTTTCAGCTCGCCGCTAACTTCA
This sequence comes from Aliidiomarina iranensis, assembly GCF_003987135.1. GTDB lineage: Bacteria > Pseudomonadota > Gammaproteobacteria > Enterobacterales > Alteromonadaceae > Aliidiomarina > Aliidiomarina iranensis. The sequence continues at coordinate 462,635 of NZ_PIPJ01000002.1, forward strand.
ACTACACTCAATTAAGTATTAGCAAAATACCTACAAAGGCGGCAAAGAAAAGCGTTAATTAGAATACATAAAAAAGCCCCATGCACTTAACTATGCATGGGGCTTACTTACCAAGAACTTCTTGTTATTCTGCTACAAGCTCGCGTAACACATGGTGCAAAATGCCACCACTCAAGAAGTAGCGCACCTCATTCAAGGTATCAATGCGGCAGGTTAAGGTGAATTTCACTTCATCACCGTTATCTTTCTTCGCAACCGCTTGTACCTCTTGGCCCGGCTTAATATCTTTATTCAAACCATGTAAAGAGATCTGCTCACTGCCATCGAGGCCAAGGTTTTGCGCGCTATCACCTTGCTTAAATTGCAGCGGTAACACGCCCATGCCTACTAAGTTAGAACGGTGAATTCGCTCGTAACTTTCGGCAATAACCGCCGATACGCCCAGCAAGCGAGTGCCCTTAGCCGCCCAATCTCGGCTCGAGCCGGTACCGTATTCCTTGCCAGCTAATACAACCAGAGGCGTTTTCTCTTCTTGATAACGCATCGCCGCATCATAAATAGGCATCTCTTCACCGGAAGGCATGTGGCGCGTTACGCCACCCTCAGAGCCTTTTACCATAAGGTTCTTAATTCGAATATTAGCAAAGGTACCGCGCATCATTACTTCATGATTACCCCGGCGTGAACCGTAAGAATTGAAATCTTTTACGGCAACACCCTGCTCCTGTAAATAAGAACCGGCCGGTGAATCTGGCTTAATCGCGCCAGCAGGAGAAATATGATCGGTGGTTATGGTATCGCCAAATAACGCCAACACCCGTGCCAATTCAATATCTTTTGGCTCCGGTGCCGGCTTATCAATACCAGCGAAGAACGGTGGATTGGCAACGTAGGTTGATTCATCTTTCCACTCATAGGTGAGGCTATCCGGAATTTCCAGCGCCTGCCAATGTTCATCGCCATCGAATACTTCAGCGTATTGTTTGCGGAACATGTCGCTTACAACCTTTGCCACTTCTTCTTTGATTTCAGCGGTGCTCGGCCAAATATCTTTGAGATACACCGGGTTGCCTTCTTTATCTTCGCCCAAAGGATCTTTACTTAAATCCATACGGGTGCTGCCCGCCAGTGCGAACGCAACCACCAAGGGTGGCGAAGCGAGCCAGTTCGCTTTTACTTGCGGATGAATCCGGCCTTCAAAGTTGCGATTACCCGAAAGCACCGATGAAACCACCAAATCACCTTTATCAATGGCGGTAGCTACATCATCTGGCAATGGCCCCGAGTTACCAATGCAAGTAGTACAGCCGTAACCCACTAAATCGAAACCAAGTTTATCTAAATAGGTATCAAGCCCTGCCGCCTCTAGGTAATCGGTAACCACTTTCGAGCCTGGCGCCAATGATGATTTCACCCAAGGCTTACGCTGCAAGCCTTTTTCAATGGCTTTTTTCGCTACCAAGCCCGCCGCCATCATTACGCTTGGGTTTGATGTGTTGGTGCAGGAAGTAATCGCCGCAATCACCACGTCACCATGGCGCAGGGTGTGTTCAGTACCCTCGATCGGAACCGCGGTATCATCGCTTAAATCGGCACGAGTAATTGATTCTTTACCACCGATTTCGGGGTCTTCCGATACATTCATCGATTCCAGCAGCAAGTTGAAACTTTCACCAAGCTGAGTGAGCGAAACCTTATCTTGTGGCCGTTTCGGGCCTGCCAACGAAGGCTCTACCGTGCTCATATCGAGTGCGAGTGAATCGGTAAACACCGGTTCATTCTTATCATCGCGCCACATACCTTGGGCTTTCGAATAAGCTTCAACCAAATCAATGGTTTCTTTATCGCGCCCAGATAATTCTAGGTACGTTAAGGTTTCTTGATCTACTGGGAAAAAGCCACAGGTAGCACCATATTCTGGCGCCATGTTGGCAATCGTAGCGCGATCGGCTAACGGTAGGCTGGCTAAGCCTGGGCCATAGAACTCAACAAATTTTCCAACTACGCCTTTTTCTCGCAGCATTTGCGTTACCGTAAGCACCAAATCGGTAGCAGTTACGCCTTCTGGTAAAGCCCCATCAAGGCGGAAACCAATCACCTCAGGAATTAACATCGAAATCGGCTGGCCCAACATAGCCGCTTCGGCTTCAATACCACCAACACCCCAGCCTAAAACGCCAAGGCCGTTAATCATCGTAGTATGGGAATCAGTGCCTACTAGCGTATCGGGGTATGCATAGGTTTTGCCATCTTCTTCACTCGACCAAACAACTTTGGCCAAATATTCCAAGTTCACTTGGTGGCAAATACCTGTACCTGGGGGAACAACTCGGAAGTTGTTGAAGGCTTTTTGCCCCCAGCGTAAGAATTCATAGCGCTCTTTGTTGCGCTCCATTTCAATTTTCACGTTCTCTTCGAAGGCTTCAGGTGTAGCAAACTTATCTACCATCACCGAATGGTCGATCACCAAATCCACCGCGGATAACGGGTTGATACGATCCGCTGGCAAACCAGCCTTGGCTACCGCATCGCGCATAGCCGCCAAATCAACAACGGCAGGTACACCGGTAAAATCTTGCATCAGCACCCGAGCTGGCCGATATTCAATTTCTTTATCCGAGCTACGGTTCTCTAACCACGCAACCATCGCTTTAAAATCATCAGGCTTTACCGTGGTGCCATCTTCATTGCGCAATAGGTTTTCTAACAAAACCTTGAGAGAAACCGGCAGTTTATCAATATCGCCTAATGCTTCTGCAGCTTTCGGTAAACTGTAGTAATGAAACTCTTTATCCCCCACTTGTAACGAGCTGAGGGTGTTCAAACTATCTTGCCCTGCCATAACGCGTTCCTTCTTAGTGATATTATTTATCTTATAAGCTTGGGCTTTATTTCGAAAAATTCAAGCTATAACCACTATATACATCTTTAATAAGCGATTACAAACTATACCTTAGTAGCGCCTTGGGTGGCTTTGCTTCATGCAATTGTCATTGAATATGAGTATACTCGTACACTGAATTTATCGTGAGAACGATAACCCAAAATAAGCTTTAGGAGCGAACGTGGTTATGGCATTGGCACACTCTCAATTAGCAAACAAAAAAGAACGTCAATTTAAAGCAAAAAAGAAGGCTCTCGGGCGCACATTAACCGGTTCAGGCTTCGCCAAAAGCTTAGAGTTCGCGAAAAGCTTAGGCTTCGCTTCTGCGCTAACCAAGAGAGCTGCAACAGCATTCGTAACGAGCGCGTTTATCGCTACTACTGTGCTAACCAGTGCGCTTTTTAGTAGCAACATCTATGCGCAAACCAATGCTAATGAGCAACAGCAACAATGGCATGAATTAGAACCCACAGTGATTTTGATCTCCATTGATGGTGCTCGCCACGATTATCTTGATCGCTACGCCGCACCAAACTTGAATCGCCTCGCTAACGAAGGCTTACGAGCCGAACACTTACAGCCTGTATTCCCAACCAAAACCTTTCCGAATCATTATTCATTAGTAACCGGTTTACACCCACAAAACCATGGTATTACTGAAAACAGCATTTACGACCCAAATTTTGATGCTATTTTTCGCATGAGTATCACCCACGAAGTGACCAATCCTCGTTGGTGGGGTGGCGAACCAATTTGGGTAACAGCGGAGTTGCAAGATACCATCGCCGGCACTTTCTTCTTCCCCGGTTCTGAAGCGCCCATTAAAGATACCCAAGCAACCTATTGGTTTCCCTATGATGGCAGTGTGAGTAATCGTGAACGCGTAGATACCGTAATCGAGTGGCTGGAAAAGCCGCAAGCTGAACGCCCACAAATGATTACTTTGTATTTCAGTGATGTGGATTCAGCAGGCCACGGCTACGGCCCTGGCTCACGGGAAGTGGCGCAAGCATTGCGCAACATCGATAACGAAATCGGCCACTTGGTTACTCAGCTCGAGCAGCGTGGCTGGTTAGATAGTGTTGATATCATGATTACCGCTGACCATGGCATGGCACGTGTCGATCAAACAAAACACATGGTAATCGACCAAGCCTATGATTCTGAGCGCGCTGAACGTGCTCTGTATTCTCGTGAGCTGGCACATATTTTTGCCAAAGATGGCGAGATCGCAAATATTGTGGCCGAACTTGAAGCAAACTTGCCACACGCACAAGTGTTCACCAAAGAAACCATGCCCGCTCGTTTTCATTATACGGATAACGATAGAATTGCCGACGTTTTAGCAGTGGCTAATCCCGGTTGGATTTTTGCGCGAGAATTTCGCCTTGAAGATATGCAAAACGACCCAGAATATTTTCGCCCTCGCGGTAGCCACGGTTATGATAACGAACACCCTGATATGCAGGGCATTTTTATCGCCCATGGCCCAAGCTTTAAGCAAAACGCCGAGGTAGGCCCAGTGAAAATGGTAGATTTGTACAACGTAGTTGCACACATTCTTGCCCTTGAACCAGCAGCAAACGATGGTAATCCCGCAGTGATTCCAATGCTGCTAAATGTTGAGCCTGAAGCCGAATAAAAACACAACCGCACCTGCCTAGCCCTTAAACCAGCTAGGCAAGCGCGGGTTGAGTACGGAAAAATTGAATACGAACAAATTGAACACGAACAAATCGAACACGAAAAGAAAGCGCACAAAAGTAACAAGGAACCTGAATGAGCAAAGTATTGGATGACTTACTAAATCTTTTACACTTAGAGCCAATTGAGCAAGGCATTTACCGTGGGCAAAGCCAAGATTTAGGTTTTGCTGCCGTGTTCGGTGGCCAAGTAATGGGGCAAGCCCTTTCAGCGGCGAAAGAAACCGTTCCTGAAGAGCGCGCGGTGCACTCATTTCATAGTTATTTTCTGCGGCCTGGTGATGCATCCAAGCCAATTGTGTACGACGTTGAGAACATTCGTGATGGCCGCAGCTTTTCCACTCGCCGAGTAAAGGCGATTCAATTCGGTAAGCCAATTTTTCACCTTACCGCATCGTATCAAATACCGGAAAAGGGAGCTGATCATCAAAGTGAAATGCCACAAGTGCCGGGCCCTGAAGGCTTACCATCAGATTTAGATATTTACCGGGAGCATGCCGAGTTAATCCCAGAAGCAATTCGCAGTAAATTTACCAGCGAAAAGCCGATATTGATGCGTTTCGTTACTGAATATAATCCATTTAAGCCACAAGCTTGCGATCCTGTGCGCTACGTTTGGATTAAAGCCAATGGCACCCTGCCCGATGATCAGCGCATCCATCAATATTTATTGGCTTACGCATCGGATTTTAATTTTTTGCCAACATCAATGCAGCCCCATGGCAAAACCTTCGCGGACCCGAAAATTCAAATGGCTACCATCGACCATGCCATGTGGTTTCACCGTTCATTTCGCATGGATGATTGGTTGCTGTATGCTATTGATAGCCCAACGGCCCAAGGGGCGCGCGGTTTGGTGCGCGGCCAGATATTCAATCGCGAAGGCGTTTTAGTTGCCTCAACCATGCAAGAAGGTTTGATTCGAGAGCGAGATTAAGCGCTGAACTCATACAACGAAAGGATGAAGCCAATGATTGCCACCTACACGTTAGCGGTTCGCGATCCAGGTACCGAAAGCCTTGGTATTATCACCGCATCTAATTTTTTAGCGGTAGGGGCTTTGGTACCGTGGATAAACGCACGCGCAGGTTTGGTGGTGAGCCAAAGCTTTGCTAACCCCGATGCAGCCGGATCCGCACTCGAATCCCTGCGCGATGGCCGCAGCCCAGAGCAAGCTATGGATGATTTCTTAATCGCGGATGATCTCGCCGCGGTGCGCCAAGTGGGCATTATGAACTGTGCCGGTGAAACACATCTTTATACCGGCAGCGAATGCACACCAGAAATGGAAAGCGTAGCGGGTGAAAACTTTTTTGTGCTCGGAAATATGCTTTTAGCCGGCACTGCCCAAGCGGTTGCCACAGCCTATAGCAAAGCTCGGCACGATGGTTTAGAAATGGGCACCGCGATGATCAAAGCGATGTTGGCGGGCCAACAACATGGTGGTGATAAACGCGGTAAGTTAGCGGCCGCAATGATTATCAAACGTCCCCATGGCGGATATTTAGGTGGCTCAGATACGGTTGTAGATTTACGCGTTGATGCTGCAGCTCGGCCATTGGCTGAGCTTCGCGATTTGTACAGCGTATTTAAACTCTACAACCCACAGCTTTTTGATTATCAAATGTTGGATTTAGTAAACCTCACCGCCGCCGATCTTCGCATCATCGATGATTTGCTCCAGCAACTGAGCCCCGATTCACCAGTTACCCTCGAGCAACCGGAAGCCGTGGCTCAGTTGTTAGCCCAGCACAATTTAGCGGCCAACTTTGAGGCGAAAAAATTACAAGTTAGTTCGTTATTGTTGAGTGAGGCTACCGGCTTTCTTCGCCTTACGGCGCTGTAAACGGTTCATTTTTCCACCCTCAAAATCTTGCCAATTATCAACTTCAAAACGGTTATCAGCACGAACAAAACGGGTAACCATTTCTGGTAGCGGTGTTGGCGAAACATCTTCGGGAATACGATAACACTTGAGCTCACTGAATTGCGCTTGTAAATCTGGCACCTCACCCGCTGCAATCACATACAACTCACAAAAATCACCTACTTTGCGATCTAAACGAATTTTCCGATCACCGGTGTGCACTTCAATAATTTGATCTTCTGTAATCACAATCGAGGGGTTATCCGAGTTTGAAATACTCATCGGGTTTTCTTTAATTTTGATGCGAAAACGGCTTGGCACGTAGTTATAGGGCAAGGGATAAAAAGAATCACCGTTTAATGTGAGTGGAAACGTATTCATTGGATAAATTTTACCGGACGCATTTTCCCGACATTTTTCATAAGTGCGAATAAACGCGGTAAAACGGAGATTATATAAACTCAACGATGATGATATGTAGAAGTGAATGTTTAAAAAACGTTCACCGTTCTCTTCATCCACATCACACATGCTCCGAAACACAATATTATCGCGCTTTAACACGAAGAATTTGTAGATGATAATACCTAAGAATAGAGATGGGGAAAGCAACGATAGCGTAGCCAAAAACGCCCGAATATTCTGATACATAAAGCGGTCGGGCAAACTCCAGCTCGGTTCTTTGCCAAAAAGCTCAGTATAGATAAAGTAAATATAGTTGATTCCTTGGCTGCTATCGCCGGTAATAAAAACCAGTGCGGTAGCTAACAAAATCGCAACGGCGGCATTAATCGCGATATAATCAAGCGCTAAACGGAAAATAGAGCGAGAAGCAATATACTGCCGAATCTTAAATTTTTTCTGTGGGTGTTTTAATTTACGCCCAAGTTTAGTTTTCTTTGCTGGCTTTTTCGATTGTGAGAAGGACACGATAAAAATCCTTTAAATACTATGTTTATTATTGTTTTTCTGGCATTCAGAACCATAGCGAATTAACCTAAAAAGCGCCAGTATGAATTACATGCACTTGGCTTTTTGCACATACTCTACAAGGAACATGTTATGCCCACTAATCTTGCCAAAGCTTTTTTTTGGATAGCGGTAAGCCTATTTTTTTCACTCTCGGCGCTAGCCTCGGAAAACAACAGGGATGAAGCCAGCACGGGTGAAACCGGTGGCGAAGAGCGCGTTACCCCGAGTGATTTCATTAGTAAATTTTGGGAGCTGGAGCAAAAAGACAAACGCGGCACTTTTGTGATTCGCACCTTTGAGCCCAATTTTGTTTTGCCGGCTCACTACAGCAGCTCGATAAACCGGCAGCCCTCAAGCCCTACTCGCGGTGAAGCTGAAGAACAGCCAAATTACGATGCTACGGAAATCAAATTACAAATATCATTGCGCACTAAGCTTTGGGAAAATTTGTTACTGCCAAACGCTGATTTATGGGCAGCCTATACTCAAACCTCGTTATGGCAAGCCTATGATAAAAAGGATTCGCGGCCATTTCGCAGCACCGATCACAACCCATCGATCTTTTACACGGTGCCCGTGCCTGAGGCATGGGATATTCTTCCCGGTCAGGCTCGGTTACGTATGGTAAATGCGGGCTTTGCTCATCATTCGAATGGCCAAAGCGAACCGCTTTCACGGAGTTGGAATTACACTTATGTAGGGGGTGTGATTGAATATAAGCAATTTATGATTGAGAGCCAATGGAAACAGCGGATTAACGAAACTGACGATGATGACAACCCAGATTTAGTACGTTTCCGTGGTAACGTTGAAACTCGCCTTTCGTGGCTTCCGGGCCGCAGCACCGCCAGTATCACGTTGATCACGCGTGATTTATCTACCAACCGGGGTTCAGTGCAATTCGATTACACCTACCCACTAACAAAACGCCCTGATGGCATTCGTGCCTACCTGCAAATATTTTCCGGCTACGGGGAAACCTTGTTGGATTATAATCATCGGCAAAACCGCGTGGGTATCGGTTTCTTACTATTAAACTTTTAAGCTGAACTTTTAGAGAGTGGCGGCTCGCGCCGCCGATAGATTGTGGCGAGTAGTTGTTGCAAGTGCTGAGCCCAAAAAGTTACTGGCTTCGCCATGGCATTTCGCCCTATGGGTAGCTCACAAATTTGCCAGCCTTCATGCTCCGCTCGAGGTAATGGCAACACTTCCACCTGATGCTGCTCTTTGTACGCCTCAATAGCCGATACCAGGGCATGTTTATCAGCTTGAAGATATAGATGAAACATAGCTACTTGTGGTGGGTTCGGAAGAATACGAACATTGCTTAAGCCGCAAAAGGCGGCTGCCAACTCACGGGTATATTCAACCGCAGCCGGAATACTGGCCAAATTCTCTTTAACGCCAAACTTGGCCGCGAGTAGATAAGGGTATTGCGAATATAAATTACCGCCAGCACGCCGCGCCCACACTCTCGCTTCTTCAATAAAGCTCACTTCGCCGAGTAACATAGCACCGGATATTCCGGCTAAATCTTTATAAAAACTCACATACACCGAATCAGCTAACGCGGCGATTTCAGCCAAACTCCGCTCATAATACGCTGGGCATTGCCACAATCGTGCGCCATCAAAATGCACTGCAATGCTGCGCTCGCGAGCCCAAGCCACTTGCGCCTCGAGCGCCTGCCAACTTGGTAATTGGCCACCTATTTCGCGAGCAGGCAATTCCCATACCATGGCCGCTAGAGCGTGCTCTGGTAACGCACTAAAATCGTTCAGCGCCCATACTTGCTCAGCCGAACCGATCACACAAGCATCGAGCCCCCAAAGGTGCTGATACCCCTGCTGCTCATGCAACAAAAGATGCGAGGTAGGATGCAGCCCAATGCGGGGGGTATTCCGATGTTCAGCATAGATTTTCAAGGCAAGGGGCTGAGCTAAAGTGCCACTGGGCAAAAACAACGCCGCAGGTTTACCAAAAAGCTCAGCCATTTCTTGTTCAAAGCCCTCGATCAAAGGGCCTTTGCCATATATATCGGCTTTAGCCCCGTGCTTTAGTTTTAGTTCTGGCTTTAGTTCTGGCTTTAGTTCTAGCATTAGTTCGGCTGCGAGCTCACCCTCGGCCAAATTAGCAAGCTCACGCAGCGTATCCGCCATACTCCGAACAGGCTGCCGTAGCAGAGATACAAGCTTCACTATGAACCTGTGTGTGCCGCTACATAGTTTAAACCGCCCACAATAGCCGCTACCTGAGCCTGAATACACTCTTCTGGTGTGGCGTTCGCGCTATCAGGATACACCTCAGTAGTGGTTACGTATTCGGCACCTGAGAGCCCCATGCACAATCCGTATTTTTTACCATCGTAATTAATTACCCCAAATTGCGCTAATGGCACGCCGATCAATTTGCCGCTTTCATCTGCCTCGGCAATATGCGTTACCTTGGCTACCGAATCGAGTACTGATTTTTGGAACGCAGCGGCGGGATCTTGGCTATCACCCACCAAATAAAAGCCATCTGGGATATTCCAATTATCGTTTACTATGCCATCACGAGCCGCAAGCGCAGGCCGAAATTCACTGTTATCGGTGTCAGTAGTTTCGTGGAGATCGATATGCATTACAATTTTACCGCCAATAGCAGCTACGTAATCCATAATTTGAGCCGCTTCGGGCGCCGGGCTCGGCCGCAGAAACGAGCGGTTTGGATCGGTAGTTTCTGGATTCCAGCGATTAATGGTTTCGTAACCCCATGGGCTAATGCAGGGCGCCACCAACACGTTAAATTGTTCCGTGTAATTTAAAGCCTCTGTTTGCAAGAAACGCAACGCACCATGCACACCACTGGTTTCATAGCCATGTACACCGCCAGTTACAATCACTGTTGGCTTTTCGAGCTGCCAGTTTTTTGATTTCAACAATACTAGCGGGTAATCGGCAAACCCATATTCGGCGTAAGCGAGCTCCCCATATTGCACCACATCAAAATCTTCCGCCAAACGCTCAACAACCGCCAGGACATCATAAAAATAGGAGCGCTTTTGCGTTTGTTCATTCAACCATGCGTTCTTTTCTTCAGCACCCCAAGGTACTCCGGGCCTACCAATTGGATATGTACTAGATTCTGTTGTCATCTGAGTTCCTAGAGTTGTGTATCGAACGTATTACAAAACCGATTAAAAGCGGGCTTAGCTGCGATAAAGTGTTTTAATTAAATGAAAACCAAACTGAGTTTTTACCGGGCCATGCACCTGCAAAATTGGCTTTTTAAACACCACATTATCAAACGCCTTCACCATCTGCCCAGGGCGAAACTCACCCAAATCGCCGCCCTTTTTACCTGAAGGACAAAGCGAATGCTTTTTGGCTAGTTCATGAAAGTTAGCACCCTTGGCTAACTCTGATTTTAACTTCTCTGCCTCTTCCTTAGTTTTCACTAAGATATGCACTGCCGCCGCCTTCGCCATTGTTGTTCCTAAGGTTACGCTAATTTTCAGGATAAAGGTTAGGCAGTATATCGCGAACCCCGGCCTGTTGGAAAACCATTCAACACCCTTTTTGTTAGCCATTTGATTTATCCCAAAAAACTCAGTTTTGCAGTTTTCTTCACTTGCGATCCACCATGAATAACTGTATAAATAACCAGTATCCCGGTTCAGTTTAATACACCCCACGAGGAATCCCAATGGCTGTAATTACGCAATACGTAGTTGTACGCAACGGAGAAGAAAAAATGACATTTACTAGCAAAGCCGAAGCCGATGCGCACGATAAAATGCTTGATATGGTTGATGAGCTCATGCCGTTGCTGGAAGGTTGTGAAGCGCTAGGAAATGAACAACAAATTGAAGATATGGCCTTTTTCCTGGCCCGCGAACGCGAGCAAGTGTTAATCGCCTTAGGCGCTAAGAAACCCGCGAAGAAAAAAGCGGCTAAGCCTGTAGCGAGTAAAGAGCCCTCAGCGAGTAAAGAGCCCTCAGCGAGTAAAGAGCCCTCAGCGAGTAAAGAGCCCTCAGCGAGTAAAGAGCCTTCAGCGAGCAAAGAGCCTTCAGCTTCTTCTTAAAAGGCGTCCTGAGTATAACTTCAGTAATTCAATCTTGCCAATATCTGCACCAAGCTGTTTTTTTAAAATACCGACTAACTAACAGGCAAATAAAAAGCCGAGCTACTCAAACGAGTAGATCGGCTCTTTGCGTATGTAGCCATTTGCATTCAAGGCTGTATACATTCACCGCTGCGCGTTCGTGGCTGCGTATTCATGGTGCGTTCACGTAAACTGCGCTCACAGCTGCACAGGCGGCTTTTGCAATGGGTTGTTAAACCACGTTCAAGGTTACTTCAACATTATCGCGGGTGGCATTGGAATACGGGCATACCTGATGGGCGGTTTCCACCAGCTTTTCAGCGTCGGCGCGGTCAATACCTGGCAATGCGATATCCATTTTCACGGCAATACAAAAACCATGATCGATAGGGCCAAAGCTCACTTCAGCATCGATTTTGGCATCATCCGGCACTTTTAAATCAAGCTTGCCAGCTACCGCTTTCATGGCGCCCATGAAACACGCTGAATACCCAGCTGCAAACAATTGCTCCGGGTTCGTGCCTTTACCATCATCGCCACCCATGGCTTTGGGTGTTGATAAAGATACGTTCAAACGCCCATCATCGGAGGCTGATTCGCCAACTCGGCCGCCTGTTGTAGATACTTTAGCGGTGTAAACTACTTCTTTTAACTTGTGCATTTGGCTCTCCTTTCTTGGAAACAAACCCTGTATACAATATAAATACAGTAACTGATCACTCGCTTACAGCTTAGCAATAAATTCCACCAAGGTTAAACTACCGTATGATCTACCGCATAAGCTACCGCATGATCTAATGCAGATATGCCACTTCCTTTAGAACTACAGAGTCTGGCATATAACATTTTTAATTTGATCCTTAGCCCTCGTCCGCGATGTAATGCAGGATCTTAATTCGCACCAGCCGAGGTTCCAATGCGCGAGATTGTTATTATTCATGAAAACAACGAATGGTTAGTGCCACTCCGAGCAGAATTTGCAAAGCGTGGTGTTACCGCCAAAGAGTGGTTTTTAGATACTGGCGTTGTGCCATTCACAGAAGTGCCGAGCGATGCAATTTACTATAACCGCATGAGTGCTTCCTCGCACACGCGCGGCCACCGCTTCGCGCCTGAGCTAACCCGCGCTGTGCTCACATGGTTACAGGGCTATGGGCGTACGGTTGTGAATAATACCGAGGTGTTAGCGCTCGAGGTATGTAAATTATCACAATATGCCACACTTCAACGCGCTGGGTTACAAGTACCAAAAACCCATGCAGTAGTAGGTTTGCAGCACGTTTTAACTGCTGCCGAGGAATTTAATCAGTGGCCTTTAATTTTAAAGCCGAATCGGGGTGGTAAAGGCCTAGGCGTACAGCGTTTTAATAACCTTAATGAGTTACAAACATATGTGGCCCATGGCAATCATGAAGAACCGCTTGATGGCATTTGGCTGCTGCAGGAATACATTCAACCCAAGCAGCCGTTTATCACGCGGGCTGAATTTATCGGCCAAAAATTTCTCTACACGGTACAAGTAAACACCGAAGATGGCTTTGAGCTCTGCCCTGCGGATAATTGCAGCATTGAGGATAGGTTTTGCCCTACTTCTGGCTCAGAACCGAGCGAAACAGATGCGGAACCCGCATCTGAGTTGCAAAAATTCAGCATAACCGAGCGCTTTAATCATCACCCTATCATTGCTCAGCTTGAAAGGTTTTTACGTGCCAGCGGCATCGATGTAGCTGGTATTGAGTTTATCGAAAACGCAGAAGGCGAGCTCTTTGTTTACGATGTGAACACCAACACCAATTACAATCAAGCCGCGGAGCAACGCGCACAAGTGGAACGCACCGGCATGGGTGCGCTTGCGGATTATTTAATTGGTCTTGCAGGTGTTAACACCTAACACACGATATAAGCCGCAGAACTTAAATACGCCGGTAGCGATAAGGGCAATACCCAGAATCCACCAAAAGTTGCCGGCGTTGATACTCCAAACTGCAATTAGAAGCCCAATAATAATCCGAATTGCTCTATCTACCGTTCCTACATTAGCCATGTTCATTCCTCAATGTGATTGATTTACTGATCATACTATAGCGCATACCGCCCAGCTTGCGAGCTGTAAACAAATAAAAACATACCTGAGTAAAATGCTCAGTTAAATTCTTGAGTGTATTACTCAGGTATTATATATTAACGGCATTAATTCGCGCCTTAATTCTCGCCTTACCGAGGCTTACAGGTTCGTTGAATACTTTAAGTAAAACAAAGTTATGCAAAAAGGCCCGATTTAGGTAGGCATTTAGCAAAAGGAAGAAGAATGAGAGTAACCACTGAAGAGCAAGTAACCCACATTCACCATTGGAGTGAAAGTTTATTCAGCTTCAAAACCACTCGAAAATCATCATTTCGCTTTGAAAATGGCCAGTTTGTGATGATTGGCTTGCAAGTTGATAACAAGCCGTTATTACGAGCTTACAGCATTGCCAGCGCTAATTATGAAGAAGAATTAGAGTTTTTCAGCATTAAAGTTCCAGATGGCGCCCTAACCTCGCGGTTGCAGCATTTGCAGGTTGGCGATACGATTACGCTTTCTACTCGGCCTGCAGGAACCTTAGTTGCCGGGCATTTAACGCCGGGTAAACATCTTTATCTGTTAGCAACCGGCACTGGATTAGCGCCCTTCATGAGTATCATCAAGGACCCTGAAATCTACGAGCAGTTTGAGAAAATTGTGCTGGTGCACAGCGTGCGCTACAAACGTGAATTAGCGTACCAACGCACCATTTATGATGAATTGCCGAACAATGAATATTTCGGTGATGAGGTAAAGGAAAAGCTCATTTATTACCCAATCGTTACCCGGGAACCGTTTCTATCGGAAGCGCATCAACAACGAATTACCCATTTACTTGAGCATGATTTGCTCGCGGAAGAAATAAAATTACCCGCTATATCAACAACAAACGATAGATTCATGTTGTGTGGCAATCAATCTATGCTGCTCGACTGTATACAGATTCTAAATAACAAAGGCTTTCGTAAAGCTACATCACGCCAGCAAGGTGATTTTGTTATCGAACAAGCCTTCGTAGAGAAATAGCGGGCGTCAGTAAAAATTATAAAGTTTAGTTAGGGGTTATCATGTTAACAAAAGAAGCAGAACAGGTAAGGCAAGCCTTGATAGACGCAGGCTTAGAAACGCCCATGAAAGAAAATGGCCTTACCGCAGACCAGAAATATGATCGTATTCGCTCGTTAATGACCGAAGTTGTGGATGTTCTCGGCCTAGATTTAGCAGACGACAGCCTCAGCGAAACGCCCCACCGCATCGCAAAAATGTATGTGCGTGAAATCTTCTGCGGCCTTGATTATGCCAATTTCCCCAAAATGGCACTTATCGAGAACAAAATGAAAGTGGATGAAATGGTGAAGGTGAAAGATGTGAGCTTCAATAGCACCTGCGAGCATCATTTTGTAACCATCGATGGCACAGCTCGGGTTGCGTATATCCCCAATGAAACCGTGATTGGTTTATCGAAAATTAATCGAATTGTACGCTTCTTTGCCCAGCGCCCGCAGATTCAAGAACGGTTAACGCAGCAAATTCTTGTAGCGTTGCAAACCTTGCTGGGAACTAAGAATGTTGCGGTATCCATTGATGCGGTGCACTACTGTGTGAAATCACGGGGGGTAATGGATGCTACTTCAACGACCGAAACCTCCGCGCTTGGCGGCATTTTTAAAACCGATGAACGCACTCGCTATGAGTTTTTAGCGAACTAAGCAGTAGTGTTTTAAAAATCGAAAACAGCATTGCCAAAACACACGGAAATAGAAAGGCCAAGCTATACTTAGCTTGGCCTTTTTGCTTCTTCTTTCTACTGCAATATTTCAGCTACACTTTCCAGTTACACTTTCCAGTTACATAGCCGCTTGGGTTTCGCTGATGTAATTATTCACAAACTGCTCCAACACATTCAACGGAACCGGGCCACTTGCCAACACTACATCGTGGAATTCACGAATATCAAAAGCATCACCTAATTCTTCTTTCGCCCGCTCACGCAGTTCAAGAATTTTGATCATACCAATTTTGTATGCAGTGGCTTGGCTTGGCATCACAATGTGGCGCTCAACCATTTTTATCGCATCAGCTTCCGCGTTCGGCGTGTTAGTAACATAGAATTCAATGCCCTCTTCCCGCGTCCAGCGTTTATCATGAATACCGGTATCCACCACGAGGCGAACCGCACGCCACAATTCCATAGCTAAGCGGCCAAAATCTGAGTATGGGTCTTCATAAAAGCCAATTTCCTTCGGTAACAACTCAGTGTAGAGCCCCCAGCCCTCAGTGTAGGCTGTGTAACGGCCAAACTTTCGGAACGTAGGAATACCTTCCAGTTCCTGTGCGATGGCAATTTGCATATGGTGGCCTGGAATCCCCTCGTGATATGCCAAAGCCTCCATCTGGTAGGTTGGCATTGAGGCCATATCATATAAATTAGCGTAGTAAACGCCCGGGCGCGAACCATCCATTGAAGGCTGCTGATAAAACGCCTTACCTGCCGATTGCTCACGGAATGGTTCTACCGCCTTCACAATCATCTCGGCTTTCGGCTTCGTGATGAAAAGCTCATCTAAGCGCTCACGCATAGCATCGATATAGGCTGTTGCCTCATCTAAATAACGCTGGCGGCCTTCATCAGTTGCTGGATAAATAAAATCTTCGTTATTACGCATATGCACGAAGAATTCTTGCAAGCTCCCTTCAAAGCCTACCTGCTCCATAATAACCCGCATTTCATCATGAATTCGCGCCACTTCACTAAGGCCAATTTCATGAATTTCATCGGCGGTTAATTCGGTTGTTGTAGTGCGCTGTAACGCATTATTGTAAAAGGCTTCACCATCTGGAAACTTCCAAGCACCATCTTTATCATCAGCAAGTTCAGCAATTTCAGCAACTACACCAATTAAATTTTCATAAGCCGGCTGCACCGATTCCAGTAAGGCTTGCTCCGCCGCATTTAAAAGCGCCTGATGTTCAGTTTCAGAAATATCTAAACGGTCAATTTTACCACTGAAATCTTCCAGCAAAGTGCTCGGCTCGCCATCATCAAACGGCGCGCCAGAAATAATATTGCGGCTATCGCTAATCACATAAGGATAAACAAAACGGGGGGCAACAATGCCCTTCTCGGCCCGCAGGCGCAAATTCTCACCCAGCTGTGCAAATAATGCAGGCAAGCCGTTTAAACGCGCGATATAAGCCTCGGCATCAACCACTTCATCAATGCTGTGCTGGTTTATCAACAGCGACGCTACACTTGAATGCATCCCAAACATTTGATTAACCGGATAGTTATAGTGCCGCCATTTAAAATCAGCGATGTCTTCTTCCAAATTCTGCTTCGCAAGCAACCAGCTTACATGCGTTTGTTCATCGAGCCTGCTCTCATCAATGGCCAAAACACGCTCTAGTTGTTCTTGCTGCAAGGCCAAATCTTCTTGCGCCCGCGCTTCTGAAATATCATCCCATTTATCTTGATCTTCTTTAATGCCCAAATAAGCCTGATACATGGGGCTGCGCATTACGCTTTCTAAAAATATCTCTTCAAACAGCTGGTTCGCTTTCGCCGATTCTTCCGCTATTTCCGCCGCCGATACTTGGGTATTCGAGCCATCAACCTGTGCCGATCGCGCTTGATTCTCTTGCGCCGCAGCTTGCTCATTCGAGGCGTTATCGGAACAACCCGTTGCTAAAACCGTTATCGATATCGCTACCGACATCGCCAGAACACTGGGTTTTAATGTGAACCTTGTTGTAAACATTCTAATCTCCATTCGTTGTTGTTTTTCTTCGCTAGCGCGCTAATATGAAACCAGATTAGCACGGATTCAAAGCCCCTCAAACCGCGGTATAGCCGCCATCCACCAAATAATAACCACCCGTAATAAACGAGGCCTCTTGGGAAAGTAAAAAACACACCAAATAAGCTACTTCTTCCGGCCGCCCCAGGCGCCCAAGCGGGTGCTTCGCTACTAAACCAGCTCGCTGTTCATCAGGCAAGGCACTCAGGAGCGGAGTATCAATATATGCGGGCCCCACACAGTTAATGCGTAAGCCCTCCGGCCCATATTCAGCGGCTGCGTTCTTTGTTAACCCCACTAAACCATGTTTTGCCGTGGTATAGGCAGAATTCCCCAGTGCCGCAACACTGCCATGAATAGAGCCCATATTCACAATCGCACAATCATGAGCGCCAGTAGCCAGCATTGCTGGAATTTGATACCGCATACCGTAAAGCACACCATTTAAATTGATATCAATTACCCGCTGCCAATCTTCTAAATCAATTTCACCCGTAGGCGCCTGCGCCCCACCAATACCAGCATTATTCACCGCGTAATGCAGCGCACCGAAAGTGGCGAGGGTGAATTCAACAATGGCTTTAGCCGTATCGGAATGAGCCGTATCTTGCTCATAAGATCGGGCTTCGCCGCCGCTTGCAATAATTTCATTCGCAACACGCTTGGCAGCTGCCTTATTGATATCAGCTACAACAACCTTGCAGCCTCGCTCTGCCATTAGCTTTGCCGTTGCCTCGCCAATACCAGAACCTGCTCCAGTAACTATGCCAACTTTCTTTTCAAATGATGTTTGCATTGATATCTCTCCAGCATCTTTGTGGTTAGTTTGCTGTGCCTTGTTAGTAACAGCGGTAAGTGTATGGCTTCTTTTAAAGTGTACTCCCTTGCCATTAAATCTGCACAACTTACAACTTTGTAAAGCCGATTTAACATATTAGTAATTTGTTATGTAAAGCCTAACATAACCCATACAATTCGCTCATTCGCAAAAAAGTTGTTACGAAATGTTTCCAAACGCTATAAATCTTAAAAACACAATGCATAGGTATTTGTTTTTATTGAATTATTTTATCAAGCACTAACGTTGCAAATTTGTGAAGAAAACACTACGAAAACAACCCATTTTGCATTATCATCGGGATGAGCGCTTTAATTGTTAAGGTATACAACTTTGCTTGTGATCGAACTTCTAACATTAAAGCAGGCTTCCTAAAGCAAAAATCATAAGAGGAAAATCCTAGCATGAAGGAATCTAACCACTTACCGCGTCTAACCGTTGTTGCATCAATGGTTGCTGCCGCACTCACGTTGGGGGCTTCGGCAAACACCGCACCGCCACAAGAGGCCAGCACGCTCAACGTAGAATCGGAACAGCGCTATCGCGTTGAAAAAAACCGAGCTGTGCAAGTTGCACTCCCGAATTACTACATTGTTCAGCTTGAAGATCCTGCAGCTGTGCAATATGAAGGTGGCGTTAGCAATCTTCAGGGTACCAGCCGTACGGCTACTAAGCGTGACCGCTTCGATGCAAACTCAACCGAAACCAAAAGTTACCAGCAATACCTTTTGAGCCGCCAGAGTGAATTCGCACAAGCGTTGCGCTCACGAGTGCCAGGTGCTGATATCGAAACCAACTACACCTTGTTAATGAACGGTGTTGCTGTTGCCCACCAAGGCGATGAATCAATTTTAGAGCAACTTCGCGCTTTACCAGGGGTTATTAATGTTTGGGAAGATGAAGTTTATCATCTGAATATGGATGCTTCGAACTCCATCATTAATGCTCCAGAAGTATGGGAAATGCTCGGTGGGCAAGATGATGCCGGTGCTGGCGTTCGTGTTGCGATACTCGATTCAGGTATCTTAAACGATCACCCAATGTTCCAAGCCAATGGCCACACTCGCCCTGAAGGCTTGCCTGGCGATGATTACTGCGCAACCGTTGATGCAAACTTCTGTAACGATAAAATCGTTTCAGCGCGTGTTTATGAGCCGCGTATCGAAATTTCAGAAACTGAAATCACAGATTCACCATACGATGTAAACGGCCACGGTTCACACGTTGCCGGTACTGCCGTAGGTAATTTAGTGAGCACCACCTTTAACAACGCCGAGCTATCGTTCTCAGGTGTTGCACCGGGTGCCAGCTTATATGTCTACAAATCCTTTTACTTAACGCCAGAAGGCAATGGTAGTGCAAATACGGTTTCAATTTTAGAAGCGCTGGAAGATATCCTGCGTGATGATGTTGATGTTATCAACAACTCATGGGGTGGCGGTGCTGGCGAACCAACAGCAAGCCCATATTTTACCGTATGGCAAAACGTTGAAGCAGCAGGCATTATCAATGTAACGTCTGCGGGTAACTCAGGCCCTGGCCCTGTAACCGTAGGTTGTCCAGGTTGTATCGAAGAAGGCCTAACCGTTGCTTCAACTGAAACTGGCCGTACTTTTGCAAACACCATAGAGGGCCCTGGCTTAGATGGCGCCGTTGCGCTACCTGGTTCAGAAACAAATATTACTGAAGCCATCGCTGGCCCACTTATGCCAGCTATGGAAATTGATGCAGAAAACGCGTTAGCGTGTGCACCATTCCCTGAAGGCTCGTTCGCTGGCCACATTGCTGTTGTATCTCGCGGTGATTGTGCTTTCGGTGATAAAGCAACAAACTTTGAGAATGCTGGCGCTATTGCCATGATTCTTTATAACAATGCTGCTGGCACAATTTCAATGAATATGCCTGATACAACATTACCAAGCGTATCCATTACGCAAGCCGATGGTAATGCATTGTTAGAAGCTTGGGTTGAGGGTGATACTGCAACTATCAATCCAACGCAGGCCGTAATTAACCCTGAGCGTGTTGATGTTATGTCATCGTTCAGTTCACGTGGCCCTAACTTCGATGCGAGCTACATGAAGCCCGATATCGCCGCACCTGGTACTGCAATTCTATCTGCATACCCAGTAAACGGTGAGTGGAGCTACAGCACATTGAGTGGTACCTCAATGGCTGGCCCACATGTTGCCGGTGCAGCTGCATTGTTAACACAAATGCGCCCAGAGTTATCGCAAGTGCAAGTTAAATCAATGCTCATGACATCTTCTAATCCAAATGTATTGAAAGAAGATGCCGTAACCGTTGCTGATGGCTTTGATATGGGTGCAGGCCGCTTAGATGTTGCTGCTGCATTTAACACAGCCGTAACCTTTGATCGTCCTTCCTTCTCTGCACCTCGTTGCTTCGGTGAATGTACATTCACTCGCACGGCAACTAGCGTTGTAGGCGAAGATACAGAATGGACAGCAAGCGTAACCTTCCAAGATAGCAGCGTTGTAGGTTCATTGAGCTTCGATACACTTGCCCTTGAAGGTGGTGCTGAAGCTGAATTTACCTTAAACGTAGATACTCGCTTTGCACCTACAGGTTGGCAGCACGGCCGTATCACGTTCACGGATACCTCAGGTATGTACGCTGATATGGTAATGCCTATCGCAGTACAAGCTACCCGTTCTGACGATGAGCAAGTGCTTAGTTCAGGTGGCGATACTTCTGAAGTAACCAGTACCGATGGTGCAACATTATCTACTCGTGTAAACGATTTAGATTTTGAAGGCCCAGTATCGATTGCTATTAATCAGCCTGAAGGGCTTACAGTAGATTCTGAATCAGTAGTGGTAGATGCTTACCGCGCTGAAGGCGAAATCTCTGTAACCGAAGGTGGCGACATGCTGTGGGTTGGTAACTTCGACAGTATCCGCGCGGAAGCATCACTTGTTGAAGCCGCCACCTTCCCAGGTGCTGGTTTGAACTTACGCGATGCTGGCGCTGGTGTTACCTTGGGTTGTTTAGCAACTTCGTGTGATGAAACGCGAGTTGGCCTAACCCTTGGTGCTGTTGAAACCGGTTATGGCTTTATCTTCAACGGTGTTGGTTACACATCGTTAGGTATTTCTGATAACGGCTTTGTAAGTGCCGGTACACAAAACCATGCTGGTGCGTTTGCTAACCAAAATCTTCCTGATACGGAAGCGCCTAACAATATCCTAGCGCCGTTCTGGACTGACCTAGATGCAGGTGGTGCAGCGGGTGGTGATATTCGTTTTGGTGCCTTTGATTTTGGTGAACCAGGTCGTTGGGTGGTTGTCGAGTGGAACGATGTTGTTGAATGGAAACCTGAATACACCGGTGATGAAGAGCGTTATAGCTTCTCTATCTGGATTCAAGCAGGTGTTGAAAACAACATGTTTATCCAGTACTTCGATACGGGTGCAACACTTCCTGCCAACTTAACGGTTGGTTTTGAAAACGTTGCCGGTGATTTAGGTACTTCGTACTACTACAATGGCGAAGGCACTGCGCCTATGGTGGGCACATTGCTAACACCAAGCGTGGTTGCAGCGGATAACGGTAGTGTTGAAATCAACTACACCGCAGGTGTTGAAACCTTCGGTACTGCCGAAAGCGCCGATGCAGATGTAATGCAAGAAGGTTCTGTAGAAATCAGCTTAACTGATTTCACTGAGCAACTTGGAGGCCTTGTAAACGTAACCGTAACGAATGGCGAAAATAGCCTAGAAGCTATTAACCCGCTAATTCTTATGGGCGATGGCAACTACACTGTTGAAGTGGTTACCGAGCCAGCTAACGGCACAGTAACTACGGAAGATGGCAGCGTTATAGCTACCTATGCACCGGAAACTGGTTTCTGGGGTTCAGATAGCTTTGAGTTCCGCATCGTTGATGGTAATGGCGCAGTAACGAACACAGCTACCGTTTCGGTTGAAGTTGAAAAACTCAACGAAGCGCCAGTAGCCGTTGCACAAGGCCCATCGCTAGCAGTTAGCGCCGGCGAAACTGTTACCTTAAATGGTAGCCGTTCAACCGACGTAGACGGTGACACCCTAACTTACCGTTGGACGCAAACTTCTGGTCCTGCTGTGAGCTTAAGCAACGCAAGTTCAGCCACTGCAACATTTACCGTACCTGAGTTCGATAATGATGCAACGCTAGGCTTCCGTTTAAGCGTATCAGATGGTGAGTTCACCGATACTGCGCTAGTAAACGTTGAAGTGAACAAGCACAGCGATAAGAAATGGTTTGAAGGTAACTTCGGTGCCCTTCTACTGTTGCTTGGCTTGCCACTAGTATGGATTCGTCGTCGTAAGCAGGTTTAATTACCTAAAACGGCACGAAACATAAAAACCAAAGGGGCCTTCGGGCCCCTTTTTAATAAATAAATTTTAATCATCGTAATCTTCAGTTAATCTCTTTTGCATCACTGAAAATTGAAATTGCACTACCCTGAAAATCAAAGGAACAGCCACATGCGCCAGAATAAATTTTTGCCATTAACAGCTACCTTCGCGGCACTCTCTTTCTCTCTCTTTATTGCCGGCTGCAGCCCGAATGCCAATCACGATAATGAAGATGCGCTTGCAAATAATGAATTAAGCGAAGAAAACGTAGAATCGATCACGCAAGAAAGCGTTGACCGAGAGAATTTTGATAGAGAAAGCATTCGCACTGATTTTTCTCTCGAAGAAATGCAAGAGCTCCGCCGCGAAATACTCGCCGCTATCGGCACCCCACTCGCCGGTAACCCAGCCTCATGCCGCGTGTTACCATTCGGCGCCAAACCCTGTGGCGGCCCCGCGCGCTACGTAGTTTATTCTTCCGAACAAACCAACCCCAGCACTATCGAGCCACTTGTAGAGCGCTTCAACGCATGGTCTGAAATATACAACGAACGCGAAGGCCTCACCTCCGATTGCGCCGTTACCCCGCAAATCACCACCACCGTAATAAGCGGCATTTGCGTACCAATTGAACAAGCTGACCGCTAGGGAAACAACCGGTAATACACCTGCGTAGATTCCCAGCTCATACCGCCAATAAGGCCAATGGTTTTCATTTTGGTGTGGCTCCTGCTCTGCAGAAATGATGTTTAGAAACTATATATCAAAGCGAGTTACGCTCCAATTCGCATTTTAAATTTTGCCTCTTGAATCAAATGAAAGCACACTGCATAATGTTATATTATAACGTAACAATATGGAGCTATTATGCTCGCACAAGATACTCAAATCCAATCTTTAAAAAGTAGCGTTCATGTTGCCAAAGGCGCAAATGCTATGGAGTTGTCCAGCATCTTCAAGAGCCATATTAATTTAGCCATTTGGCAACGTGAAATTAATGATCGCGCTTACCAGTATGCGCAGTTTTTACAACACTCAACTTGGCCGCAGCAGCGAGTTTTACTGAATATTAATGAGGTAACCGAGCATTTTCTAAATGTACTCCCTGAAGCTCCTGGGCGCGCCAGCATAGTTGCCGATATTGCGCTGCTTGCCGATATGTACGGGTGCCTTTTTGATATTTCCCAGGTAGGTATTCGCTTTGCCCGCTTAACCTCGGCCATGTGCCCCAAGTTTCATACCGATAAGCTAGGTTGTAGATTAATTACCACCTACGCAGGCGTTGGTAGCGAATGGCTTAAAAATGAACACGTATGGCGCTCAGATACGGGAAAAGTAATGCATCAAGCGGACGCCCCAGTTCAGCAATTAAACTCTGTTGAAGTTGGTATCTTAAAAGGTGATGGCTGGGCCGATAACGAACACGGCGGAATAGTTCATCGCTCACCGCAAGTAGCTGAGAATGATGCCCGTGTGGTACTTACGATTGATGGTTTTTGAACTGCAGATTTGAAGTCTCCGAAGAACAGCAAATTGCTTGGTTAGAATTTTTAGATGGCGCAGGCGTTAATCCCCAGACTTTTCTTCTTTGAGCGCTTGGAATTGAGTTATAGGTAACATAACGCGTGGCAATCTCAAACGGTCACAATGATTAGTCAAAAGCTCGCGCCAATAGGGCCAAACATGAATGCCGAATTAAACGTCGAATAGTGAAACCATTGATTCAAAGCTTGCCATGGCACGTTCAAAAGTAATCATCTTTTCATCGTCAGCATAAGACATCGCATCGACGAATTGTTGATATTCAGTTTCATAAAGTTCATCTCTCTTTAGCTGTTCTAACGCAGACTTCAGAGATGGATAGAATTCTGCATTCGTATCTCGCTTGCCGCTTTGTTGATCGATGTTGAACGAGGTTATAGCGGTTTCGATAAACAAGGCATGTTCTTCTTCTAATAAAGGAGTTAAAGCACACAAATCGTGCAAATGCCGAACCATGGCACGATCATCCTGCTTGTGGTCGCGATCTCGTTTTAATATTCGCCATGTCAACGCACTAAACTTATCAGCACCGGTTTCAATTGGAGATAGACACAATATGTTAGTTTCCGGTGCGGCACCTGTAAACGTAGCAACCATAGACTGAATCGGCATTCGTTGAGGCTGAAGTTGTGGTTGAGTGAAACTGAATTCAATTTCTAAATCGCGGCGTAATGAGGCGTGACCGCCGCACTGCTTTGGGTAGCTCAAGGGAAACTTGATATAGTTACTAGCTGGTTTTACCTTTGTCTCGTCTAACTCAATGTGGTCGATGGTTTGAATACATTCGAGTACGCTTGAACGATAAGCGCTACGTGCTTTCTTATTTTGATGACCTGAACTCAGGGTTCGGTAACGACAACGGAAATCTAAATCTTCTGAGAAGCGTTGAATTAAACCGTATCCTTTCGAAAGACTAGTGCCCCCAGCAAATATGGTTTCAATCGAATCACTTTGGTGTTCAGCAACCACTTTTAAAACTTGTACTGAATACCAATCCTTTTCAACGAAAGCAGGATCAATCGCCAACTCAGCTGCGATTTCATCAATAATTTCCGGCTTAAGATACATATTGATACTTTATCGACTTACCGTCATACGCCATTTTACGAGATACACGGCCTTTAACAGCGATCAATCGTCCAGTTGGTACTTGCGTGCTTTGTCCGCTGTTATAGCGTTCCAAATCACTGGCAGGCACCACCTTCACTTTCAATTTATCACGAAGTGCTTCAACGGCAAGCTCAGGTAAGGGTTTGATAGGTATCAACTTACCCGTTAACGATGAGCGCTTAGCTTTAGCGTAGAGGCCTTGGCCAAACTTGATCAAGCTTTCATCTTTCACAAGCTGGCGCAATACGCGGCCCACTTGATCCCGATCAGAAAGATCAAGGAAATCCTTCGGAGTAAACACTGTTTTCTTACTCCGACTAATCCGGTATTTCATTCTACTTCTTAACGAATTAAGCGACATGGCAATAACTCACAAATTTACGACACCATAGGATAGCAAATATACGACACTTTAAATCAAAATTCAAACCCAGAAAGACGCTATTAACAAAGCATTTGTAGAATACACTAAAAATAACGAGATGAAGTTCAATAACTCCACGAAATACCAAACAGAGCTAAAGCTGACAAGACTTTCCTGGTGCTCATCCTGCACCTTCATGCGTTACCTCAAGCTTAGGTTCCATTTGAGAGCCGGATAACGATGGCATCTTCTACCAACGCGAAGAAATTGAAATCCTGCCCCGCAAAAAAGGCAACACCACCCCACAAGTAGCCTGGGCTTACTTTTTGATGGAAAACCAAACTGATTTAGATATCGGCAGCAGCTTTGAACTAGTGCAGATGAAAGGTGGGAAGTTGTTTTATGGGTGGTGATCAGGACTTAAAATTGTATGCTATTTTACTTTAGAAGGTTTTAAAAATCTTCAGATCTCATCAGTTCGCGCCTCCGGCGCCAGACATACACTTTCCTCGTGCCGCTGTGCTCGGGCGTTATGCATAAGGAGCAGTTTTGCAGGATTTGATTATTGGCTCACTTGAAAGCCTAGAACAAGAGTTTCAGTCAGATGAACTTGCATACCTCGCGCTTACTACGAAAATTGAATTGCCTTTTCGAGATCGGTGGGCATTTTCACTTTATCGCACCCTCAAAGAAACTTATGCCGTTTCAAGGGAATGGAAACGTACAGACATGGCAATTCTGAATGGGCAATCACCCGAAGTTCTGATCGAATTAAAGGCGATGTACTCGTTCGATGCAGTTCTCGACAAATTCAAAATAAGCAGGTTTGCTGATGCTATGACATCAGACGCAAAAAAAGCTCGGTTATTAGCTGAGGCTGAAACTGAAATCTATACCGTCCTGCTTTCGACTCACCCTGAAGGGCCGTTTCCACCGGAAATGGCTCATATTGTTAAATACGTTTCAGGCATTAATAAGGCAGTTAATAGATGTGGCTCCGGCCAAAAGGTCCAGCATGCTGCTCATGAAGCAATTAATAAAACTCTACGAGACCGAAATGTAGTGGCAACCGGCAGCTTAGACGGCGGGCGGGCTTTTCTTAACGGTGTTGTTATCGATTACTGGTTGGTTAGAGCATAACGATGCAAACAAATGCGTGGTTGCCCCCATCCTCAACCCGACGTCCTCGAGAGAGGATCGTATATTACTAGTGCTAGGTATAAGGAGTAATCGACTTGCGTACCCTCGATCAAAAACTGAATTGTATTAAAAACGTAATTATAAATGCACAAAAACATGTTAAGGCCGGCGATCCTCCTAGGATTTACTCTCAATATGTTAGATATGCATTAAATGAATTTACGGACATAAATTTCTATATCTCAGACAACGCAAAAGGGATGAAGCGCAAGGATGTAATTCACGAACACGTTATTCCGGATTCACCGGTAATGAGTAAACTTCTCGCGTTAGATCCATTATCCAAAGAGAGTATTTTGGATATTATCAAAAGATATTATGTAATATGTGTAATCACCAAAGAGGAAGATAGGCTATTGAATGCTGCTGGCTTGCGATCGAAGATGCCAGAAGGCTGGAGCGATATAAGCGATAGTGTTTTTGCTCGATACCAAAAGGTAGGCCTTTCAATTTCCAGATTATCCTGAGTTTGCCTAACAAATAGCAGAACACGGCGAGAAAATAAACGGTTCTATGCGTTTGTAGATTTGGCATTGAAAGGAACTACCTACTCCACCCATTAGAAAGCACCTCAGCTTGCTGCAAAATCAATTCAACAGCTTCTTGAGCGCGATCAGGTGGATATTTGTATCGTTGTAGAGTTCGGCGCACGAGTATTCTCAGTTTGGCGCGCACACTTTCACGTACCTGCCAATCAACGGTGGTTGATGCGCGTAATTTCTGGGTGAGCTCGGTAGCGATTAACTTAAGTGTTTTATCACCAAGTTCTCGCACTGCGCTTTCATTATTCGCAAGAGCATCATAAAAGGCTATTTCGTCGGGGGTTAAGCCAAGGGCCGCATCGCGCTCTAGTTCCGCTTGGAACTGTTTGGCCATGGCAATCAGTTCTTCAATTACTTGCGCTGTTTCTATGCCTCGGTTGTTATATTTCCGCAAAGTTTCTTGCAGCCGTTCACTATATTTCTTCTCCTGCACAACGTTATTGCGGGTTTTCGCTTTGATGTTGTCCTTTAATAGCTTCTCCAATAACTCAACGGCGAAGTTCTTGTAAGGCATTTGCCGAACATCTTCGAGAAACTCTTCGGAAAGCAAACCTATATTTGGCTTATCGAGCCCACACATCGCGAATACATCGGTAACGCCCTCAGAAACAACTGCGTTATCTAGAATCTGTTTCAACGCAGAGTTCTTTTCTTCTTGGCTAAGCTTTTTATCAACGCTGGTATATTTGGTGATTGCAGCTTTCACGGTTGATAAAAACGCAATTTCCTTCTGGTATTCTTGCGCTTCATCAAGAGTGGAACATAGGCTAAAGGCCTTGTTCATCGCGAGAACGGTATCTAAGAATCGCTTTTTACCATCTTTCAATCCAAATATATGGTTAACCGTGGGAACAATTAACCGGTTCGGATCTTCTGCATAACCACTGTAATCAAAGCCTGGGCTTTCAGGTGTTTTTGCAAACATGCCATGAATAATATCTAACTTCTCAAGCAGAATCGCGAAGGCCTCATTAGAACTATGGGTAGGTTCACCTCGCCCTTTGGCATCCGAGTAAGTTTTCAGTGCTTGCTTTAATTCATTCGCAATACCGATGTAATCAACTACCAACCCGCCTGGTTTATCTTTAAACACCCGGTTTACTCGTGCAATCGCTTGCATGAGGTTATGCCCTTTCATCGGCTTATCAACATACATCGTGTGGCACGCAGGAGCATCAAAGCCGGTAAGCCACATATCGCGTACAATCACGAGTTTTAGAGGATCGTTTACATCCTTAAATCGCTTTTCTAAACGCTTTTTGGTTTGTTTATTGTAGATATGCGGTTGCAGCAATGCTTTATCAGCGGCAGAACCCGTCATCACAACTTTAATGGCACCTTTTTCAGGATCTGAATCATGCCAATCGGGGCGAAGCGCAGTAATTTCGTTATATAAATGCGCACAAATATCACGGCTCATAGCCACAATCATGGCTTTGCCTTCAATGGAGCGCGAACGGGTTTCGAAATGCTCCACCAAATCTGCGGCTACTTGTTGTAAGCGCGGCCCTGCTCCTACTAATTTTTCAAGGCGGCTCCACTCACCTTTAGTTTTTTCACGTTGTCCAAGATCTTCTTCATCTTCAACAACATCATCAACTTGATCGGAAAGTTCTTCAATGAGATCGCAATTAATATCAAGCTTGGCCAACCGCGATTCGTAATAAATAGGAACCGTTGCGCCGTCGTCAACAGCATCTTGAATATCGTAGATAGAAACGTAATCACCGAAAACTGCGCGGGTGTCTTTGTCTTCATTCGCTATCGGCGTACCCGTAAACCCGATAAAGGCAGCATTCGGCAGCGCATCTCGCATATGCTTGGCGTAGCCAAATTTGTATGTGCCATCGTTTTTAAGTGTCGCTTTTAAGCCATATTGGCTACGGTGCGCCTCATCAGAGATAACCACAATATTGTGGCGATCATTCAAAATTGGATGATCTTTCTCACTTTCAATCAATGCAAACTTTTGCACCGTAGTAAATATGATGCCGCCAGATTCACGCTCTGCAAGCAACTGGCGCAACGAATCTCTATCCAGCGCCTGTACCGGCTCTTGCTTCAATAATTCTTTCGCTGCACAAAAAGTTGCATATAGCTGGCCATCGAGATCATTTCTATCGGTTACAACGATCAACGTTGGATTGTTCATTTCTGGCTGTTGCAGTAGCTTGCCCGCATAACAGCACATGGAAATACTCTTTCCGGAGCCCTGCGTATGCCAAACTACGCCAGCTTTTTTGCTGCCCGGCTGCACTTTATCGGCATAGGTGGCTCGCTTTTCTTCGAGCGAAATATCATCGCCTCTTGCGGCAACTAAAGTAGCCCTTACGGCCTCACGAACGGCGTGGAACTGATGATAACCGGCAATTTTCTTAATCAACTGATCGGAATCAGTTTCGAAAATAACAAAAAAGCGGATGTAATCGAGGAACAACTCACGGTCGAAGAACCCTCGAATCATGGTTTCGAGTTGCCATTCAAATAATGGCCGGTCATCTTCGTGCTTCAGCGTGCGCCAAGGCATAAACCGCTCTTGATTCGCGGTAAGTGAGCCAACGCGCGCATTAAAGCCCTCGCTAATAACCAGCGCTTCGTTGTATGCAAATAAATCTGGGGCTTCGTCTTTATAGGTTTGAATTTGATTAAATGCATCCCAAATGCTTACGTTCTCTGCATTGGGGCTTTTCAGTTCAAGAACAGCTACCGGAATGCCATTAATAAAGCACAATACATCAGGCCTTCGAAGCTGCTTGCTGCCTTCAATCGTGAACTGATTAATCGCACGAAACCGGTTAGCGTTAAGGTTATTAAAATCAATCAGGAATGCGCGGTCGTGTACCACTTTATCGTTGCGTTTGTACTCAACAGGAACGCCTTCCAGTAATAAACGATGGAAGGCTCGGTTGCTCACAACCGTATCTAAACTCTCAGGCTTGCGAACTACCGCAACCACCTGTTCAAGCGCACTAGCGGGCAAATGAGGATTTATGCGTTGAATAGCCGCCTCAAGATCAGCAAACAATAATACCTGCTTGTAATCACTGCGTTCCGGATTCGGGCCATCATGAGCAATATCGGGACCATGCCCTATCTCCCAGCCTCCTTCAGCAAACCAAGCTAAACATTGTTGTTCCAATTGATCTTCGGTCATTCTGTTAATCCTTTAATAACAATTGGCTTAATTTAGCTTATTTACTCCGTTGGGTAAAATATCTTTAGGAAACTGAGGCTTGACAGGATTTGAGTTTAGATATGTATTAGCCCCCATTTAAAACGGACACTCATTAGTTAAGCGATAGGCTTAGACCTATCTTTAAGGAGTGTCTATGGAGCGCATTGAAATTTTTACTGGCGAACAACGTCGCCGTCGTTATACTCCACAAGAGAAAGCTAAATTTGTTGCCATGACCATGCAACCGGGGTATTCGGTATCATTGGTAGCCAGGCAGAATGGTATAACCCCGAGTTTATTGTTTAAGTGGAAAAAGCTCATGCAAGATGGTGGTATGTCTGCAATTCAATCTGGTGATGAAGTCGTCAGCGCCGCAGACCATAAAGCGCTTCAGAAAAAGGTTAAGCAACTCGAGCAGCTGCTTGGTCGTAAAACTATGGAAACGGAAATCCTAAAAGAGGCGCTGGAGATAGCCCACTCAAAAAAGTTGATATCGCGCATGCCATTGCTGCCACTGGACGATTCCCTGTCCTCCGAGTAGCCGATATTCTTGGTGTGTCGCGCTCGAACTTATATCAACGCTTGTATGCGCGCCAGAAAGGCCGTTCCGCGCGTTACAGCAAGACTGATGACGCTCTTTTGTTGCCGTTGATAACCAACATCTGCGACGAGCGTGGTAGCAATGGGTATCGACGTATTACCGCGCATCTAAATCGGAAATTGAAAACTGAGCAGCATGTTATTGCTCGAGTGAATCCAAAGCGCGTGTATCGCATGATGCGCCAGAACCACCTGCTGCTTCGCAAACATATCGGCCGTGTGGGCGAACACCGCGCTCATGATGGTCAGGTTGTTACGCTGCATCCGAACACCCGTTGGTGCTCTGACGGTTTTGAAATCACGTGCTGGAACAAAGAAAAAGTGCGTGTGGTATTTAGCTTAGATTGCTGCGACCGCGAAATCATGAGCTACGTCGCAACAACCACTGGTATCCGCGCGGAAATGGTTCAAGATGTTCTGGTTGAAAGCATTGAACAGCGCTTCGGTGACGTACGAGAGCTGCCACATACAGTCGAGTGGCTGACCGATAATGGCAGTTGTTATATCGCCGATGAAACGCGCCAGTTCGCCAGTTCATTAGGCTTTAAAGTCTGCACGACACCAGTCCGCAGCCCGCAAAGCAATGGCATGGCTGAAGCGTTCGTGAAGACTTTTAAGCGAGATTATGTGTATCTGAATGACCGTCCTGATGCAGCAACCGTGTTGGCTAAGCTCGCTGAATGGTTCGAAGATTACAATAATTACCATCCGCACAGCGGATTGAAAATGATGTCACCGAGAGAGTATCGAGCTCTTAAAGTGGCAAGTTAAACTGTCCGTTTTAGCGGGGGCAACTACAAGATATGAACAATTGTCTGCTTCCCCTAAACTGAGACTGATTTAATTAGATTCTTGTAAGATAGTAATAGCGGAACTATTAAGTCGACAACCGTCATGGGAATTGAATCGAAATCTAACATCCGTTTTCGCCTTAATACACTCAACTAAACGAATCTTATCAGTTGATCAGCAGCTTCCTATGGGAGCATTGCAAACGGGGCAATGACGGAATTGAGTATCTACGCGCGTGGTAGAGGACTTTTTACGTTTTGAATCCCAGCAGCCAGGGCAATATAAGCCGTCATCATCCTTAAATTGGTAACATCCCCATTTTCTCCCTATTGGTTTTTCATCAGTAGGTAATGATGTTCTTTTTAATAAAGTATTCTCTTCCTGAAGCGCGGCGATATGTTCCTTATGAGATGCCGCTTCTAACTTCAGATCAGCTAGTTCGCTCGACAAATCTGCAAGCCCCCCTTTGAGCTCGGCATCCTCGATATTCTTCGAGATCTCACGCAAACGTTTAACCAGCGTAATCGCCGTACTTATCGTTGTAATCATATCCAACCTCTCTCTTACCTAATCGTATACGCCTTACTTTCGGCTGATTTAACACCAGCGAAAAACTGGTCTGACAATATGCGTTCAATATGCAATTTGCCTGTCTTCACGTAACTCATGACCCTTCGATTCAAGCCAGTCATTTAAAGCTTTTGTATAGGTCGCCCACTCAACTGTTGTTGCAACCAAGTCAACAACTTTTGAAAGGCCCACTGCTCTCTCCCAGCCTAATCTAATTATTATATCGTCGACGTACTTGTGAGATTCATCAGCGACAACTATCTCCCTAGCAACCTCAATAATCTCGTTGCTTTCTTGATCTTCAGTCTCATCCATCTCGATGATTAAAGAGTGAAGATACTTTTCCGGATTAGTATCTAGCGGCAAAGTAAACTGTTTTATGGCTGCGAACGCAGTATCTCGTGCACCGACTACATTCTCATCGTGACCTGTCAACACTCTATTAATTGATTCTCTCTTTTCAGCATCAGTGCGATATACGTCACCGTCTAATATGAACAGGGAGTTTTCACAAGACTCTCCACCCAGCAGAAGACCGCCAACTGTCGTAAAGCAATTTACAGCAGCTCCATATCTATTTGTAGTCACATATTTGGCAAGCCGGAGTTGAGATGCAACTTTATTCACGATCGTTGAAGCTAAATCGTCCTCAACAAAAACCTCTAACGGACGTGGCTGAACTCCTGTCAGCCTATTTATGGCGTCCGGCTTAGTTTCATTGAAACATAATGTTTTTCCGGGACGACATACTATATGTCTAATATTGATTTTGTCTTCAAGTTCTAAAACCGTCTCTCTATGTGTTGTAAAGATAACCTGCAAACTTTTATCATTGGCTCTATCTAGTATGACGTTGATGAGATTCTTCATTGCTTGATCGTGAAGAAGAAGATCGAGCTCATCAATTAAAATAAGAGAATACTTCTTCGCCCTGAAAACTTTTTCGAGTATGTAAAATACTTTCTGTTCACCTGCACTCATGCTTAATGCCGAATAACGGAGTCCGTCAACTTCAACACCAATAAACTCTTTCCCCGAAGCTTCATGAACGTGATAGCTAGAGTATTTCCTGTTTAAAACAATGGATGCTTTTTCTAGAATAGTATTTATTACATCTTCATTTATGACTTTGGTTGAATAGTTAATTTTTGCTTGCTTCTTCTCTGCTTCTATCATTGGCACACATTTATCAATACCGACATAGAATATATCTCTGAGAGGCCGATTCGCATACCTAGGCGTCCATCTCACTTGAGTCTTTTTATATTCCCTAGTGACATGGTTATACTCACTTTGGCCTTCCCTGTAGCTATACACGATACTCATCTCACTACCATTCCATAACGCATCAGTGTTTGGCAAAAAGAACCAACTAAATTTATAGTTTTCACCTTCGTCATTTGGTGAAAATGCGCATGCTAGAGCATGCAGTATCGTTGATTTCCCATTTCCATTTGGTCCGAGAATCGCAGTTACCGGGCAAGAGTCAAAAGTAATTTCTAATTCAACTAAGTTCTTCAAATTTGGAATTCTCATCGAATGTAATACTTGTTGTGAAATTGCCATGTTTATTTTCTCATTAACCTTGAACGGATCACTCGCCATTTGCGTTCCGTAACAATGGATCAATATGCATACGCAATGCATCAATCAAAGCACGTATGCTCGTTTATATTTCAGAGGAATAGTCTTTAAGAACGCTCGCACCTTGAGGAACACTGAATGAACGCCCTCCAACAGAAGTTTGATTGCTTCAAAGCTGCTTATTAAATGCAGGGAATAATACTTATTGAGGCTAAAAGTCTGCAAAAAGTAATTATCTATTCCACGCACTTTTAATTAGCTTGCCGGTTTGATTGTAAATACCGACCTGTTCAATGTAGTGATGGAAGTCACTATTTTCGGCAACAATTCGGTTTGCGGATTGCCAATCCACTGTTGTGCGCTCGCGCGCTGGTATCAATATTTGGCTGTCGAAGAGCGATTCAGTGTTGAGTAGTAACACGCCAATGCCGTGAAGGCTGGCGAGCATTTGTAGTTCGCCTTCTACGTCGCTGTTTAGGCCGGTTGCAACTAGATAGCCGAAGTTTGCCCAGCTTGAGTTTGAAACCGCTTGGAAAAATGACTTTCGTACATTGCTTTTGGTAAGGTGTTTTTTCACTTCAAACGACCACAAGCGCACAGCGCTTTGATTGCCGGTTCGCACACAGTCCTTCACAACGCTTTCCCAACCCATATCAAGGGCTTCGAGTGCAACGATGTCGGGATGCAGCCAATGATTGCCGCCGCTGCCGTGCACATTTTTTGATTTTCGCTCATCGATGCGCTGGCAATATAAACCATGCTCTTTATTCAAGAACTCGATAAGCAATGGATACAAATCATGCTCACTCAAGCCTGGTGTTGTGAGCGGCGTATCGACACTTGCGTCATCAGGTTCATCATCCATTTCGGTAAGCTGCTTTGCTAACTCAGGATTAGGCTCCCAGTAATAAATTCTTGGACGCGGTTTATCTCGTGTCGTGATGTTTGGGCATTTTTCCATTGCTGTTCTTAATCTACTTCCGCCAACCTCTGCTGCCAACTGAGCGATCAATTTTTCCTCGGTGTTGTAACGAGGATTTTGTTGCTTCTCAGTAATCTCGCTTGGATAACGCTCAATAAAATACATCGCTAAATCACGAGCGGTAAAATGCTTCTCTGGATGCGCCTTAAGTGTTTCGATGATCATGTCGACGCGAGTTGTCATGAAGAACTCTCCATTTTTAATACTGAAGGAGCAACACTTAGTTCTCCAGATAGCAGCTTTGGCAGTAATGTGTCACGCAACTGTGTTAAAGAAACATATTCATTATTCAAAAACTTTGATTTTGCAAAAAAACTAGACGTTTGCTTTTCAAGCTTCTCCATCAACTTGTTACCTCCAACAACGATTTTTAAACGCTCAAAATCCTTGGGATATATATGTGGTTGAGCAGCACCCGTCTGCATATCAAAAATCGCTTTTTGATGATATTTTAAGCAGATATAAGCAATATAAAAATACGGCGCACTTTGCTTGCAAATGTACGAACTATCTGACGACCAAATATTTTGATAATACAAATTCACATAGCCTGCATTCGCGCCCGATGCGCTTATTGTTATTACAGGTCCTACTACATTATGCTCCTTATGATAGTAGGCTGGTTCTATGCCACCAGCAACTACTGGGACCTTTCCAGGTTTTGTTTTCGCTTTCGTTATACTTTTTCCCCTTTGGATATTAGCCCAGTTAGAAAAGCTAATTATTTTCCATCCCTCCGGCACCTCCCCCAACTCACTATCCTGCATGGCGGAGGGGAAGAGTTCGGCGGTGGTACGAAGTTCGCTGTATTGCTCTGAGTTTTCGGCTCGGAGCTGGGTGAGTTGTGCTTGGTCTTTGCCGGAAATGGCTTGCATGGCGGCGAGGGTGGCGTCTTCTTGGCTGCCGCCGGCTTCTAGTGCTGCAATTTTGGCTTTAACGGGATCGAAATCAACAAACCAGCTTTTGAAAATGGCTTGAGCCATTTGTTCTAGGGTTTGATTTATTTTTCGGTTGATTTCGAGCTTTTGATCTAGAGTCGAAACAACACTAACTATTCTTTCCTGAGTATCTTTCGGCGGTACCGGAAGCTCAACTGATTTAAGCGCCACAATAGTTAGAGCTTTTTGAGTAGAGCCTATTGATACTTCGTCGAGTTTTTGTTGCGCAGTAGGTGATGTAAGCCAGTAGAAAATATAACCAGGAATTACTGAATTATTATAATTCCTCAGCCATGTTAGATTTCCATCTTTGAAATAGAACCTATCAGTGCTCAACACTTGATATGGAACACCGAGAGTTCCAACTGAAGTTAAAAGAATATCTCCTGCTTTGGGAACTCCGAATTTACCTAGGATTTTTGAAAATTGTTCCTCTGATATAAATAGTTCAGTCGAAATATCATTTCCTTTCGAACGTTCTATCACTTCCTTTGAACGAAAGAAAGGTACGCCTGAGGTAACATAATCAGCTCGTTTAATGCGCTTGCTCGAGGTTATCTCTACTACTTCGCCCAAACGAACTAAAGGCCAATCACAGCTCATACCCCAGCCCCCCAAGATTCTTCTTAATCTCTTCCTCTAGCCTTTTGCTCTCTGCGAACTGTTCGCTCAGCTGTGCGGTGAGGCGGGCCATTTTCTCTGTAAAGGGTTCGCCATCGTCTTCTTGCACTTTCGCGCCCACATAGCGGCCGGGGGTGAGCACGAAATCGTGCTTTTTAATGTCATCGAGGTTGGCTGATTTGCAAAAGCCGAGAATGTCTTCGTAATTTTCGCCGCGCTGCCAAGCGTGCAAGGTATCGGCTACTTTGGCGATGTCATCATTGGTGAAATCGCGCAATACGCGGTCACGCATATAACCGAGGTTACGGGCATCGATAAATAGGAATTCGTTGCGGCGATCGCGTTTTTTCTCGCTACGCACCATGCCGTTGGTTTTGTCTTTCCTTAAAAACCAAATGCAGGCGGGAATTTGCGTGTTAGTGAATAACTGCCCCGGTAAGGCCACCATACATTCCACTAAATCTTCTTCTATGAGACGTTTGCGAATTTCGCCTTCGTTATTGGTGTTCGAACTCATAGAGCCATTTGCAAGCAATATCGCCATACTTCCAGTGGGTGCTAGGTGGTGCAGCATGTGTTGCACCCACGCAAAGTTGGCGTTGCCTTTCGGTGGTGTGCCGTATTGCCAGCGAATATCTTCCGCTAGCGATTCACTCCACCAATCTTTAATGTTAAATGGTGGGTTGGCCATCACGAAATCGGCGCGTAAATCGGGGTGTTGATCATCTAAAAAGGTATCGGCGTTTTTCTTGCCAAAGTTAAAATCAATACCGCGTATCGCCATGTTCATGGCTGCCAGCTTCCACGTGGTTGGGTTTGATTCTTGACCGTACACAGAAATGTGCTTTCTTTGTTCGCTAGCATCGTAATGGTGCTCGTTAGCGTGTTCTTCAATGAACTTATCGCTGGAAACGAAAAAGCCGCCAGAGCCCATTGCCGGGTCGTAAACGCGCCCAGAATATGGTTCGAGCATTTCAACAATTAGAGTAACAATGCTTTTCGGCGTGTAGTACTGGCCACCTTGCTTTCCCTCTGCAAGCGCGAACTGGCCGAGGAAATATTCATACACATGGCCCAAAATATCTTTGCTGTGCAGCTCTAACTTCTCACCTTTGTGCACAGGCTTGGTGAACGATGTATCCGAAAAGGTGTTTACGAGGCCGAGTAATTTATCGTTATCAAGTTGGTATTGGCTAATTCGATTCAAAATGCCTTTAAGTTTGGCGTTGCTCTTCTCTATTTCTTCAAGCGCGTTATCTATGAGCCACGATACAGAACGCAATTTTACTTCGTTACCCTGCTTGCCATTTGTTGAAGGCTCTTCTCTCCAAAGCACAGAACCGATAGGTAACACTGCTTTTTCTTTCAGGGTGTTCCAACGTGCTGGTTTTGGAACCCAAAATACATTGGCTTCGCGATAATAATCGAGCACTTCTAATTCGTTTTGTAGTGCTTGTTCGTATTCAGCATCACTATCAAAATCACTGCGCGGTAGGTAATAGATATTATCGTCGCTATCGCTTTTGAATAGCTCCAAAAGCTCCTCTTGGCGTTCTTCAAACGCATCAGACACATACTTGAGGAAAATGAGCCCCAACACTACGTGCTTATAGTTTGCCGCATCTAGGTTAGCGCGCAGTTTGTCAGCAGCTTTCCAAAGCTTATCGTCGAGTTCTTTTAAAAATTGCTGTTCGGTATTATCCATTTTTACTTGCTTCCTAATGTGAATCTTATTTTTGTAAGGCTCTCGCGTGATTTTTAAGTACAACGAACGGGGGATTTTCGCGAGTTTCTAAACCTCAGCAACCGCATACCCCGGCGCCACCGCCAAATTACTGGTATTCACCAAACTAACCCGGTTCCGCAGCCACAGCTGGTATTCATGCCCTTCAAGGGTGCCATCTTCGGTGCAATCCACGTTCCAGCGGCGCAGCAGGTAACCGGCCATGGCGGCGCGCACTTCAATCGTGAGCAGGCCGCTAACCATGCCGTAATCCATTTCAATGGCGGCTTTGTGCTTTACGTTGTGCGGGTGTGGCACGAGCTGCAATGGGATCATGCGTTGCCATTCGTGATCAGCTTCGGCTTCTTCGAAGGTGTCGGCATCGTCAAGAATGCGCACTTCATGAATTCGGGTAAGCACAAAATCGCGAAAGCTCTGGGATTTACGATCAAACGCGCGCACATGCCAGCGTAAACCGTTATCGACAATCGAGTGCGGCACCAACTCACGCTCATTTTCGCCACTGGTGAGCGAGGTGTAGCGCACTAGCACCGCTTTGCCATTCAATGTGGCCTGCACGATACGCGCCACAATGAAAATATCGGGCACGTTTAACGATGAAGGCGCCTCGACCGGAAAACGGGTATCGCCAATAGCATCGAAGCCATCGGAAATATCATTGGCGAGCTTAATCAGCGTGCGTTTGGGATCGTGCTGGAAAATAGGCGTGAAGGTTTCGGCCTGAAAGTAGCGCTTTTCTTGGGAATCGTAATACAGGTTATTCGGCGCCAGCTCTTTGTACACATTGAAATCACGCGTGCCCGCCGAAAGGCCAACCGCAAAACGCTGCACTAAATCGTTCCGATAAATACTGCCTTTAAACAACAGGCTAAAATCAATGTAGGCCAACCGCTGCCGTTGTGCGAAAGATAGGTTTTCAAGCATATTCCGTTGCCACTTTTTATTGTTGTTGTGCTCTTTGTAAAAGTAGATTTGTAAGCTAAAACCCAGTGTGGTTTATTTTGGTGGGGTTGTAAAGTGTTGTTAAAAAACACAAGCCACCGTATCTGTTTGACCCCTCCATAAAGATTCATTAGAGTACGCAGCAACAATGGTTGGAGTAAACATTGAACCAGCAGCAACGGCAATCTTTAGCACATCGTTTTTTATACATCGCCCTTTTGGTGATGTTTTTGTGTTGGGCGCAGCAATCATCGCTGGTAAACCATTGCCCCTTAAATAACACCTCTGTGGCGCACCAGCATACAGATGCCGGCTCGAGCACCGCCGCCGCTGCGGATTGTGAATTAACTGAACAACTCCTACAAAATAGCCAAATTGATATCGACCATATTGTACTGGTTCTGGTATTTATCTGGCTGCTCACCAAAGTTATTGTTAGCCGCATAGCTGCGTTGCCGCAGCCGCTGCGCTGGCCTCCTCCCCCGCTTTACCTCAAGAACTGTGTGTTTCGAGAATAAATAGGTTGCTGTTAACAGTTACAACCTCTTTTATTTAAAGGAAACACTATGAACATTAAAGCTTTTTATGGGCTGTTGCTGTTGAGCATCAGCTTATTCGCACCTATGGCTCAAGCCGCCGATACTGGGTGGCTAAATGATGCCATGCACCCGGAGCTTTCTATTCGTTTGCAAGCCGTATCGGCAAACGAAGAAGCGAAAACTGTAAATGTTTTACTGCAAGTTGAGCTTGAAGGTGAGTGGAAAACCTATTGGCGCTCCCCCGGTGAAGGCGGCATTCCACCCAGTTGGGATTGGGCACCATCAACTAACGTAAGCTCGATTGATTGGCAGTGGCCCATTCCTTCTCGGTTTGTGGTGGCTGGCATTGAAACGCTTGGTTATCAAGGAAGCACAGCGTTCCCGCTTACCGTGCATGTGGAGAACTGGCACGAGCCGGTGGCGTTAGCGGGCGTGTTAACGATGTCGAGCTGCACCAACATTTGTGTGCTCACCGATTTCCCCATCGATCTCTCATTAAACCCAGCAGAAATCATGCTAGATGCGGAAACTCAGCACCTTTGGCAACGCGCAGTAAGCACAACCCCAACGCTAAATCATGCGCACTTAGTGCCGCCGCAAGCGCGCTGGGATAATGAAAAACAGCAGTTAGAAGTTAGGTTAAACCGCCGCGAAGGAAACTGGGCAGAAGCCGATGTTTTCATCGATAGTAGCGAGCCAAACCTTAGCGATATCATGGTTGAATTGATAAGCCTTGAGGTTGAGGGTGAAACACTCATTGGCCGCTATGCAGTTACACATTGGCTTGATGATCTCGATTTAGCGGAACAAAGCCTGCAAGTTACGGTAACTGATAACGAACTGGCTGCAGAATTTACCGTTATTGCTGCCGCCGGCAGTTTATCGGATACAGCTGCTGTAAGTTCGATTTGGTTATTCTTCGGTGCGGCACTTATTGGCGGCTTAATTCTAAATATTATGCCCTGCGTGCTTCCCGTGCTGGGTATGAAGCTGCAATCGGTGGTTGCTGCATCGGGCACCAGCGCCAAACGTGTGCGCCGGCAGTTTATTATGTCTGCTTTAGGGATTATGAGTTCCTTTTGGCTTATCGCTATCGGCCTTATTTTTCTTAAGGCTAGCGGTGCTGCTATCGGTTGGGGAATTCAGTTTCAAAACCCATACTTTATTGGTTTTCTGGCCCTATTAACCTGGCTATTCGCACTGAATTTAGCCGGCGCTTTTGAGGTGCGGTTACCGAGTAAACTAAATACTTGGGCCGCCACCAAAGGTGATGAATCGTACCTTGGGCACTACTTACAAGGTATGTTCGCCACACTGTTGGCTACTCCCTGCTCGGCACCATTTCTTGGTACCGCGATAGCATTTGCGTTGGCTGCTAATACGCCAGAACTGCTGTTTATTTTCACCGGCCTCGGTATTGGTATGAGTGCGCCTTGGCTGCTTATTGCTGCGTTTCCACGCATGTTGAAGCTGCTACCCAAGCCGGGTTCGTGGATGAACATCGCGCGCTATATTTTTGCGCTGATGTTGGCTGTAACTGCAATATGGCTGGTTTCGTTGTTATCCAATCATCTCGCTTACAACATAATTATCAGCGCACTATTAGTCGCTTTCTCAGTAAGTGGCTATTTTATTTGGAAACGGCATGGCCGAGCTGGTGTTATTGCTTCGCTGGCTGCACTTATATTTGCAGCAGCGATAGCGTTAATCATTGGCGCACTCACTGCAAGCCAATGGAGCCAGGGCGTTCGCCCAGACCATAACTGGCAACGCTTACAAACTGCTGATATCCCAGGGTTGGTTGCGGATAACAAAGTTGTTTTCGTTGATGTAACCGCCAGCTGGTGCATTACCTGCCATGCCAACAAGATTGGCGTGCTGCTACAGCAGCCTGTTTACGATGAATTGCAAAGCGATAACGTGATCACCGTGCAAGGCGATTGGAGCACACCAAGCCCATCGGTTACTGCTTACCTTCGAAACCATAACCAATATGGCGTTCCATTTAACATCGTTTACGGCCCAGGCGCTCCAGATGGCATTCAACTTCCAGTAATTCTCACTAGCGAAGCGGTACTTGCCGCTTTGGAGGAAGCGCGTGGGCGTTAAATCGCGGCTCCAGAAACATTGGTATTTACCAGCAACCGAACAAAACGCCCACGGTTCGTGGGCACTACAAACTTATAAATTTTAATAGGAACTTAATATGTTTAATCGCTATAAAGCACTAACAAACGCTAACACGTCATTTTTTGCACTCGCGCTATTGGCTTTTGCTGTATTTTTTGTGGCAAATAACACCGCATCAGCTCAAAACCAAATAAACCCTCATCCAACATTTGGTGAAACCGAAGCAAAAATAAATGTGATTGTATTCACCGATTACAACTGCCCTTTCTGTAAACGCCTTGAGCCGCATTTACAGCAACTACTGAAAAACTATCCTGATATAAAAGTTACCAACGTTATCGTGCCACTGCGCCAAGGCAATGTTGCTGGCAGCCAAGTAAATTCAGCCCAGTTCGCCCTTAACGTTTGGTTGAATCAACCCGATGCTTTTGCAGAAACCCATCAATTGTTGTACGCGAAAAACGGCATGCACAACGCGCAATCACTGCAACAAATAGCCGCTAAAACAGGTACACAAGATGCCCTTGCAGATCCCACAATGGCGCAGCAAATTATTGATATGAATATGGACATGTTTCGAGATATTGGCTTACGCGGAACCCCAAGCTTAATCATCGATCAACAGCTTATTCCAGGCTACGTTGAATACGATGTACTCGCGGATGTTGTAGAAAAAGCACTCGCCGCACAAGCTAGCCGCTAACGTTAAACTGAAAGTTGATGATAA
Source organism: Aliidiomarina iranensis (assembly GCF_003987135.1). GTDB lineage: Bacteria > Pseudomonadota > Gammaproteobacteria > Enterobacterales > Alteromonadaceae > Aliidiomarina > Aliidiomarina iranensis. The sequence goes on from NZ_PIPJ01000002.1 coordinate 505,310, forward strand.
AGAGGCCTTCGGGCCTCTTTTTTCGCACTATCGAGCATATAGTTCTAATGTGTTGAGCCATCTTAAGCAACAGATAAATTGCTTTTATCATCTAAAGCAACTAATATGTTGCTATATCTCACAAAAGCAATATATGTGTTTACCATGATAAATTCGATACTCCAGCAAATAAAACAGCGGCGATTAGCTCTTGACCTCAAACAGAGCGATATGATGTTACGTGTAGGCGTATCGCGTCAGCAATACCAGCGCCTTGAATCGAAGGGAAACCCTAGGTTAGATACCTTGGAATTGATTGCCAAGGGCTTGAATAGCGAACTTATGCTCATACCAAAGGAAAAGCTTGGCGCGGTTATGGCGCTGCTTGAACAAGAGAGTTCTGAAGTCACTACAGGCAAAAAGTTTTCCGATGATCCTTGGCAGGGCTTGCTGGAAGATGAATCATGAGCGAATGCGCCACGCACGTAATTCGCGTTCCTGGCCATGTCAATTATATCTTTCTATCACACTATCAGGCCTAAGATTGAATTACCGCTTCCTTGACACATCACTCACCTAATACCAAAATATAATAAATATTGGTACTTAAGAGGTGTGATATGTCGAAAAACACTAGTGTTAGTTTGGGCGAGTATTTTGAAGGTTTTATAGCCACTCAAATTGCAAGTGGCCGTTATAGCTCAGCAAGTGAGGTAGTGCGTATACTGCATAAAAACATGGATGTAGAGCCCAATTTTGCAACCTCGTGACCTTCCCAACAAAAACGCCGCTCAAATGAGCGGCGTTTTATTATGATATGGTGGAGCTGGCGGGATTTGAACCCGCGTCCGCAATACCTACATCCTCGGTCCTACATGCTTAGTCAGTCTTTTAATTAATCATCAAGACGCCGACAGACAGGCTTCTATAATGACGAGCCCGATTAAGTTTAACGGTTCAGCTCCGGGCGAAGCATCCACGCGAGTCTACATTAGGGTTAGCCGTTCTGGTCCAGTCTCGCAGACAAAGCGCTGGGGAACGGGCTTAGCGGGTTATTAAGCCGCTAGAGCGTAGTTGTCGTCGTTTGCAACTATAAAGTTGAGGCTTTTTACGAGGCCAGCCTCACCTCGGCATGCACCTTGGGTTTCATGTATCCCGTCGAATCCGGATCAGCCCCAAAGGTTTTGTAATCGCTGTTTTGCTTGCTTAACGCAATCTATCAGTGCTTACATTACTCAGACATTATACCTGAGTATAAGTTCGGCGGCTACAAACCCTTTTAGAATAAAGAGTTCGTTGCTGCCTTTTCATACAGCAAAGCCGTTTTAACTGAGCCCACAGCACTGAACCTACCGTACTTGACAAAAACTACTAAGCCGCTTCTTTTATTACGCCGAGAGTTTCTTCGCGATCTTAGCAATATGTTCGCCTTGGAACCGTGCGCCATCCAATTCGTTCGCGGAAGGCATCCGTGAACCATCACCCGCCGCTATGGTAGTAGCGCCGTATGGCGAACCGCCGGTGATTTCATCCAAGCTAAGCTGCCCAGAGAAACTATAAGGCAAACCTACTACAACAAACCCAAGGTGAAGTAGCACGGTATGGAAATTCAACAACGTTGATTCTTGGCCGCCGTGTTGGCTAGCTGTAGAGGTAAACACGCCCCCTGCTTTACCAATTAAATCGCCGTTCGCCCATAAACCACCGCACTGATCTAGGAAGTTCTTCATTTGTGAAGCCATCATACCAAAGCGCGTTGGCGTGCCGAAAATAACTGCATCATAGGCTTTCAAATCATCCGGCTTTGCGATGTCGGCGCTCTGGTCCATTTTATAGCCTGAGCTTTTTGCTACATCTTCCGGCACCAGCTCTGGAACACGTTTGATATCCACATCGGCACCACCAGCGCGTGCCCCTTCAGCCACGGCTTGCGCCATTTTTTCGATGTGCCCGTAACTTGAATAATAAAGTACTAGAACCTTAGCCATTCGAACTCCTATCGATTAATTAATCTGTTTCGTTGCTCAAAACTACCGCTGCCCGCAACCGTGAACTGCCATAGGCAAAGGCCTTTTCAAAAATACTGCGCGGAATCGGCAAATACTGGCGTTCCGTTATGGTTTGCCAAGGTAACAAATCATCGTCTGGGTCGTTGATATAAATATATTCATCGTCCATCGCCGTGATTAATACCCAATGCGGTGCTTTCGAGCTATCAAATTGATACGTGCTTATCAGAGCAATAATCAATTTTCCGCTATTTAGATCATCATTAAGCTGCAGCAAACTATAATCGAGGTTATGTATGGCAACCCCAGCCTGCTCTAGCGCAAAAATATCCGCTTCTTGCACACGGCTCATTACCTCACGCTTGCTCTCGTTGCGCACTGAATCGAGCAATACTGGCCCAGCTTGGCTTACCCACACCTCAGCGCTTAAACCACGGCGGAGTGCCGCACGCGCTAGCCCGTGAGGGCCGCAACCGCCATGGCCGGATGTCATATATATAGTGGTGGCTTCACGCCAAATTTCAAGCTCTTCATGGGGCGGCGAGCTCACCGGCTTAGCAAAATAATCGAGCGCCATAATTAAACTTGTGGGCCCACAGGTAAAAGGCGTTGTTTGCGTGAGGTGCGGCACTAAATGCGGCACATTCGCGGAATCGAAAAAATGCAGCTGCTTTTGCAACACAATGGCATCGGAATGATCATCATAATAATCTTCGCGCAGGCCTAAATGCACAAACCCAAATTGCTGGAAAAACTGCAGGCCTTGCTCATTATCGGCCTTGGTTTCCGTGCGCAAAAACAAACAATGCTCTTCTTTGCCGCGCTCAATGCAATATTGCATAAGTTGTCTACCGAAGCCTTGGCCTTGCAGCTCAGGGTCTACCGCAAACGAATACAGCCGGCATAAACGTGTAGCCTGGCGGAAAAGTAGAATGGCGTAGCCGAGAATTGGGCTTTGGCTAGCTTGCTCACTCGTACGCCGGGCGCTCTCGTTATTCATACCGCTCTGGCTATTTATCGCGCTCGTGGGAGTGCCCCCGCTTTGGGCAGTTTGCCCGCTCTGGGCTGTTTGCCCGCTCGTGGCAGGCGCCCGGCGAATTACCACAAAATCACCTTGATCGTGCTGAATAAAGCGCTTAAAGCTGCGTTTACTCATGGCATCATATGGGAAGCAAAGCTGATCGATACGCAGCAGATCGGGCACGTCCTGTAATTGCGCAGGCATTATTGTTACTTCGCTAATTGCTTCGCTAGTTATTTCGCTAGTTATTTCGCTAGTTAATTCGCTACCAGCTACTGGTTTCACCATTGCCGCCTCTACCGTATTAACGTTAGCGAGCGCTTTGTTGCCCGTACCTATCACTATCAATCCTTAGCCAATGTTTAGCAACTTTTGCTACCTTGTTTCTACCATCTTTTGCTGCCTTTTGTGGCTAGTTAAAGCAGCAAAATGTGGCGCCTATTTAGCGCCCTTTTTCAGCCACAAACAAGATGTGCGGTAAAAAATTTATAATAAGCATTCAAGCTAAGGCTCAGTGCTGTTAAAATGCGCATCCAACACATGGCACACTGGTTGGCAACAGCCGCAAGAGGACCTCCCGTGAACGACAATAAACCTTCCCTGAGCTACAAAGATGCTGGCGTTGATATTGATGCTGGTAACGCTTTAGTACAACGTATTAAGCATGTTACTCGCCGCACTACCCGCCCCGAAGTGATGGGCAGCATTGGTGGTTTCGGTGCTTTATGCGAAATTCCTGAAGGTTATAAAAAGCCGGTTTTGGTTTCTGGAACCGATGGTGTGGGTACTAAGCTGCGCCTCGCCATTGATTTGAAAAAGCACGATACCGTAGGTATCGATCTTGTGGCCATGTGCGTAAATGATTTAATTGTGCAAGGCGCTGAGCCGCTGTTCTTCCTAGATTATTATGCCACCGGCAAACTCGATATCGATGTGGCTGCTGATGTGGTTGCTGGTATTGGCGAAGGTTGTGTGCAATCAGGCTGTGCGCTTATTGGCGGTGAAACCGCGGAAATGCCAGGCATGTATGAAGAAGGCGATTATGATTTGGCCGGCTTCTGTGTAGGTGTGGTAGAAAAAGACAACATTATCGATGGCAGCAAAGTGGCAGCTGGTGATGCGCTAATTGCTGTGGCTTCAAGTGGCCCGCATTCAAACGGCTATTCATTGATTCGCAAAGTAATTGAAGTAAGCGGCGCCGATTTAAATGAAGAATTTCATGGTAAGCCATTAGCAGATCATTTAATGGCGCCAACGCGCATTTATGTGAAGCCTACTCTTGAGCTCATTAAGCAAGTAGATGTGCACGCGATTTCGCACATTACTGGCGGCGGCTTCCAAGAAAATATCCCACGGGTATTGCCTGAACATTGCAAAGCAGTGGTTCAGCGCGATAGCTGGCAGTGGCCAGTAATTTTTAGCTGGTTACAAGAAAACGGCAATATTGAACGCAATGAAATGTTCCGCACTTTTAACTGTGGCGTGGGCTTGGTGATTGCTGTGCCGGCCGATGCCGCTGAGAAAGCCGTGAAGCTTCTGAACGATGCCGGCGAAAGCGCCTGGGTTATTGGTGCTGTCGCTGAACGCAATGGTGATGAAGAACAGGTTGAATTCGTATAATGCCGGCAGCTATCGCAAACCCGATTAAAAAACGCATTGTGGTGCTAATTTCTGGCACCGGCAGCAATATGCTGAATATTGCTGAGCATTGCCAAGAGAGTAAAAGCCAAGCAAACAAGATCAATGGCGATGTGGTGGCAGTAATCGCCAACCGCGCCGATGCCGCTGGTTTAGCAAAAGCAGCTGAGCTTGGCATTGCCACTGAGTTTGTGCCGCATACCAATTTCGCGAATCGCGAAGATTATGATCAAGCGTTAGTAGAGCGTGTGCAAAGCTATCAGCCCGATTTAATTATTCTTGCCGGCTTTATGCGCGTGCTTACATCGGTATTTGTATCTGCCTTCACCGATCGCATTATGAACATTCACCCTTCGTTGTTACCAAAATACAAAGGCATGCACACGCACCAGCGCGCCCTTGATGCCGGGGACACAGAACATGGTGTCAGTGTCCATTTTGTTACCGAAGAGCTTGATGGCGGCCCGGTGATTTTGCAATCAAGGGTGCCGATTTTTCCAGAAGATACCGCCGAAGATCTACAAGAGCGGGTTCACGAACAAGAATATCGCATTTACCCGCTGGTGGTTCGTTGGTTCTGTGCCGATCGCCTGAAGCTCACCGAAGAAGGTGCAGTGCTTGATGGCGCCTTGCTCGGCGCTGAGGGCTATGCGTCAGAATAAGTGCTCCAGAGTAAGTGCGCCAGAATAAGCTCACCCAAGTTTGGAGAACAAAAAAGCACCTACGGGTGCTTTTTTTCATTAAAGAGGCGAACTCAAGCTGTTTTTGAAAATGTGGCCGAGCAATATATTCGCCTTAGCCACCTTCATATTCGCCCTAGCCACCTTCGTAAAACGTTAGGTCATTCAACACTAAACGCAATTGCTCTTTGCCACCTTCGATTTGCTGCATGCCCACTAGGGTGAAATTCAGGCTTGGCGCGAACCAAAAATAGGTTTGCCGGCGATTGTGATCGCGTACGCGTTCTACTTTCACTACATCGATGGTATCCCCGAGCACCTGCATGGTTTCTTGCGCCACAACGGCAAACTCGTAATATTCGTTGCGGCCATCTTCATCGATCAAATCATAAGCAAATGATTCGCTTTCACCAATGGCGATATCAATTTGCAATTGGTGCAACACAGCGTTGGCATCAAGTAAATGCTCCCGCCACTCGGCAGCAACAGGTTCGCCCTCAAGCGTTTGTAATTGATTTTCTGGGCGTTGAAACCGAACGCTATAGGCTTGATCAGACCCGGTGCCTCGGCGTGCGTATTCATAAGTGAGTGGCTCTACATAGTAGCCGTTCATTTGAAATGAACTATCGTTGTAGCGCCGATCGGAAAGGAATAATATCGATGCCTCTGTGCTGGTTCGATACCGCCAGTTACCATTTTCATTCACACTTAATTCGCGCTCGGCTGTGCCATGAGTGCGCCCGCGGCGATTTAAATCATAAATGGCTTTGTAAGGCTGGGTAATCTCTGTGGCCATTGCAATCCACTCAGAACTCACATCCGTATTCATATTTGTAAACTGTGGATCAACGCGCGCTGCTGCTGAATATGCGGCGAGGGGCAGAAGGCCCAAACAAAACAACGTACTTACAACTGAGAGTTTTTGCATAATCCGCCTTTTACTACGTTCTTTTTACCGTGCGTACTTTACCGAGCGCTCTTTACTGTGCGTACTTTACTGTTCGTTCTTTACTGTGCGCTTTTAGCGCATTTGAGTGCTGTATCAACCAGCACTACTCGAAAATTCGTTTAGCATTTTTGGTGCGAAAACTGCAACCAATCGCAAGTTCAGATTACATTCTCAGACCGGCAAGTAAATAACAAGTTCACTTGCAAAAAATTATAAGCCGATGCAAGCGATTAAACCGTTAGTGCTGTGCATTCAATAGTACATTCAGTACTGCACTACAAAGCTTGCAAATTACGGCGATTTGCTCTAATTTATAGGTTACTGGTCTGACCTCAAACCTCAGGAGATACAAATGAGTGTGGCTATTTGGTGTATTGCTACCTTAGTTATTTTAGGTGCCTTACTTTATCACCGCGCATCACTGCGCACATTTACGTTAGGTACAATCGCAATGCTCGCAATCGGTACATTTACCGGTTTATTCGCATTCGTGCCTTGGATAATTGCTGCGGTTATTTTACTACCGCTGAATCTGCCGTTTATTCGCAAAAACATCTTAGCGAAACGCATTCTTGCCATTTACCGCAAAATCATGCCGGAAATGTCGCAAACCGAGCGCGATGCGCTTGAAGCCGGCACCGTATGGTGGGATGGCGAAGTTTTCCGTGGTACGCCGAACTGGAAAAAAATGCACAGCATTCCAGCGCCAAAGCTTACTGCTGAAGAACAATCATTTTTAGACAACCAGTGCGATGAAGTTTGCGCTATGTTGGATGATTGGCAGGCAACCCATGAGCTTGCCGATATGCCAGAAAATGTTTGGCAGTATTTAAAAGACGAAAAATTCTTCGCCATGATCATCAAAAAAGAATATGGCGGCTTAGAGTTCTCGGCTTACGCACAATCACGCATTCTGCAAAAGCTTGCCGGCCACTCTACTATTTTGGCCAGCACCGTGGGTGTTCCTAACTCGTTAGGCCCAGGTGAGCTGTTACAGCATTATGGTACTAAAGAGCAGCAAGATTATTATTTGCCGCGCTTGGCGAATGGCCAAGAAATCCCATGTTTTGCCTTAACTAGCCCAGAAGCAGGTTCTGATGCCGGTTCTATTCCAGATACTGGCGTAGTGTGTAAAGGCGAATGGGAAGGTAAAGAAGTATTAGGTTTGCGCTTAAACTTTAACAAGCGCTACATTACCCTTGCGCCAGTAGCCACGGTTGTTGGTTTAGCGTTTAAAATGCAAGATCCAGATGGCCTCCTTGGCGATACCAAAGATATTGGTATCACTTGTGCCCTGTTACCTCGCAACATCGAAGGCATGACAATCGGCCGCCGCCATTTACCATTGAACGTGCCATTCCATAACGGCCCAATTCAAGGTAAAGATGTATTTATTCCAATGGATTTCATCATTGGTGGCCAAGCTATGGCTGGTAAAGGCTGGCGCATGCTGATGGAATGTTTATCAGTGGGCCGGGTGATTACCCTTCCTTCAAACAGTGCCGGTGGTGCGAAATCACTAGCATTAGTTACCGGTGCTTATTCGCGCATTCGCCGCCAGTTCAAATTACCGATTGGTAAAATGGAAGGCGTGGAAGAAGCCATGGCACGTATTGGTGGTAACGCCTACTTGATGGATGCGGTAACTAAATTCTCTACCACTGGTTTGGATCTCGGTGAGAAGCCTTCGGTTATCTCAGCGATTTCGAAGTACCACATGACTGAGAAGCTACGCCAAGTAATGAACGATGCGATGGACGTGCACGGTGGTAAGGGCATTTGCTTGGGCCCGAACAACTACCTCGGCCGTGGTTATCAAGGCACGCCGGTAGCGATTACCGTGGAAGGTGCCAACATTCTTACCCGTAGCTTAATGATTTACGGCCAAGGCGCGATTCGTTGTCATCCGTTTGTTTTAGAAGAAATGGAAGCGGCTGGAATTAAAGGCAAAGAAGGTTTAGATCGCTTTGATAAAGCCTTGTTTGGCCACATTGGCTTCGTATTTAGTAACTTTGTGCGTTCGTTGTGGTTTGGTTTTGGCGGTTCACGCTTTACTTCAGCGCCAGCAACAGATAGCACAGCAAAATACTATCGCTTAATGACACGATTCAGCTCTAACTTAGCGTTCATGTCGGATGTTGCCATGGGTGTGCTAGGTGGCGAATTGAAGCGCCGTGAGCGTATCTCAGCTCGTTTAGGTGATATGTTGAGCTACCTCTTCATTGGCTCAGCTATTCTGAAGCGCTTTGAAGATGATGGCCGCCCTGCCGAAGATTTACCATTGGTACATTGGGCGATGCAAGATACCTTGCGCAAGCTACAAGAAAGCCAATTGGAAATGCTCGAGAACTTCGGCACCGTTGGTAGCATCTTGAAAGGCATGATGTATCCGTTTGGCCGTGTAGTAAAAGCGCCAAGTGATAAATTGGGCCACAAAATCTCGCGTATCCTTATGGAGCCAAACGCTGCACGTACGCGTTTAGGTGAAGGCCAGTTCCTTTCAGCAAAAGGCCCGTTTGGTTACGTAGAGCAGGTATTGTTGGATATCATTGCAGTTGAGCCATTGCACGCGAAAGTGGAAAAAGCTGCCGGCGAGCGCCTATCCTTCACCCGCTTACATGAAGTTGGGTTAAAAGGGAAAGAGCTTGGTGTGTTAACCGACGAAGAAGTAGAACTCTTCAAGCGCGCTGAAGAAGGCCGCTTACGCGTTATCAATGTTGATGATTTCGCACCAGAAGATCTACTTGCTGGCCCTGCCGCTCATGAATGGGGCCGTAACAACGCCTAATTCTAGAGCGCTATAAGCAGGTTAAACAAAAACACCGCAACCCATAAAAGGCTGCGGTGTTTTTTTATATGCTAAACGCGATGCTTATATTATCTATCTTCAAGCGAGCGTTGAATTTCTTTTTCTTTGCGCGCAGTAGCCGAAAGTGAATCCAGTGTTTCTCGCCACTTCTCAACCCATTCCGGTAAAGCTGGTGATTCCAGTTCACCTTGGCCTGTGGCTTCAATGAGTTCAACCGGCTTCAAACCACCGTGCTTTTTGCTCCAGAACATCCCGCGCACGACAATCAAACCGGCCACACGATCGTTTTTATCTAATATCTTGTGCTCTAGAAATGCCCATTTATCATCCCAACCAAGCAACCGTGTTTCTACGTAAAACCTATCGAACGCTTTTAATTGGCGAATAAACCGTGCATTTACATCGCCAATTACCGGAATAAAACCTTTCTTACGGGCCGCATCCCAAGCGCCACTGCGAAAAAACCAATCTACTCGGCCTAAATCAGCGAAAGTAACGAACCGGCCGTTATTCACATGCATATTCAAATCGAGATCGTTCGGGTACACCCTTGAACGAACACGGAGCGTATCAAACGCTCCGCATTGAGGTTCTTTCCGCCGGCTCAGTAAAATCCAAAAAAGCCGAATAAGTAGATTCACTTCACCAACCCAATTTCACGTAACCGTTCCATCAGGTAATCATCAGCGGTGATCGGCGCTTCTTTCTTCGGGTTCTCTGCGGTTACACATTGCGGTAACGCATCAATCACTACATCAGGGTTAAAATGTAAGAAAAACGGAATCGAGTAGCGCGATTTCTGGTTGTGTGGTGCCGGTGGGTTTACCACTCGGTGCGTGGTTGACGGTAAAACACCATTGGTTAAACGCTGCAACATATCACCAACGTTACAAATGATCGCGCCTTCTAAAATGGTTACCGGAATCCAGTTTCCTGATTTTGATAACACTTCTAAGCCTGGCTCACGGGAACCGATTAATAGCGTGATTACGTTGATATCTTCGTGTGCCGCAGCGCGCACTGAAGGTGTGCCCTCTTCCACGATAGGTGGATAATGTAATGGCCGTAAAATCGAATTCCCTTCGTTCACTCGCGTGCGGAAGTAATCACGTGGCTGCCCTAGGTATACGGCAATGCCCTCGAGCACTTGGTTACCGAGTTCATCTAAGGCATTAAACAATTCCGTGGTGGTTTCTTTAAATGATGGTAATTCTTTCGGCCACACGTTCGGAGTTAACTGCGGATATTTGCTGCTATCGGCTACTTCTCGGCCTACATGCCAAAACTCTTTCAAATCCACGTGCTTGGCGTTTTTGGCAATTTCGGTACCAAATGGCGTGTAGCCGCGCGCGCCGCCCAATCCTGGCTTATGATATTGCTTTTTCACATCTTCTGGCAAAGCAAACAGATCGCGCGTGGCATCGAGCGCTGCATGAATTGTTTCATCGGGAATACCATGATTGGTAAGGGCCACAAAGCCATTTACTTCATAACCTTCACCGATGGCTGTTACGAAAGAATCAAAATCTTTCGTGTGCACCGACATATCAACATGAGGAATAGATTGCATTAAGTTTTCCACTTTTTTCAATTCACTAATTTCACTCGCATGCGCCTCTAGCAGGCCTTACGAGAACCTTGCCTAATTTTAAACCTAGGCTAGCTTGCATACAACCGTTACCTACCCCGTAAAAGAAAAAGGCACTGGCAGAATAAACTGACAGTGCCTTTCATTTTCTAGTTATTGGCTTTTTCAGCGCTTATATTCTCAGCCTACGCGTTTAGCCGGAACTTCCAGCGCCGATTAAGCACCAAACATGCGCTTAATCAGCCGCTGGATACAAATGATCCCACCACTCCGGCTCATCTTTTAAATGCTTATCAAACCAAGCAATATAAGTAGCCCACCAATTCAAGCGCGCTTCCCGGCCCATAATGTGATGATCTTGGCCTTTGTATTCCACCAGCTCCACTTCCTTATCCAGGAGTTTTAGCGCGGTATACATATTATGGCTTTCACCCGGCGGCACGTTGGTATCGGCATCACCATGAATCAACAACATTGGTGCCGTTACCTTATCTGCATGGAATACTGGGCTTTGCTCAGTGTATAGCTCAGCGTTGTTCCACGGGAAGCTGCCTTTGCTGGCTTCACCGGAATACAAGAAGCCCCACCAGCCTTGGCCCCAGTAAGATGTGATATTTGAGATACCCGCGTGAGACATCGAGGCGGCGTAGAGGTCGGTCATGGTGGCCAGTAGCATCGTCATAAAGCCACCATAAGAGGCGCCCATGTGGCCTACACGTTCAGCATCTACAAAGGGGTGCGCAGCCAAGAAGGCTTCGGTACCTTGAATAATATCTTCCGCGGTGTATTTACCCCAAGCGTTCACATGGCGAGCGGAAAACTCTTGGCCAAAGCCGGTTGCACCTGTGGGCTGCAATACATACACCACATAGCCCTGATTCGCCCACAAGTTAAACGGATAACGGCCGGTAAAACCACGTTGCACCGGCGAAGTACCACCGTAGTAATACACGAGCGCCGGGTAGCTTTGGTTTTCATCAAAGTTATGGGGGTAATACACCCGCCCGGCAATCTCATCGCCGTTTTCATTGGTGAAGTTCCATTCCTCAACGGCGTTAATATCATTGTGCGTATAAGCTAAATCAGCGCTATCCCAAAGCTCGCGCAAACGCCCTTCCTGCAAATCTAAACTCACCAGCTTTTGCGGTTCAGTAGCGCTAGTGCCACCAATCACAATACGCGGGAACTGATTTTGGCTAGCCGCCACTTGGTCCACTACTTCAATGCCCGCACTCACCTTAATGTAACGGTTATTGCGGGTATCGTAACGATACAGCTGAGTGGTATCCCGATCAGTAACCCGCAGCAATAAATCACCATTACCAAGGGCCATTGCGCCGCCGATGGCAGGGTCAAATTCACGGCTGAGGGCATCTACTGAGTTATCACTGGTTAACCGGTAAAGCTGGCCATCATAATTATTCGATAACATTTCATCGCTAAGGCTTGCTGCACGGCCAGCGCCTTCCATAAATTCAGGCCCAGCAGTGATGTAAATAGCATCGCCCTGATACAGCGCTTGATTAAAGGTGCGGTGTGTGCCCAAATCACGGCGTTCATTAGTGGCTAAATTCAATTCAAACGCTTCTACTGCAAAGTGCGGTGGCGCCGCATAATCAACTTTGCGCGTACTCACTAAAATACGCTCGCCACTGCTGTGCACATCTAACAGGCTGTGGCCACTGCCACCTTGGGTAATTTGTTGAATTGCGCCGGAATCGAGATCGAGCGTATACAGCTGCGAAACATTCCGAAAATAGCTCCAGCGATCTTCTAGCGCACGATAACGTTTAGTTACCTCACTCTCACTTTCCGCTGTTTTGTTCCGACTAAAAATCAGAGAGTTATCGGTTAACCAACGTAAGCCACTGGCGCCGGTTAATGCGCTGGAAACTTCCGTAATCGATAAATCATTTACATCCAACACCTGCACTTTTTCATCACTGATATAGGCAAGCTTGTGATCTTGCGGGTGCCATGCAAAATTCCCTACGCTGGTATCATTCCAGCGAAACACCACACGGTTTTCTTCCAAATCCCGTAACAACAATTCAGTTTGGCTTTCGCCTTGTTGTTGCCAGCTTTTGCGCATTACCAAGTAGCGGCCATCAACTGATAGCTCCACGCCATTTACGGTGGGCGCATCATAAAGCTGAGCCGCGCTTAAGCGCCAATCGCTTGGCCAATCACTTTCTACTTGATCATGTTCCGCGCTTCCTTCCCAAGCAAAGTTCACGGCCGACCAATCTTCGATACCCTCTGCCAACGCCACTAAATGATGATCGCCAGTTTCCAGATGAAGGGTAAACTCAGAACCCGAGCCAGAAACGCGTTCACCATTCAGATACAAGGTGATGTTTTCTACCCCTTCGATATTCATTTTGCCCTGGGTGAAGCGATCTACGCTCACCGGAACCCGCAATACGGTTTGGCTGCTCTCGGCTTGTAACGCCGAAAGTGGGCTGCCACTCTCGTTAAACTCATTCAGCCAAGGGCGCACTAAGCTATCGCGAATAGCATCGGCTTGCGCGGTATCGGCTATTGCTATGTTCGCCTCGGGCAATACGTGGGCACGAATATCTTCCCGATCCACCGCCAGTGCGGCGCTGCTTGGTAACGCTAAAATAGAGGCCATCACCAGCATTAGTTTCGAGTAATTATTTCTCGGCACCTGGTGAGCGCTTTTATCAAATGCAATATGGTTAACTGACATCAGCTGTTCCCTTTGTTGTTTTTTCGTATGCGTTCATAGTACACAATTTCATGGGAAATCGTGAATACCTGCGACCGAACGAAGATATCCCACGACAATTCATCATAACGCTTGCTAAATACTGCAATTATTGAAGCTTTCTGGTACTGAAATAACCGGGGTTGTGGCCTCACTCGCGCAACACAGACACAAATAGCCACAAGAAAGCAACACAACACTACCGAATTTGAATTGATCCATGTATGCTATTTTGGTTTTGTAAGTGCCTGCTTTAAATCTCGGTTTTAAAGCTGCCAACACGTGCTTGTTAGCTCGCACTCACACCATTTTCGGTTTTAGAACGAAGCTCTATACCGAAGCGATACAACAATGATAACAGTGGTTAACCACGGGGAATTTCATAATGAGCGAAGATAATAAAGTTACGGATGCACAATCCGGCTTGCTCAACCGTTTATTAAATAAAGTTGAAGTAATAGGTAATAAACTTCCAGACCCAGCCGTAATGTTTGCAGGTTTATTGGTTATTATTTGGTTTTTAAGCTTAATCTTTTCGCAATTCACCTATTCAGAAATCGACCCGCGCACCGGTGTTGAAATCACGGTGAATAACCTCCTAGCACCTACCGCAATGGCGAACTTTTTAGCCACCATGGTGAATACTTTTATGTACTTTGCGCCACTTGGGGTAGTGCTGGTGGCCATGTTAGGTATCGGTGTTGCCGAGCGCAGTGGCTTTATTAACGTGGGCATCAAACTGCTATTGAATACCACACCAAAAGCCTTGCTAACGCCTATGCTGATTTTAGTGGCGATTGTGAGCCACACAGCGGTAGATGCCGGCTATGTGCTGGTTATCCCCTTGGGCGGTGTTATTTTCTATGCTGCTGGGCGCCATCCTTTAGCGGGTATTGCAGCCGCGTTTGCGGGTGTATCGGGCGGCTTTAGTGCCAACTTTGTGCCCAGTGCGATCGACCCCTTACTACAGGGCATTACCCAAACAGCTGCACAAATGCACAACCCGGAAGTGATGCTAAACCCGCTCAACAACTGGGGCTTCACTGCAGCTTCAACCTTGCTGGTGGTAGCTGTGGGTTGGTATTTAACCGATAAGGTGATTGAGCCACGCTTAAAAGCAACTGAAATCGATGGTGATACCGATGCGATGCCACAAATCGAAGAAGTATCGCCAAAAGATCGCAAAGCATTTTACAGCGCATCGTTCACTATGCTGTTGGGTGTTATCATTCTAATCGCGGTAACTGTGCCTGAAGGTTCAGCCTTGCGGGATCCAGAAACAGCGGCAATTGCATCTTTCAACGCGCCATTGATGCAATCAATTGTACCGCTGATTTTCTTGCTGTTTTGGGTGCCTGGCATTGTGCACGGTTACGTAAGTGGTAACTTTAAAGAATCGCGTGATGTGATCACTGCCATGACCAAATCCATGGAAGGCATGGCCTATTACATGGTAATGGCATTCTTCTGTGCGCTCTTTATCAAAGCGTTTGGCGATTCCAACTTAGGTATCCTGCTCTCGATTAAAGGCGCAAATATTTTACAAGCTCTAGCGTTGCCGGGTGGCGTTACCTTGGTGGGTATTATTTTCTTGGTGGCCTTTATCAACCTTTTCGTTGGTTCAGCTTCAGCCAAGTGGATGCTTATCGCGCCGATTTTTGTACCTATGCTTATGCAGCTCGGTATCTCGCCTGATTTAACTCAGGCAGCATACCGTGTGGGGGATTCATCGAGTAACATTATCACGCCGTTGCTGCCGTACTTCCCGCTCGTTGTTGTTTATTGCCAACGTTACGTGAAAGGCACTGGTATTGGCACCTTGGTGTCGCTGATGTTGCCCTACTCTGTGGCGCTCTTGGTATTGTGGTCAGCGTTCTTATTAATTTACTGGGGAATTGGTTTACCGCTGGGGTTACAATCTAGCTACACCTACCCTGCTTAATATATAACCACAACGTTTAAGTTAGATAAAAAGGAGCTGAGCCCGGTATGGGTTTGGCTCCTTTCTTTTTAGTAAGCGTGCTAAGATAAATTCCATGATTGTTCATCGATGGTTGGTCATCGATGAGTTACTTGCTTTCCAAGTGAAAGGAGCCTAAATGTCTGTTGCAACGCTACCCTCTTTTATTGAAATGTATCGCCAGCTTATTGCTGCGCCCTCGGTATCATGCCTAGAGCCCACTTGGGATATTAGTAACCGCCAAGTTATTGATTTACTGGGTTTGTGGCTATCCAGCTTAGGCTTTACAGTAGAAATTCAGGAATTGGAAAAACAAGCGGGTAAATATAATTTACTTGCCAGCATTGGCCCGGCCCCTACTAATGGTGAAGCCAGTGGCCTGCTTTTAGCCGGCCACACCGATACCGTGCCTTGGGATGAAGGCCGCTGGACGCGCGACCCATTTACTTTAACGGAAGCTGATAACCGCCTGTATGGCTTGGGCAGCGCCGATATGAAAGGCTTTTTCGCCTTTGTTATCGAAGCGATTCGCGATCTCGATTTAAGCCAGCTGAAAAAGCCACTACGGATTTTAGCGACCGCTGATGAAGAAACTAGTATGGCCGGCGCCCGCGAGCTGCACCGTTTTGCCAACTTAAAGCCCGAATTTGCCGTTATCGGTGAACCAACCAATATGGTGCCTGTGCGCATGCACAAAGGCCACACTACCGATTGTGTGCGTATCACCGGCCGCTCAGGCCATAGTTCCAAGCCAGCAGCAGGCTTAAATGCCATAAGCATCATGCATGAGGCCCTTGGCGAACTGAAAAAGCTGGAGCAATCGTTTAAAGATAAGTTTCATCACGCCGCTTTCGAAGTACCGTATCCAACCTTAAACTTCGGCCACATTCATGGTGGCGATGCCGCTAACCGTATTTGCGCATGTTGTGAGCTGCACATGGATATGCGGCCATTACCCGGTATGCGCATTGATACCTTGAATGAGATGTTGAGCACCCAGCTAGCGCCGCTACAAGCATTGTACCCCGGTGCTTTAGAGATTATACCTATGCACGATCCCATTCCTGGCTATGAATGCCCTGCGGATTCTGCCTTGGTGAAAATGGCTGAAGCGATTAGTGGTAACCCTGCTGAACCGGCAAATTACTGCACTGAAGCACCTTTTGTTGATGCCTTAGGTTGTGAAACTATTGTAATGGGCCCAGGCTCAATTCAACAGGCGCACCAACCGGATGAATTCATTACCTTGGCAGAAATCAGCCCAGCGCAAGCACAGATTCGCACGCTAGTTCATAAGGTGTGTTTTTAATGACCGCGAACACTACCGAGAGTGCGGGCTTAAATGCTGGGCCCTTTTACATTTGCGGAGCCGATGAGGCCGGCCGCGGGCCCATTGCTGGGCCGGTGGTTGCCGCGGCGGTAATTCTTGACCCGGAAAACCCGATCACCGGCATTACTGATTCGAAAAAGTTAAGTGAAAAAAAGCGGGCGGCGCTCAGCATTGAGATTAAAGAAAAAGCCTTAGCCTGGGCGATAGCGCAATGTGATGCCGATGAAATCGACGATATCAATATCTTGCAAGCCTCGATGTTAGCTATGAAGCGGGCGATTGAATCCTTGCCCATTGCGGCGCACAAAGCCTTAATTGATGGGAACCGTGTGCCCAAGTTGGCGATTCCAGCGGAAGCCATTATCAAAGGTGATTTAAAAGAGGCCTGCATTGGCGCCGCTTCCATATTGGCGAAGGTTGAGCGCGATCGGCAAATGCTCGAATGGCATGATCGCTACCCCGAGTATAATTTTGCTCAGCACAAAGCCTACGGCACCGCTGCCCACCTCGAAGCCTTACAAAAGCATGGCGCAAGCCCGATTCACCGTAAGAGCTTTAAACCTGTTCGCGATGTTATCGAAGCTGGCCAGCAGCGATAAGCGCGTTTGTACTCAAGGCAATGATGAGGAATAGCACATGAGCAAGATTAACGGCAAAACCATATGGCTCACGGGAGCATCTTCAGGAATTGGCTTAGCGCTCGCCGAAGCACTCGCAGAAAAAGGAGCACGCCTCATTCTTACCGCGCGCAGTGAAGCTACGCTCAATGAGCTTGCCGAGCGTTTACCTGGCAATCATCGGGTATTCTCCCTAGATTTGAGCAACCCCGAAAACGCGTTTCAACATGGCCAGGATCTGGTAGCTAACGAAACTATCGATGTCTTGATAAACAATGCCGGTGTTTCCCAACGCAGTGCCGTTCTCGATACCGATTTAAGCGTTTATCGTCAGCTTATGGAAATCGATTATTTTAGTGTTATTGCATTAACAAAATCAGTGCTAGCGCAAATGCAAGCACGCAAACAAGGCCACGTAGTTACCATCGCCAGCGTGGCCGGAAAAGTGGGAAGTAAGTTACGCAGTGGCTACTCGGGTGCTAAATTTGGTGTGATTGGTTTTATGGATTGTGCTCGCGCCGAAATGGCCGAGCACAATGTGCATTTCACAACTATTTGCCCCGGTTTTGTGCGCACCCAAGTTTCTCATAACGCACTTACCGGCGATGGCAGTAAACTCAATCAAGAAGATCCCGATATCACCGGTGGCATTAGCCCTGAAGAGTGCGCAGCAGCGATTATTAAAGCCATTGAGCAAGATCGAGATGAAGTAATTGTAGGTAAAGGTTTAAGTAAGCTGGCGCCTACGCTGCAACGCTTTTTTCCAAACCTAGTGCGTAAATTATCCGCCAAGCGTTGAAACCAAACGTTAAAGCCAAACATTAGCACAGCCAAGCAAACAAAAAGGGCTCACTTCAAAGATCGAAGGAGCCCTTTTTAATTATCTGTGATGTTCAGCTATCAAGTTACACTCCGATAACCAACATCAACTCATTTAACCTAACGCATAACCGTGAGCATCTGCATGGGATCTTCTAAGAACTGCTGCCAGCGCTTGTTGAAGTTGGCAATCGTTGCACCATCGATAATACGGTGATCGCCCGACCAACTCGCGGTCATTAAATCACGGCCCACAACACTGCCATCCGCGGCGAAGCGCGGTAGTGTTTGCACTTTACCGAGCGCCACAATAGCCGCTTCTGGTTTGTTGATGATTGGAGTAGTAACCGTTCCACCAACAACGCCGATATTTGAGATGGTGATAGTGCCACCTTTCATATCCGCTTGGGCTACTTTCCCTTCTCGAGCCGATGCTGTTAATCGATTCACTTCTTCGGCCACCTCAAGCAGTGATTTATTCTGCACTTGCTTGATATTTGGCACCATCAAGCCCACTTTGGTGGCTACTGCCATACCAATGTTGTGGTCATCGAAATAGGTAATTTCCGTAGCATCATCGTTAATTTGCGCGTTCATAATTGGGAATTCGCTCAATGCCAAGCTCATCGCTTTAATGAAGAACGGCATCAAGGTAAGGCGAACGCCCTGCTCTGCATACTGAGCTTTTAACTTCGCGTGCATGATACGCAAATCAGTTAAATCAAACTCTTCGGCATAGGTGAAATGTGGAATGGTGCGAACCGATTCCGCCATTTGCTTGGCCATTGCAGCTCGTACACCACGAACTGGCTCAGTACGAGAACCGCCAGTAGGCTTAGCACCGGTGTTAGAGCTCGGTGCTGATTTCGCACTTTCTGTTTGTTCCGCGCGCGCAGTTTGCTCTGTGGGTTGTGAACCTTGCCCAGCTACATTTTCTAAATCTTCTTTGAGAATTCGGCCTTTCTTACCCGAACCTTGCACCTTTACTAAATCAATACCGGCTTCACGGGCGCGGCGGCGCACCGCAGGGCTTGCTAGTGCTTTGCCATCGGCTGCAGGTTGTGGTGGTTCAAACTCTCCACCGGCTTCTCGAGCCGTTGATGCAACAGGCGCTTGCGATTGGCTCTGTGCAGCACCCTTTGTACTGGTGTTCGTGCTAGTGCTAACATCGCTGCCGGCGTTGTTAGCGGGCGCATCAGAAGCTGTTGTAAGCGCAAATAACGGCTCGCCTACGCGAGCAATGTCGCCTTTGGCATAAAACAGCTTACTTACGGTGCCATCTGATTTAGCCGGAATCTCAACCACTGCTTTGTCGGTCATTACTTCAACCACAACTTGGTCTTCTTCCACGCTATCGCCTTCGCTCACGCGCCACTCAACGATTTCGCATTCAACAATACCCTCACCAATATCCGGTAAGATAAAATTGGCGGCATCGCCTTGGTTATCAGCTTGGCTCTCTTTCACTGGCTCTGCGTTTGATTCTGTTTTTACTTCCTCGGCAGAAGAATCCGCAGGCTCTGCTGGTTGTGGTTTACTCTCAGCTACTGCCGGCGCGTTCCCTGATTCCGAATCAATGGCAAACAAAGGCTCACCCACTTTGGCGATATCGCCTTTCGCGTAATACAGCTTGGTTACGGTGCCATCGAATTTCGCGGGAATTTCTACCACCGCTTTATCGGTCATTACCTCAACCACAACTTGATCTTCTTGAACTGAATCGCCTTCCTGGACCTGCCATTCAACGATTTCACACTCAACGATACCTTCGCCGATATCCGGTAAAATGAAATCAGTACTCATGCGAGCTCCTATTAGTAATTCAGTGAACGCTTAATGGCTTCATACGTTTTCAGATGGTCTGAAAAGTACTCTTTCTCATGCGCTAGTGGATACGGCGTATCAATGCCAGAAGCACGCATTACCGGTGATTCCAGATACAAGAAACAACGCTCTTGAATCGTTGCAGCAACTTCACTACCAAAAGCCATAGTATGCGGCGCTTCTTGGCTTACCACGGCGCGGCCAGTTTTCATAACAGATTTCGCTACTGTGTCTACATCCCACGGCAGAATGCTGCGTAAATCAATAATTTCAACGCTCACACCATCTTTCTTCGCAAGCTCTGCGGCCCGTTCGATTACTTCAACCTGAGCGCCCCAACCGATTACAGTAACATCGGTACCTTCCTGCACTACTTCGGCTTTACCGAGTGGCAAGGTATATTCCTCTTCTGGCACTTCGCCCACGGCCGCGCGATACAAACGCTTTGGTTCCATGAAGAGCACTGGGTTTGGATCAAAAATAGCGCTTAGCAATAAGCCCTTCGCTTGGTAAGGGTTACGCGGCATTACAATTTTCAAGCCAGGTGTATGGGCAAAGTAAGCTTCTGGTGATTGTGAGTGATAGTGGCCACCATGAATACCGCCACCGTATGGTGTGCGAATGGTTAAACCACCCACATTAAATTCATTACCTGAGCGATAACGGAACTTAGCGGTTTCGTTTACGATCTGATCGAAGGCCGGGAAAATATAATCACCGAACTGAATTTCTGCCACCGGAAAGCTGCCTTGCGCCGCTAAACCATTGGCAAAACCAATAATGCCTTGCTCAACCAATGGCGTGTTGAAGCAACGGGCACGGCCGTATTTTTCTTGTAAACCACTGGTAGCGCGGAAAACACCACCGAAGTGGCCAACATCTTCACCAAAAACAGACACTTTATCGTTTTTCGCCATCGCCACATCGAGGGCACTATTGATGGCTTGGAGCAAATTCATTTTAGCCATTATTTTGCACCTCCTGCGGTATTCGGGTATGCATCTGGATATTTACGAATATGCGCTTTTAACTCTTCCAGCTGAACTTTCAGGGCCTCTGTAGGCTCGGCATACACATCTGTAATGATTTCATCAATGCGTGGAACCTCAATCTTCTCAGCTTCTTTCAAGGCAGTGAGCACGGTGTCTTTGTGTGCTTTTTGCTGGGCATCGGCTTCTTCTTCGGTAATCCAGCCCTGCTTCACTAGCCAATTACGGAACCGAATCATAGGTTCGCGAACCCGGCGTGCTTCTTCTTCTTCCCGCGAGCGATAGCCCGTTGGATCATCTGAAGTTGAATGGCCAGCCATACGATACGACATCGCTTCAATCAGCACAGGTTCATTTTCTTCCACGGCTAAACGGCGTGCTTCTTGCGTAGCTTTGTAAACCGCAAAAATATCGTTACCATCAACCCGAATCGCTTTCATGCCATAACCTACCGCACGGGGCGCAATACCATCACCAGCAAACTGTTCAGCTGCTGGCGTAGAAATTGCGTAACCATTGTTGCGGCAGAAAAATATAGCAGGCACTTTCAATACTGCTGCCATATTCATACCAGCGTGGAAATCGCCTTCAGAGGCAGCGCCTTCACCGAAATAACATAAGGTGCACGTTTTATCGCCACTTTGCTTTTGCCCAAAGGCATAGCCTGAAGCTTGGGGAATTTGTGTTCCAAGCGGTGAAGAGATGGTCATGAAGTTAAGTGCAGCAGAACCATAGTGCACCGGCATCTGCCGGCCTTTGCCTAAATCTTTTGCATTCGAGAATAATTGATTCATGAATTGTTCAATAGTGAAGCCGCGGAACGCCAAAGCGCCCTGTTCACGGTACTGGCCCATGATCATGTCTTCAAATTTTAATGCCGCCGCGGAACCAATAGCCGCCGCTTCTTCACCAAGTGATGAAAGGTAAAAGCTAATTCGCCCTTGCCGCTGGGCAGCAATCATGCGCTCATCCAATACGCGGATAAACTGCATGGTATCAAACATTTTTAATGCCAGCTCTTTATCGATCTCTGGTAACTCGGCACCTTTGTGCACGCTGCCATCTTCTTTCAGCAACTGATACATTGGGATATTCAATGCGTTACCCTCGATCACCTGCAGTTCAGTAACCACTGCGGTTTTCTGAGGATCCTTTGCCATTTGCTTAGCCATAGCTCTCTCTCTAAGATGTTAGAACTCTAAGATGTTAAAACTTTGTCGCGAACTTTACCTTTACGTTAACTGTGTTGCAAATTTTGTTGCATCAGTTCCCGCAAATAACTGTTCATTCTGGCGTACAGCCTTTCGGCTATTCATGCTCTCGCGCTGAAAAACCGCTGAGCTAGCACCAAAATAGCGCTTATCTGATTATTGTAATGCTAACTGTTCCGCGGGAATCGGTAACACGGTTAATAGCGCCCGCTGGCCAATGGCCACTTTCGCATTTGGGAAAATAACCGCCTCGCCTTCGGTTTCTACAGGAATGGCGTTCTCACCGTCGGTGGCCAAAACATCACCTAAGCTAAAGGGTGTGAAATTGGCGACATCATCGGGGAAATGTAAGCGAAAATCTTCTTGCGTACGATTGATGCTGCGTTGCACTTTGTAGATCTGCAAGGCATCAGCCGCAAACTCATGGTCAAGAACTGGCCCCTCAGTTAATAAACGAACTAATTGCTTTTTA
Organism: Aliidiomarina iranensis; assembly: GCF_003987135.1. Taxonomy (GTDB): domain Bacteria; phylum Pseudomonadota; class Gammaproteobacteria; order Enterobacterales; family Alteromonadaceae; genus Aliidiomarina; species Aliidiomarina iranensis. The sequence continues at coordinate 527,936 of NZ_PIPJ01000002.1, forward strand.
GTTTTTGCAAACCGTTGCATATCGTTTTCACCGAAAGGTTTTACTTTACCGAGTTCCAACGTGAATGCATCGGCGTTAAATTCGTTTACGGAAAAATAGGAAAATGTGGTGGTGGGGCCATCGTGCAATAAAACGACCGGCACATCCAATTGCTGTAATAACTGCAGCTGTTGCTTTTTATAAGGCGCGCCGTGGGTAAAAGGATATACCGCAAATTTCTCATGTTTGGAATCACGAATAGCCGTGTGCATATCATAATGCAAGCGTTGGCGAACGCCGGACGGCGCACTGTGGAAGAACTTGCCAACATAGCCTTCAATGGCCTTTGCTCGCTCACGCTCCCGATTTACCAAGCCCTCACCCTTACTGTGGACGCCGCTAAACAAACGGTTCATATTTTCTTCAACGAAGCGTTTGCCAATATTAATGGCCGCCGGGTTTGCGATTAAAAACATCACGCGGCAGCCTAGCTGCAATCGGCCAGAACGGATATTTTCAATGAGTTCATCGCAGATTTCGATGGGTGCGGTTTCATCGCCATGCACAGCGCAAGATAGAATTAAATCCAGCGCTGCAGTTTCTTGCGCCGGTGTGAAAACCACCACACCACTATCCCATATCTGCATGGTAATGCCGCTACTCAGTTGTTGTTCAACCTGGATATCAGCGCCCCACTCATGCTCTCGAGTAAATGCTAAAAAGTTCTGTTCTGAAAATTCGGTAATCACAACCACTCCATATTTTATTGTTAGCTCATTTCAATGCGTTCGTTAAATCAAAAATCGCCTTTGTTTTTTGGCCCCGGCTCATAGCCTTTTGTGGCTAAAAGTGCGCGCAACACATGCGATTTATATTCGCGGCGATACAAGATGGCGATCACAATTATGCTCATCAAAATAAATAGCCAAGGGCTCGCGAACCAAGATAAGTAAGCCAGCGCAAAGTAATACGCACGTAAACCATAATTATATTCATGGCCAGCTTGATCCAGCACTTTTGCGGTGTTCAAAGAAAAGGCCTCTCGCTCTTTTAATTCCACGGTTGGCCGTGAAATTGAGGGGGCCATACCGAGCAAAATCGATACGAAACCAAACTGGCGTACCGCCCAAGTAAATTTGAAAAATGCGTAAACCATAATGGCGGCAATACCACAGAGTTTCATTAAAACTAGGCCATGGCTTTGTTCGGCGGTAAAGGGCATTTCCTCAAGCACCCGCACGAAGGCATCATTTGAGGCAATTACGGTAAGTACACCAGCGAGAACGAAGATGGTTGAGGAGGCAAAAAAGGTTACCGTGCGCTCAACATTACCCACTAGCGCCGCATCCGCAATATGATTTTCCTTATGCACCACAGCATTCATCCACTCAACGCGTAGCGTGCATAGAATACTTGATAAACAATGATAGGTTTTTGCACGTTTGCGAGCGAAGGTTGCATAACCAATCCAAACAAACAGAAACCAAGCGAAAGCAATAATATCAATCAGAGGAATTGATGGCATGGCGCACCCTAAAAGTTAATCATTAATGGCACAAGTGTAGCGGATTTAGCAAAAGAAAGAAGGGAATGCGTGCACATTCCCTTCCAAATTTTCCACCTTAATCAAAAACTAAAGCGATAATAAAATTTAACACCGAGCGCATCATCCTTGGATTACTGTTTCCTCATCAGCGGCAGCGATTTCTTTGTCGTGGCCGCCACCGAATAAGCGTTTAATATCATCAAGAACCATATACAAACAAGGAATCAGCAACAAGGTGATTACAGTGGCAAAAAGAATACCAAAGGCTAACGAGATTGCCATGGGTATTACAAATTTAGCCTGCATACTGCGCTCTAATACAATGGGCGCCAAGCCCATAAAGGTGGTGAGTGAGGTAAGCACAATAGCTCGGAACCGTGAGCACCCCGCGTTCACTACCGCTTCTTGTAAACTCTTCACTTTCGCTTTGGTGTTGTTTACATAATCCACCAAAATCAAGCTATCGTTTACTACTACCCCAGCAAGGGCAATGATACCGAATAAACTTAATAGGCTTAGCGGCATTTGCAGCACAAAGTGGCCAAAAATGGCACCGATGATACCGAAAGGAATAACCGACATAATGATCAATGGCTGGCTATACGATTTTAACGGTATCGCCATTAAGGCATAGATACCAAACATGGCAAATACAGCGCCTAATGCCAGCGCGCCTAATGCTTCTTGCTCATCTAAGCTAGCCCCTTCTAAACCGAACTGTACCTGTGGATAATGCTGCAAGATATCCGGTAGATAGTTTTCACGAATATCCCGAATAACCGCACTGGGCTCTACCCGATCTTTATCTACCCGCGCGCGCACGTTCACGCTTCTCACACCGTTTACCCGATTAATGGTGCTGAAGCCATCACCAACCTCGTTGGTGGCAAGTTCGCGGAAAGGTATTTCGCGCCCATCGGCGGCGCGAATCATCATATTTTCGAGGTTACCAATGGATTGCCGCTCTTCCAACGGATAGCGCACCATTACGCGAACTTCTTCATCATCCCGCGGCAAGCGTTGCGCTTCGGCACCATAAAACGCACTGCGCACTTGGCTTGCAAGGTCTTGCAAGGTAATCCCTGCGGCATCGGCTGCCGGCAATAACCGCAATTGAATTTCTTCACGCGGAGCACCGAATGTATCGGAAATATCGAACACACCGCCATATTGCGCGAGTGCTGTTCTTAGCTCCACCGCTGCAGCGGATAGAGCATCTAAATCGGTGCCGCTAAGTTGAAATTCAATATCATAACCGCCACCAGGGCCACCCGCAGAACCGCTGAAATTCAAATCTTTCACACCGGCTAACTCAGGAATACGCTCACGCCATTCATTAATCACGCTAAAACCATCAATTTCCCGTTGCTCACCTTTCGATAATTCAACGAACAGCGTGCCCTGCTCAGCGCTATTTAAGAACATGTTCACGTGAGCAAGCAGATCTTCACCTTCTTCCTGCTTATACTCTTCGTGCATTTTGTAAAGCTCTTCACGAATCGTAGTTAAGGTACGGGCGGTAACCTCCTCGTTGGTGCCTGGCTGCATTTCTACGTTAGCTTGTAGGAAATCACTTGGGATATTCGGGAAGAAAACCCAACGTACAAAGCCACCTGATAACAAACCGCCCATAATGATTGCCAGCGCAATGAAACTGGCAATGGTGGTGTAGCGATGCTTCACACACAGATTTGCAAATGGCCGATAACGATTTTCAACAAAGGTTTTTAAACCATTGGCGAAGCGATTACGAAAGCGTTGGAAGGCATTTTGTTTGCTTTCAGAGGTTTTTGAATACTTCATGCCATTAATGTGAGCTGGTAGTATCCATTTCGATTCCACCAAAGAGAACAGCAAACAGAATATCACCACATAGGCGATAGATTCCCAAATCGGCGCCATCGTGCCGCCCACCATGAGCATGGGTAAAAAGGCCACTACGGTGGTTAACACGCCAAAAGTTGCCGGTAGCGCTACTTTCTTCGCACCGCGAATAACACTTTCCTCTGATTTTCCGTTTTCCTCTATTTCGGAATAGGCACTCTCGCCGATAATAATGGCATCATCCACCACTATCCCCAGCACGAGAATGAAGCCAAACAACGAAATCATATTAATGGAAACGTTAAAGGTTCCAAGGTTCATCATTGCCAATGCGCCCAAGAAGCACACCGGCAAACCAATCATCACCCAAAACGCTAAACGCAACTGCAAGAATAATGTAAGCGCAATAAACACCAAGGCAATACCGAAATACATGTTTTTCAACATGAGATCGAGGCGGCCCTGCAAGTAATATGAGCTATCACCCCAATGGGCTAGCATTACACCTTCAGGCAACGTAGGTGCCTTCTCATCAATGTAGCCTTTTACCGCTTGCGCGATGGCTAAATCGTTTTGTTCACCAACAGAGTTCACGCGTACAAAGGTAGCTCGGCTGCCATCAAATTCGGCAAAGGAACGGGTTTCCACAAAATCATCGCGCACAATGGCAATATCACCAATGGTAAGGCGAGTGCCATCGGGGAAGCGCTTGAGCACGATATCTTCAAATTCCATACCGCTGTAGCTTTGCCCTTTCGCTCGCAACAAAATATCGCCGGTTGGCGTGCGAATCGTGCCGCCCGGAATATCAATTGATGTGCCACGAACCGCTTGCACTACCTCTTGAAAGGTTAAGTTGTGTTGGCGCAATTCATTTTCAGTGATTTCAATGGAAATTTCATCGTTGCGCGCGCCTACCAAGGTTGCATTGGAAATGCCCGGCAGCGAACGAATATCATCACGCACTTCGCGAGCTAAATCTTTGCGTAAGCGTTCATCGAGATCACCGTAAATCGACACCCAAATAATCGATTGTTGCGGGCGAATTCGATATACCAATGGCGGCTCAATTTGATTTGGAAAGCTGGAAATGCCATCCACATTCATGCGCACTTCATCCATTACTTCCTGGATCTCGTAGCCGCTTTCCACCTCAATATTTACGGTACCCATCCCTTCCCGCGAGGTACTATTAATGCGTTTTATGCCCTCAATTTCATCAATGGCATCTTCAATACGAATAACCACGCCTTGCTCTACTTCTTGCGGCGCCGCGCCCGGGTATATGACCCGAACACTAATTAAATTAGGCTCGATAGTAGGAAAGGTTTGCTTGCGGATTTGAAATACCGAAATCACCCCCGCCACGATAATCAGAATCATGAGCAAGTTAGCTGCTACTCGATTTCGGGTAAACCAAGCAATAATCCCGGTTTCTTTCTCTATTGGTTCATTCGCCATTGCTTATTCCTCGTTCGCCGCGGTTTGGCCACGAGGGCTTTCAATATCATCGGGGGTGCGCACGCGCATACCATTCAAGGGCGTTTCTAACTGCGTGAGCATAACGCGCTCACCATCTTGCAAACCACCGCTTACATAAACGGTATCGTTAATGCGCCGATACACATCGATTGTGCGCTGTTCAATGGTGTTTTCCGAGGTAATCACCCAAACTTGCTGATTACTATTCACAGCGTAGCGCGGCAATTCAATGAGGCCTTGTACACTAATGCCTTGTACCTCTGCACGTACAAAGCGGCCAAAGGTAAGCGGCTGTGCGTGTGGTGCTTCATCGCGGTTGTAGGGATCGAGCACTTCCACTACCGCAAAGGTTACGCGCCGATCACTATCCACTACACCTTCGGTTCGAACTAGGTTACCCAGCCACTGCCGCGTAAGGCCACCAATCTCGGCCCGTAAAATCACTCTTGGCCCAACAAAATTAGGCTCTCGGCCGGTGGGCACATCAAGTAACGCTAAATCGAAATCCGAGAGGGGCAAACGAATTTCGGCAGTATCGGTACCGAATAAGGTAGCCACATTACTGTTCACTGAAATATATTGGCCGAGGTTCACATTGCGTGCTTGTAGCACCCCGGCAAATGGGGCTTTTATCTCGGTTCGCTCAAGGTTGCGCTCGGCTTGTGCTAATCGCGCTTCTGCTGAGCGCAAATTGGCAAGTTCGCTGGCAATTTGCGGCCGGCGTAAGCCTAGATCTGGTATGTCACCTGCTTCTATGGAGCGCCATTCCGCCTCGGCAACTTGGCCGCGAGCCCGTTCCTCTGCTACTGAGGCCTGCGCTCGGGCAAGATTTGCTTTGGCTTCCTCTACGGCAGTAGCGTAATCAAACTCATCGATTCGCAGCATTGGTTCGCCAGCATCGAAAAAACCACCAGCTTCAAACTTAGGCGACACCCACGCAATACGCCCGGACACTTCAGCTGTAACTTGCGTTGCAAAGCGGGGCATAACATTTCCCTGCGCCGGCACTGAAAACTGCACTTCTTTGCGTTCCGCCAAGTGATATTCAACTAAAACCGGCAAACGTTCATTAGTTTGTTGCGGCGGCGGCGTTCGCGCCTTACCCATGAAAATAAAAATTACAATGGCAGCAGCAATCAAAATGATCGGCAGGAAGATAAAGCGTTTTTTCATGGCCATGGTAGGAAGTTACCTTGTTTAAATTCTTATTGTAGTAAATGTTTTAAGGTTGCGCTGTTTTCGCTCTGCGTACTTGGTGCTTATTGGCTCGGGCCTAGTTCGCACTTTTCTGCACATTTTGGTAGTTTGCCGCCTCATTCGCTTACAACTACCCAACCGCGCTGAAATTATAACCGTATTATCCGCTTATTTATTCCCCTTGTCAGCGCCTAAAATTCAACTTATTCGCGAAAACGGCAAGGAAAATGTAACAAAATGTTTCAAAAATCCATTCATCGTGCATTTTCGCTAGTTTATCGCTCGCGCTTCAAAACTAACCACTTCTGTTGGCGGTACACTTCTATATTAGCCCATTGCACACGCACTTTTTTTCCGCCAGTACTACGCTGAATTTGCGTAGTCAGTTCATTCAGTACCGCAAAACTTGGAATAGGCGCTGAAAGGTGCTGCAGCCATGCCCGCAAAAGCGCTCTTTGCCGCATCTCCGAAAGCTGCCACCAGCCTTGCAGGTGCAAGCGGCCATCACTTTCTAACTGAGCTTGTAGATGCTCCTGCAGTAATTCATCGAGTAACGCTGTTTGTTCGGCACATAGCTGAGCTGAACGCGCCACCGTATCGAGAAATTGCGGCCAACGCGCGGTTAAAATGGGAATAATCTCGCAGCGTAAAAAGTTACGCTCAATGGTGGTATCGGTGTTGGTGTCATCCTCAATCCATTCAACACCATGGGCATGGGCATAGGCATAAATCTCTGCCTTGGTAATACTTAACAAGGGCCGAAATAATCGGCGATTACCCACAAATGCCGATTCTCGCGCCATTGCAGCTAAGCCTTTGGGCCCGGCACCGCGCTTTAACTGCAATAAGAAAGTTTCGGTTTGATCGTTGCGATGCTGGCCCAGCAAAATAACCGCGTTATCTTCGGTTAATTCAGCCATGCGCTGATACCTGGCATTGCGCCCTTGCTCTTCTTTACTTAATCGAGCACCCGAGGGCACAGCCAGGGGCTCCACAACGGCAGAAATTTCCGATTTTTGGCAATAGGCGCGCAGAAACTCCGCCCACTTGGGTGAATCTGGGTGAAAGTAATGATCAAGGTGAATCGCTAGGTAAGTGTATTCTGGATGTTCTTCACGGTAACGCAAGGTAAGATCAAGCACGCTCTGTGAATCTGCACCACCCCCGAGGGCCACCACAATTTGGTGGCCGGGGCTAAGCGCTAAGCTATCCAGCTGCTTGGCGAAATCAGGATATAGATCGGTAGTAACCAATACTTTAAGCTCCTTACGAAGCGCGATTGATGTTTTTAATTGTAACCGAACGACATTAATTTCTGATAGCGGCGTTCAAGTAGCTCTTCTTTCGATAAACCAGATAACGCATCTAAATCAGCTAGAATGTGTTGCTTAATGCGGCTGGCGGTTTCGTTGTAATCACGATGCGCACCACCGAGAGGTTCGGCAATGATTTCATCGATAAGGCCAAGCTCCAAAGAACTCTGAGCGGTAACACCCATGGCTTCAGCAGCTAAGTTTGCTTTTGTGGCACTCTTCCACAAAATCGATGCACAGCCCTCAGGCGAAATTACCGAGTAAGTGCTGTACTGCAGCATATTCACTTTATCACCAACACCAATGGCTAACGCACCACCAGATCCGCCCTCGCCAATAACCGTGCAAAGAATCGGCACATTTAACCGCGCCATAACTTTCAGATTTCGAGCAATCGCTTCACTTTGGCCCCGCTCTTCAGCGCCAATACCGGGGTAGGCGCCAGGCGTATCGATAAAGGTAATAATCGGCATATTAAAGCGCTCCGCCATTTCCAACAGGCGTAGGGCTTTGCGATAACCTTCGGGCTTTGGCATACCAAAATTGCGGCGTACCTTTTCTTTGGTTTCTCGGCCTTTTTGTTGGCCAATCACCATTACCGGCTTGCCATCCAAGCGAGCAATTCCGCCCACAATCGCTTTATCATCCGCAAACGCGCGATCACCGGCTAACTCATCAAACTCGGTAAAGATTAGCTTGATGTAATCAAGCGTGTAAGGGCGCAACGGGTGCCGCGCTAATTGGGCTACTTGCCATGCGCCTAAATTGCCATAAATCTTTTCAGTTAACTCAGTACGCTTTTTTTGTAGCTGTTTAACTTCTTTTTCTAAATCAATATCAAGATCACCTTTCGCACCAACTGCGCGCAATTCATCAATTTGCGCTTGCAGTTCCGCAATAGGTTTTTCGAAGTCTAAAAAATTAAGATTCATCAGTGGCTTCCAAATTTATTCAAAGCTCAGCCGGACATTCTCTTCGCCCAACTGCAATTTTAATTCATATAGCAAATCATCGCCCGGCTCTATAAACCAATCGGGTCCTGCCTCGAGCAACGCCGCAGCGCCTTCAATCTGACAAACAAAACGAACCGGACAAGTTCCTCTCGGTGCTTCCCGGATAATATTTATCACTTGTTGCGGTATTTCGTTGTCTTTAAGTGTAAGCGATAATTCTAAAGCGCGAACATATTGTGCCCGCGCTTGCTCTAAAGTCATAACTTCACTGGCGGTCATTGTATTGCCCCCAGCGAAAGAATCAAATCGGATCTCTCCTTTCACCCAGAGAATTTGGTCTTTCTCGAGCAATGCTTCATATTGCTCATATTCGCGATTAAACAAGCGAATTTCTAAACGCGCACTTTTATCATCTAGGGTAAATAACCCCCAACGTTGATTCTTTTTGTTGATCATCGAGCGCGTATCGAGCACCAAACCGGCAACTGAGAGCTGCTCGCCCTTCCGTGTAGTGCGAATATCCGCTAAACGACAACTGGTATACTTCGACAACTCTTTGCGGTAACGGTTCACTGGATGCCCAGTAAGATACAACCCTAGGGTTTCCCGCTCCCCTTCAAGCCATACCCCCTCGGGCCAAGGCGCCACATGTTCAAACTCATGTTCAATTTTATCGGGCTCTGCCGCCAAAACACCAAACAAATCGTGTTGCCCAACCGCTTCCGCCTGGGCGTGCTGCTCCGCTTGGCGCATAGCTTTATCTAAACTCGCCATGAGCGTAGCGCGGTGTGGCCCCAATGAATCCATGGCGCCAGCGCGAATCAAACGCTCCATCACTCGCCGATTTAGCCGCTTTAAATCAACTCGGCAACAAAAATCAAAGAGATCTGTGAACGCGCCTTCGGCACGCGCCGCGATAATCGATTCAATCGGCCCCTCACCTACCCCTTTAATAGCGCCAATGCCATACACTACGCGGCCTTCAGCATCAACCGTAAACTTGTATTGGCCGGCGTTAACATCCGGTGGAAGAATGGTCAGCCCCATGCGCTCACATTCATCTACCAAGGTAACAATTTTATCGGTGTTATCCATATCCGCTGACATCACCGCAGCCATAAACTCAGCCGGATAATGCACTTTCATCCACAAGGTTTGATAAGAAACCAATGCATAGGCCGCGGAGTGGGATTTGTTAAACCCATAACCGGCAAATTTTTCCACCAAATCGAAAATCTTCATTGCCAATTCTGGGTCAATGTTATTTTCTGCGGCACCCTGGCGGAACACTTCCCGCTGTTTTGCCATTTCTTCCGGCTTTTTCTTACCCATAGCGCGGCGTAATAAATCAGCACCACCGAGTGAATAACCAGCGAGCACCTGCGCAATCTGCATCACTTGTTCTTGATAAAGAATAACGCCGTAAGTTGGTTCTAAAATAGGTTTCAGGCTATCGTGTTGATAGGTAGAATCTGGATACGAAACAGCTTCTTTGCCGTGTTTCCGATCGATAAAGTTATCCACCATGCCCGATTGCAATGGGCCTGGCCGAAAGAGTGCTACCAAGGCGATAATATCTTCAAAGCTATCTGGCCGTAGCCGTTTAATTAGTTCTTTCATACCCCGCGATTCCAGCTGGAATACCGCGGTAGTATCGCCTTTTTTCAGAACATCGAAACAACGCTGATCGGTAAGTGGGATACTCTCAATTAAAATCGGCTCTTTGCCTTCTTGTTGCCGCCGCGGATTCACCATATCCAATGCCCATTGAATAATAGTGAGGGTTCGTAAGCCTAAGAAATCGAATTTTACTAGGCCGGCCGTTTCCACATCGTTTTTATCAAATTGTGTAACCGGGAAACGGCCTTCCGAATCGCAATAAAGTGGCGTGAAATCAGTGATTTTGGTAGGTGCAATTACCACACCACCGGCATGCTTACCCGCATTACGGGTAACGCCCTCTAAACGCCGTGCCATATCGATAACTTCGCGAACATCATCATCGCTTTCATACAATTCCGGCAACCGCGGTTCTTCAACAAAGGCTTGTTCTAAGGTCATGCCCGGTGTGGGGGGAATAAGTTTTGAAATCCGATCCACAAACCCGTAAGGATGCCCCAGCACTCGGCCAACATCACGCACTACCGCCTTCGCCGCCATGGTTCCGAATGTAATGATCTGCGATACCGCTTCGCGGCCATAGAGTTCGGCAACGTGGTCAATTACCTCATCACGGCGATCCATACAAAAATCCACATCGAAATCTGGCATGGATACTCGTTCAGGGTTTAAGAAACGCTCGAAAAGTAGATCAAACTCAAGGGGATCCAAATCAGTGATTTTTAGTGCGTAAGCCACCAAAGAGCCGGCACCGGAACCACGGCCAGGGCCTACGGGAATGTTGTTATCTTTGCTCCACTGGATAAACTCCATCACGATCAAGAAGTAACCAGGGAACCCCATGTTATTAATTACTTCCAGCTCAATGGCGAGGCGCTCATCATATTCACCACGAGCTGCCGCCCGCTTTTCTGGATCAGGAAAGAGAAATTCCAAGCGCTCTTCAAGGCCTTCTTGAGATTTTTTAACTAAAAATTCTTTTTCGGTAAGGCCACCGGTGGGAAAGTTCGGCAAAAAGTATTCATTAAGGCGCACACTAACATTACAGCGGCGGGCAATTTCAACTGTGTTGCTGATGGCTTCTGGAATATCGGCAAATAGCGCCTGCATTTCTTCGGAAGAGCGTAAGTATTGCTGTTGGCTGTATTTTTTTGGCCGCCGCGGATCAGCAAGCGTGTAGCTATCATGAATCGCCGCACGAATTTCATGGGCTTCGAAATCATCTTCTTTGAGAAACACTACTTCATTCGTAGCAACAACTGGAAGCTCGTGTTCTGCCGCCAGTGCTACCGCTGCATGCAAGCTATTCTCTTCTTCTGCACGGCCGGTTCTTACGAGCTCGAGATAAAAGCGATCAGTAAAATTTGTTTGGTAAAAGGCTATGCTGTTATCTAATGCCTTACGTTGATTCCGCAGTTGCGCTCTGGCGATATCGCCATCTTTTCCGCCCGAAAGCAAAATTAACCCTGCACCCCACTCGGCCAGCCACGCTTGATCAATACAAGGCTTGTTGCAACGATGGCCGCGCAAATAACCTTCAGAAATAAGAATGGTGAGATTTTTATAACCTTCTGCATTCATGGCTAGGGCGGTAAGGCGGAAGGGTTCATCGGGCCAATCGTCGCTGAGAACATTTAAATCAGCACCAATAATGGGCTTCAGGCCAAGGCTGCGAGAGGTTTGATAATAACGCACTAAACCGCACAAATTCATTTCGTCGGTTAATGCCATGGCAGGCATACCGAGTTCGGCAACGCGGTTACAAATTGGCTTGATTTTTTGCAAGCCATCTACCATAGAAAAATCACTATGAATACGCAGATGAACAAATGGCTGTGCGCTCATAAACTCCCGCTTTTGTTGGCTTATTTTATTTTTTATTGAGCTGTTTTTTGGCCCTGCTTTTTAACCTGCTAGCTGGCTTATTTTTGGGCCTGTTTTTTAGCTTATTTTTGGCCTGCTAGCTGGCCTGTTCGTTGGCCTGCTTATGGGCCTACTTGTGAGCCTATCCGCCAGCTTGAACAAGGATTGGCAGGCAATTTATACCGTGCAAATTCAATCCTAATTGAGTAGCCATCTATTGTGCCTTAATCACGTGAGGGTGTCACCTAAACCGGCCGTAAAGTTGCACTTAGAAATAGCAGTATAAGATGCATCAACGGCTTACTTGGTTCCTCTCACACTGATTCAGAACTTTGTTTGCAGGGGGCTAAAACGAAAACTAGCAAACGATTTCTGAGCTTTATAAATGCATAGAATGATTAATGATGTTTAGGTGAGATGGTACAGAAAAACCTAACTGCAGCATAGAATATATAAAGGGGGCTATTACAGACAAAAGGGGGATTATTGCTGGCAAAAGAGGAGAACTTAAGAATCAACCAAGATGGGGATAAAATGGCGGAACGGACGGGACTCGAACCCGCGACCCCCGGCGTGACAGGCCGGTATTCTAACCAACTGAACTACCGCTCCACATTTTATCTAGCGCTTACTTTTCTTGCTCTTTCTTTTCTTTCACTTGCTTGTTTTGCTTTAACTTACCTAGCTTAAGGTAACTGGCGTTAACTTGATTGGCAAGGATTAGCTAATTTGAGTGTTACATATCAAGGTTGGCGGAACGGACGGGACTCGAACCCGCGACCCCCGGCGTGACAGGCCGGTATTCTAACCAACTGAACTACCGCTCCAAACCTGGATATTTTGATGAAATTGGCGGAACGGACGGGACTCGAACCCGCGACCCCCGGCGTGACAGGCCGGTATTCTAACCAACTGAACTACCGCTCCGCACCAAAGCATTCGTTTTCACTCTTGCTGCTTTCATCTGCGTTTTGTGTGTTAAGCACACCCTCAACGCGGCGAGGATAATACGAGGCCGACCGCGCGGAGTCAACCCCTTTTTTAACTCTTTGTAGCTCGATCGCTCAGCTTTAAACCAATTGCTGAAATTTGCATCTTAATTTGCTGCAGTTTCATCCAATTGCCACAAGCACTCACCACTTTCTTGTTGAATCTCACGCAGGTAATTTTCATGGGCGCTGCGCTCATCGGCGCTGGCAGAAATGATTTTTAACGGGCTACGTTCACTACCTAATCGGCGAATTTCTTGTTCCCGGCCCGCTGCAGTTTGCTGCGATTGGGCGGGTTGGAATAATTTACGCTGCCCACCTGTCATTAACAGAAAAACATCGGCTAGAATTTCCGCATCGAGCAAAGCCCCATGCAAAGTTCGATGACCATTTTCTACATCGAAACGTTTACATAACGCATCAAGGCTATTGCGTTGTCCAGGAAACTGCTGCCGTGCAAAGGATAAAGTATCGAACACACTGGCCACGTCGGTAACGGTTCCGTATTGGCTGCCGAGTAAGCGTAATTCGTTATTCAAAAACCCCACATCGAACGGTGCATTGTGGATAACCAATTCCGAGTCTTTGATAAAAGCTAAAAAATCATCCACTACTTGCGCAAATACAGGCTTATCGACCAAGAACTCATTGGTTATACCGTGAACACGAATGGCATCTTCTTCAACAAAGCGCTCAGGGTTTAGATAAACGTGAAAGTGCTTGCCGGTTAATTTGCGGCCAATCATTTCTACACAACCGATTTCAATCACCCGATGGCCTAATGCAGGATCGATACCGGTAGTTTCAGTATCCAACACAATTTGTCGTTTCGTGCGATCAATTTGTTCCTGTTCTTTACTTAAATCTGTGGGTTGCATGAATTGTACCTCGTTACCCCGACACGTATACTCACCAATAGAATTCCACTTATCTTATAGCATCCATGAACGATAACAAACCAAAGAAAGCAACTGTGATTATTTATACCGATGGCTCTTGCTTGGGCAATCCAGGGCCGGGCGGCTATGGTGTGGTGTTGCAAGCTGGTAAACATAAAAAAGAATTAGCAAAGGGCTTTCGGCTCACTACCAATAACCGCATGGAGTTGCTAGCGGCTGCGGTGGCGCTAGAGAGTTTAACACGCCCTTGCGCGGTTGAGCTTTGGACCGATAGTGAGTATGTGCGCCAAGGTATCACCAGTTGGTTAGTAGGTTGGAAGCGCAATAATTGGCGTACTAGCCAGAAAAAACCAGTTAAAAACGTAGATTTGTGGCAACGTTTAGATAAAGCGCAAGAACGCCACGATGTGGCATGGCATTGGGTTAAAGGTCATGCTGGGAATGCGGGTAACGAGCGTTGCGATGTTTTGGCTCGCGAAGCGGCTACTTACGCTGCCGAGCATGAAGATAGTGGCTATGTTCCCTCCGCTTAGGGCTATATTCCCCCCGCTTAGGGCTATGTTGCTTCCGCTTAGGGCTATATTCCCCCCGCTTAGGGCTATGTTGCTTCCGCTTAGGGCTTTGGCGGTAAGGCGCTAGCTTTTACTGTAGCGACCTGCGGCCACCGATTCTGGCCTTAAGCTGCGTTTTTGCCGGCGTTCAGCCAGCCGCATAGGTGTTAGCGGCCATTCACGCTTACGTGCTACCAAATAATATCCAGCTTGCAACCAAGGGGCGTTATCTAATAACCAAGCCCATCCCTGTTCCGGATCGCGCGTTTTCGACCACGGCACACCCGCGGCAAAATAACCAAACGCCAATACCTCATAATGCATGAGAGAGAGCCAATCGCGAACTCGTTGCGGGCTAAACATACGGCTGTTCCATGGCGCATATCGGCCCGCACCCGGCACCACACGAATCAATTGGCCAGGCGAAAAGGGATTATTCAATGCGAGAATTAAATGACCATCAGCGCGCATAACTCGATTTACTTCTCTTAAAACTGCGTGTGGATCCGCGTGATATTCCAGCTCATGGGCGAGCAACACGGCATCAACAGTGTTCTCAAAAAAAGGAAGGGCATGGAGTTGCGCCTTAACTTCTGCATTTTTTCCAATACCAACCGAGTATTGTTCGCGGATTCGACAATTATTCGGCAAGCTAGCACTCAAACTACCGAGCTTTAGCAAATAATGCCCAAAAACCGTTTCCCAGTGCGGCGCCAGCACATCTTCTAGCGCATCACACCACCACTGCCCATGGCGCATTTGCTGCCAATCTTCGAGTAAAGGTTGCGAATATTCACTCGTTGCCGGTTTTAACCACATAGGGATTCCTTTTATACTGTTAACTCAAGCATAACAGGTTGAGGGTAACGATGCGTATAGCACCTATTTCAGCATTTGACGATAATTACATTTGGAGCATCACCGCGAGCAACTCAAATAACGGCTCGAGTGTTGCCAAGCAGCCAAGCGCAAACGAAAACCCGCGCGCAATGGAAGACAATGCAATATCAAAAAATGCAACTACGCCTTGCGTTATTGTTGACCCGGGCGATGCCGAACCGGTGTTTCAGTGGCTCAAGGATAATAATTGCACGGTGAGCGCTATTTTAGTAACCCATCACCACTATGATCATACCGGTGGCGTGAACGCCTTAAAAGATCATTTTAACTGCCCAGTGTATGGCCCTCATTCAAGCAAAACCGATGTGGTTACTCAACCATTAAAAGAAGGTGAGCAAATTGCGTTGCTAGATGAACAGCTAGTGTTAGATGTTATTCAATGCCCAGGCCACACCCTGGATCATATCGCGTTTTATGGCGCTCCCTATTTATTTTGCGGTGATACATTGTTCGCTGGCGGCTGTGGCCGAATGTTCGAAGGTGAGCCTACAGAATACCTTGAATCACTGAATAAATTAGCCGCACTGCCGGCGGATACGCAGATCTATTGTGCTCACGAATATACGCTGGCAAATTTAACCTTTGCCGCCGCCGTAGAGCCTAATAATCAGGCAATTCAGCAACGAATTGCGGAGGTGAAAGCCTTGCGGGCTCAGGATAAACCAACATTACCGGCAGAATTAGCCCTTGAACATGCAACGAATCCTTTTTTGCGTACCCATTTACCATCGGTGCAGCAAGCCGCTGAGCAGCATTCCGGCAAGGTGTTCAACACTAACCCGGAAGTATTTGCTTGCATTCGTGATTGGAAAAACAACTTTTAACCGATTATTTTTTGCGCACTCGCGTTTATTCAGTACAATAGCTCGGTTATCGGCGCGCTACTTAAAGAGAATACGAAGAATATGAAGAAAATTTTATGGCTGGTATCAGTGGTAGGCCTGTTAAGTGGCTGCCAGTTATTAAGTTCGGAATCACGCCCAGTTCCTCCTGAAGAGCTGCCCGAATACACGCAAGAAGCGGGTATTGAACGTTACGCCCTTATTCATCCGGGCGCGCAGCCGGCGCCAATGATTGACCGGCAATTGCCTGCGCAATTACAGGCTGATTTATGGGATAGAATTCGCCTACAAATGGCGTTAGATATTCCCGAGCATGAATTAATTGAGAGCCACCGCGATTGGTATCTGCGCCACCCTGCCTATATCGACCGGATTACGCAAAGAGCCGCGCCATTTTTACATCTCATAGTGGAAGAAATTGAAAAACGAGATTTACCGTTAGAACTGGTATTAGTTCCCGTAGTGGAGAGCGCATACGATACCTTCGCGTATTCTCATGGCCGCGCCAGCGGTATTTGGCAGTTTATCCCTAGCACAGCACGCCATTATGGTTTAGGTATCGATTGGTGGTACGACGGCCGCCGCGATGTGATGGCTGCCACCACCACCGCCCTTGATTATTTTGATCGTTTGGCCACCCTATTCGATGGTGATTGGTTGCTCGCAATGGCCGCTTACAATGGTGGCCAAGGACGGGTAATGAACGCAGTGCGCCGTAATGAGCGTGAAGGCAAGCCCACAGATTTTTGGAGTTTGAGTTTACCAAGGGAAACGCGCAATTATGTGCCAAAGATTTTGGCATTATCGGAATTGTTGCGTGACAGCGAAGATTGGAATGTAGTTTGGCCACATATACCGAATCAACGTGTTACCGATATTGTGGATGTGGGCCAGCAAATTGATTTGGCATTAGCAGCGGAAATGGCGGGCATGACATTGGAAGAATTGCACCGCTATAACTCTGGCTACAACCGTTGGGCTACTGCACCTGATGGCCCGCATACTCTGCTGTTGCCCGTAGAGCGGGCAAATCAGTTTCGAGCGGCATTGGCAGAAACCGATCCGAGTGATTGGCTCGCTTGGCAACGCCACCAAGTGCGCTCGGGTGAGAGTTTAAGCACCATTGCACAGCGCTACAACACCACCACGCAAACCATTCAGCAATTTAATGATATCAATGGTTCATTAATTCGCCAGGGTGATTACTTATTGATACCCGTTGCCAGCCAGGCACTTGAACGGTACACCTTATCGGCTGAACAGCGCTTGGCAGCCGCCCAAGATCGGCCACAAGGGCAACAAAAAATTGAGCATCGCGTACAGCGAGGCGATACGTTTTGGGATTTATCGCGGCAATATAACGTATCGATTAACAACCTCGCGCGTTGGAACAACATGGCGCCAGGGGATATGCTGCGCCCGGGGCAAACCTTGGCAGTATGGCAAGGAACCCCAAACACACAAACGGTAAGTATAAGCAACACGAGTGCAAGCACACCAGTAATGCGCACTGTGCATTATCAAGTGCGCAGTGGTGATTCGTTAGCGCTAATTGCGAGCCGCTTTCGTGTGCGGATTAGCGATATTGAGCGCTGGAATTCAATCAGCCGAGAACGTTACCTGCAACCGGGGCAAAAACTTACGCTCCATGTTGATGTTACTAAGGTAACGCTCTAGCTCGCTTGCAACAAATTGATTAAATCCGCTTCGGTGAGAATCGGCACGCCCAAGCTCTCGGCTTTCGTTAGCTTGGAGCCTGCGGCCTCACCGGCAATCACCGCGGTGGTTTTCTTCGATACGCTACCACTTACCTTTGCACCGAGGGCTTGCAATTTAGCCTTTGCTTCATCGCGAGTAAGTTCGGTAAGTGTTCCAGTAAGCACATAAGTGTTGCCAGCAAGAGGCTGCTCTTCCGCAGCTTTAACTTCGATGGCAGGCCAACTCACCGCATTTTCCCCTTCTATGAGGCGCTTAATCACCGCGATATTGTGCGGCTCGCGGAAAAAGTTGTACACGTGCGCGGCAACAATTACACCTACATCGGCTACTTCTTGTAAATCTTCTTCACTAGCCGCCATAACGGCGGGAAGATCGCCAAAATGCAAGGCTAGGTTTTGCGCTGTAGCTTCCCCTACTTCACGAATGCCAAGGCTATATAAAAATTTAGGCAGCGTTGTTTCTCGGCTTTTGGCCAGCGCGGCTACTAAGTTTTCAGCAGATTTATCGCCCATGCGCGGCAAAGAGGCGATATCGCGGGCGTTAAGTTGAAACAGATCCGCAGGATCTTTTACCCACTCCCGCTCCACCAGTTGCTCAACAATTTTATTGCCGAGCCCATCGATATCGAAGGCTTTGCGCGATGCAAAATGCTTAATAGCCTCTTTGCGTTGAGCACTACAAAATAACCCACCGGTACACCGGGCTACCGCCTCACCTTCAACACGTTCAATGGCTGAATCGCAAATTGGGCAATCTTCAGGAAAGTGAATGGCTTGGCCATCATCGGCTTTGGCAAATACGCCAACAACCTGCGGAATAACATCACCGGCACGGCGAATGGTAACCTGATCGCCAATCTGCACCGCTAACCGAGCAATTTCATCGGCATTATGTAAGGTAGCATTAGCCACCATAACACCGGCCACTTCAACCGGTTCTAATCGTGCCACTGGCGTAATTGCACCGGTGCGGCCAACTTGAAAATCAACACCGTGCAAAGTAGTTACTTTTTCTTGTGCTGGAAACTTGTAAGCAATTGCCCAACGGGGCGCTCGCGAAACGAAGCCTAATTCTTCTTGTAGCTCAATATTATCAAGCTTAAACACCACACCATCGATTTCATAGGCGAGTGAACCACGCCGCTCGAGAATATCCGCGTAATAATCAAAACATTGGGCGCTGGTATCCAACGCTTTCACTTCAGGACACACTGGCAGGCCCCACTCACGCAGCTGCTGCAAGCGTTGAAAGTGGCTATCATCGTCCAATTGCCGCTCTGGCTCTACTGTTCCCATAGCGTAAGCATAAAACGCAAGGGGCCGTTTTGCGGTTATCCGAGAATCCAGCTGCCGTAAACTTCCTGCAGCGGCATTACGGGGGTTGGCAAAGGTTTTCTCACCGTTCGCAAGAGCCGTTTCATTCAACTTTGCAAAACCTGCTAAAGGCATAAAAACCTCACCGCGCACTTCTAGGCGATCAGGGAAATCACCACGCAAGTGCAAGGGAATAGCGCCAATCGTGCGTACATTGGCTGTTATATCCTCACCAGAATAACCATCGCCGCGCGTAGCGCCACGCACTAATAATCCATTTTCATAAAGCAAGCTTACCGCGAGACCATCTAATTTCGGCTCGGCACACCAAGCAAGATCGGTATCGACATCAACACGCTCGGCTACCCTGCGCAAAAATTGCTGCATTTCCGCCTCATCAAAGGCGTTATCTAGCGATAGCATAGGCACTTCGTGGGCTACTTCGTTAAAGGCACCAGAAGGTGGCGCCCCCACTCGCTGCGTGGGTGAAGCGATGGAAAAAAGCTCGGGGTATTCTTTCTCTATACTTTGCGCTTCGCGAAATAACTGATCATATTCCGCGTCCGGCACACTTGGTTCATCCAGTACATAATACTCATGGTTGAGTTCATCCAAACGGTCGCGTAATTCTTGCAGCCGTTTTTTCACATCCTCCGATGCCTGCCCGCTCATGGAATTCAAAGTCATGTAATTCAAAAATCCTAATTAATAATCTTGCCGCAAACCTGCCAACCGCATGCGCCGTTCAAATTCTCTGATCTTCTGATAGGTGTGTTGTACCGATTGTTTGGTCATGGGGTTACGGTTACCATCTAGTACCGCCGCCCGTGGCATAGCATCGGCAATTTTATTGGCTGCGTTGTACATCATAGTGAAGGCTTTATGGCCATCATATTTGAGTGGTAACGTCATGAACAACACCACGCCTCGGGTGTTGAAATTGCTGAAATCATCAAGGTTAAACGTGCCGGGGTTATACATATTCGCCATGCGGAATAACAAAGGGCCACGGCCCGATGGCTGCTCGTAGCGATGGAAAATATCCAGCTCGCCAAATTTCATGCCTAGTTCAGTAACGGTTTCTAGCAAGCTAGTGCCTTTAATATCCCCAGAAACGAATAAAGTGATCACTTCTTCCTGTGGCGGTTCTACTTCCTCATTTTCTTCCGCCGAGGCCAAATCAATCGGAAGTTGCTCAACTTCACCATCATCACGCTTAGCTCGCACAGAGGGTAACTCAGGGTCTGCCTCAGGCGTTGTTGCTGCTTGCATAGGGTTGTCACCAAAGCTTTCGCCAGTATCTTCCTTGGCTTGTTCGGAAACAGAACCAGTGCCTGTGCGAACACCTCTTACCGCAGCTAAGCTTCGGTGGCCAGGTTCTACTTCTGTATCGTCATCACCCCATGCTTGTTGTGGTTTCGCCGTTACTTTTGCCGAAGCCTCGCTTCTCTCATTACCTATTCCCGCATCACTCGCTCTTTTCGCCGAGGCGCCTGATTCAGATACCTTCCGAGCTTTCACTCTACCTAAACCCAATTCGTCAAAACTATCCGAGCTAGCGCTGCTTTCAGAATCCGTGGTATTCGCTAGCAAATCATTTTGGCTGTTTTCATACTGCTGACGCTTCCGCTGCACCGATTCGCGTTTCTTCTCTCCGGCTTGGTTGTTTTTCCGCAATGTCCAAACACCATGAATCACCAAGCCCGCAATTAGCACTACGCCCACTATAATCAATACTATACGAAAACTATCCATTGCTGCTTCTACCTGTATTCCGCCGGTTTTCACCTTTGGTTTATTGATCCAAATACCTGCTGCATCTAGCTTATCAGTTACATGAGCAGTTACATCACACTATTAACGCAAAGTTTTATCTTCATTTATTACCTAAAATTCTGCGTTAACGTTTATATCTTAAAACACTGGCAAAACCTATGCTTCCGCTAAGGCTAAAGCCTCTTCTACATCCACTGCTACCAACCGCGATACACCCGGCTCTTGCATGGTAACACCGGCTAAGTGCGTTGCCATTTCCATCGCTATTTTGTTGTGGCTAATATAAATAAACTGCACCGATTCTGACATTTCTTGCACTAAACGGCAAAACCGACCCACGTTTACATCATCTAACGGCGCATCCACTTCATCCAACAAACAAAAAGGCGCTGGGTTCAAACGGAAAATGGCAAACACCAGTGCCAATGCGGTGAGCGCTTTTTCACCGCCCGAGAGCAGGTGAATGGTACTGTTTTTCTTGCCTGGCGGCCGCGCCATAATAGTGACACCGGTTTCCAATAAATCATCATCGGTGAGATCTAAATACGCTTGGCCACCGCCAAACACCTTGGGAAATAGTTGCTGAAGGTCAGCGTTCACTTGGTCATAGGTTAGCTTAAATCGCTGCCGAGTTTCACGGTCTATTTTCTTTATTGCATCTTCCAAGGTTTCCAAAGAAGCGGTGAGATCATCATGTTGTGCATCTAAATACGCTTTGCGCTCACCCTGAACCTCAACTTCCTCAAGCGCCGCTAGGTTTATCGCACCGAGTTGTTGCACTTTGCGCCCGGTATCTTCTAAGCGTTGCTGCCAAGTTGTTTCCTCGGCATCTTCCGGCATGCTTTGCAAAACCGCCTTCAATGAAACATTCATTTCCTGCAAAGCATCAAGCAACGAATGCCCTCTCTCGCGCGCAGTAGCGAGGGATAATTTACTCGCCTGCACGCGCTCCTGCTGCTTTGCTATTTGCTCTATTACCGCACTTTGCCCTTGATTCAAAACACTCAACTTCTCACTCACAGCAGCTACACGTTCACGCAGTTCTTGAAGCTCTGCTTCTTGTTCCGAGTGCAGCATTAATTGTTGTGCTAAATCTTCTTCAAGCGTATCTGTATCTGCCGCACTTTCACCCTCCCGTTGCAAATCAGCTATTCGCTCCTTAAGTTGCGCTTGTTGCTCGCTACTTCGCGCTAGTGATTGTTGCAAATGTTGCTGTTGGCTTGCCGCCTGTGAATGCGCTAGTTGCTTGCTATGTAAAGCTTGCTGTTGTTCCTGATGTTGCCGCTGCGCTTGTTGCCGAGCTGCCTGTAATTGTTCACCCTCTTGCTGCCGAGCAGCTTGTTCCGGCGCCTGCGCCGCTATTTTTTCTTCTAGCTCAGTTATTTTGCTTTCGGCCTGCCATAAACGCTCCGCCTCTTCCTCGCGCTGCAAGGCTAGTGTTTCAATTTCATCCTGTAACTTTTGCCGCCGAGATTCTTGTTGCGCTGCATCACGAATTAGGGCGGAACGCCGTTCGGTTAAGCGCACTACAGCCGCATGCGCATCAGTGCGCTCGGTTCTAAGTAAACGAATTGAGGTATTATTCTCTGTTAATTCAGCTTCTACTTCGGCTAGTTTTTCAGTGAGATTTGCAAGCTCAGATTCGGTTTGCGCTAACTCGCTGATTAATTCTCGCAGTTGTTGCTCCCATAGCAATTCCGAATCGGCTTGATCCGCTGCTTGCAGTTGCCAGCCGCGCCCAATCACAACCCCACCAGGCTGTAAAACCGCAAAATAATCAGGATTCTCTGCCAATAAAGCCGCCGCTTTTTCCGGCGTTTCGGCAACAGCAATTTGCTGCAACAACGAAATATGTGCCGCCGCTGCTGAATGCTCGCTGTGCCCATGGGCCAATACTACGGCCGCCAAACTCTCAGCTTTTATCTCAGCTTTTATCTCCGCCTCAGCCGTTTCCGCTCCAGAATTGAGAGGCGCACAACTAATGGCATTACCCTGTATTTCTGACGCCAACTCAGCGGCAACCACCGGTGCACTTAACCACGGAAATAAAGCTGTTTCTGCCGCTAATAACCACACCTCAGGCACAGCTAAAAGCTCTCGTAAGCGCCCCAAATGAACGTGATCTTTCAACCATTTATCATCTTCGTTAGGCTGATTACGGCCAGCAAGTAATTGCTGCAACGATGCGATTCGCCCCTGCTGTTGTTGTTGCTTTTGTTGCAGCTGATGAATCTGCGCATCTATCGATTTTATTTGTTGTTGCGCAGCAGAACGCTCGGTTTCCCCGTTTTCTAGCGCCGCCTCAGCTTGGCGTAAAGTTTCCTCAGCCATGGTTAGCTCGGCCGTTATGGTTGCTTCAGCAGCACCATCAATATTGGGTAATTCTGCCAATTCCTGCTGCACTGCCGCTAACCGCGCTTCTACTCGTTCGGCAAGTTGCTTAGCTGAAGCCCTATCAGCTTGCGCTAGCGAAAGCTGCTGCTGATGCTGATTTGCAGTATCACGCCAATGTTGCCACTTATCTTGCCAATCCTGATAAGCAAGCTCCGCATCTTCCCGCGTAAGCTCCGCCATTTGCAAGGCTTCCGCCGCTTCATCAAGCTGGCTTTGTAATGCTGCGCTTTGTTCCGCAAGATATTCAAGCTCAGATTTATCGGCGGTAATTTGTTCGTCGAGTTGCTGTTGCTGTACTTGTAAGGCCTCGAGTTGCCGTTGCTTTTGCACCTGCAACTGCCGTTCATGCTGAATTTGCTGCTCGAGCTTAGCAATTTGTGTATTGGTTTGGTAAAACCCTTGTTGCGCGGTATCAACCTGCTGTTTTAAATCAGCTTCTTGTTCGCGTAGTTCAATTTGCCCACGTTCGCTACCGCGCTGCTCGGCTACCCAGCGCTCAAGCTCAGCCTGCTCTTGTTGCACCTCGTGTTCTAACCGATCGCATTGCTGTTGGTATTGCTGCCAACGCATGGCCTGCAATTGCGCTTTTAACTCACGCTCTTCTGTTTTTAAATTTTGATAACGCTTGGCGGCCGCCGCTTGCCTTTGTAATTTCGCCAACTGCTGGCCTAATTCTTCCCGCACATCGGCTAACCGCTCTAAGTTATCGCGGGTACGCAACATGCGGCTTTCCGTTTCCTTGCGCCGTTCTTTGTAGCGCGAAATTCCAGCCGCTTCTTCAATAAACACCCGCAGCTCTTGTGGCCGTGATTCAATAAGCCGCGAAATCATACCCTGTTCAATTATGGCATAACTGCGAGGCCCTAGGCCGGTACCTAAAAATAGATCAGTGATATCCCGGCGCCGGCATTTGCTGCCGTTTAACATATACAGCGATTGGCTTTCCCGGGTAACAATGCGTTTCACCGAGATTTCGTTGAAGCTAGCGAACTCGCCTTGCACTCTGCCCGAGGTGTTATCAAACACGAGCTCTACGCTAGCTTGGGATACAGGTTTACGTGCTTGCGAGCCGTTAAAAATAACGTCTGTCATGGCATCACCACGCAAGTTTTTCGCCGAACTCTCTCCGAGAACCCAGCGCACCGCATCAATCACGTTTGATTTGCCACACCCATTAGGGCCAACGATGCATGTCATTTGCTCCGGAAAGGCCACCTTGGTTGGGTCAACAAAAGATTTAAAACCCGCAAGCTTAATATGTTTTAATCGCATGCTCTCTTATTAGGGCTCAAAACGAGCCCTCACCGTTCGCCAATGCTTGTTAGCGTTATTGTTGTTATTTCAATAACTCAGTGTAATTCCTCGTTGCCTTGCCGACAACATCTGAAGCAAATCCTTACATTAATTAAGTGCACTATCTACCCATGATCGCTGTATAATAAACAGGCATTTGGAGTTCGAGGGTATTATGCGCGTAATAAAACAGTTGATATCGATATTGATTTTCACCGCCACAAATTTATCGGCCGCATTCGCCGCACCCTCAGAAGATTTCGATTATCAAATCCATGTTTCTTTGTGGACCACACATTTCAACCCGAAACCTGAGCACAATAACGATCAAAATTTAATTGGTTTTGAGTTTTATGGCGATCGTTTACCCCCAAGCCGATACCAACGCTACCGCGGTATTTCCGATTATGCTCGGCCGTTAGCCGGCGTGGCTTGGTTTCGCAATTCATTTGGGCAAAAATCCTTATATGCTTATGGTGGCGTGCGCCAAAACTTTGTCCGTTATGGCGAAGTACAAACCTATGGCAAGCTTACCGCAGGCTTGATTCATGGCTATCGCGGCGAGTACAAAGATAAAATTCCCTTTAATCAACTTGGAATAGCACCCGCAGTGCTGCCCATGTTGGGTGCTCAATATCAAAACAGTTTCGCCGAACTCACATTGTTCGGCGTATCCGGTGTAATGCTCACCGTGGGTCTGAATTTTTGAGCGATACAGCTGGCATATTTAACGTGAATAAAGATAGTGTTTCATTCGTTATAAACGTAGAGGGCAAATCAGCGTTAACTGATTTGCCCTTTTTTAAGATGGTACAGTAAACATAAACAGAGTAAGCATAACCGCCGAACGGGAATTCTCCTAACTCTGGAAACACCTTGCTTAATCGTAGCGATGCTCAAAAGTAACAATGGTGCCATCTTCTCGTGTCATGGTTCGTGCATAAATCTCCGTGAAACCAAAACCGTTATCAACGAAGCCACTCACGGTAACCGCCTCGCCCACACTAGCAGGCACCCAATTAGGGCCTACATATACTCGAACACTCCCTGTTGAATCGGCGAGGCGAAATTCATCTTCATCAGTTATCCGCTCAACGGTGCCACTTACAACAACCATTGAACCTCTTTGAATATCGCTAATCGGCGTTACATTTTGCTCGGCAACTGCTTTAACAGATATCGTTGCAGACACTAAACACGCAAACATCATTAAATTAGATAATTTCATCACAAGTTTCCTCAACTTAGCTCTCGATTAACACTCATCACTTCGTAGTAGCTCATTGTATTTAACCGATACAACGTTACCCTACACCAATAGAGTGCCAGCCTTTCCTGACAAGAACCTGACGAAATTAATTTTTATGATTGAAAGCTTAGAGTGAATTCAGCACCCCCATCGTGCATGTTGCGTGCACTAACGCTGCCGCCTTGGGCCTGTTGAATTCTTTTCACGATAGAGAGGCCCAAGCCCGTTCCTCCTTGGGCCGCATTGCTACCTCGCCAAAATGGTTTAAACAGTTGCTGTTCAAAATTAGCCGGTAGGCCCTCACCATAATCTCTAATGCTAATCCTGCATCCGGGGCCAACCTTAATTTCAATTGGGCCCTTTCTACTATGAAAAATTGCATTTTCCACTAAATTATACAGTGCAACTTCAACACCCTCAGCGATAGCCCTTGCGAAAACCGGTTTAGCAGGCGCTACTAGGCTGACATCTAAGTGATTCTCATAAGCAACCGGCGCGAGGGCGGCAACCACGGATTGCGCAATTTCGCAGAGATTAACTTGTTCCATAGATTTTTCAGCTAAAACTTCAACACGTGCCGATGCCAGTACTTGTTGAACAGTTCGCGAGAGCGCTAACGTATCGGCTCGTAATTTATTGGCCAATTCGCTCTCCGGTAAGGCATCCATGCGTGCAAGCAGAACCGCAACTGGTGTTCTCAATGCGTGGGCGATTTCTGCAGCCCTGCGGCTTTCTACCGATAACGCATCCTCTAATCGTTTAATAGTTCGCTGTGAAGCCTGCACCAAATCAGCTATTTCGGCAGGAAATGCTAACTCAGGAGGCGGTTCAGAACTACCGGGCTGTAATTCTCGCGCCCAAGCAGCAGCTTTCGATATAGGTTTAAGCTCACTGCGAACCCAAAACAAATTTGTGCCAATCAATAAAAAGATAAGTGGCAAAATAGGTAACCACACGTGTGCATAAAATTCAGATACATAAGCGCGCCATTTTAGTTTTGCGGGATCATCCTTCATCACAAAAACAGCGCGTAATCCATCGTTTCGTTGATAAAATTCTATCCCTCCAACGAGCGCCTCTGATTCCAAGTGTTGCGAGCGGGTCATCCACTCATCAGCGTAGAGATCGATTGCACCAGGCGGAATTAATTCCGAGTTCATAGCATCAAGAACGTTGCCGCCTCTATCGATTAATGCAAAGCCATAAGATTCAGGGTGCTCGTTAAATAGAGCACGCACCTCAGCATCTGCCGGTACCATTTGCCCATTTAATCCCTCTTCAAGTAGGCGCATTTGATTTGCAATCACTTCGGAATCAATCGCTCTCGAATTTGATGCGTAATAGACGCCAACAATCATTGAATTAACAAGAAACACCACGATGGCTATCAACGTTAGCCTGCGTGTTAACACTTTTGCCAGAGGTGGGCCTGATTTCACCATAGTTTTATTTGCTCGTATTTTTTTGCGGTAACATCCAGCCCACACCGCGCACAGTAATAATGGCTAGCTCACAGCCAGCTTCGGCTAGCGCTCGGCGTAATCGGGATACCGATGCTTCGAGCGCATTAGGGCTGTAGGCATCATCAAAGCCATAAACGGCTTCTTCTAGCGTTCTTCGATTCAGCACCCGGCCCGCAGCACGCATAAGGTGTTCAAGTACGGTTACCTCACGGCGCCCCAATGAAATTGGCTGTTTTTCAAAGGTTACGCTGCGTGAAGCGGTATTTAGTTGCAACCCATCTATTGTTAATGTGGATGAGGCTCTCTCCCCAGGACGACGCAAAACAGCTCTACACCGTGCGAGTAATTCTGACATCTCAACGGGTTTTACAATGTAATCATCGGCGCCACCATCTAGCCCTGCTAAGCGTGCCGAAAGCTCCTCTCGCGCCGTTAAAATAATCACAGGCACGCTTCCTTGCTTGCGAAGCTTCGGTAGTAGCTCTAAACCATCGCCATCGGGCAGCCCTAAATCCAAAATAATGAGTGCATAATCGGTAATTTCGGCCATTTGCGATGCTAATTTTACAGTAGCGGCATGATCAACTGCGTAGCCGGCTCGAGCAATGGCATGAACCATAGCCTCCGATAAAGAAGGATGATCTTCGATAAGCAACACACGCATCAGATGTATACTCCGAAAAAATATGTATTCTCATTATGATGGGCAATTCTTAGCAAACCAAGTATCTTTGCAAAGCATTGGTGCTAATAGAGTTTAATGAGAGAGTTTATATTCTTACCCTATTTCATAACCTACTCTTTAACGTTGAACCTTGCATTCGCAAAAATCGAATAAGTGTCCGATAAAGCGCAACTGCGGTTTCTCCCCTCCCAACTCAAGCATTTTTTACTCATAATGAAATCTTGAAAGCGAACACATTAAGTTTAGGCCCATTTGAGTTACATGGAGGTAATTTATGGCCTGTGAAATTAAATACAACACGAACCATTCCAGCAATAGATCCAACAATGAGCGAGCGCTGCCCAAGCGAAAAACTACTGGGTCTGCGGAGCGAGTTACTGCGGGGCCAATTACTGCGGAGCCAGTTACTGAGAAAGCGTTTGTTCATGAGCCGCTACCCGCGCAAGGCAATGGCTACCAAAGTGATTTAACCCACTATTTTCAACAAGGCGATTTCGGTTTTGTTCTTTTCTTACCGGAACTAAACAAAGTGTATTGGAATAAGCCAGCTGCGGCCTTGCATGGTGAAATCATAAATGCTGTAAACCAACCTAGCGCTGGCTCTGCACGAAACATAGGTTATGCCTCACCATATCGTTCAGCAATTAATGGGAATTGCAAAACTTCGGATAACGGCCCAAGCAACGAACCCAGCCTGAAAATACGTGGATTTAATCTTCGCCAATTTATGCAATGGTACCTGCCAAGCCAGCGTGATCTGTTTAGCCAATCCTTGTTTGCAGAGGGCTCAAATCAGGGTTTTCAAATTGATCTCTGTGTTGCTCATAACCAACAACATGTGCGCTATTTGTGTATTCCCTTGCCCGATCAAAAACAAAGAGTGTGGGCCGGTTTTGTGCGCGCTACGCAAACCCGAAACAATACAGAGTTGATCGATTTTGCCCTGCGTAAAGCTCGGCAATTACTCACCGAGTTAGTTTAAATGGCGTTTATTTGATCTTCGTTTACGTCTGTTCTGGGGCTTATATTCGAGCCTATATTCGGGCTTATGCTTGAGCTTATATTTTGGCTTATGTTTGGGCTTGTGCTTATTGTCTGAGCCGATGCGCAAGGCAGTGATTAGAGAGAAAAGTTGCGCTATAAATCGTGTTAAGTTTTCGGTTTGTCGTGAGGCTGAGAAGATTCTACTGCTTCGCCAGAACCTTCGCTCTCTTCTTGTTCCTGCAGGAGCTGGCGATCAATTTGTTTGCTTGGCTGTACGCCTAGCTCACGAAACTTTTCTACGCGGCTTACCAGGTTGCCTTTACCGCTGGCCAATTTATTCATCGCACCATCAAAATGTTTACGGCTGGTATCTAGGGCATTACCTACTTTTTGTAGATCATCTACAAAGCCAACAAACTTGTCGTAAAGTTTTGCCGCTTCTTGCGCGATCTTCTGGGCATTTTGGTTTTGCTGCTCATACTGCCAAATGTTATTTACAGTACGCAGTGCTACCAACAAATTGGTGGGGCTTACCAGCATAATATGATGCTCTAAAGCTTGCCGAATAAGGTTTGGCTCGCGATCAACGGCAAGCAAGAAAGCCGGTTCGATAGGCACAAATAAAAGCACATAATCGAGCGTGCGTACACCTTCGAGCTGCTGGTAACTTTTTTTACCTAAATCGCGAATATGATTTCTGAGCGAAAGCACATGCTCATCAAGCGCCTGAGCACGCAGTTGTTCATCGTCAGCATTGAAATACCGCTCATAAGCCGCCAATGAAACCTTAGAATCAATAATCACATCTTTATCTTGTGGCAAATGCACAATTACATCAGGTCGATAGCGTTTGCCATCATCATTTCGATGTTGCGTTTGCGTGGTGTATTCGTGCCCCTCACGCAAACCCGATTGCTGCAATATTCGCTCTAACACCACTTCGCCCCAAGCCCCCTGCTGGCGGCTATCACCTTTCAGTGCTCGCGTTAACGCTTCAGCTTCTGCCGACATTTGCTGGTTCAGCTGCCGCAGGCTCAAAATCTCTTGCTGCAAGCTACTGCGCTGTTTGGTTTCATCACTAAATTGTTGCGCTATTTGTTGGCGGAAACCTTCGAGCTGCTTTTGTAATGGGCTCAAGGTACCAGCTAGTGATTTTTCCTGCCGGGCTTCCAATGCAGCTGTTTTTTGCTCAAAAATACGATTCGCTAGGTTCTCGAACTCTTTTTGCAGCCGCTCCTCACTTTTTTGCAGCAGCGCTAGTTTTTCTTGTAAATGTGCTTGTGCTTGTTCGGCGCCTACCTTGGTTTTTTCAAACTCGGTATACCAATGTTGAGCCTCTTTTTGCTCTTGTTCGAGGCGCTCTTGCAAGCCTTGTTGCGCTACCTGAGTGCGCTGCAACTCAACCTGCTCTCGCGCCACAGCACGGCGAAAAACAAAAAAAGTGAACAACCAACCCAAGAATAAGCCGCTCACTAAGGTAGCGGCTATCCAAAGTAGAAACTCAGTTTGCAACAAACTTTATTTCTCCATCTCAGCAATTTTAACCTGCCAAATCGCCGGCCCTGAGGTATGCGCATTCTCACCCGCACTATCCACAGCTACGGTTACCGGCATATCTTCAACTTCAAACTCATAAATGGCTTCCATACCTAAATCGGCAAAAGCTACCACTTCGGCTTTCTTGATGGCTTTCGCTACCAAGTAAGCGGCGCCACCCACGGCCATTAAATAAACGGCCTTGTGTTTAGCAATGCTTTCAACCGTTTGTTGCCCACGTTCCGCTTTGCCAATCATGCCGATAATACCGGTTTTCTCGAGCATCATATCGGTAAATTTATCCATGCGTGTGGCGGTTGTAGGGCCAGCAGGGCCAACCACTTCGTTGCCTACAGGATCAACCGGACCAACGTAATAGATAAACTTATTGGTAAAATCTACTGGCAGTTCTTCACCTTTATCCAGCATATCTTTAATGCGCTTGTGAGCAGCATCACGGCCTGTGAGTAGCTTGCCGGATAACAACACAGTTTCCCCCATTTTCCACTCTTGCACATCGGCAGCGGTTAGGGTGTCGAGGTTTACCCGGCGAGCGTTATCACCCACTTCAAAGGTAATATCCGGCCAATCTTCCAGTTTTGGCGGCTGCAAATCTGCGGGGCCAGAACCATCTAAATGAAAGTGCACATGGCGCGTGGCCGCACAATTTGGAATCATAGTTACCGGCTTCGAGGCCGCATGGGTGGGTAAACTATTAATTTTCACATCTACCACAGTGGTTAAGCCACCCAAGCCTTGGGCGCCAATGCCTAATTGATTTACTCGGTTGTAGATTTCTAAGCGCAGCTCTTCTTCGGCTGTTTTTGGGCCACGGGCGATCAATTCTTGAATATCAACGGGCTCCATTAAGCTTTCTTTCGCAAGCACTGCTGATTTTTCCGCAGTGCCGCCAATACCAATACCCAGCATACCCGGTGGGCACCAACCAGCCCCCATTTTCGGCAAGGTTTCTACCACCCAATCAGCTACCGAATCACTTGGGTTCAGCATCGCCATTTTGGTTTTGTTTTCCGAACCACCACCCTTGGCGGCAATCATTACTTCCACTTCACCACCCGGCACCATATCAATGTGCACAACAGCTGGCGTATTATCTTTCGTATTTTTTCGGCTACCCGCCGGGTCGGCAACGATAGAAGCGCGAAGCGGATTATCTGGGTTCAAATAAGCACGCCGCGTTCCTTCATCTACCATTTGTTGCACGGTTAAATCGGTTTTATCCCAAGCTACATCCATACCTACTTTCACAAAGCAGGTAACAATGCCGGTATCTTGGCATAACGGGCGGTGGCCCTGAGCCGACATCCGTGAGTTCACCAACATCTGCGCAATGGCATTCTTCGCTGCTTCACTTTGCTCTTTCTCATAAGCCTCAGCCAGAGCATTAACGAAATCTAAGGGGTGATAATAGGAGATAAATTGAAGTGCATCTTCGATGCTATCGATAAAATCTTGCTGTCGAATTGTTGCCATGCCAAACCTCGTTCAGGCTATTGAATACGGTGCTGAAATGTGTGGTTTATGATACTCTGTTCTGCGTTGTGCTGCCAGTTTCCGCCACCCGTAAATAGGCGCAATACGGGTTGTTTTTTCAGCACGTGTTTCGTGATTGGTTTCAGAATGCGCTACATCATTGGCTTGGTTTAGGAGATTTCACATTGGCGTTTAAGCATCCTCAGCTTACTGCAAGCCCTTTAGCCTATGAAAAATGGCAGGATACCTGTGCTATTTTCGCCCCCTTTGCTCATGAACCTTGGGCCATGTTGCTCGATTCCGCGGGTGCTGAGCATCCTAATAGCCGCTATGATATTTTGCTACGCCAACCCGAAAAAACATGCACCGAAATAAGCACAATAGACGGCGAGCCCTTCGCCGAAATTAACCAATGGTTGAACGCTGCCACGGTTACTGAACTGCCTGAAGAATACGCAGATTTACCCTTTCAAGGCGGCCTTGCGGGCTTATTTGGTTATGATTTGGGCCGCACGTTAGAGCATATTCCTGAAATTGCTACGGCGGATATCGCACTACCCGATATCGCGGTAGGCTTATATTTTCATGCTTTGATTATCGATCATCAGCGCCAGCGCGTTGTAGCAATACACCCCAAAAACGCCACTATCACTCCAGAAGCATTTTGGGCTGCAAATAACAGCGCTGGGGCCAAGTATCCGAATCAAGGTAAATTCACCTTACGTACGCCTTGGCAAAGTAACATGGATGCGGCTGAGTACACTCAGCGCATTAATGCCATTCATGAATTTCTCCGCGCCGGTGATTGTTATCAAATTAATCTTGCCCAACGTTTTCACGCCGAATTTTCTGGCGATCCGTGGGGCGCCTATCTGGCCTTGCGGGAAACGAACCAAGCGCCCTTTTCTGCTTGGCTAAATATTCCGGGCGGTGTTGTTTTAAGCCTATCCCCCGAGCGTTTTCTGCAAACTTACCCAGATGGTAGCGTGGAAACACGTCCGATAAAGGGTACGCGGCCGCGGGGAAAAGATGCAGCCGACGATGCCAGCTCAGCCGAAATCCTCAAGAACTCAGCTAAAGATCGTGCCGAAAACCTGATGATCGTTGATCTTTTGCGCAATGATTTAAGCCGAGTTTGCACACCGGGCAGCGTATCGGTTCCAGAACTATTTAAAATTGAAAGCTTCCATGCAGTGCATCATCTTGTTAGTACCGTTCAGGGCAAGCTCGCGCCGGCGCAAACACCACTTTCACTGTTAGCTGCGGCATTTCCTGGCGGCTCTATTACCGGCGCGCCGAAAATTCGTGCTATGGAAATAATTGAAAGCCTTGAGCCCCATCGGCGCTCGGTGTATTGCGGCTCAATTGGCTACTTTAGTGTGCATGGCCACAGCGATACCAGCATTACCATTCGTACGCTTTGTTGCGTTGATGACCACATCTACTGTTGGGCTGGAGGCGGAATTGTAATTGATTCAAAAGCGGAAGCGGAATATCAGGAAACCTTAGATAAGGTAGCAAAAATATTACCCGTTTTGAGCTCGCTCAATGTGAATACACCTGAATTTGGCGCTTTAGATACAGCGGTTGCAGGTGCAAATGCTAAAGATACCAGTGCCGAAAAGCCAAATTCGGTAACTATCAACGCGGTGAAACAAAACACGCGGCAGGCATCATGAATCGCCACCAGTTTTTGCAACAGTTTCTATTACACCCGCAACCGAGCATTGAATGGCCACCCATTGAGCTGCAACCCTCGGCTGTGTTTGTTGCCTTACAAGAGCGCGAGCATGGGCTAGATTTAATTCTCACACGCCGGGCCGAACACCTGCGCAACCATGCCCAACAAATTTGTTTCCCCGGAGGCCGCCAAGATCACGGTGATGGTTCGTTATTAAACACCGCGTTGCGTGAACTTGAAGAAGAATTAGGAGTGAATTCCGGGCAAATTGAAATTTTAGGGCAACTTCCCAGCCAGCCTGTGCTTTCCCGTTTTATGATTCAACCTTATATTGGTTTCATTGCTAATGAAACTGAGTTTCGGCCAGATCCGAATGAAGTTTCGGAAGTGGTTCGGGTGCCATTGCAGCGCTTGGTCGATCACCGCACTCACTATACCAAGAACATCAAAAGCAAAAAGATACAGCAGTTGCCGTATCATGAGTTGGTATTTATTCCGGTTGATGGCCAACTCATTTGGGGTGCAACCGCCGCCATTATTCGTCGCCTCGCGGATCAGCTCTACCCACAGAACAAGCACCTGCATTTACCCTTTCACGGGTTGTAAATATAAGCCACCACCGGAAGAATGCCCGACCAGTACGCTAGGGCTTGCGAAATCTGTGATTTATCCCCACACTACGCACATTCTGGAGAATTGGAGTACTGAAACTTATGATTAGCGTGTTCGATATTTATAAAGTTGGTATCGGCCCTTCAAGCTCACATACTGTGGGCCCCATGCGGGCTGCGCGCGAATTCTTATTGCAAGTACAAGAAAAATGCGGATTCGAAAAAGTAACCGGTATTGAAGTTGAGTTATTCGGTTCATTAGGCCAAACCGGTAAAGGCCACGGTACTGGAAAAGCCGTAATGTTGGGCTTGGTTGGCGAATCGCCGGAGAAAGTTGATACCACCCAGGTAGATGCATTTCTTGCAGAAGTAGACAAAACCCAAAAAATTAAACTACTCGGTGAACATGAAGTACCTTTCCCGCGCCAAGGTGCGATTGTTTTTCATCGCCGGAAAACTATGCCTAAGCATGCCAATGCAATGGAGCTACGAGTACTCAATGGCTCCGAAGTGCTGTTTAAAGATTTGTATTATTCAATTGGCGGTGGCTTTATCGTTCGTGATGCTGATTTTGATGACAGTTTAGAAGAAGCCATAGAACAAAGTAGTAAGCCTATACCTTATCCTTTCAATAGCGCCGCAGAGTTACTGCAACAATGTAAAACCCATGGTTTACGCATCAGCTCTTTAATGATGCAAAACGAAATGGTGTTCCGCAGTAAACA
Organism: Aliidiomarina iranensis; assembly: GCF_003987135.1. Taxonomy (GTDB): domain Bacteria; phylum Pseudomonadota; class Gammaproteobacteria; order Enterobacterales; family Alteromonadaceae; genus Aliidiomarina; species Aliidiomarina iranensis. The sequence goes on from NZ_PIPJ01000002.1 coordinate 562,817, forward strand.
GGAAATTTGCGATGGTTTAGTGCATATCTGGCAAGTTATGGATGAGTGCATTAACAACGGTAAATCCACCGAAGGCATTTTACCCGGCGGTTTAAAAGTTCGCCGCCGCGCCCCGATTTTGTATCAAACCCTGAAAACGGAAAAATCAGCCGATCCTATGCAAGCAATGGATTGGGTGAGTTTATTTGCTCTCGCAGTGAACGAAGAAAACGCCGCCGGCGGCCGTGTAGTAACCGCACCTACAAATGGTGCTGCGGGTATTATTCCAGCCGTTATGAAATACGCCGATAAGTTTATTCAGCCCCTTGATGAAGATGCCATTACGCGATTTTTGTTAACCTCAGCGGCTATCGGTATCTTGTACAAAAAGAATGCCTCTATATCTGGCGCAGAGGTTGGCTGCCAGGGTGAAGTAGGCGTAGCATGCTCTATGGCTGCCGGTGCACTTGCCGAATTAATGGGCGGCGATATCGTGAAGGTAGAAAACGCTGCGGAAATTGGTATGGAGCATAATTTAGGCCTTACCTGCGATCCAGTAGGTGGCTTGGTGCAAGTGCCATGTATTGAACGCAATGCCATGGGTGCGGTGAAAGCAATTAACGCGGCTCGCTTAGCCATGCGCGGCAGTGGCGATCACAAGGTATCACTGGATAAAGTGATCAAAACCATGTGGGATACGGGCAACGATATGAAGAGTAAATATAAGGAAACAGCGCGCGGCGGCCTAGCGGTTAACATTATCGAGTGTTAAATCACTTAGTGCGCCGGCGCTCAAGTTTCCACTTAATAGGTGGGTAGTTCAATATCCTTGAACATGGTTTCAATGACACTTAATTCGCGCAGCTGAATAGCTTCATCAATTACTGCGCGGGTTAAGTGTGGTGCGAAACGCTCAATAAAATCATACATATAACCACGAATAAACACCCCTTTCCGGAACCCTATTTTAGTAGTACTTGGTGCAAACAAATGTCCGGCCGGTATGGCAACTAAGTCGGTATCTTTATCTGCTTCATAGGCCATAGTAGCAATTACACCGATACCTAAACCCATACGCACGTAAGTTTTAATGACATCCGCATCGGTGGCGGTAAATACGATTTTGGGTGTAAGCCCTGCTTCACTAAACGCCTGATCTAAGCGAGAGCGCCCAGTGAACCCGTGCACATAAGTTACTAATGGAAACTCCGCCACATCTTCAATGCTCACCTTCGATAAACTTGCGAGCGGATGATTAGGCGGCACTAAAATGCAACGGTTCCAGCGATAGCATGGCAACATAATCAAATCTTGATACAAGTGCAGCGCTTCCGTGGCAATAGCAAAATCCGCCTTACCTTTCGCGGCAAAAGCACTAATTTGCTCTGGTGAGCCTTGATGCATGTGCAAAGAAACACCCGGGTATTTCTCAATAAAGCCCTGAATAATGCGAGGTAGCGCGTAGCGTGCTTGGGTGTGTGTGGTAGCAATATTCAGCGTGCCTTGATCTGGCCTGTTATATTGCGCTGCAGCCCCTTTAATGCCTTCAACACGAGATAACACTTCGCGAGCAATTTGGATAATTTCTTCACCAACCGCGGTAACATGGGTAAGGTGCTTACCACTACGGCCGAAGATTTGCACGCCGAGCTCATCTTCTAACATGCGTACTTGCTTGCTGATGCCTGGTTGCGATGTATACAAAGCTTCTGCCGTAGCAGATACATTTAAATTATTATTGAGCACTTCAACGATATAACGGAGCTGCTGTAATTTCATAATGGTATCTTTGAGTTTGACTAAGCTTATATTCTATAATGAACTAAGATTGTCAGTATCTATGCCGAGTGTCAAACATCCTGTTTGCTATCATTCATATTTAATCGCAAACACGGCGATTCAACTTGGATTTTTTTTCACCAAATGGAGTTTTTATGCGCGATCAGCTTTCTCGCTTAGTTTACAGCACCGACCAAGGCCGTATCGGCGAACCGGAAGCCGAACCAGTGATTCCAGAAACTGATGGTATTGTGCGAATTCGCCGCGAAACGAAAGGCCGAAAAGGTAAAGGGGTTACCGTAATTGAAGGGCTCGGCTTGAGCGAAAATGATTTGAAACCATTAGCCAAAGCCTTGAAAAAGCGTTGCAGTGTGGGCGGAAGTGTAAAAGAATTCACCATTGAGATTCAGGGTGATCAGCGCGAAACCTGTATGCAATATCTGCAACAGCAAGGCTATAAAGTAAAATTGAGCGGAGGTTGATCTTGCCTGTTTTTTTGGTGCATCTTTCTGCCGCTTTTGGTTTTTGATTTTCTATCGTTTCTTTAGCAGCTAAACTCGCTTACTCCACAGCAACCTATTTTCGCTGCCTTTTACATAAGTTAGCGAACCGAAAAAGTGAATTCCACGCAGCGGCCATCGTCGCTCCAAACTAAATCTTGAGTAAGTTCTTTCATCAACATCAAACCGCGGCCGAAGGTATACTCATCCCCTTGATTTGAGTTCCCTGTGGCCTTAAAACCTTGCCCAGAATCGGAAATTTTTGCGTAAATACAGCCTTCTTTTGGTACATACTGCAAAATTATCTCAACATATCCGTGTTGTAATCGCATTAACCGTTGGCTGCGCTCAATATAGTAGGTTTCAAAACCATCTAACGAGCTTTTAGCCGACGATGTTAAACGCAACAAGCCATGATCGACAGCGTTGTTATAGGCTTCGGCCAGCACCGTATACAGTGGCGCTTTAAATTTTTTAAACCCTTCCAATTGCGATAAGCCGCTTAATATCGTGCTTACCGGATCAACACCACGGATTTCCTCTGGGCCCAAGCGAGTAACAATCTGAAAAGGTAATTTTAAGCGCTCCTGCTGTTTCTCCTTTGGGCTTAGGCCGGTTGGTATGCAATGTAAAAGCGCCAAGGAAATATCATCTTCCGAACCATCTTGCTCGATGCGGCGCTCAATCTCACTGGCTAGTTCATCGAGCTGCCAACGGCACGCTTTACCAAGCGTTTTAAAATTCTCATAACCAAAAGAATTGCCTTGCTGTGCACCCACTTCAATAGCGCCATCTGAATACAGCAATAATCTATCTTTTGGCGTGGCACGCGTTATCGTGATACCACTTTCAAATTCCGGTGTCGATAAAATGCCCAGTGGCATATGTTGTGGCTGTAAATGCTCTTTTATCTCATTAGTGGGCGAAATTAATAATGCCGGTGGCATGCCGCCACTCCACCAACTAATGCGCTCACCTGAAGGGGATAGTTCTAAGATTGTCGCGCAGCAAAACATACTCTCTGGAAGCAGTTGATAAAGTTGGCGGTTAATTTCTTCTGCGATTTGGCCTACAGGAGCCCCAAGCTCAGCCATTGCGAAAAACGTTTGCGATGCCGGCAAAGTGCCAATTGCCGCAGGTAAACCATGGCCCGTGAAATCGCCTAGAAGTAAATATAAGTTACCCAAAGGGCCGCGCGCCAACAAGTAGAGATCGCCATTGAAAATAGTGTGAGGCCGCAAGTAGGTTTGAATATTGGCAAAATCTTGTAAGCTTCGGCTCAATGCATTGGAGAAAATATTTTGCACAATCCGATGCTCTTGTTGCATGTGCTCGCTATGCCAAGCCAAACTTCGATTTTGCTCAGCAACCGATCGGCTCAGTTCTCGAGTACGAATATGCGCACGAATTTTCGCCTGAAAGATAATGGCATTAAAGGGTTTGGTGAGAAAATCATCGCCCCCTTGTTGTAAGTATCTATCTAATAACGCAGTGTTATCTACATCAGCTAATAAAATAATCGGTAGGTATACTGAAGAAGTTTGCGCTTTTAACTCAGGCACCAAAGTACTCAAGGCGATGTCGTTTGTTGCAACATCTAAAAGCACTATATCAGGAGCAAATTCGTTGCAAACCTCGATAGCCTGGCTACCAATAGCTACGCAGCGAGTTTCGTAACCCAAACTATGAATCACGTTAACTAGGCTTTCTTGACTTGCTTTCTCCTGATCGACAATGAGTACGCGCACGTTATCTTAATCAATAATAAATAGTTTATCGAAACGGGAGATATCTAAAATCTGACGAATCTCTGGCCGACAATTAATCAAATGAATGTTACGGCTACCTGCTCCTAGAGATTTCCGCATGTTTAGCAGCATGCCTAGGGCTGAACTATCAATGTAATCGGTTTCTCTAAGCTCAATAATAACTGTAGTTACTCGATCGCTTAAACCATCATAAGATTGCCGAAACTCCTGAACTAATCCGAAATCAAATTTCCCTTTAATATGAATTATGAAGTGCTTGCCATCATTGGCATATTCTGTGTGCAAACTCATGATCTTACTCCTGTGTTCATGCTTACTTCCTTAGGTTAGCACAGCCCATAGAAAAACAAACAAGAAACAAAAAAAGTGCCGAGACAAATCGGCACTTTTTTGTTTTTCAGCCAACATATTTATGCCAGCCTCTCGAGAAACCTTTACTCAGAATCAGCACGTTGCTGATATTTCTCGTACAACTCTTTTTGCTTATTGGTTAAATCAACCTCGCGGCCACCAATAAACATAAAGTTAATTCGTTGCCCTAGGTGATCAAGAGCATCACCCGCAGATACAATCAAAGTAGCCTGCTTGCCTACGGAAATTGAACCTAGGCGATCTTCAACACCTAGAATTTTCGCCGGCGCATGGGTAATCGCCGCTACCGCTTGATCGTAATCCAAACCGAAAGCAACCGCATTACCGGCCGCAAATGCTAGATTACGCACATCCCAGAAACCCGGGTACGCAATGGCAAATTCAACACCGGCCTCGGCCAACCGAGCTGGCGTTGAGAAAGCGGTATCGTATGCTTCATCTACCCGAGCAGGCAAACCGTATGGGGAACCAAACACCACCGGGATATCCGCCGCGGCAATGGCATCTGCTAGCATCCAAGCATCGCGGCCGCCCATTAACACCAAATCAAATCCGTGGCGCTCGTTAAAAGCCAGTACCTCTTCAATTTGGCGCCGATCATCAGCATGTACAAAAAGCTTTTTCTCTTTGCTAAATAGGCCGCGCATGGCTTCCCAACGGCGATCAATACGAGTTTGTACACCACTTTCCCGCGCACCATGATACACCTCAGCAGTTTCCATAATTTCGGCTAACTCTTCCCGTTGCCGAGCTTGAGCTTGCTTTTGCTCTTCTGGCGAACGGCGTTCCCACCAGGCGGTATTTAACCCAACTCGCGGCCAAGAGAGGTGAATACCTAAATCACTTTGCTCCAGGCCATCACGCCAATTCCAGCTATCTAGTTTTAATAAGCTTGATTGCCCGCGAACCAGCGAACCCTCTGGCACAATTTGCGCATGGGTAATGCCGGTATACAAGATTGTTGGCGTTACATTCGAATCCGCATTGTAAGCATGATGTGCTTGTACCTCAGGGGTAAAGTTCCCCACCTCGTTGGTATCCACCGTTGCACGAACCGCTTCCATTTCTACCAAGCCCAATGTTGTATCGAGGGCAATAAAGCCCGGATACACATGTTGCCCGGTAATATCGAGAATCCGCGCACCCTCAGGCGCACTAAGGTTATTACCCACGGCTACAATTTTACCATCGGCAAAAATCACATCGGCGCCTTCTAGCACGCCATCACTTACCGTATGCACAGTGCCGCCTTGCAACAACACAGGCGCACTTTGAGGCGCTCCGGGTACAATGTTATTCGCAGTTGCGCTACCCGCTAATAGGGTACTTGCCACTGCCATTCCTAATGCTAACGATCGTATTACTTTTTTCATTATTCTGTGCCTCCAAGCTCGTGGCTGTGGCCATGATGATGATCACCAAACCAATCTAACCAAACATCATGATTATCTTCGCAGTGCCAAGTTGGCTGTTGTTGCCGATAGCCATTACTTGCGCCACGATAGGCTTCTTCACCAGCACCCAGTACTTTTTGAATAAGCGCTTGGCGTTCAGCATTCACGGCTTCACGAGCCTGTAAATCAGCTTCCCGATCAAAATATTTGCGGCCTTCGATCCAAGTTTGCTGTACCTGTGCATAAGCAGATAATGGATGTGCGTTCCAGAATACCAAATCCGCATGCTTGCCTTCTGTGATGCTACCAACGTATTCATCAATCTCTAACTGCATCGCCGGATAGAGGGTAATCATTTTCAACGCATCGGCTTCGCTCATACCGCAATAGCGAACTGATTTCGCCGCTTCAGTATTCAAACGCCGTTGTAAATCATTACTATCGGAGTTGATACTCGTTAAAACGCCTTGCTCCATCATTAAACACATATTTTGCGGAATCGCATCGAAGGCCTCAATTTTAAAAGCCCACCAATCGGCAAAGCTCGAGGCGCCAGCACCGTGCTCCGCAATCTCTTTAGCTACTTTGTAGCCTTCCAAAATGTGCGTGAAGGTGTGGATTTTGAAACCTTGCTGCTCTACTACATCCATCAAAGCCAACACTTCCGAAGCAACATAAGAGTGCACGTGCGTGTAGCGTTCGCTATTGATCACCTGCAAAATCGCTTCTAAACGATAATCGGTACGTGGCGGCGCGGTGCGGCGGCGTTCTGCACGGCTAAGATTTTCATAATCGCGTTTTGCTTGTTCGTACTCACGCGCCTGCTGAAACGCATCTTGCATAATTTGCGCTACACCCATCCGCGTTTGTGGGTAACGAATGGTGTTGGCACCACCCCAATTGCTTTGCTTCACGTTTTCACCCAAAGCGAACTTAATCGTAGGTGGAGTTTCCCGAAACTTTAAGCCCTCGGCATTTTCGCCCCAACGCAATTTAATCGTTTGCCCTTGGCCACCAATGGGGTTAGCGGAACCGTGCAACAGGTGTGCTACTGTAGCGCCACCAGCCAATGAACGATAAATGTGAATGTCATCTGGGTTTACCACGTCCCCAATGCGAACTTCTGAGGTGATAGCTTCGGTGCCCTCGTTTACGCCTTGAGAGATGGCAATATGAGAATGCTCATCAATGATGCCCGGTGTCACGTGTAAGCCAGTAGCATCAATTACTTGGTAACCACGAGGCGTAGAAAGATCTTGGCCAACGCGGCGAATAATGCCGTTGCGAACAATGATATCAGCGTTCTCCAATACACCTTGGTCATCCGCTGTCCACACCGTGGCGTTCCGGATGTGCAAGTTTTGCTGCTCCGGCAAACGCTCTTGGCCAAAAGCAACGTTTGGATAAGTAACACGGCTAATTAAAGGCTCTGCTTGCGCGTTAGCAGATGCTGCAGAGGCCTCTTCATTCTCCGCAGAAGCTGCGCTGCTCGCTTGTGCCATGAGCGGATGTGTTTGCCCGTTGGCATCAACGACCGAGCCCTGCAAGCTATTCAAAGAAGATTGAGTAAGCGCAAAACGGAACACACCCGGCATCCCGAGATCATTTAAATTAGCAGTGAAACGCAACTGCTCATCGGCTTGATTTAGGTTTGCTACCTTTACACTTGTATCGTTATCGCCCGCTTCATCGCTGAAGCCAATACTTAGCTTACCTTGCAGTGCACCATTACCTGATACATTCAGCGTAAACTCAGTACCCATGGCTTGCAACTGCCACTCACCCTTAAAATCAACTGGATGCATGGATTGTAATTTTGTTTCTTCACCTTGCAGCCACACCGATACGATTTCACCATCGGCAAACAAATCGCCGCGGCTCACAACTAAATCGCCACGAAAACCGGGGGCTAACTTACCACTTTGATTTGCAACACCTGCAATCTCCGCGGGAACCGTAGTAAGTGCCGCCAACGCGCGTTCTGAGCTAAGCCCGTGCGCTACTGCCTTGCGTAAGTTAGGCCAAAAATCCGCGGCTTTTTCCATACCATGAAGCGTGAATGCAAAAGCCACATCGGCCTCAGCAAGCGCGGCGGGATTACTTGGCGCACGCTCCCAATGGCGCAAATCAGCCAAAGAAACATCTAGTTCGGAATATTGTTCGCTTAATTGCGGCGCTGCGGGGAAATTCAGCGGTATAATCAATCGCGCGTTCGTGGCTTTAATATCGTCCATACGGGCATATTCAAAACCTGAACCAACATAGGTAACTGGCACTTCGAAGCTGTTCAGCACTTGATGCGCGCGCAATAAATTTTGTTCGTTATCAGCGTGAAAAACTAAACCACGATTACTGAGTTCCGCCAAGGCGGCTAATGCGGCATTAAATTCAACTTGTCCATTACTGGCTTGCAGGCCAGCGGCTTCTGCATACCAACGGCTATCTGAAAGCGTTTGCCGCACAAGCGCAATACTGCCCATCAAGGATGCCGGATATTGTTGGGTTGAGCTTCCTTTATCAAAAGAACCAAAGTGCTGGCCGTTGGCGAGGTAAATGGCATCGTTCGCAATCGTATTGGCGAGTGAAACCGTGGTGGCTTGGCCTTGAAAAATACCATCAAGGCGCGCACTTTGTACTGTGGTAAAGCCTTGTGCCACGTAATTTTTTGCTTGATCAGCATTGGGTTGAAAGGTATCCACCCAATTTTTCTCGGCATGAATCGCTGAGTTTGATGCATTACCACCCTGCCGCTCATTACTATAAATTGGTGTTCCGCTACGCCCACGCGGCGCTGCGCTACCAGGCTCGGCCACACCATAATTTGAGTATGGGTCGATAAACCCTGGATACAAAGTATAACCAGAAGCATCGATCACGCGCGCACCCTGTGGCGCTCGGTTATTCCGCTCAATGGAACGAATAATGCCATTTTCCATTACCAGAGTGGCGTTCTCTAAGCGCTCTCCGGGTTCGGTAACTAGCGTGGCGTTGGTAAATGCAATGAGATTTGGATTGTGCTGATATAAGCCCTGAACTGGTGTGGTTTGATCCGCCACACTACTCCAAGATAATCCAGCTGCAAGCAAACCCGAGCCAACCAGCACGGCTGTTCGCTTGATAGGAAGTTGCTTCATGGGTATCCCCTGTTGGTTGTAATGGCACCGCTCACAAAATGGCACGCAAAACACTTGCGCAAAAAATGAGTTGGCGAAATGTTGCTTTTATATTAAGTATTAAAACCTGTATTGCCGTTCCGTACAATCCACCCTCCGATGAAATGCAGTGTTAAGGGGATGAAAACGCCATTATCTTGCAACAATTCTGCGTTACACTGGCCTTATTCAACGGAAATGTTATTTTATTGGGTAGGTTTTGCTCTACAAGCATTTATTTTGCATGATAAATAACATAGGTTTTGCAAAACCAAGGGCTTAATGCAAGTATATAGTTAATCTAAATAGCTTAGGAGTACGCATGATGCGCTTTACCTCGATTCTAACTCTGGCAGCAACGGCTGCTATCACCCTTACCGCACTGCAATTCAGTGCACCGGCTAAAGCCGATGCCTTTGCCGAAGCCGATGAAGCCGTAAAATACCGCCAAGGCGCATTTTCTTTGATACGTGAGAATTTTGGCCATATGGCCGGCATGGTTCGCGGCGAAATTGAATTCGATGCGGAATCATTTCAAAAGCGGGCAGAAGCACTCAAACATTTGAGCTACATTCCATTTGATGGCTTCTCAGGCGCCGGTGCGGGAATTACCGATGGCAGCGATGCGCTTCCAGGTATTTGGGAAAACTGGGATGATTTTAATGATAAGGCAGAGGCTTTCAAAGAAGCAGCCCACGAATTAGCCCGTGCTTCTGAAGATGCCAGTTTGCGTGAATTACGGCCAAAATTCATGGCCGCAGCAAGAACGTGCCAGCAGTGTCATGATGAATACCGTGCTGATTAACGTGCAGATTAAATAACCAATTGTTGTAACGATTAATGTGCGGATAACGATACGAAATAAAGTGCAAACTTAATCGTAATTAATAAGCACATCACCACCAGAACCATGAACATGATGAGAATGAATACAGGAAGTGAGCGGTATGGTTATTAAGCTTTGGGATGGCTTTATACGTGGCTTTCATTGGTTACTGGTGGTTGTACTTGCAGGCCTTTGGTACACCGGCGGCAGCGTTGATTATCTTGAAATCAATGATACCGTTATTGAATTTGTTGATGTCCACCACAAGCTTGGCTTAATCATGTTGGCTCTGATTCTCACCCGAATCATTTGGGGTGTTGTTGGTAGCCAACCTGCTCGCTTTAGTACTTTCTTAAAAGGCCCTAAAGCCATTATTGGCTATATCAAAAGCCCTTTCAGTAAAGAGCACCTCACCCATAATCCCGGTGGCGGTATCATAGTAGTTATCATGTTAGCTATGCTGCTGGCGCAAGCCATTACCGGCCTTTTCTCTGACGACGCCATATTTTTTCGAGGCCCATTAGCAAGTACCGTAAGTAACGATGTTGTTCGCTTGCTTACCTCTTACCATAAACAAGCCTTCGATTTCATACTCGCTATTATCGCGTTGCACATTGTTGCTATCTTTGTGTATCTGTTGATGAAAAAGAATCTTATCAGCCCAATGATTACCGGTAAGAAAGCGATTACCAGCTCGGCAACCGAAGCGCTCAAGCAGCGCCACGGCGGGTACGGCTTCATTTTGCTGGCGGTTAATTTAATTTGGATCTTCTGGTGGTTAGGCTGATTACGTTTAGGCTAAGTAAATTTGAATGAGTACGGTTAGCTGAGTACGGTTGGTTAAGCTCGGTTGGCTCAGCTCGGCTGGCTCAGCTCGGTTGGTTAAGCATACTAGCTCAGGCGCTCATTTAAACGAACCACACCGTAAGTGAGCAGCCATTGACACCCACCGTTCGCTCGTGGCAACCTGAACATAAGCTCTCAACCAAAGATGTACTATGAAAACTATACTCATTGCTGATGATGATTTTATCAGCCTAGAAGTTTTGAAAGCGATGCTCGCAAGTTATTCTTTAAAAGTAGTGAGCGCCATCAACGGCACTGAAGCGCTTGCTTTGGCGCAAGCAGAGCAACCTCAGCTGATTATTCTTGATTATGAGATGGACGATCTCACTGGCGCTGAAGTGTGTTCAAAGTTGCGCCAACAAGAAGCATTCAACAAAACGCCAATCGTAGCCCTTACCGGCCATCAAAGTTCAACTCAGCTTGATCACTGTCGCGATGCAGGTATGAATGAAACATTGCACAAGCCGGTAGCGCCCGATGCACTCACCCAGTTACTCGAAACCTATAATATGATTTAGTTGTGTGCGCCACGAATTCAGCGCTTTGCATCATCGGCATGTTGTAACAAGCTCACCGATTCTTTCAAGAAATGGCTCGCATGCGGCCCAAACCAACGGGCAACTGCCTGAAATTCGCGAACGAAGCCAGCGCGGCCCTCTGTTTCAATCACATCTAAAAGATTGCTAAACCGGTTCAAGTAGCGTCGAATCATGCGATGCTGATCTTGATCACTGAGAATAATATCGGCATACAATTCCGGGCTTTGCGCAAACAAACGCCCTACCATCAACAATTCTAGCCGGTATATCGGCGAACTTAGGCTGAGAAGTTCATCCAGGTCGATATCTTCATGGGCCAAATGGTAGCCGTATACAAAGGTAGATAAATGGCGCATTACTTGGATTACCGACATCGCTTTATCATGCTGCTCTGCGGTAAGTTCAGTAACACTCGTTCCCCAGATTTCGAACTGCCGGAGCAACCACTGCGCCGCGGTGCTATCCCGCCCTGGCGTCACTAAAATAGTTTGCTTCGCTAGGGTTGGCACCGAGGGCCCAAACATCGGATGTAAGCCCAGCACTGGCCCCGAATGCTGCGCGAGCATTGCGGCCAAAGGCTCTTGCTTCACTGAGGTTAAATCGGCCAGCACACAATCACTTGGTAGTTCCGGTAATGCAGCGATCACGTCCGGCGTTACCGATACTGGTACCGAAATCAGCACTAACGCGGCATTTTCGGTGGCTGCCGCAAGCTCTGGCAAGTTATCTTGGTCAATCACCACAACGGGATAACCGGAGAGCTCAAACCAACGGGCAAACAGCGAACCGAGCTGCCCTTTACCGCCCACAACAACAACATTACGCTGGCCATCGCCGGTGCGCCGAAAACCTTGATGCTTTTGGCGCTGATAGGATTCACGCATAACGCGGCGCAACACATCTTCGATCACATCGCCGCTCATACCTTGCGCTTCGGCCTCTTCCCGCCGCGCTGCAATTAAGGCAGCCTCACGCTCCGGCACATACAAGGGTTGCCCCAGATCATGCTTTACTTCGCCAATCTGCCGCGAAATCTCCATCCGCCGAGCCAACAGGCGCACCAACTCCGAATCCGTTGCATCAATTTCTTCACGTAACCGCTGTAACCTACTATCCACACCACTTCTCCTCAGTATCCCCCGATACTACCGCGCACCCATGCAGCACGCAATATTCAAATGCTTCGGTGGGGGCTTCCGTGCAGTAAGGGAGTGTTACCGCTATGAATGCCTTCCGTGCTGTAGGGGCTTACACCACCGAACCGCTCGAGCACATATATGGACACCTCACATTACGCAAGTTGTTTAGTGACATAGTTTTACTTTGTTTTTAACCAGCTTTGCGCGATGTGAACAGGATAAAACTGCACTCGTATATACGGCCTGTTATGAGCTTCAAG
>NZ_PIPJ01000020.1 GCF_003987135.1 Aliidiomarina iranensis
CTCGGAATGCTAACCAAAACCGGCACTCCACTGGATTTTCTGCAGGAGCTTCAAATTGGTTGTCGTAAATGCGCCCCCATTCATCCTTTAACTGCTGAAACTCTTCTATTACGGTTTGAGTTGCATCTTCGGAATCAATCAGTCGCTCATAAAAACCCACCAATTGAGCAAACTCTCGCTCATAAAAATCAGTGTAACGTTGCTCTGCAACAGCAGACACCGAGAACAGTAACATCAACACAAATAACCCGGTTTTTACCTTCATCAACATGTGACTATACATATATCGACATTCCATGAGGGGTGTTTGATCATTAAGGCCGGAGGTTAGCGAATCAGCAGCCCGGCATCGCCGGGCTGTGTTTTACGCAGCTCTGACCTTACGGGCTCCTCTTTCCCAAAAGCTTCACCATGTATGCATTATACTCATCTATGTAAACTCTTAATTCATCCACTAGACGCCGATGATCAGGTGACTCAAATGCATCTGTCATTCCAGGAAGAACTCTGACGCCATATTTGCACACCTCATTCTCCTCAAGCTTGTCTATTCCAAGGATTTTAATCCCGGAATAGAGCCCGTATCCCATCAGACGATAGTCACCGTTTTCAAAGCGGACTTTTGCATCTTCCTCGGGGGATTCCGCATTTATCGGAAGCATTTCAGAAACCAGCATCCCATAAACACTTCCCTTAAAATCCTCCGCATCCGAACAGTCAGGCATACTAAGAGCTGGAAAACTGATTAATAGCACAGCCAAAGATGTCAAAATTCTCATCAGTAATACCTCCTCCGGTGAGCATCGTCCCCATGAATATTTTTCATTACTCGATCCATAAATCTAACGTTTGGTGAGTTTTGGTATTCCACATCCCCAATTTGAACCCAAGGCAGGACAGGATGAATATCATGCAAACCAAGCAAGGCATGCCCCAATTCATGAGTCAATATCCGGGTAGTAGCGGCGACAAAAGGCTCCATTGTATTCTGATCAATCAGTGTTACTTGAGAACTTAGATCGATAGAAAGCACATTTCCTTTTAGGTAAGCGGCATTCGACCCCTGACTATTTACGATTATTTTAAGAGGCTTATTACTGTCCAAGGCATTATAAAGCCTTTGCCCCTCATCCCCGCCCCTTCCAAAAATGAGGCCTAGATCTGATTTAACCGTTGATAATTGGTCATCTGTCAAAACGGCGTCTTCTCCCGCTGCATGCACAAATATTTTCCCGTTGTACTAAGAAACGCCTTCACCGACTGTGCCATCCAAGACAGATGTGTCCGCTCCGCCACTGAAAGCGCGTTGCGCTCCCTCCCTCAACGCCGAAGAGAACGCCGCGCTATAAGCCCCATTTGCAAAACCCAAGAGCCTCGCCAGCTTAATCTGCCGCGGCTCTTGGATAACACTACTTATACCTTTCGATGACTGCGCCATTTCCATCTATTGAGAATTCAGCTCCAGAAAAACCTTTTGGACCCGACCGTGAGATTTCCGAAATCAATATCCTGTATAACTCTCCTTTTTCAAGAGGCGCAGCAGGAACAACTTCGCCTAACTCCTTATATTCTTCTCCATATTGTATCCTTTCAAGAGCCTGCTTTCCGCTAAGCTCCCACACTGCCACCCATTTTTTATCAGCCACTTTCTTTTGAACAACCACATCAACAATGTAAAACTCAGATGGCGAATCATTCTCTTCGGACTGATAGAAGTAAAAATTAATTCCGCTTTCCATGTGGCCAGAAGGTTTCACGACAAAAGTCCGAGAACATCCCACTAAAACAAGCGCTAATGAAATTATATAAAAGGCCACCAAACAGCGTTTAACAACATTCATAACAACCCTCTAGTAATCGATCCTATTTGGATATCGGCCAAAGTATATGCCCCTAGCGTAATCCCCCTGTTGCTCAATGTTGTATGAGCTAAACGAGCGAATAGGGTCATAATCAAATTGATAAGGGTCATATAGCCCAAGACTTAAAAACTTAGCGGATTGCAACAGAAGTCCACGGCCCAATACATTCACACCATGTTGGTGCTGCATAACATGGGTCATTTCATGAATGAACACACCAGCAGTTCCAACCCCTCCGCAGCTTGATAAATTCCCGCATTCTCCTGGCCAGTAAATATTCCCATCTGGAGCTATAACGTAATTATCACCCTGGAAAGGAACATACTTCCCATCAATTATTCGAACTTCCGAATAATCAATCTTATCTCCAAACACTGACTCAGCTTCAGTAACCTCATCATCAGTAAGTGCGCGACCCTGTGGTTCTTCTTCATCACGCGCAGCCCTCACCCCCTCCCTCAACGCCGAAGAAAACGCTGCGCTATAAGCCCCATTCGCAAACTTGCCACCTGTAACCTTAGAGACAGTGCCGCCTATCGCCGCATGTATCGCAACTCTAACATGAGCATCGCCAACATTACTCTGGATTTTTGGCGATAACTGAGCGCTCACCCCTGCCGACAAAAACCCATGGCCAAATTTACCGCCCTGCATGGCGCTGCCCATGCCACCTACAACGCCATGAGCTGCTACCTTACTAAAACCCTCACTCATGCTTTGCAGTTCACCAAACAAGCCTCCTGTAAACGCGCCCACAAGTGCGCCTTTTAAAGTACCTGTGGCAACGCCTCCTGCGATAAATCCAGTGAGCGCCCCTTGCGCAACTGCGT
>NZ_PIPJ01000021.1 GCF_003987135.1 Aliidiomarina iranensis
CGGTTCGTCGCAGCAGTCAGTTATTGAAAGCCTCTGAGCTCGGTGTGGATGAAACATAACAAGTCAATGAACTACGCGCCGTCGGCGCCGGACGCGCTAAAGCACGCCGGTTATTTCGAGCGTTAGCTCAAAAGGAGAACCATGGCAGATTTAAATGAAAAAGAAGGCTCCATTGTCAGCTATTGCCCTGGTTGTCGAGGTGGTAGAAGCACCTTCGAATGGAAGGTGGATGGTCGCGAAATTGGAGCCCACGAAAGAAGAGAAGAAGATCATTACTGGTCAGACTGCGTAGTTTCTTACAGGCTCTTTAAATGTGCCGGCTGCGGGATTGGGGCATTTGGTGTTGTTAAAATGGGCGGCGGAGGAAATTATCCTGGTTCATACAATCGCCTTATTAGGTTTTTTCCAGAAGCTAAGCAGCGGTTACCTGTCCCACATTCGGTACCTCAGGGTATCGTCACAGAGTTTCGTGAGGCTGAAACGTGCTTGGAGAACATGTGCATTCGAGCTGCGGCTGGGCTAATTCGTTCTGTGCTTGATAAAACTCTACGTGCTAATGGCTATAAAACTAAGCAGGAATCCAATCTGTATAAACAAATTGAAGCAGCCGCTGAAGATGGTGTCATAACGCAAGCAAGAAAGCGCCGAGCACATGATGAGATTAGAGTTCTCGGTAACGATGTTCTACACGATGATTGGCATGAAATTTCAGAGGAAGATGTTGAGGCTGCAAGGCATTACTGTCAGAGAATCCTTGAAGATTTTTATGATGATCGCGAATCGGTTTTGGCGCTGTTAAGAGAAGCTGGGAGAGTTCCCGAAGAGGACCGTCAAGTTGAAACTGAAGAGAGCGAGAGCTAACAAACGCATGTTGCCGGACTGGTTTTCCTCTACGCTCCAAACCAGCCGCAAATGCGGGCGTTAGGTGATAGCTATGGCGATGAAGCTCAACATTCTATGCATAGTGATTCTTTTCAATGCCAGTGCCAGTGCTAATGCGGAATACTGTCTCCGATTCGCAGACCAATCCCGGGTGGAGGAAGTATTGCAGAGTCTTGCGCCTATGGGGACCGACCGAGAAGATGTAAAAATTGCCTTTTCCTCAAACTGCGAGGCCACTGAACTGTATGAGCACCATTATCTAGACATCCCGTTGAAGAGCCAAATCAACAATCATGAAGTAGAAGTCTGGTCCTGGATTAAAGTACAAGAAGGCCCCTTTCGTTTTGCTAAGCGTTTGTTCCTAAAATCATACGTAGTTGGTAGTATACTTTTCGACAAAAAAGGGAAAGTAGTAGGGTATAAAATCGAAATTCAAACTGCCAGTTTGTAGCGTCAATGTCACCTAACAATTCAAGGCAGTGGGACATATTTTGCTTCGCTGCACTCAAAACGCAAAATATGCCCATGCTTGGGGCGTTATATGGTGTCAGCCGAGGGGGAGTTATGAACTCTGAAAAGTATGACCGGAATGTCTCGCTGCATTGCCCTACTTGTGGAGCAACACAATTTGAGTATGACGAAACCCTTGAGGATGATCACTCAATGGTTCGTTGCATATCCTGTGATCGGGAAGTAACAAAGGCCGAACTCATCCATGAAAATTCAGAAAATATAAACGAGCATATGGAGGAAATAGGTAAGCAAGCCGCAGACGACGTAGCCAAAGAGATGAGGAAGTCCCTGAAAAAAGCGTTCCGCGGAAACAAAAACATAAAGTTTAAGTAGGTGTTATGGATGTATCTCTAGGTGAGGTAATTGCTGCTATAGCGCTATTATTTTCAGGTTATGCGACCTGGCGTTCGCGTGGTTTGCGAAAGAAAGAAGAAGAACTGATCGAAGTTCAGCGTAAATTGAACGAGCTAATGCTTGATAAAGAAAAGAGGGAGGCGCAAAGCGCCAATTCAGCTGAGCTCGGCGCAAATTTCATTACATTAGGCAGCAAAAAGCACCGCCTCAAGGTCTTTAATAAAGGTAAAGCAACGGCATATCAGGTTAGCCTTGAATTTCCTGAAGGTAATGACTGCATCATGAATTCCGACTTGGAGGAAAAGTTTCCAATGGAAGCAATGGAACCGGGACAATCCGTGGAGTTGATTGCCTCATTCGTAATGCAAACCAAGCGTAAGCAAGCAATACGGCTGCATTGGATGAATGCTGAAGGCGAATCGTTTGAAAAGGTTGTCCATGCAACTCTTTAGTACATATAACCAGCCGCTGTTGCCGGACAATTTTTCCACCGCTACGCGGCTCAAAAATTTCCGCAAAGCTTTGCGTTATATACCAGAGAGTACAAAATCGACTGCGGCAATAATTTCAGAGCGATATGCTGATAGATCATAATCATGACCCCGGAGCTGGCTGCGATCAATCCCGGCAATGTCTTGGGTTATTGCAATA
>NZ_PIPJ01000022.1 GCF_003987135.1 Aliidiomarina iranensis
ATTTGAAGCTGCGTTTCAAACTCATAGAATCAAATATTTTGTTTCTAATGATTTTAACCGTATAGAAATACATTGGAGTCAACTAGATGGTCCCAAGGTGGATGAAATTCGGCAATATTTGTATATAGAACGGGTTCGAAACTTGATAAATAGTGTTAACTAGTTGGTTTTTATGAAAAAACAAGTATTTAGCGTGGGGTGCGAAGGGTTGAAAGTTGGTTCCGGTGTAATTTAGGCAATGCGATTGTTGAGTTGCGACAGGGAGAGCGCGGTGAAAGCATCACCACCCGTTACGTATACACAGACCATTTAGGCAGTGTGGATGTGATTACCGATGACGCGCGGCAAGTAGAGGAGAAGCTCAGCTTCGATGCCTTTGGTAAGCGCCGGGCGGTGTTTAAAAGCAATAACCAAGCCGTGAACTTTACCTTGGCCTCGATATTAAGCCTCACGCACAAAGGCTACACCGGCCACGAGCAGGTAGACCACGCCAGCGTAGTGCAAATGGGTGGCAGAATTTATGACGCCCACATAGGCCGCTTCCTACAAGCCGACCCATTCGTGCAAAGCCCAAGCAACAGCCAAAACTTTAACCGCTACAGCTATGTACTCAACAACCCACTGAGCTACACTGACCCGAGTGGGTATTTGTTTAAGAAGCTTGCTTCGCCTTTTAAACGTGTCATTCGTGGGGTGTTTAAAGCATTGGGTGCGGATATCAGCCAAACCATTGTGAGTATTGGTTCTTTGTTCTGTGGCCCGTGGGCGCCCGCTTGTTCAGCCGCGGGAACTTATAATGTTGCGCGCGCTCATGGCGCATCCTCTAGTCAAGCCTTGCGGGGCGCAGCGGTTGCCGGCGCTTCAACATGGGCGTTTACGCCATCAGGCGGACCGGCAGCACCGACAGCGAGTCAAGTGACGGTTCGCTTGGGAATAAATATCGTTGCGGCACACAATCCGAATATGGGTCAGGCGTTGATGTATATCTCTGGGAGTTTAGGTGAAGATTTTGGCGGTTGGGTGCAAAATGCGGTAGGTAGTTACGGGCAATACAAAGCGCAATCCGAGTTAACACGCTTTGCGGCTAAAAATGGCTTGAGCTTGCAAGAGCTGAACCTGATTTTGGGACTGAACTCCAAGATGGGACTGGTGATTGCTGGAACGACTTACCGAGAAGAGCATCAGTTAGTTACCGGGTTTACCACACGAAGGGGTGGGATGATGGGCGAGATAGGTGGTATTGTTGGTGTCCTCTGGGATATCAATGACACACTACTCAATGCGCAAGGTTTGATGGATGCAGTCTCCATGCAAGTTATCAAATCTGGTTATAGTGGTCATC
Organism: Aliidiomarina iranensis; assembly: GCF_003987135.1. Taxonomy (GTDB): domain Bacteria; phylum Pseudomonadota; class Gammaproteobacteria; order Enterobacterales; family Alteromonadaceae; genus Aliidiomarina; species Aliidiomarina iranensis. The sequence goes on from NZ_PIPJ01000022.1 coordinate 1,343, forward strand.
TGACTGGCCACAGTTTGGGAGCCTGGCGAGTGAACAATCTGGTGCGTCAGGGCTTTATTGAATCAGGTACTTTGTATTCATTGCCAGGTTTTGCATACCCAGCGGCGGGAACCTCCGGGGCTTGCATTAGTACGGATCCGATTTGCGGTGGTGGCTTGTTGAGTCCACTACGAGTGAATACATCACACTTGACCAAACCAGCCAGTATATGGCATTCACATAATTACGATGAGTATATAAGACAATGGCAACAGAGACGGCGCTGATAACTAAAGGGCGAGCTTTGTTGCTTGCTCTGTCAATTGGCCTCACTGCCTGTACTGGCGTGATAACCTTGTCTGAGGAGGAGCCTTACTCAAAAATGATTGGACAGTGCTACGAAGTGCAGCAACCAATGTATATAAGAGAGAATATATGTTGGGAACTTGGTGGTTTGATTTTAACCCCCGGCAGTTCCAAAGATTGCTTCAAGGCGACAGTGTATGAGGTTGAAATGAAAAGCCGCCTAGTAATTGTTGATGTGCGTCGAAAAGGCTGGGGTAGTGCTGGGTTCTGTCCGCAAGCGGTTGTAAGTTTGGAAGGGGTTGATATTCCAAGTAGGGAAATCTTCATTCCACTCTGTTTGTCAGCCGTGCAAATCAGTTGGCTTGAGGATCCTCTCTGGCAGCGAGGGGATGAAATCCGGCTTAAAAAAGAGTATGTGCTGCCGTGTGAATTTTCAGACTGAGCAAATAACTAGTTACGAATGGGACATGTCCAATCAGCCACATTGCTATGCCACTACAGGTCGGGCACTGTTGCTTGCCCTACCACTTGGCCTGACGGCTGCTTGTAGTGGCATAGTTAATTTGGCCACCTAATTAGAGGTGTTATCATACACCACATAGACAATTAGGTGACGTAATGACGAATAGAACACGTTCACGGCAGCATTACAGTATATTGTGAATGAGGCGG
>NZ_PIPJ01000023.1 GCF_003987135.1 Aliidiomarina iranensis
GGGCGGTATGTGGTGGCGCGCTATGAGAACGGTGAGCTTATCAGCACGCAGAGTGATTTTAATGCACTTGGGCAAGCGCAGCGGGTGAATCATGCGGGAGTGGTGAGTGTGAAGCGTTTTAATGCCTTTGGTCAGCCGGTATTTAGCCGCACGGAAACGGCGGGTGGTGCGGTGAGTGGTGAATATCAGCATATCAGCCGAAGTTATGAGCGTTCAGCGATAAATGTTCCGAGCGGCGCCCCACAGGGCGCGTGGTATGAACGTGTGATAGCCGGGGGCGCGCCGACAACTTGGGCGGTTTATGATAGTGCGGGGCGCACGTTAGCCACACTGAGCGAGGGGTTTAGTTCAGGGAGCGTGCGTTATGCGCTTACTGCGTATGATGCACTTGGGCGTGCCGTGCAACAATCGCAGCCGAGCCTGACTGCAACGCCGCTGCATTGGAGTGACACGCAGTATGATGTGTTCAACCGCGTGATAGCGGTGACAGCCGCTGATGGCACCGTGACAAGCTTTGATTACGATGGTGCGGATGTCACTCAAAGTGTTAGCCAGTTTTGGGGTAGTTCGAGCCCACAATCTCGCACCACAACTCATAATGCATTTGGTGAGCTGCTCAGTGCGAGTGATTCAGCGGGTACCTTACGTTATAGCTATGATGCGGCGGGTAATTTACTGACCGCTCGTAACGTCGATAACGAAACGATGGTGCAAACCTATACCCAGCGTGGCTTTAAAGCGAGCATGAGCGACCCAGATAGCGGCGTGTGGCTGTATGATTATAACGCGCTCGGTGAACTTGTGTTACAGACCGATGCTCGCGGTTATGAAACGGCAACAGAGCGCGATAGGTTTGGCCGCAAAACTTACGAAGCGGTGCGTTTAAATGGCAGTATTCAGCGTAGTTCAACATGGGTGTATAGCGATGGGAGCACGGCATTACCTGGGTTACTGCTGAGTAGTACAGTGACCGATACGCAAACAACAGCGCATACGGTAACACGCACCTATAGCTACGACAGTTTTGGGCGGCAAACGCAAAGTAGCATGCAGGTGGGCGGCACAACGCTTACAGAATCCTTTACCTACGACCAATTTGGCCGTTTATTCCAACACTTTGACGCCAGTGGCGATAGCTTTGGTCAGGAGTTTCGCTATCAGCGCGGATATATGCAGGAAGTTTGGGAAGCACGTTATGGGCGCCATAATAGCAACAGTGTGCGGTACCAACGCATTACTGAGGCTGATGCCTATGGCAATGCAACCGAGAGCTTGGCCGGCAATGGCCTAACGCATTGGCGCAGCTACGATGAACGTACAGGACTTATCGAAAGCATAACCACCAGCGGTGGCGTGCAAGCCTTAGATTATAGCTTTGATGGGTTAGGCAATTTGCGTAGCCGCAGCGATAACTTGCATCGGTTACCGGCGTTATCCGGCAGTGGCACAGCCACGTTCGATGAAACCTTCTTTTATGATGATTTAAATCGGTTAACGCAAGTGCGCCAGCAAGGCTCGGTGAGCATGAGTATAAGCTACGCCAACAACGGCAATATCCTCACAAAATCCGATGTACAAAGCGGTGCGCTTTACCACTATGGCGCATCGAATAGCCAGTGTACAGGTGCAAGTAGTGGTGCGGCGGGGCCCCATGCGGTAAGCGGCATTGGCACACAGCGTTATTGTTACGATGCGATGGGCAATCAAACCCATCAATATCAGGGCAGCACCTTAGTGCGGCGTATTCACTACAATGCTATCGGCAAAGCGCGGCGCATTCAAAGCTTTACCAGTGAAAGCGAGAGCGGCCGTAGTGCGGGTATCACGGAATTTATGTACGATGCAAGCCGCAATCAAGTGCGCCGCACCAGCACCGAGCAAGGCAAAACCACCACCATTATCCAGCATGGAGTCACCGAGCAGATAAGCGAAGGGGGCGAAACCTGGTTCCGGCGTAACTTGGGCAATGCTATTGTGGAGAAGCGCGGTGAAAGCATCACCACCCGCTATGTATACACCGACCATTTGGGCAGTGTGGATGTGATTACCGATGACGCGGGGCAAGTAGAGGAGAAGCTCAGCTTCGATGCCTTTGGTAAGCGCCGGGCGGTGTTTAAAAGCAATAACCAAGCCGTGAACTTTACTTTGGCCTCGATATTAAGCCTCACGCACAAAGGCTACACCGGCCACGAGCAGGTAGACCACGCCAGCGTAGTGCAAATGGGTGG
>NZ_PIPJ01000024.1 GCF_003987135.1 Aliidiomarina iranensis
GATGCAACTCAAACCGTAATAGAAGAGTTTCAGCAGTTAAAGGATGAATGGGGGCGCATTTACGACAACCAATTTGAAGCTCCTGCAGAAAATCCAGTGGAGTGCCGGTTTTGGTTAGCATTCCGAGATCTTGATAGCTATGTGTACGCATTAGAATATCAAAAGTCTTCTGGTTTTGAACGCTATAAAGAAGAGCTCCTACGTATTCTGAAGGGTGAAGTACCACTGAGTGAGAGTAATCGTGAGTATTGTAGAAGAATATTTGTTGATGCGTATGATGCCTCTTTGTTATGGGTTGTTTCCGAGCCCGAACGGTATTTAGACCAACGAATAAATTTAACTGTGGAACTTGTTGAAGAAAAAGGCGGTTTTAAAGCTTATTTTGTTGGCGAAAGGGAAAGTGCTCCAAAAGCGCTAGCCTCTGGTATTCGGATTGTTTCGTTTAACGATGAAGATATACCTTTAAATGGTGTGTTTCGGATAGAGGCGAGGCTTCGCGCATACGCTGACCGCGATGAGCATTCTGTAAACCTAGATGCTTTTTATTTGGAGCATGCGCGTATTATTCACGAACGAGAGAAGCTAGATACGCCGCCGGAACCAGCGCATACACTCGATGACAGCTTTGTTGCCTTGCTGAGTATGCCGCAGTTGTTTGTCGGCGAGCAGGTGAGTATTTCGGGCTACGCCACACTCGATTATAGAAATCGAGCTACGCTTTATCTATCAAAGGCCCATGCCGTGGCAAATGATGACGTGAATGCTATTTGGCTAGACGAGACACGTTTCACTATTGAGCAGGAAGGGCTAATTCAGTTAGAAGGCACGATAGAAAGTGGTGAATGTATGACCCGCCACGTTCGCGCGCCCACTAATATGGTGTGCTTGATGTGAGCAAAGTGAGATTAACCGCGGCTATTACATTAGACCATGGTTTTTGGGTGGTGGGTTATCTGCTGCTTAAGCCATAGTGACAGGGGGTGGAGCCACTATTTTCAACGCGGCAGGTGTTCACTCTAATACTGTTGGTGGGCTTGGTCCTGCTGCTGGATCGATAACACATTTCCGAAGTTCCTTCGACGTTTTACAAACAGTTGATGCTTTAACTCCGGCTCGTGTTTATGGTGAACAGGTGTCATTGGGGGCGGCAGGTTGGCACCCTGTACTTAGACGAACTAATAGACGCATCATCCATAAATTTGAACGACGCACATGTTCACTTTGGGGAGAATTATGTTGGTAAAAAAATATTTTCTCTTGCTAAAACAATTGACGCTCTTATGGGTGTTAACACTTACTGTAAGTGGTTGTAGCGGTGACGAGCTCACTCCTGGGGTAAGAGCGTCTGTTACCGTTGGAGGGGAAAACAATCAAGTGATAGAACAGATGCGTGATCGCGGGATTCCATTGGAAATAAGGTATTCGGGAGGTCGAGAGGTCGCAGTATATAACGCTGAAAATATGGCAGAGGTATTGTCTATTACCAGAACGGTGAGGTTTGGTGACACTTTAGATCCTAATTATATTGAAAGTTTGATTTTGAGAGACCAAGAGCAGAAAGAACAATTTGAAGCTGCGTTTCAAACTCATAGAATCAAATATTTTGTTTCTAATGATTTTAACCGTATAGAAATACATTGGAGTCAACTAGATGGTCCCAAGGTGGATGAAATTCGGCAATATTTGTATATA
>NZ_PIPJ01000025.1 GCF_003987135.1 Aliidiomarina iranensis
GCCGGGCGGTGTTTAAAAGCAATAACCAAGCCGTGAACTTTACTTTGGCCTCGATATTAAGCCTCACGCACAAAGGCTACACCGGCCACGAGCAGGTAGACCACGCCAGCGTAGTGCAAATGGGTGGCAGAATTTATGACGCCCACATAGGCCGCTTCCTACAAGCCGACCCATTCGTGCAAAGCCCAAGCAACAGCCAAAACTTTAACCGCTACAGCTATGTACTCAACAACCCACTGAGCTACACTGACCCGAGTGGGTATTTGTTTAAAGCGCTCAAAAAATACTGGCGCGTGATAGCGGCCGCCGCAGTGAGCTTCTATACGTTCAATGTAGTTTCAAATTGGGCTATTAAAGCATTTAGTGAAGGTGTACTTGCTGGTGCGGTAGCTGGCGGCACAGCTGGGTTTATGGGCGGTGCTGTGGCGACCGGAAGCTTAAAGGGAGCGCTGCAAGGGGCATTTAGTGGCGCGGTGTTTGGTGCGATAGGTGCTCAGTTTGGCGATGCCAAAACCCATGTTCAAGTAGGGGCGCACTCCATGGCCGGCGGCGTACTGGGTAAACTACACGGCGGTAACTTTGGGCATGGCTTCTTTAGTGCCGGCTTTACCAAATGGGCGGGTAAGGAATGGAAGGTGGATACAGAGAGTGCGCGCAACGTGATTGGAAATTCCTTGAAGCAAGCCATTATAGGTGGCACCGCCTCTAAGATTACCGGCAACAAATTCTCGAATGGCGCGTTCACGGCAGCACTGCAATATATTGTGAATGAGGCGGGTTCGAGAATCATTGAACAGCCTGATGATATTGATTGGTCAGCTGAGAAATACTCAGAACTTGAAACGGTTTTTGACTACGTAGCGGCAGCTGAAGAACATCTTCGTGGTTTTGACTTTGGCCATGGCAACCATGAAGTGGCCGCAAGGTGGCTCCATCGAAATGTTCACCCGATAGCAGAAAAATTTAGTGTGGAGATCGGAGCAAATATGCGGGAGGAAACTCTTACTCTTCATGTTGACGCGGTGGTCACGCAAAATAGGGTTAGGCAAGTGACGATCCCTCGAACGAATAACCAAATAGCCGAATGGCATTCTCATGCAAAATCTAACACAACGTTCACTGCACATGACAAAACATGGGTCGATCACTCGGGTTACCGATACGCTTATGTATCGCGAGGCAGAATTGGGGGGTCAGGAGTGAGAACGTTAACGGCTCGCAACCAATTGAGGAATATTGATATATGTGTAAGCACATGTTGATGAAGGTAAAAACCGGGTTATTTGTGTTGATGTTAATGTTCTCGGTGTCTGCTGTTGCAGAGCAACGTTACACTGATTTTTACGAGCGGGAGTTTGCTCAATTGGTGGGGTTCTATGAGCGACTGATTGATTCCGAGGATGCAACTCAAACCGTAATAGAAGAGTTTCAGCAGTTAAAGGATGAATGGGGGCGCATTTACGACAACCAATTTGAAGCTCCTGCAGAAAACTCAGTGGAGTGCCGGTTTTGGTTAGCATTCCGAG
>NZ_PIPJ01000026.1 GCF_003987135.1 Aliidiomarina iranensis
TAATGGTGGTGGTTTTGCCTTGCTCGGTGCTGGTGCTGCTTTCCGTATGGGCCGGCTTTATCCAACTATCAAACTCTATTGGAGCTAAGTCTTTAGCAGTAGCCTTTGCTACCATACTTTAAACTTATATCTATGGAGAATTGCCTTCCATACAGCCATAAATCCTCACTTTTGCAGGTAATATTTATTGAACAAAAGTAATATTACCTCTAGCATCCATTACAACTCGTTTATTCTTTAAATCGGAATTTTGATAATTGTCTGGAAACAACCAAGCTTGCATATCATAAAGCAATTCCATGTCATCTAGCGGTAATTGAATTTCTTGACCCGCGACCAGGTACGACTCAATAAACTGCTCACTTTCTACCAATATCTCTCTTTGACCATAAATATCACTTGTTCTCGTTACAAAGAACACCGACCTGGCGTGCTCTCCAGACCAGTCTCTAGCCGCCACTTTGATGAGCCAAAACTCATAGAATTCTTCGTCAACTTCTTCGCGGTACAAGTTATGGATATCGTAATTAATCCCCCTGGCTTTGATTCTGAACTGCGCCAAATAACGATCGGTTTCAATCCAGGGGTCAACCCATATTTGCACACCGAAATCATCGATCAGCTTTCTATGAATAGCACCTTTTCCACCATCATCGAAAGTACTAACACCCTCGCTGATAATCCAGCGTCCGGCACTTTTCATGTTTTCAATCATTTTATTTCTATAAAACTCGTCGTCCACCGAACCTCCATCCCCATAAGCCGATGTGCCTATCATCGATATGCATAACACAAAGAAAAGCACTAAATATCTCATTTCCTTCACTATCAATTCCCCCACTTAAAATATGGGTCTACATCAGCAGCCTTGTGTGCCCGTATCTGATCAGGACCAAAGAAATTGAAGGTGCCCATATAGTCATTACTAGACACTAAATTCCCTTGTCTGTTGTATACAGCTTCTAAATGGCCGCCGTTTCGACCAACCCATTTCGAATTTTGCCAAGGCGCATACCAAGGGTTGTGAAAAATACTTTTATACCACGGAAGCCGAACAAAGTTTGAACTAGCCCCAGGCATGGTTTGAGGAACGTTTGAATTAAGTATACCTCTGTACACTTTATGTAAATTCTCATTGGCCATAAGTTGCTCTCTAGCATAATCAGGGTCCATGAACATTTTTTCAACCTCGTTCACAGTCAAAGAATCCCCCGTTTGGGCTTCATACAAAGTGATTGAATCTTGAACACTCATCCCCGTAACTTTTTCAAAGTAGTCTGCAAACACTTCTTTTTGCCGAATCGCCGCTGTTAACTGCGAACCCGCCTCATTCACAATATACTGTAATGCTGCCGTGAACGTGTTCTATTCGTCATTACGTCACCTAATTGTCTATGTGGTGTATGATAACACCTCTAATTAGGTGGCCAAATTAACTATGCCACTACA
>NZ_PIPJ01000027.1 GCF_003987135.1 Aliidiomarina iranensis
CATATATGGACACCTCACATTACGCAAGTTGTTTAGTGACATAGTTTTACTTTGTTTTTAACCAGCTTTGCGCGATGTGAACAGGATAAAACTGCACTCGTATATACGGCCTGTTATGAGCTTCAAGTGATTTCTCAGTGAGCTCTGGCCTTCATGGATAACCGCACCCTTGGCGCTATATCGTCCCTTCTGAGTTATAACTCAGTGTGCTCGCTCGGCGTCTCAAGGGTCGGTTTTACCTGTTGCACCATGCAACTACGCATTGCTGGATGAGACTTACATACTGTTTTAATTCAATTTAAATTCCTGCTGCTTGTGCAGCATTGCCCAGGATATTCGGGCCAGTTTGTTTGCTAAAGCGATAGCGGCAACCTGCACACCTCGCCGCTCTTTGAGCTTCTTCAGCCATAATGACAGATTATCCGTTCGGCTTTCCAAATGCCTTACATGGCTCATCGCGCATTGAACAAGAAGCCTGCGCACATAGCGATTTCCTCGTTTTGTGATACGCCCAAGCTTTTGCTTACCGCCACTCGAATGCTCTGAAGGGGTCAGCCCTAACGATGCGGCAAAGTGCCGCCCGTTTTTATAATTTGCCGGGCTTCCCATTACACTCATAAGCGCTGTGGCCGTAATGGAGCCAATGCCACGAGCGGTCATTAACAAAGTTGTTTGTTCATCGGCACGTGCAAACTGTTCAATGGCTTTATCATGTTGCTTGATGAGCGATTCCATCATGCACCACTCATCAAACAAGCTGTGTAGCTCTGAGCGCATTAATGGCGAAAGCTCATTCTCCCCATCTTCCAAAATTAATGGAATGTGACGACGCAAATGCTCAATACCTTGAGGAATAACAATCCCGTATTCATTTAATAAACCACGAATTTGGTTGGTTAGACGGGTTAATGAGCCTTGGCGACGGTCACGGATGCGGTGTAAAACAGCCATATCGGTTGCTGCCACAGAGCGGGGTTGAGTGAAGGTTAGATTTGGACGCCGTGATGCTTCAGAAATAGCAAAAGCATCATTCCGGTCGTTTTTATTTCCGCGTACAAAGGGTTTTACATGCTGGGGCGGAATGAGTTTTACGGTGAAACCGTGTTTAATAAACAAACGGCCCCAGTAGTTCGAGCCACTGCATGCCTCCATCACAACATCAGCATCTGGGAACTGTATAACGGTCTCGAGCAATTTATTTCTTCGGACTTGGCGGTTGAACACTTGGGTTCCCGCTTGATTCGTTCCACAGACTTGAAAAACAGATTTTGCCAAATCGATACTAATTGTTGTAACTTTCATGGGTGGACACCTCGTTTGAGATTATTGAACACATCACTTCAATAATGGCGCATTACGACGCCGTGTAAAGCGAGGTGTCCATCCCATCATCC
>NZ_PIPJ01000028.1 GCF_003987135.1 Aliidiomarina iranensis
ATGCGCATATGATATACGCATTGCCCGTATGGAGGAGCGACTATGAACCATGCATACAACGCCCAAGCGCCCAAAAGGCCTACTAATGTCAGTATAAACAGTGACTTACTTGAAAAAGCTCGAGGACTTAACATCAACTTGTCCGCGACACTGGAGCAAGCATTAGCCGAACAATTACGAAACGAGCAACGGGCACAATGGCTGCGCGAGAACGCCGACGCCATTAAGGCCTACAATCAATTTGTTGAATCCAGCGGCACGTTCAGTGACAGTGTAAGGAAGTTCTAATGGCACAATTTTTTGCATATAAGAACTCTAATCCCGGGACACGAAAACAATACCCCTACTTGCTGGATATTCAAAGCGATTTGCTGAGCGAGCTGAAAACGACTGTAGTCATACCGCTCTCTCCTGCTAAAATCGCGGCACCGATGAGCCTGACAAGACTAAACCCGTCTTTCTCCCTCGATGGCGAGACGTTTATTGCAATAACCCAAGACATTGCCGGGATTGATCGCAGCCAGCTCCGGGGTCATGATTATGATCTATCAGCATATCGTTCTGAAATTATTGCCGCAGTCGATTTTGTACTCTCTGGTATATAACGCCCGGCTTTGGGGCGGACTTGTAGCCGCGCAGCGGCGAAAAGGCCGTCCCAGCCCCGCAGGGGCGACAACAGCCGTTTGTTATATACCTTGCCCTTCACGCCATATGCGCATATGATATACGCATTGCCCGTATGGAGAAGCGACTATGAACCATGCATACAACGCCCAAGCGCCCAAAAGGCCTACTAATGTCAGTATAAACAGTGACTTACTTGAAAAAGCTCGAGGACTTAACATCAACTTGTCCGCGACACTGGAGCAAGCATTAGCCGAACAATTACGAAACGAGCAACGGGCACAATGGCTGCGCGAGAACGCCGACGCCATTAAGGCCTACAATCAATTTGTTGAATCCAGCGGCACGTTCAGTGACAGTGTAAGGAAGTTCTAATGGCACAATTTTTTGCATATAAGAACTCTAATCCCGGGACACGAAAACAATACCCCTACTTGCTGGATATTCAAAGCGATTTGCTGAGCGAGCTGAAAACGACTGTAGTCATACCGCTCTCTCCTGCTAAAATCGCGGCACCGATGAGCCTGACAAGACTAAACCCGTCTTTCTCCCTCGATGGCGAGACGTTTATTGCAATAACCCAAGACATTGCCGGGATTGATCGCAGCCAGCTCCGGGGTCATGATTATGATCTATCAGCATATCGCTCTGAAATTATTGCCGCAGTCGATTTTGTACTCTCTGGTATATAACGC
>NZ_PIPJ01000029.1 GCF_003987135.1 Aliidiomarina iranensis
ATTTGAAGCTGCGTTTCAAACTCATAGAATCAAATATTTTGTTTCTAATGATTTTAACCGTATAGAAATACATTGGAGTCAACTAGATGGTCCCAAGGTGGATGAAATTCGGCAATATTTGTATATAAAAGAGGTTCGAAAGTTGACAGATAGCGTCAACTAATTGATTTTTATAAAGTAGTAAGTGTTTAACGTATAGAGCGAAAGGGAGAAAGTTGGTTCCGGCGTAACTTGGGCAATGCTATTGTTGAGTTGCGACAGGGAGAGCGCGGTGAAAGCATCACCACCCGCTATGTATACACGGACCACTTAGGCAGTGTGGATGTGATTACCGATGATGCGGGGCAAGTAGAAGAAAAACTCAGCTTCGATGCCTTTGGCAAACGCCGGGCGGTGTTTAAAAGTAACAACCAAGCGGTAAACTTTACCTTAGCATCGATATTAAGCCTCACCCATAAAGGCTATACCGGCCACGAGCAAGTAGACCATGCCAGCGTAGTGCAAATGGGTGGGCGCATTTACGATGCGCACATTGGCCGTTTCCTGCAAGCCGACCCATTCGTGCAAAGCCCGAGCAACAGCCAAAACTTTAACCGCTACAGCTATGTACTCAACAACCCATTAAGCTACACTGACCCAAGTGGGTATTTGTTTAAGAAGCTACGGAGGAACATAATTCGTGGTGCGGTTAAGTTATTTGGCGCCGATGTGGTGAATCTCGTGGGCTCAGCTGTATCGGCTATCTCTGGAGGAGGTTGGGGCGCAGCGGCTTGGAGCTATGAGTTTAATCGGGCGATGGGCGTATCGCGCTCAGCAGCACTTAGAGGTGCGGCCGTTGCTGGAGCCAGTGCCTTTGCGTTCTCAAAAATAGGGGCGCATTACAAGGAGGTTGCCTCTGGCGACATTAGCTTTGGGGGCAATATGATGACCTCAGGCCAAATTGCTGGACAAATCACCGCGCACGCAATGGTAGGCGGAGTAGCGGCGAGCTTACAAGGCGGCAAGTTTGGTCATGGGTTCTTTAGTGCCGGAGTTACTAAGGGGCTTGGCGGCAAGTTTTTACCCGCTGGTAATGAGTTAACTGCAAGTGAAGTTGTGAGTGGCTCAGTAATATCGGCAATGATAGGTGGCACTGTAAACATCCCCCGGTTAGTGCCACACATTTTTAGAGGTCTGTTCGTTCGTTTTTACCAATCGATACTCTGACGGTGTCAGATTACCAAGTGATTCATGTGGCCGCTCATCGTTATATTGTGGC
>NZ_PIPJ01000003.1 GCF_003987135.1 Aliidiomarina iranensis
TTGTCTGGCGGCCATAGCGACGTGGAACCACCTGAATCCTTTCCGAACTCAGAAGTGAAACATGTCAGCGCCGATGGTAGTGTGGGGCCTCCCCATGCGAGAGTAGGACACCGCCAGGCGCCTATTACGACAAAAACCCCAGCCCGAAAGGCTGGGGTTTTTTCGTATTCAAAGAGCGGTGTTCTACTCTCGAGTAGGGCGGAGCAGGTTCCCGGTGAAGCCAACCTTTTGGCTTCACCCTGCGAAGCGGGGTGAGCTCTGCGAGCCCCTGGCAAACCGCCAGGCGCCTATTAAATAGAAGAGCCCTTCGCGTAAGCGAGGGGCTTTTTTGTAACTCTAATTTAGATGCGTTGTCATGTCCCTAAGTTTTTTTTAAGCAATGTGCAAAATGTGCTGAAGATTCGCCTAACGATCCCACAGTCCCATCACGACTAAAACTAAAGATCGAATATGTTTTAGATATCCGTTAGGATCTATCATTGAATTTTGTGTGGATTAAATTAATGCTTAAATCATTAAGATGGCTGGGAATAGCCATAGCTTTCAGTATCTCTGGTTGTCAAGTAACACAAACTCAAAGTAACTCACCCCATACCAATGCACAAGCCTACGAGATGTCCGAAAAGGCGTTCTCATACTTATCTACTGGATTTGATTTTATTCAGCAAACAGCGATAGATAAGGAAACTATAGACTGGATTGTTTTGCGAGAGGAAGTATTTACTGCAGCTCAAGGGGCTCAAGAAGCAGAAGACACATATCCGGCTTTGAGAATTGCTATAGCCCATCTTAATGATCAGCATAGTTATTTACATACCAGTTGGGATATACAGCGGAATCGAGAGATAGTAAATTTACCAAGAGGCGAAAAGTTAACGGACGGTATATCGTTATTAGCGATCCCAACTCACGTTGATCAATCAGATGAAGTGTCACGTAGCTATATTTCAGCTGCACATCACTTTATACGCCAAGTTGTTGGCTCTTGCGGATGGGTTATTGATTTACGTGGAAACCGAGGCGGAAATCAAGGCCCTATGATTATTAGTTTAGCGCCGTTTCTTCCATCTGGGCTAGATAGTTATATTTGGTCGCCTACCAGCGGCGTGAGTTATCTTTACAGTAGAAGCTTTGCGGAACATAGTTCGTTTTCATATCTATTTAGCTTGTCGAAACGTTTTCCTAACGCTTTGAAAGATAAACCGGTAGCTGTTTTGATTGATAGAAATACAGGTAGCTCAGGCGAAGCTACATTAGTTCAGTTTTTAGGTCGAGCAAATACAAAGACTTTTGGAACGCGAACTAGCGGTGCGAGTAGTAATATTCACATTATGTACATGACCGACGGCGCTATTCTCGGCGTAGCAAATGGCTACTTTGTTGATCGTGAAGGCAAAGTTTATAGAAATGGTATCGAGCCAGATATAGCCCTTGGTGACCGCAATATTATTGATGAAGTAACTAGTTGGTTAGAAGAGGTTCATCGATGTTGATGAAAAGCCTTACATGGTTCCGAATGATGTTTGATTTTATAATAATTATGAAATAACAAACATGAACAAGTAATGGATGGATGCAAGAGCTTGAAACTACCCCTTGTTGATGCAGAAATAGCCTACATAGCTGATTTCTTTTCCAACGACGAAGCTGATCGCATATATACGGCGTTGTTGGATGAGTTATCTTGGCATCAAGGTGATGTTCATGTTTTTGGTAAATGGTATAAAACACCGAGGTTGCAGGCTTGGCATGGTGATAATTCGTTAGTTTATCGTTATTCGGGTAAAGCTCTTACAACTGAGCCCTGGACTAAAACCCTAATCGAAGTTCGCTCGCGTTTAGAGGCTGCCGGCTTTGCTCCTAACGCGGTTTTGGCTAACCAATATCGAGATGGTAGCGATAAAATGGGTTGGCACAGTGATGATGAGCCAGAGCTTGGAGAGCAGCCGGTGATTCTCAGTTTAAGTTTTGGTGCCGTGCGCGATTTTGATTTAAGGCACAAAAAAACGAAAACTACGCATCGAATTTCTCTAGAGCATGGTAGCTTGCTCGTTATGAAGGGCAGTACGCAGAAATTTTGGCAACACCAACTGCCGCAGAGAAAGCGAGAGAAAAGCCCCCGCATCAATTTAACGTTTCGAACTATCATCACGTAAAACTTTTTTATTTATTCGATAGCTTGTGGTTTTGAGGCCTTATTTAATTTTCTGCATTACGTTATTCTACGGCGTACCAACTTCTTTCATCTTGCAGTAAAAAAGGAGCATTATTTATGGGGCCTATACAAAGCCTTATTGAACATAAACTAAACTCAACTTTTACTCCCACATATTTAGAAGTAGAAAATGAGAGCCATATGCACGGTGGAAGTGCAAGCGAATCACATTTCAAGGTTACTATCGTCAGTGAAAAATTTATTGAAATGCCCTTGCTGCAGCGCCATCGTTTCGTAAATCAAGTTTTACGCGAAGAACTCGATGGCGCCATACATGCCCTGGCCATGCACACATACACGCCAGAACAGTGGGGAAATGTTGGTAAAGCACCTGATTCACCCGATTGCCGTGGCGGTAGCAAGCACATCTGATGTGTGAAGTGCCTACTAATCAGTTAGAATACAGGCAAATTTCATAGGATCATAGAATAGGAATCCGGCCATGGTTATTCATCCAAAGATTCGCGGTTTTATTTGTACTAACGCTCATCCGGTAGGATGCGCAGAGAACGTACGGCAACAAATTCAATATATCAAGAAACAAACTCCAATATCAGATGGCCCGAAGCGGGTTTTGATTATCGGTTGCTCTACCGGCTATGGTTTGGCTTCAAGAATAACGTCCGCTTATGCTTCTGGAGCTAAAACCTTAGGCGTGTGTTTTGAGAAAGAACCAACCGAGCGCAAAACTGGCACCGCGGGTTGGTATAACACAGCCGCATTTCATGAATTCGCAAAAGCTGATGGCCTCTACTACCATACTATTAACGGTGATGCCTTTTCTGATGAGATTAAGGCGCAAACGATTGCACAAATTAAGGAAGATTTGGGGCAAGTTGATTTGGTGGTGTATAGCCTTGCTTCACCTAAACGTAAGGACCCAGAGTCTGGGGAGGTGTACAGCTCTACGTTGAAGCCTATTGGCGAATCCTATACCACAAAAACTTATGATACCGATAAAGACAAAGTGCATGATATTAGCCTAGAGCCGGCAACCGAGGATGAAATTGCACAGACCATTAAAGTAATGGGGGGGCAAGATTGGGAACGCTGGATAGCACAATTGCATGAAGCAGGTGTGCTCGCACCTGATTGCCAAACAACAGCCTACACATATATAGGCAAAAAACTAACTTGGCCAATTTACGGGCACGCAACCATTGGCCGTGCGAAGGAAGATTTAGATCGCGCTGCAGCTAGTTTACGTAGTACTTATAAAGATATTAATTTAAGTGCGTGGGTTTCCTCGCTGAAAGCTTTGGTAACGCAAGCGAGCTCTGCAATTCCGGTAATGCCTTTGTATATTTCACTTATATATGGAGTAATGAAGGAAGAAGGTACGCACGAAGGCTGTATTGAGCAAATTTACCGTTTGTTCACCGAAGGGCTCTACACTGAAACACCAACGCTTGATGATAACAGCCGCTTACGCATGGACGGCTTAGAAACAAACGAGGCGACTCAAGCTAAAATCGAAGCTTTATGGGATCAAATTACCCAAGAGAACTTTCATGAATTAGCTGATTATGAAGGCTACCATGCCGAATTTCTGCGCCTATTTGGTTTTGCGATTCAAGGTGTTGATTATGATGCTGATGTTGATCCGCAAGTAAACTGGTAGCGATAAAATTTAAGTTACTAAATTGTACCTAGCGCCAATTAAATTTTTCGATTGGCGTGGCCTGTATTAACAAAAAACTGTACAATATGGCGCTGGAAGTTACTAGGTAACATTTCTAAGAATAATAGTAACATCAGTAGGAACCGGATAAATCCCGAGATACACTGCGTATCGAGCTGAAAATCACCCGAGAATCAGGGTTTTAGTGCACATACGCGGTTATCAAAAAACGAATTGAGCTTTCAATCTTCCTTAAATTGAGTAGTGCAAACGCGTATGATTACGATAAAGAAAGGTTTGGATATCCCTATTGCGGGAGCTCCACAGCAAATCATTGAAGATGGCCCTGCCATCAAAACCGTTGCTATCCTTGGTGAAGAGTATGTGGGTATGCGTCCAACCATGTCTGTCCAGGTCGATGACCGGGTCAAGAAAGGGCAGGTTCTTTTTGAAGATAAAAAGAATCCGGGCGTAAAATTCACAGCTCCCGCCGCTGGTGTAGTGAAAGAAATTAATCGGGGAGCAAGACGAGTTCTGCAATCTGTCGTTATTGAAATTGACGGCGATGAGCAGGAAACTTTTGCTCAGTACGATGAAGGCAAGTTGTTGCAACTAAGCCGCGAAAATGTTCAGCAAAACCTCGTTGATTCAGGTTTGTGGACAGCCTTGCGTACCCGCCCTTATTCAAAATCTCCAGCGTTAGATTCCGAGCCGAAAGCGATTTTCGTAAACGCTATGGATACTAACCCACTAGCCGGAAATCCTTTATTGGCGATCGAAGAGCAGCCAAAAGCTTTCAGTAACGGATTAAAAGTACTTAGCCGCTTAACTGAAGGTAAGCTTTACGTATGTTCAGCGCCGGATGCAAAAATTGATTTTGATTCAGCACCAGTTACTCATGAAACGTTCAAAGGCGTGCATCCTGCTGGTAACGTGGGTACTCACATTCACTTCTTAGAAGGCGTGAATATGAGCTACCAGGTTTGGCATTTGAACCCACAAGATGTGATTGCAATTGGCAAACTATTCACAACTGGCGAATTGTTTACTGATCGTGTTGTAGCGATTGGTGGCCCGGGTGTTAAGAACCCACGGTTACTTCGCACCCGTTTGGGTGCAAATTTAAATGAGCTCACTTCAGGTGAGCTAGTTGCTGATGGCCTCCGCATCGTTTCTGGTTCTGTACTTAACGGGCATAAAGCATCGGGGCCACATGCGTATCTTGGTCGTTTCCATAACCAAGTATCGGTAATTGAAGAAGGTGAAGAGAAGCTTTTGTTTGGTTGGATTTGGCCAGGCAAAGAAATGCATTCAATCACCCGTGCCTATACCGGGCATTTACGTCCGAAGAAGTTGTTTAATATGAACGCTTCAACAAATGGTTCAGATCGTGCCATGGTACCAACTGGTAACTATGAGCGTGTGATGCCATTGGATGTTATCCCAACTCTGTTGTTACGTGATTTGTGTTCAGGCGATATCGAAAGTGCACAAGCTTTAGGTTGCTTGGAATTGGATGAAGAAGATTTAGCCCTTTGTACATACGTGTGCCCGGGTAAATATGATTTTGGTCCACTTCTACGTAGTTGCCTAACCACGATTGAGAAAGAGGGCTAAACATGAGCTTAAAAAATTACATCGAACGTTTAGAGCCACAGTTTGAGCCAGGTGGAAAACATGAAAAATGGTACGCTTTGTATGAAGCGGTAGCTACCATTTTGTATACCCCTGGTAAAACAAACAAAGGTTCTACCCACGTTCGCGATAACATTGACCTGAAACGTATTATGATCTTTGTATGGATGATGACGTTTCCAGCAATGTTTTATGGTATGTACAATGTGGGTTATCAAGCCTCTCTTGCGTTGGCAGGTGGATTAGAGCTTGGCGATGCATGGCAAGTGGGCTTGTTCCAATTGCTAGGTGGTGAGTTCACTCCAGATGCAGGTTGGGGCACCATGATGCTTTATGGCGCCTGTTTCTTCCTTCCGATCTACGCAGTAACTTTCGTTGTAGGTGGTTTCTGGGAAGTTCTCTTCGCCTCCATCCGGAAGCACGAAGTAAATGAAGGTTTCTTCGTAACATCCGTGCTCTTCGCGTTGATATTGCCTGCAACTATACCGCTATGGCAAGTAGCCTTAGGTATCACTTTCGGTATTGTTATTGGTAAAGAAATTTTCGGTGGTACTGGCCGTAACTTCCTGAACCCAGCCTTAACTGGACGTGCATTCCTTTACTTCTCATTCCCGGCTGCTATTTCTGGCGATCAAGTATGGACCGCTGTTGATGGTCACTCGGGTGCCACATTATTGAGCCAAGCGTTTAACGGCGACATGGACTACGGCAATATTAATGGTGTTGTTGAGGGAACTTGGAGCTGGATGGATGCTTTCATCGGCCGAATTCCGGGTTCAGTAGGTGAGGTATCAACCCTTGCTATTCTTATCGGTGGTTTAGCGTTGATTTATTTCCGCATTGCCTCATGGCGCATTGTCGGTGGTGTGTTCATTGGTATGGTGGCGTTCTCTGGGCTGTTGAACTTGGTTGGTAGCGAAACTAATCCAATGTTTGCCATGCCTTGGTACTGGCATATGGTTATCGGCGGATTTGCGTTCGGTATGTTCTTTATGGCCACCGATCCAGTATCCGCGGCATTTACCAATAAAGGTAAATGGGCATACGGTATCTTAATCGGCTTTATGACAGTGATGATTCGGGTGATTAATCCAGCGTTCCCTGAAGGCATAATGCTTGCGATTCTATTCGCGAACGTTTTTGCTCCACTGTTTGACCATTTTGTTGTACAAGCCAACGTGAAGCGGAGGGCGTTACGCCATGGCTAGTAAAAATGATACGATTAGCAAAACCTTTACAGTGATCATCGCGCTTTGCTTGGTGTGTTCGATTGTTGTGTCGGGTGCTGCTGTTGGTTTGAAAGAGCGGCAAGAAGCGAATGCTGCGTTGGCAAAACAAGGTAATATCTTGGCTTCGGCAGGCATCGATTTTGCTAGCCAAGGTGCTGAAACCGTATTTGCCGAGCGCGTAAGAGTGCTTAGCTTCAATCATGAAACGGGTGAAGTAACTTCTTATGATTCCCTAGTTAATATGGAAGCCGCTCTTGCTGAGGCGAGTGCTTCACCTGTACAGAACAATGCCGGTGTTCGTGATATGCGTTCTGAACTTCCGGTATTTGCTATCCAAGGCGAGGGTGATGACAGCGTGCAATCATACGTTATTGATGTACGTGGCGCAGGCTTATGGGGAATGATGTATGGATTCGTTGCTCTTTCGGCAGATGGGCAAACGATTCAAGGCTTAAACTTTTACGATCATTCAGAAACACCAGGCTTGGGGGGAGAAATCCAAAACCCTCGTTGGGCTGGGCGTTTCGAAGGTAAAAAAGCCGTAGATGATAACGGCAACGTAGCGATCAGTGTTGTTAAAGGCGCCCAAGCTGATAAGAATCAAGTAGATGCGCTTTCTGGAGCCACTATTACCAGCAATGGCGTAGATAACACCTTCCAGTTCTGGTTAAGTGACAAAGCTTATGGCTCGTTTTTAGCAACGCTGCGTGAAGAGGGAGTAATTTAATGGCTAGCGCAAAAGAAATGAAGTCGGTGCTATTTGGGCCTATTTTAGCCAATAACCCTATTGCACTGCAGATACTCGGCGTATGTTCGGCACTAGCGGTAACTTCAAAGCTAGAAAATACGCTGGTAATGTGTATTGCACTTACGTTTGTATTAGTTCTTTCAAACGTATCGATTTCAATTATCCGCAATCACATTCCTTCAAGTGTGCGAATTATCGTACAAATGACAATTATCGCCAGCTTGGTAATTGTGGTTGACCAATTATTGCAAGCGTATGCTTACAATATTGCACAAGAGCTTTCAGTATTCGTTGGTTTGATTATTACCAACTGTATCGTAATGGGCCGAGCTGAAGCCTTCGCCATGAAAGAGAAGCCGGGCATGGCTTTTCTCGATGGTTTAGGGAATGGCTTAGGTTATTCGGTTGTGCTGTTAACTGTTGCGTTTTTCCGTGAACTCTTCGGTTCAGGTAGCTTATTTGGTTTACAAATAATGCCGCTAGTTACCGAGGGTGGCTGGTACACACCGGTAGGTTTGTTGGTATTGCCACCAAGCGCGTTCTTTATCATTGGCGGTTTTATTTGGGTACTACGTACTTTCCGCCCAGAACAAGTAGAAGCGAAGGAGTAAGCTCATGGAACACTATATAAGCATGTTCGTCCGTGCAGTGTTCATTGAGAACCTTGCATTATCATTCTTCCTTGGGATGTGTACATTCCTTGCGGTATCGAAGAAAGTTACCACGGCAATTGGCCTAGGTGTTGCGGTTGTCGTAGTACTGGGGATATCAGTGCCAATCAGTAACCTTGTGAACACTTTTGTGCTCTCGCCGGGTTCATTGCATTGGGCAGGGTTTCCGAATGCTGATTTGAGCTTCCTACGGTTCCTTACTTTTATCGGAATTATCGCTGCGTTGGTCCAAATCTTGGAAATGACGTTAGATAAGTACCTACCATCGTTGTACAACGCGCTCGGTATCTTCTTACCACTGATTACCGTGAACTGCGCGATCTTTGGTGGGGTGTTGTTCATGGTGGAACGTGATTATAACTTCACTGAAAGTATCGTTTACGGAGTGGGTAGTGGTGTTGGCTGGGCGTTAGCAATTACGCTGCTAGCTGCAGTGCGTGAGAAGCTGAAATATGCGGATATTCCTGATGGTCTGCGTGGCTTAGGAATTACCTTTATCAGCACGGGTTTGATTGGTTTGGGCTTTATGTCGTTTTCCGGCGTATCCCTGTAACCCCTCAGTTTAAAGAAGTAGTGGGAATATAAGGAACGAGTCGATGCAAGAAATATATCTCGGCGTGGGCATGTTCACCGTTATCGTATTAGCATTAGTTGTTGTAATTATTTTTGCAAAATCTAAGTTAGTACCATCAGGTGATGTCCAGATCGTCATTAACGACGATGAAGATAAAACGATTACAACCCAACCAGGTACTAAGTTACTGGGTGCTCTTGCGAATGCAGGTATCTTCGTATCTTCTGCCTGTGGTGGTGGTGGTTCATGTGGTCAGTGTATCGTGCACATTAAAGAGGGTGGCGGCGATATTCTGCCAACCGAGCGCGATCACATTTCACGCGGTGAAGCCCGTAAGGGTGCCCGTTTGTCGTGTCAGGTGAACGTTAAACAAAACATGAAAATTGAACTCGAAGAGGAAGTGTTCGGGATCAAGAAATGGGATTGTACAGTTCGTTCGAACGATAACGTGGCTACCTTCATCAAAGAGTTGGTATTGGAAATACCGGATGGCGAATCAGTGCCGTTCCGTGCAGGTGGTTATATTCAAATTGAAGCACCAGCACACCATGTGAAATTCAAAGACTTTGAAGTTGATGAAGAATACCGTGGCGATTGGGAACGTTTCGGCTTCTTTGATTTAGAATCTAAAGTAGATGAAGAAGTGATTCGTGCGTATTCGATGGCTAACTACCCAGAAGAATTCGGTATCATTATGCTTAACGTGCGTATTGCAACGCCGCCGCCAAATGATATGAGCTTGCCACCTGGGCAAATGTCTTCTTACATTTTCAGCTTGAAGAAAGGTGATAAGGCAACAATTTCTGGTCCATTTGGCGAGTTCTTCGCGAAAGAAACGGAAGCTGAAATGGTATTCGTTGGTGGTGGTGCGGGCATGGCGCCAATGCGTTCACACATCTTCGATCAGCTTCGCAGAATCAACACGAAACGTAAAATGTCGTTTTGGTATGGTGCGCGTTCGAAGCGTGAAATGTTCTATGTAGAAGATTTCGATATGCTTGCTGACGAAAATGAGAATTTCGATTGGCACGTGGCTTTGTCGGATCCAACTCCAGAAGATAATTGGGATGGGGATACAGGTTTCATTCACAACGTTCTTTATGAGCGTTACTTGAAATACCACCCAGCTCCTGAAGACTGTGAGTTCTACATGTGTGGGCCGCCGGTGATGAATGCTGCGGTTATTAACATGTTAAAAGAGTTAGGCGTAGAAGACGAAAACATCATGTTGGACGACTTCGGCGGTTAATGTGACATTGCGATAGCAAACACATTTAGATTACCAAATCTAACTCACTGAAAAGCTAGCCACCATGTGGCTAGCTTTTTTATATTTAAAAACAACGAACGAGCCTTAATGAAGGAACAATGAAAACTTTGTTAAAACGCGTTATAATATAACCTATTCGTGAAGTGTTTACCGAGAGGTGGTGAGAATGGAAACATTAATTTTAGCCTTTGTGCTGATGCTGATTATTATCGCTGGTATGTCGATCGGATTTCTCCTACAACGAAAAACCATTTCCGGTAGCTGCGGTGGGATTGGTGCTTTAGGTATGGAAAAAGCATGTGATTGCGATGATCCCTGCGATGACAAAAAAGCGCGGTTAGCGGCTGAACAAGAACGCAAGAAAAAAGAAGCAGCTTGGCAACAGAACAGAATTCATTAGTTTTTAAAAGAGGCGCATAGCGCCTTTTTTATTGCCCGCAATTCTATATAATAAATTTCTATAAGTTATTCTTCTTTGGAGTGTTAAGTGCCTTACCTTTGTGTGCCCGAAATTTTCCTCGATGCTAATGCAACTACACCTGTTTTACCGGAAATATTCGAAGTAATGCAGAATGTGTGCTGTTCTCAATATGGTAACCCAAGTAGCTCCCACCTTGCCGGCACTAAACCAAAGAAGATTCTTGCTGATACACGCACGGCAGCCGCTGAATTATTCAATGTTAACGATGGTCGTTTTATTTTTAATAGTGGAGCTACCGAGGGAATCAACACCGCGGTTCTCTCTGCTCTAGCACCATACACTGGGAGTGAACAAACCAGAAAGTGCCTGCTCTATGGAGCAACTGAGCACAAAGCCGTACCGGAGGCCTTGAAGCATTGGAATCAGGTATTAGGCCTGAAGGCTCAGCTATTAGAAATTCCTACTAATCAGTTCGGTGAGCTTGATCTAGAGTTCATAGAAAAAAACCTTAGTAAGGCCCTAATGCTCTGCACCATGGGCGCTAACAACGAAACTGGCGTTGTGCAAAACTTAGAAGAAGTAAACAGCCTGCTGAACCACAGTAGCAAAGTGCCTTGGCTAGTGGATAGTGTACAAGTTCTCGGTAAAGTGCCGCTTGATCTTGGTAAGCTAGCGATTGATTACGCTACATTTTCTGCCCATAAGTTGTATGGACCAAAAGGTACCGGTTGTTTATTTGTCCGCGATAGCGCGCCTTACACGCCCTTACAGCAAGGAGGAGGGCAAGAATGTGGGGAACGCGGTGGTACGGAAAACATGGCGGGAATTGCCGCGCTTGGAAGAATTTTTCAGTGGTTAAAAGCACCTGGCACTAGCCCTTTTCAGGACATGAATCAACTCTTGGCTTATCGAGATCAGATATTGAGTGCTTTACGCCACCTGTTCCCAGATCTAGTGCTTAATCAACCTTACCCGGGGAGTTTACCAACTACACTTAACTTTGCGGTTCCTGGGTTTGATTCTTCACAGCTTATAGCTATGTTTGATGCTGCTGGCATTCGCGTTAGTGCAGGCTCTGCATGCAGCAAAGGACGCCCACAAAGTTTCGTTTTAAAAGCCATGGGGCTTCCAAGCTGGCAATGCGAGGGCGCTATTCGATTATCATTTGGGCCGGCTTCGAGCCCGGAATTTATTCAGCAAGTTACCCAGCGAATCGAAGAGATGGCAAAGCGCCGAAACGCAACAGCAACACCTACTAACAATGAACTTTGGGTGCCAGACCCATTTGCGCTAGGGTTTGCAGGGTTTGCTGATAACGTTAATAAAACACTTTATTACGCAGGCGATATTCTACAAGTAGAGCAGTATCTTCAACAGAGATTTTCGAACTCTGAGTGGCAATTAACCAAGTTAGAGGCGGGTAAACATGAATTCGGCGATTTCTTTTTTAAGATTGCTGATGCAAACCATTTCACTATTGGTCATAACTACACCGGTAATGCGCTCGCTTTCACAAGTGGAGGCGTGGTGATCACAGAGAAACAATGTGAAGATGTTGAAATCATATCAGCAGAAGAAGTTATCCGCCGAAATTTCGTTTTAATCGACGTGCGTGAACGCCTTGAATTCACCATGCAGAGCTTAACCGATACCGAGTATTCGGTTATCGAAAGTGAACGGCATGATTGGTGCAGGTTAGCGCTTAGTTATACCCATGATAAGGCAACTGAGGCTGCGATAACGGTTTGTCGCTCTGGTGGGCGGAGTTTGAAAGCAGCCGCGCTTATCCATGCGGCGAGTAGGGCGAAAGTGTACTCTTGCTCAGATGGCGCAACCGACATCTTCCAACTACTCGCTGAAAAGTAGCTTCAGTTAAAGCTTTCAGCAGTGATAACAATGAGTTGAGATCGTTATAGAGTGAACGATTTCAACTCATGGTCTGGTGTAATTAACCAACAGCTATCAACACTGCTGCAAGAAAGCGCAATCGCACCGTTATCAAGAGCGGGAAGCCAATCAGCTCCCAAATCGTTAGATTTGTGCACGCCAGTTTCATTGCCTGCTAAAACCCAATCACCAACGGTTATCATCAATGTCAGTGGCCCGTTTACCGGCGGAGCTGATAATTCGGTAAACTCGCCGCGCTGATAACGGTAAAATTCTGGAGCTCCATTTTCAGCGCCTCCTGCCAAGAGAAAATCTTCCATCCCTAATACCGCTACCGAGTGTATTCCATTGCCGGAACCAGCGGTTAATGGCGTTTCAACCACCTGAAAACGAAGTCCCGCAGCACTTTTATATATCAAACGAGCCTGATCTGCGCCTTTTGTCCCCATTACCCAAAAATTATTGTCATGAACAACGCAGTTGCCGAATTCGCTCCCACTTTCATTCATAAGGGCACGCTCAGAGAATCCGCTGCGGGTGCCTATCCAATTACTGCTATTAGAGCTTCGAATAACGTGCCAATCATCTAGGTTTGTTTCCCCAAGAATCCAACCTTCTCCCTCGGGAATCATATCGAAGCAATGTAAAAACTCATCACCATTGCCCCGATGTAGAGTGCTCCAACTGAAACCTCCGTTTCTACTTCGCACGAGTCGGCTGCGTTCACCTCTTCCACTGGAGAGGGCGAAAGCATGCCGTTCATCATAGGCAATAATTTGTCGGATATTAAGGTTGCTGCTGCGGCCTCCGGGTGTTGATACATTCCAGGTTTGGCCAGTATCGCTACTTACTGCGATTTGGCCATCGTGGCTGCCTATCCAAATAATATCGGAATCTACAACATAAAGGCTTGACCAATCAGCAGTTGGAAGTTCGCTGCTTTCGGTTGCTAGAGTTGGCGCACATAACGTTGCGAACATTAATGAAAATAACCAATACTTTCTTTTTCGAATCGCCATAATTGCTTTTAATTCCTGTTACAGAGACAAAAGGTGCCTGTGTTATGATGTCACCAAGATACCATAGAAAACTGTTTCATACTGTTCAACACACCGAATCAAAAAGGCTGTAATGTGAAATTAAGTGCCCTTAATCTGTCTATTCTTTGTTTTCACCTGGCAGTGTTTGTTTACCTTTCCAGTTACTCGATAGCCACTATGGCTGCAGTACCCGTAGCTAGCTTTGAATTAACGGACGCTGGAGCTAACGAAGCAACTACTCAGTTGGCGCAAAGTTCGCAATCGTTGCAGGATTTAACACCAGAGGCACAACAAGAACGATTGATAGATTGGCTAACTGGTGAGTTCTCAAATTTACGATATGTTTTTGAATTTGGACCAGTAGGTGGTTATCCACCATTATTGTTGAAGCAGCAGCGAGTGCCCTTAATGGATGGTGAATACGGGGTGTTGGTTGAACAAAGTTGGTTAGCGGCGCCTGAGCGGATTTATCGCCGACATTTGTATCGTTTTCGACAACCGCGTTTCAGTGACGACATTATACAAGAGGTATATGTAGTGCCGAATAACTTCGCTGGGTCGTTTATAAGTGAGGATGGATTTTCAGCAGAGCTTGATTTGATGTCAGGCTGCAGTATTCGTTGGCAAGTGAAAGCCAATGAGTTCGAGGGCTACCGAGATGGTAATCGATGTTCGTTCCGAAATGAGAATAATCAGGTGGTTTCATGGACAACCCACCTTCGATTGAACGCTACGAATTACAATGTGGCTGATATGGCTTTTACAGATGATGGCGAGCAAGTGTTAGGTGATATCGAGGGAACGGGCTTGGTGTTGAATCGCATTCGCTTTTTTCAAGCTGAAATAGGCTACCTGCCAGCTGGTGCGGAGGCTGAAGATTTAAGCCAGTGGATGGTGGCACTACCGCAAAGGCCTTTACATGACCACGAACAGAGAATTCCCTTGATGAGCGGCGAAGATGGATTATTTCTTGGTCATGATATTCAGTTGATAGGTAATTTGCAGGAACCAGAGACATTACTTTTACGGCTGTATCGACAAACCGAGGATGAACCGTTTTTTGCAGAAGAGATGGAATACCAAGGCGATGGTAAGTGGCGCGCAACCAGCGAACGGTTGCGCATCCAGTTATCGGTGGCAAACTCTATTGCTGAGCTGCTGCCGCATTAATGATTAGAGCCATCCGTTGGGCAGATTGAATTAACTGCTGCTCAACAATGGGCCGCGCTTGATTGAAATAGATTTCGCCCAGCTCAGCATTGTTCTCTAAGTCCGCATAGGCATGGCGGCGAGCTAGTTGATAGGATTCATTTGCCCAATCAATCAAAGCCGCATGCCAATCACTGGAAGTAACCGTTGGTAGTGGATGCAATGCCGCTTGCTCGCTAGGGTTTGGCATTAAATCCATGCCCCGAATCATAATGCTATCCCAAAGCCGATGTAGATTCATTTCCGCACCAAAGAATGTAACTCGAATATCATTCCCGCCTCGATCTTCTTGATAACCAAGATGCAAAGGCTGATGCATATCCGTTATCCAATGAGAAAAGGTGCGGAGTGCTTCGCCTTGCACTTGTAAGCTTTGGTTTGTATCGAACATTACTTCAATGTCATTCATTGCCGCGCCAACAACACAGCGGCGGTTTGGGCAATCCCTTTGCATATCAAGCTGTGCTTCCTCGGGCGGAATATTTGCGTAATGAAGCGGGCCGAGGAATTGGCCTTCTTCACTTCCACGAACGCGATCTGCCCAAGTGGTAACAACCGAAAGGGAGGGCTCATTCACTTTTTGTAAGCGCTCACTTACCCACATTTTTGCTTCTGGAGTTAAATACTCCCAAGCCAAAGCTCCAATATATTCATGGCCTTGAAAACCCCAGCTCATAACCCGCGCTGGAATTATTAGCACGAGGCCGATACAGATAATACTAACGAGTTTGCGCATCTACCGATTCTCCTGTGGTGCCGATACTATCATCAGCCATAAAATACAAATACGTGGGCATTAAATCAGCAGGAGTTTTCAGTTTCGTGACGTCTTCTGCAGGATATGCTCGCGAGCGCATAGCAGTTCGTGTTGCCCCCGGGTTGATTACATTTACGCGTAATGTTGAGTTCTCATATTCATCGGCAAGGATTTGAGCCATGCCCTCAGTAGCGAACTTCGATACTGCATAAGGCCCCCAATGGGCACGGCCAGTTCGGCCTACGCCGGAAGAGGTAAAAACAATGGAGCCGTTCGGTGCAGCCAATAGTGCCGGTAGTAGGGCTTTTGTCATCATAAATTGAGCCGTAACATTCACTTGCATGATATCGTTCCAAGTTGGCAAATCGATATGTGCAAAGGGTGAAAGAACGCCGAGAATTGAGGCGTTATGCAGTAAACCATCGAGCTTACCGAACTGATCGATGATCGTTGCCGCCATATCTCGGTAATGATTTTCTGTTGCGCCTTTCATGTCCAATGGAATAATAGCTGGCTCTGGGCCGCCTTGTGCTATGATTTCATCATAAACTGTTTCTAATTTTTTTGTAGTCCGGCCTAACAAGATCACGGTAGCACCGTGTTTTGCGAAGGTAAGCGCCGCTTCGCGGCCAATGCCATCACCGGCTCCGGTAACTAAGATAACTTTATTTTCTAAAGCGTTCTGAGGTGCATCAAAATTTTGCGTATTCAACATATTTGCAACTTTAAGTTGGTTGGGATGTTCCCTAAGTTTAACTGTTATTGTAAATTAACTCAGTAGAAGATCTAAAACACAACGAAAATTCTTTAATTATTATTAGCAGAAGTGTATAACTTTCTGTTAACGTCTTGTGAACCATCGGCTAAACTCTAGCTTCCGCAAAGAGTAGCTTAGAATTAGAACAACAAGGATTGGGGAAACCTCATGAAAAAACTGTTTCTGACATTAGCAATTACTTCAACGCTTGGGCTTGCAGCGTGTACGCCCGACGGCGAAGATGCGCCAGTAACTCAAGAAGATGTACAGGTACCTTTTGCCCGGGTTACTTTCGACCCGGGTAACGGTAACTTAGCAGTTCCGAGTGATATCTTGCTTGGTGGGACAACTGACGGCACACTAAATATTCCAGTAGACGATATCACTGATTTTAGTGACCCTCAAAATGCTATCAACGCACTTGATGGCTGGTCGACTGCCATGCCGTTAAGTTTCACGTTCACATTGCCAAATGATGTTGGCATCGATGCTGCTTCGGTATCTGCTGCCGGCTCTGTTCGTCTGTTTAAAGTAATTATGGGTGCTGATACTAGCGATCCAGATTGTGCTACTGCGCCTGCAGGCACTGCTTGTAAGTTCGTTGGCGAATTACAAAATGGGCAAGATTTCACCGTTACTTACAGCGACGGTCAGTTACAGGTAATTCCATTAACACCATACGAACCAAAAACTGGCTACATCGCAGTACTTACGGATCAAATCAGCGACAGCTTAGGTCGTCCGGTTCGTCCATCATCTACATATTTCCTTTTACGTAAGCCTATCGCAACCGACCCAATCGGTGGCGCGCAAGAACAGCAATTACAGGGTATCATTAACAGCCACTTAAATGTGTTAGCGCAAGGTGGTGTAGATACTGAGAGCGTAATTTATAGTTCTGGCTTCACTACTCAATCGATTGGCGACGTTCTTGATGTCACTAAGCAGTTATTGTTACGTGATGATTTACGCCCAACGATGACATCTAATCCGATCGGCCAAACAGCTGCTGATCTACTTGGTATTCCGCAAGAAGCAGGCCAACAATATTTTGTTGCTAGTGCAGCGCAAATTCATGTTGGGCAAGTAACGTTGCCATACTACAGTGGTGTACCAACAGCTGAGAATCCTACAGCACCTTTATCTGAGAGCTGGAAAGCAGGGTTTGTCAGCCCAATCTCTATTATTTTGGGCGTTCAATCTGGTGCGGTATCGGTTGAAGATTTAGTAGCCATTGGTGTCGATCCTGCAAATCTTGCGAATCCAGCAAGTTTGGCCGGGCAAGTGCCTTACGAAGCTGCAGCTGATACTGCGTTAGTAGAATTAGATCGCTTCCGCCACTTAACTAAATTTAACCCAATTCCACGCCCAACTACGGTTAATCAGGTTCCATTGATGATGTCGGTACCTGATGTGAATACGGTGAATGCAGTGCGTGCGCAACTCGGCTTAGAAGCTATTAGCATGCCGCAAGGCGGTTGGCCGGTTGTTATTTTCCAGCACGGTATTACCGGCGAGAAAACTAACTTCCTACCTATTGCCGGTACCCTAGCACTTTCAGGGCACGCTGTAGTAGCCATCGACCATCCATTGCATGGCGATCGTGGTTTTGAAATTGAAAATGCCGCCGGTGATGTTGTGCGAGTTATCAACGCTTCTACGGGTAAAGGTGGTTCGCCTACTGATTACCTGAACCTAGGTAGCTTATTAACAGCACGTGATAACCTACGCCAATCTGTGGCTGATTTACTTGGCCTGCGTGTTGGGCTTAATTTCTCATCGGCAGCTGCGGCAGGCATGATTAACCCAACTGACGTGAAATTTGTTGGCCACTCGTTAGGCGCGATTGCGGGAACCAACTTTGTTGCTGTTGCGAACACACCACTAACCGGTGATTTAGCTCAAGCGCAAGGCCTGTTCCAAGTTCAGCAAGCAGCACTTGGTATGCCAGGTGGCGGGATTGCACCTTTCTTGGTTGCTTCAGAGCGTTTCGGGCCGGTTATTGGTGGTCAGATTGCGTTCCAATCTTTCCCAGCGTTCCAAGATTTTGCGGTACAAGAAGCAATTTCAAGTGGTATTGATCCACAATCACCAGCGTTCCTCGATTTCTTATCGGTAGCTTATGTGAGCTTCTATGAAAATGGGGTAGCTTCGGCAACGGATCAAGCGCAATTGCAAGCCACGTTGGCTCAATTCCAATTTGCCGCGCAAACGGTGGTAGATTCAGGTGACCCAATTAACTTTGCGGCACGTGTGGAAGCGACGGAAACACCGGTTTATCTCATTCAAGCGAATGGCGATAAAGTGGTACCGAATAGCACACCGCACCCACTTGGTGGCACTGCGCCATTGATTCGTGAACTTGGTTTAGCTATTGCAAGTGGCCCGATGATGTCTGAAGATGCGATTAGTGCGGCTGCTCGCTATGAGGGCGCAGGCCACTCGTCACTTCTGAACCCTGCGGACGCTGATGCAGACCCAGCACTTGGCGCTGCTATCACTCAAGACATGCAGCAATCTATCGGTTTCTGGTTCGAAAGCCGTGGGCGTGTATTGAACATTTCTGCTGATTTAGTGAATTAGTACTACACCGCAGAAAGGCAGAATGTTAGGGTACCGAGTAGTACCCACTAACATTTGCATAAAAAGAACAAGGCCAGCTTTTTAGCTGGCCTTTTGCTTTGTTGTGATAACGCATAAAATACATCTTTGATACACACAGAAGGGTTAAAATATAATGCTAGAGCTTCTTGCTGAATATGGGGTTTTTCTATTAAAAACCGCCACAATTGTAATTGGTATCATGCTAATTCTGGGCATGATAATAAATGCTGCAACGCGGCAGAAGAGCAGTTCTGGAGAGCTGAAAATTCAGAATCTCAGTGAGGGCTTAAAAACGATTCGCGAGCAAATTAAAGCAGAAATGCTTAGCGATAAAGAACGCAAAAAAGCAAAAAAAGCAGCGAAGAAAGAAAAGGCTAAGGCTAAGGAACCTTCCGATAAGCGCGCCTTTATCATTGATTTTAATGGTTCTATGGATGCTCACGAAACCGAATCCCTGCGCCGTGAGGTTACGGCGATATTGGCTGTAGCTGATGCTAGCAAAGATGAAGTAATTCTTCGTTTAGAAAGCCCAGGCGGCGTTGTTCACGGGTATGGCTTAGCCGCCGCTCAACTGAAGCGCATACGCGATAAAGGCATAAAGCTCACCATCTCAGTAGACAAAGTGGCAGCGAGTGGTGGTTACATGATGGCTTGTATTGGTGATCGTATTGTAGCCGCTCCTTTCGCGGTTGTAGGCTCGATAGGTGTACTGGCACAAATTCCAAATTTTCATCGGCTGCTAAAGAAAAATGATATTGATTTTGAGCAAATAACTGCTGGCGAATACAAACGCACACTTACCTTGTTTGGCGAAAATACGGATAAAGGGCGGAAGAAATTTAAAGATGATATCGAAGATATCCACGGCCTCTTCAAAGATTTCGTGAAAACTCATCGCAGCGCTTTAGATATCGATGCTGTGGCAACGGGTGAGGTGTGGTACGGGCAGGCGGCGCTTGAGCAAGGCCTTATTGATGAGATAAAAACCAGCGATGATTTATTGTTGGAAGCGAACGAGTACGCCCAGCTCTTTAAAGTAACCTACAAAGAGAAAGCAAAGCTTTCCGAGCGCTTCACACAAAGCGCACAGAGCGTAATTGATCGTTCTATAATGCAATGGGTGCAGCGCAGCAAGTTATGGCGCTGGTGAGGCTTAAATTTGCTCTCTAACGCATTGAATTTCGATTCCTTGCGCCTTAATAAAAAAAGCCCGGCAAATTTGCCGGGCTTTTTATTTAGCTATATTTATTCACTTCTATTTGTACATGCAAGTACGCCCAGATTTCTTTGAAGTTTAAAATTTAAGTTTAACTAAATTGGCATAGCTTTATTAAGTGCGATTATCATCATCGCCACCTTTCAAGCTACCATCTGGGTTTAAACCGGCATCAGGGTCGTTGTAGGTATCAATATCAAATTGATTCTCTGATTTACCCACTATCGTTGTCACCATCGCATCGCCTGTAATATTCACAGCGGTTCGGGTCATGTCGAGTAATCGATCAACACCGATAATTAAACCAATCGCTTCAACCGGAAGCCCCACCTGCTGCAATACCATAGCGAGCATGATTAAGCCTACGCCGGGCACGCCTGCGGTTCCAATCGATGCTAAGGTTGCCGTTAGGATAACCATCAAATATTGCTGCATGGTTAAATCGATACCGTATAGCTGTGCAATAAATACCGTGGCAACACCTTGCATAATGGCAGTGCCATCCATGTTAATGGTTGCACCAAGCGGTACGGTAAAAGAAGCAATTTTGCTATCTACGCCCAAACGCTTAGTGGTGGTGCGCAAGGTTACTGGAATGGCGGCATTACTGCTCGAGATACTGAAAGCAAAAATTTGGTTACTCAACATTTTGCGAATGAAGATAACGGGGCTCAAGCGCGTTACTGCACCTAATATCGCGGGGTACACCACGAAACCATGTACCAACAGGATAACTAGAACGGTTATAAAGTAAACTGCCAAATCACCGAGTAAATCACCTAATCCTAAATCGGCAAAGGTGCGGGCCAACAGCGCAAAAACGCCGTAAGGCGCTACTTGCATAAGCATCATCACCAACTTCATGATCACTGAATTTACATCTTCAAAAAAGTTCTTTAAGCGATCACCCGGTTTGCCAACCAAAGCCATTGCAATACCGAATAACAGTGCAAATACAATAATTTGCAACATGTTGCCCTCTGCTAGGGCGTTAATTGGATTACGCGGCACCATATCGATAAGAACATCTACAAAACTTGGCGCTTCTTGGGCTTCGAAAGTTACATCTTGTTCGGCCATTGAGCCGCCGCTACCAGGTTTCACAATCGATGCTACGGTGAGGGCAATACTCACAGCAATTCCCGTAGTGATGAGATAGAGAAGTAGGGCCTTACCGCCGATACGTCCAAGCTTGCTGGGATCGCTCATTGAGCAAGTGCCCACAACCAGAGAAACGAAAACCAGAGGAACAACGAGCATCATCAAGCTGGTAATGAAGAATTCGCCAACAAGGCGAAGAACCCCATCAACTACAACCAGCTTTAGCCAAGAATCTGCAGCGCCGCTGATTAGAGTGTTAAGAAGTAGGCCAAATAAAATACCAGCGAACATACCGATAACGATCTTACCGGTGAGGCCAATTTTTTTAGATTGCATGGGAATATCCTGAAAGTTATTTTTATATTTGGTAAGCCTACCAGAGAAGCGCTTAATGCCAAAGTGTAGCGCGCTGAAAGGCCAAAAAAAGAGGAGCATTTGCTCCTCTTTTTGCTTATTCCAAATTACAGTAGGAAATCCTGCTAAATTAAACAGAGCGTTGAACACGGCAGTAAGTAAATGCTGCAAAGAACGCCCAAGGATTTAGCCTACAAATGTAGGGAAGTAGCCATTGGTCCAAACGATTGCTGTTCCGGCCATCAAAATAACCATTAATATTAAGCCTGCGGTAACCACCGAGCTAGCGTAAATAAAACCACGTTCTTCGGGGATGTGCATCAAGATCGGAACACCGGAATAAAGGAGATAAACCGAATACGCCACCCCGGCTAAAAACACCATAGAAACAAACCAAAGCTCAGGGTAAAATGCCGCCACGCCCGACATGAGAACAGGCGTTGAAGTATAAGCCGCGAGCTCCAAAGATTGGGTTAGTGTGGGGCTAGCACCAAAGGTTTTTGCCATCCAATGAATTAGGTAAGATAGCGCAAACACACCACCAATGATGCCGATGTACATGGCGATTGCCATGGCAACTGCGCTATTTTGTGTTAAGTAAATACTTTCCCGTGCACCGATGCTCCAGCCGAGATGAGCCGAGGCATAATAGGCAACACAACATGGGATAAGTGCAACAAATAGAATATGTGAGAGCGAGAAGCGCAAACTCTCGTGGCGTTGGTCGATTGTTTTCCATTCTTCTACTGGATGAGCGTAGAGACCCCAGATATGATTTAATATCATTTTTCTTTCTCCTTGGGAGCCTTGGCTCCGGATGTCTGCAAAACCACAATGGTTATGCTGCATTATACGTACGGAGTTCGTATTTAAATCAAGAATGAAAGGTTCTGAGTAAAATCTGCTCAGATTCTTTTGTTATAAAGTAGTTAGCGTGGTGCCCGTGAATTTATTAAACAATTATCAGGGTTTGTTAAATCCGATAAACAATTTTTTGCTCTGTAAAACGCCTGATTTGTGGATTGAGCAAGCTTCAGATCCATGTAATCTTTCGCTACTTCTCACCGATCATCTGCATTGTGAGCTGAAAGCCGCGCAAAGTGCCGGTTTGTTATTACGCCGCTATGTTGTTGATGAGGCCACCGCGCAACAGATTTTGCAATGGCTAGAGCCTTATGAAACTCGAGTTTATCGGGGGCATTTGTTGGCTACCGAAAACGAGACAAATACGCAACTTTCAGGAAAAAATAAACAGGCACCAAAACTTGAGTTAGCGCAAAGTGAGCCTTGGCAAGATGAGTTATTGAGTAAAATGGTGCTGTTGATGAAAGAAGAGCTCCATCATTTCGACCAAGTGTTCACTATTATGGAAGCGAATAATATTGAATTGCAGCCAACCACTGCTGCGCGCTATGCGGCGGGTATGCTGCGCCACATTCGAGGTTCAGAAGTGGGTGGTTTAGTGGATAAACTGATCATTGGGGGCATTATTGAAGCGCGTTCATGTGAACGTTTCGCGGCGCTTGTGCCGCATCTCCCAGAATCAGTAGCGCGTTTTTATGTATCATTGCTACGCTCAGAGGCGCGGCACTTTGAAGATTACTTAAGCTTGGCCGAATTGGTAGCGGGCGAGGAGGATATCGCACCGCGGGTGCAGATGTTCTTGGGTATAGAGCAAAACCTAATTGAAAGCCCTGATAAAGTGCTACGTTTTCATAGCGGCCCAGTGGCCTAGTATTACTCATCCGGCTTTTGCTATTTGAACAGAAGCAAAAGCAACGAAGCATTACTGTTTTGGAGCACAATAGCGTGTGAAGGGGCGTTGTTGTTGCTCTTTTACGCTGAGATGTTAATTCGGGGCTGCTGCTAAAGGTTGGCTTTTTAGTTCGAAGTGTTCAGCGTCGATTTCCAGTATAGAGCCTTGCTCATACCAATCGCCCAGCACAATCCGTGTTTTTAAGCTGTTATTTACCATGTGCTGATGGATGTTGGGCTGGTGTGTGTGGCCGTGAATCATCAAATCAGCAGATGCCTCAGCAAGAACTTGGCCTACGGCTTTGTCTTTAGCGTCGTATTTCGCTAACTCCTCAGCGCTTAAAACCTTATTCCCCGCACTAGTATCACGCAGCTTTTCGGCTAACCAGCGCCGCCATGCCAGAGGCATATTTCGGGCTACAGCCAACAGCCATGGGTGGCGGATGATTTTCCGGAAGCGTTGATAGCCGACATCATCAGTGCACAAAGTATCGCCATGCAAAATCACTGTTCTGCGGCCGTATAAATCGATAACCGAAGGCTCAGGTAAAATAATCACACCGGTTTTTTCAGCAAATTGCTCGCCAATCAAAAAATCTCTATTGCCATGAATAAAGTAGCAGGGCACACCGCTATCGGTGAGCGCTTTTAACTCGGTTTGAATTTGGCGATGAAAACTATTGTCATCATCATCGCCAATCCAGTACTCGACCAAATCACCTAGGATATACACCGCGTCACTTTCACGCGCTTCAGAGCGTAAAAACTGGATGAACAGCCCAGTGATATCCGGACGTTCAGCGCTTAGGTGTAAATCGGAGATGAATCGTGTTGTCATCGATATCTATTTATTAAGCGTGGTTTTGGTGATGATAACATCTTCAACAGGCACATCTTGGTGGAAGCCCGCTGAACCTGTTTTTACCACACGAATGGCGTCAACCACATCAAGCCCTGATGTTACTTCGCCGAACACACAATAGCCCCAACCATATGGATTTTCGCCCGTAAAATCTAAACCGCTGTTATCACGAACGTTAATGAAAAACTGCGCAGTTGCCGAATGTGGATCATTGGTACGAGCCATAGCAATGGTGCCGCGCTTATTGCTCACGCCGTTATTGGCTTCATTTTTAATCGGTGCCTTCACTTCTTTTTGATTCATGCCGGGTTCGAAACCGCCACCTTGAATCATAAAGCCATCAATCACGCGGTGAAAAATAGTATTCGCATAGAAATCATCTTCAACGTAGGAAACGAAATTCGCTACGGTTTCCGGTGCTTTATCGGCGAATAAGGTAATTTCAATATCGCCCATTGTGGTATGTAGAGTTACGTTCATGATCTTTTCCAATGTTATCGATGAATTGAGCCGCCGTGGCGGCTACATGAAAGGTGCCTATTGTAACGGAAATTCTCAGGCAGCGGAAATTAGCCAATAAAAAACGCCGTATCATAGCCAGTGCACAGAACATAGCCAACGCGCAGAACATAGCCAGCGCGCACTACTTAATCAGTTTTCCGCTGAGTTGCCTTTTCTGAGGGAACGAGAGTTTCATTTTTTAACCTTAAAAGAATTGGCTGTATCTCTTGCCATGCTTCCTCTACCGAATCAACAAGATGATAGAGTGCTAAATCTTCCGGGTCGATTAGGTTATGGGCAGCAAGTAATTCAAGATTTATCAGCCCGTTCCAGAATGTTTTGCCATATAGGAAAACTGGAATTCTCGGCATCTTACCCGTTTGAATCAAAGTAAGGGTTTCAAATAGCTCATCGAGCGTGCCGAAGCCCCCTGGAAACACAATTAACGCTTGAGCACGTTTTAAAAAGTGCATTTTGCGCAGGGCGAAATATTGAAAGTTAATGCTGTGTTTAGCGGCGATAAAAGGGTTTAGGCGCTGCTCGTGGGGCAATGCGATGTTCAGGCCGATACTTGCATGGCCAGCTTCATTTGCACCTCGGCTCCCAGCTTCCATTATTCCCGGGCCTCCACCTGTGATCAGGCGAGTTTGGCTTAAACCCTCGGCCTCGATGTACTGGCCTATGCGAAAAGCGAGTTGCCGCGCTTGTTGATAAAAATGAGCGAGCGATTCACATGGATTTTGCTGCGGCACCTTTTCTGGAGCAGGAATCCGTGCGCTACCAAATATAGAAATAGTATGGAGAACATCTTCACCGTTAAAGGTTTCTTCCGCCAACATCCATTCGTTCGCTAAATGCGCTGCGCGTTGCATTTCAGTATTTTGCGTATCTTCAGCAATTGATAATTCGGGTTCGTTAACCTCTTTTAGGCCGCCAAATTCACTGTTCGTCATGTATGGGTCCTTTTCAACTGTGCGTAATTCTGTGCTGAAACTCCGGTGTGATACTGGTAGTATAAAGCCTTTCTATACAGCCTTACGACTATCCGTAACGTTAAAATCACTGCGAGAGTTTAAATAATGCTAAAGCTTTATAATTCCCTAACCCAAACCAAAGAAGAATTTAAACCAATTCAAGCGGGTGAAGTGAAGCTCTACGTGTGCGGCGTTACCATTTATGATTTGTGCCACATCGGCCATGCGCGCACGTACGTGGCATTTGATGTGATAGTGCGTTACCTACGGTATTTAGGCTACAAGGTAACCTTTGTGCGCAATGTTACGGATGTCGACGATAAAATTATACGGCGCGCAGCAGAAAATAACGAAAGTATTGATGCTATAACCGAGCGTTTCTTGGGCTACATGCATGACGATTTTAAAGCTCTTAATTTATTAGAGCCGGATATCGAGCCGCGCGTTACCACCCATATGCAAGAAATCATTGATTTGGTCGGTCAGTTGATTGAGAAAAAACACGCTTACGTAGCCTCTTCGGGTGATGTGTTGTTCGATGTTTCTAGCTTTCCAGAATATGGCCGTTTGAGTGGGCAAAACTTGGAGCAGTTACAAGCCGGCGCGCGAGTGGCCGTAACCGAAGGTAAACAAGATCAAATGGATTTTGTACTTTGGAAACGAGCGAAAGCTGGTGAACCGAGTTGGGAATCGCCGTGGGGGCCAGGGCGTCCGGGCTGGCACATTGAGTGTTCGGCCATGAATGGTAAGCATCTCGGTAAACACTTCGATATTCATGGTGGGGGCTCTGATTTGATGTTCCCACACCACGAAAATGAAATTGCGCAGTCGTGCTGTGCTCACGATACACCTTATGTGAATTACTGGATGCATACGGGTATGGTGCAAGTGAACCAAGAAAAGATGTCGAAATCATTAGGGAATTTTTTCACTATACGTGATGTGTTGGCCAGTTATAGTGCTGAAACCGTTCGGTTTTTCTTGTTATCGGGGCATTACCGTAGCCAATTGAATTATTCAGAGGCGCACCTAAATCAAGCGCATGCGAGCTTGGAACGAATTTATACCGCCATGCGAGGATTAACCCCAGAAGCAGCTTCTGATGCCGTGCGCTCCGGCTACGAGGCGCGTATACGTGAAGCATTGAACGATGATTTTAATGTGCCGGAAGCGATGTCTGTGGTGTTTGATATTACCCGCGAAATAAACCGTCAGCGCCAAGATAATAAACCGTTAGCTTGTGAATTAGTGTTTTTGCTGCGGGAGTACGGTGCGATTTTGGGCATTTTGCAGCAAGCGCCGGATGAATTTTTAAAAGGTGCTGAGAGTGATTCGGAAATTGCTAAGATTGAAGGTTTGATCGAACAACGCAATGTTGCTCGTAAAGCTAAAGACTGGGCAGGTGCTGATGCCGCTCGCGATGAATTGCAAGCGATGGGAGTTGTCCTCGAAGATACGGCCGATGGCACACTCTGGCGGCGTCAATG
The DNA here is from genome assembly GCF_003987135.1 of Aliidiomarina iranensis. Lineage (GTDB taxonomy): Bacteria > Pseudomonadota > Gammaproteobacteria > Enterobacterales > Alteromonadaceae > Aliidiomarina > Aliidiomarina iranensis. The sequence goes on from NZ_PIPJ01000003.1 coordinate 26,889, forward strand.
AGGTAGTGGCGAGCTTTCATAGTTAAACCTTAGGCCCGAATAAAAAGGGGAAATAGATTTATGGCGACACCGAAATTAAATTTTGTAACATCACCGAATGAATTGGCAAATGCAGCTTGTGATGCACTTGTTGTACTCAGCCACGACATTGCCCACATACCGCGGCCATACAGCGAAGCTGTGCAGGGCTTGCAACAAGTAGATGCGCAAGCGATGCATAAAACCGCAATTGTTCGTTGCGAAGAAGCACCAGGTAAGCGCTTAGTGCTGGCGCCCACTGGGCGTTTGGATCGCGATTACGATGATGTGCGCCGGTTTTTTGATGCGGCTCGGAACGCCGCCATCTTGTTGCGCGATTCGGGCGCTATTGCACCCGCGCTGTGGATTCCGGAAATGCCAACGGGTGAAAGCTTTGAGAAAGCTGTTGAAGCAGCCTGGTTTGGCTTTTGCCAGGGTTTATATGAGCCCTTAGAGGCTCGGGAGCATTTTGGAGAGAGTGTTGAACCGATAAACGCGGTTACGTTGATTGCAGAGCATGCACAAAGTGCAGAAAGTGCAGAATGGCTTCACGCGGTTGAAGAGGGGCGCCGAGTAGCCCGAGATTTATGCGGCACTGAGCCGGAACGCATGGCGCCAATGAAGTTTGCTGAATACTGCCAACACGCGTTCGCAGGCACCGCAATTAAAGTTCAAATTATCGATGATAAGCCAGAGCTTGAGCATGAATATCCTTTACTTGCAGCTGTGGGCCGTGCTTCATTCGGAACTAGCCAACGCCCTTGCGTGATTCGTTTAGAATATTCTCCGGAAGGAGATGTGAATCAAACTCTTATGATGGTGGGTAAGGGAATTACTTATGATACGGGTGGCGCCGATTTAAAAACCGGTGGCCATATGGCAGGCATGAGCCGAGATAAAGGCGGCGCGGCTGGTGTGGCTGGTTTTCTGAAAGCTGTGGCAGGTGTTAAACCTCAGGGCTTAAAAGTAATCGCCGAGCTCGCTGTAGTGCGCAATAACATCGATGCTCTGGCTTTCGTAGCTGATGAAATTATAACCGGCCGTTCTGGCAAACGAGTTCGAATTGGCAACACCGATGCCGAAGGTCGATTAGTGATGGCTGATTGTTTAGCCCATCTTACCGAGCTTGCGGAAAACGAAATCAATCCAAGTTTGTATACCGTAGCAACTTTAACTGGCCACGCTGCGCTGGCAAAAGGACCGTATTCGGCCTTTGTACCGAATGGGCCGGCAGTAAAAAGTGGTTTAGCCCATGATTTGCTTTTGGCGAGTGAAACTTGGTCGGATCCGGCAGAGCTATCGCCAAGTCGGCGCGAAGATTTTGATTTTGTGCGTGGCCGCACTAAAGCTGATGATTTGTTATCATCAAACAATGGGCCATCAGCAACGACCAAGCGTGGGCATCAGTTCCCAATGGCATTTTTAGCTGAAGTAGCAGGTTTAGAAAAACACGGAAATAACAGTGAAAGACCATTACCGTATATTCATGTTGATATTGCGGGTAGTGGTGTTGAGGGTGGTGATTGGCAGCACGGTAAACCAACAGCTACACCGGTATTAACCTTTGCTGGTAAGTTTTTGCGAAACTAATCTACGCATTACTTAACTTGTTGAATAAAAGCGGTGTGCAATATCACACCGCCTTTTAATATCTAAAGTTTGCTCTTGCCTAAGTTTACTTGTATCCGGGGGGCTCAATTGGCAATAAATCGAGTTCTTCTTTAGTTTTGCCGTGCGCTTGAGGTTTCCGCGAAACGTTATCAATATGTACAAATACGATATCATCCGCCACGCAGATATTCTGTTTGGTTCCCTTATTGCGCACCACACAACACACGGTTAACGATGTTCGGCCAACTCGAGTTGTTTCTAATCCGAACTCAACTACATCACCTTGAAAAGCAGATGCTTCAAAGGTTATTGCGCCCATATGCTTAGTTACCAAGCTCTTTTGATCGAGTTGACAGCTCGCGTAAATATAGGCTTCCTCATCTATCCATTCAAGAATTCGGCCACCAAATAGCGAACCGGCAAAATTCAAATCATTCGGCATTACTAAGCGTCGAGATAAAAACCGCATGGGCTCTCCTTTGCATAAAAACATGAGTAGTTGTTAGTACCGCAGTATAAACGAACTCGCCGTTAAGCGCTAAAAGACATTCAAGGGAAAAGGCTTGGAATATCGATACTAAAAAAGGGAGCAATAAAAAAGGGAGTACCGCAACTGAAGTACTCCCTTCTTCGATAAGGATTAACCGTTGATATCAGTGCAATTAGAAGCTTGCTCTAATACCAAAACCAAAGCCACGGCCTGGTAGCGGCGCATAGTTGCGGATAAACGAACTGTGGGCGTAACCCAATTCATTCGTTAAATTTTCAGCTTTTAAGTAAACTGCCACATCTTGCCCAGCAAAGTAGCCCGGATAGTAATTAAAGTGCAGGTTCACCAAGCCAAAACTATCGGTTGATTCTTCGTTATCTGCCGTTCGATTTTGGGCAAAATAATGGGTGTAACCCAAGGTAGCGTCCCAGTTTTCCTGGTTATAGGATGCGCTTACACCAAACCGCTGCGCTGGAATACGAGGAACATTGCCGCCATCGGTGAATACGGCACGGGTATAATCAGAAAAGCCCTCTAAGCTCCAGTTTTGATTGAATACATAACGGCCTGATAATTCATAACCGTAAAGCTCAGCACTTTGTTGGGCATACTGATAAACAGGAAGCTCGCCAAAATCGTGCTCATGATCATGCTCTTCGCCTTCTCCATGCTCACTATGGTCGCTGTGGAAGATATCCGCATCTAACAATTCGCTGGCGAAGCCTTTGTTATCGAGATAAATGAAATCGTGGATTTTATTGAAGAATAAATTCGCATCAAGATGCCATCTATCACCCTCAAAATGCATACCGAAATCAATGTTCATCGAGCGTTCTTTGGCAAGAGCAAAATCAGCTATTTCTAGTTCATAAGCGTATTCACCGTGGCCGTGATCGCTGTGATCGTCACCATGGTCATCATGGCCGTGGTCATCATGACCATGATCGTCATGTCCCTCCTCCTCATGGCCATCAAGGTGGTGAATATTGTATACGCCGCCCACTTCAAAGGTTCGAGTTGCAAAGTGCGCGCCGTTAGCAAATAACTCATTGGCAGTTGGCGCTCGCTCACTATAACTCACACTCGCCGCTAATTTTAATCCATCACTTACTCGCCAATTCATCCCGGTTGATGCACTCAACGGTGTGTAATCGATTTTATTAAAATTTTCGCTATCGAGTTCAACTTGCTCAATGCGCGCCCCCACTTCCCAAGTGATATCACCAAACCCGCGTTCGGCAATCCAAAATACACCTGCACTATCTGTATCGGTAGCTGGCGTATAGGCTTCTGAACCAAATGAACTATATTCTTGCTGAGATATTTGCGTACCAATAGCACCGCGCCAGCCCGCAATCGGGTTGTGGCGAGCAATTACGCGTAGTTCCGTTTTTTCAAGATTAAAGCCGGTTTCCACATATTCGTCTTCAATTTCTTGATGTGTTAAATCTGTGTAGCCAACATTGAAATCGATACTCTCGAAGCCCGCGAAAGGGTTATTGAAGCTACTGATAAATTGGAACCGATCTTGCACCATATCAGCATAAACGCCGTCCTCATGAGCATGGCCACTTTCATGGTCATGGTCATGGTCGTGATCATGCTCATGCTCATCTTCACCATGTTCATCCTCACCATGTTCATCCTCACCATGGGAGTGACCTGGAATACCGTATTCGCGTTCTAAGCGGCCAAATGAAAAGCCGGCGAAGCCATCATTAAAGAAATAGCTGGCGCCTAAGGTTGCACCCTTATCGTCGGTAAAGCTGTTTTCGATTTTTTCTGCGTGCTCGCCATCGGGAGTATGAAACTCGGGTACTCGAGTATCGTTTGCCTTGCGATAAAAACCATCAAGATGAAGCGCGAAATCACCTTGGCCGGCATTTAAATCAAAGCTACCACTACGCTCATCAGAAACACTATTGTAGCGAGCGCCATAAGAGCCCTCGAGGCCGTCGATAGGTTGCCGTGGCACACGGTTATCAACTACGTTAACTACACCGCCGCTTGCGCCACTGCCAAAAAGAAGTGTAGCAGGGCCGCGAAGTACTTCGATTTGTTCAGCGGTAGAAGCCTCAGTAGAAACCGCATGATCGGGGCCTCCTCGAGATATATCACCCACATCAAGGCCGTTTTGCACGATTTTAACGCGCGGCCCATCTAAACCACGAATGATTGGGCTACTCGATGTCGGGCTATAATAAGTAGCTTGCACCCCAGGCAAACCGCGGAGTGTTTCACCAAGTGTTGCGGCTTCGCTCTCACGTAATGCATCGCCGTATAAGATGTGTACCGGTTGGGCGCTCTCTAATACAGTGCGTTGCAACGGTGAAGCCGTTACAATGATGCGTTCAAAACTGTGCTCGGTGGCTCTTTGTGCATTTTGATTTTCATCAACGTTTTGCTCAGCAACCGGCTCCTCTGTTTGCGTATTTGTATCGCTTTCCGCTTCTTGCGCACTGAGTGTGTAGGGGTTAAGTAGTGCAGCTATCGCCAATGCTAATGGTGCTTTTCTGAACATCTTTTTTTCACTCATCGTTTAGTTAACGGTAATCATTTTGGCAAGCGCTCTGTAGTTGCAATAAGCGCTCTCAGTTATTTGGCTTCAATTCAGTGAGCTGTGCTCAAGTGGTTATGTTTTATGTAATAATATAACATTACATAAAATATTTAGTGGTCACAACTGTTTTTTTAAATAACTGCGATAAGAGGCAGATAAACTGCGATGATCATGATAACTTTGGCTTACTAGATGACGTGTTCTGATTTAAAGTAATTGAGCCCTAATTAGCCAGAGCTTAGCTTTTTGCGTCAGCAATATGATAATTTTAAAAAGAAAATGGAAGCCATTATGAAGAAACGTTTTTTAAGCAATGCCGGAAAAATGACGGGGTTGGCGAGTGCCGTTGCTGTTGTTACATTGCTTAGTGCATGTGCACCCGAACAGGACACCAGTGAAGTTCATGCTCCGGCACCTGCTGCGAATCCAGCAGCAGTGCAAGCTCATTTAGAATTTTTAGCGAGCGATTTGCTTGAGGGCCGCGACACTGGCACTCGCGGACACGAAATTAGTTCACATTATATTGCTGCGCAATTTCAGCTCATGGGTTTGGAAGAAGCCGGCACCGATGGCTACTACCAGCGAGTATCTTTTCGCAGCGCCCAGTTAAGCGAACAAGAGCCCACGTTTAGTGTGGAAACAGCCAGCGGAACCTATGATTTTGAATATCGCAAAGATTTTACTACCGGCGCTAACACTGCAGAAGAAGTTTCGGAAGTATCTGCAGAGCTTGTGTTCGTTGGCTATGGCTTGGTATCAGAAACCTTCGGTATTGATGATTATGCCGGTGTTGATGTTGAAAATAAGATTGTTATTGCGGTAAGTGGCGGTACCGAGGGGCTTCCGAGTGAAGAGGCGGCTCACTTAGGCGCACAAAAGCAAAAGCAAGCAGTTGCACGGGGTGCCGTTGGTTTTATTACTTTACATACGCCAGAGCGTGAGGCTGTTCGGCCTTTTGAACGCGCTGTGCTATTCGGTTCAGGCCCACGTATGCGCTGGCTCGATACAGATGGCAATGCCCATGGCGAAGATGGCCAATTAAAAGGTAGTGCTTACCTAGATTATCGTGCGGCAGAAGTGTTCTTTGCTGATTCGGAATATTCATTAGATAGTATCTTTGCCGCGTTAGAGGCGGGTGAGCGGCCCGCTGCTTTTGAACTCGATGCTACGGCTACCATGAGCCGCGAATCGGTATTCACGGAAATTGATAGCCCTAATGTTATTGGGATGATTGAAGGTGCAGATCCAGTATTAAAAAATGAGTATGTTATTTATACGGCGCATTCAGATCATATCGGTTTAGCTCGCGATTTCACCACATCATCAAAAGTGAATAACGGTGCCCTTGATAATGCAGCAGGCGTTGCGGTAATGCTGGAAACGGCGCGCATGTATGCAGAGCAAGCTGCTGCGGGTAACCCTCCGCGGCGCTCAATTCTATTTGCGGCGGTAACTGCTGAGGAAAAAGGCTTACTTGGTGCTGATTACTTTGCTCACAATCCTACTGTTCCAATTGAGAGCATCGTAGCAAACGTAAACTTGGATATGCCGGTACTTTTGTATCCATTTGCTGATATCGTGGCCTTTGGCGCCGACCATTCAAACCTAGGTGAAATCGTGGCTCGTGCAGCAGGCAAGCATGATATCGCCCTGAGCCCAGACCCGATGCCTGAGCAAGCGATATTCACTCGTTCTGACCATTACACACTAGTGCGTCAAGGTATCCCAGCAGTGTTCTTGATGACAGGCTTCACCTCGCAAGATGAAGATGAAGATGGCGGTGAAGTTTGGGGGCGTTTCTTTGCTGAAAACTATCATCGTCCAGGTGATGATTTGCCCACATTAACGGAACAATATGGCGGCATTCGTTATGATTTCGGCGCGTTATTTACTGATATAAACTTTCAAATTGGTGTGGAGATAGCGAACGCCGACGAAGCCCCGTATTGGTTGCCGGATAGTTATTTTGGAAAAATCTTCGCCTCCGATTCAACCGTTAGAGATTAATTGCATGGTAAATGATGCAGCGAAAGATGCCGGAGTATACTCCGGCATCTTTATGTTACATAAACAATTAGAAGCCGATTGTTTCAATCTTGGGCGCTTGCCCCTGTGTCAGGTATTGATGATGAATGATCGGCAATACCCATGGTTTATTTTGGTGCCGCGGCGGCCGAATGTCAGTGAAATTTTTCAGCTTTCGAGCGCCGATCAAGCCGCACTTTGGCACGAATCAAGTTGGTTTGGGCAAATGATTATGGATGTTTTCAACGGCGAGAAATTAAATATCGGAGCGCTTGGAAACATGGTTCCCCAGTTGCACCTGCATCACATTGTGCGCAATCAATACGATGCGAGTTGGCCAGCCCCGGTGTGGGGGAGATTGCCGGCAAAGCATTATTCGGTAGAAGATGCGGCTAAACGAATAGGCCTCATTGAAGCGAGGTTGCTGAATTATCGGGCTCCCGAGGCCGAATTCGGCGGTTTAGCGCTCGATGATTCTGATTTCGAAGCTTAATTACTCAATGCCTTGAGCAATCTCTTCAAGTACTTGCATGCACCAAGTTTGAATTCTTTCATCTGAGAATTCATATTGAGAATCTTCATCAAGCGCTAAGCCCACAAATTTTGTTTTATCGGCAGTGAGCGCTTTCGAGGCGATAAATTCATAACCCTCAGTTGGCCATAGGCCAATTCGATTAATGGTTTTGCCAGTATCAACTTCGGCAATCGCATCATGGAGCATACCAAGCGCATCTTGGAACCATTCACCATATCCTTGCTGATCACCCATGCCAAAAAGTGCAATAGTTTTGTGGCGCAAATCGAGGTCGGCAATTTCGTCCCAGTGGCTTTCCCAATCCTCCTGAATTTCACCGAAATCCCACGTGGATAAGCCAAAAATTAGATAATCGTATTGCTCAGCATCTTTTAATGGGATGTCCTTAATGTTGTGAAGTTCGAGGATATCAGCACCGATGATATCGCGCATTTTTTCAGCGGCGATTTCTGTATAGCATGTTGTGGAGCCATAAAATAATCCAATGCGGAAATCACTCATAAAATACCTTTCCTAAACGATGCGGTGAACAAAACCTTCGAGACTAAAATTAAGCTGCGAGAGGATAGCAGATCCCACGATTGAACTCATCAAGAGGGTACGAATAAAAATATCAGTACGCTAGAGAGGGATGGCGAGATCAGCTACAATAACGACGCTTTTTCTTACATTAAAACACGTGGTATTAGTGACAATAGAGGTCTTATGGCGAATAAATTAACAATTTTGGCTGATTCATTAGAAAGTGTATTCGATGAGGCGGTAGTTAATGGTGATGATAACGAGCTTTTTGCCAGTGGCTATTTACGCGGGCATTTCGATCTTGTGGTTGCTCAGCTGGAGTTACGGGGTGAGGAATCGCCGGAATTATTGTGGGAAGAGCTTAGATCGGCTTTGAAACGCAGCAAAGATGAGTTAAACCCGCAAGATCAACAGCACGTACAAAACATGTTGGAGCGCCTAATTGCCGCAGCCTAAAACGTTTTTAGCCTTCAGCGCTAAAAAGAGCCCGAAACAGAAAACATCTGTTCGAAACAGCACCTAATATACCCAGATTGATTTGTTTCGCAAGCGCGCGCGTTCGGCAAAACGAATTGGTTTCAATGCCGCATTAATCCGCGCGGTAACCGGCAGAGGTCGGTTTTCAACTTGTGCCGCCACCAGTGCCGCGGCTAACGGAGCACTAGTAAGGCCCCGCGCACCAAGCCCACTGAGAAGCCAAAGATTCGAGTATTCCTGAAGCTGGCCATTCACGAATTTAGGCACACGCCCTGCTAGGGGTAAGTGATCTGGCGTGGTTGCCCTAACACTCGCTCGATTGGCAACCACCCAGCTTTGAGGCGCAGAAAACGAAAAATCATCACGCAGTTGGCGTAAATTTTGTTCATCGTCGTTTGGGTCGATAATAGCGTCCGTTCTAGTTTTATCGAAGGTTGCACCAATACAACATAAACCTTGATGCACGGGTGTAATATAGCCACCCCCACAGAGTACTTGGTTTAAATTTGCTAGTTGGTGGTTATCTGGAACCGCCAACTGCGTAATTTGCCCTCGTACAGGGCGAATAGGTACTAAAGCTTGCGGGAGTAATTGCGTACTTTTCTCACCACCGGCAATAATCACCTGATCAAAGCACAGATTCTCTGCTACGAAATCCTTGGACGTGCTCTCTAGTAAAAGCTGCCACTGCTGGTGGGAACTTGCCGATGAACAGGCGTTGAGTGCTTGGATATCCAAAATCTGACAAGAAAAATGCACACTGAATTCTAAATTCGATTGTTTCCGATGTGAGGCAACCTTTTCTAGTAATTCATTGACCAGTTGTTTAGCGGGCACCCACCCAGCGGTTGGCAGTAAAACCGCTGGCGTAGGCAGCGGCACATTAGCCTTTACTGAAGCCTGTGCTTGCGTTTGCGGTTGCCAATAGGGGTCTGGATAGAGATTTAGGCTCCGAATACTGCGAATTTTCAGTAACTGGGGAGTACTCTTACTGAGTTGCTGCACCCCACTTTCATGCCAACAGTTTGGTACGGCACTTCGGTAGAGTTGGCGCGCGAACTCATGGGCATGGCTGTAGAAATCGGAAGAGGGCGTCCATTGCGCCTGCAGTAGCGGATATACAGCGCCTTGGGGGTTTCCTGAAGCGCCGGCAGCTGCTGCCTCTGCTGCCGCAAAGATGTGAATGCGTTTGTTAGAATTGCGCAATTCATAAGCAAGAGTGGCGGCGGCAATGCCATCGCCAATAATAGCAATAGATTGCGCGGCCGGTTGTGCGGGTTTCCCCATCTTTTGAATTCCGCCGAACAACATTTCTCGTTTGCGCCCAAACCCCTTTGCTTTTTTAACGTTTAGCCCTGCTTCTAGCATTTGCCGGCGCACATTCCCAGTAGCGCTGAAAGTAGCAAAAGTTGCATGGTTAGCCAGGCTCAAAGCAATGGCGTTAAATAGCTTAGAATCCCACATTTGTGGGTTTTTACTCGGAGCAAAGCCATCTAGGAACCATGCATTAACTGTGCGAGGGTGTTCTTCCGCCCATTCGCGAAGGGTGTCGTTTACATCTGAAAAATAGAGATCTAACGTGATTTGCGGGTGAATCTCTATTCGTTGTAAACCCGGCAAGAGAGCGGGGTAGCGTGCCAGCAACAGGGAACTAAGGGTGCTAAATTGTGGCCAATGCTGATGAATTTTAACGAGATCAGCATGCCGAATAGGATATTTTTCGAAGCTGGTAAAATATAAATGCGCATTTTTAGGTGCCTTCTGAAGAAATAAATCAGCGGCGAGTAAGAAGTTTAATCCGGTACCAAAACCGGTTTCTGCAATCACAAATGAATCGTACTCGGAAATTGCGGCAAAACGTTTGTGGAGATCGTTGTGCTGAATAAACACGTAGTTGCTCTCGGCAATACCATCTTTGCGTGAAAAGTAGATATCAGCAAATAGAGTTGATTCGGGTATACCTTGTTGGTCGAACTCGATATCGGCATAATGCAAAGATGGATTGGCGTTAGCAGATGTCATATTGAGCCTTATTCGAGAATGTTAGTCAGCAGACCACTTAAAGAGTGCATTTTCGTTTTCATCGGTTCAATGTATGATACCGGAAATTTATTAATAGGATAGATTCAATGAGACGAGCAGTCGTAACCGGAATCGGAATTGTATCAAGCATTGGCAATAATCAGCAGGAAGTGTTGGAATCTTTGAAAACAGGGCGTTCAGGTATTACTCGCTCGGAACCATTTGCCGAAATGGGTTTGCGCTGCCAGGTTTGGGGTGATTTGAAAATCAATGCAAGTGAGCACATTGATCGTAAAGCCTATCGCTTTATGGGTGATGCCGCAGCTTATGCCTACATTGCTCTGGAACAAGCCATTGCTGATGCTGGCCTTTCTGCAGAGGAAGTTTCTAACGAGCGCACTGGCCTCGTAGTAGGTTCAGGTGGTGCTTCCGGCGAGCATCAAGTTGCCGCCGCTGATACGCTAAGAGAAAAAGGCGTGAAGCGAGTTGGGCCTTATATGGTTCCACGTTGCATGGCCTCCACAACCTCAGCTTGTTTAGCAACGCCAATGAAAATTAAAGGCGTGAACTATTCTATTAGCTCGGCGTGCGCAACGAGTGCGCATTGTATCGGCCATGCATTGGAATTGATTCAGTTAGGCAAGCAAGATCGTGTATTTGCTGGCGGTGGTGAAGAACTGCACTGGACCTTAGGCATGGAATTCGATGCCATGGGTGCCTTGAGCACTAAATATAACGATACGCCGGAAAAAGCCTCGCGCACCTATGATGCCAACCGCGATGGCTTTGTGCCCTCAGGTGGTGGCGGTATGTTGGTGATTGAAGAGCTTGAAACTGCGTTGGCTCGTGGCGCAACGATCTACGGCGAAATCGTAGGTTATGGTGCCACTTCGGATGGCTTCGACATGGTTGCGCCATCTGGTGAGGGCGCCGTGCGCTGTATGAAGATGGCGATGCAAGGCTTAGATGCACCTATCGATTACTTGAATACCCATGGAACAAGCACGCCGGTAGGTGATGTGAAAGAGCTAGAAGCTATTCGCGAAGTATTTGCAGAAAATACACCATTAATCAGCGCTACCAAAGCAATGACAGGACACAGCCTAGGTGCTGCGGGTGTGCATGAAGCTATTTACTCATTATTGATGATGAAAGAAAGCTTCGTTACCCCATCCATAAATATCGAAACACTGGATGAAAAAGCGGCTGGCATGAACATTGTGCGCGAGGCCACACCGAAAAACTTAAATCTTGTGATGTCGAATAGTTTTGGGTTTGGTGGCACTAATGCTTCATTGGTGTTTCGCAAATATCAGTAATTCATTACCCTTATAACGCCTGAAAAGGGCGTTTAGATAAGGTTTAACAGAAAGCCGTTCCAACTGGAGCGGCTTTTTTAATGCAAGGCTGGTTACTAGAAGCTATTCTAAACGCTCAGATTATCGTTAGTGTGGATCAACGAGGGAAAAAGCGATGAAATTTTTGATCGACAGGAATCTGCCTGCCTCAGAGTACTTATTCTCTAATCTTTTTGAAACATCGCAGTTGTGCTTCTACCAAGGCCGGGAGCTTCCTGAGGAACACCTTGCCGATACTGAAATACTCTTGATTCGTTCGGTTACAGAAATAAATGAAGCGGTATTGGCGAAAGCGCCGAAGTTGAAATTTGTTGGCACTGCCACTATTGGCGTTGATCATGTTGATATTCAAGCACTAGCTGCGCGAAATATTGAATTTGCTAGTGCAGCAGGTTGCAATGCAGTGGCAGTGGGTGAATATGTACTTTGTGCTGCCCTCGCTATTGCCCAACGAGAAGGTTTCTCTTGGCGTGATAAACGCGCCCTCATTGTGGGTGCCGGGAACACAGGCAGTGAGGCAGGAAAGCGTTTAGCCGCATTAGGAATGCATGTTGAATACATTGATCCGATAAAACAAAGAGCGGGAGCCGAATTACCCTTTGGTGATTGGCAAAGCTTGCCAAGCTATGATTTAGTTTCTTGCCACGTACCTATGAACATGGAAGGGCCCGATGCTACATGGCATCTATTAAACGCAAATCGGATCAACGAGTTACAAGCGAATGCCGTATTAATAAACGCCAGCCGTGGCGCTGTGGTTGATAACCAAGGGCTACATCAGCGCTTGAAAAACGGACCCTCTTTACATGTCGCTTTGGACGTTTGGGAAGGTGAACCGCAGGTCATTGATGGCTTAGTTTCTCTTGTTGACATTGCAACACCGCACATTGCCGGACATAGCATTGAAGGTAAGATTAGGGGTACATATCGCTTATATACCCAACTGCATCAGTTTTTTTCCTCAACATCAGAGCTTATTCCTGAAGCTGCGGTTTTACCACAAACAAACGGCGATCCCACTTTGATAGCACATGGCTTTAGCGAAACTGACATTAACCAGTGGGTACAAAATGTTTATCCGATTCTGCAGGATGATCGGAATTTTCGGGAAAATGGACGAACAACCCAAGGGTTTGATAGATTACGAAAAGAGTATCGTTTACGGCGTGAAATGTGGAGCCAAGTGTTAATTTGTAACCAATCTTGCTCCATTGAGCAGCAGAATCAGTTACGCGCGCTGGGTTTTACTGTGCGAGCAGCGTAGAATAAGCGTAAATTATTCGATAACAAATTCACAGCCTTTGGTTTTTGCCACGGGCTTAAGTTTTGAGGGTTATTAATGAGCATTGAAGTAAATGTTGCTGTGTTGGGTGCCACTGGTTTGGTGGGCAAACAAATGATGGAATGCCTTGAAGAACGCGGTTTTCCCGTAAAGCAATTATTTCCGCTTGCTAGCAGCCGTTCAGCGGGCACTGAAGTAAGCTTCCGTGGTGAAGATTTGCTTGTTGAAGATGCTGAAAATTTTGATTGGAGCCAAGTTGAAATTGCATTTTTCTCGGCTGGCGGCAGTATTTCTGAAATCTACGCACCACGTGCCGCTGATGCCGGCTGTGTTGTAATTGATAATACCAGCCAATTTCGTTACCAACCTGATATTCCTTTGGTGGTTCCGGAAGTAAATGCGCACGCTATTGCAGAATTTCGAAATCGCAACATTATCGCGAATCCGAATTGCTCAACGATTCAAATGTTGGTTGCGTTAAAGCCTATTCACGATGAGTTCGGTATTGAGCGCATTAATGTAGCCACTTATCAATCGGTATCAGGCGCTGGCGCTTCAGCAATGGATGAACTGGCACAACAAACATCAAAGCTCTTAAATGGTTTACCCGCTGAGCCGGAAGCGTTTAGCCGGCAAATTGCGTTTAATGCCATCCCGCAAATTGATGTTTTTCTTGATAATGATTACAGCAAAGAAGAAATGAAAATGCATTGGGAAACCCAGAAGATTTTTGGGGATGAAAGCATTATGGTGAATGCTACCGCGGTTCGGGTGCCAGTGTTTTTTGGTCATGCTGAAGCGATTCACTTAGAAACTCGGCTGCCGGTAGATGTTGAACGTGTTAAGGCTTTGCTACAGCAAGCTGAAGGCGTAGAGTTACGGGAATTGAATGATGAGTTTCCTACCCAGGTTTCTGATGCATCAGGAAAAGATACCGTATTCGTGGGTCGAGTAAGAAAAGATTTTACCCATCCGAATGGTTTAAATCTTTGGGTAGTAGCCGATAATATTCGCAAAGGCGCAGCCACAAATAGTGTGCAAATTGCCGAGCATTTGCTTCGAGATTACTGGTGATTTTAGCGTTCACCAAAACCTTGAAAACTATAAAACTGATAATTAACTAGATAGCGGCAAGCTGAATTCGGTGCAAAGTATTAGCATCAGAGCGGGCTCCATGAGCAAGCAGGAAAATAAAAATGATAAGCATGCAAACAACAACTCATTCTCGCGCTTCTTTTCGTTGGTTCAACCCGCGGTCGATTGCAAACATGATTTTACTGACCGCGGTGCTTTTGTTCGTATCAGTAAGTTTTGCCGATGAAGCAGAGCCCACTTCTAATTCGAGCTCGCAAGAATCAAGCCAGCAAACCTATGGTCCGATTACTAAACAGGACACGATGTGGTTTATTGCTAATCGTATTCATCCGGATCGCAGTGTTAGTATTTATCAAACGATGGCGGCTCTGGTAGATGCTAATCCAGAGCTATTCCCCGAAGATAATATTAACCGTTTATCTACCGGCGTTACGCTCTTCGTGCCATCGGCGAGCGATATTCGAGCACAAGATGCTGAGCTAGCCAGAACGCGCATGATTCCATTGTTGGGTGGCGAGTTCGTAGCTGCGGAAATGGCTCGAGAAGCCCGTGTTCAAGGCGCGAATTTTCAGGGCGCAACCGCCGGTGCAGAACAAGCAAGAATTGATGAGTTACAGGCCGCACATGAAGCTCGGTTAAGTGAGTTGCAACAACAACTTGCGGACACTGAACGAGAGTTACGGACGGTACAGCGCAGCAATCGGGAGCTTAGCGAGCAAGTAAGTGACTTGGAAGCTGCTTTGAGCGTTGCAGAATCGGTTAATGTGGAACAAGCCGCTGCGCCGCAAACACTGCAGCGAGAAGTGGTTATCGAAGAAAACTATGAGCCGAGTTTAGCTTGGTTCTTAGCTTGGCCAGGTGTTCTTATTCCGGTGGCCTTTATTGGCTTAATTTTGGCGTTCCTAATTCTCGTTTTTCGCAAAAATACCAGCGATGAAAAATCGAATTCACCGCATAAGGTGGCAACGGCCGCACACTTAGCCGAAGCTTCGGAAAGCGAGGCACAAGCGCCTGCGCATGAAGCAACTGGGAATGAAGTGCCTGAAGCAACACAAGCCGGAGTGGAAACAGAAGCGCCTGCGCAAACGCACGAAAAGGTAGAAAACTATCGAGAAATATCTGAGATTTTGGATGAAGCTGAGGCGGATGCCGATGACGATAGTGATGTAGATGCCGGGCAAACGAAAGAAGAGGCGATGCAGGCTCAGCGTGAAGAATTAGCGGCGCAAATTGATCTGGCTAGAGCTTATTTAGAGATGGGCGAGCTCGATGAGGGTATTGCGGCACTTGAGGAAGTGATGCCAATCGCGGATGCTGAGTTACAAGCTGAAGCCGAGCAATTACTAGCAAAAATAAAGGAACAGAAATAGGCAATGCGAATAGCGCTCGGAGTAGAGTATGATGGCCATCGATACTTTGGTTGGCAACGTCAACAAGCAGTACCTAGCGTACAAGAATGTTTAGAGAAAGCGATTAGCAAAGTTGCCAATCATTCAGTAGTGGTAACCTGTGCGGGCCGCACGGATGCGGGCGTACACGCAACAGGACAAGTAGTTCACTTTGACACGCAGAATGTGCGAGATGACCGAGCGTGGACCTTAGGCGTTAATGCAATGCTACCGGACGACATCGCGATTCGTTGGTATGCAGAAGTAACTCAAGATTTTAATGCTAGGTTTAGTGCTACGGCTCGGCGTTATCGGTATATCATTTATAATTCGCCGGTACGGCCTGGTATTTTAAAGCACGGTATTACCCACGTTTATCACGCGCTCGATGCTGAACGAATGCATACAGCGGCACAGGCCATTTGTGGTGAACATGATTTTACCTCGTTCCGGGCCTCACATTGCCAATCCAACACCCCGTATCGAAATATTCACTTTGTCACTGTGCAGCGGTTAGGTGATTTTATTGTGGTTGATATTAAGGCAAACGCTTTTGTGCACCATATGGTACGTAACATTGTGGGCTCACTCATCATCATTGGGCAGGGTGAACAACCGTTAAGCTGGATGGCAGATTTGCTGGCTGCTAGAGATCGCACATTGGCGGCGGCTACGGCGAAACCGAATGGATTGTATTTGGTTGACGTGATTTATCCTGAGGAATGGGCGATTCCAAGAGCTCCGATTGGGCCGTTGTTTTTACCGGAACAATTAACAACGCTGTGATCAGTGCAACTGAATTATCTAAATTGTAGTGGCGTGGCTAAAGCCCCAAGGTTAGTGTTTAGACCACTTCTTGCTGCACTATCGCCCGCATTTGTGCTTTAATGTAGCCTTAACCGGTGATTTTAAATAGACGATACAGAAAGTATCGGGAGACATTAGGTTCTTATGAGCTGGATTGAACGAATTCTTGCTAAGCCACAATCAAGTAGAAAGAAAAACATTCCGGAAGGCGTGTGGAGTAAATGCGAAGGTTGTGAAGCTATTTTGTACCGCGCTGACCTCGAGCGCCACCTTTCTGTGTGTCCAAAGTGCGGACATCACATGCGTTTGTCGGCACGGGAGCGTTTGGCAGCATTTTTAGACCCGGGTAATCAAGAAGAGCTAGGGGCTGATTTAGAGCCACAAGATCGCTTGAAATTTAAAGATACTAAAAAGTATAAAGACCGCTTAGTAGCCGCGCAAAAAGCCACGGGAGAAAAAGATGCTCTCGTAGCTATGAGCGGTAACTTAAAAGGTATTCCCGTTTGCGTAACGGCTTTCGAATTTAAATTTATGGGCGGCTCCATGGCTTCGGTGGTGGGCGCACGCTTCGTGAAAGCGGCAGAAGTTTGTTTAGAACGGAAAATTCCTTTAGTGTGTTTCTCTGCTTCCGGTGGCGCCCGCATGCAAGAGGCGTTGCTATCGTTAATGCAAATGGCGAAAACCTCCGCAGCCTTGGCCCGCATGAGTGAGGAAGGATTACCTTTCATTTCTGTACTTACTGATCCAACCATGGGTGGTGTTTCTGCCAGCTTAGCAATGCTAGGTGATGTGAATATCGCAGAGCCGAATGCGTTAATCGGCTTCGCAGGCCCTCGTGTTATCGAGCAAACGGTGCGCGAAACCTTACCTCCCGGATTTCAACGGGCTGAATTCTTACTCGAGCACGGTGCGATTGATATGATTGTAGATCGCCGTGAAATGCGTGATCGTATCGGTGGTTTGCTAGCAAAAATGCAGAATTTACCAACCGTTAACCCCGAAGTACAAACACCTTCTGAGTGAGCTAAAGCCTTGAAAGCAACTTTGGAAATGCAGGCTAAATGGAGCCTGCAGCAATGGCTTGAATATTTAGAAGGCATTCATCATCGGCCCATTGATATGGGCCTAGAACGTGTTAGAGCGGTTGCTGAAACTCTCGATCTACTCCATCCCACGGCGAAAGTAATAACAGTTGGCGGAACGAACGGTAAAGGTTCCACCGTGCGTTATCTCGAACAAATGTGTTTAGCCGCTGGCATTACGGTTGCCACATACACATCACCTCATTTAGTGAAATATACCGAGCGAGTTCGGGTAAACGGTTATGAGCTTAGCGAAGCGGATCACGTGCAGGCATTTTGTGCGATTGAAAAAGCACGCTCAGACGTTAGCTTAACTTATTTTGAGTTCGGCACCCTTGCGGCAGTTTGGTTGTGCCAAAGATATAAACCAGAGGTTATTGTTCTTGAAGTGGGCTTGGGTGGTCGCTTTGATGCGGTAAACATAATCGATCCGGATGTAAGCGTAGTTACCAGTGTAGGTGTTGATCACATTGAGTTTCTGGGCTCAGATCGTGAACAAATTAGTTTTGAGAAAGCCGGTATTTATCGTGGTGATAAACCCGCTATTTGTGGCGATCCAAAACCACCGCAGCCTTTGCTTGCGCACGCAAGAGCTATTCAAGCAGAACTTTATTGTGTGGGTACCGATTTTTACGCGACACAAACGAACGAGAGCTTTGATTTCTTCGGGCCTGTTAGCAATTGGTTCGGGTTGCCGCTGCCAAGTTTGCCATTTGCCAATGCGCTAACGGCGCTAGCCGCGGTGCAACTGAGTGGCTTAGCTGTTGATGCTAATCATGCAGCGGCAGGTTTAAGCCGAGCGCAATTAACTGGCCGCTTCGAAATAGTGCAAACTCAGCCAACAGTGATACTTGATGTTGGCCACAATCCACACGCTACTGAATTTTTAGCACAACGCTTGCAGGCGTTGTTTGCAAATCGGCGAGTTGTTGCGGTGTGCGGTATGCTCAAAGATAAAGAGCACCGAGCCACGTTAGCGCCATTAAAAACAACCATCAAGCATTGGTATTTAGCATCACTTCCTGGCGATAGAGGAACGAGTGCCGAACACCTAATGCAAGCGTTAGTTCCTCACGCTGTGGCAAACGCGCAAGTAACTGCAAAAATAGACAGTGAATTAGCTGGCGAAATAGGTTGCTATTCAGATCCGGTGGCGGCATTTACACAAGCCAAGGCTGACGTTAGCAACGATGATGTTATAGTATGTTTTGGATCTTTTCTGACTGTTGCGGCATTGCAGCAACATCTTTCCGGGCAAGCAAACACAAAGGTTTGATACTATTAGGAAAGATAGCAAGATTAGTGCTAGTAAAAGCGCACACAGTAAAGCATAGAAAATATAACGAGGTAGCATAGGTGGCGAGTCAATTACAAAACCGAATCGTGGGCACATTAATCGTGGTTGCACTTGCGGTTATTATTTTGCCTGATTTGTTATCTGGTAAAAATTACAACCCCGACGATGATTTCCAAGTAAGTCCGCTACGTCCAGAAACAAGCGCGGAAATGAATGCACCAGAATTTCCTGAAGATTTTTCCGAGCGTGCCCAGCGTGAACCTCGGGTGTTTGCCGAAGATGATGGCTTTGCCATTCCTGAACCGCAAGAAGCTGGGTTAAATAATACCACCGCCGGCGATACCGAAAGTGTTAGCAGCGAAGTTATGAATGAAGGTTGGGTTATACAACTGGGCGCATTTCGAAATGCTGAGCGCGTCAGTGAAATTGTTACTGAGCTTCGCGCAGAGGGTTATTCCGCATACAGTAGAAATACGCGTAACAGTAATGGCGATTTACTTACCTTGTTGATGGTGGGGCCTGATGTTAATGCGGCTCGTTTAGAGGCTCAATTGGCGCAGTTAGAAGAAATATCAGGTTTATCTGGGCGCGTTGTTGAGTACCGCCCTGTTGAGTGATTTTAGCTGAAATAAACTTCGAGCAAGCGCGCATCTCTTCTGTTAGAATGCGCGAAAATTCCACTATGGCGGGCTAAATTATGGAATGGATCGATTATGCAATTATCGGGGTGATAGCGCTATCTGTCATCGTCAGCCTCGTCCGCGGCTTTGTTAAAGAGGCTTTATCCTTGGGCGTTTGGATCGCCGCCTTCTTTATCGCTAGCCATTTCTATCTGGAATTAGCCGCTTATTTTACCCGCATGGAAGATACTATGCTTCGCAACGGAGCAGCGGTTGCAGCGTTATTCATTGCCACCTTAATCGTGGGCTCCCTTGTCACTTACTTTGTTAGCCAATTAGTGCAAAAAACAGGGCTCTCCGGAACCGATAGGGTTTTGGGTTCCGTGTTTGGTGCTCTGCGTGGTGTATTAATTGTCAGTGCGTTGTTGTTTGCGGCGGACACCTTCACACCCATGGCGCAAAATCCATGGTGGCAGAATTCTATTTTAATCCCCCATTTTAGTGTTTACATTCAGTGGTTTTTTGAATATCTACAAAATACATCCAGCTTTTTACAGCCGGAATAATCAACGAGAGGTTTGTGCATGTGTGGTGTTGTCGGAATCGTAGGGAATCAACCAGTTAACCAGGCGCTCTACGACGGACTGACGATGCTGCAGCATCGTGGGCAAGATGCTGCTGGTATCATGACAATTGATGGGCAAACATTACGGCTACGAAAATCAAACGGGTTAGTACGAGATGTGTTTCACACTCGCCACATGCGCCGCTTGAGCGGCAACATGGGGATTGGCCATGTGCGCTATCCTACCGCCGGCACCAGCAGTTCAGCGGAGGCTCAACCTTTCTATGTGAACTCTCCGTTTGGAATCGCCATGGCGCACAATGGCAACCTAACAAACGCGGCTGATCTGCAAGCGGCGCTTTTTGAAAAAGCGCGCCGGCACATTAACACATCTTCAGATTCAGAAATCTTACTTAACATTTTTGCCTACGAATTAATGGAAAGTAAGCAACTCGAATTATCTAAAGATGAAATTTTTTCAGCGGTAGCTCGCGTTCACGAACAAGTTCGTGGTGCTTACGGGGTGGTAGCCGTGATTATTGGCCATGGTTTAGTGGCCTTTCGCGATCCGCACGGCATTCGTCCCTTGGCTTTGGGTAAACGGGAAACACCTCAGGGTACCGAATACATGGTGGCTTCTGAGAGTGTGGCGATTGATGGAACTGGGTTTACCTACGAGCGCGATGTTGAGCCTGGTGAAGCAATTTATATCAGCGAGCAGGGTGAATTTTTCAACCAGCAGTGCGCCGCCAACCCAGTACATAATCCGTGTATTTTTGAATATGTTTACTTTGCGCGCCCAGATTCAACTATTGATGGTGTTTCGGTTTATGCAAGCCGCATTAACATGGGGCGTAAACTTGGCGAGAAAATTCAACGGGAATATGCCGATATTGACATCGATGTGATAGTACCCATTCCTGAAACCGCCTGTGATATCGCGCTTGAGATGTCGCGTGTGCTGAATATTCCATATCGACAAGGGTTTGTAAAGAATCGTTACATTGGCCGAACCTTCATTATGCCGGGGCAAACGCAACGGCGGAAATCAGTACGCCGTAAGCTGAATGCGATTAGTGCTGAGTTTAAAGGCAAAAATGTACTCCTCGTTGATGATTCGATTGTGCGGGGCACTACCTCAGAGCAGATCATTGAAATGGCTCGCGAAGCCGGTGCTAAGAATGTGTATTTTGCTTCTGCGGCGCCAGAGATCCGCTATCCAAATGTTTATGGCATAGATATGCCGAGCGCGAATGAACTTATTGGCTTTGGCAGAGAAGCCGATGAAATTGGTGCTATTATTAAAGCTGATGGCTTGATTTATCAGGATTTGGACGATTTAATCGCTGCTGTTAAAAGCGAAAATGAGAGCCTAGAAAAATTCGAAACATCGGTGTTTAACGGTGAATATGTTACCGGTGATATTAATCAGGCCTATTTAGACCGCCTTGATGCCGCACGCAACGATAGCGCACGGGCGGATGACGATCAGGATAGTACTAACCCAGAATTATACAACGAGGGGGATTAATGAAAGGATTACGTTTACTACTCATTGTATGTTTGTTTTTTTCGGCTGTTGGAAGCAGCTCAGCCGAGGTTTTGTACCGTGCACAATACGGTGAACAAACATGGTGGTTACTCGGCACCATACATGTGGGTGGTGAAGAAACAGAATTATCATCGCAAGCACGGAATGCCTTCTCTGAAAGTGAAACACATTGGTTGGAACTTACACCGGAAGAGCTAGATAAAGCCGGGCCTTTGTTGCTTCAATATGGCTTTCGTAGCGAAAAAATGTCTGCTCAGGTTGAACCCTCTCTGTGGAAGCGAGTGGAAACAGCGCTTGCGAAATACGATATAGCGGCTGCGCAATTGGATAACATGCGGCCCTGGTTGTTTGAACTTATGGTAAGTGTACAAATAGCGATGGCTCAGGGCTTCAACGCAGAGCAAGGTTCGGAAATGCAGCTTATGGCATGGGCTGCCGAGGAGAACATCGAGTTTTCTGGTTTAGAAACCGCCGAACAACAAATCGAATCGTTGCGTCATGGTGCTGTGGAGTCCGATAGCGAGTTCCTCACGCGTCTTTTAGAGCAAATGGATGATGGCGCTCTGGATACCGATAGTTTGGCGGAAATGTGGGTTCAGGGCGATCTAGATGGGTTAACCGGCTTAATCTTAGAATCGATGACGGAACAACAGTTAACTGCTTTGTTATGGCGCCGTAATCATGCCTGGATGGAACAACTAACGCCTTTATTGGATGCTGAAGATACGAACACTCATTTCATTGCAGTGGGCGCGGGGCATTTAGGCGCCGAACAAGGCTTACTTGAATTATTTGCCGCACAAGGTGCCACGATAACCAATTATTCCAACACCGAAATGCTTAAGTAGGGTAGTTCTCGTTGGGTGGCAATTGGGTGAAAAAACAGATTTCATAGAAAAAAACGGCCGAGGCCGTTTTTTTGTTTTTTCATATTGAAATATGAGCCTAATTTAAAGGGCGTTTCGTTGAAACGGGTATACCGAACCCAAGTTAAGAATTTGAGTCAGTTCATCGAGAGCCGTTCTTGATTCATCTAACAAATTGGGGTCGATTAAATCACGAACCGCAAGCTCATCACGGTAATGTTTATCAACCCACTGATTTAAACGCGCAAATAAGTGGTCAGTTAAAATGACATTGGGGTTCACCGCTTCTAGTTCTTGATCGTTCAGGGCTACCCGAAGCCGCAAACAAGCAGGGCCACCGCCGTTACGCATGCTCTGTTTTACATCAAAGTAGCGCACTTCTTTGATGGGGGTATTACTTTGCACGAGTTGCTCTAAATAGGCTTTCACGCCCGCATGCTCTTCGCATTCAGTTGGAGCAATAATAACCATATGCCCAGGTTTAAGCGTAACCAATTGAGTATTAAATAAATACGTGCGCACGGCATCTTCCACACTTACAGCCGCGCTGGGCACTTTAATAAAATGCATAGGTTGACCAAGCTTCGCTTCTAATTCAGCAAAGGCTGGGGCTTCGTTTAAAAAAGCTTGCTCGTGATAGAACAAAACATTTTGGTTACCTACAGCAATAACATCGTTGTGGAACACGCCTTGATCGATTACCGCCGGGTTTTGTTGTAGGAACACCGCATTATCGTCAGCGAGACCATGCAGCCGCGCAATCGCCTGCGAGGCTTCAAACGTTTGCCGGGCTGGGTAAATTTGTGGCGCCGGCTTACTGCTATCAAATGCATGACGGCCGTAAACAAAAAGCTCTACGCCGGCATTACCATAATCGCTGCAGAATCGAGTGTGGTTTGCGGCGCCTTCATCGCCAAAGTGTTCGTTGTCTGGCAGGTGTTGATGATGCTCAAAAAAGCGCTCATTTGCGAACATGGCACGGAGGATTCTGCCACTCGTTTCCGGCTCTAGTGAGCGATGAAATTTGTTCGTTAGATTGGCAGGTGTGAAATGAACTTTACCGTTGCGAGTATCGGCACTTGGCGATACGGTAGCCGCGTTTGCTGTCCACATACTCGATGCCGAACAACAGGCTCGAAAAATAGCAGGTGCTTCTTTCGCGGCTTTCTCTAGAACAACCTGATCGCTGCCGCTGAAGCCAAGGCGCCGAAGTGCATAAATATCTGGCCGTTCTTGCGGCGCTAATACGCCTTGAACGAGGCCAATTTCTTGTAGCGCCTTCATTTTTTGTAAGCCTTGCTTGGCTGCTGATTTCGGGCTAGAGGCACTTTTTGCATTACTCAATGAGGCTACGTTACCAAAAGATAACCCAGCATAATTGTGAGTTGGGCCTACTAAACCATCGAAATTAACTTCAAAGTGCTGCATGATTTACTGTTGCTCCTAATTTTTTCAGCATCCAAAAATGCTTTGTTTGAGTATCATTATACGCAACCTAACGCGGGTTAAAAGCCCGTTTTGCCAATGGTTTCCGTGAGGGGAAGCTAGTATTGCTTAACTATTCACTTAATCATTGTATTTAAGCTGATTTCATTTTTCGGGTTGTTTCTTAGCGCTAATCCCTATATATCTTAAAAAGGAAGGGTGAATCGCTGAATCCCCTTGAATATTTATATTTGAAGGTTTATACAGAAGCCCAAATAGTTCGCATAATCATTCGCACCACTAAAAAGAGACATTGGATTTCATGGGTAAAGCACTAGTAATTGTCGAATCCCCCGCAAAGGCGAAAACGATTAATAAGTACCTCGGTTCCGATTTTATTGTGAAATCAAGCATCGGCCACGTTCGCGATCTGCCAACTAAGAGCGGAGCAAAAGCACCAACTAAATCACCCGCCGAAGTTCGGAAAATGTCTGAGAAACAGAAAGCTAAATACAAGCGTGAGCGTGATTACGTAAATCTTGTATCGCGGATGGGTATAGATCCGGAGCATGGTTGGGAGCCTCATTATGAGGTGCTACCCGGTAAAGAAAAGGTTGTAAAAGAATTACAGTCATTGGCAAAAAAAGCCGATACAGTTTATCTCGCAACGGATTTGGATAGGGAAGGGGAAGCGATTGCGTGGCATTTGCGTGAGCTTATCGGCGGCAATAATGACCGTTATCAGCGTGTGGTATTCAACGAAATCACCAAAAAAGCGATTCAACAAGCCTTCTCTGAACCCACAGAACTTAATGTATCTCGAGTAAATGCGCAGCAAACTCGTCGGTTCCTCGACCGTGTGGTTGGTTTTATGCTTTCGCCATTATTGTGGAAGAAAGTAGCACGCGGGCTCTCAGCGGGAAGAGTGCAATCGGTAGCCGTTCGATTAGTGGTTGAACGTGAACGTGAAATTAAAGCCTTTGTACCCGAAGAGTTTTGGGATTTACATGCTGATTTGAGTGCACAAAAAGAAGAAGTGCGCTTCGCTGTGAGCCGTTATCAAGGCGAGAATTTCAAGCCTGTGAATAAAGAACAGGCAATGGCCGCGGTGCAAGCGCTTGAGCATGCTCGTTATGAAGTGGTTTCCCGTGAGGATAAACCAACTTCAAGCCGAGCATCAGCACCTTTTATTACTTCAACTTTGCAACAAGCCGCTAGCACCCGGTTGGGCTTCGGTGTTAAGAAAACCATGATGATGGCGCAGCGCCTTTATGAGGCAGGCTATATTACTTATATGCGAACAGATTCAACGCATTTAGGGCAAGATGCATTAACCAGTGTGCGTGGGTTTATCGAAAAAGAATTTGGTAAGCCTTATTTGCCTGAAAAACCTAATTTCTATGGTGCTAAAGCGAATGCACAAGAGGCTCATGAGGCGATCCGGCCTACCGATGTGAAAGTACGCTCAAAGGCACTGAGTGGTATGGAGCGTGACGCTGAGCGCTTGTATGAGCTAATTTGGCGGCAAACTGTAGCCTGTCAAATGACGCCAGCAAAATATGATGCAAGCACCATCACCGTAAAAGCTGGTGAATATGAGTTGAAAGCTCGCGGCCGAGTCATGCGCTTCGATGGTTGGACCCGAGTGCAACCGCCAATGAGCCGTAAAGGCGCCGAAGATACGCATTTGCCTGATTTAAAAGAGGGAGCAGAACTAAAGTTGATTGCGCTTGATCCGCAACAACATTTTACCAAGCCACCGGCCCGATTCGGTGAAGCTTCATTGGTAAAAGAATTAGAGAAACGCGGCATAGGTCGGCCTTCAACCTACGCCTCTATTATTTCTACCATTCAGGATCGAGGGTACGTGCGTGTTGAAAACCGCCGTTTTTATGCCGAGAAAATGGGCGAAATTGTAACCGATCGGCTTACGGAAAATTTTCGTGATCTTATGAGCTACAATTTCACAGCTGAAATGGAACAGCGCCTAGATGACATCGCCGAAGGAAAGCAGGATTGGAAAACGGCGCTCGATGAATTCTATCGCGATTTCAAAGATAAGCTTGAACTGGCTGAAGATCCGGAAGATGCAGGCGGAATGCGCAGCAATCAGATGGTAGAAACTGATATTGAATGCCCAAAATGCGGGCGCAATATGGGTATTCGTACGGCATCAACGGGTGTGTTCTTGGGATGTTCAGGTTACAACTTGCCGGTTAAAGAACGTTGCACACAGACTTTGAATTTAGTGCCTGGTGATGAGGCTGTGAAAGTATCTGACGATGACGATGGTGAAGCAGAAGCTTTAGCTTTGCGTGCTAAGAAACGTTGTCAAAAGTGCGGTACTGCAATGGATTCTTATCTTCTTGATGAAGAAAGAAAATTACATGTTTGTGGTAATAATCCTGTGTGTGATGGATATCTCATCGAAAAAGGAACCTTCAAAATCAAAGGCTATGATGGTCCTCTTATAGAGTGCGATCGATGTGGTAGTGATATGCAACTCAAGGCTGGGCGATTTGGCAAGTATTTTGGTTGCACCAACGATGAGTGTAAGAACACTCGAAAACTTCTGAAAAATGGTGAAGCCGCTCCACCGCGGGAAGACCCAGTACACTTACCAGAATTGCCTTGTGAGAAATCCGATGCGTACTTCGTACTGCGCGATGGTGCTTCAGGTATTTTTATGTCTGCAAGTACGTTCCCGAAATCGCGGGAAACTCGCGCTGTAACCGTGAAAGAATTGCAACGTTTTCGTGATCGCCTGCCTGCTAAATTCCATTATTTAGCGGATGCGCCGGCAGAGGATCAAGCAGGCCGTGATGCGGTTGTTCGTTATAGTCGGAAAAATAAAATTCAGTACGTGATGACTGAAGAAAATGGCAAAGCGACTGGATGGCAAGCACACTATGAGAGTGGTCGTTGGGTTGAGGAAGAAGGTAAAGCAACTGCCTCAGGAAAAAAGAAAACCACCAAGAAAGCGCCAACGAAAACAACAAAACGGGTTGTTAAAAAGCGTACAACTAGGAAAAGCTCTTAGTCAGAGTGAATATCTAAATAGAACAACCTAAGACATGAAATAAGCCGACAGGATGTCGGCTACTAGCAAAAGGAGTTGCTATGCATCTGAATCTTAGCAAGGTTTCGGCTTCATCTTGTTTCTTATTATTATTCGGCAACGTTGATGCATTGGCGTTTTCGTTGCCTGATTGTCCACCGCTAAACCTTCAAGCCTTTAGTAAAAGTGCAAATTCGGTTTTTGAAAACAGCCAGTGGGCCGAGATTGAGCTCAAACCGGGTCTCTTACGGCCACAACTGGAGCAATTGCTGAAAGAGCACTGGGGCATTCAGAATATCGTTTGGTATGCCGAGGATGGCCACTACTGGCCAACTCGCTACGCGATGCGTGCCGCCACCTGGGATGAATTACTCAATACTCTAATCGCGCCCTACCATCTAAAAGTTACCCTGCATGCAAATCATACCGCGGTTGTTGATTACCTTTTTGATAAGAAGGGGGGCTAATCATGCGCGCATTATTCTTGCTGCCTTTATTTCCTATGTTGTTTGCGTGTAGTGGTTTAGAAAGTTACGAATCTCGGCGGACTTTGGCAGAGGCCAGATTGCAGGCGGCTTATGAATTACCAAGCGAAAGCGCAACGGTGAGCCGAATTGTTCGCGAACAGGGCTATTTCGTGCCACCCCTGCAGTTACCCGAGCAAGATGGACCAGGTTGGTTTGATTTAAATTTGGAATTCTCCTTCGATAACTACCCGTTGAAACAAGCCCTACAGGATATCACGGCCCCTTTGGGAGTAAGTGTACGTTTGTTAGATAACATAGATCCGAATACACCCATTACGATGCGCCACAATGGCAACGTGGGTGCAGCCATTGAGCAAATAGGGTTATTAACAGGCTTATCATTTGTAGCCGAGGAACGCTTAGTAACGTGGCGTCAATTCGAGATGGCTGAATTTGATGTCGCCTTCTTGGCAGGTGCTACCAACTTTTTTCTTGGTGCGGATGGGCAGGAGCAAGGGCAAGGTCAGAACTTTTCAAGTTCTTCACAAATGTCATTCAATAGTGGCTTGAGTGACGAATCATCCCAGTATCTTAATTTTGCAAGTGAATCCCTATCCGTGTGGGACGATTTAGAGCGAGCTTTGAGCTTACTTCTCTCGGAACATGGTGAAATTGCAGTGAATCAAAGCTCAACATCGGTACTTGTAAGAGATTTACCACAACATGTGGCGCAAGTGAGAGAGTACTTAATCCAGCAGAATGAACGTTTAACTCGGCAAGTTGCCATTGATGTACAAGTAATTGAAGTAACCTTTAATGATTCCAAACAAGTAGGTATCGATTGGGATTTGATTTATCAGAACACCCGTGGTTCTGGCGTAATTAACCTTTTATCAGGTAATAATAATCAACTCTCTGACGGCGTTTCAGGGATAGGCTATCAACGGCAAAGTGGGCCAATGGCTGGCGCGAACGCTTTAATCAGCGCATTAAATCAGCAAGGTGTAGTAGAGGTTAGTAATCATCCGCGTTTGGTTACTTTAAATAATCAAATATCAAAAATCATCCTCGAAGATAACGTTACTTACTTAGCATCAGCAGGAACAAGTTCCACAGCAAATGTGGGTACTAGCGATCTTTTGATACCCGGAGTCGTTCGAACAGGTTTTGAACTCTATGTGTTGCCGAAAGTTGCGAATGAGCAAGTTCTCTTGCAGCTATCTACTTCGCTCTCAGATTTGCGCAGTATTGACGAAGTGCGTTCTGGGGAAATGATCATTCAAACGCCGCAAACGAGTAGAAAGAAATTCTTTATGAAAGCCATAGTGGCAAACCAAGAAACTTTGCTGATATCTGGTTTAGAAAATAGCCGGCAACAATGGCAAGAGGATAAAACTTTCGGATCGTGGTTGTTAGGAGGTAAACGGCAAAACAGCCGGCAGCATTCGGAAACCTTGTTATTACTCACGCCGCGCATTTTAACTGCTGGAGCCATGTTATGAGCAATATTATTTACATGGCAAAGATTAGTAATCGTTTCCCGCCTTTAGCGCTTAGAAAGTTAGCAATCACGCACTCGGCAGAGTACGGCAGTGTTCTGAAGATTGGTGGCCAGAATTGGGTACAATTAACAGATAGCTCGGAGCCGAATTATATGTCTTGGGCGTTGGCATATTTTCGTTATTCATCCGTGCTCTTAATTTGCCAACTTGATAGCAGCTATCTCGTAATTGCTTGGGATCAGCAAGAAGCTGTGTGTAATCAGCGAGTGAACTATGAGGAGCTACCGAAACTTGTTGCTTGCATAAAAAATATTGAGGGCTACGACCCGAAAGTTTTTTATTTTATCTACGACCAAGCATTTCTCACTTCTTTAAAAAATGAATGGCCTGATGCTGAGCAGCTAACTGATTGGCCAGATTTACTAAAAACGATACCAGAATTAAAGCTCATTCGCTCACAATTTAAGCAGCCACTGAGTTGGGGCTTAGTGAGTGCGGTGTGTTTCGTTCTCGTTTTTTTGCTGTGGCCGAATGAGCCGCAATTAGAGCATGCGCCGATTGCCCCAGAAGCGCCGAGAGCTAATTTAATTACTCTTCTCGCTGAAACTCCCGGAGCGGTAGCGCCACTACTTGAACTTGACGCTCAATTTCAGGCTTTACTTTTTCAGCTACCTGGCTGGCAAGTTGCTGCAATGGAGTATAAACAAGGCGTGTTGCGGTACCGTCTTTTAAGAACTACTGGGCATCTCAGTGAGCTACGCCGTTTTTCGGAGCGCTTTCATACTCAGTTATTGGTGCAAGGTAATGATGTTTGGTTACAAAGGAATGTCACTTTGCCACCGGCTCTTACCCAGCTATCGGAGAGCACGCAATTACAGCCACTGATTCATCTTGAAGATCATTTGAACGATAGTATTCGCACGCTTTTACCCGGCGGAGAGCCTGAATTTCAAGTTCTTAACGTTAACGACACTTGGGGAATAAGGCGTGCGCAGGTCAGGTTTGAAGGGTATTTCCAAGAGGATCTCCTGACCTTATCAGGATTAATTGATGGCTTACCGATTCGTTTAATAGATGTAAATTATCGAGTTCGAGATCATCAGCTATATGGTTACCTATCCATTGATATTTATGGGGAGCATAACGGATGAAGTTTCGCGTATTTATGTCGCTTATTGCAGTTATCGCAATTACCAATTCAGGTTTTTCCTATGCAAAATCCTCTTCAGAAGAAAAGGTGGAGATAAAGCCAATTCTTAATGCTGAGGAGGTGAATCAGCACCAGCAGCTAGCACTTTCTTTACGGAATCAAAAGTTATTGGAGCAGCAAGCGGAATCTAGAGCTAAGCAACTTCTTTTTCAGTTGCAAGCAGCTGAAGCTTGGGCTGCAATTCAACGCTTAGGCGTAAAGGTAAATGCTGTAAGTAACACTGAGGTAGAGGGAACAACAGTTGCTGAAATATATAGCGCCGAGAGGGAGGAAGTTAGTGGCTATCGCATACTTGCCATGATCAAACAAGGCGATCAATGGATAGCTAAAATCGGGAATGACCATCAGGTATTCACAGTTCATGATGGCCGTGAATTTAAACCGGGTGTAGAGGCGCGTATTCAACGAAATCGCGTGCGCTTGATAGGAAAGGGTTGGCAGCATGAGATAGCTATGTAGCGCATACGAAGTGCATACGTAGAAATTATGGGGTAGATATGGAAGTTATCAATGACACTCAGGCTTTAGGTTATGTCCACGTTTCCTCGCAACTACTGCAGCCTTGTTTGGATTTCTTCAATCAATGGAATGACCCAGAAGTTGTTGCGGTTGTATTAGAAGATGGGCGGTTGTTGGCATCGGAGAAAGCTTGGAGAACTCAATTCTTAGCGTTGCAGCAGTTGGTTTTTGTTGCTCGAAATGCTTGTCCTGTGAGTAAACTTTGCCAAGGGCCGGCGGCAACAATTCGGGAAATTCTAACTGATGCAGATGGGCAGCGCCGAGCGCTTGAGGTTCAAGCTGGATTGGCCCAATACGAGGAGAACTTAGCGAAACAAACGCTCAGCGATATTGTATCGGAGGCGCTGGCTATGGGTGCTACTGATATTCACTTACGGATGAGTGGTCAAGATGCTCGAATCTCATTTCGAATCGATGGTTTGCTATGTTGGCAAGGCAACCGAAGCCGAATATTTGTCACTGAAGTGGTTGCAGCCGCTTTAAATACTCAATCTGACGACTGTTCCGATGTATTTGATGAGCGAACAATATCTTCAGCAAGCATTTCCTTAACGTTACCAGAGCCTCATGGTGAAGTGCGAATTAGGGCGCAAAAATCCCCATGTCGTGATGGCTTTACGGTGACGCTAAGATTGCAAAAAAGTGGTCAGAAAGAGTTGCCAGATCTTTCGTCGCTTGGTTTTTCAACTAGCACTATTGTAGCGTTAGAGAAACTGATGCAGCACTCTATGGGCCTGATATTGATATCTGGTCCAACCGGACACGGTAAAACAACGACCCTCGCAGCAATGAATCGATTGTTGCCAGAAACTCGAAAAGTTATTTCACTTGAAGATCCGATTGAAATCGTACAACCGGCGATCGAGCAAAAGTTTGTACCAAATACACCGGAGAATAACGCATTTTCGGAAATGTTAAAGGTGGTTTTACGCGAAGACCCAGATGTCGTTGAAGTCAGTGAAGTTCGCGATTTAGCCACCGCAACATCAGCAATCAGTGCAGCACTTACCGGTCATTTAGTGGCATCAACTATTCACGCGAACGATGCTATCGGTATTCTACCCAGATTGCTTGATATTGGCTTAAGTGCAACGCAATTGAGCCAGCCAGGATTGTTAGCGGGGCTCATCGCACAGCGATTGTTACCGCATTTGTGCCCTCGCTGCCGTGTTTTGGAGAAAAACGGAAAACAGAATAACGGAAAAGTATATTGGACCCGTCACGAGGGTGGCTGTGCGCATTGTCATTACCGAGGTGTCATGGGTCGTATTGTAGTGAGTGAAGTTCTAGTGCCTGGCTTAGATGCAGGCGGCTACATTCGCGATCAAGATTTTTACGGTTGGCGAAATCAACTTCAGAAACAGGGCTGGCGGAGTATGGCGAGCGAAGCGGAGCGCTTGGTTACTCAAGGGTTGGTATCGCTTCAGGATGCTCGTGAAATAGTACCTAATATGCATTTACACATTTCCCAGGAAAACATTAGCAAGGATGATTCTCATGATGTCAGTTTTACCCATGCCGCGAATTCGTAGGCG
Organism: Aliidiomarina iranensis; assembly: GCF_003987135.1. GTDB lineage: Bacteria > Pseudomonadota > Gammaproteobacteria > Enterobacterales > Alteromonadaceae > Aliidiomarina > Aliidiomarina iranensis. Next base: position 58,777 of record NZ_PIPJ01000003.1, read on the forward strand.
TTTGAATCACAGAAGGCAGCTAGAGTTTCTCGTTGATTTTAGCCAGTGGTTAGCTGATGGACAAGCTCCCGATGCTGCTTTAGCAGGCATGGAGTTGCTTGCTAAAGAGAGAAAGGATCGCCATCAGTATCAGGTTATTAAACAATTGCGTAGTGCTTTGGCTCAGGGAAAACCTGTAGCTGTTGGAATGCAGAATGATTTTTCGAAAGAGCTCCAAGTACTTGTTGATATTGGCCAAAGGGCTGGTTGCTTGCCTGAATTAATAGCGCGCCATCAAGTATTTAATGATCGTCGTAGACAACTCTTAAAGCGTGTCGGGCAGGGGCTAACTTATCCTTTAGTGTTACTTCTTGCGGCAATAATCGCTGTTGCTTTTATAGGAGCTGTGGTATTACCAAAATTTCAAAGTATTGATACCCTGAGCGGCCTTCCTTTATTCAGTGGTATGTTACAAACACTTGGCATAGCGATTGTGCAAGTGGGGCCACTGGTCATTCTAACCATCGTTTTAAGCATTCCGTTGATGGTTATTGGGTTACCAAGGTATAGAAAACGGCTTCCCCATCATTTTCAAAATATATTTATTCTCACAGTTATTAATGCGTATCACGCTATTTATTTACTACAAGGTTTGAGCCTGTTTTTAGCTTGCAACATAAGCCTCGAGCACTCGCTACGACTTTTCGAAGCGCGATGCTCGAGTTACTTGCGGGAACACGTTAAAGCAATGCGCAAATCTCTAGGACGGGGTGAAACGAGAATGCCTAAGGTGTTTGCTACTGGCCTCCTCAACCCAGCAGTGCTGTACCGCATGGAAGTGGGTGCAGCAACGCGTCAGTCAAAGCGTATTTTGTTTGCTCACTTGGCGGACCGAATTATGCTTGATACTGAACGTTTGGTAATCACTCGGCAACGAACAATGGCATACCTTTGTTACTCAGTTGCAATCTTACTCATACTTTTAATCATATTCGGTTTAGGGCAGTTGTTCACCGAATTAGCACAGCAATGGGCATAGATGTTGTTAAAAAATGCTCTTAATTATCTCAATAAACCAAGCAAGGAGCTCTACATGACAAATGGAATTGATAAATCAGATTTGCACATTGGCAAGATAAGTTCAGCCGCTAAACCTAATCTCGGAGAACACAATCGGCGAAATGCTGGCTTTACGTTTATCGAGGTTTTAGCAGTACTGGGTATTATTGCTCTCGCTACGGTGGGTGTCTTGAGTTTACGCGATTGGGCAACAAGCAACGCACGTATTGCCGAGGTGAAATCCCAAGTAGCCACAATACAATCGGGGGTTCAACAATGGCGTCCTCGTAATGGCGTCTACACTGGTATTTCTGTGAGTAGCCTTAGTAGCGTAGCTTCACTGCCCATAGATTGGGCTGATGGTACCGGCATTAATCCTTGGGGCGGCGATATAGAAGTAACGGTTGATTCAGCAGATGCAACACGTTACCAAGTACGATTTACCAATATTCGTGTGGAAGAGGAGGGTATGCGGCTGCAGCGAGACTTCGCTGATATCGCGGAAGCGGTGAACTACGCTGCCGGCACCTTCGAAATAACTTTCCAAGGCTAATTTATGTCGGGCTTTTCCTTATTCGAGCTCACCCTAGTGCTGGGCATTTCAGCCGGGATTTTTGCTTGGCAAGCGCAATCTTGGCAAGTTTTTGAATTGAAAAAGCCGTTGCAACATTCAGTTCAAAATATCTGCACCAGCTCACAGGGTGTAACTCACCGACATCAAGAAGAAAACTATTGGTTTTCTGAAAAAGGAGAGCTTTTCTGTGTCTAGTAAGGTGTTGTCGAAGGACGTTCTGGCGAAAACTGTAACGGTAAACAAGATTGCGGCAAATGACCCAAGCACTAACGAGGTTATGGTGGATGGCCGGGCGACAAACCAAGCGGCGGCCGGAAAGCAATCAGCAAGAAAGAGTAACCAGTTTGGTTACTCTTTGCTGGAACTTCTTATTGTTTTAGCTTTTTTAGGGACATTACTTACTTTTGCGATCCAGTTTTCCACAACACAACAACGGCAAGCAAGAATACAGTTATTTGTTGCCGAATTAAATGACTTAAAGAATGCTGTATACGCGGCTCGGGAAGTTACTGCCGAAGAATTATCGGTAACTAATCTCATTGCCGGGAAACATTACTTTGGTGCGGAAGTGAGCCCATGGGGTGAACCTTATGCCATTGTAGAGAATGAAGAGGGGGTATTTGTAAGCGGTTATGCTGAAAATCAACAATTGGCCGAGCTTGCAGTTAACAAATTAGCAGCTGCAGATTTCGAGGCAAGTTGGGTGAAAGTCTTTGTCTACCGGCCTAATCCACAATTCGATGAAGAACAATTTTTGCATCGGGATTTTGATGAGCAAAGGCCATATCTTAATCAAATGAATACAAATTTAGATATGAATGCTAATGACATCGCTAATGTTGGTGAGTTAGCTGCAGAACAAGCTAATTTCCTGAACAGCAACGCTAACTTAGCTTGGTTTGATAACTTAGTTGCCGAAGATGCAACATTCGACGAATTGTCGGCAAATTTTTTAAGTAGTGAAAACGCACTAATCAACGAGTTGGATAGTAATGTTCTTGAGGTAAATGAGTTACTTGTTAGTGATTTATTCGCGGAAAATTTGCAGATCAGTGCCCCTAGCGTTACGGTGCAACTACTACAAGTTAATGATTTACAGGGTAGTAATTTATTTACTGAGCAACTGTCGGTAGTGAATCAACTCTCTGTAAATGGAACCTTATATGCCAATAATGGTGAGGTTGATTATATCAACATAGATCAGTTGTTTGCAGAAAATGCCACCATTCAGAGTATTGAATCACAATCATTGAATGCGAGTACTATTACTGCCGATTCGGTTACCGCTAACCAATTCAGTGCTAACCAAATGCAGGTGTTGGGAAGCTTGCAAGTAACAGAGTTGAGCGCTGGAAACATTTTCGCCTTTGATTTTATTACGCCATCAAGCTCTTTGAATGCAGTTATTCAACAGGCGGCGGCTCTTGATTCGTTATGGCGAGATTGCATTAACAGCGGAGGTTGCCAGTGAATGCTCATCGTTTTCTGGTAAAACCAATGCTTGGGCAAAGTACAGTGGAAGGCACGATTACCTTAGGTTTGTTTTTCCTATTCTTGGCAGCATTAGTTCAGCTAATCTGGTTGCTATTGGTGCAACAAATGTTGCAGGCAACTACATTAAGTGCCACCCGCGTGGGCGCTCGTTCTAATATGGATAAAGCGGCTATGCAGTTGCTGGTACAGAGCCGCATGCAATCGATACCTGGTATGGAGCTACATTTACCTAAGATAACTCGATTAGCGCCAAGCGACGGCGATATAAAGCAATATGGCCGTTTTAACAAAAGTACTCAAGAATACCGGTTGCCCACGGAGTTCCCGGCAGTGAGCCTTTCACTATTAGGGCGGGAGGAACAAGAGAGATATTTAAAGCTGCGAGTACTTCAGGTTGAAATAATTTACTGCTTTCCGTTGCAAGTACCGTTAGCCGGCGCATTCATCAATGCTATCGTGGAAACCGACGCTTATTGCCAAACGCAACCGCGGCGCCACCCAGTAATGAGTATTCAAACCCGAGCAACGGTCCCTCTTGAAAATGATCTTAAGATTTAAATCATCTGACTACTACTAGTGCTCATGAAGTTACCACCTAGCACTAACCTAGAGATCAAAAATTAGCATTAATTGTCTTGCTGAAAATCATTACATGCTTGCAATGTATTGGCCATTAGCATTGCTACCGTCATTGGGCCAACACCACCGGGAACCGGAGTAATAAAACTAGCACGCTGTTGCGCAACATCGAACTCAACATCGCCACATAGTGTTCCATCGCTGCGGCGATTAATTCCAACGTCGATTACGATAGCACCGGGCTTTATCCAATCGCCAGGAATAAAGCCTGGCTTACCAACCGCAACAACAAGAACATCCGCCTGTTTTACATGTTTTGAAAGATCTTGAGTAAAGCGATGGCACACAGTTGTTGTAGCACCTGCTAACAAGAACTCTAGGCTCATTGGTCGGCCAACAATATTCGACGCGCCAACGATAACTGCATGCTTACCGTGCAAATCAGTGCCCGTGCTCTCTAGTAATTTAATAACACCGTAAGGCGTGCAGGGGCGAAGTACAGGTAAACGCTGGGAAAGGCGGCCAATGTTGTATGGATGAAAGCCATCTACGTCTTTTTTTGGGTTAATGCGCTCCAAAATCCGCGTTGAATCTAATCCTGCAGGAAGAGGTAGTTGTACTAAAATTCCGTCTATTTCTTTATCTTCATTCAAGGTATCAATGAGTTGTTCTAAGGTTTCTTGGCTCGTTGTTACGGGTAAATCGAAGGCTTTCGATATGAAACCTACTTCATCGCAAGATTTGCGCTTGCTCCCAACATACACTTGTGAAGCTGGATCTTGGCCGACTAAAACAACAGCTAATCCCGGCGCGCGTTTGCCCCCGGCCAGGCGCTCAGCAACGCCGTGTTTTACGTTATTGCGAATTGTTTGAGCTATGGCTTTACCATCAATTAGTTGTGCGATGTTTTGGGAGGTCATGATAGTTTCGATTCCGAAAAGAATAAATTACTGAGAACATGGTTATTGTCGCGGAAAACGAAGATGAGAACAATGAAACGCACGAAGTTTAAGCATATTTTCTGCAATTACCAGATAACTGCCGTAAAAATAGGCATACAGCACAGTATTCTGAAAAATTGTTTGACGAGGTGCCAGCAGATAGGTAATATTCGCCCCCGTTGAGCTCCTGTGTTTTTTCAGGAAAGCAACTGTCGGCGATTAGCGCAGCTTGGTAGCGCACTTGGTTTGGGTCCAAGGGGTCGCAGGTTCAAATCCTGCATCGCCGACCATTTTTTCTTTATGCTAAACCGTAGGAAGAGTAACGCGCCCGTAGCTCAGCTGGATAGAGCAACTGCCTTCTAAGCCGTCGGTCGCAGGTTCGAATCCTGCCGGGCGCGCCAGTTTCACTATTAGTTAAAGTGAAAAGAAGGGTGTTAGCACTTAGCATAGAGTTTAAAACAGTGGTGGGTGTAGCTCAGTTGGTAGAGCCCCGGATTGTGATTCCGGTTGTCGTGGGTTCGAGTCCCATCATCCACCCCATTTCCCAAGATTTACAGTTCCAGTATTGTCGGCGATTAGCGCAGCTTGGTAGCGCACTTGGTTTGGGTCCAAGGGGTCGCAGGTTCAAATCCTGCATCGCCGACCACTTCTGCTCAAAGCTCTATTCAAATAAGTTATATCCTCCAAAAGTGTTCGCCGTTAGATTGTCAGCAACAATTCTCAATTTCACTGTATCAAAATTAATTATTGCGTATGATATCGCTAGAGTTTCGAAAGAACGATTAATTTGAAAGAGATTGAATATGCTTGATAAGCAATTAATGGCCAATACCCGCGAACTTTCCGATCGCTTAGTGCAGCTGCAAGCACCGATTCGCATTCTCGACGCGGTAAATTGGGATAGAAGCATAAGGGAGGAGTTTTTTCGCCAAGATGCTCAACAGAATCCAAATATTTCCCGCAGTTATTACCAACAAAAAAACCTAGGCTTCAACCCAGAATCCTTACGCCAAGGCCTAGCTGAGTTACAGCGCGATATTGTTCGCCAACTTGGTCGATTAAGCCCCGCATCACAGCTGATGATTCGTGCCTGCCGCGAGTATCGTGATGTTGTTCGCATGATTGAGGCACGCGGCACAGCCGAATTTCATGAGTTATCCGTAGAGTTATTTGGTCACCCGGATGACGTTTTCCATGCTAATGAACCCTCTTTATCAGAATTGGCAACCATGCTACAGAGCCCGCTCGATAGCTTGCTAGCGAGTGATGCGCTACCTGAAGAGAAGAAAAGTATTGAAGCGAGTGAAGCCGTTTCACGCTTACAGGCGCAATTAGATCACAGCATGCCGAGTGTTGATGTTCAGGTTATGCTTTCCGATGGTATCGTTAGCGATGCGGCGGCTGGCAGCGATCGGATAAAGCTAAATCAGGATGTTATGTTTTCTCAGCGGGAGCTAGACATTCTAGAGGTACATGAAGGTTGGATTCATGTGGGTACAACGCAAAATGGCCTGAAACAGCCCTACCTTACGTGCTTAAGTAAAGGAACGCCGAGTGCCACTATTACGCAAGAGGGCCTTGCAGTTTTAACTGAGGTTATCACTTTGCGCTCAACACCTAGGCGCTTAGCCAAATTAGTACAGCGCATTCATGCCGTTGCTTTGGCTGCTGATGGGGCAGAGTTTGTAGAGGTTTATCGGAACTGTTTAGAGCAAGGCATGCGGCCCGAAGAGAGCTATACCCTAACCCAACGAGTGTTTCGCGGAAGTACTGCAAACGGTAAGCCATTTACCAAAGATTTAGCCTACATTCGTGGTTTTGTGTTGGTGTATAACTTGATTCGGGTTGCGGTACAACTGGGTAAAATAGATCGATTACCTTTACTGCTAACTGGAAAAATAGCCATTGATGATTTTCGTCTGATTTGTGAGCTGGCTGATTCTGGGATGATTGCGCAACCTGATTTTGTTCCACCACACTTTAAAGACCTGCGGGGTTTAGCAACTTGGTTGAGTGTTGGCCGTTTCCTCGGTGATTTCTCCTTTACCCAATTAGAAAACGATTATCGGCCATTGATTCCATGAGTTATTTCTCAGTTTAAACATGCAAGGATTATAAATGAGTGTAAAACGTTCTTCGGGTTATTCATTACAAACCCGTGTTGCTCAGGCGTTAAGTTATGTAGAACCGAATACTCAGGGGTTAGTGCCGCCTACGTATAATTCTACAACTTATTTGCGAGATGCCGATAATCAATATCGTTCTGGTTTGGTATATTCACGAGCGGATAATCCAACGTATCGCATTGTTGAAAGTGTGCTTGCGGATATCGAAGAGGGCGCCGATGCGCTTCTATTTTCATCCGGTATGGCCGCTGCGGTTACTGTTTTTCAGGCATTGCGGCCGGGCGATCATGTTCTCGCTCCAAAGGTGATGTATTGGGCATTGCGGAATTGGCTGTTAACGCTCGGAACCGAATGGGGATTGCAAATCGAGCTGGTGGATATGGATGACCTCGCAGCGATTGAAAAGGCCTTGGTTGCGGGTAAAACTAAGCTAGTTTGGTTAGAAACTCCGGGAAACCCCCTGTGGACCATTTCGGACATTCAGGCCATAAGCGCATTAGCGCACGCCGCTGGAGCTAAAGTGGCGGTGGATTCAACCTGCGCTACGCCCGTTCTGAGCCTTCCTATCTCCCTGGGGGCTGATATCGTAATGCACTCAGCCACTAAGTATTTAAACGGCCATTCAGACGTGATTGCCGGTGCACTGATCACAGCCGAAGATAACGATTTTTGGCAACGTATCCGGATGGTTAGAAAGCAGGGCGGTGCAGTGCTTAGCCCGAGTGATGCGAATCAATTGTTACGTGGTATGCGAACCTTAGAATTACGAGTTCGCCAAAGTGCGCAAAGTGCTCAAATTATTGCAGAAAAGTTAGAATCATTAGCCGCTGTAAAAGCGGTGCTTTATCCTGGGCTACCCTCATTTCCAGGACATGATATTGCATTACGGCAGATGCCCGGCGGTTTTGGTGGGATGCTATCTGTGCGCTTATCAAATGAAACGATCGCGATAAAAGTGGCTGCAGCCACGCAGTTGTGGAAGCGCGCAACGTCTTTAGGTGGTGTTGAAAGCCTGATTGAACACCGGGCAAGTATTGAAGGTTTGGATTCACCAGTACCAAGTGATTTGCTGCGTTTGTCGGTGGGCATTGAAGATGCCGATGAACTGTTTAATGATTTACAGCAGGCTATCGAAGCCGCAATAAGTGCTTCTGAATAAACTATGTCTGCTTCTAATTATGTGGCAACCGGCAGTGCGCGATGTGAAATTGAAATAAAGAAAAGCCGCTTTATTGCCTACGCTTATGCTGCGAAAACTCGCGAGCAAGCACTTGAAATACTGGCAAGTGTGCGAACACGATACCCAGATGCTCGGCATCATTGTTGGGCTTACGCGCTCGGTGGTATTAATAGCCCAATGAGCGCGGCCATGAATGACGACGGTGAGCCCAGTGGCACTGCCGGAAAACCTATTTTGAATGTTCTGCAGCACAAGGGCATAAGCAACGTTATGGTTGTGGTAGTCCGTTATTTCGGTGGTGTAAAGTTAGGCGCTGGAGGGTTAGTGCGTGCTTATTCACAAGCGGCTGAAGCGGTCATGCAAAAGCTTCCGAATGAGATTCATGTTGCATCGAGTAGGTGGCAATTAAACTTTGATTTCGCATTAGAGCAACCGCTGCGGCATTTTCTCAGTGCACATGAAGGTGAAATCTTAGCCATTGATTACAACACTCAAGTTACTGCCTCACTAGCGCTGCCAGAAAAACATTCGCAAGCGTTATTGGGTTTTTGCGCGCAATACCAGTTGAGTGTTGAAAACCTCAGTTGATAAGTAGCAATCGATTACTTAAATCAACTTGGCAGTAACGTCCTTGGCCAACCATTTGGGCCATATTGCTGTTGCTATCCACGAAAGTAACAGGGCCTAAACCCATACTCAGTAAATCAGCCTCAGAATAGTAAAACCCCTGATACTGCTCAGTCATACAGCCTATGTTTTTATCAAAACCGTAAACGGTAATATATTGATCCACATTGATACGATTAAAAAATCGAGTTTCGCGGCGTAAATATGCATTCGCGTTTTGTGCAATGAAGTTACTCACACCGGGGAACAATGTGGATGTCCACTCACTTAATTTATTTTGCTCCAGAGCCCCACCGGCCCAAGCGACAACAGCACCCTCATTGACAGTACGCGTTTTCGCTGCGGTAAATATGTAATTTGCGCATGCTCGCTTGCATATGCCTGTTACATATAAATTAAAATCATTACGATACAGAATGTAGCCAAGCTGCATTGCCGCCATTGGGTCGGAGGTATCACTGGAAATTCGCAGTTGCTTAATTTCCGGATATTGTCCAACAAGGTTGTCTAACTGCTCTACAGTTGCCCGTGTTACCTTGCCTTCAATAGTAAAATGGTTTGAGGACACTTGCACTTCTGCACCATCATCGGGAGGCGGTGAGGAGCAAGCGGCAAGGAAAAGAACACTCATCGCGATTATTTTACGGCTAAGAAAGTACTGTCGCATTTAAATTACCTTTCTCTGTGTTTTTTATTCTTTTTTAATACATCACGTTCTGCGCAACATACTGTACCTTTAGTTTCCTATCCTAGGTTATAATTTTGTTACCGGCAACCGCATATTTCCACGAATTAAGATTCTTTTCGTATCAGCGAAACACAAACCATTTTGCTGGAAACAAAAGGCTTCCGATTTTTGTGTGCTGTGAAGTGCCGCCGTAAATCTGGCTCAGTAGGCTAGGAGTTAATATCACTGCTGTCAGAGTTATCTGGAACAGTATGCTCAACTCGGTTTCTACCCTTTGCTTTAGCGAGCGTTAGCATGTTGTCCGCTTGATTTACGATATCCTCAGGCCCATCGCACGTAGATAAGCAAGCGATACCACCACTAACGGTTAGTTTGTTGCCATTTTTCTCAATTTTGCGCTCATCAGGTTGCAATGTTGTATTGCTAGTTGAGCGTTCAACGCGTTGCGTTATACCTTGGGTTTCGAGTAAACGGAGAAATTCATTACTGCGTTGGCATGCCTCGGCGAAACTAATATGCGGAAGCACTACTGCAAATTTTTCCTCAGAAAATCGGCACAGAAGCTCACCATTGCGGCGAAAATGCTGTTTAAGTAAGCCGGAAATCGTTAAAATAAGTGCGTCTGCTGAAGTAACGCCGAGTTCTTCTTTGTGTGATTTAAAATCATCGATAGCAAACATTGCCACGGTAAGTTCATGCTGTTGGCGCAACGCTCTGGCAACTTCTTCATTCAGCCTTTCGGTAAATTGTTGCGGATTCGCCAAGCCTGTTAATCCATCGCGCAAAACAAGCTCACGTAAAGCGTCATTCTTTGCCATCAATTGTTGTTGTGAGGTTTGTAATGTTTGATAAATTCGATCATTACTTACCGCGGTAGCGATTAATTCACCGATTAAGCGCGTGCGGCGAATGTCGGCCTCCGACCAACGGCGGTTTCGAGCTACCATGTCAAGGCCAATAACGCCAATCAGCTCGTTCATATCATATAAGCCAACACAAAGAATAGAGCGGATATCTTCGCGCTCAAACTCAGCTTTTTCCAGTGCGCCCGCAGCAGGAATTGTTGCGGTATCGGCGATGGCTAATACGCCCTGATCCCTAATTTGTTGGAAAAACCATGGCAATTGTGAATTAGGGATTTGTTGTAAATCATCGATATGGCTTGATATTCCATCGTTAACCCACTCATGCGTATTGCTCATTGTGGTGTGTTCGAAATCAAATAAAAACACGTAAGCTCTATCGGCTTGGCAAAAATTACCGATACGCTCGAGTGCAAGATGAATATTTAAATTGATGTGCTCTTGCGTTGAATTGCGCAGTGATGTTGATAAATCAGTGACTATTCTTTCGAAGCCAATTGAATCTCGAAGTGATAATTCAGCGCTCGACATATCCATGGGCGTGTTCTTGTTTACGAACAAGCGATGATCTCGAGGCTGCAATGTGAGTGCATAAATCCGTTCATCATCACCATAGAATTGGTTGCTTTCGATACTTACAGGAATATCCTTAACGATGAGGTCTCGACGATCAATCACTTCCCCCGATAATGCTGCCATAATCGGAGATGGCACTGGTTCCGGATTCGCTGAGGCGCCAGTTAGATGAATATCGGGGTAGAAGGAAAGCCTCTCGAATTGGGGCTTTAACGCTGATTCTGGATCTAGATTAAGCATTTCTAATGCTGTTTGATTAGCGAAGTAGCTGCGCGAATAACCCTGTGAGCCCTCTGATTCAGCGGCAAAAACAACGGCTACAGGTAGGAGATCAATAACTGCTCGCCAATTTTTTATTGAAGCTTGGAATTCCGGCATAGTGTGCCCCGTCATGCAGGTGTTCTTTTTATTATAGACACTAACACCCATAAGGTTGCTTTTTCAGCCGCGGTTTGTCAATTTTTGATTCGGCTTGTTTGGCACACAACAGCTAATTTATCCATCCGTTGATAAAATCGGTGGGCTATGCTCGACTCTGCGGCTTGTCATCGTTATAATGTCGCGTCATTTTTTCATGAAGTGCGCATTGTGCACTTGATTCGAAAAGATTAGGTGGCCGCGGAGTCGACACTCCGAGTATGCAGGCCCCAGATTTCTTGGAGTAGCTTAAACGCCGCGCTAGTAACGTTTTTGTGAATGTTTCACGCTCTTGGCTGAGAAGTGATAGTTAAAGAGAGTATTGAAAAGATTCAGGTAATGTGAAGTAGGCGCTTTAAAGCTACGGTAATACAAAATGCACTATTAAGTGATGCTGAGGTAACAACGCAATGCAGGTTTCTGTTGAAGCAACTGAAGGTTTAGAACGCCGAGTAACCATTTCTGTTCCGGCTGAGAAAATTGATAAAGAAGTGAAAAGCCAAATACAACAGCGTGCTCGTACGGTCCGCATGGATGGCTTTCGCCCAGGTAAAGTGCCAGTAAGTTTAGTTGCCAAGCGCTTCGGCCCAGCAATTCGCCAAGATGTAGTGATGGAGCAAATCCAGCGTCATTACATTGAAGCTTTGGTACAAGAAAAGATTAATCCAGCTGGCTCGCCACGCTTTGAACCAAAAGTAGATGAAGAAGGCAAAGACCTTGAGTTCGTTGCTGTGTTTGAAGTGTATCCAGAAGTAGAATTAAAAGATTTAGACAAAGTAAATGTAGAAAAACCAGTAGCTACAGTTACCGATGCCGATCTGGATAAAATGTTAGAAACCTTACAGAAGCAACACGCCACCTTTGAAGATGTGAAGCGTGGGGCAAAAGAAGGCGATAAAGTAACCTTTGATTTCCTCGGCCGCGTAGATGGCGAAGAGTTTGAAGGCGGTAAAGCTGAGAACTTTGAGCTGGAAATGGGTCAAGGCCGGATGATTCCAGGCTTTGAAGATGGCATGAAAGGCCTGAAAGCTGGCGCTGAAAAAACTATCGAGGTTACTTTCCCGGAAGATTACCACGCGGAAAATTTGAAAGGTAAAGTTGCTGAGTTTGATTTGGTGATTAAATCAGTAAAAGCTCCAAAGCTTCCAGCACTGAACGATGAATTCGCAACCCAGTTTGGTATTGGCGACGGCGGTATTGAGGCGTTAAAAACTGAAGTTCGCAAAAACATGGAACGTGAGCTGAAAAATGCTGTGAAGAACAAAGTTAAGCAGCAAGTGATCAAAGGCTTGCTAGCGGCAAATGATGATGTTCCAGTACCATCGGCAATGAAAGAGCAAGAAGTTAAAGTTCTGCGGCAACAAGCTATGCAGCGCTTTGGCGGTAATGGCCAGAATATGCCTGAATTGCCAGCTGAGTTATTTTCTGAGCAAGCCGATGAGCGCGTTAAAGTAGGTTTGTTGCTTGGTGAAGTAATTCGCGGCAATGAGCTGAAAGTTGATGAAGCTCGGGTACAGGAAATGATTGAAAATACCGCTTCTGCTTATGAAGATCCGCAAGAAGTGATTACCTACTACAAAGAAAATGCTGAAGCAAAACAGCAAGTTGAAAATGTAGTATTGGAAGATCAGGCAATTGATTTTGTACTTGAAAAAGCAAAAGTAACTGAGAAAGAGTTCAGCTTTGATGAAGTGATGAACCCACAAGGCAAATAAGCATTTGCTGAAATTCTCAGGAATTGGTTTAATGGCTCGGGTGAATGTATCCGAGCCATTTTTTTTAGGAGTGAATTAGCTAATGGGAAACACAGTACCAGATCCGATGGCCGCACTTGTGCCTATGGTGATTGAGCAAACTGCAAAAGGTGAACGTTCATTTGATATTTACTCGCGGTTGCTAAAAGAAGGTATTATTTTTTTGGTGGGGCCTGTTGAAGAGCAAATGGCCAATCTGATTGTGGCACAAATGCTGTTTTTAGAATCCGAGAATCCAGAAAAAGATATTTATCTATATATTAATTCGCCGGGCGGTTCAGTAACCGCGGGAATGGCAATTTACGATACCATGCAGTTTATTCGTAATGATGTGTCTACAATTTGTATTGGTCAGGCGGCGAGTATGGGTGCATTTTTGTTGGCCGGCGGCGCAAAAGATAAACGTTTTTGCTTACCCAATTCACGAGTTATGATTCATCAACCTTTGGGTGGTTTTCAAGGCCAGGCATCTGATATTGAAATTCATGCTCGAGAAATCATGTACATCAAAGAAAAATTAAATCGCATTCTATCTGAGCATACAGGCCAAGATATTGAACGAGTAGCGAAAGACACAGACCGCGATAATTTCATGAGTTCGGAACAAGCAGTAGCTTATGGTATTGTAGATGAAGTATTGAGTCATCGTGGTGCAGAAAAAAGTACGGCGAAAAAATAAACATATTAGTTAGGTTTTAAAGTACATATTTAGTTGTACTGGAGAAGTGAATGACAGATTCAACATCGGGCACAAGCAACGGCGGTAAAGCCCTTTACTGCACGTTCTGTGGCAAAAGCCAGCACGAAGTAAAGAAACTCATTGCCGGGCCTTCGGTCTTTATATGCGATGAGTGTGTCGATCTGTGCAATGATATTTTAAAAGAAGAAATTAAAAACATCTCACCGCAAGCCAGTGAAGATAAGTTGCCGACACCGAAAGAAATTCGCCAACATTTAGATGATTATGTTATCGGCCAAGACCATGCAAAACGGGTTCTGGCTGTGGCGGTTTATAATCACTATAAACGGCTACGTAACGCGGGCGTGCACGATAATATCGAACTTGGCAAAAGCAACATTTTGTTAATCGGACCGACCGGTAGTGGCAAAACTCTATTAGCAGAAACGCTAGCGCGATTTCTTGATGTGCCTTTCACGATGGCTGATGCAACCACACTCACCGAAGCAGGTTATGTGGGCGAAGACGTTGAGAACATTATTCAGAAACTTCTACAGAAGTGTGATTACGATGCCGCCAAAGCCGAGCGCGGTATTGTGTACATTGATGAAATCGATAAGATTTCGCGAAAATCTGATAATCCATCAATTACTCGTGATGTATCTGGCGAGGGCGTGCAACAGGCGTTGTTAAAGCTGATCGAAGGTACTGTTGCTTCTGTTCCGCCACAAGGTGGAAGAAAGCATCCGCAGCAAGAATTTGTTCAAGTTGATACATCTAAGATTTTGTTTGTGTGTGGCGGAGCATTCTCAGGCCTAGAAAAAGTTGTGCAGCAACGGCTGGCTACAGGAACAGGGATTGGCTTTGGTGCGCAGTTGAAATCTAGCTCTGATAGCAATCAGGTAAACTTACTTACTCAAGTTGAACCTGAAGACTTAGTTAAATTTGGTCTTATCCCTGAATTTATCGGGCGTTTGCCCGTTGTGGCCAGCTTAACCGAGCTTGATGAAGATGCGTTGATACAAATTCTTGGCCAGCCTAAGAATGCGATAACCAAGCAGTATGCGGCATTATTAGATATGGAAAATGTGGAACTCGAGTTTCGTGAAGATGCTCTGCGTGCGATTGCCAAAAAGGCCATGCAGCGTAAAACTGGCGCACGGGGTTTGCGTTCAATCGTTGAAGACGTTTTGCTCTCAACGATGTATGAATTACCTTCGATGACGAACGTGAGTAAGGTGGTGATTGATGAAACGGTAATAACTGGAGAATCAGACCCAATTCTTATTTACTCGAAAAAAGAAGACGCCCAAGCATCGGGCGAATAAACAGCAAAAGGGGCCGTTCGGCTCCTTTTTTATTTCCTAGCCATTGAACTTTCTCGGATAAGCCGCATATTAAGGGTATATCAGTTTTTTTAGACACTAAAATATGGGAACAGTGATGACAGAAGAAAGCGGAAAACGTCAGGGCATTCCGGTATTACCTTTACGTGATGTAGTGGTGTACCCACACATGGTAATTCCATTGTTTGTTGGCCGAGAGAAATCAATTCGGTGTCTTGATGCTGCTATGGATAATGATAAACAAGTGTTCCTAGTTGCACAAAAAGATGCTGGCGTTGAAGAACCAACTGCAGAAGATATTTACGAAGTGGGTGCCGTAGCCACCATTTTGCAAATGTTGAAATTACCCGATGGTACGGTGAAGGTGTTAGTTGAAGGTGTGCAGCGCGCAAAAGTAACAGCGTGGCAACCAAAGGGGGATTTCTTTCGTGCGGATATTGAAGCATTAATTACTGAGCCGATGGAAGAAAAGGAAGAGGAAGTATTAGTTCGCTCTGCCCTTAATCAATTTGAAGGCTATGTAAAGTTAAATAAGAAAACGCCTCCGGAAGTGTTAACGTCTTTAAATGGTATTGATGATGCCGACCGCCTCGCTGATACCATGGCGGCCCACATGCCGCTGAAGCTTGTAGATAAGCAACGCGTGTTAGAGATTATCCAGATTCAAGAGCGCCTGGAACATTTGATGGCGTTAATGGAAGGCGAGATTGATATTCTGCAAGTAGAGCGGAAGATTCGGAATCGAGTTAAACAACAAATGGAGAAGAGCCAGCGCGAGTACTATTTGAATGAGCAAATGAAAGCGATTCAAAAAGAGCTTGGCGAAGGTGAAGATGGCGTTGATGAATTCGAGGTATTAGCGAAAAAAATTGAAGATGCGCAAATGCCCAAGGAAGCGCTTGAGAAAACAAAAGCCGAATTACAAAAGCTTCGCATGATGTCGCCAATGTCGGCTGAAGCCACTGTTGTGCGTAGTTATATTGATTGGATGACGAGTGTTCCTTGGCACAAAAAATCTCGAGTTAAGAAAGATTTAAGCCAAGCCGAGAAGATTTTGAATGAGGATCATTTTGGCTTAGAGAAAGTGAAAGAGCGAATTTTAGATTATCTCGCCGTGCAGCAGCGTAGTAAAAAAGTACGCGGGCCTATTCTATGTTTGGTGGGGCCTCCGGGCGTTGGTAAAACGTCGTTAGGGCAATCAATTGCTAAAGCTACTGGGCGCAAGTATGTGCGCATGGCGCTTGGTGGTGTTCGTGATGAAGCGGAAATTCGGGGCCATCGCCGAACCTATATCGGCTCAATGCCAGGCAAATTGATGCAAAAAATGGCTAAGGTTGAAGTACGCAACCCACTGTTTTTACTCGATGAGATAGACAAAATGGCCTCGGACATGCGTGGTGATCCATCATCTGCGCTACTTGAAGTTCTCGACCCCGAGCAAAATAGTGCGTTTAACGACCATTACTTAGAAGTTGATTACGACCTTTCCGATACGATGTTCGTAGCCACTTCGAATAGTATGAATATACCGGCACCATTGTTGGATCGGATGGAAGTTATTCGCCTTTCGGGCTACACGGAAGATGAGAAATTGAATATTGCTAAGCGGCATCTGTTAGAGAAACAGCTCGAGCGCAATGGTTTACGAAAAGGTGAAGTGGATATTACCGACGAAGCGATTCTTGGCATTATTCGTTATTACACGCGGGAAGCCGGTGTACGTAACCTTGAGCGAGAAATTTCAACGCTTTGCCGAAAATCGGTACGCCGGATTCTGTTAGATAAAAAGCTGAAAAAAGTAACCATTACGCAGGGTAATCTTGAAGATTTCTTAGGCGTACAGCGCTTTGATTTCGGTAAAGCTGAAGATGAAAATCAAATTGGTCAGGTTACCGGTTTAGCTTGGACACAAGTAGGCGGTGATTTGTTGACAATTGAAGCCACTAACGTGACAGGTAAAGGCAAGGTTGTGTGTACCGGTTCCTTAGGTGATGTCATGAAGGAATCAATTAGCACAGCCATGACGGTAGTAAGAAGCCGGGCTGAGGGCTTGGGTATTGCTAATGATTTTCATGAAAAACGTGATATTCATGTGCACGTTCCCGAAGGTGCAACGCCTAAAGACGGACCTAGTGCCGGTATCGCTATGGTGACGTCCTTAGTTTCATCGCTAACGAACAAACCAGTGCGTGCCGATGTAGCCATGACAGGGGAAATCACCCTGCGCGGAGAGGTATTAGCCATCGGTGGTTTAAAGGAAAAACTGCTTGCAGCGCATCGTGGTGGCATAAAAAGAGTACTGATTCCAAAAGATAATGAGCGTGATTTGAAGGAAATTGCGGATAATGTGAAGGCAGATCTGGAAATTTACCCTGTTCAATGGATCGACGACGTGCTTCGCCTTGCTATGGCCGAAGATCCATATAAGCCTAAGAAATCTAAAGAGAAAAGTTAGATTTCGCAGGTTTTAAGGGCTCTCTATTGAGAGCCCTAGTGTAAAAATTGTTAATTTAAAGCGAAAAAATGCTTTTCATCCGAAATGACTGTGATAGCCTAGAGTCTAGTGCCCGCCCTTGTCCTTAAAGGCATACGGAGTGGTAGGGCATCTCAAAATAGCATTTTCAAATGCTTGAACTAATGGTATAAGCTTGTTATAAACTTGTCTGTACTATTTTAATGGAACTAAGAAACTCCATAATAACAATCTAAGGGGATGACACTGTGAATAAGTCTCAGCTAATTGACAAAATCGCAGCAGACGCAGAACTTTCTAAAGCAGCTGCTGGACGTGCACTTGATTCTTTCATCAGTACTGTTACTGAAGCTCTGAAAAGTGACGACCAAGTAGCATTAGTTGGTTTCGGTACTTTTACTGTTCGTGAGCGTTCTGCTCGTACTGGCCGGAACCCGCAAACTGGACAAACTATCCAAATCTCTGCTGCAAAAGTACCTGCGTTTAAAGCGGGTAAAGCACTAAAAGATGCGGTGAACTAAGAAGTAAGCATTTTAAAACCGCCGCGAAATCTATGTTATACTTCGCGACGAGATGACTGCAAGAAGCGCATCTTCCGATGCGCTTTTTTCATGTTGATGGTTTAACAATAGCTGTTGGAAAGAGTAAAACGATGCTCGATAGGATACGTGAGGGTACACAGGGCCCGGTGGTAAAAACCATCCTGTTTATAATTATACTTGCTTTTGCGTTTACTGGCGTGAGTGCATATCTCGGCGGTAGCACTGAAGACTATGTCGCCAAGGTAAACGACAGAGAAATTACGCGTGCTGAATTCGACCGCGCTTATCAAGGCCAACGGGCAACAATGGAACAGCAATTTGGTGAAATGTTTGAGATGCTTGCTGCCGATGAAGGCTACATGCGAGAGATGCGTGCAAGTGTTTTAGAACAAATGATTGAAGAAGAGCTTGCTGTTCAACTTGCGGGTGATATGGGTTTAGCTCAATCGGCTGACGCATTACGCAGTGCGATTCGCCAAATGCCAGAATTTCAAGTGAATGGTGCGTTCAATAATGACGCCTATTTACGTCAACTCAGTAATGCCGGTTTCTCGCCAACAATGTTTCGGGATTATTTGCAACAGCAAATGAGCCGTGTTGCTTTAATGCAAGGTACCTTTGCCAGCGAATTTGTTTTGAACAATGAAAGCGAGCGCATGCAAGTGTTGCAAAACGAACGCCGCAGTGGTCGATATGCCCTAATTTCTGCTGACGATTATCTAGACATGGTTGAATTAACCGATGCAGAAGTAGAGGCGTTCTATAATGATAATCAAGATTCGTTTCGTCAAGAAGAACGCATTCAACTGGCTTACGTTGAATTAAGCTTTGCCGATGTGTTGGCAACTGTTGAAGTTGATGATGCGGAAGTTCGTGAATATTACGATGCCAACCCAGATGCGTTTAGTACCGAGGAAATGCGTTCTATCGCTCATATTCTTGTGGAATTTGGCGACAGCGAAGATGCCGCATTAGAGCGTATTCGCGCAATTCAAGCTCGGTTAGAAGCAGGTGAAGATTTTGCTGAATTAGCTGCTACTGAATCAGATGATATTTTCTCTGGTGAAGATGGCGGTGAGCTTGGCATTCTCGAACGAGGTACGTTGGATCCAGATCTGGAAGATGCGGGCTTTGCGCTTGAATCTGAGGGTGATGTTTCTGATGTTGTGCGCTCTGAATTCGGCTTTCATTTGG
Organism: Aliidiomarina iranensis; assembly: GCF_003987135.1. GTDB lineage: Bacteria > Pseudomonadota > Gammaproteobacteria > Enterobacterales > Alteromonadaceae > Aliidiomarina > Aliidiomarina iranensis. The sequence continues at coordinate 77,868 of NZ_PIPJ01000003.1, forward strand.
TAAAACTTACGGAGTTAACCGAAGCGCAAAGTTCAAGCTTCGCTGAAGTAGCCGCCGATATTCGCGAGAATATTGCGCAAGCTGAAGCTGAGCGGATCTACTTCGAGCAACAACAAGAGTTGGCTCGCATCTCATTTGAAGTAGACCACACTCTCGATGAGGCAGCAGATGCAGTAGGGCTGACCGTGCAAACGTCACCGTGGATCTCACGTTCTGAGCCAGTTTCCGGATTCGATGATGCGAGTGTTCTAGAACAAGCGTTTTCTGACGATGTTCGCGAACTCGGTTTGAATTCTGAACTCATTGAACTTGATGGCCGCAGTTTGGTAGTTCGCGCTGCGGATTATGTTGCGCCGCGAGTACTAGATTTAGCGGATGTTCGTAGCGACATTGAATCGTTTCTAAGTGCTGACAAGGCCGAAGTTTTGGCCTTTGAACGAGCACAAGAGATTCAAGCGGCGATTGCAGCGGGTGAAGCTCTCGAGATTGAGTTTATTGCTATCGAATCAGCATCTCGGTTTGGAAATAGCCTACCTGGTGCTGTGCGCCAAGAGTTATTTAGAATGCCGGTAACGGGAGCCGCCGAATATGCTTCAGTAACCTTGGGTAATGGCGATGCAGCGGTTATCGAGCTTACTGACATGCAACCGGGAGAAGTTGACGCTGAAAACGCAGAACGCGCAAAACGCCAACTTGAAGGCCAGTATGCTGAACTCGCTTATCGCGCCATAATGGAAGCATTAAAAGCGCAAGCAAACATTGAGCGTCGTTTATAGGCTCTGCTAATTCTTTGAGCTAAATAAAAAGCCCGATACAGGAAGATGTATCGGGCTTTTTGTTAGGCGAACATAAATCTCTCAAGCGATAAGTTTAGCGTGTGCTTTATCAGCCGCGCTTTATCAGCGGTTAGCTGTTTGGGTACAGCTTTGGCAGTACTTCTTCCGAGCTTGATTGGCGCTGGTGCAGCTTTTGAATTTCAGCCCACAGCGCTTTACCCGATTGCCATTCCTGTTGTTCTCTGCTGTATAGAGCCGCTTCTAATTTTTGCATTTGTACTTCCAGTTCAGGGCTTGCTAGCACTTTAGCGATAGCATACAAGCCACGAGCGGGCTCACCAGTGCGCGCATGATGCCAAGCAAGAATCGCACTGCGCGCTTTCGACGGATCATTAGTTCGGCATGCTTGTTTTAGCTCATGTAACGGCTTTCTTACTTGCTGTGGCACAGGCTCCTGAGTATTTTTAGAAACTTTTACGTGCTTCTGGCGGAGAAAAAGAATAACGGTAGCTATCCAAAGGATAAAAAGAGCGAAAGTGGCGTACTGCCAATAGCTGAGCATCTGGGCGTATCTGGCTATGGTAACTTGAGATTCCGCAGATATTACTTCTGAATCACCGTTACCCGAGGAGGCATTGTTAGGTTGGCCCAGTTCGCCTTCAGAGGGGCTTTGCATGGTGCCAGGTACAGTTAGTCCTCCCGGTGGTGCCAGTACTCGTATAATGCGTTCTGGTAGTTGTGCGTATTCAATTTCGCTTGTGCGGGTATTCCACCAAGGGATTTCAATAGCGGGCAGAATAAATTCACCGGCGCTTGATGGCACTAAAGCAGTGGTATAGGTAGCTCTCGCCACCGATTTTCCGCGAATCACGTTAACTTCGGTTTGACCTCTATCGGGATATACCCGAATTTCACTGGGGTAAGCAAACTCAGGTTCAGGTAATTGCTCGGGCCTTACCCCAACTGCTGTAATAGCAACTCTTCGAGTGATCGGCTCACCAATCGTGAAGCTCGAACTTTCCGGCTCCCATTGTTCTTCAATACTCACTTGCTCACTAGGTAGCCAGGTACCTACATAATTACTCGGGCGCGGTAACACCTCGATTGTGATATCCCCAGAGCGCGTGCTTACCGGCTCTATTCTGCCTAGCGCACTAAAACCAGAGCTAGGCATCCGCCGTACTTGACCATCAAAACGCACCCCGGGAATGGTGATGCTACCGCTGCGCCGGGGGGTTATGCCGTAAGTTCGCGTGAGCACTTGAAAACGGCGGCCATCAATGATTTCTTGCGATTGCCGATCTTGCCCTAATTGCTCAACACTAACGTTATCAATACTCGGCAACCCCAAACTGCCAGTTTCCAACTGATCGGCGATGTACAATTTTACAGTGTAGGTAAGTTGTTGTTGCACATAGGCGGATTCCTCATCTAAAACGGCCTCAATGAAATAGTTACGTTCTTGTGGTGGTTGCTCACTGGCAGCGATGACATCTACTTGAATGGGCGCTGTTTCGCTATTGCCAATTTGGATGGCTGGAATTTCATAGCGGCCTGCCGCCGGAGCTCGTAAAGAAACGCGCCATTCAATTGAACGTGAAACCCGGTTATTAACCATGGTTGAACTACTGTTAACCGATGTGCCACGAATCTCGAAATCAGATATCCAGCGTTCAGGGATAAAGGCATTTCGAGGCAAGCTTTCATCAGTGGTAACCGTGAGTACTAAAGCACCGAATTCAACAACTGGGTTTCTATCAATACTTGCCGTAGCTTGCTGAGCGTAGCTAGGCATAGAGATCCAGAAAAATATGATCAGGGTTATAATTCTTTTCATTCTTGAGTTCCCAAAAGTAAGGGTAGAGCAAATGCGGCTCGGAAAGTACGGATAATGACTATACAAGTTATTAAAAAAGCTCTCATTAAACTGACACATTAGATGCCGGATCATGTTCATTAGTTGCCTCTTGGTGGCCGCGTTGAACGGCGCCGCTGCGCCTCAAGCAATAAACGATTGCGCAATAGAAGAGCTGGGTCGTCGTCAACCCGGCGAAGAAGTTGTTCTAACTCTTCCGCTTCTTCGGCCGACATTGCTTCTAATTGTGCGGCACGCGCTTCAGCCTCACTCATCGATTCTTCGTCCGCGCGAGCTTCGGTTTCAGCGTCAGCATTATCTTGCTCTGAATTTTCACGCTCTTCATTTTCAGCTTGATTTTCGTTATTTTCTTGCTCTGATTGCGCCGATTGATTGCTCTCACCGTTTTCGTTGTCATTCTCGTTTTGCTGATTTGCCTCAGAATTCTCTGCATCAGGCTCACCATTTTCGTCGTTGTTACTTTCTTCACCTTCACCACTTTCATTTTCCGCTTGTTGTTCGAGAAGGGCTTTAACAAGCTCATAATTTTCCCGTGCTTCGGGCCAATCAGGTCGCGCTGTAAGCGCGTCTTCGTAGGCGTTCAGGGCCGCTGCTAATTCGCCTAACTTCGCTAATGCATTGCCTAAGTTATAGCTTCCCTCGGGAGTATCAACAGCACTATAACTAGCTGCTGCGTTTGCGTATTCACCGGCTCGGTACCAAGCCATACCTTGTGCCATTGGGCTCTCGTAATTCGCGGCGGCGCTCAGGTAATCTCCAGCTGCAAACGCAGAATCAGCAAATTGTTCACGATTCTGAAACGGCAAGCGCCAAGGCGCCATCCGCATTTCTGTAGCGTTAGTGGTCGAGTCACTAGAATCATTATTCTGAGCTCCGGCGCTGGTATTGCCGCCAGTGTTCGCCTGAGTGGCGTTTTCGCTTTGTTGTGCAACAACTGGCTCAGGTACAACGAACAGAATTAAAACAAAGCTCCACAAAACGCCTTTGCGCGAGGCGAGCAACACTAAGGGAATAAGCAATAACAATAACCATGGCGCAGCATCATGCCATTGCTCTCCTTGTTCTAGGGATTCGGCAACGTCGCCTTGATACTGTGAAAAATCAAGCAGCCTCACAACATCACTACTATCAACGGTTGCCATGGTGTAACGGCCACCTGTTTCTGCGCTGATGCGCTCTAAGTATTCGGGAACTAATCGAGCTAAAATTACGCGGCCTGCGCTATCTCGTAACAATTCACCCTCGGTATCGCGAATTGGCGCACCCTCTGTAGTGCCTGCGGCTAAGATAGAAACACGGTGGTTATTTTCACGGAAAAAGCGCCGAAGATCCTCCATGTCCCGTTGGTCTATACCACTGGTAAGCCAGAGTATTTCGCCAGCTGAATAGCCAGCAGCTGTTAACAACCGATCCGCTTCTTGCATGGCAAGGAGTGGATCACGGCCCTGAATGGGCATAATCTCAGGTGTGAGAACTTTTAGGCTTTGTAAGATCGTTTCAGCATCGCGAGTAAGTGGCGTTACCGTAAATGCATCGCCTGCATAAGCGATTAAACCAAGCTGGCCACTGTTGAATTGATTCACGATATCAGTAGCTTTGAAGCTTAAACGGGTAAAGCGATCGGGGTTGGTATCTTGAGCTCTGGTTTGCATACTGGCATCGAGCACGAGCACGGCACCCTGATCTTGATTAAATAGAGGCACCTCAACACGTTGCCAGCTCGGGCCGGAAAGCGCCAAGATGGTAATTAATAGCCCGGCTGCAAGGGCATAGAACGGCCATTTGGGTGTTTTGTTCGCACCGCCTTGTAAAAGTATTTGGCTAAGATGCGGCGCCAGTATATCTTCCCAGTTTCCACGCTTTAAAAAATGAGCACGCAACCAAGGTAAAATTAGCAGCCATGGAATAAGCAACCAAAGCCATTCAGGGCGAAGAAAATGAAACTCACTCATTATCACCCCCATTTATTGTGCGTCGCAGGGGATTTCTAAATTTATATTGGCCAAAATTTCGTTGTATAAAATACAGAATAGCAAGTAACAGGCCAATACCCAGAGGCCAGTGAACTAGGCTTGTATGTGGGCGGAAATATTGCTCATCGGCGGCGATGGGTTCGAGTTCATCGATGATGTTATAAATTGCTTCCATTTCACTTTCACTTTTGGCTCGGAAATATTCACCACCGGTAGCATTTGCGATGGTTGCTAAAAAGCTTTCATCGAGATCGCTACTTGGATTTATTCGCCTCGCGCCAAATAAACCTTGTACTGTCATTTCTTCAGCGCCTACGCCAATGGTGTGAATTTTTACATCATGATTTTGCGCTAAGTAAATTGCTTGTTCTGCTGTAATATCACCAGAATTTATCATGCCATCTGTCATCATTAAAACCACGCGCTGAGATGTCTCCCGATCTTGAAAATAGCGAATCGAAAGTGCAATGGCATCGCCCAGTGCGGTTCGTTCTCCCGCTAAGCCAATGCGGGCCTCTTCGGCCAATTGCGCCACTGATTCTAAATCACTGGATATAGGTACATAAACGTGGGCAGAATCCGCATAGACGATGAGGCCGATGCGATCGCCTTGGCGGCGGCGGATGAAATCAGCAAGTATTTTGTGCGCGGCTTCTAAACGCGTAGTGCGGCGCCCGTTATAGGTCATATCATCCATTTCCATACTGCCGGATAAATCCAGGGCAATCATGATTTCGCGCGCCTCGGGATTAACTGGAATGGGCTCGCTCAACCAGCGCGGTTGGGCTATAGCGGTAACAATGGCTAACCAAATAAGCATTGGCAGAAGCCATAATCGGCGCTGATTATTGATTTTACCCGCATCGGTGGGCCGCAAAAACTTGGCTTGTGGGAGCCAAAGTGCCGCAGAAGTATTTTCCGTAGCGGGTAACAACCAACGTGTGAGTAACGGAAGTGGAAGCAGTAAGAACGCCCAAAGCCACAAAAACTCAAACATGGGGCCTCCGTTTGGGTAAGCCTAGCCGCAACCAGAGCGTAACTAGGGCTCTGTATTCGGTTATCTGCGCCTCAGAAGCGGGTTGATATATGAGTTCGGCAAAAGGTGCTATGCGTTTCGCGAAATCATTACGCTCATGACTTGGCATAGAGTCAATTAGGAAGCGATGCCAATCCGCACCGGCCAAGTGAGCAACTTCACTTTGTGGCCAAACTTGTAACGCTGCGCGCTTAGCTAAGCTACTAAGTTCGGTTAAAGTCATTGGCTTGTTAGCCAACTCCTTTAATGCCGCCAAATAGATTCGTTGTTTTTGTTGCCTTTGGTAAAGTAGGTAGGTAACGCCAATAACAAAAGCCACAACTACAAACGCGAGCAGCCAATAACCCCAGGGAAGAGGCCACCAATGCGCACTTTCGGCGGGTACAATATCATTTAAATCGGCAAGAGCGTCCATTACTTCCTACCTCGGTGAATCCATTGATCATGAGCAGGTAGCCCTGCCGAAATCGGCACAACCCGCACACCAGCTCGGCGCAAACCTTCTGCTCGCACCTGTAACCATTGTTTAGCTTGTTCTTGCCATTTTCGATGAAACTCTGGATTGGAAATGAACAGCCGATGGGTTTCTTTACCATCATAAATATCAATATCGCGAAAAGCGCTTTGTGGTAACTGCTCCTCGAAAGGATCGGTAATCATCACTGCGGTTACCGTATGATGTTTGTGTAAGCTTTGTAATAGCTTTATGGTTTCTGCATTGAGCTCACTAAAATCACTAATCAATACAATATCAGCTCCCGGCCGACAGAGTTTTAATAGTCGGCGCAACTGCTGTGCTAAGTTTTGTGCGGCTTCGGGGCTATTCGTTGGCTCTGATGTTTGTTTCTTGTTTGTAGTGTTACCCTGAACAGGTTGGCTTTTTGCTGATTTACTCACGGTGCCGTGAGCCGTAATATCTTTACCAGCAGTGCCTTTGCCTGCCGTGGCTTTGTTAAAACCCGGGGCTGTTGTTGGATGCAAGGCAATGAGTTGCTTTAAAAATAATAATGCACCGTGTTGCCGGCCCTGAGGCTTAATTTCGCTGTGTTCAGCATTGTTATAAATCAAACCGCCCACGCGATCACCGCGCTGTATAGTATGCCAGGCAATACCAGCGGCAACATGAGCGGCTTGTAGCGATTTCAAAAGAAGCTGTGAGCCGAACCACATGCTATTGCTAAAATCGACACATAGAAACACCGGGCGCTCTTTTTCTTCCCGAAATAGTTTTGTATGCGTTTGCCCGGTTCGAGCTGTAACTCGCCAATCAATTGCACGCACATCATCGCCCGCCTGATAGTGGCGCACTTCATCAAACTCCATCCCACGGCCCCGTGTTTTACTTAATCGCAAGCCCGATTGTGATGATGAACCACTAGCTTTGGGTACCGGTAAGGCCAGAGGTTGATAGCGATATTTCAGTAATTCAGCCATTTCCGGATAAACCCCATTGCTGTGCGCTTGGGTTAACCATTCGGAGAGCTCTTTAGTGCTTGGGTTAGTGCTCGTGAAATCTTTAATCACAGCTGTTGCTGATTTTGGCATTAACGTCCACCTTGAAATTGAGATTAACACCTAAGGTGCAGGCACGAGTTCAAGAATTCGGTTAATAACTTCATCCCTACTAATTCCTTCAGCCTCAGCTTCATAGCTCAGAATTATGCGGTGGCGAAGAACGTTATGTAGCAGGGCGGCGGCATCGTCGGGAGTAACGAAATCACGGCCATCAAGCCAAGCCCGCGCACGGCAACTGCGATCGAGAGCAATAGTAGCTCGTGGGCTAGCGCCTATAGCTAGCCACGTAGCAAGCTCTGCATCATAGAGTTGCGGTTGCCGTGTAGCCATAATTAACGCAACTAAATAACGTTCAACGGCATCATCCATATGCAAAGTCAGCAATTCCTTTCGAGCCGCGAAAATAGCTTCTTGCGTAAGTGGTTCGGCCGAGGTGCTTGTACCCTGAATACGTTCATTTCGGGTTAACCGTAAGATTTTCTGTTCAGTTTCTGCATCCGGGTAATCAAGGCTTAAGTGTAGGAGAAACCGATCAAGCTGAGCCTCTGGCAGTGGATACGTACCTTCTTGTTCTAGGGGGTTCTGAGTAGCCATTACGGTATAAAGAGCAGGGAGCGGGTAGGTGGTGCTACCAACACTGATTTGCCGTTCCGACATCGCTTCTAATAGCGCACTTTGCACTTTGGCAGGTGCACGGTTAATTTCATCAGCTAAAATAAGGTTGTGGAACAAGGGGCCTTGCTGAAATATGAATTCACCACTTTCGGGCCGATAAATATCGGTACCGGTTAAATCCGCAGGAAGTAAATCTGGGGTAAACTGAATGCGTTGGAAATCCGCTTCGATACCATTTGCTAATGCTTGAACTGCACGTGTTTTAGCCAGACCGGGAGGGCCTTCAACTAAGAGGTGGCCATCGGCCAAAATAGCAATTAATAGATGCTCAGTTAGTGTGGGTTGGCCCAGTACTTGGGTTTCGAGATACGATTGTAACTGCTTAAATGCAACCACTGCTGTCATAACACCCTCATTTATTTCTAACGTGCGAAATGCTTATCTTACGTCTATGGTTTTATTTTTCTACATTTGTAAGTAGAATCATGGGATAAATTGTGGTCAGACCACTAATTACAGGGGTAATCTATGTCATCTTCACAACAAAACTTACGCACTGCGAAGGGCGATCGTATCGCTATCGTAGCGGGTTTACGAACGCCATTTGCAAAACAAGCAAGCTTCTTCCATGGCGTACCAGCGCTTGATATGGGCGCTATGGTGGTACAAGAACTGATTCAACGGACGAACCTCGATCCAAGTTTGGTTGAGCAGCTTGTATACGGCCAAGTTGTACAGATGCCTGAGGCCCCAAATATCGCACGGGAGATTGTGCTAGCAACGAGCCTGCCCGTCAATACCGATGCGTACAGTGTAAGCCGCGCCTGCGCTACTAGTTTTCAATCTGCGGTGAATATCGCTGAAACTATGCTAGCAGGGAATATTTCGGTGGGTATCGCCGGTGGCGCAGATTCCTCCTCAGTTTTACCTATAGGCGTTTCTAAAACTCTGGCGCGTGCACTAGTTGATTTAAATAAAGCAAGAAGCCTTGGTCAGCGTTTGAATATATTGAAACGCTTGCGGTTAAAACATTTGTTGCCCGTACCACCCGCGGTAGCTGAGTATTCAACAGGGTTAAGTATGGGGCAAACCGCTGAGCAAATGGCGAAAACTCACGGTATTAGCCGAGAAGACCAAGATAAATTAGCGCATCGCTCACATCAGCTGGCTCACGAGGCTTGGGAGTCGGGCAAGCTGGCAGAAGAAGTGATGGTTACTCACAGTGCACCTTATAAAGAATTCTTAGAGCGTGATAATAATATTCGCGCAAACTCCGATGTAGCCAGCTACGCCAAACTTCGGCCAGTATTTGACCGAAAGCATGGCACTGTTACCGCAGCTAATGCCACACCATTAACAGATGGGGCTTCTGCGGTACTTATGATGACAGAGAGCCGAGCGAAAGAACTAGGCTATAAGCCGCTGGGTTACATTCGTAGCTATGCGTTTGCGGCTATCGATGTATACGAAGATATGTTGATGGGGCCCTCGTATGCTACGCCGCTGGCGCTAGATCGTGCCGGCATGGTGCTGAGCGACCTTGATATTATCGATATGCATGAGGCATTTGCAGCACAAACGCTGGCCAATATGAAAATGTTTGCCAGTAAGAAGTTTGCTGAAGAAAAGTTAAATCGGAGCACCGCGATTGGCGAAATTGATGAATCGAAATTCAATGTTCTGGGCGGTTCATTAGCCTATGGTCACCCTTTCGCGGCAACCGGAACGCGAATGCTTACCCAAGTATTACATGAACTTAACCGCCGCGGTGGCGGAACTGCTTTAACCACAGCCTGTGCGGCCGGTGGCCTGGGTGCAGCAGTAATCGTGGAGACAGAATAATGGAACAGAATCAAAAAAGTGCATTTACTTTAGATATTCGCGACAACGGCATTGGCGTGATCACTATTGACGTGCCCGGTGAGAGCATGAATACGCTGAAATCAACTTTTGCAGATGAAGTTGCTGAGTTGATGGAAAACATTGAGAGCAATCGTGAATTAAAAGGGCTAGTGTTTATCAGTGGTAAGCCAAATTCGTTCGTTGCAGGCGCTGATATTCGAATGATAAATGATTGTGAAACGGCGGCAGATGCCGAGAGTTTGGCGCGCCAAGGGCAAGCCTTGTTTGATCGCATGGAAGCATTGAAGATTCCAGTAGTTGCTGCGATCCACGGTCCAGCTCTAGGCGGTGGGCTTGAACTCGCTTTGGCGTGCCATGTGCGAGTTGTTTCTGATTCTGCGAAAACAGTGCTTGGGCTCCCAGAGGTGCAACTCGGCTTATTGCCTGGCTCTGGCGGAACACAACGGTTACCGCGATTAGTGGGAGTGCAGCAAGCCCTAACCCTAATGTTAACCGGTAAACAATTACGGGCAAAGCAAGCCTTAAAAATGGGCTTAGCCGATGAGATAGTGCCGGAAAGTATTCTGCTAGATGCGGCCATTGCTCGGGCCCTGAAAGGGAAGCCAAAAGCTAAAAAGCCGAAGTTAAATTTAGTTGGCAAGGTACTAGAAGGGCCACTGAGCTCTGTTCTTTATAAGAAAGCGCGAGAACAAGCTCAGAAGAAAGCCCATGGTAATTATCCGGCGATTGATAAAATTATCGATACCGTTGCCCATGGCATGAACAAGGGAATGCAAGCCGGCCTTGCCTATGAAGCCAAGCAGTTTGGCGAACTAGCGATGAGTAATGTTTCTTATCAGCTGCGGAATATATTTTTCGCCACAACAGAGATTAAAAAGGAAACCGGTGCTGAGGGTACAAAACCTGAGAAAGTGAAGAAAGCAGGCGTACTCGGCGGCGGTTTGATGGGAGGCGGTATCGCCCATGTTTCTATCAGCAAAGCTAAGGTGCCTGTTCGATTAAAGGATATTAATCAGGAAGGTATAAAAAATGCGTTGGCGTATCACCATAAGTTGCTTTTACCGAAGGTAAAACGGAAGATTTTGCGGCCTACGGATTTACAACAGCAAATGCTCATGCTTACCGGCTCGGTGGATTACAGTGGCTTTAAAGATACTGATATCGTAATTGAAGCGGTATTTGAAGATCTCGATTTAAAGCAAAAAATGGTAGCTGATATTGAGAGTAATGCGGCTGAACACACTATTTTCGCAACCAATACTTCGAGCTTACCGATTACGCAAATTGCCGCCAAAGCAGCGCGTCCTGAGCAAGTTATTGGTTTGCATTATTTTTCGCCAGTGGAGAAAATGCCACTTGCGGAAATCATTACCCATGAAGGCACCTCAGAGCAAACAATAGCAACCACAGTTGAGTTTGCAAAACGCCAAGGTAAAACGCCTGTAGTGGTTAAAGATGGGGCTGGTTTTTACGTAAACCGCATTTTAGCGCCCTACATGAACGAGGCGGCACGCTTACTATTAGCGGGTGAGCCTATTGAAGTACTCGATAAAACCTTTGTGAAATTTGGTTTTCCGGTGGGGCCTATCACCTTACTCGATGAGGTAGGTATTGATGTTGCTGGGAAGGTAGCGCCAATCTTAACGGATGCCTTGGGTGAACGTTTCCGTGCTCCGAATGCGTTTAGTAAGCTGCTTGATGATGGCCGTAAAGGGCGCAAGAGTAAAAAGGGTTTTTACCTGTATGATGGTAAAAAGAAAGGTAAAAACGTAGATAGTTCAGTGTATCAAGTGGTAGGTATTACCCCCGCAGCAAAGCTTGCTAGCGATGAAATGATCGAACGTTGTGTGCTGGCGATGTTGAATGAAGCCGCATGGTGTTTACAGGACAACATTATTCGCTCGCCCCGCGATGGTGATATCGGTGCTATTTTCGGTATTGGCTTCCCGCCGTTCCGAGGTGGCCCATTCCGTTACATGGATAGCCTAGGTATCGAAAATTTGGTGGCGCGTTTACAGCATTATCAAGAGAAAGAAGGTGATCGCTTTAAACCTTGTGATCTGTTGTTAGAAATGGCTGCGGAGAAGCAAACGTTTTATCGTAAATAATAGATATCGCCATCAATACCTCAAAATGTTTGTTTGCTGTTAGTAGGGGTGTTGGTGGCATAACACCTGTGTAAATGCAGGAGTTAGGTGTTTGCTGTATCATTAAGATGTGGTTTTCGAGAAATAAGGAGAATAGTTCATGCTATTTTTTCTGCTCCTAGCTTTTATTTCCGCCGGATTCTATTACGTTCAAGCTTGGCAGCACGCTATGGGGCCACGGCGCTGGGCGCTTTTAGGTTTAATGTTCGGGCCTTTTATTTTACCAATGTTCCGCACACATAAACGCATGCGCCGCTTGCAAGCTCAAGGGCGAACTGCAGTTTTCTTCAAAGCTTAAGATTTAACTTGGCTAGAAGCTAGAGCCATTGCTGCGATCTCGCTCCCCAAGCGGGAGCGGCAAAAATCAAGAAATTCCTCTAATGTGGTTGCCTGTACCTGATCAGCAACCTCTGCGGCTAACGTGAACTCGCCTTGGTTATTAATTATGGAGCTCCAGTAGCGTTGCGCGCGAATCCTTAGGCTTGGTGCGGAATCAGTTAAATGGTTTAACACAGCCGCTTTTGCGTTGTTTAAAATCTCCGTGCTTAAGAATTCTAGTTGCACAATAAAATCCGCTATAAATGCTTCAATCGCCTCACGTATTTGCGCAGCCGTGTGGCTTGGTGATTGCACATAACAGAGTAATCCTGGTAAACCATGCATGGGTATATAACTTGAACCTACGAGGTAACCAAGCTGTTGCTCGGTGCGTAACGAATTGAAAAAAGATGGGTTGAAAATATGATTTAAGATTAAAAACAGTGCTTTTTCTGATAATGAAGTATTGCGCCCCTGAATAAACAGGGCAAATGCATAATCGCTATGCTCGTTATGAAATGAGGTTTCGAAAATGCCACTGCTGAGCCGTTTAACCGAACGCAAAGCTTTTGATTTTTGCACACTAACAACCGGAAGCGTATTTTCTACCCAATGTGCAAGTTCAAGGGCTGTTTCGGCTTGGATGTCACCATGAATAAGTAACTTCACCTGTGCGTCACGAAGCATACCCGGTAGTAGATTACAATAATGCTCGAAATCCAGATCCTCAACACTTTCGGCCAGTTGTGCCGCAGTATATGAGCCGTATTGTAATTGGTGATGGAGTAGTGAAAATAAATGGTTCACAGGTTTGTTCTGGTGAATCGCCTGCCAATTCCGCTGCATTTGTTGGCGCACTGATTGAAAGTGCTGCTCGCTTGAGCGTAATGCCGCCAACGAACGCATTAAATCCTTAAAAAGCGTGGGTTGCCTATCGGAAAAGCCGGCGAGATGCAGGGTGATTCCTGCTTGCTGCGGGTATAGGTTGAAGTGCATTCCCGCCACTTCAGCATCATAAAATTGCTCACTCAATAACTCTTGCCCGAGTTCACACCAAATTCTACTAATCGCATTATTGCGCGCACTTGCATTTGCTAATGGGAGCTGCAGCGAGAGGTAAATATGCGCTTGCGGTTCGCGAAAGTGAATATCTTGTAAATGCCACAGCGCCACCCCATTCTCGTCGCGTAATTTTTTCGGGCTGTAACCACTGCGTTCACAGCCACCTTGGCGTTCCTCACTCACTTCATGGGGTTTAATACGCTCTGGAATGTAAGGGTTCTTTGTTGGCACAGTAAATTCTGCCGATTCATCGGTATTAAATGGCATCTTGAATTGAGCGATTTGTTTTTTGCTAAATGCTTCAACACTATACTCAGCGCCGTAAAACTTAGTTTTTTTATTAGTTTTGGCGGCGTTGTAAATAAGTGTAGCCCTTGTGTTTTCTGGGCACATTAACAAGAGCAGCTCATGGGCTCGGTTAGCTTTCAGGGCATCCATTCGGTAATCGCCACTAACCACGTGTTCTGGCTCGTAATGCAGCATATTGATAGCCAGCTGAGAAGCCATATCAATTACCCGAATCGATTCTGGGAACTGATAAGCTAGGGAGATCATTTGTTGTCGTTCATTGTAGAGCTGCTTTTGCAGGCCTTTTGCGCCAATTAACTGGATATACTGATAACAGGCACGCATGATAGATTCTACCTGCTGCAAACCTTCCTCAGTGAGTTGCATATTGATATTAAAATCTTTGAAATTATAGCCGCTCATGCCTCCGCCGGCTGAAAGTTCATTGATCCACTGCTTTTGGCGCAAGAAGTAGCACAAGCTGCCAGGGCCCTCGTAGCCTAATAGGTGAGCAATAAAGCTCGTTGTTTTGTTTAGGTAATCGCTGTTAATTTCCGGTAAAGGGAAGGTTAATATCAACCGAGCTGCCTGTTTAATCGGTTTCACCCGAATAAAGCAGCCTTTTTGTGATTTTTGATAGATTGGTACATCAGGCAATGGGGGTTGGGCATCGCCAGTTACTAAATCACCGAAGCTTTTTGCGGCAAGTTCCGCAAGTTGATTTAAAGAATCAGGTCCGGCAAGAACTAAAGCCGCATTGTTGGCAACATAATATTGCTGATGAAAGGCCATGAGCCGTTCGCGAATCTTGATGCTAGCACTATCAGCAAGCGTGATGGCGTTGCCCACTGAAAACTTCGAAAACGGATGTTCCGGATTAGCCAGCGTTTTATGCACCTCGTAAAGGCGCCGTAATTCATCTTTAAGTTTTAACCGATATTCAGCTTCTATGGATTGGCGCTCTTTTTCAACCCATTCCTCAGCGAGTAACGGAGCTTTGAAAAGCTCCGCGAAATGCATGAGAGATTCAGCAAAACCAGCGTTGGCGGTAGTGAAATAATAATTGCTATGCTCGGTGCCCGTCCATGCATTGAAATGCCCGCCGTGGGTATCGATTCGTTTCGCAAACGCATCAGCATCGGGGAAACTCTGGGTACCAAGAAACAAAAGATGTTCTAGAAAATGAGCAACACCCGGTGCTGAATCAGGGTCTTGAAAGTGCCCAGCGTTCACTGCAAATGAAGCTGCACTTTGGGGGCTTGTGGGGCTGTGAACCAACAATACCCTCAACCCATTATCTAAAGTGATGTAGCGATAACGGTTGTTATCTGCCGCACTTGATTCAGGTGTTAGATGGGCATTGCTTGATTTCATCTATTGCAGCGCTCTCAAATCGAACCAGCGGCATTGCCGCTGGTATGAATTAGGGATTCAGTACAGTTCTATTATGTCTCGCGCACACCAAATGTAGGAAAGTAACAGAACTGCCGTTATACCAACGCTAACAGATTACGATTCAAGTGGTGTATAAAAATCTTCGTGAGGCTCAAAATCGCCTGAAATGGAGGCCAAAACATCGTTTTCAAAGTGCACTGTGAGCGCTCTAGTAACAATCTCGCCTCGGCCCGGCTTCATTCTGAACACATAGTTCCATTCATCATCCCGGAATAGGTTATTTGCAACCGGTGAACCTAGTACGAAACGAACCTGCTCTCGGGTCATACCAATACGAAGATCGTCAACATCACGCTGCTCAAGGTAGTTTCCCTGAGGAATGTCGATTTTGTAAACTAAAGGGTCAATCACTGCACAGCTTGTAACTGCGGTTGCAAGCGCAAGCGCTAATAAAATTCTCATATAAAACCCGAATTACCTATTTCAGACAATGTGTCAGAAGTGAATCTTAGCTTAAAAAGAGCCTCGGATGCCACCCATCCACGGCTTTTATTCGTCCGCTGGAAGGAATAAAAGTTCCCGAGGCTGCTACAAATACCTTCGTTTTGAAGCCGGTAGTTTATTCTACCCTATCAGTGAAGGTGCTAGCATATCACCCTGCAAGTAATTCACGAGCATTTGCTAAGGTATGGTTAGTGATCGTGTCACCACCTAGCAAACGTGCTAGTTCTTCGATGCGATGCTCATCTGTGAGAGCACGCATAGAAGTAATAGTTTTGCCTGCTTCAGTGTGTTTGCTCACGAACATTTGTTGATGTGCTCTCGCTGCAACTTGGGGTAAATGGGTAACACAAAGCACTTGATTATTTTGCCCTAATTGCCGGAGTAGCTTGCCTACGGTAGCTGCCGTAGGGCCACTTACACCCACATCTACCTCGTCAAAAATCATTGTAGGTAAGTTATCTTGCCCAGCAGTGAGCACTTGTATCGCTAAACTAATTCGCGATAGTTCGCCGCCTGAAGCTACTTTATTGATCGGTTGTTGGGGCTGCCCGGCGTTAGCAGATACTAAAAAACGAACATGGTCGATACCTTGGGAGCATGCATATTCTTCAATGTTACTCTCAATTGCTACAGAAAATTCGCCATCTGGCATATTTAATTTATGCATAGTGTTAGTTACTTGTTCCGCCAATTTAGCCGCTGCTTTTTCCCGGTTCTTGCTTAGTTCAGCGGCTAGTGTTGCAAAGTTATTTTTAGCTTTATCTATTTCCCCATCCATGGAATCTAGCCGCTCGGTTGAGGCCGTGAGCTCAGCTAATTCCGTTTTCAAACTTTCATGGAGTTCAGATAAACGCTCGGGAGCCGTTTGATGTTTCTTCGCCAGTTGCATAGCAATGCCCATCCGCTTTTCACAATCGGCCAGAAGCTCTGGATCTAAATCAACACCGTCTTGGTAATGGCGTAATTCTCTAGTTGCTTCTTCGATTTGCACCGCTGCATCGTTTAGCATTGCAACCATTGGTTCCAGATTGCTATCGAGTTCGGCACTACCGTTTAGCCGCTCTATTACCGATTGCAAAAGGGTGTATGTGTTATTATGTTCACCATCGTATAAGCAATTTAAGCTAAATTGGCTATCTTCTAACAACCCAGATGCATTAGCCAAACGCTTGTGATTAGATTCCAGCTCATAAAATTCATCGGCAGCTAAATTGAAATCATCTAGTTCGTTTACTTGATACTGTAAGAGTTGCCGGCGCGATTCCTGAGCCTCTTCTTGTTCAATTAGTTTACGTTGTTCACGCACTAGGGCACGCCATTCACGAAAAGCTTTGTTTACTTTGTTTAAAAGGCCGCTATGGTTGGCAAATTGATCAAGTAATGCCAGTTGATACTCAGTTTTCATTAAAAGGTGATGATCGTGCTGGCCATGCAGGCTTACGAGCATACCACCGAGTTCGCGGAGCAAGGAAACAGGAACGGGAGCACCGTTTATAAATGCTTTTGAGCGGCCTTCTGCTGTTAATGTGCGGCGTATAATGCAGTTGTCGTCTTCTCGTTCGCTCTCATCGAGCATATCGTGCTCGATTAACCATTGCATAACTAGCGGCAGGGAGTGCACATTAAAACTTGCGGTTACTTCGGCTCTTTCGCTATCAGGCCTCACCATGGTGCTTTCCGCGCGAGCACCTAGGCATAAACCAAGGGCATCGAGAGCAATTGATTTACCAGCCCCGGTTTCCCCGGTTATCGCCGTCATTCCGTTGTGAAAATCAATTGTTAGCTTATCAACAATAGCGAAGTTTCGAATGTGAAGTTGTGTCAGCATTTTTGCCTCCCAGAGCAGGTACGGGATACGTTACTGTTTATTTATACAGTAAATATACAGTAGTTATCCAGTAGTGCAAGAGGGTGTTGAAAAAATATGCAAAAAAGCCGATTCCGGCTAAAACAAACGGCTACCCCAGTTCAATTTATTTCGAAGTACATGGTAGTAGTTATATCCCTTGGGATGAATTAACCGTAACGCATGGCGTTGCCGGGTAATGTAAATTTCCGCACCGGAAGGAACGGGTAGTTTTACGTGACCATCACAGCTTATGTGTAAAGGCTGATCATCTGGGGCCACGCGTACTCGAATCGCACTATCGCCGCCTACTACTATGGGGCGGCTACTCAATGTGTGCGGAAACATGGGTACCAAAGTTATGGCGTTTAAACCAGGATAGAGAATTGGGCCACCGGCAGATAACGAATACGCGGTAGAACCGGTAGGTGTTGCAATAATTAAACCATCAGAGCGTTGGCTGAAAACAAATTGGCCATCCACTTCTACTTCAAATTCCAACATGTGGGCTACTTGATCCGAGTGCAACACAACTTCATTCATGGCGTTGGCGCTATGAATTGTTTTACCGCCTTGCTCAATACGCGCATCGAGGAGGAACCGCTGCTCTACATCGTAGTGGCCTTTGAGAACGTCAAGGAGTTGAGCGCTGGCATCGTCAGGTGCTAAATCCGTTAAGAAGCCGAGATTCCCGCGATTCACCCCAATTACCGCGATATTGTGCAGGCTGAGCTCTCTAGCTGCCCCGAGCATTTTACCATCGCCACCAATCACGATGGCTAACTCGGCTTGCTCACCAATTTCTGCAAGGCTAGAGCGAATAACCGCCGCTGGCAAATTAGCACAGGGGCCAGAAGCATCAGCTAACACGCGATAATCGTTAGCCACTAACGTTTTTGATATGTGCAACAGAGTTTCCAAAGCTGTTTCGGAATCGTTCTTACAAAGTAGGCCGATTACCGAAAAAGGCGGGTTAGTTGGGGCGTTCGCTTTGGGCATAGAAATCTCCGGATTGAGGATAAGCTTAAGCTACGGTTTTTAGTGGAATAGATCAATAAGCTTGTTATTGCAAAATTTATCCTTGAATTTGAATTAACCGACCCCATATCCGAAAGCAAGCAAGGTTGGGCATGCAATCACTGAGTATATCAAAGTAGCCAGTGAGCAGTGCGCAACGTAACTTTCGGAATTTATGGAGCAAGGCATGAGCGATAAAAGCCAACCGGAACAGAAAGAGCAAGAAACCAAAGTTGAAAGTGCAGATGAACAGGTATTGGATGCTACAACCGAAGTGGAAGGCTCTGCGGAAACAGCGGAACCTGAGCTCGACAACGAGAGCTTACAGCAAGAAGTAACCGCTTTACGCGCAGAAGTTCAAGCAGAACGCGATAAAGCACTTCGAGTAGCTGCTGAGGCGGAAAATATTCGCCGTCGTGCTGCTCAAGAAGTTGAAAAGGCTCGGAACTTTGCCTTAGAGAAATTTGCCGGTGAGTTACTCGCAGTGATTGATAATCTCGAGCGTGCTTTGCAAACCATCGATCGAGAAGATTCAGCCCAAGCAAATTTAGCTGAAGGGATTGAAATGACGCATAAAGGCTTCATTCAAACTATTGAAAAATTTGGTTTGGAAGTTGTAAACCCGGAAGGTCAGCCATTTAATCCTCAGTTACATGAAGCGATGGGTATGCAGGAAAACGCAGATCTACCGCCGAATACGGTAATGCATGTGATGCAAAAGGGTTATCTGCTAAACGGCCGGCTTTTACGCCCGGCCATGGTAATGGTTTCGCGTGCCGCTGGTTAAAAATCGGCAAAAAAGCGAAAGACCTTGTAATCAGTATTGAAATTCAGGCAGGGCGTCCCCATTTACAAGACATCCTGGTAACAAATTGAACGTTTGGAGTAAAAAAACATGGGTAAAATCATTGGTATCGATTTAGGCACAACAAACTCTTGTGTAGCTATCATGGATGGCGATAAAGCCCGCGTAATTGAGAACGCGGAGGGCGACCGCACAACGCCTTCTGTTGTTGCTTTCGCTGATGATGGCGAAGTATTGGTTGGCTCGCCGGCAAAACGCCAGGCCGTTACCAACCCACAAAACACCTTATTCGCAATTAAACGATTGATAGGCCGCCGCTTCGAAGATGAAGAAGTGCAGCGCGACATCGGCATCATGCCTTACGGCATTGTGAAAGCCGATAACGGCGACGCTTGGGTGGAAATTAAAGGTGACAAGAAAGCACCACCACAGATTTCTGCTGAAATCTTGAAGAAAATGAAGAAAACAGCAGAAGATTACCTTGGCGAAAAAGTGACGGAAGCAGTAATCACTGTTCCGGCCTACTTTAACGATGCGCAACGCCAAGCAACAAAAGATGCTGGCCGTATCGCTGGTTTAGAAGTGAAGCGTATCATTAACGAGCCAACAGCAGCTGCGCTTGCATACGGTATGGATAAGAAAAGTGGCGATCGCACTGTAGCTGTATACGACTTAGGTGGTGGTACTTTCGATATTTCAATCATTGAAATTGATGAAGTAGACGGTGAGCACACCTTCGAAGTATTGGCAACGAATGGCGATACTCACTTGGGTGGTGAAGATTTTGATAACCGTGTAATCAACTACTTAGTAGAGCAGTTCAAGAAAGATCAAGGTATTGATTTGCGCAAAGATCCACTGGCGATGCAACGTTTGAAGGAAGCCGGTGAGAAAGCAAAGATTGAGCTCTCTTCTGCCCAGCAAACGGAAGTGAACTTACCATACATTACGGCTGATAGTTCAGGGCCGAAACACTTAGCGATTAAATTAACGCGCTCGAAGCTTGAATCGCTTGTTGAAGATATGGTGAAGAAAACCCTTGAACCAGTAAAACAGGCGCTTGCGGATGCAGGTCTGAAAGTTGGTGAAATCAACGACATTATTCTCGTTGGTGGGCAAACTCGCATGCCGAAAGTACAAGAGTTAGTAGCTGATTTCTTCGGTAAGGAAGCACGCAAAGATGTGAATCCTGATGAAGCAGTTGCCGTTGGTGCTGCGGTACAGGCTGGCGTATTACAAGGCGACGTGAAAGACGTATTGTTGCTTGATGTTTGCCCACTTTCCCTTGGTATTGAAACCATGGGGGGCGTGATGACGCCGCTGATTGAGAAAAACACAACGATTCCAACGAAGAAATCGCAAACTTTCTCAACTGCGGAAGATAATCAAAGCGCAGTAACCATTCATGTGTTGCAAGGTGAGCGTAAGCGTTCTAGTGATAATAAATCACTTGGCCAATTTAACCTTGAAGGGATTCGTGCGGCGATGCGCGGACAGCCGCAAATCGAAGTTACTTTCGATATCGACGCTGACGGTATCTTGCATGTATCAGCGAAAGACAAAGATACTGGCAAAGAGCAGAAAATCACTATTAAAGCTTCTTCGGGCTTATCGGACGATGAAGTGGAAAAAATGGTTCGTGATGCTGAAGCAAATGCGGAAGAAGATAAAAAGTTCGAAGAAATGGTACAAGCGCGAAATCAAGCTGATGGCTTAATTCATGCTACCAGAAAGCAGGTTGAGGAAGCAGGTGACGATTTACCAGCGGATGATAAAACTGCGATTGAAACTGCAATCAATGAGTTAGAAGAAGCCATGGCGGCGAGTGACAAAGAAGCCATGGAAGCGAAAACTCAAGCGCTCATGGAGGCCTCTGCGAAGTTGATGGAGATAGCCCAGCAAAAAGCTCAGCAGCAGCAACCTGAGGGTTCAGCAGATGCGGCCAGTGATGCAGCTGATGATGTGGTTGACGCTGAGTTTGAAGAAGTAAACGACGACGAAAAAAAGTAAGTTGAAGCGTTGAGTTACTATCTTGGCACGGGCGTTACCTTCGGGAACGCCCGTGTGTGTGTCTGACAGACTGACAGAGAACACAGAATTATGGCAAAAAGAGATTATTACGAAGTTCTTGGCATAGCGAAGGATGCAACCGATCGCGATATCAAGAAAGCGTATAAAAAGCTAGCAATGAAGCTGCATCCAGATCGCACTAAAGGTGATAAAGACCTTGAGATTAAATTCAAAGAGGTAAAAGAAGCCTACGAAGTGCTGATCGATGATGAGAAGCGAAGAGCTTATGATCAGTATGGTCATGATGCCTTTGATCCTGCTCGTGGCGGCGCTGGCGCAGGCGGCTTTGGTGGCGGAGCTGATTTCTCAGACATCTTTGGTGATGTGTTTGGTGATATTTTCGGTGGTGGTCGGCGCGGTGGCGGTGGCCGGCGTGCGCAACGGGGCTCCGATCTTCGCTATGATTTAGAGATGACCCTCGAAGATGCGGTGCGTGGCAAAGAAGTTGAGTTAAAAATACCGCGTTTGAGTACCTGCGATGATTGTGATGGTACCGGATCGGCCGATAAGGGTACGCCGAAAACGTGTGATGTGTGCCATGGTGCGGGCCAAGTGCAAATGCGCCAGGGCTTTTTTGCGGTGCAACAAGCATGTCCGCAATGCCATGGGCGTGGAACCATAGTTGAGAATCCTTGTGGAAGCTGCCATGGCCAGGGCCGTAAAGAGAAAACCAAAACACTGAATGTGAAAATTCCGGCGGGTGTAGATACAGGCGACCGAGTGCGCCTAACCGGTGAAGGTGAAGCTGGTGAGAATGGTGCGCCAAGCGGTGATTTATACGTTCAAGTTCGCGTTCGTGAACACGAAATCTTCCGCCGTGAAGGTAACAACCTTTACTGTGAAGTGCCGGTAAGCTTTACCCAAGCAGGCCTCGGTGGAGAAGTTGAAGTGCCCACTTTAGATGGCCGAGTGAAATTAAAAATACCAGCAGAAACGCAAACCGGAAGGATGTTCCGTATGCGTGGTAAAGGTGTTAAATCAGTGCGCTCTGGTGCTATTGGTGATTTGGTGTGTAAAGCGGTGATAGAAACACCGGTAAATTTATCGTCAAAACAAAAAGCATTATTGAAAGAATTTGAAGAATCCATGGGCACCGGTGATGAAGCAGCAAAATATCGGCCCAAGGAACGCGGTTTTTTTGATGGTGTGAAAAAATTCTTTGATGATTTAACTCGGAATTGATAACACGAGTGAACCATCAAAGCAGCTTAACCGGCATTTGCTCAGAGTAAATCCCATGAGCTGGCAACATAAACGGAGTGCATGTTCATTGAGCTGCACTCCTTTTTTAATACCGAAAACTATACTGATAGATAAATAGAAAAGCGCAAATATTCGTTCAAGTTATTGCGATTTAATGGGTAATAAACATGGAACTTGCTATATTAAAAGTTCATCGCTTTAATCGGAAAGGAAATGCCATGAAATTTATCGGGTTTATATCGATACTTGTGTTTAGTTCGCTTTTATTAGTGGCGTGCACTACCTCACCTACCGGCCGCAGCCAGTTAAATTTGTTCTCTGGAGGTGCTCTTAATTCGCTTGGTCAACAATCTTTTAGCGAAATGAAGCAGCAAGAAAAAGTATCTAACGACGCAGAATTAAATGGTTATGTTCAATGTGTAGCCGATGCAATTATAGAAATCTTGCCCGATCAGTATCGAAGCATTGAGTGGGAAGTAGCCGTGTTTGAATCTGATGCGATTAACGCCTTTGCTCTCCCTGGCGGGCATATCGGATTTTACACCGGTATTATGAAACTTGCCGAGAATGAGCACCAGTTGGCCGCGATTATGGGGCACGAAATTGGCCACGTAATGGCTGAGCATAGTAGTGAACGCATGTCGACAAACCTACTCATAAGTGGGGCATTGCTGGGAACTGATCTAGCCTTATCAGATAGGCCTACGGAGCAGCGCGCAATGATCATGGCAGCATTAGGAATAGGTACGCAAATCGCCGTAGCACTGCCTTACAGCCGCACCCATGAAAGTGAGGCGGATGAAATTGGCTTAGATTTAATGGCTCGTGCAGGTTTCCGACCAGAAGAAGCACCCAAATTATGGGAAAATATGGCTGCACAAGGCAGTGGTTCCACACCTGAGCTGCTTTCTACCCATCCTTCACCCACGAGCCGTATTCGTGAGTTAAGTGCTCAGGTTCCGCGTGTTATGCCATTGTATGAAGCCCGAGCTTCTGCTGGACGGCTACCTCAATGCCCGCGCCCAAGAAGCCTAAATAATTGAGCCAGCAACCAGAAAGTTCTAAGTAAGAACGAACCATTCTTGTCGAAAAACCGTTGAACTCGTTAAGCTCTCGGGTTCAGCGGTTTTTTGCACATCTTATGCGTGAAGCAGAGGTAAGAATGATTAAAGCATGGTTTCGAATTCCTTTTTGGCAGCGTGTTCTCGGCGGCTTCGTTCTCGGCGCCTTACTGGGTTTCTTTCTTGCTGATGTAGGGGTTGCCATGCAGCCGCTCGGACAGCTCTTCGTGCGCGCCATTCAGATGTTGGTGGCACCTTTGGTGCTGTTCGCTATCGTAAGTAGCATAACGAGTATGGGCAATCAGGCGAATTTGGGCCGTTTGGCCGGTAAAACAGTCGGTTTATTTTTGTTTACCGCGCTTATTGCTTCTACAATCGGATTGGCTGTTGGCACCTTTTTAGATTTAACACCGAGTATTGAATTAACTGCTGCAGAAACCGTAGAGCGTAATATTCCTCCGTTTAGTCAAGTTCTACTTTCGGTAATACCAACGAATCCGTTTGCGGCGCTAGCGGAAGGAAAAGTTCTACAAATTATTTTCTTCGCGGCCCTACTAGGGGTTGCGATTAATGGCTTGAAAGAAAAAGCCGAGCCGGCGAAACAGTTCTTTCAGGGCGGCGCGGAAATTATGTATCAAATCACCCGCTATGTTCTTGAATTAACGCCGATCGGGGTGTTTGGCTTGATGGCATGGGTAGTAGGAAGCTACGGTATAGAAATGCTGCTGCCGTTAGGTAAATTCATTGTGGCTATTTACCTAGCGTGTATTCTGCATATCGTATTTGTGTATGGCAGCTTGGTACGTTTTGGAGCCAAGGTGAAGCCGTGGCAGTTTTTTCGAGCGATATTTCCCACTCAACTGATTGCGTATTCCACATCAAGTAGTTTTGGCACGTTACCTTCTACCTTGAAAACCACAACGGAACGCTTAGGCGTTGAGAAAAAATATGCCAGTTTTTCTTTGCCTTTAGGGGCAACCATTAACATGGATGGGTGTGGTGGCATTTACCCAGCTATTGCGGCTATTTTTATTGCGCATCTTTACGGTATTCCACTAGGTGTTATGGAGTACGGTATTATTATGCTCACCGCCACCTTAGCATCAATTGGTACGGCGGGTGTGCCGGGTTCAGCTATGGTAATGCTTACCGTAACCTTATCGGCGGTAGGTTTACCTTTAGAGGGTATCGCCTTTATTGCTGCAATTGATCGAATTATTGATATGATGCGCACGGCAACCAATGTAACCGGCGATATGGCGGTTTCGTTAGTGGTAGCAAAATCTGAGAATATGGTTGACGAGCAAGTGCTCTCCGCTAGTATGGAAAATAAAGTAGCTACCGAAAAAGATGTAGTTACCTCGAATTGAAAGAGTGAGCTAGGGAACAGTTAAGTGATGAAACCGAAAAATCTTGCAATTGTAGGTGCTAGTGGGCGCATGGGCCGGCAGGTTGTGGCGGCCTTAGCTGATTCGCAGCAGTTCAACCTTGTAGCGGCATTAGGCCGAGAAAACTCGGAGGCTGAAGGCATTGATTCAGGCGTGTTAGCTGGGATTAAGGCAAATGGTGTTGCAGTTTCAGGTGAGTTTTCGTGTTTGCAAAAAGCTGATGTTGTGATTGATTTTGCTCTACCTGAATCACTACCCGAACGGTTAACCTGGTATCAAAAGTTGCGTGTACCCGCAGTTATTTGCACAACTGGATTTGGGCAAGAAACGGCAGCAAAGATGCAAGATGCAGCCAAGGTTATTGCAATTTTATACGCGGCTAATACAAGTGTAGGGATCAATTTATTGGCCGCGTTAACCGAAAATGCGAGCCGAGTTCTTGGCATGGAAGCAGATATTGAAGTGTTGGAAGCTCATCATACCAAAAAGCAAGATGCACCCTCGGGCACGGCATTGTTACTCGGTGATGCGGCGGCACGAGGCCGCGGGCAAGTGCTTGCAGATGTGGCTGCGTATGATCGCAATGGCAAAGATGAGGTTCACAGAACGGGAAGTATTGGCTTTGCTAGTATTCGTGCTGGCGATATCGTAGGTGAACACACAGTTTACCTTGTTGTCGCGGGTGAGCGCATTGAGTTAACTCACCGGGTTGCCCAGCGAAGTACTTTTGCAGCTGGGGCACTTAGAGCTGCTGCTTGGTTAGCAAAACCGCAGAAACCCGGATTTTATCAAATGAAGGACATGCTCGGGCTAGACTGAAAACCGCTTATTTAGTATCATAAGAACAATTTGCCGAACGCCGGCAAGCACAGGTGCAGCCATCCGCAAATTACAGTGAAAAAAGCATACAACACGCTTTAAGTTGTAAGTGATGAGGGTCTGGCTGTGCATGATTCGGTGTAAAGCGGGGGAGTGGTATTCAACTTGCCCGTTTTTTTATGTTCGGAGGTACCCTTGAGTATTTCGGCGAGTAAGACCAAACGCAGGGCAATCCTGGTTCTCGCTGACGGCACTGTTTTTAATGGCACAGCAATTGGTGCAGATGGGCAGGCTGTTGGTGAAGTTGTTTTCAATACAGCGATGACAGGTTATCAAGAAATATTGACCGACCCTTCATACGCAGAGCAGATAGTTACTCTCACTTATCCCCACATTGGCAATTACGGCACTACCCCCGAAGATTCAGAATCTTCACGTATTTGGGCCAAAGGTTTAGTGATCCGCGATTTATCCCCCATAGCTAGTAATTTTCGTAGTACCCAATCCCTCAGTGATTATTTAAAAGCAGAAAATATTCTTGGCATAGCGGATATTGATACTCGTCGATTAACCAATCGATTGCGGGAAACTGGAGCGCAGAATGGGTGCATCATCACGTATGCCGCGGGAGAGGAAGCGCCCATAGCGGAAGCGCTAGCCGCCGCTAATGATTTTCCCGGTCTTGCGGGCATGGATTTAGCGAAAGTAGCCACGTGCAGTGCCGCTTATCCATGGACAGTAGGCACTTGGAAACTCGGTGTTGGCCACCAAGCGCAAGGGGAAACGCGGTTCCACGTTGTGGCCTATGATTTTGGTGCGAAACTCAATATTCTGCGAATGTTAGCAGATAGAGGCTGCAAGATTACTGTAGTGCCTGCTGAAACCTCTGCCGATGATGTTCTTGCCTTGCAACCCGATGGTATTTTCTTATCCAATGGCCCCGGTGATCCAGCCCCTTGTGATTATGCGATTGCTGCTATTAAGGTGTTTTTAGAACAGAAATTACCGATATTTGGTATTTGTTTGGGGCATCAATTGCTTGCCTTAGCACTAGGCGCTCGAACGGTGAAAATGAAGCATGGGCATCACGGCGCAAACCATCCGGTGCAAGATTTGGCTACGAGCCGTGTGATGATTACCAGCCAGAATCATGGGTTCGCTGTGGAAGAAGCAAGCTTACCGGAACATCTGAAAGCCACACACAAATCGTTATTTGATGGCACTTTACAAGGTATCCATCATACTCAATTGCCTGCGTTTAGTTTTCAAGGGCATCCAGAAGCGAGCCCGGGCCCGCACGATGCTGCCGAGTTGTTTGATCACTTTATTGAGCTTCTCGATACAGCCAGCCGTTCAAGTTCCGCCGCCACCCGTTAATTGAGAAAGAGTTGTCACTATGCCAAAACGTACAGACATACAGAGTATTTTGATTATCGGCGCAGGGCCAATCGTGATTGGCCAGGCTTGTGAATTTGATTATTCCGGTGCGCAAGCTTGTAAAGCGCTCAGGGAAGAAGGCTATCGAGTTATTTTAGTGAACTCGAATCCCGCCACTATCATGACCGACCCAGAAATGGCCGATGCAACTTACATCGAGCCCATTCACTGGGAAGTGGTGGAAAAGATCATTGAGCGAGAGCGGCCGGATGCTATTTTACCTACCATGGGTGGGCAAACCGCATTGAATTGCGCCTTAGAGCTTGATGCTCACGGTGTGTTGGAAAAATACAACGTTGAGATGATTGGCGCCACGGCTGATGCGATTGACAAAGCTGAAGATCGAGATCGCTTTGATAAAGCCATGAAATCTATTGGTTTGGAAACCCCTCACGCAGAAATCGCGCACAGTATGCAAGAAGCCTTTGGTGTGCTTGAGCGGATTGGGTTCCCTTGCATTATTCGGCCTTCGTTCACCATGGGTGGAAGTGGTGGTGGTATTGCTTATAACCGTGATGAATTTGAAGAGATTTGTAAACGTGGTTTGGCACTATCGCGAAATAACGAATTATTGATTGACGAATCATTAATCGGTTGGAAAGAGTACGAGATGGAAGTTGTTCGCGATAAGAACGACAACTGCATCATTGTGTGCTCAATTGAAAACTTCGATCCAATGGGTATCCACACTGGTGATTCTATAACAGTGGCTCCGGCACAAACCTTATCGGATAAAGAATATCAAATCATGCGTGATGCCTCGATGGCGGTATTGCGTGAGATTGGCGTAGAAACCGGTGGCTCTAACGTGCAATTCGGTATTTGCCCTAATACCGGGCGGATGGTAATTATCGAAATGAACCCACGGGTGAGCCGCTCTTCTGCGCTGGCATCGAAAGCCACGGGCTTTCCGATTGCCAAAGTTGCTGCGAAATTGGCTGTGGGTTACACCCTTGATGAGCTCTCGAACGAAATTACCGGCGGTGTAACGCCGGCATCGTTTGAGCCGGCTATCGATTATGTAGTAACTAAAATTCCACGCTTTAATTTTGAGAAATTTGCTGGCGCTAATGATCGCCTAACTACACAGATGAAATCCGTAGGCGAAGTGATGGCGATCGGCCGAAATCAGCAAGAATCGCTACAAAAAGCGCTACGAGGCTTAGAGCTCGGCATGAACGGTTTGGATCCAATGCTGGATTTAACCGATAAAGATGAAGCCAGAACGCGTATTATTCGTGAACTGAAAGAGGCTGGCGCTGAGCGTATTTGGTATATCGGCGATGCCTTCCGGTTGGGCATGAGTGTTGATGAAGTATTTGAGTTAACTAAAATTGATCGTTGGTACTTGGTACAACTTGAAGAAATCGTGTTGCTAGAAGCTGAAGTTGCGCAAGCTGGTTTAGCCGGTTTGGACGCAGATAGTTTGCGGTATTTGAAGCGTAAAGGCTTTTCCGATGCGCGGTTGGCGGATGTGCTCGATATTCATGAAAATGAGGTTCGTAAACGCCGTGAAGAGTTTTCTATTTTCCCAGTTTACAAACGTGTGGATACTTGTGCTGCGGAATTTGCTTCTGAAACGGCTTATATGTATTCCACGTATGATGAAGAGTGTGAAGCACGGCCATCGAATCGCGATAAGATCATGGTGATTGGCGGCGGGCCTAATCGTATCGGTCAGGGCATCGAATTTGATTACTGTTGTGTGCATGCTTCGTTAGCTTTGCGCGAGGATGGTTATGAAACCATTATGGTTAACTGTAATCCAGAAACGGTTTCTACTGATTATGATACATCTGATCGGTTGTACTTCGAGCCGATCACCTTAGAAGATGTATTGGAAATAGTGCGCATAGAGCAGCCCAAGGGTGTGATTGTTCAATACGGTGGACAAACACCACTCAAGTTGGCGCGTGCTTTAGAGGCGAATGGGGTGCCTATAATTGGTACTTCGCCAGATGCAATTGATCGTGCCGAAGACCGGGAACGTTTTCAAACTGCGGTGGAACGTTTAGGCTTGAAACAGCCAGAAAACGCCACAATTACTAACATTGAACAAGCCATGATTGAATCGGCTCGAATTGGCTTTCCGTTAGTTGTTCGCCCATCTTATGTGTTAGGTGGCCGAGCAATGGAAATTGTTTATGATGAGGCCGATTTGCGCCGTTATTTAACGGATGCCGTGAAAGTATCGAATTCGGCGCCGGTGTTGCTCGATCGTTTCCTCGATAATGCCATAGAAGTGGATATTGATGCCATTTGTGATGGCGAAAACGTAATGATTGGCGGCATCATGCAGCACATCGAGCAAGCGGGAGTGCACTCCGGTGATTCGGCTTGTTCATTACCGCCATATTCACTAAGTGATATGGTGCAAGCTGAATTACGAGAGCAGGTAAGCAAACTTGCATTCGAACTAAATGTTCGTGGTTTGATGAACACACAGTTTGCGATTCAAAATAATGAAATATACCTGATAGAGGTAAATCCTCGAGCTGCCCGGACAGTGCCCTTTGTATCGAAAGCAACAGGTATTCAATTAGCTAAAGTAGCCGCACGCGTTATGGCCGGGCAATCATTGAAAGCGCAAAATTGCTTGTTAGAAGTGATTCCGCCGTATTATTCGGTGAAAGAAGTTGTGGTACCATTCGCTAAATTCCAAGGCGTTGACCCAATCCGCGGCCCAGAAATGCGCTCTACTGGCGAAGTTATGGGTGTTGGAGAGAGCTTTGAAGAGGCCTATGCCAAAGCAAACTTGGGCGCAGGGCAAGCGTTGCCGCTGAAAGGCAAAGCGTTGCTCTCTGTGCGCGAGGGCGATAAAAAGCGCGCTATTGATTTGGCACGCGGGTTAACTGCGCTTGGTTTTACCGTAGAGGCTACCCGCGGTACTGCGAAGATTTTGCAAGAGCAAGGTATTCATTGTAGCGTAGTTAATAAGTTACAAGAGGGTCGTCCGAATATTGTAGATGCTGTGAAAAACGGTGAATACAGCTATATTATTAACACGGTGGAAGGGCGCCAAGCGATTGAAGATTCGGTGTATATTCGTCGCGAAGCGTTATTAAATAATGTAAGTTATACCACTACTTTAAATGCAGGATTTGCTGCTGTGAAAGCACACACAGTAAATGATCGAGCGCGGGTAAGCTCGGTTCAGGAGCTGCACAAGAGGATTTTAAATCAATGAGTAATATTCCAATGACAGTAGCAGGAGCTGAATCTTTACAGGCTGAGTTAAAGCGCCTGAAAAGTGAAGATCGGCCACGGATTATTCAGGCAATTGCTGATGCAAGAGAGCATGGCGATTTAAAAGAAAATGCTGAATATCATGCTGCGCGTGAACAACAAAGTTTTTGTGAAGGGCGGATTCAGGAAATTGAATCCAAATTATCGAATGCACAAGTTATTGATGTGACGAAAATTCAGAATAACGGCAAGGTGATATTCGGTGCTACGGTTACTGTATTTAACACAGCTTCAGAAGAAGAGGTAACTTATCGGATCGTAGGTGACGATGAAGCAGATATTAAAAAGAACTTAATCTCTGTGAACTCGCCGTTAGCTCGTGGTTTGATTGGTAAAGAAGTTGATGATTCCGCGCTGGTTAATACGCCAGGCGGAGAAGTTGAATACGAAGTAGTAAAGGTAGAATACTTGTAGTTGCAAATGCGAATGTTCAATCATTCGAATTGTGAAACAGGTTGCATAAATCAGATATGTTTTGAAGCTCTACAAAGTTATTTGTAGAGCTTTTTTTATGTTTGGAGTTTTATTGAGGGTGAGATTGCACTTAAGGAGAAATTGTACTTAAGGAGAAATTGTACTTAAGGGATTTATGTTCAAGATGGAAACTTTACCTAGAACGTGCTGTTCATCACCTGTTATTCGTCCCGTAAGAGTTCCGCTAACTGCAGTTTCCGTTGTTCCCGTTCAGAATTAGTGGCGGCTTTAGGATGATGGTACTCAGGAACATCTGGAAAGATGTCGCGAATACCCATGCCTAAAATTTTGGCAATAGCATTTGCAATTAACCGAGATCGCGCCTGCCTCGCCGCTACCTTTGAAACCAATGAAGGACTTCGCTCCATTACCTCAGCGAGCATACTGAAATCATATCCCTTTTCAGCTAAGGCTTTTTTTATTTGATTTCTATCCATTTTTATATTTACATACAGATTCACATTAAACTCAAACGTAACTCAAATGAGAATCAAAAATCCTCATTTGAGTGCGAAATAAATAAAAGCACAACAAATGAGTAAAAGCAAGGATATTGGACTCACAATTGAGCAAGTGTTGCAGTATGCGCGTGTTGCTTCGGGCTTAACACGAGACGTAGATGTCGCAAATTGGTTGGGCTTGGGAAAGTCGGCGCTTAATAATTGGCGCACGCGAGGAACGATTCCTTATAAAACGTTAATACCTATTTTATTAGAAAAAGGAATTTCTTTAGATTGGTTTTTTGCCTCGGGGAAACACCTGCGGGTACCGGAAACTTTGCTTACGCATCACCTAGGTAAAGATTTAGAGGAGCGTTCTATTGCTTATAAAGGTGAGCCGATACAACTAAGTAAAGTTGCAGAAACGCTACAATATATACAGGCTATTTTTGCGCGCCACGGTGTTGAGGCCAATGAAGCGAACATGCAGTTATTTTTAACGGTTTACGAATCTCTCAGTATAGAGCCAGAATTGCGTGCCGTTACTCTAGAAAGAATGGCGGCAACGCTTGAAGCCCACAGTGAGAGCTAAAAACGAGCAGTGGTTGCTCGTTTTTATGTCGTCAGCTTTTCGCCTGAACTGCAAATTTATAGCATTATTTTGGTAGTTTCATTTTTGGTTCACGAGCTGGCCGGTAGAGCACCAAGGTTTTGCCAATCACTTGAACTTGAACCCCCGCAGTTTCTCTCACGATAGCATCGTAAATAGCTTGGCGCATTTCTCGATCTTCTTCCGGAACCTTTATTTTGATCAATTCATGATGCTCTAAAGCGATTTCAATTTCCGCTAAAACACCTTCGGTTAAACCGTTACCACCGAGCAACACCACTGGTTTGAGGGGATGTGCCAAGCCTTTCAAAAATTGTTTCTGTTTATTGGTCACTTGCATATATAACTGCCTTTAGATTCTGAATTTGAATCGATAATAGGAATAAATGATAGCTGTAATCGTATTGCTTTGCGATAGAGAACGAGCAGGCTACTTGAATTTGCTGTATTCTAACGCCATCTAAGTATACGAGCTAGTAAGAGTTAGAATAGTTGAGGCTTCATGACCAAGAAAAAACGCTCCGCCAGCAGTAGCCGCTGGTTGAAAGAACATTTTGACGACCAATACGTGCAAAAAGCGCAAAAGCAAGGTTTGCGCTCGCGCGCAGTTTTTAAGTTAGAGGAAATTCAGAAACGAGATAAGATCCTAAGGCCCGGGCAAACCGTAGTAGATTTAGGTGCAGCTCCCGGTGGTTGGTCACAGTACGTTGCGGCTATGCAAGATGGGAAAGGCGAGGTGATCGCTTGTGATATTCTAGAAATGGACCCGATTGCCGGCGTTGAGTTCTTACAAGGTGATTTTCGTGAAGAGGCCGTATTGAATGCGCTGCTAAACCGAATCGGCGGGGCCACGGTTGATGTGTTGTTATCAGATATGGCACCGAACTTCAGTGGCACTGACGCAGTCGATCAACCACGTTCGATGTATCTTGTTGAGTTGGCATTAGAAATGTGTAAACAAGTTTTAAAACCTGGCGGCGCTTTTGTGGTCAAAGTTTTTCAGGGCGAAGGTTCAGACGTGTTCTTGAAAGAGGTGAGGCAGGCATTTAGCTCAGTGAAAGTACGTAAGCCTGATTCATCTCGGGCAAGGTCAAGAGAAGTGTATCTGGTAGCTAGTGGTTACAAAATATAGTAACCTAGTGGTTAGTTATTTGAATAAGCTATACGGCTTGTTCGGCAACATGTTGAGAGGTAATAACGTTGAGCGACATGGCAAAAAATCTCATTCTTTGGTTAGTCATCGCTGTAGTGCTGATGAGTGTGTTCCAAGGGATCAATCCGGGTAGCACTGAAAGCCCAGCTTATGCCTACTCTGATTTCGTTCGCGATGTGAATCGCGGTGATGTTCGGGAAGTAACGATTAATGAATCGAGCCGTTCTATTGAGGGTGTCCGCAATAGTGGCGAGGAGTTTCGCACAGTAATGCCTGGGCAAGATCAAGAGCTTTTAAATGAGCTATTGAGCCAAGGCAACGTAACGGTTCGCTATCAGGAGCCGGAATCGCGGAGCTTGTTGGGCACTATCTTTATTTCCTGGTTCCCGATGCTGTTACTAATCGCAGTGTGGATCTTTTTCATGCGCCAAATGCAAGGTGGCGGTGGTAAGGGTGCAATGTCATTTGGTAAAA
This sequence comes from Aliidiomarina iranensis, assembly GCF_003987135.1. GTDB lineage: Bacteria > Pseudomonadota > Gammaproteobacteria > Enterobacterales > Alteromonadaceae > Aliidiomarina > Aliidiomarina iranensis. The sequence continues at coordinate 111,279 of NZ_PIPJ01000003.1, forward strand.
GCAAAGCGCGCTTAATGGGCGAAGACCAAGTGAAAACAACCTTAGCTGATGTTGCGGGTTGTGAAGAGGCGAAAGAAGAAGTTGCCGAATTGGTTGATTTCCTTCGTGATCCATCGAAATTCCAACGCTTGGGTGGGCATATTCCGAAGGGTGTGCTGATGGTTGGTCCTCCAGGTACAGGTAAAACCTTACTTGCCAAAGCTGTTGCTGGCGAAGCAAAAGTTCCATTTTTCAGCATTTCAGGCTCTGATTTCGTAGAGATGTTCGTTGGTGTTGGTGCGTCGCGTGTACGTGACATGTTTGAGCAAGCGAAAAAAGCCGCGCCTTGCATCATCTTTATCGATGAAATCGATGCAGTGGGCCGCCAGCGTGGTGCTGGTTTAGGTGGCGGACATGACGAGCGTGAACAAACCTTGAACCAAATGTTAGTAGAGATGGATGGTTTTGAAGGTAACGAGGGTATTATCGTTATCGCAGCCACTAACCGACCTGATGTTTTGGATCCGGCTTTATTGCGCCCAGGGCGCTTTGACCGGCAAGTAACGGTGGGTCTGCCTGATGTGCGTGGCCGTGCGCAAATCTTGAAAGTGCACATGCGTAAAGTACCTATTGCAGATGACGTTGATGCGAGCTTGATCGCGCGTGGAACACCAGGCTTTTCCGGTGCAGATTTAGCCAACTTAGTTAACGAAGCAGCACTCTTTGCGGCGCGAGAAAACCGCCGGATGGTGTCCATGGCTGAGTTTGAAAAAGCAAAAGACAAAATCTTAATGGGCTCTGAACGTAAATCTATGGTCATGACGGAATCTGAGAAAGAGATGACGGCCTACCATGAATCAGGCCACGCTATTGTTGGCCGTTTGGTTCCAGATCATGATCCGGTGTATAAAGTGTCTATTATTCCTCGAGGCCGTGCTTTGGGGGTTACCATGTACCTCCCAGAACAGGACCGGGTAAGCCATAGTAAGCAGCATTTAGAAAGTATGCTTTCTAGCTTGTACGGTGGCCGAATCGCGGAGCAACTGATTTACGGCGATGAGCAGGTTACAACCGGTGCTTCGAATGACATCGAACGTGCTACTGATATTGCTCGTAAGATGGTTACGCAATGGGGATTATCGAGCAAGATGGGTCCTCTTCTCTATGCAGAAGACGACGGCCAGACCTTTTTAGGTCGAGGCGTAGCCCAGAGTAAACAAATATCAGACGAAACCATGCGTGCGATTGATGCGGAAATTCGTGATGTTATTGATAGAAACTATTCTCGGGCATATAAGATTCTCGAAGATAATGTTGATATCTTGCATTCAATGAAAGATGCATTGATGAAATATGAGACCCTAGATGCAGATCAAATCGACGATCTAATGGAGCGGCGTGATGTGCGTGAACCATCGAACTGGCATGATAACGATGGGAACAAGGCAACGGGCTCAGGTGCAAAAATTGACGAAAGCAAGGCAAAAGACGAACAAGAAGGTGATAGTTTCGGTGACGATGTAACCGGACTTGATACGCCGGATGGTTCCCCAGCAAAATAAAGTGTTAAAATGCCCCGTTAATCGGGGCATTTTTTTGCGCGTTTTTCAAACCAATGGTTTCAGGGTTTAACGAATAGTTTTGTTATGGTTTTAATTTAGGAGTAGCTATGGCTCAGCAGCGTCAACTTGTTCAGGTTATGGGTATTTTGAATGTCACTCCCGATTCATTTTCTGATGGCGGCCGTTACAACTCTATAAAAGCTGCGGTACAACGAGCTTCAGAAATGGTAACAGCAGGAGCTGATTGGCTCGATGTTGGCGGTGAATCTACGCGCCCAGGAGCAGCTGATGTTGCTGAAAATGAAGAGCTGGAGCGGGTGATTCCGGTAATCGAGGCAATTAAGCGAGAGTTCGCGGTGCACATTTCGGTAGATACTAGTAAACCAGCTGTGATGCGCGAGGCAGTAGCTGCTGGCGCAGAAATGATCAACGATGTCCGTGCTTTGCGTGAACCTGGCGCACTCGCCGCCGCTGCGGTTACAAATGCAAAAGTATGTTTAATGCACATGATAGGGCAACCGCGCACCATGCAAGAGGCACCAGAGTATGAAAACCTCGTTGCGGATATAAAAAGCTTTTTGCAGGAACGAATTAACGCGTGTGAGGCCGCTGGCATTAGCCGTGAGCGAATTCTTTTAGACCCAGGGTTTGGATTTGGTAAAACCGTAAGGCATAATTACGAATTGCTTCATCGGTTGCAGTGTTTTCAAGAATTTGAATTGCCTCTCTTGATTGGATTATCGAGAAAATCGATGTTAGGGAAGGTAACCGGTAAGGACGTTGATGAACGTTTAGCGGCAAGCATAGCAGGAGCCACTATTGCGATGATGAAAGGCGCAGCCGTTTTACGGGTCCACGATGTGGCAGAAACTAAGGATGCGGTAAAAGTGGTTACCGCAACATTGACAGGAGAGTATTAGGCTTTATGGGAAAGTATTTTGGCACTGATGGTATTCGTGGTCGCGTGGGCGATAGCCCTATTACACCTGATTTTGTTTTGAAACTTGGTTGGGCCGCTGGTAAAGCACTTGCAGCGGAGGGTAATACACGCGTATTGATTGGTAAAGATACCCGTGTATCAGGATACATGTTGGAATCGGCGTTAGAAGCTGGGTTCTCTGCAGCTGGTGTTAATGTTGAATTTCTTGGCCCGATGCCTACCCCAGCAGTTGCTTATTTAACTCGCACCTTCCGAGCTGCCGCTGGTATTGTTATTAGTGCTTCGCATAATCCTTACTACGATAATGGCATCAAGTTTTTTTCTGATAGTGGCCATAAATTATCGGCGAGTGTAGAAGCGCAAATTGAAGATTTTCTCGATCAAAAACTTGATTGCGTGAGCTCTGAGCAACTTGGTCGTGCTTCTCGAGTAGATGATGCGGCAGGCCGCTACATTGAATTTTGCAAAAGTGCTTTCCCAAGCGAACTATCGTTGAATAAATTGAAGCTTGTTGTTGATTGTGCCCATGGCGCAACGTATCACATTGCCCCTAATGTGTTTCGTGAACTCGGTGCGCAAGTGATTGAAATGGGTTGTGAACCCAACGGATTAAATATTAATGCCGGGTGTGGAGCAACGGATTTAGCTGCATTACAAAAAAAAGTAAAAGCCGAACAAGCGCACATTGGTATTGCCTTGGATGGTGATGGGGATCGCTTGATGATCGTGGACGCCGATGGCGCTATTATCGATGGCGACGAAATCGTGTATGCGTTAGTTCGACAAGCTATGAAAGATGGCACTCTGGAAGGTGGTGTAGTGGGCACCGTGATGAGTAATATCGGCATGGAGTTGGCGTTAGGCAAGTTGAAAGTGCCTTTTGTACGAGCCCAAGTAGGTGATCGGTATGTTATGGAAGCGCTGCGAGACAAGCGCTGGTCGATTGGTGGTGAGGGCTCTGGCCACATTATCAATCTTAAATATCACAGTACTGGTGATGGTATCATTGCCGCGATTCAATTCCTTTCAGCAATGGTGAGAGAAGAGTGTAGCGCGCGTGAAATGCTTGCTGGTATGCGTAAATTTCCACAATCATTGATTAATGTGCGTTATACGCCAAATACAGATCCTTTGTCAGCAGACAATGTAAAATCAGCGGTTAGCGAAGTTGAACGCGCATTAGGCGGCGAAGGGCGTGTGTTATTGCGCAAATCGGGCACAGAGCCTTTAATCCGAGTGATGGTGGAAGGTAAAGATTCGGCAACCGTGAAAGCGTATGCACAGCAAATTGCTGGCGAAGTATCAGCGATAAGCTGAGTTCAATATCTGCTTAATGCTTAACGAGTAATTTTAAGCTGCAAAACACGTTGCTTATGCAATGAGCAATCAGTAAATTTTTCAATGTCGGCGCTTGTATCAGACCACGATGTCAGGTACTATCTGCGCCGCTTACAGAAGTGGACAGGGGTGTCAAAGTGAGACAAGCACTGGTCATTGCAAACTGGAAGTTAAATGGTGATACAGCATTATTAAAAGATATGGCTGAGCACTTTCACCATGTAGATATTCAAGAGCAGGTAAATGTAGTTATCTGCCCACCTGCAGTTTATTTAAAAACCGCAGCTGTATTGTTTGAGCCCTCGGGCATCGAACTTGGCGGCCAAAACTGCAGCGAATATGGAAGTGGCGCGTACACCGGCGAAATTAGTGCCGAAATGCTGCGAGATATTGGTTGTGAATACGTTTTAATCGGGCATTCTGAACGCCGCGCTTTATTTGCCGAAACAGATGAAATGGTTGCCGGTAAAATAAAGCAAGCCCAGCAATGTAATTTGCGGCCGGTATTGTGCGTTGGTGAAACGCTAGCCGAACGTGAAGCGAATGCGGTAGAATCAGTGATTCGTGGACAGCTGGAAAAAGCGCTCGGAGAAGCTGATTTTAATAACCTGGTTATTGCCTACGAACCAGTTTGGGCCATAGGCACCGGGAAAACAGCAACACCAGAACAAGCGCAAGAAGTACACAAGATGATTCGTGATTGGGTTGCTAGCAAAGCACCTGAAAGCGCTCAAAAATTACAGATTTTGTACGGTGGCAGCGTAAAAGCCGATAACGCCAGTACGTTGTTTCATCAAGCGGATATTGATGGCGGCCTGATTGGCGGTGCTAGCCTTGATACCGAACAGTTTGATGCCATTTGCCAGGCAGCAAAGGATATTTAAATTTATGTATGAAGTTCTATTAGTATTATTTCTATTAACAGCAATTGCTTTGATTGCATTGATTATGGTGCAGCAGGGCAAGGGCGCTGATATGGGCGCATCTTTCGGCGCTGGTGCATCAAATACCGTATTTGGTTCAGGTGGTTCAGGGAACTTCTTAACCCGCATGACGGCGATCGTTGCTGTAGCCTTTTTCTTGTTGAGCTTATTGTTAGGCGGTATCGTTGCGGGTGATCGCACACCTGCGGACGACTGGATTGACTTATCAGAGCCAGCTACTGAGCAGCCTTTACCAGGTAATGATTTACCCCCTGGTAATTAATAACTCTAATTATAGTTTTAAATTTTTTGACGCCGAAGTGGTGGAATTGGTAGACACGCCATCTTGAGGGGGTGGTGCTCTAATGAGCGTACGAGTTCAAATCTCGTCTTCGGCACCAAAAAATTGTTATCCTGTTGTTAATACGTGATTTTTCTCTGAAGTTAATCTAACGGTAGGTAGGATTAGCAGTTGAATAATTACAACAACAGCGTATAATGCACTGCATCGGACGCGGGGTGGAGCAGTCTGGTAGCTCGTCGGGCTCATAACCCGAAGGTCGTAGGTTCAAATCCTGCCCCCGCAACCAGTTCGAGTTTAACGGTACTACTTCGGTAGTCATGGTTCAGTAACATGTGTGTAGTATTCTTCGGATAAGATATTACATAACCTGGTAAGCTCAGGTCGAAAGGCTCGCTATGTAATAGCCCCGACAATGTCCGGGGCTTTTTGCTATCTAGCCTAACTGACATTAGTTTTTTGACACCTGAGAACTGGGCTTTATGCCCTTTTTTTGTTTCTGGAGGTTGAGTTGGCAACTTTGGTTGAACGACTGACAAATATGCTTGAACCAGCGGTTGCTGCCGCTGGCTTTGAACTTGTTGGTGTAGAGTTTTTGCGCGCAAAGCAATCTACGTTACGAGTTTATATTGATCATGAAGATGGCATCAGCGTGGATGATTGCGCGGATGTGAGTCACCAGGTGAGTGCAGTGTTGGACGTTGAAGATCCAATTACTACTGAATATTTCCTTGAGGTTTCCTCGCCAGGTATGGAGCGGCCGTTATTTAAAGCTGCTCATTATGAAAGTTTTATCGGTGAAGAGGCGTCCGTTCAATTAGCGGTTGCGCTTGAAAATCGCCGGAAATTTACTGCGGTTATTTCCGCGGTAGATAATGAGGTGGTAACTTTTACCATCGGTGGAGATTCATTCAAAGTACCCGTGAGCACAATAAAAAAAGCCCACTTGGTACCAAAGTTTGATTAATTTAGCGGGTTGACGAGGCAAGAGCATGAATAAAGAAATTTTGCTGGTTGCAGAGGCTGTTTCCAACGAGAAAGCAGTTCCACGTGAAAAGATTTTTGAAGCCCTAGAGATCGCAATTGCCACGGCAACGCGGAAGAAATCTAGTGGCGATATCGATGTGCGTGTAGCCATAGATAGAAACACAGGGGAATTTGATACTTTCCGCCGGTGGCAAGTAGTAGCCGATCCTGATGGTGCTTTAGAGAACCCATATGCTGAGATTTCGCTATCTGCAGCTCAGGTAGATGATCCTGAAATTCAAATTGGTGATTACATCGAAGATCAAATCGATTCGATAGAATTTGATCGCATCACCACACAAACCGCAAAGCAGGTTATTGTTCAGAAAGTACGTGAAGCCGAGCGAGCGCAAGTGGTAGAGCAATACGAAGATCAAGTAGGAACTTTGATCAACGGTATCGTGAAGAAAGCGACCCGCGATAACGTGCTGTTGGATCTAGGTAACAACGCTGAAGCGGTTATTGTTCGCGAAGATATGCTGCCAAGAGAGAGCGTGCGTCCAGGTGATCGCGTTCGTGGGTTACTTTTTGCTGTTCGCCCTGAAGCCCGCGGTGCGCAATTATTTGTGAGCCGGAGCCACCCTGATTTCCTAATTGAGTTGTTCCGTATTGAAGTGCCAGAAATTGGCGAAGAAATGATAGAAGTGAAAGGCGCCGCACGCGACCCAGGCTCACGTGCTAAAATTGCGGTAAAAAGTAATGATCGCCGAATCGATCCAGTAGGTGCATGTGTTGGTATGCGCGGTGCACGTGTTCAAGCCGTATCTAGCGAGCTTGGCGGTGAGCGCGTTGATATCGTGTTGTGGGATGATAATCCGGCGCAATTCGTGATTAATGCCATGGCTCCTGCCGACGTTGTATCTATCGTGATGGACGAAGAAACACACACGATGGAAATTGCCGTAGAAGAGGGTAACTTGGCGCAAGCCATTGGCCGTAATGGTCAGAACGTTCGTTTGGCAAGCCAATTAACCGGCTGGGAACTGAATGTAATGACAGTAGCCGACTTCAATGCTCGCAATGAAGCCGAATCTGAACGCTTAACAACACTATTTGTTGAAGGTTTAGAAATTGACGAAGAATTTGCTGGCGTGTTGATCGACGAAGGTTTCTCAACCCTTGAAGAAATCGCTTATGTTCCAGTTTCAGAATTGCTTTCAGTAGATGGCATGGATGAAGATATTGTTGAAGAACTGCGGAATCGTGCACGTGATTTCTTAACAACGAAAGCATTGAAAACCGAAGAATCCTTAGAAGGCGCTGAACCTGATTCAACGCTATTGGATTTAGAAGGCATGGATAGCCACTTAGCGTACGAACTAGCGGCTATGGGTGTGAAAACCCTTGAAGATTTAGCTGAACAAGGCACCGATGATCTCGAGAGCATTCAATCACTAACGCCAGAAATGGCTGGTGAACTTATCATGAAAGCTCGTAACATTTGTTGGTTCAGCGACGAAGTATAACCAGTTTAAGTGAGGTATGAATTAGATGGCAGAAGTCAAAATCGAAAAACTTGCCAGTGATATCGGAACCTCCGTTGATCGCTTGCTTAAACAACTAAGCGAAGCTGGCATTGCAAAAAAAGATGCTAGCGATACAGTTTCTGAAGATGAGAAAGCGCGTTTACTTGCTCATTTAAACAAGGCTCACGGTGGTGATGGAAACTCAGCACCTAGCCGAATGACACTGAAGCGGAAAACCCGTAGTACATTGAGTATTAATGCTGGGCCTGGGAAAGCGAAAGCTGTGCAGGTAGAAGTGCGTAAGAAGCGCACCTATGTAAAACGCTCAGCAGAAGAAGAGCAGCGCTTGGAAGATGAGCGTGTAGCGCAGGAAGCCGAGCAGGCGCGTTTAGAAGCTGAAGCGGCTGCAAAAGCGGAAGCAGAGGCAAAAGCGAAGGCTGAAGCCGAGGCGAAAGCGCGTGCTCAAGCCAAAGCCGAAGCAGATGCGAAAAAGAAAGAAGCGGATGAAAAGCGGAAAGCGGATATCGCAAAAACCAAGGCGCAACCTCAGGTAGAAAAATCACCCGAGGAGAAGGCTAAGGCTGAAGCAGCAAAAGCGGAAGCGGAGCGTTTACGCAAAGCACAAGAAGCGGAAACTGCGAAAAAAGTTGAAGAAGCTGCAAAACAACAAGCAGAAGAAGCTCGCCGGTTAGCGGAAGAGAATCAGGCCCGTTGGGAAGAAGAAGAAGCCCGCCGGAAAAAAGCAGAAGCTGAAGATGTGCATTTCACAACTTCAACAACAGCTAAATTTGCCGAAGAGCAGCAAGACACGGAAGAAGAGCGCCGTGGCCGCAGAACCGCGAAGAAAACAAAGCGTCGTGGTAAAGATGAAGATAAAGATGATTCATCACGCCGTGAACGTCGCCGTAAAGGCAGTAAAAAAGGGCCAGCGAGCATGCAGCATGGTTTTAACAAACCGGCAGCACCCGTTGAGCGCGTTGTGCGAATTCCAGAAACGATCACTGTGGCTGAATTATCAAGCCGGATGGCGGTAAAAGCCTCTGAAGTTATCAAAACCATGATGAAAATGGGTGAAATGGTTACGATCAACCAAGTGCTGGATCAAGAAACAGCATCTTTGGTTGTAGAAGAGATGGGCCATAAATTCACCACGGTTTCAGATAACGAACTCGAGCAATCAGTGCTAGGTGATCGTAGTGATGATGGTGAGCTGCAACCACGCGCACCAGTAGTTACAGTAATGGGTCACGTTGACCATGGTAAAACATCGTTACTTGATTATATCCGCAAAGCTAAGGTAGCCGACGGCGAAGCCGGTGGTATTACTCAGCATATCGGTGCGTATCACGTTGATACGGGCCACGGTATGATCACCTTCTTAGATACGCCGGGTCACGCTGCATTTACGTCAATGCGTGCGCGTGGTGCGGGTGCAACCGATGTGGTTATCCTTGTTGTTGCCGCCGACGATGGTGTGATGCCACAAACGATTGAGGCAGTTCAGCACGCGAAAGCAGCGAAAGTGCCATTGATTGTTGCGGTGAACAAGATAGACAAGCCGGAAGCCGACCCGGATCGGGTTAAATCTGAGCTTTCTCAACACGACGTTCTTTCCGAAGAATGGGGTGGTGAAACACAGTTTGTGCATGTATCGGCGAAAAGTGGCGAGAATATCGATGCGCTCTTAGAAGCGATTCTACTACAAGCGGAATTGTTAGATCTTAAAGCTCATGTTGATGGTATGGCTTCCGGTACAGTTATTGAATCACGCTTAGATAAAGGGCGTGGTCCAGTTGCCACTATTCTAGTGCAAAACGGTACCTTGAACCGTGGTGATATCGTGCTTTGTGGTTTGGAATACGGCCGTATTCGCGCGATGCGCAACGAACTTGGCCAAGAGGTAGATACAGCCGGGCCTTCGATACCAGTAGAAATCCTCGGTTTATCGGGTGTACCGCAAGCTGGTGATGAAGTGGCCGTGGTAAAAGATGAGCGTAAGGCCCGCGAAGTATCAAACTATCGCCAAGGCAAATATCGTGATGTGAAACTTGCTCGCCAGCAAAAAGCGAAACTAGAAAACATGTTTAATAGCATGGAAGAAGGTGACGTTTCCGATATGAACTTGGTGATCAAAGCCGATGTTCAGGGTTCATTGGAAGCAATCAGTGAATCCTTGAACAAGCTTTCCACTGATGAAGTAAAAGTGAACATCATTGGTAGTGGTGTAGGCGGTATTACTGAAACGGATGTGAGCTTAGCAGGGGCATCGAACGCCATTGTAATTGGCTTTAACGTTCGTGCTGATGCCACCGCACGTAAGATTGCTGAAAACGAGAATATTGAACTGCGTTACTACAGCGTTATCTATGACGTGATTGATGAAGTACGCCAGGCAATGACAGGTATGCTAGCACCGGAGTTCAAGCAGCAAATCATTGGCTTAGCCGAAGTTCGTGATGTCTTTAAATCACCGAAAATTGGCGCCATTGCAGGCTGTATGGTTACTGAAGGTATGGTAAAGCGTTCAGCACCTATCCGCGTGTTACGCGATAACGTTGTAATATACGAAGGTGAGCTTGAATCACTACGCCGTTTTAAAGACGACGTACAAGAAGTTCGAAATGGTATGGAATGTGGTATCGGTGTGAAAAACTACAACGATGTCCGAGCAGGTGACCAAATCGAAGTATTCGAAACGATTCAAGTTGAGCGTACTCTGTAAGTAAATATTGAATCTCCCCGGTAATAACCGGGGAGTTTTCAGGAGTTTTAATGAAGAAAGAATATAATCGTACGGATCGTTTTTCACAGCAAATGCAGCGTGAAATCGCTATGATTTTGCAACGAGAAATTAAAGATCCACGGGTGGTTATGCCAACCGTGAACGATGTTGAAGTATCGAAAGACCTGGCCTACGCAAAAGTATTCGTTACCTTTTTACAAGACGACGAAGAGCAAGTAAAAACCGCGCTGCAAGTATTAAATGATGCTTCGGGGTATATCCGCTCGCTCTTGGGTAAACGTATCAAATCACGAATTACACCGAATTTGCGCTTTGTTCACGATTTCAGCTTATCGGAAGGTATTCGCATGGCGAAGTTAGTTCGAGAAGCACGTGAGCAAGATGAAAAAAAGAACAATCAAGACGATTAATATCAATTAGGTGATCACGTGGCGCGGAAAACACGCGGCAGAGCTATTGATGGCGTTATTCTCGTTGATAAACCTATTGGCGAATCATCAAACCGTATTCTGCAACAAGTAAAACGAGTTTTTTATGCCCAGAAAGCCGGCCACACCGGCGCTCTGGATCCTCTTGCTACTGGCATGCTTCCGGTATGTTTAGGTGAATCAACAAAGTTTGCCCAATTTCTCTTGGACGCCGATAAGGCCTATCGCGTGGTTGCTGAACTTGGTATCCGTACCAATACCAGTGATGCCGATGGCGAAGTTGTAGAACGTAATAGAGTTGATGTAACCGCAACGGATATTGAACAAGCCTTGCCGCAGTTTCGTGGTGATATCAAACAAGTACCCTCCATGTTTTCAGCGCTCAAGCACGAAGGTAAGCCGCTTTATGATTATGCCCGCCGGGGTATTCATATTGAACGTGCAGCGAGGCCTATTACTATTTATGCGTTAGAGGTTGTAAGTATTGATTTGCCTTTCGTTACCCTCGATGTACGTTGCAGTAAAGGTACTTATATTCGTTCTTTGGTTGACGATCTCGGCCAGGTATTGGGCTGTGGTGCTTATGTAAAATCGCTGCACCGAACCGCGGTTGGTGATTACCCAAGCGCAGAAATGGTACCGTTAGCTGATTTACAATCTATGGTGGCAGAGCGAGAAGACCCCACAAACTTTGATTATAGCCAGCTCGATGGGCTTCTATTACCTATCGATGCCCCCGTTACACAACTGCCACAGATGTTGGTAAGTGAAGCGGATGGGCGCGCAATAATGCATGGGCAGCCTTTAAGTGAAGTGCCTAGCGCTTATTTTGAAGATGGTGAGCTGGCAGAAAATCCTGAACTTGTTCGTGTTCGCATTAAAGCAACTGAACAATTTATTGGTGTGGCGGAACGCCGGACGAATGGGGAGTATTGGCCGAAGCGGGTATTAACGCTGCCAGGGGCCCAATAAGTGGTTTTTACCATCGCTAACCCTTGTTTTTAGTTCGTTGGGTGCGTATAATTCGCGCTCTTCGCTTGGGCTGAATTAGTGATTGGCTCGGGCATCATCAAACTGGAGTATTATCATGTCACTAAATGCAGAAACTAAAGCTCAGATCGTAAAAGATTTCGCACGTGCAGAAGGCGATACAGGCTCACCTGAAGTTCAGGTAGCCCTGTTAACTGCGCAAATTAACCATTTGCAAGGTCACTTCAAGAAGCACATCCACGATCACCATTCACGTCGTGGTTTGTTGCGTATGGTAAGCCAACGTCGTAAATTATTGGATTACTTAAAGCGTAAAAACGAAGCAAGTTACTTAGACGTTATCAAACGTTTAGAATTGCGTCGTTAATACTGCGCATACAAAGGGGCCTTCGGGCCCCTTTGTTGTTTTTAAATCTTCGATTTAATGAAGAATTTAAAGATGCTCTGCCATTGTGTTTCGTTGTTGGCTTAGTATCCGTTATAATGTTGTAGAAAATTGAAAAGTAAGAAAGCACAGGGCCCAGAAAAGAAAGGGCGAATTTAAGAAAGTAAGTTAAAGGAAAAAGAAAACGTGAATCCAATTATTAAACAATTTCAGTATGGCCAACACACCGTAACCTTGGAAACCGGCGCAATCGCTCGGCAAGCAACCGGGGCGGTTATGGCAAGTATGGATGACACAACAGTACTAGTGACCGTAGTGGGCAAAAAAGAAGCCCGTCCCGATGTTGATTTCTTCCCATTGACCGTGAACTACCAAGAGCGTACTTACGCTGCGGGTAAAATTCCAGGTGGTTTCTTCAAACGTGAAGGCCGCCCATCAGAAAATGAAACATTAACCTGCCGATTAATCGATCGTCCAATTCGTCCGTTGTTCCCAGATGGCTTCTACAACGAAGTTCAGGTAATTGCTACTGTGGTTTCTTTAAACCCTGAGGTGAGCCCTGATATCGTGGCGTTAATCGGTACTTCCGCTGCTCTAGCAATCTCTGGTATCCCATTCAACGGCCCAATTGGTGCTGCGCGTGTAGGTGTTGTCAACAACGAGTATGTGCTTAACCCAACACCGAGCGAACTAGAAAGCTCTGATCTTGATCTCGTAGTAGCGGGCACCGAAGCGGCCGTATTAATGGTTGAATCAGAAGCTAACTTACTAAGCGAAGATGTAATGCTTGGCGCTGTTATGTATGGCCACGAGCAATTGCAATCGGTGATTTCTGCAGTGAATGAATTTGCCGCTGAAGTAAATACTCCGAAATGGGATTGGCAAGCACCAGCGAAGAACGAACCTTTAATCGCTGCAGTAAAAGAATTGGCCGAAAGTAAAATCGGTGAAGCTTACCGTATTACCGATAAAGGCGAACGTAAAACGGCTTTAGGCGTTGCTTTAAAAGAAGTTATTGCGGAGCTAAAAGCAAAAGATGAAGAACTCAACGAGAAAGAAGTTGGCGATATCTTCCACGATTTAGAATCAAAAGTTGTGCGTACTCGCATCACTGCCGGTGAACCGCGTATTGATGGTCGTGAACCTGACATGATTCGTGCTATTAACGTAGGCACTGGCGTGCTTCCTCGCGTACATGGTTCATCTGTGTTCACTCGTGGTGAAACACAAGCCATTGTTGCTGCTACTTTAGGTACAGAGCGTGATGCACAGAATATTGATGAAATCATGGGTCCGCGCACCGATCGCTTCATGTTACATTACAACTTCCCTCCGTACTGTGTTGGCGAAACTGGTATGGTAGGCTCACCTAAGCGTCGCGAAATTGGCCATGGCCGTTTAGCGAAGCGCGGTGTGTTAGCCGTTATGCCAAGTGCTGATGAATTCCCGTACACGGTTCGTATCGTATCGGAAATTACCGAATCAAATGGCTCAAGCTCAATGGCCTCTGTGTGTGGCACGTCATTAGCATTGATGGACGCTGGCGTACCAATCAAAGCTTCAGTTGCCGGTATCGCAATGGGCTTGGTAAAAGAAGGTGATAAATTCGTAGTGCTTTCCGATATCCTCGGTGATGAAGATCACCTTGGCGATATGGATTTCAAAGTAGCGGGTAGCAGCACTGGTATTACTGCTTTGCAGATGGATATCAAGATTGAAGGGATCACTAAAGAAATCATGCAACAAGCCTTAGCGCAAGCGAAAGCGGCTCGTTTGCATATTTTGGGCGTAATGGACCAAGCAATCAGCACAGCTCGCGACGACGTATCTGATTTTGCGCCGCGCTTCCACATCATGAAAATTAACCCAGAGAAAATCCGGGATGTAATTGGTAAAGGTGGTGCGGTGATTCGGGAACTTACTGAATCAACGGGTACAACAATCGAAATCGATGACGATGGCACGATCAAGATTGCAGCTACTGATGATGCCTCTGCTCAAAACGCAGTTAAGCGTATTGAAGCGTTAACAGCTGAAGTTGAAGTAGGGCGCATTTACGAAGGTAAAGTTGCGCGTATCGTAGATTTCGGTGCGTTTGTAACCATTTTGCCAGGTAAAGATGGCTTAGTGCATATTTCACAAATCAGCGATAAACGCGTTGAAGATGTGAATGAATACCTAACGGTTGGCCAAACGGTTCCAGTGAAAGTATTGGAAATCGATCGCCAGGGCCGTGTGCGCTTGAGCATGAAAGAAGCGCAAGAAGCACCTGCACCAGCAGCAGATTCTGATGCAGAGTAAGTTCGATAGCTGATAATTTGAGCTTGTTAAAAGCCGCAGAAGGTAACTTTTGCGGCTTTTTTGTAGCTGTTAACTGTGGTGTAATGAAGCTACAGCTTTTAATTTGGAGTATCCATTGTGAATCAAAGATTCTTTCGTAAAGAGAGCAAATTAGCGCTTAGCTTTGTTCTGAGTTTATTTTTTGTTTCCGCCTGTGCGGTATCTCCAAATGATCCCGATGTTATTGAAGAATCAGAAGAAAGAATAGAAGTTGCCGGGCATCGCGATGCACAACTGTATCTAGTAGAACCCTTGCCTGCAGATCAAAATATGGAAATAGAGTTACTCCAGCTTACGGAAATTCTCTACAACGCCGAACTTGATGATGAACAAAAAGCCAATGTGTTGTTACGCCGCGCCGTAACCTTCGATTATTTGGGTTTGAAAACATTATCGCTTGTGGATATTAATCAAGCCATCGAGTTAAAACCCGACCTAGTAGATGCGTATCACTCGTTAGGTATCTATTTTTCTGAGCGGGGCGAGTATGCCGGTGCATTCGAAGCCTTTGATAGCGTAATTGAATTGGAACCGAATCATGATTTTGTGTATCTGAATCGGGGCTTAGCTTCTTACTATAACGGTCAGTTTGATTTAGCGATGGCGGATTTTGCCGATCACTATTTTCAAGATCCGCAAGACCCATTTCGAGTGATTTGGTACTATTTTGCAGCCAAACAAATTGATTCAGGCCGCGCTGAAGAACAAATTCGCGAGCAATGGCCGCAAGCCGATGGTGATGCCTGGGGCCAGAAAATTCTTGCTTATTTAGTGAATGAGGTTAGCGAGGACGAACTTATCCGAGAAGCTTTTTCTGGCAGTGAAGATCAAACGGAATTGAATCATCGCTTATGTGAAGCCTATTTTTATATGGGCAAGGTGGCTGCTGCCCAAGGGCAGAATTACAACGCCTTGAACTTCTTTAAGTTATCTTTATCCACCAACGTTTATGCCTACTTGGAGCATCGCTATGCTCGTTCGGAAATAGCGCGTTTACGTGAAAGTATTCGCACTGAACAGGAATAAGTAAACTTGCGAAGCAAAATAACGCTGTTTGTGCTGACGGCCTCGGCGGTTTGTGCGTTGGCTTGGCTAAGTTTGGAAACATCGTTTTTTCGCTCAGAGCTACCGGCTGATAATCGGCATAACAACACAGATGAAGCGCCCGGTGAATCTTCAGCGGTAGCACAAGCGACAGCCCGAGTGTTGCCGCGAGTTGTTGCTGCACCAAAAGATTGTGATCTGCATTTGAATTTTCATGGCCAACCAGATGATTTTGTACGTGTAGAATACTGGCAACAACGATTAACCGAGCTTTTCGCTGCGGAAAACCTCGCTAGCCTTGATTCTCTAGCAGAACCTTCGCCTCTGCGTTTTTGTGCATCATTGCACTTCGATGTGTATTCCGATAATTGCCCTGAGCAAGCGGGCCGCGCTTGGTGTCGCCCGTTACCACAGAGCAATAGCTCTGCTAATAAAGACTCGTTAGCACGTTTAATATCAGAATCTCGTGCGCCTGCATCGGCTGCAGAATCTGCTCCTTTGCAAACCACTAAAGCCACAGACATTTCAGTAAAACCGCAATTTGATATCGTGCTTGCTGATACCGGTTTAGCAAACACGCGGAACGGTGTAGTGTTTTTGCAGCGAACAGCCAGTGTGCATGTATTAAAGCATGAATTTGGCCATGCGCTTGGCTTAGCCGATGAATATCCAATGCATTCAGAGTTAGCGCGCCAGTTTTGCAATGGTGAATTTAACTTCACCGCGAATAATTTGGTGATTACAGATAAAGCTTGGTTAACACCACAAGAAATGCGGGTATTTCAACAAAGCTTACCCTGGTATGATTTTTTGCAACAACCTCTCGGAGTACAGGAACCTAACGGCATTTGGCGCTTAGGCTCGCCCGATAGCGGCAAAGTAGGCCTGTTTAAAGCAAGTACTTGTGAGGGCACAGGGCGATATGCTTGGAAGCCAGTAGCTGATACAACATGGATGGAACAACATCAAATTGGCAACATTCCAGCACTTTATATCCAACTCATACAAAATCAGTTAAACGGGCAATAAAAAAGCGCCTCGAGAGGCGCTTTCAGAGCGAAATACGAGGGTAATTATTCTTCAGCTTCGGTTACATCGGCATTTTTCACAAATTCATCGAGCCATTCAGTGGTTTCCCAGAGCATGTGCAATACAGATTCACGCGCCCGATAACCATGTGATTCCAATGGCAACATCACTAAGCGAACAACACCTCCGTTACCCTTAACGGCTTGATACAAGCGTTCGCTTTGCATTGGGAAGGTGCCCGAGTTGTTATCATCGGTGCCATGAATTAATAGCAGCGGTGTTTTAATTTGATGCGCTGAGAAGAAAGGCGACATGGTTTGATACAACTGCGGATCATCCCATATGGTTCGTTCTTCCCGTTGGAAACCAAAGGGTGTAAGCGAGCGGTTATAAGCACCGCTACGAGCAATACCGGCTTTAAACAAATCGGAATGAGCAAGTACATTAGCCGTCATGAAAGCGCCGTAAGAATGCCCGCCAAGCGCAAAGCGCTCTGGGTCGCTAACACCCAGCTCAGTGCCAAATTCAATAACGGCTTTGGAATTCATAATAAGCTGTTCAATAAAAGTATCGTTAGGCAGTTGCTCACCTTCGCCTACAATCGGCATCGTTGCATTATCAAATACAGCATAGCCTTGTGTAGCCAAAAATTGCGGCCGCCAGTAGCTAATGCGATTGAATTCATACGGTGATCCGCTCACTTGGGCAGCAGCACTTGAGCTGCGATATTCTCGCGGATAAGCCCAAACAATAGTGGGTAATGGCCCATCAGTTTCTTTATCGTACCCTGCTGGGAGATAAAGTGTAGCTGACATAGGTAAGCCATCCTCACGCTCATAATTAACCAATTCGCGGGATATCTCCAGAGTTTGTGGCATAGGGTGAGGCGTATTCGTGAGTGCCGTTAACTTCTCATTTTTAATATCACGAACATAAAAATCAGGCGGCGTATCAATGCTTTCACGTTGGGTTAAGAAGGTGAGTGCATTTACATCAATGATATTCCGCGGGCGTTCAAAGAAAGGCGCTTCCGAACGCCATAAGCGCTCAGTATCGCCGGTGCTTAGGTTACGGCGATCAATAAATGGCCGATCGCCTTCATCCGAAGCGCCAGTGCCGGTAAGTAAAATATGATCATTCTCCAGAATTAATACTCTGCGCCCATCCGCGAGTTGTTGCGTAAAAGGGCTACCCGGGTCGTTGTAGCGATCTTCGAATGAGCGATCCCAAACCAATTCAGGTTCGGCATTACCATCAGGGCTTATTCGCCATAAACGTTCATTACGTTCAGCCCACCAACGCTCCCAAACAAGCGCTGTTTCGCCATCGGCGGCTAAAAGGCGGCTAAAGCGAAAGCTCAAATCGGCGAGTTTTTTCGGCTCTTGGTTGAATGGCGCAGAGAGCTGGAAGAGCTGATCGCGCACTTCTGCTTCGGCGCGTGGATCGCCGCCATCAGCGGCTTGAGCCCAAATTAGAGTAGCATCCGCATCGTTTCGCCAGCTAATACTGCGGCGCGAGGGAACAACGGCATCAAAACCAATGGGCAAATTATCGGCAAGTTCTTGTTCCACTACCGTGTAAACGGATTCGCCAGCATGATTCCAAACCGAGGTAGTGCGAGCGAAACGAAACTGCGGAACCGCATAAGAGTAAGGCTTGTTTAACTGAGTAACTAATAGGAATTGGCTATTCGGCGCTAAACTAACACTGTTTATAACAGCCGGAACACCTAAGTTCTGAACGCGGCCACGCTCATTTATGCGAGCAACTTGGCTGCTGAAATAATAATCAAAAAGTGCTTCATCGTGGCTGTCGGCCAATAAATCTTGATAAGTGCGCGAGGGGGCGGTGCGCCCGCGAGATTCTGTAACCACCGGGCCGGCAGGAACGCGGCTTCGTTGCGGCGCGTTGCCGCGCTTCGTGTCCACAACAAGGGTATAAATAGATTTACTATCTTTACTCCACTCAAGTTGCGGGCCCCATACAGCGTTTAAATCGGCTTTTGACCAACGCGTAGCTCGGCCGCGTTGGGTATCAATACGCCACAAATGAGTAGCTGTTTCTTCCATTTGCGCAAAGGCAATATAGCGATTATCTGGCGACCAAGCCACACCAATCGCACGTAGGTTGTCAGGTAAACCACGGATTTCAATTTCCTCGCGGTTTGCGGTGCTAACTAAACGAAAGCCGGAGATGTAGCGAGTTTGTGCTCGCGTTTGGTTGTCTGGGTTAATGCGAACACCAGCTAGACGATGTTCAGAAACGGCTAAATCAGCGAGTACCGGCAGCGCTGGATACTCTAAAACGAGTAAGAGCTCGCCGTCACCGCTTAAACTAGCGCCGGGGGCAGGAGCGGCATCAACGATATCAACAATTTCTTCAGCAGGTTCGAGATAACCGGTTTGTACCGGATTTGCCATGGCTGTATTTGCAAAGAGCAAACACAGAGATAATAAGAGGACCAAGCTACGCATAGATTTCTCCAGATTTATAATTAGCTGCGATAGTTACCCATCACACCCTGTTTTACATTATAAATCTAGAGAAATGCGATTAAGTGCGAACAATCAACGATTGCACGCTTACTTTACTTCAATACCAGCGGCTTGTAGATCAGCGTGATACGACGAGCGCACTAGTGGGCCAGAGGCTGCTTGTGTAAAGCCCATACGATCAGCTTCACGTTTGAACATTGCAAACTCATCCGGTGTTACATAGCGTGCTACCGGGATATGATGCCGGCTTGGCTGCAAGTATTGGCCAATGGTTAACATATCCACGTTATGGCGGCGAAGATCTTCCATAACTTCGAGAATTTCTTCATTGGTTTCACCTAAACCAACCATTAATCCAGATTTGGTTCGCACATCTGGACGACGCTCTTTATATAGCTTAAGCAAATCTAAAGACCACTGATAGTTTGCTCCAGGGCGTGCGGCTTTATACATACGTGGCACGGTTTCTAGGTTGTGGTTAAATACATCGGGAGCTTCGGCACTGAGAATATCGAGAGCTATATTCATGCGACCGCGAAAATCAGGTACTAACACTTCAACTTTGATATCCGGAGTGTAGGCCCGTATTTCACGAATACAATCAGCAAAATGTTGAGCGCCACCATCGCGCAGATCATCACGGTCAACTGAGGTAACAACTACGTAATTCACACCCATATCACGAATGGTAACGCCAAGTTTTTCAGCTTCTTTTGGGTCCGGAGGCAGAGGCCGGCCGTGAGCTACATCACAAAATGGGCAACGGCGCGTGCAAATATCACCAAGAATCATGAAGGTGGCTGTGCCATGATTAAAGCATTCTGGCAGATTCGGGCAGGAGGCCTCTTCGCAAACAGAATGTAGGCCATGCTTGCGCATGGCTTGTTTGATTTTATCGATTTTATCGGTTGTGCGCGGCAACTTCACTTTCAACCACTCGGGTTTACGCAACATTTGCTCGCGCTCAGTGGGTAACACCTTCACAGGAATAAGCGACATTTTATCGGCATCGCGTAATTTTTCACCGGCTTCTAGTTTCGCCGTTTTGATTGACGTTGCTTGTTTAGACATAAGGTTCAGGCAGCCCCGTTTGTTCTTCAATCTGAATGTAACTAAGTTGCTCTGCGAATATTTGCACAACACGCTCAGCTGCTTGTTTAACAGTATCTGGCCCACCATGGGCCGAAGTTTGTGTCATTACCATGCCGGCATAGCCGCATGGATTAATTCTTAAAAAAGGCGATAAATCCATGTTCACATTAAGTGCTAAGCCGTGAAACGAACAGCCCTTGCGTATTCTTAGGCCTAAAGAACACACTTTCTCTTCACCAATGTAAACACCTGGCGCATCGGGGCGTGGCGCGGCTTTGATGCCACGTTCAGCTAACAGCGCCACTATTGTATCTTCTATGGCAGTTACTAATTGCCGGACACCGAGCTTGCGGCGGCGGATATCTAGTAGGAAATACACTACTAATTGGCCAGGCCCGTGGTAAGTAACTTGCCCGCCACGATCAACAGGCACCACGGGTATATCTCCGGGTGCCAATAGATGCTCTGCTTTACCCGCTTGCCCTTGGGTGAATACCGGCGGATGCTCAACTACCCAGAGTTCATCATCTGTGCTTTCATCACGATTATCGGTAAAGTTCTGCATCGCTTTCCAAACCGGCTCATAGGCCATGTTCTGGAGCTGGCGGATGATTAACTTTCGCATGGGGTTATTATACTCCGCTGGATTGGGAACACCACCCGATAAAGCATGTGGTTATTAGCCTTTGTTTGCAGGTGAGTTAACGTTGTTATGTGCGATTACGATCAGCATCACGGCTAAACCTTTGGTTACACCGGCGTTAGAGTACGTAACGTACTTCTTCAATATCGGAAAGGCTACGATAAAGCGTTTCAACGTGGTGTTTACTAGTTACCACAACGCTTACCGAAATAGACCAGTAGTTGCCTTTGCTAGAAGGTTTTATTTCTGGGCTGTAATCGCCGGGTGCATACTTCTGAACAACCGATATAATTTCATCGGGAAGATTTTCGGAAGCCACACCCATCACTCGAAAAGTAAAATCGCAGGGAAAATCTAAAAGCTCATCAAATTTTGTATTCATTGTACTACTCCCAAAGCAAGTCCCAAAGCAAGTCCCAAAGCTAGTCTCAAAGCTAGTCCTCAAGTCGGAAACCGTTCGCGTTTACTATCCAGTGTTGCCGGCTTGAATAAATCAACTGTTATGATAAATAAGCAAAAATCTCCGTTTTGAAGCGGAGATTTTTGTTTTAATCCTTTT
The DNA here is from genome assembly GCF_003987135.1 of Aliidiomarina iranensis. Lineage (GTDB taxonomy): Bacteria > Pseudomonadota > Gammaproteobacteria > Enterobacterales > Alteromonadaceae > Aliidiomarina > Aliidiomarina iranensis. The sequence continues at coordinate 132,562 of NZ_PIPJ01000003.1, forward strand.
CTAACGGACCATCTCATTGTTAAACCATCTCATCATGGTCGCTTGAGGTTCATGGTTATTCAACACTATGAATTTTATATGGGGGCAGCCGTTAGGGTTTTAAACTACTCATCATTAAATCTTTGCTTAATATTGTCCATTATACGCTTAAAGAAGCCACCTTGCTCAACAGCTTGTAACGTCACTAATGGGAAACTAGCAATATCTTCACCATCTAGCGTTAAATTAACCGTTCCAACCGTTTGTCCCTCAGCTAGTGGTGCTTCTAACACGTTATCGAGAACAAAACTCGCAGTAAGGTTTTGGCGTTGACCCCGAGGAAGGGTGATAACCACATCTTCGCCGGCACCAAGTTGAATCTCGTCGATATCACCGCCCCAAATACGTTGGCTCGCCATTTCATCGCCAGTGCTATAAGCGGTAACTGTTTCAAAGTAGCGGAAGCCATAGTTCAATAATTTTTTTGATTCAGCAGCACGCGCGGCTTCGCTATTCGCGCCCATTACTACTGTTATCAGGCGGGTATCACCATCGGTAGCAGAGGTCACTAAACTATAGCCCGATTCACTGGTAAAGCCTGTTTTCATGCCATCAACATTAAGGCTTCGATCCCATAATAGTGAATTCCGATTGTACTGACGAATACCATTGTAGGTGAATTCACGATTTTGATAAATTTCATACTGATTGGGCACATCACGAATCATGGCGCGTGCAAGAATAGCCATATCTCGAGCTGTAGTCCTTTGGTTATCAGCGGGCAAACCGTGGGAGTTTGCGAAAGTGGTGTTGGTCATCCCGAGTTGTGTGGTGTAGGTGTTCATCAGGTTCACAAACGCATCTTCGGTTCCAGCTATGTGCTCTGCCATAGCAACACAAGCATCGTTACCCGAAGCGATCATAATACCGTAATTGAGATCGGCAACAGATACCTCTTTACCTACTTCGATGAACATTAATGATGAACCCGGAAAATTACGCGCCCAAGCATTGCGGCTCACCGTTACCATATCGGTTTCGGCAATATTGCCAGTGCGTAATTCATTACCAATGATGTAGCTGGTCATGATTTTGGTTAGGCTTGCCGGGCCGTGCAGCTCATCGGCATTCTCACTGGCGATAATTTGCCCGGTTGTGTAATCCATCATCACGTATGCTTTCGCATTCACGTTTGGCACCGGTGGCACAATCGATTGCGCATTAGCAACACCTTGCCAAAGAATTAGAGCAACGCTCGCTACAACAAATAAAGTTCGAATGCTTTTCATAATGACTAATTTTCTCTTTAGTTAAACGGGCGAATAAATATGCTTTTACCGATATGTTTACTGGGTTTGATTGATAGGTACGCGGAATATTCCGTTAAAGCCATCCGCTTGCAGCCGATTAATCCATTGCATGGTTTGCTGTTCAGTAAACGGGCCTAATAATAACCGATTCAGACCATTTCTTTGCTCGGTAGTTGCATCAAGGGCATAAATTTCTTGTAAACGTAATTGGATACTCTGCAAATTCGCAATATCACGGGCGGCTGCAATTTGAATGAAGTGGGTATATTCGTAATTTGCACTTTGATCTAAGAGCACATTGCTGTTTCTATTTGGCGTGATGGTTTCTAAATGTACTCGGCCGGTTCCGGTTTTATCGATTCCCAGAGCGTAAGCTGCGGCGTAAGATAAATCGATGATGCGGTCAGGATGGAACGGCCCACGATCATTTACGCGCACCACAATTTGTTTATCGTTATCTAAATTAGTAACCCGCACCCAGCTGGGTAGAGGCAGAGTTTTGTGTGCAGCAGTTAAGCCATACATATCAAAGAACTCACCCATTGAGGTTCGGTGGCCATGGAATTTTTGCCCATACCAAGAGGCAATGCCTTCTTCACTGTAATCTTGATTGCTCTCAAGCACGAAATATTGAATACCATTTACTTCGTATGGCAAGTTACCTACGCGGCTTATGGGTTCATATCGTGGCTCAATCTGATTCAATTCAGCAGCGGTTGGAGTGCGCGCTGGAGCCTGATCTTGATACATTCTGTAGCGTTGCTCGGCGCTACTTGAGCAAGCATTTAGAGTGAGCAAACTAAAGGCAATGAAGGTTAATTTTATTGCCAGCACTGGTTTTCTATCTATTTTCATTCTTGCGGCCAACGTTTACTTTCTATGTTCGCGAAGTTGCTTTGATAATTGTAAAACAGCCATCGCATATAGTGGGCTGTGATTATACCGCGTAATGGCATAAAAGTTAGGTAGCCCAACCCAGTATGAGAAGTTCCCATTTGCTTCCTCAAAAGCAAATAAACGCGCTTTCGTGCTATCCGGAAGGGCAGTGATAAAGTGAACGCCTTGTTCATGCAGTTCGCCTACTGTATGAGTAAGTGTTTGGCCACGGCCGGAGGTGAGCTCAGCCACAGGTGTATTTTCACTTATCCAGGCAGGCACTGCCGCGGGTTGGCCTGCTTGCCAGCGATGCTCGGCGAAGTAATTGGCAACGCTACCGATAGCATCATCCACGTTCCCCATCAAATCGCGCACGCCATCGCCATCAAAATCAACCGCATAGTGGCGGTAACTGGAGGAAATGAATTGGCCAAAGCCCATTGCGCCAGCATAGGAGCCTAAAATTTCGTTCGCTGGAATATTTTCTTCTTCACTCAACTGAATAAACTGGCGTAATTCACCACGGAAAAATGTTTGCCGTGGCGGATAATGAAAGCCGAGGGTGTATAAAGCGTCCAACACTCGATGACGGCCCATGATGGTACCATAAAAGGTTTCTACGCCCATGATAGCGACAATGATTTCAGGCGCTACGCCATAGGTTGCAGCTGCTCGGTTTAGAGTTTCTTCGTGTGTGTTCCAAAACTCAATGCCCGCCTCTAAGCGGCGCTCGGTAAGAAAAATGGTGTAGTATTCATGCCATGGGCGAGCCTCCCAAGGGCGAGTAATGGCATCAATAATTTCTTGGCTCTTACTGGCATCTCGCAATAATGCCTCGGTTCGTGCTCTTGGTATTTGATAATCTTGTTCGAGTTCTTGAATGAAGGCTTGCTCTTCTGCGCTCCAATCATCAGCACTCGCAACTGGATTAAATGCAAAAACCGCCATGGTTAGAGCGGCAAACGTTCGAGGTTTGCACATCAAACTGGAAATCATAGAAGGGAATAAACGTAACATTAGAGATTCCTTTTACCGCTATGTTGATTGGCTAATAGCAAGCCGCCTGTGGGTGGCAATACCCATTATTATCCCGAAACCCGCCATCATAGTTACCATTGAGGTGCCACCATAGCTTATCAACGGAAGGGGCACGCCGACAACGGGTAACACTCCGGAAACCATACCGATATTAACCAGTACATAAATAAAGAAGGTTAGCGTAATGCTACCACCAAGGATACGTTGGAAGTTACTTTGGGCACGAATTGATAGCAGCATACCGCGAAAAATAACAAAACCATACAAGGCTAGTAGGGCAACCACGCCGATAAACCCAAACTCTTCACTAAATACAGAAAAAATAAAATCGGTGTGCCGCTCCGGCAAGAACTCGAGTTGTGATTGTGTGCCTTGTAACCAACCTTTGCCCTCAAATCCACCAGAGCCAATGGCTATTTTAGATTGAATAATGTGATATCCGGAGCCAAGTGGATCGCTCTCCGGATTTAAAAATGTGAGTACGCGTTGGCGTTGATATTCTCGAAGTAGAAAAAACCAAAAAACTGGCAGAGATGCGCCAAGAGCAACGATACCAGCGAATACTAAGCGCCAACTCATGCCTGCTAGAAATAGCGCAAAAATACCACTACTTGCAACCAGCACCGAGGTACCCAAATCGGGCTGTTGAGCAATCAGCAGGGTAGGTGCAATCACCAAAAGAAGACCGCCCAATACTTGTAGGAAACGAATTGGCAGCGGGTTGCGAGCGCAATACCAAGCGAGCATGATAGGCACCGCGAGCTTCATAATTTCAGAGGGCTGAATGCGTGTTACACCAATATCGAGCCAGCGTTGGGCGCCTTTCCCGGTAACACCAAAAAACATCACCGCTACGAGCATCAATAGCCCGGCGATATAAACTGGAAAAGCATAAGTGCGGAAGGTATCCGGGGCGATTTGTGCCACAATGAAGAGTACACCAAAAGATATCCCCATGCGGATCACTTGCCGTTGCACCAAGCCTAAATCCTGGCCACCTGCGCTATAAATTACGAATAAACTAACGCAGCTAAGTGCGATTAACCCCAGCAGCAGAGGGCCATCGATGTGTAATTTAGCAAGCCAAGGATGGCGTTGGCGTTCTTCAGTTGTTTGCATCGACTTCCTCATCGGCAATAGCTTGCAGAATTGCAGTTCTACCGGCATCGTCAGCAAAATAATAATCCATTAATGCACGTGATACTGGGGCTGCATTGCGGCCACCACCACCCACGTTTTCGATAGCGATTGCAACTACAATTTCAGGGTATTCCGCCGGCGCATATCCTACATAAGTTGCGTTATCTCGAAACCGCTCGATAACATCTTCAGTTTCCGGCCGCTCGTCGGTTTCATCACTTAAAGCCACTACTTGTGCGGTACCTGTTTTACCTGCGGCGGTGTATGGCGCGTTAATAAACGCCATGCGTGCTGTGCCACGGACATCTGTGATCGTGGCGCGCATTGCATTCTTGATGGTTTGCCAATGGGCAGAATCGCTTATTACCAAGGGCGGCTTTTCAATAATTTCGCTATATTCAATGGCATTTTGCTCGCCAATACCATGCAATAAACGTGGTTGTAGGCGGCGGCCCTCGGTAGCGATAATGCTTGTGGAAGTAGCCAGTTGCAGGGGTGTCACCGTCCAAAAGCTCTGGCCGATACCAACGGATAAGGTTTCACCTTGATACCAAGGCTCATTATAACGAGCACGTTTCCAACCACGATCTGGCATCAACGCAGTGCTTTCTTCTGTGATATCAATACCCGTTCGCTCGCCAAAGCCCATTTCGCTCATGAAGCTGGAAATATTATCGATACCAAGCTTAAACGATAAATCATAGTAGTAGGTGTTACAGGATTCAGCGATGGCTTTGGTAATATCAACCCAGCCGTGCCCTTGCTGCCGCCAATCTCGAAAGCGGCGTTCAACACCCTCGAGCTGGTACCAGCCAGGATCCCATACCGTTGAATCGGCGGTAATAACCCCTAAGTGCAAACCGAGAAGGCCTAAGTGCGGCTTTATCGTAGAGGCAGGGGGATAGCGGCCTTGGGTAGCGCGGTTAATTAAGGGATTTGCGGAGTTATTTAACAGTTCACGGTATTCATTGCTGGAAATACCACCAACAAATAAGTTGGGATCGTACCCAGGGTTAGAATACATCGCTAAAACGCCGCCGGTATTTGCATCTAAAACAATAATTGCGCCGCGGCGTCCTCGCAGTTGATGCCTCGCTACTTTCTGATAACCAATATCAATCTCTAAATGAATATCTTTGCCGGGTGTTGGTGGATTGAAATCCAAAGTACGAACAACTCGGCCACGATTATTCACTTCTACGGTTTGATAGCCCACTTCACCATGTAAAATATTTTCATAATAGCGCTCGATACCAAGCTTGCCGATGGTTCGAGTAGCAGCGTATTGAGCATATAATTCTTGTTCACGAAGCCTTGTAACATCTTGCTGATTGATGCGGCCCACATAACCCAAGGTATGCGTAAGTAGATCTCTATGGGGATAAAACCGTTGCAAACGACCTTCGATGTTTATGCCCGGAAATTGATGCTGTGCACTGACAAAAAGAGCAACTTGTTGTTCGTTCAAATTATCAAATAAGGTTACTTGCGGAAATCGCCGCGGCTGATTCAAACGAACATAAAAGGTATCCGCGGTATCTTCTGGTAGGCTGAGCAACGCCACTAATCGCTCGATAGTATCGGCAATATTGTTAACCTCTGCAGGAGATACCTCGAGGCTATAAACAGGTGTGTTATCCGCAAGTAAACTGCCGTTTCGATCATAAATCAGGCCGCGATTGGGCGCGACTGGAAGAACAACGATGCGGTTACTGTTTGAACGGGTTTGAAATTCTTGGAAACTGGTAACTTGAAGTTGATAGAGGTTCGCGAGTAAACCGAGAAATACAATGGCAACAATACTCAAACTAACAATAGCTCTGCGCCCAAATAAGGCTGATTCAGCTTGATGATTTCGAATCGGAACGCGTTTTTTCATGTTTTAATTATTCGCGATGATAAGGGTGATTACTCAGTAGGCTCCAAGCACGAAATAGTGCTTCAGCAATAACAACACGAACAAGCGGGTGTGGCAAGGTTAAAGGCGACAAAGACCACCGTTCATCAGCTCGGGCCTGGCATTCAGCCGACAGGCCCTCAGGCCCACCTACTAAAAAGGCTACATCGCGGCCATCGAGCTGCCATTGCTGCATACGTTGGGCTAATTTGTGCGTATCCCATGGCTTGCCATTTACTTCGAGGGTTACCACATGGGTTGGGCCTCTCAATGCCGCTAGCATTTTTTCACCTTCTTGTTGGGTAAGTTTTCCAACATCGGCTTTTTTACTGCGTTTACCTGCGGGTATTTCAACTAAATCGAGGGGCAATTCAGGTGGCATTCGTTTGGCATATTCTTGATAGCCAGTGGCCACCCAACTCGGCATTTTATTGCCCACGGCGATTAACTGTAAACGCATACTGGTTGTTTAACCCCAGAGCTTTTCGAGCTGATAGAAATCTCGAGTACTATCTTGCATTACGTGCGCAACAACAGGACCAAAATCAACTAAAACCCACTCGCCGTCGTCTTCGCCTTCCATACCCAAGGCAACTTCGCCAGCATGTTTAGCTTCAAGCGCCACATGTTTGGCAATACTGCGAACGTGGGTTTTAGAGTTGCCAGAACAAATCACTAAGAAATCGGTTACATCTGTTTTGTCTCGGATATCAAGAACTTGAATATCACGGCCTTTAAGGTCTTCAATTTTGCTGAGAATAAAATCTCGTAATTGTTCGGTTTGCAACGCTCGGTTACTCCTATAAATGTTGTTAACCGCAGAGTGTACCACGAGTACAGCCCTTGATGCAGCTATCGCTAACGGTAAAGATCGTGTTCACGAATATATTGCCAAACAGGCTCTGGTAACAGCTCAGGGCGCTGCGCCGAATTCTTCAGTTGCTGGCGAAGCTCGGTTGCGGATATATCTAGAGGCTCAGTATTGGCAATAAAAATTTTACCCGCGCCTGTTTGCATTTCCTTGCTGTTACTCTGGCGCTCGGCAAGCAAGGCCTTCACATCGGCACTTGCATCGGCAAGATTATAGCCAGGCCGAGGAATAACAATAAAATGAGCAAAATCGAATAACCGTTGCCAATGTTGCCAATCTGGTAAATTGAGCAAGCTGTCCATGCCAATGATAAAATACAACGTAGCATCTGCAGAAACGGTGTGAAAATGTTTGAGCGTCGGCAACGTTCGCGAAGGCAAACCTTGGCGTAACTCCCAATCGTTCACAACGAATCGATGATCTAAGGTGCAAGCGGCGTCAAGCATACCAAGCCGGTGGGTATTCAAAACCTCAGGCTGCTGCCGGTGGGGTGGCGCGCACGTAGGTAGTAAATGAATGCATTCGAAATCAAAATCTTTGGCTACGGCAAGAATAGGTTTTAGATGGCCCCAATGTACGGGATCGAATGTGCCGCCAACGATAGCAATTTGCCGTTTTCTATTCGCCATAATTACCAATCCTCATAGTTAGCTGAGTGGGTAAAGGCTGCCAACGAATCAAGCTGGTTGAGTTGTGGCATAAAAAGTAGGCCAATGTGGCTAGCTAATACTTTGCTTGATTCGCCAGAATCGCGTTTTAACGCAAGTTCAAGACGTTCAAGCAAGTGAATGCGGGCTTGGCTACGATAGGGCGTATCTTTGCGAGCTAACTGCAAATAATATTCCTGTTGTGCCTGCCAAATGTTCTCAGCAGCCCAGATAGGTTGTAAGTTTTGTTTCTGGCGCATTGCCTTACGTATTTTAATAAGTGTGAAATGTAAGCTTTGCAACACCCAATGAATGAGAACCGGCTCTGTGCCTGTTTCGAGCAAACGTTGTAAGCAATGTAAAAAGGCTTTTGGCTTTTGTTGAATTAACGCATCGCGCAAAGCAAATACATCAAAACGGCTACTATCTTCGTTAGCAGCTGTAACCGCGTCTAAATCGATTGTTGTTTCCGGGTAGAGCAGTTTAAGTTTCTCTAGAGCCTGGCTGAGAGCCAGCAAATTACCCTCATACCAATTGCATAGCTGCTGGATGGCAGGCATATCGATTGCTAAGCCAAGCTTTTCTGCACGTTGTTGCACGAAGGCCGGAAGTTTGTTGCGATCTGGTGCGTATACGGGAACGAATACACCGTTGTTTTCAAGCGCTTTAAACCATTTACTTTTTTGTTGGTCTTTGCGCAGCCTACCACCGAATAAAATAAGCAGCTGATCCGGTGCTTGTGTGGTGGCATATTCAGCTAACGCTGCGCTACCTTCACGGCCCGGTTTTGCCTCGGGTAATTCTAATTCGATAATTTGCTTGCTGGTGAACAAGGAGAGTGTGTGGCTTGCATGGAATAAGCTATCCCAATTGAACTCTTTATCTTGAGTGAAGCGCTGGCGCTCATCGTAACCCTGCTTGCGGGCACTCTTGCGAATGCGATCACAACACTCTGAAACTAAAAAAGGTTCGTCCCCGAACACCAAATAAATCGGTGCTAAGGGTTGCTTGAGCTGGTTTGCTAAACGCTCTGCATAAACTTGCAAATAATCGCCTCTACCTAATCAATGGTTAATTGGTTTAACAGCAATAAAAGCCGGTTGGCGGCTTCCGTTCGCATTTCACTAACCAAAAGTTCGAGCTCTCGTGTTTTTGCCAACGCGTAGTTTGGGTCGTCTTGGTAATCGCGTAAGATTTGGATGTTGTGGCTGGTAGTTACACCATTTTGTGTGGTGATAGTTACCGGTAGCACATAAATCATTTCGTACTCTGCCACTTGCCCCGATGCCAACATCGATAGAATTCGGCGATCGAGGCGATCTTGATGCACAACTACGTGAGTAGTGCCAGATGCCTGTGCAACAACATTGATGCCGCGTTGGCTGAACGTTTCCAACACTTGCGTTCGAATTTCACTACGAGCGGGTGCTTCCAGAGATAAATTTTGTAATTGTGAGGTTACTTGATAATCGCCCCGCAACTGAAAACTACAGGCGCTCAATAACAGCACCGCGCATGCTATTGTGAGAACATGTTTGCTCTGTGCACAGAGGCGATTATAAACATTCATGATTAACTTACCACGATGTTAACAAGCTTACCGGGCACATAAATCACCTTCCGAACGGTTAAGCCTTCGGTGTATTTTTGTATTTGCGGTTGTTCAAGTGCCAGCTTTTCCATTACTTCTTTACTGATATCCGCAGGCACTGTGAGTTTAGCTCTCACCTTGCCGTTCACTTGCAAAACAACAAGTTTTTCATCCTCTACCAGCGCTTGTGAATCTACCTCTGGCCACCCACTGAAGTTGATATCATCAGCATGCCCGAGCGCTTGCCACATCCGCTCACAGATATGCGGGGTAATTGGTGCGAGCATGATAGTGATCGCATCCAGTGCTTCTTGCATTAATGCTTTATCATTCGCTGATTCAAGAGGCGCTTTTTGTAAATGATTGCTCAGTTCCATAATAGCCGCAATCGCAGTATTAAAATTCTGCCTCCGGCCCATATCATCGCTTACTTTGCTGATGGTTTTATGCACTTCGCGGCGCAGCGCTTTTTGTAAGCTATTCAACGCATTGATATCGAGCTCAAAGTTACCAGCGTAATCTTGGAAATCATAAACCATTTTCCAAACTCGCTTGAGGAAGCGGTGAGCTCCTTCAACACCTGAATCCGACCACTCCAAGGTAAGTTCTGGTGGTGCCGCAAACATCATAAATAAGCGCACAGTATCGGCGCCGTATTTATCTACCATGATTTGAGGGTCAATGCCGTTATTCTTGGATTTCGACATTTTGCTGATGCCGGCATGAGTAACTGGCTCACCATCTTTACGATAAATGGCTTGAGTTACTTCGCCTTTCTCGTTGCGAGTAATATCCACATCAACAGGCGAGAACCAAGATTTACCACCATTCGCATCTTCGCGGAAGTAACTATCGGCGAGCACCATACCTTGGCAAAGTAAGCGTTTAAACGGTTCATCTGAGGCAACTAAGCCGGTATCGCGCATTAATTTGTGGAAAAAACGTGCATACAATAGATGCAAAATGGCATGTTCAATACCACCGATGTACTGATCAACAGGCAACCAATAGTTTGCTTTTTCTGGGTCTAACATGCCTTCTTTGTGTTGCGGCGAGCAATAGCGAGCGTAATACCAGCTTGATTCCATGAAGGTATCAAAGGTATCGGTTTCATGCTCAGCAGGCATGCCGTTGTAAGTAGTTTTCCGCCACTCTGGGTTATCTTTAATGGGCGAGGTTACGCCATCCATCACCACATCTTCGGGCAAGCGAACAGGTAACTCATTTTCTGGCACCGCAACTGAATCGCCATTTTCTAGATTCAGCATTGGAATTGGGGTTCCCCAATAACGTTGGCGCGATACGCCCCAATCACGAAGGCGGAAGTTTACTTGGCGTTCGCCAACACCCATGTCTTGCAATTTATTAGCAATAGCAGAAAAGCCATCAGCTGAAGTTAAGCCGTTATACTCGCCGGAATTAATTAACGTACCCTTTTCAACCAGAGCGGCAACGGTGTAATCGTGGTCGGTGCCCGCATCGATTACCGGTTTAATGTTGAGTTTGTAAGTGGTAGCAAACTCGAAGTCCCGTTGATCATGCGCTGGTACCGCCATTACTGCACCAGTGCCGTAATCCATAAGAACAAAGTTAGCTACCCAAACTGGCACTGATTCGCCAGTAAGCGGATGTTTAGCTGTGTAGCCGGTGGCAATGCCGCGCTTTTCCATAGTTGCCAGCTCTGCTTCGGCTACTTTTTGTTGTTTACAACTCTCAACAAACTCGGATACTTCAGGGGTTTCAGCAGCCGCTTTTTGCGCTAATGGATGCTGCGCAGCCACAGCCATATAGGTTACGCCAAAAAGGGTATCTGGGCGCGTAGTGTAAACACTTAACGCCATATCTATCTGCTCTACTTGAAAGGTGATCTGGGCACCCTCGGAGCGGCCAATCCAGTTTCGCTGCATCGCCTTTACTTGCTCAGGCCATTCATCAAGTTGCTCTAAATCTTGCAAAAGCTCATCGGCGTAGGCGGTGATTTTTACGAACCACTGTGGAATTTCTTTTTGTTCAACTAACGCGCCTGAGCGCCAACCGCGGCCATCAATAACTTGCTCGTTGGCTAACACGGTTTGGTCTACCGGATCCCAGTTCACGGTAGAGTTCTTTTTATACACTAGGCCTTTTTCATAAAGCTTAGTGAAGAACCATTGCTCCCAGCGATAGTATTCTGGATCACAGGTAGCAAACTCACGATCCCAATCGTAACCAAAACCAAGGGCTTTCAATTGGTTGCGCATATCGCCAATATTTTGGTAGGTCCATTTAGCCGGAGCTGATTTATTCTGAATCGCTGCATTTTCTGCGGGCAAACCAAAGGCATCCCAACCAATAGGGTGAAGAACATTTTTTCCAAGTAAACGTTGATAGCGAGCAACAACATCACTAAGCGTGTAGTTACGCACATGGCCCATGTGTAACTTACCACTTGGATACGGAAACATTGATAAACAATAGAATTTCTCTTTGCTCTCATCTTCCGTTACCGTAAATACTTGGTCTTGTTCCCAACGCTGCTGTACTTCTGGTTCCAGTTGCGTTGGTTGATATTGTTCCTCAATTTTCCGCGTCATTAAGTTACTACCTATTACCTGAATTTAAACTTTAGGAATTAAAAATCATCGCTAACCACATCACTAACGCAATCACGATACCGCTAACGCCAAAAAAGAAGGCTTCGATCCGGCCACGCGCTTTCGCTTCATTATCGAGTTCAGCGGCTGCTGGTAAACAACCCACAATCAGGCTTGCGACACCAAGGCCGGCAGAAGCAACTAAAACAGTAAATAAAATGGCATCAATTAAATTGCCCATAACGTTTTCCTTTTGATGATAGACCAAAGGGCTAATATAGCCCTTAAGTGTATAGTTTTTCGATTAGGTTGACTATGTTCGATATCACGTTTTCTGACGAGCTTTTACACCTTTTTGCCACCGTAGACCAGGCAAGGCAACTAATATCGCTAAAAGCCAAGCCGGAAGTTCACCAAAACGTGCAAACAGGGTAGTGCCCTCTACCAAAACAACCCGAGTGCTGGCTACATCGGCTGTAAATTGCGGCAAGCGCACTACTGTATTACCTTGTTCATCAAACACGCCCGTAATCCCGTTGTTGGTTGCCCGTAACATTGGCCGGCCCAATTCACGTGCGCGCATACGGGCAATTTCTAAGTGTTGATGCGGGCCGTGAGAATCACCGAACCATGAATCATTACTTATGGTTAACAACAACTGAGTATCGGTTTGAAAGTTTGCTCTTATTTGCCGACTAAAGGCCACTTCAAAACAGATGTTTGCCGCAATAGTAAAGCCGTTTGCATCAAGGTTTGGCTGAATAGATTCGCCACGGCTAAACGACGACATGGGCAAATTAAACAGCGGCGCAATTGGGCGCAATATCGATTCAAAGGGCACAAACTCACCAATGGGTAAAAGGTGATGCTTCCGGTATCGATTATCGTGGCGATAGAACCAAGAACCACCGGATTGTTCACCCATTACAATCATAGAGTTATAGAAGTCATTGGTGCGCCGATCTAGATCAATAATTCCGCTAATAAGAGTGGTTTCTTCCGCGAGTAACCGTTGGTCAAGTGCAGCTAATTGCTGTTGTGCGTGGGGCTCAATGTACGTAATGGCAGATTCTGGCCAAACGATTAAATCGTGATCGTAATAGCCTTCGGTTAACGCTAAATAAGTTTGTAGGTTTGGCCATTGCTGCTCAGGGTTCCATTTAAGCTCTTGCTCTACATTGCCCTGAACGAGTGCCACAGTGATGGTTTCACCGCTAGGCTGAATGGTACTAAACCTAGGCGCAAACCAAGCAAGTGAAAAAATAATTACAGGTACAAAAAGCCACTCTAAGCGTTTTCGTAAAATTGTTAATGCTAAGCTAATGGCGATAACCATGAGCAGTAAGCTAATCCCAATCTCACCGATATAAGGTGCTAAATTGCCCAGCGTTAAGGTGGTTTGCGAGTAACCTAAACTTAACCAAGGAAAGCCAGTGAGGAACCAGCCGCGCAGAAATTCGGTAATAAGCCAGATGATAGGCAGTAAAAGCAGGCTGTAACCGGATGCGAACTTGCGGCTGCGAAACCAAAGCCAACCCGCTAGGGCAGGGAATAGGGCGAGATACAAACACAGCAAAAGCATCAATAAAATCGAAAAGATAAGCGGTAAACCGCCAAACTGATCAATGCTTACGAAAACCCAGCTCACTCCGGTAACAAACCAACCGACACCAAAGCAATAGCTAGTTAATGTAGCTTCTTTCGCGGTTTGGCTGCGCACCAAACCCAACAACCAAAATGCGAGTAAGAGTGGAACAAGCCAACCTTGTTGAAAGGGCGCGTAGGCGAATACCATGGCGCCGCCTGCCAAAAGCATAAGGCTGTTGCGCCACTTACTGTGAGTAAGAAACGGCTTATTTTGCAATACTTGAAGAAACCAAGCACTTACACCCTGTAACATCTTAGGCCAATCTCCATCGCGCAATTACCTTAAGCTTCTGCCGGTAAAGAAACCTGTAGTTGTTGGATGCGGCGGCGATCGGCAGCCGTTACTTTAAAGGTTAATTCGCCAATCACTGTTGCTTCGCCAATTTCCGGTAAATGGCCAAAATTGTGCGCCACTAAACCACCAATGGTATCGTATTCATCATCGGCAAACTCTGTATGAAAGAATTCGTTAAAATCTTCGATAGTGGTTAAGGCTTTAACGGCGAAGCGAGAGTTATTGATCCGACGAATATCGCTACTTGAATCCTCATCGTCGGTTTCATCTTCGATTTCGCCAACAATTTCTTCTAGGATATCTTCAATGGTTACTAGGCCCGATACACCACCATATTCATCTACAACAATGGCCATATGGTAGCGTTTTGAGCGGAACTCTTTGAGTAGGGCATCAACGCGTTTGCTCTCTGGAACAATTACGGCAGGGCGCATTACTTGCGCCAACGAGAAAGGTTCATCAACCATGTTGAAGCCGTAACTGAGCAAATCTTTAGCCAGTAACACACCTTCAATATGGTCTTTATTTTCACTCACTACCGGGTAACGAGAGTGCTGAGTTTGAATAACCGTAGGTAGAAACTCTTCCACACTTTGGTTTTTATCAATGGTTACCATTTGTGAGCGAGGAATCATGATATCGCGAACTTTAAGTTCAGCTACATCAAGCACACCCTCTATCATTTCTTTTGTATCTAAATCGATCAGATCGCGATTCTCCGCGTCCTGAATCATATCCACCAGCTCTTCTCTGCTGGTAGGCTCACCGTTAAAAGCCTGAAGTAGTTTTTGAGCCCAGGTTTTACGCGGTGAACCGTTCCCTGGGTGGGGTTTGTCATCGTTCATCGATGTTTACTCGCTCCTCGAGTGATTAACAGGCGCTGGCGCCGATTGTTCATTAAGATACGGATCAGGAATGGAAAATTGCGCTAAGATGCGCGCTTCTAAACTTTCCATCTCATCCGCTTCTGCTGCTTCTATATGGTCATAACCTAGCAGATGCAAGGTGCCATGAACAACAAGATGCGCAAAGTGGTGTTGAAATGCAATGTTTTGTGCCGTTGCTTCCGCCTGTAACACCGGTTCGCAGATAATAATATCACCTAATAACGGCACGTCTAGCTGTATGCCATCGGGTAAGGCTTCACCAAATGGAAAAGATAAAACATTGGTGGGTTTATCTTTGCCCCGGTATTCACGGTTCAATGTTTGTACTTCATCCGCGTCACTAATTCGAATTGTCATCTCAGCAGTTTCTAACTCGTGATGATGCAACACAGCACTCGCCCACTGAATGATTTCGGCATCTGGGGGCTGGTTTGGTGTCTCTACTGCTCGTTGGATATCAATATGAAAACTCATGTCTATTGCTCGCCTGCGCCGGTGCTGCTGGCCACAACTTTTGCGCTATCCCGCTTTTCGGCAGCCGCTTTACGATATTCATTCGCTTTTCGTTCTTCTTCAGCTTTACTGGCGAGCTCAAACTTTTCATAAGCTACTACAACGCGCTGCACTACCGGATGGCGCACAACGTCTTTGGCGTTAAAGAAGGTAAAACTAATGCCATCAATATCATTGAGTACTTCAATGGCCTGCCTCAGGCCTGATTTTTGACCACGAGGTAAATCAATCTGAGTAATATCGCCGGTAATTACCGCCCGCGAGTTAAAACCGATGCGCGTTAAAAACATCTTCATTTGCTCGGGTGTGGTGTTTTGGCTTTCATCAAGAATAATGAAGGCGTCATTCAGGGTACGGCCACGCATGTAGGCAAGCGGGGCGATCTCAATAATGTTGCGCTCCAAGAGTTTCTCAACCTTTTCAAATCCCAACATTTCAAACAGAGCATCGTAGAGAGGACGTAGGTAAGGATCTACTTTTTGCGCTAAATCACCCGGTAAAAAGCCAAGTTTTTCACCGGCCTCAACCGCTGGTCGAGTAAGCAGAATGCGGCGCACTTCTTGGCGTTCTAGCGCATCAACTGCGGCAGCCACCGCTAAATACGTTTTCCCGGTGCCGGCAGGGCCAACACCAAAATTGATGTCGTTAGTAACGATCGCGCGCACGTAGCCCTGCTGATTTTTATTGCGTGGTTTAACCAGCCCGCGTTTAGTTTTAATCAGCGTCATGGGGTCGTCTTCCGGCCCCTCGTCTTGCTCTAACGCGTTACTCTCTTGAATCGCCAGGTGCACTTGATTAGGGTCAACCGCTTTTTGTTGGCCACGCACTGGTGCCGTTTCAATATATAGGTTTTTGAGAATCTCTTGCGTGGCGCGCAAAGCCGCAGGCTCACCAATAATCCGAAAGTGGTTATTGTTTTGCACAACTTCAACGCCCAATCGCCGCTCAATGTGCTGAATGTTATCGTTAAACGGACCACATAAACCAGCTAAACGCTGGCTATCAGCAGGTTCAAGATATAAATCTACACTCTCAACAGAATTACTCAACCAATCCTCTCAATGTCTTTAATAATTAGCTTGTAGGTGAAACTGGATTAAAATGAGCAACACCTAATTCATCGGCAGCTTCCGGGTTCCGCGCCAAAATTGCTTGTGGCGCAGTATCAATGCGCAAGCCCATTTCGTGCTCTTCTCGAATTAAATCGCCGCGTAGTGAGTTTGGTAATGCTTCAGTAATTAAAACATCCACAAACTTACCAATCATATCAGGGCGGCCCTCAAAATTTACAACCCTGTTATTCTCAGTACGGCCACTCAGTTCCATTGGATTCTTCTTCGATGGGCCGATTACCAGAATGCGTTGCTCAGTGTTGAGCATTTGCCGCGCATGCCGTTGTGCTTGTTGATTAATGCGTTGCTGTAATAATTGCAAACGATCTTTCTTAGTTTGTTCAGTTACGTCGTCTGGCAAATCCGCCGCCGGCGTTCCGGGCCGAGCGCTATAAATAAAACTGAAACTTAAATCGAAATCGATCGCTTGAATTAAATCCATAGTTGCTTCGAAATCCGCATCGGTTTCACCGGGAAAGCCAATAATAAAATCAGAAGACATCGCCATATTAGGGCGTACTTTCTTCAATTTACGAATCTGTGATTTATATTCAATCGCCGTGTGGCCACGTTTCATTAACGCCAGCACTCGATCAGAACCGCTTTGTACAGGCAAATGCAAATGATTAACCAGCTCTGGGATAGTTTCATAGGCAGCAATGATATCGTCGGTAAATTCTACCGGATGAGATGTGGTGTAGCGAATTCTGTCAATGCCATCAATAGCAGCAATTAAATGCAATAATTCAGCGAACGTACAAATATCACCATCGTGATGGGGGCCGCGAAATGCATTCACGTTTTGCCCGAGTAAATTAACTTCTCGAACACCTTGTTCAGCGAGTTGCGCAATTTCGTATAACACGTCATCTACCGGGCGGCTCACTTCTTCGCCGCGTGTGTAGGGTACTACGCAGAACGTACAATACTTACTACAGCCTTCCATGATCGATACGAAAGCGGTTGGGCCTTCGGCAATAGGATCAGGTAGGCGATCGAATTTCTCGATTTCGGGAAATGAAATATCAATTACCGAGCCGCTACCTTCGCTCAGTTCTTTCAACATGGCCGGCAAGCGGTGAAGCGTTTGTGGGCCAAAAACCAAATCAACGAAGGGCGCACGGGCACGAATCGCGGCACCCTCTTGGGAAGCAACGCAACCACCAACGCCGATCACTAAATCGGGTTTATCTTGTTTGAGTAATTTCCAGCGGCCGAGCTGATGAAATACCTTTTCTTGCGCTTTTTCGCGAATTGAGCAGGTGTTTAGAAGAATTAAATCAGCATCTTCAGCTTCAGCTGTTGGCTCGTAACCGAGGTGTGCATGCAGTAGATCCGCCATTTTGCCGGAATCATACTCGTTCATTTGGCAACCCCAGGTTTTGATATAGACCTTTTTACTCATAACCTTGTTTTCATTCCACCGCTTGTACAAAAGGGAGCGTATTCTACCTTGTTCGCAATTCGTACGCTACCTCGGTTGCTAGATAGCCATTGAATTTTAGCGGGATTCTCTACTGGCAACTGCGCTCGATCTGCCACCATGCCGGATTGCGGCATAACCCGCTGCAATGATCACCAATGAGCCTAAAAACATGTTCAAGGTAAATGCCTCGCCCCACACTAAATATCCGATTAAGCCGGCGAATAGTACCGAACTGTAGGTAAAAACGCCTACCTGGGAGGGGGGTGCAATACTAAATGCTCGGGTCATAGTAAGTTGTCCAAGTACCGCGAAGAAGCCCATAAGGGCAACCCCAAGCCAGAGTTCTAGGCTTAGTGTTTGCCAATTGAGGAGAACAGGAATGGCCGTCATTACCGTGGCGAAAAAGGAAAAATAAAATACGATTTTACTCGGCGATTCGGTGCTAGCCATTTGCCGAATGATGGTTTTTGTTGCCGCTGCAAGCGCAGCTGCCAACACAGCCAGAAACATAATGGCAGGGAAAGGGCTGGTAAATGGATTTAAAAAGATTAAAACACCAAAGAACCCAAGGCCAATCGCGAACCAAAGGCGATTGGAAATGCGTTCACGAAGCCAAATGAAACTAATAATAGGAATAAAGAACGGAGCCATCAGTAGCACTAAAGTGGCTTTTGCTAAAGGTACTTGTGAAATCACGAGAAAGAATAAATACATTGCACTCACGCCAGCGATGCCACGAAACACATGTAATCGTAACTGCGAGGTTTTAAAGGCGCTGTGGCGTTTTCGAATGAGCCAAGGGATTAAGATTAAGAAAGCAAAAAAATTACGGAAAAATACCAAATGAAAGAAGGGTACATCGGGGGTGAGGTGTTTAACCATAGCGCTTGTGCCTGCGAAACATAATTCGGCGAATAATAAGAGCGCGGAAGCGAGAATTACCGGATTCAGAAACACCTCGGTGATAGATCATTGAGCTTTGGAACGTATCATAACATGAGACTAAATGTTTCCCGTTAAAATTAGTGTCTAATTTGTTGGCGCCGCGGTCGTTGTGGCCTAATTTATGGTAGCCTTAGTGGGTGTGTTTGGCATTAGAATGCTATGAGCGAACGTAAAAAAGAGAGTGATAGCTGTGAATGAAATGGCAACTAAATCTGAAAATGTAAGTTTACCTTGGGTTGTTGTGGGTGGTGGCATGGTGGGTGGTGCAATGGCATTAGCCATCGCCGAATCAGGCCGGAGAGTAGTTGTGCTAGAGCCTTACCCAGAAACCGAGTTTGCTATCAATAGTGCTTACGATCTTAGGATTTCAGCTATCACCGCCGATAACATTGCCTTGCTGGAGAGTTTAGGTGTTTGGCCACAAGTACAAGCATTACGAGCGCAGCCTTTTATGCAACTAGCCGTACGTGAGCAAGGGAGTGAATGGCTTAGCTTTGCTAGCGAAACTTCACAGCCTTTGGGCTATATGGTTGAAAATAAAGCATTGCAATCGGTACTTACTGAACGTTTGCGAACCCACGCTTTGGTTGATTATCGAACAGAGGGCTTCACATCTATTGTGGCGGCAAAACCGCAAGTACAAATTAAAAACGGTGTTGGTGAAAGTGAACAGCCTGAAAAATCAGCAGGGTATGTTGTAACATCTTCTGGCGCTGAAATTGCGTATCAATATTTAATTGGCGCCGATGGCGTTAACTCGAATGTGCGAAGTGCAGCCGGCATTGGCACAGCAGGATCAAGTTACCAAGAACGTTGTTTACTCGCCACAGTTAAGCTTGCCGAAGAAATACCACCAGAAACATGGCAAATATTTGCAGGTAACGAAGTTCATGCATTGTTGCCGTTAGCAAACCAGCAGGCCTGTTTAATTCTCTACGCAGATACAGCCGTAATTAAGGGTTGGCCTAAGGATGCTATTGAGGCCGAACTAAGCGAGCGTTTTAGTAAGGAGATTGGTGATTTTCAGTTACAAAATGCGGCGAGTTTCCCCTTAAAGCATCAACATGCTTTGGCTTATTTCAATAGCGCGCTGCGTACTTTGATTATCGGTGATGCCGCTCATGGTGTGCACCCTTTAGCCGGGCAAGGTGTAAATTTGGGTTTGCGAGATGTTGCAGCGGTTCGCGATCTACTCACTCAGCTAGCTGACGAGAATATTAATTTCAGAGTTAAGCTTGAGCGCGCTTTAAAGCATCGGCAGTTCGAAAATTTAGCAATGGGGCAGGGGTTGGATACTATTGCTCGGGTATTCCGTGCTCAGCATCCAGTTCTAAAATTTGCTCGCCGATCATTGTTTTCAGTGATGGCGCAGAGCAAACCTTTACGAAAATTCGTAGGGCGGTTTGCGGGTGCGGCATTCGCGAAATAATCAACGAGATAGCATGAGGGCTTTGTAGCAAGTTCTAAGGTATTTTCCATAAGCGCTGAATTGGTGCGGAGAGAGGGACTCGAACCCTCACATCCTTTCGGACACTAGCACCTGAAGCTAGCGCGTCTACCAATTCCGCCACCACCGCAATTCAGTACTTATCAGAAATTGGCTGGGGTACCAGGATTCGAACCTGGGAATGGCGGGATCAAAACCCGCTGCCTTACCACTTGGCTATACCCCACCAGGGATGCTTAATATGATTTTACTAGAGAAGTGCCGTAGGAAAGATGGCTGGGGTACCAGGATTCGAACCTGGGAATGGCGGGATCAAAACCCGCTGCCTTACCACTTGGCTATACCCCAACTGAATCTAACAGCATAAAACTGATTGGTGCGGAAGGAGAGACTCGAACTCTCACGCCTTGCGGCACTGGAACCTAAATCCAGCGTGTCTACCAATTCCACCACTCCCGCGGATCAGTTTTTTGGTGGCTACGGCGGGATTCGAACCTGCGACCCCATCATTATGAGTGATGTGCTCTAACCAACTGAGCTACGTAGCCTTGCCTTTCTGTTTTGCACTGTACGTGTCAGTGCGGCGCGTATTATGCGAATCCACCCGTGTTCAGTCAACACCTTTTCGGAAAAAAACTGATATTTCTGTGCTGATTGCTCAAAAAAGCACTGAACTGGTGAAAAGTGCAGCAAAATATTTACAAAAGGGCGCATTTCGCCCTTCATAAAACTTACAAAAGTAAATTTTGCATCGCACTATCGGCTTTTATTCTTTGGCCGTTCTCATAATTTGCCAATAGCTATAATCTAGCAGTTCTGATCATCCAGAACTCTACAGTTGCGGCTAGATTACCAAGGAAGCACTTCACCATTACTGTGCCAGAAAGTTCCGGTATTTTCTAAATTCAAGTTGGCAATACGCTGGCGCAATCTTTCGGCTGCTTCTGCTGCCGTGATATCACCGGTATTGTTCACCATATCGGTTTGTACATAGCCCGGGTGGAGTAAGCCTACCGCAATGCCATCCGCTTTTAAATCGCAAGCCAAAGAAACGCCTGCCGCATTCAGTGCTGCTTTCGACATGCGGTAACCATAGTAACCGCCGCTGCCGTTATCGCTCATGGAACCCATACGGCTGGTAATCATGATTACCTTAGCGTTTGTGTTTAATTGTGAACGCAAACCTAGTGTGAGTTGCAGTGGTGCTAAGGCATTAACAATGAACTGCTGTTGAATATCAGCCGCTGGTGCGCTTTCTAGATTCTCGCGAGTAAGTATGCCCGCGTTGTTAATCAAGATATCAATCTTTGTGCCACCAAGCTCATTTTTCAGTGTATCGGCGGCTTTGCTATCGGTTACGTCGATACCGGAAATCACAACTGCATCACTGGTGATTAGTTCATCACTCGGTTTGCGGCACGCAGCAAATACTTTAGCGCCTTCAGCACAATATTGCTTCGCCAGTTGTAAGCCAATACCACGGTTTGCACCTGTTATAAGAACGTTTAAATTTGCCATTACTGCAATCCTCCTTTAGTGAGTTCGAGAGGCGATAATAAATCGCTTAATTCATTTTCGCTAAGGTCGGTCATTTCTTTCGCAACCTCGATAACCGGGCGATTTTGTTGATACGCGGCTTTCGCAATTTCAGCGGCTTTGTTGTAGCCGATCACCGGGTTCAATGCAGTTACCAGAATAGGGTTACGGTTCAGCGCCTCGTTTAGTTTTTCGGTGTTTACTTGAAAATCAGCAATTGCCTGATTGGCTAAAGCATCAGAACTTGCCCACATGAGTTCAATACTTTGCAGTAGGTTGTAAGCAATAAGAGGTAACATCACGTTTAATTGAAAATTACCACTTTGGCCAGCAACGCTGATACTTGTTTGATTGCCCATTACCTGAGCTGAGGCCATAGCAACGGCTTCTGGAATCACCGGGTTAACCTTACCCGGCATAATGCTGGAACCCGGTTGTAGCGCGGTAAGCGTAATTTCGCCTAAACCGGCGAGTGGGCCACTATTCATCCAACGCAGATCATTGGCGATCTTCATCATTACTGTGGCCACCGAAACCATACTCCCCGAAGTTGCAACGGCAATATCTTGGCCAGCAATGCCCGCAAATTTATTTTCTGCAGGCGTGTAAGGTTGTTCGGTAAAGTTGCTCATACTATCGCAAAAAGCCTGAGCAAAATCTGGATGGGCGTTGATACCAGTGCCAATTGCGGTGCCGCCTTGCGGCAAGGCACGAAGTTGTGGCAATAGCGCTTCTAAACGCTGCTCTGCTAGCTCTAGTTGTGCACTCCATGTTTTCAACTCTTGCCCTAGTGTAAGGGGCATAGCATCCATCAAATGTGTACGCCCTGTTTTTACAACATGAGCAAGTTCATCAGCTTTTTTATCGATTACATTCCGCAAATTTTGCATAGCAGGAACGAGCTTGCGTTGAATTCGGCGAGCTGCGCTCAGTTGGATAGCTGTAGGAATCACATCATTGCTACTTTGCCCAAGATTCACGTCATCGTTGGGGTGAATTTCTAAGCCACTCGAACGTGAGGCTAGGGTAGCGAGCACCTCATTAACATTCATATTGGTGCTCGTACCGGATCCTGTTTGAAACACATCGATTGGGAATTGATTCTGCCAGCGGCCTTCAAATACCTCGAGAGCTGCTTGCATTATGGCGTCGGCTTTGTTGTTGGCTAGTTGGCCAAGCTGAGCATTCGCTTCAGCGGCACAATATTTGATTAAAGCTACCGCACGGATAAATGCGAAAGGCAGAGTAAGCCCGCTCATTTTAAAGTTGTTCAGTGCCCTTTGGGTTTGTGCGCCGTAAAGTGCATCGTCGGGAACGTCTATTTCACCCATACTATCCCGCTCGGTTCGGAATTTTTGTGCCATAAAAATAATCTCCCAGTTCCTTTATGCTAGTGAATAGCTGAAGTTTAACACATCTTGAATATTGCCCCCATTTGGCTCCGCTATACTTTGGTGGAAAGATATAAAGTAAATGGGTTTTAGTGCCGATAAGTTTTCAGTAGCGTTGTAGGGTATTGAGGTAAACGCTTACTTAAAGCAAGGTTTACGCGAGATGAGAGTTTAGGGGGAATTCAGCAGATCGAAGCGGAGATTTAAATGAAATTAGTTAATATCGCTTAGATCAATATTGCTTGCATGAGCAGCGCTTGTTATTCCATGCTAAATCTATCAATATGATTAAAAATATAAAAACTATGTGTTTAAACTTGGATTCCATTAATTTGAATAAACGTATTTATTTCTTTGCACTTGTTGTTCTAGTGTCTAGTTCACTCGTATTACCTTTAAAGGCTCTGGCCGATGAGGCGGATGCGAACTTGGCTTCTGAAACTCTTTTCTTCATCGACGCCGACGAAAAACCGCTCGCGGGCGTGATTCTATTTCAGATTGCAAATGCTAATGGGGATGCAACAGTTAACCCAGCAAGTAACCCAGCAAGTAACCCATCTGGGCCAATAAAAGAGCCTACGGAACACATTATGGATCAGGTGAGCCGCCAGTTCTTACCGAAGGTTTTGATTGTTTCCAAAGGCGATTCGGTGAGTTTCCCAAATAGCGATTCTATTCGGCATCATGTTTATTCATTTTCGAGTGCTCGGTCGTTCGATATCGAGCTTTATGGCAATTCCGAAATACCTACACTCGATTTTCCTCGTTCAGGCTTAGTTGTGGTGGGATGTAACATTCATGATGAAATGATTGGTTACATTATTGTTAGTGAGGGAGCAGTTACATTACAAAGCGATGCCGAAGGGCGCATAGTGCTAACCACTGATATTGAAAACGCAGAAGAGTGGGTAGCTTGGCATCCTTGGATGTCAGCGGCCGGTTTTGCGCCGGTTCCCTTGGAGGATATAGCGAGAAATATACCCACGCAATTTTCGGTTCGGGCTCCAGCCGTGCGAGAAGAATCGGATCTGGAATCTCGCTTTCGGAGAAGATTAAATCGTGGGAATTAACTTCCGTACTCGATTATTGATGATGGTTGGTGGCGGTATTAGCGCTGCTTTGTTGGTGGTTGTAGTTGCTATTATTATCTCTACCCAGCAAAGCGTGAACGTGCACACCGAACGAGAGTTGGAAGTGAGCCAAAGGGTGGTTTCACAGTTAATTAATTATCGCGATAGCCAGCTTCGGCAAGCCGCCCTGGTGTTAGCTGATGATTTTGGTTTCCGACAAGCGTTAGCAACGGCAGATGAGGACACCATCATCTCTGCTCTTACGAACCAAGCCCAACGAATAGATTCTGATTTGGTTATGTTATTGGAGCCGAACACCGAAGTAATTGTAGCGAGCCACGAGATTTCTGTTTCTGAAATGAACGCAATACGCAATTTCATGGAAGCGGATACCAACTCCGGTGCCGCTATGTTGGTTGCAGAACAAGAATTGTTTCAGGTTGTGCTAGTTCCAATTCGGGCGCCACATTTGCTTGCTTGGCTGGTTTTAGGCTTCTCGGTAGACCGTGATTTAGCGCAACAGCTTCAAGAACTTACCAATTCCTCTGTGCACTTTGTTGCTGGGCGCTACACCGATGCTCCGAGTGTGATTTCATCCGCTACTGAAGCAAAGCAAGCTGAGCTTGGCGTAGCTCTACAAAGCAACGCAATTTCGGAGTGGCTGGCTTCATATAACGAGCAGGGCGTTTGGTTACCTTTGGGGATGGATGATACGGAAAGCCAGCAAACTGCGGATCGCGCTGGTGTTTATGTTTTTCTTACGTCGAGCAGAGAAATAGCGGAAGAACCATTTGCGCCGTTGCAGCAGCAGTTGATCGTGATTGTGATACTCACGCTCTTGATCACCGCGCTCGTTACTTTGTTGGCCAGCCGGCGCTTTGTAGAACCTTTGCGCAAACTTGCCGCAGCGGCTGGGGATATCGCTAAAGGTAACTACAAGCAGAAAATAGTTGTGCGCGGTAAAGACGAAATTAGCACTTTAGCCAAAGCGTTAGATCGCATGCAAAGCGCTATCGCGGATCGCGAAGCAGAAATTTCGTTTCAATCAAATCACGATATTCTTACTGGCTTGCCTAATCAACGTGCGTTTAATCGCGATGCAGATCTTCTTTTACAAGATAATAAACCCTGGACACTGGTTATATTGAATTTGGATAACTTTCGGAATCTGAACGATATGTTTGGGCAAAGTGTGTGTGATGACATCTTAAAAGCCTTCGCGCACAGATTAGTTGAACTTACCGAGCCTAAGTTTAGTGTGGCCCGACGCCACGGTAACGAGTTCGTCCTGATTTATCAGGGGGCTACTGATTTAGCTGCGGTAGAGTTAGAAAAGGTTTTAAAAGCCGCCTCGCAACCTATTGAAATGGAGGGTGTTCGGTATTCAGTGGCACTCACAGCTGGATTAGCAGAGGCGCCAGTGCATGCCAGCGGAAGAGACGAGTTAGTTCGTTTAGCGCAATTTGCTCGGAATAAATCAAAACAACAAAAGAAGACACTGAATATTTATCAAACGGGTGAAGATGAGCCCTATTTGCGCACCTTGCAAGTGTCGGCAGCAATACCTGATGCCATAAAAAATGAAAAGTTTACCTTGGTGTATCAGCCGCAAGTGCGAAAAACCGACCATCAGATACTCAGTTGTGAAGCCCTTATTCGCTGGCAAGATCCTGAACTAGGCTTTGTAAGCCCCGCAGAATTTATCCCATTAGCAGAGCAATCGGGGCACATATTTGCAATTACTCAGTGGGTACTGCGAGAAAGCTTGCAGCAAATCGGGAAATGGCAAAAAGTATTACCTGAGTTAGGGCTTTCAGTGAATCTATCAGGTGCCGATTTGGCGGAGCCTGGGCTGTTGGATGTTATATTTAGTGCTTTGGCTGATGCGCAGGTGTTGGCTACTTCACTAACCGTAGAGGTAACTGAGAGTGCAGTAGTCAATGATCCGGAACAAGCAATTGAGCAGCTGACGAAATTACGTGCTGCAGGGATTCAGGTAGCGATCGATGATTACGGCACAGGCTACTCGTCGTTGGCGCAATTACGTGGTATGCCAGCTACTGAATTGAAAATTGACCGTAGTTTTATCATGCATTTGGCAAGCCAAGAAACGGATAAAACCATAGTGCAATCAACGATCAATATGGCGCACAAATTGGGCTTAAAGGTGGTTGCTGAGGGCGTGGAAGATGAAGATACGGCTAAACTGCTGGCAAGTTATCAGTGTGATGTGTTGCAAGGTTATTGGTTCAGTAAACCACTAACGGTAGATGATTTCGAGCAATGGATTAACAAAGAATAATAATTAGGAACGAAGAGATGAAGAAGAAAATGATTCAGGGCCTAGTATTAGCTCTAGCGGTGTCATCCAGTGCCATGGCTGCAGAAGGGCGCTTGCTTGCCACTGGTGGGGCAACAAGCGTTGAAGGTTCAGCCGGTGGTGGCTTGGTGCCATGGGCGGTAATTAGTGGTTACACGGAAGATGATGAGATTGGCGGAACAGTAGCGGTTACGCGAGCGCAAGTGGATGATTATCGATTAGATGTAACGGCCGCTAGTTTTTCGTTTCGTAACCGATTAGAGGTTTCAGTGGCATCACAAATTCTGAACTTAGAAAACCTAGGTACGGAATTACGCCAACAAACCTTTGGTTTAAAGTACCGTGTGGCCGGTGATTTAATTTATGGCGATTTGCCACAAATTAGTGCCGGTGTGCAGTATAAACGAAATACTCGTTATGATTTACCTGAAGCAGTAGGCTCCCAACGGGATAGTGATTGGGATGCTTATCTGGCCGCGAGCCGTGTATGGCTTGCTGGCCCATTTAATCGAACTTGGCTTGCCAATGTTACGGTGCGTGCCACGCGTGCAAATCAATTTGGTTTACTGGGTTATGGTGGTGATTTAAATGATAGCCGAGAGCTACAGGTAGAAGCTGCAGCCGGTATGTTCCTAAATCGGGGGCTGGCAGTGGGCTTAGAGTATCGGCAAAAGCCTGACAATTTGGGTTTTGCGGAAGAAGAGGATGCAATGTCGGCATTCGTTGCTTGGTTCCCCTCGAAAAATGTTTCATTGGTAGGGGCTTATGTTGATTTGGGCAGTATTGCCGGTGCTAATAATCAAACCGGTTATTATTTGAGCCTGCAAGCATCGTTTTAAAAGCATTATTGCTGAAGAGGTAATTTTTTATGTATAAATTTTTAATCAGTAGCGTATTGTTCGCCACCATTTCATTGCTTCCTGGGCAAGCTGATGCCCGCGATGATAGTTTGTATCAGCAACTTGGCGGTACGGCTGGCATTGAACAAATTGTTGAGGACACGCTATTTAACTCTATTGATGATCGCCGAATTCGCCATCATTTTACTGAAGTTGATATGGTTCGTTTGCATGAAAAGCTCAGTGAACAAATTTGTGAGCTTGCGGGTGGGCCTTGTGTTTATACTGGTGATGACATGGTGAAATCGCATACCGGAATGGGTGTTACCCGTGCGGATTTCAATGCGCTTGTAGAGGCTATGCAATTGGCTATGGACGATAATAACGTTTCGGTAACAGCTCAAAACCGGCTTCTGGCTTTGTTGGCGCCAATGCATCATGAGATTGTGGGGCTTTAGGCTAATTAGCGAGCTTGTAAGCAACTTTTTCAGTAGAGTTATAAGCTCTGAACCTTAACAGAAAAGGGCCTTAACGCGATGTTAAGGCCCTTTTGTATGAGGCTTAAAGATTGATTGATTTTTCTGTTTAACTACTGCGCAGGGCTTTTTCAATAGGCACAGTATTTTCAGTTAAACCGAATAGATTACACGTTAAAGCGGAAGTGAATAACATCGCCATCTTTAACGATATATTCTTTCCCTTCTAAACGCCATTTACCGGCATCTTTCGCACCTTGTTCACCGTTGTTATTGATAAAATCATCAAAACCAACGATTTCTGCACGAATAAAACCTTTTTCGAAATCAGTATGGATGCGGCCCGCGGCTTGCGGTGCAGTAGAGCGTTTCTTTATTGTCCATGCCCGCACTTCTTTAACGCCCGCGGTAAAGTAAGTGTGTAGGTCTAGTAGTTCATAGCCGGCACGAATAACGCGGTTTAGGCCCGGCTCTTCAAGGCCCATAGAATCTAAGAACTCAGCTTTTTCATCATCTTCAAGCTCAGCTATTTCTGATTCAATCGCCGCACACACAGGCACTACAATTGCGTTTTCGTTTTCAGCTAATTTGCGAACAGTTTCTAAATGCGGGTTGTTTTCAAAACCATCTTCAGCCACGTTGCAGATATACATAGTTGGCTTTAGAGTGAGCAAGTTGAACGAACGAATTACTTTCTTATCGTCGTCGCTAAGATCTACTGAACGTGCCATGTGGCCTTCAGCTAGCGCTGGAAGTAGCTTCTCGAGTACGGCTACCTCATCT
Source organism: Aliidiomarina iranensis (assembly GCF_003987135.1). Taxonomy (GTDB): domain Bacteria; phylum Pseudomonadota; class Gammaproteobacteria; order Enterobacterales; family Alteromonadaceae; genus Aliidiomarina; species Aliidiomarina iranensis. The sequence continues at coordinate 161,171 of NZ_PIPJ01000003.1, forward strand.
TTTGCCTGCTTATCGCCCCCTTTGGCTTTCTTGCTCAAACGGTACACGGCTTTTTCTACGGAATCTAAATCAGCAAGCGCCAACTCGGTATTAATGGTATCGATATCTTCTAGGGGATCTACTTTGCCGGCAACATGCACAATGTTTTCATCTTCAAAACAACGCACAACATGGCCAATCGCATCAGTTTCACGAATGTTGGCTAAAAATTGATTGCCAAGGCCTTCACCTTTCGAAGCCCCCTTAACTAAACCTGCAATATCAACGAATTCCATCGTTGTCGGAATAACCTTTTGTGGTTTAACAATCGCCGATAGCTGGCTTAACCGCGTGTCGGGTACTGAAACCACACCTGTGTTTGGCTCAATGGTGCAGAACGGGAAGTTCGCTGCATCGATGCCTGCTTTGGTTAACGCATTAAAAAGTGTTGATTTTCCAACGTTGGGTAAACCAACGATTCCGCATTTAAAGCCCATGAGTGATATCCGAGTTTATTCAGGTTTAATCGAATGTAAATATTGTTTTGCAGCAACCCAGCCATCGTTCATAGCTATTTCTACTGCACGTAATGAAGCATCTATTGCATCATCCATTAAATTTTGTTCATTGCTTGGTGCTTTGCCCAACACATATCCGGTTACTTTTGAGCTATGGCCAGGATGCCCTATACCAATGCGCAAGCGATGAAAGTTAGTTTGATTCGCCAATGCTCGGGCAATATCTTTCAAACCATTATGGCCGCCATGGCCACCACCTTGTTTAAATTTGGCAATACCAGGTGGCAAATCGAGTTCATCATGCACTACAAGAATTTCTTCCGGTAGGATTTTGAAAAAAGTTGCCATTGCGCCAACTGCTTGCCCACTTCGATTCATAAAGGTAGTAGGGTTGAGTAGGCGAGTATCCATATAAGGAGGCCCAAGCCGAGCGATGTGCCCAAAGAACTTGGATTCTGGTGTGAGGTTTACGTTGAATTGCCGCGCTAGGGCTTCAACAAACCAGAACCCGGCATTATGCCGGGTTGCTGTATATTCGGGGCCAGGATTCCCTAGGCCCACGATAAGTTTAATGTCTGCTGACATCATTGCGTATCCGCAAAATTACTCTTTGTCGTCTTCGCCAGCTTCTTCAGGCTCTGCAGGTGCTTCTGGGGCATCATCAGATACTGTTTCAGCTTTCGGCTTGCTTACAGTTACCAATACTGGGTCGTGGTCTTCACCACGAGTAAGTTCGATGAAAGTAACGCCTTTCGGTGCAGTGATTTGGCTTAGGTGAATGTTGTCACCGATTTCCAAACCTTCAACGTTTACTTCAACATACTCTGGTAAATCTTTTGGTAAGCAGCTGATTTCGATTTCGTTCATCTGGTGAACAACAACACCACCTGCTTTCTTCACAGCGTCTTCGCCGATGAAGTGAATAGGTAAGTTAGTGTGTAGTTCTTCTTTTGCGCTTACACGTTGGAAATCTAAGTGTGTGATCTTAGGCTTGAACGGGTGGCGCTGAACGTCTTTCAAAATTGCTTGATGCTTTTTGCCATCAATATGCAATGTTAAAATGTGGCTGTAAAAGCCTTCATGGTCAGCAGCGTTGATGATTTTGTCGTGGTCTAATGTTAACGACACAGCATCAGCGTTTCCGCCATAAAGAATAGCTGGAACATTTCCTTCGTGACGAAGGCGGCGGCTCGCACCTTTACCTTTGTCCGTACGGATTTCAGCTTTGAATTCGTAATTTGGTGTACTCATTTCGTATATCTCCGAAGATAAATGAGCTGTTTTCCGCGACCTGAAAACAGCGAATACCCCTGATTTCAGGGGCCGCGCATTCTAACACCGAATCTAACCTTGTTGCAACGCCGAAAGTGCTTTTTCACCCGCCCACGAACACTACGAATAATTGCATGGACGGTTATTTTCAGCGCTGGCCCTAATTATCCGGTTCACTGTTTTTCGTTTGGTTAATTTGTGTGGCTAAACTAATTCAGCCAGCATGGCTGCATCATACTCAACGAGAGGCTCTTGATTACGAACTCGAGTAATAAAATCTGGATTAGCTATGAATGGCCGACCGATAGCGGCCAAATCAAACGCATCTTCGGAAATCCCTTGTTCTGCGGTTTCTGGTGTAAGGCCGCCAACACTCATAAATGTGCCTTTGTAGCGCTCCCGAATGTACGTACTTGAACGGCCACCGAGATGCTCAAAAGTGAGGCTATCGTCGAAGATTCCTAGGTGTAAATAGGCTAAATCCCGTTGATTGAGTTCTTCAATAAGATAATCGAATACATCTCTATCACGAGCATCGGGTTCAATGTGTGCGTAGGCACCTGGGGTTATACGCAACGCTGTGCGATCGGCTCCCACAGCTGCAATCACGGCATCAACTACCTCAAGGCAGAAACGGCTCATATTCTCTGAAGTTTTGCCATATTCATCGTTTCGTTTGTTAGTATCAAAATGTAAGAACTGGTCAATTAAATAGCCGTTTGCACCATGTATCTCAACGCCATCGAAGCCTGCCGCCATAGCATTCTTTGCTGCGGTTACATAATCGGCGACAACTTCACGGATTTCTTCTGTGCTCAGCGCTTTTGGCATTTCGTAGCTCAAATCACGCATTCTCGGCAAGGTACCTTCATGCTTTACCGCACTTGGAGCCACCGGCTGCAAGCCGGAGAAATAGGAATGAGCAACGCGGCCTACATGCCAAAGCTGCATAAAGATTTTGCCACCTCGCGCGTGCACTTTTTCGGTTACCGTTTTCCACCCTTCAATTTGTGCATCGGTAAAAATCCCGGGAGTATTTGGATAGCCTTGGGCATCAGCACGAATAATGGTGGCCTCGCTAATTATCAAGCCGGCATCAGCGCGGCGTGCATAATAATCTGCCATGGCTTCAGTAGGTACGAGATCCGGGCCAGCCATACAGCGTGTTAACGGAGCCATAGCGAAGCGGTTAGCTAAAGTTAATGTGGAATTAAGAGAATACGATTCGAACAACTTAGAAGACATGAATACTCCATAAACCTAAACAGGTGATTAATACTTGTATAGCTATATGGGGGGTAGATGGCAGCTTTCAAGGATGTAGAGGGATAGTGCAGTGATTAAATTTAACTATCTTAGATAGAAAAAATATAAGATAGAAAAAGTATAAAGCGGGGTTTTAACTTCCCGCTTTATATTTTGTGTTAAGCAATTTGTTTCGTTTAGCAATTTAGTTGCTTCACAAAACATGCTAACCATCTGGGTAGCCAGCCTAATACCGTTTTTTCAAACGCTTGAGCAGCAAATGCAATTAGCACCAACACAAGTGTTTACGGTAGTAGTACGTTCAGTGCAAGACGTTAGTACTCAAACATAGCTGAAATCGATTCTTCGTTACTTACGCGGCGTAAGGCTTCAGAGAGCATACCGCTCAGCGTAAGCTGAGTCACTAAATTCAGCGATTTCATCTCCTCCGATAAAGGAATTGAATCGGTAACAATTACTTCATCGATGGCTGAATTTTTCAGGTTCTCAACAGCATTGCCTGAGAATACCGGATGAGTAGCATAAGCAAACACCCGCTTAGCACCATTTTTCTTCAATGCTTCAGCCGCTTTGCATAAAGTACCGCCGGTATCGATCATGTCGTCAACCATAATACAATCGCGGCCATTAACATCACCAATGATATGCATAACTTGCGATTCATTGGCTTTTGGCCGGCGCTTATCGATAATCGCTAAATCAGCGTCGTTCATTAGCTTAGCCATGGCCCGTGCACGTACTACGCCACCGATGTCGGGTGATACCATAACTGGTGAATCCCACTGCTGGAGCTTCATGTGCTCCAGCAAAACGGGGCTACCAAACACGTTATCAACAGGAACATCGAAGAAGCCTTGAATCTGCTCCGCGTGTAAATCAACCGTAAGTACACGGTCAACCCCAACACTGGAGAGAAAATCAGCCACTACTTTAGCGGTAATGGGAACCCTTGCTGAGCGAACTCGGCGATCTTGGCGTGCATAGCCAAAATATGGGATTACAGCAGTGATGCGGCCAGCAGAAGCACGGCGCAATGCATCAACCATAACCACAAGTTCCATCAGGCTGTCGTTAGTAGGTGCGCAAGTTGATTGAATGATGAAAACATCTGAACCACGAACGTTTTCATTAATGATGACGCTAATCTCACCGTCACTGAAGCGGCCAACCTCGGCATCTCCAAGCTTAATGTATAGGCGATCAGCAATCTTACGGGCTAGCTCGGGTATTGCATTGCCAGCAAAGAGCTTCATGTCAGGCACAGTTTACCTCGACCAATTTATGTATTGTGAGCGGAATTCGACAGGTATCTGGTATTCCAACTGTTACCTCAGGGGAGCTGCTTCAATGCCTGGTGCAGTGGCGATTGATTAACTCCTTTTGCAACAAACCCCCGAAATTCTGTCGGAAGTACTTGCAAGGCTTGTTCTGCTTCAACTGCCGAAGAGAAGCAACCAAAAACACAAGCCCCGGTCCCCGTCATTCTGGACAGAGCGTATTTTAGCAACCACTGCAGTGCGCTGGCAACCTGCGGATAAAGTGAACAGACTAATTTCTCACAATCATTGTGCCCCTGCTCCCATTCATTTAAGGCCTTCTCGAGCGCAGGTGTATTTCGCGTTAGAGCAGGGTGGGAAAAGACTTCAGCGGTACTCACATGTACTTCTGGCTGCACAATCAAATACCAATTTTCCGCTGGATTTGCCGGTGAAAATATTTCACCAACACCCTGTGCAAAGGTGGCGTGGCCGTGAATAAATACCGGAACATCCGCGCCTAAACGCAAACCAATGTTGGCTAATTGCTGTTGTGTTAAGCCAAGCTGCCATAGATGATTCAAGCCAAGCAAGGTGGTGGCAGCATCGGAGGAGCCACCGCCAAGGCCGCCGCCGGCGGGCAACTGCTTGATTAATTTTAAACGAGCACCTTGCTGTGGGTCGTTGCGAAACGGTAGAAGCAGGTTCGCCGCGCGATAAATAAGGTTTTCAGTTATGGGAAAGTTCAAACCGCCTTGATCTAATTCAATCTCGCCGTTTGCGGTTAACTCAAATTGAATTTCATCGCTGTAATTTAAAAATTGAAATAGTGTTTCAAGTTCATGATAACCATCAGCCCGTTGTCCAATAATATGTAGGTAGAGATTGAGTTTGGCGGGCGCTGGTAAGCTAAATGCTGCCATGTTTTTCAAGATGGTTTCGCCTCTAAGGTTTGAATTCAAGATTGTTTTACTGAGTTCTGGGCAAACTGGCTTCCGGCCGCCATCGGCTGATGCGCAGGTGCACGCGAAAATTATCACGGCTTGCTTCAATTCGATGGGGTAACAAAAATTGCTGCCCAGCAAAAGTTACGCTGCGATAATCGCCTAACGCCAGTAACCAGCGCTCGGTAGCCCAAGTTCCCAATCTAAATTCAGCCTCATAGGTTGCTAGTGCACCATTCGCGTACCAACGTTTTTGCCGCAAGCGGGCGTTTGGTTCGGCACCGGTAATGGCTTGATTAAGCAGCGAGAACGGAATGGCCATGCCGGTGTGTTGAAGTAATAAAAGGTTTAAATCGGAACCTTCATAGCGATTGCCACTGCGGTCTATGAGAACGCTTAGTTCATCGGTTTGTTGTAAACGGGCTAAGGTGCCGCCAATCTGATGGTATAGGCGAAAATGTGTTTCTTGCTCGGTTCTATTCCAATTAAAACGGGCTGCGTCACGAATACCCTCGGCATCATCAAAAAAGGCAACGCTGCCTAGCAGCCCAAACTCTGAAAGCTGGGCCAATGATTGCTGCTGTATTTCTATCAACTCGCTATCAAGTTGCCGAGCAGTGAATGTTTCACCATCAATGGCGGGAGGCGATACGCAAGCGCTAAGAAACAGGCAAGCAAAAACGAGGGTGAAGGCCGCCATGAGTTTCGCTTTGAATGAATGCCGATGCGCTTGTTCTGTATCTACTTGCGAGAAGTGCGTTTCTCGCTCAGGGCTGTTGCTTCGCTCAAGGCTGTTGTTGCTTAGCTCAAGGCTGTTGTTGCTTAGCTCAAGGCTGTTGTTGCTTAGCTCAAGGCTGTTGCTAGCTGTTTCTATTTTATCGATTGCACTATTCTGAAAATACATAGGCACGAGCCGTTGGAAATTAACGTTTAAGGGTATCATTGCGTTTGGCATTTAAATTCCTAACAAAGATATTTCAAGCTACAGCTCAAATACAATAAGCTACAAAGGATACAGCAAGCTGCAAACGGAACACCATAGTAGCTATCAGAATGATGCAGCACGCACGCTAGATTAATGGCGTTTGAGCGCGATTAAAGAAAGTGTAGCACTTTGGTAATCTTGAATGCACCATATCAGAGCCTGATTCTATTTACGCCTCCTGTAGCAACTTAGTTGCGTTTCAAAGTAGGGCGCAAAAAATAGCGAATGGTGGGTTAGGAATCCGCGCAGAAAGCGCGTTTAATGGGCAATGAATACTAGGAAGCTAGCCGGCACTGCTTTCAATAGCAACGCTTCTCGCATACAATACGGGCCGGAATTCGCAGGCGATGTTTCACCTAAACGCACGTATCTAAATTCACGTTTTACAGGGCTTCTTGCACAACATACATGACAATACTGGCACTTGGTATCAATCACAAAACCGCCTCCGTGGATATCCGCGAGCGAGTGGCGTTTCAACCTGAGCAAATTGAGCTAGCATTACAATCGCTGGTTCAACAGGGCAAGGTGAGCGAAACTGTGATTGTTTCAACCTGTAATCGCACAGAATTGTATTGCCATGCAGATAGCAGTGAACAGCAAGAGATTATTAATTGGCTTGCAACCTTCCATCAAATTTCTCCGGAAGAGTTGAGCCAGTACCTTTATCAGCATGAAGATACTGCCGCAGTATCACACCTGATGGCGGTTGCATCTGGGCTCGATTCACTAGTGCTTGGTGAACCGCAGATATTAGGGCAAGTTAAACAAGCGTTTCAGCAAGCTCGTGATGCCGGCACTGTTGGTTCGGTTTTTGAACGCTTATTTCAATCAACCTTTGCCGCGGCGAAAGTTATTCGCACGGAAACTGAAGTGGGCCAGAATGCTGTTTCCGTTGCCTTCGCGGCGGTGAATTTAGCGCGCCATATTTTTGCCGATTTGAAGAATGCGGATGTGCTCTTGGTCGGCGCTGGTGAAACGGCTGAACTAGCGGCCCGCCACTTGCAAGAGCAAGGTGTGCGGAATTTACGCGTTGCCAATCGCACAGTGGCACGAGCCGAAGAGCTCACGAAAGTAGTAGGCGGCGAGCCCTATGCGTTGAACGCATTAGAGGAACTGCTGCCAAAATCCGATATTATTATCAGTTCCACAGCCAGCCCAGTGCCCGTAATAGGGAAAGGGTTAGTGGAAAGTGCGCTGCGAAAACGCAAACATCGGCCGATGCTGTTCATTGATCTTGCCGTACCACGAGATATCGAAAGGCAAGTAAGTGAGCTTGACGATGCCTTCTTATACACGGTTGATGATTTGCAATCGATCGTGAATAAGAACCTTGAGCAACGCCATCAAGCTGCTAATGAAGCGCGTGATATTATCTATAAATACGCCGAGGAATTTTCCGGTTGGATGGAAAGCCTTAATAGCGTTGATTTGTTGCGGCGCTATCGTGCCAAGGCCGAACTTATTGCGGAACAGCAAAAAGAGAGGGCTCTGGCGGCGCTGGTGAGTGGTAAGCCGGCGGAACAAGTGATTCAAGAGTTAACTCAGCGCTTAACCAACACTCTGGCTCACGCGCCAACAAAAGCTATTCAAGACGCAGGCAAACGCAAAGATATTTCGGCGCTTGCGGCTTATCAGAAACTATTTAACGATACATCTCAGGATTAATACATGCTTAAAGCATCCTTGGTGAACAAGCTCGAGAGCTTGATAGAGCGCCATGAAGAACTCGAAGTTTTGTTAGGTGATGCCGATATCATTACCAATCAAGATAAATTTCGTGCTCTTTCCCGTGAATACTCTCAACTAGAAGACGCCGTGAAGTGTTTTCGTCAGTATCAGCAATCGCTGGCAGATTTAGCTACCGCAAAAGAAATGGTAGATGAATCCGATGCTGAGATGCGCGAAATGGCATACGAAGAAGTGGAGCTAGCAGAGGAATCGCTAGCGAATCTAGCCAGTGAGTTACAAATTCTTTTACTACCCAAAGACCCGAACGACGATCGCCCGTGCTATTTAGAAATTAGAGCTGGGGCTGGTGGTGATGAAGCTGCAATTTTTGCGGGTGATTTGTTCCGAATGTATAGCCGTTATGCAGAGCGTAACGGTTGGCGCATGAATATTATTAGCGCTAATGAAGGCGAGCATGGTGGTTTTAAAGAGATCATTGTGCACATGATGGGCGATGGTGCCTATGGCCGCATGAAGTTTGAATCAGGAGGACACCGCGTGCAGCGGGTTCCCGAAACAGAATCCCAAGGCCGAATTCATACCTCAGCTTGTACGGTAGCTGTACTACCGGAAATTCCGGAAGCAGAAGCGATTGATATTAACCCCGCTGATTTGCGCATTGATACCTACCGAGCATCCGGTGCTGGTGGCCAGCATGTTAACCGAACTGATTCAGCGGTGCGGTTAACGCATTTACCAACAGGTGTTGTGGTGGAGTGTCAGGAAGAGCGCTCTCAGCACAAAAACAAAGCAAAAGCGATGTCGGTACTGCAATCACGATTACAAGCAGCTGAAGATGCGCGCCGAGCGGCAGCAGAGCAGAGCACACGCCGCAGCCTTGTAGGTAGCGGCGATCGTTCAGAGCGTATTCGAACTTACAATTACCCTCAGGGGCGAGTAACAGATCATCGTATCAACTTAACCTTGCATCGCTTAAACGAGGTGATCGAAGGCAGCCTTGATCTCTTGCTTGATGCGATTATTCAAGAGCATAATGCGGATCTACTCGCAGCACTTTCCGAACAGGGAGAGTAACTTTTCGCGTTAAGAATAGCCGCTCGGCTGTAAGCGGCACTTAAACGCCACTTTATCGGTAGCCTGCAAGCCTTAAATCGGTGAAAGTGCAAAAGTTAAGGCCAAAACCAACATGAAAACCATTGCAGAAACATTGCAAGAAGCAACGCACCGATTGCGCAATAGCGGTAGTGAAACACCAAATTTAGATGCACAAGTTTTGCTCAAATCAGTGCTGCAGTGCGAGCGAAGTTATTTTTATACCTGGCCAGAGAAGCAATTGAGTTTGGCGCAGAGCAGCGATTTTGAAGCTCTCATGCAGCAACGGGAGAGTGGCAGACCCGTGGCTCACATTCTTGGTAGCCGCGAATTCTGGTCGTTAGATTTACAGGTAAACGCAACCACACTTATCCCACGGCCAGATACCGAAATATTGGTAGAAGCTGCCCTTGATTTAGTGTCTCAAAATTTCGCCCGTGTGCTTGATTTAGGTACCGGAACTGGTGCAATTGCGTTGGCACTTGCGAAAGAACATCCTGAATGGCAGGTTACCGCAGTAGATGTGGTTACCGAAGCGGTTGAATTAGCAAAACGCAATGCTGCTAAGCATGAACTTTCGAATGTTTTGGTTATGCAAAGCCATTGGTTTGCGGCAATTCCTTCTCAGCATTTTGATTTAATTGTTAGTAATCCGCCCTATATCGATGGCGCCGATCATCATCTACAGCAGGGCGATGTGCGGTTCGAACCGCATAGTGCGCTTGTTGCCGCGGAAAATGGGTTTGCGGATTTGCGGTATATCGTTGTGGCAGCAAAAGATTACCTTGCGAAGGACGGTTGGTTAGTACTCGAGCATGGTGCGGAGCAAGCTGAAGAGTTACAGCGCATATTTGTGGAACATGGCTATAATCAAATACATACCCGGCAAGATTATGCTAACTTAGATCGGGTAACATGTGGGCGCCGCGGCTGAACAGGTTTTCAATGTTTTGGCGGTCGTGTATCAGGCTTAGTGTTCAACTTGTACGTTAGTGCATGAGTTAACGGCAAAATATAGCTGAGTGAAAAGCAACTATTTGGGTACAAAAGACAGGACATATATATGACTGATCGTTATTTGTTTGCTGACGAACCTACGGAAACGCCAGAAGCACTAAACGAACGTTGGAAAATATTAATCGTTGATGATGAGCCTGAAGTGCACGCGGTAACGCGATTAGCGCTAAGCGATTTTCAATTTTTAGGCCGTGGCCTAGAGTTTTACAGCGCAGAATCCGGAGAAGCCGGTTGTGCGTTGATGCGCGAACACCCAGATGCTGCCATTATTTTGCTTGATGTTGTTATGGAAACCGATGATGCCGGTTTAAAGGTTGCACGATACATTCGTGAGGAACTGGATAATCACTTTATTCGCATTATTTTACGTACTGGCCAGCCGGGGCAAGCCCCAGAGCGAACAGTGATCATTAATTACGATATCAATGATTACAAATCAAAAACTGAACTAACGGCGCAAAAGTTATTTACCGCGGTGATGTCGAGCTTACGTTCCTACCGCGATATCATGTCCATTGAACATAGCCGCCGTGGGCTTGAAAAGATTTTGCAGTCGTCTGCCGACCTGTTTTCGGAACAATCAATTGATAACTTTGTTGATGGATTGGTGCAGCAGTTAAGCTGGCTTATTGGTGGTGCCCGACAAGTTTTGTATGCAGAAGTGGACCCGGATCATAATCCCGGACAATTTACGGTGCGGGCCGCCTTTGGTGAAGAGGCCGATATTATGGTTGGCCGGCCGATCAAAGCTGGTTTACCGGTAGAAGCCCTGAGTGAGCTTGAGCAGGTTGTAAGAACTCGCCGTCCATTCTTTAGCGATGATATCGCTATCGTTTATTCCTTGAGCGGGGCCCGGCCCTTGGGTGGCTTGCTTTGTTTATCCGGTTTAGCACGGCAATTAAACCGGCAAGAACGTGATTTACTCACACTATTTGCCGATCAGATTCAATTAGCGTTAAACAATGTTTTGCGGGAGCGCGATGCGAATCATTTTGTAGCGCAATTAAGCGAACGCTTGCTGGTTCTTGAGCAAAATGCACTATATCGCGATGATGTGAATCAACATCCGGCTGCAAAAACAAGCTTGGTTCTTAGTGATGCGCTTGGTTTAACCAACGCAGAGCAAGAGCACACAGCCTTAGCAAGCACCTTAATGGCACTCATCTCTGGAATTTGTGAAGTAACGCTTGCGCAAGAAGCACTAGAAGTGCGAGTTTGCTACGAACGCATGCATCGAATTGCTAAAGGGATAGAAGTTGATTCTAACCCTGTTGTGAAGGTTTTGCTGATTGGCATTGATGAGCGTTTCGAGCGTTTCGACGGCGAAGGCTTTCCCGGATTGGTGCAGGCAGAAGAATTCTCATTAAATAGCCAAGTAATAAGCCTAATTAGCATTATATATGGTGAAATTAGCGCTGGGCGTGGTGTAGAAGCAACGCTCAAAGCATTATTAGCTGAAACAGAGGGGCGCTTTGCCCCGGGTTTGGTGAGCGCGCTAAGAAGCAATTTTTCCACGATTGCTGATTGCTTTAATGTACAGGCATGAAGTAAGTAAGCTAAGCAATCACTATTGCGCAATCACTATTAAGTAATAACTACTAAGTAAGAACCAAATAAGAGAGTGAGTTGATGTCTGAACCCTTAAATGTAAACTCGGTGAAGGTTGCTGGAATTAATGTTGGCAATCATCTTCCATTTGTTTTGTTTGGTGGTATGAACGTTTTAGAGAGCCGCGATTTGGCGATGCGTATCGCCGAGCATTACGTTGAAGTAACAACGCGCCTACAAATTCCGTATGTTTTTAAAGCTTCTTTTGATAAAGCCAATCGCTCCTCCATTCATTCCTTTCGAGGCCCCGGATTAGATAAAGGGCTAGCGATATTAGCTGAGGTAAAGGCGCAGTTTAATGTGCCTGTAATAACTGATGTTCATGAACCATATCAAGCAGCGCCCGTTGCTGAGGTGGCCGATGTGCTGCAGTTACCGGCTTTTCTTGCGCGGCAAACCGATTTGGTAGTGGCTATGGCAGCCACAGGCGCGGTTGTTAATGTGAAAAAACCACAGTTTTTAGCGCCAGCGGAAATGCGCCACATCATGACCAAGTTTGCGGAAGCGGGTAATGATAAAATAATGCTTTGCGAACGTGGCAGCTCGTTTGGCTACAATAATCTAGTTGTTGATATGTTAGGCATGGATGATATGAAGCCAATGGCGCCGGTTATTTTTGATGCTACCCACGCTTTACAACGTCCTGGTGGGCGTGCTGATTCAGCCGACGGGCGCCGTGCGCAAGCGGCCCAACTGGCTCGCTCTGGAATGGCACTCGGCATTGCTGGTTTGTTTATTGAAGCGCACCCAGATCCAAATCAAGCCCTGTGTGATGGCCCGTGCGCCTTGCCTCTTGCAAAACTAGAGGCTTATTTGCAACAAATGAAAGCGGTTGATGATTTGGTGAAAAGCTTCGCTCCACTCGATACTTCTGCAAACAACTTATGAAAATTACGCCCTCTTGATGTGAGAACTTGAGGGCTTGCTGATAGGGCCATTCTGCTGTAGATTTAACCTTAGTTAAACGATCGTTTTAAATAAGGGGCAGTTATGGCGAAAGCCCTACGCACGAAAGACAAAATTATTATTGCGGCAGAAAAACTATTCTCGGAGCACGGCTTTGAGCAAACCTCTTTGCGGCAAATTACCAGTGAGGCCGAAGTTAATTTAGCTTCTGTAAATTACCACTTTGGTTCCAAGAAAGCCTTGATTCAAGCAGTAATGGCACGCTATCAAAGCGTATTTATGCCCGCTTTAGCAGAACAATTACACCAGCTGCAGAAACACCCAGAGCAAATTACCACCAAGGATGTACTGGCCTGTACGATGCAACCTATGATTGCGCTGCGGCATGTGCGCTTAGATGGTCCTGTTATCTATTTGCGTTTGCTTGGCTATGCTTACAGTGAAATTCAAGGGCATTTGCGTAAATTCACTATGAGCAACTATGGTGAAATCGTGCATGAATTTTTTCAATTGATACAACAAGCGAATCCTAGCGTATGCCCTAAAACCCTATTTTGGCGCTTACACTTTAGCTTGGGAGCCATGTTGTTTGCGCAAACATCGAGCCAAGCTCTTCGAGAAATAGCGGCCGCAGATTTTGGTGAGGAAACGCAAGCAGAAGAAACATTATTAAAATTATTACCCTTCGTGGCTGCGGGGATTTCTGCTGCCGAGCCAGATGTGGAAAGTTAAGCTATGTTATATACGATCGAGTATTCATAATACGGGCTGTTAAGGAGCTGTCATGTCCATTATTTTAATTCTACTTGTTATTATCGCGGTGCTATTTGGTGTGCCGGATATCCGCCGGCGGGTAATTTCGCGCCCGGCATTCAAGTTTTTCAAACGCGTGCTACCGCCTATGTCGAATACTGAGCGGGAGGCGATGGAAGCTGGGGATGTATGGTGGGATGGTGAATTATTTTCCGGGCAACCGGATTGGTTTTCGCTGCTGAAAACCAAAGCACCCACGTTCACGAGCGAAGAACAAGCTTTTATTGATGGGCCACTAGAGGAACTTCTAGCGGCGTTGGATGATTTTGATATCAACGTGCACCAACGCGATTTACCGGAAGCAGTTTGGGCGATTATTAAAAAGCATCGTTTCTTTGCCATGATCATTGGTAAAGAGTATGGCGGGTTAGATTTCTCTCCCGCTGCAAACTCGCACATTGTTTCCCGTATTGCCACGCGCTCCTTGGCTACCGCGGTAACTATCATGGTGCCTAATTCTCTAGGTCCAGGTGAGTTACTTACGCATTATGGCACTATGGAGCAAAAGCAACGTTGGTTGCCGGGTCTGGCGAAGGGTGATGAAATCCCATGTTTCGCGCTAACAGGGCCAGAAGCAGGTTCCGATGCCGGAAGCATTCCGGATACTGGGGTAATCTGTAAAGGTGAATATAACGGTGAGGAAGTGGTTGGTATTCGGCTGAATTGGAGTAAGCGGTATATCACCTTAGCGCCAGTAGCAACAGTGCTTGGGCTAGCTTTTAAATTGTATGATCCAGAAAACCTAATAGGTGAAAAAGAAGAGCTTGGTATAACCTGCGCGTTAATTCCCACGAATCACGAGGGGGTAGAAATTGGTGATCGCCATTACCCGCTTACCCAAGCTTTCATGAACGGCACCACCTACGGAAAAGATGTGTTCATTCCGTTAGATTGGATTATCGGTGGCCAAAAATATGCCGGTAAAGGCTGGCAAATGCTGATGGAATGCTTGTCAGCAGGGCGAGGTATTTCGTTGCCGGCTTTAGCAACAGCTACTGGACACAACGCCCAACGCTACACTGGTGCGTACGCTTTCGTTCGCCAGCAGTTCGGGTTACCTATTGGTAAATTCGAGGGCGTACAGGAGGCTATGGGGCGAATCGGCGGGTTGAACTACAGTATAGAATCCATGCGTCGATTAACGGTTACAGCCTTGTGTGAGGGCTACAGCCCATCAGTGATTACGGCAATGACAAAGTACCACATGACAGAAATGGGCCGGCAAGTGATGAACGATGCGCTCGATGTGCATGCTGGTAAAGGTATTCAGATGGGGCCGTTAAATTACCTAGCCTCTGGCTATATGGGTACACCCATTTCGATTACCGTTGAAGGGGCCAATATTCTTACGCGTAATCTAATGATTTTTGGTCAAGGTGCAACTCGATGTCATCCTTATGTGTTGGCGGAAATGGAAGCGGCGGCAAATGAAGATGAAGAAGCCGGTTTACGCGCATTTGATCATTTACTCATCAAGCATATAGGTTTTGCCGCGGGGAACACCTTCAGCGCCTTGTGGCATGGTTTAACAGGTGCGCGATTTGCAAATGCACCGGTAAGCGGGGAAACCACAAAGTATTACCAGCAATTATCTCGTATGAGCCGTGGCCTCGCGCTATGTGCCGATGTTTCCATGCTCACTATGGGCGGCGATTTAAAACGCAAAGAGATGATTTCGGCACGGCTTGGGGATGTATTGAGCCATTTATATATGGCATCGGCGGTGTTGAAGCGGTTTGAAGATGACGGCCGGCAGGTGGCTGATTTGCCTTTTGTTCATTACGCCATCGCAAATCATTTACATGCCATTGGTGTTGCCTTTGCGGGCTTCTTTCAAAATTTCCCAAATCAGGCCGTTGGCCGAATACTCAAATTCTTCGTGTTCCCATTCGGTATCCGTTATTTGAAACCAGCTGATGGCTATGCTCAAGCTATATCTGAAGCCATGATGCAGCCAGGTGTTGCCCGTGAACGCCATACATTCTTGAGCTACTGGAAAGATGATGGAAAAGATGTAACTGGCCATATGGAATTGGCATTCGTGCGGATGTTCGAATTGCAGGACGTTTATAAACGTATCAAGAAGGCTCAGAAAAAAGGTGAGATAAGCGAAAATCTTTTAGGCGATGAGTTAGCAGATGCCGCGCTGGAAGCCGAAATTTTAAGTACGGATGAAGCCAAGGCCTTCCGTGAGTGTGAAATATTACGCATGCGCGCGGTGGCGGTAGATAGCTTTGCCAAAGAAGATGTGAAGAAAGGTGAATTTAATGCGAAACCTACCTAGAAGATAGGCGGAATATAAAAAACCGGCAGTCAATGCCGGTTTTTTATTTGCTCTTACTGTAAGGGCGCACCCTTAAAATTCATTGCGCCATTTTTCAAGAAGTGGATTATTAGATTTTACCGGGGCGGATAACACCCGAGCGTCGGTTTCTTCCACTTGTAAACTGCTTACACTCGCCGCTGCACTGCATTGCCCGTTTGCAATGTGATAAGAGGCTTCTGCGAGCAACGGATCGGCGGGGTCTCCCCAATCACCTACAATCACATCTTCGGCAGCGCAAGTAACGGGTAAGCCATCAAAATAGTTACCAAAGCCTTCGGCATTAACGGTTTGGAAGGTAATTGCAAATACAACTTTATCGCAAATGTCGCGAGGTTGTTGGCCAACGGGTTTACCACAGGTGGGCGCACCAATAGTAACTACTTCAACGAAGGGGCTCAGTGAATTAATTACCAACTCTGAGGAAGAGCAACTGGCATTGGTGGTGAGAACATACACACGATCTAAATTTAAACGTTCGATTCCGGGCCCTAAATCGAAAAATGTCACTTGGTCTTCGTAATTATCGTTATATTGATAGGTAAGAAATACTTCATTTTCAACGTTATTCCACGCCGCTTGTGAAGCTAGTTGATTTGCAACCCGCACGAGGCCGCCACCGTTGTAGCGTAAATCAATGATCAATTCATCCACACCAATAAGGGCATCATAAGCGTTGTTTAAATCAACTTCGGCACGGTTGATAAAGGTGTCGAATACAAAATATCCCACTTCTTTATCGTCAATTTGCAACCGTTCAGTAGCCATTACCGTGTTGGTTTCTACCGTGCTTTTTTCTAAACGCTCAGTAAATAGTTGGCCGTCAGGTTTACGATAAGTAATCTCGCGCTCAACACCGTCGCTGTTATCACCGAACAGATCAACGGTAGATGCTTCACCGTTTTCTATACGTTGATACCAAGTTTCCATCGGAATACCTTCAATTTCGGTAATCACATCGCCGCGGCGAATACCCGCTTGAGCTGCCGCTGAATTATCATAAACATAACGAACTTCGATTACGCCTAAATCGGTTCGGTCACGAATACCAAAACCAAACCCAAAAAACTCGGCATCAATGTAGCGTGCCTGGTACTCTTCCTCGGTAATGATGAAAGAAAACCTATCGCGAGGTACAACTAAATCATCGAGCAGCTCAAACACTGAACCGTAACTATCCGGGTTCACATTGGTGTTGATCTCATCGTTCCAAAGGTAGCGATCATCCATAAAATCGAGTAGTTGCTGGTTCTGCCCAGCAATCGAACATTGGTTATTGTTGATCAGTGGTGGCTCGCCTTCGAATACATCTTCACTACCACAGGCCGCTAGAACTAGTGGCAGGGTAGCTGCCACTAGCAGTTTTCGTTGCGATGAAAAGCGTTTTGAATTTACTTTGCTGGCACACATAATTTCTCTCTACTTCTAAGAGCCCTGTTTTGCCATAAAAGCAAAAGAAAAGGCTCATGCTAATTCACCAACCCCCTTTCAGAAACAATCATATAATGTGCTTTATTCACTGAAGATCGGTTGTAACCTTGCCGTTGTTTCTAGCATAGTTATATTTTTGTTAATTTGGAATGCTTTCGTGCACGCATTTACTGAGTTTTACTCTTCTAATGAGTTTCGGCCGATTTACTTGCAATTTACGCCGCAGCAGAGCAGAAATTCGATATGCAATGGGTTATTGTAATAAGGCAGTAGTTAACTTTACACAAGGAATAAACGTTTTATGTCAGGATTGATTCTCGATTTCGCAGGTACTCGTTTAACGGAGCAAGATCGTGAGCTTTTGTTGCATCCATCGGTTGCGGGCGTAATCCTTTTTACGCGCAATTACGAGAGCCCTGAGCAGTTAACTGAGCTTACTGCCGATATTAGAAATACGGCGAAGCGAGATATTCTGATCACGGTGGATCATGAAGGTGGTCGTGTACAGCGTTTTCGGAGTGGCTTTTCAGCGATTCCAGCTATGGGACATTTTCAGCATATTGCGAAAAATGAAGCGCAACAAGCGGCACTTGCGCGGGAAATGGGTTGGTTGATGGCCAGTGAGTTATTAGCCTGCGGCGTAGACCACAGTTTTGCACCTGTGCTTGATGTGCATGGTCCGAGCCAGGTGATTGGCGATCGAGCTTTCGCTGAAAAGCCCGAAGATATTGTTTGGTTGGCGAATGCATTTATTCGTGGAATGCATGAAGCAGGTATGCGCGCTACCGGTAAACATTTTCCCGGGCACGGAACTGTTGTGGCTGATTCACATGTAGATATTCCCGTTGATGATCGCGATCTTGCCGCGATTCTCGAGCATGATGGTGCAGTGTTCGCGCAATTAGCGCAAAATATTCAAGCGGTTATGCCAGCACATGTTATTTATCCAAAAGTTGCACCTGAACCCGCTGGCTTTTCCTCGTTTTGGTTGCAAGAGATATTGCGGGAACGTTTTGAATTTGCCGGTGTGATCATCAGCGATGATTTGTTGATGGCAGGTGCTACCGTGGCGGGTAGTGTGCAAGAGCGAGCAGAAAAGGCGTTAGCAGCCGGTTGTGATTTGTTGCTCGTATGCAACGACCAAGCCGCCGCGCGCAAGGTTCTTGCAGATGTGAGTTTTCCTGAGCCAAGCCGTGATGCTATTGGCATCTTAAAAGGGAAAACTAGCTTCACAACGCTGGATGCTCTAAAAGGCAGCCAGCGCTGGAAGAACGCTCAGAAACTTTTGGAAATGTTTATCGCTTAAAGCATCTGTAACTTATTCTTCGTAGGTTAATGGATCGGTGATACCGTGGGCGGCAAATGCTGCTAGGCGTTCACGGCATGCGCTGCATTTGCCGCACGCGTGTTCTCTGCCGTTGTAGCAGGTCCATGTGTCGGCATAATCTAAGTTCATGCGAATGCCATCAGCTAAGATATCGCCCTTTGTGTTGTGTAAATAGGGCGAGTGCACTGGGATCGCCTTATAATTAGCGAGTTGGCTTACAGTATTCATGGCCTCAACGAATTCTGGGCGGCAATCGGGATAGATATCGTGGTCACCTGCATGTGCACCGTAATAAACCTCATCAGCATCAATTGAAACCGCGTAACCAATCGCTAACGAGAGTAAAATCATATTTCGGTTAGGAACCACGGTTGATTGCATATTGCTCTCGGCGTAATCGGCGTTTGGTACGGCAATATCGGAAGTTAGGGAGGAGCCAGCCAGTAAGCTGTTGATTGCACGGATATCAACAATTTTGTGTTCAATTTTCAGCTTTTCGCATACTTTAGCCGCATAATCTAGCTCTTTACTGTGGCGTTGCCCGTAATTAAATGAAAGTGCGGCAACTTGGCAGCCGTCGGCGATTGCGCGATTTAATACGGTAAAAGAATCCATACCGCCGGAATAGATTACAACGGCTCGTTTGCACTTGGCCGCTGGCTGATTCGATGATGCTGGTGTGGGCTGCATTTAGGCGAAAACTCCAATTTCTATTTGTTAATGCGTTCACGATAGTGGATTTGCTATAATGCCACTTACTTTGCGATCTTACCTCAATCCGCATTAATACAGAAGCTACTCAAGAAGGCAACGGCCATGCAATATCCGGTTAATGAACTGTTCGAAACTATTCAAGGCGAAGGTTTATATACCGGTGTGCCGGCAATATTTTTGCGCTTACAAGGCTGCCCTGTGGGTTGCCCTTGGTGTGATACGCAACACACCTGGAGTAAAATGGCAGAAAATGCTGTTGATTTCGGCCAAATCATTACCAAAACTGGCCCGGATGAGCGTTACAGCGAACTCAGCGCGGAAGCGATTTTACAACGCATTCAGAGCTTGGGTTTTACCGCCAAACACATCGTGATTACCGGCGGAGAACCTTGTATGTACGATCTGCGCCCCCTCGCCGAAGTACTCGAACCCCTTGGTTATCAATTACAAATCGAAACAAGTGGAACCTTTCCTATTTTGGCAAGCTCCAGTACTTGGGTTACGGTATCGCCAAAAGTTGATATGCCGGGTGGCTACCCGGTTTTAGCCGATGCTATGCAGCGTGCAGATGAAATTAAATATCCGATTGCGATGGAAAAACACATTAGTGCATTCGATGCCTTGCTGGCAGAAAAGCCTGCCCGTGCTGGCGCGGTTATTTGTTTGCAGCCTATAAGCCAGCGGCCAAGAGCAACGGAACTGGCGATTAAAGTGTGCCGAGAGCGCAACTGGCGGTTGTCGGTACAACTACATAAATATTTGGCAATAGAGTAAAAGCCGCTCACGAACTTTTCTCATGTTGTGCTTAGAGCTATGCTTTCACTATTACGGCAAGGGTTACCGTAATAGCTAGGGAAGCATACTGCTCAAGGAGGGCAACATGTTAAGAAAACACTTCAGTAAATCATTATCAAAGCAAAATCACTTGCGGCAGAGCACGGGTGCTCCTGCACGTATCCAAGCTGGGCAGGGCATGACAGAGTACATTGTTGTTCTAGCCCTAGTTGTTGTTGCGGCTATTGGTGTGTACTCATTCTTTGGAAAAACTGTTCGTAATCAAATGGCTGGTGTTGCCCAAGAAATCTCAGGAAAATCGAGTACCACACAAGTACGCAATGCCGCCGCAGCAGCCAACAGTGCGGCCACTCAAGCGAATAAAGATTACAGTTTGAGTAACTACGATGAAGCCACAAACTCGGGGAATTAAGGCGCCAGCGCGGGGAATTTATTTGCTGCTAGCCGCTTTGCTGATGGCTGGGTTGGCGTTTGCACTCCTTCAGGTTGTTGAATTGAGCCAACAGGTTCAAAAACAAACTGAAATCGAGCAAGTAGCGCAATATGCCGCTGAAGCCTTAGGAATCATTGCGGCCCGCGATTTAAACATTAAAGCAATTAGTAACCGCGCTATGGTAGCCAACGAAATGGCGATTGGCCAAATTATTGGCTTCCATACCTGGTATGAAATGACCAGGGAAACCAGTACGAACATGGCTTTGATATCGGCGTGGATACCCTATGTGAATAGTGTCACCTTTCAAATTGCTCGATTGTTAAATCAACTTCAACAACCAATGCGAACCGGTATCCAGGCGGCACTTGCTTTGCAAAGAGCAGTAATTAGTGGGCTCTCTGGTTTTCAGTGGGCGTTTCATCAGGCTGCTTGGTTGAGCAGCATTGCCACCGCGACCGATATTGTAGAGGGCACTGAAAAAGATTTAGAAATCCGCTTGCTCAATCACCAAACCTTGGTAGACGCTGAATATTTATGGCTACGAATGCAAAAACATAGCCGTGATCTTGAACATCAAGAGGATTACGCGCAGATGGTGAGTGATTCTCGTGATTCATTCAGTGAACGAAGAACTTATAGTTGGGTGAATGTTTTAGGTTCGAAAGTTTACCGCGCGGGCGGCTCAGAAATTAAGGTAAATAATCAGGGGCAGTTAGTTTGGCAATCACTTGATACGCATCAATTGCACCTAGATCTATGGGTTACCAATGCTTATATACCAATCGGTGGCGGCGCTAGTTATTTAACCGAAGCACTACCACGCAGGCGAAGCACTGAAGGTTTTGGCGATAGTTATCAACTAAATTGGACAACATCAAGAGCAACGGCACGGCGTGGGCATCGCTTTCTTCTACAACCGCAAGCACCGGCCTACTATCGGCTGCAGGATGCAGAGGGTATTACCAAGAAACCGCCACAAATCACGCTCGTTGTTCAAGAGCGTGGGGGCAGCGATGATGAACCTCGTCTTTGGGGTATGGGCCGCAGTGAAATTTATTTTCAAAGGCCAAATCGATTCTGGCCCCGAGCCGATGATTCTATCGAGCGGGCCAACTTGCATAATGCTCTGTGGCAAGTTCGGCCGAAAAACATTAGCGAAGTAGACCGGAAATTAATTGGAGCACAGTTATGAATAAAGCTTATGGAAGAGCTTTACAGGGATTATCGAAACGATCATTTGGTCAAGCTATGGTTGAGTTCACCCTGCTAATCAGTGTTTTAGGCATGATTTTATTATGGGCACTACCGGAACTGAAAGGCAGGCTAGATAAGCGCTATGAGGCGCAACAATTACTTTCATTGCATCTTCAGCAAGTGCCGCTGAGAGAGCACGCAGGATTAGAACATTGGCAAATCGATGATTACCAGCGTGAGTTCAACTTAGAAATTGGTAAGGAATACCAATTAACTACGGCGGTAAGCGATGATTATGCCTTTGCTAAAGGCATCCGGCCGCTTTGGAAACTGTTGGATTGGCAGGAAGATTTCTCACTGCCTTTGAATACCCTGCACAGCGCGATTTTACAGCCAAAAGGTGATGATTCAGGGCATCCGCCATGGTTGAGCTATTTGCGTTTAAGCGATGGCTGGGCACCAAGGCACTTGCAGGATCTCATTGGTCGGCCGCAGGCCCTAACCACTTCTCAGTATGTAAAAAACTTGGGGTTTGAACATGTGCAATTATTAGTATCTATTTTGCCATTTGCACGGGAGTTTTCGCCAAAGCAATTACGTTTGGGATTTGTTGATGCGGATGTTGTTCCGAGTAACGCACTATGTGAGCCACGAAATCATTCGAATCAAGGTACTTGCTGATGAACCAGTTCAAGCAGTTATCGCTATTTTTGTTGGTTATGTTGAGCGCATCATCGTTGATCTCCGCTAAAGCGTTTGGTTCTGAAACTCAATTTCTTGCAAGTGATATGGTTTCGGGAATGCAGCCGAAGTATTTAGATGCTCATAAGGTTTCACTCAACGCTACCAGTTCGCTTCGGCTTTTGAACTATGAATTAACGGTGTGGCCTAGTTCTGCCTCATTTGCCGAATTAGTGGCACACTTGGAATCGCTTGAAGATTGCTTAATATTTCAATCGGATTCGACCGAGCATAAAACCGATTCTCGACATGCGAATAGCCAAGTTGAAGTAAAACGGCGGCAGATAAGTTGCGCAAACGAAAAGGCAATTCTATCGGCTTATGCTACCAAATATGGCGTTTTTTGGTCAGAAGCATGGCTAGAATCGCAAAAAGCTCAGTTTTCGCAGGGGGATTCGGATTTCTCTAACACCACGGTGATGAAAAACGGCACAAATGGCAGGAACATAATCGATAGGAAGCAAACACAGCTAGTTTCTGAGTACAGCAGCGGTGCTGAGCGAGTAATTACATGGATATCAGACCGCAGTATTGATGATTTACAGCAACAAGAACTGAGATTAGCGCAGGGGAAAGGCTGGCGAATTACCGCTTACGATCAGTATACGGGCAGTTTTGTTCTGGCTAAAGAAAATCACTCAATCCAGGTTTTTATATCGGGTTGGGAACAAGATGACGGCCGCATATTTATTACCGAGGTAACGCAGAAGAAACCATAGTTTGCACATTTACAGCAGAGGGAACTGCAGTGTTTAAAGGAAAATTTTTCAAAGGGATATTTTTGCCACTGGCAATTGGTTTGATTTGTGCCCTGATATCAGCGGTACTTTTATATCAGTACGTTCAAGACCTGCAAGTAAAACAGCTTGCAGATTCACGGGTACAGATTGAGCCCGCAAAGCCAAAAATTCCCGTGGTGGTGTCAACACAAGGGTTACACCCGGGTATGCCATTGAACCTTGATGATTTGCGCGTGCGTGAGCTCGATGAAACCAGTTTGCCTTCTGATATCGTACACCCGCATGAGGCTGAATTATTAGTTGGCAGAACTGTTCGTGCAGATTTAACGCAGGCTATTCGTTCAGGTAAACCTCTGCAGTGGTTGCATTTGCAGCCGCTAGCTGCGGCGAGTTTTGCTAGCACTCTACCACCCGGTTCAGTACCGCTTTCGTTTTCTATTTCTTCACTGCAGCAACACGCGGGTTTACTCAAGCCCGGTGATACCATTGATCTATACGCGAATATGCAGGGTAACGCAGAGCTCATTCTTGAGCGTGCAGTAGTAATGGCTACAGGGCACATCACTCAGGCATCCCAAGAGCAAAGCTCCGGAGTAGTGAACACCGGACAATCACTCAGGCCGGAAGCCTACCAGCAAATAACCGTTGCTGTGCCGTTAGCTGATTACTTCAAAATTCACCAGATTTCTGAAAACCAAATGCTACTTCCGATTCTTAGAGATGCTAAAGATCCTGTTCGAGTTGAGGGTCTTGCGGGCTTTTCCTCGGTAGAAATCATTACCCCGGGTAGCCACACCGCTGTTCCGAATTTTTCTCAGTATGGAGGTTACTAAATGCCCGCTACTGCATTCCTACGTTCAATGATGCTGCTCATAATTTCTTCGCTATTCCTGATTAACGGGTATTCGTTTTCTGCAAAGGCCAATGATGAAATTAGCGTTAACCAAGAGCCAAAAAGCTTAGCTGTTGGGAGCGCAGAAATGATTTACACGGAAGAAAAAATAATCCGTGTAGCGTTGGCCAACCCAAGTATCGCCGAGGCTCGGCTTATCAATGATAAAGAGCTAATGATCATGGCATTGGCGGCTGGGCAAACAGACGTGATTTGGTGGTTGGAAAGTGGTGGTCATGAAAAGATACAAGTACAGGTGCATGCACCAACCGATGTTAGTTTGCGCGCCACACTTGAGCAAATTACGGATACTGCGCCATTGCTGAGTGTAACCTGGCAGCGTGGGCAGCCCATTTTAAGTGGTGAGGTAGATGAATATGTATTTGCCAGATTAGAAAAACTAAAAGCGGATTTTTCAAGCTTAAACATTGCCAATGTTGAATTGAAAAATTTACCAAAAGCCACTTTGGAATTAGCGGTAAAAGTGTATGAGGTGAATCGACGCTCACTACGGCAATTAGGTTTGAATTGGCAGCAAAGCATAGCAGGGCCAGCGTTAGGGGTTATTAGTGATTGGCACAGCGGTAATCGGTTTCGAGCAATAGGCGAACAAGCGCTTAACACAGTGCCCGGAGCGGAATCGTTATTGGCAGGTTTACCGCAAGGCCAATATGGCTATCTAGGCTGGAATACGAGTTTAGCAAGCACTTTGCAAATGATACAGGAGCGTGGTGAAGGGCGCGTATTAGCAACGCCAAAGTTGCGCGTTGAAAGTGGCGAAAGCGCCGAGTTTTTGGCGGGCGGTGAAATTCCTATTCCACAAATTACTTTACAAGGCGCTACACAAGTTGATTTTAAAAACTATGGGATTTACCTAAAAGTGGCACCGGTAAAGCTGGCTGATGGGCGCATCCGCACGCAAGTAATCAGTGAGTTGAGCCAACCTGATTTGGGCATAGCAGTGCAGGGGGTACCTGGTTTGCGCACACGGCGAACGGAAACCATGGTCACGGTAAACGAGGGGGAAACCTTAGTGATTGCCGGTTTAGTAAGCCATGAAGAAAGCGAGGTGCATTCTGGCATACCGGGGGCGGGACGCTGGTTATCAAATCGTGATCAACAAGCACAGGAAACCGAGTTAGTTGTATTTATTACGCCAATAGATGTCCATGAGCAAACTGCTCGGTATGCCGAGCAGCTTGAGCAGCAAGCGGAGCTCTTGCAGAGTTTTAATGCGTTGGGCTGCACTGGAATGCTTGAGGTTGAGGAGAAGCCATAAATGGATTTTGCTAATTTTGCGGATGCCGAAAGAAGTCGTTATCAAAGGTTGCTTGAAAACACCTTGAAGGCGGTAAATATTCATCATACTGATGTTGATTTGCTCTCAGATACTGAGTTGCGAGAGGTGGTTGCCACCGTTATTAGAAAGGAATTGAAAAGAGAATCGATCGACATTCAAAGTGTTAATGAAGAAGTGCTGATTCAAAGTGCCATTGATGATTTGGTGGGGCTCGGGCCGATAGAAAATTTACTTCGTGATCCCGACGTTACGGAAATAATGCTAAATCGCTTTAATCAAGTTTTCATTGAACGCCGCGGCAGTTTAACGCTGAGCCCTTATAGTTTTCGCGATGAGCAGGCCGTTCGCCGAGTGATTGAGAGAATTGTTACACCCCTTGGGCGCCGCATTGATGAGAGTGTGCCTATGGTCGATGCGCGATTACCAAATGGTGCTCGAGTGAACGCCGTCATTCCGCCACTGGCTGTTGATGGTGCTTGCCTCACCATTCGAAAGTTCGCGATAAATCGGCTAACTATGGCGAATTTGCAAGATTCTGGAAGTGTGAGCCCCGAACTTGCGAAGCTATTGATGAGTGCGGTGCGATGTCGACAAAATATGTTGATTTGCGGCGGCACTGGCAGTGGTAAAACCACCTTATTGAATATATTAGCTGATTTCATTCCAGAACATGAGCGCATCATCACGATTGAAGATGCTGCGGAGTTGCAATTGCAGCACGCCAATTTAGTTAGATTAGAGGCGCGGCCAGCCAATCAGGAGGGTGAGGGCGCGGTGAGTATTCGCCAATTGGTGATAAACGCATTGCGAATGCGGCCAGATCGGATTGTGGTGGGTGAGTGTCGAGCGGGCGAGAGTTTAGATATGTTGCAGGCTATGAACACCGGGCATGATGGTTCTCTAACCACGTTGCATGCGAATACACCTAGAGATGCACTTCGCCGATTAGAAACCATGGTGCTAATGGCGGGAATTGAAATCCCTATGAGCGCGATTCGGCAACAGATTATGGGTGCAGTTAAATTACTTGTGCAAATTACTCGGCTGGCGAATGGCAAGCGCGTTGTTTCTAGCTTAGCGGAGCTACAAGGTAACGATGGCGATGTACTACAACTTGCCGAGCTTGTTCGCTACAACACAGAAACAGAATCTCATGAAGTAACGGGGCAAGTGCCACGGTTTATTGATCAACTCCCAGAATCTGAACGGGAGAAAATACTAGCAGAACTAAATCAAGCAAATGCATTCGCGTTTTAGCTTGTCGGTTATTTAAGGTGATATCGGTATGTTGATCGTGCTTATCGCGTTTTTTATTGGCTTAAGTAGCGCAGCTCTCGCGCTATTGCTACAAACCGGATTGCGCCAGATCGCAGAAAGCTATGAGAAAACTTACGAAAATAGAATGCAACAAAGCCTTACCGAACTATTTCTTTTTGTACCGGTGCGGCAGTTACTTACCCTCTGGCTCTTTGTTTGGTTAGTGATGTTGTGCACGCTTTGGTTGCTTTCTGTTGCCTGGGGTTGGTTGATATCTATCATGATTGCACTTAGTTTTGGGCCTTGGCAGCTCTATCAATACCTGAAGAAGAAACGGCAAAAAGCATTTCAAAAGCAGCTTCCGGATGCACTTTTGTTGCTTGCGAATATTTTACGTTCCGGCGGCAGTATGCAAGTGGGGTTACAATTTATTGCCCGAGAAATGCCTATTCCGCTTGCCCAAGAAATGACACTGGTAACACGGCAACTTCGGCTCGGGAAATCATTTCCTGATGCACTTTTTGATCTTCAACAACGCATGCCTTCGATTGATTTAGATCGTGCGGTAGTGGCGCTCCGGCTAGGATACGAAGCCGGTGGGCAACAGGCGCCGCTGCTAGAAAGATTAGCTGCGAGTATGCGGAAGAAACTGCAATTACAGCAACGGATCTTGAGTTTGAGTGCGCAAGGTAGAATTCAGGGCCGAGTGATGACAGCTTTACCGCTGTTACTGTGTGCAGTGCTCTGGTTTATGGAGCAAACCATCATGGAAACTTTAAGCACTCACCATATTGGTTGGTTTCTTGCGGTAACTATGATTGGAATGCTACTTGCTGGGCATTGGTTGATTAATCGCATTCTGAAAATTGAGGTGCCGCTATGAACTGGGTACTTATTTTGATTGGTTCCTTCGCAATAAGTTCAGGCTGCTGTGTTGGCTTAATTGTGCATATGAGGATTTCGGCGGCTAAACAAAAAGAAGAAGATGTACAAAAACCTAAACATCGACTCATGGTGTTTGCGAGCAAGATATGGCGCTTACGAGGCAAGAAACAGTATCAGCAGCAAGCGCGATACGCCTTACCAACTTTTATGGAAACACTAGCTATGCTGTTGTCTGCAGGCTTTCCTCTGCCAACTGCGTTACAGCGGATTGTGAGTGTGCCAAATAGTATTGCGAGTTCGCCTGTGAATACACAAAACCAAACTCAAAATGATTCGAAGCCGAGTTTGAAAAACAATATGCAAATGAATCCGCTAGTACTTGAGTTTCGCGAAGTTTTGCGGCGAACGCGCACCGGAGAGAGCTTATCCGAGGCACTTCAGAAGTTAAGAGATACTTTACCGGGGCCGGAAATTGCCATGTTTGTTAGTTTGTTGATTCAAGCCAATCAACATGGTGGACGCCTTGCCGATTTACTCAATTATCAAGCCGATGTTCGCCGGCAACAAATAGCTGAGGAAATTGAGGCGCAGGCGCAGGAAGCACCGGTGAGGCTATTAATGCCTCTGGTTATTTTCATTTTCCCAGCCACTATGCTGCCATTTATTGGTGTCATTATAGGGAAAGTGATGTGGCCTAGCTGATTGGTAAATATGTGAAAGGGTAAGTTAGAAAAGATATTTAGCTTTGAGTTACAAATTATAACTGCGAAGGAGAGCAAACATATGCAGCAATGGAATGTACGCATTAAGAGGCACGGCAATATCGCCTCACTAGCCTGTGTTCGTTTTGGCGAACATCAATTTCTAGGTCAATTAAAGGTAGCGGCATCAGGTTGGAATCGGTTACTCGGTTGGGGGTGTCGAGGATCTGCGCTTGGGATTTGGCTTACCCCATGTCGAAGTATTCATACATTTTCTATGAAGGAGGCCATTGATTTACTTTGGCTCAATAAGCAGCAGCGAGTGGTGCATGTGGAAACCAACGTAAAACCTGGATCATGGCGTTACCGCGCCGATGCACAAAGCGTTGTTGAGTTGCCCGCTGGTTTTTTAGCTAAGCACGGATTGATTCCAAAACAGGGTTTAACGGAGGCGGTGTTGCAATGAAAAGATTCACACAAATTCGGTTGTTGTATTTGTTGCTCATCATAACCTTCCTAAGCGCTTGCTCGGCAACGCCAAAACTTAAATTTGATGAGCAAGTACAGTGGCAGAATCAAGCTATAGCGAGCTATCGGAGTGGTGATTTTCTCGGTGCTGAGAGTGCTTTACGGCAACTGCTAAAAACAAATGAAAAAGATGCTCAGAGCTGGTTGTTACTTGGTAATGTGCATTTGCGGGAACAGAGAATAGAAGCGGCATTAAACGCTTACCAACGCGCGTTAAGCTACCAACCTGATTTAGCAGCCGCTAGGCACAATCTAGCGCTAACGCACCTGCGGTTAGCAACATTAACTCTCATTGAAGGGCAAGCTTACGATTCCGAAGCGCATCTTAACCTTGCTCAAGCTTTGTTGCGTTTGCAGGGCCAGAATCGTGCTGCATTATAAACAACAAGGGTATGGATTAATTGTTCTATTGCTTGTTTTAATTGCGGCAGCCGGTTCGGCACTTACTGCAAAAATTTACCAACAGAGCAAACAAAAGCAGCGCCAGGATGAGTTAATCGTTGAAACGCTTCACCAAACACGAATGGCGACTATGCGTTACTATCAACAGAATGGGCATTGGCCTGCACAACCCATACCCGATTTGGCGGTTAGCTACGTTGAATCACTTACTCTTGTGGCTGGTTCTGAACCAGCGTTGCGCATAAAGCTATTTAGCCAAAATAGGGTGGAGCGAGTGCAACCCTATTTAGCTGCAAGTTGGGTGAGTGGCGATGAACTTTGGTTGCGTTTATTAACCGAGCCCGTGGCGAATGCTGCGAACCGCCCGGATGATCAGAGCGATTGGGTGAATCGAGCTGATAACGGAACGGGAATAGAAAATACTAGCTTTGAGACTATGAATACTGCGTTGGATATGGCCGGTTTCGATTTAAATGGTTTGCAGCAATTAGATTCTGAGCAATTGAACGTGAATGAAATAAATAGTGGTGCTTTCAATACCACTACGCTAACCGGAAATGCGGCAACCAACCAAGATGCCATAAGCTTGAATGTGCAGGTAGATCACCTACAGAGCCAAAGCATGCGCGCAACAGTAGCCGACATCGACCGCATTCAGGCAATGGCTATGCAGGTTACTCACGGAGCGAATGTTGGAAATTGGCAACAATCGCAAATTCGCATGTTAGATACTGAAGCGAGTAATAGTGTTTTTCAGCAAGTAACGGTTGATGTTTTAGATACAGCTAACTTTACGGCTGCAGAATTGGATACAAATACATTACAAGCCAACGAAGGGAACGTAAACTCAGCCCAGGTTAATACGCTAACTGCAAATTCAGTTTCTGCATCGAATATGCTGAGCTCGGCAGTAAACACAACAAGCTCGGTAGTGCTGCAAGCTGAGGTAGAGCGTTTAAATGCCGTGGGATTAGTTACAGTAGATGATACTGTTCATATAGCAGGTGTAAATGCAGATAACATCGAGAATGTAGGTGCGGAACTCACCGGGCTTTACCACAACTTATGGGCTTGTATGCATGAAAACCGGTGGTGTGAAGCACCTATGCCACCGAATCTTTCGATGCAAAGTTGTCAAGGATGCAGCCAAGAGCAGAGGCAGGAGAATTTCACCGCTAGCATTTCTGTGAATCTATCGGAGTGTGTGCATGGGTGTGATTTACAGCTATCGGCAGACGGCGCCACAGGACAATGCGAGCCGGCTAGTATTCCGCCTTTGCAAAGTGGCTCTAGCACTTGCACGGTGAACAAACAACTAGGAGCAGGGGAGGCATGGCAAAAACTAGTGCGTATAAGTGCGCAAAATAACAAAAGGGCGAGTATGCAAAGTGATATTTATGCTTTTGTTAGTTGGCAACGGACGTTAGGTAATTGCCCCAGCTTTTCTGAGAGCGAACCGATTTACGGCTTTACGCCGATGCAATTCACCACCCTAACGTATCCAGAGACAACGCCGGGTAACCGCGCTCAGGTGAGTAAATCCGGAACCGGCTGTACAGATTGGGGAACTCAATGGTTTTGCAACGGCACCGCTGATTGTAATGCCAATGGCGAGTGGGAAAATGTGATTGGCTTTTGCAGCTGCCAGTGAGCGTGTTGCTAACCGTGAGCGTGTAGTAGCCAGTTAAAACAATGTGCTGAAGTGCAGCTGCGCGTGCAAACCTATGCACAAGTTTGCACGTTTAAGCGGGCGTTAGCGAACGCTATGTTTCATCATCCGCTCTTTTTGCCGCGCCCAATCACGATCTTTAATGGTGTCGCGTTTGTCGTGAGATTTTTTACCTTTCGCAAGATAGATCTCGAGCTTTATCCAAGGCCCTTTCCAATACATTGCCGTAGCCACAATGGCGTAACCTTCACGCTCCACCTTACTAAACAGCACGCTGAGCTGCTTTTTCTTCAGTAGTAGTTTGCGAGTTCGATCAGGATCACACACCACGTGGCTCGAAGCCTGATGGAGTGGTTGAATTTGTGAACCAAGCAAATAGGCTTCACCGTTTTTCAAGATCACGTAACTATCGGCAATGTTCACCTTGCCGTTACGGATACTTTTAACTTCCCAACCCTCAAGTTCAATACCCGCCTCGAACTTATCTTCAAGGAAATATTCGTGGCGAGCTTTTTTATTCAGGGCTATTGTGGGTACTGATTTATTTTTCGATTTCATGGGGCGTATTATACGCATCGTGCCCGCGCTGAAAAGAGAAATCACAAAAGATGCATCAGTTTGAAAGAAGGAGTAGAATGCGCACGTTTTATTTTACTTACCGCAAACAATGGAAGGCAGGTATTCGCAATGCCACAAATTGAACGCAGCGCTTTGGTACATTACAGCTGCCGCCAAATGTACGAGCTGGTAAATGATGTTGCTGCATACCCGGAATTTGTGCCCGGTTGTGTGGGTGCAAAGATCATTGAAGAGAACGAAAACAATATGGTTGCCGAGCTTTCGATTAGTAAAGCCGGTATCAGCCAGGCGTTTACGACCCGAAATACGCTGGTAAACGAAGAGTTTATTCGTATGGAGTTGGTAAAAGGCCCGTTTCGAGACCTGCACGGTGGTTGGCAATTTAAACCTCTCGGTGATGATGCGTGCAAGGTTACCCTGAAACTGGATTTTGAGTTTTCCAATAAGCTTTTACACTTTGCTTTCGCGAAAATCTTTAACGAAGTAACCAGTAGAATGGTTGATGCCTTTGCCACTCGAGCCCGCCAGGTTTATGGCAATGAGTGAAACACTTATTAGTATCGAAGTGGCATTTGCTACTCCGGAAAAGCAAAAGATTATTGCTTTGTCGGTTGCTCGCGGCTGCACAGTGGCTCAAGCCATTGAGCAATCTGGAATAAACCGTTTTTTCCCCGAAATCGATTTAAGCCAACATGCGGTGGGCATTTGGAGCAAAACTTGTAAGCTCAGTGATACACCACGAATGGGTGATCGTATCGAGATATATCGTCCGCTCATTGCAGATCCGAAAGAAATTCGTCGGCGGCGAGCGGAAAAAGCGCAAGAAGATGGCCGCGCCGACAAAGTTACGGGCGGTCGACCAAAGCAAAATCGTGGTAAAAGCACAGACCAGCAAGCGGAGCAAAATTCATGAAGGTGTTTGTTATGCGGCATGGCGAAGCAAAAGCACCTGCCATGCAGTTGGGTAGAGTTGAACCTGATTCAGCGCGCGAACTTACCGAGCAAGGCCACCTAGAAGCTATTCAAGCAGCCGAGTGGTTAGCTCAGCAAGCCAGTAAAATTGACTTGGTGATTGTTAGCCCTTACGTGCGTGCCCAGCAAACCTACGCTGAAGTGGCAAAGTTGGTTTCTGCTGAAGTAGTTGAAGTATCCGCTGAGATAACGCCTGAAAGTGACCCGGAAATGTTTGCCAGCGCTTTGTTGGCTCGTCTGCAAATTGAGCCTGCGGAAACGGTGCTATTAGTATCTCACATGCCCTTCGTGTGCTATCTCACCAGCTATTTAGATCAACGTGTACAACCGCCATTGTTTCCAACTGCGGGCATCGCTGTGATTGATGTAGAGCCTTTAGCGATGGAGGGCGTTTTGCAAGGGGTGCGCGCTCCTGAGCAAAACTAAAAGCGCGCCGTGTCCGCCCCATTCTAGGGGAGCTTGATGAAAAGCACGAACATCGGGGTGCTGTGCCAACCACAATGGCACTTGCTGACGCAGTACGCCGTGGCCGATACCATGAATCACACACAAACAGGTTAACGAATCGCGAACACATTGCTTAATAGCTGCGGCGAGATCGCGTTTTGCTTGAATTTTAGTATACCCATGTAAATCGAGGGTCATTTCTGGCGAGAAATCGCCACGGCGCAATTGTTTTGCCAGATACGGCTCATCGCCGCTAGCTACCCAACTCATGGTGCCCTCGGGAAGTAACGGCTCATAATGATCAGAAAATGGGTCGCTGGCATTATCGCGCTGCGTTTCCAAGGCAAGATTTTTCATCTTCACTTTTTTTCGGCTCACAGGCACTACGGGTAACTCCGCTCTATCTTGAGTTATTGGTGTGATACCCTCAACTTCAGCGCGAAACAGCTCACGGTCCTGTTCAGAAACAAGTGTTTTTTTCGGTTTTTTCGTTTCCATTCGTGGGAATTACTCATTTACCTTGAATTCGTGGGTATAATAGGCGGCATTGACCCTGAATTACAACCAAATCGCATGGCAAAGGGAGAAAGCACAGTGACACATGAATACACCGAGCTCACCGATGATCTGATCAGTATTGCCGATTGGCAACGTTACATTACTACCGCATTGAACAGCGCTGATGTTTATTACGGGCACGGAGCAGCCGACGGATGGGAAGAAGGGCTACTAATGTTATCAGCCGTTACTTCACTGAGCTTTCAAGAATTAAATGAATGCAGAAACTGTCGCTTAACCAGAGATGAAAAACTGCAACTAAGCGCGCTGATAAAGCGCCGAGTGCGGGATAAAATTCCAGCAGCGTATTTAGTACACAAAGCTTGGTTTGCGGATTTACCATTCTACGTTGATGAGCGAGTTCTCGTTCCTCGTTCACCCATAGCTGAGCTTATTCAACAACAGTTTGCCCCTTGGCTCAGCGCTGAACCAACGAGAATTCTTGATCTATGCACAGGATCAGGCTGTATAGCTATTGCCTGCGCTTATGCATTTGCCGAGGCTGAAGTAGACGCTGTAGATATTAGCGTGGATGCTTTAGTGGTAGCGAAGATGAATATTGAAGAGCATGGTTTGAGTGACCGGGTGAGTGCGATTGAATCGGATGGCCTAGATGCTTTAACCGGCAAAGAGTACGATTTAATCGTAACGAACCCTCCTTATGTTGATGCAGAGGATATGTCGGATTTACCGGATGAGTACCATCATGAACCGGAGCTCGGTTTAGCCGCGGGCCATGATGGATTGGATCTGGTTCGGCGGATTTTACGAGATGCTCCAAAACATCTTACTACTGAGGGGATCTTGGTGTGTGAGGTGGGAAATAGTCTGGTGCACATGATGGAAGAGTGGCCAGAAGTTCCTTTTATTTGGTTAGATTTCGAAAACGGTGGCACCGGTGTGTTTGTCATCAGCAGGGAGCAATTGCTGGCGCATGCTGCCGATTTTGCAAACGCAAAGTAATTAGCCACTACCTCGAAAATCAAGATTACAACGTGGCTCTTCATTCTGGCTATTCATAAACAACATTAAGAACAAGGTAGATAACCATGAGCGCAAATACCTTTGGTGAATTATTTCGTGTAACAACCTTTGGCGAAAGCCATGGTCCAGCGCTTGGAGCGATAATCGATGGTTGTCCGCCGGGTATAGAAATAGATGAGAGTTATATCCAAGCTCAGTTAGATCGCCGTAAACCAGGGAATAATCGCTATACGACACCGCGGCGTGAGGCCGATCAGATCAAGATACTCTCAGGTGTATTCGAAGGCAAAACAACAGGCACGCCGATTGGTTTAGTGATTGAAAATACCGATCAACGAAGTAGAGATTACTCTGATATTAAAGATCTATTTCGCCCTGGGCATGCCGATTACACTTATGCACACAAATACGGCCATCGCGATTATCGCGGGGGCGGGCGCTCATCAGCTCGGGAAACGGCAATGCGCGTGGCCGCAGGTGCTATCGCGCAGCAGTTTCTGCAGCAACAGGGTATTCATGTTCGTGCTGCCATGACCCAAATGGGCGGAGTAACTGCCGAACAAATCGATTGGCAAGAAGTAGCGAACAATCCTTTTTTCTTTCCTGACGCCAACAAAATCGACGAATTAGATGCACTTATTCGAGAATTAAAAAAAGCGGGCGATTCGATTGGTGCGAAAATACGAGTTGAAGCAACTGGTGTTCCAGCCGGTTTAGGTGAGCCAGTATTTGATAGGCTCGATGCTGATTTAGCCAAGGCGTTGATGTCGATTAACGCGGTAAAGGCAGTAAGCATTGGCGATGGCTTTGCCGTAGTTGAGCAACGGGGCTCGGAGCATCGTGATGAAATGACGCCGGAAGGTTTTTGCTCAAACCATGCCGGCGGCGTATTAGGTGGCATTAGCAGCGGCCAAACGGTAACCGCAGAAATTGCGCTGAAACCAACCTCTAGCATTAAACTTGCAGGCAAAACTATCGATCAGTTTGGTCAAGCCCAGCCCATTAGCACTCATGGTCGCCATGATCCATGTGTTGGAATTCGCGCGGTACCTATCGCGGAAGCTATGATGGCGCTCACCATTATGGACCACTGGTTGCGCCAGCGCGCCCAAAATGGCCATGTAACTACAACGGTGCCACACCTGAAATGAATGAGCTTGCATTCCAACGCCAATGTCGACGTTTGAGCTGGTCATATTTTGGCTACTTCGCGGTATTGGCGCTGTTAGTGCCCTATTTGGGCTTCTATCTAGACGCTCTGGGGTTTAGCTCCCGACAAATCGGTGAGTTAATCGCTATTTCTACTATTTGTCGTGTAATTGGCCCACCCATATGGGCTGCTATCGCAGATCGAGTGGGAAAATTAGTGCCGTTAATTCGCTTCGGTGTGTTGAGTTCATTGGTTCTGCTCGTGATATTAGCCCAAGCGCATGGTTATCTGGCGGTTGCGCTATTGCTCGGCCTCATAAGCTTGTTTTGGTCGGCTATTCTTCCGCAGCTCGAAGTGGTTACCTTGGCCAGCCTTGGGGCGGAAAATCACCGGTATAGCCGAATTCGTATGGCGGGAAGTTTTGGCTTTATTTTGGTGGCCTTAGTAACCGCAGAAATTCTTGCTTTGGCCGGCACTGAGAGCTTTCCTCTCCTTGGCGCCGTGCTGCTTTTACCGTTATTGCTGGCAGTGCATAAGCTCGATGAACCGAAACGAGCGTTTCAGGATCCTGATGCACCAAGCCCAGAGGGGTTTTGGCAGCGTATTAGGCGGCGGCCCTTTGTGATGTTTATTGCCTCAACCATGTTGCTGCAAATGAGCTTTGCGCCTTTTTACGCGTTTTTTGCGCTCTATCTCACGCAACTCGGTTATGCCCCGATAGCCGTGGGCGCGCTTATTTCCCTAGGGGTAGCTGCCGAGGTAGCGATGTTTTTCATTGCGGGCCGCTTGGTTGTGCAATTTACGGTTCGCCGTTTATTACTCTTTTGCCTAGCACTTACTAGCTTACGTTGGCTAGCGCTGGCAAATTTTGCCGATACGTTCTGGTGGTTAATTCCAATTCAATTAGTGCATGCGTTTAGTTTTGCTTTGCACCACAGCGCAGCGATGCGCTTTGTTCATCGCTATTTTCCATCCGAGCAGCATAGCCGCGGTCAGGCGTTTTATGTGAGTGTTGGCTTCGCTGGCGGTGGTGCACTCGGGGCATGGATAGCGGGATTCCTCTGGCAACAAGGCGATGGTGCTGAGTTCACCTTTACTTTGGCAGCAATTGCCGCTTTTATCGGCTTTGTGGTTGCGATCTTTATCCGCGAGCAAACCACTCGGGTTGAACAAACTGCTGTGTAAACCTACAAGCGGTGAGCTAGCGGCAGTGCGCGATTAGTGGGGTAGTTATTCACCATGGAGTTGGTGATAATGATGGAATAAATAAAAACAGAAATGAGGGTGCTATGAAACAACTCGCGATTTACTTTGCCGTGTGCGTAATGCTTGCAGGCTTGCTACAGATGCCTGCAGCGAACGCAGATAATAGCGAATTACGGCCGTTAGAACTTACCGATATTATGCAGTTCCGAGAAATTGAACAACGGCAAGAGAGTAAAGATCTGGCTACTATCGCTTTCTCGGCAAACCCGGATTACGGTGATCGTGAAGGAATTGTGGTACGCACTGCTGATGGCGAAACGTTTAGCGTAGCGCGCGGCCACAACCCGAAGATTAGCACCGACGGAGCTTTTGTTGTGTTTATGCAAGAGCCGCCATTACTTGAGCGCGAGCAAGCAAGCAGCAAAGAGGAACGGGCCAAGC
This sequence comes from Aliidiomarina iranensis, assembly GCF_003987135.1. Taxonomy (GTDB): domain Bacteria; phylum Pseudomonadota; class Gammaproteobacteria; order Enterobacterales; family Alteromonadaceae; genus Aliidiomarina; species Aliidiomarina iranensis. Next base: position 198,191 of record NZ_PIPJ01000003.1, read on the forward strand.
TGATAAATAATGCGGTGCTCGTAAACGTTGTTAATGGTGAACAGCAAAGCTTCGGCCATGCTGATTCAGCTGCATTCAGTGGTGATGGTAATTTCTTACTGGTATTACACGAAAAAGAGTTTAGTAAAGAAAATGGGAGCGAGGAAGGGCAAATATTAACCCTTGTAAACCTTAGCTCCGGCGCGCAAGAGCAGGTTCATAATATTAGTGATTATGCCGTTGCGGAAGAGGGTAGCCGAATTGTTTGGGTGCAACACACAAAAGAAGATGTGCCCGAAGCGGCAGAGAATGAGGCGGTTGATGGGAGCGAGGAAGCCACAACCGATGCGAATGTAGAAGCGGCGGTGGTGATGTTCAACACCGGTAATAACCAACGCTTAATTTTAGATCGCGCAAGCAACCTGAATTATAAAAAACTAACCTTTGCACCGAATGCTGAGTTTTTTGCATTTTTATCCGGTGAAAAGGAATCAAACTTAACCGAAACACCCCAAACGCTCTGGCTTTGGCAGCAAGGGCAAGCAAGTGCGCGGCCCGCCGATACAGAACGCAAGGGGATGATTCTTTCAGAACACAGCAGTATGCGTTTTAGCGAAGATAGCCAACGGTTATTTATTGGCCACCGGCCGATGCCTGAAGAAAAGCAAAAAACCGATTTAACCCCACAATCTGCAGAAGATCTATACAGTATTGAGCGTTTGCTAGGTGATCGCCGCTTGCAGGTTTGGCACGGTGATGATGGCATGATTCAGCCACAACAACGGCAAAGCTATAGCCGTATGCAGCGCGCTACCGCAGCTGCCGTACTCTATCCAGCCGCCGGTACTATGGTGGCCTTGAGCAACAACCCATTTGAATCCCTAAGCTTAAATGATCATCCATTCGCAGTGCTCGCATGGGATAGTACGCCGTATCAAAGAGAAACAACATGGAATGGTTTTCATCATGATTTATACCGGGTTGATTTAAGCACCGGTGAGCGAACCTTGATTGCTGAAAAACTTCGTTCCAGTGAGCGGGGTAGCCTATCGCCAAATGGGCGTTTCGTTGTGTTTGTGCAAGGGAATGAGTTAAAGCGTTTCGACAATAATACGGGTGAAAGTGTTGTTGTGGGCAAAAATGCCAATGTATCTTGGGTTGATGAGGAAAATGATGTACCAAGCGAACCTCGCAGCTACGGTGTAGCAGGTTGGGCTGCTGATAGCAGCGCATTTTGGGTATACGACCGTTTCGATATTTGGCAAATTGATAGCAATGGCGTAGCCGAGAATTTAACTAAAGTTGGGCGTGATAATGATCGCCAATTTAGAATCGTTTATAACTCTGACCATGATGTGATTGATACCACTCATCCGATATTGTTGCGGGCCTACCATGAACGCCTAAAAACCAGTGGTTTTTATCAGTTTGATACAACAAATCAAGAGCTCTCAACGCTCATTGAGGGTGAGAAAACCTATACTTTCTTAGCGCATAGCGAAGATGAGCAACGGGTTTTATTCACCGAGCAAGATTTTCGCCAGTTCCCAGATTTAATGTTAGCTACACGTGATTTCTCAGCACCTAGCCAACTTACTAATGTGAATCCACAGCGCAATGAGTTTTTATGGGGTAATGCCGAACTAGTGGAATGGGAATCAACACGAGGAGAGCCGCTACAAGGCGTGTTGATTAAGCCAGATAACTACGATGCGAATAAACGCTACCCGGTAATGGTATATTTTTATGAGAAGTTCTCCCAGCGCCTTTATCAGTGGAACCAAATGAAGGTAAACCATCGGCCGAACTTTCCTTATTTTCTAGGCCAAGATTATGTGGTGTTTTTGCCTGATGTGCATTTCCGCCAAGGTGCGCCGGGGCCAAGTGCCACAGAATCGCTCGTGCCGGGAATGGAAAAAATCATTGAAATGGGCGTGGCTGACCCAGAAGCGATTGGTTTGCATGGGCATAGCTGGTCTGGTTATCAAGCTGCGTTCTTAGTAGCGGAAACCGATATTTTCGCTGCGGTTGTATCCGGTGCGCCCGTATCAAACATGACCAGCGCCTACAGTGGCATTCGCTGGGGTTCTGGGCTTGCACGGCAATTCCAATACGAAACAGGGCAAAGCCGCATTGGCGAGAGTATGTTTGATAATCTTGCGCCATACTTGGAAAATTCACCAGTTTTCGTTGCTGACAAGATTAATACGCCCATGTTAATTCAGTTTGGTGATGAAGATGAGGCTGTTCCGTGGGAGCAGGGAATCGAGTATTATCTTGCATTGCGGCGCTTAGATAAGCCGGTAGTGATGCTGCAATACGAAGGTGAACCGCATCATTTACAGCGATACGCCAACAAAATCGATTACACCATAAAAATGCATGAGTTTTTCGATTATTATTTGAAAGGCGAAGAAGCGCCAACATGGTGGGTTGAAGGCCTTGAATATCAACATTATGAATAGGCTTTAGAGTAAACTATGGCAATAGTTCTTGAAGCTCAGGCGGATCAATTGATCCGCCTGTTTAATAATACCTTTCAAGAAAGTGAGCAAACTATATTGCTCGCGGGCGATCATGAGCCCGTGTATCTTCCGAACTCGAACAAGCATGAGTTTCACCGAATTATATTCGCGCATGGTTACACCCGTTCGGCACTGCATGAAATAGCGCATTGGTGCCTTGCTGGCAAGGTGCGCCGACAACTACCAGATTTCGGTTATTGGTATGCGCCCGATGGCCGCTCGCCAGAACAGCAAGCCCGGTTCGAGCAAGCTGAAGTGCATCCGCAGGCTATTGAATGGTATTTGAGTATGGCGGCCAATGTACCTTTCGAAATTAGCCTCGATAACCTAAGTGGTGCTGAGCCGCCAAACCGTTTAGCCTTCGCTGAGGCGGTTATCAATAAAGCCTTGGCTCGAGCAAAAGAAGGCTGGCCGCCGAGGGCGCAACGTTTTGCGGAGGTTTTACAAGGGCAGTGGCGAACACCTAGCGTTACTTACGAGGTATTCGTTGAGCAAGGGGCGAGAATGTTAGCGCAGGAAAAACAACGGCAACGCAATAGTAGTTACCCAAATGCGCTGAGCAAGTTCACGAACGAGCAGCTAAGCCAAAAAATTGAGGCAATGGGCCATGTATAAATATAAGTTTGGCTTGGTGATCAATCCCTATGCGGGTATTGGCGGCGCGGTAGCCTTGAAAGGTAGTGATGGCGCGGAAACGCGGCGCGAAGCCCTAGCGCGAGGTGCAGAACAAAAAGCGGAAAAGCGGGCATTGCAGGCCTTATCGCAGTTACTACCATACCGCAACGAGATAAAGTTCTTCACCGCGGCAAACAGTATGGGCGCTGATATTTTGGCTGAGCTTGGCTTCGAGTATGAGGTTGTTTACCATTCAAACGTTAGCCAAACCGAGGCCATTGATACGCAACAGTCAGTGATGGCTATTGTGCGCCAGAAACTGGACATTTTGGTGTTTGCGGGCGGTGATGGCACCGCGCGTGATGTTGCTTCGGCACTGCAGGAATCCGCGCGCTTCCTCAAGGCGAAATCAACCAGCTCGGAATTAGCCAACTGGAATCCCGAAGAATTGCCGGTTGTAGGTATTCCTGCCGGCGTTAAGATACATTCTGGTGTTTATGCGATTACCCCGGTTGGTGCCGGAAAGGTGCTCGAGCAACTGATTACGGGGGCCTTAACAACATTAAGAGCAGCCGATGTAATGGATATCGATGAGGATGCTTTTCGTCAAGGCACGGTGCGAGCAAGGCGCTATGCTGAGCTAAAAGTTCCGGGTGAACTGGAGTACATGCAGGCGGTAAAAATCGGCGGTAAAGAAAGTGATGAGTTGGTTTTAGCTGATATTGCCGCTGATGTTATCGAAGAAATGGACGATAACGCTCTATATATTATGGGATCCGGCTCTACGGTTGATTTCTTGATGGGTGAGCTTGGCCACAATAATACCCTCTTAGGTGTGGATGTGGTGTATCAAGGAAAAATAGAGCAAGCGGATATTACTGGTGCTGCGTTGGAAGAAAGGGTAAAGCAAGCGCAAGCGCAGGATATACCCCTGGTATTGGTGATAACGCTCATTGGCGGCCAAGGGCATTTATTCGGCCGCGGCAATCAACAGCTCACGCCGGCGGTTATTCGCGCGGTTGGTAAAGAGAATATTCGCGTAATAGCCACGAAAGCGAAGCTGCAAGCATTGAATGGCCGACCACTTCGAGTAGATACGGGTGATGCAGAGCTTGATGCTCAGTTAAGTGGTTTTATTTCGGTAACCACAGGCTACCATGATAGAACAATGGTAGCTGTGCAAGGTTAGCTGTTCGGTTTTATGAGCGCTGCAGCGCGCTCTAGCCGGTTAAAATTGTGAAACAGGCATGTGCACTACGATACCATCAAGCTCGTCACTCATGGTTATTTGGCAGCTCAAACGGCTGTTTTCCTGTGGATCCCGGGCAACATCAATCATGCTTTCCTCGATATCGCCAGCAGGCTCGAGCTTTTCTACCCATTCAGGGGCTATATATACATGGCAAGTGGCGCAAGACATAACCCCGCCACATTCGCCGATAATACCATCGAGCATATTGTCCGACGCCGCTTCCATCAAAGTTTGTCCGTTTTCTACATCAACTTCGTACTCGCCGCCTTTGGCATCGATAAAAATCGCTTTTGGCATCTTGCTATCCTATTTAAATAATTATGAAAAACCTTGAAGGCATGGGGTAAATATCTCAGCTCAACATAGTGTTATACTTGTGAGCAATCTGACTACGAATGCTAGCATAAAAAGGAGCACCCATGGGACTGCATAGTAACCAAGAGTATTTTGTTTCTTGGGAAGAACTTCATCGCGCTACGCGCGAATTGGCCCGCCGCCAACTCCCCGCCGAGCAATGGCAGGGTATTATCGCGGTTAGCCGAGGAGGCTTGGTGCCCGCAGCTATCCTCGCTCGTGAATTAAATATTCGTGTTGTTGAAAGTGTGTGCGTGCGCAGTTATGCCCATCAAAGCCAAGTAGCCGAGCCTGAAATGCTGAAAGATATCAGCTGCACCGAAGATGGCGCGGGCTTTCTAGTTGTGGATGATTTAGTAGATACTGGCAATACCTTACGTTTTTTGCGTAAGCGTTTACCAAAAGCTAAATTTATAACCGTTTATGCGAAACCTGAAGGCCTTCCTTTAGTGGATGAATATGAGGCGGATATCGAACAGAGTACTTGGATTCACTTTCCGTGGGATGTGCACTTGCACTATGTAGATCCTCTGGCAGGTGAGGATAAGTAAGTTGTTTAAGATGCGCAGTCATGGCATTAAATCAATGGCAAAAAACTATGGCAACAAAAAAGGAGCGCTGAATATTCAGCGCTCCTTTTTTATTAACCTGCTAGTTTGAAAAGCTCATAGCTCATAGCTCACAGTACACAGCCCAAAGCCCACAGTTCAAACCTCACAGCCCAAAGCGTCAGGCTTTCAGCATTATGCGCTTTGCACGCGCGCTAAAACATCAGCGATTTTCAGCGTTTCTTTCTCGCCGCTGCGGCGATTTTTATATTCTACCGCTTGCTCATCTAAGTTGCGCTCACCAATAACAATAGTATGCGGAATACCAATGAGTTCCATATCCGCAAACATAACCCCTGGGCGTTCTTTGCGATCATCGAATAACACTTCAACGCCAGCGGCCTTAAGCTCAGCATACAATTTTTCAGCTACTTCCTGAACCCGCGCCGATTTATGCATATTCATCGGCAGAATACACACTTGGTAAGGCGCCATAGCCGTAGGCCAGATAATGCCATTGGCATCGTTGTTCTGTTCAATAGCCGCAGCCACAATACGCGAAACGCCAATACCGTAACAGCCCATAATCAAGGATTGATTCTTGCCATCTTCGTTCAATACACCGGCTTTCATGGCTTCGCTGTACTTGGTGCCAAGTTGAAAAATATGGCCTACTTCAATACCACGGGCAATATTCAACGTGCCTTTGCCATCAGGGCTGGCATCACCTGCACGAACATTGCGTAAATCGGCTACTTCTGGCAGCGCTACATCACGATTCCAATTGATACCAAAGAAGTGAAAGCCTTCTTCATTAGCTCCTGCGGCAAAATCACTCATGCTCGCCACAGCGCGATCAATAATCACCGGCATGGTTAGATTTACTGGGCCAAGTGAACCCGGGCCGGCACCAACGGCTGCTCTAATTTCTTCGTCGCTGGCAAATACGAGTGGCGATGCCACGGCCGAGTGTTTCGCCGCCTTAATTTCGTTAAGCTCGTGATCACCACGAATAATCAATGCTACTAGCTTTGCGGGCGCATTGGCTGGTGCTTTTGTATCCTTTGCGGTGGTATCAGCTGCGTGCACAATGAGTGTTTTAACCGTACTTTCAATATTGATATCAAATTGCTCTACCAAAGCCTTAATGGTTTTCGCTTCTGGTGTTGCTATTTTTTCCATCGCTTGTGTGGCTGCTAATGGCTCATCAGCAATGGCAACTGCCTCGGCAAGTTCCACGTTAGCGGCGTAATCGGAGCTATCAGAAAAGGCGATGTCATCTTCGCCTGAGCTGGCAAGTACATGGAACTCATGGCTCATATTGCCACCGATGGAGCCGGTATCAGCAATCACTGGCCGGAAATCTAAACCCAAGCGATTGAAGATATTGCAGTAGGCATCGAACATGGTTTTGTAGGTATCTTCCAAACTCTCTTGCGTGGTGTGGAACGAATACGCATCTTTCATGATAAATTCCCGTGAGCGCATCACGCCAAACCGTGGCCGGATTTCATCGCGAAATTTAGTTTGGATCTGGAATAGATTAAGCGGCAGCTGTTTATAGCTATTTATTTCTTTGCGCACTAATTCGCTAATCACTTCTTCATGGGTAGGGCCGAGCACAAAATCGCGGTTGTGGCGATCTTTAATGCGCAAAAGCTCAGGGCCATAATCATGCCAACGGCCTGATTCTTCCCATAAATCGGCAGGCTGCACCATTGGCATCAACACTTCGATAGCGCCGGCTTTTTCCATTTCTTCGCGCACAACTTGTTCAACTTTCCGCAACACACGCAGGCCTGTTGGTGTCCATGTGTAAAGCCCAGATGCAACCTTACGCACCATACCGGCGCGCAACATTAACTGATGGCTAATCACTTCAGCATCAGCAGGGGTTTCTTTCATTGTTCCAAGCAGGTATTGGCTCGTGCGCATAGTCATTTATCTCGTACTGAATTTAGCAAATTAAATTAAGCAGCATTCTATCAGCCTCGGCCCATGCAACAAAGGCTTAACTGATGCTTATTACATGATTATCGTTGCCTATTACTCGCCATTTGATATTGAATTCATAAAGGTGCATACCGTATTCTTTTTCCCAGTTTTGCTCGCGTTGATAACCGGGGCGTGGGTCTTGCTGTAACACCTCGGTTATTAATTGCTGTAACTCTGGAAATGCTTTTTGCTGTTGCAGAATGGTATTTTCAGCCTCAGGGGAAAACGAAACGCTCATACCGCTCGTAGGCTTATCATCGGCATAGCCGCCCAAGGCATTACCGATGCTATCGGAATAGGGTAGATAGGGTTTGATATCCAAAATGGGTGTGCCATGTAATAAATCGAGCCCACGAATAATTAATTGCTTTTTCTCTACCGCCAGCAATTCCACAACAGAAAGGCCAATCGGGTTCGGCCGAAAAGTTGAACGCGTGGCAAACACGCCTTTTCGTGCGTTACCACCAAGGCGCGGCGGCCGCACTAAAGGCTTCCAACCTTGTGCTGCAGTTTCATGAAAAACAAAGGTAAGCCACAGATGGCTAAAATCCTCAATGCCACGGATGCAATCAGCATGAATAAAATCATCATAAAAATGAATAACGCCACGTGCGCTCGGAACTAATCCAGGTTGCCGCGGAATAGCGAATTTTTGCCGATAGGGTGATTCAATGTAGCCAATGGGTTTAAAAACATACTCTTGGCTGGAGCTCTTTCTATTGCCTTCATTTTTCAATGTGTTCACTTCAGCGCATTCCTAAATATTCGTATTGGTGTAAGCCACCAAACCAGTGTGGATATTTCACCATATTTTCGCGCATACCACTAAGTTTGATTTGACGTTTTGCGGAAATATCAAGAAAAACATGAATTTAAAAAACTGGCCCGAATATTGCTTTCTTTAAGTAACACATGATTTAAGTAATAAGTGATTCAAGTAACAAATGGTCTCGATAATAAATAGCTTCAGGCCAGCAGCAAAGAATTAAGCGTTAACCACAAAATGTAATCTATGATATTTAAATAAAACGATAAATAAGGGAAAACCATGAGTAAAGCAATGGAAACCACCATGAAAAAAATGAGCTGGATAGTGCTCGCATTTGTTGCCTCGTTAAGTATGCTAACTTTAAGCACATCGGCGGCGGCGAGTAGTGAAGTGGAGCGCTATCATGAGATTTCGATTGCGGATATACAACATGTTGTGCTGAAAAACGGAGTAGGGTCGGTTTATGTTGAGCAGGGAGAAGGTTCTAACTTAACTATTCGAGCCCAATTTGAAGGTAAGCGTTCCGGTATTATGCGGCGCACAAAAGATGTTAGCGATATGGACATCAATATTCGCGAGCGCAATGGAGTACTTACCCTTTCGTTTTCTGAAGATAATGTTGAAGCGACTTGGCGAGTAACCCTGCCGCGAGTTGATAAGCTTGATATTGATCTCGGCGTTGGCTTGGTTGATGTAAATATAGGTGCAACAGCTGTGAATATCGATTTAGGTGTGGGTGATGTGAAAGTGGTAGGGCTGTTAAGCGAAGCCGGAGCCGTAAGTGCCGATGTAGGAGTGGGCGCTGTGAGTATCGATGGTGCTCATGATGTTAGCTCAAAGCGCGCAATTGTGGCGGAAACCGCACGTGGGCGTGGTGATGGTGAATATCCCATAAATATTGATATTGGCGTAGGTGATGCAGGAATTCGTTTGCGCTAAACGCAGAAATAAAAAAGAGGCTCATTTTACTGAGCCTCTTTTTTGCTAGTGCTTTGCTAGTGCTTTGCTAGTTCTTTGCTAGGCATGGGGTTAAATTAAAAAATCATCTAACGAGCCGCCTGCATCAAGCGCTTCTTGAATTGGCTTTGGTGTGCGGCCTTGGCCTGTCCAAGTTTTTTCAACAGCGTTCGCATCCAGATATTTATATTTTGCTGGTTTTGCCGCTCGCGGTTTATGTACCTTGGCTTTTGTTTTAGTATTCGCCTGAGTATCAATACCGAGTACTTCTTCAGCCTTTAAACCCGCATCAGCAATTTCTTTTCGAATCCGTTCGATATCTAACTGTTTGGCAGCCAGTTTGCGTTGTTGCTCAGCTTCTTCTTCCTTGCGCTGCTCAATAATATTTGCCAATTTCGCGGCTACTTCATTTAATTCGGCAACGGATAGTTCTTTTGTTGCCGCATTTAACCTACGAGCATGGGTTAGAATATCTGTAAATTCGATCATATATATTCCTAGGTTGCGCTTTAAAAGTTGCTAAATATTAATATGAAAGTAGCGCAATACAAACACAAGTTATTAACCTTAAGCGAAAACTTACATATTTGGATACGTTGGACCACCTGTGCCCTCGGGCGTTACCCAACGAATATTCTGGCTTGGATCTTTAATATCGCACGTTTTACAATGAATACAATTTTGCGCATTTATTTGAAAACGTTTATCACCCGAATCAGTTGTTACTACCTCATAAACTCCGGCAGGGCAGTAACGTTGAGCTGGCTCATCAAATTTTTCTAAATTCACCTTAATCGGAATATCGCTATCGGCAAGCTGTAAATGGCAAGGCTGATCTTCTTCATGGTTAGTGTTAGATAAATAAACCGAAGAATTTCGATCAAAACTAACCTTGTTATCAGGTTTTGGATATTCAATAGCTTTTGCATCTTTCGCTAACTGCATACCTTCATGATCGGCTCTTGTATCTTTAATAGTAAAGGGGAGTTTCCCGCCAAAGAAGTTTTGATCTAAGGTATTATAAGCGCCACCTAACCAGGTGCCCCATTTATGAATAACCGGACCAAAGTTGCGAGAACGATATAATTCATCGTATACCCAAGAATCTTTAAATGCTTGTGTGTATTCTTGCAAATCAGCACCATGATTCTCGCCAACTACCGCAGCAAAAACTGTTTCTGCGGCTAACATGCCGCTTTTCATTGCCGTATGGTTGCCTTTAATTTTCGCGAAATTTAGAGTGCCCGCATCACAACCCACTAATACCGCACCTGGCATAGTCATTTTCGGTAATGAATAAAAGCCACCCTTAGCTATTGCCCGTGCACCATAGCTAACTCGTTTGCCATTTTCTAATAACTTGCGAATTTGTGGATGTTGTTTAAATTTCTGGAACTCCGCAAAAGGATTTAAGTGCGGGTTGGTGTAATTTAAATCAATAATTAATCCCAGAAACACTTGGCCATTCTCGGCATGATATAAATACCCGCCGCCGCTTGCCTCATCTTTTAACGGATATCCGGTAGAGTGCACAACTAAGCCTTCTTCGTGCAGTTCAGCAGGAATATCCCAGATTTCTTTAAAGCCAATAGCATAGTGTTGCACGGTACTATCTTTATCGAGCTGGTAATGTTCAATTAGTTCTTTGCCTAAATGACCACGGCAGCCTTCGGCAAAAATGGTGTATTTGGCACGTAATTCCATGCCCGGCATGTAGCCATCTTTTGGCTCGCCATCAGCGCCTACACCCATATCACCGGTAAGCACACCACACACTTCGTTATTTTCGCCGTAAATCACGTTTGCCGCCGCGAAACCAGGAAATATTTCTACACCTAGATCTTCAGCTTGGCTAGCAAGCCAGCGGCTTACATTGGCCATACTGACAATGTAGTTGCCATCGTTATGAAAAGTTTTCGGCACCATGAAATTCGGTAATTTGGATGCTTTCTCCGCACTACCAAACATATATATTTCATCGCGAGAAACAGGCGTATTAAGGGGCGCACCTCGATCTTTCCAATCAGGAAACAGTTCGGTAAGGGCGCGGGGCTCAAACACGGCCCCGGAAAGAATATGTGCACCAACTTCGGAGCCTTTCTCGATCACGCAAATTTGCAAATCTTTGCCTTGCTCTTGATTCAACTGAGCAAGCCTGCATGCAGTACTGAGCCCTGCAGGGCCCGCGCCCACAATCAGTACATCAAACTCCATACTCTCGCGTTCTACATCATGTGCAGCCATTGTGGGTACTCCTCACATTTCAAAATTTTAAATTCTGTGCTTTTATTCGTTTCAAGCTAGCTTTAATCATCAAGGCGAATGCCAAGGTTCATATCGAAGTTATTAGCTACGTAAATAACAACGTAAACACAAAAGCCTGCAAGCACAGAAACAACCGAAATATTAGCTTCAAAATAATTCGGTTTATGAAAAATAAATTATCTAGGATATTTTAACAGGAATTACGCTATTTGGCGCGGTTAACAATGCGGTTGCTTCATCGGCAGGGACAGGGCGGCTATAAAAATAGCCTTGGCCAATAGTACAACCACGCTCAATTAAGAAATCAGCCTGGGCTTGGTTCTCTACACCCTCAGCAACAATGCCGATATCTAAATTTCGCGCCAAACTTACAATGGTTTGGGTAATTGTGGCATCGTCTTTATCGTCGGGTAAATCTTTCACAAAAGAGCGATCAATTTTCAGTGCATTGATCGGGAAGTGCTTCAAATATGAGAGAGAAGAATAACCTACACCAAAATCATCGATTGCGAGCGTAATGCCATTATCACGCATATCTTGCATGAAATCGGTATGAGCTTGGCTATTTTCAATGAGTACTTGTTCAGTGAGCTCTAATTCGAGAAAAGCGGTAGGTATCCCAGCGCTGCGAACCGCATAGAGAATCTGATCTGTTAAATCGGGTACTTGGAACTGGCGGCCAGATAAATTCACGGAAACTCGAATATCATTCAAGCCCATATCACGCCACCGAGCCAATTGGCGGCAGGCTGTTTGCAGCACAAAATCTGAAATTGGCAGAATAAGCCCTGAATCTTCAGCGATGGGTATAAAACGATCGGGGCCGATAATAGTGCCATCATCTTCTATCCAACGCACTAACGCCTCCAACCCGATAATTTTACGCGTTGTCATGTCTACTTGCGGCTGATAAAACACCGCCAATTTGTTTTGTTCAATGGCATAGCGCAGTTTTTTCGATAAATCGAGCCGATCAGCCAGCTCATCATGAAGTTCTTGGCTATACACATGCCAGGTGTTGCGGCCCCGTTCTTTTGCTCGGTAAAGTGCGGTATCAGCATGGCGCATCAACGTTTCGGCATCTTCTTGGCCGGTTTGAGTAAGCGCTATGCCAATACTACCGGTAACAAAGATCTCGTAACCTTCCACATTAAAATGTTTATCCAGCGCTTCAATGATTTCGCCCGCATAAGATTCTAAATCCTCTTGTTCGCGCACATTGGTAAGCATTACCGCAAACTCATCGCCACCTAAACGAGCTAGCATTGATTTACCACCGTGCAATTCAGAAAGGCGAGTAGATACCTGCTTCAATAATGCATCACCAATGTTGTGGCCTAGGGTATCGTTTACCTCTTTAAAGTGATCAAGGTCGAGAATCATTACGCCAACGCGTAAGCTTTGCTCACGCAATATATCAAGCTCGTTGCCAAGCTGAGCAATAATCGCGTTACGGTTTGCTAAGCCGGTAAGCGAATCGTGCTCGGCTAAATAGGCTACACGCTGCTCTATTTTTTCCCGCTCTTCGATTTCATCATAAAGCTCACGATTCGCCTCTTGTAGAAGATTTTCACGAACACGGCTAACACCCAATAAGTACAAAACGAAGGTGAGTAGGCCGGTTACCAACGAACCCGCCAATAGAACTAATAAAGGCAGTTTACTCCGCATTTCTTGTAGTCGCTGCGGTGTTGGCCATAACTCTAAAATCCAAGTTTCACCGAAAATCTGAAACACACGATGATTGCCCCATTGGGCTTGTAATTCATCGTTCGGCGCGAGATCAAACATTACTTCGGCATCTGATTGGCGAATAACGTGAAAGGCGGTGTTATCGCTTAAATGGCTTGCTACAGTTAAATGCAATAAACGATTCATATCGATCACGCCGGCATAAAACCCGCTGTGTTCATCGCCATTGAAGGGCACTACTAATAGTAAATCCGCTGGATGTTCAGCCAATTCCTCTGCGCTTATCAGGTAACGTGCACCCGGATTAAAGCGGCTAAGCCATAACGCGATCGATTCGGGCACGGCAGCAGGTGGCTCCCAAGTATCCGGGTAGTGGCGCGTAACTGTGCCATCAGAAGCGATCCAAAATAAGCTACGAAACTGGCGGTAATAAGAGGTGATCAAATCGCCCTCAGCAACCCAAGCTGGGCCCACTTCACCTTGTCGGCTTACCCAAGTGAAACCGAACATGTGAGATTGCAATTCACGGCGAATTTCTAATTGTAAATCATATAGCTCAGAGTCGAGTGTGTTGCGGATGGAGTGATTATCCGAAATGCGTAAAGCGAATGTTAGGATCAGCGTGAGCGTTAATCCGATAACACCGGCGAATATAGCCTGTTTATGTTTTTTTAAATTGCGCATTTCATCATAGGAATGATTATATTTCTTATACTTTGAAGTACATTCAAAGCTCCGCTCGAACCAACGCAATTCTTTCCGTGAATTACCGACAAAATAAACTAAGTAGTTATTTTTACACGTTTAAATTTTTCGCGTCTAGTAGTGTGAGAATTTAAACGTGTAATTTCTTACAAAAATTGCTGAAAACGGAATTTACTGCCTAAGTTCTGCACGATCACGAAAGAAAGCCAACGCTTCTGGGTTTGCTAAGGCATCAGTGTTTTTCACAGTTTCGCCATGAATAACTTGGCGCACCGCGAGTTCAACGATTTTTCCGCTAATAGTTCTGGGTATATCGGCCACTTGCAGAATAACTGAAGGAACATGCCGAGGCGTAGCATTGGCGCGAATCGTTTGTTTTATTTCGTTCCGCAAATCATCGGTTAATTCAATACCTTCGCGTAACTTAACAAACAGCACAATACGTTCATCATCTTGCCATTTCTGGCCAACCGCAATGCTTTCTAATACCGCATCTACTTTCTCAACCTGTCGATAGATTTCCGCAGTGCCAATACGCACCCCACCAGGGTTTAATACCGCATCGGAGCGGCCATAGATGATCACACCACCCTCAGGTGTAAGCTCAGCGTAATCACCGTGTGCCCAAATATTTTTAAAGCGTTCAAAGTAAGCACTTTGATAGCGGCTACCATCCTTATCGTTCCAAAAGCCAATAGGCATGCAAGGAAAGCTTTGCTCACATACCAATTCGCCTTTTTCGCTGTACACAGGCTTGCCGGTATCGTTGTATACGTTAACCGCCAAACCCAAGCCGCGGCATTGCAGCTGGCCGCGATAAACCGGCAGCATTGGGTTGCCAAGGGCAAAACAAGAAACAATATCGGTACCGCCAGAAATAGAACTTAAGCAAACATCGGTTTTAATATCACGGTAAACATAATCAAAGCTCTCAGGCGCTAACACGGAACCGGTGGTAAGAATTGCGCGCAAGGAACTCAGCTTATGGCTTTCTCTTGGCTTTTCTCCCGCTTTTTCCAGTGCCGCTAGATATTTTGCGCTGGTGCCAAATACCGTAATTCCTTCTTTATCAATTAAATCAGGCATCGCGGCAGGGCTTGGATAAAAAGGAGAGCCATCGAATAATGCTAAACGGGCGCCGATCGCTAAGCCAGAAACCAACCAGTTCCACATCATCCAACCACAGGTGGTGAAATAAAACAGCGTATCTTCACGGCGTAAATCCGTATGCAGGGCATGTTCTTTTATGTGCTGCAAAAGCGTACCGCCAATACCATGAACAATGCACTTGGGCACGCCTGTAGTGCCTGAGCTAAACATAATGTATAGCGGGTCGCTAAATTTGCGGGGTGTGAATGCAAGTTCAGTAGCATTAGCATCACGATAATCATCCCATTCAATAGCATGGTTGATGCTATGCTGAATGCCGGCAAACGGAATCGTAATTAAAGCTTCTACCGAAGGTAAGTTAGCGGCAATTTCATTTACTTTATCGCTAATATTCAGTGTTTTACCGTTATAAAAATAGCCATCTACAGTGAATAATACCTTTGGTGCCACTTGGCCGAAGCGATCAAGTACACCCTGCACGCCAAAATCAGGGCTACAGCTCGACCACACCGCCCCTAAGCTTGTGGTGGCGAGCATTGCAATAATCGTTTCAATACAGTTAGGCAACATACCGGCCACACGATCACCGGCTACCACACCTTGTTGTTTGAGCTTGGCTGCAAGTTGCGCGGTGGCGAGGTAAAGTTCCGCGTATGTTATTTCGGTGCGTTCACCATGTTCGTTGGTGAATACAATGGCAGGGCGGTTATCGCGAAAGCGCAGCAAATTTTCCGCAAAATTAATTTGCGCATCTGGAAACCATTTTGCCCCCGGCATTTTATCGCCATCCACTAGCACCCGTTCGCCTTTGTTGCCAATAACTGCAAATTCATCCCACAGTAGGCTCCAAAACGCCTCTTTTTCGGTTACAGACCAAGCATGTAATGCGTCATACTGCTCAGCGGGGTTGTCGTTGGAGAAATTGAGCTGATACTTCGCTTCAACGGTGCGCAAAAATGCCATCATTTGTGTGCGTTCACGCTGTTCAATAGTAGGTTGCCACAAAAGATTGTTCGCTGAGTTCATAACATCGCCTTTATTTATGCGTTTTTGTTTTTGTATTAGGTTGCGCTTCGAGCAATACTTACGTTCGAACGAGGGGTGGTGCCGAGCGCTTTGCAAATAGCACGGCCAGCTGCAATGGCTTTATCTAAATCTACGCCGGTTTCAATGCCCATGCCATCGAGCATATACAGCACATCTTCACTGGCCACATTGCCACTTGCGCCCTTGGCGTAGGGGCAGCCTCCAAGGCCAGCAACTGCGCTATCAATTACACTCACACCCATTGGCAAACAAGCGGCTAAGTTGGCTAATGCTTGGCCGTAGGTGTTATGGAAATGCAGTGCAAGTTGTTCCATCGGCACATGATCGGCAACGGCGCCGAGCATGCGCTGTGCATGAATCGGTGTGCCTACACCAATGGTATCGCCAAGGGAAATTTCGTAGCATCCCATGTTATGAAGTTGCCGAGCTACACGCACTACTTCACTGATGGGTACCTCGCCTTGGTAGGGACAACCCAGCACACAGGAAATATAGCCACGAACGCGAACGCCGGCCGATTTCGCTGCTTCCATAACAGGCGCAAAGCGATCTAATGATTCTTCAATCGAGCAGTTTATATTCTTTTTACTGAACGCTTCCGAGGCGGCACCAAATACCGCCACTTCATCGGCACCGGCGGTCATAGCAAGCTCAAAACCTTTTAGGTTTGGCGTTAGGGCAGAGTAAGTAACGCCCTTTTTCCGTTGAATTTGCTGTAAAACTTCGCTGCTATCGGCCATTTGTGGCACCCATTTAGGGCTTACAAAGCTGGCTGATTCAATCGTTTTAAAGCCTGCCGCCGCCAAATTATGAATGAGCGCCACTTTATCGGCAGTGGTTACTGCCTGCTCATTTTGTAGCCCATCCCGTGGGCCAACTTCTACAATTCTTACCGAGCTTGGCAGGTTGTTCGCCATACTATTTGATAATCTGTTTGGCATGTGTGCATTCCTTGTTTTTTACGGCCCCTGAAGTTACGAGGCTTAGAAGCCGCTAAGGTGCTCTCCTGATTAGCGATTCAGGCTTAAAACTACTCTTCTACCGCTAAACTTATCAGCTCAGCACCATCTGATACTAGCTCGCCAGCATTGAAGAATACTTGCTCAACGGTTGCATCAAATGGGGCACGAATGGTGTATTCCATTTTCATAGCTTCCATTACCACTAAAGCTTGCCCTTCTTTAACGTGATCGCCCGTAGCTACATTTACGGCCACAATAGTGCCGTTCATGGGGGCAGTTAAATTACCGGCTTCTTCTTCATGAATTAATTCTGCCACCGCATCATATAGGCTAGCATCGAAACGGCCATAATGGCTAAACAGCGTATAACGGCCATTTTCTTGTGCTATCTCACAATGAAAGCGTAAGCCATCAACCAACACCGCGCCATCTTTGGCAAAACGCACGGCGAGTTCGTGTTCTGGCCAGTAAATAGCGTTATCGGCTTCTTCTAAATTCAGCACTGTAGCATTCTCAGCGCCGGCGGCTTGCAAGCAGATACGATGCTTTGCTGGCGCATTCACACGCCAACCATTGGCACGCGACCATGGATCTTGATTCGCCGTGTGTTGGCGGTTGCGAATAATCGAAGCTGCAATGGTAAGCAAGTTAATTGCTTCCGGTAAGCCTTTCTCGCGCTGGTGCAAGGCATCGCCATATTGCTCAATAAAGCGCGTAGTAAGCTCGGCTTTTTGGAAGGCTTCATGGCTTACAATGCGGTGCAGATAATCGGTATTGGTAGTAACCCCGGCAATGCGCGTTTCCCTTAGCGCGTTGGTTAAACGGCGTAGGGCTGATTCCCGATCGATATCCCAGACAATGAGCTTGGCGATCATTGGATCATAGAAGGTGGTTACTTCATCACCTTCCACAATGCCTGAATCCCAACGCACATAAGGTGAAACGTCCGGGTGGCGCAAGTAGGCTAGCGTGCCGGTACTCGGCATAAAGTTATCATCAGCGTTTTCAGCATAAATACGCGCTTCAAACGCATGGCCATCGAGCACAATTTCATCTTGCTGCATGGGTAACACTTCACCGGCGGCAACACGAAGCTGCCATTCTACTAGATCAACGCCGGTAATCATTTCGGTAACCGGATGTTCTACTTGTAAGCGGGTATTCATTTCCATGAAGTAAAAACTTTCATCTTCATCGAATAAGAACTCAACGGTGCCTGCGCCTACATAATCAATCGCTTGAGCAGCGCGCACTGCAGCATCGCCCATGGCTTTGCGGGTTTCTTCACTAAGGCCAGGTGCCGGAGCTTCTTCAACTACTTTTTGGTGGCGGCGTTGCACCGAACAATCACGCTCGGCAAGATACACAGCATTACCGTGCTGATCACAAAACACTTGAATTTCAACATGGCGAGGGCGGGTAATAAATTTTTCTACCAGCATTTTATCGTTGCCAAACCCAGCCTTCGCTTCGCGCCGAGCTGAGGCTAAGGCTTCGGCAAATTCACTGGCTTTTTCTACGATACGCATACCCTTACCGCCGCCACCGTAAGCGGCTTTCAGCAATACCGGGTAGCCAATTTTTTCAGCTTCAGCAGCAAGAAGATCATCACTTTGATCTTCGCCATGATAACCGGGCACCAAAGGCACGCCAGCTTCGGCCATAATATTTTTGGCAGCACTTTTTGAACCCATCGCCGCAATTGCTTTTACCGGCGGGCCGATGAAAATAAGGCCGGCATCTTGCAAGGCTTCAGCAAAGGATTCATTTTCTGATAAAAAGCCATAGCCCGGGTGAATCGCTTGGGCACCGGTACGTTTTGCCGCCGCAATTACTTTATCAGCACACAGATATGATTCACTGCTTTGCGAACCACCAATATGCACGGCCTCATCGGCTTGCAACACATGTTGCGCGTTGGTATCGGCATCAGAGTAAACTGCAACGGTTTTGATACCCATTTCGCGCGCTGTACGAATTACCCGGCAAGCGATTTCGCCACGGTTGGCGATTAGAATTTTAGATAATTGTTGAGCCATTATTTTTTTCCATCCGTTTGCGCTTGAGGCTTTGATGCTGGCGCATGTTGCCAAGCAGGAGTGCGTTTCTCAAGAAACGAGCTAAGGCCTTCTTGGCCTTCAGCGGAAACACGAATTTCAGCAATACGGCGCGCCGTTTCTGCTACCACTTCGTGATTAAGCGGCACGTTGCTCACGTGTTGAATTAGATTTTTACAGGCTTTTACTGCGGCGGGGCTATTGGCCAAGAGTGCGGTTAAGAGCGGCTCGAGTGCCTCTTCTAAATCGCCTTCGGTTACTTCATCTAGTAAGCCTAATCGGTATGCTTCCGCCGCAAAAAAGCGTTCTGCCGTTAGCATATAGCGGCGTGCTGCTGACTCGCCAAGGGCGCGCACAACATAGGGGCTAATAACCGCTGGAATGAGGCCAATTTTTACTTCCGAGAGGCAAAAGCTTGCTCGGCTATGGCCAATGGCCATATCGCAGCAAGCCACCAAGCCCACCGCGCCACCAAACGCCGCACCATTTACCAAGGCAATAGTAGGAATCGGTAATTGATCCAGTTCCCACATCAGAGCGCCTAGTTCGCCGGCATCATCCACGTTTTCCTGATAGTTTTTATCAGCCATGGAACGCATCCAATTCAAATCAGCGCCGGCAGAGAAGTTTTTACCCGCCGATTGCAGCACTAAAACCCGCGCATCGGCGTTTTCACGCACTTTACCAAGGGCAGCGCGCAACTGAGCAATAATCACATCATCAAAGGCGTTGTGAACCTCTGGGCGATTCATGGTGAGCCGAGCAACGCCGCGGCTATCAATATCTAAAACTACATGGTCAGCAGACATACACACCCCTTACATGCGGAACACGCCAAAGCGTGTATCTTCAATCGGTGCATTTAATGCCGCAGAGATACTTAAACCGAGCACCGTGCGCGTTTGCGCAGGATCGATAATGCCATCGTCCCACAACCGCGCCGAGGCATAGTAAGGGTGGCCTTGGTGCTCGTAGGTATCAATAATCGGCTGCTTGAATCTGGCTTCATCTTCCGCGCTCCAGCTTTCGCCTTTGCGTTCTTTACCATCACGGGTAACTTGCGCCATCACTCCTGCGGCTTGCTCGCCACCCATTACGGAAATACGTGCATTTGGCCACATAAACATCAGCGTTGGATCATAAGCGCGGCCACACATGCCGTAGTTACCTGCACCATAGCTACCGCCAATTAACACGGTGAACTTTGGCACTTTCGCACAACTTACGGCGGTAACCATTTTCGCACCGTGCTTGGCAATACCTTCGGCTTCGTATTTCTTGCCCACCATAAAACCAGTGATATTTTGCAAGAACACCAAAGGAATTTTGCGCTGGGCACAGAGCTCAATAAAGTGTGCGCCTTTTTGCGCTGATTCGGAAAAGAGAATGCCGTTATTTGCCACAATACCCACTAAGAAACCGTGAATACGGGCAAAGCCGGTAACTAAAGTGTTGCCGTAGTTTTGCTTGAATTCATCAAAATCAGAATCATCAACAACACGAGCAATTACTTCGCGCACATCATACGGCTTGCGCAAATCTGTGCCGACAATGCCGTAAATTTCTTCTTGGGCGTAACGGGGCGGTTTTACCGGCTCCACATCAAGTTTTGCTTTCGCAGGGCGATTCAAGCGCGATACCGAACGGCGAGCGATATCTAATGCGTGTTCATCGTTCACCGCAAAGTGATCGGCCACACCAGAAACACGGGTGTGCACATCGGCACCGCCAAGCTCTTCAGCACTTACTTCTTCGCCAGTGGCCGCTTTTACCAGCGGCGGGCCAGCTAAGAAAATAGTGCCTTGTTCTTTTACGATAATGGATTCATCTGCCATGGCTGGTACATACGCACCGCCGGCTGTACAAAGGCCCATTACCACTGCAATTTGTGGAATACCCTTCGCCGACATATTGGCTTGATTAAAGAATATGCGGCCGAAATGATCCCGATCAGGGAATACTTCATCTTGCCGAGGCAGATTCGCACCACCAGAATCAACTAAATAAATGCAGGGTAGGTGGCAGCGTTCAGCAATTTCTTGGGCGCGTAAATGCTTCTTCACCGTGAGGGGGTAATAGGTTCCGCCCTTTACCGTGGCATCGTTTGCCACAATCATGCATTCAACGCCTTCAACCCGGCCAATACCAGCAACAACGCCAGCAGCGGGCACGTAATCATCGTAAACATCCCAGGCCGCAAATTGGCCTAGTTCTAAAAACGGTGATCCGGCATCAAGCAAACGCTGAATACGATCGCGAGCTAATAGCTTGCCGCGCGATTCGTGCCGTTCTTGGTAACTTTTGCCGCCACCTTGCTTAATTTTCTCTGCTTTTTCTTGCAGATCGGCCATCACGGCCTGCATTGATTCTTTATTCGCTAAAAATGTTTCATCGCGCGAATTCACTTTACTGGTGATAATAGCCACAACGAGATTCCTTATCGGTTAGCGCTAAATTATTTCGATTCCGAAAATAACTCACGGCCAATCAGCATGCGGCGAATTTCTGAGGTTCCGGCACCAATTTCATACAGTTTGGCATCGCGCAATAAGCGGCCGGTAGGGTACTCGTTGATATAGCCATTGCCGCCCAGCAGCTGAATGGCATCGAGTGCCATTTTAGTAGCAAGCTCTGCTGCATAAAGAATAGCACCAGCCGCATCTTTACGCGTGGTTTCGCCGCGATCACAGGCTTTCGCCACCGCATAAACATAGGCACGTGCTGCGTTCATTTGCGTGTACATATCAGCAATTTTGCCTTGTACCAATTGGAATTCACCAATGGCTTGGCCGAACTGGCTGCGTTCATGAATGTAAGGCACTACCACGTCCATACACGCTTGCATAATACCTAAAGGGCCAGCCGCTAGTACCGCGCGCTCATAATCAAGGCCACTCATTAAAACTCTTACACCTTGGTTTAATTCGCCAAGAATATTCTCAGCTGGCACGCGGGCATCTTCGAATACTAATTCACAGGTGTTTGAGCCACGCATACCCAATTTATCGAGCTTCTGCGCAGTGCTGAAACCCGGTGTGTTTTCTTTTTCGATAATGAATGCGGTAATACCTTTTGAACCAGCGCTCGGCTCAGTTTTTGCGTACACTATAAGCACATCGGCATTAGGGCCGTTGGTAATCCACATTTTATTACCGTTCAAAATATAGTGATCGCCGTCTTTTTTCGCGTGCAGCTTCATGCTCACCACATCAGAACCCGCGTTTGGTTCACTCATGGCTAGGGCGCCAACGTGCTCACCACTCACCAATTTTGGTAAGTATTTTTCTTTTTGCGCTTGGCTACCGTTAATTTTTAATTGGTTTACGCAAAGGTTAGAATGGGCGCCATAGCTCAAACCTACAGAAGCAGAAGCACGGCTAATTTCTTCCATAGCAATAACGTGTTCTAAGTAGCCTAATTCAGAACCACCAAATTCTTCTGGAACGGTAATGCCAAGTAGGCCCATATCCCCAAATTTGCGCCATAAATCGGCAGGAAAATCGTTGGCCTCGTCAATTTCAGCAGCACGGGGTGCAATTTCATCGCGAGCGAATGAGTTAACTTGTTCGCGAATCATATCGGCGGTTTCACCGAGATCGAAATTGAAAGGTTTATAGGCGCTAATCATGGGTTCTCCTTGGTTTTTTCTGAAAGTTCAGCAAGGCACCCGCTCTCTACGGCGGTGAGCTCATGCAAAACAACTTTAATGTCTTCGAGTTGTTGGCGCAGGGCCAATTTTTTGTCGTCTATTAAACGCAACATGGTTTGTAATTGGTTCACGCTGCTGCCATCGCGATCATACATATCGAACAACGTTTTAGTTTCCGCTAACGTAAAGCCAAGGCGTTTTCCCCGTAAAATTAGCTTGAGGCGAACACGGTCTTTTTGCGTGTAAATGCGGGTTTGGCCGCGGCGCTCAGGGCTCATTAACCCTTGATCTTCGTAGAAACGAATGCTGCGTGTGGTGATATCAAATTCTTTGGCTAAATCGCCGATACTAAAAAAATCCTGAGTGCGGCGAACGCGTTCAGGGCTAGTTTCGAATTCTGCTGCCATTGCTGATGCGGTGGTATTCTGCATGTTACTATTCCCACTTACTTGCCATTCGGCACTTATACACGATAAGCTAACATGAAGTTTACGTTAACGTAAAGTTTTACAACCTTCAGGAGATAAGTTTCATGAGCTCAGATTCAGTAGTTATTGTTTCCGCCGCGCGCACGCCAATGGGCGGTTTCATGGGCGAGTTAAGCCCTGTGAGCGCACCCGAATTAGGCGCCGCTGCGATCAAAGCGGCCGTGAGCCGCGCCGGAATCGCAGGCGATGATGTGAGCGAAGTGATTATGGGCTGCGTGCTGCCCGCAGGTTTAAAGCAAGCACCTGCCCGGCAAGCCATGATTGGCGCCGGCTTACCACTTGGTACCGGTGCTACCACGATTAATAAAGTATGTGGTTCAGGCTTGAAAACAGTTATGTTTGGCCACGATTTAATCAAAGCAGGCTCGGCCAATGTAGTGGTAGCTGGCGGCATGGAAAGCATGTCGAATGCACCTTACTTGTTGGATAAAGCACGTGGCGGCTATCGCATGGGGCACGGGCAAGTTATCGACCACATGATGTTCGATGGCCTGCAAGATGCGTATGAAGGCAAAGCTATGGGCTGTTACGCGCAAGATACCGCTGATAGTTACGGTTTCACTCGCGAAGACATGGACGATTTCGCAATTCGCTCATTAACGCGCGCGCAGAACGCGATTAATGAAGGCTTGTTTGCCGATGAAATTGAGCCGTTAACTTACAGCGATCGCAAAGGCGACGTAACGGTAACCATTGATGAGCAACCTGGTAAAGCCCGCATTGATAAAATTCCAAGTTTGCGCCCAGCGTTCGCAAAGGATGGCACAGTAACTGCCGCCAACTCATCATCCATTTCCGATGGTGCTGCAGCGCTCGTATTAATGCGTGAAAGCGATGCTAAAGCCCGTGGTTTAACCCCCTTGGCGCGTATCGTTTCTCATGCCACCCATTCGCAAAAACCTTCAGAGTTCACTATGGCGCCCGTGGGCGCAATGAACAAGGCGCTGGAGCAAGCAGGGTGGAGCAAAGACGATGTAGATCTTTGGGAAATCAATGAAGCCTTCGCTATGGTTACTATGATTGCGATTAAAGATATGCAGCTTGATGATGCAAAAGTAAACGTGAATGGTGGGGCTTGCGCACTTGGCCACCCAATTGGCGCTTCCGGTGCACGTTTATTAGTAACCTTGCTACATGCGCTTAAACAACACGGTAAAAGCAAAGGCGTCACTTCACTCTGCATCGGTGGTGGTGAAGCGGTAGCACTAGCGGTAGAAATGATTTAAAGCTTTTGGCGCTGGTGTTTTACGGCGCCAACTCTGTGTTACAGGTAGAGCCAACTAAAGATATAGTGGTAATTCATAAAAAAAGGCCCTGCCGCGGGTTGGGAATCGCGGCAGGGCCTTTATATTTAAAATAAGTTTTGGTGTAGACTTAAATTAGTTTCGAAAATTGATAAACGAACTACAACACGTATGCGTACAAGTAAGCCGCAATAGTAATGATTCCGAGCACTGCGATTACTCCTGGAACCATAACGTTATACAATAAGTTTTTGCGGATTTCTTCTATCATAATTAACTCCTCAGCCAATAATATAATTAACTCGAAGCAAAATGTGTTGTCTGTGCGCTTCAATCTCCAGACGCCACGTATTATATCCTTTACAAGGATTTATTGTGGAATATTCGCATGAAATCGATTTATGGATATCAGAAGTTAAAGTAGGGGTACTTTAACCTAAACGAGGATTAGAAAAAGTATGGCAGATGTACAAATCTCAGCACGGGTTAGCATTCCTGATAGCGAAATTGAGTGGCAATTTATCCGCTCAAGTGGAGCGGGTGGGCAAAACGTAAATAAAGTAGCCACTGCCGCACAGCTTATTTTTGACATCAATGCCTCGAGCTTGCCTGAGTTTTACAAAGAAAAACTTCTTAATAAGAGCGATCACCGCATTACCCAAAGCGGCAAAATCATTATTAAGTGTCAAGAGAGCCGCAGCCAACTTGCCAACCGCGAACAAGCTCTAGCTGATTTCATTCAATTGGTTGCCAGCGTAGCTATTGTGCCGAAGAAACGCATCGCCACACGCCCCACCAAAGCCAGCAAAACCCGCCGTATTGTAGCCAAAAAACAACGTGGCAACATAAAAGCGGCACGCAAAAAGCCCGGTACTGAGGGGTAACCTCCGTGGGAATTAATTCTTGCCGGTATTTGCAAAATTGGGTATTGTTGATTTTTCGTTAAGGAAGTATTTGAGGCCGGAAGCCAGGTTTAATGTTGCGCTACCGTGCGGTAGCGTACCCATCGCAATATTTCCCCCGCTATTTCCCGCTTGTGTCCACCTGTCCCGCGTGTAAGCTGCGCAGAATTATCATCGTTTCCCGGAATGACCTTAAAAAAGGGACGGAAGATTTGGTGTACCTTCCGTGGGATGGGGCATTTTTTAAACTCGAAAGAAGTGCTCGCTAGTGGAAGCAGCGATTTAAAGATTTTACCTTTCCATATTATTGGTAGCGCTAAGCGACAATCAACCGCCTTACTTTTAATTCATTTCGATGTTGCTCAGCATGCCAAAGCTGATATTGAGATTGTTGTTCAAGCCAGCTTTCTGCTGAAGTATCGAAAGCGATGGACAGACGAACCGCCATTTCTGGGCTGATACCCGCCCGTCCATTAAGAATTGAACTAAGAGTCTTTCTGCTAACGCCTAGCGCGTCCGCTGCTTCGGTAACGGAGATACCTAGAGGTTCAAGACATAGTTCTTTAATTATTTCACCAGGATGGGGTGGGTTGTGCATAAGCATAATATACCTCAATGATAATCTTCATAATTGACAGTGCCGACATCGTTACCGAGAAAAACAAAAGTTACTCGCCAGTTGCCACTTACATTAACGGACCACGTACCGGAACGGTTTCCAGTCAGTTTATGCAAACGTAGCCCCGGTAAATTCATGTCTCTTGGTTCAGTTGCCACATTCAATTGCCCAAGAATTAACCGCAAACGCTTCGTATGTGTAGCTTGAATTCCATTAGTACAACCGGTGTGAAAGAACCTTTGTAGACCTTTATGTTTAAAACTTTGAATCATAGTTAATGTAACCTATAACGCCTCAGGTATCAATCGGGTTTTCAGGGCTACTAACACCAATTAATCGGATCTAAGCAGATCTAGCGGGCTTGCGGTTCCAGCGTAGTGTTGTCCAACAACATGAGTGTAAATTTGAGTTGTGGCTAAATCATTGTGGCCGAGCAATTCTTGAACGGTACGAATATCGCACCCGTTTTGTAGTAAGTGAGTTGCGAATGAGTGTCGGAATGTGTGGCAGTTTACTTTTTTCCGAATGTTCGCCTTATTTACTGCGGGTTGTAGAGCTTTTCTTACCGAACTATCGTGCATATGATGCCGACATAGCTCTCCCGTTATTGGGTGGGCTGATAGAATGCTTGACGGGAATACATACATCCAACCCGGACGCCGAAACGCATTTGGATATTTTTTACTTAATGCAGGTGGAAGCGATGGTCCGAGCCCATTTTTATTGTCATTGATCTGAATTTGAAGTGAGGTCTCGATAGCATTTGATAAACGCTTGTGTAGGCTCTGGCTTAACAGCGTTTGTCGATCTTTGTTGCCTTTTCCATCGCGAACAGTAAGCGCCGATGTTTTCAGGCAAATATCTTGAACTCTCAAGCGTAGGCATTCGTTAACTCGCAACCCCGAGCCATAAAGCAGTTCGATAATAAGGCCATAGATCCCGTTCATATTATTAATAATACTCAGAACCTCTTGAGCTGTGAGTACTACTGGTAGCTTGCGTTGATACGTTGCTAGAGTGAACCCTAAATCACCTAGTTCTTTGCCAAGTACTTTCTGATACATAAACACCAAAGCGTTTAACGCCACTTTCTGAGTGTTTGGCGCGACATGCTTTACTGAAGCAAGCCAAGTGAGAAATGATTTAACTTCTTCACCACCCATTTGCTCGGGGTGCTTCAAATCATGAAATCGAATGTATTGTTTAATCCAGTAAAGGTAAGTTTTTTCAGTTCGCGGCGCATAACCGCGCAATCGAATTTCGGCACGGAGCATTTCCATAAAAGGGCTTTTACCCATAGCATCGTTCCTTGAGCTATTTCTAGTTTAATTAAAACAATTATCTGTTATCAGGTGAATTTAGCCATTCACGATTTAGTAAGCTTTTGCGCATACTATCGAATTGCTGATTTAGAAAAAGCGAGTTATGGTAAAGACATAGGAAAATTCGGTACCCAGATATACGGAATCGCAAAGGAGTTTTTGCGCATTCTCGCTATCTAAAATATACGTGAACGCTCGATTTGCTTGTTTGGTAATTAAGTTGTATTCAAAGAGTAAAGCGTTGTGAAGTGGGGCGTTCGTTCAAATTATACCGCGGGATTGAGCCCGATACACCGCTCCTTCCTGCTATACAAATGTTAAGTCGCTCGGCCCTTTCTATTCTGAGAGGGCGGAGCCACTTCAGAAGTAGCTGCCATTTGCTGGCAGTCCGGCATCAGGGATCGTGCCGTTCCTATCTCGGCAGCTTCGTTCCTTGTGCCTTTAATGAAGGTTGTGGTTCAGCAGGTCTTGCGCATTCTGCGTGGCTTGCCAGAATCAGGTTATTGGGGGCATCCAGCCGTATCGTTCTATCGGGTGCCATATTTAGGGTTAGGCTCGCGTTCGCTCGCAACGTGCCAGTAGCTGGCTATGAGCGTCGCTTGCTTAACCAGGTGAAGCACGCGACAAGCGCGTGTTCACGGCGTTAGAAGGCTTAGTTATACATTACGCGCCTGTTAACCGTAGTTGACAGGTCTATATTCGTTAACTATAGTTTACCCATGATTGAAATCCGAACAACAACAGCGTTCTCGAGATGGTTTAAGTCTCTCAAGGATCGCAGAGCGAAAGCGAGGATTCAGGCGCGTATCGATCGCGTTGAGATGGGGCACTTTGGGGACGTAGCACCAGTAGGGGATGGTATAAGCGAGCTCCGTATCTTCTACGGGCCAGGATACCGAGTCTACTTTGTTCAGAAGGGGCCTGTTGTTGTGATTTTACTTTCAGGTGGTGATAAAAGCTCTCAACAAGCAGATATCGCTAAAGCCAAAGAAATTGCGAAGCAATTAGAGGTATAGGCTATGAACGTTAAAACTAAGCGTTGGGACTCAGCAGAACATCTTAAAACCCAAGAAGATGTCCAACTTTATCTTGAGGCATGCATTGAAGAGGCCGGTGACGATCCGGCATTTATTGTTCATGCTTTAAGTGTTGTCGCTCGCGCTCAAAACATGAGTCAACTTGCGAGGGATGCAGGACTGACGCGAGAAGGACTGTACAAAGCATTATCACCAGAAGGTAACCCTACCTTTGCTACCGTAGCTAAAGTTGCTAAAGCGCTTGGTTTGCAGTTAACCATTCAAGCATCTGCGAATTCACCTTCTAACAATCAATTGCATGCGACCGGTACAACCGGCGCATGAATTGGGCGTTAGCACCAAAAAACAGTTGACCTCATATAATCCATTGGATTATAGTTTGCGTTATGCAAACTATTGTAGAACTACCAGAATTTCAAAAACGAGCTTCGAGCTTGCTCAATGAAGATGAAATTGCAAGTATCATAAATTACTTGGCTGCGCACCCGCAATCAGGCGATATTATGCAAGGCACTGGTGGTATTAGGAAATTACGGTGGTCTGCACAAGGAAGAGGTAAAAGTGGTGGTGTTCGGGTGATTTATTATTATCACAGTGGTGCCGTACCTCTTTTTCTTCTTACCGTTTTTGGTAAAGGTGAAAAGGCGAACCTCAGTAAAGCCGAACGCAATGACCTCGCCAAATTCACAAGTTTACTTCTGCAAAATTATGGTGATTCAAATGGCTAGCGCATTCTCAAGTATTAAGCAGGGCCTCAAAGAGGCCATTGATTATTCTGGTGGCAAAGTGAAAAATGCGATTGTACATGAGTTCAGTCCACTAGATGTAAAGCAAGTCCGAGCTCAAGTAGGTATGTCGCAAAGCGAGTTTGCTTCAGCTTTCGGTATTAGTGTCAGTACTCTTCGTCACTGGGAAAGAGGGGATCGTAAACCTCAGGGACCAGCGTTAGTTCTTCTAAATGTAGTTTCTAAAGAGCCTGAAACCGTACTCAGAGCCTTGGCCTCATAAAAATGCTAACCAGTAGCTCTACCGGACTTGTTAAAGCTGTCACCTTTTATGCAAAAAGACGCATAAAAAGCGCTATCTTCACCAATCCGGTAAGCTAGGCGTTAGCAGTTCACTACACCTACCTTGCTAAATGAGTAAAAAAGGGATAATTTATACTCATGGATATTTTCGAGTTTGATGACGCGAAAAGTCAGGCGAATCGCCATAAGCATGGAATCGACTTCCATGACGCCCAAGCTTTATGGGAAGACCAAGACCTATTGGAAGTTCGGGCGAAACCATCCGATGAACCTCGTTACTTGGTTATTGGTCTTATAGGGATGAAGCACTGGTCTGCTGTCATCACTTATCGAGGTGAGAAGATTCGTCTTATTTCGGTACGACGTTCGCGTAAGAGAGAGGTAGAGTTGTATGAAAGCTAAAGATTTTGACACGAAGTTTGATGAAGGTGCAGATGACATCATTGATGATCTGGATGTCAAGAGCGTACGGCGGGTAAACCAGGAAGCGAAACGTATTAATGTAGACTTTCCTGCTTGGGTAGTTGAGTCACTTGATCGCGAAGCTGCTCGAATAGGTGTTACTCGACAATCAATCATTAAAGTTTGGCTGGTGGAGCGTTTGCGAGCTGAAGCTGCTAACAAGCCGCTCAAAAGTGACACCGCAAGCGGCGCACATTAGCGGAGCGTTAGGCGGCAAATAGAGTATGCGAAACTTAATCACAATATTGTCTCTAGCAATCATAGTCGGTTGCTCCGCTAAGACACACACTCCTCAAGCAACATTCTCTATACCTGCATCAAAAGAGAATTCTATTGAGGCACGTAAAGTGCTGCACGAGATAGCTATCGATAATAATTTGATGTTCGAGGACGGTTCACACAAATTCCCAAGTGGCACTGCTACAACCATCGCAGTAGCTGAAAGGGTAGATGGCCTGCAACTTATTTTATTAGGTGCTTCTGAAGTGGGCCAAATAACTATTGCAGTTCACTGCCATGAGGATTGCAAAGAATGGCAAGGTATACATCAAGTGGCAAAATCTCGGTTTGCGAAGCAATGGGTAATTTCAGAGTGAGCGTCGCGCCTAACAAGCGCATGTTGTCGGACTGGTTTTCCGCTACGCTCCAAACCAGCCGCAAATGCGGGCGTTATGTTTCGGCAATCCTTTTCTTGCGAAATCCTAGACTGTAAGGTACATTTATAAGTACATTAAGTTGTACATAGGTGATGCCAATGACAAGAGTACATGTAGACGAAGATATTCGACCTCTATCTGAATTTCGGGCCGGAGTTGCAAAGTTTGTGAAGCAAATCCATGA
>NZ_PIPJ01000030.1 GCF_003987135.1 Aliidiomarina iranensis
TGTAAACATCCCTTAAAATAGTACCAGTGATTTTTTAGTGTGTCTGTGGATAATAGTCTTAACCACGGAGACAAGATAATGCGTAAATCACGTTTTACTGAAACACAGATCCTTAAAGTTTTGAAAGAAGTTGAATCAGGTCGCCAAGTCAAAGATGTTTGCCGCGAGTACGGTATTGCTGATGCGACTTATTACAACTGGAAATCGAAATATGGCGGCATGGAAGTTTCGGACATCAAGCGGCTGAAAGAACTTGAAGAAGAGAACTCCAAGCTTAAGCGTATGTATGCCGACATGGCACTTGAGAATACAGCGCTCAAGGATGTTATTGAAAAAAAGCTCTGACGCCGGCAGCCAAGCGCG
The DNA here is from genome assembly GCF_003987135.1 of Aliidiomarina iranensis. Lineage (GTDB taxonomy): Bacteria > Pseudomonadota > Gammaproteobacteria > Enterobacterales > Alteromonadaceae > Aliidiomarina > Aliidiomarina iranensis. The sequence continues at coordinate 364 of NZ_PIPJ01000030.1, forward strand.
AAACCGTCGATTATCTAGTATCAGAGTACGGTTTGAGTGTCAGGCGGAGTTGCAAAGCACTGAATCTAAGCCGCTCCGTTTACACTTATCAACCTGATACAAGCAAAGACGACGAGGTTATCGAAGCACTACTGTCGGCGGTTGAACGCTACCCTCGTTATGGGTTTAAAAAGCTTTTTCATGTGCTACGCCGAGCAGGTCATCGCTGGAACCATAAACGCTTGCACCGTGTGTACTGTGCATTAAAGCTAAACATGAGACGAAAAGGGAAAAGGCGACTTCCAAGTCGCAACCCTGAACCGTTAGCTGTTCCGGAGTCTTTAAACCAAAGCTGGTCTGTAGATTTCATGAGTGATGCATTGTATTGCGGCCGACGCTTCCGAACCTTTAATGTGGTGGATGACTTTAATCGCGAAGCGTTGGCGATAGAGATTGATTTAAACTTACCGGCAGCACGGGTTATCAGAACATTAGACCGTCTCGCAGCATGGCGTGGTTATCCAAAGCAGATTCGCATGGACAATGGGCCTGAGTTTATATCAATCGCATTAGCTGAATGGGCCGAGGAAAACAAAGTTCACCTCGAGTTTATTAAACCTGGAAAGCCGACCCAGAACTCATATGTTGAACGCTTTAACCGAACTTATCGAAATGAAGTACTTGATTACTATGTATTCAGAAGCCTGAGAGAAGTTCGAGACATAACAGATAATTGGTTGCCACAATATAACGATGAGCGGCCACATGAATCACTTGGTAATCTGACACCGTCAGAGTATCGATTGGTAAAAACGAACGAACAGACCTCTAAAAATGTGTGGCACTAACCGGGGGATGTTTACAGT
>NZ_PIPJ01000031.1 GCF_003987135.1 Aliidiomarina iranensis
GACTGGGGTGAAGTCGTAACAAGGTAGCCGTAGGGGAACCTGCGGCTGGATCACCTCCTTAACGATGAAGATGCGTAATTGAGTGAGTGCTCACACAGATTGATTGGCTTGATAGATGGAACAAAGATTGGTTACTGCAGCGCTAGACGCTGTTTTTTTAGCCCTTGCGTAAGGCGGAGTTAAGAAACTTAGCAGTAATTAAACGGATACTGGGTCTGTAGCTCAGCTGGTTAGAGCGCACCCCTGATAAGGGTGAGGTCGGTAGTTCAAGTCTACTCAGACCCACCACTTCTTCGCTGTGAGCAGCGTTGCCTTCGTCGTCGCATACTGGTGTATGCTTCCTCCTTGGCGCCTTGTCACAACTCGAAGATGTTTGGTTTGTTTGGCCGCGCCTTTTGAGAACTCGCATACTGGTGTATGCTTCCTCACACTTTGCCTAGCCACACAGCCAAAACCGAGGATTTTCTCGGTGTCAGAAGCGCATCTGCACATGTTGAAAAAGGGTTTCCCCCGAAGTCAGCACGCGCAGGATAAATCGCCGAGAGCAAGGCGCCCGTTGAGTGATTGAGGGAGCATACCTCGATGGTATGTGACCGATTGAACGAATCGCGCAACGCGGCTATCGGTGATTTAGACAAGCACTATGGGGCCATAGCTCAGCTGGGAGAGCGCCTGGTTTGCATCCAGGAGGTCTGCGGTTCGATCCCGCATGGCTCCACCATTTTCCTCCTCATCCTGCGTTGAAAGCTTCGTCGTTTACTGATGTAAACTTCCTCAGCTTCCGCCTTGCCTGAGAAGGAAAACATTCCGATTCTTTGTTCCACATATGATGCGCATTGCTAAGTGTTCTTATTTGAGAATATTTATCAATCACATTATGTGATGTGCTCTTTAATAATTTGGACAAGCTGA
>NZ_PIPJ01000032.1 GCF_003987135.1 Aliidiomarina iranensis
CGGTTCGTCGCAGCAGTCAGTTATTGAAAGCCTCTGAGCTCGGTGTGGATGAAACATAACAAGTCAATGAACTACGCGCCGTCGGCGCCGGACGCGCTAAAGCACGCCGGTTATTTCGAGCGTTAGCAATTCCCTCCACCTATCTTGCTAAATGAGTAAAAAAGGAATAATTTATACTCATGGATATTTTCGAGTTTGATGACGCGAAAAGTCAGGCGAATCGCCATAAGCATGGAATCGACTTCCATGACGGCCAAGCGTTATGGGAAGACCAAGACCTATTGGAAGTTCGGGCGAAATCATCCGATGAACCTCGTTACTTGGTTATTGGTCTTATAGGGATGAAGCACTGGTCTGCTGTTGTCACTTATCGAGATGAGAAGATTCGTCTTATTTCGGTACGACGCTCGCGTAAGAGAGAGGTAGAGTTGTATGAAAGCTAAAGATTTTGACACGAAGTTTGATGAAGGTGCAGATGACATCATTGATGATCTGGATGTCAAGAGCGCACGGCGGGTAAACCAGGAAGCGAAACGTATTAACGTAGACTTTCCTGCTTGGGTAGTTGAGTCACTTGATCGCGAAGCTGCTCGAATTGGTGTCACTCGACAATCAATCATTAAAGTTTGGCTGGTGGAGCGTTTGCGAGCTGAAGCTGCTAACAAGCCGCTCAAAAGTGACACCGCAAGCGGCGCACATTAGCGGAGCGTTATATACCAGAGAGTACAAAATCGACTGCGGCAATAATTTCAGAGCGATATGCTGATAGATCATAATCATGACCCCGGAGCTGGCTGCGATCAATCCCGGCAATGTCTTGGGTTATTGCAATA
>NZ_PIPJ01000033.1 GCF_003987135.1 Aliidiomarina iranensis
GCTACACCACCTCAGTAAAAAACCGCTCTCTTGGTATAAGAGAGCGGTTTTTAATACGCTTTTCAGCGTTCATATTGCTAAAACACGTTGTGAAACGGTTTAGAACACGTAAATAAACCCGATACCTACTTCTGCTTCATAGTTATTGCGCGCTATTGGGCTATCGGAAATATCGCTGCTATATCTTTCGTAGAGTACTTCGCCGAAAATTTGCCAGTTTTCGTTGATGTAATTACGGTAGTTGTAATGTACGCCAATCGAGCGAAAGCCTCCGCTCAGGTTGGTTTCAGCTAACCCTGATGCAGCGGCTTGTGTTGCATCTATGCCGAAATCCGTATTGGCGAGGTCGCTGTCGTGAAACACCGCAACAACGGCTAGTTCAGAGCCAGAACCATCGAGGCGTTCGCCAAAGCGGCGGCCAACCCCAAAGATACCAAGGTTGCCGTTCTCACCCGCAACAACTCGGCCATCTAAATAATAGCGCCAATCAGCAGCAAACGCTCTACGCGCTTGCAATGCAAACTCAACGCCCTCGTCGGTGTCGCCAAGCCCATCGAGCCGGCCATCATCGGAATCACCTTCTTCACGCCCTTCTTCAAAGCCGATAATGGCTTCGAGCAACCAGGTATCATTTCGAAGACCACGCCACCCGAGCGCTTCGCCAGCGAAGAAGAAAATATCATCGCCACTGCGCCACTGCACAGCGCCGGCTGGCTGTGGCTCGAATCCGAACTCATCGGAGCCCTCATAAGCTGATTCATATTCAA
>NZ_PIPJ01000034.1 GCF_003987135.1 Aliidiomarina iranensis
TCAGCTTGTCCAAATTATTAAAGAGCACATCACATAATGTGATTGATAAATATTCTCAAATAAGAACACTTAGCAATGCGCATCATATGTGGAACAAAGAATCGGAATGTTTTCCTTCTCAGGCAAGAGGAAGTATTTTTCTTTAGGCAAGGCTGGGAATGAGGAAGTGTGTTCTAACACACGACGAATGCCCTAACGCAGCATAAAGGAAAATGGTGGAGCCATGCGGGATCGAACCGCAGACCTCCTGGATGCAAACCAGGCGCTCTCCCAGCTGAGCTATGGCCCCTTCACTTGTGCTATGCCGCTTTGCCTGCGTTATACTCCTCACTCAGTCAGTTACATACCATTGAGGTATGCGCCTTCCTTCGTTCGTCGCAAGCCTTGGCAAACCACCATAGCCCTGCGCTCCAATATTTATGAATACATCATGAAGCATAAACATTTTCGCGGTTTTGGCTGTTTAGCAAGGCGTGAGGGGACGAAGCATACATCAGTATACGAGCTCACAAAATACGCGGCCAAACAAACCAAACATCTTCGAGTTGTGACAAGGCGCCAAGGAGGAAGCATACATCAGTATGCGACGACGACGGCAACGCTGCTCACAGCGAAGAAGTGGTGGGTCTGAGTAGACTTGAACTACCGACCTCACCCTTATCAGGGGTGCGCTCTAACCAGCTGAGCTACAGACCCAGTATCCGTTTAGTTACTGCTAAGT
>NZ_PIPJ01000035.1 GCF_003987135.1 Aliidiomarina iranensis
GTACATTTATAAGTACATTAAGTTGTACATAGGTGATGCCAATGACAAGAGTACATGTAGACGAAGATATTCGACCTCTATCTGAATTTCGGGCCGGAGTTGCAAAGTTTGTGAAGCAAATCCATGAGACTCGGCGCCCGATGGTACTAACACAGCGTGGTCGCGGGGTTGCAGTACTGGTTGATGTTCAAGAGTACGAGAAGATGCAAGAGCGCTTGGAAGTGCTCGAAGAGGTTTACCGCGCTGAAGAGCAAATCGCTAATGGTGCCGGAATTTCTCATGAAGATGCGAAATCACGCATTTTGAGTAAGCTAGCTCAATGAAGGTAGTTTGGTCTCCGCTTGCGCTAGAGCGCGTAGAAAGTATCGCTCAATACATTGCCGAAGATAAGCCAAGTGCGGCGTTACACTGGGTTGATGGTTTATTTTCTTGCGTCGATCGCTTAGCTGAATTTCCGGAGAGTGGACGAGTCGTCCCTGAGGTGCGTTTGCAGCGTATTCGAGAAGTGGTGTTTGGCTCTTACCGAGTTATCTATAGCATAACAAATCAGGTGGATATTCTAACGGTTCGTCGCAGCAGTCAGTTATTGAAAGCCTCTGAGCTCGGTGTGGATGAAACATAACAAGTCAATGAACTACGCGCCGTCGGCGCCGGACGCGCTAAAGCACGCCGGTTATTTCGAGCGTTAGC
>NZ_PIPJ01000036.1 GCF_003987135.1 Aliidiomarina iranensis
GACTGGGGTGAAGTCGTAACAAGGTAGCCGTAGGGGAACCTGCGGCTGGATCACCTCCTTAACGATGAAGATGCGTAATTGAGTGAGTGCTCACACAGATTGATTGGCTTGATAGATGGAACAAAGAACAGTTACGGGTCTGTAGCTCAGCTGGTTAGAGCGCACCCCTGATAAGGGTGAGGTCGGTAGTTCAAGTCTACTCAGACCCACCACTTCTTCGCTGTGAACAGCGTTGCCTTCGTCGTCGCATACTGGTGTATGCTTCCTCCTTGGCGCCTTGTCACAACTCGAAGATGTTTGGTTCGTTTGGCAGCGTAGTTTGATAGCTCGCATACTGGTGTATGCTTCGTCCCCTCACGCCTTGCTAAACAGCCAAAACCGAGTTTTTCTCGGTGTCAGAAGCGCAACCTTGCGCCTGTTAAAAGCGGGTTTTCCCCGAAGTTAGCACGCGCAGGATAAATCGCCGAGAGCAAGGCGCCCGTTGAGTGATTGAGGGAGCATACCTCGATGGTATGTGACCGATTGAACGAATCGCGCAACGCGGCTATCGGTGATTTAGACAAGCACTATGGGGCCATAGCTCAGCTGGGAGAGCGCCTGGTTTGCATCCAGGAGGTCTGCGGTTCGATCCCGCATGGCTCCACCATTTTCCT
>NZ_PIPJ01000004.1 GCF_003987135.1 Aliidiomarina iranensis
AGGCATTAAAACGCTTCACACTCACCACTCCCGCATGATTCACCCGCTGCGCTTGCCCAAGTGCATTAAAATCACTCTGCGTGCTGATAAGCTCACCGTTCTCATAGCGCGCCACCACATACCGCCCCGATGCATCAAACTGAGTTTCTGATTGCCGATAAATGCGCTTGCCCTCATTTAGCTGCAAGCCACTACCACCGCAACTACCGGCATAATGCAAACTACACACCGTCGTGCGGATTTGATTCCCATAACATCATCATTCTGTTCAGCACTTGCAAAGGGGGGGTAAAAAAACATTGTTTGGGATATCTTGTGCTTTAGCAGTACCACTAAGCAAAAAGAGGCTAGCTAGTAGAAATAAAACGTTGAATGTGCGCATTTTTAGGCGTCCTTGTAGAGAATACATCCTCAAAATTAGAGGTTTTGTACGCTCCATATCAGCCAACAATGATTCGCACGGGTTTATTTTTAAACGATAAATAACAATAAGCAAACAATTTATTAAGTAAATTGTAACAAAATGTTACTGAGTGTTTAATTTCATCAATTTCAGGCGGTAACGAATTAGTACGTTTAGCCTTGCCTAATTCCATGCTATAACAACTACTTCAATACCTTTGTGTATTTATTCTAAGAGGAAATTTGCCATGGAACTCACCCACTGGATTCTAATTGCGGTGCTGGTTATTGCTGTATTTTATGCAATCGGCATTTACAACAAATTGGTTACACTGAAAAATCGGTTCGAGAATGCGTTTGCACAAATTGATGTGCAATTGAAACGCCGCTACGATTTAATTCCCAACCTAGTTGAAGTAGCGAAATCTTATTTAAAGCACGAGCGCGAAACCCTTGAAGCCGTTGTGCAAGCGCGGAATCAAGCGGCAGCAGCATTGGAAGGTGCTTCTGCAAACCCGGGTGACGCAAAAGCTATGGGGAATTTAGCCGGTGCCGAAGGCGCACTTGGCAGCGCCATGGGCCGCTTAAACGTGGTAATGGAAGCCTACCCTGATTTGAAAGCCAACCAGAACATGGCACAACTCAGCGAAGAGCTAACCAGCACCGAAAATAAAGTAGCATTCTCACGCCAAGCGTTTAATGATTCAGTGATGGAATACAACACCTATCGCCAATCGTTCCCACCAGTGGTATTTGCTGGTTTAGTAGGGCATGGCGAAGATGCAAGTTTGTTGCAGTTTGAAGATCGTGAAGCTATTCAAGAAGCACCGAAAGTTGAATTTTAACGGCTAGGGAAACTAAATGTCGGTAATGAATTTCTTTGAACATCAAGCTATCGCAAGGCGCAATACGCGATTGCTCGTTGTTCTATTCGGAGTAGCGGTAATTTCTCTGCTACTACTCACCGGGCTTCTTGTAGCTGCCTTCACCGGTGGCATGAGTGCAATGGATGAGGAAGCCGCAGGTGGTGGCGAATTTCTGTTTCACTGGGATATCATTGTTGCTGTGATGGGCATGACCCTCTCTGCCATTAGCCTTGCCGTAGTATTCAAATGGTATCAACTAAAAGGTGGTGGCAAAGTTGTAGCTGAAAGCCTTGGCGGCCGCCGCTTATCTCCCGATAGTAACGATGCCACTGAACGGAAAGTGCTTAACGTAGTAGAGGAAATGGCCATCTCGGCTAATATGCCAGTGCCGCCGGTTTATTTAATGGAGCAAGAGCAAGGTATTAATGCGTTTGCGGCTGGTTACTCACCGCGTGATGCGGTGATTGGGGTTACTCGCGGGTGTGTTGAGAATCTCACGCGCGATCAACTCCAAGGCGTTATTGCCCATGAAATGGCACACATCTTGAACGGTGATATGCGAATGAATATTCGCATTATTGCTATTTTAAACGGCATTTTATTTATTTCTCATGCCGGCTATCTACTGCTGCGCAGTGGCATGTATAGCCGCAGAAATGAAAAGAATCCTCTTCCTTTCATTGGTATCGGTTTGCTCATTATAGGGGCGATTGGCGTGCTCTTTGGCAATATAATTAAGGCCGCCGTAAGCCGACAACGAGAGTATTTAGCCGACGCCTCAGCAGTGCAATTTACTCGTAATCCCGAAGGTATTGGCGGTGCATTAGAACAAATTGGTGCGCTTACGGCCGATAAAGGCCAAGGCAGTAAAGTGGAAAGTAAAAACGCCGATGAAGCTTCGCATTTATTTTTCGGCCAAGCTGTTAGTAAAGCTGTTTCATTATTTGCTACTCACCCACCACTGGCAAAGCGAATAAAACGTGTGCGCCCCGATTGGGATGGAAAATTTCGCAGCAACCCAAAAGAGCAGCTTGCTGAAGAACTCGAATCTAACGCCAAGCTCACAGAAAAAGAACGCATGGCACAGCGAATGGCTGTTCTTGGCAGTGCTACCGGTGTTCTTGGAGCGGGCGGTGGTATGGCGGCAACATTACCTGAAGGTATGATAACTGGCGAATATTCTCAGGGTGGGCAAGTGCTTACCGAGGGTATTGTAGCGGCGGCCGTGATCGATGAAGCCATGCGCACAGAAGTTCGCCAGCAAGCCGGTGCGAAAGCGCTTGTGTTTGCGATGGCGCTCAGTGCCGATAGCAGTGTTCGTAGCGAGCAACTAAGTATTATTGCTAACGATCACAATAAGGAGCTGCAGCAGCGCTCGGAAAACGATTTCCAAAAGATTTCTGAATTACCTTTAGAACAACGCTTGCCTCTAATCGAGCTTTCGGTGCCGGCATTGAAATCACTGGAAAAACAAGAAGCCTACCAGGTACTCGCCACACTTGATAAGTTAGTGGCCGCCGACAAACAAGTTTCTTTGTATGAATGGTGTTTGGTGCAAATGTTGCAACGATATGTGCGAGCCGAATTTGAGCCCAATAAACGTGTAGGTAAAGTTGGTATTCGCAAGCAATCAGATGCCGAGTTTACGTTATCGGTGTTGGCTTGGTACGGCCACGAAACCGATGGCGAAGCCGAAGCTGCTTTTGCTGCCGGTGCTCAAGTGTTAGCTAAAAATCTACAGCCTTACCGCCAGCAACCTTTTAACTTTGCCGAGCTCAGTGATTGCTTAGATCGAATTGATCAGTGGTCGGTGCAAGAGAAAGAGCAAATCGTAAAAGCATGGCTAGTGTGTGCCAAAAACGATGGCGAGATTAATTTGGTTGAGCGCAAACTACTCACTACGCTTTCGGCTTGTATTGGTGAGCCACTACCGCCCGAATCTGAGCCGCAATAGTGGCTGGATCTTCTTGCATAAAGCAGTGCCCACCTTGTATTTCGTTAACCGATAAATTGGGGTGGGCTGCTTTCCACGTTGCCATTGATTTATTTAAAAACGGGTAGGTATCTTTGCCTATCCATACAAAGGTAGGCACCGTAACCGAGCGGATATCTCGCCATAATTTGGGCGCGTAGGTGCTAAATATCTCGGCTTCGCGTTCCGGTAAACATTTTAATTGTTTCCCTTCGCTTGTGCCTTCCATTGCATGTTGAACATACGCGGCTAGTGCCTCTTCTTGCCACCCCCGGAACATACCACGGCCCCGGAGGGCATCCATGGCCGCCTTTTCATCCGGCCACAACATACGCCTACGGCGAGCCTTTTTCGCCACCGGGTTTAAACCAATGCGCCCAAGCGGCAGCGCCCAGCGAATCATACTTGGCGGAAAAAGCATTGGATCGAGCAACAATAATTGCGTAAATAGCTGCTGATCTGCAGAACTCATTAAACTGGTGAGGGCGCCACCAAAACTATGCCCCATGCCGATATGGGGCACATTAGGATATTCAGCCGCATAATGCCGCCATGTTTCGGCGGCCAACTCACTTGAACGGTTCCAACCCACAAACTTACCGCCATGCTCGCTATCGCCATGGCCTTGGGCATCATGTAAGAAAATATCAAACGAAGGCGCAAGCTGTTGCCACAGTGGCAAATACGTAAGGCCGGAATAACTATTACCATGAATAAAATGCAACACAGGAAGGCCGCGAGCTGGCGTGCGCACACCTTGCAACAAAAAGCCCTCGGGTGCAGAAAACTGCCAGCGTAGCCAATTAATACCGCCAATATTTAATTCTGCTTCTTGTTGCGCTTGCTGTTGCGTTTGTTGTTGCGTTGGTTGTTGCATCGCACGTCCTGATTTCGCTTTACTTTGTATGTTTACAATTTTGCTTACGGCTACACATTCTGCACTACATCCAACGCTTATTGTTGTGTGCTGTGAGCGCTAATATATCCCGCTGAAGCGCTTCTGCTTTCTCTTTCGCCATGCAGGAAATAGATAACGAGCCACCGGCTGTATCAATGGTTAACGTACACAAATTAAAGTAACGGGAAAATGGATTAGAACTAATACGAACACGCTGCATCTTTGCCGCAGGTGCCCAGCGTTCACTTACGCCAAATAAACCGCTTTTAACCGCTATCCAACCACCGTGATAATGCCAAGCAAAATTCCGCCACCAAAGCACCCTTAGTAATAAAATAAGCACCGCAACACCTACACCAGCCCAAGGGTTAAATACCCAGCCCACAATAACACTTGGAATGAGCCAATAGCGCGGAATAAGAATTTTGTGTACCCGGTGCCAATGGGGTTCGGGCAACTGCAAATCATCGCTAATGAGGCTTCGGTTATAACGATGCAAAACAGGCACAGTGAAACGCCCTTCTGCTTTATCATTGATACCCCCGGCTTGCAAAATACGCAGCTGCCAGCGGCTTAAGATTCGGGCTACTAACCCTTGCCGAAACTCAATTAGCTGAAGTTTCGGAATACGAAAACTTCGCGATAAACTCCCTATCAAGCCGGCGGTGTAAGCTACGCGATCGCCTTGTCGCTGCAAGTGGTAGCCATAATATTGATTAAAGAAAAATAAAATAGCGCCGGCCAATACGACAACAAGCGCTGCGGCACCAATACCCGTTAAAACTAAAGCGGCCTGCCACACTGAGTTAAAACTCGCTACGAAACTCTCAACACGGTCAATCACATAACTAGAGATCATTTCGTTGGAAAACAATAACGCCGCTAACACACCTACCACTAACAGGGCATTTTGAATAAGCCCTACGCGTAAAATCTCAGAGCGCGGCAGTTTCAGTTCAAAATCTACTGTGCCATCGGCGTACTCACCCGCACCTTCGCTATCACCTTCTTTTACTTTCAAGGTATTTAAGATATCGCGCTGCAGGCGTTCGGCCAACTCTTCGCTTAATCCTGCCACCTCTACCTCAGAGCCTTTGCTACCTGCGCTTTGTAGTTGCAGAATGGCTAGCTTAAAGGGTTTAAACCAAATAGGGCGGCGAATATCCGCTTGTTGTATGCGATCGTAATCGAGATTCAGTTCCGAGCGTTTAAACACGCCTTGGCGCACACGTATCCGTTCAGCCTCTAACACGTAAGAAAATCGGCGGTAGCGCAAAAATGTTGCTAACAGCAAAATTATAAATATGGCGCCTACGGCCACGGGCCACCAGTGCAATAAACTACGTAACCCCACAAATATAGCTACAAGGCCAGGTAATGCGTTATAAAGGTGCTTAATCGTTAAACGAACGCTACTGATGAAGAAGAAGATTAACGAAATTAATGGCAAACGTTGCCAATTCAGAGTTTCTGAATTCATTCCGGCTTTTCCTCCGGCGAACTATCCGCTGCCTGCTCTTGCTCTGATTTACTTGACGATTCACTGCTCGCGGAGCCACTCGAGGCGGAAGTGATAGCGCCATCTTCCAACACTTCATCCCGAATTTTGGCAATCAAGTTGTTGCGAATATCCTCGGCTACTTCGGGCGCTAGCCCCGGAATCGTTAAATCCGAACCCATGCCACCGGCCGTAAAAAGCTTTAACCGTGATAGGCCAAGCATGCGCTCCACTGGCCCGCGTTCGATTTCTAAATGCTGGAGCCGATTATGGGTAACGGCGGTTTCTCGGTGCCAAAGTGCGCCCAAGCGAAAACGCACTACATCGGTTTCTAGCGCATAACTGGTTACGCGGCAGCGCGCTGGTGCCCAGAATAAAACGAGAGTTATCCACAAAACGAATATCGCAGTGGCAACGGCAAGTGGAATCCAAGTTGGTAATTTTTCTAGCCAAATTGCGGCAACTAAGGCCGCAATAAAAAAGGGCCCAAGAAATAGGCTATTGCCCACGCGTAATTGATTTTTATAATTAGGTTTTACAGGTATCCATTGAATTTCATTCATGTTTATGAGTGTTCCTAATCGTTATTCTTCTGCACAATATGAAGGGAATGATAAACTGATTTAGCCCTATATTACGGTGTTGATCATGAAACGCCAGTGGCTATTTACATTCTTATACAATTTCGTTGTTTCCAAAACACAGTTTTTCTTCAATACTTAAGAACTTTCATCGAGTTTGTGTTCTATTCAGTTACGAATAATCACTAGGAATACTATGGATCGGTTACGCAATTTTCTGATATTTAACGCACTGCTTACTGTATTAGCTCTTGCCCCAAGCCTCCCGGCTGCGGCATTACAAGCCGATACGCAAGCCGAGCGCATTGAGTGGGTGATTAACACAGCACCACCTTTTCACATTGTATCCGGCCCTCTTGCGGGGTTCGGTATCTGCGATGTATTAATCGATATTATTGATGAAAGTTTGCCTGATTTGGAGAGCAATAAAACAATCTTGCCGCAAACCCGTATCACTCAGCAATTCGATCGAAACTATAATCAGTGCTTTCCATGCATGATTCATCGGCCTGCATCGAGCTCGGCGATTTACACCAACCCAACACATTTTTATTATCCTCATGGCATTATCACTACCGCCGAGCATGCGAAAACTATCACCACAGCCTACGGCAACCCGGTGAACCTCAGCGCATTGATTCTTGATGCCAACTTTCAACTTGGGTATCCCGCGGGCCGCCGTTACCCCTCGTTGCAACACATTATCGATGGCTCGGCTGATACCGATATCACGCGAGTTGTTCACACTGGCGAGAATGCAACCGTGGCCATTCTCGCCATGATTAAATCGGGGCGTATCGATTACACCATTGAATATCAGATTTTAAATAACTTTGATAAGAGCAGCTCAACCGAACCCTCCCTTGAATTTATCCCCATTGCGGAAACCGAGGGTTCCTTTGTACTCGGCGCCATTGGCTGCACTAACAACGAGTGGGGGCAAAATATGGTTCGTAAGATGAATACTGTTCTGCCCGAAGTGCGCCAGCACCCACGGTTTTTGGAAATATTAGATTTATGGTTCCGCGATACACCTGATTCTGAGCCATATCGCGAACTTCTTCGTAATCGGGTGTGGCAAAGTAACCACTAGCGATTAACTAAAAATAAAGAGGCAATTATGATTCAAGAAAACGATAAGATTCCAACCGGTAGCCTAACGAAAAAAGGGGTTATTGGTACCGAGCAATTCGATCCTGCTCAGGCTTTTGCGAAAGGCACGCACGTGCTATTTGCTGTGCCGGGTGCTTTTACGCCTACATGCTCAGAGCAGCATTTACCGGGTTATGTGCGTTTAGCTAACGAATTTGCCGATAAAGGCGTTGCTGGCATTTATTGTTTAGCCGCCAATGATGCGTTTGTAATGGCGGCATGGGCTAAAGATCAGGAAGTTGGCGAGAGCGTAACGATGCTTTCTGATGGCGATGCAAGCTGGGCCCAAAGCATTGGTTTAACCATGGATACGGGCGCGTTTGGTGGCGTTCGTACCCAACGTTTTGCAATGATTATTCGTGATGGTGTTTTAACGAATTTATTTGTAGAAGGCCCGAAGGCCTTTGAAGTAAGTTCCGCCGAGCACGTACTCAAGCACCTATAAACCACTGCTTCGAATAACCCGTTGCTGCACTGCCTGCGCAAAAACCGCCGGCTTTGCAGCAACTAGGGTAAAGCGTTTACTCGCTCGAGTAATACCGGTATATACCAATTCACGTGTGAGCACAGGGTTAATTTCATCTGGCATCACAAGCACCGTATGGGCAAACTCAGAACCTTGTGATTTATGCACCGTGAGCGCGTAAACCGTTTCTACATCGCTCAACCGGCTCGGTAATACCCATTTAATGCGCCCATCTGCCTGTTCAAATACTACGCGTAACTTGCCGGTTTCTGGATCCCTGAGGGTTATGCCGATATCGCCATTCATTAAATTCAAAGTGTAGTTATTGCGTTGCACCATAACGGGCCGCCCCGCATACCATGATTTCGTTCGCCCTGGCGCGCGCGTAATAAGCCCCGCACTTTCGAGCCAATCGGCAACAACATCGTTGAGCCCCTGCACGCCCCAAGGGCCTTTGCGCAACGCTACTAGTAATTGGAAACTGCGATGAGCGGTGAGCACCTCTCTTGCCCACTGATCGCGAGCAACCATTTCGGTATCGCTCTCGGTAATTTGCCCGAGATAAGCACGATAGCCTTGCACCACTAATTTTCGCAAGGCCGCGAAATCGTTGGCCTGCCCACTTTCTTTAGCGCTAGGGCTCAGTAATTCGATATCAGCAAAGGCAGCGAATAGCGATTCAGAGCCTCCTCGCAAACGCTGAATATCACCGGCATTTACTGCACGGGCCAAGTTTCCTATGCCGGAATCAGCACCAAAACGGTGGCTTTCCCGCAGCATTACGGTTGCTTGGTTATACATACTTGGCGCTTCTTCGCCCTCACTGGCATGACTCTCACTGGCATAGCTAGCGCTGCCACCAAAAGCAGCTAAGCTATGGGGCGTGTAAGGCTGTAACATTGCTAGGGTGTTTGTGCTGTAGCGCCCTTCTTCCGCACCCTTACACAGATCACCAAGCACGGAGCCGGCTTCTACCGAAGCCAATTGATCTTTATCGCCCAGCAAAATTAATTGGGTATTCGCAGGCAGCGCATTCATTAATGCAGCCATCATTTCTAAATCCACCATGGAGGCTTCGTCTACTACCACTACATCGGCAGGCAACGGATTCTCACCTGAATGCTTAAAAGATCGGCGAAATGGCCGTGCACCAAGCATTTTATGTAGTGTGGTTACTTCAGTGGGTATGCCTTTTTGCATGGTTTCGGGAAGCCTATTGATAGCGCCCGAAATCGATTCGGTTAACCGTGCTGCGGCTTTGCCTGTGGGCGCCGCCAGTAAAATACGTAGGTTATCGCCATATTTTTGCCGCAAAATAGCTAGTAACCGCACCACCGTAGTTGTTTTACCCGTGCCTGGGCCGCCGGTAATAATCGCGAATTTGCGTTGTGCTGCCATTGCGCATGCCAAAGCTTGCCAATCGATACTCGAATCATTCGATTCTGCAAAAACTCGTTTTAACAATTCAGCTAAGGGTGGTTCGGAATCATTCGCTATTGGCATTTGAATGCGCGTTTGGATCGCCTCGGCCACACCTTGTTCCGCTTTCCAAAGCCGCGCTAAATAGAGCCTACCGGCTGCATACACCAACGGTTTTTCAACGCTTTCGGTGTTTTTCTCCATACACTGAACCCAATCGCTTTGCTGTAATGCAGCAGCAATCGCCTTCGGCTCCAGCCAAAGTTTCAAATCATCTGGTAGCGCGAATCCTAATACGAAATCGGGCGTGTGCTGCAGCTCCTCAATGCGCAAACAACTGTGGCCCCGGCCATACTGATGGCTCACTAAGCAACACAATAACCAACATAATGGGTTTTCTTCCGCCTCAAGCTTATGCAAAGTGCTCGGAAGCTCCGTATCAATCGGCCGTAAGCTTCGTTCGGCTGCAGCCTGCCGCAACCATGCTTGTAAAGTATTCATAGCGCTCATTGCTGGGCCTCCGAACGAAACAATGCCTCAAGTTCATGCAGTAACGCTAAATCAGGCGCTAACACACACTGCCCCGCGCTTGGTTCTCGAATAAACCAGTACATGCCACCACCCAGATAATCAGCCATACGTTCGCTGTAATCGGGAATTCGCGCTTTCAACAAGCGGTGCAACGCAAACAAATACAAGCTGGCTTGCACATCGTAGCGCTTCTCTAGCATCGCTTTCATCATCGCGCTCTCGGTATAGGCATGATGATCCGCGCCTAGCCAATTAGATTTATAATCACACACCCAATAACGCCCCGATTGATCTTGATACGTTAAATCAATAAAGCCCTTGAGCATGCCATTCAGATGTTCGTTTAATAGCGCTGGGCGAGCCTTTCCGGGCCAGAAGTAGCGGCTTATCACGCGATCTAAATCAGCCGCTTTTACATTGTTTACTTCCAGCCAGAACTCCATTTCCGCAACAGTAACCGCAAGCCTGTTCAACGCTTCACCGCTGGTAGCTAGAGGCACTGTGGTTAATTGCCGCAACCATTGCTGCAAAGTTTCGCTGTGTTCATCCCAACCGCGTTGCTGTAAGCGGCGATTCACCGAAACTTCAAGTTCTGGTAGTGCCGATTCGGCAAACTTGTGTGCGGCCGCGATTTCCAAAATGTTATGCAAAAAAGTACCCGCACCCGCACCGCGAGGAAATGCGTGAATTCCCTCTAAGCTAGAATCGCTTGCCGCCGTATTTAACATTGGCATTGGCGTTTGGCTTTGCAAATCATCATCTTGATATTGCTCTTGCGTAGCGGTATCCGGTGCTTCCGGCACATAAATCGCGCCTGTTCGTAACGCCGAATAACTTGCTATCCACCAATGTTCGTTGTGCACCGGCCGCGCTAACCGCAAGGCAGGCTGCCCCGAAGTGGCATCGAGATCCGGTGAATATGCCTGAAAACTCGGTGTGCTCTCGTGATGCCAAGGCAGCTTCGCTAATGCAGTTTTTAAATCGGCCGCATTTGGTTTTGTTGGCAAACCGAGAAGCGCTCCCAAACCACTTCGATCGATTGTGCTGTAATGTGCGGGGCCATCGCGATAAGCACCAATGCCCAGCCAGCAGGCATAAACTGGCCGTGTCAGCGCTACATAGAGTAATCGAATGTCTTCTTGTAGCCGCTCATTATCGGCTCGGGCAACGGCTTCGGCATCGGGTTCGAGCTCAACAACCGATTGACCTTTGCTGCTTTCTGTTTCTTCATTGCTCGTTTCGCCATTTGCCATTTCGTAGTAGCGCACCGAACGTTTGGCGTTAACGGCTTTGTGGCCACAAATAAACGGCAGAAATACCAGGTTGTATTGCAGCCCCTTAGCCTTGTGTATGGTGATCACTTTTATGCGCTCAGCATCACTTTCCAGCCGTTGCACAAGCTCCTCGTTACTGCTGATACCCTCAATTTGTTGAGCAAACCAGCGCATTAATCCGGTTTCGCCATCACGTTGGCTACTTTCTTGTTGCAGCAACTCAGCCAAATGCAGCATGTTAGTGAGTGTTCGCTCACCCGAATCACTTTGCAACCAAAACTGCGGTAATTCGAAAGCATGTAACCAAGCGCGAATCATGGGCAATACCCCTTGATAACGCCAAATATCTTTAAACTCACGAACACGATCGGTTATGGTTTCCCAAGCCTGTTCATCTTCTAGCCAATGGCTCAAGGTACTATCGCTTTGCCCCGATAACCGTAAAAGTAAAGCGGCGCGCAATCGCGTTTCATTTTCTGGCGAATACACCGCTTGTAGCCAGCTCAACATGGTGTCGGCTTCTTCGGTAGCAAAAATCGAATCTTTATCCGACATATAAACAGATCGCAAGGAACGCGCATTTAAGGCATCGCGAATTACTTTTGCTTCATTGCGGTCGCGCACTAAGATGGCTATATCGGCGGGTGTTACTGCTTGCAGGCGCGCATCGCTCTGAGCAGTTGCATCGCTCTGGGCAGTTTCATCGCTCTGGGCAGTTTCATCGCTCTGGGCAGTTGCATCGCTCTGGGCAGTTCCAAAGCCAACGGCTGAATTATTTAACAGGGCGGCAATGCGATCGGCACAGGCGTTGGCCATTTGTTGTTGGTAATCGGCTTTACGAAGATTTTCTACGGCCTCATCCACCAACCAATAGTTGAGTGCTGGGATGGGCGCACTGTTCTCAACCAATTCAGTATTTTTCCCGGCAGCTGCCACAGCATAAAATGGCAGCGGATTATTCCCCGCACGCGCAAAGCCAAAAGCGCCCGATTCTTGCTCTTCCGCGGCAATAAACAGCGCATTTACCGATTCCACTAAAGCCTGAGTGGAGCGGTAATTCTTCGGCAAATTGTAATGCTGGCCTGCGGTTATTGCCCGCGCATTCAAATAGGTATACAAATCGGCACCGCGAAAACTATAAATAGCTTGTTTTGGGTCGCCTACTAAAACTAGGCCATACTCAGAACTGGTAACATTGGGATATATTTTTTGAAAAATACCAAACTGCACCGCATCGGTATCTTGAAACTCATCCACCATTGCCATCGGAAACTGCTGGCGAATGCGCTCGGCAAGTGCTTCACCACCTTCTCGATGCAGGGCGCTGTGCAGCCGCGTTAGTAAATCATCGAAACCAAGTTCGGCGCGCTGCTGCTTACGCTTCTGAAATTCATTCACAAACCATTCAGCGGCATGATGCAACACGGTTAAATTTAACTTTGGCTGCGCCTCTATAAGCACAACTAAATCTTTGAAAGCAGCAAATAAGGGGTGCTCAGGCGCAGTAAACTTTGCCTTAGTACCCGCTATCAAATTCTCGCTATTGTATTTAGTAATGAGCTTCTGAGTATCCGAATCGAGCGGATCAAACTGCTCAGGATGCGTAATCCAACTCACAAGTTGTGGCCGCTCTGCTTCTTGCCAGCCTTTTTCGCGGAACTTATTTTTGTTGATCGTGCCTTTTTCAAAAGCCTCATCTAATGCAGCTAAGGCCTCCGAACTCAATACTTCTCGCACGTGCATGGCACACTGATCGATTTTTGCTAGCCATGTTTGCAAGGTTTCCCCTGCGCGTTCTGGCGTTTGCGCCGGCGGTAATGGCGTTCCCCCGGCGCGGAATGCCAAGCCATCGCTGCCTGCACCTAACCAGGGCTGAATCGCTTGATACAGGGCTTCTGGTGATTGTGCAATCGAGGCAAAATGTTGTAAAACTCGGCTATCGGCCAACGGATATAAAAAATAGCGCCAATAATCTCGAGTGATTTGTAAGCTAAGTTCGCGCAAATCTTTATTCATGGTTTGCGCAAACGCCGTACCGGCATCAAAGGCATGCTCGCTTAACATCCGCTGACACCAACCATGAATGGTGAAAATCGCGGCTTCATCCATCCATTCGGCAGCCAACTGCAATTGCGCCGCACATTGGGCGTATTCACTTTCCGCATAATCCGCAACGATATTTGCCAGCACCGCATCGGGTGTTTGCTTACCACGAAATACTTGCGCAGCATCCACAAGGCGCTGGCGAATTCTATCGCGAAGCTCCTCAGTAGCGGCTTTAGTGAAAGTAACAACGAGAATATCGGGCGGCAAAAGTGCTTTGCCATTAGCGGGCTGATTCGCCAGGTTACCGTGGCCGAGCACAAGGCGCACATAAAGAGCAGCCAAGGTAAATGTTTTACCTGTGCCCGCGCTTGCTTCAATCAGGCGCATGCCTTGCAACGGAAAACTCTCTGGGCTCAACGAAGGCGCACTGTGTTTGTTTCCCTGCTGGCTTATGTGCTGGCTCATAACGTTGCCTCCTTGCTTGCCATTACCGGCGCATACAGGGCTTCCGCCCATTCGGCCAAACCCGCCGCCGTTAACTCAGCATAAGAACCATAATAACGCGCCAGCTCAGGCGATTTTTGTAACTCACCGGAAAACTTAAAATCGCCCTCATAAGCTTGCTCAGCATTACCGCCGGTTAGCAAAGTAAAAGCCGTTTTTAATGCTACCGGTAAAGGCCGCGCTAAACCTTGCTGCCAGCATTCTACAACAGCGGTTAACTGCGCATGCGCTTCAGCCTGCGGCTTAGCTGCGAGCACTATGCGGCTATCTAAGCCATACTGCCAAATGTTAAGGCGATGGCCGGCCGCATTCGCTATTAACTGCTGTAACCATGCATCAATGAGCTGATGCCATTTCGGCTGGCCTTTTTCGCGAATAGCCGTTGGGCGAGCAAAAACAAAGGCATGCTCTCCATTTTTATCAACATAGAGCTGATCTAACTCGGTTACCAACTGGTGGCCATTGGTGCTCAACGACACCTGAATATTCTCGGTTGCGGGTACCCAATCGCGTTGATCATCAACCACTCGATTCATCACCACCTGCACTTCGCGCCGCAAATTTGCCTTGGTATTTGCACCAAATGCCGCAAAAGGAAGGAGGCCCTCCGCTTCAATCGCCGCAATTTCATGATTTAATGCATCCATTGCTTGCTGATCAAAGTTGTGGTGATTTTGCTTCAGCAATCGCTGTAAAATACGATTCTTCAAAATATAGGCCTTTAGCCCATCAAGCCCAAAAGGTTCATCATCATCGAGTACTAAATCATCTTGATAATCACGCGCCCGAAAACGCTCAGCCATAAAATAACGAACTGGGTTTCGAAGAAACTTTTGTAACCCTGCTAGTGATAATTCTGGTAGATCCGTTTTCAATTCAGTATTCAAATTATTCTGTATCGTTGGCTGCTCTTGCCAGTTGTGGGTTTGCTCCCACTCTTGCGCATAAGTGGCAAAATCGCCGTTAAAATAGGCGCGTGAGAATGGCTGCAACGGATATTCATGGGTAAGCACCGGTAATACCTCACCGCCTTCCGCGCACCAACCTTGTGCGATCATATCCCGCAGCTGGTTCACTAATACGCTAGCTGGTTTTTCACTATTATCCCGATCACTACGCCCCACCCAACTTAAATACAGGGCACTACGCGCACTCAGCAGAGCCTCGAGAAATAAATAGCGATCATCATCGCGCCGTGAACGATCGCCGGCGCGATAATTTAAACTCATTAAATCAAAATCATCCGGCCTGCGGCTGCGCGGGTACTCACCATCGTTTAGGCCCAAAATGTAAATTCGTTTAAATGGAATGGCTCGCATGGGCAGCAGCGTAGAAAATGTAATTTTACCGGCCAAGAATTTTTGGCTCAATCCGCTTTGTTCCGCTTCCGCCAACCACGCATCGCGAATCACTGCTAAACTTAGCTTACCATCAAATTCACCGGCTAATACGGCATCGCTTAAACGCTCTAACGCTTCGTTTAGCTGCACGTATAAGCGTTCATCGGTGTCGTCTTGCACATCAAAAAAGGTAGTGAGTAAATTATCGTTGCCATTCAGCAAGTTTTGCCAATCGGCAAAGGTTCGCTCGGGTTCGGCTGCAAGTGTTTGCGTCCAGTGTTTTAACTGTTGAATAAACTGCAAAACTGGCCCTAAATCGGCCGCACTCAAACCACCAATTTCGGCGTAGGGCAAAGACCCTCGCCATTGGCCATGTTCACCCATGGCGTAGCCTAAAAGCATTCGTTCTATCGCAAACGCCCAGCTAAAGGCATTGCCCATTGCCGCCAAATCAAACACGCGCCTGTGCTCTGCATCGATACCCCAGCGCGCACCTGCCTCGGTGAGCCAAAGGCGAAGCTGTGGAAGCACTTCAGGTTGTAACTGCAAGCGGCGTTGAATGGCTGGAACATCCAGTAAATCAAACACCTCATTTAACGTTACCCGTTGTTCAGGCAACGAAAGCAAGTATTCCAATGCAATTAGCAATGGCACCCTACCGCGGTTTGCTTGATCCGCCAGCGAATAGGGTAAGTAGCGTTCATCATCGCTATGAATACGGCCAAATACTGCATTAATATGAGGTGCATAATCGCCGATATCGGGTGTCATGATAATAATATCGCGAGCCCGCAACGTTGAATCGGCAGCAAATGCCGCAAGTAAGTTATCTTGTAAAACCTCCACTTCCCGCTGCCTGCTATGGCAACGATGAAAGCTAATGCTCTGATCTTCGGCACCTAACCTACGAGGCTCCCTTGGCAGCGCGTTGAGCTCAAGAATATCGTGCTGAATCTGGTGCAGCAGTGGCCACTCTGGTTGGCTTTGCTCTGGTTCACTTTGCTCTGGTTGGTTTTGCAGGGAAACGCCATCGGCTGGTACGAATGCTCCCGTGGCCGGGTTAAAAAATACATTAATACGATCGCCAAACCACGCTTGATAACGCTCAGGCTCATCAAACTCATCAATTAAACTCAAATAATCGCGCGCCTGTTTGCCTAAGCTTGCTAATAAGGGCGGCGCATGCAGGTACAAATCTTCATTGTTGATAACCGCGGGTAACCCAGGCTTACGTTGTTGCCGTTTTTGTTGTCGCCGAATCTCATCTTTTGCAGTAGTGATATCACCCCAAAAGTGCCGACACGGATTCAACACCGCAAGCACTACTTGCGTATGTTTACCAAGTGCTGCTAGAAGCTCAAGTGTTTGCTTTGGTAAGGATGAGATACCAAACACAATAACTCTTTCAGGCAACGCAATTGAATGCATATCACCCGCCTGAAGTTTCGCCAGCGCTTTATTGTGCACATCCGCGCGGCTGGAAAAAGCCATGGCTTGCGAGCGCCCCTGTAAATCATTTCGGAGCATCCGCCACAGCGCCGGCTGCCACAATTGTTCTGTGGGCAGGGCAAACTCCAAACCGGCATTTTGGGCAGCGCTTGCCAATTCTTGATCAAAATCGGCACCATTCAGTTCCGCACGGGTGAGCACATCAGCGCCTTGGCTCCAACGTTGCAGCCAATCGGCGCGATACACTTGATACTGATCATATAAATCAGCCAACCGCGCAGCAAGGTGATAGCGTTTTCTACCATCGGTATCATCCTCTAGGTAGCGTGCTAAGGGCGCAAACACATCACCGGTTAAATCTGGCAACAAACGTAAAATACGCCAGGTTAAATTGCCTTTATCGTAAGGCAAGGAAACCGGGATATCTTCGCCAAGAACGGAACGATACAAGCGCCAAACGAATTGGTTTGGGAGTTCAACACGAATACCCGCAGCAACGCCCGGGTGGCCATCATCGGTGCTGGCTAACGCCATTTTCAACCACTGAGCGATACCGTTGCTTTGCACCAACATGTGTTCTTCACCCAGCGGCGAAATGGGGTATTCAGCCATCCACTGCACTAACACTTCGCGCAAGTTTTCAAGCTGATTACCATGAAGAACCATAAAAGCCGGTGTTAAACTCATGAATATTCCTTTTACCTATTAATCGCTATGCCTGAACTAAATGTGCCTGAGCTAAGCCTGCTTGAGCTATGTGTGCTTGAGCCATGTGTGCTTGAGCCATGTGTGCCTGAACTTTGGCACCACATAGCTTAACCCTCCAGTGCGTCGGTATCTGACGCGATCCCTGCCACACCCGCAGCTAAAGGCATCCGCTCTAACAAGAAATCAATTAAAACACGGACGGCCGGTAATAAGCCACGGCGATAAGGATATACCAAATGTAATTTACCCACCGGCATTTGCCAATTCGGTAACACCCGCACCAAACGCCCTTGCTTAACGTAATCACGGCAAAGATAGGTGGGCAGTGAAACAACCCCTTGATGTTGATAAGCAGCTTCGCGCAATACCCACAAATCATCGGTTATTAGCCGTGCTTGATATGACAGCACAAGGTTCTCGCCGTTATCACTGGTAAACGACCACTGGTACCGCCCTGAAGAATAGTGCATCGAAAGTGCAGGCCAGTTAACTAAATCAGTGGGGTGTGTGGGCTCGCCATATTCAGCCACAAGCTCTGGGCTTGCGTACAGGGCTTGCCCAGAGGGTAAGAGCTCACGGCCGATTAACGAAGATTCTTCCATTGTTGCGCGCACCCTCAGTGCTATATCTACTTGCTCTTCGATAAGGTTCACCGGTTTATTGGTCATCACTAAATCGATATTAACATCAGGGTAGCGCGCCATAAATTCCGGCAAAATTTGCACAAGTAACGATTGGCTGATGGCATAGGGGCTACTTAAGCGAACTTTACCACGAGGCTTTTCCTGAACAAATTGAGTAACTTGCTCAGCAGCGTTTGCCGCCGCTACTACTGTTTGGCAATGCACAAGGAATTCTCGGCCAACATCGGTAAGATATAATTTTCGTGTTGTACGATTTAAAAGCCGAACGCCTAGCTCAATCTCTAAATCGGCGATACGCCGGCTTAATGTAGATTTCGGAATGCCCAAGCTGCGAGCCGCCGAACTAAAACTGCCATGTTCTACAACATGCGCAAACAACGCCAAATTTGTAATATCTTTCATGTTATTGTTCCATTTATGAAACAGTAGTTCTCATAATACCTATCTAGTAGTGAAACTGGAACATCTTTATGATCAGCACATAAATTAATGAACTGCTCAAATTCTGATGATCTTTACTACGAGGTAACCACATGAACATTTTACATATCCAAGCCGGAATCTTTGGTGACCAATCCGTTAGCCGCCAGTTGAGTGATAAAATTGTGGCGCGTTTAACCGCACAGAATAGCGATGCGCAAGTAACGGTGAGAGATTTAATCAACAGCCCGATTCAGCACTTAGATGCAGAAATATTGATGGCTGCCGGCACTGCAGAAAGCGATCGCAGCGAACGCCAAAAAACAGAATTAGCGCTTACCGAAACCCTTCTTGCAGAATTATTCGCTGCCGATGTTTTGGTTATTAGCGCGCCTATGTACAATTTCTCAATTCCAACTCAGCTAAAATCTTGGATTGATCGCATTGCCCAAGCGGGAAGAACCTTCCGCTATACCGAAACAGGCGCCGAAGGCTTAGTAACCGGTAAAAAAGCTTACATCGCTTCTGCACGTGGCGGTATCTACAGCGAAGGCCCAGCTGTAGCTATGGAACACCAAGAAAGCTTAGTTCAGGGTGTACTTGGGTTTATCGGTATTACCGATGTAACAACAGTGCGTGCGGAAGGTGTAAACCTTGGCGAAGCGCCTCGGGCAAAAGCGATTGCGCAAGCAAGCGAAGAAATTACATCTCTTTAAATGAGTAGAAAATCGAAGCCTTAAAACCTAAACACGTAAATGGCTTGTTAAAAAGGCGCGAATGGCTTCCGCATTCTCGCCTTTTTGTGCTTTAATCAATAAAGATAACTAAAATTTATCGATAGCAGCCCCCACGAAACCTTGTTGAAATGTTGCAGAAACATTCTCGAAACATAAGTGGCCGCTGCCGCAACCACTTTTCAGTACATGCAAACCGGCAATAGGTAACCTCATCATGTTGATAACATCGCGCTCTGGAAATTCTCATCGATTTTTTATCTCGATGGTAACGCTTATTATGCTGCTTATGTTCGCATCAAAGAGCCAGGCGCAAACAAATAATGATGGGGATACAGATGCATTATCGGGACCTAATTGGCGGATTCTAGATATAAGCTACGCCACCGAACGCGATCGTGATAGCGATGCTCAAGCTGATATGCTGAACCTGCGCGCCAGCCTTCCTGTAATGGAATATGGCTTGGCTGCGATTGAGCTAGGCTCTGGTGAAACTTCCAATGTGTTAAGCGCTACCGATAAAAATGCTTACCAATTAAGCGTTATGGCCGGGTTAAGAATGGCTGCAAGTGAACAGGCCGATTTATTTATTCTTGCAGGTGCCACTCGGGTAGAAATGGAAACTAATCACCTAAACATTAGTGATGATGGCTTTATTTCCCAGGCTGGGATTCGCGGAAGGCTCGGTGAGAAGCTTGATTTATCTAGCTACCTGCAATTTTCCAAAGTGGGTGGTTCAAGTATTTCGAGCTGGCACGGAGATGTGCGCTATCGGGTGTTTAATCGGGTAGATTTATACCTTGGCGCAGGTATCTACAGCCGGGCATGGAGCGGGAAAGTGGGTGTTTCACTGCATTTTTAAGTTCTAGTTTCAGGCGCGTTTTTGAAGTGTTTTCTTCACGTGCCATTTCTAAGTACTGTTTCTAAATACTGTTTCTAAATACTGTTTCTAATTGTTACTTCAAATTATTGTTGCGGGCGCTAATTTGTGAGCCAAATTTGCGTTTCCGCAACAATTCAGTAATTTACCTTAGCTACAATTCCCTTTCTTGGTTCTGCCTGCTATGTTTATAGAATGTAACTGTAAAGGCTGCTTCTATTTTCATGTCTTCATTAAAAACAGCGGTTTACCGCACGGTTATTTACATTCTTTTTGGCATTGTCTGGATCCTGTATTCAGATCGATTACTCGCGGGCTTTGTTCAAGATCCAGCTACACTCACTCAGTTACAAACATATAAAGGCTGGGCGTTTGTTGTATTCACCGGTTTAATTTTATTTTTCATGTTGTTCAGTGCTCTGCGCCGCGAACGGGCATTATCAGAACGAGATGGCCTCACGCAACTTCTTAATCGCCACATGTTCCGGCAAGATCTTGAATCAGAAATACAGCTGAGCAAGATTCAGCAACAATCACTGGCATTAGTTTGTTTAAATTTAGATGAGTTCCGGCAAGTAAACCACTCAGCAGGGCAACCTGCGGGTGATAAACTTTTGCAAGATGTAGCCGCCGGCATACGTAATTATTTCAGTGAAAAGCGTTGCATCTCTGGGCGTATAGCTGGCGATGAGTTCGCTGTTCTCATTTTAGATATCGAGAATTGTGATGAAGCTATTCAGTTAACCCAAGGCTTTCAGCAATATTTGCGGCAATTAAAAGTGCCCGGCCATGAATTGCTCACAGTATCGGCTTGTGCCGGCATTGCTATATTTCCGAACGATGCCGATACACCGCGCGATTTGATCACCGCTGCAAACCTTGCCTTAGAAGAAGCTAAGAGCCTTGGCCCCGGCTATCTGCGCGTTTATGACCACTTTTTCGGTGAAAATGTACATTCGCGCCTGCAATTAACCGCCGATTTAAAGCAAGCACTAGAAACCAAAAGCCTGAGTGTGGCCTATCAGCCCCAGTTTTGTGCGCAATCAATGAAAATAACCGGCGTTGAAGCGCTTTTACGATGGCATCACCCAGAGCATGGCCAAGTTTCACCAGATACGTTTATTCCTTTAGCAGAGCAACAAGGGTTAATTGGCGATATTACTGATTTTGTATGCCAAACGGCAATTGCCGAGTTGAGTACAGCTGATCTACTTGGCACCAGCATTCCGCGCCTTTCTGTGAATGTATCGGGCCATGATTTTGATGATGATAATAGTATTCAGCGCTTTCGTAATCGCTTCGAGGCTATTACCGATTGGTCGTTGATACAATTAGAAATTACTGAAACTGCGGCAATTAATAACTTTGAGAAAACCTTTGCGGTATTAACCTCATTACGCAAAGCAAAAATCAATATCTCGATTGATGATTTTGGCACTGGCTATTCTTCCCTAAGTGTTTTGCGAAAGCTGCCCATCGATGAAGTAAAAATTGATCGCGCGTTTATTCGCGATATTCCAACGAATGAAGACGACCGCACCATCGTAAGAACTATACTTGCCATGGCTCATGCGCTTGATTTACGGGTTATCGGCGAAGGGGTAGAATATAAGGCCCAAGCAGAATTTCTGAAAAAGCACGGATGCAGTGAACTACAAGGATACTTACTTGCCCACCCCATGCTATTAGAAGAACTAAAAGCATTTTGTAATTCTGAACAAAGCCACCTAAAATCATTGTTGGTTGTTAATTAATCAGCTTTTGTGCCAAATAGCACAGCGCCAGTTACTGCAACTCACTTTTTTACGGCACTAATGGAGCCTCACGCCATTGCGGTGAATTTTACAGAGATTTGAACATGAAAGGTTTTCGGCTAACTTACTCCATACTCGCGCTACTATTCGTATCGGGCTGCCAAATGAATGGCAGCGCTCCAGATCGTGCGCCGTTTTCAATGACAAAGCTTACACTTGAGCAATACTGTGAGGAAAATACATGCCGGGAAGATGTTGAAATTTTAGTAGCCACCGCAAAGGGCGAATATAGTATGAGCCAGTTGCAATATTGGCCTGAAGTTTATGAAGGCGATATCATTGTACTGCCGGGCGAGCGGCTTTATATCGAAGCAAATATCGACGAGAATAATAATATCGTTGATATGCGGGCAGTAGAAAAAAATGAACATCCCGAACGTACATTTGAGCTCTTTTTCGCGCAAATACGCGGCAGCTACGGTATGTTTTTCTCGGTTCGCAACCCGTTAGAAAATCCTGTTCACTTTGATTTCGAGCTTACTGATATCGAAGGCAAGGAGCACAGTGTTACTAGCTGCCCGGTGCGTAGTAACCGCTCGTTCTTAGAGCGCTGGCCGGAACCTGCAAAGCAAATCACTTTGAGTAACCCGCGCATTTTAGAGCCGAATGCTGAAATCATTTGCTCAAGCTAGCTAAACTTTTTGGAGATTAGATGACACCTCACATCCATGCCCAACCTGGCGATTTTGCGCGCACTGTATTAATGCCTGGCGATCCACTTCGAGCTAAATTTATCGCTGAAACCTACCTCGATGAAGCTCGCGAAGTTAGCAACGTTCGCAACATTTTGGCATATACCGGAAGCTACAAAAACACGCCCGTAAGCATCATGGCCAGTGGCATGGGCATGCCGAGTATTGGTATTTATTCTTGGGAATTATTTACCACCTTTGGTGTGGAAAATATTATTCGCGTTGGCTCCTGTGGCGCTTACACTAAAACACTTAAATTGCATGATGTTTTGCTCGCAACCGAAGCTTGGTCGGAATCATCGTATGCAAAAACTCAAAATGGCGATATGGCCCCACATAACCACCCAAGCGCAAAGTTAAATCAATGGCTACAAGAAAGCGCTGCACGCCAAGGAATACCTATTCACGAGGGCACCGTGCATTCGAGCGATGTGTTTTATCGACATGAACATGAGGTATTTCAGAAAATCCATGCTGAAGAAGGTGCGTTAGCGGTAGAAATGGAATCGTTCGCGCTCTTTCACAATGCACGCGTGTTAAATAAACATGCAGCTTGTTTACTCACGGTTTCTGATCACCTTATTACCGAAGAGGCAAGCACAAGCCAACAACGTGAAACGGGCTTCAAACAGATGATAGAAATTGCTCTCGGCTCAGTAAAAAATTGCTCTATTGAAAATAACTCAGTTTAAAACGCTACGTAAGCGAGTTCCTGACGATGTGATCAATTCAAGCACATTATCAGTTTCAATATCGAACCTTACAACATCACTAAGCGCCTCTAATACTTGGTTCTCGGTAGCCATTTGAATCTCCGAGCATGCCATGCGTGTGGAGGCCAATTGATGCAGCTGAAAATTTTCGCCTGTAAGCACATATTCGCCAACGAATCGGTTGCAGCCACTATTGCCATAAACCTCGCCGTTCTCACCAAAGTTAATGCTAACGGCCACACTTTCGGCAATGGCTTCGCCTTGAACGTGAGTAATGCGCCACTCAGGACCTGCGAGCAGCTCTATGGGAGAGCCGGCGCAACCGCTCAGTTGCTGCTCACCAACTGTAACTTCAGCACGTTTTGGGTAGGGCATTCCTGTCATGGTATCGCGGCAAACTTCTTCAATAATTTTTGCTGTGCCCACAATTTCGCCTGCATTCTCGGAAAATAGGTTATATTCGCCGACAGCTCGCTCCTGCCATGCAAACTGCAGTTGCTCCTCACTCATTCTATTCAACTCAACTCGAGTTTCGTACAATATTAGGTTCCAAAAAGGCTCGTTTCCTCGCGCTTCTAGCAATATTTCACCCGTATCTTCAACACAGCAGGCGGTTGTTTCTGTTGGCGAAGAGCAAGCGCTGAGCGCTAGCCCTGAGGCCAACAAGAAAAGAGCTTTCAAGTTATGATTGTGAACATTACCGGGTGTATTTGCCATTCGTTATTTCTCGATTTTACGTGCCGTTTCTAAATACTGCATAGCCGCTTCTCGAACACCTTCATACTCCATGCGCTCCGAACCCAAGTGCACTACCTCGAGTGTTTCTGCAAGTTGTGCCAGCTCCAAATTAATGCGCTCAAGCGCGTTTTCGAGAGTATAGGTAAGTTGGTGAATCTCGGCCATATCTGCCGCTTCTAATTCGCCTGCCAAAATCTGTTCAAGCTTTTCATTATACTCAGCAAAATTCGCTAACGCTTCTTCGAAAGATGCCGCCTCTTCGCCTTCATAATGCTGATAACGCTCTTGCGCTACAGCTGTAAGTGAAGCCATTGAGAAGAATATACAAGCAATACCACATGTGATTAGTTTCATTTTTATCTTAACCTTTGGTTTCTGGTGAACGAATAATTTTACGCAAAATTGATGATGTAGCTATTAGTGAAACGAACTATTGGTGAAACGCGCACACTGGAACCGCGTGCAAGCTACTTTTTGCGTACAACTTACTTTTTGCGAACAAAGAGCGCAACAACAGCGGACGTGATAATTCCCATGATCGCCGCACCTACAAAACTCTGTACCAAATAATTTGTGAGGCTGAAATACAACGCGGCATCATTAGCGCTCATGTGCCCCATTTCCACAGCGTGGGTAGCGGCGTTGGTAAAGAAGTGAGGTGTAATCACGAAATGGATTATCAATTGCGTAAGTGGGCTTAAAATAGCCACAACAATAGTTACGTAAATTCCGGTGATAAAACCCTGAGCCCAATTCATCTTACCACCAAAATCTTGATCGCGCTTTTGTTGTAACGCGAGCACATAAATGATGATGGCAATAATCGCGAAGATATTGGTATAAATAGGATGTACTGCAATATGCGTGCTATGCAGCCCTACTAAACGTTCAATCAGCATCCATGCCAACATTGCGAGGGTGAAAATCACGCCCCATTTTATTTCAATTTTATATTGCAAGAACATAGCCATTCCTTATAGTTGTTGTTGATGCTCATGTTCTGAGCGTTAATTACTCTCTTCACTATCTGGCAGGTTCCATTCCACCACACCGTATGGCAGCGGCAAAACAGCGCCACGCAACGGCACGTATATGTCGCGGAAGAATTCTACAACCGCCATGGCATCAGTATTACACGCTACGCCCGCGATATCGCACTGTAATGCAGCGGATTCATAAATCACCTGTAAACGGCCATCATCAGTGCGCTGTATACGCTCAACGGCAAAGGCTGAGAGCTCACCTTCCACATACGCTAAATCAACGCGATTTGAGCTTTCCTTTTGCGCCTCATAAAGTACATTCCAACCATCATTGCCGGTAGCGTTGTAACTATTCATAGCAACATTGTAGATGGCCTCAGCCTCTATAGCTTGCCATTCTGGCTCCAGCAAAGTGCCGCGATTAATCTCCACACTAACAATTTCACCCTCTACTCCGGGTTGGGTGACATCAAAGCGATAGCGCATATTCCCACCGTATGGGAATTTACCCGCATGGGAACCGGCCGGAACGGTAGCCCCTACCGTATCTTGCAAAAGCTGAATAATGTGCGCGCCCGTAAGGGGCACAATGGAAATGAAATTAGCGAATGGTAACAGCTCTAACGTGATATCGCCTTCGCGTAAAAGCCCTTGCGCCAAGCTTTGCCGAACACCACCTGCACCCACTAGCGCAAAATCGGCTTGCAGGCCCGTAATCGCTACCACCTCTTCACTTGCGGCCCACTGATATTGCCCGAGCGCTACCAATGGTGCCACTTCAGAACCGGTTGGGTACGCTTCCGTGGGCGTGCGTATGTGAGTAATTTCGGCAGGCACCATTCCTAACTCGGTTCCGTAGGCTCTCTCCATGGCCGGCCGATAAACCGCGTCAATGTGCGCCCGCATACTTGTGTTTTCATCAACAACGGCAAGCCGCGGGTGAGCCGCAATAAAATCGAGTACTTCGGCCGTGGCTGTGCCACCTAAATAGCTATCCTCGGTGCGTGCACTATCTCGGTAAAATGTATCGTTGCTCAAAAGCGTATTACCACCCACGCAATCAAGCACCCGGCCATCGCGAGTGAAATCAATTTCCACACGGCCAATAGCTTGCGCATATTCCCCGGCTTGCACTACGCAAGTTGCCGATTCGCCATCAGGATTAATAACCCACTCGGCATAAGTGCCAGCGTAGCCCATACTCAAATCAGAAAAATCACCTAATAATGTATGCGAATGGCCACCAACAATCACATCGATACCGTTTACTTGGTTAGCAATTTCAACATCAATAGCCTTGCCAATGTGCGTAAGCGCCACAACTTTATCAATGCCCATCGCGTGAAATTCATCCACCATGGCTTGGGCAGTTTCTACCATATTGGCAAATACTAAATCGCCAGTATTCGGCGCAATATTAGGCATATCATCGAGCGCTAAACCAAATACAGCCACAAGTTGTTGATTTTCAGGTGGCGGCTCTTCGGGGGTTAAGCGCTGCTTTTGAAAACCATTAAACGCAAACACCACGTAGGGCAGCAAATTGCTTTGCTGGTTTAAATCTTCATCGCCACTGGCATCAACATTCGCCGCCAGCATGGGAAAATTGACCGAACTTAGAAACTCGTTCAAGTGTGCGTTGGTTAAATCAAACTCATGGTTGCCCAACGCCATTGCATCGAGCTGCATGCGGCTCAAAATATCAGCATTCATGCGCCCTTCATTTAACTTGAAATACGCGCTACCTTGCCAGGCATCACCACCATGTAAGAACAACATCGGTTGGTTTGCCGCTTCCGCCTCGGCGCGATATTGATTCGCCCGCTCAAGAATGCGCGGGTGGCCTCCGAACTCGTTATAAACCCGCATTTCATTGGCATTAAAACTGCTCGCCACTGGATCAAAGCTCGAGTGGGTATCGTTGATATGAGCGATGGTGAGGGAAAACGCAGCTTGCGTATCACGTTCAGCGATTTCCGCATCGCTACAAGCGGCAAAACTGAGAGCCGCTGCTATTAAAAGAAGGGGTTTCACGTATTTCATAATGCATCCAAGAATTTGAAGATGCCTTGAGTGTAGCGAATAACGTAGCGCAAATCATGCTCGCCACGTTACAAGATTGTACGAAATACTTTTCATTCTTTGTAAGCACTGGTTAAATAGCGCCAACAAAAAATATAACATGCCGAAGAGAAGCCCATGCCTTCAACGCCAAATTTAAGTACGCCAAATTTAAGTGCGCCAACTCAATCAGCACTGCCGGAACCCTCTCCTTTATATCGTTGGCTTATTTTACTTTTCGTTAGTTTAGCCATGTTTGGCAACTACTACGTTTATGATTCCATGTGGCCAGTGCTCGATTTAATGCGCTCAGATCTTGATTTGAGTTACCAACAAATCGGCCTTTTATCTTCGGTATACAATGCAGCCGCGCTTCTCGTGTTACTTGCCGGCGGCTATGCCATTGATCGTTGGGGCACTAAAAAGGCCATCACGGTATTTGCGTTCATTTGCTTGTTTGCGGCCGTACTCACCGTAATCACACCAAAATACGAAGTTATTTTGGCTGGCCGCTTTATGTTAGGTATTGGCGCTGAGCCACTAATTGTGGCTGCGGTAACCGTGCTCTCAAAGTGGTTTAAAGGCAAAGAGCTCAGCTTCGCCTTTGGTATAAATTTATCAATCTCACGCTTGGGCTCGGCATCTGCCGATTGGTCCACCTCATTTGCCAGCCCACTATACACCAACTGGCAAGATCCACTGTGGCTAGCGAGCGCGGTTGCGGGTATTTCGGTAACGGCGGCAATTTTATATTGGATTATGGAGCGCCGTGCCGAAGGCCGCTATCAAGTAGGCACGAGTTCGGCGGCAGAAAAGGTTGATTTCAAAAGCCTCTACAAATTTAGTGCTTCTTATTGGTATATCGTGGCGCTCTGCGTGGTATTTTATGCCACCGTATTTCCGTTCCGTACCTTCGCTATTGATTACTTCCAACAAGCGCACGGCATTAGCCGAGAAGCGGCCGGTTTGCTCAGTAGTTTATTGCCCGTAGCCGCCATTATTCTTACCCCATTATTTGGCATTTGGGTAGACCGCGTTGGCCGCCGATCGCTCTTCATGGCCGCAGGTGCTCTAGTAATGCTGCCATTATTTTTAGCCGTTACTTATTTGCCACCAGGCCCCGAAATTAATTTAATTATTCCGTTCATTGGCAGTGCCATGGTGCCGCTAACGCTGTTTGTGGTGATATTCTTACTCGGTGCCGTGTTCTCACTGATACCGGCAGTAATGTGGCCTTCAGTAGCTTATATTGTGGAAGAAAAACGGTTAGGCACCGCCTTCGCCATCATGACATTCTGCCAACAAATTGGTTGGATGGTAGTGCCCCCGATTGTAGGGCTCCTCAATGATATCAATAGCGCCAGCCCAGATAACACCGCCGGCTATGCGCCCGGTATGTGGTTCTACACCGGACTAGCAGCAACCGGCCTCTACTTCGCATTTAAACTCTGGCGCAGTGAAACCGGGCCCAATGCCCACGGGCTAGAACATATCACCACGAAAACTGGCATGAATTCGAATGTTTAAAACGCTATCACGATAACCAAAATATCCAGTTAGCGGGTAGGTAAAGAAGAAACCAATGGTATTGATAACGATTCGCATTTGTGTTTAAATGCCCCCCAAGTTCGAAAATGCTGGGGTGCGTTCTATGTATGTATGCTTATGCAAAGGCATTACTGATAAGCAAATTGTTAAAGCTGTGGAAAACGGCGCCGTATCGGTGCGCGAATTACGCAAACAATTTGGTTTAGGTAATCAGTGCGGTAAATGCACCTGCATGGCTCGGGGCGTTCTTAACGAAGCTCTCGAAAATACTTCTGTTGCCGCCACCCCCGCGCAAAAACCGGAAATTTTCATCCCCGGAAAAACCGCTAATGCAGCAACAAATGCAACGCACAACGCAATACACAACGCAGCACACAACGTAACGCAAAGTTATTTTACTCTGACCTCAAATTAAACTAGTCTTAAAGCTTCCGAAATATGTTTTCGAGAGGTAGCAAGCCATGCGCGGAAATTCCACCGTTCTAGCGGCACTGAACAAAATTCTTACCCGCAAGCTCACAACTATTAATCAGTTCTTTTTGCATGCCCGCATGCACAAAAACTGGGGTTTTGAGCAACTAAACAATAAAGTTTACAAAGCCTCCATCGATGAAATGAAGCACGCCGATAAAATTATCGAGCGTATTCTCCTGCTTGATGGCCTTCCAAATCTTCAAGAGCTAGGTAAGTTGTATATCGGCGAAGAGCCGGGCGAAATGCTTAAGCTTGATGATAAATTACAAACTGAAGATATTAATCATATCCGCCAGGCCATCGCTGTATGCGAAAGCGAACATGATTTCGTGAGCCGTAAAATGCTCGCTGAAATTCTTGAGCAACAGGAAGAGCATCAAGATTGGTTGGATACGCAATGTAGCTTGATTGATACCATTGGTTTAGAAAATTACTTGCAACAGCAGCTATAGGAGCCTTTATGAGCCAGGTAGTAAACACATTAAATGGGCTTTTAGCTTGGGAACTCACTTCAATCGATCAATATACTGCGCATTCAGAACAATATGCCGATTGGGGATTTAACAAATTATATGAGCGTATTTCCCACGAGGCGGATGATGAGCGTGGCCACGCGAAATTATTGATTGAGCGTATTTTATATCTTGAAGGCAAACCCGATATGGAATCCCGGCATGCATTACCAAATGCCGATAACGTGCCGGAAATGCTCTCGGCCGATCTCGATTTGGAGCGTAAAAATGCTACGGCACTGAAAGCCGCAATCGAGCTTTGCGAGCAACACAAAGATTTCGTAACTCGCGATATGCTCGTAGGCATTTTAAAAGATACCGAAGAAGACCATGCGTATTGGTTGCGCCAGCAATTGGGTTTAATCAACCGCCTCGGGCTTGAGCGTTACTTGCAAGCGATGATGTAGAACTAATATGGCGTTTTATGCACAGCAGGTATATTTATGTTGTGGCAATCCTAAAGTGAGTAGAGCACGTATTCACTGCAAATACTCAAATTAGGACATCGAAATGTTTGGATTATTTAAATCAAACCCTGCGGATAAACTCCGTAAAAAAATGAAACAGGTGCAAGAGAAATCGATGCAGGCCCAACGCCGCGGCGATATTCGCAGTCATTCGATGCTTTCTGCCGAAGCCGATGAGCTTTGGAAGGAAATACAACGCCTAGAGGGCACCGATAAGAAATAGGCAGTACTATTTTCTAATAATAAGAACAGAATCAGTAACCCATCACTAAGGGATATTTAGTGCGGCAAAAGAATATAAGTACTTGGCTCCTTGCTTGTGCCCTTCTTGCGAGTGCTGCAAGCTTATCCTTTGATGCGGCAGCAAGCTTTGAGCCCGAGTTAGCCGAAATGGCAACGGCGGAAGGCGCAGATTCAAACGCTGATTCGCAACCCCAGCAAGATGCCAGCATAGAAGCGGAATTGGAAGGCGTGCTGGGTATTGGTTTCGTTCCTCGTGATCCTACCGCATTTGCGAACATTTTAGCTAAAGTAACCAACCATACTCCCATTGAAACTTACGTGCGGGCCAACGGATACCAAGTGCTCACGCTTGCAATTGCTGAGCAGAACCTACCTGCGGCAATAGCTCTCGGCGAGGAAATCATTGCACGAGCATTAGCCACTGAAAACGCAAACGCAATTACCGAAGCGCACATATTTCTTGCCGAAGCTTATCTACAAAATGATCGGCCCGAAGATGCCCAAAGCCTAATTACCGACATCGAACCACTCACTGGTGGCATTACCAATCCAAGAGTTCAATACCACTCTAAGCATCTTATGGCGCGCATATTCATTCGCTTTGAAGAGTTTGCTCGAGCGCTTGAATATATGCTCGAAGCACATTCGATTATTTCTAATACAAACGATGCCAACACTCAGCGCCGCCGCCAGTTTTTGAATTTTCATATTACCCGTTTACAAGCAAACCTGGGTAACTACAGCGCAGCTATTGAAACTGCGAACGCTACCATTGAAGAATCGCTTCGTTATGGTTTAACCGAACGCCTCCCCGATATTTATCTAGTGCGCGCGTACGCACAACAATATGAGCAAGGCCCTTCTGCTGAGTTGGTGCGTGAATTTCTTCGCGCTGCAGAAGAAGCTGCCATTGTTGGTAACGGCCGCGTTGAAATGCTCGGCTACAATAATGCCGGTGCCGCGGAGTTATTGATGGGAAACTTAGAAGCCGCAAGCACCTACCTTGAACAGGGCATTGCTGTGGCAACCCGAATAAATAACGTTCGTGAACGTTCGGTAACAGAGTTCAATCTTGGCTACGTGAAAGTGATGCAGGGTAATTACGAGCAAGGCATTGCTGAGATGTTGGCGGCGGCAGACGTATTCAAAACGTTTGCCCTAAGGCGTGAAGTTTCAATTTTACTCTCACATATTGCGGATGCTTACGAAATGGCGGGAATGTATCAAGAGCAAGCTGCAGTATTAAAAGAGCAGAACGAAATGCAAACTGCGCTGTTCCAAACTGAACGCGATAAAGTAATAAGTGAATTGCAAGTGCGTTACGAAGCCGATGAAAAGTCGCTACAGATTCAATTGCTCGAGCAAGAAGCCTTATTGCAAACGCAACAATTGCAAGGGCAACAACGCAACCAGCAATACGCCATTGCTATCGGCGTATTGCTTTTAGTTATTATTCTACTAACCACTTACGCATATCGAAAATCACGAAAAATTAATCAGTTACTGAGCCGAGTTAATCACGAGTTAAACGAGCAATCATTGCGTGATCCGCTTACTAGCCTATTCAACCGCCGTGTGGTGCAGAAGCACTTTTTAGATGAACGCCGGAACTATAAAGGCACGCATGGCCTATTTTTGATTGATGTCGATTATTTTAAAAACGTAAACGATACCTACGGCCATGATGTAGGTGATGAAGTATTAATTGAAGTGAGTAAACGCTTAGTTGCCATTACCCGTGAAAGCGATATGGTAATTCGATGGGGCGGTGAAGAATTTCTTTTGCTCATCGAAAACGTTGATCATGATGGCCTTGCTTCCTTTGCGAGCAAGATATTACAGAGCGTATGCGCCAAACATTATCACACGAGCAAAGGTGCTATACCGGTTACCATAAGCGGCGGCGGTTTAACCGTTGAAGCATGTAAAACCAACATTATTGATAACTGGGATGAGAAGCTCAAACAGGCCGATAAACTGCTTTATCAAAGTAAAGATAACGGCAGGAACCAAATTCATGTCACCACTGAAGATGGTTCCGCCGCTATTATTTTAGAAAACAGCCTCCGTTCTTAAGGCAAACAACTTACTCGCTTTAAGAACGGTGCCGAAACTTCAACTTCATTTCTTCGCGCCAGCAATATAGAACCGGCACTACGAACATAGTAAGCACCACAAATGTTAGGCCTCCCACGGTAGGAATTGCCATGGGAATCATTAAATCGGAGCCTCTGCCTGTAGCGGTGAGCACAGGGAAGAGTGCTAAGATAGTGGTGGCACTTGTCATTAAACATGGCCGCACACGTTGTACCCCGGCTTCAATCGTGCGCTCGCGAATACTGATAACGGTATTTGCAGTGCCTTCAGAGAAGCGTTGCTGCAGGTATGTGGCCATCACCACACCATCATCAACCGCGATACCAAAGAGCGCTAAAAAGCCAACCCACACCGCCACACTTAAATGAGTTACTTCAAATTGGAAGATATCGCGCAGCGTAACACCTTGTGTGATACCGGGAATAGTAAAGTTCGCAAACCATGATTGGCCATAAAGGTAGAGCATGATAAAACCCCCGCCCCAGGCCACGGCAATGCCGCTAAACACCATTAAAGCCGTGCTCACTTGCTTAAATTGCAGATAAAGAAGGATGAAAATAAGCACCAACGATAACGGAATAACCACTTGCAGCGTTTGCATTGCACTTTGCTGTTGCTGGTAACTACCCGCAAAGGTGTAACTCACACCCGATTCTAGGCGTAAATCACCGCTTGCTTGCGCATTGCGAAGATGCTCGGCAGCCGCCTCAACCGCTTCAACTTCAGCAGTGCCCGCAGCAGAACCGAAGGTTACGTAAGCGGTTAGGAATGTATTTTCCGAACGAATCATTTGCGGCCCGCGGGTATAACGAATATCCAGGAGCTCCGCCAGTGGAATTTGCGCGCCATTCGCAGCAGTTACCAAAATATCGTACATGGCTTCAATATCATTTCGTAACTCCCGTTGATAGCGAACCCGAATAGGATAACGCTCGCGCCCCTCAATACTGCGCGTTACTTCAACCCCACCAATCGCAGTAGCCACGGTATTTTGCACCGCCGCAATGGTAAGGCCATAACGGGCAATGTTTTCGCGCTTGAGGTGTAGCTCAAGATAGGGCTTGCCAACCACACGCTCAGCGCTAACCGAGGCGGCATTCACCGCCGGAGAACTGCGCATCACGCGTTCGATATCTACCGCTGCGCGTTCCAACGCCTCAAGATCGGGTGCTTGTACTTTCACGCCCATGGCGGCACGCATACCGGTTTGTAACATGAGCTGCCGAGTTTCAATCGGCTGTAGGCGTGGCGCCGAGGTAACCCCCGGCACTTGCGCCGCAAGCACAATCTCATCCCAAATATCATCCGGATTTTGAATATGATCGCGCCACTGCCGATAAGGTTCACCGCTTGAATCTTGAATTAATTCGCCATTACTATCACGCACAAACTCACCCTGCCGATTCACCCGAAAGTTGATGCGTTGGCCATTAGCATTGGTTTTAAATTCACTTTTATAGTTAATAATGGTTTCAATCATGGAAACCGGCGCAGGATCGAGCGCCGTTTCCGCGCGGCCAATTTTCCCCACTACGCTTTCAACCTCCGGAATAGCAGCAATCGCTTTATCTTGTTCGCTTAACACATCGAGCGCGGCGCCTATCGAGGCATGCGGCATCGTTGTTGGCATTAACAAGAAACTACCTTCATCAAGCGAGGGCATAAATTCTCGGCCTACGCCCGGAAAAATAGCCAAACCGGCGATAACAACCAATACCGGCAACGCCAAAAATGCAGCTTTAAACCGCAAACAAAGCCGCAGTAAAGGTTCATAGAAATGGATGATGATAGCAAAACCACCAACTACGAAGGCGAACAACATTAGCACGAACAAGGTGTTGCGAATCCCACCAGCAGCCGGGCCTAGCGGTTCCCATAACCCAGCTAACGCGAATATCACCACAAGAACTAACAAGGCGTAGGCAATACGATATGTTTTTCGGCGCGCGAGCAACCAGCTATCTATTTTCCGGAACCTATCACTTAACAACACCCGCAACATGACCGGAACCACTACCAAGGCCAATATCACCGCCGCTAAGAGCACTAAGGTTTTGGTGTACGCCAATGGCGTAAAAAGCTTGCCTTCGGCACCCGTCATGGTAAATACCGGCAAAAAGCTTATCACCGTGGTGGCAATAGCGGTTAATACTGCCGGGCCAACTTCTTTGGTACCGCGGGTGATCACCTCGCCAATATCTAGATCCGGCTTATCCTTTCGCAGCCGCAAAATATTATCGGTAACGATAATTCCCATATCTACAATGGTACCAATCGCAATAGCGATGCCCGCTAAGGCTACAATATTGGCCTCTACACCAAGCAGCCGCATACCAATAAAGGTTATCAACACCGCCAATGGCAGCATAGTGGCAATGGTAATGGCCGAGCGCAGGTGCATAAGAAGAATAAGCACCACGGCCGCGGTAACCAATAATTGCTGGGTTAACGCATCGCTTAACGTACCCAGCGTTTCCATAATCAAGGTTGAACGATCATAGAACGGCACTACCGTAATTTTGCTCAGCGTTACCCATTCAGGCCAACGATCTTGCGGGTGTGTTTGCAGCCATTCCGTCCACGCTTTTTGCCCGTGATCATCAAAATTCAAGGTTTGGCTGCGAAGCGCCGGCAACCCTTGTTGTTCAGCAAAGTTACGGATATCCGCTACGCTCGCCTGTTGCCAATCAACCACAGCCCGTGCCGGCAAGCTTTCGGCTAGTTCATCGATACGCAGCTTCACGTTCTCAATAGCGGCAAGTGGATTAAAGCCTTCGCGCACGGTTACAATCCCGCCCACAGCTTCTGCACCCGCAACATCTAGCGCACCCCGGCGCTCCGCTGGGCCGAAACCCACTGTGGCCACATCAGAAACGAGAATCGGAGTGTTATCACTGGCTAAACGTACCACTGCGTTTTCGATATCCGCCAAGTTTTCAATGAAACCAACACCGCGAACAATATACTCAACCTGGTTAATTTCAGTGGTTCGAGCGCCTACATCAATATTCGATTCCCGCACAGCCGCAACCACCTGCTCCATGCTCACATTGAAATAGCGCAGCGCATCGGCATCGATATCAATTTGGTATTCGCGAACGAAACCACCTATCGAAGCCACTTCACTAATACCTTCAGCGGCTAACAACCCATAGCGCACATACCAATCTTGCACCGAGCGCAATTCATCTAAATCCCAGCCGCCGGTTGGATTACCCTGGGGATCTCGCCCTTCTAAGGTATACAGATAAACTTGCCCTAACCCTGTAGCATCGGGCCCTAGCGCAGGCTGAACATTATCCGGAAGGGTGCCCGCCGGTAAGCTGCTTAGCTTCTCCAGAATTCGCGAACGCGACCAATAAAACTCTACATCATCATTGAAAATTACCGCAATGCTGGAAAAACCAAACATTGAGATTGTGCGCACATCTTTTACACCCGGCACGCCCATCAACTGCACTGATAACGGATAACTAATTTGATCATCCACATCTTGCGGCGAACGCCCCGGCCATTCGGTAAATACGATTTGCTGGTTCTCACCAATATTGGGTATCGCATCTACGGCAACGGGCGAGCGCGGTGTGCCCGTATCCCAATTAAAGGGTGCCACCATTACTCCAGCAAAAGTGATGATTACAACAAACAGCGCTACCACTAGTTTGTTGTTGAGAAGCCATGATGTCATTTTAGTGGCCTCCGTGGTTGTGTGGCGCTGGTGTAGGTTCATTTGTTCTATCCGATGACATCATGCTCCTTTCACCACGCAACTGCAGTTCACTATCCAGCATAAATGCACCTCGGCTAACCACGTGTTCGCCCGCTGTTAAGCCTGAGCGCACCTCATAGAAATCGCCAAGTTTTCGCCCAAGTGTTACTT
The DNA here is from genome assembly GCF_003987135.1 of Aliidiomarina iranensis. Lineage (GTDB taxonomy): Bacteria > Pseudomonadota > Gammaproteobacteria > Enterobacterales > Alteromonadaceae > Aliidiomarina > Aliidiomarina iranensis. The sequence continues at coordinate 36,007 of NZ_PIPJ01000004.1, forward strand.
CTCTTGCTATAAAGCGGCTGTGATCATCCCTATCACGAACAAACACAATGGCGCGTTCGCCAGTAATTAAAGGCGCGGAAGCAGGAATTTGTAACACCTCGTTTACCGGTACCTGAGCGATGGCGTGAATGAAAGCACCGGCGGTGAAGGCCTCTTGCGGTGAATCGATAGCTAAATGCACTGCTCGAGTGCGGCTATCAGCATTAATGCGTGGCGCCACCGCAACAATTTCGCCGTTTAATTGAACGCCCGATGATGTCATTTCTAGCTGCAACTGTTGGCCTATCACAAAGTTCGCTAAATCACGCTCAAACACTTGCAATACGGCCCACATTTTCCGGCTATCAGCGAGCTGAAATAAAGCCTCGCCAGTGTTAACATAATCGCCTTGGCTGACATTGCGCGCGAGCACTAAACCCGAAGAAGGCGCTTTAATAATTACCCGATCAGTAGCTACACCCCGCTCCAGAACCGCCTCGATTTGTGCAGAATCCAAGCCCAGCAACCGCAAGCGCTCGCGCGCTGCCTGAAAGGTGCGTTCATTGCCTAAATCACCAACAGTACGCCCATCTGCTGGTCGTTCTGCTGCAAGCGCCAACCTAGCCAGTAGTAACTCACGTTGGGCCACCAATAAATCTGGGCTGTAAATTTCAACCAGCGGCTCACCTGCCTTAACAGAAGCACCCGTATAGTTAATATACAAACGCTCAATTCGGCCACTTGTCCATGCGCTAATAGAAGTGAGTGCCCGCTCATCAAAATCTAACTGGCCGGTAACGCGAATTCGTTGCACAGCGGTATCCAAAACTACGGGCTGAATTTGCACATTTAACAGCGCTAAGCTGCGTTCCGATAAACTTACTGAAGGCTCAGAATCGTTGCTCTCATCACTTTCATCTTCAGTAGCCACAGGCACCAACGCCATGCCACAGATGGGGCAGCGATCATCAGGGTTCTCGGAACGGAACATAGGGTGCATCGAGCAGGTATAAACGGTGTTCTCATCGGCGAACGGGTTATCTTCGTTCTGTGCACTTGCAGAAGAACCAGAAGAGGCATTATGGGAATGGCCCTGATGTTCATGTGCGTGTTGTGCCTGAACGCCACCTGCAATCGCAAGCGCCATGGCAACGGTAATAATCACGAGCCATAGCGGCTTGCGATGGCTAAATTTTTTGCTCAACATAAGCTATTCCTTAACTAAACAACGGGCATTTGCGAAATATATTTTTGCAAATGCGGCCACGTAATTTTTCGTTAAGAAATAATGGGGGGCGGTGTCGGCTCTGGCGTGAGATGAGAATAGAAGGATATAACGAGTGCTGGCGCCTGCGCGAACAACGCCGAACAATTGAACATTAGGCAATTACTTAAGGCGGAAACACCGTGCCCTGCGGATACGCAGTGCCCGCAATCACTGCTGCAGGCATCTGCGGCGCACTGATTAGTGCTGTCAGCTTCACTGTGGTGCGGTTCACTGTGATAAACAGATGAGGAAAGCGCATCACAACAACTCATTGCGATATTTTTGCTCAAAGTATCTTTTTCGGTAGCGCTTGCCATTAATGCGCAATGTGGCTGTTTTTCAGAGCTTTTGGCGGCAGATTTTTCGGCCGCAGAGCTTTCGGCGGCAGGGTTAGAATCGGCATCAGCACCTATTATTTTGTTTCCAGCTTCTACTAATTCAGCACTTACATTCATTTTCGAATGAGCACCAGCAGATGCGCTGCCGGCGAACGGCAGCACCAGCAACGTGCTTATCAATACGAAAACAAACCAACGATTCATTTATAAAAACTCAATAAGTTAACTAGCTTTTGGGGCAGAAACTTAACAATGGCCCTAAATATAGCAAAAATTCTTTGCTCAGTACGAATTTTCCGTAAAACCCTAAAATTTGTGAAGATATGAGATAAAAGCCTACCTTTCGGAGCTAAAACCCAATTTTTTACGTATCAACAGCTAACAAGTGCACAGCTATCCGGGCCAATTGTGAGAAGTACAAGGCTTGTCCCGAGCAATGCTTGCCATAAAAGTAGGAACTAAATTAGGTGGTATTATGCAAAAGTTTTTAATTCAATTATGTGTATTCGGTTTTTTAAGCACCGCTGCAACCTTAGCCCAAGCTCAAGAGAACAGCGAGAGTGAGCGCGAAATTGCTACTTTCGCCGGTGGTTGCTTTTGGTGTGTAGAAGAGGGTTTTGAAAAATTACCCGGCGTGTATGAGGCTATTTCCGGCTACACCGGTGGCCGCGAACGCAACCCTACCTACGAGCAAGTTGCCGGCGGCCGCACTGGCCACACTGAAGCAGTGCAGGTGTTTTACAACCCCAATGTGATTGAATATGCAGGCTTGCTCGAAGCCTTTTGGCGCTTCATGGACCCTACGGATTCGGAAGGTCAGTTTGTTGATCGTGGCCAACAATACCGAGCTGAAATTTTTTATCACAACGACACCCAAAAAGCTTTGGCTGAAGCTTCCGTGCGTAAACTTGCCGCTGAAGGCCCATTTGAATCACCCATAGTAACCCCAGTAACCCGCCTCGGGCGATTTTATCGCGCTGAGGGTTATCACCAAGATTATTATTCAAAAAACCCGATTCGCTATCGGTTCTATACCCGAAACTCTGGGCGTTATCAGTTCGTAGAATACTGGTGGGGAGATGCTGCGAAACAAGATTTCCAGCAATTTAAGAACGAAGATTTGTTATCCCAATGGGGCGAATAGTGGGGCGAATAGTAAGGCAAAGAGTGAGGCGAATCACTGAGTGGGCAATATGGTGAACAATTAGGCAAATAATGCGGGCAATAACACGATTTCATCGGCTTGCTTGGCCGGTTGCCCTTGATGAAACGCCTTGCCGCCCCAAGGTCGTTTAGGTAAGCAAAAAATAAACAACGAAAAGGATACGTAATGAAAGTACTAATGATTTTAACTTCACATGATGAACTCGGTAATACCGGTAACAAAACTGGCTTTTGGCTTGAAGAATTTGCTTCTCCGTATTATGTGTTCAAAGATGCAGGTGCCGAAATTACCCTCGCTTCACCACAAGGTGGCCAACCGCCACTTGATCCGGGTAGTGATACGCCTGATTTTCAAACCGCGGCAACCGATCGCTTCGAAAAAGATGTGGCGGCAAAAACTGAGTTAGCCACAACCAAGAAGCTAAGTGAAATAAATATCAATGATTACGATGCCGTATTCTACCCTGGTGGCCACGGCCCATTGTGGGATCTTGCTGAAGATCAAAACTCAATTGCACTTATTGAAGCGGCCTTAAACTCGAATAAACCAGTTGCTGCGGTGTGCCATGCGCCGGCCGTATTTCGCCACACCAAGGCCGCTAACGGCGAAAGTTTAGTAAAAGGCCGGAAAGTAACCGGCTTTAGCAACAGCGAAGAAGCCGCTGTGGAACTCACCGATGTAGTACCTTTTTTAGTAGAAAACATGCTGCAAGAAAACGGCGGCGAGTATTCGAAGGGTGATGATTGGGCGCCGCACGTGGTTACCGATGGCATTTTGGTAACAGGGCAGAACCCTGCTTCATCAGAAGATACAGCTAAGGCTCTTTTGGCATTACTGTAAATATTTGGTTAACAAACATCCAAATTCAACACTTGTGCCGTAACCATCTCTGAAACACAACTGCTGATTATTTAATTAGCACTTTCATAAACATTAATGCAGAACGAACTGTATTGTGAAGAAAGAAAACAATTTTGGAGAAATACTATGTCTAAGTTAACAACACTAGCTATGTCTATCGCCCTTGCGGGAAGTTTTGCAGTATCAGGTTTAGCCATTGCAGACCATCATGGTGGCAACAAAGAGCGCAGCGGCTACAGCCAAGAAGAGAAAAAAGGCACTATCGCAGAAATCGCGGCGAGCAATGGTAGTTTTGGAACTTTAGTTGCGGCACTTGATGCAGCTGATTTAGTTGATGTATTAAATGGCGAAGGCCCATTTACCGTATTTGCTCCAACTGACGAAGCCTTTGCAGCGTTGCCAGAGGGCACTGTGGAAAGCTTGTTAGAGCCAGAAAATCGCGATCAACTAGTAGCCGTGCTCACTTACCATGTTGTTTCTGGCAAAGTAATGAGCGGCGATTTAGCCGGCCAGCAAATGAGTGCTGATACTGTAGAAGGTTCTGCATTAAATATCGATGCAACAGGCTATGGTGTGAAAATTAACGACGCAAGTGTTGTTACTGCAGATATCGAAGCCGATAACGGTGTGATTCATGTAATCGATACAGTGCTAATTCCTGGTAGCTAAGTAGGCTACGGCTTGTTTCTAAAATTTTAGAAGCAAGCAACGAGGTTAAGCAGTGAGATAAAGCATTGGATAATATAAAAGCTGTGGCTTAGGCCACAGCTTTTTTTTATGCGAATTCTTTAATTCACTATTTGCTCACTATTCCTTTGCTACCACTTTTTAAGATTTAATCACTTGCAGCGTTTATCTAGCTGCTCTGCAATCAAAAAACTTTGAATATCATCGTAAACCGGTGTTAGAAAACGTAACGGGCTGGCCAAGCTAGCTACTACCGAAGCGTGACGCGTTCGATTATACAATTTAATGGTTACCGGAACGCTTAAGCTTTCCAACCGACGCTGAAACTTTTCGGCATGCGCTGATTCAGCCACTGTATCGGCTTCACCATGAATAAGCAGCGTAGGCGGCATTTTCGCATTCGCCAAAGCAATAGGGTTTGCTTCATCGCCTTCAACTTTACTAAATTTGTTGCGCACTCGCTCATGATCCAGTGGCAAATCATAAGGGCCCGATAGTGCGATAAGGGCTGAAATCTCAATATCTTGGGCATCATATTGAGTAAGGTATTTCGGATCTGCCGCCAATAGAGCCGCGGTGTGGGCCCCCGCCGAGTGGCCGGATAAAATAATGCGATCACCTAAATTACAGCTTTCGGGTAAATGATTGCGCATCTCGCCGATAGCCATTGCTACATCATCTACAAAGGCTGGAAATTCAACTTCAGGGTATAAGCGATAATTTGGAATCAAAGTAATATAGCCGAGGCGCGCAAAAGCCTGGCCAACAAATTCGAATTGTTCTTTCGCCCCTTGATCCCACGCCCCACCATAAACAAATACCATAATATCTTGGTTGTAGTTGCCATCATTAGGAAGGTAAAGATCCATATTTTGGCGCTCGTTTTCTCCGAAAGGAATATCTCGTTCTACGGTGTAGGAACCCGATGGCACTACTGAATTTAATACTCTTGTAGGGTGGCAGGCGGTTACAAATAAAACAGCAACCACAAGCAAAATAACAAAACTAATTGGTAATGAATAAGATGGCATTCGAATTTCCTTCTATGAGCGTCTAGTATACGTACGAGGGCAATATTTTTAAAATCTATAGCACGACAAAGTGGAATTAATACAAAATTTCAACGCCACAATTATTTCAATTCCCGATGATGCTCTATAAAATGCCCGTAGAATTTGAGAGGCCACGTAAACTCGTGGTGATAATTTCGGTAGTGTTGCCAACAAAAGCACGCCACATCAAAGGCTTAACCTATGAGTTATTCATTATTTGATTTTCTACAATTAGTTGGTTCATTGGGTATTTTCATTTTCGGTATGAAAATCTTCAGTGAAGGGTTACAAAAAGTTGCTGGCAGTCGCCTCAAAGGGATTGTTTCAGGTATGACCCGTAATCGGTTAACGGGCGTAGTTACCGGCTTTGGTACCACAGCAATTACTCAATCTTCCACCACTACCACCGTTATGGCGGTGAGTTTCGTAAACGCAGGCCTGCTTACCTTTGTTCAATCCACTGGCGTTATTATGGGTGCCAACATCGGTACCACCATTACCGCGTGGATGGTGGCTCTATTTGGCTTTAAATTCCAGATCACACCCATCGCTCTAGCGGTAATTGGTATTTTCTTTGCGTTTTTATTCTCTGGCAATAACCGCCTACGGAATATTGCCGAAGCGATGGTAGGCTTCGGTATCTTGTTTATTGGCCTTGAATTTATCAAGGGCGCAGTGCCAGATATTAACAGCAACCCAGGCATTCTTGCCTTTATGGATAGTTTTAGCGATTGGGGTTATTTGTCACTTCTACTATTCGTTCTTGCAGGTACAGTGTTAACGCTTTTAACACAATCTTCTTCAGCAGCAACAACGATAACACTCGTTATGCTTTTCGAGGGCTGGATATCTTTCCCGATTGCCGCGGCAATGGTTTTAGGTGAAAACATCGGGACAACAGTTACCGCAAACATTGCAGCGTTAGTGGGGAACGTACACGCTAAAAGGGCCGCGAGGTTCCACTTTTTCTTTAACATCATCGGTGTAATTTGGATGATGATATTGATTTACCCTGTGATATCACTCATTGATTATGTGGTACAAACCGTAACCGATAATCCAATTTCAATCTTAAGTGGTGATGAAACTGTTCGGGAGAATTCGACACTAGCTTTATCGCTTTTCCATACTTCATTCAACGTAATGAACGTAATATTGTTGTTCGCCTTTGTGCCGATGATTATTCGCTTCGTTGAATATATTCAGCCAGATAAAAAAGGCGAAGAAGAATTCCACTTGCGTTATATCAGCGCAGGGCCAATGACATCACCTGGGTTTTCCATTGAGCAAGCGCACAAGGAAACTCAACATTTAGCCGATATTCTTGAAAAAATGCATCTAGCGCTAAACGATCTAGCCACAAATCCAAAGGCAGATAGGGCGTTACTGTTAGATAAAATCAAGAATTACGAAGAAGCTACGGATGTATTGGAAATTGAAATTTCCGATTATCTAGTGCGCGTGAGTGAGCATGCTAACCTTGAGCGTTCGCAAAGTGAACGTATTCGTTTCATGCAAACGATGATCAACGATATGGAGCGCATTGCCGATATCTATTATCAAGTATCGCTGCTCACTGAACGTATGGTTGAAGCCCGCTCCGATTGGCCCGATGAGGCTATGCAAGAATTGGCAGAAATGCTAGAAACAGTGAACCGCGCGATTCACACCATGAAAGAAAATGTATCGAAGGAACCAGAAGAGGTTGATCTCGATAAAGCATTGGTGCAAGAAGAAGCCATTGATAAGAGCCGCGATATGTACCGCGCGAGCCATTATCTGCGGCTAGAGGGCGGTAACTACCCTGCGCGTTCAGGCGTATTGTTTATGGATATGCTAAACCGCCTAGAGCGTATTGGTGATCATATCTTGAATGTGAACGAATCGGCCGCCGGCCGGCGTTTAAAAGCGAGCCGTATCGAAGATTAAAATCGGTAAGAACAATAAAAGCGCAGAGCTGGGCAACCACCTCTGCGCTTTTTTTTCGTATTTTAAGCGTGCACTACGCAGTTGCGGCCGTTCTCCTTGGCTCGATACAAAGCAGTGTCAGCAAGCCCAAGTGCCTCTGCTGTTGCCATATGTTGGCGTATTTCGGCAACGCCAATACTTACCGTTACCTGTGTGCCAACGGTTGAGGCGTTTTTTGCAATTTTTTCGCGCAATTGCTGAGCTAAATGCAGCGCTGCGGATAAATCCGTATCAGGACAAAGTAAGAGAAACTCCTCACCACCCCAACGGCCGAGCTCATCAGTTTTACGAATATTGCTGTGTAATATCTTTGCTACTTTTTGTAGCACTAAATCACCCTGCAAATGGCCAAACTTATCGTTCACTCGCTTAAAGTGGTCGATATCAATAAGTAGCACAGCGAAAGGCTTCTCAAAACGTTCCACATAGCCCATATATTTTTCTAAGGTAAGATCGAGTTTTGCACGGTTGTGCAGCCCAGTTAATTTATCTGTTACTGAGAGCCGCTCCAGCGCGGCAAAAGCAGCCTCCCGCGAACCTTCATAATGGCGGAACACGAGCCATAGCGCTAAGAGTACCTCAGTAATATTTAAAAGCGCGCCCATGCTAAAGCGAGTGCTTGGCAAGTTCGGCATTTGCCAAGCCAGCACCGCAACTAGCAGGCAAAACACACTGCCCGTTAACCACGAGCCAGAGCGCTTACCCAGGAGAAAAAATGTAACTGGTGGCAATACCGTAATCCAAATCAATGAATAGGCTCCACCCTTAGCGATGTACATAAAGGCAAATAAATTAAATAGAACCGCGCCACACAGCAGCCAAGAGGCGATAGATAAATTCTTCGTACGCTTGTAAAAAAGCCAAATTAATGCAGCCGCGAGCATAGAGATGTAATTGAAAAGCGCAGTAAATACAGCACCAAAATTCAGAATATTTATCGTGCCAATTGCAGCAGAAAAAACAAAAATGATGATTAATAATGCGTTTAACAAGCTACGCTGATGCTGTTCCGGATCGTGAGTAAGCGCTAATGAAGCGTTGAGGCCGCTGGGCTTTTTGAGTTTATTCTTCACGTTTTAACCTTATTGTTTTTAACGTGCAAAGTTGCGAGCTTGTAATATTCTGCCTTACTTAAAATACGCGATTAACGCTTTGGCGTTAGCCTAAATGTTTACCTGAAAATAAAAGAATACACAAAGCTTATGAGTACATACAGATAAAAGCCACTCAATATTAAGTTGCAGAGCAAAACAAGATACCAAAACAAATTCGTAAAACCATGTTCAATTCGTTGCACTCTCGTTTTCAGCACAAACGTAGAGCCAACAGAAAACACCGCAGAAGCAATTAACAAAGGCAATGCAATAAGTGCTGCAAACAAAACAACGCCCCCGGCTGGGGCTGCGCTGCTGGCGGCTTGTAACTGCATGAGCACATATATCGCTACTGCAATCAACGCCGATAAAAGTGCCAAAACCTGAATTTTTTTCATTTTCTATACCCAAAAACATGAATAATATTCATTTTATTTTGCTACCTGATTCACGCTAGTTAAAATGACCCTCGTTAAAGAGGGGCTCCCGCGTTTGCTGCATCTGCTGAATCTGGCGCCAGAATGAAAGTTAGCTATGATTGAGCGCAACATATTATCGATACTCACAACTAATCCCAATTCTTATAGAATTTCGCCTACCTTCTGGTTACACTCTTAGTTAAAATCAAACGCCCGTTTTAATATGGACCTTAACATGCAGTTTTCAGAAATATTAGCCGCCATTGGCCCCGAAGCGAACCAAACATTACACCTACCTGAGGGTTGGAACCAAGGCCGTGCATTGTTTGGTGGCCTTACCGCAGGTATTACCTATCAGCACGCGCTGAACGGCGTAAACCCGAATCAGCAAGCGCGCGCACTTACCGTTTCATTTGTTGGCCCTTTGGCCTCTGGCGAAGCTAAGCTTAAGCGCCGAATACTCCGTGAAGGTAAAAACGTTACCCAAGTAAGTGTTGAAATCGAGCAAGGCGATGCCGTGATGTTAAGTGCCTTAATCACCTTTGGTTTATCACGCCCTTCTGCTGTAAGGGTCACCGATACACCTACTGCCGAGGTTCCCCCACGCGAACAAGGGCCAGCATTCCCGAAATCCAAGCTTAGCCCTGAATTTACTAATCACTACGATTATCGTGTGAGCGTAGGCGGCATGCCGTTTAGCAATAACTTATCCCGCGAGTTTGGCGGTTGGATGCGCTACTCCCAGGAAGATAGCCCTATCGATATTGGCTTATTCTTAGGTTTAGTAGATGCATGGCCACCGGCTGTATTGCCACATTTAGATACGCCAGCACCAGCAAGCTCGCTCACCTGGACCATTGAATTTCCAGAGCCTTTGCCCACTACTAAACGCACAAGCGATTGGTGGCAATACGTGGCCTATATCGATTATGCCGCTGATGGTTACGGGCATACCCATTCTCACATTTGGGATAACGATGGCAAGCTTGTTGCCATTAGCCGCCAAACCATTACGGTGTTTGGCTAATTTAGCACATTAGGCGAGCACTGATTGCTTATCCAAAGCATTGCCGAGCGCACTGAAATAAGTGAGCCAAGCACTTTGTAATTCGCGGTTCAAATCACTTGCTGGGTACAAACCAGCAAGTGCTGTTTCACTTTGCAAACAGCCGGAAACTAAAAAATGATTTTTTTGCGGCAAGGTTTGTATTGCTTTTTCAAAGCCTCGGGCAGCAAGCTCCTCGGGCAAACTAAAATATAACGATTTATTCGCCGCATCAATTTTCTGGCAGTGCGTTACAAAACCATTGGCCGCATCACCTTCTTTGTTCAGAAATTGCGTTCGATACGCCTTATGCAAAAGCTGGTTTAAAGCGTGTGGATGATAATCATCACGTTGCAGCCAAGTGCTGCTGGCAAATGCTCGCGAGCTTTTCACGGCGGGAAACAGTTTCTGTGCAATATAATGATCGAAGGCGTGAAACCACTCGTGCGCCAAGCTGCCGCCACCGGCATTCTTGGTAAGGGCGAGAATCCGGCCCGAAGGTTGATAATGGGCAGAAGCGCCCAGTTGGCCGCCACAACCAAAGGTTAGGGCTACTTCACCATTCATGGATATCACGGCCGGAGGAACGGCCAGAATTTGCTGTAAATCACAAAGTGCATCGAAGAATAAGTTAGCGCTCACTTGCTCTTCTTCGGCAGTAACCCAGCGGCCTATCTTGATGCGATAAAAATAAAACTGCTGCACGATATCGCGAAAACTCACGTTCTCACCTCGGCGATGATCCGGGCCATTGCGATAAAAAGAGCGCGGTTTATGGGCGCCAGCTTTGTGCGCTTGCATGATGTTGTAACCTATTTCATTCAAGAAAACTTAAACGCCTAATCTAATTCACAGTAGTGTGTTCGTTTGAACTTACTCAGCAACGTTAAGAAACGTTAAGTAACGTTAAGTAAACCTAATTCGGCAGGCCAACGAAAGCACCACGGTTGCGTTTCGCCACCGCTTGCATAAAAGCGGCAAACTGAGCGGCATTACCATAACTTTCGCGGTGAAAACCAATACCATGAATACGAAACTTCGGCGTACCGTCAGCCTGCATATTCGCTTGGGTGATTTCTGTAACTATTTGATCTAATGAGCCGGGGCGAAAATCATCGCCAAACACATATAAGCTCACCTTGCCTGGCTCATTGCGATAAAGTTCAAGCGCTCGAAATATACCTACTTCCGGTGCACTTGCACCACCTCGGAAATTACCTAAGCCTTGAATCGCTCTTTGCCGCATGGTGTTGGTATCGGGCAACCAGCGGCCTTCTTGGCCGGAATACATAAAACTGCCATCCGCCGCCATAATCTGAAAACCTTGCATTTCCGGGTGGCTAGTGATGATATCTTCAACAACTCGGGTAACTTGGCGCCAGCCCTGATCCGCCGACATCGAACCGGAATTATCAATTACAAAAATCACATAATCTGCATCTGTGGGTATACCGCCTGCTTCTGATGATGGATCATCCGCAGCATTCGCCACATTTATTCGTGCTTGCTCGGCACGAATTTCATTGCGTAACGATTGTGCCTGCTGGCGAACCTGGGCAATACTCTCTTGCGCCCGAGGTATCGATTGCTCAAGCGCTTCTGCTTCGGTTTCATCGGCACTGGCCGCCGCCGCAGCGTCATCCAAATTTGCCAGCTCGTTTTGCAAGCGTTCACTTAATTCGGCTATTCGGCCCTGTACCGCAAGTAATTGCTCAATCCGTATTGTCACTTCCGAGGCCGAGGCTTCCGAGGGAACATCCGCATTGCGGGCAAGCAAAACAAGCAAAACCACAGCACCAAACGCACAGGAAATGATATCCAAAAAAGATAAGCTAAATATTTCTACTGGTGGGCGCTTTATTTTCCGCATGATTTATCCCCCACAGATTTCCGCGCACTGTCTGCGAATATGCCTGCGAATACAAGTGCCAGCGCGCTCGCTACTAATCGTTTCAGTAATCGCCCCAGTAATCGCCTCACTAATCTCGGCATTATGGCCACTCCTGGGAAGGAGCCAAGAATCGGCCTTGTGTTGCGTTTGCCCATTCCCAATACATGGAAGGTGCGAACGGGTCGCCCTCTAGCGGAAGCAGAATAATATTCATTCGATAATTGCCCGGCACCCGTTTTATCGTTTCTAACAGCAATTCCTGCCGGCATGCAGAGGAAATTGAGCGTTGTCGGGAAATAAAGTTTCGGCAGCGAAGGCCTAAACCCTCACCCAAGGTAGGTAGCCCATCGGTTATTAAATAAATATCAGTAACATTCGGATTTGCAGCCAACAGGGTTTGCATGCCAACAAGCAAATTTGTACCACCATCGGGTATTACCGTATCGACTTCATCCGCAATTTGCCGCAAAGCACTGGTAGCTGGAACTGGGTTAACGTTACTCGGGCCTAACACTTCTGCGGTTTCCGAAAAACTCACCACAGTTAGTCGCGAAGTTTCGGGTAACCGAGCTATTAGCCAATTAGCGGCTCGCACATTGCGCCGCCACTTAGCCGTTCGCCGCCGCTCTTCTGGCGAATAGCTGAGCGCGAGCAACACATCAACCAAGTTATCGCCCATCATAGAGGCGGATTTATCAAACAAAATACCAATTTGTCGGCCTTCCACCACCATACCAGTAATATAGTTTTCCTCACCGGTACCACTTAAACGAATATTCGAATCGGGCGTTTCAATCTCACCTAAAGCTGCAAGTTGCTGTTCTAGATCAGCGATCACCGCAAGTTCGGTAGATAATTGTTGCAGTAACTGTTGTTGTTGCGCCAAACTCATTTGCTGCGCTTCCGCAGAGCTATCCTGCCGCGCTTGTTCTTCAGAAATAGCCGCTAATGCCGTTTCTATGGCTTGGGCAATATCACTTTCTTCACTACTCGCTGCTGCTATCTCTGCATCAAGCCGGTTTATTTCATCACTGGGATCTATGGTTGCTGCGTAAAAATCAACCAAAATGAAAATCAAAATAACCGCACCCAAACCACATGCCATGACATCAAGAAATGACATATTGAATGCATCGTTATTCCGCCGCTTTAACCGCATAATCAGCCCGCTTCGCTAGGTTTAGTGGTGCAAGTGAGAAAGCAGGTTCTTCTCACAAGAACCTTGAATCTTTAACACCATCGCATCTTGTCGGCTGTTTAGGAGATGCATCACGTACATCAGCAGTACGGATATCAGTAGCGCCACCAAGGTTGAATTAAAAGCAAGCCCGAGCGATGCTGTCATACCCGATATATCACCGGCAAGGGCATCATCGGCTTGTGCTAATGCAGCACCAATACCCCGCACAGTGCCCACGAAACCTAAGCTTGGAATTGCCCAAATAAGAAAACGCACCATGTTATTACCACTTTCCAACTGAGCTGCAACGTTATCCACCGAAGATTCAATGGCATCGGCAGCATGCTGTACATTTTTTGTGTGCTTGAAGCGGCGAATACAGCTTATCCAGGTTGCTAAAGCGGGGTTCTCCCGATATTTCGAGCCTTCCAATTGGCTAAGAGCCAAGTTTACATCTAGGGGCTCAGATTTATCATGATCGGCAAGAAAATCCTGGTTATAAATAGCCTCTTCATCCACCAAACGCCATATTTTGTAAGCCATTAAGAACAAGCATACGAGCATTAAGGAAATACAAATTTGTTGCTCTACGCCGTTGAGTACAACCCACAAGGTAGAAAGCGCAATAGTGCCCTCTGCGCTTACTAATTGCTCCGCTGCGGGCCTGACCATGCCTGCATAGAACAGCTGCACGAGGGTGAACGATAGCGCCACCACAATAAAGCTCACCAAGACGCCTGGATTCATGGATGCATTCGGGTTATGAAGTTTCATATGCTTTACCTAATGGTGGTGTTTGAACCAATAATTAAATGTTTGTAGGGAAATCTTGTGGCGCATCGAGCGAAACAAAATAAGCCGCGGCACTGGCACCTGCCAACGCTAAAATTAGGATTACTAAACCTATAATGAATCGTTTTCTCACCGTTTCACCTATTTGTTAATCGTTACTATTAATTATGATAACGGGCGATACGAAAACCGATATCGGCAGCAGCCTCGGTTTCTTGCGCCCGAGCACTGGCGCGCAAAAGCTGCATTTGCCCCGTTAAATAGGAAGCGCCTTTTACTACGTGGCCATTACCACGCTCTGGGCCCAAATAATCTTCAGCAGCCGGCGCAGTATTGTTATTGGTTACGGGCAATAACTGATAAGAATCGTGCACCCATTCGCGAACATTCCCGGCTAAATCATAAAACCCATTCCGATCGGCAGGATAGCTACCAACTGGCGCTTTTCCTTTATGCTCATCCTCGTAATCCCGTAACACATAGGTTTGTTCCCCACGCAATGCTTCATCGGCAAAGTTAGCTTGATTATCGCGCAACACCGATTGGTTCCCCCAAATGTATTGAGTGCGGGCAGCGCGGCGAAAATGTTTGGCTACGAATTCCCATTCCGCTTCCGTGGGTAACCGATAACCCCGTGAATCTTTATGTACGCCAACTAAGCGATTGCCGGAAATTTGATAGAACGGAAGTAAACCTTCTTGCTCACTCAACCAATTCGTAAACCGCGCGGCATCGAGCCAACTGATATTCGTAACCGGCAACTCACTCGAAGTATCCCCTTGGCCGGTGAATCGTGCAAATTGGCCCTCTGTGATCTCATGCTCCGAAAGCCAAATGTTGCGGCTGAAGCTCACTTCCCGTTGCAGTTCATCCCGGCTGCGGCCATTCTCACTGGGGGGAGAGCCCATGGTGAACGGCTGTAAACTCACTGGCAGTAAGTTAATTCCAATGGTGTTGGCAAAGAGCGGCCTACCTTCGGCTCGGCGGGCATCAAACTCAGTGATAAGTTCAGCGTTCACACTGCGTGCTGCCGTGGCCGATGGTTGCACCTCAAGCTCCAGCGCACGATACCCAGGGTATTCAAAGCGAACCCTTTGCGGCACGGTTTGTAATTCAAGATCGAGCGGCACTTGGCCCTGAGCCACACCATTCACCGCAACTTCAGCCGGCACGTTGGCCGTAATACTCACTTCACCAAGTTGGGGCTGCAAATTAAAAGTAGTTCGGGCCTCGGCCCCGGGGGCTAATTCTAGTTCTTGCGTTGCCGGCCGATATCCGGCTTTCGAATAACGTACAAGTAAAGCACGGTTGGCATTCACCCGCGCGGGGTTACCAACCGGTTGCGCGTTCACGGTTAAAACACCGCCGCTTGGCTGTAGATCAGCATGCAATGTGGCCTTGAGTAGTTCTAGTTGATAATTTCTGCTCGCCTCTGGAGTACCCACGCTTAAACGAATAGTATCGCTGATAGGCTCATAACCTTGGGCTTGAATTTGCACTTCATAGCGGCCACCAACTAGTGCTAATTCCAGCGGAGTAGTGCCTGCCACCTCGCCATCTAGCGTTATTTCAGCACCTGCAGGAAGCGAATTTAATGTGAGTTTACCCAGTACTGGCTCGAGTATGAACTCTTGGTTGATTTCCTCCCCTTTGCGAGCAGAAATAATGGCAGTTTGGCTTTCATAAAAGGGGTGTGAAACCGTTAGGTTAAATTCGCCTTCCGGCAATTCAGCCTGAAACTCGGCGCCCTCGCCAAAAATAACGCCATCAATGCGCCAAACGGCATCGTTTAACGCTGGTGCAACTAATTCAGGTGCAACTAATCCTGGTTGCGCTAATGTCGGCTTAACCTGTGCTGCTAAGCGAGCGGGTTGCGGCTCTAGGGTTACTTCAATGGTGCTTGCAGTGTTGGCGTCAATCGCTACAACTTCCGGTAGGTAAAGATGAGCACTTACCTCGATACGGGCATTGTCACTCAGTAAATAAAGTTTATTCCCGAGCATGAAACCAACACCCGAAAGGCGCTTAAATTCGGCTTGCTCGCGTGCTTCGGTGGGCGATACAACAAGGGTAAAGCCTTGTAGAAGAAATAACCAAAACAAATAAAACGCCAGCACGAGTACTAACGCGCTAGCGCTTATCACCGCAAATAATCGATGCTTGCGAACACCGGTATCAATGGCATTATCAAGTGCGTTCAAGCGCTTCTCCCTTTAAACTCGTTCATCACAGATGAGGGTTACTCGAATAGGGGCAGCGGCCTGCTCTACCACCACGGTGATAATCTTCGAGCGATAACCCTCGCGCCGCCCCTCGAACTGATAAGTGCCAGGCTTTAGAGAAAATGTATATTCTGAATGAATGCCCACGTTACCCTCACCCAAAACCCGCACAAAAGTGCGATTATCACTAGAGAGAATAATCGGCACCGGCTCGTTCGCCACTTCAATCTGTTCATTAAGTTCGGTAACAGCCGCCGCCAATTTTGCACTTAAACTTTGATACCGCACAGCATTCGCAATCGCTTCCTCGGCGTTTCGCAACACCGCTAAATCGCTCAGCCGTTGCGGCCGTTCAATATAACGCTGCAATTGTGCTTGGCTTTGGGTTATCGCTGTTGCTTGCGTGAGCGCTTGATCGGATGCGGTGTGCGCTGGGTACTTTTGCAGGGCGTTGCTAGCAACCATGGCCACCGTTGGCCACTCATCAAGTTCTTGGAAAAGGGCAAGCTGTTGCTCTATTTGAGCTAATTCCCGCTCTGCTCGCTCAGAAGCAATACGCGCCCGCAAATCGGCTACCTCAACTCGCTCACCGCCAGCCTCAACCGCTTCCGAAAGTGCCGCTGTTGCTGCATCTAAATCACCGTTATCCAACGCCAGCACGGCTGTATTTAAAGCCTCTAAAAATGCTCTCTCAATGAGCTCAAATTGCACTACTTGCGCGCGTTCATAACCTTGTGCATGAGCACTATCAAGTGCGAGCAGTGCAGTTAGTAATTCACTTTCTCGTTCTAAGTTATTTTCCGCTCGCGCCGCGTTACTTTGCAGCCAAAGCGCTTGCACCTCTTCATACACATCTAAGCGAGGCTGCAAATTCAGGGCGGGGGTAAATCGAGGGTTTATGCGCAGGGCTTCACGGTCTAGCAATCGCGCCCGGGAAATTTCACCCGCAGAAAAAGCAGCCAACGCTTGTTGATAAACACTGGTATACGCAGTTTCAAAATCAGTGTTTAGCTGTTGCAACTGAGTATCTATATTCAACAAAGCATTACGCGTAGCCGAATAATCCGCAGCAGTGTAAAGGGTATAGGCACTTTCCAAGGCGTTATCTAAACGGGTGAGCTGTTCTGGGCGCCAAGCTTCGAGTGCTTGATTCTGCCTTGCTTGCTGCAAACGTTGCCGAGTTTCTGAAAGTTGTTGCTGTATCGCCGCGCGTTCCGCAGGGTTAATCGCTGGATTAGCGGTTAGGGCTTGGTTCTCGCCGTTTTCATTGGCCTCGGCGCTACTATGCTCAATGCCCTCTGATAGCTCAACCGCATTATCCACCACGGCGGAATCTCGATTAAACGAACTGCTGAACGTAAGAATCAAAAAATAAAGCAGTGCGGCAAACGCAATAATAAGCAGCGATACCAGCGCTACCTTCGCTACTTTCGTTATTAGCTTTCGCCTTGCTGCTTTTATTTCGGATATCGAATCATCAATGTTAGACACAACCTACTCCTTTACCTTTAAGTTGCGCTACAGATTCTGATCCGGCGTTGCCTCTACTTTATAAATCTCCAGTAGCTGAGCACGCAATTGCGTATACTGCTCGCGAGCACTACCTTGTAGTTCAATCGTTTGATCGCGATATTCGATTACTTGCGGCGTAACTTCGATATCTAAGTTTTGTCCCATCTCGGTGAGTAACTGGCGTTGATTGGCAAGGTTTCGGTTACTCTCTATCGCACCACCTACGTTATACAAAGAGGTAGCGCCCAAAACGATAGCGCCAACCTCACCCGCAGTTGAGCCTGAATTTTTCATTAACAAACCAGCTCCAATGGCTGCAAACAACGCCGTAGCTTGCTGCCGCCCACGCTGGGCTTTTTGCTTACGGATACCAACCGCGATAGGCAAGGTTTCCCGATGATAATCGCTGTAGCTAGAATCGCTTTGTGCGTAGAAAGCAGCGTAGTTATCCTGCAAATCAGAAATAAAATTCTCTTCTTCAGCACGAATTAAGCGAATACGCTGCAGCATGGCATCTTCTTCAGCTGGAAAGCCGGTTAAATTATAAGTAACACCATTTCGCGTAGATTTACGCTCAAGGTAATCGCCCATGGTTTCCGGGCTATACATTGCCGCATAACGCAGCTCAGAAACGGCTTGAATATTCGCTTTTTGCGCTTCACTTTTTTCTTTCAGTAAATCGTAAACATAGTTCGCAATACCGGTGAAAATTGGATCATAAGGGTTGCCGCCACTATTAAAAGCATCTCGGTAGTACCCCTCACTAACACGATATTCAAACGTTTCTTGGCCCCAAGTAGCGTTGGTGCCATCTACCACACGAATCGAAATACTAATGGTTTCGGTATCAGAATGGTTGATTTTACCCAGCACATAAAGGTCGGCCGAAGAATTGGTATCTGGGGTAACGTAAATAGAACCGAATGAGTTAGTTTCGCTTAACGCTCGTTTCGTATCTAATGCGAAGCGGTTTGCTTCTAAGCGCCGGATTTGGGGCCAGATATCGTCTTCCACGAGTTGATCGTAATCCACGTTACCATTTCTATCGAGTGGTAGGCCCGGGTCGAATACCGGCACGGCTACATTCAAATAAATATCCGAATCATAACGGTAAGTACGTTGCGTATTACCCAAAGTGGCTACGCCTGAAGGCCCTGTCATGCTTGGCCCTACCTCGCGATTTGGCGCCGATTGGCACCCAGTTATCACTAATGTGGCAACGGCAAGCAGCAACAGCGTGCGCACGGGTTGCAAAAAATGTTTTGAGAAATGCATACGTATTCCCTTTTTGTTTTTAATTCTTAGTTTCAATTCGTGGTTTCAATTCTTGGCTTTAATTCTTGGCTTAAACTCTAAGCTACTGCTGTTACTGGCAGCCATAATCATTTTTAAGTTTTTCAAAATGAGCTTTTTCACTTTCTGTTGACGCTCTTTCTAAGCCCTGTTTAATCGCATCACACACCGTTGATGTGCCACCACTACCAGAACCGGCCGAATGATTTCGAGACGCTTCCGCAGGCCGAACTATTTCTTCATTTTCAGCGGTGGTTTCTATTGGTTCATCTGCTAATGCTTCCAGTGTTTCACTGGCAAGAGCCGCACCAGAATTTTCTGCTACACCCACACTACCGGCGTTCACCATTCGCTCTTGCGCAGCCTCGTTCGCGGCACTTCGGCACGCTTGGTAATTCCCCACGTTCGCCTCAATGTTGGCATTAAGTAAGGTGATTCGCTCACCACGGGTTAATTCCTCGGTAAAAAAATTATCGAATACTAAATGTGAGCAATCGACATAAAACGCCGAATCCATTGGCGCTACCGATTCTCTTGTTGTGGCTGATTCTGAACTATCAGCCATTGCTGAAGTTACACCACCTAACAGCGATAGGCCGGCAACCCATGCTAAAACACGCACGCTTGGCTTTTGCGCACCTTGCTTCCGTGCCCAAGCTACTTTCGTGTTCTTGCCGTTCTGTAGTGATGCCATGTGAACGCCACCTTTGTAAAAAGTTGCAGCTTTAATAGTAACTATACTATTAGGTGTTGAAAGTAAAATAAGGTTCCGTAAATAAGTGGTTAATGTAAATGTAGCTTATTCCACAAGGCGTTGCTCGTTTAGTGGTGCGGAATCAAAAAACGCGCCAAAAGTGGCGCGCTTAATTTACTTTAAAACTACCTATGCTATTTGCAACACGGCCTAATTACCTACAACGGCTAAAACATTTGCCCCATGTTCACAGCTTAATCGCACTGAAATCAAACGTTAATCGCACGGAATTCAATGCTTAAATCGGTTTATGTTGTGCGCCTTAAGCGGCCTCGGTTGCAATCGCTTTGATTTTACCCACAATCGCCCGCAAGCCGTTACCACGCGTCGGCGAAAGGTGATTCTCTAAATCAATGGCTTGGAAATAACTATCAATATCAAATTCAGTGATTTCCTTTGGCTGTTTCTCGTTATAAGCAGCCATTACAATTGCCAGTAACCCGCGAACAATCATGGCATCGCTATCTACCCGAAAACTCAGAACATTATTATCCTGCTGCGTGATTAGCCATACATCGCTCTGGCAACCTTTCACTTTTAACTCGGCTAAACGTTCTTCTTCCGGAAGTTTCGGCAGTGCCTTTCCTAAATCAATAATGTACTGATAACGGGATTCCCAATCGTCGAGAAACTCAATATCTTCAATAATCTCGGTAGTTGTTGGTAAATTCATGGGATTCTCACATTAATTATTTTGGTAAAGAATTCGGTAAATAATTCGTCGGTTTCAGCATTTCAACACTTTGGCTATTGTTCGGCTGCGGCTTAAATAGTATTTGCCTGAGGCTTAAAAAAATACGCCCGCTTCCAGTTGCGCTTCTTCACTCATCATCTCGCGCGACCAAGGCGGATCAAACACGAGTTCAACCTTCACATCTTTTACATTCGGCACCATACCCACACGATACTCTACATCACCCACTAACACAGGGCCCATACCGCAGCCGGGGGCGGTGAGTGTCATATCGATAGTAACCATACCTTGCTCAGCATCAACCACTACTTTGTAGATCAAGCCAAGTGATACTAAATCAATGGGTATCTCTGGGTCGTAAACGGTTTCCAACGCTTCCCAAACTTGCGCTTCCGAAACCTTACCATCTTCCGGATCAGGGAAATTCAACACCGTAGGTTTACGGCCAATTGCGTCCGCATCAGTGCCATCAATGCGCAGCATGTTGCCACCCCAGGTTACGGTGTAATTGCCGCCTAAATCTTGGGTGATATTCACGAACTCGCCACCGGGAATAATTTTTACTTCTCCAGTAGGTACTCGGCGCGCTTTGCAATCGCGGCTGGTAGTTACAATCTTATGCATGCTTACCTTAAAAGAGCTTAACTAACACTGAAGCTTTCGCCACAACCGCAAGCATCAACTACGTTCGGGTTATTAAACTTAAGAATACCGTTAATACCCTCTTTCACGTAATCAAGCTCGGTATTTCGCAACATCGGAATTGCTGATTTGGCCACCGCAAGGGTAAGCTTTTCGTTTACAGCCACTACCTCATCGCCTTCTTCCGGCGCATCGGCTAAATCAACCACATACGCATAGCCTGTGCAGCCACTAGGCTTCGTGGATAGGCGAATAATTTTATCTGGTGTAGCCGCAATTTTTGCCTCGAAGTGCTTGGTGGCACTTGGGGTTACGGTAATAACACGAGATTCAGGAACAAAACTTTCAACTGACATAGCAACTCCTTTAAGCCAGCATCATTTGGGCTTTTTTCAACCCAACGAACAACTGCTCAACTTCGTCGAGTGTATTATAAATACTAAAAGAGGCACGCGCCGTTCCGGGAACATTAAGCCGCTGCATCAGTGGCTGCGCACAGTGATCGCCGGTGCGAATGGCAATGCCTTGGCGATCCAGTAAAAAGCCAACATCCGCCGGGTGCGAACCCTCCAGAATAAAGCTATATACCCCAATTTTTTCTTTTGCATTGCCAACTAGGCGCAAACCTTCAACGCCATCGCCTAATTCAACGGCGCGTTCCAACAACGCCTTTTCATGGGCTTGTACAGCGTGTACATCAAGCTGCTGGAACCAACGAACTGCCGCCGCTAGGCCTATTACCCCAGCAATGTTCGGTGTACCCGCTTCTAAACGATTCGGTAGCGCACCCCAGGTGGCATCTTGGTAACTTACAGAAGCAATCATTTCGCCACCCGTAAGCCACACTGGCCAATCTTCTAGTACGGCTTGTTTGCCCCAAAGCACACCTACACCGGTTGGCCCGAACAACTTATGGCCGGAAAATACATAAAAATCACAATC
Source organism: Aliidiomarina iranensis (assembly GCF_003987135.1). Classification (GTDB taxonomy): domain Bacteria; phylum Pseudomonadota; class Gammaproteobacteria; order Enterobacterales; family Alteromonadaceae; genus Aliidiomarina; species Aliidiomarina iranensis. Next base: position 57,804 of record NZ_PIPJ01000004.1, read on the forward strand.
GATGGCCTGCACATCCACATTGCCATGAGCAATGCCTTGGGCACCATCGATTAACACTAAAGCCGCGGGAGCATGCGTTCGCACTTGCCGAATCAAATCTACCACTGGGTTTACAGTGCCAAGTGCGTTAGAAACGTGCGGCATTGCCACAAATACAGTTCGTTTATTCAGTAACTCGCTAAACGCTTCGCGATTTAGCGTGCCATTATCATCAATCGGCGCCACATGCAGAGTTGCGCCACTCAATTTGCACGCTTGCTGCCAGGTCACTAAATTCGCATGATGCTCAAGCTCAGTAACCACCACTTCATCGCCAGCTTGTAACCGCTGCGCCATGCCCTTACTCACAATATTGATGCTTTCGGTGGTGCCGCTTGTCCAAATCACTTCTTCGCGCGCACTGGCATTGATGAAGTTCGCCACAACTGTGCGCGCATCTTCATATAACCGCGTAGCTTCATCACTTAAAAAGTGGGCGCCACGATGCACATTCGAATTGCTTTGGCTGTAATAATTAACCAACGCATCAATCACCACTTGTGGCTTTTGCGTCGTAGCCGCGTTATCCAGATACACCAAAGGCTTACCATGTACTTCGCGGCTTAATATCGGAAACTCGCTACGCAGGGCTTGAACATCTAAGCTCATTTTGTCTCCATGGCACTGAAACGCTCACGCAATAGTGGCTGTAACCATTCAGATAATGCCTTGTTCGGCATTTGGTTTACCAACTCTTGCACAAAACCAAAGTTCAACATCACTAATGCTTGGCTGCGCGGAATGCCGCGAGTTTGCAAATAATAAAGTTCTTTTTCAGCGATTTCGGCTACCGTGGCCCCGTGTGCACACTGCACATCATCGGCATAGATTTCGAGTTCAGGCTTAGTATTAATTTGCCCACCGCGCGATAACAGTAAATTGCGGTTATTTAGTTCCGCCAATGTTTTCTGCGCATCCCGATGAATGTGAATACGGCCATTAAACACCGCTTTTGCTTTATCGCCCACGATACCGCGCGCATTCTCTTCGCTGGTACCATTTGGCTTCGCATGCTCAATGGTAGTGTGCAGATCGAAATGCTCTTTTGGGGCCAGCAAATAAATGCAGTTCATTTTCGCGAACGCATGTTCCGCAGCGTGAATTACATCGGTATCGATACGCGTTAAGCGGCTACCGTAACCTACAATCGTACTATTCAAACGCGAGCTCTCGCCCATTTTGAAGTGGCTACCGCCCATATGAATTGCGTTTTCGCCATGCATGGCGAAACGGTAGTGCTCAAGCTTGCTCTCTTTGCCCAACACATATTCGGCATATGCCGTGTTCATGCTATGGCCATTACCGGCACCGTGTTCAATAACGGTAACCTTTGCGTTATCACCCACGTTTACCAACACGCGATGATGCGATTCCACACCGTCGGTAACAAAGTTCACAATGCGGATAGGCTGCTCAACCTGTGCGCCCGCCGCTACATCAACCACTAAACCTTGCTGCGCCAATACATCGTTCACCAACCCAAACAAATGGTGTGAAGGCTTGGCTTGGTTAAATACTCGGCTTGCTTGCGAATCGGCATCATTTAAAGCATTTATGCTCACACCCGCAGGCAAAGTTAATTTGGCAATATCGGTTACCGGCTGGGCATCCACAAACACCAAATCAATGCTATTTAAGCCAGCAATTACAGGAGCCTCGGCGTTCGCATTTGCGCTAGGTTGCTGTAACTCCAGCTCCGCCACTTCATGTAAAGAAGTGTAACGCCAAGCTTCGGTACGCCGGGTTGGCCAGCTTTGCTCGCTTAAGGTTGCAAGTGCAGTTTGCCGAACCGGGCTAAGGGAATCTTTAACCGTGCTGGCACGATCAATAACCTTTGCTAACCACTGGCTCATGCACTTGCCTCCTCATGGCCTTCCAGCCACGCATAGCCTGATACTTCAACTTCTTTGGCAAGCTCAGGGCCACCACTTTTCACAATTTTGCCATCAGCAAGAATGTGCACATAATCAGGCTGAATATAATCGAGCAAGCGTTGGTAGTGAGTAACTACTAGGAAACTGCGCTCACCATCGCGTTGGCTATTTACACCATCGGCCACTACTTTCAATGCATCGATATCAAGGCCTGAATCGGATTCATCAAGAATACAAAGCTTTGGTTGCAACAAAATCATTTGCATAATTTCATTACGTTTTTTCTCACCACCCGAAAAGCCTTCGTTCACACCACGCTTCAAGAAATCGAGTGGTAAATTAACTTGCTTGCATGCGGCTTTCGCTGTTTTCAAAAACTCAGCTGCTGAAAGTGGCTCTTCGCCGCGCTCTTTCCGCGCCGCATTCACACTTTCTTTCATAAATTCCATGTTGCTTACGCCTGGAATTTCTACCGGATACTGAAATGCTAAGAAAATACCGGCGCGTGCGCGCTCATCAACTTCCATTTCCAATAAATCTTGGTTCTCAAACTGAATGGAACCGCTTTCTACCTCATAGCCTTCACGGCCCGATAACACATAACCAAGGGTACTTTTACCGGCGCCATTGGGGCCCATGATTGCATGCACTTCACCTGGGTTGATAGTGAGATTAAGCCCTTTGATAATGGTTTTCTCTTCAACACTGGCCTGCAAATCTTTAATGGTTAACATCATTTACCCCACTGAACCTTCAAGACTAATTTCAAGTAATTTGCCCGCTTCTACTGCGAACTCCATCGGTAATTCTTTAAACACTTCTTTACAGAACCCATTCACAATCATAGATACGGCTTTCTCTGTATCTAGCCCACGTTGTTGGCATAAAAAGAGTTGGTCATCACTTACTTTTGAAGTAGTGGCCTCATGCTCAACAATGGCGGAAGGGTTCGAGCTTTCAATATATGGGAAAGTGTGCGCGGCGCAACGATCACCAATCAATAGCGAATCACACTCGGTGAAGTTTCGTGCGCCATCAGCTTTCGGCCCCATTTTCACCAAACCACGGTAGGCATTGCTGCTATTCCCAGCGGATATGCCTTTAGAAATGATGGTCGATTTTGTGTTTTTGCCAAGGTGAATCATTTTTGTGCCCGTATCTGCTTGCTGGCGGCCACGCGTTAGTGCAACAGAGTAAAATTCACCTACGCTATTATCACCACGCAAAATACAGCTTGGGTATTTCCAAGTAATGGCCGAGCCCGTTTCAACTTGGGTCCACGAAATTTTCGCGTTGGTTTCGCATATACCACGTTTGGTAACGAAGTTATAAATACCGCCCTTACCGTTTTCATCACCCGGATACCAGTTTTGTACGGTGCTGTATTTAATTTCAGCGTTATCTAGCGCTACCAATTCCACCACGGCCGCGTGCAGCTGATTTTCATCACGCTGCGGCGCTGTACAACCTTCGAGATAGCTTACATGGCTGCCTTCTTCGGCAACGATCAGGGTGCGCTCAAACTGCCCAGTGTTTAACTCGTTAATGCGGAAATAGGTTGAGAGTTCCATTGGGCAGCGCACGCCTTTTGGAATGTAAACAAAGGAACCATCGGTGAACACCGCGCTATTAAGCGCCGCAAAGAAATTATCGCTGCGCGGCACCACACTACCGATATATTTTTTCACTAATTCTGGGTATTTTTGAATTGCTTCTGAAATTGGGCAGAAAATTACACCCGCTTCTTCTAGCTTGGCCCGAAATGTTGTAACTACCGATACGGAATCGAACACCGCATCCACAGCTACGCCCGCCAGCATTTCCTGCTCATGCAGCGGAATACCAAGTTTTTCATAGGTACGCAGAAGTTCCGGATCCACCTCATCTAGTGATTTCGGTTTATCTTTCATGCTTTTCGGCGCGGAATAATAAGAAATGGATTGGTAATCCACTTTTTCGTAGCCTAAATGCGCCCAATCGGGCTCTTTCATTTTTTGCCACGAACGGAATGCCTGCAAACGCCATTGCAGCATCCACTCCGGTTCTTCTTTCATTGCGGAAATGCGGCGAATAACAGATTCATCCAAACCGATGGGGAAAGTATCTGATTCAATCTCAGAAACGAAGCCAGCATCGTATTTACGCGCCAGAGCTTGATCGATTTGTTCACTCATCCTGTTACCTCTTGTTCAAACCATGTTGTTCGGACTATGCGGAATGTCGCTAATTATACATTTCCCGACTAAATCACTCAAGTATTAAGGGCGAAACAGTTCAAACAAACGATATGCGGGCGCAGGTGCCCTGAGGTTCGTTGGGAAAAACTTCCAACGTTAATTCGTAGCTTTGTAAAATATCGATCACAATAGCGAGGCCCAAACCGTATCCTTCGGCTCGCTGGTCCAAGCGTTGGCCCCGCTTGAGCATCAGTTCACGCTTGGCTTCCGGTATCCCGGGGCCATCGTCGCAAACCAGTAATTCATTGTTTTTGAAGGTTACCGATACATCAGAGATCGCATGGTTCAAAGCATTTTCAACAAGGTTCCCAACAACTTCTTGTAAATCCTGTGCATCTAAAAAAGAGCTTTGGATTTCAGCAATTGCTACAGAAAGCCGAATCCCCTTGCGCTGTGCAATTACTTGAAGGCCTTTAAACACCGGATTTAAAGCCGGAAGCACCTGTATTTTTTCGCGGGGGTTATGTTTTCCCGCCGCACTTGCCCGCGCCAAGTGGTGATGAATCGCCTCATTCATGCGGGTGATTTCAACCAACCATTCATCACCAGTAGCCCCGCTATCAGGCACTTTCTGCGCGCGCTCCGCATAGCTTTGCAGAACCGCTAACGGTGTTTTCAACGCATGCGCCAAATTGCCTGCCGTTAATCGCGAGTTTTCCAGTAGCTTTTCATTCCGTTCTATTGCTCGGTGAATCGCCTCGGCTAACGCTTTTAATTCGCTTGGCAAGTGCATATCAGGCGGAATATTTTCATTGGCCTGTAAGCGCTCAACTCGCTTTTGCAGGAATCGCAATGGCCTTAATGCCCATTGAATTTGTAAGGCAAAAAGGAGAAACAGTAATGCAGCAAAAAGTAAGAAACTGCCGAGCGCCAGCCATTCGAAATAATCCAAACTATCTTCTATTTCTTGCTGATTGCCAGCCACCACAACGCGAATCGGAAAATCATGGTTAACCCGCCGCACCGTTCGATACATAACCCGTAATTGCTGTGCATTTGGCCCTTGTAGAACCGTAATTCCGCTACGCTCTTGGGTTTCAAGGGCAAGATTTTGATCATACAGGCTTTGCGATCGAAACAAAGTTTCGTTTTCATCATCAATTTGCCAATACCAACCAGATGAAAGTTGCCGAAACCGAGAATCGCCTAGCCTATCTTCCCAAGTAAGCTCACCGAGCTCATTTTCATCTAAATTAGCAATAGCAACATTTAAAATAGATTCTAATCGGGCATCGAATGATTCCGTTACCGCTACTCGCGCAGAATTTACTAAAAGGTAGCCAATAATAGGCGTAACTATGAGCACAAGCGCTAACGCTGATAATAAAAAGCGCCGATGCAAGCTCATAGCTGGCTTTCATCCTGAACAATTCGGTACCCTTGCCCACGCAAGGTTTCAATGAATTGATCGCCCAATTTTCGCCGTAATCGCCCAATTTGCACATCAATCACATTTGAATCAGGCTCTTTATCACGATCATACACTTGCTCTACTAATTCAACACGTGAAACCACTCGCGGCATGGCGTGCAGCAAGTAACTCAGCAGCCGCAGTTCTTGCGCGGTTAGGTTTACCGGCAAACCATCGCGGGTTACCACACCACTATGGGTATCGTAAACAACTGCGCCGGCTTGCAATTTGGGGTGGCTATGACCATAACTTCGGCGCAGTAACGCCCGCAGGCGAAACACGAGTTCAGCATGAGAGAACGGTTTCGTAAGGTAATCGTCAGCCCCGGCTGTAAAGCTATCGGCTTTATCAGCCCAACGAGAGCGGGCGGTAAGCACTAAAATGGGTACGGAAATATCAGCACGGCGCCATCTATCAATGAGTTGCACACCATCGCCATCGGGTAGCCCCAAATCCAAGAGCACAGCTTTGATATCCTCGGTGCTCAACAAAAAATCGGCCTGCTCTGCTTTTGTTGCATGCTCCACAATAAAACCTGCTTCATCAAGGGTGCGCATAATCACGCGTGCAAGGGCTTTATCATCTTCTACCAACAAAAGCTTCATGGTTTATCCCTCTCAAGCTTGCGAATATTGATTCCCTTCATCCAAAATAGCTCACCCGTGCGCGCATTAAAGTGAAATTCAACTATTTGATCATCATTTCCAAGCCAGGTTACTTCGTAGATCAAAAGGCCATCATCGTTATCAAGTTCAATGGTGAGCATTCGCCCGTAATATTTCTTTTCTAAATATTCCTGAATTTGTTGCGGCGGCACACGCTCTTGCTCTGCGAGCACCAGCAAAGCCGAATTCTGCATGGCATTTAAGATTGTATTTGGCATTGCCTGTGCTGTGCTGGTGGCAAAACTTAATGTCACCACCATAGCGAATACACTGCAAAAAACGCGTAAACAACTCATACAAACTCCTTTGTAAACACTATGCTGATATTAGCGACATATAATGCCAGAGCAAACATGAACACAAGATGAATAAAATTTTCAGCATTGGGTTAGGTAAGCATTGTTATAACTATTGGCGTCAACCGCAACAAGGGAACTTTACTTGGTTGCAAATGTTCACCAAAAGAGGAAACACGACTATGAAAAAAGTAACGTTAAGTATCGCCACCTTAATTCTTGCTGCAAGCGCTTCGGTTTATGCAGTTACGCAGCAAACCACAGAATCGGCTAATCATAATCGTTTAATGTCTATTCTGAACGACAATGGCTTTAGCCATGTTACTGAAATCGAATGGGAAAGCCGAGATCGTATTGGCGTAGAAGGTTTTATCGGCGATGGCTGGTTTGTTGAGCAACGATTCAATAGCAACAATGAAATTGAACGCGATGAACGAGAAAAACTAGTGATATCGCCGTGGGGTATGGAAGCGAGCCAAGTGCAACAGGCCATTGATCGCGGTGTTGCCGAGGGCATGGTGCGTTTCGATGAACTGGAAGTGAATTCACGCGGGCAAATTGAGCTCGATGGCTACAATGCGAATGGCCGCGAAATCGAACTTAAGTTTATGTTGAGCGATTTACAATAACGCGGTAGTAAAAACATTGGTAAAAAAGCCGAGGTCACCCCGATCTCGGCTTTTTTATACCAGCACTGAGCTTCTAACCTAACTTATAAGTGCCAATTGGTAGCTTTCTGCGCATGAACATTGCTGGCCGCCTACACCCTAGACCCTACACCAATACGCATAAACTTGTAACTGCAGTGAAATAGCGTTATTTTTTCAACAACTGCTGAGGAGTACGCCATCATGATTCGCACCATGCCGGAAAAGTTTTCAAGCTTTAAAGAGTTTTATCCTTATTACCTGCAAGAGCACAAAAACCGCACAAGCAGGCGTTTGCACGTGATCGGCAGTGTGTTGGTTTTAGTGATTATTGCCACCGCTATCGCAAGCAGCAACTGGGCACTGCTCTGGTTGGTGCCTTTAGTGGGTTATGGTTTTGCTTGGGTGGGGCATTTCTTTTTCGAAAAAAATAAGCCTGCCACCTTTAAGCATCCTTTATATAGCTTAATGGGCGATTGGGTGATGTTGAAAGACGTACTCACCGGCCGGCTCCCATGGTGAGTGCCGTTTAGATGTCGCATAACACAATTTTAGAAAACCAAAAGCGGCAACCACTGGACCATCTCGATTCCGTGTGGCTGTTTGGGTACGGCTCGCTAATTTACAAAGCCGATTTTCCCTATCTGCAACGAAAACCGGCGCGCATTCATGGTTGGCAACGGCGCTTTTGGCAGGGTTCCCACGATCACCGCGGCACACCCGAGCATCCCGGCCGGGTAGCTACCTTAATTGAAGCGCCCGCGGAAAGTTGTGTGGGCATGGCTTATGAGGTAACGCCGGATGTTTTTGCTCATCTTGATCACCGCGAAAAAAATGGCTATTTACGCTTTTTCACTGAATTTGAGTGGCTCGATAATGATGGTGCCGTTGAAGGCTTAGTGTATGTAGCCGGGCCGGATAATGCCGCCTACCTAGGGCAAGCAAGCGAAGCCGATATTGCCGAGCACATTGCCGGTGCAACCGGCCCAAGTGGGCCAAATAGTGAATACTTACTGAAGCTGGCCGAGGCTTTACGGGAACTCAAGGTAAACGACCCCCACGTTTTTGCTATCGAATCAGCCTTGCAAGCACTGCCAAGCAGGCGCTTAGGTTGAATCGCGCACAATAAGTTGTGGCGCGAACAACACTTCAAGGTCATCAATTGGCCGCTGATACACGCGCTTCAATACCCAACGCGCCGCCATTTCGCCAATTTCGGCCACTGGATAATCAATGGTTGTGAGTTTTGGGTAAGTGTAGTGAGAAAAATTAATATTATCGAAGCCAATTACCGCCAATTGCTCCGGAATCGCTAAATCTGCTTCATGGGCCGCGGTAATTGCGCCAGCGGCCATTTCATCGTTGGCACACACTAAGGCCGTAAATTTTTTACCCTGTGCAAGCAAGTGAGCAAGGCCTTGCTCACCGCCGGTTTCTTGAAAATCCCCTTCGTAAAAGAGTGTTTTATCTTCTTCAATACCGTAACTCGCTAAGGCGCTTTGATGCCCTGTGTAACGTTCTTCCGCATCATGTTTCCACAACGGGCCAGAGATGTAGGCGATATCGCGATGGCCAAGTTGCAACAAGTGCTCCGTAGCTAAGAAGCCACCCTGCTCGTTATCCAAAGTAATGCAATGCTCGGCGATGCTTGGCACCATTCGGTTGATTAGCACAAAGGGCAAACCCGTGGCTGCTAAATCCTCGAGGTATTTATCGTCTACCGATTCCACATGCAAAATCAGAGCATCGCAATTTCGGCTTTGCAAAAACTCAATGCTATCGCGCTCAAGTTCCGCATTACTATGCCCAGCGGCAATAATGACATGCTTGCCTACAGCTCGAAACTCATTTTCAATACGGCTAAGTAACTCACCATAAAAAGGGCCTCCGAGCTCAGACACAACGATACCGATACTATTAGAACGATTACTTGCAAGTGATTGCGCTACCGAGTTTGGCCGATAACCGAGTTCACGCATAGCCGCTTCAACTTTAATTCGCGTTGATTCACGTACCGGTACGGTTTTGTTGATAACACGGGATACTGTTGCGAGTGATACACCAGCCCGCTCTGATACTTCATAAATGGTAGCCATGGGTTTAAATAATCTCGTTTGCAGCGGTATATAATAATTATTGCGCTAGCTCATTAGCAATTTGTTGAACGCGAGCATTATCCAGAGTGTACCTGCGCATTACCCAGGCAACAAGCAACGAGGTGATTGCCGGCAAGACGGTAAACGCAAATAGAATGCCTAAGCGCGTTGCTTCCGTTTGTTCTTGATTCGGTTCGTATCCGGAAAGCGCCAGCCACCAGCCGGCAATAGCGCCACCTATAGCGATGCCAATTTTGATAAAAAACACCACTGAAGCATACACTAAACCGGTTGCGCGCACCCCAGAGCTGCGTTGTCCCAGATCAACGGTATCCGCAATTTTGGCCCACAACATGGGGGTGGCCATTTGTAGGAAAAAGCACCAGAAAAAATAGAAAACAAAGGCTAATACAATTTGCTCTGGGCCAATCCAAAAGGCTGCGAGTGAAAATACCGCGGCAATAATTTGCAGTGCTTTGTAGGCTTTTACTTTATCCACATACCGCACCAAAGGCGCGGCCAGGGCACAGCCAATAATGTTGCCAACCATACCCAAAGAAACAAAAGGGGTAATAAGCTCTTCGCGGCCGAGATAATATTTCACATAGAAAATTGCTAACGTATTTTTTATGGCGATCCCGCACAGCAACAGAACCGCTACAACCGCTAAGGTTCGCATGGCTGGGTTTTTCCAAACGCTTGCTAATGCTGCTCGGAACCGAAGTTGTTGATCAGCGGGGGGATGCACACGCTCTTTTGTACCTAAAAAACACAGAACAAACAGCAACACACCTACGGCACTCATGGCCGCTATGGTAAGTTGATAACCTAAAGCACGATCTCCGTTACCGAAGAAGTTCACCAACGGCAAGGTGAGCAAGGTAACAATTAAACCGCCCAGCATACCGAACACAAAGCGATAAGATTGAATTGAAACACGCTCTTGCGGATCGCTGGTAATAGCGCCACCGAGCGCCGAGTAAGGAATGTTAATGGCGGTATAGGCAAGCATGAGCAGGGTATAGGTTACATAGGCATAAATAACTTTGCCGGTATCGCCTAAATCAGGTGTGGTGAACGCAAGAATGCTGCACACCGCAAAAGGGATAACGAGCCAAATCAAATAGGGCCGAAACTGGCCGAAGCGTGAGCGGGTATTATCAGCGAGGTAACCCATGAGAGGGTCGGTTACCGCGTCGAGTAAGCGCACTACTAAGAACATAGTGCCTACCGTAGCCGCTGAAATACCGAAAATATCGGTGTAAAAAAAGGCTAGGAATAACATCACGGTTTGAAAAATTAAGTTACTTGCTGTGTCGCCAAAGCCGTAAGCTATTTTTTCTTTCCGTGCGATCATAATACTTCCGCCGCCTCGATATTTAATTTCCGAGCATGCCAAAACTGCCGCAAGGCGCGGGCACTATCTTTTAAAATGCGCTGTTGGTTATCAAAGTTCACATGCACAATCCCAAATCGCTGAGTATAGCCCTCGGCCCACTCAAAGTTATCCAGTAAGCTCCACGCAAAATAACCTTTTATCTCAATACCTTGCTCAAGGCAATTATGCACGGCTAACAAGTGGCCATTATAGTAATCGATTCGAGCCGCATCATGTACTTGATTATCAATCACCTCATCAGGAAATGCCGCACCGTTTTCGGTGATATAGATAGGTGGCAAGTTGCCCATAGCGGCTTTAAGCTGGGTAAGAACTTCCGTGAGCCCTTGCGGATAAATTTCCCAGCCCATGGTGGTTAACGGCGGTTCACTTGGTGGTACATCAGAAAACCAGCCATTTTTATCCCTAAATACGGTTCGAGTGTAATAATTCACACCCAAAAAATCGATGGGTTGAGAAATAATAGCCATATCGCCATCATCTATAATCGGCCATTCATCATCGGCAAGTGGCACTGGCAACTCAGGGTAAGTGCCCGCAAGTAACGGCTGCAAATACCAAAGATTGTGATAGGCGTGCGCCATAGCTGCCGCCCGTTGATCCGCAGCGCTCTCACTTGCGGGGAAACATGGGCTAAAGTTAAGCACAATTCCGTGTTCAGCCTTTGGTGCGTGCTTGCGGAGAATGGGTAACGCTAAACCATGCGCTAACAACAAATTATGAGCCGCTTGCCGGCCTTGTTTCCGGCTTCTTTTTCCAGGCGCATGAATACCCGCTTCGTAGCTTAAATAAGCACTGCAAAAAGGTTCGTTTAACGTGGCGTAGCTGGCTACTTTATCGCCCAATGCTTTTACAACCACCTCCGCATACTCAGCAAATTTATACGCGGTTTCGCGGTTTACCCAACCGCCCTGATCTTCAAGGTACTGGGGCAAATCCCAATGATATAGGGTAACGTGCGAGGCTATCCCTAAGGTTGCAAGAGTGTTAACTAGGTTCACATAGAAACCTAAGCCAGCAGAATTAATACTGCCATTTGCATTAATTACTCGGCCCCAGGCAATTGAAAAGCGATAAGCATCAACACCTAAGCTTGCAATCAAATCAACATCTTCGCGCCAGCGCTTTACATGCTCACAAGCAATTAGGCCGTTGCTGCCATCTTTAATGCGCCCCGGTTGCGCACAAAAAGTATCCCAAATACTTGGTTCACGCTCGTTGGCAGCCCCCTCAATTTGAAAAGATGAGGTAGCAACACCGAACACAAACTCGTTCGAGAGTAATTTTGAATGTTTTGGTAGGTTTATTTTTTTCATAAAGATTGCGAAACCGTTCAATTATGCTATAAATGAAAGCGCTTACATCATAGGCCATAAATATTACTAAGGTCAAAAAAATAATTACACCGAGGCAGTTATGACCCAGAACAACAACCAATATCGGTTCGCGCTCACAGCGTTAACCTCACTCTTCTTCATGTGGGGCTTTATTACCTGCATGAATGATATTCTCATTCCTTACTTGCGTTTGCTGTTTGATTTAAGCTACGCGCAATCGATGCTTATCCAGTTTTGCTTTTTCGGCGCCTACTTTATTGTATCGATTCCCGCGGGTCATTTAATTGGCAAAATCGGCTATAAATCCGGCATTGTTACCGGCCTAATGGTAGCCGGCGCAGGTTGCTTGTTATTTTACCCAGCCGCCATGATGGAAGTTTACGGTTTATTCCTGTTTGCACTTTTTATACTCGCATCTGGAGTAACTATTTTGCAGGTTGCGGCGAACCCATACGTTACAGTGCTTGGCGATGCCAGCACAGCATCTAGCCGCCTCACCATGACACAAGCATTTAACTCGTTAGGCACTACCGTAGCGCCATTCTTCGGGGCTTGGTTGATTTTTGGGGGTATAGCCGACCCAGAAGTAACCGGCGTTTCTAACGATACTGTAGCCCTGCCTTATTTCATTTTGGCCGCTACCCTTGTGATTATGGCGATTATCTTCGTATTCCTGAAATTGCCTAACATGGGCCGAGTAGACCCAGCCGTAGCATTACCGAAAGAAGGTTCAGCCTGGCGGCAACGGCACTTAATGCTGGGCGCACTCGCGATTTTCGTTTACGTGGGTGCAGAAGTAGGCATTGGCAGCTTTCTCGCCATGTATATTGCACTGCCAGAGATTGGCGATATGAGTGCCTCACGTGCTTCTCACTATATTTCTTGGTATTTCGGTGGCGCCATGGTGGGCCGTTTCTTAGGCGCCGCGATTATGCAAAAGATTTCCGGCAACCGGGTTTTGGCATTTAATGCGATTGCGGCTGTGCTGTTACTTTTAACCACCATGACATCTTCTAGCACCTTAGCCATGTGGTCACTTCTGTTTGTTGGTTTATGCAATTCGATTATGTTCCCCACTATCTTTAGCTTAGCCCTACAAAATCTTGGCGCTAGCCGTGGCCAGGGCTCTGGCATTTTATGCTTAGCCATTGTTGGTGGCGCCATTGTGCCGTTGGCACAAGGCTTCCTTGCCGATCAGGTAGGCATTCAAATGTCGTTTATCATTCCATTACTTTGCTATGTTTATATCTTCTATTATGGGCTGCGTGGCTACATTCCGCGTGCCAACAAAATAGAGCAGCAAACGGAGCAACAAACTCAGCAGGAGGTGGCGTAATGCGGCGCACTGTTTTTCGAAAGAACTCTATTACAGTAGGTATCACGCTTGCATGCGCGCTCTCCTTGAGCGCTTGTAGTGATAACGGGCAAGCGCCTGTTGCCGACAGTAACGATGAAATTTGGCCCTATATCGAATCACCAGTAGGGCTCAATAACGAAGTTGAAGCGCAAGTAAGCGAGATCATGGCTAGCATGACCTTGGAACAGAAAATTGCACAAATGATTCAGCCTGAAATTCGCGATATCACGGTAGAAGATATGCGCAAATACGGTTTTGGCTCGTATTTGAATGGCGGCGGTTCGTTCCCTAATAACGATAAGTATGCCACTCCAGATGATTGGATCGCTTTAGCCGAGGCCATGTATGAAGCCTCGGTTGACGATAGCCTCGATGGCTCAAGTATTCCTACTATGTGGGGCACCGATGCGGTTCATGGCCACAACAATGTGATTGGCGCTACTATCTTTCCTCACAACATTGGCTTAGGTGCGGCGAATAACCCAGAACTGATTGAACAAATAGCGGCCGCTACAGCTCGTGAAGTAATGGCTACCGGCATTGATTGGGTGTTTGCGCCCACAGTTGCTGTGGCCAAGAACCTGAGGTGGGGCCGTGCTTATGAAAGTTACTCAGAAAACCCTGCCATTGTGCGCGATTACGCCGCTGCCATTGTTACCGGCTTACAAGGTAACGTGGGCGAAGATTTTCTCGATGAGCAGCGGGTAATCAGCACCGTAAAACACTTTGTGGGTGATGGCGGTACCACCGATGGTATTGATCAGGGCAACACCGAAGTAGATGAGCAAACCTTATTTGATGTTCACGCGCAAGGCTATGTGGGTGGCTTGGGCGCCGGGGCGCAAACCGTGATGGCTACATTTAATAGCTGGAACGGCGAAAAAGTTCATGGCAGTCATTATTTACTTACTGAAGTTCTAAAAGAAAAAATGGGCTTCGATGGTTTCGTGGTGGGTGATTGGAATGGCCACGGGCAAATTCCCGGCTGCACCAATTATGATTGCCCACAGGCAGCGAACGCTGGTTTAGATGTGTACATGGTGCCCACTGATGCTTGGAAACCGCTCTATGAGAACCTGATTGAGCAAGTGCAAGCAGGCGTGATTCCGCAAGCACGCATTGACGATGCGGTGCGCCGAATTTTACGTGTAAAGGTTCGGGCAGGTTTGTTTGAAAAACCAAGCCCGGCGAATCGGCCATTTGCTGGCAGAACTGATTTAATCGGTGCCGCTGAGCACCGGGAAATTGCGCGGGAAGCGGTGCGCCAATCGCTCGTATTATTGAAGAACAATGATCAGTTACTCCCGCTCGATCCTAAGCAACGCATTCTGGTAGCTGGCTCTGCGGCTGATCATATTGGCCAGCAATCCGGCGGCTGGACCATTAGTTGGCAAGGCACCGGCAATACCAACGAAGATTTCCCCGGTGGCACCTCGATTTATCAAGGCATTGCCGATCAGGTAGCTGCTGCCGGTGGGCAAATTGAACTCGCTGAAGATGGCCAATTCAACGAAACACCGGATGTGGCCATTGTTGTGTTCGGTGAGCAACCTTATGCCGAAGGTAATGGTGATATCGCCAATCTTGATTATCAACGTGGCAACGCCATTGATTTAGCTCTTTTGAATAACTTACGTGAGCAAGGTATTCCCGTAGTGAGCTTGTTTATCAGTGGCCGCCCTATGTGGGTGAACCCAGAAATCAATGCTTCCGATGCCTTTATGGCGGTGTGGTTGCCGGGCAGTGAGGGCCAGGGTGTGGCCGATGTTATTTTGCGTGATACCCAGGGCAACGTGCAGTTTGATGCTACCGGCCGCTTACCTTTTTCGTGGCCGGCTACGCCAACCGCCGAGGAAACATTACTCGATTTAGGTATGGGGATGGCTTATGGCGATGCCAATATACTCAGCGAAACCTTATCGGAAGACATTGAAGAGAGCGAGCAAACCGAAGATTTAGTGATTTTCGAACGCGCTGTTCAGCAGCCATGGTTGTTGGAATTGAGCAACGCTGATACGCGCAGTATTGTGGCAAGCTCTGTTGAATCTTTGCGGGCGATACGCACCGAAACCTTTGATGATCAGGTGCAAGAAGATGCTCGGCGATTTGCCTTTGCCGGCACAGAACAAGCCAATTTCAGCTTAGTGACACCCTTCCCGCGCGATTTGCGGGCTTACAGCACGGAAAATAGTGCTTTAGCGGTAACATTAAAAAGCGAAATGGCGGTACCAAGCGATGTTACGCTCAACCTGTATTGTGGTGAGAATTGCAGCTTTAGCGCGAACATTGCAGGCGAGCTTGCCGAACTCCCAGAAAACCAATGGCAAACTTTGTACTTTAATTTAAGCTGCTTGGAAAGCGCTGGTTTTAATTTGGCGCAAGTGGGTAGCGCGTTTGGCCTTGGCACTGCTGAAACTTGGCAAGTGAGTTTTAACGATATTCGCTTTGTACCTCAGGTTGCCGAAGATCAAGGGCAAACGCTCTGCCTCGGTAACTAAAAGAAATCTCGTAACTAAGTACTAGTAACTAAGTACAAGTAACTAAGCACCAGTAACTAAGCACCAGTAACTAAGCACCAGTAACTACGTGCTAGCAAATAAAAGAAACCCCCCTCTCGCAAGAGAGGGGGGTTTTAATATGCCTTCCGTGGCTATCCTACATGTCTACAAATAAGCACCGCCGTTCGAACGCACGGTGCATCTAACCCCATTAGAAGTTGTAGCGCGCCCCCAATGTATAACGCGGCCCATACTGGCGAGCAAATAAGAACTGCCGCTCATAACGCCCGTAACCTTGCTCAGTTTCATTAGTGAGGTTCAAACCCTCAAAGAAAACCGTTAGCTTATCGGTTACCGCATAACTTGCGTTCATATCCCATTGGCCAAATGATTTAGCGTACTGAGGTGGGCCCTCTGAAGAGCCTTGGGCTTGGCCAACACCAATAAGGTAATCATCACGCCAAGCGTAAGTAACCTTCACCGATAACCCATGCTTTTCATAAAACGCTTGCAGGTTAGCGGAATCACCTAAGCCGGTGAGTGGCGATTGCTGCGTTAAACTTTCATTATCAAAATCAACATCACCGCTCACAATTGTGGCATTCACACCTAACCCAAAGCCTGATTCACCAAACACGTGTTGCAAGGCAAGCTCCATACCCTCTACTTTTTTGCTTTCAGTGTTGGTAGGCTGAGATATCTGCCAAGTAATCAAAGGATCATCACTACTCGGCTCAATCACGCCATCGGCGTTACCAAATCCAAGATCTAACATTTCTTGGAAAATAGCGGTGCTGGTTGCCTGTTCGCCGCGCCCTTCGATCGATGCCACAGCTTGTTGATAACGTGGCCCCTCGAAAATATCACGAAGGCCATCAACCGTGGTTTCCGTAATCGTACGCTGAATAAAGTTATCAACATCTTTGCGGAACACACCGATTGAAGCATAGCTGCCAATACCGTAGTAATACTCTAACGCCACATCAAAGTTGGTTGATTCAAACGGCAACAAGTTAGTGTTGCCTTGCCCGCCCGAACGAGAACCTGGGCGCGGGCTACCACTTAACGAGCGGCCACCGGCTAAATCACCAAGTGGTGCGCGGGCAATGGTTTTACCGTAAGAGAAACGGCCAACGATTTGATCTGTGAATTCAATTTTAAAATCCAAATTCGGTAGCAATACATCGTTGCTGCCTTCTTGGGTTAGGAAGCTCACTTCATCTTGTGGTTCATATTGCATAATCCACTCAGAAGCACTCACCCAATTCACCTGCCGTTCTACTCGCTGCCGAACTTGGCTGGTTACATCGGTAGTTTCGTAACGTAAACCCGCATTCAAAGTTACCGGCAAATCACGAATATAAAATTCCCAATCCGATTGCACAAAAATGGCATCGGTTACTTCGTTCACCGAGCTTTGGCTCGTAATACCGTTGATGTATGGGTCGGCTAAATAGACATCATCGCCCATCAGCTCAGCGGTTAAAAACGCCTGCTGGCGAGCAACGGCTTCATCATAATCGTAGGTATAATAGTAATCGGTAAGCAAATCATTGCCGCCGCCGGTAAACTGATCTAAGAAGCTACCTGTGGCTTGCCGAGTAAACATGCTATCGGGGAAGATTTCCGGGAACGCTGGGTTAAACCCAGGGCCACCACGTAATCCACTCCAAGCCTCGTAACCACTCATTTCTTGGTCGGTGCGCGAAATACCAGCGGTGATTTGCGTAAGTGGAATATCAAACGTGCCGAAGTTTAACCAATTAGTTTGGAATTGATATTGCCGCACGGTTGATTCAGCCGGGCGGTGGAAAAACTGACTAAAGTTCGAATCAATTTCCCCGGGGCCCAATACGTTTGTGCCGTTATTCCAATTAATCTGCATTTGCGGAATATCGCCCACACGGTAATCATACATTTTCGAGCGGAGTTGATCAGAACCCAGAATTACTTGGCCAAAATGGCCGCTTCCAGGATCGGCACCGTCATCAGTTTCTGTGCTTGAATCATGCACATCGAACCAAAAACTTAAGGTATCGCTGAAGGTGTATTCTAAGTTCAAACCGATGGAGCTCGATTTTACCTCAGTGGTGCCTTTTTCCGCAGTAAATGAACCATCATTACCTGCGATATCCGCATAAATAGCGGTACCATCGGCATCCAATTCATACGCGTTAATATTGCCGCCAAATTCGTTCCAAATACCCCAACCGAACGATTCCGTGCCCGTTAAGCTGCGGCTACCGGTGTAATCGGTGGTGATCATAAGGTTATCCGTTGGTGCGAACTGCAACGTGAGCTGCCCATTCGTGCGTTCTTGGCTTACATCGGCAAAACCATAGTTCATGTCTTTTGGAAAGAAGTGGTTACCTACTCGATTACCATCATCATCGATAGGCCGAGGGTCTACCACATTTGCGGCATCCAAGTTAGTTGGTAAAGGCACGTTCGCCTGCCAACCCTGAATATTTGCCTGCTGAGTTTGGAAATCACGGCGATACTGAGAAATCGAGAACGCCACACCGAAGCGATTATCAGCAAAGCTATCACTGTAAATTGCTGCAACTTCCGGTGTTACATCATCGCCTTTCTCTACCGAAGAATCGTGAATACCTTTACCCAACAAAACAAAGTTTCGGCCCGAGCGTTCAAGTGGGCGCGTGGTAACAATGTTCACCGTTGCACCTAAACCACCACTTGGTGTTGCCGCGCGGCCCGTTTTATAAACCTCGAGGGCACTCACATTCTCCGATGAAAGGTTTTCCATGTTAAACGAGCGTGTATAACCCGTGCCCGGCATTTGCCGGCCATTCAAGGTGATTAGATTAAACTCAGGGCCAAAGCCACGAACCGTAATCTGGCTACCTTCACCATTTACACGGCTTACTGTTACACCGGTAATGCGCTGTAATGATTCAGCTAAGTTAGTATCTGGAAATTTACCCATTTCCTCAGCTGATATTGCATCCACAATACCGCTACTCGTGCGTTTAAAGTTCGTTGAACGCGCCAAGCTACCGAGGATACCGCGAACTTGCAGTACCTCGATATTACGTGTTTCTTCAGTTTGTTCTTCTTGCTCCTGCTCAACATCTTGCGCGTATAGCGGTGTCATTAATCCTGCGGTGAGGATAACCGACACGGCGGCAGCAACAGGGCTTTTCATAAACGTTATTTTTTTCATGATTCTGTTATCCGTTTTTGCGCTGTACGCGTTAAAAGTTGGTAATTTCTACGTTATCGATTTGATATACCGTGCCCTGGCCCGTGCCCCAAGCTGGGAATACCATGATCACGTTGATGTCGGTTAAATCTAAACCCGCATCAAACATATCTTGCAACGAGAACGTGAATCGCGCCCATTCCCCGGTAGCAGGCAACGAACCAAAGTTGCCATTAGCTAAAGGCACCTCAAATTCAGTAGCAGCACCGGTTGATTCCACTTTGAATAGCCAATCGGTTTCGCCACCGCTAGGCTGTTGCACTATGCGCATATCAAAGCTAATCACACCGTTGCCCATTAACGAAGAAGCATCAAACGAAACATCTTCATCGGCTTGGAAGCCCAGCACGGTTTCAGGCCAGCCTGGAATTTCAAATTGTGCCACTGAACCATAGGGTTCGCCCGCATCAACTACCTGCGGTTCCGTGCCCGCACAGCAATCCCATAAATTCCACCCAGAAACGATGTTATTACGGAAAATGGTTAAACCTTCCATACCGGCACTTGGGTTGTAGATGCGTGCTTCATCAACCTGATAAACCGTGCCTTCACCCGTACCCCAAGCTGGGAACATCATCACCACATCAATTGCTGAAACATCAAGGCCTGCATCGCTTAAGGCTTGTAAGCTAAAGGTATAAGTAGCCCATTCACCCACCACTGGTGCTGTACCGCCGTTGCCATCTGCAAGCGGCAGCTCTACTTCTGTGGTGGCACCATCCGATTCGATTTTAAACAACCAAGTAGCTTCAGAACTAAGCGGCGGTTCCACAACCTTCAAATCAAATTGCACTACACCATCAACCAGAATTGCGGTGGCATCGAATTGAATGCCGCTATCTTCTACCGGCTTAAAGCCCATTACAGTAGGCTCACCGCCAATGCTAAATTGGCCAACTGGGCCGCGCTCATCGTCTTCCACCACCATGGGCGAACTACCGGCACAACAATCCCACATAGGCCAATCTGGATTTTCAGCACCATCGAATAATACTAATTCTGGCGATGGCCCCAAGGGCGCTTCAATCTTCACGTTGGTAAGTAAATACTCGGCACCTTCACCGGTTCCCCAAGCAGGGAACACCATGATCACATCGATACCGGAAACATCTAAACCTGCATCCGCTAATTCTTGCAACCCATAGGTTACGGTTTGCCATTCGCCAGTAGCTGGGGCAACACCCTCTTCACTCGCGGTAATCGGCAACTCCACTTCGCTAGAGGTTTCATTACTTTCAATCTTAAATAGCCAAGTTGAATCGGCATTTGGCTGCGATAACACCTTAATATCAAACTTCACCTTGCCGTTTTCTAGAATAGGCGTGGCATCAAATGGCGAAGGTGTACCTTCAGGATCCGTGATAAACGCTTCTCGCGATACAAACCCCATAACCGTAGGTTCTGAGCCCACAACGAATTGATAGGCTGGGCCTCTTTCTTCGTCATCTACCAACTCAGGCGTTGAGCCACCGCAGCAATCCCATGCTGGCCAGCTTGGATTCGGCGTGCCATCAAAAATAGTTAAGTTACGGGGAACACCATCAGAAGGCGGTGAAGGAATAGGTGCATCACCGGTTACATAAGTATCTTCATCTTTGTAGCCAGCGCGAATCGTTTCACAACCACGGCCCGTATCTGGGTTCGAGGCGCATTCATATACGCGCACATAATCAACTTCAAAAGTTTGTCCATTGGTAAATGCCTCGGCATCGATGCCTAGCTCGTTTACGTTTTCAGGCCAATCGCCGCCAACCGCAAGGTTCAACAACAAATAAAAACGCTGATCAAAAGGCTCTGGGCCATACGAAACTTCTAAATCACCCGTTGATTGATTAAAGAACTCAGCAAACCAACCACGATGGCGCAAACCTACTAGCTCACCACGGCTATTGGTGCGTGTTAATGATTGGGTTTGGGTTTGGTAAAGGTAACCATCAACATACCAACGAATTTCACCCTCTTGCCATTCAATGGCGTAGGTGTGGAAATCATCGGCTGGGCTAGCACCATCCGGTAAGGCATAATCTTTACCGGAATTAGAGTTATTCGGCCAATCACGGCCGTAATGTAGGGTACCGTAAACGCGAGTTTCTACCCCGCCATCTTCCGTTTCGGTACCTAAATTAACCGCCTCAACAATATCGATTTCACCCGATTTTGGCCAACCACCGTACACTTCATCAGTTGGCATCATCCATGCAGCGGGCCACGTACCTTGGCCGCTTGGCATTTTCGCTCGCACTTCAATGCGGCCATACTTAAAATCACCTTTGTAACGGCTATTTAAGCGCGCCGACGTGTAGGGTAATTGCGCACCTTCCTCTGCAGGCAGAGCCACAATTTTTAGAGTACCATCGGATACAAAGGCATTTTCCGGATTATCGGTATAGCACTGTTGCTCTTGGTTACCACCACCGCGGCAATCCACTTCGAAGTTCCATTTATTGGTATCGATGCGGCCAGAATCAAATTCATCACTCCACACTAGCTGCCAATCTTCCACTGGCGCCGTTGTATCCACAGCTTCAAAATCGGAAACCGTTTTTACATCATCGCCGCCACCACAGCCTGCAAGGCCAAGGGCAACAACAATGGCAGCTAAAGAGCTTTTTATTGTTTTGCTGTTGTACATAACTGAGTTCCTGGTTGTTTACTCATGTTGTTTTTACGTTTTTTCTTATGAGGCGAGTTCTATTTTATGAAAGCGCTTTCATAAAATAGAACAAGAAGGTTTTATCGTCAATCACTGAAGCTAAAAATTTGTTATTTTTTTGATCAACTCGCAGTAATAACGTGCAGGAAAATTACGCGCAGGAGCTTATGTATCAGCAAGAAAGCCAATATCGGGTGGTATCCAGCATGCGCTGGCTAAAGCCCCACTCATTATCATACCAAGCCATAACCTTCACTAAACGGCCACTTACACGCGTTTGGCTGGCATCAAAAATACATGAGCTTGGGTGATGATTAAAATCAGAAGATACCAAAGGCAACCGGTTCACACTCAACACTTGACCTAAATCTTCCTCTTTTGCCGCTTGTTCAAGAATGGCATTCACCGCCTCAACACTAGTTTCACGCTCAGCGATAAAGGATAAATCTACCAAAGATACATTCGGGGTTGGCACGCGAATCGCTAAACCATCAAACCTGCCCTGTAGTTCCGGAATAACCAAACCAACGGCGGCTGCCGCACCGGTTTTTGAAGGAATTAACGAAAGTGCCGCCGCTCGCGCACGTTGCGGATCGCTATGTAAGGCATCGGTAAGGTTTTGATCATTGGTGTAAGCATGCACGGTTGTCATCAAGCCATTTTCGATACCCAAATGTTCATGTAACGGTTTTGCCATAGGTGCTAAACAGTTTGTTGTGCAACTGGCATTCGAAATAATTTGATGATCGGCGGTAAGTTCACAATGATTTACGCCGTAAACAATAGTGGCATCAGCATTCTTTGCCGGTGCCGAGATCAACACTTTCTTCGCGCCCGCCTGCAAATGCAACGCGGCTTTTTCGCGCTCAGTGAAAAAGCCACTGCACTCATACACCACATCAATGGCCAAATCTTGCCACGGTAACTCCGCTGGGTTGCGGCAACTGAGCATTTGAATCCTATGCTGATCAAGCATAAGGTCGCCGTTTTCATGGCGTACATCGCAAGGCAGCTGGCCATGCACTGAATCATATTTCAGAAGATGCGCATGCACATCCCCATCGCCCAAATCGTTAATCGCTACAATTTCAATTTCATCACTTAAACCGCGCTCATACCACGCGCGCAAAATATTTTTACCGATTCGGCCAAACCCGTTAATCGCAACTCGTATTGTCATATCTACTCCACATCACTTGTTCAACATATGTTGTTCAAAATCATTGGCCTTACTAGGTGCGCTTCTCATACCGAGAATCGCGCAAGGCTTCTTTAATTTGCCGCAGCTTTTCTTGTAACTCCGGCCCTTGTTTCAGGGTGTATCCGGTAACAAGCACATCAATTAATACCAATTGGGCAATTCGCGAAGCCATCGGCATATATACATCGGTGTCTTCCGGCACATGGGTGGCCAAAACAATGGCGCACTCTTCAGCCAAGGGGCTACCCGCTGCGGTAATGCCAATTACTGTGGCTTGAGATTGCCGCGCTAAGGCCGCTACTTCACACAACGCCTTGGTTCGGCCCGTGTGGCTGATAAATACCAACACCTCATTGGCTGTTGCATTTATCGCAGCCGTTTTTTGCATCAATACATCATCAGAAAATTGCACGGGCGTGGAAAAGCGCAGAAACTTATTTTGCGCATCGTGGGCCACCGAAGCCGAAGCGCCCAGCCCGAAAAAGGAAATACGCTGAGCCTGAACAAATGCGGTAATAGCGGCTTCCATTGCTTGAATATCCAAGCAACGCTGAGTAATGCTCAAAGAAGCCATGGTGGATTCAATTATTTTCGCCACCAAATGTTCAGTGCTATCGTTTTGCTCAACATGGCGATTCACATACGGCGTACCGCGAGCAATGCTTTGCGCCAGCTGCAGCTTGAAATCTGGGTAACCTTTGGCGCCCAAAGTTCGGCAAAATCGATTCACTGTGGGTTCGCTTACCTCAGCGAGTTGCGCAAGGGTTGCTATACTTTGCTGCAAAACCGCCTCGGGGTTGGCAAGAATAGCCTCTGCTACCTTGCGCTCTGATTTGCTCAGGTTGGAAATCTCAGATTGTACTTTTTCTAACAGTGCCATAATGCAAATCCTTTGTTATTTTGTAATTAAATTACATTTTATTGGATTTCAATGCAATTGATTGGTATGTTATTTCTCAATTAAGCGGTAAATAAGTAATTAAATTACATTTTGCGAGGTACTCATGCTTTCCAAAGGAACAGCATCCACCGGAACTGCAGCCACAGCCACCTGTTGCGATTTTATTCTATTTGGCACTTTGGGCGATTTAGCTCGCAGAAAGCTATTGCCTGCGTTGTATCAATTAGAGAAAGCTAATCTGCTGCATGCAAAAACTCGCATTATTGGTGTAGCCCGCGATAGCATCGATACAGAAACCTTTACAGCAAAGGTGCAAGCAAGCCTTGAAGAATTTGTGGGTAAAGCCCAACTTGATAACGCAGTTTGGGAACGATTAGCCAAACGTTTAGCGTATTGTGGTTTTGATTTGGCCAGTGTTAGTGAATACTCACTACTCGCAAAAACCCTTAAGAGAGATGACAACCGCGCCGTACTTAGTTACCTAGCCACACCGCCGCAACTATTCCCTAGCATCTGCAAAGGCCTTAGTGAACATCAGCTAGTAACTGAAAATGCACGCGTGGTGCTAGAAAAACCCTTGGGCCACGATTTGCCCTCTTCCCGCGATATCAACCAAGAAGTAGGCAACTACTTTGCGGAATCGCAAATTTACCGCATCGATCATTACCTAGGTAAAGAAACCGTGCTGAACCTTTTAGCACTGCGCTTCGCCAACCCTATTTTTGCTGATCAGTGGACCCACAACGCCATCGATCATGTGCAAATAACAGCTGCTGAACAGGTTGGTGTTGAGGGGCGCTGGAGCTATTACGATGATGCCGGCCAGCTTCGCGATATGGTGCAAAACCATTTACTCCAAGTGCTCGCATTAATTGCGATGGAACCGCCCACACGGCTTGATGCCGAAAGTGTTCGCGAAGAAAAAATTAAGGTATTGCGTTCGTTGCGGCCGATTACTCAACAAAACGTACGTGAAGATACCGTGCGGGGGCAATATAGCGGTGGCTTCGTAGGTGATAAGAAAGTGCCCGGCTACCTAGAGGAAGAGGGTGCAAATGCCAGCAGCAAAACCGAAACTTTTGTAGCGCTCAAAGCCCACATTGATAACTGGCGGTGGTCGCAAGTGCCGTTCTATTTACGCACTGGCAAGCGAATGGCGCAAAAGCGCACGGAAATCGTGATTACCTTCAAACCCCAGCCTCACAATATTTTTCACGAAACCATGGCGCAGCTGCCACCCAACCGTTTGGTGATTCGCTTACAGCCCGATGAAGGCGTGGAAATTCAAATGATGAACAAAGTGCCGGGGCTCGGCAAACAGATGCAGTTAAAGCCCACTACACTGGATTTAAGTTTTGATGAAACCTTCGAAAATCAGCGGATTTCCGATGCGTATGAACGCCTACTACTCGAAGCGATTGAGGGAAATCAGTATTTGTTCGTAGCTCGTGATGAGGTGGAATTCGCATGGAAATGGATCGATGGCATTCGCGAAGCCTGGCAACAAACAAATGAAGAACCCAAGCCATATCCCTCCGGGAGTTTGGGCCCAGCCGCCGCCATTACCCTCATCGCGCACGATGGCCGTGAATGGGATGACGATTTTTAGCGCTCATGCTTTTAACGTTCGCGCTTTTAATCGTTCATGCTTTTAACTTAAAACTGGCAAGCAAACATTAAATTAACGGCAACCGAATATGACACTGAAAATACATAAGTTTGCAAATAACGAAGCGCTCGTTGCACAACTAACGCAACAGGTTTCCGATATTTTAACCACCGCAGTGCAGGAGCGTGGCCATGGCTATTTAGTGGTTTCCGGCGGCCGCACCCCGGTAAGTTTCTTTCAGCAACTCGCGCAACAGCCCTTGCCTTGGCAAAACATTAGTATTTTGCTCGCCGATGAGCGCTGGTTGCCGGTTAGCCACGAAGCGAGCAACGAAGGCTTAGTGCGCCAATATTTATTGCAGCATCATGCTAAAGCGGCAGAAATGATTAGCCTTATAAGTGAACACAGCACCGCCGTTGCAGGTTTGCGCACCATAAACCAACGCTTGCAGCCCTTGCCTCGCTTTGATGCGGTGATTCTAGGTATGGGCGAAGATGGCCACACCGCCTCGCTTTTTCCAGAAAGTGCCGCACTACAAGAAGGGCTGAGCACGCAAAATCCAGCCGTAGCGGTTACTCCCTTGCACGCCCCCCATGAGCGGATGTCGTTAAGCAAATCGCGGTTATTAAATAGCCAGCACTTGTTCTTTCACCTCGTGGGTAAGGCAAAAGCGGCGGTGCTAGAGCAAGCACTCGCAGAAAATTCGGCCTTACCGGCCAGCGTATTTTTACAGCAAGACCAGGTGCCCGTTGAAGTATTACTCGCGGCACCGGAGGAATAACCATGCATAACGTGATTCAAGAAGTAACCCAACGCATCGAAGCTCGCAGTGCCGAAGAGCGGAAAAAATATCTCGCCCGAATGGAAAAGGCTCGGCACAAAGGGCCACACCGTGGCGCACTCTCTTGTGGCAACCTTGCTCATGGTTTTGCCGCCTGTGGCCAAAGCGATAAAAGTAACTTGCGTAGCCTTACCCAAGCCAATATCGGCATTGTTACCGCCTATAACGATATGCTTTCTGCTCATCAGCCATATGCTGATTATCCGGAAAAGTTGAAGCAGGCCATTCGTGAAGTAGGCAGTGTGGCCCAAGTTGCGGGTGGCGTACCGGCCATGTGCGATGGTGTTACCCAAGGCCAACCTGGTATGGAACTTAGCCTAATCAGCCGCGATGTAATTGCAATGGGTGCAGCGGTTGGCCTCTCACACAATATGTTTGATGGCGGCTTAATGCTTGGTATCTGCGATAAAATTGTACCCGGCCTACTTATCGCCGCCTTGAGCTTCGGCCATTTACCCTTTGTTTTCGTGCCCGCCGGGCCCATGCCATCGGGCATTACCAACAAAGAAAAAGCTCGCGTACGGGAACTCTATGCCGAAGGCAAAGTAAGCAAAGCCGAGCTACTCGATGCCGAAGCTGCCTCTTATCACAGCGCCGGCACCTGCACGTTTTATGGCACCGCGAATTCGAATCAACTGGTAGTGGAAATGATGGGCCTACAACTGCCCGGTTCCTCATTTGTGCACCCAGGCACGCCACTGCGTGAAGCACTCACGCGGGTGGCAGGCCAACAAGTTACCCGGATAACCGAACTGGGTTCGGAATATACCCCAATCGCTGACATTGTCACGGCAAAAAGCATTGTGAACGGTATTGTAGGTTTACTCGCCACCGGCGGTTCCACCAACCACACCATGCACTTAGTAGCAGTGGCGCGTGCCGCGGGTTATCTGGTGAACTGGGATGATTTTGCCGATTTATCCGCGGTAACGCCGTTAGTTACGCGTATTTACCCAAATGGCGATGCTGATATTAATCACTTCCAACGTGCCGGCGGCATGGCGTTCTTAGTGCGTACATTACTCGATGCCGGCTTGCTGCACGAAGATGTGAAAACCGTAGCTGGCGATGGCTTAGCCCGCTACACCAAACGCCCAGAATTAGAGAACGATAAAGTAGTGTGGCGCGATGCACCGGCTGAATCACTCGATGAAAGTGTATTGCGTAACGCGCAACAGCCCTTTAGTTCACATGGCGGCTTAGCCGTGCTTTCCGGCAACCTCGGCCGCGCGGTTATGAAAACTTCAGCCGTACCCGAAGGCGCCGAGAGCATTACCGCGCCTGCCGTAATTTTTTCCAGCCAACATGAACTGGATCGCGCTTTCCAAGCTGGTGAATTGGATAAAGATTGCGTGGTAGTGGTGCGGTTCCAAGGGCCAAAAGCGATTGGTATGCCAGAATTGCATAAACTCACACCACCCCTTGGCGTGTTGCAAAAACGCGGTTTCAAAGTTGCGCTCGTTACCGATGGCCGAATGTCCGGCGCCTCGGGTAAAGTGCCGGCCGCCATTCACGTTACCCCCGAGGCGGTAGATGGCGGGCTTATCGCTAAGATTCAAGAGGGCGATTTAGTTAAGCTCGATGCCGAAAATGGTATTTTAGAAGTGTTGGTGGCGCAACATGAGCTTGATAAGCGCCAGCCCGCCAGCATTGATTTAACCGATAGCCACGAAGGTATGGGCCGGGAGATGTTTGCCGCCTTGCGCAGTAACCTTAGCGGTGCTGAATCTGGCGCGTGCTCCCTGTTTCAAAACGAGTAGAGAATAAAATTATGGCTAACAATAAACTCCCCCCAGAGCAGCACGAGGGTATTCTCGATATCGCAACACATGCCGTGGTAGCGGATATTGGCGGTACCAATGCACGGTTTTGCCGCATCAACCTTGCCACATTCGAGCTCGATCGCATTCAAGTATTTCCTTGCGCTGATTTTCCCACGCTCACCGATGTTATGACAGCCTACAGCCAGCAGCAAGATGTACCGCTTGAGCATGTAGCCATTGCTATCGCTTGCCCAGTGGATACCGATGAAATCAACATGACCAACCACCACTGGCAGTTTTCCATTCGCAATGTGCGCAAGAGCATGCGCCTGAAAACCTTTGTGGTGCTCAACGATTTTGCCGCCGCGGCAATGAGTATCGTAACGCTCAAGCCCAGTGAACTTAAGCAAATTGGTGGCGGTAAAATTACACCGAAGGCACCAAAAGCCATACTTGGAGCCGGCACCGGCCTTGGCGTTGGCCATCTTATCACTTTGCCAAATGGCAACGTAATGCCCCTACCTGGCGAGGGCGGCCATGTTGATTGGGCACCCACCAATGAAAAAGAGTGGGCTATTCACCGCTTCATTCAAAATCGCTTCGGCCGCGTTTCCGCTGAACGCATTCTTTCCGGGCCGGGCTTAGAAACTTTGTATTTAGCACTAGCCGATTATCATGGCCGCAATGTTGCGCCATTGAGCGCCGCGAAAATTGGCCAACGGGCCCTTAGCGGTATAGATACATTGGCCCTTGAAACTGTGAATCAGTTCTTTGAGAGCCTCGGCGGCTTTGCCGGCAACTTGGCGTTAAACTTGAACACCTATGGCGGCGTGTATATCGCCGGTGGTGTGGTGCCAAAATTACTCAACCTCATGGCCACCTCAAACTTCCGTGCTCGGTTTGAACACAAAGGCCGCTTTTGCAAAGTTGCGGAAGCCATCCCTTGTTTTGTGATCACCGCTGAATACGCAGGCCTGCGAGGCGTTGGCCAATACCTGAAGCAAACTATTGAACAGCAGAACCTATAAATAACTGAATCTGTAGATAAGGACACCCCATGAGCTTCCCAAACTGGCAACTTTCGCCTGCACACATTTTTCAACTCACGCCTGTAGTGCCGGTAATGGTGATCGATGACATCGATGATGCCCTGCCCATGGCGGAAGCGTTAATGAAAGCGGGTATATCACTCTTCGAAGTAACCTTACGCACACCCGTTGCGCTTGAGGCCATTAGCCTATTGCGCAAAGCCATGCCAAGCGCAGTAGTTGGCGTGGGCACGCTTACCAACCCAGAAGAGCTACAAGCGGCCGCAGCGGCCGGTGCACAATTTGCCATCAGCCCCGGTATCACCACAGAGCTACTCGAAGCCGGAAAAGCTGGTGATATTCCGTTAATTCCCGGGGTGGCGAGTATTTCCGAGCTAATGCAAGCCAAAGCACTGGGTTATGATCATCTGAAGTTCTTCCCCGCCGAAGCGGCTGGCGGTTGCGCCATGCTTAAATCAATTGCTGGGCCATTCCCCAACATTACCTTTTGCCCAACCGGCGGCATTCACCAAGGCAACTACCAAGATTATCTAGCATTGCCAAATGTGCGTTGCGTGGGCGGTTCATGGATATTGCCCAAAGCAGCCATTGCGGCGAAAGATTGGCAAAAGATAACAGAGCTCGCGAGCGCCGCAGTATCGGCAGTAAAATAGAAGAAAGCGCCACCTAGCGCCCATAAAAAACGCACCAAGGTTTCCCAAGGTGCGTTTTTAGCATTTATAACTTAAGCGCGGTGTTTAACCACCGCGATTTATTATAACGCTACGATATTTTCTGCTTGAGGACCTTTAGGGCCCTGAGTAACAGTAAATTCTACAGTTTGACCTTCAGTCAAAGTTTTAAAACCGCTGCTAACGATTGCACTAAAGTGAGCGAACACATCAGCGCCGCCTTGTTGTTCTAGAAAACCAAAACCTTTAGCTTCGTTAAACCATTTAACAGTACCAGTTACAGTATTAGACATAATTAACATCCTGAAATTTATAAAATAAGAGTGCCCTTTCGAGGCGATAATTCGGAGAGAAAATAAAAACAAAATTAAATACTACAGGACGGAGGTAATTACGAATAATACGGCAACGCAGTGAAGTTCTAAATAATATTTACTATCCAACGCCGGCTAGCCTACTCCTATCTGAGTGAGAGTCAACGTTTCTTTTCAAAAGAGTTAAGTTTCTCGTTCTTGCGCCAAAGTAATTACCGCATGGCCAAGCTGCACAAGCGTTCTAAAGTTAGGTGTTGTATCTGGTTTAAGCGAGCGATACGCGCTTGTTCTGCTTTTTATACCTGCCTTAGCAATTACAGTGCTGTGGCCAAATTCCTCCACGTAAGCGCGAATCGCTGCTTGCAAGATATCGGTGCGCCCCTCACACATTGAATCCCATGCCGCCTGCTTAATTATTTCCTCCATGCTTAGAGCACTATTCCGATGGTCAATTGCCGTCTTGTCGGGAGATATCAAAGAGCGGAAGAAATCGGCTCGAATTTGATGGTGTTTCCATTGCAAATTCCCATCTGCAGTAAGAGAAAAATGTTCAAAGCCCTCTACTTGAGATAATGGTGGTTTCAGAAACATTTCCTGCAAATCAACAGTTCCAACACAGCCATCACTAAACACTAGCTCGAGTACATAGTCATGCAGATGATCAACATCAATAATTCTTAACATTCTTCACCTAATCACTAAGATAGTTAAAAAGCTTGCCAGGATTTATTCCCACAACAGCCATATCCCACATCAATTTCTGGCATCCTTGCCTCTGAATATGAATATAGCACCGTATCTTAAAAGAGACGACTTTAATTGAAAATATTTATCTGATTACAGATCATACGCCCAGAATAGGCAATAATCTTAAGCTCTAGCTTCTGCAACCAATCTAAAGCTCCCAGCGGCTCTCGCCAACACTATTGCCTAACAACAGATCACGTAAAACATTACATTCTTCACGTATGGCTTGTTCCTTGGTAGCGCGAAACACACGGCTTCAAGATCGTAATAAACACCATCGTTTAGCGAATCAAGCGAGCGCTTAGTGTGGGTAAACTCAATTATACCTAGATTCAACGAATAACTGCTATTAAACCAAGGTGATCTGCAAACGGAATAAAATCCCGATCGGTAAACAATAAAGGCATTTTGTGCTCTATACAGTAGGTAGCAATGATAACGTCTGTTGTTTTACGGATAGTAATTCCCTTTTTACGAAGGCTACGATAATTTTCCGCACACTTTACTGGCATGCCTTCACCAAACATCTCAAGTAGCCCAAGCGTCAACAATGATTTTTTTGTCAGTTTATATTCACGGTCGTTGCGTATGCCTTGGAGAATTTCTAAATAAATCAAATCTCCAATAGCAACGGTTCCTTCAATAATTTTTGCATCAAGAAGATCTGTGTGTTGGCTTCGAACACCATTGAAGTAGTCTATCCATACGCTGGTATCAACCAGTATCATTCATCGCCCCGCATTTCATCCAAATCACCTTCCCACTTTACTTGCCCGCGAAGTTTCCTGATATCCTGCTGTTGGCTTCTTAGCAGGAGCAGTTTGAGCCCTTGCTCTACTGCTTCTTTTTTAGTTTTGTATCCAGATGCTTTTAGTGCGTCAGCCATTAATTTATCGTCTATCACAATATTAGTTCTCATAATTAGTTCTCACAGCTCAGCTCGTTCTAACAGATTAACTATGTGTATAAAATACATTTATATACACATAGTATCAGTTGTAAACGAAGGTAACAAACCGTTCTCTAGCTGTAAAAAAGCCTCTCCAAGCCAATTGAGCATAATTTTCACCCTTGAAAATTATTTCAGCCCATAGCCTTAGATAACGCAAAAACGTTCATCTTTTACCACCGAAAGCACAACAATCGCCAACATTATTTTACGTTTATCATAAAATAATACTTGCATATCATAAAATTCCGATCTATTTTATAAACAACGGTGCAGTACACACGCACAAACCTTTTTATCAACACCGCCGCGATGTAGCCCAAAGAGGCTCGGCATATTTGGAGAAAACGTTATGAACACAAATGTGTTTAAATCTGCCGGTATCGCCGCAATCGCGTTGGCCATTCTGTTTCCGGTTTACTGGCTCTACGCATTCGGAACACTAACAGCGGAATCATTTGAAGCCGCATTCCAAGAAGATTTAACCAGCCTAAATGGCTGGGATGCATTGTTTGTGATTATCGGAATTCTTGAAGTTGTGGTGTACGTAGCTCTTGCCAAGCTATGCAGAAATCAACTCAACGGCAGCTTACCTGCAGTTCTACTCATCATTATGGCGGTTGTTGTGGGCCTTTTTCATACCACAGTTTTGGTTGATATCAGCTTGGCACTCGGCCTGGCAACACTCAGCGATACCTTAATGAACACTACGGTTATCTTTAGCCTTATCTGCCTATTTTTATACGCGGTAGTAGCCTTTATTTTCGCCATCAGTATGCTCATCCGCTTCAGCCAACTTTCCATGCCACTCAAAGTGTTCTCCGTGGGCCTACTCATAGCCTGCATATTCCAGCTCACCATAGTGCTGGGCATTGTGAATATCTTCCTATTCCCCGTGCTATTAATTGTGCTCGCAATTCAGTTTTTTCGTGGTGAACACGAAATAGAAGTGGTTTAAGAGGCCACCATGAACATTCGAATTAACTTAGATGTGGAGCTCGCTAAAAACAAAATGCCGTTAACCGAGCTATCGGAGCGGGTGGGTGTTTCGCTTACCAATTTATCGCTATTAAAAACCGGCAAAGTAAAAGCCATTCGTTTCAGCACACTCGAAGCTATTTGCGAAGCACTCAACTGCCAACCTGGGGATATTTTAGAGTATGTGCCACCGAAGTGATTCGGTGGCGAACACTCCCTGCATCTTCGCCTTTACTCCGTGGCGTACATTGCTAAACTCATTTAAGTGTTTTGGCGAGAGTAACTAGCAGGAGCTTCACTTGGCATTTCGATTTCATCGGCGCGTTACAATTTTACCGGGCATTCGGCTTAATTTTGGTAAGCGTGGCGTAAGCGTTTCTGCGGGTATTCGTGGCGCCAGCATTACCGCTGGGAAGCGCGGCGTGTATGGCAATCTAGGTGCTCCGGGAACAGGGCTTTCGTATCGAACACGGCTCGATAAAAATAACGCACACCAGCGCCGAGCGCAGCGCTCACAGGCACGCGATAGCTCACAAGCACGGCGAAAGGGGCACATTAACTTAAAGTGCGATGAACGCGGCAAACTTATCATGCTCGATGAGCAAGGCTCGCCCGCGAGCGCCTCCGTAGTTCGCCACATTTGGCAACAACACAGCGCGCAAGTAACCGAATTCTTGCAGCAAGAACTTGAGCGCATTAACGATGATCAGGCGCTATTAGTTGATATTCATCACGATACTCCGCCACTTTGCACCGAACCGCCGGAATATGAGCAAGCGCCTTTCCCTACCCCGGCACCCGTTCAACCTGATTTGCCCGAATTGCCCCCCGCTGCAAACTTGCGCAAAAAACGTTGGTGGCACCGTATATTTGCTGGCCTTGAGAAAAAACGTACCGAGTTCAACGCCGCGTTAACAGCAACCTGGCAAGAAGAGCACAACACAGCAACGGCAAAGCGAGAAGCGCTCGAAGCCGCATACGCAGCTGAACTAGCGGCTTGGCAACAAGAAAAACAACGCCACGAAGCCGAGCAAGATGAAATGGCTGCCGCTTTTCAACATGATTTGCGCACCGATACCGAATTTATGTCGGCCATACTTGAAAATGAGCTCGCTGAGCTCGATTGGCCACGAGAAACCAATATCGATTTTGAAATCGAGGGCCACACCCTGCACTTAGATGTGGATTTGCCCACCACTGAACACTTCCCCAGCCAAGAAGCGAAGTTTAATAAATCAGGCAAACGGTTGCTGATCAAACAAAAGAGCGCCACCCAGCAACGCAAAGAATATGCCCAACACGTTCACGGCATTGTGTTTCGGCTTATCGGCACCGCCCTAGTTACACTGCCAAGCATTGAACAGGTGGTAGTGGCCGCTTACACCCAAGAAATCGATGAAAGCACAGGCCATGAAAAAGATGCTTACTTGATTTCAGTGAGGGTAACTCGCTCACAGTGGGCGGAATTAAATTTAACCGCACCTGAAAAAATAAACCCAATCGCCGCACTCGACGTATTCGAACTACAACGCAACATGACAAAAACCGGAATTTTCCGGCCGATAACGCCTAGCGAATAAAGAGGTGAGTGGAAATGCGAGTGTATAAATGAAGCGCTTTGCGGCTATTCCTAGCGTTCGGCGGAAGCGCTGGAGCAGCTCGAGCTACTTGAGTTACTTAAGTTATTTGAGCTGCGCAAGCTTTTTCGTCGGTATGAGTTGGCTGGGGCCTGCCGTAGCCATGAGCTCAGGAACACTTAACCTAGATACCTCAAACGCGGAGCCCAAGGTGGAATGGGAACGTTTTGCCAGCAACAACAATACGCTCGAAATTGAATCAAGTTACCTTACACCCGATGTTTTGCAAATTCGTGCGCGCACCGAATTAAGCGGCGAAGGTAGCGGCTGTATCGCTGCCTTCATGCATTTATTAGAAGACACCGAACGGTTAGAAAATTCGGTAGATGCCATCACCGATGCTTCGGTAATCGCCCAACCCGACCCACAAACTCATATCGTACACACGAAATTCGATGCGGTTTGGCCGGTAACCGACCGCGATATGGTAACCCGCAGCACCTGGCAATATGATGCCGAAGCACACTCACTTACCATCCACATTATCGATGCAAGCGAAGAAAAGCCCGAGCAAAGAAACACCATTCGCATGACAGACGTAGACGCCAGCTGGCACTTACAACACACCGAAGAAAACACCCTAGAAGTGCGCTACCAAGGCAACTCCAACCCCAAAGGCAGCATCCCCAAAAGCATCGCCCGCTCCTCAGCCTTAAACTCCATAGAACAAACCTTCAACGCCCTGCAAAGCGCCATAACCGAAAGTGAGTATCAGCGCGATTATTATTCGGTGCCTTGTTTGAGGTGAATGTTTTTATGCTCATAGCAACTCGGTATCGGTAGCAACGTGCCTAGTTGTTCGAATACTTAAACATCTAAACTCTCTCAGTTTATTAGTATTCAGCGCGCACATATTTGCCTAAGTGAAATTTAAAGAGGTTTACATCTTCCATAGATATCATTTGATTTTGCTTGCCTATAAAACTCGGGATTGCCTTTGGATTTAATACCCAAATATTATTTTTCGATGTGTTATGGCTCGAATCTATGTACCAACCTGGAAATGTTACGATTCCCTTCACCGGCACTTTCCGCCCAGAGCTATCTTCTAGCAACTCTCGCAGCCATGCCGACGCAGCGGACACTTGAATCACCGGATTTCTTGCTAGAGGTTTACCATTATGAAGTACATCACTCCCATCAAACACTAATTCAGTTTTACCTTTTGCTGGCTTTGACATTGTTTTTGTTTCAACCACATAAATGCCACTTCGGTGAATAACAACATGATCGAGATTGAAATTATCACCCTGAATATCATGAAACACTTCGGCACCATCGGTTCTTAAGCGTTCTAAAAATTGTCCAACCGCTTTCTCGCCGGCAATACCTTGCTTAAGTCGCTTTATCTCTTTAAATGCCCGAAAAATCTTAAAACCATAAAACACTAATACGCTGAGCGAGATAATACTCCAGACAACCGGACTTGGTGGTACTTCAAAATACCAACGCATCCACTCATAGACGGCAAAGCAAAAGAAGAGCATTGATACAATTAAGGGAAAGAATACTTCATCCATCGCAAGATCGCTCAAACGCTTTTGAAGAGATTCAGCCGGGTTGTTCAAAGGTTTTGCTTTTAAAGGTGATTTCATTCTAACTCCCTGAGAATTTCACCAAATACTAAATAATTCGGAAAATAATGTTTCGTTTTACTGCGCTGAACGCGCAACATACTCTGCCATTCGCAACTCACAAAGCTCTAGAACTGCGGCCTCGAAAAGCTCGCGTTCACTCGAGCTCACCGAAAAGTTTGGTACGAAACGGTTGCTTTGAATTTTAAACCAAGCATCGTTTTGGTTTTTATTCTTTGAGGTGTACGCCGCGATAGGGTTTTTTCTCCAATATCTCAGCCACTCAACACTATTACCCTTAAGGTGTTGTTCAGAAGAACTAACATCTTGGCTCATAACCCTAGGATATCGGTGTAATATCTCCCAGCTTCTCGCCGCTAAATCGGCTAAACCAACACCACACATTTCACCAGCTTTAGCTGCGAAGCCATCAAGTTCAACAAATGCTTGCAAAAGAATAATTTTGAACGATTTTGTCATTGAAGTTTGCTCAACACCGAGCCGAAGAAATTCGCCGTAGCGTTGATTCAAATTCTCAAGTGCTTCACTTCCCTCTAATTTCGCGATCATCCCTAGCCAGCTACCAAACTGTTGCCGAATCTTTGTCTTGTGGTAATACCCGGAATGGTAGAATTGAGCAGCCGTTGGCGGATAGCCCAGTTCCAACTTGAGTAGCTCATAGTGATCACTAAATGTTGGTGTAATTGCTTTTGCCAAATCACGCCAGAAATCAAGCACCTCTACATCAAAGTTCAGGTAACAGCCAGCAGGTAAATCAACAGTTGGCTCTTTCACCGCTGCTAGCGTCTCTTGCAGGCCTTCTGTACCCAATAAACTTGTGGGCTTCAATAGAAATGATTTGTGGTTACCAATGAAATCCAAAACTACAACATGTGTTTTTCCAGTTGTTGGCGATAACCTCAACCCTCGGCCAAGCTGTTGCAAAAACAAAATCTTCGATTCCGTTGGGCGTGCCATTAATACGGTATCAACTTCCGGAATGTCTGTTCCTTCGTTGAACAAATCAACAGAAAACACAATTTCAATTTCACCGTTAGCTAAACACTTTAACGCCTCATTTCGGCGCACTTCAGAACCACTATAAACAGCGACCGCTTTTATCCCTTGCCCAACAAAAAACTCAGCCATAAAATCGGCGTGTTTTTTAGAAATACAAAACCCGAGCGTTCGGCTTTGTTGATGATTTACCCAGTGATTAAAGATATGTTTCGCGCGCT
The DNA here is from genome assembly GCF_003987135.1 of Aliidiomarina iranensis. Lineage (GTDB taxonomy): Bacteria > Pseudomonadota > Gammaproteobacteria > Enterobacterales > Alteromonadaceae > Aliidiomarina > Aliidiomarina iranensis. Next base: position 95,008 of record NZ_PIPJ01000004.1, read on the forward strand.
TGTTTGTGGCGAAAGCGTTTTCCAAAGCTACCGGATCGAACTTACCACTTCGCCATGGAATTTCCTGATAATCTACAAACTCATCATAGATCCCGTAATAATGAAACGGCACTAACATGTTTTGCTCAATTCCATGAATGAGTGAGCGTTCGAATATGAGGTTATTATCACATAGGCTTAAAATATCAGAATGGTCTGTACGCTCAGGCGTTGCCGTCAAACCAAGCAAAAATTCAGGTAGAAAATAACTCAGTAACTTTTGATAACTCCGGGCTGTGGCATGATGAAATTCATCCACTACCACGTAATCAAAATGCTCACGCTTAAAATTCTTCAGGTGTTCTAAACGGCCAATCGATTGAATGGATGCGAACAGAAAATCGGCCTCAACGTTTTTATCGGAGCTGTTATAAAATCCGATACTCTTATGTGGAAATAAAGCACTAAATGTGCGTTGAGCTTGGAATAGTATTTCCTCACGATGAGCGACAAAGAGTACTCGTTCGGCTGCAATTTGCTCTGCATCGAAAGCAGCTAACCACGTTTTACCCATTCCGGTAGCCATAACCACTAAGCCGCGCTGATAGCCCTCACTTCTACTTTCACGCAATGCTAATAATGCTTCTATTTGTGCTTCATTTGGTGAGAATGGTTCTGAATTAGGTTCATCTTCCACCCCGAGCGCATGCATCAAAGGCGCATTATGGCGAGTAACTTCGTCAAACTTCAAAGTGTATGCTGCGATTTCTTCAGTGGTAAGCTCATGTGCGTTCGCGGCAGTGAATAGAACTTCAAAACTTTGCCGGATGTGCAAAAACTCAGCAAATGACTCCTCCGAGTCACGCAATAAATCGAACCGTAAGTTCCACTCCATACCAGATGTAAGCGCGCTCTCGCTCAAATTACTAGATCCAACAAATGCGGTAGCGGCTTCAATTTGTGAAACCCCAGATTCATCTCGTTCCCGTACGAAAATATAGGATTTAAGATGGAAGGCTCTCCGTTCACTGCACTTAAATAGCTTAATTTCCGCACCGCGCTGCTGTAGCAAAAAAAGTAATCGTAAAGCTTGAGGGTGCGTAATATACAAATAATCAGATGTCATGATGCGCAAAGAGGCACCATTGTTAAGCGCGTCAATCAACGCATCAAGCAGTAGGGACACACCTGAACGCTGAGCAAATGAAACACAGATATCTATCGCACTAGCGTGATTAATTGCGTGAACCAACTTAGGTAGAAGCGGATCGTTTGCTGTTCCGGTTGTGAGCAAGTGTCCTTTTGCTAATTCCATTAACTATCCCTTCCCATGAGCTTTCACCAAAATCGCATTCAACCATTTCTCATCCTCGCGGCCTGGCCGGGCATCGCCGGTTATCCAGGTTTTTTGAATGGCTAAATCACTTTGCTGAATAACTTGCTGTAATAGTGCTTCATTTAAATTGGTAAAACGGCGGCCGTTACGCTCAGTTTCGTTATCACCATACTTAAACGAGCAATAGAAAAGGCCTCTATTTTTCAACTGCTCAGATAAATGCACAAAGGTGTGCTTTAGCTCTAAAAGTGGTACATGCAACAGCGAGGCACAAGCCCAAATGGCATCGGCAGGTTCACTTACTGAAAACTCATTAAAGGTAGCTAGTTTTACCTTTTCAGTGCCGAGGCGTTCTTGAGCTATTGCTACCAAAGATGGGCTGGCATCGAATGCGGTAACTCGAAAACCGGCCTGTAAAAATGCCAACGCATCGCGGCCAGAGCCACAACCCGCATCAATAATGTGCGCCCCCACGGAAAGGCGAGGAAGAAATTCTTCGTATAGCGCGGCCATATCAACACAAGCCGTATCGGCATGAAATTCAGCAGCGTTTTTATTGTAATAATCGATACTCATGAACGGCCTCTTGCCAAGCTTTTCCCCATCATAGCGCATTCAACCAAGAACTCGAACTGTTCTTAATGTCTGGGCTTTTCGTGGGTTTGAGTTCAACAATAGCGAGGAACTACCCCATCACTTTCTCACCACGGGTAATTTCGCCTGCGCCTTCGAAACGAATGGGTAAGCCCATGGAGCTGTAGAAGCTGGGGCCGTTTTGTAAATGAAAGTGCAGGTGCGGTTCGCTTGAATGCCCGGTGTGTCCGCAATGGCCAATTACTTGCCCTTGCTGCACTTGCTCCCCTACGTTTACAGGTATGCTGCCTTTAACCAGGTGGGCGTAAAAACCATATTCGCCCTCAGCATGGCGGATAACCACGTGATTGCCGGCAAAATGCGTGCAGAGGAAATCGGCAATACCAAAACCTACTAGTGGCGCGGGGCGAACGCGATCGAGCACGGCTACTACTTCACCATCGGCAGCGGCCAAAATAGGTTGGTTGTAGCAAAAATAATCGTGCAGGCGAGCGCCTTGGTTCTGGTGTCGGCGATAGTTTTCGTCGGCCATAACAAAATCATATGCGTAGCGCTGGGGATATACGCCCCAAGAGTGCGAGGTTTCTTTGGTTAAGCCACCATTAAACACCAGCCATTCGCCTTTGAATGGTAATCGATAGCTCACTTTCGTTGCATAATTGGCGTTTTCTTCCTCGTACTCACGCAAATATTTAGCGGCTTTGATTTGGCCAAAAATTTGCTTCATTTGTTGCACAAATTGAAATGGGTTTAGCACCGAGAGCATTACCGTTGGATAAAAGGTAAACAGCAGCATATAGCGCCCGCAGTAACGAATGGGGCCAGAGGTTGGCCAGTTTTCGGCCGGGTGCGCAACGCGTTCTTTCTTACCGCCTGCAAGAACGCTGAAAATCCACGCATACACAAAATAGAGCCCGAAATATAACGCTAAGTTCTCCAGTGAACCCAGTTTAACGCCGAACACTTTGCCGATTAATTCCACAGCCACAAGAAAAGTAATCACAGCCGCCACGATGGGCCAATACCATGCGTTCAGTTTATCTCGCCAACTTTTGCGTTCTTGTTTGCTCACGTGCCGCTTCCTTCTTTTCTACTCAATCGGTGCACTGCAAAACCTAAAAGTATGAATGATAAATGTGCAGAGATTTCTAAATCCCTATACTACAATGAAACCAATAATCGCCCGGCTACGCAAGAATTCAATGGTAATAACAATCGATAAAGAAATATTTAATAAAGGATTAATATGCAATCACAACAGGAAGTGTACAACGGTGAACCGAAGCTATTTTCTAACGTAAGTAAGCCAATTTTTATCTTCTGGATACTCCTCAGCAGCTTTGTTTCGAGAAATATTGAAGGCGTATCTTTTGGGCAAGTTGCGTTGGCGTTGTTACCGGTAGCTATTGGCATCGGTTGGTTTGTGCAAAATTCGCTCAAGCGCAATGTGGTAAAAATTTCTGATGATGCAATTTCTATCGAGCGCAACGGTAAAGAACATGCCTCGGTGAACTGGCGCGATGTACAAAATGCTGAGCTTTCGATTAATGGACACAAAGGGCTCGATATCTTCGATAAATCGGGTGCGCGAAAGATTCAAATTCCAAACTATATTGAACGTTTCAATAATCTTGTATCTTCCGTGCTTAGCCACATCACATCAAAACAACAGCACACTTCGAAAAAGCGGTATTTTCAACAGCCCAATGTAATTTCAAACTTTATAGGTTGGGCTAGCGCGTTTCTTGTGCTTTTTGCTTACTTCGCATTTCGTGACTATCAAGAAACGGGTTCATTCCATGGCGCGTTTTCGAACAATATTGTTATAGTTATCATCGCCTCAATATTTGCTATCCATACGATTTACAGCGCGTGGGTCAAACCTAAGCAGCTAACTTTTCATCATGATCATCTAGAAGTTATTACCACCTTACGAACCGTTAAAGTTCCTTATGCGCAAATAGCAAACGCCGAGCTCGTGGGTAACCCGTGGGCGCCAGTAAGCTCGAAGCGATATTTCTTAAGAATTAGCCGTAAAGATAAACCCGGTGGTTATACCGTGCGTGGTTTTGAATCGAATGGCGAAGAGTTGTTGGCCACGTTGCAAGAACAACTGAACGCAGATGGATAGTTTGCTATGCAAGCCTTGGATGAATCAAGCGCATATTAATAGTGAATCTACTGAGATCATTTCGCACATACCTACCACGCAAAGCCTCGATATCTAACAAATTAAGGGCGCAAAAACACACTATTGTTGCTATATTAGTAAAAGCTGTTAATCATAGAATTCGGTGATCTATTCGTTAGTTTTTTACGAAATAACACGCCGGTGAGAATACATAGAAAAAAGGAACCTCGATTGTGATGAACAAAGAGAATGATGAGGCTTTTTGGCTTGCGGCCATAATCGAAGGTTCGGATATTGGCACTTGGCTTTGGAACGTGCAAACGGGTGAAACCGTATTTAATGAACGCTGGGCCGCACTAATTGGTTACACTTTAGAAGAACTCAAACCCATTAGTATTGAAACCTGGCTCAAATACGCCCACCCTCAAGATTTAGAACGTTCGGAAAAACTTCTCGACCAGCATTTTCGTGGTGAAACTGATTTCTATCATTGCGATGCACGAATGAAGCACAAGGATGGCCATTGGGTGTGGGTTCGCGATCATGGCAAAGTGGTTACCCGCACCGCTGAGGGTGAACCGGAATGGGTAGCTGGCTCGCATATTCCGATACACGATGAAATCGGTATTCAATCGCAAGTGAACCGCCTTTCAGCTATTGCGGATACCATTCCCGGTATGATTTATGAGTTTCGGCAAGATGCCAATGGTACTACTAGCTTTCCTTTCGCTAGCTCAGGTATCTATTCCATATATGGCGTAACGCCTGAACAAGTAAAAGAAGATGCCTCACAAGCCTTTCAAGTTATCCACCCGGATGATTTAGAGCGCGTTGCGCAATCAATTCAAGATTCATATGAAACCCTTGATGATTGGTACTGCCAATATCGCGTAACCACAAATGGTGTTGAGCGCTGGGTAACCGGTTATGCGGTGCCGCAGCGAGCGGATGATGGCAGTGTGAGCTGGTTCGGCCAAATTGTAGATACCACCTCAGAAAAGCTTGTGGAGTTGCAGCTTCAGCAGAGCACTCAGAATTTAGAGCGAGCGCAGTGGATAGGCCGTTTGGGCTATTGGCAAGCCAACATGGAAACCGGCGAGCTTTTCTGGTCGGATGTTATTTATGAAATTTTTGGTGTTTCCAAAGATATCTTTACACCCTCGGTAGATGCATTCTCTAATTTTGTGCACCCCGACGACATTGAGCTGGTACGTGAAAGTGAACGAAAAGCAGCCATAACAGGTGTTCACGATGTGGTGCACCGTATTATTAACCCGGATGGTACGATTCGTTGGGTACATGAACTGGCTGATTTAACTCTAAATGAAAATCAAAAATTCTTTAGCGGCACCGTTCGCGATATAACGGAACAAAAGTTGTACGAAAAAGAGTTAGAACGGCTCAGCCTAACTGATGAATTGACCGGAGTGTACAACCGCCGCTATTTCGTAGAGCAATTGAAATCTGTGCTGCATAAAGTGAAAGAGCGTGGCAAACAAGCCTGTGTTGCTATCGTTGATATTGATCATTTCAAATCGATAAATGATCAATATGGCCATGCCGGAGGAGATAAAGTATTAAGAAAACTAGCTGAATTTGTGCGGCAACGAAGCCGAGCTACTGATACATTCGCTCGGCTTGGTGGCGAAGAGTTCGGCATTATCATGAGTGATTGCACCCTCGATAAAGCTGTAGAAAAGCTAAATACCATAAGAAAAGAAATTAGCGAACTAAGCTTTGAGCACGAAAACCAGCGCTTTAGTATAAGCATCACCGCAGGCGTGACCGCAATACGCCCACTCGATAAGAATATCGATGCAGCTTTGAAGCGCGCCGATGATGCCTTATACGAGGGCAAAACTGCGGGCAGAAACAGGGTTATATCTGCCGTTAACGAATAATAAATCCCTACCAGAGCTCGTGCTCACCAAACGAAATTAGATAATATATTATCCAAAACTATCCATTTTTGGCTATAATAGATAACATATTATCTATTTTGGAGTTTGCTTGATGGGCCGTTATCAATTAATCGACGACATCGACGTTCAACAGGCGTTTGCTGCTCATTTACGCAAACTTCGCGAGAACGCCAAGCTTTCGCGTAATGCATTGGCCGAGCGTAGCACTGTGCCTGCCGCAACCATAAAGCGCTTTGAACTTACTGGGCATATATCCTTTCGCCAGTTACTTCTACTGTGGCAATGCTTGGATAAGCTTGAACGCTTATATCAGCTTGCGCAATCTTCCGAGCGCTCTTCAGCTATGCCTACAACCATTGCTGAGGTATTAAAAAATGAGCTTTAAGCCTATACAAAAACTTGATGTACAGCGAACTCTTAGCAACGGTGCGCAAGTAAAGCTCGGAACCTTGGCGCAAAACCAGCAAGGCGTTTTTTTTCAATATGAACGCGAATATGTAGCAAATTTCCCGCACCTTTCGCCCTTCACTCTGAACTTTGATACGGCATTGCAACGAGCGCCCAAAAAGCCTCATCAGGGCCTGCATGGTGCTTTTTCTGATAGTTTGCCCGATGGATGGGGCTCGCTGCTACAAAATCGTGTATTTCGCCAGCATGGTATTTTACCGGCTTTGGTTACGCCAATGGATAGGCTTGCTTTTGTAGGTAACAGAGGTATGGGGGCACTTTCATTTTCTCCTGTATCTGAATATGCAGTTACAACTGAAGGCGATATTGATATTGCTACTTTGGGCAATGAAGCTGCAAAAATTTTTGATAACCAAACCGGCGATGTTCTCAATGCACTTATCGCTGCCGGAAGCTCTGGGGGCGCAAGGCCAAAAGCACAGATATACATGCCGCCAAACTCAAATAAAACCTGCCGCACGCAGCCTAAAGGTGATGACGAGGCCTGGTTAATAAAATTCACTTCCGAGAACTTACCGCTTAAGCATGAGGAAGGATTGTGTGAAGCTGTGTATTTGCATCTCGCTGGGCTTGCTAAGTTGCAACCAGCTGAATTTCAATTGATTCCGGCGCCTGCAAACAGTAATGCAAGTGCTTGGTTAGCGGTAAAAAGATTCGATTGGGTTAATAACTCTGAAGGCACACACGGTAACTTACATATGCTTAGTGCGTGCGCTATGCTTGATGCTGATTATCGAACACCAAGTTTAGATTATGAATCACTGATAAAAGCGAGCCGCACACTCTGCCAAGCACCCGCGGTAGGCTTGCTGCAATTTCGCCGGGCCGTGTTTAATTTACTTGCCTGTAATCAAGATGATCACAGTAAGAACTGGGCGTTCTTGCAAACCGATAATGGCGCTTGGGAAGCCGCACCCTTTTACGATGTTACTTTTAGCCCTCACCCTTTTTCGGAACATGCCACCGCATACTTAGGTTTCGGGAAAAAACCTCCCTTATCAGCAATGAAAAAGCTTGCTGAACGAGCTGGGTATAGTTCATGGAAAAATGCACAACTGGATATTCAGCTCGTTGCGGACTCACTGGCTAACTTTACTCAGGTTGCCCATGATTTCGGTGTAGCTAAACAAACAACCGCGTTAATTCAAAAGCAATTAAACCGCGTGTACGAAGACCACAAATACTTGTTCCCTAGATTCAACTAATAACTAGTGCCGATTCACAATTGTTTTTGCTGCCCATGTTTTTACTGATCATAACTAGGCCAATTGGCGTATAATGCATTTACTAACATCCCTGCAAGGTAGCAATTCCTATGTTGAAACAGAAACCCTCCGCACTACCCCTGCGCTATGCCATTATTCTTGGCGCTGTAGGTGGGCTTGGCGCTTTAATATTCGCGGTAGCTGGTGGCCTTGGCCAATCGGCTGTAACCGCACAAGATTTCGTAGATTTGCAAGAAGGTGGCAACCCGCACCTCGGTTTTCGCCGTGCTCATGCCAAAGGCTTTTGCATAGCCGGTGAGTTTGTGAGTAATGGTTCTTTACAGCCTTTTTCCACGGCTCCTATGTTTGCGGCAAGCTCTACGCCATTTGTGGGGCGCATCTCAATTGCGGGAAATAATCCAACCGCACCAGATTTGAATGCCCCTGTTCGCAGTTTAGCTCTAAGCTTGGGCGAAGGTGCAAACCGTTGGCAAACAGCTATGAACACGCCACCGGTTATGGCGGTAGTTACGCCAGAAGCATTTTATGAACAGCTACAGGCGTTATCACCCGACCCAGAAACCGGAGAGCGTAACCCTGAGCGCATCCGTGCCTTTTTTGCTGAACATCCAGAAACTCAAACTTTTCGCAATTGGCAAGCCGGCTACACGCCAAGCAACAGCTTTGCCACGGAAATTTATCACAGCATCAATGCTTTTTACCTCATTAACGAAAATGGTGAGCGGCAAGCCGTGCGTTGGGCAGCCATGCCTACGGTTAACAATGGCGAACCACTTAATTCCGATGATACCAATGCGTTGCAAAACGAATTCTTTAATCGCGTGGAATCGGCACCGGTAGCCTTTGATTTAACCTTCACCTTTGCCAGCGGAGCTGATGATGAAACCAACCCAACCGTGCTTTGGCCCTCCGAGCGCCGAAACATGATTGCGGGGCAAATTGTGGTTCAGAAAGCGGTGCCTGAAGGTGAGGGCAACTGTAATAACATTAACTTTGATCCTTTAATTTTACCCACTGGCATGGCGGCTACGGCCGACCCTATTCTCCGTGCCCGTTCAGCTGCGTATGCGGAATCTTATCGTCGCCGTGCACGCGAGCATTTACTTCAGCAAGCACCGGAGAATAACTAATGAGCCAGCCAACTACTTATGCACTTTCAGCTCGGGTGATGCATTGGGCCATGGCCCTTTTGTTACTTTCCATGATTTTCGCGGGCCTTGCCATGGTGCAAAGTTTACAGCCATGGCATTTAACGCTACTTGGTTTGCATAAATCCTTTGGCGTTATTGCGCTATTGGCCGTAATTGTTCGCCTTATTATTCGCCTGCGAAACGCTACCCCAGCCTTGCCTGATAGTATTCCAGCCATGCAAAAGCGCATTGCTCATGCTTCTCATTGGCTTTTATATGCGGCCATGTTTGCTATGCCACTGAGTGGTTATTTCATGCAGAATGCGGCGGGCCGGCCTGTTGCGGTGTTTGATTGGTTTACTTTACCAGCACTTTTGCCGGAAAGTTTGCCGTTGTATGGCTTCTTTCGTGAGATGCATGCACTTGTTGCTTGGGCACTAATTGCGCTACTGTTAATACATATTGCTGCGGCACTGCATCATGGGTTAGTAAAACGCGATGGTGTGCTGCAAAGCATGACAGGCCGAAAACAAAAACAACAATAACAAAGCCCCACTTTGATACCCACTTCGAATAGGTGGAAAACCAAGGTTGGGGCCCGAACGCTGGAGCACCCAACCTTGAAACTATTTAGCCGCACGCACAACCTAAAGAAGTCCGCTCATATTCGCTTACCGTTAGCTGCTCTATTAACCACAGCGTTGTTCACAGCCAACGCCTGTGCTACTACTAGCCAAGCTTTTAACGAAAGTGAGTACACACCAACTCAAGGCCGCGTGATTACTTCGGCCAATGAATTTTCGGTGTTGCAACACCGCGATCGAATTGCCCCTGAAAACGCCATGCTCAATGAGCGGCTAGAAACTCTGCTGCCAAGGTTAATGGCCGAGGCGGATTTAGATATGTGGTTAGTGATTAACCGTGAGTATGCTGAAGATCCGGTGTATTTCAGCTTGGTTCCGCAACCTACCTTCGCTGCACGCCGAACCACCATGCTGATTTTCAACAAACTTGAAGATGGCAGCGTTGAGCGCCTTTCAGTGAATACCTATCCGCTCGGTGGGCCCTATGAATCGGCATGGTCTGGTGGTGATCTTGATGAGCAATGGGCGGCTTTAGCCGAGCTTATTGTGGAGAAAAACCCAGAACGTATCGGTATTAACGTTTCCAAGCATTGGCCCGAGGCGGATGGTTTAACCCAAGGCATGCATAATCGCTTAGCCGAAGTATTACCAAGTAACCTGCAAAACCGTTTAGTGCCAGCCGAAGATTTAGTGGTGCGCTGGTTAGAAACCCGCACGCAAGCCGAGCTTGATGTATATGCCCATGCCGTTGGCCTTGCTCGCGGTGTAATTGCTGAAGCCTTTAGCGCTAAGGTAATCACCCCAGGTGCTACCACAACCGACGATGTGGCTTGGTATCTTCGCCATCGCTTTGAAGAATTGCAGCTACCGGTATGGTTTATGCCCTATGTAACCTTTCAACGCGAAGGCATTGAATGTGCCGCCGATGCACCGTTTTGCAGCACCAATACGGGCGTTATTCAACGGGGCGATGTTTTGCACACCGATGTGGGTATTTGCTATCTGAAAATGTGTACTGATACACAAGAAATGGCCTACGTTTTGAAAAACCACGAAAACGATGTGCCTGAAGGGTTAAAAAGTGCGCTTGCCACTGGCAACCGCTGGCAGGATATTTTAACCGGCTCATTTGTTACGGGGCGAAGCGGCAACGAAATTTTGGCAGCAACTCGCACTGAAAGCGAGCGCCAGGGTATTTTGAGTAGCACTTACACGCACCCTATCGGCTTTTTCGGCCATGCGCCGGGGCCAACGATTGGCATGTGGGATAACCAAGGCGAAACACCCGTAAACGGCGATTGGCCGTTGTACCCCAACACAGCCCATTCCATTGAGGGCAATATTAAGCAGGCTATTCCAGAATGGGATAATCAAACCGTACAAATTATGCTGGAACAAAGCAGTTACTTTGATGGCGAAAGGGTTTTGTATTTAGCCGGCCGCCAAACTCAGTGGCATTTGATTCGTTAAATAAAAATTTTATTCACCCCATCAGATTGACATACTATATTAGGTATATATACTTTTAGTCATGTGGACAATATTCGAGCATAAAAGATTAGATAAGCAGCTTTCTAAAGCGCCGATAGAAATTCAGAAGCGTTACGAAAAATGGAAGGATATTGTCCAAATCTCTGGTCCGTTTGGTCTGCGCGCGATCAGAGGATTTAATGACGAAGCACTTTCTGGAAATTGGAAAGGTTACCGGTCATCTCGCCTTAATCAACAATATCGAGTTATCTACTTAATAGAAAATGGCGAAATGTACGTCCAGGTGGTGGAAATAACACCGCACGATTATCGCAGGAGGTCTTAATGAAAGATTTTCAAAAAGCAAAAACACGTATGAATTTATCTAGCGGTGAATCGGTTAGAATCATGCGCGAACTACAAGAACTTAGCCAGAACGAGTTAGCAAAGCTTGCCAATATCCCTCAATCAACTATATCTGCCATTGAAAACGACAGGGTTAATTTGGGCGTAGAGCGAGCGAAATCACTTGCAAGAGCCTTGAAATGCCATCCAGCCGTACTCGTTTTTCCAGGCTGGGAAGTTGAGAATGGTAATTCTGTGGTTAATCAAGAAGCTGAAAGCGTGGCTTAGGTTCTCCATTTATCAAAACACTTTGCGTAAACATCCTATACGGGCGAACCCAAAGCAATTTCTCACCGTAGATAAGCAGTACGAGTTTTCAACCTTTTAAATGTAACAACACGTGCGCAGCAGGATATATGCGGTGCACGAAAAAAACAAAAAAAAAGGATTAGTTATGGATAAGCCCGTTATTGCCAATAATAAACCGGCAAAAGTAGAACTCTCTAAAGGCGAAACTTACTATTTTTGCACGTGTGGCCGCTCAAGCGACCAGCCGTTTTGTGATGGCTCCCACAAAAACACTGATTTCTCCCCGAAATCATTTAGCCCAGATGAAAGCGGCGATGCCTATCTTTGCCAGTGTAAGCATACGAAAAACCCGCCTTATTGCGATGGCAGCCACAAGCAATTCGATTCTGAGCAAGTGGGCGAAGAAGGCCCGGGTGTTGACGATAGTGTTGATGAAGCTGGCAGTAAAGATGAAATGCCCAAACCAGAAGCCACGAAAGAAGAGCCTGGGGTTGAGTTTATTCACGATTTAGCGAAAAACGGCCTCAAAAATATGGGCAGCCACGGCCCCATGGTCGCCATGGGTGTACCGCGCGATAAGTTGCCAAAGTGGGATGATATTCAGGTGATGGTGGCGCAAATGGCCACGAAACCGCTAATGGAAGATGTTGAAGTAGATAGCAAACTAATTATTGGCCCGGAAGCGAAAAAGCCGTTGCAGCTCGATATTCCGTTATTTGTTTCTGATATGAGCTTTGGTGCCATTTCGCTAGAGGCCAAGGTAGCTCTTGCCCGCGGTGCGCACAAAGCCGGCACCGGTATTTGTTCGGGCGAAGGCGGCATGCTGCCAGAAGAAAAAGATGAGAGCTCACGTTATTTTTATGAATTGGCCAGCGCGCAATTCGGCTTTCATGAAGAGCAACTGCGCGATATTCAGGCCTTTCATTTTAAAGGTGGCCAAGGTGCCAAAACGGGTACCGGTGGGCATTTACCTGGAAACAAGAATACCAAGCGAATTTCAGAAGTGCGGGGCATTCCGGAAGGCGAACCGGCCATTTCACCGCCTACCTTTAAAGATCTTTCCAGTGTGGCTGATTTTCGTGCCTTTGCCGATCGCGTTCGCGAAATTACCGGCGGTGTGCCTGTGGGCTTTAAACTGAGCGCTAATCACATTGAACGAGATGTGCAATTTGCCCTCGATGCGGGCGCTGATTACATTATTTTAGATGGCCGTGGTGGTGGCACCGGCGCTGCTCCAGCCATGTTCCGCGATCATATCAGCGTACCCACCATTCCTGCTTTAGCTCGTGCGCGGCGTTATCTGGATCAACAGGGTGCTAGCGGCCGGGTAACGCTCATTGTCACCGGCGGTTTACGCTTACCCATTGATTTTGTTAAAGCTATGGCGCTAGGCGCAGATGGCATTGCCGTTGCCAATAGTGCCATTCAGGCCATTGGTTGTGTGGGGGCCCGCATGTGCAACACCAACAACTGCCCTTCGGGTATTGCCACGCAGCGCGAAGATCTGCGCAAACGGTTAAATGTTGATGTGGCAGCTGAGCGTTTGAGTAATTATTTCAATGCCTCGAATGAGCTAATGAAGGTAATGGCTCGGGCCTGCGGCCATAATCGGTTGAGTGATTTTAATATCAACGATATTGGCACCTGGCAGCGCGAACTTGCGCTTTTAGCCGGCATTCCTTACACCGGTATTCCTATTGAAACGCTGAGCTAGCAAAGAGTGAATGGTTATTAAGCAAATGCCAGCAAGGTAAATGCTGAATAAAAAAATGGCAGCAAGGTAAAAAACCTGCTGCCATTTTTTCTGCACTCTAGGCAGTTAGCTGCGTGAGCGATTGCCCTTGTGATTTCGCCTGATACATTGCTTTATCGGCGGCCATCAGTAAATCATCACCTTTGGTAATATCCTCAACATGAATACCGATACTAAAAGCACATGATTGGATGGCCGTATTGGTTAGTTTGGTGAATTGTTTGCGCAAGCGTTCAGCCGCTTCCTCAGCAATTTTCACCGACCCATTCATAAATATCCAAAAGAATTCATCACCACCCATGCGCGCACAAATATCGCAGCTTCGGCTGGAAGCCCGCAGCGCTTTACCAAAGGTAGCAAGCACTTGATCGCCTACTGCATGGCCATGCTCATCGTTTAATGGTTTGAAGTTATCGAGATCAATGGCAAGCACGGTTACCAAGCCCGATTCCGCTTCTTTCAATTCAGCCCATCTTTCAGAAAAGCCGCGGCGGTTCAACAACCCAGTAAGCAAATCGGTATTTGCTTTTTGCGATAGCATTTGGGTTTCTCGCTTCACTTTACGTAAGCTTTTTTGCGCTTTTTCATATCGCTCTGCTAGTTCTGTAATCGTTTGCCATTGCTCAATGTGCAAACTCACGGCTTCGGCCAGTAACTTTAATTGATACTTTGCGTTTTCCGGTAAGTGATGCTGTTTCGAACTCGCGGCGCACAAACTACCCACTATTTTTTGAGTACTGCGCACAGGCAGCGCAATGAAGGTTTGCATGCCTAATTCAGCACCCGCACTTTTGGGAAACTCCGCAGGCACATTTTCAGATACAATAGCATCGCTATTAAACAATAACCGGCACATTGAATCCGACCAATTCACTTCTGAACCAGCCTGAATCTGAATATCACCATCGCCATCAACCCAAATTACCCGTTGAATTTGCTTCACTGGATCAATGTAAGTAATAAATGTGGTTTCTAGGCCAGAAATTTGCCCAGCCAGTTTTAACAACGGCTGTATCGAGTTGTTCACTTGTATCGAAAATTCAGAAACACTAACCGCTGATTCCATTGCTTCGGTATTCCTTTTGTGTGTTGTTAACAACGCTCTTGTTGCACTCAACGTATAATATGTACTCTAAGTATAGTACAACGGTTCACTTCCACATTTTTTTAGTAATTTATAAGATAGTAGCGATCCTTCTTGGCAAATTCCGGTAAAAGTATGGTACTCATATTTCGTAGATAACAATTAACAAGGAAAAGCTCGTGCTTCAACGCCTCACATATCCAAAAACATTATTTGCCAGCTTAATTTTCTGTTGCTTCAGCATGAGCGCAGCGAGCGCCGAAACCAAGAGCTTTGGAGATTTACTAGAGCGTTCAAGCGCCTCGCCTGATTCCATTATTCGCTATGGTGCTGCGGAACCTCAGTTTATCGAATTGTATTTAACACCAAGCAAAGCGCAAACTTTTGCTGGTGAAAAACCACCACTGGTTGCCTTTGTACACGGTGGCTGCTGGCTCAATAGTTTTAATATTAATCACACCCGCGGCTTAGCTTCTGGCTTGCGTAATGCTGGATTCTCCACCGCCTTAATTGAATACAGAAGGTTAGATGATGAAGGCGGCGGTTGGCCTAATACCTTAAGTGATATAGAGCGCGCGGTTAGCTCATTGGCGGCAAAATCAAATAGTGGTTACAACCCAGAAAACATCATCTTAATGGGGCACAGTGCCGGCGGCCATTTAGCCTTATTGGCGAGCCAGCCCGAGCGTGCTTTGCCAATTACAGCGGTAGTGGGTTTAGCTGCAATTACCGATATTGAGCGCTATGCCGAGGGCGAGAGTGGTTGTGAACAAGCGGCGGCGCGTTTTCTGGCCACCGCACCTGAGCAAACACAAACCATGAACCCTGTTAAGCAAAAGCGCCATGAAAACGTGACACTTTTCCTTGGTGGCGCCGATACCATCGTTGCTGCTGAGCAAGGCGAGCTGCCGAACGCCCAAGTAATTCACCTTGAGAATACTGGCCATTTCGATTTGGTGCACCCAGATACAGCCGCTTTTGCTCGGGTTTTAGAGGTGTTAGAGCAACTCAACACTACCCATTCACTAGCGCCCGCAGCGCCTTAGAAGCTTCACGCGGATTAAGCAGCTTCAAGCGGCCGATAACGAATAAACACAAGGAACACTCATGCCACGCTCATTGCAAACACCAACAGCCCACGAAAAAGATATTCACGACCCACTCGCTACCTTACGCACCAAGTTTCATATCCCTGCCGATACCATTTACTTTGATGGTAACTCGCTGGGTTTATTAAGCGAAACGGTGCAAACGCGTGTTGCTGATACCATGGCCGAACAATGGGGTAACGATGTGATTACCAGTTGGAATAAGCACAACTGGATTAACTTACCGCTCACCGTTGGCGATAAAATTGCGCGTTTAATTGGCGCTCCCGAGGGCACTACGCTGTGTTGTGATTCCACCTCTCTTAACCTGTTTAAGGTATTATGTGCGGCGTTGGATATTAATCACGGGCGCACAGAAGTGCTTTCTACCGAAGATAACTTTCCTACTGATTTATATATGGTTCAGGGGTTGCAGCAACTTTTAGGTGAACGCTGCACCCTGCGCTTAGTGCCGGAACAGGAATTGTTAGCCGCCATCAATGAAAATACCGCCGCCGTGTTAGCCACCGAAGTGAATTTCCGTACTGGCCGGAAATTGCCGCTTGCTGAACTCAGCGCCAAAGCGAAAGCACAAGGCGCGCTCACCATCGTTGATTTAGCGCACAGTGCCGGCGCCTTTCCGGTTGCGCTATTGCAACACGATATCGATTTTGCCATTGGCTGCACCTACAAGTATTTAAACGCAGGCCCGGGTGCGCCAGCGTTCTTGTATGTGGCGCCGAAACACTTGGAATCAAGCCGCAAACCCATGCAGCCCTTATTTGGCTGGCTTGGCCACGCCGAACCTTTCGCCTTTTCAGTGGATTACGCGCCAGCAAAAGGCATTCGCCAATTTCTCACCGGCACGCCGCCCATATTGGCATTAGCCGCGGTTGATGCAGCATTAGATATTTTTGCAGATATCGATATGGCTGATATTCGTAAAAAATCGATTGGTTTAAGTGAATATTGGTTGGCTTGTATGGCCGATGAGGGTTTGCTTGAAATTATGCCAAGTATTTCACCAGATAAAGCTGAAGAGCGCGGCAGCCAACTAGCCTTTGAGCACGAGCATGCTTATGCCATCTGCCAAGCGCTCATCGCCGAGGGCATCATTGCCGATTTCCGTGCCCCGAACTATCTGCGTATCGGCTTCTCAGCTTTATACAACACCTATGGCGAAGTGCAGCAGGCGGTGAGTTCACTTGCTACTATCATGCATGAGCGCCGTTATGAAAACGAGGCCTTTCAGCAGCGTAATACCGTTACCTAGAATAAGTTAAGCAACGTGGGCTAAACAACGTGGGTTAAACAATGTGCACTAAACAATGTGCGCTAAGCCCGAATACAAAAAAGCCGCGCTAGTGCGCGGCTTTCTCAATTTTACAGATGGTTAATCGTCGTTATCGTCGTCATCAGTTTCAAGTTCGGCTTCTAAAACCATAATGTAGCTGTTATCTCGCCACACACCTTCAACTTCAATCACGCTGCCAACGCTCAGTGCCGCGATGAACTCTTCAACCGTTACTTCTTGATCATTAATCTCAAGGTCGCTTTGGTCGTTGAATCGCAATTCATTACCCACAACAAACACTGAGTTGCCTTCGATAGCTTCAACACTACCTTCGAATTCTACTCTGCCAAGGTTGTCATCGTTACCATCACTCGGCATTTCAATTTCTACTTCTTTTGCAACTAACACACCTGATTCATACTCACCTTCAACTTCAACGAGTACAACATTTTCCTCGTCTATCAAGGTTAAGAATTCCTCTAAGGTAATGCGGTCTTCTTCGGTGTCAAAGTGCGTTCCTTCAGTGAAGGTTACTGCAACACCCGCTACAAACATGCCAGTTTCAGTAACATCACGAGCAACGCCTTTCACTTCACCTTCAAAGTCGTCTTCATCAATGCGTTCAACCTTCAATGCAATGAACTCACCGGCGTCGTTTGTGGCTGCAGCCACTTCAAGCCAATCATTCACTTGTATTTTATCGAAGTTGAACTGGCGATCATCAAGCTCAGAATCATCTTCATAACGCGTGTTCTGATTTACCGTAAACACCAAACCATTTACCGTAAAGCTTCGTGCATCAGTATTTATATCGGTTACTTGCCCTTCGGTTTTGGTATCCGATTTCTGTGCCTTAAACTCAACTTCTTCGGCAACTAGCTGGCCATCTACATATTCGCCCTCTACTTTAACAATAACGCCATTGGCTAAGGTTTCAATGGTGCCATCATCAAACTCAGTTGCATCGTTCACCACTACCGTGAAGCGATTCAGCCGGAAGGTACCTGCTTCTGCATCGTAATCTCTCACAATGCCCGCAGCTTTTACCTCATCAATATCGGCATCGATATCGTTATCGTTTTTATTTTCAATACTCTCTGCCACAAGCGTTTGGGTATCGCCATCAAAATCAGTGCCTTCTACTTTTACAAAGAAGCCATCGATAAGATCACTTGCGCTCATATCATCAAACAAGGCCGTATTGTAATCAATGGTTAAACCATTAATAACAAAGGTACCCGCTTCCGTATCAAGTGAGGCAACTTCGCCTCTAACCTTAATTTCTTGATCATCTTCTAATTCGATCAGCGTTGCGTAAAAATCACCATCCTGATCTTGATAACCACTTACTTCAATAAAATCATTTACCGAGAGCATATCGATATTAGTGTCATCAAATTTGGTCAGATCGTCATACACGATGCGCTGGCCAAGCACGGTAATTACCTGGGTGCTTTTGTCAATAAAACTAATTGGCCCCTGCAAATGCTCTTCATATGAAATTTCAGATGCTTCAGGGTCTTCACCATCGTCGGAGCTTGAAGCCGAAACTTTTACAACCATGCCCACTTTAAGCTGGGCCTCATCGGCAGCAGGAACACCCGCAATTGAAATGACCGCATTCTCAGAACGATAGCGTTGGCCGTTTACATAAACGCTGCCAAAACCAGTAATAACACCTTCCGATATCACCGTTGTTGTAGCTACAGGATCACCGCCGCCACCACCACTCCCAGTATCAGGATTTGGGGTTGATGTTTCACTTGATGAGCCACCACCACAAGCACTCAAGGCTGCAGCTAAAGCGAGCGTAATAAGGGGTTTTACATAACGCATACGATACTACCTCGTGTTAAATCAGTTAATCTGTAACCATGCAGGGGAAATTACTATACTTCGCGTAGATATTCTAAATCGAAGAATAAATCAGCTCATTAGGAAAATCTAATATTAATCTTCTCTTAACATGATATTTACAGAATGTAATACGCCTACACAAACAAACCGGGGCTTCATTTATTCATCATCGGTACGAGCATGCACCTCGAACACACCTTCCATGGTTTCATGAACTGTTAGCTCAATGGGTTGGCAGCAGATTTGGCAATCTACAATTTGCGCCTGGCCAACATCGTTGGCAGCATCGATTTCCAATGCGTTCGGCGCCATGCAATACGGGCAAGAAAATTCAGATTCATAACTTAAACTCATGATACAACTCCGCTGTTTTATTCGTATGTAACTATAGCAGGCATTAAAGCCACGGTAGTTTCTGGGAATTTTTTAATGCTCCTGTGGTCTTTACGTTAATCCATAAAATGAGGCGCACACATGAGTAGTAAAAATTTATTGAACCAGTTGTTGCAATCGGGAAGCCAGTTTTTAGGAAACTCGGGAGGTTCAGGCCAAACTGCAAGCCCCGAGCCGAAAAAAGCCGGTGGCTTTATGAATAGTTTTGGCGGTGGTGCCGTTACTGGTGGCGCTCTAGGTTTACTTCTTGGTAGTAAGAAAGGCCGAAAAATCGGCGGCTCAGCACTTAAGTATGGTGGTATTGCCGCATTAGGTGTTGTTGCTTACAAGGCCTATAACAATTACCAGCAAAATAACCGATCGGCACCACAAAATACCCCACAAACCATTGATCGTGTGCCAGAGCCGGAAGTTGAAATTCATAGCCAAGCGATTTTAAGTGCCATTATTGCTGCAGCAAAAGCCGATGGCCACATCGATCAACGGGAACAACAGCTGATTGATGATGAGTTAGCCAAACTTAATAATGATCAGGCAGCACAAAACTGGTTTCACGCCGAACTAGGTAAACCTCTTGATCCTGCCGAAGTAGCGAAAGCCGCTTCTACACCAGAAATCGCTGCCGAAATGTACCTTGCCAGCGTATTTGTGGTTGATCAACAAAACTTCATGGAGCGTAGTTACTTGCAAGAATTAGCGCGGCAATTGAATTTGCCGGAAAACCTCAAGCAAGAATTGGATACACAAGCGCAAGCTGCAATTGGTTCAGCTCAGTAGTAAACCACTGAAATTTGGCAACGATGCGTGTTGATTTAACACAAGAGAGCACGCTCAAAAATACGGAACATTTAACATGTATCAACGAAAGCTCATCGTTGCCTTTAGTGTTTTTCTACTACTCGCCATTGCGGAAGCAATTGCCGTGTATTGGGCCTTCCAAACAACCGCTTATCACACTGAACGCAGCCGCGCGGCACAGCAAATGCTCACCCACATGGTGCAGTTCCGTGCCGAAGCGAAACGCCTACAAATATGGCTAGCCAATTCCATTATTGCCAATCATGATGAAACCTACCCGCAAGATGAATTGTTCGAACGAATGAGTGTTCAGCTCAGAGAAATAGAACAACTCAACGAGAATGTTTTTCTGAACTCACGCTACGATTCTGATACTGCATTTGCACTACGAGTAAATGAAAAATCGGAAAATCTACGTGAGAAAATTTCAGCGTTAAAAGAAACACTACAAGAACGCGAAGCCACATCGATGCAAACCGATAGCGAGCGCTGGCAAACGTTGGTGGCGCTCGTAGATGAATATGCAGGCTTTGATATTTCCAGTTTGGTGAGCGAATCTATTAATTTGCACACGGAAAAAAGCGTTGAAGCTGAACAAGATGCTAAAGCTATAAATAACCTGCTTGATTTGAATTTGATTTTGTTTTCAGTGATTAGCTTGTTGCTGTTTTTCGGCCTCAGTTGGTATTTAACTCGCCATTTTAGCGCCTCGGTAAAACAGCTAACCGAGGGCACCGAACGCATTGAAGCCGGAAATTTTGATCAACCCATTCCAGAACAAGGCTCACGAGAATTTGCCCAATTAGCTCAAAGTTTCAATAAAATGGCGAATAGCTTATTGCACCTACTTCGCGAACAAAAAACACTGCAAAACGCCACAGAAGATAAAGTTATTGAGCGCACAGCTCAACTGCAACACGTGGTAAATCAGCTGCATGAAGCTGAAGAGCGGCAAAAAGGTTTTATTAGTGAAATCACACACGAATTAAGAACACCCACTACAATTATTTTGGGTGAATCAGAACTTGCCCTTCGCGGCGGCCAAAGCACTGAGAACCGAGCTAGTTTTGAACGCATTCTCGATTGCTGCCACACCCTACGCTCGCGCATTGATGATTTAATAATGCTCAGTAAGGGCCAGCACGCCTTAGTTTCGGTAACTTTACAGCAAACGTCGGTTGCCGCTGTTTACCAACAACTCGTTGCGCAAGTTTTATTACAAACCGCGCATCATCAGGTAAGCCTTGATTACGCCAGGCAAGCACCACCGCCACCTGCTCATCTTCACAACACTTTTTTACTGGTGGATAATGCTAAACTCGATCTTGCGTTTCGCATTCTTATCGAAAATGCCATTCAATATCAGGAAAATGATTTATACCTGGGCTTGCGGTGTGAATGGCAGAACACGGCGGTGAAGTTGCAAGTTATCGATCGTGGTATTGGCTTAAATGAAGCCGATAAAACCTGTTTATTTACTCGCCATCAGCGGGGAGCCAAAGCCATGGAACTTCGCCCGAATGGGTTGGGGCTTGGTTTGTGTATTGCCAAAAGCATTATTGATGCCCACGATGGTACATTAACGTTAGAGGCCAACGAGCCGCGTGGCGTTATTGCACAAATTAGCCTACCGTTGTTTGATAACGAGAGTAGTGAAACGTGAAAATTTTAATCGTTGAAGACGACCAAAAGTTAGCAGATTTTCTAACGCGTGGCCTTGCTTCGGAGGGTTATGCTACCGATACCGTGAGCAGCATTCACGATGCCTTGAGTTATGTGCGGGCGGTGAAGCCCGAATTCGTGATTCTCGATCGCCTCCTAGAAGATGGTGATGGCTTGCAAGTGTGCAAAGGCATTCGCCACTTACGAATACCTTGTAAGATATTAATGCTATCAGCCCTTTCTGATGTAGATGATAGGGTTCAGGGGCTGCGCAGCGGCGCTGATGATTATCTTGGTAAGCCTTTTCATCTTGAAGAGCTTTTAGCCCGAATTTCGGCCCTTACACAACGCCACCACGCAACCTATACCGCTAACGAACTGCAAGTAGGCGACCTTTTATTGGATCTGGATCGGCTCGAATTGAAGCGAGGCGATACGCTAATTGAGTTAACCGCCAAAGAATTGAAAATAATTGAAATGCTCATGCGTAATCCGGGCCGAGTAATGAGCCGGGAGCGGATTTTGAATCATGTGTGGGGAATTCTTGAAGATCCAGCCACCAATATAGTGGATGTTTACATGGCGCGGTTGCGCCGAAAAATTGATGATGAATTTGCTGTGAAACTATTAAAAACAAGGCGTGGTTTGGGCTACGTACTCGATATGAAAGCGGCGGAATAACCGCCGCTCCTGTAATTACTCGCTGTAAGGTAAAGAAGAGTGATGCAGCACAATGCGCAGTGTACCTTGCTCGTCTTTCTTAAACGCCCAGGTTTTATCCACCGTAGTGGTATCACCGGCTGAATCGGTAAGTATCACATGCCCCATGGTTAAGGCTAAATCACCGTTAATGTAAACCGCGGCGTTTTCAAAATCATAGGTTTCCCAAGGTTTTAAAGCAAAGCCGCCATCGCCATAGTAATCGTTTCCACCCACAAAATACGATAATGCACCTTCTTGGGTTACGCGGAAGGTTTTTTCACCTGAGGCCAGCGTAGGTTTAAACAATACCGGGCCATGGCTATAACCGTATGCTTGATCCAATACTTGATTCGCCAAGGCAGAGGCACTTTCGTGGCCATTTGCGGCATAATCTTTGCTAATTTGTATCAATGCTGCGCCCCAAGCTTTTTGCGCCGCCTCAACTTCACTTTCGGTGATGTTGTTGTTCTGCACCGGCGTTGCGGCAATCGCTGCGGAACTGAGTGCCGCCATAAAACCCATCGATATCAATGTTGCTCGCTTCATCTCATTGCTCCTTAAAAGCTTTGTTACTTGATAAGGGCTATAGCATATCGGTAGGGGAGAAAAGCAACGTGCGAGTTACATTAAAATAAAATGAACAGCGCATTAAGTTTTTTAGGTATTAGGTTGTTAAGGTATTAGGTTTTTAAGGTATTAAGCTCCGTTCAGCAGAAAATGTGATTCGAAAAAGCACAAAGCTTGCACAATCGCTGATTAGGCCATAAAGTTTGCAAAACGCCCAACAAATAAAAAGAGAATGCGGCGCGCGCATGGATATTATTACCATTATTATTCTAACGGGGATTACCAATCTCACGTTTGCCTTGTATAGCTGGCAGCAGGTACGTAACCCTGAATCGCATCTGGCCTGTAAAGATTGGGCGCAAGCACACGGTGTTAAGGCGGTTTCATTCTTTATTTATGCCATCGCCCTATATACGTTTTCCGATGATTTACGCTGGTTTGCCAATATTCTCATTCTCCTCGGCTGCTGGGCCGAAGCTCGCGCATACAACAAACTTGCCGATGCCGGCATAAAGCTATTTCACCTTGTGCTTGGTTTCATGCTTGCGAGTGCTATTTTCTCTTATATGCACTTCAACAGCGCACCCGGCCCCAACAACACCATGATTGTTACCGCCTCATACTTAATTGCGGTATCTTTTCTGGTGAATGTTTTCGCGCTTTACAAACTCACACGGCAGCATTCAGGAAGCGTGTTCCCAAAAGTATTGCTGATTGTAAATGTGTTTATCATGATGCTTTGCCTAATTCGCGGCACACTAGCGATTGAGAACCCCGATTACATCATTACCCAAGCGCTCTTTAGTAACCAACTGTTTATGTTTGCTACCTTTATCAGTGCTTTGGGGAATGGCATCGGCTTTATTGGCTTCTTAAAAGAACGTTCCGATGAAAAGCTGCAAATGCGCGCCAATGTTGATTATTTAACCGGCATTCACAATCGCCAACACTTTGAGTTGCTCACGAAAGAAAAGCTGGTTGCTCGCGAGCCATTCACACTCTATTTCATGGACATTGATAAGTTTAAATCAGTGAACGACCGTTTCGGCCATTCCACCGGTGATTTAGTTTTGCGTGAGTTTTCAAAAGCGCTATTACAGATAGAAAACCGGTTTAATGGCGTTGCCGGCCGTTTAGGCGGCGAAGAGTTTGGCCTAGTGCTGCCGGAGCAAACGCCGATCAGCCACGAGCGAATACTTGCAGAACTGCGCAGCGAAATTGCCGCCCAAGGTGAGCAATACATCGGCGAACCCATGAGCTTCAGCTGCGGCGCATGCAGTTCCCGCGATGCCGGCACCGTTCACGACATCATGCGCAAAGCCGATGTATTGTTATATAAAGCAAAAGACGCACTTTATGCTGGTGAAATATAAGCAGCTCCTCCGACGAGCGAGATTCAGTGGGCGCCTCACCTATTCGGTGCGGCGCCCACTGAAGAAGCTATTTTTTATCTTCAAAGTTACAGGCATCGGGAGCTGATTGTGGTTCTGGCCGGTGCGTAAGGTGCTTCGGCGCCACTAGCCACTCTTTCCCTTTCAGCATGCCTTCCCAATATAGCCACGGCAGTAGTTTTTCTTTTAAAAACCAAGCTAATCGTGAAGGGCGCTTACCATTTACTAGCCAACCGGGGAACGTAGGTTGCAATTTGCCACCGTAACCGAACTCCGCTAACACAATTTTGCCGCGCTCAACCGTTAACGGGCAAGAACCGTAGCCCTCGTAGAGCGCCATAGCCGGTGCGCCTCGTAGGCTAGCTAATACGTTTTCGGCCACCACAGGGGCTTGGCTGCGCACAGCGGCAGCAGTTTTTGCATTCGGTGCATTCGATACATCACCTACAGCGTAAATGTTACCGAAATGCTTATGTTGTAGCGTTTCTGGGCTTACATCTACCCAGCCAGCGGCATCGGCCAACGGGCTTTTAGCTATTACATCGGGCGCACATTGAGGCGGGCAAACGTGCAGCATATCAAACGATTTAGTGATTTCAGTTTCGTTTCCCTGCTCATCAATCGCTGAAAAAATCGCTTTCTTGTTGGGGCCATCAACTGATTTAAGCGTGTGCTTGAACTGCAATTGAATACCGTAATCATCCACATATTCCATAAGTGCAGGAACATAATCCGCCACCCCAAAAAGGGCCGCACCCGAAGTACAAAACTCAACGTCCATCTGTGCCAAATGGCCACTTCGCTTCCATTCATCACAAGAGAGGTACATGGCCTTTTGCGGTGCACCTGCGCATTTAATAGGCATCGGTGGTTGAGTAAAAATAGCCTTGCCTTTGCGTAAAGATTGCACCAGTTTCCAAGTGTAAGGGGCCAAATCAAAGCGATAATTAGAAGTAACACCATTTTGCCCAAGCGTTTCTCTGAGGCCCGGAATGGCATCCCAATCAAGCTTCAAGCCTGTGGCCACCACCAAACTTTGATAGGCAAGTTCATCGCCATTCTCTAAAACAATACGCTGATCTTTCGGGTTAAATTCGCTCACAGCGGTTTGATACCAGGCGATTTTGCTTGGCATCACATCTTTCATCGCCCGCTGCGTTTGTTCGCGTTTGAATACGCCACCACCTACCAAGGTCCAGCCGGGCTGATAATAATGCGAACTCGCCGGCTCAACGATAGCGATGTCTAGATCAGGCTGGCGTTTCAGTAAGCTACTCGCTACCGATTGGCCACCCGCGCCACCTCCTACAATCACCACCGTATGGCGTTTTGCTGAACGCGATGTTGTTGCTTCCGATTTACTCTCGGCAAAACGTTGCTGCATGCGTTCATGCTGCCCCGATAAATCATAACCCACAGCTTTGGTGGCCTCGAGCAGCGCTTCCGGCGTGATATGCGCAGATTCAGCTAGCGCCCACAATGTACTCGAACGATTTCCAGTGCGGCAGTAAGCCAAAATCGGCCCGCGGTTACCCGCCATGAGTTCGGCAAATTCTGAAATATCCGTATCGCTTATCTGGCCGGGCGTAATCGGCAAATAATGAAAAGCTAAACCATTTTTTTCTGCTGCATGCCTGATTGCATCAGCATTCACCTGATCATCACTTTCGTTATCCGGGCGATTACAAAAAATAGTTTTAAAACCTTTCGATGCCAAAACACCCACATCTTCAACCGTAATTTGTGGTGAAACACTAATCAGCGGAGTTAGTTGACGAATATCCATTAGCAAAACCTTATATTTCGATTCATTCTAAGCATATAACCACAATTCGGTATCTGTTGCAATTCCAACAGGAAAGAAATTTTGGGTGTTTGCTGCGCTTGAAGTATGATGATTTAGCAACCAGAATCGTGAACCGCAAAATTCATTTACTAGCGATTGCAAGGCGGGGAAGTGTTAAAACCCAAGATCATTGTTCCTCAGCGTTTTTTTCATGAGCAGCTCATTGTGCCGGGTGAGGAATTTGGCGTGCTTTGCTGGAACACGCAAAAGCTCACGCAAACGTTGAAATTTCAGTTGGCGCTTTCACGCGTGCTGGAACAATTTCCGAGCTTGTTTTTGTTGCTGCAAGAAGCCAAATTCGCCTCAAATAATGATTGGTATCTACCCCAGTGGTCGTATGCCCTTGCGCCGAATATGCAAACCAACCGTTCAACCTATGGCGTTATAACCGCCAGCCAATATGCATTTACCGAAGCGCAGCCACTTCTTTCACGCCATCGAGAAGGTATGTTCGCTACCCATAAAAGCTATATGCTCTCGTATCATCCACTTTCAGATGATAAATCGCTGTTAATTGTGAATGTTCACGCTATTAACTTTGTGCGCACCAACCATTTTTTACGCGAACTTGAGCTATTGAAAGCCGAACTTCTGCATCATGAAGGGCCGCTTATCGTTGCTGGTGATTTTAACGTATGGAACCGCCAGCGGCGTTTACACCTACTTAAATTTTGCCGCAGTGTAGGCTTACGCCAAGCCAACATGTTTGATGCCCAGCACATCAAAACCTATCGCCAAAACCCTCTCGATTTCATTTTCTATCGCGATTTAGGATTGAAAGAGGCAACGGCCATCGACACCACAAGTGTATCCGACCACAACCCAATTTATGCGCGATTTGTGCTGTGAATTATTAAACGGCTGTAACGATGTGAGGGCGCCACTTTGGCTCATCAGCTATAGTTAGGTTCTCTAAATGAACGATTAAGGAACAAAAATGCAAAAGCTCTTACTACTGGTGCTAATTAGCTTAAGTTTATCAATGCCTGCGTTGGCGCAATCTACAGCCGATTTCAAGCAGCTCGAACCAACGCTTAAACGCTTTTTAGAGGGCGCTAGCGCCAACGATGCAGAAATACACGACGCCTTCTGGCACGCTGATCTCACTTACACCAGCTCGAGCGGCACCCGATTTGGTAAACAGCAACTGATGGAAGGTGTTTTTAGCGCCGGCCCCGCCGAACAGATTGAAGGTTTTTGGCAAAGTTATAGCGCCGAAAACTTCAGCTATAAAGCCTTTGGTGATTTGGTAGTGATTAATTTCGTTCTCGTATCAGAAACCGAAAGCAATGCCGGCTACGGCCGAGAAGAGTTCTACAACAGCGGCGTTATGCTATGGCAAGATAACCGCTGGCAGGCTATTAATTGGCATGCCACGCGGCGGCAGGAGTAGCCTAGCGGCTACTTCGTGTTCTGTATAGTACAATCTCGTTGAGGGTTTCTGTGGCATTTCACTCAAACTATTGATTCGTGCCATACAAAACCGTTATTGCTCTTTTGCTCACAATTAAGGGCTTAGCGTATACGGTTTCATTTAGGCGTCGATTAAATCCACACTCGCTTCGCCGATGTCAATCCAATCGCTGCCCACCTCGATCGATACTGCATTTTCTAAGTGCCAAATATCTATCTGAATACTTGCGCCTGAGGGTTCACAGTCTTCGTTTATCTCGCCTTCTGTTTTTTCTCTCGCCAGCTTTAAATAACGTTTGGTGGTTTCCTCGCTCAATACAATATGTAGTCGCTGCGCCATTGGCTTTCTCCTTGGTGTTTTCTAATTGCACTCCATTCTACGCAACGCCACGACAAGATGTGTCGCGGTTCTCAACCTAAGTGTTCATTTGTTAGAATATCAACCTAAAATTAATGATGGAAAAACGTTTATGGCTCAGCTCGGTAGGAACGACCCATGCTCTTGTGGCAGCGGCAAAAAATTCAAAAAGTGCTGCATGAACAGCGTTGGCAAACAAACCAACGAAATTCGTGATGCGCTCGAGCAAACGCTTGCGATGAATCCGAATTTGTCCATCGATGAGATAAATTTAGTGGCCGAGCGCATGATGCATGACCGAAATAATAAGCCCATCGACGACTTCTGTGGCATTTCACCCAACCTAATGCAGAACTAGCTTTATATGCCGTTCGATGCGCTGGAGGGGATAAAAATAAATACCCCCACAGACTTCAGCGCCAGCCCCGTAATGCGGTACTTGGAACTGATCATTAGCGCGGCCATGGAAAACGATGGCAAATTTAAAGCGACATCGAAAGGGAATTTACCCACCTTTATTGTGAAAAAAGCCACCGAGCTTTGGGCCGAATTGCCTACCTCCGATTACCCCACGCATATCAGTATCAGTGAATTCGCGGGTGCAAACGAAGACAAGTTCAACGCCCTGCACTACACTCGAATTATCGCAGAGTTAGCAGGCATTATTTACCGCCGTGGAGGCTACTTCCATGTGAAAAAAGACGCGCAAAAGCAGTTCTTAAAACATGGGATAGGCGCCTTTTTTGTGCCCATGCTGGAAGTTACAGTGAATCGCTACAACTGAGCGTACTTCGATAGCTACGGTGAACACATAAACATACGCCTATTTTGGGTGTTCATGCTTTGGCGCATCCAAAAGCACCGCTCACTCAACCAGTTAGGCAAAGAAACCGCCACCGCGTTTCCAGATATTTTGGCTCAAATTCCGCAATCACAATACACCACGGTTGAACGCACATTCTGCCATATCATCGAAACTCGCTTTATCGAGCGCTTCTTGCAGTATTGGGGCTTCTTGAAAGCCTCCCCTGGGCGATATAGCCCAGAAGGAGAAACATCTTACAGTGTGGAACTGCAACACATGTTGGCACACACCTTCGTGTTTGAGGTTTAGCCGCGAATTACCGAGAACGCTTGGAAGAGCTCGTCGATGAGAGGTTCGCGGAGCTGCCAGGTAATGTTCATGGGTTGTGAGCCGTGATAGCGAACAAAATCAACAGGGCCGCAGGCGCGATAAGGGCTTTGCTTGTTCAGGCGCACGAAGAGCTGAAATTGCCAGCCGTTTTGTGCCTGTTCTATATAGCGCCTACCCGCCGGTGCATTTGGCCCCGTTGAGCTTTGCGATTGCCAATGAAAGAGCGATCGGCTAATGGCGTAATCGTCGTACGCCACGCCTTCATGAAGTGCGTCGGATTTGTCGAGCGTAACAAACAACAATTCGGTTTTTTGCTCATTCAAGCGCAGAACTCCCGCCTGAAATGGCGGTGCTGTGGCTTCTGTGTAATACCCAATAGCGGCGAGTATTTCCCGAATATGATAGGCACTGTGCAGCTTCAAAGGCGTATCGCTTAAACCGGGAAGTGCAGCATATACTTTGTTGGTGCGGGCATCTAAGTAATCAGCGAGCTCTACCAACTCATTACATATATCGGGTAGTGCAGCCAATCGCTCCATCACACTGGCAATGGTAAGTGCACCACTGCCACCAGCTACCTGATAGCAAAACATGAGCAAGCGTGTTTTATTTTCTGCAGTAACTTCTAGCGCACCAAGGCTCGCACCCACGGCTCTCAAAACATTGAGTTGCTCCACGTCGTCTACATGCAAAAGCGCGGCAAACCGGCGGCTAAAATAACGCTCTTCTTCAAGTTGGTGAGCGGTTACTTCTTCGTTAACAATATTCGCAGCGCGCTTCAGTGGGGTCCAGCCGGTTTTTTTAGTTCCGATAGCGCTGCGGTAAACATCATCAAGTTCAAGCTGCTGTTCACTCAAAAACTGGCTGAGCGAGTTCGCTCCGCCTCTGGCACGGTAATGAGCCAGCTCTTGTGCTAATCGATTCCAACTAAAATTCACCGCCTCTCGCAACGAGGCAAGAATTTGTTCACGGGCTTGGCTTTGTAGTTGAATGTGGCAGCCCATCGGCAACTTACCAAAGCCCTTCTCAACACCTTCCATAATGCCTTTGCGAGAGAGCCCCGTAATGGCGCTGTAAAGTACATCGAAGCGGAAATTGCCTGCGGAATTGCCCACAAAATCAATCACCAAACAGCTCTCTTTGCCTTCATGCAAGCGCAGCCCACGGCCAATTTGCTGTTGAAAAAGCGTGGCACTTTGAGTTGGGCGCAATAACAGCAAGGTATCAACGAAGGGCAAATCCACCCCTTCGTTATACAAATCAACGGTTACCAGCACGTTGATTTCTCTGCGCTCCAGCATGCGCGGCAACTCTTCACGCTCAGTAGCCGTTGCTGCACCAGTAATGCAGGCAGCTTTAATGCCTGCTTTATCAAACATTTCCACCATGAACTCGGCGTGAGCAATGGCTACACAAAACGCCAAAGCACGGCATTCCTCAATATTGCTCACCAGCCCTTGCCACGCATTCACGATGGCTTGTGCACGCACATGGTTGCCGGTTAATACGGCATCGAGCGCACTAATTTCCCCCGCTTGTCGCCACGGAACATCGCGGTAATCCGTATTGTCGGCACAGGCATAGTATTCAAAAGGCGCCAGCAATTGCTGATCGAGTGCATGCCAAAGACGTAACTGTGCGGCAGGCGAGCCATCAGGCCGCATATCGAAATGGGTGAAAATGCTTCTGTCATCAGAGCGCTCTGGGGTAGCGGTAAGCCCTAGCAAATAGCGCGGCTGAATCGCTTGTGCAAACTGAGTAAAACTATTAGCGGCAATATGGTGGCACTCGTCGATCACCACCACACGCCAGTAATCGGCACCATATCGCTCAATCAATTTCTGGCTCAAGGCACTTTGAATGGTAGTGAACACATGGGCATATTGGCTCGGTTGGTGCTGCCCGGAAAGAAGCTCACCAAAATTACCGTCGCGCAACACATGCCGATAAGTATTCAATGCTTGCTGGAGTATTTCCTTTCGGTGCGCCACGAACAACAACCGCGGTTGACCGCCTTCACGCTCACATAAACGTTTGTAATCAAAGGCTGCCATTACAGTTTTACCTGTGCCTGTAGCGGCCACCAACAGGTTCTTAAAACGGCCATGCTCGCGCTCATTCTCGAGCTGATCCAACAAAATACGCTGAAAAGGCTTCGGTTGAATATCAAAGAAAGTGGTAATGCCTTGCACCACTTCGTATTGCCCGCCTTTTTCCCGCACCAACGCATCTTTAAGGGCACGTTGATGCTCGGTGTTATTCGGATCGTAGGCTTGAAATTCTTCGTCTTGCCAAAGGGTTTCAAAATGGGCTTTGGCGCGGCTAAAAAGTGCTCTTTGGCCTTTTTCAGTAAACTTCACCGTCCATTCTAAACCGCCCATAAGCGCTGCACCGGAAAGGTTCGCACTGCCCACATAGGCCGAACCAAAGCCCGTTTCCCGTCCAAAAATCCAAGCCTTAGCATGCAGCCGAGTTCGCCGCCCATCGAGGGAAACTTTCACGTGGGTATTCGGCAGCGCGGCCAGTTGATCGAGCGCTTTTTGATCTGTAGCACCAATGTAGGTGGTGGTAATAATGCGAAGCTTGGTTTGCGATTGGCCTGCAGCGTTAAGCGCTGTAATGCGTTTCAACGTATCGATAATTTTGCGAACACCCGACACTGTAATAAAGCTCACCAGAATGTCCACGGAATCGCAGCTATTCAGTTCACTTTGCAGCTCATGCAAAAGTGCTGGGGAATCTTTGCCTGAAGTAAACAACCAAGGTTGTGCAAGGCCAATGGCGGGTAACTCTAACGATTGGTTCGGCGGCGAAATACTGCGTAGCACTTGGGGAGGATTTGCTATTGGATTTGCTTCACGCTCAACCTGCGCAAGCTGCCGCGCTTGCACTAACAATGCGTTGAGTAGCTCTACTTGCCGCTGTAATCGCTCTTGGCCATTGCCCCCCGTTTCTGCAACCTGCGTTAGAATATCGGAAATCTGCTCAGTAATAGCATGAGCCAAATGGCGCACACCGGTTTCTAAATTAAGGCTTTCAAGCTCCGCTCGATCGCCAAACTGCGCCAACGCCTCGTCTAACTCGGCCGTTCTCAGCAGTTCATACAAACCCTGTGGCAAATCCGACATGCAGCCTCCTTACTTGGAAACCTAAAGTGCCAGGAAAATTTGTGAAGGGCAAGTTTGAGGTGCGAATTTGTTGCGCGATTCAAAAAGCATGATTCAATGAATGGGAAAGCTTAGTGTTAACTCACTCACAGAAAGGAAATAAACCATGGTCGATACCGTTGCTAAATTTATGATCGTACTCGGGCCGATGTTTGTACTCATCGGCACTTTTGTATTCCTTTATATTCACCGCGACCAATGGCGAGCGGAAATGAAGGCTCTAAGCGAACCCGAAGGCGAACGTTTTACCATTATGTTTACGCACGAAGAGGCGACACCGCAAGCATTGAAAAATCGCGCCGCAGAGCTTGGCATTACGCCAGAGGAATTGATCAAGAAGTTCATAGAGAAGGCCCTAACAATTGATGCACGTGAAGCAAATAGTGGGTAGATCTTTGCCTAGAGTTCACTTTCATTTAAACGGACGGATACTTTCAACTAGACGGAATAGAACTTTCAATTAGACGAACCAAAAGTTACAATTAGCCGATGTTGAAATTTAACTAGGGTGATCGTTATGACGGACTACTATTCACGTTTTGCTGAACACGCCATCCAAGAGGCGCTTAATGAATCGCCAGTTATATTGATTCATGGTTCTCGCCAGAGCGGAAAAAAAACATTAGCGAGGCGGATTGGTGAGCCACTCGGGTATCACTATATTAGTTTTGACGATGCAAACCAGCTAAACGCGGCGCAGTCAGACCCCGTTGGCTTTGTTCGTGACCTACCCAATTTGTGTATTCTTGACGAAGTTCAACGCGTTCCACAGATTTTTACTGCGATAAAAGCCGTTGTTGACTCAAACCGGACAGCTGGGCGCTTTATTTTGACTGGGTCAGCCAATATTCTTCTATTGCCTACACTTTCTGATTCTCTTGCTGGGCGCATGGAAATTATTCACTTACGGCCCTTGGCACAAGCAGAAATCGCTCATCGTTCCGCAACGACATTTTTCGATGAGCTTTTTGAGGAAAAGCCGCGAGCCTCTTTCAATCAACATAGATTATGGCGCTTAGGTGCAGAATTAAGTCGTGTAGTGACCGCCGGTGGCTATCCACCCGCAATTCTCAGAAACAATTCGAAACGGCGAGCGGTTTGGTATCGAGATTATGTCAACACTATTGTTCAGCGTGACGTACAGGATATTGCAGCTATTCAGAACTTGAGTGAGCTACCGAGATTGCTGGAGGTAGCTGCCAGCCAATCCGCACGGCTTTTTAATGCCTCCGAGCTCGCGGCTCCTTTTGCGTTATCGCGACCAACGATAAATCATTATCTTGGGTTGTTAGAGCAACTGTTTATTATTGAGCAAGTGCAACCTTGGCATACTAATCGATTAAGTCGTGCTGTTAAAACGCCCAAGTTACACTTCCTCGACACAGGTCTTGCGTGTTCACTTCTGGGGGTAGATGCGGAGACACTCTATCAAGACCGAACTATTTGGGGGCAAATGCTCGAAACGTTTACGTTACAAGAACTTAAAAAACATGCTGATGCCTATAATGAGCCTTTGAAGTTTTACCATTTCCGAAACAAAGATAAGGTTGAAGTTGATATTGTTATTGAGCGTGGACGCTCGATCTACGGTTTTGAAGTGAAGTCGGCCAGTACTGTGCTCACAAGTGACTTTAAGGGCCTACGCAAATTGCAGCATTCTTGTCCTGAAAATTTTGCAATGGGTGTACTTTTTTATGATGGTGATGCAATTTTGCCCTTTGGAAATGGATTTTATGCCATTCCAATAAGCGTTTTGATGTGAAGAGGATACAGTGCTGCTTAACAAACCTGAACTCGATAACGCGTGCTTCGTCCACCGCCGGGTAGTTTCTCATAAAGTGAGCAGCTAGAACCGGAACATTCTGCGATCAATGTAACCGGTGCTCTCGTCGTGCTTCGATTTGTTTGGCGGGTAAGTCGTTCTTTAGAATAGGCCGCAGCGCGGCTTGAACTGCAGGAAGCATTTGAGCAAATTCAGCCAATAAAACTTGCTCCGTCACCTCGTCATTAAACACCAACGTAACCACCAGGCTCTGTGGAAACCGCTGATAATTTACCTCATGGGTGAGCCACACAAAGCCTTCGAGCTGCGGCTTCATAGCTTCACACACATCGGTTAAGCGCCGAATGATTTCAGTTTCCAGCTTTTTGTCAGATTTTCGCATGGTTATTCGATATAGTGAAAAGTAAAACCGCTAGATGCCCTAACAATAAGGAATATGTTGTGCCAATAGCAAGAATGCTACCCGCGCTTGGAAGCAAGTCTACACCATTATTGCCAAATCTTGCTCATACAAAAAAGTTACTTGGGCTAACGAGCGGCTTTGCTTTAATGCTTCAGGAGCTATCAGTGGCATTAGAAATTGATTTACCTATATCAAGAGCAACACTGTATAAACTTAACGACTCGGAGAATATACAAAGCGTCAGCTCGAAATCCCGCGATAAAGTTACTGAATTTTTCCAGCAAGCGATGTCGGCCTCTAACTCCCTCGAGTTGGGCCTTCCGAATGAAGATGAGTACACCGGTGGCGCAGCTGAAACTGGCTGGACTGGCATGGTTGCAGCATTCAAATGTAATCAAAACAGCTTGAGTGAATGGAGTTACCTTATTGATTTTATTGAGGCTAGAATCAATCTAGAACGAACCATTTTGAATAAAACTTCACTCGCAAATTTACCGAAGCATTGTATGTTTGACGACTATATTGCTCAACTAAAGAGTCAGACACTTATTACCGACCGAGCCTTACAGACGGCTCAGTCGGTTCTTCATAAACTACCGAATTCATACTCAGAAGAGGATCTCGCCCTATGGCACTGCAGCTCAAAAATGGATTTCTATTTTTCAGCCGCAGCCCTGCTTGAGCTAGGTTGGTTAAATAGGATTCGTCAGTTATCGCCAGCAATGGTTGACAGAAAACCATCTTGGTTCAAGCGCGGCATCATCAGTTCACTTATTCAACCGCTAGTGATTGAGAATTCAAGAGTTGAGCTCAAAGATTCATTTGAACTGTTCTTAAAATGGCTTGCAGACGACATTGGAACTTCGCCATTTAAGAGCCGGATAACATTATACGAACTTGCCTCATACATCCCCATAGAAAACAGCAACGAGACGATTAATGGCTATGATTTAGCAGAAAAGCAGCTCGACTTGCTTAAAGATTGGCGCAAAGGAAAGCTCCCTAGCTATAATAAATTTCGAGGCTTTATTAAGAACCTTCGCAGTGAGCGTCAAAGCAGCGTTGAAGTTGATTTTCTAACACATATCGGGGTGGCAGTTATGGCTATGGACCGACTCTTTTTGGAGATTTTCGAAGATTTACAGCCTTTTCAATCCATTCAATGTTTCGAGGCTTTTAATCGAAGTGTTGATCGCTATCCCTCATATTATGTACATTTTAAAGCCATTTACTCGGAATAAGAGGGAACATAAGTGGCGCCCTCTTGTTCCGAGATCTTGAGCTACAACCTGTACTTATGGGTTTGCCGGCTCGGTAATTTCACTGTTAATGACTCTTTTCCGTTTTTTTCACAAATCGCTTTTTTTAAGGCTTTCCTCTCATTGTCATTCCCATGCTGAATAAAAATAAATGGTGCAGTGCGCCTGCTTTCGCCTTTGAAACTCCAAAACAGCCAATTCAGGAGCCCTGTTTGATCCGCATGACCTGAGTAACCATTTAAGGTGGTTATTTGACAAGATATATCTCGAATTGGAATCTCAAGATTAGCGCTCTCTATTTGAATGCTCCCCCGAAGACGTCGTCGTTCACTCCGTTCGACACCCTGAAGATTTGAAAGCTGCCCGGCAACTGAGGCAGGCCCAGAAAACCCAGTAAGGCAGATGAGGTTCCTTTCACTGCGAACGACTTTCGGCAGCCAATGGGTTACTGCCCCACCATCACAGCTACCAGAACTTGCGATGACAATTTGCGAGCCGTTCTCTGGTATCTCTTCCCTTTGGTTACGCTCCGAGATGACTCGTACTCTCGACGCCCATGATTTTGCAATCTGATTTCCGAAAAGCCCCGCATATTCTGGGAACTTTGGCACTTCACCAAGAGTCATTCTCACGATATCAATCAGCCTGTCTACCTGATTTGGGTCGGTATCGTCGAGCTCAAACCAACGGAATATTTGTTTTCCTAACCATAAAGGACGTGCTTTTTTAAAGGATTTACCTGTTACTTCGGTACGCTCCAGTGCCTGTAATATGATGGGAGTAAGCTTGTTTGCTGTTGGTGAATCGAACACAAGCTCAATATTCGAGTACTTCTCGGGTTTTGAGTTAAGAATCCAATGCAAATCAAAGAGCAGATCTTGCGCTCTACCGAGAGAGAAAGAGGGTAACAAAGCCCCGCGGTCATTTGCTACAACTTGATCACACAATTTCTGAATCTGATTCCAACGAAACTCAACGGTTTGCTCCTCCGTAGAGCGAACTTTTCCTCCGTAAGTAGACTCGATAACAGCATAATCGAATTCATGTGGTTTCATGATGTGTCGTAGCAAAGGCAAGTGCTCTGAGTCTTCGTTGCAGACACCTAGGTCACCCGAGAAAACAATCTTTTTCTGCTTACCTGCCTTGAAGTCACCCCAGTACACACCAATTGCAACGGCACCGATAATATGGCTCGTTCGGTAAAAATTGATATAAAGATCATCATCAATCGGGTGAAGAGCGCCCCCTAACAATGATTTTCCTCGCGGCTCAAACCACTTTATTTTTGCTACATCACTTTCGTCATAAAAGGCACATAACTTCACAGCATCAGCAAGCATAACTCTGGCAATCGCTGCCGTTTCTGAGGTGCAGATTACCTTGCCTTGAAAGCCCTTTTTGTAAAGAAGCGGGATCAGACCGCAATGATCCACGTGAGCATGCGTTAGCAATACAAATTTAATCTCCCTTGGCTCAAATGGCCATTCAACTCCCTGATTCCAAACATCCGAATTGCCCTCGCCCTGTTGGATGCCGCAATCTACCAAGAAATTCCAATCCTTTTCTTTATCGTACATCCAAGTACAAGAACCGGTTACACGGCCTAAAGGACCCAAAAATTCAATATTCATTATTGTATTACCTCGTTTAGTTAATTCGAGGTCATTCTCTCCGTGCAAAAGACTCTGAAATAGGTGGGTTGGGAGTCTAAGTTCAAAGTTTATTACTTCAGTGCAGGCAAATACCTTTTCTGCGACACGATCCCGAAATCAAACCATGTATCTTTAAGGTCTACAGGGTTATTAGTCATAAAGTAATGTTATGTAGACCAGCGCCTTTCACAAGCCGAGGTGGGGGATTTAGTTTTGCCTACGATAAAGCATTTTTAACCTCAGCCTATCGCTTGCAAATTGAGCGAAAAGCGCAACAACAGAATAAACGTGAAGTAAATGAAATTAACCAGCAAAACCGATGTTACCAACGGAGTAAAATTGATCCACCGACAAGCGGTTAATAAAATAAATAGAGAAATAGAAACATTTACCGTCTCGTTTATTAGCGCTTAAGTCTCTTCATTCATCACCGCAACAACATCTATTTCGAATTTATTTTTAATTTCTTCGATTAGGTGTGTCGCGAGCTCCTCTAATTCATTGAGAATCTGGCTTTCTAATAGAGATTCTAATTCCTGACGCTTGCGTTTCGAAACTTCACCGCCATTTTGAATAATAATCGACAAAACCATATCAATTTTATTATTCGGCAAATCCGCATTTTCGTTGATAAATTTTTTCAAACAATCGAAAACGGTAAGTAAGCATACCTCTTTTAGTAGATCATCGGAGATGGCTGTATCCATCATCTCATATACAAACTTTACATGCTCGGTGTAGTCCGGAAAGCGATACATGTAATCAATATCATTATTGATTACGATTCTATTGGAATTGTCGAGTTCATAATCCAACATCGCCATTATTGGTACTGAAATGGTTTCAAGAACCTGGTCGTATTTTTGTTGGTTTTTTAAGATCGCAGCAGATATCGGAATAATAAACTTATGCTCTGGTTCTCGATGCTTCATGACGTCATGAATCAGATAGCGATGAATGCGACCATTTCCATCGTCAAATGGGTGAATATAAACTTCACCGAATGAGATCAAAGTTGCGTGGAATAATGGGGGAACTGAGCCATCGATCATCAAGTTTTCGTGTAGCTTGAATAGTCCATTCATCATACTTGCTACGTGTTCTTGTTTCGCACCAACATAATGAACATCTTCATCTCGATTCCCAAACCGTTGAATCGTTGTACCGACATAAATTTCCGATTCACGGTAATCTATCGCTTTAAACTTCTCATCCACAATTTGATTCTGAACGTTGATGAGCGAATGCTTGTTCAACTCATATAAGCCAACATTTTTTATCGCATTCAGGAATCTTTGCATTCGCTGTCGATTTGGCTTTTCTCTTTCGATTTCTGTGGATGACTTTGTTTCTTTTGTATAAAGGTAATTAACTGATCGCCCAATCACATCAACTGATAGCTGCTCTCCGATGCGCTGCATTTTTGCAAATGCAGTTTTATAAACGTCAGCCTTATCAAGCTCACTTATCTCAGTTGTTTTTCGGATCGTCGGACAAAAGTCAGGTGTACCTAGCGCGTTGTTAATAACCCGTGTTCTTTTATCTTTCTGCCCATTTCCCAGGGTGTAGTAGAACTCGTCCTCAAATAACTTTATATAATTCGACGACTTTAAGTCCGGGATGTCAAGTTTCTGTCCAGTTAGCCATTCGTACAGAAACCAGAGCACTCGATTATATTGACTTGTCGGTTTATCTAAAATAAACGCCGTAAATTCAGTCACATTAATTTTTTTATAAATTGCCGCAAAGAAATGTAATCTAATGCCTTGGTTCTTTATTGCCGCATGCATTTGCGAATAGGGGTTATCATCGTATTTTAGATGGCCAGGAATCACCTTTCGCTTGCTCCCACCATACTGGATCAACTGTTCTTTTTCGGCATTTGGGTCCTGATAAACCTCCACCCCGAGCTTTGGTAGACGTAGATCGTAATGCAGATTAAGGTAAGCATATCCAACTGGTTTCATAGCAGTCCTTTACTTCTCGCCAAAAAGGTCTTATCTTTAGCCAACGTTTATGTATACATATATGATAGCTGATTTACCAAAAAAATCATTACATTTTAGATATTCTGATTACAAATCACCAACCACACTTATAAATAAGGTATTGCACTTAAAAAGTAGACTTTTAACTTACGAATCAACATTTCCTTGTTGAACTGCGATTTTTAGTTACATCAGTTGTCCACTTCCCCATTAATGACACAGCTCTAAACTAGCGTCCCAATCACATCAGCAACCTTCTGATGCGCCTCCCGTCGTTCTGTAATCCCCTAGAAAGCTGCTACGCAACGGAAAAATCAGGAAGTTCCAGAAACAACAAAGCCCTCTATTTAAAAGGGCTTTGGAAGCATCAGGAAAATATCAGACAGCGTAGAGAAAATTATTCAATATTTTGGATCTGAATGGATGATGTAGATATTATCGTCTTATAAAACAAACACTTGCTGGTTTAAAGTCTGGTTTTTTCGCATTTAGGATCCATTTTTGGATCCAGTTGGCACGCCGTAGCTTATAATTTTTGTCGCAAAAGACTCAAAGCTTCGATTGGAAATTCATGTTCAGGTTCAATGAATTTCCAAAAGTTAAGTTGCCCCATCAACCTTTCGACAAAAAATACGTCTCTAATCCTTTTCTTATTTACGTGACTTAGTAACCCGTACTTACCAATAAAATGAATTTGTTTTCGTAGTTCTCGTTTTAGCTTTCTCGAAACCTTTAGTTGTCCATCGACAACTTTTATCCCGGTGATATGGCAACCATTAACTGGACCTAAATATGTTTTCCGCGAATTTAACTGAAAACCAAAATAACGTAAAATTCGTTCTACCAGTCTCAAAAGTTTTTTAGGAATATAATTACCCGAGAAACACATGTCATCGGCATACCGTGAATATGATAATTCGTACTTCACCGCTATTTTGTTCAAAGCTCTGTCAGCTTTTCTAAACAAAATATTACTTAACACAGGACTTGTGGGCGCACCTTGAACAAGTGATACAGTATCAGTCGTTAAGTTTGCTAGATAAAAAGCAACGTTTGGCGCATAACCAAGCTGATTAAAATAATTAGCTACCCAAGATTTCTTAAATGTTGGGAAAAAATCTTTAATGTCTAATTTTAATATATGAAGTGAATGGCAGTGACACTCTACGTGACTTTTTATAGATTTCCCATTAGCAAATCCATGCGCTTTACTGTGAATAAATTCTTTGTCTAGTATTGCTTCTTTAAGCCAATATTGGGCGTGCATTAGCGAACTGTAGGGGACTTTAATCACCCTTACCCCTCCGCGTCGCTTTGGTATTTCGAACTCTCTATAAAACCAATCCGAGCCATTCACCATGACTCTCATCTCGTCATGTTCAATATCAAGTATATTAGATAAATGTTCGAGCTCGAATATAACCGGTAAGTTTTTACTTGAGAGGTTGCTCGCATAAGCTGACAAGGTCTTTTCTAATTCAGGTTCTAATCCCCTGCTTTTTATATAGCCTTCCCATTCTTTTGGCGATTTTAATTTCATAATTTATCACGCTTGTAATTGTGGCTCTCGATCCTACATCGAAACTTTTGCTCCCGCGGAAAGATTATCAGTCTTTCCGTGCTCGCGCGGAAAGACTGATAATCTTTCCAGCGAGTCACCGCGCAGCGGTGCGAGCACTCCTTAAAAATGGAACATTTTTAAGGAGTCGTCTTTTACCGAGGCTAAAACTGACCTTAAGCCCAGAGCGACTGCACTCTTTTACAGGTAACTAGGCTCGAGAGCCACGTTTCCAACCATAGCAAACTAACTCTTTTGCGACAATCTCAATCGGTTCACATTGGGAGTATAGAACTCTTCATCTCGCACATGAGCTACTTGCCTTTTTTGTGCTTTCTCAACCTGTAAAAGCTGCTCCTTGCCTTTAGAGGTTATTCGAATAAAATCCTCGCGATTAAGGATATATCCCTCCTCTTCGAGCAACAGAAGAGTTTGAGTAAACACTTTAAACTCAAGGTTAGCTCGACCATAAAGCGTACTCGCCGCTAAACCTGCATAGCTCTCAATGAGTAATTTTAATATTTTTTTTGCTACATCTTTTTTCATAAACCTAACCGATAAATCGACTCAGCACGAAAGGCCGAGGATTTCCATTTTTATAAAGACCCCACCACAGTA
Source organism: Aliidiomarina iranensis (assembly GCF_003987135.1). Lineage (GTDB taxonomy): Bacteria > Pseudomonadota > Gammaproteobacteria > Enterobacterales > Alteromonadaceae > Aliidiomarina > Aliidiomarina iranensis. Next base: position 136,271 of record NZ_PIPJ01000004.1, read on the forward strand.
TAGGCAACACATTGTTAGGAACGTTACCTCTCTCCCTACCATAAACTGCTTCGGAATCGCCCCATCCCAAGACACTTAACTGCTCGTTACCGTATTCAGTTGCAAACTGCGAACACATACCATCAAGCACTTTATATTCCATAGCACTAGGCCCAAAAGAATCTGCTATTGCTTTTCTAATGGAGTGGAGCGATTCAACATTTATTCCCGCCGCTTTGACCTTTGCTAAGCCTTCTTCAGTTGAAAGAATGACTTTGACTTTTACATCGACATCGGTAATTTTAGCCTGCGCGAACCGTGTCATAATCTCTTTATGCCGACCAATAATCGAAGTTCCTGTTCCAATAAACTCATCGATCCAAAGACACTTTTTAATACCTGATTTCTTGATTGCGTCCTTTAATGAGTTAAGTGAATTGATCGGCTTAATTCGTTGCTGTAGGCAACTTCGTCCAAGACCTATCTTAATGGCATATATCAATTCATTAGAGCTGTCGGGATCGCTGTCAATTGAAGTGGCGACAACAATAATGTCTTGCGAGTATCTGTTAACCATTGCCTCAGCTTCCCTCACAAGCTCTCCAATAGCCGAGTTATATGCTTGTTGAGACATGAATTTTCCACTTCTTAGGAAATGAAACACTAAGTCTCTCTCTGTGTTTGACGAACACTCTTCGAATATCAAATATGAAAGCTGATCTTGAAATTCACTCATCCATGGATTAGCAAGCAGAAATTCCTGCATCTGTTTGTGATATTTCTGCATAATCAGGTAAAACTCCTTAACTCGGCTTGAATTTATTTGATTCAGATTAAGCGTAACTAAAGCTGCCCACCAACCCCTTTAAACTTCTCAACAAACGCCGAGATCTTCTGAAACACCGTTTGCTTCTTGGTCCGGTATTCTGGGTTCAAAGGGCTTAACTTCGGTAGTGTTGAGTTGAGTTCGGTGCCGTTTTCGCTGGCGTATTCTCGGCGTAATGAGGCGGCGATATAGCGCTTGGCCGCGTCTTCATTTAGGTTTTCTGAACGAATGAGCTCTTCGGCTTCGCGCTGCTGCTCGGCTTGAGCGAACTTGAAGAACTCATCGATAATGCCTGCTTTATCTGGCATTTCATCTAAGTCGGTTTGGTTGATGAAGTCGACAATTAAGCTTTCTTTGGCGCGGTTGCCAAGGCTGGCTCGAATCAGACGGCGAACTTCTTCAATCAAATCACCTTTGCTTTTGTTTTTCTTGTTCTGCTCGAATATCAGCTCAAGAATGTAGTCGAGGTTAATTTCCTGCGATTTTAGCAAGTCGATTTCAAACTCGATATCGTCCCAGTCAATTGTTGACTGTGCTTGGTTCTCGGCTGATTTCTCGCGGCGTATCCAGTCGCGAATATCGTTATAGGTCGAGCGATAATCTTGCACCTTGCGCTCAGGCGGTATGCGAATCGTTTGTAACGTCGCGATATCGTCGTCGCTTAAGTGATGCTCAATCTTGAACGCTTCAACAGCTTCCGCATCGCTCGTATCAATGGTCTGCAACGCTTTTAAGCTGGCAAATTCATCGTAGTTTTGCAGGATGTTTTCAACACGCAAATACTCGCCAAATAATTTGGCGAAGTCTTTCTTGTCTTTCTCGAGCTCAATTTCATCAGGGTTAGGAAAACGTTGCTCGAGTTCGGAAACCACTTCCATAAAGCCACGTCGCGCTTGCCCAGTGACGAGGTCTGTGAAGCCTTCCATGTACTCTTTATAGCTCTTCTCGAGCACTACATTCTTCGTATTCTTATCACCAAACAAAGTGATGGCATCAATCGTCGCTTTCTCCAAATCACGGAAGGTCACGATATTGCCGAAAGTCTTCGTAGCATCGTAAATACGATTGGTGCGCGAATAGGCTTGAATAAGTCCGTGGTAACGCAGGTTCTTATCCACAAACAAGGTATTCAGTGTCGGTGCATCAAAACCGGTGAGGAACATACCCACCACAATCAGCAAATCAATTTCTTGGCTTTTCACGCGCTTGGCAAGATCACGGTAGTAGTTTTGGAAGCCGTTGCTATCCACGCCATAGTTGGATTGAAACATGGCGTTGTAATCAGCAATCGCTGCGCTTAGAAACTCCTTACCGCTGCTATTCATGGCGGAGACTTCAAAGCTTTCATCGGGTATCTCACCGATGGAATCTTGCTCTTCATTCGCGGCGAACGAGAAAATGGTCGCCACACGCAAAGGTCGCTCGGCATCTTGTTGCAGTTGTTTAAACGCCTCGTAGTAGGCTTTTGCAGCATCAACGCTGCTGACCGCGAACATGGCATTAAAACCTCGCCCGCCCGCCTTCATGCGGTGCGTTTTTTGGCGAAAGTGCGTCAGTATGTATTGGGTGATTTCCCGAATACGTTCCGGGTGAAGTAACGCTTGTTTGTTCTCTGCGGCACTGAGTTTTTTCTCGTCCTGCTCGGTCTCAATTTGACGGAACTGGGGTCGTACGTCGTTGTAGTCCACTTTGAACTTAAGCACTTTTTCGTCGCGAATGGCATCAGTGATCACGTACGAATGCAGTTCCCGACCAAACACGCTAGCGGTCGTCTCAGCGCCTAATGCATTCTGTGGAAATATCGGCGTTCCGGTAAAACCAAACTGATAATAGCGCTTAAATTTCTTCTGTAAGTTCTTCTGCGCTTCACCAAACTGACTGCGGTGGCATTCGTCAAAAATAAACACCACCTGCTGACGATAAACCGGCAAGTCACGCTCTGTTTTCATCAGGTTATTTAGTTTCTGAATGGTGGTCACAATGATTTTGTTGTCATCCAAACTCAAATTACGCTTAAGCCCTGCGGTGCTATCCGAGCCATTGACGCTATCCGGCGAGAAACGCTGATATTCCTTCATGGTCTGGTAATCGAGATCTTTACGGTCCACCACGAAGAATACTTTGTCGATAAAATCGAGTTCGGTCGCTAAGCGTGCTGCTTTAAAGCTGGTTAATGTTTTCCCCGAGCCTGTGGTGTGCCAGATATAGCCGCCAGCATCGGTTGAACTCCATTGCTTGGCCTGAAACGCGCTTTTTATTTTCCACAAGATTCGCTCTGTGGCGGCAATTTGATAAGGCCGCATCACCAGCAGGGTGTCGCTTACATCAAACACCGAGAAGTGCAGTAATACTTTGAGCAACGTCTCTTTTTGAAAGAAGGTCGCAGTGAAGTCTTTAAGATCTTTAATCAAGCCGTTGTCAGATTTCGCCCAGTTCATGGTGAAATCAAAGGTGTTCTTGTTACGCTTGACGGTGTTGGCAAAGTAGCGCGTGTCGGTCCCGTTTGAAATCACAAATAGCTGCAGATACTTAAACAATGAGCTTTCGGCATTGAAACTCTCTTTGCTGTAGCGGTGCACTTGGTTAAAGGCTTCACGAATGGCCACACCGCGCTTTTTCAGTTCAATTTGAACGAGTGGCAGGCCGTTCACCAAAATGGTGACGTCGTAACGATTCGCATGCGAACCCGTTTGTTCAAACTGCTTGATCACCTGCACTTTGTTGCGCGCGATGTTCTTTTTATCGACCAAGTAAATGTTTTGAATACGGCCATCATCAAAAACGAAATCTTCAATGTAGTCGTCGTGAATTTTGCGCGTTTTATCGGTGATGCTGTCGCTGGGCCTATCAAGGTAGATCTCAACAAAGCGCGCCCACTCGCCGTCCGAGAATTCAACGTTATTTAAGGTTTGTAACTGCACGCGCACGTTGGCAAGCATCGCCATTGGGTTATTCAGCCCGGGAACATACTCATAGCCCTGATTCACTAAATCTTGAATCAGCTCACGCTCTAAATCACTCTCGCTTTGATAGCTTTCAGCAACTTCATATTGCTTGGTGTACTTATCTAAAACGATAAAGTGTTTTGACTCGGCTATGGGTTTGTAGGTGGTCATTCCTTTGTATCCTTTTTCTGCAACAGCCTTTTAATCACGTGCGGTTGAGTGGTTGTTTCCAAAATGGAAATAACTGCTTTCAGTGCACGGGTTCCAAAATGGAACTAGTCGCTTTTATCATCTGCTTTCAACAGAATAAAATGCTCAACCAAACGAATCATTAGTTCTTTCTGGTCGGGCAAGCTTTCGGCAACTAATAATGCCAGCGCAACCAACGTATTGTCGTTTATTAGTTGTTCGACAGGTTTTGCCAATAAGTGCTGGTTTACTCGTAAATACCATAAAAATAAAAATGACCCGGTGCGCTTATTACCGTCGGCAAGCGGGTGGTTCTTAATCACAAAGTAGAGCAAGTGTGCAGCGCGGCTGGCAACATTCGGATAAAACAGTTCGTCGGCGAAGCCTTGCTCAATAGTAGCCAGTGCGGACGCCAAGCCGTCACCACGTACTTGGCCAAACAGCTCGGTCGCTTCACCTTTTTCAATCAGCATCTTTTTAAGTTCGGCAATCGCAACAAGTACATCGTCTAGCTTCAGCGCCAGCATGTCATTTTGCTTGTTCGTTAATGAGGTTAGGCTTTGTTCGTCATAACCCTGTAACAGGCTCCAACTGCGCGCATAGTCATTAATGACAGCAAGTACAGCCGCGCCTTCATCACTCACTAATTGTTGGTTAGCCAGTGTACGAGAAAGCAAAGCAATCGCTTGCTCGAACTCAACACCTCGCTCTTGTAGTCGCCGCTGGTTAAGCGTGTAGCCTTCAATCAGGTGGTTCTTTAACGTGCGTGTGGCCCATTGGCGGAATTGCGTTGCGCGCGCTGAGTTCACACGATAACCCACGGAAATAATGGCATCGAGATTGTAGAGCTTGCGCTTCCGTTTAACTTCTCGTGCACCTTCCATTTGAACTTGTAAGGAATCCTTACAAGTTGCCGATTCTTGCAGCTCGCCATCGGAAAATACATTTTTCAGGTGCATGGTGATGTTTTGCGGTTTAACTTCGAACAGCTCAGCTATTTGAGCCTGTGTTAACCATACTGTTTCATCATCAAGCTCAACTTTCAGCTCAAGCTTGCCATTATCGGTTTGGTATATCTCAATATTGCTGGTCATTGGAAACTCCTTTTCCGTGTCATTGTTAAACTTTGAACTACCGAGAAATCCTCGGTAATCACCATTAAAAACTCGTACCCAACCAACATTCCACAATTACCTATCGCTTCGGGAAGAGCACCTGAACAGACTACATCCCCAAGCATTTTTATCATATCAAGCCGCCTGCTCATCTGGCTTTGGAAAGCTTAATAGCAGATCACGGTAATACTCGTACTGCTTTTGCCGCAGCTCGATTTCGCGAGGGAGGCCTTTAACAAGTTCATCGAACTTATCGAGGATACGAACGATTCGTTCTTGGTCAGCTATAGGTGGTATAGGTATTTTAACCTTTTTGAGAGAATCCACAGTTAAGGAAACATTTGCGCCACCTCTCATCAAAGGGACTAACAGTACATCTTTTTTATCAAAGAGATAATATCTTAGAAATTTAGCTGATAAAACTTGACTGTCATTGGGGATGATTGCACACAAAATATTGCCAAGAGCAAATTTACCTTCTTGAAAATATATCCGGTCTATACTTGCTACCCCATGACCTCTTGATGATATTAATGGCACACATACAGCAGCACAATCAAATTGATATTCAGAAGACGACTGTCTTTCTTGAGTTGTGGCAACAAGTGGATATTTACCTGGCGTTGCTTTTTTAATTGGTGTTAAACCTTTTTTGATATCACAGCACTCTCCAATTTTTAAATGTTGAGTCGCTTCTGTAAATTGCAACAGTTCAAACTGATAGTGGCTATACTGCTGCTTGCGTGCGCTAAGCTCGGCGGTAAGCTCGGCGGTAAGGGAGGTAAACGCGTCCAAAATTCGGACGATTTCCGCTTGGATTTGTAGCGACTTTTCTGGGTTTTCAGGGCATGGGATTGGAACCTGAAAATTATCAGTATCTGGTGTGGCGATTTGTGGCATCTGCATCTTACTACCGATGCCTTGAAAATAGCTCTGGTTCATTTTTAGGTAATGATACAGATACTTAATATTTATACTTTTTTCATTTGAATGATACGACCACATTTCGTTCTTGTGTGAGAATGGTTGGTCATAATACTCAAACTCTATATTTCCACGCGACTTAACAATGATAGAGGGTTTGGTGTTTATGTCCTTCTCCGGTATATCGTCGTAATCGACAAACGCAACAGTTTTTCCCCCAGCAAATATTTTTACCGGCGCACCATCTTTATGCAGTACCTTCATCTGTCCCGCTGTGATTTTAGTCCCTTTTGTGCGCACCAATACCGATTTCAACGGCAACCATATGATGTCATCCCTATGAAGCAACTTCGCCATAAAACCAGAAATATCCATACTTATACTCCCGCTCCCTCAATTTCCGCCACAATCGCATCAATATCCGCACGCAATTGGTCAATTTTGGCAACGGTCGTTTTCAGCTCTGCGTTAAGCTCCGTAATGTCGACAACTTCGCGATTGTCTTTGGCTTCGACATAGCTGCTGACAGAAAGGTTGTACTCACTTCCAGAAACCTTCTCAAATGGTACCGACTTGGCAAAGTGCTCAACATCCTCTTTGCTCTCGAACACTTTCATGATCTGCTCGATGTGCTCATCGGTCAGAATGTTGTTGTTGGTTTCCTTCTTGAACAGGTTACTCGCGTCAATAAACTGTGTACTGGTGTCTTGCTTATGCTTGGAGAGCACCAAAATGTTGACGGCAATCGTGGTACCAAAGAACAAGTTTGGCGCTAACGAAATCACGGTTTCAACGTAGTTGTTGTCTACCAGGTACTTACGAATTTTCTGCTCGGCACCACCGCGATAGAAAATACCGGGGAAACAAACAATGGCTGCACGGCCTTTGCTCGAAAGATAACTGAGTGCGTGCAACACAAAGGCAAAGTCAGCTTTTGATTTGGGGGCTAGTACGCCTGCTGGGGCAAAACGCTCGTCGTTAATGAGTGTGGGGTCATCGCTGCCAATCCACTTCACCGAGTAGGGTGGGTTAGAAACGATGGCATCAAACGGCTTGTCATCCAAAAAATGTGGATTCGTAAGCGTGTTCCCTAACTGGATATTGAACTTGTCGTAGTTGATGTTGTGCAGGAACATGTTCATACGGGCAAGGTTGTACGTGGTGTGATTAATCTCCTGCCCGAAGTAACCGTCTTCAATACGATGCACGTCGATGTGCTTTCTCGCCTGCATCAGCAAAGAACCCGAACCCGCTGCCGGGTCATAGATTTTATTGATACTGGTTTGCCCATGAATCGCCAGTAACGCAATCAGCTTCGATACATGTTGTGGCGTGAAGAACTCGCCACCTGATTTCCCGGCATTCGCTGCATAGTTTGAAATAAGAAACTCGTAAGCGTCTCCGAATAAATCAATTTGGTTGTCTTCGAAGTTGCCGAAGTCTAACCCGGCTACGCCCTTTAATACGGCCGCTAAACGTAGGTTTTTGTCTTTTACGGTATTACCCAAGCGGTTGCTGGTGGTGTCGAAATCAGCGAACAAGCCTTTAATGTCATCTTCGGATGCATAGCCGTTGGCTGAATTTTCAATTTCACCAAAGATGCGGGCCAGGTCGGTGTTCAAGCTCTCGTTGTTGTTCGCGTTCTTAGCAACGTTCACGAACAATTGGCTTGGGTAAATAAAATAGCCTTTGGTTTTAATGGCATCGTCTTTGATGTCGTCGGTAATTACCGAGTCATCAAGCGATGCATAGTTGATGCTTTCGTCACCGGCTTCGATGTAGCTGGCGAAGTTTTCGCTGATAAAGCGATAGAACAAGGTACCGAGTACATACTGCTTAAAATCCCAGCCGTCTACTGAGCCACGAACGTCGTTGGCAATCTGCCAAATTTGGCGCTGAAGCGCGGCGCGCTGTTGGGTACTTGTCATTTTTATATCCCTGCCTTAATCCATTTTGAGCTTGTTATTAATATGCTTTAAAAGATACCACAATCTGTGCGCGTGGAACCTTTAAGCTAAGTTTTAATTGTCCATAAAATCTTAATTTTGAAAATATAGAAAAGTTATCACTTTGTTAAGGCAGAACAAAGTCGGTTCACGTCTATCGTTTTGCCTCATAGGTCCAAATAAATAGTGGCAGACTACCCATACCACCCCTCCCAAGTCTCGGGAAGGCACAAGCTTATTGCGCTGTAGCTGGGTAGGGTCGGTTTTAAGTTAAAAAGCACCCTCCCCATCGGAAGAGTGCTTTCTTATTGCCTTGGGGTAAGGTGGGAGTGGTGGGATAGGTTATCTCGTTCCTCTTACTGAGTTCATAAACCGTTTCATTGCATGGTAGGCTTTGCTGTCGCCGTCCTGGTCAATGATACGATCCTCTCTGGTGCCGTTAGGCGTTTTAATCCGCAGCCACACTCGATCGGCCTTTGTGATGGCTTCGATGGTGTCCAAGTTCGTTCTGAACCCTTTTGATGAAACCTTGCCATATTGACTATCAAAGTCGGTTACGACATCGGCGGGCTCTAAATCGATCACCTGACCGTCGATGTTTAGCTGGGCGTCCAGAATGGCGACATAGTCCATGTAGCTGGTTACTATAAAAAAGGCGTTGTCGCCGTGGCTTTCGTTCCATTGTGCGCCGAGCCCCAGGCACCCAGCACTGCCGCATGAGGCTCCGTGTGGTTGAATCTCCACGATCTTTGCCTGGTCAAATCCGCTGGTTCGCACGTCGGGCTGTGTGCCGGTTGTTGTTGCACATGCGGTTAGAAGAGTGGCTAGAGTCATTGTTATCATTGTTTTTCTCATGAGCGTTCTCCGTATTAACTTTCTTTTACTCTTTGTTCTCTTGTTCGTTGTCATCGCCGACAATTTCAAATGCGATTGGCATGGTGAATTTCTCCCGCTGGCTTGGGTCACAGCCTTGCACCCAGTCCGATTCATCAAAGTCGTCTCGCATATCGCGTTCACGATCGGCTGCAAACCTTGCCTCGACCTCCTCACGGGTTTGGCCCGTCAGTCTTAAGTATTTTTCGATGTACTCTTCTGACATTTGTAAAACGTGCCACATGTTCGTTCTCCTTATTTTGAGCATGCGTTAACGAACACCGAAACCTAGGAGTATTGCTATCGTTTGGAGGGCTCAGAAGAAACGCGTTACCTAAAACGATGCAGCGTTCCAAGTATTGGTGTTCCAGCTACATCATTATCAATAACGCGCACTAGTCAACTAGTCGAAGAGGTCATGTGGTTCAGCACCGATAAGCCTTGCGAATCGCTCGCGCATATCATCAACGCTACCAAGTTCAAAATACCGACCACCTCGATCTGACCGACCATAAACTTGCTCTGCGATCTCTTTGAACAACTTGCCCACCGAGCTGCTGGCACTGCCATAACTCACGTCATGATTATGGCTCTCACACCAGTGCATAAAGTCGTTGATGGCATCGGTAGACAATATTCTTGCTCGGCCTGCAAAAGGTGTCTCACTGCTTAGGTTCTGATACGCATATTGGTATATCAATGGCATGGCTTGCAGCTTTTGCTCCATTAGTGCCGATGTGGTCGGCGCTTTGTATGGGTTGAACTCGCTAATATCGAGCTTTAACAAGTAATCCATCAGAAACGACGTTCCGCCATTTTCTAACCACTGGTGTAGCTTACTGAAATAGCGCTGATCTTGTGCGTATTCAGCCGAAGGCTCTAACACGAAGTAACGCCGTTCTTTTAGGCCAGCTTTCAATACAAAGTCACGGTTACTGGCAAATATCAACCGCGCATAGTTGGGTATCGCTATGGGTTCGAGTCCTTTGCGTTCCAACTGCACAATCGGCTCGCTAATGAGCGCCTTGAGTTTATCGGCTACTTGGCTCGATGAAAGGTCTACTTCGTCAGCAAATATCAGTAGCTTGTTTGCTATCACGCTATTGAACTGTCCAGTAATGTGATGATGCCCGTTTATATGTGCTCCCTGAGCGCCTACCATTGCCAACAGCGGCTTCACCATGGTTCCTTTCCCGGTACCCTCCACCGAGCGTAACAAAATCGCTGTAGTTGGTTTCTCGTCCGGCTTTTGCAGAAGGTGTGCCATAAACTGAATGAGATAGTGGTAGGCACGTTCATCGCCCGCGCATATCACGTGCTTCAAATGATTTAAGTACGGCTCGCAGCTACCCGGTAACGGCACCACATGCGAGGCGGTATAGGTATTAAATACGCTGGCAGGGCATTTCTCGGGCTTAGGGTAAAAGCCAATGCCATCGGGCTTGAATGATTTACCCGGCCACATTAACCACGCTTTTCCGGCACTCTTACCCGCAATCTGCGGCAAGTGGCGAACGTAATTGATGAATTCCTCCATCGACAAGAAGACGAAGTTTGCGCCGTGCACTGGGCACGGCTTTACCGTCACTATCTTGTTCTTGTTACCAAACAATACATGGGTGAATGTTTTGTTCAGATTTTCCAGTTGCGTAAGCTCTGCCGAACTTAGTTCTTTGCCGTCAGAGAGCACGCGATGATCAAGCTGCTGCACGATCTTTCTCCTCTAACTGGCGCAAAAATTTTAACTTCCGGCGCAGTTCTTGATGAATGCGGTGTAACGTCTCTTGGTGGAACATTACGGAGCATTCCATTAGCGACATGCGAATGCGCTTGGGCCAGTCTCCGGTAGCTTGAATCGGGTGGTTGAACTGATGTGCCACTACGCCCGGTTGTGACGCAATTGCACACAAAAACCAGCCAAACTTGCTCGGAACTATGGTTATTGCGAGCCAATCCGGACTTCCGTCCGGCTGGCTTAGTAGAAATGAATGGGGTCGACCATTGGCGATTAAGGTCAATCGGTTAACGCTGTTCACGAGCCAAGTCCTCCAACGTTAAACCCGCCTCATCAAGTTTCTTGCGAATCATGTTGAGGATATCGAGCACATCGTTGTGCGTGATCGGAAACTCGCCATCAGCTCCGGCATTAAACAGCAACTTCACAACGAGGTTGGCTTCGTGAATGTGAAACTCCACTGACTCGTAGTTGTTATTCATCGTTGAAACCCTCCAAACCTGGGTTCCGCTGATTAATGAACAGCAATAAGTCAGAAAGCAGCCAAGCCACGCTATTGTTGCCAAGAATACGACGCTTCGGGTGTATACCCTCGCGCTCTAGCTGTGTGGTTCGGCTGCGAGAAAGAGTCGTGATCCGCTTGCGCTCCTGTTCGCGCACAAGGCGCTCGGTTTCGCCATATGCCTCAAGCAGCGCTTGGCGGACACGATCAGGTGTAGGTAGTTTCGTCATAGCTCAAGTCTCCGTTAGATAGTGAGTGATAACGGATACCGATGTTATGACTGATCTTCTTGGAGTTTTAGGCAAAAAAGTATCGGCACTTTTTTGTAGTCGACGAACCAAACTACAATGAACTTAGCTCGCGGTAGCCCCTCTGTGAAAAAATTCTTTTCATAAACTTATGTTGAGTCCGTCTAAAATTATCTGGATCCATATCTGGATTATTCTTAAAAATTATTTCAGCTAGTTTTTCGTTAGACAGGTTTATAGAGAATGCTCTAGCAACAATAATCGAGTCTACTTGTTCAAAAACTCGGTAGTTACGCATTTTCTGTCGTTTATCATCTCGCCAAGATGAACCTATGAGGCTATAGGTAAGATCATGAGACTTTACCTGGTCTATAATTCTTTCCATATCTCTCAGGATGAGGGATTTTGGTTGAAGGAAGTCAACCGTTACGAATATCTCGTGAAGCCTGTAAGCAGGACCTTTCATAAACATCAAATATTCTTTTTCCGCTGATTCAATACCAGCCTCCTTACTATGAGCATAGAAGTTATCTTTCATTACTTTACCTAATGCGTTAACCCAATCTATTGTCTCCAACATGGATGGTACTTTGACAGATTTCCGTGATGTGACTGGTAACGATGGTTCAACATGATCGCGATCGCAGTATACATATGGTAAGTGGGCTTGGTGTAAATCCTCACCAAATGTGTGACCCATGATGTTTCCTTTAACGAATCTTTCTGCCCAGAACCTTTCAAAGTGTGCCGCTGTTTCTTCAAGTAAGTCAGGTTTCTTACAATCGAAGTAGTCTTGCGCATAAAGCCAAACTCTTAGCTTAATTTCACTCAATAGCTTTTCGATTGGAAGTTCATATAGGACTCCATAACTCTCAAAATCTAATCTGGTTAAAATGCTTTTATCCACGCAAAAAACTCCAAGTTTTTGGAAACCACATAAATCTACTCTCGAACCATCGGCGCAATAACCCCGCTCAATTTCTCATACGCGGTTTTGCGCTCATCAAAATAGTCATAATGGTCATACACGCCTTCAACGCCACGAATCTTGTGGTTCAGGCAACGCTCGCTCACGTGCGGCGGAACGCCCATGCTGGCCAGTAAGGTTTTCGTGGTGCGGCGAAGGTCGTGAATGGTAAAAGGTTCCAGCGCCAGCTTCTCTTCACGCAGCAGCTTTGCCAGTGCCGCATTCAAGGTGTCGGGTGACACATGTGGTCGCTTGCTGGCGCGTCGGCTCGGGAATACATAGTCGGAACCGGCAGCGCGAACGTGCAGTTCTTGTAGCCAGTCGTAAACGGGGTCCACCAAGGGTACACGAATCGCTTTCCCGGTTTTACTGCGGTTGCTTGGCATCAGCCATTCTCGCTCGTTAAAGTCGATCTCGTCCCAAGTGGCAGCCATGAGCTCCATTTTTCGGCAACCCAAACAAACCAGGAGCGCAACGGCAAGGTAGTTCTCCCGCGTGATCTGGTCTTTGTATTTGCGCATGGTGCTGAACAAAATTTCCAGCTCTTTGAAGGTGAGCGCTCGGTCTCTGGGTTTCTCGGTACCGCCTGCATCTTCATACCGGAACGGCTCGGCGGGGTTGTTCGTCACTTCACCGAGTTTCATGCCATGTTGGAAAATACGCTTAATGTAATGCAGCGCGTCATTGGCGATGGCAGGTCGGCCCGATGTACGTATTTTCTTTAGCAGGTTATTAATATCGATAGGCCGTATCTTGTCCGGTGGCAAGCCACCCAGCTGTGGGTCTATGTCGTTGTTGTAGACGCGTCGATAGATGTGCCCGGTTTTAATCCGGTCGTCGATATCGTCTAACCAGTGCTTCGCAAGATCCCTAAAAAGCTTAAACGGCTTCTGTTTTACCTGCTTTTTTGTCTCTTGTGGATCCAAACCTTGCTTGGCTTGGTAACGAATTTGGGCGGCTTGGTGTTCAGCTTCAGCAAGTGATAGGGCGGGGAAAGCGGGGAGTAATCCCATTATTCGTCGCCGACCATAAATGCTGTAGCGAACCTCAAAAGTTGCGGTACCTGAAGCACTTACGCGAAAAATCAAACCGTTCCCGAGAAAGGTTCGGCCCTCTTCGCCTTGCTTCCAGATTGCGTGGAGTTGTTTGGTATTTAACTTTGCCATTCACGTAAATCTCAAAATGGATCCAAAAATCGGAACATGGAGTGGGAACTCCAGTTTTTGGATCCATTATTGTATCCATTTGGACTGTTTACGCTAGTGATCTTGGGGTATCTTGAGGCAATTATTTTCAGGTAAGTTATTGATTTATATAACCACCCGACACCCCCAGTGCATCATTCTATATTTTGGATCTGCTCCCGCATCTGCTCAATCAGAACCTTCACTTCTACGGCGCTGTTGGTGATGTCGCTGTTGATGGATTTGGAGCCGAGGGTGTTGGCTTCGCGGTTGAATTCTTGCATCATGAAATCGAGGCGTCGGCCGCAGGCACCGCCTTTGCGGAGTATATTGCGGGTTTCTTTGATGTGGGAATCGAGGCGATCGAGTTCTTCGGCTACGTCAGTTTTTTGGGCAAGGAGCACCATTTCTTGGGCGAGGCGTTCGGAATCGAGGTCGATTTTTGCTTCTGCGAACTTACTGGCGATGCGTTCCCGTTGCCACTCGAGTACGGCGGGCATATTAGCACGCACTTTGCTGGCTTCATTGCTAATACCTTCGAGGCGAGCTTCGATGAGCTTTTGCATGTTCGCACCTTCGCTGGCACGATGCTCAATAAAAGCAGTTAGCGCGCGTTCGAATCCTTCCAGTAACTCTTTTTGAATGGCGTCCATGTCCGCTTCTGCGGTTTCTAGCACACCGGGCCAACGCAAGACATCGAGCGGATCGATAGAGGCTTTGGCGCCGTTTTCTTGCACCCACTCGGCGGAACGCAGGAGCGCTTTGGCGAGGTTTTCATTTACTTGCAGTTCGGTATTGGCGCCAGCATTCGCGGTAAAACGTAAGCCACATTCTACTTTGCCCCGTTGCAACTGTTTCCGTAAACGCTCGCGCAAGCTTGTTTCTAAGCCGCGGAATTGCTCTGGTAGGCGAAAATAGGTTTCTAAATAACGTTGGTTTACTGAGCGTAATTCCCAAACCGCGGTGCCCCATTCTGATTTTACTTCTTCACGGGCGTAGGCTGTCATGCTGTAAATCATAATAATCCTTATTAAACAAAGCTTTGAGGTTTCTTTGTTCAGTAGTTTTGCGCCATTTGGTGTCGCTTGTAGCTGCTAAACAGGGCTTAAGTATAACGATACCGAGCAATAATGCACGGCCCGCTTACCTTAAAAACTGTGCGGCATGGCGAAAATTTGCGGAAAAGCCTATAATGGCGATGTTTTTTCACACCCCATTCCTACAAATCAGCAGAGGTTTTCATGCGTCCAAGTGGCCGTACCGCACAACAAATTCGCCCGGTAACGATTACCCGGAATTACACCCGCCACGCTGAAGGTAGCGTTTTAATTGAGTTTGGTGATACTAAGGTTTTGTGCAACGCGAGTGTGCAAGAGGGCGTTCCGCGCTTTTTGAAAGGCAAAGGCAAAGGCTGGATAACCGCTGAATACGGCATGCTTCCACGCGCTACGCACACGCGCTCTGACCGTGAAGCGGCACGCGGCAAACAAGGTGGCCGCACCATGGAAATTCAACGCCTGATTGCCCGTTCATTGCGGGCGGCGGTTGATTTAAATGCGCTTGGCGAAAATACTATTACCGTTGATTGCGATGTTATTCAGGCTGATGGCGGTACGCGCACAGCTTCTATAACCGGTGCTTGTGTTGCCATGGTGGATGCCATTAACTTTTTGCGCAAGAAGGGCGCTATTAAAGGCAACCCATTGAAGTGCATGGTGGCAGCGATTTCAGTTGGCATTTATAAAGGCGAAGCAGTTGCCGATCTCGATTACCCAGAAGATTCAGCGGCTGATACCGATATGAATGTGGTAATGACAGACACCGGCAAAATCATTGAAATTCAGGGCACCGCTGAAGAAGAGCCATTTAGCTTTGAAGAAATGAATAGCATGGTTGAGCTTGCAAAGCACGCTATTCGGGAGCTGAACGATCACCAGAAAGAGGCACTAAACTAATGAAAGCCTATCAACGGGAATTTATTGAATTTGCGCTCGGTAAGGGCGTATTGAAATTTGGTGAGTTTACGCTGAAATCGGGCCGCACTAGCCCTTACTTTTTCAACGCCGGGTTATTTAACACCGGCGCTGATTTAGCGCGTTTAGGCCGCTATTATTCAGCGGCATTGGAAGATTCCGGTATTGCCTATGATGTGCTGTTTGGCCCGGCTTACAAAGGTATTCCAATTGCTAGTGCTACCGTGGTTAGCCTTTATGAGCAGTATCAAAAAGATGTGCCCTATTGCTTTAACCGCAAAGAGAAAAAAGACCACGGTGAAGGTGGCAGCTTAGTGGGTTCGCCGCTAAATGGCCGTATTATGCTGGTTGATGATGTAATTACCGCCGGTACGGCTATCCGGGAATCGATGGATATCGTAGAAGCGAACGGCGCCAGCTTAGCAGGCGTGCTTATCGCCCTTGATCGGCAGGAGAAGGGCCGTGGAGAGCTTTCGGCTATTCAAGAGGTGGAGCGCGATTATAATGCGCCTGTGATTGCCATTGTTACGCTTAGCGATGTAATTGAATATTTAGCAGAACAGCCAGGCAACGAAGATATGCTGGCAAAAATGAAGGAATATCGGGCAACCTACGGTATTTCTTAACTTGCTAGATTTTTAACCCTGAATTCAGGCATCAAAAAGGAGCTTCGCATGGCATTAAACATACTCGTATTTTTAGGAAGCGTACGCGATAGCACTCCGCCAAAGCCTGCTCGGTTGGGATTACGCGTAGCCCTCGCTTGTGAACGTTTAATCCGCGAGGCAGGGCATGATGTTGAGCTTATCGACCCGATTGATTATGAACGCCCAGCAATATTTAAACCTGCATTTGCTTACGGTGATCACAACCGCCCGAAACAGCTGAGCGCCCTGCAAGCAAAGATAGAAGCCGCGGATGGTTATGTAATGGTGAGCCCTGAATATAACCATTCAATGAGCCCAGCTTTAGCCGATATGCTGAACCATTTTCGTAGCTCGAGCTTTAGTTATAAGCCAAGTAGCATTGTTACTTACTCTGCTGGCCAGTGGGGCGGCACCCGCGCTGCTATTGGCATGCGCAGCTTTTTAAGTGAGTTGGGCTGCTTGCCGGTTTCAGCAATGATTCATGTGCCTAAAGCGCAAGAGGCGCTTGATGCGGAAGGTAACTTCTGTGAGAACTCCGAGCGCTGGGCTGAATATTTTGGCCGCAGTTTCGGCCAGTTGCGCTGGTGGGCTGAAGCTTGCAACGCTCAACGCGAGCAAGAAAGCCCCTTAGATACGGCTCCCGCATTTGCAATGTCACCAGCTCAGCGCAATGCACCGTAGAAAAAATATTCAAGCAACTAGTTCTTATTTTTAGAAAATCAAACAAAAATGCCCGCCATTTGGCGGGCATTTTTGTGTTAGTCGTGTTTACAATGATTGCTCGGCCACACCCATTACGCCGTTATATATCTGGCAGCGCCCGCGGCTTGTTACTGTTTCGCTGTTATCAGTGGTTTGCATCATCAATACAAAGTTATCTTGTAGCAAGCGCAGCTGCCTCTGCCCGCTACACGCCACATGAATATTATCGCTGATGCCCGTATTTCCTAAAAATCGGTTCGTTGCACTTTCTGGGAAGAAATCCGGTTGTTCTGCGAATACCACATTGGCTACTCGGCTGCCGGCTAAACGCCCCATGCTACCGTTGCGCAAATAATGAAAGCTTGCCGCCAACATGTTGCCGGTACTTTGCGCCCCTTCAACGAAAAACACACTGTTTGCACCCTGCACCGCAAACACGCCACTGCGGGTATTCATTAACACCGCGGTATCGCGATCAATGCCCATAGCAAGGGGAGTGTTGGTATCGGCGGCTACTCGCAACATGCGCATTTCTCGGCCGCGCTGGCCTACATCGGTATCCACAATACCGGCGCGGAACACGCCTACGCCACCGAGCGGCTCATAGGTGAGTGAATTCGGGTTTAAGCCACGCGGGCAACTATCATCGAAATCACAGCCCGGAGTTGGTGCCGCGGCCGCATTAGAGCCTGCTACTAACGCTTCTCGGCTGTGGCCGTTGGTGATCATGTTAGCGCTTACTAACGCTTGTGCACCAGCGCCAGCGCCGCCAACTGCTAACTCACCTTCGGCGAATTTGCTGCGCAATGCTTGCAGCGCACTGATGGGTTCGCCTTCTGGTAATAACGTATTACTTAAACGATTGGCGCTGCCGCCGGTGAAAAATACCCCATCGGCGTTAGCTAAAAGCTCAGCTGCCACATTTTCATTGTTACAGAACGCTACTTGCTCAGCGTGCCGAGCTGGGTTCACGCGGTTTCGATCATAGCTTCCACTCAATTCACGGCGCAGCGATTCAAGCGAGCCACAGGCACCCGTGCGTTGAGCTTCGGTAACGGCAATATCGATAGGCAACCATTGGGCATTGGCTCCGGCTTGTTCAAATGCTTGAAGATGGCTATCAACAGCACGGAAACTATCACGCTCGCCCGCGGTAACTACCAAAATAGTAGGGGTATCACCTTTGATTTGCGCCGCCATTTGCACAAACTCGTTCACAAACACGGCACTATTATCTTTGCCCTCTGCCAGGTTCACTACTTCATTCAAGCCTTCAAGGCGTGGCATTTCCAAGTTATCAAGCACGCGCTCATACTCGGCTTCCGAAAGGCGCATAATTAATTCAAGGTAGGCCCGCGAGCGCAAGCGTTCAACAAAACGATATTCGGGCACTACGCCGCGGCCGAAATAATCCACCATCTCGCGTAAAGCAACATCGAGCTCTTCGCGCACCCCGTTTCTTTCCCGCGGCCAAATGGCCTGCCGCAAGGTTTCGCGGCGCCGCACATCAGTAAGCTGAAATAAACGCGCAGTGCGCATTTCATTGGCATCAATCCAGCTTGTAGAATTACAGTAATCAGAATTCATGCTCGAGCAAATCTGCAATTCACTGCCGGCGAGCATTAGATTCCATTGTGGATTCTCGGCTGAACCGTTGTTTTCCGCCTGTGCACTCACACTTGTACTAGTGAACATCAACCCTAGGCTGATGGCGGCGAATACTGCTTTCAACTTACTGCTCATTGCGCTTACCTTTCGTTGCGTTGGCTTTTCATTGCGTTGGCCTATTTCAAGCCCCTAATTTAAACCCTTAAGCTATTCAAGGCTTAATACTCTTAGGCCACTGCGAGGTTGAGCTCATCAGTATAACGCATTTGAGTGTGCGCTCGCTGTTAAGTTTCTTTATGGTTGTAAATTCTAAACTTTGTCCAGTCTCTGTTAAAAATTGGTATATTGATCAACATATAACGTCAGTTGTGAATATTACGCGATAATAAAGCGATGGTTCATTTAATAATTAACGCGTAAAAACCAATTGGGATGGTTTCAGTATTATGGGTAGAGCTCGTGGCTTCAGCCTTATCGAACTTATCATCGTTATTATCATTTTAGCTGTGGTAGGGGTTACGGCTGCCCCACGCTTTTTTAACCTGAGCACTGATGCCAACCGTGCTCTGCTCGAAGAACTCGCGGGCGCGAGTAAAAGTGCCGCAAATCTTGTGTATGCTAAAGCATTGATCCAAGGTGAAGCTGGCAAAGTGCTTGGCACTGTCGATCTGGATGGTGATGGTGTGAGCGACATAGAAACTGTTTACGGTTACCCTACGGGCGATCGCATTAAAGGCCTGCCAAACGCCTTGTCGCTTGAGGAAGATTGGCGATATGGTAATACCTTCGGCGGAACACAATTGTTCTTTTCACCCGCGCGTATTATTGGCTCTAGTGGCCCCACCAATAATAACATTCCACTTCTCAGACCCGATTGTTACCTTGCCTATCGCCCACCAACAAATCCTGGTGATGCGCCAACTTATACATTTTTTGATTCAGGCTGTTAATATACACTCCGGTTCGTAGCGCTTACTTTGGTTTTGAATGGAGAAAACCCTTCGATGTTTCATATTGTTTTACACAATCCGGTAATGGCGGCTAATACGGGTAATATCATAAGGCTATGTGCGAACAACGGCTGCGCTTTGCATTTGATTGAGCCTTTGGGTTTTGATTTAGAAGAAAAGAAGTTGCGCCGAGCTGGGTTGGATTATCACGATTTAAGCAACGTGGAGCGTTATCCAAATTTTGCCGCATTTGCTGAGAAGTTTGTTGGCCATAATATTTACGCGATCACCACAAAAGGCACCCGTGGCTACACGGAACTCCAATACCAACCTGGTGATGTTTTGCTCTTTGGTTCTGAAACCAGCGGTTTGCCAGCAGATGTAATGGGGCAAATTCAGCCAGAGCTGCGGCTGCGCGTGCCCATGATGCCAAATAACCGCTCGTTGAACCTTTCAAACACAGTGGCACTGGTGAGCTATGAAGCCTGGCGCCAGCATGAGTTTGCGGGTGGTAGTTAAGGGCCAGAAACTAGGATATGCACCTACATGCTGCAATACGCCGGCGTTTCCTGCTATTTGAGCTGCTTGCTGTTTTAAATTGCCTGCTACGTAGCCGCTATTTAGCGCGCAAAAATTGCAAAATTTGCTTCATGGCTGGCTCTCTGATGGCATCGTTTTCCATTAAAATTTCGTGCCGTGCACCCTCTATGCGCTTTAATTTACTGGCACTATTTTTCTGCCGCTCAATAAATTCCTGTTGCGGCTTGGGCGCAACAATTTTATCTTCCGCACCTTGCAAAACGAGCGCTGGAATTTTTAAGCGCTCAGCCTGGAGCACTACTTGGCGCGCCGCCAAAATGGCCTCGGCCACCCAGTAATTAGTAGGGCCACCCACTTTAATATTTTCCATATCGTGGTACATGTTGCTAAACCAGCTGTAGCGGCTCTCACTATGTGTGAGTAAGTTTTCGGCGAACGGCAGCATAATGTAATCGCCGGTGGTTGGCGCATACCAAGGCTTTTTCGGTGCCAGAATACTGTTCAAAAAAGCTAAAAACCTAGTAAGCGGTTTGGCAATCCAGAACGGAAACGGCCGAGTTTGAATGCCAAACATGGGCGCGCAAAACACAATTTTCTTAAACGGGTTAAACGGAAACTCCGAGCTACCGGCAAATTGTTGTAAGTATTGTGCGGCAATGGCGCCGCCCATCGAGTGAGAAAGTATATAGGCCGGCGCATCACCAATTCGGGGCTCGATCAGTTGCATCCATTCGGCAAAATCACGGACATAATCGGTAAAGTTATTTACATGCCCATGCTGATGGTGGTGG
Organism: Aliidiomarina iranensis; assembly: GCF_003987135.1. GTDB lineage: Bacteria > Pseudomonadota > Gammaproteobacteria > Enterobacterales > Alteromonadaceae > Aliidiomarina > Aliidiomarina iranensis. The sequence goes on from NZ_PIPJ01000004.1 coordinate 156,915, forward strand.
GTTAATCGCGAAGAGTGGCCTTGCCCTCGGTGGTCGATCATTGCCACGGAGTAGCCGGCGGCCACAAGTTCCAATGTGATTTCTTGATACTTTAAGTAGGATTCTATTCTACCCGGCGCAATAACCACCCAACCACGGTGCGGCTCGGCGGGTTCTTCTTTTGCTTGCGCAAGGCTGGCAACAAACTGATCGGTTGGGTCGTTGAGGGGGTCGCTCACTGAAGATGTGTTGGCTTCTTCAGGTAATACTTTATTTTCAAATAGCGCGTAGCGAATTTCATGGCCATCGCTACTGCGAAATTCACCATGTTCAGCGTAACGATAAAACTCATAAAGATCTTCACGCGCCCAATCTAGCCATGCACTTTGATTATCAGCCGGGCGGCGATTGAGCACCGCAAGTGCGTACTTACTGGCCATTTCACTCATGAATTATCCTTACTACCCTTTCATACCAAGTTTTGCTCGTTGTTCGCGAGCGGTTTTGGTTTATTCTAACGCGGATTTTTCAAGAGCATAAGTGCTTAATTTTCTAGTGGTAAACGCACACTCACGGCAAGGCCACCTTGCGCATGATTAATCGCCGTAATTTCCCCATCTAATACCGCCGTAGCGCGCTGGCAAAGGGCAAGGCCAAGGCCTACACCGGCGCCGTGATGGCGTGAGGGATCGGCACGATAAAAGGGTTCGAACATTTTCTGCAGTTTATCGGCTGGCACACCCGGCCCTTCATCTTTTACGGTAATTTCAAGCCATTGTTGCTTCTGGGCAGGTGCGTTGCTTTTATTTCCTTTTCGATTCGGGCTGTTGGTGCTTTTTTCTTGCTTCACCACTTCCGCACTCACAATTACTACCCCGTTATCGGGCCCATATTGGAAGCCGTTACGAATCAGGTTTTCCAGCACTAAGCGAAGCAACACACCATCGGTTTCTATTTCCGGAATTGGCTGCTCAGGCAGCGTTAATCGGCCATCCCAGTTTTGTTGCCCCTTACCGTATTGCATGTAATACAAATCGTTACGAAGTTCTTCCAGCAACGCAAATACGTTAACCGGGCCTTTCACCAATTTATCGAGGCCGTTTTCCAACCGTGAAAGCCACAAAATACTATCAATAATCGAGCCCAACCGATAAATATCTTTATTTAACTGCATGTAATTACGGTCGGTTTTTAAGGTATCGGTTTCCATCAAATCAAGGGCCACTTGTAAGCGCGCTAAAGGTGAACGTAACTCATGAGAAACATCACTTAACAAACGCCGCTGAGCATCGCGAGAATTCGCTAATTCGATAGCCGTTGCGTTCATCGTTCGCGCCAGCTCACCAAGTTCATCTTTGCGTTTTGGCAAGCGCGCTAGGTTTGGTTCCGCAGAGCCGGTGGCTATTTCTCTCGTGGCATCACGTAGTTGCTTCAGTGGCCGCACAAACCACCAGCCAAGAATTAATGCACCCAAGAAAGAGGCCCCAAATGCCATTAGAATCAAACGCGGTAACCAATCTTGATCTTCAGCAGCTACGAGCGCCGCTAGCTCTTCGTTAGTGGCTGTTCGGCTCATCACTACGGCGCCTGCACTACTTCCTAAGGGGCCAGCATAAGTGCGATCAGCCACTATTGTTTGAATTGGTTCGGGGCTTTGCAGAATATTAAAGGCAACACCCACTTCGGTTTGCCCTAACCCAGGAATATATTGAATATCACTGTTATCAGGGCTATCAACCGCCACTACCCGATAATCGCCCACTAACAAGCGCCCGGGTTGTATCATTCCCACGGTTGAAGCGTGATTAAGAATAGGTTGCAACGCCCGCGGGAAATCTTCTGCCATTGGCGAAGGGCCCGGCGGGCGGGAAAGGTACAAAACAACAGAAAATGCCGCGATCGCCGTAAGCAGGATTAAAGCCCAAAATATCGCTAACAACCGAATGGTTAACGATTGATACCATCGCGTACGGCGTAAGCGCATTTTCTAGTTTTCCAAAGTTTCAGGTTCCAGTATCTCAGGCTCTAGCACGCGATAGCCACGGCCCCGAACTGTTTGGATACGATCTGGGTGGGCTGGAAGCTTTTTCCGAACGTTACTAATATGCACATCAAGGGAGCGATCAAATGGCCCCAATTGGCGCCCCAAAACCTGATTCGAGAGGCTTTCTTTGGTAACTAATTGGCCATGATGAGTAACTAACTGGCGCAGAACCTCAAATTCTGTGGGGGTAAGGGTTAGGGCCTCACCATCACAATGAGCCACAGCATTTACGGTATCGAGTTCAAAACCTGCGAACCGAATAGTTTCCGCCACCGCCGTGTCGCCGCCTTTACTGCGGCGTAATAAAGCTTTCACTCGCGCTACAAGCTCGCGTGGATAAAAAGGTTTGGCGAGATAATCATCAGCGCCCAACTCTAAACCCACAACGCGATCCACATCTTCACCGCGAGCGGTAAGCATGAGCACTGGCGTTTCAATGCCACCTTGGCGCAGATGCTTCAAAACCTGCAAGCCATCCATTTCCGGTAACATAATATCGAGTAATATAAGTGAATATTCGCCTTTGCTCGCCGTATCGAGGCCAGTTTTACCATCCTCAACGGTGGTAAGGCGAATTCCTTCCCTGGCGAACACATCAGTGAGCATTGCGCCTAAATCAGCATCATCATCTACTAACAGAACATGTACCACAATCTACCTTCCTTTCGTATTCTTACGATATTGGGTTGGCCCAAACAATTCGGTATAGGTGCTTAGCCTCAGCCAACCTTTAAATGGAAATGCCTTTACAATCTTTACATTTCCACAATCTACCCGTTACACAAACAGAAGCGAGTACCTTTGCATTCCCTTTACAGAAGCTCGCAAGCTGTACAGCTTGTATTTAACGCTTACTCAATTTTCGGGTGAGGGTATTTCTACCCCAACCCAAACGTTCGGCGGCTTGTTGCCGATGGCCTTTGGTTTGCTGCAATGCTGCATCAATGGCGAGCTGTTCTATTTCCGCCAGCACTTCAGCACACCGTGTATTATTAGTGCCATCAAGTGCCGCCAGCAATTCGGCTTGTAGGCCTTCTCGCCAATTATTCTGCAGTTTTTGCCCGATTACCACGGCGCTTGCTTGTTGCTCACTATCTTGCTCGCCAGTGCCAAGTATCGATACCTGCCCTACGCTCTCACCCGCAGTTTCGGCCGCGATACGCTGTAAATCGGCTGGTAGCTCATCAACATCAACCACATCACCACTTGCCATCACGGTTATCCAACGGCAGGTGTTTTCCAGTTGCCGAACATTACCAGGCCAAGCTGCTGTTTGTAACTGCCCAAATGCCGCAGGCGTTAAGCGCTTCTGCGGCATTTGCAGCTCTTTGGCAGCAATAAACAGAAAATGTTCCGCTAGGGCTGGGATATCGCTCCGGCGTTCCTGCAACGAAGGAAGCTGCAAGTGAATAACATTCAACCGATGATAGAGATCTTCACGAAAGCGGCCCTCATCAATCGCTTTGCGTAAATCAATATGGGTAGCCGCAATAACGCGAACATTCACGGTGGCGAGTTGATGGCTTCCCACCGGGTAAAATTGCCCCTCCGCCAAGGCCCGTAGCAAACGAGTTTGCACCGCCAGTGGCATATCACCAATTTCATCGAGAAATAAGGTACCGCCATCTGCTTGCTGAAATCGGCCAGCTCTGCGGCTTTGGGCGCCGGTAAACGCGCCTTTTTCATGGCCAAACAATTCCGATTCAATTAATTCACCCGGAATCGCCGCCATATTTAACGCCACAAAGGGCTTTTCCGCCCGCGGGCTATGATCATGTAAAGCCTTCGCCACCAGCTCTTTACCAGTGCCCGATTCGCCGGTAAGTAACACCGAAACACTTGACCGCGAAAGCCGCCCAATTGCGCGAAACACCTCTTGCATCGCCGCCGATTCACCAATAATACCGGTGTCGTTACCGGTGTCGTTGTCGGCGTGCTCTGGCACCTTTTCCCCAGCCTCTGAACTTTCCTGTTGCTTTGGCTTCACCGCGCGTTCCGCAATTGCAATCACTTCATCTAAATCAAAAGGTTTCGGCAAATACTCGAACGCACCTCCTTTAAAAGCTTTCACCGCACTTTCTAAATCCGAGTGTGCTGTCATTACGATCACCGGAATATCGGCAAACCGCTGTTGAATTTCCTGCAACACCTGCATGCCATCGGTACCGGGCATCCGCACATCAGTGAGCACCAAAGCCGGGGTTTCGCCACCACTTTCGGTTAACGCTTGTAAAAAGAATGTTGGTTCAGCAAAAAGCCGAGGCTGCCAGCCCGCTCCTTTAAAAGCGCGTTCCAACACCCAACGAATGGAGCTATCATCATCTAATATCCAAACAACTCGATTCATGATGCCGCTCCTGGGGTTGTTGTTTCGCCAGTAGCATTGTCTAAATAGGGCAACACTGCGGTAAATTCCGTATGCCCAGGCCGGCTACTCACTTCAATTTTACCCGCATGTTGATGTATCAAGGATTGCGCAATCGAAAGGCCTAGGCCCGTTCCACCCTCACGCCCAGTTACCAATGGGTAGAATAAAGTATCTTTCAGTTCGCTCGGTATTCCCGGGCCGTTATCTTGCACACAAATTAATGCACACTGGCGATACCGTTTGCCGTAAATCGTTTCTTGGTGGCTTACCCGTGTACGCACTACAATTTGCCGTTCACCAAGTTGTTGATCTAGGGCATCCATTGCATTGCTGATAAGGTTTAGAAATACCTGCTCTATTTGATCGGCACTAATGTAGAGGTCGGGTAGGCTTGGATCATAATCTTTGCTAATGGTTAAATTAGCCGGTTTATTTACGCCAATCACATCCAGCACTTGCTGCAATACCGCATGAATATTCTGGTAGCTGCGGGCACTCGGCCGGTTTGGCCCTAGCAGCCTATCTACTAAATTTCGCAAGCGATCCGATTGCGCCATAATTAACTGAGTGAACTCTCGTTGTTCCGGCGCTTGCAATTCCGCATTCAGAAGTTGTGCCGCGCCACGAATACCACCTAAAGGGTTTTTAATTTCATGTGCAAGCCCACGCACAAGTTGTTGAGCTGCTTCGCGCTGGTGCTGTTGCGCTTGCTCTTGATTCAGCCGGCGAATTAAATCAACCTGCCTTAATTCCACCAGAATTGCACTATCCAACCCCTTGAATGCAGCAATCGAGGCGTTCAATTCAATGGCAATCGATTTGCCATCATGAAACACCCAACTCACATCGCTATCGGATATGCTCTGCTGGTTCAAGGCGATATTTCGTAATAAGGTGAGATCAAAGCTGCTATAGCGCAGGTGGCTATCGAGGGGCGCGCCCAGCAAGCGCCGAGAGCTTCCAGAAAAAATGGCATCTGCCGCAGCATTCGCAAAGCATACATGGAGGTTTTTATCTAACACCAAAACCGCACTTGTGAGTTGATCCACAAGGGTTTGGTTTATGCTTTCGTGCAGTACAGGGTTTGCCGCCGACATAATGAACCTCAGTGTTAGAATTAAATCGCACCGGGCTTCTTTGGTGCAATCGAAGAGTTTGCACCAGAATGGTGCGCTGCGCAATGAGCAAGGCTCTATTACGCAGCGCTAATTCGTTTTTCGATCTTAAATCAGAACGAAAATTAGCACGAATAATACATATCGAATTCAACAGGGTGCGTTGTCATCATCAGCTTCTCTACTTCTTTGCGCTTCAAGCCAATGTAAGCATCGATCATATCGTCGCTCATTACACCGCCAGCGGTTAAGAAATCGCGATCTTTATCTAACGCATCTAACGCCATTTCCAATGAACTCGCTACCGTTGGAATTTCTTTCGCTTCCTCAGCTGGCAAATCATACAAATCTTTATCCATAGCATCGCCCGGATGAATTTTGTTTTGAATGCCATCAAGGCCGGCCATTAACAACGCAGTAAACGCGAAGTATGGGTTCGAGCTTGGATCTGGGAAGCGCGCTTCAATACGGCGCCCTTTTGGATTCGAAATTAATGGAATACGAATCGATGCAGAGCGGTTCCGTGCTGAGTAAGCAAGCATGACCGGTGCTTCGAAACCAGGTACCAAGCGCTTGTAAGAGTTGGTACCAGGGTTAGTAAAGGCATTAATTGCACGCGCGTGCTTAATAATGCCGCCAATGTAATACAACGCCGTTTCTGAAAGGCCACCGTATTTATCACCAGCAAATAAGTTTTTACCATCTTTGGCTAAGCTCATGTGCACATGCATACCTGAGCCATTATCACCCACTAAAGGTTTCGGCATAAAGGTGGCTGTTTTGCCATAGGCGTGAGCTACGTTATGCACTACATATTTAAAAATTTGCAGCTCATCAGCTTTATTCACCAAGGTGTTGAACCGGCAAGCAATTTCGTTCTGGCCTGCAGTGGCCACTTCGTGGTGGTGCGCTTCTACAACCAAGCCCATCTCTTCCATCACTTCGCACATTTCGCTACGAATCTCATGGGAAGAATCAACCGGTGGTACTGGGAAGTAGCCGCCTTTCACACCTGGGCGATGGCCTTTATTGCCACCTTCATATTCAGTGCCTGAGTTCCACTTCGCTTCGATATCATCGATTTTGTAGAACGAACCGCTCATGTCGGTATTAAAGCGTACGTCGTCGAACAAGAAAAACTCTGGTTCAGGGCCCATCAAGGCGCTATCGGCAATACCGGTTGATGCTAAGTATTCTTCCGCACGGCGCGCAATAGAACGAGGGTCACGATCGTAACCTTGGCGCGTATCAGGCTCTAAAATTGAGCAACGTACAATCAGCGTAGGAATTTCTGAAAACGGGTCCATTACCGCGGTTTCAGTATCTGGGCTCAACACCATGTCGGATTCATTAATGCCTTTCCAGCCGGCAATTGATGAACCATCAAACATTTTGCCATCTTCAAAAAAATCTTCGTCAATCTGTGAAACCGGAATCGTTACGTGTTGCTCTTTACCTTTAGTATCGGTAAAACGCATATCCACGAAGCGTACTTCGTTTTCTTCAATTAAATCCATCACCGCTTTAATAGACATTGTTTGCCTCCGGGTTGTTGTGCGTATTTGTGCAGATAAGTGTAAATCTAAATTGTGAACTATTTAGCAGCCTGTGTAGCAAACCGCGTGCCAAAACCAAATTAAACGCCACATGCCATTGTTTTTAATGATAAAAATAAAATGGCTACGCCGTTGTGCTGCTATTACTTCGAAATTTTTCAGGCTCACGCTATGAAAAAGTTAAGCCCCGAACAATATTGCACTAATTTGGTGCGTAACGCTCTGGTTCCATAAAAAAAGGCGCACCACTATGGTGCGCCTTTTTCTTAATCTAAACTCAGCAAGTGCTCAATGAGTTGATTATAATCTTCTTGTGTTCGCATATCTTCGGGCAGTGGGTTTTTCACTAAGTAGCGCCCATTCACCACAATAGCTGGCACACCAGGGATTTCATTGCTTTGCATTTCGTTGAAGGTTTGCTCCATTGTGCTCACAATTTCCGCCGTATCAGCGATATCAAAAATAGCTTCTTCATCTAACCCTTGTTGCTGAAAAAATACCGATAAATCGGCAAAATCAGGAAGATCTGGCGCTTGGCTTTGATAAAAGGCCAGCATTTCAGTACCTACATCTCGGCCGGCCACTTCACTTGTAGCATGATAAATACGCGCATCAAGCGCCCAGCGCTCATTAAATACCGCATGCCGGCGCACTACTGGCGTTTCTGGAAAAGCTTGCTTCACACCCTGAATAATCGGCTCAAAACGCTGACAAGCAGGGCAACCTACCCAAAAGTATTCCACAATGAATGGTTCAGCGCGATCACCTTGCACCGGATTTTCCAAAACGCGGTAGTAATCACCCTCAGTGAATGAACGTGATGCCGCGGCGGCACTTGCTTCTGGCACGGCTTCAGTACTGCTACTCGGCGCTGGTGCCTCACCACCGCAAGCTGAAATAGTTAGAATGGCCACAGCCGAAAGCAAAGCAGCGCGAATTGAGCGGAATAAACCTCGTTCTGTCATAAATACTTCCTATGATTAATTAACTAAAAAATTTATTTTCTGCGCATTAGGGCCACAGCATAGCGTTCCTAATAGGAAAAACGTAGTTTTTTCGTTAAATATAGCGCTGCTTTCCATTCGGTGCTTTTTTATTCAGTGAAATCAGCGTATGATCCGCCCCCCTATGGCCCGATGGCCTTCACCACAGGTTAAAATACAGTTTTATGTCAAAAGCTATTGAAAAAATTCGCAATATCGCAATTATCGCGCACGTTGACCATGGTAAAACAACACTGGTTGATAAACTTCTGCAACAATCTGGCACACTTGAAAGCCGGGGCGAATTGCAAGAACGGATCATGGATTCAAACGATCTAGAAAAAGAGCGCGGCATTACCATTCTCGCAAAGAACACTGCGATCAATTGGGGCGATTACCACATCAACATCTTGGATACTCCAGGACACGCTGATTTCGGCGGTGAAGTAGAGCGCGTACTTTCAATGGCCGATTCTGTATTACTTTTGGTTGATGCCGTTGATGGCCCAATGCCACAAACTCGCTTTGTAACACAAAAAGCGTTTTCGCACGGTTTGCACCCTATTCTTGTAGTAAACAAAGTTGACCGCCCAGGCGCTCGCGTTGATTGGGTTGTTGATCAAATCTTTGATTTGTTTGTAAACCTTGGTGCTACCGATGAACAACTCGATTTCCCAATCGTTTATGCATCGGCACTAAATGGTTTTGCCTCGCTTGATTCAGAAGTGAAGAGCGGCGATATGAACCCATTGTTCGAAACAATTGTGCGTGAAGTTGCGCCGCCAGTTGCTGAAATCGATGGCCCATTACAGTTACAAATTTCACAGCTTGATTACTCAAGCTACCTTGGCGTTATCGGTATTGGCCGGATTCGTCGTGGTACCGTAAAGCCAAATCAACAAGTAACCGTAGTGGGTGCCGATGGTTCTACCCGCAATGGTAAAATTGGTAAAGTGTTTGGTTACTTAGGCCTTGATCGCATGGAAGTTGATTCTTCACATGCGGGCGATATCTGCGCGATTACCGGTTTGGGCGAATTAAAAATCTCCGATACCGTTTGTGCAGTAGGCCACAACGAAGCGTTACCACCGCTTACCGTTGATGAACCGACAGTAACCATGACCTTCCAAGTAAACACCTCGCCGTTTGCTGGTAAAGAAGGGAAATACGTTACTTCTCGCCAAATTCTTGAGCGTTTACAAAAAGAATTAGTACACAACGTTGCGTTGCGTGTTGAAGAAACGGCTGACCCGGATAAATTCCGTGTATCAGGCCGTGGTGAATTGCACTTAGGTGTATTAATCGAAAACATGCGCCGTGAAGGTTTTGAATTAGCGGTTTCCCGCCCTGAAGTTATCATCAAGTATGAAAACGACGTGAAAATGGAACCCTATGAAACCTTAACCGTTGATGTTGAAGAACAGCATCAGGGTTCTGTAATGGAAGCGTTAGGCCTGCGTAAAGCAGAAATGACCGACATGCAGCAAGATGGTAAAGGCCGTACGCGTATTGATTTCATCGTGCCGAGCCGTGGCTTAATTGGTTTCCAAACTGAGTTCATGACACTTACTTCAGGTACTGGTTTGGTATACCACGCGTTTGATCATTACGGCCCGCACAAGGGTGGCAAAATTGGCCAACGTGTTAACGGTGTATTGATTTCAAACGCGCAAGGTAAAGCATTGGCATACGCCCTGTTCAACATCCAAGAACGTGGCCGTTTGTTCGCTTCGCACGCTGATGAAGTTTATGAAGGCCAAATTATTGGTATTCATAACCGTTCGAACGATTTAACCGTAAACTGTTTGAAAGGTAAGCAGCTAACCAACATTCGTGCGGCAGGTACTGATGAAGCGTTAACGCTTACGCCGCCAATCAGAATGTCGCTTGAGCGTGCGCTTGAGTTCATCGATAACGATGAATTGGTAGAAGTAACGCCAAAATCTATTCGTGTACGCAAGAAGTTCTTAACTGAGAATGAGCGTAAACGTCATTCACGCACTGGTGGCGAAGAAGCTTAACACGCCGCCTCATGCGCCGTGATAAAAACGCAAAAACCGGTTTATCGAGAGATAAACCGGTTTTTTGTCGCCAAGGTTCGCGCTTATTCACTCGCGCCTATAAAACTGTAATTAATTGTAGCAAGGTCACTTTACTGAAAAATATAGCTCGTTAATTAAACACTCGCGATTCGTGTGGTATTACGGCCCTCAGCCTTCGCTTTATAAAGCATTTTATCTACTAGGTTCAGCGCAGGCTCAAGTTGATCAAATTTGTGCATAGCCACTACACCGAAGCTACAGGTAACCGCAGGCATATCACTATCAGCAAAACCGGCCGGAATGGCTACTCTTAAGCGCTCAGCAATTTCTTCGCCCATAGCAAGATCGGCTTCGATTAAAGCCATGAACTCCTCACCACCCCAACGGCAATACAAATCGCCCTCTCGGAGCACTGATTTTAAAATCTCGGCCAACTTCACAAGCACGGCATCACCGATATCATGACCGAAGGTATCGTTCACTTTCTTAAAATGATCGACATCAAACATAATAAAGCAATAGCGCTTGTTATTTGTTTCAGCAGATTTTCGGTTACCGCGCGCCGATAATTTATTCACCAACACCCGTTTTACACATTCGGAAAAATAGCGGCGATTATAAAGATTCGTAAGCCCATCACGCTGCGCTAACCGCCGCATTTGCTTGGTATATACGCGCTGTTTAGCGAGTAAGAACGCAAATACCAACGAAATAATAAAGAAGATACCTAGCTGAATCAGCAACGCAGGTAACGCTTGAGTTAGATATTCAAACGTGGAAACGCTCACCACAAAACCCACAACACGAGTATTTAACGAGCCGTAGAGCGGATCGAGCCGTAGAGAATATAATCTCCCATCCACGAACAAAATATCAAAGTACTTGTTTCCTGCCGCAACAGCTTGCTGCAACTTAGAACGCTTTGCGCTAGCTTCAAGCACCGTATTTCGCTCTGCATCAGAAAGCCATGTTTGCTCGCTTTCCACACGATTAAAGATATTTTGAATCACTAAATCTGGTGAAAGCAGATAATCATCATAATTACTTTGTTCACTCTCAAAAACAAACGCCTCTACAACGTCTCGCAGCATTACAAAATCAACGCTATCGCGGGCGATTTGCTCATAACCTTCTTTGAAGCTAATCAGTGAATTAGATATCTCAACACTGCCCACGTGCGCACCTTGGTAGAACATAGGATACACATGCCGGTAGCCATTAAAAATCCGCCCCTCTTCAAAGCCATGAAATGGTTCTAAATTTTCATTCACATATTTAACCGAAAAACGAAAATCAGAGAGGTCGTCGCCATACAGATTTGGCCGATGCATACGCAAAAAACTATGGTTATCCGTAGTATGAAAGTGCAGTTGTTGAACATTTGAAAACTGTAATGTTTCATACAACGGTTGCATCAACCGATATAGAGCTTCGCGCACTTCCGCTTTCGCGTTCTCATCGCCGTTATGGGCTGTTGCTAGAAGCTTTTGTACTTCAGGAACATTGATAGTGGTTTGAAATACCGAATCACTGAGCGTACCCGTGGCTTTTACATTAAATTGAAATTGCGCTCGCTGTTTTTCATGCTGAGCAACAGAAAAAGTTTTTATCTGGCTATATACCGTGTAAACAAAGGCAGCGGATAGCAGAATAAAAATAGCAAGGGCGAATCCGAACACGGCTCGCCAATGAATATTTTTTAATTTTTCGAAGGATGGGTTTTTCAATCTAAAGCTCAGATTCTGCTCAACCAAACGCGTATGATAAATGGTTAGATATCAGAATAAAAGTAAGCTCACAGTAATTCCCATAGATTGATTCTGAGTAAATACCTTTTATTTTCAGTTAACTACCTATTTATAGGTAGCATTAATTGCCTCGTTGCAAACTGAACTGCTGTAATGTAAGTACGAGCTTTGAACGCCCAACCTAGACTAAAATAACCCCGTAAATAACTGCGAAGAAATGGGCCACACTGGCGGCTAAAACGAACACATGCCAAATTGCATGGTGATATACCATTTGCTTACGAACATAGAAAATAACGCCGAATGAATAGAGCAAGCCGCCCACTAACAGCAGTGTAAGGCCAATCGTGTTCACATACTCTAGCATAGGCTTCATCGCTACTAAGGCCATCCAACCCAACCCTAGATAAAGCGTAAGTGATAACCACTTGATGCGTTCTTTTTTCATAGTTTCAAGAAAAACACCACCAATTGCTATCGACCAAATAATGATAAACAGCGGCCAACCCCAAGATTCACGAAGGTTTACCAGAAGGAAAGGGGTATAGGTACCGGCAATTAAAAGGAAGATTGCGGCATGATCCATTAACTGAAAGAATCGTTTCGCGCGCTCGTTGGTAATCGCATGATAGAGCGTTGACGCTGAATATAGCAGGATGATGGACGCACCATAAATGGATACGCTCACTATGTGCCATACATCGCCATATTCAACGGAAAGCCAAAGCATTACTACTAGGCCAATCACACCTAAAATGGCACCGAAGCCGTGGCTTACTGCATGCGCTATTTCTTCACCCAACGAATAGTTTTTCGCGGAACCCATAAATACCTCTGTCACTTAAAAAAGCAAATTAGGTTACTATTAAAACATATTCAGCGCACACGTGTAAGCCTAATTTTCAAGCTTGGCTCGGGAGCACATACATTAAGTTGAAATTGTTATCATTAATCGTAATCTCGCTCGATTTGCTTTAGCTTTTTCATGAAGTTTTCATAATCGCGCGCAGAATCGTAATCAAGGTGATAGGTATTGTGAAAGCCCGTGCGAAGTTTTACTTTGTGGTCTTCTAAAAACACCGTGTAGCCATCGTGATCGGTATAACCAATAACACCCTCAAGCTCGTGCCGGTCGTCTTTTGCGGTGCCATGCTCAGTGATTTTTTCAAACACTGAGAGAATCATTCGAACACTTATATCTTTATCCATATTACACCTCATTGCAGCTTAAAATTGGTTCATTCATAGCACGCTAACGTGGAATCAAAGCGTATAGTTCAGAAGTGTAGTACAAAAACTGCAGCAACCCTTTGGATTGCTGCAGTTCTTTTGAGATATCGCATATTTGTTCAAGTATCCCGTGAAAAGGCACTCGTTAACTTAACTCTTGCGTGCTAATTTCCGCTTTTTCACCTTGCTCGATAATACCCGCTTTTCAATAAACTGGTAGAAAACCGGGATAAAGAATATTGATACAAAAGTGGCTACCAACATTCCTCCTACCACAGTAACCCCCACGGCCTGCCGCGCCGCAGCACCAGCACCGGAAGTAATTACTAGTGGCATAGCACCTAAAATAAAGGCAAGCGATGTCATTAATATGGGGCGAAAACGCTGACGGCACGAAATAAGCGTTGAAGCAAGTACACTCATGCCGCGTTTCCTATTGATTACGGCGAATTCAACGATCAATATCGCGTTTTTCGCGGATAGCCCAATTAGTACCAATAGCCCAACCTGAAAGTAAATATTGTTCTGTAAGCCGGTTACCCAAGTTGCCATCACTGCACCAAAAATCGCAAAGGGTATAGCCGTTAGCACTGCCAATGGTAGGCTCCAACGCTCATACTGCGCAGCCAGCAGCAAGAACACCATAAGGATCGCAAAGCCAAACGCTAGGCCTGCTGCATTTGAACTTTCCCGCTCCTGCCTAGAGGCGCCTGTCCAGAACAACTGATAATCTTGATCTTCGCTTACTAGCGCCGTTACTACTTCTTCCAACGCTTGCATTGCTTCACCAGAACTATAACCTGCAGCTGGATCTGCCAATAACCGAGCCGCTGGGCGGTTGTTGTAACGGTGTACTTCATCTGGCCCGGTGATACGTTCAATTTGCACTAGTGAGTTGAGTGGAATCATTTCTCCGCTGCCGGCACGCACAAACACATCGGCTAAGTTGTGTGGGCCTTCACGATAAGAAGATTCCGCCATCATGTAAACGCGCCATGCACGGCCAAGGTAATTAAAATCGTTTACATAAGCTCGCCCAAAAGTTGAGCGCATTGCTGCGAAAATTTCGTTGATCGGCACATCAATAGATTTTGCCCGTTCGCGATCCACATACGCAGTATAACGCGGAATATCCATGTTTAATGTAGTGCGCAAATTCTCCAGCTCTGGCCGTTCATTGCCGTTTTCGATCACTTGATTAATGCGCTCTACCAACCTTTCATTACCACCATCCATAATGGCAACTAGGTACGCTTCGAGCCCGCCGGTGGTTGAGATACCCGAAATCGGAGGCGGATTAAACGCACTCACACTTGCTTGTGAGTGTTCAAGGCCAGCCGCATTTACACTTTCAGCGAACGCTTGGGAACCATTACTGCCTAAATCGCGATCATCCCAATGCTCAAGGGTAACGAAGCTTGCGCCAACGTTCGGCTTTCGGCCTCCGTTCACAAGATCATAGCCCATGAAGGTAAGCGTGTTCGCCACACCCTGCATTTCCCCGAGCTCGGCGTTCCAAGGCAATGAGAAGGCAACGGTGCGATCGAGCGAGGCCCCCTCAGGCAAACGGTGAGAAACCATCACGTAGCCCTGATCTTCATCAGGTACTAAGCCGCCCGGCAATTGAGTAAAGCCACCCCAAGCAGCGAGCGCAATAACCACAAATACGGCACTTGCAATCCCCGTTCGCTTCAGCATAAAGCGAACGCCGCTGGTGTACTTTTGGGTGGCTTTATCAAACCAATCATTGAACTGCGCAAGCAGTTTCGGTGGTGGCTTGGGTTTTTCTTCCAAGATAAGCGCACACAACGCCGGCGATAACGTAAGAGCAATAAAGCCTGATAAAATTACCGATACCGCGATAGTGAGTGCAAACTGCTGATACATAATCCCGGCAAGCCCACCTAGAAATGCCACTGGGATAAACACAGCAGCGAGTACCAATACCATGGTGATAATCGGCGTTGATACCTCTTGCATGGCTTCAATCGCAGCCTCTTTCGGGGTTAAGCCTTTCTCGCGAATTAGCCGTTCCACATTCTCTAGTACAACAATGGCATCATCAACCACGATACCGATAGCTAGAACCATTGCTAGCAAGGTTAATAAGTTCACTGAAAAGCCAAACACAAACATGCCAGCAAAGGCGCCTATGAGGGCTACTGGGATCGATAGCAAGGGTATTAACGCGGCGCGCCAGCGCTGCAAGAACAAGTAAATCACCGCCATAACCAAAACTAAGGCTTGGAATAGCGTGAACACAACTTGCTGTATGGATACCTGCACAAACTCGGTAGTATCGAACGAGGTAGAATAATCAACCCCAGAGGGGAAGCTTTGGCTCATGCGCGCCATTACCGCATCGACTTCCTGTGATACTTCAAGCGCATTGGCGCCTGGGCGCAAGAAGATACCCATGGGAACCACAGTTTCACCATTTTGTACTGCATCAAAATCGTAATTACTGGCACCCAGCTCTACTCGCGCCACATCACGTAAACGAACTACTGAGCCGCCTTCATCGCTACGCAAAATAATTTCTTCAAATTGCTCAACACTCGAAAACCGGCCCTCGGTTCCAATGGGAAAACTAATTTCTTGTGGATTATTTGGGTTGGGTGCATCGCCAAAACGGCCGGCCGCGAACATGGCATTTTGTTCGTTTATGGCGGCACTTACATCGGCGGGTGTGAGCCGATAATCGGCGAGTTGATCTGGGCGTAACCAAACGCGCATCGCATAGGTTTTCGAACCAAAGAAGGTAACGCTGGCAACACCGTTTACACGGCTTAACTCATCTTGCACCGTGAGCGTGGCGTAATTGTTCAAAAATAGGGAGTCACGGCTAGCATCGGGAGAGCTCAAGGAAACGATTTTCAGAATCGAGCTTGATTGCTTGCGAATTTGTACACCATTGCGCTGCACTTCCTCGGGTAAACGAGAAAACGCCCGTTGCACCTGCGCATCTACATCGATTGCTGCTTGGTCTACATCGGTGCCCACTTCAAATACCACAGTGATGCTTACACTGCCGGTATCGTCGGCCGATGATGTCATGTAGAGCATATTCTCAACGCCATTAATATATAACTCTAATGGCGCGGCAACTGCTTGCGAAGCAGCGTTCGCAGTAGCGCCTGAATAACTCGCTTGTACTACTACCTGTGGCGGCACAATTTGTGGATACTGCTGAACCGGCAGCATGCGCAGCGACATCAAGCCTGCAATCACAATAAGAATGGATAAAACCGAGGCAAGTACTGGGCGTTCAATAAAGTGCCTAGCTATCATTCAGCAATCTCCACGTTCACCTGAGTACCCGGTTGTAACATCGATAAGCCCTCAATGATAACCCGATCGCCGCTTGCTAAACCTTGTTCAATCAGCTGCTCATTACCCACGCGAACACCTAAGGTAACTTCACGCACCTGCACGATATCTTGATTATCCACAATATACACCACAGCCTGACGGCCTGATTGAATAATAGCGCGTTGTGGAACGGTGATGGCATAAGGCATTTCAATCTGCGGTAATTGCACACGTACAAATTGGCCCGGCAGCAAATCCATGTTGGGGTTTGGAATTACGGCTCTGGCTTCAATTGTGCCTCGCTCGCGATCAACAACACGGCTCACATAATCAATATAACCTGTTTCCGGATGCTCGCGGCCATCACTAAAACGTAAACGAGCTGCGGGGCCTGAACCCTTTTCGTTCTCGCCTGATATATCGGTATTGCGCAACAGGTAGCCGGCGGCTATATCGCTTTCATTCACATTAAAATGAACATAGATTGGATCTAAACTCACAATCGTAGCAAGGGTATCATTCTCACTAATAAGATTACCCACAGACACCGATTCACGGCTTGCAACGCCATCGATAGGCGCCACTATTTCGGTGTAATCGTAACGTAGTTTTACATCTTCGTAACTGGCCTGCGCCGATTGCACATCGGCTTCCGCCGCTTCTAAACGAGATTGAGTTTGATCGCGCTCACGGGCACTAATGGCACCATCAACAAACAGGTTTTCAACCCTCGCCCAATCGCGGCGCGCTTCATTAAATACAGCTTCTGCACTGGTTAATTCGGCTTGAGCTTTTTGCAGATCTACTTCATACGGGGCTTTCTCAATAGAGAACATAATTGTGCCCGCTTCCACGAATTGGCCTTCATCAAAATCTCGAGATTCTAAAACACCACCTACCCGAGCGCGAACCTCAGCAACCATATTTCCCTCGGTTCGAGCGGCGAACGAGCGTTCAAGCTCCAGTGTTTGCGCCTGCACTTCTGTCACTAAAACCCGGTGCTGTGGCCGCACGTCTTCGTCGGGTGCTGCCGTTGTTTCTGAGCAAGCACTGAGAAGCACAATCGCAGCAAGTGCGAGAATTGCATAGGCGGTTTTATGAGTTGCCTTTACTTTCTCAATTGTATTGAAGTGCATAGTATTTAACGCCTGCTGTGTTGGATTTCGCTCTACGATCATTGTAGTCATGGTTAAGGCCTCCATTCGAACCTTTCTTTACATTTGTAAAGAGTACCTAGTTCGCGCCTAAACAGCAGGTGCATTTACAGTTACTTTACGGGCAAAAAACGCTTTATTCTTTGTTTTTCGGCGGGGCCTCTTGCGATTGTGCAGCACTGCCTCGGTGAGGGTGAATCTGCCCACTGGTGGTTTGATAATGACGATGAGTAAATATAAAGGCGTGAATAATCGCCGCAACATAAATTACGGGCGCACCCGCATAGGCACCGGGAATATCGCCGCCGGAAGCTATTCGTAGTAAATATAGCGCTACTAAATATAGGGCTAGGCTCAACCATACTTGCTTGCGAGCACCGGAAATCCATACGGCAACGGGTGGTAACACAACCGCCAATAAATAATTCATTGCTTCATCCTCGTTCTTAACGTTTTATTATTCTGCGTTTACACAGCATCGCCTATCTCACGCGCTTCGGCAAGGTTTATAGCCTACGGAATTTGATTCTCAGCCACTCTGTAGAGCGCGTATCAGCAGTATCGTTACGAGTTCGCAAGGCATTATTACTTGCCTCACCAAAGAAGAGGTTCGCCATCCCAGAACCAAAAGCCACCCGTATCTTTTGCGCTAAGCCCATTAATAACCGCCCAAATGCGCTCGGCCGATTCCGCAGCGCTATACAATTTATCGGCAGGCAGCCGCTCTTGGAATGGTTTAGAAAGTTCGGTGTCTGTGGTGCCAGGGTGAATCACACCAATACACAATTGTTTGTGCGTGCGCTTGAATTCAATTGCAGCCGTTTTGTAGAGCATATTCAACGCGGCTTTCGAAGAACGATAGCCGTACCAACCACCGAGATGATTATCGCTGATACTGCCAACTTTAGCGCCAAGCTGTATCACAAAGCTCGGCTCTTTTTTTGGTAATAGAGGTTTCGCGTGTTGTAAGATTAGGGCTGGAAGAATGGCATTCACCCGGAAATACTCGAGCAATTGTGCTTCGTTAAGCGATTCAATGCGCCGTTCCGGCTGCCAATTCCCGTGTTGTTCATTTTCTTGATGCAACCAACCTATAGTAGAGAGCACGCCGGAAAGCTGAATGTCTGCCTTCGCCCAAGTAGCGAAAAGCGCCTGTAACGATGCTTCACTTAACGAATTGCGGAACCAGATTAACCGGCCGGGATTGATTTCAATTTCACTATCTTCAGTTTGTTCAACAATGCTGAAATTTTCAGCTTGCAAGCTGTTGTGCAGGGGTTCTGGGCACTGGCCTCGGCCTACGGCGAGCACACAAGCTTCTGGGTTATTTTCAAAGTATTCTTGAATGAGCGCTTGGCCTAAACCGCCATTGGCACCAAATACAGCAATTATTTGCATTCCTACCTTCCTTGCAGGAACACGCTGAGCTCAATTTCTCAGCCTGATACCTGCATCAGTTAAATAGATAAGGTAGCTTGTTTCTGCTCCGGCTTTGGCTTTTCGGAACCAAATTTCTGCCATGCTTTTTCATGGAAAAAATAGGCCACTGTATTTACTGAGGGTTCAATCAGCGCCACTAGCCCACCGAGCACAAAGCTACCGGTGATTATCCAAGTTACGCTAAAGGCTACAAAAAAGTGCACTATGGCAAAGGTGAATGTTTTTTTCATGATTCGTTCTCCCACATCAAGCTTTCGTTGGCGAAACAAAAAGTTGCGCCGGAGCTAAATGATCATGGCTTTATCAATATACCTAAATGATAACAGTTCTCATTTAATCCGCTAGTGGAAAATTTCGATGAGGATAAACGATAAGCTCAATTATACGGATAAATGAAACGTAACTGGCCCATCGTTTACTAAACTAACTTGCATATCAGCCGCGAACTCACCGGTTTCCACTCCTATATTATGGCTACGCAGCGATGCGCAAAAATGTTCATATAAGGCATTCGCTTGCTCTGGAGTGGCAGCGGAAGAAAAACTCGGCCGCCGCCCTTTGCGCGTATCAGCAGCTAGGGTAAATTGCGAAACAACCAGTATTTCACCGTTAATATCACGCACATCAAGGTTCATTTTGTCGTTAGTGTCGGCAAATATTCGGTAACTCGCCACGCGCCTTGCGAGTTGTTCTGCGCTGGCCGTTGAATCTTCTTTTTCAACCCCCAAAAATACTAAAATGCCTTGGCCAATTTTCCCCACAGCCGCACCATTTACATCCACCTGAGCCGATCTCACTCGTTGAATTAACGCTATCATACTAACCTTTGCTACTAGCCGAAGATTTAGCGGCTACCTCATTGTTTGTTTCATCCGGCGGCACTTCATCGCTCGGCTCATCCAAAAACTCTTCAATACTCACCGTAATTTCGGCACCAAATAAAATGATATTCCACGATAAATACACCCACACAATCAGAATTGGAATCGTAGCGAGCGCCCCATAAATCAATTCATAGGAAGGAAAGTATTGTAAATAAACGCGGAAGCCGTATTTCGCTACTTCGAACAAAAATGCACTAATCGCCGCACCCCAAATGGCATGGCGAAATTTAACAACTTTATTCGGCACCATGGCATAGAGTAACAAAAAGGCCACTGTGGTAGTAAAGAATGGGAAGAGTGTAAGTAATGTAGCCCGCAAACCACCCACATAATCATCCGCAAAAGCGGTAATCGATAATAAATAAGAGCTAAAGCCTATCCCCGTACCTACCAACAATGGCCCCATGGTGAGCACCATCCAATAAACAGCAAGGCTAATTATCGTGCGCCGGCGATTATGCACGCGCCAAATCGTATTCATGGCACGATCGATTGCTGAGATCAGCATGATGGCCACCACGAACAAAAATAACGCCCCTATCGCCGTCATTTGGCTAGCGTTGCCTACGAATTTATTTAAATATTCCTGAATCGCCTCGCCACTGGTAGGTACCAAATTAGCCAAGATAACCGATTCAATAGATTCTCTGAAGGATTCAAACATGGGAAATGCGGAGAATATCGAGAACACAACCGCAACAAGAGGCACTAAAGAAAGCAGGCTCACATAGGTAAGATGGCCTGCCATCACGTTGATACGATCGTCGCTGCAACGCTTAAAAAAATGCTTTAAAAACGCATAACTCGAGCTCAGGGCGCTAGCCACGCGTTCACGTGCCTGCTGCCAATCAAATGGCGAATTGCTACTCATGTTAATGCCTTATATTCAATCAAGATACCGGCTCTCATTGTGGCAGGGTACTTGAATTCCGACAAGTCGTACGTGCATCTTCATGGATCATGCTTGCTTCTGTCATAAAGCTACTTTAATCTCGATGTCCGCTTTCGATTTTGGGGCATTATGAATTTACGGGCTACGAACTTACAAATAAAAACACCAAACAGCGAGCAAGAGTGGGATGCCTACTATGCTCTGCGCTATCAAGTGTTGCGTAAACCTTTTCGCCGCCCGCTGGGCTCAGAAAAGGATGAATACGATCAAGTAGGTGAGCACCGCATGTTGGTTGATACTGATAACAACATTATCGGAATTGGCCGGCTGCATTTTAACAGTAGCGAAGAAGCGCAAATTCGCTTTATGGTGGTTACACCGAGGCACCAAGGCGAAGGCCACGGTGTTTTGTTAGTTCAATCGCTCGAATTGCTCGCGCGCCAACAAGGCGCTAAACGCGTAATTATTCGCAGCCGCGATACTACCCTTGGCTTTTATTTGAAGTGCGGTTACGAAATCAAAGAAG
Organism: Aliidiomarina iranensis; assembly: GCF_003987135.1. Lineage (GTDB taxonomy): Bacteria > Pseudomonadota > Gammaproteobacteria > Enterobacterales > Alteromonadaceae > Aliidiomarina > Aliidiomarina iranensis. The sequence continues at coordinate 178,188 of NZ_PIPJ01000004.1, forward strand.
AAGGCAATACCGTTGATAATCCAATGGCTGAGCACCAATTGGTAAAACGCTTAGATCCGGTGAACCACATCGTATATCGCCCTACATGGTGTGGCGAATTACAAAAAACATGGCACTCGGAAATACCGGTGAGCAAGGCCATGGGCATCCGTATTTACCAATACACCGGCCGCAGTATCGAACTACGCGCGCCCCTTTCTCGAAACATCAATGTACATGGAACTATGTTCGCGGGCAGCCTTTATACGCTTGCTACGCTCACCGGCTGGGGTTTATTGCAGCTGCAGCTTCGCGAACGCGAATTATCAGGCGCAATTGTTTTAGCCGAAGGCAACATTAAATATCGCAAGCCGGTGATCAAAGAGCCGCGCGCAGTGGCGTATTTAAATGAAATGAAGGGCGATTTTAGCCCTCTACAGCAAGGCGAAAATGCGCGCATTACACTCACGGTCATGGTGCGCGATGGGGATTTAGCCGGCGCTGAGTTTAAAGGTGAATACGTAGTGTTGGCACCGCGCGAAGGCGATGCCACTTAACTACATATCCTTAACTTACTCGTAAACTAACCAATTCGGTTAATTCACCACCGCGAATTAAATAATAAATCGCTTCAATATCCGGCGCGAAATAACGATCTTCATCGTAGAAGCCAACTTTATTACGCACCGCAGCATGCACCGCTTCTAATACCGGTGATGATTGTAAAGGCCGGCGGAAATCCATGCCCTGTGCCGCTCCAAGCAACTCGATAGCAATAATATTCGCCACATTCTCAGAAATATCCTGCAATCGCCGCGCCGCAAAGGTAGCCATAGAAACGTGATCTTCTTGGTTCGCCGAGGTTGGCAAGCTATCAATTGAGGCGGGGTGCGCCAGCGTTTTATTTTCTGAAGCTAGCGCCGCAGCCGTAACTTGTGCCAGCATAAAGCCCGAATTCACGCCGCCATTATCCACCAAAAATGGCGGTAAATTACTCAAATGCTTATCCACTAACAAGGCAATACGGCGTTCTGATAACGAGCCGATTTCAGAACACACAATGGCTAATAAATCTGCCGCTATTGCTACTGGTTCTGCATGAAAGTTACCGCCCGAAAGAATATCGTTGTCATCAGGGAAAACTAGCGGATTATCGGTTACACCGTTTGCTTCGCGGCCGAGCACCGCGCTGGCATAGCCCATTTGATCCCATACCGCGCCCATCACTTGCGGTTGGCAGCGAAGCGAATAAGGGTCTTGCACCTTGCCACAATTGGTGTGGGAATCTCCAATTTCACTACTTGTGCTTAAAATACGCCGAAGTTCCGCCGCAACCGCAACTTGCCCAGGTTGGCCACGAACAATGTGAATACGCTCATCGAATGGTGTGCGCGAACCCAACGCCGCTTCTACCGTCATGGCGCCAGCTAAAGTAGCGGCAGCGAATACATCTTCAATGGCAAACAACCCATGTAAAGCCAGAGCGGTTGAAGCTTGCGTACCATTCAAGAGCGCTAACCCCTCTTTTGGCGCCAATTCAATTGGGGCTAATCCTAGTTGCTTTAAGCCTTCATTTGCAGGCATGCGCTCGCCATGAATACGTAATTCACCTTCACCCAGCAGTGGCAACACCATGTGCGCAAGTGGCGCTAAATCGCCACACGCGCCTACCGAGCCCTTTTCCGGCACGCAAGGATAAGCTTGGTTATTTACCAAGGCGATTAAGAAATCAATCACTTCTGGGCGAACCCCGGAATAACCGCGGGCAAGCGAGTTTATCTTTAGCACCAGCATTAACCGCACTACTTGGTCAGACATCATCTTGCCCACGCCAGCGGCGTGTGAAAGAACAATACGGCGCTGTAAATCAGCCAGTTGCTCTGGCGCGATACGCGTGCTCGCCAACAGGCCAAAGCCAGTATTGATACCATACACAACGCGGCCCTCAGCCAACACATCGGCTACCGTTTTTGCCGCACGCTCAACATCTTTGTAAGCCTCGGCAGGGAGAGAAATGTTTACCGCGTTGCGATCAATATTACGAAGTTCCGCTAACGATAATTGCCCGGGCTGTATTTCTAATTTATAGCTCATTCACTTTTCCATTAATTGTTTGCTAGCAACGTGTATTGCTTCTGTACTAATGCTTCTCTGCTAAGGCGCTAGCGAGGGTAAATCTAGGTTGCTCTCTAACGCCGCTTGCTTGGCGATATCGTAGCCAGCATCGGCATGGCGCATTACGCCAGTTCCAGGGTCATTCCATAACACTCGGCCAATGCGCTCTGCCGCTTCATCGGTGCCATCGGCCACAATAACAACGCCGGAATGCTGCGAGTAACCCATACCCACACCACCACCATGATGCAATGAAACCCATGTGGCGCCGCCAGCTGTGTTTAACAGCGCATTTAATAGCGGCCAATCCGATACGGCATCGGAACCATCTAACATGGCCTCGGTTTCTCGATTCGGGCTCGCTACCGAACCAGAATCAAGGTGATCACGGCCAATAACAATAGGAGCTTTGAGTTCACCATTTTTAACCATTTCGTTAAACGCTAAACCTAAACGCGCTCTATCTTTTAATCCCACCCAACAAATGCGTGCGGGCAAGCCCTGAAACTCGATACGCTCGCGAGCCATATCAAGCCAATTATGCAAATGCGAATCGTCAGGCATTAGCTCTTTTACTTTCTGATCGGTCTTGTAGATATCTTCAGGGTCACCCGAAAGCGCTACCCAGCGAAACGGGCCGATACCTTGGCAAAATAATGGTCGGATATACGCGGGCACAAAGCCGGGAAAATCAAACGCGTTACTCACACCTTCATCTTTTGCCATTTGCCGAATATTGTTACCGTAATCCAGCACCGCAGCGCCACGTTCTTGCATAGTGAGCATGGCTTTAACTTGCACGGCCATCGATTGCTTCGCTGCCTTCACTACCGCGCTCGGATTCGATTCCCGCTCGGCTGCCGCTTGTGCCATGCTCCAGCCTTGCGGCAAGTAACCGTTGAGCGGGTCGTGAGCTGAGGTTTGATCAGTAACCACATCTGGCGTTACGCCGCGCGCCACGAGTTCTGCATAAACATCGGCCGCATTTGCCAACAAACCCACTGAAATAGCGCGCCCTTCTTGCTTAGCGGTTTCCAAACGAGCCAGTGCATCATCTAAATCACTGGCCTTTTCATCCACGTAGCGTGTGCGTAAACGGAAATCTATCCGGCTTTCATCGATATCACAGGCCAACATACTGAAACCAGCCATGGTGGCAGCCAATGGTTGTGCACCGCCCATACCACCAAGGCCACCGGTGAGCACCCATTTCCCCGCCGCATCGCCAGAAAAATGTTGCCGAGCCACCGCACCGAATGTTTCATAGGTGCCTTGCACAATGCCTTGAGAGCCAATGTAGATCCATGAACCGGCCGTCATTTGCCCATACATCATCAAGCCCTGTTTATCGAGCTCATGAAAATGCTCCCAATTTGCCCATTGCGGCACCAAATTAGAGTTGGCAATAAGCACGCGCGGAGCATTCGCATGGGTAGGAAAAACGCCTACTGGCTTACCACTTTGCACCAGTAGTGTTTCGTTATCCTCTAATCGATTCAGCACTTCTACAATCTTATCGAAACTCTCCCAACTCCGCGCAGCGCGACCAATACCGCCATATACCACTAAGCCCGCCGGATGCTCGGCCACCTCGGGATCTAAATTATTCATTAACATGCGCTTGGCCGCTTCGGTTTGCCAGCTCTTTGCCGTTATTTCACTGCCGCGCTCAGCGCGAATCACTCGGTTTTTATCAATTCGGGTAAAGCTCATAATACATTTCCTTTTTCTGCAGCTTGTTCAACGAGCATCGATAGTTACCGTGCTACTTTAAATGTCATGTGTCCACCCAAACGAAACCGTGACCCTGGGTGAGTGAGTGTGGCTTGGCTCACCACACCCTCGCGGCCGCTAGTGCGGCGTTGAATTTGCAAACACGGTTCGGCCGCATCGAGCTGTAACAAAATCATTAATTGTTTGGAAGGCAGCACCGCCTCAATCAAGTGGCTTGCTTCGGTAAGCGGGGTTACTTCGCATAAGTATTCATGGGGCGTGCATTGAGTGTAATCTTGCTCTAAATACTCTGGCACTAAGGTAGGGTTTACATAACGATCTTCTACCTGCACTGGCTGCCCGTTCTCAAAGTGGGTGATTACCGAGTGCAATACCTCGCTCCCCACTTGCATTTGCAAAGCGGTGGCAATACCTGCCGGCGCGGGTACACGCTCTAACACCTGCACAACAGCATGGTGGCGGTGATTCCGTAACCGAATTTCATCGGCTATGTTTCGAATCGTGAGCAGCGCTGATTGCGATTTCAGTGGGGCAACAAAGGTGCCAGAACCACGAGTGCGGGTAACTAAGCCTTCTTCCGAAAGCTCTTGCAGAGCTCTGCGCGCTGTCATTCGGCTCACTGAAAATTTTTCCGCAAGCACATTCTCAGAGCTTACCGGGTGATATTCCGGCCACTCGCCTGATTCAATTTTTTGGTAAATATATTCTTTAATCGTTGCAAATTTAGCCATGATAATTGGACTTTTTTGAATGTTGTATATACATTACCAGCGTCTGTAATTTAAAATCAAATGCTTTTGCCGGTTTTACCAAAAGAGCGGGCCTAAGTAGTGGGCCTGAAAAGTAATTTAAGGGAATCGTCTATGCCAAATAACTCAGCAGCAAATAATTCTTGGGTTCTTCATTCGGTAACCGCCGCGCAAATGAATACTCCAGATTTAGGCTTGCTCGCGAATGCGAGTTTGGCAGTGGTGGATGGCAGCATAGCTTGGGTAGGCGAAAACAGCGCACTGCCGAAACGTTATAAAGCGCTGCCCGCAATACATGGCCAGGGAAAACTACTCACACCGGCACTTACGGATTGCCACACCCACTTGGTATGGGCCGGTTCACGCGCTAGCGAATTTCGCCAGCGCCTGCACGGTAAAAGCTATGAAGCAATTGCTGCGGCCGGTGGTGGTATTCTGGCCACCGTAACGGCTACTCGGGAAGCCAGTGAAGAAACTTTATTCGCGCAAAGCTTACCCAGAGCACAAGCGCTTATGCAGCAAGGCGTGGCGCATATCGAAATTAAATCGGGTTATGGTTTAAGCCTCGCCGATGAACTTAAACAATTACGGGTAGCTCGCCGTATCGGCAATGAACTGCCTTTGAAAGTAACCACTACCTTGCTCGCAGCTCATGCGTTACCCCCAGAATTTAAGCAAAATCCTGAGGCCTATATTAATTTGGTTTGTGAACAAATTATTCCGGCAGCCGCGGCGGAAAACTTAGCCGATGCGGTTGATGTATTTTGCGAGAATATTGGATTCAGCCGCGGGCAAACTGAGCGCGTATTTCAAGCCGCAAAACAACACGGGCTGCCAGTTAAGATTCATGCTGAACAGCTCAGCGATCAAGATGGCTCTGCACTTATGGCCGAATACCAAGGCCTATCCGCTGATCACCTCGAATACCTCTCGGCAAAAGGCATAGCCGCCATCGCTGAATCCGGTTCGGTAGCCGTGCTATTACCCGGTGCGTTTTACTTTCTTCGCGAAACTAAACTGCCACCGGTTCAGGCACTCCGTGATGCCGGTGTGCCGATGGCTATTGCTACCGATGCGAACCCAGGTTCCTCACCTATCATGCAATTACCATTGATGATGCATATGGCCTGTTCGTTATTTCGGCTCACGCCCGAAGAAGCGTGGCTTGGTGTTACCCGCAACGCAGCGCAAGCATTAGGTGATAACAACCAAGGCACTCTGGCACCCGGGCAGCGAGCCGATTTAGTATTGTGGAATTTATCCAGCCCAGAACAAATCTGTTATGAGTTTGGTATCAATCCACTCGAGAAGTTGTGGGTAGAAGGCAAGCTGGTAACTGATAACTAACTAAAGCGTTTTAAACTGAAAACTGATAAATAATAGCTTATTTTAAACGGTTTCCGTGTATGTAAGTACTAGCTCACTAAGTATTTGGCCAGCTGCCTTACTGCCAGCATCAACACCTAACGGGTGGCAACTCGGCGCCGCTTCGGCCAAATGAAGGTAACGGCAACCGCGAATTTTTGCCATTTCCCGCACGTATATCATTGCATCGCTCAAACTCACGCCAGCGTAATTAAATGCACTCGCAGGCGCCTGCATAATTGCATCAACATCGAGTTCAACGCCAAAAGGCGTGCGCCATGCAGCCACCTGTTGCTGCACCGAATGCAATACGCGGTGCATTTTTACCCCCAGCATAGTAACGGTTGATGTGTAGGTAGCACCCACATTTTGCAATTGATCTAAGGTTGCTTGGGAATTTTTCGCCGGGTGCAAACCAACTACGTGATAGTGCCGCAAATAGCCCGCATCGAAGGCGTAACTGAAGCCATTGCCGCTATGCCGGCCCTCAAGAGGCCGAAAATCAGCATGTGGATCGAGGTTCACCGCCCCAACAAATTGTTCGGTACTAATAGCCAAAGCCTGTAATAACGGCAGTGCGTTATTGTGCCCACCACCAATAGCAATTACTTGATAGCCTTGCTGAAAAAGAACTTCGGCTACTTTGGCAACGCGTTTATCGAGCTCACCGCAAAGTTGGCGTAGTTGCTTTAAATCTTTGGTTTCATTGGCATTGAGCTTCTGGGCTTGTTGTTGCAAATCGGCACAATCGATTTGCCCAGCTAACACCATTTGCTGCACCGCAAGCCGCCCTGAATCTTGCAAATTTAAGAAGTGTTGGAGAAAGGCTGAGAAGCCAAGTTCGGCTCCGCCTTGGCCCAGATTAGCACGAGGCCCGATAGATTCTGGGATACCCAAAATAGCAAAGCGCCCCAACGGCAACGCTGAGGCATCTAAGTGTGTTAAAGCTTGAATAGATTCGCCTATACGTGTTTCACCAACGCGTGGTTTTAACCACGCAGAAGGATCAACCGGCAACCAAGGCTGAGGCGTTGCTGGCATAGCGTTAATTACTCGATATCTAAAGCTTCTGGCGAAAGAATAATACCAGTGCTATCAGCGTAGATATGATCTTCAGGTAAGAAGGTAACGCCGCCAAAATTTACCGCGATATCAGTTTCACCAACACCCGCTGCATCGGCACCAACCGGTATAGATGCAATAGCCTGAACGCCTAAATCAAGATCTTCAAGCAAATCAACATCACGTACGCAGCCAAAACAAATGATACCTTCCCATTCGTTCTCCAAGGCTAACTCTGCAATAGCAATATCAATCAAAGCGCGGCGCAACGAGCCACCACCATCAATTAATAACACTTTGCCAGCACCCGGCTGTTCTAGAGCGGTTTCGATCAGGCCTTTGTCTTCGTGGCACTTAACCGTAACCACTTGCCCCCCAAACGACGAACGGCCACCATAGTTTGCAAACATTGGTTCAACCACATCGATCTGATCAGCATATAAATCACAAAGTTCCGAGGTATTGTATTCCATGAGAAACGCTCCTGCGGCATTAGAAAAGCCATGAGTATAAGTAGCGCACAGTATAAACCTTTAACTGCAAGGGTGAAAGAATCCTTTGCCATAGATGCTAAGCTATTTTGAACAGCCGGAGCTGGGCTTCTATGAAGGTTGATTTATTGTGAAAAAAACCGTTAAATCAACACTTCAATAACAAACGTAAGAAATATATTATGCCCACGCGGGGCACCACGGGTGAATAGATCAAAGCCCTTTTCCGATCAAGGTTACTCGGGTGCAAATAAATTTCTCTTCATCGTTAATTCTAGCGGCATGGTATAAATAGGCTCAAAATGAAAAAACCTGCAAAAAATCGCCGTTTACGTTTTAGCCGTCGGCTCACCACGCACCTTTTAGTTCGCATTGGCGTGTGGTCTTTATTAGCGGTTCTTTGTGTTACTACCATTGGATTTATTGTTTCTTACAGCGCCGCTAAAGAAGCTCTGATTGTTGAATTAATTCAAGATAACAACCAGCATTTGGCAGAGAAAAGTGAGCGCTTACGCCGAACAGAACAATCTGCAGCCATTCTTGCCACACGGTTTTTAGCGCGCTATCAAGAGTTTGCTGAAGGCGAACGTTTCCAAGAGCGCTTCGATGAATGGTATATTGAAACCGAGCCTGGGGTGCAGCGCCTGCGCCCTGAGTTTTATGAGGGGATTGCCAAGGAAGGTTCTTGGTTCGAGCATATTTCGGTATTTGTGGGGCCCCGTTCCGAGCCTCTCACGCCAGAACTCAAAGCGCGGATTACCATGGCGCAATATGTGGTTAACGAACTTGGGCCAGCTTGGCGCAACGATGTTACTAACACCCACATTTCTATGCCCGAGAATGTGTTAGTTCACTATTCGGATACCCACCCGTGGGGCCTGCTTGCGGCACCTGATCTGGTTATGACCGATTTTTCCGTAGTGCAATCCACCTTGCAATCATACAATCCGGAGCGCAAAGCTGCATGGACAGGGCTCTATTATGATTTATCGGCAGATTACTGGACAATAACCTATCAACACCCAGTGGATTACAAAGGCCAACACTTAATCAATGCCAGCCATGATATGGCTTTAAGCACCCTTATCGAAGAAATCATTGCCTACCAAAGTGATATTGATACGCGGATGCTTTTTAATGCTAACGGGCAACTCATTGCATCAGCGGAAACACTGGCAGAAGAATACCAACAGCGGGGCACAATCGAACTCGCAGATCTTACTAACCCCTTGTATCGGGAAGTTTATGGTTACTTAGAGCAGCATGGAATCAATGCAGAAGATGATCACTTCACACTGCGAAATGCGATTCCCGGTGAATTGTTGATTGGGCAAAAAATTGCTGGGCTCAATTGGTGGCACATTACCCTTTACCCTTATAGCCGGCTTCAGCGCGAGGCTTTGCGCGCTCCATTAAAAATATCCTTAGCCACGCTCGGTTTGCTGTTGTTTATTTTGCTAATCGTGTATTGGCTTATTAGCCGCCACGTATCTCGGCCACTACGGCAGTTGGCCGATATGGCAATGCTAGTAGGCGATAAAAAATACTCGGAAGTTATTGCCAATAACTTAATGCACGGGAATGTTCGCAGTGAAGTAGGGTTACTGGTTCGCTCTTTCCGCGCCATGGCCTCGCGCATACTTGAGAATCAGAAAAACCTAGAAAGAATTGTATCTGAGCGCACGGCACAGTTAGCGGCGGCTAATGAGGCGCTTGATCAAATGGCTCATCTTGATGGCCTTACTGGGCTAAGAAACCGCCGCGCCTTCGATAAAGATCTCGCTAAAGCGCTGCTGAAAACCGAAGATTCCGAAGTAGCCTTGCTTTTCGGCGATTTAGATAAATTTAAGCCCTACAATGATAACTATGGCCACCAGGCAGGTGATGAAGCCCTGAAAGCGGTTGCGCGTTGTTTGCAGAATTTTAAGGGTGTAAAAGTGTATCGCTATGGCGGCGAGGAAATTGCCGTGCTTGCCGAGGTGCCTAACCACCCTGCTGCAAAAGAATTAGCTGAAACGATGTGCAAAGCTGTATTTGATTTATTGATCCGCCATGAACACAGTAAGCATCAATACCTGAGTATTAGCTTTGGTGTTCATTTATTGCGTTATGATTTAGGTGTGGAAGGTAATATTCGTGCTGTTGATAAGCACTTGTACGAAGCTAAAAAAGCGGGCGGTAATTGCGCTCAATAAGCGCACCGCCCGATATTCTGAATTAAACTTGCTGCCAACTACTAGAGTATGAAACGGCTTAAATCTTCATCTTCTGCCAAGTCGTTTAAATATTTATTCACATACTCGCGGTCTACTGCAATGGTAGAGCCTTCTAAATCTGATGCATTGAAAGATACTTCTTCCATCAGCCGCTCCAGAACTGTGTGCAAGCGCCGAGCACCGATATTTTCGGTTTTCTCATTCACTTGCCAAGCAATTTCAGCTATGCGGCGAATACCATCCTCTTTGAACTCTACACTCACCCCTTCAGTAGCCATTAACGCCTTGTATTGCACCGTTAGCGAAGCATTTGGTTCGGTAAGAATTCGCACAAAATCTTCTGTGGTGAGCGCCTGCAAGTTCACGCGAATCGGCAAACGACCTTGCAATTCAGGAATCAAATCAGAAGGCTTCGACATCTGAAACGCACCCGATGCAATAAACAATATATGATCGGTTTTTACCATGCCATGCTTGGTATTTACCGTAGTGCCTTCAACAAGCGGCAGTAAATCTCGCTGCACGCCTTCGCGGGAAACATCGGGCCCGCTGCTATCACCGCGCTTACAAATTTTATCCACCTCATCAAGGAACACGATACCGTTTTGCTCTACCGATTGAATCGCCTTCTCTTTGATTTCCTCTGGGTTCATCATTTTCGCGGCTTCTTCTTCAATCAGCTGCTTAAACGCATCTTTAATCTTCATTTTGCGTTTTTTCGTTTTGCCTTGGCCCATGTTTTGGAACATGCTTTGCAGTTGCGAGGTCATTTCCTCCATCCCCGGAGGCGCCATAATTTCTACACCCATCTGCGCCATCGAAACTTCAATTTCGATTTCTTTATCATCTAGCTTGCCTTCTCGCAGCTTTTTGCGAAATGCTTGCCGGGTAGCTTGCTGATCATCGTCATTGTTTGGGCTTTCAGTATCGTTCCAAGTACGTTTTGCACGCGGCAACAACGTATCTAAAATGCGATCTTCGGCGGCATCTTCAGCCCGATGCCGCAGCCGCGCCATTTCTTGTTCACGCATGAGTTTCACTGCGGTATCAGTGAGATCACGAATAATCGAATCTACTTCCTTACCCACATAGCCCACTTCGGTAAACTTAGTGGCTTCGATTTTAATGAAGGGTGCGTTCGCCAGCTTAGCGAGCCTGCGGGCAATTTCAGTTTTACCTACACCCGTTGGCCCAATCATCAGAATATTTTTTGGGGTTACTTCTTGGCGCAATTCATCATTTAATTGCATCCGCCGCCAACGATTACGCAGCGCTACCGATACCGCACGTTTCGCATCTTGTTGGCCGATAATGTGCCGATTCAGCTCATCAACAATTTCTCTTGGGGTCATGTTCGACATCACTTACTCCTTCGCAGGCTCGGCATCGAGCACTTCTATTGTTTGATGGCCATTGGTATATACGCAGATATCACCAGCAATGGTGAGCGCTTTTTCCACGATATCAGGCGCGGCTAATTCGGTGTTTTCGAGCAAGGCGCGAGCGGCTGACTGGGCAAACGGCCCACCAGAACCAATAGCAATGAGATCATGCTCAGGCTGCACAACATCACCATTCCCGGTAATAATAAGTGAAGTGGTTTTATCAGCAACGGCCAATAGCGCCTCTAACTTGCGTAGCATGCGATCGGTTCGCCAATCTTTTGCAAGTTCCACCGCCGCCTTGGTTAAGTTGCCTTGGTGCTGTTCTAACTTGGCTTCGAAACGCTCGAAAAGTGTGAAGGCATCTGCAGTACCACCCGCAAAACCGGCAATCACCTTGCCATGGTATAAGCGACGCACTTTTTTAGCGTTGCCCTTCATTACTGTATTGCCCAACGATACTTGCCCATCGCCGCCAATAGCTACTTTATCGCCACGGCGAACAGAAACGATTGTAGTCATCTGTGTTCCTCTTTATCGGTTATACACAGTAGATAGGGGCAAGGCCTTGGGAATTCAAGAGGTGTGCTTCGGCTTTAACGCTTAATCAAGGTTCCAAAGCCAAATTTGGCAGCCGTAAATGCCAGTGCGCTGCAGTTGGTTGTTGGTACGTTGGGCATCACGCAGATTATCAAACGGGCCAAGGATAACGCGGAACCAACGGCCATTACTGCCGGTTGTTTCACGAATTTGTGATTCGAATCCCGCCATGGCAATGCGCGCTTTTAAGTTGTCTGCCTCTTCATGGCTCCGGAACGAAGCGCATTGCATTAGGCGGCGGCGTGATTCCGCTTGTTCAGGTACTTCTACCTGAATCTGTTGGCTTTCCAGCTCTTCAATATATTGCCAACGTTCGGCTGGAATTTCTGGCAAGGGTTCAAGCTCTTCAGTGGCAGCTGCAGGCCCTTGTTCTGTTACCCCAGGGTCAGGCGCTTCACCTGATTTTAAAAACCATAAAAAGGCAACAAATAGCGCAATAACTACTAAGGTAACCAGCAGCGCACCAATTGGTACGCCTGGCCCATTCTTGGCTTTGGCCGATTTTCGCGTAGCGCCCCGAGCCGCCGGTTTAGCTTTCGCTGCTGGCTTCTTCTTTTTCGGTGCACCGCGTTTTGCGTAATCAACCGCCATCGTTTACATGCGCTCCAAGGTATCAATACCCAATAACTCAAGCCCTTGCGCTAGAATACGCGCCGTTAGTGCTGCCAGCTTCAGCCGGCTTTGCTGCACGGCTTCATCATCAGCATTCAAAATCGGGCATGCTTCGTAAAACGAGGAAAACGCGCCCGCCAACTCAAACATGTAACCACACAAGAAATGCGGCATACCTTTGTTGCCCACCGACGCGATAATTTCAGGGAACTGCGCCAGCTTACCGGCCAAAGTTTCATCTTGTTCCGTGGGTAATTGAATGGCACCGCTTACTTCATGCAATGCCAAGCCTGCTTTTTGGAAAATGCTATTCACTCGAGTGTAGGCGTATAGCAAATAAGGTGCAGTATTACCCTCAAACGAAAGCATGGTATCCCAATCGAACACGTAATCACTGGTTCGGTTCTTTGAAAGATCGGCATATTTTACCGAAGCGATACCTACTACTCGCGCCACGTTCGCTTGCTCTTCGGCGTTAAAATCAGTGCCTTTTGCCGCAATCAACTCAGCCGCTCGGCGCTCGGATTCATCAAGTAAATCAGCCAGCTTCGTAACACCACCATCACGGCTCTTGTAGGGGCGGCCATCTTTACCGAGCACCATGCCGAAACCCAAATGCTCTAAACTCGTGCTGTTGTTCGCATATCCAGCTTTTTTACACAACGTGAATATTTGCTGAAAATGCAGCGATTGGCGGGCATCTACCACGTAAATAACGCGATCAGCCTGCAACGTGCCCACTCGGTAGCGAACTGCAGCTAAATCGGTTGTGGCATACAAATAGCCACCATCTTTTTTCTGCACAATAATCGGCAGCGGCTCATCTTCTTTGCCCTTGAATTCTTCCAAAAATACGCATTGAGCGCCTTGGTTTTCTTCTAACAAGCCTTGCTCGCGAAGATCGACAACTACTTTAGCCAAATCATCGTTGTAGGCTGATTCCGCCATCACATCGGCGCGGGTAAGCTGCACACCCAAACGATCATAAACTTCCTGGCAATGGGCGAGCGAGGTATCAATGAATTTCTGCCACAGCGATTTGCAATAGGCATCACCCGATTGCAGTTTCACCACTAATGAGCGCGCTCTATCGGCAAAGCCCGCTTCATCATCAAAACGCTTTTTCGCAGCTTTGTAGAAAGTTTCCAAATCACTCAAGGCTAACGTATCTGAGCTGGCCTCTTGTAAGCTATCTTCCATGTGCGCCAACAACATACCAAATTGGGTGCCCCAATCGCCCACGTGGTTCTGCGGGATAACCTTGTGCCCCTGCAAACTCAGTGTACGCGCTACAGCATCGCCAATAATGGTTGAACGCAAATGCCCCACATGCATTTCTTTCGCTAAATTCGGTGATGAGTAATCGATTACAACCGTTTGCGGATTTTCAGCCACCGGAACACCGCAACGTTCATCAATAAACGCAGCTTCGAGTTGCGCAATGAGTTGAGCACGATTTACGGTGAAGTTAATAAAGCCGGGGCCAGCAATTTCGGTTTTACCAATTACCGCGTTCACCGGGATGGCAGCAATAATTGCCTCGGCTAAAGCACGCGGATTTTGCTTCGCCGGTTTGGCAAGCATAAGCGCTAAATTCGTTGCAAAATCACCATGAGATTTATCACGCGGGCGATCAAGCTGGATGCGCGGTTGAACATCAGCCGGAATGGTTTCTGCGGCGATCAGTGCCGCAACGGCAGCGTGCAATAATTCTTCTATTTGCTGTTTCATGGTTCTCGCAACCTTAAATAACGCGTTTTCAATCAAAATAGGAGGGGCATTCAAGCCCGATAGTTTAATCGCTCAGGCTTGGAAAAAAAACCATCAAATAAATTCTTGTGGGTCGATATCCAAGGTCCAACGTGCTTTTCGCGCTTCCGCCAAGTTTTCCAGCTCCGGCAAACACTGTTGCAGTAATCCGTGCAGAGGCGCTCGAGCCGCTGCATGCAACAATAACTGATAGCGAAAACGCCCGGCTCGGCGAGCTAGCGGTGCGGGCATCGGCCCAATTACCGTTACTTCTGGCATTTCACTATCAAGTGCAGCATGCAGTTTATCACTAATTACCTGCAAAAGAGCCTCGGCGGCTAGTTTGTCCATCGCTTCTGCTCGAAACAAGGCCATGGCGGCATACGGCGGCAACATTGCCTGCTCCCGTTCAAGTAAAGCACTTTGGGCAAAATCTTTATAGCCATTTTGAATCAATTCTTGGATTAACGGATGGTCGGGATGATGCGTTTGCAGCAGCACACTGCCTTTTTTACTCGCCCGGCCCGCTCGCCCCGATACCTGTACGTACAATTGCGCCAAGCGCTCAGCGGCGCGAAAATCAGCACTGAACAACGCGCCATCCACATCCAATAAAGACACTAAGGTAACATCGGGAAAGTGATGCCCTTTTGCCAACATTTGGGTGCCAATGAGTATGCGGTAATCGCCTCGGGCAACAGCTTCCAAATAATCTTCAAGTTGGCCTTTACGCCGGGTGCTATCCCGATCGATTCGAATGGCTGGATAGTTTGGGAAACGCGTTTGAATAGCCTGCTCTAGCTGCTCGGTGCCAAGGCCTCGGGTAATCAGCTGGGTACTCCCGCAACTTTGACACTGCCGCGGAATGCGGCGCTGAGCACCACAATGGTGGCACTGCAAGGTATTGGTTTGCTGATGCACTGTCATGTTGGCTTGGCAGCGATGGCAATCACTTATCCAACCGCATTCGTGGCACAGCAACGCACTGGCAAACCCACGGCGATTTAAAAACAACAAAACTTGATTGCCGGCATCGAGGTGCTTTTGCATCACACTTAATAGTTGGTCGGAAAGGCCATTGTGTAAACGTTGTGATTTTAAATCAATGAGGCCACTTTTCACTGGCAGTGCAGCACCCGCACGCTTACCTAGAGTAAGATGTGCATACCGATTACTGCGAGCGTTCGCCAAACTTTCGAGCGAGGGCGTGGCAGAACCGAGAATAACGCCAAAACCCTCTAAATGGGCTCGTTTAATGGCTAAATCACGGGCGTTATAGCGAAAGCCATCTTGCTGTTTAAACGAGCTATCATGCTCTTCATCCAAGATGAGTAACCCAAGGTTTTGCATCGGGGTAAAAATAGCCGAACGGGTACCCAGTACAATGCCAGCGTGGCCATCACGAGCCTGCAACCAACCTTGTAAGCGTTCCTGATCGCTTAATCCGGAATGCAAA
Source organism: Aliidiomarina iranensis (assembly GCF_003987135.1). Taxonomy (GTDB): domain Bacteria; phylum Pseudomonadota; class Gammaproteobacteria; order Enterobacterales; family Alteromonadaceae; genus Aliidiomarina; species Aliidiomarina iranensis. Next base: position 193,698 of record NZ_PIPJ01000004.1, read on the forward strand.
ACAACCACGGGAACCTGAAAACGATTGCGAAATCGCGCCACCGTTTGCGGCGTGAGCCCAATTTCTGGCACCAGCACTAACACTTGTTTCCCAGCCGCCAGCACCTCCGCCATTACCTGCAAATACACTTCCGTTTTGCCACTGCCGGTAACGCCTTCAAGAAGCCAAACATTCGCTTTGCCAGTATTCACCATACCTAAAATAGCACCTACAGCCACCGCTTGTTCGCGATTTAGAGCATGCGGCTGCTCTTGCAGCTGGGTATGCGCTTCACCATGCCATGGCGCAAACGCCGGTTCACAATTGTGAACTTCTACCAAACCTTTGTCTTGTAACGCTTTTAGCGCCGCAGTGCTATGCCCTTGCTCTCGAAACGAAGAGGCGCTCATTGCGCCTCGTTTCAGCGCCGCAAACAATTGCTGCTGCTTTTTAGCCCGCTGCAACGTGGTTACTTCCGTAGCCTCCCCTTGGCTACTTAATTGGTAACGGCGTACCAAGGTATAACTTGGTGGTTCCCCTTGCTTTATCGCAATTGGGGCGGCATGCACTAAAACTTCGCCAAGTGGATGATGATAATAGCTCGCAGCCCAAAGTAGTAGCTGCCACAGTGGTTGCGGCCATAGCGCTTGGGCATCGCTTACCGCAATCACCTCCCGCACTTGGTTTACATCAATAGCTGGGGAAATATCATTCGCCGTTACAAAACCCACCATTTCCCGCGAGCCAAAAGGAACGCGCACGCGCCCACCTACCTCTGGCAGCGGCTGCTCGGGCGCAAGGGCATAATCATACTTGCGCCGCAAGGGAACGGGTAAGGCAATACGAATAAAGGTAGGCACAGAATTCCACACAAATTGAATGAAGCCCTATGCTAACAAAACTTTTCAGAAGCGCCACCACGCTTTTTTAAGGAAACACGCCAATGCCACTCAGCAATGCCGTTAACCAACGCCGTTAACCAATGCCGTTTTAGAAGCGATCTTGCTTGATCCTTAGCCAGCTCTGCGCTAGAATCCGCGTCCTTAAATTTGATTTAAGTATGAATTCTATTAACAAGCGCATGGTGTTCGTGGAAAGCACGGATGGCGATGCGGCCTTCAACTGAGGTAACCCCTAATGAAACAAGGTATTCACCCTGATTATAAAGCCGTAACCGTAACCTGCTCTTGCGGTAACGTTTTTGAAACTCGCTCAACCCGTTGTGAAAACTTTCACATCGATGTTTGTTCTGAGTGTCACCCGTTCTACACTGGCAAGCAGAAAACTCTGGATGCTGGCGGACGCGTTGATAAATTCAAGCAACGTTTCGGTTCACTTAAATCTAAGTAATTTATCTAGATTTAAAGTGCAAAAGAATAGAGAAAGGCGCTACTCGCAAGAGTTAGCGCTTTTTTTATGTGCTTTTTATATGGTCTTACGTGACTGCTAAGGTATTCAGCGTAAAAGTGATATCACGCCTAATTTTACAGAAAGGTAAGATTTGTTTAATGGCAGAAACCCATTACACTTTCTTGCAGCAATGTTTTTGCGGCAATGTTAGGCTAACGGTTTGTAGCCAAGTACATTAAGAAGTGAATCTTGAGCATAGCCCCATAAATATGCTTAGCCACACTCATTCCGATGCAAACAATGGATTACCCAACACATGAGCGATTTTCGTCAGCAAGCACTTGATTACCATGCGTTACCAACTCCCGGCAAGATAAGTATTGAACTTACGAAGCCAGCCGAAACGGCCCGCGATCTTGCACTAGCCTACAGCCCGGGTGTTGCCGAACCAGTGCGCGCTATTGCGGAAAATCCAGATGATGTGTATCGCTACACGGCCAAAGGTAATTTAGTAGCCGTTATTAGCAACGGCACTGCTATTCTGGGTTTAGGTAATTTAGGGCCAGCGGCATCGAAACCCGTCATGGAAGGCAAAGCTCTATTATTTAAACGTTTCGCCGGGCTTGATTCCATCGATATCGAAGTTACCCATCGAACCACCCAAGATTTCATCAATACCGTAGCCAGCATATCCGGCACTTTTGGGGGCATTAACCTTGAAGATATTAAAGCGCCCGAATGTTTTGAAATTGAACAAGCTTTAATTGAACGCTGCGATATTCCGGTATTTCACGACGATCAACACGGTACCGCGATTGTTACCGCGGCAGGCCTACTTAATGCTTTAGAAATTCAGGAAAAAGATATTTCTAAAGTGCAAATCGTTTGCATGGGTGCTGGCGCGGCGGCTATCGCCTGCATGGAACTGCTAATAAAATGTGGCGCCCAGCGCGAACACATTTATATGCTTGATTCCAAAGGGGTTATTCACACTCGCCGCACCGATCTCAACGAATACAAGCAGTTATTTGCCAACAATACCGATAAACGCAGCTTACAAGATGTCATTACAGGCGCAGATGTATTTGTGGGTGTATCCGGCCCAGATTTATTCAGTGCCGAAGATCTCTCACTAATGGCACCAAATCCTGTGGTATTTGCCTGTTCTAATCCCGACCCTGAAATTCATCCTGATATTGCCAATGCTACCCGCGATGATCTAATTATGGCGACAGGCCGCTCGGATTACCCGAACCAAGTGAACAACGTGCTGTGCTTCCCCTTTATATTCCGCGGTGCACTCGATGTTCGGGCCAGCGCCATTAACGATGAAATGAAATTAGCCGCGGTAACCGCTATTCGTGAATTAGCCCAAGAGGCTGTACCTGAATCTGTGCTGAAAGCCTCGGGTGTTGATAGCCTATCTTTTGGCCGCCAGTATATTATTCCGAAGCCTATGGACCCGCGTTTATGTAAACGAGTAGCTCGCGCTGTGGCCGAAGCGGCAGTGGCGAGTGGCGTTGCGCGCATTGATTTGCCAAAAAATTACATGGCCGACGATTAAGCCAGTAAGTGCTTTCTGTTAGTTTTAAAGTAGCTTAGTAAAACAGATACTGATAATGATCGATGTGTTTGAGGAACAACAATGAAGAGCTCAATAATTCGTATAGTGGTAATTGCTAGCGCTTTGTTTACACTCGCGGCATGCCAGAGTGCGCCCGGCGAAAATGAAGAAAGCGCGCGGGTAGAAATTAGTTATAACCCAAACATTTTGCGGCCGTTTCCAGACGATCCGAACGTGAGCATTCGCCATTCTGGGCCTATTGATGTGGAATGGTACGATGAGGAATTAGAAAAGGCCCACCGCGCCTTTGTAGCCGGAGGCCAACGCGCAGAAAATAAACCAGAGATACTATTGGAAGCAGAGCGCCATTTACGCCGAGCGCTCAGCCAACCTGTGCGCTTTGGCGTAAGCGGTAACCGTTTGTGGATAGAGCCTCGTGGCGCTGAAGTAAATTATCATCAAGTGGTACAGGCCTTCGCCGGCACCGGTTTGTTCCGAACCGTGCAGGTAAGCCACTTGCGATACCAGTAGCAGGCATCGGTACTAGAAGATTCTGAATGTCGATTAACGTGGCCAATATTGGTTGAGCAATATAGGCTGTTGCTTGGGCTTTGCACGAATGGGTCGGCTTGTAGGAAGCGGCCTATGCGTACAGGCACAATTGAGCGTTCTGTGTGGTAGTACAAACGGATATTTACCTTATTACCGTTTTCCACGTCATACAGTGCATCAGATTCATATCCACCAAAATTACGCTCCATAGACACTCCTTAAAGATAGGTCTAAGCCTATCGCTTAATTAATAAGTGTCCGTTTTAAAAGGGGGCTATTACAGATCCCTAAAAATAATAGCCCCAAACACCAAAGCAATCACCAAATTCCCGACAAACCCAACAGAACTGATTCCACTAGAAAAAACATAATACAAGGTTAAACCAGTCGAAAGCATCAATAATAGCTTCCGTAATACATTACTCCCAGTAGCTGCCAAGTATAAAATCACACTGTAAGACAACATGTAAATCCAAAGTGAAAGATTCACTAATGGTTTGAATTTTTGCATATAACAATTTATTAGCAATGAGTCACTGCTCACATAGTGCTGACACTCTTCATGTATACTCGCAGCATCTAACCCCAGCTTATACTGTATCCAAGTGGTTGGATAAAACCCTGTATGGCCACTTAGCGGGATAGAAATTAATAACAAAAGCATGCAAAAAAAGAACAATATAATCCTTGCCATGAAATAACCTCCCTTTTCCTAGTATTAATATGGGCAACGTGGGGGAGTGCAAATATTTAATTTTGGTTTCCCCATATTCAATGGAGCACTAAGATTTCTAGAACTACCGTACTGCCCTGTACGAGTAGCCCTGAGCTCATGATAACTACCGTTAAAAACATCTCCATTAGTAACCTCATATCTATAGTCGACTTTGTATAATTCATATTCATCAAATCTAGCAAATATGCGGGTATCACGATAAATCTCTGGAGTGCTTAGGCGATCAGCAATCTGACTCCAAAACCCGCCTTTAGTTGACCCCTTGATTAAACCTGACTTACCACCAGAAATCAGCATGCTCACACCATCAAGTGGTTCAAATATCGCGTCAATTTCACGGTACTCATACCAGCCTGTTCGCCGAGCTTCATACTTTGTACCAAAGTGATTTTCAACACGAGCTGACGCCTCATTCACAACATACTACAATGCTGCCGTGAACGCGCCATTCGAGAATTTGTTGCCGGTAATCTTAGAGGCGGTGCCACCTATAATGGCTTGCTTCAAGGAATTGCCAATCACGTTGCGCGCACTCTCGGTATCCACCTTCCATTCCTTACCCGCCCATTTGGTAAAGCCGGCACTGAAGAAACCATGCCCATAGTTGCCTCCCTGCAGTTTACTCACCACACCGCCGGCAAAAGAATGCGCACCCACTTGAACAGACGTGCTTGCATTACTTAAATGGCCTCCCAAACCACCAAAGACCGCACCGGTAAATGCCCCTTGCAGAGCGCCTTTGAGCGTTCCTGTGGCCACCGCACCACCCATAAAACCTGCTGCACCACCCGCTACAGCCCCAGAAAGAAAGCCACTCCCGATAACGTAAAATTTTACTCGCAGAGCTTTAACGAAAAATCTCGGGCTTGTAGGCGGGGCTTTATCGCAGACGAACAGATTAAATCTATAATCCTGTGTATGAATCCCTTACTTCAGCACGCTGAAAATTCCTGTCAGCATCAACATAAATATGTATCACAATGCTGTGATAACCTTTAGGCTTTCGTGGGGAAGGATCCCGAATGATGCATTGATAACGCCTCATAAAATCATCATATGAAAAAGCAATATCGTGATCTTTCAAAAAGTTTTCGATTTTACTCTCCGAGTCCCCGACAGCTAGCGTTTCGTTAAATAATTTTTCAACTTTCCCGCTCGTCATCATATGTTCTGCACACCCAGAATTTGCTATAAACATAACTGAAAGAAAAAATACCATTTTAATCATATACTTCATTAACTTTTCCATCTTTTTAAGGGTAAGACAGGGAGTTGCTCACAGTTCCATTTTGCCACCCAGGCGCTCCAATAATGGGAGTTGGCCGACTGAACCCGAGACTTTCCACAAAGGTAAATGCAAACGAGTTGCTATTCAATGTCAAAGGCCTATAGGGTACTCGATTAGTATATGTAACATTCGCAAATTCAACAGACATTGCCCTAACATTATCGAATGAAGAATTCATATAACCTACATGCTGAATTCGATGAACCGCACTAGGAGCATCACGGAAGTATTCATTATAAATACCGTATTCAGCATAAATAGAACCAAGTCCATGGCCTCCTGAGCCACCGTGCCCTGCGGTCGCAGAAACGGAACCACCAGAACCTGAAGCTGCGCTATTCCCTGCTGATTGACTAGGCCCCATTCCTCCACTGGGTCCTGCACGAACAGCATACTGCTGCCCCGTAGCGGGATCAGTAATTATTACTAAAGCATGATGCTGTCCGTGAAGGCCGTGACCAACTGCGTCCGTGTATCCAATATCTATTCGAATACCCTTAACATGAGTGGCCTGCGCCCTAGATTGAATCTCACTCGACGCCTCATTCACAATATACTGCAGCGCTGCCGTGAACGCGCCATTCGAGAATTTGTTGCCGGTAATGCGAGAGGCGGTGCCACCTATATATAATGGCTTGCTTTAAGGAATTGCCAATCACGTTGCGCGCACTCTCGGTATCCACCTTCCATTCTTTACCCGCCCATTTGGTAAAGCCGGCACTGAAGAAGCCATGCCCAAAGTTACCGCCGTGTAGTTTACCCAGTACGCCGCCGGCCATGGAGTGCGCCCCTACTTGAACATAGGTTTTGGCATCGCCAAACTGAGCACCTATCGCACCAAACACCGCGCCACTAAATGCCCCTTGCAGCGCTCCCTTTAAGCTTCCGGTAGCCACAGCATCACCCATAAAACCTGCTGCCCCACCTGCTACAGCCCCAGAAAGAAAGCCACTCCCGGCTATCCAGCCCGAGGCAATTCCGAAGGTATAGTAACTAACAACGGCCGCCGCTATCGTTCGCCAATACTTCTTAATCGACTTAAACAAATACCCACTCGGGTCAGTATAGCTGAGTGGATTATTCAGCACATAGCTGTAGCGGTTAAAGTTTTGGCTGTTGCTCGGGCTTTGCACAAACGGATCGGTTTGTAAAAACCGGCCAATGTGCGCATCGTATATCCGCCCGCCCATTTGCACCACGCTGGCGTGATCTACCTGCTGGTGGCCAGTGTAGCCTTGATGGGTAATGCCCACTATTAACGCAAGGTTGAAATTCACCGCTTGGTTGTTCGAGCGGAACACCGCCCGCCGCTTATCAAATGCATCGAAGCGCAGTCGATGCTTGGGGTTTTCTCGATTATTAAGGGCAGACGAGAGCTGTTTGCCTCCCAGAACAGCATCGGCGGATTTTTCAGCGACCCGCCGATGGGGTTATTTGTGCTGTTCGAGACTTAACGTATAAGAGCAGCACAATAACCATCACGGTTATATTAACAGAAAGAAGTATCCAAAAGCGTCCCCCAGAAATTGAAGCCAGTCCGCCCAATAAAGGAACTGCAAAAACACCAAATGCTGTCGCGATTACAGGATAAATCCCAGCCCATAAAAATGCGGTTTTATTTTCAAACCATGCTGTAATAACTGCCATTAATGGCACAACAATAAAGGCTAATTGCAGCGCTGATATACTGAAAGAGAATAATCCTTGTTCAAATATAGAACTCGGATACCTTATAGGGAAAAAATAAATCCCATGCCAAGGTAATGCACTTGTCAGCACTATAACAGAGACCGCAAAAATTGCCCTTCTAACAAACTGATTTTTCAATATAATCTCCCTACTCATCAGTTCCCACGACGCTGATAAACATTGATTCTACGCCAGCTTGAATTGCCATGTGATGACGCTTGAGGAGGAATGCGTATCGTCCATTGATAACCACCAGGATTAGGAAGGTTAGCCCGCAATATATATCTTGGGCCTATAAAAGTACCTACTTGACCGGTTTGTACCGTATAACCTACTGGCTGGAACCATTCTTCAGGAGCTATCACATTCATTACCGAGCCATCTAAGTTCAGCGGTCTGGCAGAAACCTCTGAGAACCAGCGCTCAGTCGCTGGAAATGCGTCGCTTTGGAATTCAAGCAAAATCTCTTGCTTCGAATTAATTGATTGAGTTCCAGAATCAACTTGCCCTACCAATTCCCATTCATCGTGATCAAATGAGCTTACCAATCGTCTAACATGGTTTCGTTTTGAACCCGCCTCATTCACAATATACTGCAATGCGGCAGTGAACGCGCCATTCGAGAATTTATTGCCGGTGATTTTAGAGGCAGTGCCACCTATAATGGCCTGCTTCAGCGAGTTACCAATGACATTACGCGCACTTCCGGTATCAATGTGCCACGTTTTACCCGCCCATTTGGTAAATCCAGCGCTGAAAAAGCCATGCCCAAAGTTACCGCCCTGAAGCTCGCTCAACATACCTCCAGCCGTGGCATGTGCTCCCACCTGAATATGGGTGGCCGCATCACCTAAATGGGCACCAATACCACCAAACACCGCGCCACTAAATGCCCCTTGGAGTGCACCTTTTAAGCTTCCGGTAGCCACAGCACCACCCACAAAGCCTGCTGCACCGCCCGCCACCGCACCAGAAAGAAAACCACTTCCGGCGACCCAACCCGAGGCAACGCCAAAGGTATAATAACTCACTACGGCTGCTGCAATAACACGCCAATACTTCTTTAACGCCTTAAAAATATACCCACTAGGGTCAGTATAACTAAGCGGATTATTCAGTACATAACTGTAGCGGTTAAAGTTTTGGCTATTGCTTGGGCTTTGCACGAATGGGTCGGCTTGTAGAAAGCGGCCGATGTGGGCGTCGTAAATTCGGCCACCCATTTGCACTACGCTGGCGTGGTCTACCTACTCGTGGCCGGTGTAGCCTTTGTGGGTGAGGCTTAATATCGAGGCCAAGGTAAAGTTCACGGCTTGGTTATTGCTTTTAAACACCGCACGGCGCTTACCAAAGGCATCGAAGCTGAGCTTTTCTTCTACTTGCCCCGCGTCATCGGTAATCACATCCACACTGCCTAAATGGTCCGTGTATACATAGCGGGTGGTGATGCTTTCACCGCGCTTCTCCACAATAGCATTGCCCAAGTTACGCCGGAACCAGGTTTCGCCCCCTTCGCTTATCTGCTCGGTGACTCCATGCTGGATAATGGTGGTGGTTTTGCCTTGCTCGGTGCTGGTGCTGCTTTCCGTATGGGCCGGCTTTATCCAACTATCAAACTCTATTGGAGCTAAGTCTTTAGCAGTAGCCTTTGCTACCATACTTTAAACTTA
>NZ_PIPJ01000005.1 GCF_003987135.1 Aliidiomarina iranensis
TTGTCTGGCGGCCATAGCGACGTGGAACCACCTGAATCCTTTCCGAACTCAGAAGTGAAACATGTCAGCGCCGATGGTAGTGTGGGGCCTCCCCATGCGAGAGTAGGACACCGCCAGGCGCCTATTACGACAAAAACCCCAGCCCGAAAGGCTGGGGTTTTTTCGTATTCAAAGGGCGGTGTTCTACTCTCGAGTAGGGCGGAGCAGGTTCTGAAATTTGTGCCTGTAAATTCTCGTACCGCAACGCTAAAATGTTATGGTTAAGCAATTGTTTATACTCTTCAGTTATACTTTGGTCTGATCTAGTCTTGTTGCATTACCGTTTCTCCTGTTAGATTGAATAAGAAACTAACAAGAAATAAGGGAAACATCATGAAAAGATCTACGATTAGTATAGCTATTGCTTCAATTGTTTCGCTACCAGCAATTTCTTACGCACAAGACAATGAAGCCGAGGTTCAAAGTTCGGAGCCTGAACGTATTCAGGTGATTGGCTCACGATTGAGTGTAAGAACGGCAACAGAGGGTTCAGCGCCTGTAGATATTATTTCTGCTGAAGATCTTGTGGCAGCCGGGTTCACAGAAACAGCTAAAGCATTGCAATACGCTGTGCCTAGCTTTAACTTCCCTAGTTCATCTATTACCGATGGTTCCGATGCGGTACGCCCTGCCTCTCTTCGTGGCTTATCGCCCGACCATACATTAGTTCTAGTAAATGGTAAACGCCGCCATAGTAGTTCGCTTGTTCACCTAAACGGCACTACTGGCCGCGGCAGCTCGAATGCTGATTTGAACGCTATCCCTATTTCCGCAATTAAACGTATCGAAGTGTTACGTGATGGTGCATCAGCCCAATATGGCTCTGATGCGATCGCTGGGGTTATTAACATTGTATTGAAAGACAACGCTCAAGGCGGTGATTTAAATATCAGTGCAGGCCAAACCTACGAGGGTGATGGTGAACAAGTAAAACTACACGGTAGCTTTGGCGTTAACTTAAACGATCGAGGGGCTATTGTATTTTCCGGTGAATACCATGATAAAGGCCGAACAAATCGTGCGGGGCTTGACCCACGGCAACAATATCCGTTGGTAGATGGCGAACTCGATCCGCGAGAAGATACATTTGATCGTAAGAGCCACCATGTTGGCGATGCTGAATTCGAAAACATTGGCCTATTTTTTAATGCTGATTATCAGGTAGGCACAGGTGAACTTTATGCATTTGGTGGTTTTAGCGAGCGAACTACTAAATCTGGTGCATTTTACCGCAGAGCCTTAGATGCACGGAACGTACTAGAAGTATACCCGGATGGATTTTTGCCAATTTTAGCACCGGATACAAATGATATTTCTATTGCCTCTGGCTATCGGTTCGACCTTGGCGATTGGTTCGCGGATGCTTCGATTGTTTACGGTGAAAGTGAATTTAATTATCGGCTTGAGAACTCATTGAACGCCTCTTTTGGCGCCGCTTCGCCCCGTGAATTCGATGCAGGTACTCTGTTACATGATGAATTAAACGTAAGCTTTGAAGTTTCACGTTTGATTGAGTTCTACAATTACTCTGATTTATCTGTGGCACTAGGTGTGAGCTATCGCGAAAACGGTTATCAGATTAAAGCAGGCGAACCAGCTTCTTATGAGGATGGTGGCTTTGATAACCGTGCTGCAGGCAGCCAAGGTTTCACTGGCTTCCGCCCGGATTCTGAAATTAGTGAATCTCGTGATAACACAGGTTTGTATGTTGAATTAGAGAATCAACTTACCGAGAAATTCCAGTGGGCCGCGGCATTACGTTACGAAGATTATTCTGATTTTGGTAATAATACGAGTTGGAAAGTATCCGGCCGTTACGCTATTACTGATGAACTTGCGGTACGGGCTACGGCAAATACTGGCTTCCGTGCGCCGGGCGTCCAGCAATTGTATTTCACAAACATCTCCACTTTGTTTGTTAACCGTGATGGAGAATTAGTTCCTGAGCAATCCGGTACCTTTAACAACCTGAGTGCTGTGGCGCGGGAATTGGAAGTGGGGGCGTTACAGCCAGAAGAATCACAAAGCTTTAGTGCGGGTGTGGTTTGGAATGGTTATAACGGCTTATCGTTGACAATTGATGCTTATCAAATTGAAATCGATGACCGCATTATTTTATCAAGCTCGTTAATTCCAAGTGATTCACCAGCGGTTGCAGATGCGCTAGCCGTAGCCGGAGCGGATAATGCGCGCTTCTTTATTAACGCGGTAGATACCACTACTCGAGGTCTCGATATCGTACTAGCAAAAGAATATGATTTAGCTGAGTATGGTAGCCTGCGTGCACAAGCCGCTTACGGCTATAACGAAACCGATATCGATGCAATCAATCTGCCACAGATTCTAGATGGCTTAGAAGATAAGCTCTTCAATGGCGTTGAGCAAACGCGCATGACCCGATCTGTACCTCAAAATAGCGGTACATTATCGTTTACCCATGATTATGAGAAGCTACAAACGCATTTAGCGTTTAGTTACTTTGGTGATTATATTCTGGAGAATAACGCGGGCACTCAAACTACGTTCGGTGGTAAGTGGATTGCTGATTTGTCGTTCCGGTATCAAGCCACTGATAGTGTAGCTGTGCGTTTGGGCGCACAGAACTTGTTTGATACCTATCCGGATAAGCAATTACCGGAGAACCAATTTAACGGTATTTTCCAATATCCAAATACCAATGCGCCATTTGGATTTAACGGCGGTTACTATTATGCCGAAGTAAGCTATCGCTTTTAAGTGATTGTTAGTAAGTAATCGAAAAGCAGCCTTGCTTTAGCAGGCTGCTTTTTTATGAGAATTTCGCTAAAAATTGGCGAAAAATGCTATTAAACTGAATTATTTCGAAACCAACTTTTAGAAAAAGCTGCACCGCACAACGCCGTAGGCTTATATTTCAACGCCCTTCATGATTTTTCAATTTTGGCACGATACCTGCATATTCATACTTATAAACAGAATGGCTATCTACCAACAAGATTGCCTTTACCTAGGAGTATGAGATGAAAACATTTTTATGGGTGTTGTTAATGATTGCACTGCTGGCACTCTTTGGCCCAACTTTAGTTGGCTTTATAATGAGCTTGCTCGCCGTTGTAGTTGTTCCTTTGTTTGTGATTGCCCTCTTAGCAGGTATTGCCTTTGTGGTGGGCTTAGCGATATTTGGCAGTACAGTTTTAGCGGTAGCAATCGCCTCGGCGGTGCTGGTGTTAGTTGGATTTAGCTTATTCTGGCCTATTCTCTTGATTGCACTCGCTGTGTGGATATTTAGCCGAAACCGTACCCAAGTAGCTTAAAATTCGCTAAAGTGGAGCTCTAAAAATAAATTAGGGGTCCACCATGCGTTACATATATAAGATGTTACTTTTGAGCCTTAGCACCAGCGTTTTGCTATTTGTTTCACCAGCTTTTGCTGAAGTTGAAGTAGAGAGCCTATGGTTGCGGGAGAGTATTCCGGGGCAACCAAATGGCGCTGGGTTTGGTGTGCTACGGAACAGCGGTGAGCAAGATATTCTTTTAATTGGCGCGAGTAGCGATATTGCTGATGATATCGAGATACACCAGCACGTAAGGGAAGGCGAACAAATGCGCATGGAGCAGATGGACGCTTTAGTGGTGCCAGCTGGAGAGAGAGTGACTCTGCAACCAGGTGGTTATCACTTGATGTTAATGCGATTGAATGGGCCTCTAGTAATCGATGAAGAACATGAGCTTGTGCTGATTTTTAGTGATGGTAGTGAAATCAGTTTAACCGCGCCGGTGAAAGCACTCGTTACAAATCATCATGCTAGACACTGATTCCCATAGGCAATATAGTAGCGCCGCGTAATCACGCGCAGGGTGCATAGTTCGCATCAGTTTAATTTTAAAAGAGAGTAGCGGAGATATATGAAAAAGACTTTAGGTATTGTTGTTGCGAGCAGCTTAGCTGTTATATCAATGCCTGCCTCGGCAGATTTTTTATTCAGTTTAGATGCGGAAGCACAATACTGGCAAGCCGATGCAAGCGGCAGCCATGCTGCTGCCCGCACGATGTCGGGCTTTAGCGGCTATGATTGGGATAGTTCGGGACAGCTAGGCTTGTCGGCAACCTTTATTCATATCGTTCCGTTTGTTCCAAACGTAAAGATTGAAACACAAGAATTGAAGTTTACTGGTGATTGGGTGGCCACATCGGATTCGGTAACTGTTGATTTAGGCCATGAAACCTACACGCTGTTTTATGCGCCACTCGATAATGATTTAGTTGAACTTCATGTGGGCGCAAGCCTTAAACAGATCGATGGCTTTATTGCCGAAAACTACGGCATGACAGATCAGCCTTATTGGAAAATTGACGAAGATGTTTTTTCTGCATATCTGCGCGCTGCTGTTGGCTTACCTTTCAGTGGTTTTGCAGTTATTGCTGAAGGGCATTTAGGTACTTTTGGCGATCATGATGTATATGATTTTCAAGGTTCGGTACGCTATCGATTTATTGATAGCCTTACCTTAGATGGGTATGTGAGCTTAGGTTACCGGGCGATGAAAATGGATTTAAAACAGGGTAACGATTTTATTACCAACTATGAGTTCACTGGGCCGTTTGCGAACGTTTCCCTGAGCTTCTAGTTCCTCTTTAGAAAAAAGTTCTAGTTATTTCTTAGAAGCAAAAAAGGCACTTCGTTCGAAGTGCCTTTTTACATCAAATACTCTGTTAGAAATAAGAAATAACAGCATCTGCTTCCATTTGATAACCCACCAATGCCAGATCTGAATCCAGATGCTCTACCTTAATGGTGCCTGTTACCCAAACCGCATCATAGGTAACCGGGTAAGGCACACCTTCAGGAAAGGTAACATGAATTATTTGGTTTGGCGGTGGCGGCGGCACGTGAATGCAGGCGCCGAAATAGGGCACTAAGAGAAACTCGGTAATTTTCCGGTCATCGCCTTCAAGTTGCACAACGTAGCCGGGAATCTTTACTTTTTCGCCATCAAGTTCCGGAACTACAGGTGCATCAAGCTCAGTTTGCACCTGCATATCTGGGTTTTGCTCATAAAAAATAGGATCACGAACGGCCGGCGCTTCCCAATCTGAAGGCTTCAGCTCATTCCATTTTAATTCTCGAACATCCGCCTGTGCTGCAAAAGAGGTAAGGCATAGGGCTGCGATACTTATTAAACCTACTTGCGTGAATAATTTCATTTATACCCTCATGGATAAACCATCGCTCAGCGAATTTCTGTAAGCTCGCCAAGCTGGAATTAAACTAATAAAGAACCCAGCAACAAAAACGATTCCAAGGCGTAGCCATTCGGCACTAGATATACCGCTGAGTTCAACAACAACGCCGAAACTTGCTTGAATCCAAGGCGCTAACATAAAAATGAAGCCATATAACAAGCCAACGCCGGCAGCCATTCCCGCTAAGGTAAGCACCATGGTTTCGCTTACTAACAGTGTGAAAATAGTACCTGGCCCGGCGCCGATAGAGCGCAATACGGCCATTTCCCTGCGGCGTTCACGTAAACTGGCCAATATGGTGGCAAGCATACCGAGCAAGCCTGCTAAAAGTACGAAGCCTGACACTACGGATAATGCCCGCTCAAAGCCACTCAAGGTACGCCAAAGTTCTTGCAAGGTAGAGCCCGGCATAATGGCGGTAAGTGGCTCTTCTCTATAAGTGTTTATCTGGCGTTGCATGAATATTGCCCTGGGCTTACTCTGCAAACCTACCAAGAAGGCGCTAATGCCCGGAATAGGCGGCTGTATTTCATTGCTTGCGCTGTGGTTACGCCCGGCTAAAATTTCGTGCTCGTGCTCAGCGCTATCCCCATGGTCACTATGGCTGCCGGTGCTATGATTGTGAGTATGATGTTCTTCTGCATCATGGCTTTCATGAGTGCCCTCATATTCATTGGCAACAGAGCTTTCATGGTCATGGTTATCTTCGTGGTTATGTTCGTGATTATGCTCGTGATTATGCTCGTGATTATGCTCGTGATTATGCTCATGCCCATTACTGGCATCGTCATGGGCACCACCATGCATAATATCAAGATCGCGAAGGCTTATATAAATTGCTTGGTCAACGGGCGTTCCGGTGCGTTCTAACACGCCGGCGATGTGCATGGGATGATCATCATGCTCATGAAAACTGACACTGCCAGTGCCATGGGCGATCACCAAATCACTACCAACGCTGAGGTTTAGTTGCCGAGCTACTTCAGCACCAATAACAGCTTCGCCGCGTTGAAAGGCCGCACCTTCTGAAAACTGCAGAGGTTGCTGCTGTGCATAACGAAAATGCTGGAAAAAGCTTGGTTCCGTGGCCACCACGGGATAGCCGCGTACGCTATCGCCAAGCGCTATCGGTACACTCCATGCTACTTGGCTGTTGTTGGCCCAGTGCTGATAAGTGTTCCAGGTAATGTTATTGGTTGGATTGCCAATGTGAAATACTGAATAGAGCAATAGATTAACGGAACCACTTCGTGCGCCTACAATCAGGTCTGTGCCGGAAATGGTGTTGGCAAAACCAGAACGAGTTTCTTGACTCACACGCTCAACACCCAAAAGCAACATCACGCTAATTGCGATAGCCATCAAGGTAAGCACCGCATTAGATTTACGGCTAAGAAGGCTCGCGGTTGCAAGTTTAACAATACGCATTAGGCCTCCTTATTTCCGTTATATGCCGCACTATCGTTTAGGTCACTCTCAACGGCAGCATTGGCTATGTCTTTGCTATTGCAGTTAATATCGGCAAGCTGAATGATACGATCGAAGTGATGGCTCAAAGTTGTATCGTGAGTAACAAAAACTAAAGTTATCTTTTGCTGCTCACATTCTTCATTTAATAAATTTAAAAACGTATCGCGCGCATCAGTATCAAGGGCAGAGGTGGGTTCATCGGCAATGATTAATTCGGGCGCTCCAATTAGCGCGCGCGCCGCTGCAACTCGTTGTTGTTGACCAACACTCAAGTTGCCAGCTGGTTTTAACCACAAATCGGCTGCGATTCCCAAACGAGTTAGTAGGCGCTCACTTTCAGCTTGCGCACTGATACTTCTATCAGCTAAACGTTTTGCCCGAGTTTTTGAAAAATCGATCGCCAGCAGCACGTTTTGAATAACGCTAAGATAGGGGAGAAGATTAAACTGTTGGAAAATATAGCCGATGTGGTCAGCTCTAAATTTATCGCGCTTGCGTTGCGATAACTGGCTCAACTCAGCATCAAGAATACTTAGACTACCTGCTTGCACGGAGTGAACACCGGCCAATAATGAAAGCAAGGTTGATTTACCACTGCCGCTTGGCCCACGCAAAAGCACTCGCTCACCGATTTTGATTTCCAGTTCAGCGATATCAATGGTTGGTTGTGATTGACGCGGCCAAGTAAATTGAATTCCTTGGCCGCGTATACACCAAGTAGCCATAGCGCTACTTATTTATTCTCTTGGGCGCGAGCAAACGAAGATTCAATTTCTTCTTTAGCTTCGGCAATATCGCCCCAGCCTTCAACTTTCACCCACTTGCCTTTTTCAAGTTCTTTATAACGCTCGAAGAAATGCGTAATTTGAGCACGAAGCAATTCTGGCAAATCATTCACATCTTCAATGTGATCATATTCTTTGCTTAATTTACTCACAGGAACCGCTACAATTTTCGCATCTTCTCCTGATTCATCGCTCATTTTCAGAACGCCAACTGGGCGACAACGAATTACAGAACCTGGCTGTAATGGGTGTGGAGTAGGTACTAAAACATCAACCGGATCGCCATCAAGGGATAAGGTGTCGTTTACGTAGCCGTAGTTACACGGATAAAACATGGGAGCAGTCATGAAGCGATCTACGAAGAGCGCGCCAGAATCTTTGTCTACTTCATATTTTATTGGATCAGCATTTGCTGGGATCTCAATAATTACATTGATTTCATCTGGCAAATTTTTGCCTGCTGGTACATCGTTCAAGCTCATGTTTCTTTCCTTTGATATTTAAAATAAATTCTTTAGCTGATTATTTTCACTGAGCCGCTGGCAAGGGCTCGCAATTGGCATCGCACGATTATAGCGAACCTTTATGATTTAACTCAAAATAATCAATGTAATATTTTACTGATTTGGCGCATCAGGGCGCTCACATTTAAATTTTTTGTAATAATCCAAGCACATATCAACTTCGTTACGTGAACCCATTAATACGGAAACGCGCTCATGAATGTCGGTTGGCTGTAACGACATAATGCGCTCATAGCCGGTTGATGCTCGACCACCGGCTTGCTCCACCAAGAAGCTCATGGGGTTTGCTTCATACATTAACCGCAATTTACAGGGTTTCTCCGGATTTTTGCAATCAGCCGGATAAGCGAAAATGCCGCCTCGAGATAACACACGATGTACATCAGAAACCATGGCGGCATTCCAGCGCATGTTGAAATTCTTTTTCCGAACACCCTCGGCGCCGAGCAAGAGATCGGCAATATAATTCTCCATGGGGGCTGTCCAGTAACGGCGGTTCGACATATTAATCGCGAACTCTTTAGTATCCTGCGGCACCGTTACTTTATCCACTGTTAGCAAAAATTCGCCTACGGTATGATCTAGGGTGAACATGCGAACACCCTTACCGGTAGTAAGCACTAACATCGTGGATGGACCATACAAAATGTACCCTGCGGCTATCTGCTCATCACCTGTTTGCAAAAACAGTTCCGTGCCTTCAGCGGCATGCTTGGGCTTTTCTAAGATGGAGAAAATCGTGCCAACTGAGCCGTTGATATCAATATTTGAGCTGCCATCGAGAGGATCGTAAGCAACCAAGTATTTTGCATCTGGATTCCCCATAACCACGAAATCTTCTTCTTCAGAAGCCACGGCGTGAACGAGATTAGTTTCCAAGAGCATATTTTTTATTAATTGGTTGGAAACGATATCTAATTTTTTCTGTGTTTCACCCTGGATGTTTTCATCAAGTGTAGAGCCAAGAGTGCCGGCAAGGCTGCCCTGATGAAGGCGGTGAGATATTTCCTTTGCCGCAGTGAGCAAAGTATTGATAACGGAAATTAGGTGTAACGAAACGTGGTCATTGTTCAGAACGGGAATCAAGCGCTGCATGATTAGCCTCTGGTTGTCGTTTAGGTGTTGCCGGAAACGCTCGCAAGTTTACCTTAAAACAATGGCCGATGCCTCCTTTTTGCGCATTGATTATCGATGATATGGTTGATAGCACACAGATGCTTAGAAATAAATGAAGTGGTATGATGAATGGTTATTATTATTTCGTGGAAGCAGCATAGGTAGCTAATGAAGCATATTCATATTCTTGGTATTTGTGGCACCTTTATGGGCGGTATCGCGGCGCTTGCGAAAGCTTTGGGTTATCGAGTAACTGGCAGTGATAGTAATGTGTACCCACCGATGAGTACGCAATTGGAAAATTTGGGTATTGATCTATTTCAGGGCGATGATTTAACGCAACTGCAGGCCACCCCTGATTTGGTTATTATTGGCAATGCGTTGAGCCGAGGAAATCCTGTAGTAGAAGCGGTATTGGCGCAACAACTCCCTTATCAATCCGGCCCGCAGTGGCTCGGGGAAACTCTACTGCGCGAACGCCATGTGTTGGCTATTTCAGGTACCCATGGCAAAACCACAACGGCTTCTATGTTGGTTTGGATTCTCGAGCAAGCGGGGTTGAATCCGAGTTTCTTAGTGGGCGGCGTGGTGCAACCCTACAATGAAACCGCGCGGCTCACCGATAGCCCATATTTTGTGATTGAGGCGGATGAATACGATACCGCGTTTTTCGATAAGCGCTCAAAATTTTTGCACTATTTTAGTAATACCTTAGTAATGAACAACCTTGAATTTGATCATGCTGATATTTTTTCTGATTTAGCGGCAATCCAACAACAGTTTGCTTACGTTTTACGCACGGTACCGAGCACTGGGCAAGTTATTTATCCAGCAGAAAGCAAGGCACTCGCTGAAGTTGTAAATAAAGGCTGTTGGTCGGAACAGGTGCGCATTGGCCACCAAGAGGCATGGAGCAGTGAACTACTAAATGCGGACGGCAGCCGGTTTAGAGTGCTTCACCATGGTGTTGAAGCGGGAACGGTTGAATGGGGTTTGATTGGCCAGCACAATGCAGATAACGGCTTAATGGCCATAGCGGCGGCGGCCCAAGTAGGTGTTACCCCCGAAGAGGCAGCAAGTGTTCTTAGCCGATTTACATCGCCTGCTCGAAGATTACAGCTCCGAGGTGAATGCGCCGGCGTTCGCGTTTATGATGATTTCGCGCATCACCCAACGGCGATCGCTACCACTTTGCAAGCGATGCGAAATCACGTTGGCCCACATGCTAAAATTCGAGCAGTTTTTGAACCTCGCTCAAATACCATGAAAGCCGGGGTACACAAAGATACTTTGGCCGCTGCTTTTGCAGCAGCTGATAGCGTGTATGCTTTACAGCCGGCCGGCGCGGAGGTGCAGCTAGCCGAACAGCTGGCATCGTTGCAAAGCGCAGAGCACGGAGAAGAAGACAAAGAGTATCACCAAGAGCATTCTGTAACGGCAAAATACCTGCCGGTTACCATAAAAGAGCAGGTTAACGAGCTTGCTGATGCGATTTTAAGCGATTTCCAAATAGCCAAAACGCAAACGGCAGCGCAAGCCACAGAAGAACATTGGGTGATTATGAGCAACGGTGCTTTCGGTGGCATTCACCAACAACTGCTCGATAGATTGGCTAATTCGAGTGTTAAACATCCAGAGGGATAGCACTATGACATCATCGCTTACCAGCGGTTCGAAGGGCGCTCATGATGCCTTTCAACAACAAGATAATCGGGTTACGTTGGCCATTACCGGTGCTTCGGGAGCGCCCTATGCATTGCGCTTGCTCGAATGTTTGCTGGCTCAGAATCAGCAAGTGTTATTATTAATTTCCAGTGCTGCTCGGGTTGTGTTTGCTACGGAAGAAAATTTAAAAATACCCGGTTCCCCCGATTCCATTCAAAAGTTTTTTTGTGAGCACTTCAATGTGAGTACTGAACAACTAAAAGTTTATGGCAAAGAGGAGTGGTTTTCGCCAGTAGCTTCAGGTTCAGCTGCACCTAAGCGTATGGTAGTATGCCCCTGCTCAACGGGCTCTTTGGCTTCTATCGCCACAGGGTCGAGCGATAATCTTATTGAGCGTGCTGCCGATGTTGTTCTCAAAGAACGTGGGCAATTAATCATGGTGCCACGAGAAATGCCACTGCATAGCATTCACTTGGAGCACATGCTCACACTCTCACGTATGGGTGTAACCATAATGCCAGCGGCTCCTGGCTTTTATCATCAGCCGCAATCGATCGCGGATTTGGTTGATTTTGTAGTGGCGCGAATTCTTGATCACCTTGGCTTAAACCAACAGCTCGTTAGCCGCTGGGGCTATGATCAGCGCAATAATTAGCGCCATGATTAGCGCCATAAATAATGCAATTCATAATCTTTTTTGTACACCCCATGGGTGTGTACAAAGTTTCGAATTATTAACCGGAGTAGCGCATGACCAATGCACTTGAAATTAAAGGGTTGCGAAAAATTTATCGCGGCGGCCTTGTCGCGTTAAAAGGCTTAGATTTAACGGTTAAAGAGGGCGATTTTTACGCTTTGTTAGGGCCAAATGGCGCCGGTAAATCAACTACCATTGGCATCATTTCATCGTTGGTGAATAAAACCGAAGGTTCAGTGAAAGTTTTTGGTTATGACCTCGATACTCAGATCAACGAAGTGAAAGAACACATTGGCCTGGTCCCGCAAGAATTTAACTTCAATCAGTTCGAAACGGTTGAGCAAATTGTAGTGAATCAAGCGGGCTACTATGGCGTTTCCCGAAAACTTGCACGAGAACGAGCAGAAAAATATTTACGGCAACTTGGATTGTGGGAAAAGCGTGATGAGCGCGGAAGAACGCTCTCTGGAGGCATGAAACGCCGCCTTATGATTGCTCGCGCGCTCCTGCATGAGCCCAAGTTGCTCATTTTGGACGAGCCTACCGCGGGTGTTGATATTGAGTTACGCCGTTCCATGTGGGAATTCCTCACGCGTATTAACAAGCAGGGTATTACCATTATTCTTACCACGCATTATCTGGAAGAAGCCGAAATGCTATGCCGTAATATCGGTATTATCGATAAGGGCGAAATTGTTGAAAACACCACGATGAAAGCACTCCTCGGCAAGCTAAACATTGAAACCTTCGTGCTGGATTTAGAATCTAGTGTGAATGCACCTACTGTTGAAAGCGCCACTATGCGCGTGATCGACGATCACACCATTGAAGTAGATGTGGCGAAATCGGCTGGCTTAAACTCAGTATTTAGTGAACTTTCCGAACAGGGTATTAAAGTACTTTCAATGCGCAACAAAGCAAACCGTTTGGAAGAGTTGTTTGTGAATTTAGTAGAACAAGGCCGTGAAACGAAGGAGCAAGAATAATATGAAAAACCCTATTCATTTCACTGCATTAAAAACTATTTGGATTAAAGAGTGCACGCGCTTTTTGCGTATATGGGTGCAAACCTTAGTGCCGCCAGCCATTACCATGACCTTGTATTTCATCATTTTCGGTAGCCTCATCGGTAGCCGAATCGGTGAAATGGGCGGCGTTACTTATATGGAGTTTATTGTTCCCGGCTTGATTATGATGTCGGTGATTACGAATGCTTATTCAAATGTGGCTGCCTCTTTTTTCAGTGCCAAGTTTCAGCGTAATTTAGAAGAAATGCTGGTTGCGCCTGTTTCGAACATTACAATTATTCTAGGCTATGTAGGTGGCGGTGTTGCTCGCTCCCTAATTGTTGCTGTTATCGTTACTATTGTCTCTGGCTTCTTTGTTGAATTAGATATTCAAAGCTATGGCATGATTATTATCACTGTATTGCTTACTGCCACGCTATTTGCCCTCGGCGGATTGTTAAATGCGATGTTCGCGAAAAGTTTTGATGATATTTCCATTATTCCAACCTTTGTTTTAACGCCGCTTACCTATCTTGGTGGCGTGTTTTATTCGATCACCTTGCTGCCTGATTTTTGGCAGGCGGTTTCGAAAATAAATCCGATTATCTATATGGTAAACGGTTTCCGCTCTGGCTTTATTGGTGTTTCAGATATCGCCCCAACAATAGCCATTGGCGTATTGATTATCTTTAACATCGCTTTTTTCGTGCTCGCTTGGTGGCTACTGCGCCGTGGCACTGGTACACGCACTTAATTGGCTGTAGCGATGGCGAATTCTCGAGTTATCAGCAGCAATCAAGGTTGTGTGCATAGTGATATTCCAAGGTTAGTTGGGAAATACTGGCAAGGCCGCTTTTTGAAGCCTGTGGCGGAACATAGTGCCGAGGCCTTTGCCGAGGTAAACCGAAAATTAACGGATTTCAATGGCCCACTGATTCTTGATTCGTGTTGTGGCGTAGGCGAGAGCACAGCAGAGATCGCCAAGCGAAATCCCCATGCCTTAGTGGTAGGTGTGGATAAATCTGCTCACCGTTTAAGCAAGCATGTCCATCAGAGCCAATCAGGTGAAGGCCAATACTTATTGGTAAGAGCGGATTTGAATGATTTTTGGCGTTTAGCTCGTGAAGCCGAGTGGCAACCGGAAAAACATTTTTTGTTGTATCCGAACCCGTGGCCGAAGAAAAAGCACTTGGGCCGGCGTTGGCATGGCGCACCTGTGTTTCCGGAATTTGTTCGCTTAGGTGGTGCGATTGATCTACGCAGTAATTGGCCGATTTATCTACAGGAATTTGCCTTAGCATTGCGTTGTTGCGGTATCTCCGCCAAGGTGACTAAGCTAGCGGTAGATATTGAGCCGGTAACACCTTTTGAACGTAAATACCAAGCAAGCAAGCAGGAGCTTTGGCAGCTCACTGCCGATTTAGCGGGTGCCGATCTTATTGCCCCTGCGGAATTGGCGCAACTAACGGCGCTAGCAGAAACAGATGCAGATGTGCTAAAGTCTGCGCCTCAAAAAATATGGTCAGGAGATGCGCGTGGCACCTAAAACCACAGCGGAAGTGAGTATGGATGCGCTGTACCGAATCTTCACGGTTCCAGAAGCGCCTGATTCCACACTTGGCAAAATTGAGCAACATCTATCGGAAAATCTCGAAGGTTTCCTTGCTTCGCATATTGTTACGCAAGAACGGCCTTTACACGAGATCGAGCATGATTTTGCCTACAGCGATATCCCTGAACAGCCTGAATTTGTGTCCGATCACACAGATACGCTATTGAAGAAATTAGTTGCGCAATCTGTGCATACCGCATCGCCAAGATTTATTGGCCACATGACATCAGCGCTCCCTTATTTTCTTTTGCCGCTGGCGAAGTTGATGGTGGGGTTGAATCAAAATTTGGTGAAGATCGAAACCTCAAAAGCCTTTACACCCATGGAAAGACAAGTTCTGGGGATGATGCACCATTTGGTGTATGGCGAGAAAAAAGGGTTCTACGATCGTTGGATGCACAGTGCTGATCATTCGCTTGGCGCATTTTGTTCCGGCGGCACCATTGCCAACATTTCTGCCCTTTGGGTTGCGCGCAATAACTTACTAGCGCCTGATGGTGATTTTGCCGGAGTTTCAGCGGAAGGTTTAGCCGCGGGGCTGCAGCATTATGGATACAGCCGCTTAGTGGTATTGGTTTCTGAGCGAGGCCACTATTCTTTGAGTAAAGCTGCCGACGTTTTAGGTATCGGGCGCAAGAATATTGTAAGCGTACCTGCCGATGATAATAACCGAGTGCAAATCAACGAACTGAAGGCCGCCGCTGAGAAAGTAACGCGTGAGGGTGGCCGGGTAATGGCAATCGTGGGGATCGCTGGCACCACAGAAACCGGCCACGTGGACCCACTCAGCGAAATAGCTGAAATAGCGGAAGCTTATCAAGCACACTTTCATGTAGATGCTGCATGGGGTGGGGCAACATTGATGTCTAATACGCACCGAAAGCTGCTTGCCGGCATTGAAAGGGCTGATAGTTTAACCATTGATGCGCATAAGCAAATGTATGTTCCCATGGGAGCGGGCATGGTGCTATTTAAAGATCCTTCATTAGTGAGCGCCATTGAGCATCATGCAGAGTATGTGATTCGCCGCGGTTCGAAAGATTTGGGTAGCCACACGATGGAAGGTTCGCGCCCAGGCATGGCCATGTTGGTTTATTCGGCATTGCACGTAATGGGGCGCAAGGGCTATGAACTTCTGATTGATACTGGTATTGAGCGGGCAAAAGGTTTTGCGGCGTTAATTGAGCAACAAGATGATTTTGAAGTAATCACGCATCCTGAGTTGTGTTTACTTACCTATCGCTATGTACCGGCTGAAATTAAAGCGAGTTTAGCAAACGCAGATGCCGAGCAGATCGCTGCCATCACCCCTCACTTAAATATACTTACACGCTATATTCAGAAAACACAGCGGGAAAACGGCCGCTCCTTTGTTTCTCGTACCAAATTAACCCCACGCCAGTATTTTCGAGAAGGCACTTTGGTATTTAGAACGGTGTTGGCAAACCCTCTGACTACCCATGAGATGCTGGCTAAAATCATTGTTGAGCAACGAGAAATCGCTGCCACAGCACCGTCGCTTCGTAAGCATATTCTTGATGCTGCGGAACGGGTGGGTTTGGTTTCCTCGGCTTAAGCGAGATTAATTTCTAGATTATCTATCAAGCGCGTTTTCCCTAAATAAGCAGCCACCAAGATCACCAGAGCTTTATCTCCAGACGTTGCCGGAGCAAGGTCTTGCTGGCGCCGAATACTCACGTAATCGGGCGTAAAACCAGCTGCTTTTAAGGCTTGTTGGCTCTGCTGTTCAATATGTTTAATGCTATCGCTATCTTGATCAAACGGCTGATCACATTGCTGTAAGCTTTGCTTTGCAGTTTGCATAATGGCATAAATTTTAGCGGCCTGCTGGCGCTGGGCAGCGTTTAAATAACCGTTGCGCGAGCTTAGTGCTAAACCATCTTCGGCACGCTCGGTAGCTACACCTATGATGGTAATGGGGAGAGATAGATCTTCAGCCAGCAAACGAATAACTAATAGCTGCTGGTAATCTTTCTTACCGAATACCGCATAATCAGGCTGCACCATATTAAACAACTTGCAAACAACAGTAGCCACGCCGCGAAAATGCCCTGGCCTTGATGCACCACAAAGCTCATTGCTCAAATTGGGTACTTCAACAAAGGTTTGTTCCTCTAAACCTCGGGGATAAACCACCGATGTACTCGGGGTAAATACTGCATCCGCGCCTGCAGCAAGGAGTTTCTCCATGTCCGCTTGCAGTGTTCTTGGGTAACTATCCAGATCTTCGTTTGCGCCAAACTGTAGAGGATTTACATAGATGCTTACCACTACTTTATCCGCGAGTGTGCGAGCATGCTCCACCAAGCGCAAATGCCCTTGATGGAGATTGCCCATCGTGGGTACAAAAGCAACGCTAGCATTGGTTTGCCGCCAATTCGCACGTGCCTTTCTTAACGCCGTTAAGGTTTCCAGGTGCAACATGTGAAAATTACCCTCAAGAATTAAAGCTGTGTTCTGGCCCTGGGAAAGCGCCGCTGCGAACATCGGCAACATAAGCTTCTACCGCTGCGCTCAAGCTATCGCGGCCCGCTAAAAAGTTTTTGGTAAACTTCGGCAAATAATCAGCATTCATGCCCAGCATATCGTGCATTACCAGAATTTGCCCATCAGTTTGATTGCCAGCACCAATTCCAATCACCGGAATATCGATGGCTTTTGCCACTTTGGCTCCTAGCGCGCTTGGAATACATTCAACTACTAAGAGTTGGGCGCCCGCCGCTTGTAGATCTTGAGCTTGCTTGATAAGTGCCTTGGCGCTGTCGTCATCACGCCCTTGCACTTTATAGCCACCCACTACATTTACCGATTGCGGCAACAAACCTAAATGGGCGCACACGGGAATGCCATTCTGAGTAAGCGCTTGTACGGTTTCTACCAACCACTCGCCACCCTCTAGCTTAACCATGTTTGCCCCAGCGCGCATTAGCTCTGCAGCTTCAAAGCAAGCAGTTGCCGGGTCTGGGTATGTCATGAACGGCATATCGGCAATAACGAAGGCTTCAGGTGCGCCGGCGCGCACACAGCGAGTGTGATAGGCCACTTCAGCTGTGGTTACCGGCACCGTTGAATCCAGCCCTTGCAAAACCATACCAAGAGAATCACCCACCAGCATGACATCAACGCCACAAGCTGCAAATAGTTTTGAAAAGCTAGCATCATAAGCAGTAAGGGCGGTAATTTTTGTTCCCTCTTGCTTCATCTTGAGTAATCCAGCTGTGCGAATACGGCTCATAATAGTTTTGTCCTATACGGGAAGGCTTGAGGCCGGCGCAAGAATTGTTAATCCATTGTCCGGAATAGCATGCGCCAACAACTTTACCGATCTTCCATTGGGAAGATCAAGTTCGGGTGCTAATTCTGCAAGGGGGATGAGAACAAATTCGCGTAGTTCTATACCCGGGTGCGGAACCTGCAACCGAGGATGATCGATAATATTATTATCAATCAAGAGGATATCGAGATCGAGGGTTCTTGGCCCCCAGCGGCGTTCGCGTAGGCGGCCATGTGCATGCTCAATGGCTTGCAGTAAATCTAAAATCGCCAAGGGCTCTAGGCTTGTTGCAAAGCTTGCAACCGCGTTCACATAATCAGGCTGATCTTGTGGGCCCATAGGTTTGCTATGATAGAGCGCAGAATATTGTAACTGATGTATATCTGAGTGTTCGCTCAGCACTTTAAGAGCCGAGGTAATAGCCGCTGCAGGCTCCTGCAAGTTAGCCCCAAGGGCGATATAGCACTTAGCCATTATTATTTTTACGCGGTGCTCTGCGGCGGCGTGGCCGGCGGGTGGGTTTTGCCGCTACGCTTCCTACTTCGCTAGGGTTTTGTTTTTGTAAGTTAGTCCAAAACGCACCCAGTTCTGTTAGTTCTTTATCGTTTTCAACACGCGCCCGCAACAATAAAAAATCGTAGCCTGCGCGAAATTTCGGGTGTGAAAGTAGGCGTATTGCCCGGCGCGGGCTGGTTTGTTGCAAGCGCAGTTGGAGTAGCCAAATATCGCGCATTGGAATACTGAAGCGCTTCGGAATAGCAATGCTGCGTACCTGTCGGGTTAGTGTATCCGCCGCCGCTATCTGCATGGCATCGTAAGGTGGTAGGCCGCTTTCTTGCACAATTTCTTCCGCACGCGCCGACATAGGGTACCAAAGCAAGGCAGCAAATAAGTAAGCTGGATTAACCCCTTTCTCTTCCCTTAATCGCTTATCTGTATCGGCAAACACCTGTGTTGCCATACGATATTCAAGGCTATCAGGCTGCTTTAATACTGATTTCAAAACCGGGAATAAATATTGGAATAAGTTAAGTTCGGTAAGGCGCTCAAAATTAGCTTGTGCACGTTGGTTTAAGAATAACTTGAGGAACTCTTCAAACAACCGAGCAGGCGGAATGTTATCTAACAAATTCGCTAAATTACGAATCGGGGCTTCGGTTTCCTGCTCTAAACGTAAGCCGAGCTTGGTGGCGAAACGAACCGCCCGTAACATGCGAACCGGATCTTCCCGATAACGCTGTTCTGGGTCGCCAATTAATCGGAGTAAACCTTGTTCTAAATCAGCGATACCGTTAGCAAAATCATAAATGGCAAAATCAGCAATTGAGTAATAGAGCGCATTTACCGTGAAATCTCGGCGTTGGGCATCTTCATCAATGGTGCCATAAACGTTATCGCGCAATAACATGCCTTCGTTGTCTTGCTTGGAAACATGCTTTTTTTCATCGCTGTGATTATCGTTGCTATCATCGGCATGATGCCCGCGAAAAGTAGCCACTTCAATAATATCTCGGCCATACACAATATGTGCTAAACGGAAACGGCGGCCAATTAATCGGCAGTTTCGAAACAGCGATTTTATTTGTTCAGGGCTGGCATTTGTTGCTACATCAAAATCTTTTGGCGTAACACCCAGGAGTAAATCACGAACGCAGCCACCTACTAGGTAGGCATCGTAACCGCCTTTATTCAACCGGTAGAGAACCTTGAGCGCATTTTCAGAAATATCCTTGCGGGAAATAGGATGCTCTGACCGCGGAATTTTAATGGGCTGTGGTAGTGTTTTGCCTGGTTTTATCGCGGTTTTCCCCGGAAAAACTTTTTTAGCAAATGTTGCGAGTTGCTTAATAATTGCCGTGCTCCTCATAGACCTAGGCGATGTACAATTTGCCAGCGATTTTAACCTAATTTTTCCAGAGGGGCTACGTATTCAAGCCCGTATCTCGAGCTAGTTCGCTGAATTTAACCTGTTTTCCCGCCAACTTTCCGTTGCTGCGGCTAAATATGCTGAGATCGATTCAAAGTTACTAATATCTGGAAGCGTTAATCCTAAGGCTTGGGTAGCGGCGGCTAAATTCGCTTTAGCTTCTTTGTTGCCGAGTGCCTGCGCATGGTTTTGTTTGCTCAACTTGCGGCCATCTTCACCGAACACTAAGGGGAGATGGCCAAGGCGTGGCAGGGGTTTGGCTATGTTTGTAGCGGAATCCAATGAGGTATTAGCGTGTTGTAACTGATTGAATTGTTGCCACAGGGTGAGTTGCCAACCCGAAGCATGGAGTAAATCTTCGCCGCGCACAATATCGGTGATACCGCTCGCGTAATCGTCGCTCACAACAGCCAATTGATAAGCCCAGAAGCCATCGCGGCGGCGTAAAACAAAATCTTCGGCAGCTTGTGCTGGCGCTAATTCAACTCGACCATGCCACCGATCGTGCAAGTAGCGTATTGGATTCTCATTAATTAGGCGTACAGCAGCGCCTTCTGCGCCACGCTTAAGAAAACGGCAATGCCCATCATATTGCTCACCCCGAGCTTTGATTTCAGCTCGCGTGCATGTGCAGCAATAACTAAGGCTCTCGGCACTTAAACGCGCCAACCAATATTCATAGCGCTCACTGTTTTGGCTTTGCCAAGACACGGTTTCGTCCCACAGCAGCCCGTGCGCTTCGAGTTGCTGCAAAATAGTATCGGCGGCACCGGGAATTTCCCGCGGGGGATCGATATCTTCAATACGAACGAGCCACTTGCCTCTGTGAGCGCGAGCATCCAAAAAGCTTCCAAGGGCAGCTACTAGAGAACCTGCGTGAAGGGGACCGGAAGGGCTAGGGGCGAAACGGCCACGGTAACTTCTAGGGTAATCGTTTAGATTAGCGCCTAGTTCATCGCTTATATTAGCGTTTTGTTCATCTAACGATGAAGAGTTACGCTGGCCACTTGCGCCCGAGGTGTGCGATGCTGAGTGAGTTTCTTCGGTTGCCATTAAAGATTACTTGTAGCGGTTAGGCACTATTTTGTACCTCAATAGTTCGTACCGCAAACGGGATCGGTTAAGAACCCCGCATCTGCTTTTCGCGAATTTCAGCTAAGCTTTTGCAATCAATGCAAAGATCAGCTGTTGGCCGCGCTTCTAACCGCCGAATACCAATTTCAACACCACAGGATTCGCAGTAACCAAAATCGTTGCGCTCAATGAGCTCTAAAGTTTTTTCAATCTTCTTAATTAACTTACGCTCGCGGTCTCGAGTACGCAGTTCAATCGCGAACTCTTCTTCTTGCGCTGCGCGATCAACTGGATCCGCATAATTTGAAGCTTCTTCCTTTAAGTGGCCCACAGTGCGATCAACTTCGGCACGAAGTTGCGCTCGCCAGGTTTCCAAAATGCGGCGAAAATGGCTGAGTTGAGCCTCGTTCATATATTCTTCGCCATCTTTTGCTTGGTAAGGCGCTATTTCAGCCTGTGCAAGCACCCCATGCGCTTTCTTTTCCTTAGCCGCATCAGACATGTTTTCTATCCTCCAGGAGGCGATACCATCCTATAATTGAGCCCACTTCGTAAAAACGATGGGCATGTATATCAGAAAAAAATAAAGCGCGCAATTTAATCGCCGAGCCCTTAGGTTGGGTTGCGAGCCATGTTTTTCAAGGTTACTTTTGCAAATAACTACCGGTACAGGAAATTTCTTTCTCATTCACTTGAAAATAAACTTCTAATACTTTCACACCAGCTTGCTTCGCTTGTTGCATGAGTTCCGCATATTTCGGATCAATGTTTACTGCCGGAAGCACAGAATGGATCCCTGAATGTAAGATTGCATACGCCAAAACGGCCCTATGCCCTTGTTCTTTCATTTGTATGAGTGCCTGCAAATGCTTTCTTCCGCGAATTGATACTGCATCGGGAAAATAGCCTTGCTTATCGGCAAGCAAAGTTACAGATTTTACTTCAATATAAGTATCAGGGATCTCGCCGCCAGTTAGTTTAATATCAACGCGGCTATTTTCGGCGTACTTTACTTCTCGTTTTAACGTGGTGTAGCCCACAAGTGGCGTGAGTGCGTTTTGTTGTAAAGCCTCGGAAACGAGTTGATTGGCGCGGCCGGTATTCACACAGATCCAATGGTTATCGGTGGTGTGAGTAAGTTCCCAAGTATTGGGGTATTTTCGTTTCGGGTTATCACTGGTGCTAAACCATACTTCACTGCCAGGTTCAGCGCATCCTGTCATGGCGCCAGTGTTTGGGCAGTGAATCGTGATGATTTCACCTTGTTCGGTTTCTACATCAGCTAAGAAACGTTTGTATCTTCGGTGTAGAATAGCGCGCTGTAGTGGGGGATCAAATTGCATCGTTGGTTGGTTTCCCGTTACAGTATAGAGAGAGTATAGAAAGTGTTTAAAAAGAAATTCAGCACTTATTTTTAAAAGATGGCAACATACGCGGAGAACATTATTATGTCTAGTGCAGTACAGGTTCATTTAACGCAAACCCCAGCCCCAGCAAACTACCGGGATAACAGCCGCTGCTATCTTACCGATTCAGGTATGCACATTGTATTACAAGGTGAAGAAGAGTTATTACTCCGCAGTATTCAAAAAGCTGGGCGTAAGCTCGATCAGCTCGGAATCACTCAAATCGCACCTACCGGTGATGGCTGGACACTCGATCGCCAATGGGCGCTAGCTCAAGGATTCACTGATACTCAAAACACCAATCATGTAGAATTCTTGGAAGCCGATAAACCGCAATTACAGGCGATTACCGATGCGGTTCGTTGGAGCCGAGAATTAATCAACCTGCCTTCGGCGGATATGTATCCGGAAGAACTTAGTGAACGAGTGGTTGAAAAGCTCGTGCAAGCTGGCGGTAAGCATGTGCAGTACCGCATGATCGTGGGCGATGATTTATTGCAAGAAGGGCGTTTTGGTATTCACACCGTAGGCCGTGCAAGTGCGCGTAAACCGGTGTTATTGGAGCTTGATTATAATCCAACAGGCGATGCTGAAGCGCCCGTTGATTTTGCCTTGATTGGTAAAGGTATTACCTTCGATACCGGCGGCTACAGTATTAAAAGTAATGAAGGCATGGTGGCCATGAAGTGTGATATGGGTGGCGCGGCCACGGTTTCGGCGGCACTTCTATTGGCGATTAAAAATGGCCTGAATAAGCGCGTGCAACTATTGCTTTGCTGTGCTGAAAATATGATCGATGGTACGGCGTATAAAAACGGCGATATTATTACCTACAAAAATGGTGTGTCGGTTGAAGTGGTGAACACGGATGCGGAAGGCCGTTTAGTGTTAGCCGATGGTTTACTGCGTGCCGGTGAATTAGGCGCTAAGAAAATTATTGATGCAGCAACGCTAACAGGTGCCGCGCAAGTGGCTGTGGGCACGGAATACAATGCTTTGTTTAGTGTTGATGATGGGTTTGCAGATTTTGCCTTGCAGGCAGCGAAAGCTGAAGCAGAGCCTTTATGGCGTTTACCGTTAGCGCCATGGCATCAAGAAAACTGCCCTTCAGCGTTTGCAGATACGGCGAATAGCAAGCCTATTAAAGGTGGTGGTGCTGGTGGCGCAAGCAACGCAGCGGGCTTTCTGTTACGCTTTGCTCCAAATAATGGTAGCGGTTGGTTGCATTTCGATTTGGCTGCAGCTTATCAAGGGAATGCGAATGGCCTCTGGGCCGCTGGCGCTACCGGGATCGGCGTGCGTAACATTGCAAAGATTCTAAATACTGCCGAGTAATCAAACTGCCGATTATTTTTATGGTTTACGGTGTGGTGCCTCGGGTGCCCACCGTTTTCATCGCTGAGTTATTCAGATCAAACGCGGTTATTTGCTGTTTTGATCCTTTGTTTAGGGCGCATCCGTTTGCCAATAAAATTGCATGGCTAATAAAAACTTACCGGTAGCAGCCTTGTTACCTGAACTGCAAGAGGCTCTTGCAGAGCATATTGTTGTTCTCGAAGCACCGCCGGGTGCGGGTAAATCAACGGTTATCCCGCTGGCATTAATAACCAGCGCAGCATTTCTTTCCGAGCGATCTAATCAGCAAATTATTCTGGTGCAACCACGGCGAGTGGCGGCGGTGAGCATCGCTCATTTTCTTGCCCAGCAGCTAGAAGAAAAGGTAGGTGAGCGCGTTGGTTACTGGGTTCGCGGCGAGCGTAAGAAATCTGCAAAAACTCGGTTGTTAGTGGTAACCGATGGTATGCTCACACGAATAATTCAGCATAACCCTGAACTTACTGATACCGCGCTCATTATTTTTGATGAGTTTCATGAGCGAAACCTGCATTGTGATTTCGGTTTAGCTTTGGCGCTGGAAGCTCGGGAGCTGAATGAATCGCTGCAGTTATTGGTGATGTCGGCCACGCTTCCGGCCGAGGCTTTGGCAAAATGGTTACGCAGCCGCGATTTGCCTGTGGCCATACTAAGCAGTGGCGGCCGGCAATATCCGATAACCTTGCATTATCGGCCACCGGCTCGAAACACAAGTTGGCAACAAGCGCTGCCGGCAGTGGTTCATGAGGCTTTGGCCAGTGCGGAACAAGGCGTTTTAGTGTTTTTGCCTGGGCAAGGTGAAATTCGTGAGTTGAAAAACAATGTGCGTTTGCCGCCGGATGTTGAGTGCTTTGAATTGTATGGCGGGCTCTCGTTATCGGCGCAGCAGCAAGCGTTGTTACCGCTAAAATTCGGCTCTCGGAAATTAGTGCTAGCCACGAATATTGCGGAAACAAGCCTTACGATTCCCGATATTGATGTGGTTGTAGATAGTGGCCGAGAGCGGCAAGCTAAATATTTACCGAAGTATCAGTTCACGCAGTTGCAAACTCGCTACATTTCGCAAGCATCGGCTGTGCAGCGGGCAGGCCGTGCTGGCAGAACAGGTCCGGGGCAATGTTTTCGATTGTGGCCCGAAAGTATGAATCAGGGTTTTGCGGCTTATAGTAAGCCGGCATTAGAAACCGAAGATTTACGGCCAATCGTTTTAGAGGCGGCAGCCTGGGGTAGCAGCCCTATCGAGTTAGCTTGGTTTACACCGCCGCCAGCAGCAGCTTTAGCGGCTGCTAACGAATGGTTATTGGCAGCCAATTTACTGGTAAAGCCAGTATCTCAGGAAGCCAGCATCGAAACTGCGCAAGAGCCCAAGATTCCGCGTTTATCAGGGCTAGGGCAAAAGATACAGGCCTTGAGTACTGATGTAGAAATTGCTCTTTTGCTTACAGCAGCAAAGGATACGAGAGTTGAGCAGTTCTTGTTAGCAATACAATCGAACAAAGATCTAGATGAAGTAGCGAAAGCGCGGCAACAACTGCAGTATGAAATGAAATCAGCGGCGGCGTTAATAGCCGCCCATCAAGAGGCTCATGAATCTCGCGCCGCAGGCGATCTATTCGAGGTGATTCAGCATTGGCTAGAGCAGCCGGAGGCGTTTAAGCAGAGCCATAAGCGTTTAGCGCATTGGTGCCAACAATTAAAGATTACCATGCCCGAGCGGATGCCAACGGTGAGGGTAATGGCTGTATTAATGTTGCAAGCAATGCCGATGCGCTTGGCTAAAGCCAGTGAAAAAACGCCGCAGCGTTATCAAATGGCCACAGGCGTTGCCATGCAGCTCTCTAGGAGCGAGTTCCCATTCAGTTCGGAGCGGCAGTGGTTGTTAGTGAACCAAGTAAGTTTGCAAGAAGAGCGTGCAGAGGGAGTGATTTGGCAAGCGCTAGTGATTCCGAGCACATTGTTGGATTCTTGGGTTGGAGAATTTATTCAGCCGCAAGAAAGTTGGCAATGGCTTGGGCGGCAAGGCCGTTTACAACGAGTAATAGAGTATCGTATGGGCGCAGTGGTATTTACTCAGCAGGAATCAACACAGCCGGTTTCTAAGGCTGTACGGTTGAATGCTATGCTAACCGTGGTGAAAAGCCGAGGTGTTGCGATGTTTACCGCAGAAGCTGAGCCAAAGCAACTGGCGCAATGGCTAACACGAGTGCAAATCGGCGCTGAATTTTTAGGCTTGGACGTTGAGGATTGGCAGCCCGAGGCTTTATTGGCAACGCTGGATGAGTGGGCAGGGCATGAGTTGCAAGAACTACAAACTCGTGAGCAAGCGTTACAGTGGAACCCATTACCCGCATTGAAGCAGCGCTTCGCTATACAAACCGCGTATCGGGGTGAAGCTGAGCTGGCTGAATTTTTACCGCTGCGGTGGCAAGCACCGAGTGGGCGAACGCATCCGATTCACTATGAGCTTGTGCCGCAAGTTCACAGCGGCGATAAGCCGCAAGTTCAGAGTGGCGATAAGCCAGAAGTTCACAGCGGCGATAAATTATTAGCAACGGCCCGAGTAGCATTAAAGTTGCAAGAAGTATTGGGTACACCGGCTTCACCAACGCTGGGGAAAGGGCGCATTATGTTGAGTTTTGAATTATTATCACCGGCTGGTAGGCCGCTGCAGAAAACGAATGATTTAGCGTCATTCTGGCGAAACGGGTATCAGCAGGTGCGTAAAGAAATGCGCGGCCGGTATCCCAAGCACCCATGGCCTGAAGATCCAACCACTGCGGCAGCCACACACCTTACCAAACGAGCATTTGGGAAAACTGCAGGCGAGAACGAGTAAAATGAGCAGCAAATGGTAAAACCTAAGAAAAACGCACAGCCTAAGCAAAATACAACCGCAGCCAAATCTTGGCGCCGGCGATTATTTGCAATCTTTTGGCGATTAGCGGTAATTGTTACCGTGATTGTTTTTTTCTACGTAATTTATCTTGATTCTATGCTCACCCAACGGTTCTCCGAATCTCGTTATCAAGCGCCTGCGTTGCTTTATAGCAGAGCACTGAACATCGATAGCGAGAGGCGCATAACACGGGATGAAATCATTCGTGAATTTCGTGCATTAGATTATCGCGAGAGCCGATATGCAAGAAACCCCGGCGAATACCAACAGCAAGGTAACGATGTATTGGTGTATCGCCGAGCCTTCAACTTCCCTGATGCCTTTGAGCCCGGTGAGCGGGTGCGCCTTCGGTTTGATGCTGAAGCACAGTTAACTGAAATTGAAACATGGCCAGAGCAAACAAAGCTGCAGAATATTCGTTTAGAACCGCAACTTATTGGCCGTTTTGCTTCGGATAATAATGAGGATAGGCTGTTAGTTGGCTTGGAACAAATTCCGGTATTGATGCAGCAGACCTTGTTACTAGTGGAAGATCAGGATTTTTATCATCACCATGGCGTGAAACCTTCAGCCATAGCTCGTGCGGCCATGGCCAACTTAGCAGCCGGCAGAACAGTGCAAGGTGGTAGCACTATCACTCAGCAGCTGATTAAAAATATGTATCTCACTCGCGCACAAACCATAACGCGAAAAATAAACGAAGCCTTAATGGCATTAGTGCTCGATTTCCGCTTCAGCAAAGATGAAATTCTCGAAGCGTATTTTAATGAAGTATTCTATGGTCAAGATAGAGGCCATGCAATTCACGGGGTTGGCCTTGCGAGCCGCTACTTTTATGGTAAAGCCCCCGAAGATTTAAGCCCAGCCGAGGTTGCTATGTTAGTAGGCATGGTAAAAGGCCCCTCGCTGTATAACCCCTATCGCAATCCAGAGGTGGCAACGGATCGCCGTGATCTGATTCTGCGGCTGATGTATAGCGACGATTTAATTAGCCAAACCCAATATTTGGCGGCGCTTGAAGCTCCAGTAGTAACGCGTGCCAGTAATCGCCTTGTGGCGCGAGCACGCCCAGATTACGTTGATTTTGTGCAACGTGAGCTGCGGCAGTTAGTGCCGGGGCGGGAATGGCAACAAACCGGTTTACGAGTTTTCACTTATTTTGATCCTTGGTTACAAAGCACTGCCGAACAAGCGGTGGCTGAACGAATGGAAGCATTGCCGGATTTAGAAATCCAGGCGGCGGCCATTGTGAGTGATTATCAGGCGGGCACTATTCAAGCATTGGTGGGTGGGCGCACACCTGTTATGGGCGGTTTTAATCGAGCCTTGCAAGCGAGCCGCCCGATTGGCTCTTTGATCAAGCCCTTCGTTTATATGCAGGCGCTTGAAGATGAAAGCCGCTTCTCGTTGGCCTCGATTATTGTTGATGAGCCACTGAATATTGAGGATGAAAGGGGCCGTGAGTGGCAACCGAGTAACTTTGATAATGAATTTAAAGGGCCGATTTCGCTATATCAAAGTTGGCTTGATTCTCGCAATATTCCTGCGATTCAAACCGGCCTCACACTTACCCCCGCGAAGATACGAGAACGCCTGTATGCCATTGGCGCTGCTGGCGCAATTCATGCATATCCTTCGCTGGCGCTTGGTACCATCAATTTAAGCCCACTACAAATTACAGAATTATATGGGTATTTGGCGAACTATGGGCGGGGGTATCGGTTGAGTAGCATTGCCGGTGTAACTACCCATCGAGGCGATTTAGTTTATCTTGATGAACGCATCTCGCAAGCTGGCTATGAAGCTGATGCGGCGTATCTTGCTCGTTACGCCTCGTTTGGCGTAGTGCAAGAGGGCACTGGCAAAGCATTAGGGCAAGCAATACCAAGGGCATTAGGTGGTAAAACTGGCTCTACCAATGATTTACGAGATAGCTGGTTTATTTCTTTCGACGATCGACACATTTTCACCGTGTGGCTTGGCCGTGATGATAATCAGCCAATCGGGCTTACGGGGAGCCGAGGCGCTTTACCGCTAGCCCAAGGGTTTTGGCAGAACACACAAATTGAACCCCTCAATCTGGCGTTCCCAGCAAATATTCAGATGTATTCTTGGGATAATGGAAGCGGAATGGCTGTGGGAACTAATTGCTCGAATAGCACTCAGCTTCCGGGGGTTGTTGATGAACGCGATATTGCAGCTTGCGCACCAGAACGAAGCGAAGAACAAAGCGAAGAACGAAGCGACGAAGAAGAGGAAGAGCCGCCACGCAGTTGGTGGCGGCGAATATTCTCAAATGATGGGTAACACTTAGGGAAGCCTTTTAATTATCGATTAGATGCTCACGCGTTTATAATCGCGATAATCCGCTTTCCAATAGTTGGCGGCAATACGCTGTTCTAGCATTTCATCCGTTATCTCAAGGGCGTGGCCTTGTTCTTGAGCTACTTTGCCCACGGCAAAAGCAATGCGCTTACTTAAGGAAGAAATTTCGGTAATAGCGGGCAACAGATGCGCTGAAGCGCCATTAGCAAGGGGCGATGCATCGGCTAAAGTTCGGCATGCGGCCATTAACATTTCTTCAGTGATGCGGTTGGCTTTCACTGCCAATACACCTAAACCAATGCCCGGAAAGATATAGCTATTGTTACATTGCGCAATTGGGTATGTTTTCCCTTCATATTGCACTGGTGCGAAGGGGCTACCGGTGGCAACAATAGCTTTACCCTTGGTCCACTTAATAACATCAGCGGGATCGGCCTCTACCCGGCTCGATGGATTCGAAAGTGGGAAGATGATCGGTTCCGGGGTATATTGCTGCATGGTTAAGATCACTTGCTCGGTAAACAACCCTGGTTGCCCAGATACGCCAATTAAAACGGTTGGTTGCGCGCAATGCATAACATCAAGTAATGAGGCATATTCGCCGCTGTACGTCCATTCGGCAAGTGCCTCGGGGCTCTGGGCCAGCTCCTCTTGGAAATCGCGCAAATCACTCATTCCGGAAGTAAGTAAGCCAAACCGATCTACCATATAGATGCGTGATTTCGCTTCGGCACGGCTAATACCCTCGGCTTGCATGTGCGAGATAATGTGCTCGGCAATACCACATCCTGCAGAGCCTGAGCCCACGAAAACAATTTTTTGCTCCGAGAGTTTTTGCCCTTTGGTTTTACAAGCAGCCAGCAAAGTGCCTGCAGTTACTGCGGCAGTGCCCTGAATATCATCGTTAAAGCAACATACTTCATCTTGATAACGCTTCAAGATCGGCATGGCGGTTTGTTGCGCGAAATCTTCAAACTGAATCATGGCGTTTGGCCAACGCCGTTTCACCGCCTGAATAAAGGTATCCACAAAATCATCATACTCTTTACCGGTAATCCGCTTGTGGCGAGCACCCATGTACATTGGGTCGTTTAACAACTTCTCATTGTTGGTGCCCACATCTAGCATCACGGGCAACGTATAAGCTGGGCTAATGCCACCACAGGCTGTGTAAAGGGATAGTTTGCCAATCGGAATACCCATGCCGCCAATACCTTGATCGCCTAAACCTAGGATACGTTCGCCATCGGTAACCACAATCACTTTTACGTTGCGCTTAGTTGCGTTGCGTAAAATGTCGTTCATTTGTTCGCGTTCAGCGTACGAGATAAACAGGCCTCGAGAGCTACGATAAATATCAGAGAATTTCTCGCAAGCATCACCCACCGTTGGCGTATAAATAATGGGCATCATCTCTTCTAAATGAGAAGCCACCAAACGATGAAACATGGTTTCGTTATTATCTTGAATAGCGCGCAAATAGATATGCTTGTTCAGTGCAGTATCAAAGCTTTGATATTGCATGTAAGCGCGGCTTACTTGCTCTTCTATGCTTTCATAGCGTGGGGGCAGCAAACCGGTAAGGTTAAATGCAACGCGTTCCTCACGGCTAAAAGCACTCCCTTTATTAAGCAGCGGTGTCTCGAGCAGAGAGGGGCCGGCGTGGGGGATATACAGTGGCTCTTGAGGACGTTTATTTTGCATAGCTACTCCGAAAACTAGATGAACGAATGCTGGTGAAAGCAGAGGGAAAGTAAACGCCCCGAAATTGTAAAGTAGTGGTAACCATTATGGGTAGTTAACCATACTTTTATCGCGGGGCGCGGTTTGTTGCAGTAAGTTTAGTGCAATTCTAGAGTAAATTAAACGCGTGTTCCGCAACCTGCAATGTTTCTTCAATATCGGTTTCGGTGTGCGCTAAACTCATAAAACCAGCCTCATAGGCGCTCGGAGCCAAATAAACGCCGCGTTTGAGCATTTCATGATAGAAGGTACGGAAATGCTGCATGTTGCATTTGGTGGCCTGTTCGTAAGTGCTTACTTTCTTTTCATCGGTAAAGAAGAAGCCAAACATGCCACCGGCCTGAGCGGTAGTAAATGGAATGCCCTTCGCATCGGCAAGCTCTTGTAAGCCTGAGGTAAGCTCAGTTACGCGGCCTTCAAGCTGCTGATACAACGAGCCTGAATTCAATAGGCTCAGGGAGGCTAAACCCGCAGCCATGGCTACTGGATTACCGGAGAGGGTGCCGGCTTGATAAACCGGGCCAACCGGCGCAATATAATCCATGATTTCCCGTTTACCGCCAAAAGCGCCTACCGGCATGCCACCGCCAATCACTTTACCTAGGCAGGTAAGATCGGGTTTCACATTGAAAAACTCTTGTGCACCACCGCGGGCAACACGAAAGCCTGTCATTACCTCATCGAAAATTAGCACGGCGCCATATTCATCACATACCGCGCGCAACCCTTCTAAGAAACCAGGTTCTGGTAGGATTAAGTTCATGTTGCCGGCAACAGGCTCAACAATAATACAGGCGATTTGTTCGCCCACATCGGCAAACACTTGCCGCACTTCTTCTAAATTATTAAAGCTTACAGTGAGCGTGTGCTTGGCAAAATCTTCTGGAATCCCGGGTGAGTTGGGTACGCCGAGCGTGAGGGCGCCAGAACCCGCTTTTACCAATAGTGAATCGGCATGGCCATGATAGCAGCCCTCGAACTTCAATATTTTATCCCGGCCGGTATAACCACGAGCAAGGCGAATAGCACTCATGGTTGCTTCGGTACCTGAATTCACCATGCGCACTTTCTCGATTGAAGGCACCATGGAGATTACTTTTTCCGCCATGGTGATTTCGCTTGCGGTGGGCGTACCAAAGCTTAATCCACGCTCAGCAGCTTCAATAGCAGCATCACGAATCTCAGGATGGTTATGGCCAAGAATCATTGGCCCCCAAGAGCCGATATAATCAATGTAGCGATTGCCATCAACATCAAATAAATAGGCGCCTTGAGCACGCTCAACAAAAATTGGTGTGCCGCCAACGCCATTAAAGGCGCGCACTGGCGAATTTACGCCACCAGGGATGGAGAGTTGAGCTTGGGTAAATAAATCTTGCGAACGGGACATGGAAAACCTCTTAACTATTAGCTTTGTCGCTATACCAAATTACATCGGTATCATAGCGGCTTACTAGATGCTCAACACCTAGCGTGGCGGCAAAAAGTGCCATACGAATTAAAACCCCATTATCAGCTTGGCGGAAAATGGCCAAGTTCGGGTTTTGATTCAAATCATTATCAAGTTCGTTAGCTTCTGCGCGTGAATCGCGAGGCAACGGGTGCATTATCACAGTATTGGGTTTGTAATGTTTGGTGAAGATTTCACTGTTTAAGCGAAACCGCCCTCGATATTGTTCTGCTTCATCAAGTGTTGTGAAACGTTCTTGTTGGATTCGCGTTTGATAAACAATATCGGCATCCATTGAGCCGGAAAGCTCAGTTACCTGATTCACTTGGTGCCCAGCATTTACCAACATATCAACAATGCTGCTTGGCATTGCTAACTCGGGTGGTGATACTAGAGTGATGCGCACCTGCTGATACATACAGAGTAATTTGGATAATGAATGTACGGTGCGGCCGTATTTGAGATCACCCACCATACAAAGATGCATGCCATCGATACGATTGCCATGATGAGCGAGCTCTTTTTCAATGGTGTATAAATCGAGCAGTGCTTGTGTGGGATGTTCATTGGCACCATCACCACCATTTATAACCGGTACCCGGCTACCTTCAGCAAATTCAGCTACGGCACCAGATTTTGGATGCCGCATGGCAATCACATCGCTGTAACTCGAAAGCACGCGAGCGGTATCATACAAGGATTCGCCTTTGGCTAGAGCCGAACTTTCCATGCCAGTGGTTTCTCGTACTTCACCACCTAACAAATTAAAAGCTGTGCCAAAACTTACGCGAGTTCGCGTAGAGGGCTCAAAAAATAAATTGCCGAGAATAGCACCATCAAGAACACGCGTGCGTTTGCGCCTGTGCGCGTATGGTTCCATAAGGTCGGCTATGCGAAAAATATGCTCAATGGCATCGCGATTAAACTGATCAACAGAAAGAATGTTCGCACCGGTGAAATTCATCATTTTTTGCGGTTCCAACGTGATAGGTTGTTGGGGCTGTAGCATAGCAGAAAGCCAACGTGAGCGGAACGCTGGCGTTTACCTAACGAATGCCTAAATGAATACGGCAGTTGTGCTTCAATCACACAGCACTCACACCTCAAAATACACAATTAACGGCGCAACAGTATTTCCGAATAGAGTTCATTAAGGTTTCAAGACGGCAAGAATGATAATGGCAAACAATAAGAAAACGGGCATTTCGTTAAACCAACGAAACCAACGGCCGGAGCGATTGATTTTTTCATTGCGGAAATCCTTCACTAGGATGAAGCAGTAGATGTGGTAAATCACTAGAATCAGAACCAGCAGCAACTTGATGTGCATCCAGCTAGTCATACGCAGCCAATCAAGGCCATAAATATACAGCATACCAAAGCCAAAAATTATGGTAAGGACCATGAATGGGGTAACAAAATAGAGTAATCTACGTTCCATAATTTTCAGTTGTGCGTGTACTTTCGGTTCGGTGGATTCTGCATGGTAAACAAACAGCCGAGGTAAATAGAAAATGCCGGCGAACCAAGCCACCATAAAAATCAAGTGCAACGCTTTAAACCACTGAAAAACAAGAAACTCATTCATGGGAATACAATCGCCTTTGGTTATTACTATTAATAATTTTTAATTTAGCACAAGCGTTGTATAAACAGTAGGATATTGAGAATGCTAAAGAGCCGCGATAATGCAAAGGCTGTAAGTGTACGCAGCCAACAAATACTTCTTTCTTTGGCCATTGCGGCACTGCTTCTCGTAGTTGGGTACTTGGTGGGTAATACACGGCTTATCCATTTAGAGCAGCAAACTGTGTTACTCGAAAATCAACGTGAAAGCTTACATGAGCGAACGAGCCGGTTGGAATATCAAGTAAATATTCTCCAAGTGGAGCTAGATATTGAACGAGCGGCTACGCAATCGTTGCAAAATGAACTCCGGCAAGCACAGGATGAGAATGCAACGATTCGGCGCGAGTTAGCATTTTATCAACGTGTTGTGGCACCGGATTTAACCGCTGATGGAATTACCATTGATTCTATGGTGGTTAGTGAGCTGCTAGCGAGTAATAGCTATTATTTCCGTTTGATTCTGCTGCAAATGGAACGCATTGAGCAGTTTGCCCAAGGCTCGATAGTGCTTACGCTCCGGGGCTTTGAAGGCGATCAGAGGAAAGAGTATAATGTTTTTGAGTTAGCGGGTATCGATGAGAGTGAGGCGCGGTTTGTAATGAACTATTTCTCTCTCACTGAAGGTAATTTTGCTTTGCCAGATGGTTTTATTCCGGAAACGCTACATGTGCAGGTGCGCTCTCAACAAGGCCGGCAAACCGAACGCAGTTATCAATGGCGGCAGTTGTTTGCAAACGAAACGCTAGAAGCGCCGGCTGAAACGCCAGAAGCCCCGACTGAAAGAATCAATACTACAAATGGGGCAAATGATTCGGAAGATAAGGGTTAGCCCAAAAGGTGCAACTTCCGCATGCGCCCGTGCTTTCGGCGTTATTTCATGCAGGGTACCTGATCAGTAACATTGATCCTGCAGCACGCATAGGCGACAATAGCGCAGTAATTTGATTGAACCTTCTTTGGAGTATGGTTGATGAGTGCAGTAGAACAAGCGATGCCGATTGAATTTTCTGAATCTGCGGCGATTCGTGTGCGAACGTTAATCACAGAAGAGGAAAACCCAGCGCTCAAATTACGAGTATTTGTTACCGGCGGCGGTTGCTCAGGGTTCCAGTACGGATTTACTTTTGATGAAAAAGTAAATCCAGGCGATATGGAAATCGAGAAAGAAGGCGTTACCCTAGTTGTTGACCCAATGAGCTTACAATACTTAGTAGGTGGCGTTGTGGATTATGAGGAGGGGCTTCAAGGTGCTCGCTTCTTCGTGAACAATCCTAATGCAACCACTACATGTGGTTGTGGTTCATCATTTTCAGTTTAAGCCGCGCTTAGCGAGCGGCTTTGCTTTTGCAGTTACCTATTTCCTCTCAATAGTGCATATATCTGTTGAAAAAATGTACACTTCCCTCGCCACCATATACTGCGCAACCTCACCATCGTTAGTGGCGGTAGATTAGAATACACCTCATAAAATTCTGTTTAATTTCGTGCAATTTTTAACAAAGTTACTACATTAAACTGCTTGCGTTTTGCCTATCGAAGCGAAAAAATGAGGATTGATTCATTCGTAATAAACCCTGCTGCTGAAGATTGAAAGGAAGTATTATGTCTCGATGGTTAGTATTCATCGCAGCGTATTTTGCTAGCATCACAGGCCAAGCGCAAAGCAGTACTCAAGAACACAATTTTCATCTACCAGAAACCACAGCGGCAACTGCTCTGAGGTACAGCCAAAGCTTTGCTAGTGAGAACATTGCAAAGGAAATTTGTTATAGCATCAGCGCGGATAACCGCCGAGAATTTCAGAACATAATTGAGCGCAACAGTTTACGAATTCGAAATCTGTACAGCGCCATTAAATGCAACGGCTATACTTTATTACAGTTCGCGGTTATCGCCGAAGCTACCGACACGGGCATCTTACTTACTCGTAACCTACCTTCGCGTGTTATTTTCGAGAAATACGAGAATGGTGATTCAATTTTGGAGTGGGCGGAAACAACCGGGTACGATAACTCTCCTATCATTCGCGCTGTTCGCGAGCGCCTCTCGCAGATATAAGCGACACACTAGGTTTTTGAAAGCAGCCTAGATTTGTTATACTACTGCGCTATTACCTTGATTTCGTTCGCTACACTCGCTTGCTGCATAGGTAGTGAACATTACACTGAGTTCCTATTCGGGCATGGCAATGGCCAATATTGGGAATAGGAACTGCAGAATTTGCTCTCGTTTTGTAACGCACGAGCCACTAATGATGAGGATTCTATGAGCCATTATTTAAAGCACTTAGAACAAGTGAAGCAAAGGTTTGATGAAGCGTTAGACGCCAATGGGTTTGAGAGCGTGCTAATCTATGCAGGCCAGCCGCGAGTGGCATTCCTCGATGATAACGCCTATCCCTTTCGGGTTAATCCATTTTTCAAATACTGGATACCGGTAACCGAAAACCCGA
The DNA here is from genome assembly GCF_003987135.1 of Aliidiomarina iranensis. Lineage (GTDB taxonomy): Bacteria > Pseudomonadota > Gammaproteobacteria > Enterobacterales > Alteromonadaceae > Aliidiomarina > Aliidiomarina iranensis. The sequence goes on from NZ_PIPJ01000005.1 coordinate 35,711, forward strand.
AGAGTTTTATTTTTTATCGGAAGGGTGAAAAGCCGGTTGTTTTTCTTTTTCAAGCGCGTGATTTTTGGCATGCACAGCCTCAATTGCCGCCGGGTGAGTGGAAAGAAGCTTGTGATGTTGTGTTAGTAGATAACATTGCTAGTGTACGCGCTAAACTCGTTGATGAATTATCAACAACCGCGTTTATTGGCGAAGATTTTGCGCCGATGAACGAATGGCCCGTAGCTGCTTATAATCCACAAAAATTGATTGATCACTTGCACTATCAACGTGCGGTTAAAACCGAGTGTGAATTGATTAACATGCGCAAAGCAAATGTGATTGCCGCTCGCGGGCATAATGCGGCGCGTGATGCGTTTTTTGCTGGCAAATCAGAGTTGGAGATAAATCAAGCTTACCTCTCAGCAATGAAATTTCGTGAAACGCAGGTGCCTTATAACAGCATTGTTGCACTAAACGAACATGGCGCTGTGTTGCATTATGATGTTTATGAAACGGAAGCGCCCACAGAGCACCGCTCTTTCTTGATTGATGCTGGCGCTTATTACAATGGTTACTGTGCTGATATTACCCGTAGCTATGCAGCAAAAGATGGCTTTTACGCTGAATTGGTGGAAGCGGTTGATGCGGCAGAACAGGCTATTATCGCGGAAATAAAGCCGGGCATTTCTTATCTTGATCTGCATGTGAGTATGCACAAACGAATTGCTAAGATATTAGCTGAGTTCGGCTTCTTTAAAGTGGATGCCGATACTATTTATGAACGTGGTTATACTCGTGCGTTCTTCCCTCATGGGCTTGGTCATTTTATTGGCTTACAAGTACACGATGTGGGTGGCTTCTTGAAAAATACCCAAGGCGATGCATTTGAACGCAATGCCGAGCACCCGTTCTTGCGCCTTTTACGTGATATAGAAGTGGATCAAGTATTTACCATCGAGCCGGGCATCTACGTGGTGGATCAGTTATTAGAAGCTCATGATGGTAACGAGGATTTTAATTGGAACCGGGTTTCTGAGCTTCGGCCTTATGGTGGTGTTCGTATTGAGGACAGTGTGCGGGTTACTGAGGATGGAACCGAGAATTTAACACGAGATGCGTTTGCTTCCTTAAAATAGCGTAAGGAACTTTACCAACGCTAGTTAGCGAATTCTTAGCGCTAGCGCGAAGTATAAAAGCGGCTCTATCTATAATGGATGAGCCGTTTTTTAATGCCTGTTAAGAAGTGCCGATTAAACGCATAGCTTTAAAAGAATCTAGTTGGCGGGTATGTATGCGCCAAGAATACTTGGGCGTTTGGCCCCAGTAACTGCGCGTAGATCGATTGCAACCTGATGGCAATGCGCCCAAGCCAACCAGGCAAACAGCACGGCCTCTACCCAATCAGGGTTAACGCCAAGTGCTGCGGTTGTTCGCCACGAAAATTCTGGGCAAAGGGTTTGGCAGCGTTTGAGCAGGGCATTATTATGGGCACCACCGCCACACACGTAAACTGTGGTTGGATACTGACTAGTGTTTTCGATGGTGTGGATTGATACACTCTTGATCGCGTTGGTTAAACTAACCGCAGTAAGCTCTAATAAAGTAGCTTGTATATCTACAGCCTGCACCTTTGCAGATGTTGAGGAACTGGCGTTAACCTCTAACAATGCTCGTTCAAGCCAAGCCGGGGTGAAATATTCACGCCCAGTGCTCTTTGGGGGTGGCCTTTGGAAATAAGGGTCGGCTAAAAGTTTTGCAAGTAAAGCGCCATTCACAACGCCGCTTTCAGCCCATACGCCGCTATGGTCAAAAGGCTTGTGCAAATGCTTTTGCACCCAATAATCCATAAGCGTGTTGCCGGGGCCACTATCAAAACCAACAATGGGTAGTGTAGTTTCGCTACTTGGTGGTAAATGAGAGATATTGGCGATGCCGCCAATGTTGGCAAGCACGCGCTCTTCATTGTTTACTTGAAACATTTGTTGGTGCAGAGCTGGCGCGAGGGGGGCGCCTTCGCCACCTAAAGCAATATCTTTTTGCCGGAACTGAGCAACAACTGGAATTCCTGTGAGTGCTGCAATGGTATGTGGGCAGCCTAATTGCAAACTGAATGCAGGGGCGGCATCAGGATGATGGCGAACCGTTTGGCCGTGGCTGCCAATAGCTCGAATATCATTGGCAACAAATGCATTTTTTTGCAGCAAAGCGTTTACACCCTCAGCTACGGCCTCGGCAAAGCGGCGATCGGCTTCGCCATAGCGAACGAGCTCGTTATCACCCGGGGTACATAAACTATGGCATTGTTGTTGTAATTCTGCTGAGAGAGGCCAATTCAACGCATCAAGTTGGGTAATACCACCACTTGAATTAATACTGATAAGCGCTAAATCGAGCGCATCAAGGCTAGTACCCGAAAGCACACCAATGTAGCGCTCAGCGCTCATTAATCTACCATGGCTAAGTAGAAACGCTTCCGGCCCTCGATCATCGCTAACTGCTCTTGTGCGATGGCCTGAAACACTGCCATTTCCGATTCGGGAAGTGATTCAGCTTTCGGTAGGTTTACTGTGCGTGGATTTCGATGAACACCATCAACTAGGAACTCATAATGCAAGTGAGCACCGGTTACACGGCCAGTGGCGCCCACACGGCCAATAACTTGCCCTTGGCTAACCCGATCGCCCACATTTACTTGGCGGCGGCTTAGGTGTAGATACTTGGTTACGTAACGTTCACCGTGCTGTACAAAAATGTAGTGGCCATTTAAGTTGTTATAAGCGCTCGCAATAACCCGGCCATCGCCCGATGACATTACTGGCGTTCCGGTTGGTGCAGCATAATCGATGCCTCGATGCGGTGCTACTCGGCCGGTAACTGGGTGTAAACGGCGTGGGTTAAATTCGGAAGATACACGGTTAAAGGCTACCGGTGCGCGTAAAAAGGTTTTCCGCATACTACGGCCGGTATCGGTGTAGTAGCTACCATTCTCATGCAAGATGGCGCGGAATACTTCGCCTTGGTTAATAAACTCTGCAGCTACGATTTGGCCAGTACCTACATACTGACCATCAATATACTTTTCTTCGAACAAAACGCTGAATTCATCGCCTTGGCGGATATCGAGAGCAAAATCTACATCCCAACCAAATAGCTCGGCAAGGCTCATAATTTGGCCTTGCGAAAGCCCAGCCTGAACGCCGGCGTTCCAGAAATTGCTAGTAATTTCAGCTCTAGCGAAAGCGATGCGAATATCCGTAGGCTTGGCTTCGCGATTGGTTTGGTACTCACCGTTTTGATTTTTCTCGATGATGAGTGTATCCGTTTCACTTAAACGGTAATGCAGGGCTATGAGGTTGTTATCAGTGTCCTTCGCGAACCTAAGTGTATCGCCAGGATGGATTCGGCGGAGGATGTTTGCATCTTCTGCTTGCGTTAAATCATATAATTGACGAGCGCTAAACCCTAAGCGTTGAAATATCACCGCCATGTTGTCGCCCGAACGCACTTCGTAATCAACCCAAGTATAATTAGCCTCTGTATCTGCCGGTGCATAGGAATCACCGAGTTTCAGAGCTAGTTCGTAGCGAACACCTGGCTCAAGCTGTTCAAGTTGAGCCATGTCGCGAGAGGCGCTGGCTTTTTCTGAAGGCCATACCAATAGCAACAACAACAAAACACTCACGCCAGCAATGATCATTTGATGGCGCTTGGGCATATGCTGCATAAATTGTTGAATTGGTTTAACCATGAGGTGAATCCTCGTACTTCGCATTGCTCATTAAAAAGAGCGGATAAAAAACAGCGGACAGTCTACTCTTATTTTTCAGCCTTCAGGCTATCATATCATTTTCTTTGCACAAGCAGAAATAACGTGCTTAAAAGGTGGCTCTGAATCAAGTAGAATGCACTTTTAACGAAAAGTTCAGTAGCCAAGCAGTGAATTGGAGTAAAGATGACTAAATCGGTAGCGGAAGCCCTTGCGTTGATTACCCGAGGTGTTGATGAAGTGTTGGTAGAACAAGAGCTTAAAGATAAGTTGGGCGAGAATCGCCAACTTACGGTGAAGGCTGGGTTTGATCCAACAGCGCCTGATTTACATCTAGGGCACACGGTACTCATCAATAAATTACGAATTTTTCAAGATCTTGGCCATAAGATTGTGTTTTTGATTGGTGATTTCACCGGGATGATTGGTGATCCCACCGGTAAAAACGTAACGCGCAAGCCATTAAGCCGCGAAGATGTGCTAGCAAATGCTGAAACTTACAAAGAGCAAGTGTTCAAAATCTTGGACCCTGAAAAAACCGAAGTTCGCTTTAACAGTGAATGGATGAATGAGCTTGGGGCGGCCGGTATGATTAAATTGGCTTCACGGCAAACCGTTGCTCGTATGCTAGAGCGTGACGATTTTAAAAAGCGTTATCAGGGTGGCCAACCCATTGCGATTCATGAATTCATTTACCCACTTGTACAGGGCTGGGATTCTGTTGCCTTGCAAGCCGATATTGAAATGGGTGGAACCGATCAGCGATTCAACTTGCTGATGGGGCGAGAGTTGCAAAAGGAAGAGGGGCAACGGCCGCAAACAGTGATAACCGTGCCATTGCTCGAAGGCCTTGATGGCGTACAGAAGATGTCTAAATCGCTCGGAAATTATGTGGGCATTACCGATGCGCCGAACGACATGTTCGGTAAGATTATGTCGGTTTCTGATGATCTCATGTGGAAATATTTTGATTTATTAAGTTTCCGTAGTGATGAAGAGCTTGCTCAGTTAAAAGAGCAAGTTGCCGCAGGCGGGAACCCTCGTGATGCGAAAGTGGCTCTGGCGAAAGAGTTAATTGCGCGTTTCCACAGTGAAGATGCCGCAGCAGCGGCGGAACAGGATTTTATTCAGCGCTTTCAGAAAAATGCCATTCCCGACGATATGCCGGAAATAGCGTTGAACCTAACGGAAGATCAGCGCGGGCTTGCCAATGTTCTTAAAGAAGCAGGGCTTGTGGCATCAACTTCCGAAGCGATGCGTATGGTAAAACAAAATGCCGTTCGCATTGATGGGGATAGGGTGGAAGATGCTCGCATAACGTGCGCGTTAGGAACTGCGGTGTATCAGGTAGGAAAGCGCAAGTTTGCTAGAATTACCCTCAGCTAGAATTGTATTGAGCTAATCATTTACTCAAATTTAGCCGCTTACTAAAATTAAGAGCTTACCGGGATTTGTAGTGCGGACGCAGAATAATGAGCTGCAGCACGCACGATGTAGGTAGAGCAAATTCATTATGAAAATCAGCGTTGCCAGCCCGGGACGCTGATTTTTTTGTTGCTCTCGGGCTCCCAAGCAGTGAGCGTTTCTCCCCACACACAGCCCGTATCTAAACCAATAATATCAGTGCGCTGGGTATCCCCCATTAGGCTTGCCCAGTGGCCAAATACAATACGCCAAGGCGAATGCTTGCGCGCGGAAAACCAGGGTTGTAGATTAGCTTCCGTTGGCACGGCCTTGGGATGCCTTTTCTCATTGAGCTCTAACGCATTCGTTGGCGTTACATAGCGCATGCGGGTGAGCACATTAACGATAAAGCGAATACGCTCATGGCCGCTGAGGTCAGCGTGCCATTGGGCCGGGTCGTTACCGTACATCTGTTCCAGAAACTGTACAAATTTGCTGCTGCGCAAACAGAGGGCTACTTCGTTTGCATATTCGGATGCTTGATCAACGCTCCACTCGGGATGAATACCCGCATGAGTAACCACTAATGATTGCGCGGCATCAGCTAATAGCAGAGGTTGGTGGCGGAGCCAATGTATCCAATAATCGCGGTCAGAGGATCTTGCTAAATCAGCCGTACGATCTTTTGGATTTGCTTTGCGCAGTTGGCATAACACAGCGAGTGCGTGTAAATCGTGGTTGCCAAGTACGCAGCGAAATGAAGTGCCCATTTCTGCAAGAAATTCGAGCGTAGCTTGTGCTTGCGGCCCTCGGCCAATAAGATCGCCAACGGCCCAAAGCTCATCAGTTCGCGGATCGAAATGCACTGCGCTGAGTAAGTTTTGTAAAGGCTGCAAGCAGCCATGGATATCACCTACTAAATATCGAGCCATAGCCGTTGCTTAGTGCAGTATATTGGGTTGTGCTAGGGTAAAAACCGGTATTGGCAAATCCCAAAACTGGCCGTCATCGTCGACCATGCCGTAGCTGCCCTCCATATGCCCTAAAGGTGTTTTTAATACAGTGCCACTCGTATAAGTAAAGGATTTACCCGGCTGTATGTGAGGTTTTTTCCCGACTACGCCTTCGCCAACTACTTCGGTAGTGTTACCGTTCGCATCGGTAATTTTCCATTTCCGGTTTAGCAATTTCACCGCCGAATCGCCAACATTGGCAATAGTTATGGTGTACGAAAATACGAATTGCTCTTTTTCAGGCATGGATTGTTCTTCTAGGTATTCAGTTTCAACCTGAATACTCACTTCATAGGTACTCATATCGTTCGGTCATTCTCCGTAATCCAATTGGCCATGCGAACAAAATCAGCCACAGCGAGTGTTTCTGGGCGTACTGTAGGATCGATATTGATACTCTCTAACTCTTCCGCCGACATCAGTTTCTTCATGTTATTGCGCATAGTTTTCCGGCGCTGATGAAAAGCCATATGGCAAACGTGATTTAAAGTTGAACGATCTAGCACCGGCCATGGTGATTCGCTATATGGTTCTAATCTTACAACGGCAGAATCAACTTTGGGTGCAGGATCGAAAGCTTCCGGAGGTACTTCAATAACCGGAATTACCTTGCACGCTTGTTGAATCATAACGGTGAGGCGGCCGAAAGCTTTACTACCTGGTGCCGCAGCCATGCGGGCTACAACTTCTTTTTGCAGCATAAAATGCATATCAGAAATAGTATCTAACTGGCTAAGTAAATGAAATATCAAGGGCGTAGATATATTGTATGGTAGGTTGCCAAACACGCGTAACGGTTTGCCAAGCTCACGAGATAGGGCACCAAAATCATACTGTAACGCATCAGCTCGATGAACGGTAAGTTTGCCGGCAAACTCGTTGGCAGTTTCTAATCGAGTAGCTAAATCACGATCAAGCTCAACTACATGTAAATGCCCAGCCCGCTCTGCTACGGGGCGAGTAAGCGCCGCCAAACCCGGACCTATCTCTACCATAGGCTCGCCAGGTTGAGGAGCTATAGCTTCTACTATGGCATCGATAACCATCTCATCTTGTAGAAAATTTTGGCCAAAACGTTTGCGCGCACGGTGGCCTTCAAGAGCTTTACTCATGGTTATATCGGTATCCTAGACATTCGTTAAGCGGCAACAGTAAGTTGCTCTATTAGCATGATTATGAAGTTTTTCGTGAATTTGTGAAAGATTAGCTTAAATTTTTTGTTTCGCGGCCATCGAGATAGCTTGTTCGAGAGCAAGTTTAAAACTACCTGTATCAGCAGTACCTAAACCCGCCAAATCAAGCGCAGTACCATGATCAACCGAGGTGCGCACAAAAGGCAAACCTAAAGTGATATTTACCGCTGCACCAAAACCCTTGTATTTTAATACCGGCAGGCCTTGATCGTGATACATGGCCAATACAACATCGGCATTTTCTAAGTATTTTGGCTGAAATATAGTATCGGCGGGTAGTGGTTCCGAAAGGTTATAACCATGTTCTTGGCGTAAAGTATTCAGAGTGGGGCTAATTACATCCATTTCTTCGTGCCCTAAATGCCCACCTTCACCGGCATGGGGGTTTAAACCACACACTAGAATTCGGGGATTCTCAATAGCAAACTTCTGCACTAAATCATGGTGCAAAATGTGAATTACTTGCGCTAAACGTTCACGAGTAATGGCTTTTGCAACATAGGCAAGGGGAATGTGAGTGGTTACTAATGCCACGCGTAAGCCCTCGGTGGCGAGTAACATAACAACATCTTTGCAGTTTGCTTGATGGGCAAAGTATTCGGTGTGGCCGCTAAACGCTATGCCGGCTTGATTAATAATCCCCTTGTGCACAGGGCCGGTAGCAATAGCAGCAAATTCACCACTGATATTTCCTTGGCTAGCGCGATAGAGCGTATCGATAACGTAATGGCCGTTGGCTTCGTTCAGAAGCCCCGCTGTTGCTGGCTCGTAAAGAGGGATATGGCAAACCGTAAGCGTACCAGCGGCTTGCGGTTTTGCTGGCTCGTCGGCCGCATAGTCAAGCAGTTTGATTGGCAAATTTAATGCCGCCGCACGCTCGGCAATAAGTTGTTTATCGGCACAAACCACTAGCTCAACAGGCCAAGCCTGCTGGGCTAGTGCTAGGATGAGATCTGGCCCAATACCGGCAGGCTCGCCCGGTGTAACCGCAATGCGTTGAATCATCTAGAAGCGGATATCCACAAAGGCGTTATCCCGCAGCTCTTGTAACCACACTTCCATTTCTTCTTGGAATTTACGGCTATACAAGATTTGTTGGGCCTGTTCACGCATGCGCTGCTCAGTAATATCTTGCTCACGGCGATCCAGTACTTCCACAATGTGCCAGCCATGAGTAGTTTTAAATGGCTCGGAAATGATATTCGGTTCCATACTGGCAACTCGATCCCGAAATTCAGGTACAAAAATATCCGGAGTAGCCCAACCTAATTCACCACCCTGTGCAGCAGAGCCAGTATCGGCCGAATTTTCAGCCGCTAACTCTGCAAATGTTCTTTCGCCTGATTGAATTTGCTCGCGGAATTCTTGCAACATTTGCTGGGCGCGATTATCGGAAAGAATAACTGAAGGGCGCACAAGAATATGCCGGGAAAGCACTTCTTCCGAGGTAGCTTGTTGCATGCCACGTACATCTTGAATCTTCAGAATATGAAAGCCAAGGCCACTGCGTAATAACCCCGCTACATGGCCTTGCTCTTGGCCTTCTAAGGCACTCGCGAACAACGTTGGCATTTCATTGATCGACATCCAACCCATATCACCGCCCTCGAGTGCGTTTTGAGCGCTCGATGCAGTAATTGCAAGTTGGGCAAAATCATCGCCATTGCGCGCAAGCTCTAAAACTTGCTCTGCGCGGGAGCGAGCGGCAGGCTCATCGTTTTCACCCTCTTCATTTTGTAAACTGATGAGTATGTGCGATACGCGATATTCAGTGTTGCTCGCACCTTGTTCAGAAATGAGGTTAACTAACAAATCAATTTCTTGCGGGCTCATGTAAATTCGGCGCTGAATACTGGCACGTTGCACTTCCGACATCATGATCTGGTTTCTAATTTGCTCCCGGTATTCGGCCCAGCTAGCACCATCGGCCGTAATTTCCAGGCGTAAGCCTTCTACTGACAAATTGTTTTCACTCGCAATGTTAGCAATCGCTTGATCTAAAAAAGCATCGTCAATCCGAATGCCCATGCGATCGGCCATTTGCATCTGCAATTTTTGCGTGATCAAACGTTCGCTCGCTTGGGTGCGAATCGCCGTTTCCGATGGTGCATTCGCCGCGTCGGTATCGATTTCGGACCTTACACTCTCGATTAAATCGTTTAATTCACTCTCTAAAATAACTTCTTCGTTCACCACAATAACAACGCGATCCATGAGTGTTTCTGCGTGTGCCATAGTGCTGGCCAGCATGGCAACTACACCAAAAGCCAAGGCTGTAATTTTTCTCATAAAGCTTCCAATTAATTACTTAAATAAAACGGTCTACGGTATCCAAAAATACCCTGCTGTAGCATATCCATAATTGCGCCTGTGCTATTGCTGAGCCCACTGAGGATAAACTGAACGCTAACGCCATTATCAAAATCTGCAGGAGGTAGCGGACCATCTGCAAAGCTTAAATCATAATTTCTGTTTACTCGACGATAAGCACTTATACGAATCGACCAACAACAGCGATCGTATTGCACCCCGAATAATGCATCCATGGTTCGATTGGTACGCAAATCATTGTACCAATGGCCACCTATCGACCAATCATTCGCAACTTTCCATGTTGAACTGAAGCCAATTTGTTCCACTTCTTCGCTGGTACCCACCAAACCTTGAACGCGCCGATAATTCAACTGTAACAAGTTCGCGTCGTCTTTACGATACTCAACGGCTACTCTGCCTTTCCGTGTAAGATCTAAATCAGTGTCGTACTGTAGCGCTGAACTTACATACCAACGGCGGCCAACTTGGAAATCCAATTCTGCGGCAAGTTCTGAATTACTCGCAGTTATTCGGCTGCTTTCATCAAATAACTGAGTTTGGCTCTCATCAAGATAGATTATCTGACCTAAACTCAAGCGCATTAGTTCCACCGCGTTACTATCAAAAAAGCTTGTGGTGGCACCCAGGGTTATTTGATGAGCATTAGCAATTCGATCCAAGCCGGTGAAGCGGCGGGGCCGAAATAAGCTATGATAATCATCTTGCATCAAAATTGTATCGTAGATACCAATTTGTGCTTGCTCCTGATGCGGCACATATAGATATTGAATTTGTGGCGTTAAGGTTTGTAAGCCGCCTTGTTTAAAGGGGCGCTCAAGATGTACTCGGCCATGCCAACGGAATTGAGGCAAGGTACGAGTAACCGAGGCATCCCGCTGCGTATCTGCAGTTTGGTCATAATAAGTGTAGAGGTAGCTTAAATCGGCTCGCCAATCCCATGCAGTTTTTACTTGGGCGTAACTGAGTGTAGGTTCTAAGTGAAAGCGACTGGCATTGTCAGCGCTATCATTTGGATTGCGAAAATGGCTAAGCTCTGAGAAAAACTGCAAACTAAAGTTACCGGGCATCGCCTCATCATGCCACACACTTACTTTCGGCATGGTTCGGTAGGGCGCGCGATATGGGCCCAGCATTTGAAAATCTTCAATTTGGATTTGCGCTAGGGTATCACCCGCTTGGTAATCAATTTGCCCGCGGCGATATAAATGCGGATCGGCTCGATTCACAGTAGCGTTACCAAAATCATTGATATACGCACTGTCACTCACCTGTGAAAAATCAAGATAGCCCGTCCATGCCTCATTAAAATTAGTGCGATGCTCCAAGCGCACAAAAGAGCGGCTGTTGTCGGTATCCAGAGAATCGTCATTGGCTAGGAACTCAACTTGTAGCTCGCTTTCATGGCGCTCGTTTAAAAACCGAAACTCAGTGTTTGTCATTAAACCGCGCTTGCTCATGTATCTCGGGGTAAAGGTAAGATCATAATTAGCGGCTAAATTAAAATAATAAGGCACTTCTAATTCAACACCATTGCGAGCAGAGCTTCGAATTGTTGGGTACAGAAAGCCTGATTTACGTTCATCGTTCAATGGAAAAGTGAATCGTGGGATATAAAGCACGGGCACATCAAACAAACGAAACTGAGCATTGCGGGCGGTGCCCCAACTTTCATTCTCATTCACTTCGATTTCCGAGGCTCGTATCTGCCATGCAGGGTTATCGCCAGGGCAGGTAGTAAAAGTGCCATCGTGCAAGGTTATTAACCGGCTTTCTTCTGCCGCTTGGATATCAATGCGGCCGGCGGTTCCTATTGCTGAGCGGGGAATTAAATAATATTCACTATCAAGAATAGTGGCCGTTTCACCATTTGCATCGGCGTCAATTTGCTCTGCTCGTACTGCAATATAACCATCGGTGTAAGTTAGGCTGCCATCGGCACGGAATTGATTACTTTCTTGGTTATAGGAGGCACTGCTTGTAGCTATGCGCTGCTCACCCTGGACGAACAAAACATTGCCGCTAAACTCGGCAAAGCGATTAGCGGCAACTTGGGTATCGTCGGCTCGAATGATGATATCGCTACTGTTAGTTTGCTCGATATTAAGGTGATATGGGTTGTTATTTTTTGCCATCAACCAATCGGGTTTAACTTTACAGGCATTATTTACAATTTCAGCACCGCTAACAATAGGCGTTGGCGAATCGCTCTCAGCTTCAGGCGTTTCGGCATAAACAGGCACACTTGCCACTGCAACGAAAAGCGCAGTTGTTATGAGCGAGAGCCTAAGAGGCTTACAAGCAGGTGCAGAAGGCGATAATATCATGAAGGCTGAATAAAGTTTCCGTGTAGGTTCACAAAGAACGCTATGATAAAGCAATTTTCCGGTGCGGGCTATTTGCGAAGCATGGGAAATGAATAATTCCACATAAATCAATAAAGTTGAGGGTAATTTCGTGGCAGTGGAGAGAATGGTATTACTAGCGGATTGGGCGGCAAAGCAGTTATCTCTGCATCTAAAACAAGATTTAGCGGCAGCGCAGCTAAATATCAATATTCTCGCGGGTGATGCCAGCTTTCGTCGTTACTTTCGCATAACATTTGCAAGCCCAGTGCAACTTAATGCGCAAAGTTTTGTTCTCGTTGATGCGCCACCGCCAGAATCGTTGGAGCCTTTTGTATCAATTGCGCTGGCATACCAAGATGCACACGTGCGAGTGCCTAACGTGTTATCTCAAGATGCTGACATTGGCGTGATGTTATTAGAAGATTTTGGTGATGAACTTTTTTACCAGCGCGTGACAAAGAGCGAGTATCCGCAAGTTTACTATCAGCAGGCGCTGCAACAGTTGCCTGCTCTGATGAGAATTACTGAGCATCGCAGTGGTGTGTTGCCTGAATATGATCAAGCACTTTTGCAGCGAGAAAATGCGTTATTTTCAGATTGGTTAGTGGGCACTCACTTAGGCTTGACGCTCTCGTTGGACGAACAAAAAATATGGCAACAGTTCTCTAATAGATTAATAGCAAATGCGTTGCAGCAGCCTCAGGTGGGTGTGCATCGTGATTATCATTCGCGCAATTTAATGTTCCTTGGCAATGGGCATCAAGTGAGGTTAAATCAGAGCCAAGCACTGCAACATGCATTGGGCATTATTGATTTTCAAGATGCAGTAAGGGGCCCAATTACCTATGATTTAGTATCGTTATTACGAGATTGCTACATTGTTTGGCCAGACACCATGGTGCAGGAACTCAGCACATTCGGTTATGAGCTTTTGCAGCAAGAGGGGTTATTGGCAGCTAGCGTAAGTGTTGAAGAATGGCAGCAATGGTTTGATTTAATGGGGTTACAGCGCCACACCAAAGCTAGTGGTATTTTTGCTCGGTTATATCATCGTGATGGTAAAGCTGGCTACTTGCACGATATTCCAGCCACAGTGGAGTACTTACTCAAGGTGGCGCAGAAATACCCTGAGTTCAGGGATTATTGTGATTGGCTGCAGGAGCGTATTATTCCAGCGCTTGCTGCGAAAGCGGAGAACAGCGTAACCGGCCTCAAGGGTAATTCATGAAAGCAATGATTCTAGCCGCCGGCCGCGGCGAACGAATGCGGCCACTTACCGACCATACACCAAAGCCATTATTGCAAGTTGCGGGTAAAGCCCTGATTGTTTGGCACTTAGAGAACTTAAAACGCGCAGGTATTGAGCAAGTAGTTATCAACACCGCATGGTTGAGTGAACAATTTGAACAAGCGCTTGGTGATGGTAGCGATTATGGTATAGAAATCACTTGGTCTAAAGAACCAGAAGGTGGCTTGGAAACGGCGGGTGGAATTATCAATGCATTGCCACATTTAGGTGAAGAGCCTTTTATTCTGGTAAATGGCGATATTTGGTGCGATTTCGATTTTCGAGATTTGCCGCAACATATTTCCGGGCTTGGGCATCTGGTTATGGTGGATAATCCAGCGCATCATCCTGTGGGTGATTTTTCGATCCATCATGATCGTGTGGAAAATACGCCCGGGCTAACATTCAGTGGGATTAGTGTATTGAGCCCAAAGCTTTTTGCTGGTGCGGAAGTAGGGTTTCTAAAGCTGCGGCCGTTTTTTGAAAAAGCGATAAACAAACATAGTTTAACCGGCGAACATTACAACGGGTTCTGGACCGACGTAGGCACACCTGAACGTTTAACGCAGTTATCCGATTTTTTATCGGGCAGGCATTCAGAGCAAGCACGCCGCTGAATAATCGATAGGTAATTCGAATGCCATTGCCGCTCCGGTTCTTGGATGAGTAAAGGCTAAATACTCTGCATGCAACAGTAAGCGAGTTGCACCTTCTCTGGATGCATCCGTGCCATACAGGCGATCGCCGAGAATTGGATGGCCTAGGCTGTTCATGTGCACTCGTAACTGATGAGAACGCCCAGTGATTGGGTGTAAGATTACGTCTGTCCACGCCGGGGTGCCAGTAACTTTCTCATAATGGGTTAACGACGCGCGGCCTTCATCATGGCACACCATTTGTTTTGGCCTATTGGGCCAATCACAACGCAGCGGCAAATCAACTGAGCCACTAGAACTTTCAAGCTCGCCGTGAATTCGCGCGCGATAGCGCTTGGTTGTTTTTCGATGCTCAAATTGTTTACCGAGTTCACCTTGGGTATATTTATTCAACGCCATAAGAATAATACCCGACGTAGCCATATCCAACCGATGCACAATACGCGCTTCAGGCAGCGCCCGGCGTACACGCAACTCTAAACTATCTTTATGTTCAGGTGCTTTGCCAGGAACCGTAAGTAAGCCCGCAGGTTTGTTAATCACCAACAAATCATCGTCCCGATAGAGGATTTCTAGCCAGGGCGTGGTGGGTGGGTTGTAAACAAACATGGCATTCATCACTTTTAGTTGTGCGCGTTGGGCTACGAGAGCTAAAGGAGCTAACAGGCGGCGCATTGTAGCAGAATTTATTTTCGTTTTGTCATAGCAGGTTCATTTCAGTGGTCTAAGATTAAATAGAAAACAACAACAAAGATGAGGTTCTACCTATGCCTGCGAGTGAGCCCAAGTATTACGTTCTCGATACCAATATACTGCTGCACGAACCCCTTGCTTTCCTTAACTTTCAAGAGCACAACGTTGTGATTCCAATGGTTGTTTTGGAGGAACTCGACCATATAAAAGATCGCCAAAAAGATGTCAGCCGAGATGCCCGCGTGGCTATACGTTCGCTTGAAGAAGCGCTTCATGATGCAACCCCAGAACAAATAACGGCGGGAGTACCGCTCACACGAATTGCCGGTGAGCATCAGGCCCAAGGCCATCTTTCTATTTTCCCCGATTATCAACTGAGGCAAACCGAATCTGCCTTATCGCTCAACGAAAACGATCACCGTATTATTCAAACTGCCCTGCAGTTGCAAGCCACCAAATCACCACACAAAGTGGTCTTGGTTACCAAAGATATTAATATGCGCCTGAAAGCAAAAGGGGCGGGTGTTAACTTCGTTGAGGATTATCGAACCGATCAGCTTATTGATGATATTCGCCTTTTAGCCAAGGGGTTTCATCAATTCGAAGGGGATTTTTGGGATACGGTAGGTGAAGTTAAAACCGAACAAGATGGCCGTGATATCTATCATTTTATCGCGCGGGATAGGTTCCCAGCGCTGTATCCAAACGAGTATTTGCTTGATGAAACCGATAGCTTTGCTGCACGAGTTGATAGTTTCACGGATAGCCATGTAAAAATTCTTGATATCGGCCGTGAGCGGCTAATGAGCCAGCGCGCCTGGGGTATTACACCGAAAAACATTTACCAAGCTATGGGCATGCACTCATTGCTCGATCCAACTCAGGATTTAGTGATTTTAACCGGGCCGGCCGGGTGCGGGAAAACACTACTAGCTTTGGCTACGGCACTCGAGCAAGTGGTTGAAAAGGGTATGTATGAAAAAATCATCGTAACCCGAAATACACCCGAAATTGCCGAATCCATTGGTTATTTGCCGGGAACCGAAGAGGAAAAAATGGCGCCTTGGCTGGCGGCTATTACAGATTCTTTGGAGGTGCTTCACAAGCAAGATGAGAATATGGAATCAAGCCTAAACTTTATTATGAGCAAGGCAAATATTCAGTTTAAATCATTGAACTTTATGCGAGGTAGAAGCATTCAGAACGCGGTGGTAATTCTTGATGAAGCACAGAATTTAACGGCCGGGCAATTGAAAACTATTATTACGCGTTGTGGTGCGGGCACGAAAATCATCTGTTCGGGGAACTTGGCGCAAATCGATAGTTATTACTTAACCGCAGTTACTTCAGGGTTAACGTACATAGTTGAGCGCTTTAAAAATTATTATGGTAGCTCAACCATGAACTTAAATGGCGTGGTGCGTTCAAGTTTGGCGCAATATGCGGAAGAAAATTTGTAAGGCTATGTAGGCGAAATAGAAGCTAAAACAAAGCAGCCGCAACTTAGATTGCGGCTGTTTTGTTAGCGCTTTAGCTAATTATTCGGCATGTACTTGCAAGAAATCTTCCAAAATTGTACACGCGGCGGCACTATCAACTCGGCCCTTACTCAGCTCCCGAAAGCCACCACGAGCAAAGAGCTCTTCTCGCACGCTAGCCGTAGTTAACCGCTCATCTTGGTATTTTACTTGCACACCGAAGCGGCCATGTAGGCGATTACCGAATTTACGTGCTAAATCAGTTAATGGTTGTTCGGTGCCATCCATGTTGAGCGGCAGGCCCACCACACAAAAATCCGGTTGCCACTCTTTGATGAGCTTTTCCAAAAGTTGCCAATTGGGAATTCCCTCTTTGGCCGATAATGCCGCTAATGGCGAAGCTGTATTAGTAATGCGGCTACCAACCGCAACACCTATACTTTTGGTGCCAAAATCAAAGGCAAGAATGCTCATGTTATTACCACCCTAACTGTTGGCGGGCAGATTGCAGCATAGAGCCGGCATTATGCATGGCCGGCTTCGCTCGATAGTTGGCTAATATCAAAACCCAAACTTTCGGCAGCTTTTCCCCAACGCTCGGCGGTAGGCGTAGAAAACATCAAGTTGGCATCAGCGGGAATCGTTAACCAACTATTCTCTGCTAATTCTTGCTCCAATTGGCCAGCTTCCCAACCCGCATATCCCAAGGTTAGTAGGAATTTTTGCGGAGCTCGATCTGAGCCTAATGCCTCGAGGA
The DNA here is from genome assembly GCF_003987135.1 of Aliidiomarina iranensis. Taxonomy (GTDB): domain Bacteria; phylum Pseudomonadota; class Gammaproteobacteria; order Enterobacterales; family Alteromonadaceae; genus Aliidiomarina; species Aliidiomarina iranensis. Next base: position 52,620 of record NZ_PIPJ01000005.1, read on the forward strand.
TATCGCGAGAGGTTGTGATCATAATTTCACTACTCAGCTCAAGGCTACTGCGCCAACCCTTTTGTGGTGGGTGTAAAACAAAGCCGCGGTCGGTTGCTACCGGGCCTCCGGTTAGCACCTGCAAATCTTCAAAATTACGCTCATGGGTAATTTCAACATCGATTTGCTCCAGTAGGCTTGCCACTGTCATGCCGATAGGCTGATTAATAATCAAACCCATGGCACCTTCTTCGTTGTGTTCGCACACATAAGTAACAGTGTGGTGAAAAAATGGGTCGTCGAGGCCTGGCATTGCAATCAAAAAATGGTTCGCCAAGCTATTAAATTCGGTGTTCTCTTGCTCTGCTGTAGAATCAGCCATGCTCGCTCCTTACTGCAAATCAGCGATTAGTGCATCGAAAAACTGGCCCGCAATATTAATATCATACGCATTCTCAATTTCCCGCATACAGGTAGGGCTGGTCACGTTAATCTCAGTGATACGATCACCAATGACATCCAAGCCCACTAAATACAAACCTTTTTCTTTCAAAGCTGGCCCTACTGCTTTGGCGAGGGCCAAATCGTTTTCACTCAAAGGTTGCGGGCGCCCAGTACCACCGGCAGCTAAGTTGCCGCGAGTTTCGCCTGCCGAAGGCACACGCGCCAAGGAATAGGGAACCGCCTCACCATTAATAATCAAAATTCGTTTATCACCATCTTTAATAGCGGGTAAATATTCTTGTGCCATTGCAAAACGCGTGCCGTGCTCTGTGAGTGTTTCAATAATCACGCCTAAATTACTGCCGGTTTCATCAACTCGGAAAATAGAAGCGCCGCCCATGCCATCCAGTGGTTTCAAAATCACATCTTTATGTTTTTTATGGAATGCTCGAATTTGTTCGGCACTGCGAGTTACTAAAGTGGCTGGAATAAGTTCAGGGAACCATGCCGTGTAAAGCTTTTCACCACAATCGCGCAGGCTTTGTGGGCGGTTGGCAACGAGCGCACCATCACGCTGCGCAAGCTCTAAAATGTGCGTGGCATACACAAATTCGATATCAAAGGGCGGGTCTTTGCGCATCAAAATAATATCGATATCACCCATCGGCACAACGGTAGCTTCGCCCAATTGGTAAAAATCTTTTGCTTGGTCGGTTACTTTTAATGGCTGCACACGTGCCATGGCCGTGCCTTGCTCAATAAACATATCAGCGAGTTGCAAATACAAAACCTCATAGCCCCGAGCCTGCGCCTCGAGCGCTAAACGGAAACTTGTGTCTTTGTATGTTTTCACTGATTCAATCGGGTCCATCACAATCGCAACGCGAGTCATTATTTTCTCCCTTTAAACTTCAAAGCATGTATCAAGCTTACGCAAGATCGCCAAAATGAGATTGTAACGCAGTAACGGCCGCTAACGCTGCAGTTTCTGTTCTTAAAATGCGCGGCCCTAATTGTACCGCATAGCATTTATAGTACTTAGTTTGTTCAATTTCGCTCTCAGAAAAGCCACCTTCAGGGCCGATAAGTAAATGGTAAGCACCATGTTTTGGAAGTTTTCCGAAGCCCTCGGTTGCTAACGGATCAAGGGTTACCGCTAAACCCTCTCGTTTTTGTTGTAACCAAGTTTGCAAATTCATTGCAGGCTTAACTTCCGGCACCGTATTACGGCCTGATTGTTCACAGGCGCTAATCACGATTTTTTGCCACTGCTCCTGCTTCTTCGCTAAACGCTCACCGCTGAGTTTTACATTGCATCGCTCAGTAAACAAAGGCGTAATCGAAGTAACGCCAAGCTCCACCGATTTTTGCAAAACGAAATCCATGCGATCGCCCTTGGAAATACCTTGAGCCAGATGAATTTGCAAAGGTGATTCGCTGGAAGCGAAAACCTTTTCCAATACTTTCACCGTAACCCGTTTCTTTGTAACGGCAATTATTTCGGCTTGATATTGGTGATCATCACCATTAAAAAGTTCCAGCAACGCACCCGGCTGCAGGCGCAATACGCGGCCGGTATGGTTACTCGCTTCTTCCGAGAGCGAACTTATTTCATTTACCTGTAAAAGCTCTGGGTGATAAATGCGAGGAATGCGCATAAGATACCTGCTCTGATTGCTACCTAGTGTTGTAACCCTAGTTGCTAAAATACATGTCGGTTACTAAAAATACATAGCACGCATGTTACCTTTCGGCGCTAGATGCGGCAACTAAGCATCTGCAACCAAAGAGAGATTATTTGTGGAAAGCACCCATAAAATGCCAATATTGAGCACTCGAGGCTTAACCAAAACTTACGATGGCGTAAATGTCGTTGATAAGTTGGATTTAGATATTCCCGAAGGTATTTGTTTTGGTTTGCTGGGGCCTAATGGCGCCGGCAAAACCACTACAATAGAAATGCTCGAGGGTATTTTGCCGCCAAATGCGGGCACTATTCTTTATCGTGGAGAGCCGGTAGATAAACACTTTTTTCAGAAAGTGGGCATACAGTTTCAGCACACTGCGTTACCGGATTTTTTGAAAGTAAATGACGTGTTGAATTTGTTCAGCCGTTTTTATGATCAGCCCATGAATCGAGATGAGCTCATAGCCTGGTGTAATTTGGAGGATATCTTAGAGCGCGATCATCGCAAATTATCAGGCGGCCAAAAACAACGGTTGTTACTGGCGTTAGCATTGATGAACGACCCCGATTTACTCTTCTTAGATGAGCCTACCACGGGTTTAGATCCACAAGCGCGCCGTAATTTTTGGGAATTAGTGCGCTCAGTTCGTAGCCGTGGGAAAACAATACTCCTCACCACTCACTATATGGACGAAGCCGAGCAATTATGCGATGAAATAGCGGTTTTGGATAAAGGCACGATACTCACTCAAGGCGCCCCACGAACGCTTTTAAATCAACATTTCAAAGGCGCATTGATTCGCATCCCGGTGGGCAATTTTGCAGCTAAGGCTATTCCTCCTGAGTTTGCTGGCGCCGAGCAAAAAGGTGATTTCATGCAACTGCAAGCAACCCAAGTAGATGCTACGTTAAGTGAATTGATCGCCTCGGGTGTTTCCTTGAATGGTTTACAGGTGGAATCGGCCACCCTAGATGATTTGTTTTTAAAGTTAACTGGCCATGAGCTGCGGGGTGAATGATGTTTTGGAAACGTTTTTTTGGGGTGTTAACCGCCCGTAACCTCGAGTTTTGGCGCGATAAAGAATCACTCAGCTGGAATCTACTGTTCCCACTCGTGTTGGTGGTGGCATTTGCGTTTTTATTTGATAGTGATGATCGCACGTTAGTTACCGTAGGTGTGATTCAGGAAGCGCAGCTTTCCCAAGAAATCTCTCAGCGGGAGCAAACTGAGCAGCGGGAGCAAACTGAGCAGCGGGAGCAAACTGAGCAGCGGGAGCAAACTGAGGCGGTAGCTTCAGCTAATAGCCAAGAAATATTCGTACCAGAACTGGCCAGCTTAGATTTTGTTGAGCAAGTTATATACGAAGATCGTGAGCAAGCACTGCGGCGGTTACAGCAACACCAACTTGATTTAGTGATCGCTCCGGGCGAGCAACGTTATTGGCTCAACGAGAGTTCGCCAGGTAGTGCTTTAGCTGCAGAGCTCCTCAGTGCCCGCAGCGATAATTACGCACAAGAAATTTTAAGTGGCCAAGCACTGCGTTACGTAGATTGGGTGTTGCCCGGGATTTTGGCGATGAACTTAATGTTTAGTTGCCTATACGGCGTGGGCTATGTGATTGTGCGATATCGCAAGAATTCGGTATTAAAACGCCTACAGGCTACGCCACTTTCGGCATTCGAATTCTTGCTGGCGCAAGTGGTATCGCGGGTTTGGTTAGTATTAGCCACACTCATTATTGTTTATCTAATCTGCAATGCGATATTTAGCTTTGTAATGGAGGGAAGTTATCTATTGCTCATTCTGCTTGCCTTTGTGGGCTCGGTTTGCGTGTCTGCTCTGGGGTTATTAATTGCGGCTCGGACACGGAGCGAAGAACTTTCCAGAGGCCTACTCGATTTTATTGCGTGGCCAATGTTGTTGCTTTCCGGCGTGTGGTTTTCCCTTGATAGCTCACCAGAATGGGTGCAACAACTGGCGCAGATCTTCCCGCTCACGCATTTACTCGACGCCGCTCGTGCGGTAATGTTTGATGGTGCAGGGTTAGCCGAAATATTTCCGCAGATAGTAGTTCTAATCGGTATGACATTGCTGTTTTTGTTAGTGGGTGCGCGGCTTTTCCGTTGGGTAGGGGATGGCCGTTAGCGCATGAAAAAGGCAGGGGAATTAGCCCCTGCCAGTTTTTCGGTTCACACATCCATTGTGTGTTTGATACATCCATTGTCTACTTCCCACATCTATTGTGCGCTTTCTACATCCATTGTTCGGGAATATTAGTTTTGGCTAGAAAACTCAGGTGCCGCTTTCAAAGCATCACGCGTTACATCTGCATGTAGCTCTTGATCATCAGCAGGGCCAGTGCGAGTTACGTTATCCCAACTAATCGCAATAGCTTTTTGCCCCATGCCTAGAAATCCTCCCACGCTTACGACAATAGCCACAACCTGGCCATCTTCATCAATAATCAAATCATCCACTGATCCAATCGATTCGTTACCTTTGGTATGAACATCCATACCGATTAAGTTGTTGGTATTCGAACCATGTGGTGGTACTGCGGTTATATGGCCACGGTGTTGCATGCGCGATTGCGCAACTGTATTGCGTTGATTGTTGCTTGCGTGCATATCCGTGCGTTCGCCACTCTTTTGAGCGCGCTCTAAAGCATTTTCGGTACGCTGTGTTGCTCGATCAGTAATCGATTGATCGCGTTCTATAAACTCAGGTGCGGCTTTCAGCGCATCACGTGTTACATCAACACGAAGTTTCACTTCATCAGTAGTAACGGTTCGAGTTACGTTACCCCAACCAATCGCAACATCCTTTTCGCCCATTCCTAGGAAGCCACCAACGCCAACAACAATTGCCACTACTTGGCCGTTTGCATCGATTATCAGGTCGTCTACGGAACCGATATCTTCATTATCATTGGTGTAAACATCCATGCCCATCAAACTGCTCGCATGCATACCATTCACGGGAACTGAATTGAGGTAGCTGTGATGGTTTGCAGTGGCTTTCGCGGCTTGGCGCTGTTGATTTACATTTGATTTAGCACTCTGGCTAATTGGCGCAGTTAATTGCAGGCGGCCACCATCCAAGTTGCCGGTATATTGAGCCAGAACAGAACCTGCACTCAATGTCAGCGCTGGTGTAACCAACGCATAAAAAGCAAATGTATGTAATTTATTCATATCAATCTCCTTTGAATCGGATTTGCTAACTGAACACGATGTTCGAGTTAACAGCTTCATCACTGCATTCCGTGCCCGACATAATTATCGAGAGGTTTTGAACAGCCGTTAAGCAAATGCTGTTCGCGATGAAGATTTAAGTTACGCCTAGCGTATATTTCGATCAGTTCGCTAGCGCACTTAGTTCTGGCTAAATCCTAGCAAATGCCCATGGGGCCTGAGTTTTACATATCGCTCTTTACCGTTTCTTTAGTGATGAGAACGCCGATAAATGCTTCTGTAAGGCTAAGGTGCCCCCTGAGGTGTTCGTAAACGATGAGCCGAATCAGTAGTAGGGGTTCCGAGTAATCTCTGGTATTCGTTAATACCATTTTGGTAGCACTCGCAGCTAGCGTGCTCTAGAGCTGTTCGGTTAGTAATCAGTATCTTCCCGCGGCTATATTTGATCAGGTGATTCTGCTGCATAACTCCTGCAGCTACAGAAACACCACTGCGGCGAACGCCGAGCATGTCGGCTAAGAATTGATGAGTTAAGTGAAATTCGTTACTGTGAGCGCGATCGTGGCTTATCAACAGCCAACGTGCTAACCGCTGGTCTAGTTCATGGAAATGCGCGCATGCTGTGCTTTGTGAGAGCTGCATGATTAGGATGAACAAATATTGTTTGAGTATGCCCCGAAGGCTAGGGCAATAAAGCAGGAGTTGTTGCAAATCACTAGCGTTGATACGCCAGGCTGTCCCTTTACCTTGCACAACCGCTTGGATTGGTGCATTCGGTAAATTCAGAACCATAGTTACACCGAGCATTCCTTCGTTGCCAATAACGCCTATTTCTAGCGGCTTGTGTTCAGACAATTCAGTAACCAAGGAGATAAAGCCGCTCATAGGAAAGTAAAGATAGCGGTATTTTTGATCACGCTCACAGAGCACATCAGCAAATTGCAGTTGCACAACTTCACAGTGTCTCAACAACAAGCGGCGCTCTTGCGCAGGAAGGAGTTCAATTAGGTGATTTGTAATGGTTGAAGTTGCCAATCTAGACACAAGAATAACCTTTAGCACGAGCTTTACCAGCATGGCGTAAGGAAGGTGCTATCAACCCTACACCATGAGTATGTGGAACTTAGGGTAGGAACTCTGTGCGCTAGACAACGCAGCGGTTAGATTGGTTTTGCTAGGTTATTGATTTTATGAGGGCAATAGGGAAGTAAACGATCAGTTTCAGATTTCACAACGCTATAGCATTCACAACAAATCGCTTCTAATTTTGGGCGATCCGTAATTTCGATACGTCCTCGGCTGTAATCAATAACGCCTTTTGCGTGTAAACGGCCAGCCGCTTCCGTGACACCCTCGCGGCGCACGCCTAACATGTTGGCGATTAATTCTTGGGTCATAACTAAATGGTTATCTTTTAACCTATCAAGGGATAACAGAAGCCATCGACAAAGCTGTTGTTCAATACTATGGTGCCGATTGCACACTGCAGTTTGCGCCATTTGCGTAATGAGCGCTTGCGCGTAACGCAATGCTAAGTCAAGTAAATCGCCGTGCAAATTGAATTCGGTTTTCATGCGTGAACCCACAATACGATAGGCATAACCGTGGCTTTGTACGATACCGCGGCTCGTTGTGCTTTCACCGCCCATTAGCAACGACATTCCAACAAAGCCATCATTGCCAACCACTGATATTTCGGCCTGCGAGCCGTTTTCCATAACGTACAACAGCGAAACAATGCAATTTGTTGGGAAATATACGTGGCGCATTACTTCGCCAGCTTCATACAATACCGCTCCTAAAGGCATTTCTACGAGTTCCATATGCGGAAATAGCCGCTGTTGGATAGGCTCAGGCAGGGCATTTAAGAACGCATTTTGTGTTGGTTCTTGGTTTTTTAACTTCGAGCAGTCAACCCTGGAAACGTGGGGCATTGATATATCCTTATACATCGAATGTGATCCTTTGAGTATAGTTCAGATTAAAGCCTTATCCGTGCGCTACCGCACATATTAATTCTGAAGATTTCGTGTTTAAGGTGAAATAATAAAATTAGTGTTTAAATTTAAGTGTATAAGCTATATTTCAGTCATTATTCCTGTTGTATGTTCGAGTAACTTTAGTGAATCTTTACGCTGCGAACCTAATTAAGGTGCGCTATCGCACGGAGAGCATTGAGCGTCAGAGCTATGCTCAATACTGATCTTGCAGCAACACTCTTGTTGCTAGCAAGTACTCTCGTGAGGAGCTTGATATGAACTATGAAAAACGCGACACCATGGGCATCTATAAAGAAGATCTTAGTGGACCTGGCCCACACTTAATGGGTGCTGATACCTTAATTGGCAACGATGTTTATAACCACAAAGACGAAAACCTCGGTGACATTAAAGAGATTATGTTAGATGTCACTAATGGTACAGTAACTTACGCAGTGCTGTCGTACAGTACGTTCCTTGGTTTAGGTGAAAAGCTATTTGCAGTGCCGTGGAAGGCACTGAAGCTAGACACAGAGAACAAACGTTTTGTTCTTAATGTTGAAAAGGATAGCCTGAGTGACGCTCCCGGCTTCGATAAGAAAAACTGGCCTAATTTTGCTGATGAGAAATGGAGCCGTGATGTGAACACCTTTTATGCATCAGCGGTGACAACGAAATTCCCTAGAAAATAATATCTATTGTTAACAAAAAACCCGCTTAAATTAGCGGGTTTTTCATTTCTAATGTTAGCTAGCGCACATACAAAATGCAGATGCTGATACAGAGTTATTATTCAATTGCACTCAACGGACAAATATTATGTTAGAAACAATTATTATAATACTGATTATTCTTTGGGCTTTAGGCCTGGTGACATCTTATACTTTAGGCGGTTTTATACACATACTACTCGTCATTGCACTTATCGTTATTGTACTACGCTTGGTTCGTGGCCGTAGAATTTAAATTTTCAATCTTTAGAGCGATGCGCGAATTGCGTCCACTTTGTCGGTGCGTTCCCAAGGGAACTCATCGCGCCCGAAGTGGCCGTATGCCGCGGTGGCTTGATAAATTGGCTGCTCCAAATCAAGCATTTTGATAATCCCATAGGGGCGTAAATCGAAATGATCACGAATAATTCGAATCAACGTATCTTCATCATGCTTACTCGTACCAAAGGTTTCAACACTGATAGACGTGGGCTCGGCAACGCCTATTGCATAAGAAACTTGCAGCTCTAAGCGTTCGGCAAGGCCAGCCGCAACTAAATTCTTCGCGACATAGCGCGCGGCATAAGCGGCACTGCGGTCTACTTTCGAGGGGTCCTTACCTGAGAATGCCCCCCCACCATGGCGCGCCATGCCGCCATATGTATCCACAATAATTTTCCGGCCAGTTAAGCCACAATCACCCATAGGGCCACCAATTACAAAGCGGCCAGTTGGGTTGATATGAATCTGTGTGTTCTTAGTTAACCACTCAGTTGGTAGCACAGGCTTGATAATAGTATCCATCACAGCGTCGCGAAGCGTACTCAAATCAATTTCCGGTGCATGTTGAGTGGATAATACAATCGCATCGATACCTACCGGTTTGCCATCTTCGTAAATAAAGGTAAGTTGGCTTTTCGCATCGGGCCGCAACCAAGGTAAATCGCTGCGGCGCATATCCGCTTGGCGTTGTACGAGTTTATGTGCGTACATGATGGGCGCTGGCATTAATTCTGCGGTTTCATTTGAGGCATAACCAAACATTAAGCCTTGATCGCCCGCGCCTTGATCTTCTGGGCGAGCCCGATCAACACCTTGGTTGATATCCGGCGATTGTTTACCAATGGCATTAAGTACTGCACAGCTATCTGCATCAAAGCCCATATCTGAGTGGGTGTAGCCAATTTTACGAACGGCTGCGCGAGTGAGTTCTTCGATATCCACCCAAGCATTTGTATTAATTTCACCACCCACCAACACCATGCCGGTTTTAACATAGGTTTCGCAGGCCACACGGGCTTTCGGATCTTGGGTAAGGATGGCATCTAAAACTGCATCAGAAATTTGATCTGCAATTTTATCAGGATGCCCCTCGGAAACCGATTCAGAAGTAAATAAATGACGTGCCATAAGTTCTCAATGCTCCAATAATTTGCGCGTATGTTAGCGCATAATCCTGCGTAAATCTAGTTTTAGACGTCTATCTGTCTATATGCGTTAGCTGCCAAAGGCTCCATCATGCGGAGAAGGCTGCTTTCGTGACGTGCTCTTGTTCACAATACGTGCTTTCAATTTGCGTGAGCTGCCGGAATGATAGACAATACCGCGCACAAGGTTACGCCTTGAGCCCTTCAAATGATCATAAAAGCTAGGAGTTTCTGATGTCAGATCGCCGCTATTTTGCTAATGCTATTCGTGCCTTAAGTATGGACGCCGTTCAAGAAGCCAAATCGGGCCACCCCGGTGCACCCATGGGCATGGCGGATATAGCCGAAGTATTGTGGCGAGATTACCTATCGCACAACCCAAGCAACCCAAACTGGGTTAATCGCGATCGCTTCGTGCTCTCGAATGGTCATGGCTCTATGCTGATATATTCTTTATTGCATTTAACCGGCTATGACGTATCGATTGACGATTTAAAGAGTTTTCGCCAACTGCATTCAAAAACACCAGGGCATCCAGAATACGGTTACACTCCCGGCGTAGAAACCACCACAGGTCCACTTGGCCAAGGTGTTGCCAATGCGGTGGGAATGGCGATTGCTGAAAAAGTATTGGCGGCACAGTTTAATCAAACAAATTTCCCGATTGTTGATCATTACACTTACACCTTCTTAGGCGATGGCTGCTTGATGGAGGGCATTTCGCACGAGGCATGCTCGCTGGCTGGCACTCTTGGCCTCGGAAAATTAATCGCTTTTTATGACGATAATGGCATTTCTATCGATGGCGAGGTAGAAGGTTGGTTTACCGACGACACCGCGAAGCGCTTTGAAAGTTATGGTTGGCAAGTGCTTGCTGATGTTGATGGCCATGATAGCGCTGCCGTAACGAAAGCCATTGAAGCTGCGCGAGCAGAAACGAACAAGCCTACACTTATTTGCTGCAAAACCGTTATTGGCTTTGGTGCCCCCAATAAGCAAGGCACCGAAAGCTGCCATGGCGCGCCTTTAGGCGATGAAGAAATCGCGGCTACCCGCAAGGCCTTAGGCTGGGAGCACGGTAAATTTGAAATTCCTGATGATGTGTATACTGCATGGTCAGCATTTGCTAGTGGAGCCGAAGCTGAAGTCGAGTGGAATGAGCTGTTTGCTGCATACGGCAAAGCTTATCCAGAACTCGCAGCGGAGCTTCTGCGCCGAATGAAGGGTGAATTACCAGCCGATTGGGCTGCCACTTCGCAAGCTTACATTGAAGAGCTGCAAGCGAATCCAGAAAAAATTGCTACTCGTAAGGCATCGCAAAATACCTTAAATGCCTTTGGCCCTTGTTTACCTGAATTTCTTGGTGGCTCTGCTGATTTAGCCGGATCGAATCTTACCATTTGGAAGGATTCCAAGCCTTTAACCACAGCCGATTTTTCGGGTAACTACATTTATTATGGCGTGCGTGAATTCGGTATGTCGGCAATTATGAACGGCATTCAATTACATGGTGGCTTCCGCCCTTATGGCGCAACCTTTCTGATGTTTATGGAATATGCGCGCAATGCGATTCGCATGGCATCATTAATGAAGCAGCCAGTGATTCATGTTTACACCCATGATTCAATTGGATTGGGTGAAGATGGGCCAACGCACCAACCAGTGGAACAACTGGCGAATCTGCGTTTAACGCCGAACTGCGAAAGCTGGCGCCCATGTGATCAAGTAGAATCAGCTGTTGCCTGGCAGGCGGCGGTTGAGCGCAGTGATGGGCCTACTTGTTTAATATTTACGCGCCAAGGTGTTGCGCAAATGGCACGTGATACGCAGCAACTAAAAGATGTACGCAAAGGCGGCTATGTGTTGAAAGATTTTGCTGCTGAGCCGGAGCTGATTTTAATCGCCACGGGCTCTGAAGTGGAACTCGCCATGCAGGCGGCTGAAGCGCTCACCGCTAAAGGCGAAAAGGTTCGGGTAGTTTCAATGCCTTCAACCTGTGTTTTTGATAAACAAGATAAAGCCTATCGTGATTCGGTATTACCGCCCAGTGTGCGCCGCCGTGTTGCAGTAGAAGCTGGTATTGCTGATTTCTGGCACAAATACACAGGTTTCGAAGGCGCAGTAGTAGGGATGACCACATTTGGCGAATCGGCGCCTGCAGATCAGTTGTTTGCACACTTTGGTTTCACGGTAGAAAATGTTGTGGCGGTAGCACAGAACCTTTAATGAGTTGAGGCGTATGTATTGCGAGCGTAATGATAGCGCTCGTAATCATTGAGGATAATATGACAGCCAGAAGTAATGTGCTTAAGCAACCGAATCAAGCTGGAAACAAGCCGAAAGTTCGAGTGGCGATAAACGGATTTGGCCGCATTGGCCGAAGTGTTGTGCGTGCTTGGTATGAATCTGGCTGGCACCAACAAATTGAGCTGGTTGCGATCAATGAACTAGCATCAAATTCCGGCATAGCGCACCTGCTGCAGTATGATTCTACTCATGGTAAGTTTGCCGCCAAGGTAACCCTTGAAGGCGATGTTTTACGTGTGGCTGAGCACGATATTCAGATCTTACACTGCGCCGAAATTGCCGCACTACCTTGGCAGGAATTAGATATTGATGTGGTTTTAGAGTGCACTGGGGTGTTTGGCAGCCGTGAAGATGGCCACGCGCACTTAGAAGCTGGAGCTCGGCGAGTGTTGTTCTCTCATCCGGCTTCACCTGAGGTGGATTTCACTATTATCCAAGGCATTAATCAGAACGAACTAAAACCGGAGCACCGTATTGTTTCAAACGGATCCTGCACCACAAATTGTATTGTGCCGGTGATAAAAGTGCTCGACGATGCTTTTGGTGTTGATAGTGGCACCATCACTACCATTCACTCAGCGATGAACGATCAGCAAGTTATTGATGCTTATCATGATAACTTGCGCCTTGCGCGAGCCAGTTCGCAATCTATTATTCCGGTAGATACTCGCTTAGCACGCGGAATTGAGCGGATTTTGCCGAAATTTGCTGGCCGCTTTGAAGCCATTGCGGTGCGGGTGCCAACCACGAATGTTACCGCGATGGATTTGAGTGTTACGTTGCAAAGTGATGTGAATATCGATGCAGTGAATGCCGCATTAAAGGCGGCCGCGGCTAAATCATTACCGGGTATTCTCGGCTACACAGAGCTGCCTTTGGTATCTTCAGATTTTAATCACGATCCGCACTCAAGTATTGTGGATGGCACGCAAACCCGAGTAAGCCATAAAAAATTAGTAAAAACGTTAAGCTGGTGCGACAACGAATGGGGCTTTGCTAACCGAATGTTAGAATCAGCGAACGATTTGGCCTTGCTAGATTAATCAGAATGCAGAAAAGGATTATTTCATGACCATTAAATACATGACCGATATAGATTTGCGTGGCAAACGTGTGCTTATTCGCGAAGATCTCAATGTGCCGATTAAAAATGGCAAAGTAACCTCAGATGCGCGTTTGCGAGCTGCCTTACCCACGCTAGAGAAAGCCTTGCAGCAGGGCGCAAAAGTGATGGTGATGTCGCATCTTGGACGGCCAGAAGAAGGCGTTTTTGATGAGGCTTACTCGATGGCGCCAGTAGTGAAGTATTTGGCATCAGCCCTGAAATTTCCGGTACGTTTAGAAACCAATTATTTAGATGGTGTAGATGTTGCCGGTGGTGAGCTCGTAGTGTTTGAAAATGTGCGCTTTAACGAAGGTGAAAAGAAAAACGATCCAACACTAGCGAAAAAAATGGCTGCGCTCTGTGATGTATTTGTTATGGATGCTTTTGGCACTGCTCATCGCGCCCAAGCTTCTACCTATGGCGTGGCACAATACGCGCCGATCGCCTGTGCTGGCCCGTTATTGGCCGCCGAACTCGATGCTTTAGGTAAAGCGCTGCATAATCCGAAACGGCCACTGGTAGCTATTGTTGGTGGCTCGAAGGTATCAACTAAGTTAATGGTGCTAGATTCCTTAGTGCGGAAAGTTGATCAGCTTATTGTTGGTGGCGGTATAGCGAATACCTTTATCGCGGCAGCGGGCCATGATGTAGCCAAATCGTTGTACGAAGAAGATTTATTAAAAGAAGCTTCGCGCCTGGCTGAATCGGGCAAAACTCGCGGTGCAGAAATACCGATTCCAACCGATGTTGTAGTAGGCGATAAGTTCAGTGAAGATGCGAACGCAGTTACTAAGGCGGTAGCTGAGGTTTCTGGCGATGATCAAATTTTTGATATTGGCCCAGAAACTGCAGAAAAACTGGCGGCTATGCTCGAAAATGCGGGCACCATTTTATGGAATGGCCCGGTAGGTGTGTTTGAATTTGAGAAATTTGCGGCAGGTACAAAGGTTCTTGCCAATGCAATTGCAAATAGCGAGGCGTTTTCAATCGCCGGTGGTGGTGATACCCTTGCTGCTATTGATAAATATGGCATTGCCGATAAAATCTCCTATATTTCTACAGGTGGCGGTGCGTTTTTAGAATTCCTAGAGGGCAAGAAATTGCCGGCAGTTGCTATTTTAGAGGCTCGTGGAAGCGAATAATTAAAATTAATGGATAAAGTTTAGGAGTGAATTAAATGGCTTTAATTTCAATGCGGCAAATGCTCGATCACGCAGCCGAATTCGGTTATGGCGTGCCTGCGTTCAACGTAAATAACTTAGAACAAATGCGTGCAATTATGATGGCAGCTGATGATACCGATAGCCCGGTAATTGTTCAGGCATCAGCTGGCGCTCGTAAATATGCAGGTGCCCCGTTTTTACGCCACCTCATTTTGGCGGCTGTGGAAGAATTTCCGCATATCCCTGTAGTAATGCACCAAGACCACGGCACTTCGCCAGCGATTTGCCAGCGCTCGATTCAACTGGGCTTTAGCTCGGTTATGATGGATGGTTCTTTGCGTGAAGATGGCAAAACCCCGGCCGATTACGATTACAACCTAGATGTAACTCGCCGAGTTGTGGAAATGGCCCACGCTTGTGGTGTTTCGGTAGAAGGCGAATTAGGTTGTTTGGGTTCATTAGAAACCGGCCAAGCCGGTGAAGAAGATGGCGTAGGTGCCGAAGGTACGTTAAGCCACGATCAACTGTTAACTGATCCTGAAGAAGCGGCTGATTTCGTGAAGAAAACGCAAGTAGATGCGCTCGCTATTGCGTGTGGAACATCTCATGGCGCGTATAAATTTACGCGGCCACCCACAGGCGATATTCTAGCCATTGATCGCATCAAAGACATTCATGCTCGTATCCCTGATACGCACCTTGTAATGCATGGCAGTTCTTCCGTGCCACAAGAGTGGCTTGCGGTTATCAACGAATTTGGTGGTGAAATTCCGGAAACTTATGGTGTGCCGGTAGAACAAATTCAGGAAGGTATCCGCTACGGTGTTCGTAAAGTAAATATCGATACCGATCTGCGTTTAGCTTCAACCGGAGCTGTACGTAAGTTCTTGGCCGAAAATAAGGCTGAGTTTGATCCGCGTAAATATTTGCAAGCATCTACTAAAGCGATGTATGAGATTTGTAAGGCTCGCTATGAAGCCTTTGGAACTGCAGGTAATGCCAGTAAAATCAAGCCTGTATCATTAGAAGAAATGTTTATGCGTTATGAGCGTGGTGAGCTAGCTGCCACAATCAAATAAGCCTTTAGAAAACAACCTAGGCTATATAAAAAACCATCGGTAAAGTATTTGCCGATGGTTTTTGCATTTTAGGGTACGAAATCTGGCTAGATTCCGTTAAAATACAAATATTCGGTGTTGTGCAAAAGCTGCGTAGCGAATAAAAACATCAAAATCACGCAAAAGATCGAAACCGCGTAGGAAATCGATCACAAAAAGGAGGCCCTGTGCGCCTAAAAATTATAGGACTCGCCTTGCTAGGGTATTCGGGGATGGCATCATCATCAACTTTCATGTTTGATGATATTCAAGATGTGGATCCAGCCAAACAAGATGGTAAATGGCGTGCTACCGCTGAACTCGGCGTTCTGGTGCGTACCGGTAACACCGATTCGCAATCTTGGAAAAGTAAACTTGATTTGCAACGTGACACCGAAGTTTGGCGAAATCGTGCAGTGATTGATTACTATCTGCAAGAACGGGATAGCGAAGATGGTACAACGGTAAAAGACGCCGACCGCTTGTTTCTCTCTGCGCAGGGCAACCGAAAATTTGATGCCGGAAGCCATTCTTCGTTCTTTCTTTATGGCTCCTATGAAGACGACGCATTAAACAGTTTTGAATATCAATCCACAGTGGCAGCGGGTTACGGTGCTCGTGTTGATTTCAATGAGAGCATGTTCACTGATTTTGAAATAGGTCCGGGTTATGCCTACGATAAGCGGCGTGATACGGGTGAAACCGAAGGCAGCTTTATTGTTCGTGCGGCGGCCAACTATGATTGGCAAATCAGCGAAACGGCGCGATTTACGCAGTTAGTATCAACGGAAGTAGGTAACGATAATACGCGCTCTCGGGCAGTGAGCGCACTTACAGCGAACTTGAACTCACGCTTAGCAATGCGCCTTACCTTAACGCTAACACACAACTCAACGGTGTATGAACAAGCGAGCGGTAGAATACCTGACAAGCTTGATACAGAAACCGCGGTAACACTGGTTTACACTTTTTAAGTAAGCATTGAAGCCACCACAAGTATTTGCCCGGAAGTTTCTTCCGGGCTTTTTCGAATATATCTACAGAGATTTTTAAAACCTTACTTTTGAAGCTTTTATTTTAGAGAATTAAATAGGTGCCGTGCACATCATGAAACGTTCAGATTTTTATTTTGAATTACCGGAAAAGCTTATCGCTCATTATCCGCAGCCAGATCGAAGCAGCAGCCGTTTGCTTACGCTTGATGGGCCAACTGGCGCAATAGCTCACCGGCAGTTTCGTGAACTTCCTGATCTATTGAATGCAGGTGATCTCTTGGTGTTTAACGATACCCGAGTCATACCGGCGCGTTTGCTTGGACAAAAGGTATCAGGTGGTAAAATTGAGGTTTTGGTTGAGCGGGTTATTGATGATCACCACGTTTTAGCTCATGTGCGGGCGAATCGGGCGCCGAAACCCGGAACCGAATTGCTTTTAGAAAATGCGGTTTCTTGTGTTATTGGTGAGCGCGCGGATGCGCTGTTCGAGGTGCATTTCGATAAAAGCCGCACGGTTTTAGAGTGGCTGGAAGAATATGGCCACATGCCGTTGCCGCCCTATATCGATCGGCCAGATGAGGCCAGTGACCGCGAACGCTATCAAACGGTTTATGGCGTTAAACCCGGAGCAGTGGCTGCACCTACAGCAGGTTTGCATTTCGATAGCGCAGTAATGGATGCACTTGCGGCGAAAGGTGTTGAAACGGCTTACGTAACCTTGCATGTGGGTGCCGGTACCTTTCAGCCGGTGCGGGCCGACGATATTCGCGAACATAAAATGCATAGTGAATACGCGGTTGTGCCAGAATCAGTGGTAGCAGCCGTAGAAGCTACCCGAGCTCGCGGTGGCCGAGTAGTGGCGGTAGGTACTACATCAGTGCGCTCTTTAGAATCAGCAGCACAGGCTCACGGTGGTGAATTAGCGGAATTCGCGGCAGAAACAGATATCTTTATTTACCCAGGATATAAGTTCAACGTGGTTGATGCCATGTTAACCAACTTTCATTTACCCGAATCCACACTCATTATGTTGATATCTGCCTTTGCGGGTAAAGCAGAAGTAATGGCCGCTTATGAAGCTGCCATCGAACAAGAATATCGATTCTTCAGTTACGGTGATGCAATGTTCATTACCGGAAAACACACGGCAACACAGGATTAACAGGCAAAACATGAAGTTTGAATTATTGAAAAGCACTGGCAAAGTGCGCCGTGGGCGAATGACATTTGAGCGTGGCACGGTGGAAACACCGGCCTTCATGCCGGTGGGCACTTTGGGTACGGTAAAAGGTATGAGCCCAGAGGAGCTAAAAGCAACGGGCGCCGAAATTTGTTTAGGGAATACCTTTCATTTAATGTTACGGCCTGGCACGCAAATCATTCAACAGCACGGCGATCTCCATGATTTTATGAACTGGGATAAGCCGATTCTTACCGATTCGGGCGGTTTCCAAGTGTTTAGCTTAGGCGATCTGCGCAAAATTTCAGAAGAGGGTGTGGTATTTCGCTCGCCAATTAATGGTGAAAAGATCTTACTAACGCCGGAAAAATCGATGGAAGTACAGCGTGAGCTGGGTTCAGATATTGTTATGATATTCGACGAATGCACCCCGCACCCAGCTACGGTTAAACAAGCGGAAGATTCAATGCAGCTCTCGTTGCGTTGGGCGCAGCGCTCAAAAGAAGCCCATGGCGATAGCAAAGCGGCGTTATTTGGTATCATTCAAGGCGGCATGTACGAAGATCTCCGCGATGTATCGCTCACTGGGCTAACGAATATTGGTTTTGATGGTTATGCCATCGGCGGCCTATCCGTGGGCGAGCCAAAAGAAGATATGATGCGAATTCTGGACCATGTAGCGCCCAAGATGCCAGAAGATAAGCCGCGCTATTTGATGGGCGTAGGCAAACCCGAAGATTTGGTTGAAGCTGTGCGCCGAGGCGTAGATATGTTCGATTGTGTGATGCCAACTCGGAATGCCCGAAATGGCCATTTGTTCACATCTGAAGGCGTTATAAAAATACGCAATGCGCGGCACCGCACGGATACTTCACCGTTGGATAGCCGTTGCGATTGTTATACCTGTAAGCATTATTCGCGTGCGTATTTGCATCACTTAGATCGTTGTAATGAAATTTTAGGTGCCCGTTTAAACACCATTCACAACCTGCACTATTACCAAGCGTTAATGCAAGGTATGCGTGATGCGATCGAAAACGATCAATTTGATCAATTCGTGAACGAGTTTTATGCCCAGCGGGGCGAGAATGTTCCCGAATCCGCATGAATAAATTGATCTTGGGCTTTACACGAGGCTCAAGGTTGTTTAGAATTCAGCACCAATTTTATCCGGCACGGTCAATAACTGGCCTGCGTACTAACGAATTTTTTTGAGGTGATCGGTTAATGCCAGTAGTTAAACTAAAAGAAAACGAGCCATTTGACGTCGCTTTGCGCCGTTTCAAGCGTTCTTGCGAAAAAGCAGGTGTTTTATCTGAAGTTCGTAGCCGCGAATTTTATGAAAAGCCAACTGCAGAGCGCAAGCGCAAGAAAGCTGCAGCAGTGAAGCGTCACGCCAAGAAATTGTCTCGTGAAAACGCTCGCCGCACCCGTCTTTATTAATTAGAAAAATAAATTAATAAAGCATCACGATTTCGTGCAGCTCTTGCTAGTGAGATGTTCGTTTGCAAACAACAGTTTTGAAAACGAAAGGCTAAAAGCCTTGTTTCGATAAACTTGAAATGCAGTGAGCGCCAGAATCGAAATAAAAAAACCGTGCCTCGCACGGTTTTTTTATGGTTTATAGATATGGCTAATAGAATTACCAAGCCGTGCACAAAACGGGTTTTCTTCAGCGCATTAGCAGAGTACATTAATAGCCATGGCCGGATTAATTCCCAAAGACTTTATTCAAGATCTCGTTGCCCGCGCGGACATTGTGAGTGTGGTAGAAAGCCGTGTGCGCTTGAAAAAAGCCGGCCGAAACTACCAAGCGTGCTGCCCCTTCCATAATGAAAAAACACCCTCATTTTCCGTAGCCCCAGATAAGCAGTTTTATCACTGTTTCGGTTGCGGTATGCATGGAAATGCGCTTGATTTCATTATGGAATATGATGGATTAGAGTTTCCTGATGCGGTTGAAGAGCTTGCCGGAATGCTCGGTTTAGATGTACCAAGGGAAACTCGGCCGGGAAGCAAACCGGCACGTGATAAAGCAGAAATAGAAGATGATTTTGCGCTTATGGAAGCCTGCGCAAAGTTCTTCGCTCGCCAATTAAAAGAAAGCCCAGATCGAGAAAAAGTGATTCGCTACCTTAAAGGCCGTGGCTTGAGCGGTGAGGTAGTTCGTGATTTCGGTATTGGTTACGCGCCAAAAGAGTGGGATGCCGTATTGCGGAAATTTGGCGAAAACCGCAAGCAACAAGATCAGTTGTTAGCGCTAAAAATGATCACCGAGAACGAACGGGGTAAGCGTTTCGATTTTTTCCGTGATCGCATTATGTTTCCAATTCGAGATCGCCGTGGCCGCGTGGTTGGCTTTGGTGGCCGGGTGATTGAAAAGAGCGAACCGAAATATTTGAACTCACCGGAAACCCGGCTGTTTCACAAAGGCCGCGAGCTATATGGTTTCTTCGAGATGCGCAAGCAGCACAAGGATCTCGAGCGGGTAATCATTGTTGAAGGTTATATGGATGTTGTTGCTTTGGCGCAACATGGTGTTACCAATGCCGTTGCCGCATTGGGCACTGCGGCAACAACGGATCATTTACAGCTACTTTTCCGGCAATCGAAACAAGTTGTGTGCTGTTTTGATGGCGATAGAGCCGGGCGAGATGCTGCCTGGCGGGCACTGGAAAATGCCTTATCGCTGCTCCGAGATGGTACTGATTTACGCTTCCTCTTTTTACCAGATGGCGAAGACCCCGATACTATCGTACGAGCTGAGGGTGCTGAAGGCTTTAATCAGCGTGTTGAGCAGGCGATGTCCTTTCGCGATTACTTCTTTGAGCATTTAACCAGTAGTGTAGATATTCGAACAGATGCTGGAAAATCAGAAATGATCGCCAAAGGCCGGGAATTAATCGGCCGCGTAGCCAGCGATTTTTATCGCAGTATGTTAATGGAAGAACTAGCGAAACGTTTAAGTAGAACAGTGCAAGAACTTGAAAAATTGGTACCTAGCCCCAATACTTCAGGGAGTGAGAAAAAGAAAGGGGCTGAAGGCCCGAAGTTAACACCAGTAACTCGAGCAATTGGGTTACTCGTACAACATCCCGAGTTAGGCCGCAGTATTCCGGTACATAACGAGCTTGAAAATCTTAACATGCAAGGCATTAAGATATTTATGGGCTTACATCGGCAAACATGCGAGCAACAACTCTCGAGTGCGCAAGTGTTAGAAGCATGGCGTGGCACACGCTTTGAAGAGAGCTTGCGACAATTGGCGCGGTGGGAGCATCAAGTAACCGAAGAAAATTTAGAACGTGAATTTTCCGAAACTTATATGTTTCTTATCGATCGCTATCTAGAACAGCGCTATGAAGAATTAAAAGCACTACCCGCAGCCGAAATGACAAAAGAGCGATTACACGAGTTGAATGAACTTGTACGTATGATGAAGCGTAGTTAAAACTAAACTGGTTGAATCATGCTCTTTTTGTTATAATGAGCGGCTATTCCGCACTAATTTGAAATCGTTTTTACTGAGGTGAACGCCCGTATGCAGACTCGTCAGTCGCTACTTAAATTGCTTATTGCAAAAGGTAAGGAGCAAGGTTACTTAACCTTCGCTGAAGTTAACGACCACCTACCACAGGACATCGTTGATTCGGATCAGATCGAAGATATCATTCGAATGATCAACGATATGGGTATCAAGGTGTTCGAAACCGCCCCTGATGCTGATGATCTGATGATGAGCGAAGATGCCGCCGATGAAGATGCAGCTGAAGAAGCTGCGGCAGCGCTAGCTACTGTAGAAAGTGAAATTGGCCGTACCACCGATCCAGTTCGCATGTACATGCGTGAAATGGGTACTGTTGAGCTTCTTACGCGCGAGGGCGAGATTGTTATTGCCAAGCGTATCGAAGAAGGTATCAACCAAGTTCAATGTTCGGTGGCTGAATACCCTGAAGCGATCAATTTTCTATTGGAGCAATGGGATGCGTACGAAGCAGAGCAGATTCGTTTAACTGAAATCATTTCTGGCTTTATCGATCCGAACGAAGTGGAAGAAGCGCCGGTTAGCGCCACACACATTGGCTCTGAATTGAGCGATGATCAGCTTGAAGATGCTGATGACGACGATGATGACGAAGACGATGAAGAATCAAACGACACGGGTGTTGACCCGGAAGAAGCGCGGGAAAAATTCACCGAGTTGCGTGCGCAATACGAAGCCACGCGCGATGCCATAAAAACCTATGGCCGTGGCGATGATAAAACCACAGCAGAAATTGAGAAACTTAGTGAATTGTTTAAGCACTTCCGCTTAGTTCCAAAACAGTTTGATCGCCTTGTAAAAGATATGCGCGAGATGATGGACCGCGTGCGTGTGCAAGAGCGTTTGATCATGAAGCTATGCTTAGAGCAAGCGAAATTGCCGAAGCGCACTTTCGTGCAAGCATTCGCTGGCAACGAAACTTCAATGAGCTGGTTCGATGATGTTATTGCCAAAGAAAAGAAGTATGCCGAGGCGTTAGAAGAACACCGTGAAGAGGTAGCGCGGTGCTCCGGCAAGTTGCGTGCTATTGCTGAAGAAACGGGCTTATCCATAGCAAAAGTAAAAGATATCAACCGCCGTATGTCGATCGGTGAAGCAAAAGCTCGCCGAGCGAAGAAAGAAATGGTGGAAGCGAACTTGCGTTTGGTAATTTCAATTGCGAAAAAGTATACCAACCGTGGTTTGCAATTCTTGGATTTGATTCAAGAAGGTAATATCGGTTTGATGAAAGCGGTAGATAAATTCGAATATCGCCGTGGTTATAAATTCTCAACTTACGCTACTTGGTGGATTCGTCAGGCTATCACCCGCTCAATCGCCGACCAAGCCCGCACCATTCGTATTCCGGTGCACATGATTGAAACGATCAACAAATTGAATCGTATTTCGCGGCAAATGCTGCAAGAAATGGGCCGTGAACCGCAGCCAGAAGAATTGGCTGAACGTATGATGATGCCTGAAGATAAGATTCGCAAGGTATTGAAAATTGCCAAAGAGCCGATTTCCATGGAAACACCGATTGGTGATGATGAAGATTCGCATTTAGGTGATTTCATCGAAGATACCACGCTTGATCTTCCAGTTGATGCAGCAACATCAGAAAGTTTGATGAATGCCGTGCGCGAGGTTCTCGGTGGTTTAACGGCTCGTGAAGCTAAAGTTTTGCGGATGCGTTTCGGTATCGATATGAATACCGATCACACCCTTGAAGAAGTAGGCAAACAGTTTGATGTAACCCGTGAGCGGATTCGTCAAATCGAAGCCAAAGCATTACGTAAGTTGCGCCACCCAAGCCGCAGCGAGCAGCTGAAAAGCTTCTTGGACGATTAAATAAAGCGTATTTTAGATAGCTAAACGCCCGGTACGAAAGTAAAAAATCGCCGGGCGTTTTTGTTTCCGCTATTCAGCAAGTTGAAATATTTGCTCTACCGGAACCGCAAAGTGAGCAGCTAACTTTAGTGCAATCACAACCGAGGGCATAAACCGGGCTGTTTCAATGGTACTTATTGTTTTTCGGGAAACACCAATAGCATCTGCCAGCTCTTGTTGTGATAACCCAGCACCGCCGCGCAGCAAAGAGAGATTATTAGTAACGGTTTCTATTTCTGCTAAACGCATCAGCAATTCCCTCTATTCACTGTCGCTTTCACGCAGTTGCCACCAAATGCTTAGTAACAAACCAACTAGTTGGTGCGATATCGGCGGTAATCCGGTAAATCGCATGAACAAAAAAGTAAACGGCAGCAGCGCCAACTAAAGTGGCGTTAAAGCGTAATGATGTGATTTGGGAGTCTGGGTTCCAGTTAGTCATAGTTATACCTCATATTTGTTTGTATTCTGATACCTTAGGGTGTCAGTATGTAACCTTAAGGTTATCCAGTGCAACCCTAAGGTATCATGAAAATTATAAACAACTGATAAATATAAGATTGTTTTTTGAGCAACCGCAAAATAGTTGCAAGAAATAGCCCATTTCCGTATACTCCCACCGCTTTCTAAGCAACCTTCCAAAACGGCCCCTTAGCTCAGTGGTTAGAGCACCCGACTCATAATCGGTTGGTCCCCAGTTCAAATCTGGGAGGGGCCACCATTAAAAACAGAGCAGAAGAAAGAGCATCCGCCTCGCTCTTAATCGCCCGTACCAATCCCCAGTTCAAATCTGGGAGGGGCCACCATTAAAAAGTAAAGCAGAAGAAAGAGCATCCGCCTCGCTCTTAATCGCCCGTACCAATCCCCAGTTCAAATCTGGGAGGGGCCACCATTAAAAACAGAGCAGAAGAAAGAGCATCCGCCTCGCTCTTAATCGCCCGTACCAATCCCCAGTTCAAATCTGGGAGGGGCCACCATTAAAAACAGAGCAGAAGAAAAAGCACCCGCCTCGCATTTAATGCACGATAGGAACTATAATCAGGTATAGTGGTAAGTAACTATTGAGTTGCTGTTTCCGGAGCTCGCCTAAAAATACAGGGTTCATACTATGCAAAAGCCAGCGATCCCAGAAAATGAAGCCGAACGCCTTCATGCGTTAAGAACACTTAGTATCTTAGATACTGGCCATGAAGAACGGTTCGATCGAGTGACACGCATGGCCAAGCGGATGTTTGGCGTTGATATAGCGTTAGTAAGCCTAATTGATGCAAACCGGCAGTGGTTTAAATCAAAGCAAGGATTAGATACCAGCGAAACACCCCGCGATATTTCGTTTTGTGCTCATGCAATTAATCAAGATGGGTTATTTATCATTCCTAATACCGTTGAAGATGAACGTTTTTTTGATAATCCGTTAGTAACTTCTGGCCCAAAAATTAGATTTTATGCCGGTTATCCGTTGAAGCTGCGTCCTGGCCTTAAAATCGGAACTTTGTGCTTGATTGATTCTAGCCCACGAGAGCTTAGTGACGATGATAAGCAAATCCTTGCCGATCTGGGCGCCATGATTGAACAGGAAGTAAAATCCATTCAAATGGCAACGCTGGATGAGTTAACCTTAATATCCAATCGTCGAGGCTTTTTAAATCTTGCTAATTACGCCATTAGCATGTGTAAACGCCATGAGCTGCCGTTTACTTTCGTGTTGTTTGACCTGAACAAATTTAAACAAATCAACGATACCTATGGGCATCACGAAGGCGATTATGTATTAAAAACATTTGCGCGATTAATGCTCGAAACGTTTCGTGAATCTGATGTTGTTGGTAGGCTTGGTGGCGATGAGTTCACTTTAATGCTATCGAATGCTGGGGAAGAGCAAGTTACAACAATACTTGCCGATTTTGCTAAAGCCGTGGAGCTCGAAAATACATCGAATCAAAAGCCTTACAC
This sequence comes from Aliidiomarina iranensis, assembly GCF_003987135.1. Classification (GTDB taxonomy): domain Bacteria; phylum Pseudomonadota; class Gammaproteobacteria; order Enterobacterales; family Alteromonadaceae; genus Aliidiomarina; species Aliidiomarina iranensis. Next base: position 77,254 of record NZ_PIPJ01000005.1, read on the forward strand.
CATTCAATACAGTGCCGGTATCGCTAGTTTTGATGCAGAAAATGAGTTAGCAATTGAGGAAATGATAAAGCTCGCTGATGCCGCAATGTATGAACATAAGGCTCGCTAAAACCCTGCAAAAATAAATTAAGTCAGAAACGCAAACAGGCTGAAAAAAACAGCCCAACCTAATGCTGGGCCCTGAACACGCAGATAATGTTTTAGTTATTCCCCACCACATCGCTGATCGAGGTGGCATCGGAACTTGGTGTGTTAATAACGCAATTTCCGGTATCTTCGCAGTTCACGCCGCGAATACGGCTACCAATGGAACGGCTATCATAGCGGCCGGAAGCGGTTAAGCGGCGAACGATACCAGTTATTTGGCTGTTTAATCGAAAGCTTGAGCCGGTTACGGTGATGCGCTCGATATCTTGCGTGGCAGCGAAACGTTCGATTGCCTCACTACTGCCATTTTCCGCTTCTAAATCGGCGATTACTTCCCGTAACAACGGCCGCGCATCGTCGATACCGGCGGTTATCAGTTTTTGATAAAGATCACCTGCAGCTTCAAGATCTTGATTCACTCCAACACCGAGCTGGCGCATACGGCCGAGCAGCAGCATGGCGCTCACGAGATTTGCTTCGCTTGCTCTTTCAAGATAATTAATGGCGGTATCGAAATCTTCAGGTTTATCCGAAGCGAATAACTGTGTAGCTTTTTGATAAAGGGCTGGCGGATGATTTAGCGCTATGGCTTGTTCTAAATATTCATCGGCTTGTTCTGAACTTTGTTCCAAGATAAACCCATTGCGATGCCAGTCCGACATCATAAATGTAGCCATGGCACTACGATACCGCACACCGATACGAACATAACGCTCTGCTTCTTTATCACTTTGTTTTAAGCCATCGCCGCTAGCGTAAGCCATGGCAACAATCGCTGCGGCATCGCCACTGCCGTTACGCGCAAGGCGTATGAGGCGGCGCATTTCCGCTTCACATTCGGAAGTAGTACAAACTGCTTCGCTGGATTGGCTTGCCTTAGCAGCAACAGAGAGAGCAACGGGGGCATAGGCTTGGCTAGCAACCGGAAAACCTAATCCTGCCGTAAATAGCGCTATCGTAAAGCTCGTTGTTAATACGCTTGGTGTTAAATCCTTTAATGGCATTGCTACCTCCTATTTGTAAAAACGTATTTAATCAGTATCTAAATTGCTGAGAAACTTTGGTTGTTGAAAGCCGCCTAACTCGGTTTCCAGAAAACTTGCCAAGCTAAATAGCTGCGCTTCGCTCCAAGGCATACCAACAATACTCAAACCAAGCGGAAATGGGCCTTCAGTACCCGCAGGTAGGGTGATTGAAGGATAACCGGAAACCGCGGCTGCAGTGGATGTTCCAAAGCTGTAACCTGGGCCTTCAACAGGTGGAATAGGCCAAGCTGGGCCATACGATGGTATGACAATGGCAGCAGCGCCTAAATCAACTAAGTAACGATTTAAATGTTCTTCAGCTAGTTGCCGGCTGTTCGCCAGAGCCCGCTCGTAACTCGCACGATCGGCTTCTAAATCAACAGCAACCGCTTGTTCAAAGTATTCTTGACCGAAAAGTGCAAGTTCACTATCTGCATTGGCCGCATTGTAATCGATTACCGCCTGCATATCAGCAACGGGTGCTGCAAAATCAGCGAGCCAATTATTTAAATCGCGTTGAAATTCGTAAATCAGCACCTCAAATTCGTCTGCGTAAATCGCGCTGGGTAAATCCCATGCCATCACTTCGATAACGTTGATACCTTTGGCCCGCATTGCTTCTGCAGTGCGATTTGTCATTTCCTGCACCCCAGAAAAGCGTTCATCGTATGCGCGTACGAGCACAACGGTTTCGCCCGAAAATTCGCTTTCGGCCGCTTCTGCAAGTAAAGTGCCCATCCGTTCTCTCGCTTCTGGCGTTGCCATCGCATCAAGAAGAAGTGCTGCATCATGTACGTAGCGCGCCATTGGGCCCGCAATGTCTTGAGCCGCGGCGATTGGAATAATCCCGTGTCCTGAAACTGAACTCCGAGTTGGTTTAACGCCAACAATACCATTCACCGATGCCGGGCACATTATCGAACCATCGGTTTCGGTACCAACCGCCAGCAAACCAAAATCGGCTGCGATCGCGGCACCTGAGCCCGCACTTGAGCCGCAAGGGTTGTGGGTTAAAACGTGGGGGTTACGCGTTTGCCCACCTATTCCGGACCAGCCGCTAATCGAGTTTTCACCTCGAAAGTTAGCCCATTCTGATAAATTGGTTTTGCCTAAAATAACAGCACCAGCATTTCTCAGTTGCTGCACGTGGAGCGCATCTTCCGCTGTAATAAATCCTGTTAACACAGAGGCTCCCGCAGTAGTAGCCATTTCATCGGCGGTTGCGATATTCGCTTTTAATAATACGGGCATCCCATGTAGCGGGCTCCTTACAACACCTCTCTCCCGCTCACGATCAAGCGCAGCAGCGATACTCAAGGCATCAGGGTTCACTTCAATGACAGCTCGAAGGTTGTAACCTTGATAATTGTTGCGTTCAATTTCATTGAGGTAATGCTGCACTAAATCAACACTCGTTAGGCTACCGTTTTCGAACTGTTGCTGTACATTTTTAGCGCTCGCCCAAGCCGGATCGGCCTTTTCCTGTTGTTTAACTTCTTTGCTACACCCGCCGAGAAAAATGAGAAGAAAAACACAGGCCAAATAATTGCGCGAACTTTTAAGTTTGCTAGCTGGCTTCACGGGTTTGTACCTCTTTTTTCGAAAACTTGAGCTTATGTAACATGAGAATGCCAATAACCTATCATTTTGACCAGCAAAACATACAACTTAACGAACTTGTGTGGATGTTTAGTTAACCTTCCTGCTCGGCTCAGGTAAGCTAAGGAAATTGTTTACCAATAGATAAGTATGCCGAGGCCCTGAAACTCAAGGCCAAGAATTAAACTTACTTCTAACCAGTAGGAAAAATGCATGAATCGATTAATAACGAAGTTCGCGTTGAGTTCATCTGCTTTATTGCTGGCATTCAGCATCGCTGGGCCGGCGGCAAGCCAAGGGCAGGCAATTAGCTATAAAGATCAACCTAAATTGCATGATATTGCCACTGCACCCAGTGCTGAAAATTTGCGCAATGATGTGCAAACCTTAGTGGATTTTGGTACCCGCCACACACTTTCCGAAACTGAATCAGACACACAGGGCATTGGTGCTGCTCGGCGTTGGATATTCGAGGAGTTTGAACGTATTTCTGCGGCTTGTGGTGGTTGTTTAGAGGTATATTACAGCACCGGCGTGATTGCAGGCGAGGCTCGTATTCCAGATGCTACAGAAGTAGTGAGTGTGGTGGCAATTCAACGTGGTAAAACGGATCCCGAGCGCTATGTACTGATGGCGGGCGATATTGATTCACGGGCAACAGATGTTATGGATTCAACATCGGCAGCGCCCGGTGCGAACGATAATGCTTCTGGTGTAGCCGGCACCATGGAAGCTGCCCGAGTATTAAGCCAATATGAATTTCATGGCTCTATTGTTTATGCGGCGTTATCGGGTGAAGAACAAGGCCTGTTTGGTGGCCAAATTCTCGCCGAGCAAGCGCTAGAGGAAGGCTGGCGGCTACATGCTGTGTTGAATAACGATATGATTGGCAATATCGCCGGTATTAATGGTGTTATTGATAATACAACAGCACGCGTGTTCGCCGAGGGTACCCGGCAAAATGAAACCGCTGCGGATGCGCGGATGCGCCGTTTTACCGGCGGTGAAGTAGATTCCCCAAGCCGTAACTTGGGCCGCTACATTTCTTGGATGGCCGATCGTTATATTCCTAACCTGGATGTAATGGTTATTTATCGCCTCGATCGCTTTGGCCGCGGTGGCCACCATCGCCCGTTTAACGATGTAGGTTATCCTGGTGTGCGCATTATGGAAACGAACGAACATTATGATCGCCAGCATCAAGATTTACGCAATGAAAATGGCCGCCATTTTGGCGATACCATTGAGTATGTGGATTTTGATTATGCCGCTAAGCTTACTGCTCTTAACGCGGTAACTTTGGCGAGTATGGCGTGGGCGCCGGCGCCTCCAAGTGAGGTATCGATTCGCGGCGCAGTGCAACCTGATACAACGCTTAGTTGGGCGCCCGCAAGCGAGCAAGAGCAAGATATGATTGCGGGATATCGTATTTACTGGCGTTACACCGATGCACCAAACTGGCAGTTTAGCCGCGATGTGGGTAATGTTACTGAATTCACCCTCGAGAATGTGGTGATCGATAACTACTTCTTCGGTGTTTCCAGTGTGAGCAAAGACGGTTTCGAAAGCCCTGTAGTATTCCCAGGTGCAGCGGGAACTTTCGATTTGCGCTAATCATGTAAACGAGCCTGCCTTTTAGTGGGGTACTTTTAGGTTCATCAAAGGCAGGCTCTGAACGTTGCGAGGGAGCGGGTATTGTGAAATTAAAGTTCGGCCCAGCCACGCTAGTTGCAGCAGCGTTTATTGGCCCCGGCACAGTAGTAACTGCATCGTTAGTGGGCGCTAACTACGGCTATGCCTTGCTTTGGGCATTGTTATTCGCCATTGCCGCTACCATTGTGCTGCAAGAAATGGCAGCGCGCATTGGTGTGGTAACCCAGCAAGGTTTAGGTGAAAACCTGCGCCTTGCGGTGCAGCAGCCGCTGCTACGGCAACTATTTATTTTACTGGTTGTGGCGGCAGTGGTGGTTGGCAATAGTGCCTATCAGGGTGGGAATTTAACTGGCGCTAGCCTTGGAGCGCGTTCGCTTTGGGGCGATCTTACTTGGGTGACGTTTTTTCGAGAAGATGTTCGTATCAACCCTTGGGCAGTAATATTGGGTGGCCTGGCTGCCATTATCCTTTGGCAAGGGCAATATAAGCGCATTGAAAAAATTCTAATTGCGCTTGTAGTGCTCATGAGTGTTGCGTTTTTAATTACCTTTGCACTCAGTAAGCCTGATTTTCGTGCGATTTTAACCGGTTTGTTTTTACCCTCGGTGCCCGCTGGCGCGCTGTTAACCACTATGGCCTTAGTGGGTACTACGGTAGTGCCTTATGCTCTGTTCTTGCATGCGGCGAGCGCACGCGAGCGGTGGTTTTCAGGGGAAAATAAAGCGAGCGATGAGAGCACCACCGCGGCGTTAACAGAAGCCAAAGCGGATATTTATACCTCGATACCTTTAGGCGGCCTGGTTACTTTGGCCATTATTTCTACCGCGGCTTCGGCTTATTTTGGTAGTAACGAAGAAATCACTGGCGCTGCTGATTTAGCGGTTTCACTGCAACCGGTGTTTGGCGACCTTGCAACGTATTTAACCGCTTTTGGCTTGCTAGCGGCGGGGCTATCTTCGGCGATTACCGCGCCTTTAGCTTCAGCGTATGCACTAACCGGCGTGTTGGGTTGGTCAACCAACATGCGCGGTTGGCGCTTCCGGGCAACTTGGTTTTGCATCATCATTATAGGTGTGCTGGTTTCTTCATTAGGCATTCAGCCGTTCGCGTTAATTGTTTTTGCGCAGGTAGCAAATGGCATTTTATTGCCTCTTATTACTTATTTCCTGCTTTTGGTTGTGAATCAAAAGCGCATGGGAAAATTTGCTAACACGGCGCGCCAAAACATTGTTGCAGGTCTAGTATTTATGATTGCGCTAGCTCTCGGGTTAAGGAGTATTTGGTTAGCGCTAACCTGAGAAATGAGGATATAGAAGGTGCGCCGGTTGTTAACTAACTCGCCTTCATTGCAAGAGCCAAACAGGCTAGTGTGAGCGTTAAAAAATAACTCTTGCGATGGCAAATAGGTTAGAGAGTTTGTTTATCCCCATCAGTTAGCTCCGGAACAATGTTATTGGTTACATAATGCAGCCAATCATCGCTTAAACCGCTAAAGAGTTTATTGATCTCAGATAGGTATTGTTCAGAAACCTCATTAATCAGGCTTTTATTGGCCGCCAGTTGCTCAACGCGAACCCAATGATTCCAAACTTTGAACAACCCCCAGTTAGGCCGATGAATCTCAGAGCCCGGCAATCGATAATGAAAGGTAGGCCGAGATTTAATGAGCTTATCATTAACCGTATTCAGAACACGCTCTTCATCAATATGGCGAAATAGCGGCAGCATATCGAGCGCTCGGTTGCGTGTTGGGTTGTGTTTCAAATAATCATCAATTAGCTGCTCACGATCCGGCCAGTAATCGTTCTTTAGAACTAACTCCAAATAAGCTTTCGGGAAGGGATCGATATAGTTACTGATACGCCGAGAAATATCCGGAGAAATCTCTTTTAAAAGCCAATCATAAAGACAGAGAAAGCTTTTGATATGGGCGTTAATGGTATCGGCTTCCAAATTAGGTAACTCAGGGTTAAGCTGCATACCAAAAGCGTAAGCAATGCTATCGGAGGAACCTTTAGCTCCCGCTTTTCGCAAGGCTTCGATCAGGCCTTCTACTTCATTTAGCCTACTTAGCGGTAGCGGTGGGCTTACAATTTCAATCGGCACAACACTCTCAGCTAGCCAAGCTAAACCTTTTTCAGCGTTATCGCGCCAATCGTTGTATTCTGCTTCGCGGCCGATTTTTTTTAAGTAATCGTAATCAAATTCGATACCCCAATCGCCGGCACTATCACCACTAATTACATGCTCATAGCGGCCTTTCGAGCTTTGCTGGCATTCCTTGCAATGTTGTTCTAGATATTGCAACAGAACATTGGTGGCCTCTTGCAAGTTTAAGCCACTGAACTCGATTTCAACACCAACGCGGCGTTCCGTATCCCCGCTCGTATGCACACTAGGTGGCTGTATCAAGGCGTGTTTGCTATCCATTATGCTACTCCCTCTAGTTGAGCTTGCGTCTAATCGTTCCTCGGTGGGTTTATTTCCGTAATGCGCCGATAAACCCAAGCAGGCTTGCCGTCACTTAGGGTATATAAGTAACGCTCGTACTTAACACCCACCCGCTCATAGCGATCTAAACGCCGTAATTGCTTAGCGTTCACGTAAAAAACGCGGCCATGTGTTATCGCGCCCTCTTTTGGCAGTAAATCTAAACGATAACGTTCGTAGCCTTCGAGCTGCCCTGGTTTGGTGGGCACATAGCCAAAGATAACGAGTGTACGCACTACGGGGTTAGTGAGTGTACCAAAGGCAAACACACGGTGTTCAGCTTCTTGATCTATATTTAGCGTGGTTTCGGAAAATGTAAAGCTATAGGGGTTCAACCAAATCCACCAGAAACTCACCACGGCAAGAATAGCTAGAAAAATAATTCCATACATAAAGCGCATAGTACACCTGTAACAAGCGAAAAGTTATATTTTTGTGTATCATGCTAGCACCTTGAACACAAACACACAGAGAATATTGCCATGGCTTTTAAAACAAATTTAAAAATAACAGCCGCCGCGATTACCGGCTTATTTGTGCTTGGTGCTTGCTCACCAGCACCGGAAACGAATACTGTGCCTGAATATCAGCCTACCGCAAGCGCTGGAAATCGTTTAGATATTTATGAACCCGTGCGTTTAGATGTGGATTTATCCCATCTTTCGGATAATGAAAAAGAATTAATTTCGCTGTTAATCGATGCAGCAGAAATTATGGATGATTTGTTCTGGCAGCAAGCTTACGCGGGCGATAAAAATGAATTATTGAGCCGCATTAATGATCCACGTGTGCGCGATTTTGTTGATGTGAACTATGGGCCCTGGGATCGATTGAGTAATATGCAGCCGATTTTACAAGGCGTGGAACCTAAGCCTCTTGGTGCGAATTATTATCCTGCCGACATGACTCGGGATGAGTTCGATGCCGCCGATCTCCCCGGCAAGGATGATTTATATACCTTGGTTCGCCGCAATGAAGCGGGCGAGTTGATCACCATTCCTTATTCTGAAGCTTACCAAGCAGAGCTGAGCCAAGCGGCGGCGATTTTACGCGCTGCGGCTACCGTCGCTGACGATGAAACCATGGCGCGATACTTGGAAATGCGCGCGGATGCCTTTCTTTCCAATGAATACCAAGCATCTGATTACGTTTGGATGGATATTACCGAAAGTAATGTTGATGTGATTATTGGCCCGATTGAAACCTACGAAGATCGCTTATTCGGCTATAAAGCAGGATTCGAGGCGTACGTGTTGGTGAAGGACACTGAGTGGAGTGAGCGCTTAGAGATTTACGCCCAGTACTTACCCAGTTTACAACAAGGTTTACCCGTGGCTGAAGAATATAAAGCTGAAGCACCTGGCACCGATGCGCAACTAAACGCTTACGATATCGTTTATTATGCTGGCCACTCGAACGCTGGAAGTAAAACCATTGCAGTGAATTTACCCAATGATGAAGAGGTTCAATTAGCTAAAGGAACGCGCCGCTCGCAGCTGAAAAATGCAATGCAGGCTAAGTTCGATAAAATTCTAGTGCCTATCGCTGATTTATTGATTGTGCCGGAGCAGCGCCAACACATTACCTTTGATGCGTTCTTTGCTAACACAATGTTTCACGAAGTGGCCCATGGTTTAGGGATCAAGAACTTGGTAGATGGTGAAGGTACTGTGCGTGCGGCGTTAAGAGAGTATGCATCGCCGCTTGAAGAGGGCAAAGCCGATATACTTGGCCTATACATGGTAACTCAGCTCTTAGAAGAGGGCGTTCTCACTGAAGGCCAATTAGAAGATTATTATGTTACGTTTTTAGCAGGAATATTTCGCTCAGTTCGCTTCGGTGCTTCGAGTGCTCATGGCCAAGCTAACATGATTCGCTTTAACTATTTTGCCGAGCAGGGTGCATTTATTCGTAATGAACAAGGCGAGTATGCGGTTGATATGGAAAACATGCGCGCAGCGATGAATTCATTATCAGAGCTTATTTTGCGTTTGCAAGGTGATGGTGATTATACCGGAGTGGCGCAGCTTTTTGCTGAGCTTGGTGGTGTAGGCGCTGGCTTGCAAGGTGATTTAGATCGTATTGATAGCGCTAATATTCCTGTGGATATTGTGTTTGAACAGGGTAAATCAGTGCTTGGATTGTAGTACGCAGGATTACAAAACTACGTAAAGTTGTAGAATTACCTAAATAGTGGTTAAAAAAACAAAAAAGCTCGAGAAATCGTTAAGTAAAACACAACGGTTTTCCTCGAGCTTTTTTATTTTTCTATTTAACTCAGTTAAATCATTAGGTTGCATAATTTGGCATGGGGTTTGCTTAATCTGTAGTTAAGGAACAACACTCAAGTAAATTCGAGTTATTTGTTCCAAAGATATTATTTCATAATGAGCGTTATTCACTAGGAATGACACCAACGCAGATTAGGTATTCACGAGGAAAACCACAATGCTTACAAGTATTCTTGTTGCCGCAACTATGATCGCCCCAATTGCCGATGATTCGTCAACCCAAGTGCCTTCGCGCCAGGTTACGATTGTAAACTCACAGGATGTGCAGAGCTGCCAGCTCCGCTTCGATCGAGATATTCATGCATCTTATGAAACGCTCACTGTAAAAGAGGGCGAGCGTGAGCTGTTTCGGATTCTGAAAAACGGTGATTTGTATATTAATGGCGCCGAGGTTGGTGTTAATGCTGAAGAGCGCGGCATGCTAATTCATTATAAAAATGGGTTAACAGCACAATCGGAGTTCGTTGTTGAGGTTATGGCAGAAGCGCTAGAGATGACTTCCTACGCGCTTAGCACAACGTTCACAGAGATGTTCGGTGAGCGCCATAAAATAGTGCGCCGCATCGAAGCACTCAACGAAACCCTAGCTGAAGAGTTTTCATCGGTGGCGTATCAAACGAACGACACCTATGTTGTGCAGGGTAGCCAGCTAGATCTGTTTGGCGATCGGTTAGAAGGTACGCTTGGAACAGAAATTGAAGCTATCGTTGAAGATTCCATGGGCAGCATGATTTGGATGGTAACAAAGGCTATGTTTTCTGGCTCGGGCAGCTTCGAGGAACGCATGGAGCAATTCGGTGAACGCATGGAAAAAATGGGTGAAAACTTAGAAACCACCATGCACGGCTGGGGCGAAGAAATGGAAATTCGTGGTGAGGCGATGTGTACTGATTTAGAAAAATTACGAGAAATGGAAGGCCGTATCGTTGAGCGTATTCCGAGCTTTTCTGAATACCGGCTTTTGATGTAAGTAAAGCCCTTGGCGTATTGCGTTGGCGGCCAATGATTGCAAAGCTTGGCTCAACCGCAGCTAATTCATAACTTGTGATATCGCAAATAAAAAAGCTCACCATGGGTAACCATGATGAGCTTTTGTTTGCCTAACGCAGGTTAACTTTTCGTGTTATCGGCGTTGGAATCTTCGTCTTTTTGCTCTTCACTGAGATCATCATCATGTTGCGCCAGATCCCAAGGTAAACTGCCTGGCGAATGATGGATGAAGTGCAAATAATTTTCGAACTGATTGAGCACATCGTTAATGATATCGGCTTTCTCAAAGCCATAGATATCGTATGATTGGCCACCTTGGCGTAAGAATACTTCAGCGCGATAATACTCGTCAGTTTCTTTTTTGCCTTTTTTTGCTACCGCAAAATCAGGACGGGCATAAGCGCGAATACGAATTTCATAAGTGAAATCGATTTCATTCTTATCCACATGCAGAATAACGCGCACTGGATCATCTTCAGTAATCACTTCAGCTTGCCATTTTTGGCTCGTTAGCTCCGTGCATACCTCATCTAAGCATTCCTTACCGGTTTCCCGAATAAAGGTTTCCACTTGGGTAACGCCAGGAAAATCAACCAAACCCGCCAAACGCGTTTTCCAGTAGTTAGCGCCGGCATGCACGCCGCGGCGGTGCATTTGCGTATGGCTTCGTAAACTACTGTATTGATGACCTTCAATCACCAATGCGCGCCAGAGGCCAACTGCTGCTATAAGCATAATAATCGCGAAGGGCAACGCACTGGTTATTGCTGCGGTTTGTAATGCACTTAAACCGCCCGCAAGTAACAGCACCGCAGCCACAACACCCTCTGAACTTGCCCAGAAAACACGCTGCCACACTGGCGTATTCGAATTTCCGCCCGAAGCCAGAGAATCAATTACCAGTGAACCGGAATCTGAAGAGGTGACAAAGAATGTCATGATAAGAATCACGGTTACAAATGAAAGCATGCTGGTGAGCGGTAAATTCTCATACAGCTTGAACAAGGCTATTGCCTGATTATTTTGCACCTCGCCAATTAGGCTTTCATAACCTTCAACCATAATCATGTGCAATGCAGTATCGCCGAAAACAGCAAACCAGAAAAAGGTAAAGATAGTAGGTACTAACATAACACCCACTACGAATTGGCGAATGGTTCGGCCTCGGCTAATTTTAGCGATAAATAAGCCAACAAAGGGCGCCCAAGCTATGGTCCAACCAAAGATGAAGAGTGTCCAGTTACCAATCCAATCGCTGCGGCTGTATGCCTGAAGGTTGAATGTTCGTTCTACGATGTAGTTAAGGTAACTACCGGTGTTTTGCAAGAAAGTTTCGAGTATGTGTACGGTTGGGCCGGCAAAGAATACGAAAAGTAGCAGGAACATCACTAAGCTCATATTCAAGATAGAAAGGCGTTTAATGCCTTTATCTAGGCCTGCCACTACCGAAGCTATCGCCATCAGGGTGATCACAAAAATTACCACTATTTGCACAATATTATTTACGGGGATGTCCTCCCATAAATAATTCAGGCCGGTATTAATCTGAATAACTGAGAGCCCCAAAGTAGTAGCTATACCGAACATGGTGCCAAGAATGGCAAAGGTATCAACCGCATGGCCGGCTGGACCATGAATTTTCTCGCCAATTAATGGGTAAAGTGTTGATCGCATGGAAAGGGGCAATCCGTGGCGAAACGAAAAATAGGCTAACACTAGGCCCACTAAGCCGTATATGGCCCAAATGTGGAAGCCCCAGTGGAAATAGGATATCTGCATTGCTTGCTTTGCCGCATCAACGGTAAGTGCCGCACCTTGCGGTGGGCTTGCATAATGCAATACGGGTTCAGATACGCCGAAAAATAGTAGAGCAATACCGTAACCTGCGGAAAACAACATAGCGAACCAAGAAAGAAAGCTATATTCTGGCTCAGCATGATCAGGGCCTAACTTGATTCGGCCCCACTTGGAAACGGCGATCACCACAATAAACATTAAAAAGAGAGCAACGGCTAACATATAGAACCAACCGAAATCTTCGGTTATTTTAGCCAAGGTGGCAGAGAAGAACTCGCCAGCGAGTTCTGGGTTGGCAAGGGTGCCGAGAACCAGAAGGGTGATAACCGCCACCGCGGGAATGAACACTGGCAGCAACAGCCCTGAGCGCCAGCGCGATTCTTTCAATGTGCTCATACAGAATCTCCTTTTGAAGGTGCGAAATCCGAACCTTTAGCCTACTTAGGCTAGCATTCGTAGCAGAAAAGACAAGTTGGCTAAAATTCAGCCAGCTTAAAAAAGATAGAAAATACAATATTTTCGAATTCAGGTTACACTTACAACACTTGCCTTTTTATAGGATTAGCGCATGGCTATTGCTACCAGAATTTCCGCAAAAATTAAATTTTCCATAGAACGCATGCTCGGCGGCGGTGCTCTGCTGCAGTTGCTTTTAGCCTGGGGCATTGTGGTGCTTGTAGCTATCACAGGAGGTTTGTTGGCTTTCTACCTGAGCCGTGGCGAAGCCGATTTAAGTGAGGAGTTTTGGTGGAGCTTTTTACGGCTTACAGATCCCGGCTATCTAGGTGATGATCAAGGGTTATTGCGGCGAGTGATATCAACCTTACTCACGGTGGCAGGTTATGTATTGTTTATGGGTACCCTAGTTGCCATCATGACGCAGTGGTTGTTCCGGCAAATGCGGCACTTCGAGCTGGGCCAAACCCCAGTTAATTTTCGCAACCATACGGTTTTACTGGGCTGGAACTCGCGCACACTGCCTGTACTTAATGAGCTGATTAATCCTATTATTCCTGAGCAATACGTAAATAAAATTGCCATTCTTGCGGAAGATATTACCCAAGGGCCATCAGAAGAATTACATGGAGAGCCACTTTCTCGTCGGGATCGCCGCCGTATTGTGCTGCGTTCAGGGTCAATTCTTAACCCTGAACACCTAGAGCGCGTAGCAATTGCTGATGCAAGAACGGTAATCATTCCTTCTCGGAGTAACTCTGCGGAGCAAACCCTGAGCGCTGATACGGATGTGATTAAAGTATTACTTTCGTTGCAAACGGAACATGCGAGTGGCAAAGCACCGCGAGTAGTTGCAGAACTGCAAGATGCCCGCAAAGTACCCATTGCGCTGCACACCTATCAGGGTGACTTGCAGGTGATTGCTAGTGATTTGATTATCGCTCGTATTCTGAAACGAAGCACTTTGTATCCCGGGTTATCTGGGGCTGTGAATGCGTTGCTGATTGATCCAGAGCAGGCACAGTTTATGCCAGAATCGGCCGACGCCTTTGTGGGTAAACAATGGAAACAAGTTTTTGCTGGCGCACAAAAAGCTACACCTTGCGGGATTTTAAGAGCACAACCGGGTAAACGTGCGGGCACAACTGAAACCATACTTGCGCCTTCTGGCGAGTTTACTATCGAAGCGGGTGATGAGATTTTATATTTAGCGAGTAGCCATGCGGATGCGCAAGAGCACAACCGGCCCTCAACGCATAGGCCGATGCAGGTAAGTGAGCGCTTAGTAACGCCGGTTCGGGCATTGAAACGTAGGGTTTTAATTTTAGGCTGGAATAATCGCGTAACCACATTACTTGATGAAATGGCGAAAGATGATCGCACGAAATACTATGTTACGAATGTTTCCTCGGCAACGGTGGAAGAGCGCCAACAACTGTTCAATGAGCGTTGGCCGGGAAACACGAAACAGCTAGAAATACATTGGCAACAGGCCGATTACACCGCTGAATCGGTAATGATGGCGTTAAAGCCGCAAGATTTTGATTCGGTAATGCTGTTTAGTAGTGATCGTTTAGGCTCTGGCGAAGAAGCTGATGCACGAAGCATAGTGGCGTTTATGCTGTTAGATTATCTATTGGCACAGGGCAAGCATGCAACTCGGCCTCATATCATGGTGGAGCTACATGATCCGAGCAACGCTGCCTACGTAAACCACAGCAATAATGAAGTTTTGGTAAGCTCAGTGGTGGTGAGCCACGTGTTGGCGCAGGTGGCAGTGTACCCGCAATTGCGGGTGGTATACGAACAATTATTAAGTGCTGATGGCGCGAGGATGGCCTTACGGTTCTTGCCAGAAAAGTTGCAACGCACAATATCCGTTGCCGAGTTGCGTGAGTATGCCTTTGCGGAGCGGTCGGTGCTGTTAGGCTATCAAGAGGCCGGTGATAAAGCGGTGTTGAACCCTTCGGTGAAAACACAGATTAAAGCATCGGCAAAAACACAATTGATTGTTTTACAAGGTGTGTAGTGGCGAGCATAAAAAATGGCCGGCAAAAGCCGACCATTTAACAATTCGTGTTTACACTGCACGGTTGCGGTGAGCAACCTAATTACGCAGGAGTTACGTTCTCAGCCTGTGGGCCTTTTTGGCCTTGGGTGATAGTAAACTGAACTTTCTGACCTTCGGTTAAGGTGCGGAAACCATCGCCGGTGATTGCAGAGAAGTGAACGAATACATCAGGACCGCCTTCGCGCTCAAGAAAACCAAAGCCTTTAGATTCATTGAACCATTTAACGGTACCAGTAACAGTATCAGACATAATCTTTCCTAACTTACATAGATATTTAAAACGACTGGCTTAAGCCAGCAGAACTAGTGCTTAAAGCAGCAGAGATATTAGAGCAGGGGACGAGCGCTTCCGAGGAGGTTTCGTTCAATCTGAGCAAACACTTGCTGTTAATCAAGCCTTTTCAGTATATATGGGATGTTTTCCCCTTGCCAATTTTTTTGGCGTTTATTTTATATTCGATTTTCATCTCAACAGTGGCGCGGCAAAAACGTTATACTTTAACAGTATGAGTATTTAACTAAAGGGCTAGCAGTTCACTTTATATCTGATCTCAGGCTGGGCTTTTGGCGTTTTGTGTATGCATTGTGAGTGAT
Organism: Aliidiomarina iranensis; assembly: GCF_003987135.1. GTDB lineage: Bacteria > Pseudomonadota > Gammaproteobacteria > Enterobacterales > Alteromonadaceae > Aliidiomarina > Aliidiomarina iranensis. The sequence continues at coordinate 92,367 of NZ_PIPJ01000005.1, forward strand.
TAAAAAAGGAAGTATTAGATGACATCGAGGGTAATTGAGCGACAAACTGAGATGATTGGAAATACTGATTTATTAAAAATCCAATCGTTATCCAAGCTTGCGGGGTCTGATATTTACGTAAAGTGTGAATATCAAAATCCGGGCGGCTCGATTAAAGATCGGGCCGCCTTACAGCTCGTTGAAGACGCCATTGCCGCCGGCGAATTGCGCCCTGGTATGAGCATTGTAGAAGGCACCGCAGGCAATACCGGAATTGGTTTGGCGGTAGTAGCAAAAGCCTTGGGTTACGATCTTTTGGTGGTGATGCCAAATGATCAAACCCCAGAGAAAACCAAAATGATTGAGCTGCATGGCGCGCGATTGCAGGCAATACCGCCGGTACCATTTAAAAACCCCGAGCATTTTTATCACACAGCCCGACGTATAGCGGAAGAAAATGAAAACTTTTGGTGGGCGAATCAATTTGAAAACACCAGTAATATGCGCGCTCACTATTTGCATACGGGCCCGGAAATTTGGCAACAAACAGAGGGTAAAATTGATGTGCTAGTTTCTGTTTCTGGCACTGGCGGCACAATCGGTGGCAACTCTCGTTATTTAAAAGAGCAAAATCCAGATATTGAGGTTTGGCTGGCGGATCCTGATGGCTCAGGAAGTTTTGAGTTTTTACGCAGTGGTGAATATAAATCAAGTGGCGGTTCCATGACGGAAGGCATTGGCATCATGCGTTTGGTGGAGAACTTTCGGCAAGCAAAGATAGATTATGCAGTAAATCTCCCAGACCAAGATTTAGTAACCATTGCAAACTATGTTCGCCAACAAGAGGGAATTGTTCTGGGCAGCAGTTCTGCGTTGAATGTAGCCGCCGCATTCTTTGCGGCGTTGCACCGAGAGCCCGGCAAAACCATTGTTACTTTTGCGTGTGATTTGGGCGAGCGGAGTGGATCGAAATTGTACAACCCGGAATATTTACAGCAGCGCGAACTTAAAACAACAGCGGAGCCCATCGAGGCGCTGATAAAACGTTACCAGCAAAGCGCCGATCGGATTTTAAAAGTAGAGCGAGAGTACTGGTTAGATTAAAAAAGGGGTGCAAGAGCACCCCTTATCTATTTATTTAGCAGCCGATGCTCTTACCGCAATGCGGCTTCAAGAATTTTTCGGCTTACTTCTGGTGTAACGTCTTTATTTTCGCCTAGTTTCACCATGCCATGAGATTCGAGCTGCTTGATTATGGTATCGATTACCGAAGATTCTAAATCATAATCTTCGATTCGCGTACCAGCGCCTAAGTTACGGAAAAACTCCTCGGTTTTGGCAATTGCGGCATCTGCTTTTTCTTCATCAGAGCCCGTAGTAATTCCCCACACGCGTTCAGCGTATTGTGCCAGCTTTGCGAGTTTATCGGCTTTTCTTACCCGTAGGTTTGCAGGTAATACAACTGCCAATGTTTGTGCATGATCGAGGCCATACAAGGCTGTTAACTCGTGGCCAATCATGTGGGTAGACCAATCCTGGGGAACACCCACACCTATCAACCCGTTTAAGGCCATGGTGGCACACCACATTACGTTGGAGCGAATCTCATAATTTTCCGGTTGTGCTAAAGCTTCTGGGCCGATATCGATCAGTGTTTGTAAAATGCCCTCGGCCAAACGGTCTTGTAAATGCGCACCTACAGGATAGGTAAGGTACTGTTCCATTACGTGCGTAAATGGGTCGATTACGCCATTAATAACTTGGCGAATTGGTAACGTATAGGTTGTAGTTGGATCCAATACAGAAAACTTTGGAAACACTAACGGGCTGCCAAACGGCAGTTTAGCTTTGTACTCGGCTCGAGTGACTACGGAGCCACTATTCATTTCCGAGCCGGTGGCTGGCAGGGTGAGCACACTTCCAAAATCAATGGCCGATTCAATGCCTTTACCACCCTTGGTTAAAATCTCCCACCGATCGCCAGAAAAATTAGCTGCAGCAGCGATAAACTTAACCCCATCGATCACTGAACCACCGCCGGCAGCGAGAATGAAATCAACCTTGTGCTCATTTACCTCATCGGCGGCACGGCAAAGTGTTTCGAATTCAGGGTTCGCTTCAATGCCGGAAAATTCACAAACGATTCGGTTCCCTACCGCATCCATGATTTGCTGGTAAACTCCGTTTTTCTTAATGCTGCCGCCACCGTAGGCTAGCATTACCCGTGCGTTTTCTGGGATTTCTTGGCTGATATTGGCAATTTGCCCTTCGCCGAATAGAATTTTGGTCGGGTTGTAAAAGCTGAAATTATTCATCAGTGCTCCAATGCTGCAAATGAGTGGATTATTAAGATAGAAGATACGCAGTATTTTCTGCAATTGATCAGGGTAAATATACTGGGGAAATGTGCACCAGTTCATCCATGATGAATACGCTTAACGAACAAGCTTACAATGCAAAAACCGTGCAAAAACTGTGCAAAAACCAATGCAACAACACTAAAGTGAAGCGCATCACGTAATTACAGCAGTGAAACTCTGCGTTTAGTGTCTTGTATCTACACCCTATTCATGAGGCTATTGCGGGCAAGATTCAAGGGTCATCTGCAAACGATAGCCATCTGTGCCATCGGAATAGTAAGCAGGCAAAACATCGATTACTTCAAAACCAAGTTGCCGATACAATTCAATAGCGCCTTTATTATCGCACTTCACTTCAAGCGATAGCGCGCTCGCAGCCGCTGCTTTGGCGTTTTCCATTACCGCTAGCATTAAGGCTTTACCGATTCCTTTACCACGAGCGTGAGGTGCGATGGCAATCGAATATATACGCCACTTTCGGCTATTTTTTCGGGTTAATATAATAGCGTAACCGATAATCTCGCTATTTATTTCAGCGCACCACAGCAGCGAACTTTTTTGCTTCAACAGGTGCATGAACGAGCGCAGGCCGATTTGATCGTAATTAAAGGAAGCATTTTCAAGTGCCACCAGCGCGCTCAAATCATTGCTTTGGGCGCGCCGAATATTAACCGTCATGGTTGAACCTCAATCTTCAATACGGCGGAGAAAATCATCCATGATGATGCGATACAGTTCATCACCTAGATAACCATCTTCAACACCACTATCGATCGAGGGGTTATCGTTAATTTCGATGATAACAGGGCCGTTTACCGTTTCTTTGATATCCACACCGTACAAGCCATCACCCACGAGCCGCGTTGCTTGCAGCGCAACTTTAACTACTTCTTTGGGCACCTGATGAACACCAAAACTTTCAAAACCACCACTCTTGCCGCGTGATGTTTCGCTACTATGGTTATAAATCTGCCAATGATTACGAGCCATGAGGTATTTACATGCGTAAATCACACGGTTATTGATTACGCCAATACGCCAATCAAAATCAGTAGGCAAGAACTCCTGCACAAGTAAAATGGTTGATGTTTGGAAAAGCTCTTCTGCTACTTTTTTAAATTCATCATCATTACGAGCTTTTTCTACACCGATAGAAAATGAGCCATCGGGAATTTTTAAAACCACAGGGTAGCCGAAGCGTTGGCCAATCGCTGCATAATCGATGTTATCACCCATCACTAAGAGTTCTGTGCGAGGCCGCGGGATTTTGTTTTTTTCCAGCATTTCGTTCAGAAACACTTTATTCGCACAGCGTAAAATTGAATCTGGATGATCGATAACTACCAAGCCATTGGCTTCTGCTTTTTTAGCAAAATGATAGGTATAGTGATTTATTCGGGTGGTTTCACGAATAAATAAGGCATCGAACTCTAGCAAACGGTTAAAATCGGCAGCAGTGATGAGCTCGGCATCAATATCATTATCACGGGCCGCACGAATAAACTTTTGCAGTGCTTTTTTGTCGCTTGTGGGTATGCGTTCATTGGGGTCGTGTAATATGGCTAAATCATAGCGATATTCTTTGCGGCTCCGCGCTTTCCGCCAAACCCGCTTAGAGAAATATTCGAGCGATTCACCAAAGAGTGTTTGTTCATCATCATTTAGATCCGAAAGGGCTCGATTACGTATTGCATTCAAATGCCAGCGGCCCTCGAAGGAAAATTCAACTTCAAGTAAAGGGCAGGGGTAGGCCTCAAAGGTATGGCGCGCTAGATCTTCCAGCTCCGGATAGGCAGTACGGCCAAAGCATAAAAGCAAACGTACGTGTTTTGGATTCTCGGGTTGATATTGAGCTACGAATCGATTTAAAACTTTCGTGTTATCACTAAGAAAAAGTTGATAATGGGATAGATTCGCGAGATCGTTTATCGCCGAAACCGAAGGTAATGCACGCTGCCCTCGGGCCTCGGCGAGTAAGCTTACATAATAGCCAGTGGAAAGATAACTAAGATCGCCACACAGGTTTATGATAGGGCCATGATGTTTACCGGCTCGCTGAATATAATCAGCCGCACTGATAATAGATTGACTCGGATGATAGGGCTGCCAATCAGCAATATCATCAATAATAATTAGGGGTGCATTGTGCATTATTGTACCTTGTACTGGGTTACCAAACGCCGTGTTTGTTGCGGCGATTTATCGCTGAAAACTGCGTTATTAGCAAGCGCTTTATAAGGAATATTTTTCATGAAATTTCAAGGCTCTAAGAATTTCAGCCATGGCCAAGTTGGAAAAATTGGCGTGCTCCTTACTAATCTTGGCACACCAGATGCGGCAACGCCAAAAGCATTGCGTAAATATTTAGCTGAATTCCTCTCAGATCCCCGTGTTGTGGAAGTACCGCGGTTAATTTGGAAAGTGATTTTACATGGCGTGATTTTACGTATTCGCCCTCGCCGTTCTGCCGAAGCTTACAGCACTGTATGGACAGAACAAGGTTCGCCGCTGTTATTCCACACGCAAGCACAAACCGATGGGGTGCGCGCAGAATTAAAGAAAATTTACGGCGATGACATCGTTGTAGAATTCGGCATGCGTTATGGTAACCCTTCAATTCGCAGTGCGATAGATAAGCTCCTTGAACAAGGCGTACGTAAGCTAGTGGTATTGCCGCTGTACCCGCAATATTCGGCTTCAACGAGTGCTTCAACCTTCGATGCGATTAGCCATGATTTTACTCGCCGCCGTTGGTTGCCCGATTTCCGTTTTATTAGCCATTACCATGATGATGCGAATTACATTCAAGCAGTTGCCGATAAAATACGTGCGCATTGGGAAACTAATGGCCGCGCGGATAAATTAGTGTTTTCCTATCACGGTGTGCCGAAAAAGTATTTAGATCGGGGCGATCCCTATCATTGTGAGTGTCATAAAACCACACGTTTAGTAGCGGAAAATTTAGGCCTAGAAAAAAATGAATACATGACAACGTTCCAATCTCGCTTTGGCCGTGAAGAGTGGCTGCAGCCCTACACGGACATGACTTTGAAAGGTCTGCCTGAGCAAGGCGTGAAATCATTGCAAGTAGTTTGCCCTGGCTTCTCTTCTGATTGTCTAGAAACTATCGAAGAAATCGGTGAGGAAAACTGCGAGTACTTCATGGAAAGTGGTGGTGAGCGTTTTGAATATATTCCTTGCTTGAATTCGGATGATCAGCATATTCAGGCCCTGAGCGCTTTGTTACAAGAGAATCTGCACGGCTGGCATGCAGGCACTTCTGAAAAAAGTGCGCAAACAGCGAAGCTAGCAAAAGAACTCGGTGCTAAGCTGTAAAGGATGAAGCGTAAGAGATCAAAGGAGCGGATAAATGATTACGTTATTAGCAAAGTTATTAAAGGCGTTGAATGCTGAAACCAGCCCATGGGCTTTGGCTTGGGCATTTGTTTTAGGCATGTTTATTGGGCTTACCCCTCTATTTAGTTTGCATAACTTACTTATTTTATTCTTAGCGCTTTCCCTACGTATAAATTTCGCTGGGTTCTTGGTGTCTTTCGCGGTTTTTTCCGGTATCGCTTATCTTGTGGATCCGGTTTTCGATTACTTGGGCGAAGCTATTCTCCAAGCTGACGCTTTGCAGGGCCTTTGGGTAGGCTTGTATGAGAGCCCGCTCGCCCGATTGCTGCAATATAATCATACGATCACTATGGGCAGCGTAGTTTTTGCCATACTGTTTGCTGTGCCTTGGCTCTTTATTAGTTACCACTTAATCGTGGCTTACCGGGGAAGAGTAAAGGCTTGGTTTGATCGGTTGCGTTTTGTGCAAGTTATCAAAGGTACAAAGTTCTTCATGGTGTATCAACGAGTGAGCGGATTACGCGGAGGCTCACTATGAAAAATATTATTCGTTGGCCGGGCCTGATTACCTTTGTTGTAGTGGTTGGCTTGTTAGCTTTAATCATCCGCACTTTTGCAGGGCCAATAGTAAAATCTGGCCTTGAGTTTGGTTTAACGCGAGCCAATGGCGCTGAGGTAAATATTGCCAGTGTGGATATTAATTGGCAGCCCTTTGCCGTTCGTATGGAAGGTATTCAGTTTACTAACCCTGAGCAGCCTGAACAGAATCGGGTGCAGGCTGAGAGCGCGGCTGCAGAGCTGTATTTCTGGGATGCTGTAATTGGCCGTATTCACATTACTGACCTGCGGATGACAGGCATCGCTATGGGGGTTACTCGGGATCGGCCAGGTAAGGTGCGAGCCGATTATAAAGCTGAGCGTGAGCCGCGCGATTGGCGGCAAACTTTAGCTGATTTGAATATCGATATACCTTCAGTGGACCAAATTCTGGAGCGCAGCGAAATTCGAACGCCAATATTGATTGAGCAAATTGAAGAGAACTTCCGCCGCCAACGCTCAGCTGTTGAAACAGCGAAGGAGAATTTGCCTGAGCGTGAAACTATCGATGAATACAAAGCGCGCTTAGAGGCGATCACCGAAACGCGACCGCGCAATCTAGAAGATTTGGCGAGGTTACGCCAAGATTTGGAAAGCTTGCGTGATGATATGAGAGCCGATCGTGATGCGGTTCGGGCATTTGTAGATGCTTCCGAGCAAGCTGTTGAAGTGATTCGAACTGATTTAGATGAATTGCGTGCTGCACCGGGCCAAGATATCGCTCGCGTTCGTTCGCTGATAAGTTTAGAACCCGATAGTCTAACCGAAGTGAGTGGCATTTTATTTGGGCCTGTGGTGGAGCAGTGGAGCAATTATGCGTTCATGGCGTTTGATTTTCTCGGACCAATGCTCAGCCGATCTGAGGAAGAGGTTCGCCCCAGCCGTTGGGAGGGGCGTTATATTGATTTTGATCGCCAACAACGCCCGGTATTTTTGATTGAGCAGGCACTAACTGACATTCAATTCGCCGGAACTCACGTGGGTGTGGAGTGGCAGAATCTTACTTGGCAGCACGATCGCATCGGTGGTGTGCCTTCAACCTACAACCTTGCGGCATCAGCTTCTGAGTATTGGCAATCACTTAATTTAGATGGCCGTTTTACATTGAGTGATTTAGCTGGTTTTGCCGGCAGCCAAAGTTGGCAGGTGCGTGGTGTTAACCTTACCGAGCAGCCTTTATTTTCCCAGAGTGAAGTAGCGGCCGAACTCCTTGGCGCTGTGCTCAATTCGCAAGGGGAAATAGGCGTTGAAGCTGGGCAACTAAGTGGTGGAGGCGTGCTTAACTTGCAAGAGGTTGCCGTACAGTTACAAGGCGAAAACCGCTGGGCAGAAATTTTAGGCGATGTACTTGCCGGTATTACCGCCTTTGATTTAAATGTTGGCGTATCCGGTGCAATGCAAGCACCGAGCTTGAGTATTCGTTCTGATCTAGATCGGCAGTTGCAACAGGGCTTAACCAATGCCTTGCGAGCAGAAGCCGATAGTAAATTAGGCACACTTCGGGAAGATTTAAACCAGCGAGTACAAGAGGCAACAGCACAGTGGGATCCGCGTTTGCAAGAATTAGTAGGCGAGCTCGCCGGCGCTCGCGAGCAGAATGCAACCATTGAAGACCTATTTTCCGTTGAACCGGATGATTTACAACTCGGTGATATACTCAGAGATCGCTTGCGAGAATCACTGTTTGATCGGCTCGGTGGTAATTGAGGTGCAATGTTAGCGTTTATCGGCCTGACTTGGTTTAGCATTGCGCACTCCGTTGCCAATCCAGTTGCCAACCGAATAAATTATCTCCAACTAAAAGAGTGGCTTTTCTAAGCCGCTTTTTTTATCTATGTTCTTTAAATACGGTTAACGACCAATGATAGCGAATTGCGCCAAAGCGCAGTGTCAGGGTTGTTAGCATTGCAGCTATCATGGCGATACTTTGGTTAATATCGTAGAGGAGCACGAAAATTAGCGCGCCGGCAATACAGGTTGTGGCATATAGCTCACTTTTTAGCACCATGGGAATATCCCGAGCCATTACATCACGTAAAAGGCCGCCAAATACAGCTGTCATAGTACCCAAAATGATCGCAACCATCGGGCTTACATCGGCTTGCAAAGCTTTTTCAGTGCCAAGAACAGTGAAAAATGCGATTCCCAAGGCATCGGCGAACAATAATCGGTTCAGTGGAATATAAGCTTTGAATCGCAGCCAAATTATGGTGCAAAGGGCGGTTGCGCCGATCACAATGAAATAAGTTGGATCATGCAGCCAAAATACTGGGGCATCGAGAATGAGGTCACGCGTTGTGCCGCCTCCTATCGCGGTTACCGAGGCAAGAACCACAACACCAAAACCATCCATTTGTTTACGAAACGCCAGCAAAGTGCCGGCTACGGCAAAAACTGCAACACCGAGCAAATCGGCAATGTAAAACGATAATTCCATCTAAATTCAACTCCCAGTGGCACGCGTTAGAGCCCTATAACGTTTAAATCAGCGCAAGAAACGTAGTAAAAGCGATTAATCACAGCTAAGAATATAATAAAACACACACTTCAGGTTGTTTTCGAGAAAAAATGACCATATATAAGCTCAAAGGAAATGCCACAGTAGTGTTTTACCTCACTTGCATGCGATACCCCGTGTGAATGATACGATATCTGTGGGTTGCGAACGTTTCGCTTCGGCCCTCGTTCAGTTACAATACAGCGTTAATTTATCCCCAAAACTGAGAATACCACTTTAAGGTATTGATTCTAAATATAAAGAGGAAGAGTTATGGATTTTCTAATTGCCAATGCTTATGCCCAACAAGCCGGCCAAGAAGGCGGAACTGCATCGCTAGTAATCATGTTGCTTTTATTTGGTTTGATTTTCTACTTTTTAATTTATCGCCCGCAAGCGAAACGCGTAAAAGAGCACAAGTCCTTAGTATCCTCTCTTGCGAAAACTGATGAAGTATTACTACAAGGCGGCTTGATCGGTAAGATCGTAAAAGTGGCTGAAGATAATGATTTCATGGTAATCGCGCTCACGGAAGGCGTTGAAGTAACTGTGCAGAAGAGCGCGGTTGCAGCGGTGTTGCCGAAGGGCACCATTAAAACACTTTAATCGATTCAATCTTGTAAGGACGGACTTGTGTTAAACAGATATCCGTTGTGGAAAAACTTGGTGATCATGTTTGTCGTGCTGTTTGCCGGCTTGTATGCGTTACCAAATATTTACGGTGAAGATTACGCCGTACAGATCTCTGCAACTCGAAGTGGTGAAGTTACGCTTGATACCCTTGCCCAAGTAGAGCGAACGCTCGAGCAGGGTGGCATTCAACCAATTGGCATAGAATACGAAAATAGCCAAATTTTGGTGCGGGTTGATTCTGATGACCAGCAGTTAGCGGCACGCGAGTTGCTAGTATCTGAGTTGGGAATTAACTATGTGGTGGCGCTTAACTTAGCGCCGGCAACGCCGAACTGGCTTGATGGTATCGGCGGTGAACCATTGAAGCTTGGTCTTGATCTCAGGGGCGGTGTTCATTTCTTAATGGAAGTGGACATGGAAGAAGCCTTGATGAAGATTCGCGAGCAAATGGTTACCACTGTTCGCGATCGTTTACGCGATGAGCGTGTTCGCTATCGCCGGGTTGAGGAATCAGGTAACGACGTTGTTATTGAGTTACGTAATTCTGAGGATTATCAGAGTGCTGTGAGCTTGTTGCGCAATCAATACGAAGGGTATGATTTCCGCACTGATAGCTCGCAAAACATGATCACTCTCGAGATGACCGAGCAGTACTTACAAGATACGCGTTCAAATGCAATTGAGCAAAACATCACCATTCTGCGCAACCGGGTAGATGAGTTAGGTGTTGCAGAGCCGGTAATTCAGCGCCAAGGGCAAGATCGGATTGTAGTTGAATTGCCAGGTATTCAAGATACCGCGCGGGCCAAGGAAATTTTGGGCGCTACGGCAACACTAGAGTTTAGATTCCAAGACACCGACAATGATTTACAAGATGCAATAGCTGGGCGAGTGCCCTTCGGTAGCCGCTTGTATGACATGCGTGGTGGTGGCCAAGTATTACTGCAAAATCGTGTAATCCTAACTGGCGATCACATTGTTGATGCAAGTGTTGGTTACGATGAGAGTAATCGTCCACAGGTAAATATATCACTCGATTCGGCAGGTGGCCGCTTAATGACTCAGGCAACCCGTGGCAATGTTGGGGAACCAATGGCTACGGTATTTATTGAGTTTATTGCCACTGGTGAAACCACCGATGAAGGCCGCATAGCCTTCGAGCGTGTGGAAGAGGTTGTGAGTGTTGCAACAATTCAAGCGGTACTAGGTAGTAACTTCCGCATTACGGGTGTTGGTTCAGCACAAGATGCACAGAACTTGGCATTGCTTCTGCGAGCAGGTGCGTTAATTGCGCCGATTCAAATTGTGGAAGAGCGCACAGTGGGGCCAAGCCTTGGTGCTGAAAACGTGAAGGCAGGCCTCACCGCTATTGTAGCCGGCTTCGTTTTAGTGCTGTTATTCATGGGGATCTACTATCGCGCGTTTGGCCTAGTTGCGAACCTAGCACTGTTAACCAACTTAGTGATGATTGTGGGCGTTATGTCGCTCGTGCCAGGTGCTACGCTAACTATGCCAGGTATGGCTGGTATCGTGCTTACAGTGGGTATGGCGGTTGATGCTAACGTGATTATCTTCGAGCGTATACGCGAAGAATTGCTTGAGGGTAGAAGCCCACAGCAAGCCATTGCGCGAGGCTACGAGAATGCGTTTTCAACCATTGCCGATGCAAATATAACCACGCTGATTACAGCGTTGATTCTATTTGCCGTAGGTACTGGTTCGATTAAAGGCTTCGCTGTCACACTCGCTATCGGTATCGTTACCTCCATGTTCACGGCGATTGCCGGAACGCGTGCTGTTATTAATCTAGTTTGGGGGCGCCAAAAACGCCTCACTAAATTATCGATATAAGGGGAACGAATCATGTTTCAGATTACGAAAATTGATGAGAATAACCCCTTACGTTTTATGTCCATTAATAAATGGACAACGATATTAAGTGTGGTTTTGATTGTGCTCTCGCTTTCAGCTTTGGTAACTAAAGGTTTGAACTGGGGTCTGGATTTCACCGGTGGCACCCTAGTTGAAGTTGGTTTTGAGCAACCAGCGGATTTAGAAGAGTTACGCACTGTATTGGAAGGGAACGAATTTGGTGATGCGGTAGTGCAGAACTACGGTACCCAACGTGATGTTCTTGTACGTATTCCCCCGCGGGAAGATGCGGCTTCAGATACGATTGGTAATGAGCTATTAACGGTTCTACGCGCGAATATCGATGGTGGCATTGATGTTCGGCGTGTTGAATTCGTAGGCCCACAGGTAGGTGAGGAGCTCGCCGAAGCTGGTGGCCTAGCCATGTTAGTTGCGCTAATTTGTATCTTGGTTTACGTATCGTTCCGTTTTGAATGGCGCCTTGCACTCAGTGCTGTAGCCGGTTTGGCACAGGACGTTACGTTAATCTTAGGCTTATTTGCGCTGCTGCAAATGCAAGTAGATTTAACTATTCTGGCAGCGTTACTCGCTGTAATAGGTTACTCACTGAACGACAGTATCGTGGTGGCGGATAGGATTCGAGAAAACTTCCGGAAATTACGTAAAAATACGCCAGAAGAAGTGATTGATATTTCCTTGAGCCAAACGTTGAGCCGTACCTTGGTAACATCACTTACCACCTTATTGGTGTTGCTCGTACTCATGTTCTTTGGCGGCCAGATGATATTTGGCTTCGCTGTAGCACTATCAATGGGTGTTGTTGTGGGTACATACTCATCCGTATTTACGCGCAGTACGTTAGTATTAGCAATGGGTATTTCGCGTGAAGATCTAATGCCACCAGAAGTTGAGAAAGAAGGTGAAGAGCAAGATAACTATTTATAATCTTTGCGCTTAACTTGTTCTTAGCGATGTTAAGAAACCCTCAATGCCTGAGCTGTTGGGGGTTTTTTCTTTTTCTCTGTGGTAATCTTTACCGAAGCTATATAAATGGGAAAACGAGGAAAAAGAATTATGTTATTTGTTGTTTCTCCAGCTAAAAATTTAGATTACGAAACACCGGCGCCAATTGAACACTTTAGCCAACCTGAAATGTTGGATGATGCCGCCGCGCTCGTTAAGGTGTGTAAGGAATTATCGCCGCAACAACTTGGCTCTTTGATGAGCATTAGCGATAAGCTTGCGGGTTTAAACGCGGCGCGCTTTGCCGAGTGGGCAACGCCTTTCACTGAAGATAATGCCAAACAAGCCGTATTTGCATTTAACGGCGATGTGTATACAGGTCTTGATGCCACGTCATTAACAGAAGGTGATTGGCAGTATGGCCAAAAGCATATGCGTATTTTGTCGGGCCTGTACGGCGTACTCAAACCCCTTGATTTAATGCAGCCATACCGCTTGGAAATGGGTACCAAATTAGATAACCCGAGGGGGAAAGACCTGTACAGTTTTTGGGGCGAGCGTATTACGGAAAAACTAAATGAGGCAATTAAAGATACCGGCAGTGATGTATTAATTAATCTTGCTTCGAATGAATATTTCAAATCCGTTGTCACCAAGAAACTTAACGCCAAGGTAATTACGCCAGTATTTAAAGATACAAAAAATGGTAAATTGAAGGTGATCAGCTTCTACGCTAAAAAAGCTCGTGGTTTAATGGCACGCTATATTATTGAGAATAAGCCGAACTCTCTGGCAGAATTGCGGTCTTTCTCTGCAGCGGGTTATTACTTTGATGAATCGATGTCGTCTGAGAAAGAGCTAGTTTTTTGCCGAGATGAGCAATCATAGTAATAGCAAAATTCGTTCATATTAGGTGGTTAAAGGAGCAGGTATGGGTTCGCAAGAAAAAACCGATGATATTCAAAAAGACGATAGCAAAATTAAGCAACAGCGTTTAATTGGTGTAGCTATTGCGGTTATTTTGATCGTCGTCATCGCACTATGGCTTACTCGTGGTGGCGAGCCTGAGGTTGAGCCAGCGCCGGTACTTGAGCCAGTAGAACAAATAGCTGAACCAGAGCCAATGCCCGAGCCAGAGCCCGAACCTATGCCAGAGCCCATGCCTGAACCGGAGCCAGAGCCCCTACCAGAACCCGAACCTGCGCCGGAGCCTGAGCCAGAACCGGAGCCCCTACCTCCTTTGAACGAAGCAAGTGATGTTGTGTTGCAGGAGTTGGCTGAGCAAGAAGTTAATATACAGCCCGTGCAAGCAGAAAATATGCTACGTAAACTAGTTGTATTCGTTGATAATATTGCCCGCGGAGAAATTGTTCGCGAAGCCGCTGTTATTAATGGGCCACAATCACGCTTTATTGTGCAGCGTATTGATGGCCAAATTTACGTGGATGAGCGCAGTTACAGCCGCTATAACGATATCGTAAGCTGGTTCTATGAAATGGATACTGATGTTTTAGTGGATCAATTCGAGCGCTTTCAACCGGTATTTGAAGAAGCTTTTGGCGAAATCAAAGAACCTGGTTTAACCTTTGAAGAGCGCGTTTTGGATGCGATCGCAATATTGCTCGATACGCCGGAACCACGAGGTTTGTTGGCGCTGAGCGATGAAGAAGTCATGTACACCTATGCCGATCCAGAGCTGGAAAACTTACCTGCGGCGCAAAAGCAAATGTTGCGTATTGGCCCGGATAATCGTGCATTAGTGAAATCAAAATTACGTGAAATTCGGCAGAGGCTTTCTCAATAGTGTTGCGACATCCATCTAGCTATCAATACCTGCCAACTCGGGGCAATAGATTTAGCCGCTGGGTTGGTCGGGTAGGCTTAAAAATCCTCGGTGGTTGGAAGATTGTGGGAGAAATGCCTGATTTGCCGAAAGCCATTATTCCAGTGGCACCACACACATCAAATTGGGATTTCTTTGTGGGTTTATGCGTAAAGCTCGCATTGGGCCTTCGCCTGAATTTTCTAGGCAAACATTCGATATTTGTATTTCCAGTTAAAGGTTTACTCACATGGTTAGGTGGCATTCCAGTGCAGCGCAGCAGTGCGCAAGGAATTGTCGGCCAGATTGTTGAGCAATTTCGGGAGCGCGAGCAACTGGTAGTCGTGATAGCGCCGGAAGGGACACGAAGTAAAGTGAGTGAATGGAAAAAAGGCTTTTTGCATATGGCAAGCCAAGCCCATGTGCCGGTGGTACCGGTGGCTTTTTGTTTTGCTACGCGGTCAATTCTCATTAGCGCACCAATGGAGGTGGGCGAGGATACCGAAGAGGCATTAGCGCGGATAAAGAACTTTACCAACCAAGCCACAGGTAAAAACCCAGAACTTCAGTAATCAGCGAAGGGAATGCGCGTAGATTTACTGCGCTTATATTTACCGATTCCAGCTAAATTATGCTATTCTTCGCGCCTAATTTAACGGCAGGCATTTGTGGTTATCGATGCACCTGCTTGGTATGAACAAACTCTATGGTGAGTTGAAAGGATTGATCATGAACGTTATCGAAGCGGGTGTTGCGGCACCTGGTAAAAAAGTAGCTATTGTAGTATCTCGCTTTAATAGTTTCATCGTAGAGAAACTCATGGAAGGCGCGATCGATACCTTAGTACGTATTGGTCAAATCAAATCAGATGATATCACGGTCGTAAAAGTACCGGGCGCATATGAGCTGCCAGTAACAGCTAAAAAAGCAGCCGCATCGGGCAAATATTCAGCAGTGATTGCGATTGGCGCGGTAATTCGTGGCGGCACGCCTCATTTTGATTTGGTGGCTGGGCAAGCGAATTCAGGCTTAGCGCAAGTTGCCTTAGAAACCGGCGTGCCGGTTGCTTTCGGGGTAATTACTACCGATACCGATGAACAAGCAATTGATAGAGCCGGCGTGAAGCACGGCAATAAAGGTTCAGAAGCCGCTTTAAGCGCTTTAGAAATGATTAACGTGCTTGAACAGCTATAAGGAGAATCGCGTGAAACCTGCAGCTCGCCGTAAAGCACGTCGTTTAGCCCTCCAAGCGGTATATTCTTGGCAGTTAACCGAAAATAGTATTTCTGATATTGAAGCTGAGTTTTTAGCCGAAAATGACGTTAGCAAAGTTGATGTCGATTATTTTTTAGATTTGGTTCGTGGTGTTGCCGGGAATCATCAAAATCTAGATCAGGCCTTGGCGCCTTTTACTGATCGCCCCTTTGTTGATTTAGACCAAATCGAACGTGCAGTATTGCGCGTAGCAGCCTACGAGCTAAAATCACGCCTCGATGTACCCTATAAAGTAGTGATGAACGAAGCCATTGAATTAGCCAAAGCCTTCGGCGCTGATGATAGCCATCGCTTCGTAAATGGCGTGTTAGATAAAGCCATCGATACCCTTCGTGCCGCTCGTCAGTAATCTATCTAAGAAAATGAATATCCGCACCGATGAATTTTCGTTAATAGCGAAATACTTTCAACGTTCTCATGGAGCCGGTGATGATGCCGGCTCTGCTGTTTCTGCAAGTTCGCAAAATCGCAGCCGCCGAGATATAGCTGTGGGTATTGGCGATGATGCGGCCATAGTTATTCCGCCAACAGGATGTGGTATTGCCGTAACAACCGATACCATGGTTTCTGGTGTGCATTTCGATGAAAAAGTGCCGGTTGATGCCATAGGCCACAAGTTAGTTGCCGTGAACTTAAGCGATTTAGCAGCAATGGGGGCGGAGCCGGCATGGTTATCTTTAAGCTGTGCGTTTCCGAGCATTGATGAAAACTGGCTTACGGCGTTCAGCCGTGGTTTTTTCGCCGCACTAGATTACTATCATTGTGAACTCATTGGCGGTGATATTACCAAAGGTCCGCTTACTCTAACTTTAACAGCCCAGGGCATTGTTCCAGCTGAGCGCTATTTGAAGCGCGAGGGTGCACAGCCCGGTGATCGTATTTATGTAAGTGGTACGCTTGGTGATGCAGCCTTAGCGTTAGCTGCGCAGCAAGGCAAAGTATCGGTTCCGCCTGAGCACATGGCTGCGCTTGAGAAGCGTTTATTTTATCCAACCCCGCGGGTGGCGCTAGGGCAACTCTTGCGTAATCAAGCTACGTCAGCGATAGATTTATCCGATGGCTTGCTGGGTGATATTCAGCACATTCTGGTGGCTTCTGGGGTGGGTGCGCGTATTCAGCTCGATACCTTACCGTTTTCCCAGGCGTTTGCCGAGAGTATCTCTGGGCCCGATGGTTGGCGGTATCAAATAGCCGGTGGCGATGATTACGAATTGTGCTTTACTATTCCAGAAAGCCGCTGTGGAAATTTAGAAACATTAGCGCTGCAAGCAGGCGTAAAGGTAACATGTGTTGGGATAATCGATGGCTCTCGTGAGCTTCGTTTTTTCGAGAAGAATCAAGCATGTGATATCGATTTTCACGCTTATAGCCATTTTCAAGGCGCTTAGAATTAATTGAGGGGTAGTTAGTATGGCTCGTAAGCAAAGTATTCGGGAGCTGGTAAAACAGCCTATTCATTTCCTGTCTTTTGGTTTTGGCTCAGGGCTTGTACCGAAGGCACCCGGCACTTTCGGAACTTTACCGGGTATTGTTTTAGTGTGGTTATTTGCGGGCTTAGATACGGCGGCTTACATGGGCGTTGTAGCCTTTGTTACTATTGTTGGCGTTTATCTTTGTGGCGCCACGGCAAAAGCCATGGGTGAACATGATTCTTCGCACATTGTGTGGGATGAAATCGCCGGCTATATGATTGCAATGATTGCGATTCCAGTGAGCTGGCAGGCTTTGTTGTTGGCATTCGTGTTATTTCGTATTTTTGATATTTTAAAGCCTTGGCCGATCCGCTGGCTAGATAAGCATGTAGATGGCGGGTTCGGTATCATGGTCGACGATGTCTTAGCTGGGTTTTTTGCGCTAGTGTTGATGCACATAGCGTTAACTCTAGGCTGGTTACCACTTTAACTTGTTGCGCGCGTAGCGTGAAAATCGAATGTATCCGGCGCTAAAAATTAGCGCAGGCAAAAACAAAAAGCCCGAATTAAATTCGGGCTTTTTAATATTCTAGATTCGCGGCAAAACTAAGCGTTAATTCTAGCCTTAATTTGAGCCGTTATTCCCTCGGCATCAAGCTGCAGCTCTTTGCGAATTTCATCTTGGCTTCCATGTTTGATGAAGTTATCAGGTAAGCCTAGGTGAAGTACTTTGCTGTTAACACCGGCAATAGCCAGAGCCTCACTCACCGCACTGCCGGCTCCACCTTGTACGGCGTTTTCCTCTAACGTAACCAGCCATTCATGTTCTTTAGCTGCAGCGAATAACGCATCCGTATCGAGCGGTTTTACGAAACGCATATCGATAAGGGTGGCATTGAGCTCCTTTGCAACGAGTTTTGCTTCTTCGAGAAGGATACCAAAATTCAAAATAGCGATGCTCTTGCCGTTACGAATAGTGCGGCTTTTACCGATGGGGAGATTCGTTAGTTTCGTATACTCTACGCCAATACCGTTGCCCCGTGGATACCGAACCGCAGCCGGGCCTTTATAATGATAACCAGTGCTTAGCATTAACCGACATTCATTTTCATCGCTTGGGGTCATTAAGACGAGATTTGGAATACAGCGCATGAAGCTTAAATCAAACGCACCTTGGTGCGTAGGGCCATCAGCACCTACGATGCCTGCGCGATCAATCGCAAATAGTACATCTAAATTTTGCAGTGCAACATCATGGATAAGTTGGTCGTAGGCGCGCTGTAAAAACGTAGAATAAATAGCCACGATCGGTTTCATGCCGGCAATCGCTAGGCCAGCTGCAAAAGTAACAGCGTGTTGTTCAGCAATGGCAACATCAAAATATTGCTTTGGGAATCGCCGCGCAAACTCAACCATACCTGAGCCTTCACGCATAGCTGGCGTGATGGCCATGAGTGCATCATCATTCTCTGCAACCTCACATAACCACTCGCCAAACACAGCTGAATATGAAGGAATGCTGGGTGCTTTGCTCGGTAGAGAATCGATACTGGGATCGAATTTAGGCACACCATGATAACCGATCGGGTCCTTTTCGGCTGGCGCGTAGCCTTTCCCTTTGCGAGTTACTACGTGAAGTAATTGTGGGCCTTTCAAAGTACGCATATTGCTGAGGGTTTCAACCAGCGCGTTCACATCATGGCCATCAATTGGGCCGATGTAGTTGAAGCCGAGTTCTTCAAAAATAGTGCCCGGTGTAACCATGCCTTTCACGTGCTCTTCTGCTCGGCTAACGAGCTCACGCATACTCGGAATAGCGCTCAGCAATTGTTTGCTACCTTCGCGCAACGAGGTATACATTTTGCCGGAAAGCACTCGAGCAAAATGATTATTCAATGCACCAACGTTTTCTGAAATCGACATGTCGTTATCGTTGAGAATCACTAACATATCAGGCGCAATATCTCCTGCGTGGTTCATGGCCTCAAACGCCATGCCCGCGGTGAGTGCGCCATCACCGATAATAGCTACGGTTTTTCGATTTTCAGCTTCTTTTTGCGCGGCTATGGCAAGCCCTAAAGCAGCACTGATCGAGGTGCTTGAGTGCCCAACAGAGAGCACATCATATTCACTCTCTTCGCGCCATGGGAAAGGATGCAAACCATCTTTTTGCCGAATAGTGTGCAGCTGCTCGCGCCGGCCCGTTAATATTTTGTGGGGATACGCTTGGTGGCCTACATCCCAAACGATATTATCGAAAGGTGTTTTGAATACATAATGCAGGGCTACGGTAAGTTCTACCGTGCCTAAGCCGCTAGCCAAATGGCCACTACTTTTACTCACTGAGCTCAGCAAAAACTGACGCAGTTCATCGCTAACCTGATTTAATTTTTGCTTCGGTAAGCCACGCAAATCTGCTGGCGAATCGATCAGGCGTAACAATGGAAAACTTTGGTTTTGTTTTTGCGTCATATTAACTACCGGTCTCGGGTTACTAAGTATTCAGTAAATTGCTCTAAAACAACTGTATTGTACGGGATCAAAGATAGTGCGTGTAGCGCTTTTTGGTGCAGTTGGCGGAGTAATTCTTGTGAGCCGGCTAAACCCAGTAATGCAGGGTAGGTGGATTTTGCTAACGCGGCATCTGCTCCTTGAAGTTTGCCAAGTGCTTGCGTAGTTCCTGTTACGTCCAAAATATCATCCTTCACTTGAAAAGCTAGGCCAATGGTATCCGCAAAGTTGTCCAGAGCTTTCAGTGTTTGCTCATTAATTACATTGGCGCTAAGGGCTCTTTTTTCGCTAAGGGCTCTTGTTTCGCTAAGGGCTCCTCCCGCGCTGAGGGCTCTTTTTTCGCTAAGGGCTCCTTCCGCGTTGAGGGCTCCTTGCGCGCTGAGGGCTCCAAGCCGAATGGCGGCACGCAACAGTGCGCCGGTTTTTAGTTCATGTATTTGCGCTAAGGCATCTTCTTCAATCGTTATCCCCGTAGCTGCAATATCTAACGCCTGCCCACCGCACATTCCATTTAGGCCGGAAGCGTTTGCCAAAGTAGCTATCATGGCAAGTTGCTGCTGCGCGTTTATCTCAGCCATGGGTTGAGATAACAATTCAAAGGCTAAACTCTGCAGCGCATCACCGGCTAAAATCGCCGTCGCCTCATCAAATTCGATATGGCAGGTGTTTTTGCCTCGGCGAAGCGCATCATCATCCATAGCGGGCAGATCGTCGTGCACCAGAGAATACGCATGGATACACTCAATAGCCGCTGCAGGTGCATCTAGCACCGATTCATCGGCACCAAGCATACTACCCGTGGCATAAACTAAAAAAGGCCGAACTCGCTTACCGCCGAGGAGAACCGCATAAGCCATAGCCGCTCGCAAATTTTCTGCTGGCGCCTTTCGTTCAATAATTGATGTTAAATAATTTACGTGCCGTTCGCGGTAATAGTTCAGGCGCTCAGCTAAGAGTTCTTCAGCAGACATTCCGTTTTAGCCTTCCAGAGTTAGCAACAGAGATATGCACTAATCGTGCGAAGTTGGCGTTTCAGAAAACGGGTTTAGTTCTTCTGAGCCGTTTTGTTGCATTAATATTTGAACCTTCTGCTCTGCCTGTTGCAATTTCTGTTGGCTAATCCGCGATAAAAAAACAGCGCGCTCAAACTGTTTTAATGATTCTTCTAGCGGTAACTCACCTTCTTCTAAGGCACTCACAATTTGTTCTAGCTCTGCCATGGCTTGCTCGAACCCTAAAGATTCGCTGTTTTTTTCGCTGCTCATGAATGTGTTCTCGCATCTTCAAAATATACTCATAAAATAACACAGCTACTGGCGAATCTGCATCGCTTTTGCAGATTCCTTTTTCCGATTTACCCAGAAACAGGATACACTCACTACTCACAACAGCGTTTTTTAATTTGCGAAGCCAATGTTGTTAGCCCTAGGCAGTTTTAAATCTGAGAAAAGATTGACAGAACTAGCTGAGGAAGCAAACAGAGAGAGCTAGCTGGAAGAAAAAGCCGAGAGAGTAAATAGAAGGAACTCGGTTTTGTGCTCCTTTAGGCGCAAATAAAGTTCATTTGAATAAGGATAATGTTACAGGTGTTTTGGCGTATTTTATTTTTGCTGGTTGTTGTTGTGGTTTCTGCTCTATTTGTTGTGCAAACACCACCCACTCCGGCCGCAGCTAGTTTTCCGAATGCCGATAAAGTAGTTCACTTTGGGCTTTTCTTTATTTTAGCAACCACCATGCATCTTGCTTTTCGAGCGCGTTTGTTAATAGCCATCCCGCTATTATTGGTTTACGCCGTTGTTATTGAGATAGTGCAGCATCACATTCCAGGCAGGGGCGCTGAAGTTTTGGATGTGGTAGCCGATATGCTCGGCGTTTTAGCCTTTTATTTAGCTCGAGCGCTTTACAAAAATAGAAAAAAACGCAGCTTATGAGCTGCGTTTTTTGATTGGGTCTACTTTTTGTTTTCCTTTCACCGTGCTCATATTCGGGCGCGCACCTTTTTGTTTGGTGCCCTTAGGTGAACTACTCTTACTTCCTTTTAATGCCTTTTTCTTTTTCTTAGATTTTGATTTCTTGTGTGGCTCTGGAAACTTGAATTTAGGCCTTAGTTCAGGAATGAATCTGCGCTCTAAACGCTCGGTAAGATAGCGTTCAATGCGGCCAAGGTTTTCGGCGTCATGAGCCTCTACCAGCGCAATCGCTGTACCTGTTTTACCGGCTCGGCCAGTACGGCCAATGCGGTGCAAAAAGGTATCGCCTTTGCGAGGTAAATCATAATTAACTACTAATTCAACATCGGGAATATCTAAGCCACGAGCCGCTACATCGGTGGCAACCAAGATACGTTGACGAACATCGGAAAACGATTTTAAACGTTTCTGCCGTTCATCTTGGGGCAAACCACCTTCCATAGCTACCGCGCCATAGCCCATACGCTGTAAAGCTTCGGCTAGCTCATGAGCACGTTCGCGCTTACGCACAAACACCAAAACGCGACCGTTGAAATCCCCCAGCAAGTGTTTCAGAAGGGCTTGTTTATGTTCAGCGTCATCGGCAATGTGCACCCATTGATGAATTTTACCTTTCTCTCGGCGTGGCGGCTCAACATTGATAAATTCCGGCTTTGCGAGCACCTGTTTACTAAAGGTTGCAAGGGTGTGGTGATCTGCAGTAGCAGAGAATAAGAGGCGCTGGCGCAAGTTCATGGCTTCATTGATAATTTGCTCTACAGGTTGGCGAAAGCCCATATCAAGCATGCGGTCGGCTTCATCCAACACCAGTATTTCCAGCGCTTCAGCACTAAACTTTTCATCACCTAAATAATCGAGTAAGCGCCCGGGAGTAGCGATAACGATATCAAGGTTTTCTTTAAATGCACCCGTATGGCTGCCAAAATTCACGCCACCGGTAACCGTTAGGGAAGTAAGGCCAACAGCCGCGCATAATATTTCTGATTGCCGGCCGATTTGTTCTGCAAGCTCTCGTGTTGGCGCGAGTACTAAAACGCGCGCTGATCCCGGAGATCGGCGAGGATAATCAATTAAATGCTGAATCGCAGGCAACAAAAAGGCTAGTGTTTTGCCAGTACCCGTGGGAGATGCCGCTAGCACATCGCGAGCGTCAAGCGTTAAAGGAATCACTTCCTGCTGAATTTTAGTGGGCTTCATTAAGCCTGCATCCAACAGTGTATTTATTAGTGCCGAATCAAGTTCGAGCTGATCCCATTCAGGATTCATTCGCAGACAACTCCGTGCTAGCTTTATCGGAAACCGCAAAGATACGGCTTAGTTCAATGATTAACTGGTTTAACTCGGCACTCATTAGCGCAAAATCAACGTCTAACTGCTCAGCGCGGCTCTCAGGATTCAAATCATCGCGTTGCTCTTTCAACACATCACTAAAGCGAATGCGCTTAACCGCATAATCATCGGTTAGTAAGAAGCTTAGCCGTTCATCCCACTCTAACGCAACTTGTGTTGCTAGTTTTCCATGCTGTAAGTGCAGGTTGAGTTCATCAGTGGTTAAATCGTGCTGTTTAAATCGAACAATCGATTCATCCTCACCAAAACTACGAAGTTCCGCCTCCATTCCAAACTCAAAAGGTGCTGGCGCCGATTGTTGCTTGAGCCACTCGGTGAAAAACACTTCTGCAGTTTGTTCTGCACCCCAAGGTTTTATCGGTAGAGAGCCTAAACAGCTACGCAGAAGTGCGGTGAGATCTTCTGCACGGCTCGCGCTCAAAGTGTCCACGAGCAAGCGTTGGTTGGTTAAATCGATCATTGCCCAAGTTACCGCAAACTTGCTCAATGCTTGTGGAAGCAAGCGATGGACAATATCTTCTTTCGCGGCTTGTTGCTCTTTTCGTGGCATAGGGCGTGCGTTTTCTTGCTGAAATTGCTCACGTAGTTGATCTAACTCCGCGTTTACCGCACTGGCGGGCATCACTTTTTCTTCTTTCTTTGCGCAAAACAATAAATTATCCGCCACTCGATGCAGCAAAGGGCCATTCTCTTCACCTACCGGAGGCACCCAACCAAAACTTGCAGGTTCCTGCCGTGAGCAAGGCGTAAAACGCCGCTCTTCTAGCAGTTTTTCGGCCTCATCAGACCAAGTGAACGGTTGCGTAAATTGATAAACGCGCAAGTTTTTAAACCACATAATTGCGGATGCTCCAAGTAGGCGAGGGTGATAAATGATGCCGCATAATACCTGAGTATCGTTGGTCTGTCAGGTTGCATTAATTAAAGTTATCGGAAAACTAAAATGATACCGTAAACCCTGGCCCGGTTCGCTGGCCACCGAAATTTCACCTTGCAACCGCTCGGTAACGAGCTCATGAATGATGTGCGTACCTAAACCGCTGCCGCCTTGATCGCGACAGGTAGTGAAAAAGGGTTCGAAAATCCGTTGCAGCGCCTGTGTACTCATCCCAATTCCGTTATCTTCATAGCTAACCTCTAACTTTTCTTCGTTGTGCTGAATAGTTATCGTTATCTCGCCAGATTGCTGCTCGGAGAACCCATGGGTTAAGCTATTTACAATCATATTTGTAAGAATTTGCGCCAGCCCGCCGGTAATGAAGCGAGCGAGAATATTTGGGCAGTTCACTCGTACCTGAACATTTTGCTTTTGCAGTTTCGGCCTTAAGGTTTTAATGATTCGCTGCACATATTCTTTAACATCAACCGTGCGCATGGCTTCAGAACTTTGATCTACGGCAACCTGCTTAAATCCATGCATAAGTTCATTGGCTCGATTAAGGTTGGTTTCGATCAGCTCTGCAGATTCTGCAATATGGTTAAGAGAGTTCTGTAGTTGCTTGGCGGTCAATTTGTCATCCTTGAACTGCTGCTGAAGTTTTAAAAGCTCCTCACGTAAAAAAGACGATGCGGTAATGCCAATTCCAATGGGCGTGTTAACTTCATGGCTGATACTTGCTACTAAATTACCTAGAGCTGCCATTTTTTCACTGTTTAAAAGTTGTTGGCGCGCTTGCTGCAAAAACTCCACGCTGTCAGCTAATTCCTTGTTGCTTTGTTTTAATTTCGATTCTGTTATTCGGCGTTGATGAATTTCATGCTCAAGCGATTGTTGGCGCACCTCTAGCTCATGGCGGCGGCGATCAAGATCGAGCATTAAATTGCTAATACCCATTGTTTTCTCAGCTACTTCTTGGGCCAAAACCGAATTCTGCTCGGAAAGCTTGCGGTTTGCTTTGGTTAACTCTTGTTGTGCGCTTGCAAGCTGAATTTGGTGCTCTCGTAATCGTTGCAGAAGGTCATTGTAGGCATCTTCTAAGAGGCTAAATTCGTTGTTCTCTAGTTGCTGCAACTGAATACTCGATGTTTCCACAGATTCAGGGTCAAAGTTTTGTATTTGCCGAATAAGTTCTTCTAGAGGTGTGCGTAAATAAAAGCGAAAGGCGAGTGAAAATAGAAGGATGAGTAGGCTACTTTTTATTATTGCGGCAAAAATGAGCAGGATAAGGCTAGGTGTTAAACGCTCGATAGTAACATCGCGATTAGAAAGTAAAATAATATCGCCAACGAGCTGTGAGGTATTACCAAATTCAAAAACGAGTGGGCTATAATAACCAAAGGTACCTTGCTTTTCCGGAATCGGTCCAGCGGTTTCTAAAGTGCTGAAATCCAACGCTGAATCGGTGATGCCCTTACGCACTAAAATGCGCTGTTCATCATCGCGAACAATAACGCCACTGATTGCTGGAACATTAATTAGGCCTTCGACGAGATCTTCGGTTTGTAGTTCGTTGAACTCCCAAAGAGAGCGAGTGATACTGCTCGCAAAGGTATAATGCTGGTTGCGAAGATCGTTAAGCAAGCTATTACGGGTATTTTGATATTCCGCTGCGATTTGGCCACTGGTAATAATAAGCGTTAGCAAAAAATAAACCGTGAGAACGCTCGTGAGCAAGGTCCGTGTAATACTTCGGCTTGAGTGCGATTTTACTTGAGTGTTGGCATGTTTCACGAAAATTCTCTCACCTGTAGCTCAAATGTGGTGTAGTAGAACGAAATCAGCAGCGCATAGATTGCAGCTTCGCCTATTTAAATGCAACCGAATCGTTTTGTAGAATCGTTGCCTGTAATATTTTTGACATAAATTATGCATAAAATAGAAGCATAAATGTAATTGAACCGATACATAAGATTCATCAATACGTTATACTCGGCGAATAAATGAGCATTTAACCAAACCTTTATTTCTTCAAAATGACGACACTGCTTGTGCTTAGCGCAGGCGTTACCGGAGACACGAAATGACATTCCAAAAACCTTCTTTTCGGCCAAGTTTGGTGCTTACTGTGCTAGCTAGCTTATCGTTCTCTGCTTATGGGAATACCAATCCAGCGCCGGAAATTGATTTTTATGGGCGTTTACATGTGTCCGGCGATTATCTGAACGATGGCGATGATGGTGGCTTGAACGTATCAAGCAATAGTAGCCGTGTTGGCTTTAAAGTGAACTACCAGTTAAGTAGCGATTTGGAATTACTCGGGCAAATTGAAAGAGGCGTTAACGTTTCTGATGGTTCTAGTACGTTTTCTGCGCGCAATAGCTTTATCGGTTTGCGAGGTAAGTGGGGCACAGTGCGGGCAGGCTATTATGATTCCCCCACTAAACGGGTTATTAATGCGGTGGAGCAATTTAGGGATCAAGTGGGTGATGGCCGAAACTTGGCTCGTGGCGGCGAGATGAATTTTGATCGGCGCTTTAAGAGTGGCGTGCATTACACATCACCCACTAAATACAATTTAACCTGGATGGCTCATTACGGGACGAGTGAAGAATCTGGCGCGAACACCAATACAGACACTGATGCATTCAGTACATCACTCACATACAAGATGAATGAATGGCAAGCCATGATCGGGTTTGAGCAACAAGATAGAGCCGATTTGGAAACCTTAGAGGCAACTCGTATTGCTCTAATTCGGGAGCAAGGCGCATGGACAAACGCACTGTTTTATCAACACGCCAGTGGTATGGATACCGGTACCATTGAAACTCTTGGAATCACCGGCGCTTATGCACTAGATGCGGAATACAGTTTGCGAGCACAAGTATATTTCCGTGACGTAAACGATAGCGATGACATGGATGCAATGATGATTAGCCTTGGTATCAGCCGCGAACTTGATACTGGCGTAACGCTTTACGCTTCGGCAGCTCATACGAATAATGATGAGCTAGGAACTGCCAATGTTGCCTCAAGTGGACGGGGTAAAAGCCTCTCGGTACCAACAGGTAATGATCCCTTTGCCATTTCATTAGGCTTGCTTTGGAATTTTTAGGATCAAGTTGATTAATGGAAGCCTAAAATTTAGTACACCTAAAATTGGGTGAGGCTAAAAATTGCACTTGAGCGTGTTATTCCGTTAAAAAAAGGTTGTTTCGTCATAAAACCGTCATACAGGGTTCTCATAATAGCAACACTATTAAGTGGATAGGTGGAGCCTTATGCCAAGTAAAGTGTTAATAATTGAAGATGAAGCGCCCATTCGCGAGATGCTTGCCTTCGTTTTAGAACAACATGGATACCAACCGTTGCAAGCAGCTGATTATCAACAAGGGCTTGAATTAATGGTTGAACCCTACCCAGATATGATTTTACTTGATTGGATGCTGCCAGGCGGAAGCGGTATCCAGTTGGCTCGAAAAGTAAAAACAACCGAGCATTTGCGGCACATTCCGATCATCATGCTTACCGCACGTGGTGAAGAGGAAGATAAGATCAAAGGTTTGGAAGTAGGTGCAGATGATTACATGACAAAGCCTTTTTCGCCGAAAGAACTTATTGCTCGTATGCGTGCTGTATTTCGCCGGGTTAATCCTACTAGCCTCGATGAACTCCTTGATATTGATGGTTTAGTGCTTGATCCTGTATCTCATCGCATTTCAGCTAACGGTGAATCGTTGGATATGGGCCCCACTGAATTTCGTTTGTTGCACTTTTTCATGACTCACCCTGAACGCGTATATAGCCGTGAACAATTGCTTGATCATGTGTGGGGCACTAATGTTTATGTGGAAGATAGAACCGTTGATGTGCATATTCGCCGCCTTAGAAAAGCAATTTCACAGCACGGCCACGATCGCTTGGTGCAAACTGTACGTGGCGTAGGTTATCGCTTTTCTACACGCTAATTAATCGGCAATGAAGCACTGGTGAAACGCTAATAAAACGCTAATAGAGCGCTAAAAAAACGGTAATGAAACGCTAATAGAGCGCTAAAAAAACGGTAATGAAAGGATGATGGAATAATAATGGAACGGCATTATTCGCTGTATCGTTTAGCTATAAGGCTTCTACTCTGGCTGTTACCTTTCGTGCTAGTAGGATGGTTGCTCGATGGGCTCTGGCTAGCGTTAGCCATTGGCCTGGCTTGCTCGGTAGCCTGGAATTTTTTCTTTTTTCAGCGCTTGAACCGCTGGTTGTGGCAAAGCAGAACTACTCTACCGCCAAGTGCTCCGGGTGCTTGGAGTGATATATATGATGGCATCTATGGAACGCTGCGCCGTGCACAATCGAAGCGTCGGCAGTTATCTATATTGCTGCAGCGTTTTCGCCAAGCGGCAGAGGCGATTCCTGATGCTGGTATGGTGTTAAATGCCGATGGGAGTTTAGAGTGGACCAACAAACTCGCGCAGATTTATTTTGGGATCCGCTGGCCCGCCGATAAAAACATTCGTATCACCAACCTTATTCGGTACCCAAGATTTATAAAATATTTCGATAAAGGTGATTTTCGTGAAGCTATAACCCTTGTTTCACCTACGGGTGATCAGCGCGAATTAGAGTTACGGATCATGCCTTATTCCGGCACACAACTTTTAGTGATCGCTCGAGATGTTACCCAACTTCGAAAACTTGAGCGCATGCGTAAAGATTTTGTGGCCAACGTTTCTCATGAATTAAAAACCCCCCTCACCGTTATGAATGGTTATTTGGAAATGCTGGAGGATGGAGAGCATTTACCGCCACAAATGATGGAAAAAGCCGTGCGCGATATGCAGGGACAAACCCAACGCATGCAAAAAATGGTGAATCAATTGCTCGAGCTCTCGCGGATGGAAGCGCAAACTCAGGATAACTTCAGTAAACGAGTAGCCATGAGCCGAGTACTGAACGATATTATCACTGAACTTGGCCCCGTTATGCAGGAAAAACGCATACATCTAGATTTAGCGATTACACCTGATTTATCAGTTTGGGGAAGCGAGGATAAACTTCGCAGCGCGGCTATGAACTTGATTACCAACGCGATTAAATATAGCCCAGAAGGCAGCACTATTAAGGTGATCTGGCAGCTTAATAGAGGCTATGCTGAGTTCGCAGTGAGTGATTCTGGCCCCGGCATTCCTGCCGAGCACATACCAAGATTAACCGAACGTTTTTATCGCGTGGAAAAAGATCGGAATAGCAGTTCTGGCGGAACTGGTCTAGGCTTATCCATTGTAAAGCATGCGTTAGAGCACCACCGCTCGAAGCTTCAAGTTGAAAGCACGATAGGTGCGGGCAGTAGATTTTATTTTCGTATTTCACCTGAATTAGTAAGTACCACAACGAATTGATAACCATAGAGATTATCAAGGATTGATGGGGCTGAATTAAAATTGTCATAATTGTCATATTGCTGTCATATTCACGCCATATACTGTGATCGTTGATTCAATAACCCATCGGAGATGGCTATGAAATTTAAAACGATGCTTAGTGTTGTTGCGGCTACGGTATTAATGGCTGGAACAGCCAGTGCCGAAGTGGATGAAAACTTAAGACCATACGAAAGTGTGAGTGGTATTTCTGGAACAGTATCATCGGTAGGTTCAGATACCTTAGCGAACTTAATGACATACTGGACAGAAGAGTTTCAGCGATATTACCCGAATGTAACGTTACAAGTACAAGCCGCCGGCTCATCTACTGCGCCACCAGCGTTAGCTGAAGGTACTTCGAACATGGCGCCTATGAGCCGCGCGATGCGCCCTCGTGAAATAGAAGCCTTCGAACGCCGCAACGGCTACCCACCTACTGAAATTCGTGTGGCGATTGATGCATTAGCTGTGTTTGTGCACAAAGATAACCCTCTAGAAGGCCTAAACATTCAGCAGGTAGATGCTATCTTTTCGTCTACCCGTCGTTGTGGTGCCAATTCAGATGCTAACCGTTGGGGTGATCTTGGTTTAACAGGTAACTGGGTTACCCGTGATATTCAGTTATACGGCCGCAATTCAGTGTCAGGCACTTATGGTTACTTTAAAGATGCCGCCTTATGTAGCGGTGATTTCAAAAATGGCGTGAACGAACAGCCAGGTTCAGCATCAGTAGTGCAATCGATTTCTACTTCTACTAACGCGATCGGTTATTCCGGTATAGGTTACCTTACTTCAGGTGTGCGGGCATTACCGTTGGCATGGGGTAACGGCACGGATTACATCGAAGTGAATGCTGAAACTGCTGGCAGTGGCGAATATCCATTATCCCGTTTCTTATACGTGTATGTGAACAAGCACCCGAATCGCCCGCTCGATCCAGTTACTGCTGAATTCGTGAAGTTAATGCTTTCTTATGAAGGCCAGAAGATTGTAAATAACGATGGCTATGTTCCATTACCAGCCGCTGTTGTGGAAGAAGATCTTCGCGCATTAGGCTTGTGGGAAGAGTAAATAGTTCGTAACGAATCACTACGTTAACAAGCAATATGTAACTAGGATTTATTTATATATGGCAATGTCGAAGACCTCCTCGCAGTTTTCTGCAGGTCGGACGCGCCTAATAAAAGATCGAGCCGCTCGCTTTGGGGTAACCCTTGGCGGCGGTTTGGTTTTAATTGCGCTCCTGCTGATTTTTTTCTATCTCCTCTATGTGGTGCTGCCTATTTTTAAATCGGCCTCCATTGAAGAGGGCGAACGCTACGCGATTCCAGGTAGCCAAGCTGAAACTATTTTGCTTGGTATGGAAGCTCGAGCAGAAGTTGGCTATCGGGTAACAGCTGATGGCCGCTTTACCTTTTTTCATTTGCGTACCCTTGATAGCGAACGCCAGGGTGGCGAGGTGTTGCTTGAATCTAACCTCGCCAATACAGCAGCCGACGTTACAGCAGTAGCACGTGCAAGCCAAGCTACCGGTGATTATGCGGTGGGATTTGATGATGGTTCTGCTTTGGTTATTCGGCCTGAGTTTCAAATAACCTATCCAAACGATGTGCGCTCAATTGAGCCCTCATTAACAAAACCCTACGGCGAAGAACCTGTGGTGATTGATCCCCAGGGAGCGGCTATCAAGCATTTAGCTTTCGAGCGTGATGGCGATAGCATGATGTTTGCAGCGCTTACGGCAGATAACCGAATAGTTGTAAATCGCTTAACTGGCCGCCAAAACATGATGACCCGCCGGTTCACTTGGAGCAGCCAAGGTGCCGAGATTCCAGTACGTGGTGCGGTTGGTGAATTGCTACTCACACCTAATTTGCGCCAGTTGATGGTGCAGGTAAATGGTAGCGGCGATCAGCGCGTTCATATTTTCAATTTGCAAGATATGAATGACATCTCTGAGAGCCAAATAATTTCTACCGATGGTAGCCGCGGTGCCATAACTTCTTTGGCGTTACTCGCCGGCGAGAGCTCGTTGATGATTGGCCATGATTCGGGTTACATCAGCCAGTGGTTTGAAGTGAGTGGCGATGGTGAGCGCCAGTTCCAGCCGATTCGAAGCTTTAATCTTGAAGCTCCGGTGGCTGATATTGTGCCGGAACAATATCGCCGCAGCTTCTATGCGGTAGCCGCAACGGGTGAGGTGGGTATTTATCACACTACTTCACAGCGCGAACTTTTCAAAGGTAGCCCAGCGGGTGTTGCTATTGAGCAAGTGGCCGTAGGCCCGCGCGCTAATTATCTTGCTGGAATAAGTGATGGTGAGTTGCACATCATGGTGCTCAACAACGAACACCCTGAAGTGAGTTGGAGCGGTATTTGGGGCCAAGTTTGGTACGAAAACTATGATGAGCCCGGCTACACTTGGCAATCAACATCAGGCTCCGATAGTTTTGAGCCGAAGTTTTCTTTAGTACCTATTTCGTTTGGTACTATTAAAGCTGCGTTTTACGCCATGCTAATTGCGGTACCTATCGGCTTAGCAGCGGCTGTATACACTGCCTATTTCATGACACCCGCGCTACGTAAAGTTGTGAAGCCCACCATTGAGATCATGGAAGCACTTCCTACGGTTATTTTGGGCTTCCTAGCTGGCCTTTGGTTAGCGCCGCTAATTGAAAATCAGTTGCCCGGCTTTATCGCCTTTATGTTGCTGCTACCACTTTCGATTCTACTAGCTGCCTTTGCATGGCACCTGATGCCAAAAAATATTCGCAACAAAGTAACGGATGGCCGTGCGGCTATGTTGTTGATTCCGGTTGTGCTGCTGGTAGGTTGGGGTTCATTTGCCATGAGCAGCACCTTAGAACTTTGGTTCTTTGAGGGTGATACTCGAGGTTACTTAACCAATACGTTAGGCATTGATTTTGACCAACGTAACGCGCTGATTGTGGGTATTGCCATGGGGTTTGCGGTTATCCCCACCATTTTCTCAATTGCCGAAGATGCTGTATTCAGTGTACCTAAGCATCTCTCAAGCGGTTCTTTAGCCTTGGGTGCCACAGATTGGCAAACGCTTACTCGAGTGGTGTTATTAACTGCTAGCCCAGGTATTTTCTCAGCGGTAATGATGGGCTTAGGGCGTGCGGTTGGCGAAACCATGATTGTGCTCATGGCCACGGGTAACACGCCGATCATGGATTGGAATATCTTTGAGGGTATGCGCACCTTATCGGCAAACATTGCAGTGGAAATGCCAGAATCGGAAGTGGGTAGTACGCACTATCGTATTCTTTTCTTAGCAGCGTTTGTGTTGTTTGTATTCACGTTTGCGTTTAATACGGTGGCTGAGTTTGTGCGCCAACGTTTGCGTGAAAAATACAGTTCGATGTAAGGGGCGCAATGATGAATAATTGGTTTAAATCAGGTTCGCCTTGGATTTGGATGACAGCCGGTAGTGTGAGTGTTGCACTTATCGCTGTACTTGGTTTGGTTGCCCTAATCGCATGGCGCGGCCTCAGCTTTTTCTGGCCTGCAGATATTTATGAATTTCATTTCAGTGATACAGAACGGCAAACGATTATTGGTGAAATTTATGAACGTGAACAGATTCCGGTTACTCGCTTATCGGATGCTGGGGCCGATGTTAGCCAAATAGAAGGTGAGTTCGTTACTCGGTATCTCGTGAAAATCGGCAACCGTGAGCTCGTTCCTTTAGATTTCACTTGGATTCTTGAACCCGACGTAGTGAGCATGGATACACCAAAGGATTTGGTGGTGTTGGAACGTGCTCGTAATGGTAACTTTTATGGTTATCTGCACGATGTGCTCGAAAATGGCGAATCTGTTATCTCTTCGGGAGATGACATAAAGGTTGAATTACGGGAGCGCATGGCGCGTGCATTGGAATTAAGAAATGAAGCGGAAGCGATTTCGAAAGGTCCAATCGCGCGAATTAACTATGAGCTTGAACAGTTACGGTTAGATCGTCGCCGCCTGCAGTTAGATAATAGTTACACCGAGGCGGCCGAAGCTGAAATTCAGGCCCAAGAAGAAGCATTACGAGCTGAATACCGCGAGATTGAGCAGGGGTTATTCGCCGTGCGCGCTGAAAGTGAGCGTGATGGCGTAATTATGATCGATATGCGCGGCGAAGAAGTGCGCATGAGCATGAATATGGTGCTCAATGCTACTTGGGCGAATGATATGAATTTGCTCCAGAAGTGGGGATATTTCTTCTCTCAAATCGGCAAGTTCCTCACTGAAGATCCGCGTGAATCAAATACCGAGGGCGGGGTATTTCCAGCTATTTTCGGCACCGTGTTTATGGTGTTGTTGATGTCGGTTATCGTAACGCCATTCGGAGTAATCGCAGCGATTTACTTACATGAATATGCAGGTAAAAACTCGGTTACCAAACTTATTCGGATTGCGGTAATCAATTTGGCTGGTGTTCCTTCCATTGTGTATGGTGTATTTGGCCTTGGTTTCTTCGTTTACATGGTGGGTGGCACCCTCGACCAAATTTTCTATCCGGAATCATTACCGAACCCAACTTTCGGTACTCCGGGTGTGCTCTGGTCGGCATTAACCTTAGCAATTTTAACCTTGCCGGTGGTTATTGTATCTACCGAGGAAGGTTTATCGCGGATTCCTAGTGCGGTGCGTGAAGGTTCTCTTGCTTTAGGGGCTACAAAAGCGGAAACGATTTGGCGGATTATTTTGCCGATGGCTTCCCCGGCAATCATGACCGGGCTGATCTTAGCGGTAGCGCGTGCTGCTGGCGAAGTGGCGCCACTAATGCTCGTAGGCGTTGTGAAATCAGCACCGGCGTTACCGGTGGATGGCAACTTCCCGTATCTGCACTTAGATCGCAAATTTATGCACCTTGGTTTCCACATTTATGATGTTGGCTTCCAAAGCCCGAACGTTGAAGCAGCACGGCCGTTAGTATACGCAACTTCATTCCTACTAATCACGGTTATCGTAGGTTTGAACTTAACGGCAATTGGCGTGCGTAATCGCTTACGTGAGAAATTCAGAGCGCTAGAGCACTAAGTGCTAGCAGCCGAATTCAATTTCGATAGGATTGACTATGATCACTGTAAATACAGATAGTAAGCTAGATAAGATTGATGTAAACGCGCTCACTGAAGAGCAAACAGCCCTCAGTATTCGCGATTTGGATCTATACTACGGTGAAACCCAAGCTCTTGATGGCATTAGCATGGATATCCCGAAAGGGCGGGTAACCGCGTTTATTGGGCCATCAGGTTGTGGTAAATCAACGCTGTTACGTTGTATTAATCGCATGAATGATTTGGTAGATACGTGCCGTGTTGATGGCGAGATATTGCTGCATGGCGACAATATTTATGATCGCAACGTTGATGTAGCGGCCTTGCGCCGGAAAGTGGGTATGGTGTTCCAGCGGCCAAATCCGTTTCCGAAATCGATCTATGAAAATGTGGTGTATGGCTTGCGTTTAATGGGCGTGAACGACCGCCGTACACTGGATGAGGTGGTGGAACGCTCATTAAAGGGAGCTGCACTTTGGAATGAGGTGAAAGATCGCCTGAAAGAAAGTGCCTTTAGTTTATCGGGTGGCCAGCAGCAGCGTTTGGTTATTGCCCGAGCTATTGCTATTGAACCAGAAGTATTGTTGTTGGATGAACCAACATCGGCACTGGATCCGATTTCTACCCTTACGATTGAAGAATTGATCACTGAGTTAAAATCACAATTTACCGTAGTAATCGTAACGCACAACATGCAACAGGCTGCTCGGGTATCGGACCAAACAGCGTTTTTGTACATGGGTAAATTAATCGAATACACAGATACAAACGCTTTGTTCACTACCCCAAGTATGAAACAAACCGAAGATTACATTACCGGTCGTTACGGTTAATAGCGTAGCTTAAGTAGAGGAAGCAATGGATAAATTTAATGTTGGGAAACACATTTCAGGCCGGTTCAACGAGGAACTCGGCGAGGTGCGTAACCAGGTTTTAACTATGGGTGGTTTAGTTGAAAAGCAACTAAGCGATGCGCTGATGGCGATTCAAACCAATGATACTGAGCTTGCTGATCGAGTTCTAGATAATGATGGCAAAATTAATGCCATGGAAATGAAAATCGATGCGGCCTGTGGCCAAATTATTGCGAAGCGTCAGCCTACCGCAAGTGATTTGCGTTTAGTGTTAGCGGTGATAAAAACGATTTCTGATTTAGAGCGCATTGGCGATGAAGCTGAGCGTTTAGCCCACGTAGCAAAAGCTTCATTTAGTAAAGATCAAGAGCATCTACTAGTAAGCCTAGAAAACTTGGGGCAGCAGGTGTTATTGATGTTACGGAATGTACTCGATGCATTTGCCCGCATGGATGAAGAAGCGGCTTATAGCGTGCACCAAATGGATGCGAATGCGGATCGCCAGTATGAAGCATTAACACGCCAGTTAATGACTTACATGATGGAAGATTCCCGCAGTATTCCAAAAATCATGGATGTGATGTGGTCGGCGCGCTCTTTGGAGCGCATCGGAGATCGCTGTCAGAACATCTCGGAATACATTATTTACTTCGTTCGCGGTAAAGATGTTCGCCACATTTCGCCGGAGATGATGGAAAATACGGTACGCGGCCGCTGATTTGAGTAGCCAGCAGGTTAGTTACTAAATACGGAAAAGCCAGCTCACTGAACTGGCTTTTTGTTTTACGGAGCCAATTTAAGGCCGGGGCGAATGCCGAAGTGAGAGGCTGAATCAGTGGCTCAGGCCAAATCAGCGTTCAACTCAGGCCAAATCAGAGGCCAAATCAGCGCCCATCAGTGCGTCAATCTTTGCCTCAGAAAATGCCTTGATTAATACCGCAATCAATGCCCCAATTAATGCCCCAATCACTGCCCCAATCACTGCCCCAATTAGTGCAGAACGCGGCACCGTATAGTACCTGCCACATCTTTTAATTGCTCCAACACGGTATCGGCCTGCTCGCTATCAACGTCCATAACCACATAACCCAACTCGCTATCGGTGCGCAGATACTGGCCAGAAATATTCACCCCAAGCTCGGCGAAAATTTGGTTGATACGCGTTAACACGCCCGGTTGATTGCGGTGGATATGCAACAAACGGCTACTCTTCTCATGAGCCGGTAAACTAACCTCAGGGAAATTCACCGCTGAAAGTGTAGAACCATTATCGGAGTATTTAATAAGCTTGTGTGCAACTTCGGTACCGATATTCTCTTGTGCCTCTTGGGTAGAACCACCAATGTGCGGCGTAAGAATCACGTTACTTAAACCCCGCAAAGGTGAAACAAACTCATCGCTGTTGCTTTTAGGCTCCACGGGGAATACATCAATAGCAGCACCAGCAAGGTGCCCTGATTTTAAAGCGCTCGCTAAAGCTTCAATATCCACAACATGGCCGCGTGATGCATTGATAAGCGAGGCGCCCGGCTTCATCAGCTCTAATTCACTGGCAGCAATGAGGTTATGGGTAAGCTCGGTTTCGGGTACGTGCAGGCTTACAACATCACTGCTTTGCAATAGGGCGGCAAGTGATGGCATGGGCAACGCATTGCCGAGCGATAACTTAGTTTCAATGTCGTGAAAAACTACTCGCATGCCCAATTGCTCAGCCAAGATACCAAGTTGCGTACCGATGTGCCCGTAACCAATAATACCGAGTGTTTTTCCCCGTGCTTCATGGGAGCCGGCGGCAGATTTCAACCAATCGCCTTGATGGCAAGCTACATTTTTTTCCGGGATTTTCCGCAACAACATAATCATTTCAGCCAATACCAACTCAGCTACACTGCGAGTATTGGAAAAAGGCGCGTTAAATACCGGCACCCCTAGCTCCCGTGCCGCTTGGGTATCTACTTGATTTGTACCAATGCAAAAACAGCCAATCGCATTGAGCTTTTCTGCTTTTGCCAGCACCTTTTTAGTTAGCTGGGTACGCGAACGAATACCAATAAAGTGATAATCAGCAATAATGTCGGCAAGTTCATCTTCGTTCATGGCCTTCGGGTGGCTATCAATCTCATGATAACCATGCTGTTGAAAGCAAGTAACCGCACTTTCGTGCACCCCTTCTAACAACAAGATCTTAATTTTCTTTTTTGCGAGCGAGAGAACAGGGGCCATGGCTACTTTGAATCCTTGTGCAATGTTTTAAGTGTTGTGCCGTTGCTGATAAGCGCAATATCTGCACCTCGTGCAGCAAACAAACCGTTGGTTACCACCCCAGTAATTTGATTGAGTTTGTACTCAAGTTCTATAGGCTTTTCGATATGCAGATTATAAACATCGAGAATAACGTTGCCGTTATCGGTAACAACGCCTTCGCGATAAACCGGATCGCCGCCGAGTTTCACAATTTCACGGGCCACATAAGAGCGGGCCATAGGAATTACTTCAACCGGTAGGGGAAAATTGCCTAGTACATCTACTTGCTTGGATTCATCAGCGATACAAATAAAGGTTTCGGCCACAGCCGCCACAATTTTTTCTCGTGTTAGTGCTGCGCCACCGCCTTTTATCATGTGCAACTGCGGTGTGATTTCATCGGCGCCATCTACATAAACTTGCAAGGCGCCGGCACCATTCAAATCGTAAACAGGAATGCCATGGGCTTTTAAACGTTCAGTTGATTCCTCTGAGCTGCTTACAGCGCCTTCAATTTCTTGTTTTATATTGGCAAGTGCATCGATAAAGTAATTCACTGTGGAGCCCGTACCCACACCCACTATCATCCCGGGTTGAATAAACTCAATTGCCGCTTCTGCAGCTTGCTGTTTGGCTTGATTTTGCGAGGAGGTGGTTTGCGCCATTGCTCGGATTCCTTGATGATGAATGAATTACGCTAGGTGTACGAGAATGGATAGATATTATACGGCTATTCTGCCTTGCTGTCAGTTGTAAAAGCCGTATCGAGATTAAATTGCCAGTGCTTACTTGGGGTAAGTACATGCTGAAGTGGAATATCCCAAGCAGCGGCAGGGAGTGCTTCCGCTTGTTGGCAATCATGGGCAATGCCCATCAGTTGCAAGTGAGGGTACCTGCCTTTTTGATATGCTGCGAGGGTTCGATCATAAAAGCCGCCGCCCATGCCGAGCCGATTGCCATGGGCATCAAAGGCCACAAGGGGCATACAAAGTAGGTCAATATTGGCTAGCGGCAAAATGTTTTCACATGCCAGTTTAGGTTCTGGGATGGCAAACTGGTTTTTATTCATCGTGGTTTCCGGTTGGTAATTCAGAAACAATAATTGCCCTTTTACCACCGGGTGCAACACGGGCAATGCCACACGAATATTTGTTTGCCAGAGTGCCGCCACTAGTGGCGTTAAATCTGCTTCGCCATCGTTACTTACATAAACGGCCACGGTTTTAATGCGAGAGTTTGCAGCAATGTACTGCAGCAACTGCTGCGCTAGCGCTTGGCTTGCTTGCACTTGCTCAGCAGAGCTAAGGTTATTCCGGGCGGCACGAAAATGCCGGCGTAGTTGTTGCCGGTGTTTTTGCATATCGGAGCGCACGGATGGAATCATAAACTCTACCTCGAAAAAAGAATGCCAACGGTTGTTACTTTACAGCTCGGCGATAGCTTGCGAAACTAGCTGAATGTTAACTTTAACATAACATTCAATTAGAAGGCTTATCCATGAGCATGTATCGCACTCTCTCAATCTTGTCCGTAAGTATTGCGCTTCTTTTTCTAGCACCGAGCATAACTGGTGTAGCGGCTGCGGCCGCAGATGATGTGAGTGAAGGGCCATTTCAGCGCATTATTTTGCGCGGCGGTATCTTGGTGAACGGTGAGGGTGCGCCACCTGTGGGGCCGGTTGATATTGTTATTGAAGGCGATACCATCACCCGAGTTGATGTGGTGGGTTATCCTGGCGTGCCAATTTTGGCAAACGGAAGGCCTGAAGCGCAGCCCGGTGATCGAGAAATTGATATTAGCGGCCATTATGTGCTGCCAGGTTTTGTGGATATGCACGGCCATACCGGTGGTTCAGCGCCCAATATTCCGCCGGAATATGTGTATCAGTTGTGGTTAGCCCATGGTATTACCACGGTGCGCGAGCCGGGCAGTTTCCGGGGTTTAGAGTGGACAGTAGAAGAAGCCCGCAAAGCAGCCGAGCATGAAATTGTAGCGCCACGCGTTATTCCCTATGCTGGGTTTGGTATCGGTGCAAGCGAACCCATCATTTCTCCTGAGCAGGCCACTGCTTGGGTTGAAATGGCGGCCGAGCAGGGCGCAGAAGGCGTGAAGTTTTTTGGTGCGCCACCGCGGGTGATTGCCGCAGCCATAGAAACGGCGAATCGTTTGGGCTTAGGTACCATGATGCACCATGCGCAACTGAATGTGGTGCGCACTAACGTGCTCGATTCTGCGGCCATGGGCTTAACCAGTATGGAGCATTGGTATGGTTTGCCAGAGGCCTTGTTTACTGATCGTGTAATTCAAGATTATTCCGCTGATTATAACTATCAAAACGAACAAGATCGCTTTAGCGAGGCCGGGCAGCTATGGGCGCAAGCGGCGAAGCCGGGCAGTGAGCGCTGGAATTATGTGCGCGATACCCTGATCGAATTAGATTTCACCATCAATCCCACGCTCTCGATTTACGAAGCAAGCCGCAACGCAAGTGCCCAGCGCAATGCAGAATGGCACGCTGAATATACGTTACCAACGCTCGAGCGCTTTTTCACACCGAGCCGATATGCGCACGGCTCCTATTGGTTTGATTGGACAACCGATGATGAAATCGCATGGCGGGAGAATTATCGGCTATGGATGGCTTTTCTTAATGACTACAAGAACCACGGTGGCCGCATAACAACCGGTTCTGATGCTGGTTATATCTATAAAATATATGGTTTTGGTTACGTGCAAGAGCTCGAACTGCTACGCGAAGCAGGTTTTAACCCGCTCGAGGTAATTCGTGCCGCTACGTTATCGGGCGCCGAAGCCTTGGGTTTAGAAGATGAAATTGGCAGTGTGATTCCAGGGAAAAAAGCGGATCTCTTTATTGTAAAAGAGAACCCTTTGCGCAACTTCAAGGTGCTTTACGGTACCGGGCATTATCGATTAAATGAGAACAATGAAGCGATACGCACCGAGGGTATTCGGTACACTATGCGCGATGGCGTTCTGTATGATGCGCAAGCGATGTTGGCCAATGTGCGGGAGATGGTTCGGCAAGCAAAAGCGGAAGAGCAAGAGTAGAGAGCTTGGTGGGGCGCTTTTTTTAGGATGTGCTTTGTAGGGTGCTTTTTATAGGGTGTTCTCCAAGGTGCCGCTGCATCGTGGTAGCCCTTGAACCCAAAGGTTCAAGGCGGGTGCTGAACAAACTACCGCAGGCTTCCCACTGCATGGTGGGCTTGCACACTGGCAGCTCGACAGGACCCTGGTCTAACGGTATCGGCTCAGGGACATGCACATGCTGGCAAACACCCCAGAGAACGCTGTCTATAAAGGCTTTTCGGAATCCGATTGAGCAGCTGTATCAATTGATTTCAATTCAGCAGCCGCTGCTTTTGGATTGCCAATTGCTTTTTCGATTGTGGCTTGCAATAAGCCGATCTTATCTTCAAGAGCGGTAATCTTCTTCGATTCCGCAGCTTTTTCTTGAATCCATTCATGGCACAAATTCAATGCTGCCATGATAGCAATTTGCTCCATGTTCGTAAGCTTGGTGGATGTACGCGTTTCTACCATCCGCTCATCAAGCTGGCGAGCAGCATCGCGCAAGGCTGTTTCTTGCCCATCTGGGCACATCACTCGATAATTGCGATCGAGAATTTTGATGTCAACAACTTTACCACTCATGCGAATTTCCTTCTGGCCCAAGGTTTGGCAATTGCTTTGTATTTCTAGCGCGAAGCATAACTATCCCGCTCGCAACTTGCAACGGGATTAACACAGCTTTTCTGGCTGCATGCGTATTGCAGTGGTAGCATAAGCACATATTTAGCGAAAAATGCGGAATCTTTATGAGCGAAACGTCAGCACAAACCTTTGAACAACTAAATCGCCAGCTGCAAGATGAAAATATTATTCTCAGTGCCGCCGAGATTCATGGCATGCTCACTGGCCTAACGGCCAGCAGCGCACCGGGTAAAGATCGTGAGTGGTTGGTAATCATGGCTGATTTAGCCAATGAGGGGCAAAAATTCAGTGATGCTATGATCAACACGCTAGAAGTATTGCAGCAACAAACTCTAGCTGATTTGGCCAGCCACGATTTGGATTTTCAACTCGTGTTACCTAGCGACGATGAGCCTTTGGTTGAACGGCTCACGGCGCTTACTGAATGGGCGCAGTGTTTTCTAGTGGGCTTTGGCATTAATCAGCAAAATCTGGCCAAGGCCTCGGCTGATTTAAAAGAAGCGATTCAAGATTTAGCAGAAATAGCGCGGTTATCTGCCGATGCTGCTGCTGATGAAGAAGATGAACGCGCATATTACGAAGTGAGCGAGTATGTACGGATTACCGCAATTATGTGTTTTAACGAACTTGGTTCAACACCAGCTCCGGTGGCTCCGAGTAGCTCAACACTGCATTAAGATTAAACTAGGATCAAACTAGGATGAAACTAAGAACGTACGTAAGAACAAACTAAGAGCAAACTGAGAGAATTATGATAGCTGTATCTGAGTTCCAGGGGCGTAGAGCGGCATTTATGAAAAC
Source organism: Aliidiomarina iranensis (assembly GCF_003987135.1). Taxonomy (GTDB): domain Bacteria; phylum Pseudomonadota; class Gammaproteobacteria; order Enterobacterales; family Alteromonadaceae; genus Aliidiomarina; species Aliidiomarina iranensis. The sequence goes on from NZ_PIPJ01000005.1 coordinate 133,971, forward strand.
TATGGTGCCGGGTAGTATTGCTATTTTTCCGGCCGCAAGCGAAGTTGTGCGCAGCCGCGATACCCACTTTCCCTTTCGTCAGGATAGTGATTTCTATTATTTAACCGGTATAACAGAGCCGGATGCCGTTTTGGTACTAGCGCCTGATTCAGAAACGCCGGAAATTCTCTTTGTGTTGCCTAAAGATCCCCACGAAGAAGTGTGGCATGGGCGCCGCTTAGGAAGCGAACAAGCGCAAGCGCAAAGCGGTGTAAACGCATGCTATGAAACCTCCGAACTAGCACAACAGTTGCCTGCTCTAATCGATGGCCATAGCGATCTTTATATTGCCTTTGATCAATTTCCAGCATTTGAGCAGCAGTTAAACGATATGTTACGAACTCTGCGCAATGCGCCGAAACGGGGCAAAATAGCGCCAGAGCATTTACACGATCCGCGGCCGCAGCTGCATCAGCAACGCTTGATTAAATCGCCAGCTGAGCAGCAACTTATGCGAAAAGCGGCAGAAATAAGTGTAGCAGGGCATCGCCGGGCGCTGGGTTTTGTACGCCCAGGCGTTTATGAGTATCAGGTAGCCGCCGAGCTACAGCATGAATTTACCATGCATGGTGCTAGCGGCGTGGCCTATGGCAGTATTTGCGGCGGTGGAGTGAATGCCTGTATTTTGCATTACACCGCAAATACCGATGTACTCAATGATGGTGATTTAATTTTAATTGATGCTGGCGCTGAGTATGCTGGCTACGCTGGCGATATCACTCGAACTTTCCCGGTAAACGGCAAATTTACCAAGGCGCAGAGGGAAATCTACGAACTCGTTTTGGCTTCACAAGCGGCGGCGTTCGAGCACCTACACCCAGATTCAACCATTGTGCGCGCGCAAGAGGCCTGTATTGAGGTACTTACAGCAGGCTTGATTAAGCTCGGAATCTTAACCGGTTCAGTGAAAGAGCACGTGGATAAACTCAGTTGCCGGCAGTTCTTTATTCACGGCCTTAGCCATTGGCTTGGCCTTGATGTGCACGATGTAGGGGCGTATCAAAAAGGTGCTAAACCTATGAAGTTGGCTGCGGGTATGGTGTTAACGGTTGAGCCCGGGCTCTATTTTGCCCCCGATGATCAGCGCGTTCCCGAGCAATATCGTGGAATTGGCGTGCGCATAGAAGATGATTTATTAATTACTGCCAAAGGCCATGAGAACTTAACCGCAGGCGTACCGAAAAGTATTGAAGGTATCGAAGCGTTGATGGCGCAAGCGCGCCGTCAGCAGGGGCAAAACTATGCGCCGCAACGTTGATATCGCCATTGCCGGTGGCGGCCTAACGGGGTGTTTAACGGCGCTGGTATTACAGCGCAAGTTTCCGGCCGCCAAGATAGTTTTGCTTGATCAGCACAAAGGCGCGGCAAAGCAAGATCCGCGTGGCCTCGCCTTAGCGTTGCGTACTCAGCAAGTTTTGCAAGAGCATGGCGTATGGCAAGGGCAACTTCTACAAAGCCCGGCGATTCAACACATTCATGTTTCCGATGCGAATAGCCCGGGAACCGCTACCATGCATGCAAAGAATGAGCAGTTGCCGGCTCTCGGTTATGTTGCCATGGCGGGGGCGTTGCAAAGCGAATTAACGCAACGCTGTACGGAAGCTGCCGTTGAGCATGTGCAAGCCGTAGAAGTGGCCAATATAGCTGCGGAGCGTGATGGTTTATTGTTGACCTTGAATGATGAACAACAGATTGGCACGCGTTTGCTCATTGTGGCCGAAGGCTCTAATTCGCCAACGCGGGCTAAACTCGGCATTATGATGAAACAAGAAATGTATTCACAAGTTGCCGTGGCCGCAAAGGTTAAGTTTGCCAAACAACACCGGAACTGGGCCTTTGAACGCTTTACCGCTGAAGGGCCTGCTGCATTGTTACCCCAAGGCCATGATGAAGCCGCATTAGTTTGGTGCATGCATACGGATACCGCAGAAAAATTACAAGCCAGTAGCCGCGATGAGCGTGTTCGAGCAGTACAGAATATTTTTGGCGCCGCGCCCGGGCGCATTGCTAATGTTGAGTACCAGGCAACCTTTCCGTTGCAGTTAGCGATGGCTGAGCGTTTTGTGGGGTATCGCTCGGTGGTGATTGGTAATGCTTGCCACACGTTGCACCCAGTAGCGGGGCAAGGGTATAACCTGGGTGTGCGGGACATTCTTGATCTCGCGGCGAACATTCAGCCTGCGGATTTCGGCAGCCACATTGGCTTAAACACCTATCAAGCGCAGCGGGAACGCGATTATGCCGAGATCATTGGCTTAACGCATGGGTTAGTGGCGGTATTTTCGAATCAAGAACCAGTATGGCGAAATCTACGTAGTAAAGGCCTGTATGCACTGCGCGCTTTACCTGCGCTGAAAAAGCCGCTGATGCGCAAAGCAATGGGGTTTCGCAGTTTATGGTAGCCTCCAAATCGGTGCTAATACGGCGGCTACTAAGCCGCTAATACGGCACGAGCAAAGCGCTAGTGAGGCGCAAACAAGGTGCCAATAAGGCACAAATAAGGCGCTAATACGGTGTGAGTAGAGCCTTTTGCCGCCGCTAGCTGATATTAAATTGGAGTTTTCATGGCATTGCAACGCACGCAAGTTTTGATTGTTGGTGGCGGTATGGTGGGCTTAGCGCTAGCCATAGGGCTGGCAAAGGCCGGCCGTAAAGTTACCGTGGTGGAGCGTTCAGAAACCCCAGGTGAAATGCCTGAGCAAACCAGTTTGCGAGTAAGTGCCATTAACGCAGGCGTTGCGCAATGGCTTAGCGAACTTGGCGCTTGGCAACGTTTACCTACTGATCGGTGTGCGCCTTATCACGGCATGTCGGTGTGGGAGCATGATAGCTTCGGTAAGATTGAATTTACCGCTGAGCAAGCTGATTTAGCGTCGTTGGGCACCATTTTAGAAAACCAAGTATTGGTGGCTGCTTTATGGCAGCAAGCTGAAGAAGTGGGCGTTCAGCTCATTGCCGGCGTGGATATTGAAACACCGGAATATCACGAGAGTGATGTGAGCGTGGCACTGATCAATGGTAAGGGCAATGGCAATGGCAATGGCGATGTGATTTTGGCACAGCTGCTCGTGGCCGCCGATGGCGCCCGCTCGCAACTGCGCGATCACGTAGGCACACCCATTATTCATCGCGATTACGAGCAACAAGGCTTAGTGGCCACCATTGAATCAGAAGAGCCGCATGCGGGCATCGCTCGGCAAGTATTTCATGCCGGTGGGCCGTTGGCGTTGTTACCGATGGCCGATGCTAAGCAAAGCTCGATTGTTTGGAGCTTACCAACTCTAGAAGCGCAAGCGATGTGTGCCTTGTCGGCCGAAGAATTCAGCCAAAAGCTCACCGTTGCCAGTAACAATTGCATGGGTATGCTGCGGCCGGTGAGCGAGCGGGTGAGTTTTCCACTTCGTATGCAATATGCGCAAACTTGGGTGCACGGCCGGCAAGTATTGGTAGGTGATGCTGCACACACCATTCACCCGTTAGCTGGGCAAGGTGCAAACCTAGGGTTCGGTGATGCGTTTCATTTAGTGCAGCAATTAACATCGCTGGGTACTTTGAACGGCCAGTGGGATAACACTGAATTAAACCGAGCGCTACGGCGTTATGAACGCGCAAGAAAAGCCGCTGCGGTGCGCCATATTGCTACCATGGAAGGCTTCCATCAGCTCTTTACGGGTAGTAACCCTATTGTGAAAATGGGCCGCTCACTAGGGTTAAGCTTGGTAAATCAAACGAACCCAGTAAAAGATTTCTTTTTGCGGCAAGCCAGCGAACTCGGCTAATGTTTTAAGCTGGGTTCAGATAATCGTGTAAATATTCCAGCAAATGCTCCGCGGCATCGTTCTTGCGGTCACCATGCCGCTCCAGATAAATACCCACGGTGCCAAGCGGTGGCAGTTGCTGGGCTATTTCCGAAGCTTTTAATTCCACTAAATCGTTCGGCAAAGAGCTGCGAGCTAAAACTGTGATACCTAAATCGCTTTTCAAGGCGCTGCTAATGCCAGTGAGATCACTGTTGGTATACGCGATGCGGCATTTTGTATTCACGCTTTTTAAGGTTTGCAACGCGCGCCGCCGATAAATGCAGCCTTCGGCGGCCAACACCAAAGGAACCGTATTTTGCCATTGGAAATCAGCGCGGCCAGCAACCCAAATTAGCGCATCTTCTTTTACTTTCACTGAATCCTCCGGCGCCTGCTCCGCAACCGTTAAAATAATATCGAATTGCCCACGGCTGGCGCCTAAACGCAATTCACGGCTTAAGGCGGAAGTAACTTCTAAGGTGATTTGTGGATAGCTACTGGCAAATTGGCCGAGAATTCTTGGTAACAGCGCGGTGGCAAATTCACTTGGAATGCCGAGGCGCACTTGCCCCGAAATCGGGGCCTTAGTAAAGCGAGCTAGCAGCTGATCATGCATGGCAAGTAGTTGCCGCGCCCCTTGATAGAGCTCTTGGCCGGCAGGGGTAAGTTTGGGTTTATTGCCTTGGCGCTCAAATACCGCATGGTCAATCCGTTCTTCTAAACGTTTTATTTGCAAGCTAATAGCTGGTTGCGAACGGCCTAAACGCTCACCAGCTTGGGTGTAGCTTTGTAAATCGGTAACGGTAACAAAGGCGCGTAGGTTTTCGAGAGATAAACTATTCATCTTATGATTCTCGTATTGAAGAGATAATCAGCGAGGCCAAACTCACAACTGAGCCTTCAATGCTAGGTATAGCATTAATAATATCAATTATGAAGAGCAAGCTATAAGTTTTTGTTATAATCCTATTGGCCTTTTTAATTTGTTGCTTAGCCACTTGGCTTCTATAATGATGGCCATTCAAATAGCACAAAAAATCCACAAAAAAGTGAGCGTAATTTATGGCATCAGCTGCAGCAAAACGTACTCCGCTTTATCCGAATCATTTAGCCGCTGGCGCTAAGATGGTTGATTTCCATGGTTGGGAGATGCCGCTTAATTACGGCTCACAAATTGAAGAGCATCATGCGGTGCGCCGCGATGTGGGCATGTTTGATGTTTCTCACATGACCATTGTTGATGTTACCGGCCGCGATGCCAAACCTTACCTGCGCCACCTTTTAGCCAATGATGTGGCGAAGCTGCAAACACCCGGTAAAGCGCTTTACAGTGCCATGTTGAACAATGATGGCGGCGTGATAGACGATTTAATTGTGTATTTTTTCAACGAAGATTCTTACCGGTTAGTGGTGAACTCCGCGACACGGGATAAAGATATGGCGTGGTTAGAGGCGCAAAGCGGCGAATTCGATGTGGCTATTACTGAACGCACTGAATTTGCCATGATTGCAGTTCAAGGCCCAGCTGCAAAAGAGAAAGTAGCGGTATTAATGAGCGCGGAGCAACACGCCATCGTATCCGAGTTGAAGCCGTTCGTAGGTGTGCAATTAGATGAACTTTTCGTAGCTACAACGGGTTACACCGGAGAAGCAGGATATGAAATTATTATTCCAAATGACGCCGTAGGTACGGTTTGGGATAAATTAATTGCGGCCGGCGTGAAGCCGTGTGGCTTGGGTGCACGTGATACCCTGCGTTTAGAAGCTGGAATGAATTTATATGGCCAAGATATGGATGAAACCGTATCGCCATTAGCCGCTAACATGGCTTGGTCGGTTGCCTTAGAGCCTAGCGATCGCAATTTCGTTGGCCGTGGCGCCCTCGAAGCTCAGAAAGCAGCAGGCACTGAAAAATTAGTTGGCTTGGTAATGGAAGAAAAAGGTGTATTGCGCGCCGGCTTGAAAGTAATGGTTGAGGGCGGTGAAGGCGTGATTACTTCCGGTACTTTCTCGCCAACCTTGGGCTACAGTATTGCCATGGCGCGTGTGCCGCAGCCAGTAGGTGAAACCGCACAAGTGGAAATGCGCAAAAAATTAGTTACAGTAAAGGTTGTGAAGCCATCGTTTGTTCGTAATGGCAAAGCAGTTTAATACCTTTTAACAATGCGTTTTAAAAACGCGCTTTAACATAAAAGTAGCGTAACAGCTACACGAATAAAGCATTCAATTAAAACAACACAGCGCCTGCTAAGGCTTAGGTAAGGGTTAAATCATGAGCAATATACCAAACGAATTAAAATATGCCGCCTCCCACGAGTGGATTCGCAGTGAAGGCGATGGCGTTTACACCGTAGGTATTACTGAGCACGCTCAGGAATTATTAGGTGATATGGTGTTTGTAGAGCTTCCTGATGTTGGTGATAACGTATCGGCTGGTGATGATGTTGCCGTAGCTGAATCGGTAAAGGCTGCCTCTGATATTTATGCACCAATTGCCGGTGAAGTATTAGAAGTAAATGAAGATCTGGAAGATTCGCCAGAACTTGTAAACAGCGACCCTTACGGCGATGGCTGGTTGTTCAAGATAAAAGCTGATGATGAAAGCGAACTTGAAAGCTTGTTAGATGCCGAGAGCTACGCTGCCTCGATTGAGGAAGAGTAAGCATTTTTATAAGTAAAGCCCCAGCCTGATGCTGGGGCTTTCTTCTTGATTTCGCGCCGCGAAATATCAACACGCCCGTAATTTCTCAAACACTGTGGCTAAACCAACAGTAAACTAGGATCAGGCAAATGAGCAGTAAAACGCTAACCCAGTTAGAAAACCACGAAGAATTTGTTTCTCGCCATATCGGCCCTGATGCACAGGAACAGCAGGATATGCTGGCCTTTGTAGGTGCCAAATCACTTGAAGATATGACCGCACAAACCGTGCCAGGCTCTATTTTGCGTGAACCCTTTTTACAAGTTGGCGGCGCCATGAATGAGCGTGATGCCCTTGCTCGTTTGCGCAAAATTGCCAAGAAAAACAAAGTATTTTCTAGCTATATCGGTATGGGCTATTACGATACTTTATTGCCGAATGTGATTCTGCGTAACGTGTTGGAAAATCCGGGTTGGTACACTGCTTACACACCTTATCAGCCAGAAATTGCGCAAGGCCGCTTACAAGCCATTTTAAACTTCCAACAGGTTTCTATTGATCTTACTGGCATGGAAATGGCCAGCGCCTCGTTGTTAGATGAAGCCACCGCAGCGGCCGAAGCCATGGCAATGGCCCAGCGCGTGAGCAAATCAAAATCGAATGTATTCTTTATCGCCGATAATGTGTTCCCACAAACCGTTGATGTGGTGAAAGCGCGGGCAGAAATGTTCGGTTTTGAAATCGTGCAAGGCCCATGGCAAGAAGCGGGCAATTATGATGTGTTCGGTGCGCTGCTACAAAGCCCTGCAGAAAATGGTGAACTACTCGATTTAACCGAAGTGATTGCCGCTGTGCAAGCGCAGAAAGGCTTGGTGGCTGTAGCCACTGATCTAATGAGCTTGGTAGCCTGTAAATCGCCGGGTGAAATGGGCGCCGATATGGTGTTTGGTTCGGCCCAACGCTTTGGTGTGCCCATGGGCTATGGTGGCCCACACGCCGCATTCTTTGCAACGCGGGAAAAATTCAAGCGGGCGTTACCTGGCCGTATTATCGGTGTATCAAAAGATTCACGCGGTAAAACCGCTTTGCGGATGGCCATGCAAACGCGCGAGCAACATATTCGCCGGGAAAAAGCGACCTCGAACATTTGTACTGCACAGGTGTTGTTAGCCAATATTGCATCGTTTTATGCGGTTTATCATGGCCCTGAAGGCTTGAAGAACATTGCAGGCCGCATTCATCGCTTAACGGATATTTTGGCCGCAGGCTTAACCGAAAAAGGCTTCACGCCAGTAAACACAACTTGGTTTGATACTATTACTATCAAAGCCAGCGGCGATGTGCGCAACGGCATTTTAGCCCGCGCTGCGGCTGCCGAAGTGAACTTCCGCACCGACCGTGCAGGCTTTCTTGGCATCAGCTTAGATGAAGCAAAAAACCGTACCGATATCGATACCCTGTTTAATGTGATTTTGGGCGAAGGCCATGGCTTAGATGTGGATAAGCTTGATGCGGATTGTGCTGCAAAAGGCGCGTCTATTCCGGCGAACCTCAAGCGCGAAAGCAAGTTCCTAACTCACGAAGTATTTAACCAGTATCACTCTGAAACGGAAATGCTGCGCTATATTCGTCAGCTTGAAGGCAAAGATTTAGCCTTGAACCACAGCATGATCTCGTTAGGTTCATGCACTATGAAGCTAAACGCCACGGCCGAAATGATTCCAATCACTTGGCCCGAGTTCGCTAACCTACACCCGTTTTGCCCATTAGATCAGGCGCAGGGTTATGCAGAAATGATAGAAACATTATCGGATTGGCTGATTGATATCACCGGTTACGATAACCTTTCGATGCAGCCGAATTCCGGTGCTCAAGGTGAATATGCTGGCTTATTGGCGATTCAACGCTACCACGCAAGCCGCGGCGAAGCTCATCGGAATGTATGCTTGATTCCAGAGTCAGCACACGGTACTAACCCGGCCTCAGCACAGATGGCGAGTATGAAAGTAGTGGTAGTGGCGTGTGATAAAAAAGGCAACGTGGATATTGCTGATTTGCGCGCGAAAGCTGCAGATGTGGCCGATAACCTAAGCTGTGCCATGGTTACTTATCCTTCCACCCACGGTGTATACGAAGAAGGTATTCGCGAGATTTGCGAAATTGTGCATGAGTTTGGCGGCCAAGTTTACATGGATGGTGCCAACATGAACGCGCAGGTAGGGGTTACCTCACCGGGCTACATTGGTTCTGATGTTTCCCACTTAAACTTGCACAAAACGTTCTGTATTCCACACGGCGGTGGTGGCCCAGGTATGGGCCCTATCGGTGTGAAGAGCCACTTGGCGCCATTTTTACCGGGCCATGTGTTAAGCGATGGTAACGGTTTAGCGAAAGGCAATGGTGCTGTCTCTGCTGCACCTTACGGAAGCGCCAGTATTCTGCCAATTTCGTGGATGTATATCGCCATGATGGGCAGCGCCGGCTTACGTGAAGCTTCGGAAGTAGCCATTCTAAGTGCCAACTACATGGCGAAGCGTTTGGGTGATGATTTCCCAATTCTATATACCGGCCGCAACGATCGCGTAGCGCATGAATGTATTATTGATTTACGCCCGTTGAAAGAAAAAACCGGTATTGCGGAAATTGATATTGCTAAGCGCCTGCAAGATTACGGTTTCCACTCGCCAACCATGAGTTTCCCAGTAGCGGGAACGCTGATGATCGAGCCTACGGAATCAGAATCAAAAGCCGAAATGGATCGCTTCTGCGATGCCATGCTTGCGATTAAAGCCGAAATCGAGAAAGTAGCCGCAGGTGAATGGCCAGCGGATAACAACCCGCTCGTGAATGCACCGCACACCATGGCCGATGTAGTAAGCGATTGGCAGCACCCATACACTCGTGAAGAAGCATGCTTCCCGAAAACATGGCTGCGCGACCACAAATTCTGGCCAAGCGTGAACCGCATTGATGACGTATACGGCGATCGCAACTTAGTGTGCAGCTGCCCACCGCTATCGGCTTATCAGGAATAAGTTAGTTTCTGTGTATAACATTTAACAAAAAGAGCTCCCTTTGTGAAAAGAGAGCTCTTTTTTTATGCCCAGGATAATCAGCCAAATTGCGAAATTATCCAGTTAGGTTAGCTTCGGGGATTACCAGTTTTGCTTGTTTAGCTCTTTACAATCGTATAAGTTAATTAAATAAGAAATAACGCACGCCGATGGATGATGGCGAAGCGAACACAGTTGCAAAAGCAATTGAACATGAGCCTGCTCACGTTGTCTCCTCAGGGAAGAGCCCTCCTCAGATTCGTTTTCGTTGAAACCATTCTTGTATTCTAATTTGGCACCGAGCCAAATTTCGCACGTTAACTCCGCGGCTTTTTCGGAAATAAAGTGCTAGAGCAATTGTTATTTGAGACTTTAAGAACGCTCGGTTTGTTGATTGTTGTGAAGACTCGGTGGGTTGAGGTATACGGCGGTCTTGCTGTTAAAATGTTATGTTTCATGAATTCCTACCTTGCGAATCCCTAAGTTGTAACGTACATTTATAAGTACATTAAGTTGTACGTAGGTGATGCTAATGACAAGAGTACGTGTTGACGAGGATATTCGACCTCTATCTGAGTTTCGAGCCGGAGTTGCAAAGTTTGTGAAGCAAATTCATGAGACGCGGCGCCCGATGGTTCTAACACAGCGAGGCCGCGGGGTTGCAGTACTAGTTGATGTTCAAGAGTACGAAAAGATGCAAGAGCGCTTGGAAGTGCTCGAAGAGGTTTACCGGGCTGAAGAGCAAATCGCTAACGGTGCCGGAATCTCTCATGAAAATGCGAAATCACGCATTTTGAGTAAGTTAGCTCAATGAAGGTAGTTTGGTCTCCGCTTGCGCTAGAGCGCGTAGAAAGTATTGCTCAGTACATTGCCGAGGATAAGCCGAGTGCGGCGATACACTGGGTTGATGGTCTATTTTCTTGCGTAGATCGTTTAGCTGAATTTCCGGAGAGTGGGCGAGTCGTCCCTGAAGTGCGCTTGCAGCGTATTCGAGAAGTGGTGTTTGGCTCTTACCGAGTTATCTATAGCGTAACAAATCAGGTGGATATTCTGACGGTGCGCCGAAGCAGTCAGATATTGAAACCCTCTGAGCTCAGTGTTGATGAAACATAACAAGTCAATAAACTGAGCGCCTGCGGCGCCGGACGTGCTAACACACGCCGGTTATTTCGGGCGTTAGCTTAAGGAGAATTGTTCTTGGACATGATTATTTTCTTTGTATGTATATTGGTCGGATTTGCCATCTGCTTACCGTTCTATAAAAAAATGCTTAATGTCGTAAGAGAAATGGATCGTGAATTTTCATCGGATGTAAAAGGTCGGAGCGGTTTCAACAACGGTGTGCATGGAAATTTTTTCATGGGAAAGTTGTATGTCTTGATGTTGCCGATGTTCTGTAACCTTCTCATAGCATTCTTATTATATTTACTAATACAAAAATTAAGCTAACAAGCCGATAAATAGTGACGCCACGAGTGGCGCACATGAGCGGAGCGTAAGGTTTATTATGCGCCACATTCTAAAATTAGCGATAATTACACTTCTTTTGATCGGTTGCTCGTCGCTAGGCGGTTTTGTTGAATCGAGTGCTCCGGAAGAAAATTTTATTGATATCACTGGTGGTATCGACAGAAGCTTTTCATACAAATTTAAGGTGGAATATCGAACAACTACTGAGTTAAATCAGTGTACAACGTACCATCTGGCATTAGGCAAACGTATTGCTCAGCAGTTCGAATTTGACTACTACCCTGACATTAGAGGGTCTACATATTTGGTTCGATTGCCTTTACAAGAATTAGAACCGAATACACCTTGTAATTGGAAACCAGTAATGGCCTTTTTGTGTGTGAATTCAGCTGGCAAAGAACCAACATCTTGTACAAGTATCTTTTCATTTAGAGGGGTGCAAGACATAGGCCCCGTTACAAAAATAGAATGCACCAAGAATAACTTTTGCTCAGACAGTGAAATTAATGTTGGCAGTGGCGCTATAAATGAGTTTAACAGGACATATCAAGTTGATATTGTTGCTAAATAAATCTAACAAGTTAAATCATTGGAAAACCGCTCGCTGCGCTCGCTTTTTCCGGGGTTTGAGGCGTTAGGGTTAATGATGCGTGGTTTTATACAAGGAGATTGAATTGAAATCCATATTGATAGTTTTAGCCGCTGTATTATTAGCGGGTTGCGCAAGTACGCCGCTTGAGGCTCTGAGTACTCAGATTGATTCATCAGATTGGAAAGTTGGCTTTCAAAAGGACTTTGGTGAAGATGAGGGTTACATTCGCGAATTTGTTCCTCAAGACGAGACGATAGATAGCTGGACAAAGCTGGTTTCTGTAGAGTTCCTCGAGGGTGAACTGAGGCCGCTTAGAGACTTTGTGAGCGATTTTAGTGCTCAACGAAGCGAGCAATGTCCGGACACTCAAATGGAAATTCTGAGCGAGAGTGAGTACACAATTACCTATCAGTTCTCATTTCCAGAATGCATGGGGCATCAGGCTCAATCTGAGGTAACAAGAATATATACAGGTAATGATGGCCTTCATCGACTCTCGTATGCCGAGAAAACATCGAAGCTTAGCGAAGAGACAATCAAGCAATGGTTAGCTGAGTTTGACAAGGCCTATATCGTAAAAGGACCTAATAAAGCTCGAATTCGGTGAAGAATCAGACCAAACAAGTTGCACCAGTTCGCGCTTGGCGGAGAGGAAGCTGGGACGCAAGCTTTAGCGAGTTATTTAGCAAGTAATTAAAGATGATAACGAGGTAAAATCTCACCGGTTTTGCAGCCACTAAGATTACGCTACACCACCTCAGTAAAAAACCGCTCTCTTGGTATAAGAGAGCGGTTTTTAATACGCTTTTCAGCGTTCATATTGCTAAAACACGTTGTGAAACGGTTTAGAACACGTAAATAAACCCGATACCT
>NZ_PIPJ01000006.1 GCF_003987135.1 Aliidiomarina iranensis
TTGTCTGGCGGCCATAGCGACGTGGAACCACCTGAATCCTTTCCGAACTCAGAAGTGAAACATGTCAGCGCCGATGGTAGTGTGGGGCCTCCCCATGCGAGAGTAGGACACCGCCAGGCGCCTATTAAATAGAAGAGCCCTTCGCGTAAGCGAGGGGCTTTTTTATTGCCTGGGAATCAATAAAATAGCCTGTAGATCAACAGAGTTTAGCGGAAACATTTAGTGTTTTTGTACAAGCATCACGTAACTGATAGGACAAACATAGCCATGGCTTTGCAATCAACACCTTATAAAATTGCGCTTGATATATCAGATACGGATCGTGGCTGTTATGAACAGGTTAAATTTACGATTGCCCGCCATCCCTCTGAAACTGAGCTTCGATTGGTTGCTCGGATTCTTGCGTTTGGCCTATTTTATCATGAACGGTTAGAGTTTGGCCGTGGCCTATCAGAAACGGAAGAGCCGGCACTATGGCAAAAAGCGTTGCATGGCGATATTGAGCATTGGATTGATGTTGGCCAACCGGATTTGGACCGAATAACAAAGGGAAGCCGAAAAGGGGACCTTTATAGTTTATTAGTTTATGGAAATTCGCGTGTTTGGATTGAAAAGACGTTGCCAACGATAACCAATTTATCGAATGTGAACATTATCCAGTTACCAAGCGAACCCATGGATGAGTTGACTAAAGTAATCGCTAGGAACACTCATTGGGGAATTATGGTAACGGATAATGTTGTTTACGTTAGCCATGGCGATGGGCAAACGGTTATTGAACTCACCAACCTTAAGGCCTTAGAGGCCTAACACTTCGATTTATATAGCAGCTAAGATTAATTTTCTTTAAAAGTTAATCTTAGCGCGCTCCAGCTGTTAGAATTAATTTACGATAAAAAACACGATGCGAATAGCATTGACATGAATGGAATATCTGAATTGACCTCACTACGCCCTTATCATAGTTTTGCGCTTCCAGCGTCTGCTGAGTCAATGCTCTATGTTGATTCCGAGGCGCAGCTTGAAAACATTATCTGGCGTGATGATATGTGGATACTTGGAGCAGGAAGCAACACCATATTTGTTGATGATTATGCAGGTGTGGTGCTCGTTAATCAGCTAAAAGGAATTCAGATAGATGACATTGACGATGGTTGGCTGATCGAAGTAGCCGCCGGTGAAAATTGGCACGCTCTTGTTGTGCATTTGATTGAGCTAGGTATTCCTGGCCTCGAAAACCTTGCATTAATTCCGGGTAGTGTGGGCGCAGCGCCAGTACAAAATATTGGTGCATACGGTGTTGAGGTGAGCAAGTATATAGGGAGCGTTAGAGTTTATGATTTGAAAGCTCACAAAGCATACACGCTGAGCAACGCCGAATGCGAATTTGCGTACCGTGATAGTTTGTTTAAACAGCCTTGCAATGCTCATCTTCTCATTACTTCAGTTCAATTTAAGCTACCAAAAAATTGGCAACCAACACTTACGTATCCGGACTTGAACTCATTACCGCCCTATATTGACGCGAAAACTATTATGGCGCATGTTATTTCGGTTCGTAACGCCAAGCTTCCAGATCCGCAACGTATTCCTAATGCCGGAAGTTTTTTCAAGAACCCTGTGGTTGCAAAAGCACACTACGATCGCTTAATTGAGCGTTTCCCCAATTTACCGGCTTATGTAGTAGATGAAAATCAGGTTAAGCTTGCGGCCGGTTGGCTTATTGATAATGCAGGCTTAAAATCGATGAAGATAGGCGGCGCTGAAGTTCATCAACGTCAGGCCTTAGTGCTCGTGAACAAGGGTAATGCCACAGGCGAGGATTTGTTGAGCCTTGCCCGTGCAATACAAGCGCGTGTAGAAGCCGAATATGGTGTTAAGTTAGAACCGGAAGTTCGCTTATTAGGAAAGCACGGATTGTTAGGGGAATTATGAGTTTAACTAAGCAGCAGAGTGATACGAGCGCGCATGATCTTGATTCGCAATTGGTGCAGCGTTTGGCCGATGGCGGCTTTCATTCTGGTGAACAACTAGGTTTAGAGTTTGGCGTTAGCCGCGCAACGATTCATAATCATATTGAAAAGCTTACTACCTTAGGTTTAGATATCTTCCGTGTAACGGGGAAAGGCTATCGCCTTGCTAAGCCAATACAACTGTTAAGCAGCGATAAAGTTCGTATTAAACTACCACATGAATTGCGCGAGTTGCCCCTATATCTTAATCACGTAACTGGCTCTACAAACGATGATATTCGCTCTATCATTACCAATGGAACAACGCCCGGAACCAGCGTGCTGGCGGAAATGCAAACGCACGGCAGAGGCCGCCGGGGTAAACAATGGCATTCGCCCTTTGGTAGTAATCTTTATCTCTCGATTTATTGGCCATTGTTGCAGGGCTTGAACGCGGCAATGGGTTTGAGTGTAGCCTTAGGTTTGGCGGTTGCGGAATCGCTCACAGCCGCAGGTATTCAAGAAGTGAGTGTGAAGTGGCCCAATGATGTCTATATCCAACGAAAAAAAGTAGCCGGCATATTAGTAGAGCTTGAAGGCCAAGCCGGAGGTGAAGGGCAAGCGATTATCGGGATTGGCCTGAATCTAGCAATGCAAGATACAGAAGCTTCAATAGATCAACCTTACACCTCGGTAATGGCGCACTTAGATAAGCCACTGGATCGCAACTGGTGGGCAAGCGAATTGATAAAGCGCTGCATCGATCGGTTAACCGTTCATGATCAACAAAATCTAAAAGGTTTATTGGATGTTTGGCGTGAATATGATCATTTTTATCAGCAACCTGTGAGGCTCATTCTCGGACAACACGAGCAAATAGGTGTGGGCAAAGGGATTGATGAGTTTGGGGCGCTTTTAGTACAACAAAGTGATGGATTAAAGCGTTATTTTGGAGGGGAAATTAGTGTCCGCAACGCTACTACTTGAAATTGGGAATACAGCTTGGAAGTTAGCGCGTTATCACCAATATCAAACGCCTGAGTTTCTCTCCAAAGGTTATGGTATTGATGATCTCTTTAACGAATTTGAAAAATTGGAATTTGATGAGCTGGCAATGGCGAATGTTGGGCCAGAAGAGCATTTTGAACGCATCAAACTTTACGCTGAAACCGCTAATAAAGTACTTTTTGAAGCTCGTACAAGCTCTGGTTTTGGCATTCAGCATTGCTACTCGCGCGAGGCGAGTTTGGGGGTTGATCGCTGGCTCACCTTATTGCTTGCGAAATCGGAACAAACGGCAGCCATCATTATCGATGCCGGAACGGCTATCACGCTGGATGTGATTGATGAGAAAGGCCAGCACTTGGGGGGTTGGATTGCGCCCGGAATGCATTTGATGCAAGAAGCTTTGGTGCGTAAAAGCACACGGTTAAGGGTTTCCGATGAAACGCCAACAGAATTACTCGGTAGCAGCACCGAAAACGCCATTCATCTTGGTTGCAAAGCTTCGTTGAATGGTTTTGTTGAGCAAGCATTGGTTGCCGCGCAAGTTCGCCTAACGCAAGCGGGTGAGGCTAATACACCGAAGGTATGGTTAACCGGTGGTGATGTTCCCTATCTTGGTAACCCATTATTACCTGACGATAATGATACGAATAGCGCTTTTTTAGAACGCTTGAAAAGCATAGAGCAAAGGCCAAATCTAGTGCTCGAGGGATTGGCAGTTTGGTATCAGCAGGTAAATAAAATAAAAGCGGGCTAACCTTGAGTTAACCCGCCAAATTTGAAAGAAAACTGTTGTACTTGGAAAGCTATTTCGCAAACAACGCGAAATGCAGTGGGCAATTGTGCCGCGTTTTAATTGAGTAACTCACTCAAGAAAGCCGAGCTTTAAAATCGGCGTAAGTAAACTTACGCACCAATTCGAAATCACCGTTACGGCGCAAGATACCAATCGAAGGGTGCTCAACGCCATTGAAGAAGGTTGTTTTTACCATGGTGTAGTGCATCATATCTTCAAAGATCACGCGATCTCCGGCTTTTAATTCATGGTCAAAGCTATAATCGCCGATGACATCGCCGGCCAAACAGCTGTTGCCACCGAGTTTGTAGGTAAAGGCTTTCACATCCGGTAAATCAGCGCCGGTAACGGCAGGGCGGTAGGGCATTTCCAATACATCCGGCATATGGCCAGTTGCGGAAATATCCAAAATTGCAATTTGCCCCTGATTTGCCACAACATCCACAACCTCCGCAACCAGCGGGCCGGTTTGCCAAGCTACTGCGGAGCCGGGTTCCAGAATAATGTCCAAATCATAGGTTTCGCGCAGCCGTTTAAGTTGCGCTATCAAATGATCGGTATCATAGCCTTCGCGCGTCATTAGGTGGCCACCACCAAGATTTAACCACTTCATTTGCGGTAGCCATTTAGCAAAGCGGGTTTCTACCGCTGCAAGCGTGCGCTCAAGGGCAAAGGAATCGCACTCACAAAGGTTGTGAACATGCAGGCCTTCAATACCGGTTAAATCAGCTTGCTCTAAATCAGCCGCAAGAATACCCAAGCGAGAGCCGGGTGCCGATGGATCGTAGAGTTCAGTATCGGCTTCTTGATGCTCGGGGTTGATTCTCAAGCCCATTGAAACGCCTTTTGCGGCCACTTGACCCCGATATTTGTGCCATTGATGAATACTATTGAAAGAAATATGCGTACAGTGGCGCAGAAGCACCTCAATATCATAATCTTTGTAAGCAGGGGAATAGGCGTGCACCTCGGTGCCGAATGTATCCGCGGCCAGTTCGGCCTCCCAAGCAGAACTTGCCGTACAACCTTTGAGATATTGGCGCACAATTGGAAAAGAACTCCACATGGAAAACCCTTTCAATGCCAAAATAATACTCGCGCCGCTTTGTTCTTGAACATGCTTCATCAATTCTAAATTATTGATTAGCTTTTGCTCTTCCAATACATAACAAGGCGATGGAATAGCTGGCGAAAGGAAAGGATTAGTCATGGTTGCTGCATCTCCAAAATAAGCAAAACCGGCTCGCAAGAGCCGGCTATTCAAAGTTTAGTAGCTTAATCCCGCAGAGGATTCTCATCTACTTCAACAACCTGCCATGGCAGGCCATATTTGTTTAAACGTTCCATGAACGGGTCTGGATCGAATTGTTCCATGTTATAAACACCCGGCTTCATCCAAGTGCCCTCTAACATCAAAGAGGCACCAATCATCGCCGGTACACCTGTAGTATAGGAAACCGCCTGAGCGCCTACTTCTATATTACATGCAGCATGATCACAGTTGTTGTAGATGAAAATAGTTTTTTCTTTACCATCTTTCATGCCGGTGATGTAGGTACCAATACAAGTGAGGCCTTCATAACCTTCAGCAAGTGAACCTGGGTTTGGTAAAACTGCTTTTAGAAACTCTAAAGGCGCAATTTGTTGGCCGTTGTAATCAATTGGTTTAATCGAGGTCATGCCAATGCCTTCTAAAACACGTAAGTGATTTAAGTAGGCATCACCGAATGTCATCCAGAAACGAGCACGTTTGATGGTAGGGAAGTGCTTAACAATAGATTCCAATTCTTCATGGAATAACAAATAGGAAGCACGAACGCCTACGTTCGGATAATCGAGGTCTTTGCGAACACTGATTGGATCGGTTTCAATCCATTCGCCGTTCTCCCAGTATTTACCGCGCTGTGTGATTTCGCGGATATTGATTTCCGGGTTGAAGTTGGTTGCAAAAGCTTGGCCATGATCACCACCATTACAATCAACGATATCTAAATAATGGATTTCATCAAAATAGTGTTTTGCCGCATAGGCGGTAAATACGTTGGTTACGCCCGGATCAAAACCAGAGCCGAGAAGTGCCATTAGGCCTGCTTCTTTAAAACGCTCGTGATAAGCCCATTGCCAGCTATATTCAAACTTAGCTTCATCTTTTGGTTCGTAATTTGCGGTGTCAAGGTAATGTACATTAGTTGCCAAGCAGGCATCCATGATCGGCAAATCTTGATAAGGTAAGGCCACATTAATTACTAATGCAGGCTCAACCTTTTCAATCAGAGTTACCAATTCATCAACATTATCGGCGTCAACGGAGTAAACACCCACAACACGATCTTTGCCAACCTCTGCTTGTAACTTTTCACATTTAGAAACTGTGCGCGAAGCCAAGTGAATTTCAGAGAAGTACTCTGGCAACATGGCACATTTTTTTACTACAACACCGCTTACACCGCCGGCGCCAATAATTAATACTCGAGACATTGTATTCATCCCTTTATCTTGATGAAATTCTGCATAGAAAACGGGCGCGATTTTGCCTATGCCCAGTAACAAATGCAATCATTATTCTGCATTTTGGTCCGCTGTATTGCCGCTCTTCATATTTAGATGTTCAATCAGGAATGCCCACTGATCTGCAATTTGTTCGATCGCCATCCAGGTGGGAGTTCCTGCGCCATGGCCGGCGCGCGTTTCCACACGTAACATAACCGGCGCATTGCAACCCTGATCGCGTTGCAACACAGCTGCGAATTTATAACTATGCCATGGTACCACACGGTCGTCGTGATCGCCTGTGGTGATAAGTGTTGGCGGATAACACACCCCAGCCTGAGTATTGTGCACTGGCGAGTATGCATGCAACGCTGTAAATTCTTCGGCGTTTTCACTTAACCCATAATCACTGCTCCAAGCTCGCGCGTTCGCACTAGCAGTGTGATAACGAAGCATATCTAAAACGCCAACGGCGGGAAGAGCCGCACCGAACAGCTCCGGACGTTGTGTTAAAGCTGCCGCTACCAACAATCCGCCATTAGAACCACCTTGAATCGCTATTTTTTCGGCTCTTGAATAATTTTCATCAATCAAGAATTCCGCCGCAGCAATAAAATCATCAAACACATTTTGTTTGTTTAATTTGGTACCAGCTTGGTGCCAAGCATCACCATATTCGCCACCACCCCGAAGGTTTGGTATGGCAACAATACCACCTTGCTCAAGCCACACCATGCGGGCCACGCTGAAACTAGGGGTAAGCGATACATTGAAGCCGCCATAACCGTAGAGGAGCACGGGATTTTCACCGTTTAATTGGGAATCCTTATGGCGCACGATGAACATGGGGATCTCAGTACCATCTTTGCTTTTGTACTTTACTTGCTCAGTTCTGTAATCACTTAATTCTGCATTTACCTGAGTTTGTTGATGAAGATTTATTTCATCGTTAGCGATATCGTAATGATAAATCGCACCGGGCTGGGTAAAGCTGGTGAGGCGAAAAAACGTTTCTAGATGATCGGAATCACCAGTAAAACCAGATACTGAACCGATTTCCGGTAGCTCAAGCTGTTTAATGTGCCGGCCATGTGCTGAGTAAATCTCTACCAGTGATTGCGCATCGCGCAGATAGCTAGCAAAAAACTGCCCGCCCACATAGCTCACATCTTCTAAGGTCTCTGCCTTTTCAGCGATAAGTTCCTGCCAATGCTCGGGTTCTGGGCGATTAATATCAACGGCAATAACACGGCCATTTGGGGCATTGTTGGTGGTATAAAAATAGAAAATATTGCCATCAGCTTCAATCAAACTGTAGCGGGCGTCCCAATTATCAAACAACGGTTGCCATTCAGCGTTTTCGGCTGTTAAATCAAGTACGTGAATCGCGTTCGTGCGAAATCCTTCAGAAAGATTAGCCAGTAAAAAGCGGCCATTGCTCGCTACCTGCGGATAGGGGTTAATAGGGCGCTCATGATCGATTTGGTATACGAGTTCATCACTCGCTTGCTCCTCTCCAAGCACATGCTTATATATACGCACCGTTTGTTGATCATCGGCCTGCCCATTTTCATCTTCTGGATAACGGCTGTAATAAAAGGCAGTTTCATCCGGTAACCAACTTACGTTGGTGAATTTAGTGCCAGTAATTTTATCATTTAAATCGTTGCCGGTTTGCACATCGCGAACACGAAACTCAACCCAATCAGAGCCGCCATCAGAAACACCATAAACGATATAGTTCGCCTCTGGGCTTATGTATGTGCGCGAAAGTGACACTGTGCCATCGAGGCTAAATTGATTGGGGTCGATAAGCGTTCTTGAAGGTTCATTCAAGTTGTTGGTAACGTATAAAACCGCTTGATTTTGTAAGCCATCGTTACGATAAAAAAAGTACCGATCAGCAACTCGCGTTGGTGTGCTTAAACGCTCAAAATTCCAAAGTGTTGTTAGCCGTTCTTTCAACATCTCACGGCTTGATAGGTTGGCGAGGTAGGGTAAAGTGAACTGATTTTGCGCTGCAACCCAATCTTTTACCTCTGTACTATCCATATTTTCTAACCAACGATAAGGATCGCTAACGGTAACACCGTGATAATTATCAACTTGGGAGCCTTGGGGTGATTCAGGATACGCCATATATTCCTCGGGTTCTGGATCAGGAGTAGTAGTGCTGCAAGCGGTTAGTAAGAGCAGGCTAACTGCAGCAAAAGAATGTAAATAATGACGCAACATAAGCAAGTGTTTCCTTTTTTATGAAGCAAAACTTTAATGTTAGCTGATGATTATAGCAGCTGCTTTTGCTTAGATTCCACGAGTAGGCTCGCAAGATAACGTAAATGCTGTGTAAGCGCTTTTTTGCCGTGGAATCCGTGGGATTCTGCAAGCTCTGTTAGTGTATTGCCAGCACTCGCGCAACTTGCTAACAACCCACTCGGTAAAACACCACGGTGAGCTGCTTCTGCTAATACCGGTTGCAGCAGTTCAAAGGGAATAAAACCAGCGGCAAAATCGCTAAGGTAACTACTCAAGAGTGCCGTTTTATCAAAATATTCTTCTGCTTGAGTAAGGCTCCAATCTTGTAACCATCTCAGTTGTTGAGTGCTGGTTGTTGTTAGTTGCTGAAAAGGGAAATAGGTGCAAAAACGTTGAAATAGTTCCTGTAAAAGCGGTGAGTATTGGCCTGGTTCGGGCGTGCGTGCATATAAACCGGAATACATTCCTGAAGCAGCATCAATATGCTGGCCAACGCGCAAAGGTAAAAACTCATTGCGCAGCCAAAATCGATGTAAGCGTTCACTTACGCCAAAGCTTGTGCCGATTAGGTTGTAATTGCCCTTAGCCTGGATAAGCACAAAATCCAGAAGTGCTGAGCCGGCACCCTGCTGCTGCACCTGCGGCGCAATTGCAATTCGCACGATTCGTTGCATGCTTAATTGAGCCGCCGCTTTGCTACGTAAATGAAAACACATACTTTGCGGTAAAAGTTGGCCTGCTGGCCTCCGCTTCCCCTCAAAAATAGGCTGAATCAGTTCCTCAGTAATGGGCCCTTCATCAGCTATCCAACAGACACCCGTTAGGGTATTTCGATGCCATTGTAAAATCAGTTGTTGTTTCCGATCATCAAGCAACAGGCGCAAATCATTTGGGCTCGTTTGGTAATGCGCATTTGTTAGTAAGATAAATGCCTGTTCTAGCACTTCGGGAGATAAACTTGCCGCATGTACTTGCTGGTAATTGGCTTGGCCGCTAATTTGCGCTGTAGGCTCGTTCGGATAAACACAAAAACACCGATTTAATCCAGCCTCTAGCGGATCGCCATCGGCCCAACGAATAGGCTCATGCAAATTAAGAGTGAATACTTGCTGAAAGTAATTCGGTAATGCTTGTTGGAATCGAAGTAAAAAGCCACGGCCGGCGCTTTCATAGCCTTCGGTTGTAGTGGCAATGGCTAAGCGCTGGCAACGCTCCGCGAGCGATTGCAACACATGGCTAGGTAATGAGGCGGCTTCATCGATAAGTAACCACTCATTGTCTGTTTGCTGGTAACTTGGCAATTGGTCTGGGGCTAAAAATTTAAAACTTGTGATTCCCGCACTATTGCTCGCGCTAAAAAAAACACTCTGTGCTTGCCGTTTTGAGGGGGCGCATAGGGTGAACCTAAAGCGTTCTTTTGCTGCAGCTATCCAGAACCCCAGTAAACTTGATTTTCCTCGCCCTCTTGCTGCGTTCAGCAACACAGCCCCAGAATCGATATTACTAAGTTGTGTTAATGCCTTAGCTTGTTCACAAGTAGGCTCCAGCGCTGTGCTTTTGTAGGCCTGAGATTGAAGTGATTTAGTTTCACTGGCAACTTTGGGCTTGCCTGCTAGATTCGCTCCTTGAAAGTTTCGCTTTGCGTGAAGAGTAAGTAGGCGCTGGAGTTCTGAGCTATCGGTTAGGTGAGTATCAAGGCCAGCATTAGCAAGGGTAAAGAGTAAACGTTGGCTACTGGGTGTTAGCTTTTGGGGTAAGCGCAATATGAGTAACCCGCCGCCGGCTAGGGTGCCACTTACGGCAAGTAGCGCATCGGCATGAAATTGCTCACTTAAATCGAAAAAAATACAGCGGTGTTCAGTACCCAAATATTGGCGATACTGATTTACGTTTGTTGCATCCAGTTTTAGTAGTGCAAATTCTACTTTCGGAAGCTTCGTGTCTGCCCCGATGAATAGCACCTTTCGGTATTGCTGGTTCGTTTGTGTGGTTGCCATCATAAATTTGAGTATATCGTGGCGCGCAAATAACACCTAAAAAAATCCCGGCGAGGCCGGGATTTTTAATCTAGTTTTTTTTGAACAATTGAGCAAATGCACAAGCTACTTAGAAAAGAGGCATGGCAAAGAAAATATCCAATACTGTGTTTACAAACACAACCGCAAGAATAATGGGAATAAAGGTTGTAAGCGAAAAGCTTATGTATTTTTGGAACAAACCATCTTTATAACCTACCGCACCAGTATTCAATTCATCATGTAAATTCTTTGTGCGCCAATGCCACACCACAAATAAACAAATGAGCAGGCCATTGAGAGGTAGCACAGTATCGTAGAATACATCATAAATTAAATCGAACACCGAGCGTGAACCACCACCGTAGCTAACAAAATCAGTGAAGAAATTGACCATACCGAACGAAGCTGTGGCGATCAGCGTTAAAATCCCCATGGTACCTGCCAGTACGAGCAGTGCTTTGGAACGAGTAAAGGAATACTTGCGCACAATGGTAGCTGTTGGCACTTCTATGATGGATACCAAAGATGTGATCGCCGCTACAAAAACTAAGAGAAAGAAGATAACCGCCACGATACTGGCACCGAGATAACCAATGTTGGCCGATAGTGCTAAGAATATCTGCGGCAAGAAGGTAAAGATCATAGCCACCGATGATTCACTTAGCTCTGCGGGGTTGGTATCTGGGTTGATCGCGAAAATCGCTGGTAATACCATTAAACCGGCAGTAAAAGCCACCGCAGTATCGGTTAACAGCACCATTTTCCCAGCGCCCACTACATTATCGCGCTGGCGCAAATAAGAACCATAGGTGATCAAAATACCCATACCAAGCGATAACGAGAAAAACGCTTGTGATAATGCACCACTAATTACACTGCCATTAATTTTGCTGAAATCAGGTACCAAATAGAACTGCACCCCCGCAAAAGCATTATCTAAAGTGAGTACAAAGCCCACGAGTACCAGCAACATGATAAATAAGGCTGGCATCATAATTCGCGCGGCTTTCTCAATACCATCGCGTACGCCACTTACCAGTACAAAATAAACAATGGCAGCAACCATTGCGAGGTATAAGAAAACGCTCCAGCTGTTAATAAATAAGCCAAAATACTCTGGGTTCGCAATAGTATCGAGGTTGCCTAATACCGTTTGTATTAAATAACCGAGTATCCAAACCGTAATCACCATATAGAACACGCCAATCATAAAAGGCGTGATTACGGCCAACCAACCGGCAAAACGCCATGGGCTTTTACTGCCAGCAAGCGAAATATAAGCACCATGCGGATCTGATTGGGTTTTGCGGCCTAACCCCATTTCTGCGAGCATAATGGGCAAACACACAAAAACCACAAAAATGGCGTAGATAATAAGAAAAGCACCACCGCCATTTTTGGTGGCGGCAACAGGAAAACCAACCATGTTGCCAATACCAACGGCGGAGCCGGCGGCAGCAAGAATAAAGCCAAGGCGGGAACTAAAATGCTCGCGAGGCGTGTTCATAAGCAAATTCCTATTTTTTGTTATAGTTTTATTAATAGCTAGGCGTTATAGCAGGTTTTACCCCACCACCGCAAACCCCAAGTTACGTTGCTGGCGCTGGTTGGCGCAGCAAACGCGATAAACACCCAACCAAAAACAACGTGATTGGCTATCTCATCGTTTTGGCTTTGCAGAAACGTAAATGGTGATAAAGCCGGTTATCACTTGTGTACCATCGGCTTTATAGCCATTTACAGCAACCGCAATATCACCAATATTCCACGCTTCAGCTGGAATTTCCGCGGTAATGCGAATATCCGAATCAGCTTTGGCAGTATATTCAACTTGCATACCTTTCGGAATCCAACGCAAATGTTTAGGAATAGAGGCCTCAGCTACTGCACCCATGGCCATCTCTAAGCCATTACAAAGCGCAATAGCGTGAACAGTGCCGATATGGTTGGCAACCGCCTTGCGCTTCTTGAACTTGAGTTCGCAGTAGCCTGGCCGCAATTCAGTGATGAGTGGTTTAATGGTTTTGAAATAGGGCGCTTTACTGGCAAACATGCGCGAAAATATTTGGCGGCCAAAGGGTAGTCGCAAAGTTTTATGATACAAAGCTAGTAAATAATTTGAAGCCATTTGCAATTCTCAATGTAAATGATAGAAACCTGTGATCTTAATTTTTATAAGGCGCGTTTATATTTTCAACAGCAGGTTTGCCGGCCTGTTGTTCGCTAGCAACGAGCTTGGGCCAACAGTTTATCTGTTGGCTCTTTTTTTGCCTGCAGTTAAGGGCTCTAAGTACAAAGATGTTCTGCGATTAAACGATTTATAAGCGCCGATTTTTCCGCCTGGAGCCTTACCAATATCTATTCCAGCTTGCTTCAAAGCTGCCTTTAAATCACGCCGGAACTTATGATAATCCACTTGGGTAGAATGCCGCGCGCCACCCTCGAAAGGTAAATGCGGATTATTTATTTCATGCTCTATTGCAGCTGGCATATCTGCAGGCCTTTGATAGCGGCCTAAAATTTCCTGCACGGCCAGTTTCGCTTGATAATCGGCCAAGGGCCAAATACAGCCGAGAGGCTGAAATAGCCCGATGAAGTATAGATTTTGATAATCGGCGTGCATCATTTTTAAAAACAAAGGCACTTTTTCAGCATGTTCAAAATCGATAAAGCTTTTGGCAAAAAAAGGAAAGCTAATACGAAAACCAGTGCAAGCCACAAGAATATCGTAAATTCCACTTTTACCATCGCTGAAAGTGATAGTATTTTCGGCAATAGCGGCAATATCTGTACGTGGGTGAATACGGCCATGGCGAATAAAATCAAGCAAATCAGAATTCACCGTTGGGTGATGGCTGAGTAACAGTGAATTTGGCTCGGGTAAGTTGTATTGTGCCTTGTAATTACCTTGCATGAGCTTCACTAGTTTGGTGAGTACCCATTGCCGAATTCGGTTTGGTACCCAGAGCGGCATGCGGCTACCCAGCACATCCGAAGGTTTACCAAACATAAACTTAGGTAAGAACCATTGTGGGCTGCGCATACTCATATGCACCGTTTCGGCAATACGGGCCGATTCTACTGCTACATCACAGGCCGAGTTGCCAGCACCAATCACCAACACGCGTTGCCCGCGCCAACTATCATCTACGCCTTTAAAATCATGGGAGTGGAGATAACGGCCGGAAAATTCGCCCGGTAATTCTGGGTGCTTTGGATTCCAGTGGTGGCCATTAGCTACCATTAAGTGAGTGAAATGTTTGCTACGTTGGATGCCTTCATTATCGCGCCACGTAATTAAAAACTCACCACTGGTTTGGCGCTCAACTTGCTCTACTGTGGTTTGAAAGCGAATAGTAGGAAATACGCCAAAGTGTTTGGCGTAGTTTTCAAAGTAACTTTGTAGTTGCCGATGGTTTGGGTAATCGGGATACTCGGCCGGCATTGGAAAATCTTCGTATTCCGACCAAGCCTTAGAACTAATAATATGGGTATTCTCATATACACTGGAATGCCCAGTACGTGAATTGAAAACCCAATTGCCGCCCACTTGATTGTTCTTTTCGAACACCTCAACAGCGAGGCCCGCTTCCAGGCAATTTTTAGCTGCCGTTAAACCGCTCGGCCCCGCGCCTATCACCGCAACAGTTGCACGCATGCTTAAACCTTCTTCACAAACTCAGTTTTTAGTTTCATCGGGCCAATGCCATCGATTTTACAATCAATATCGTGATCCCCATCTACTAACCGAATATTTTTTACCTTAGTGCCCACTTTTACCACTAATGAAGAACCTTTTACTTTTAAATCTTTGATAACGGTTACCGTGTCACCATCTTGCAGTTCATTGCCGTTGGCATCACGTTTTATTGATGTGCTTTCAGCCTCATTTTCGGCTATTTGCGACCATTCATGCCCACATTCAGGACACACATACATCATGCCATCTTCATATGTGTACTCTGAACTACATTGTGGGCAGTTGGGTAAATTACTCATGGGTTAACACCTTTTAAACATCGATTTAGCCTATAATGCCTCAATCTAGTTCATCATGCCACGTGGTACCACCATGGATAATGCGAATACAACAACGTACATAAAAGGGTTTGCTTGGCTACTCGCTGGGCTTGTGGCCTTGGGGCCGTTGGCAATTGATGCGTATTTGCCGGCGATGCCTATTATGGCTACGGATTTGGAAACATCGCTGCATAACATTGAAATTACCTTGAGCGTTTTTTTAATCGGCTTTGCAGCGGGCCAATTAATTGGTGGGCCGCTATCCGATCACTTTGGTAGGCGCCTCACTATACTTGTTGGCTTGAGCCTATTTACCTTTGGTAGTGTATTTATTGCGCTTGGTTCTTCTATCGAACTGCTCTGGTTTGGCCGAGTTTTACAAGCGTTCGGTGGGGGCATGGGGGTAGTGAATACCATGGCGGTTGTACGCGATCGCTACTCGGGTAAAGATAGTGCGAAAATACTTTCGCAAATTGTAACCATAATGATGGCCGCACCATTGCTGGCGCCGTTTATCGGCGCGTTCTTTTTGATAATCAGTGATTGGCGGAGTATTTTTTGGTTCCTAGCTGCCTATGCCGTGCTATTGCTCTTTCTGCTGCGGCGTTATCTGCCTGAAACTCGTAAAGTATCCACCGCCCCGAAGCAATCAGCACTCAGGCGTTACCTTTCAGTGTTGCAGCATAAACGTGCTTTAGGTGTTTTATTTGCAGTAGCGTTTAGTAATGCGGGTATGTTCACCTTTATCACCACATCGCCCGGCGTTTATATGGGCCATTATGGTGTAAGTGAGAGCTTGTATCCTATCTTGTTTGCGGTAAATATCATTGCATTAAGCTTGTGTAACCAGATTAATATTCGAGTATTAAAGCATTTTGAACCAGAACAAGTTTTGCGCACTGGGCAAAAGTTACAGCTAGGTATTGGCGTAATGATGGTGCTTACCGTTACCGCTTTTAATTTGCCGATTTGGTTACTGGTGCCGCAGATCATGCTCTTTGTTGGTATGCAGGGTTTCGTCGTGGCGAATGGTATGTCGCGGGTAGCCGATTTCTTTCCGCATAACTCCGCTACGGCTTCGGCTCTAGTGAGCTCCAGTGGTTTCACCATGGGCGCATTAGTAGGTGGCGTAGCCGCACTAATGAGCGATGGCGATCCATTTACCATGGTTGCGGTTATGGCTTCATCACCGTTACTAGGGATAATACTTCGGGTTTTAATGCACCAAAGCGCCCGAGAATGAGGCAAAGAACGTGTTTTCTGGCACCAAACGCCTTATTTTTCATCCTCAATTGATGCATACTGAGGTACAGCCTCGCGCGCGTAATCTGTGAAAAGGCGAGTTGCTCAACACCATCGTGTTTAGCACGCATAAAACTAACATAGGGGAAATCGTGTGATTACCATGAAAAAAACAATTTTAGCATCGTTAATCGGTGCATCCTTAGCCATTACTGGGTGTTCTGAACCTGCACCAACACAAACTTCAGAAACGGCATCAATGAACGAGAGTAGTTCAACCAATGCTGAAGCATCAGTACAGAATCCATTTTTCCAAGCCAGTACTTTACAGTATCAAGCTCCTGATTTCCGTGTAATCAACGATGACCATTTCTTGCCTGCTTTTGAGCGTGGCATGGAAGAGCACATGGCGGAAATTGAAGAAATTGCCAACAATCCAGAAGCACCTACATTTGAAAATACAATTGTTGCCATGGAGCGTAGCGGTGAGTTGTTAACTCGTGTATCGCGTGTTTTCTATAACTTAACCGGTACAGATAGCAACGAGCAACGCCGAGCTATCCAATCTGAACTAGCGCCGAAAAGTGCCGCGCACTCAGACAACATCAACTTGAACGCTGAGTTATTTGAACGTGTTAAAAGCATTTATGATAACCGTGAAAATTTAGGTTTAAACAGTGAACAACAGCGTTTAGTGGAAGTTTATCATCAGCGCTTTGTGCGTGCGGGTGCGCTGTTAACAGAAAGCCAAAAAGAAGCTATTCGCGCTCTTAATGAAGAGCATTCAATGTTAACTACTCAGTTCGCGCAAAACTTGCTAGCGGAAACGCGCAATATTGCGGTTGTGGTTGATAATGTTGAAGAACTAGATGGTTTATCAAATGCTCAAATTCGCTCCGCAGCTGATGCCGCGGCAGCTCGGGGTATGGAAGGCCAATATTTAATTAGCATCACCAATACAACTCGGCAGCCGATTTTAACGTCGCTGAATAATCGTGAGCTTCGCCAGCGTGTTTGGGAGGCCTCTGCTAACCGTGCGCAATCAGGTGAATATGATAATACCGGTATTTCCGCCCGCTTGGCGCAAATTCGAGCTGAGCGCGCAGCTTTGCTTGGCTATGATAGCTGGGCAGATTACAACCTTGAACCGCAAATGGCTGAAAAACCAGAAGCTGTTTTCGAAATGCTTGGTAGCATGTTACCCACAGTAATTGCGAATACCAAACTTGAGCAGGAAGCGATTCAAGATATGATCGAAAAGCGCGGTGGTGATTTTGAGGTTAAGCCTTGGGATTGGGAGTACTACGCAGAATTTGTACGCCAAGAGCTTTATGATCTAGATGAAAGTGAAGTGCGCGAATATTTCGAATTTAATCGTGTTCTGCACGATGGCGCATTTTATTTAATGAACCGGTTCTATGGAATTACGTTTGAGCCACGCCCTGATTTACCAACCTATCACGAAGATGTGGAAGTGTATGAAGTGTTTGATGCCGATGGCACCAGCCTAGCGTTATTCTACGCAGATTACTTTGCCCGTGAAGGTAAGCGCGGTGGTGCCTGGATGAGCTCATTTGTTGGCCAATCACACTTGCTTGATACTAAGCCTGTGGTTGTTAACGTAATGAATATTCCAAAAGGCCCAGAAGGCGAACCAACGCTAGTGAGCTACGATCATGTAACTACCATCTTCCATGAGTTGGGCCATGGTATTCACGGTATGTTCTCGAACGTAACTTATCCTACTTTGGCAGGTACCTCAGTTTCTCGAGATTTCGTTGAGTTCCCATCAACTTTTGAAGAAGATTGGGCTGCCCATCCAGAAGTAATTGGCAACTATGCTAAGCATTATGAAACGGGAGAACCAATTCCAGCTGAGTTGTTGGAAAGAGTAATGCAATCACGTAGCTTTAATCAGGGCTTCGATACCCTTGAATATATCTCTGCTTCATTACTCGATATGGAATGGCACTCACTAACAGCGGATGATGAATTGCAAGATGTGAATGAATTTGAAGCTGCCGCTCTAGCTAAGTATGGTGTTGATTTAGAGGCTGTTCCACCACGTTATAAAACTACTTTCTTCTCCCACTCAATGGGCGGTGGATACTCAGCAAGCTATTACGCCTATATGTGGAGTGAAATTTTAGCTGCTGATGCCTTCGCTTATGTGCAAAGCCAAGGTGGTTTAACGCGGGAAAATGGTAATCATTACCGCCGTAATATTTTAGAAGTGGGTAACTCACGGCCAACGATGGATTCATACATTGAATTCCGTGGCCAAGAGCCAACTACCGATGCACTTCTAATTCGCCGGGGCTTAAAGCTTAACGTTGAGTAAGTAAATTTTGCAGCGTTAGAACTTAAAAACCCGATTCAGTAATGAATCGGGTTTTTTGTGTTTGGTTGAAGTTAGTTAGCGCCTGCTAGTTCCCAGTAGAGCGAGTAACTTTTATCAAACTGCCGTTTGCGCTGTCGGTTAATAAATATAATGCGCCCGTTTGTGGATGTACTCGAATGTCACGAATTCGCGCTTCAAGCTCACTAAACAACACTTCTTCGAGTTCTAGCGGTTTTTGTAGGCTTTCGCCACTCAGTTGCGCTTCGAACTCTGATAGCGAACCAACAGAATTTAAGCTTTCTCGTAAACGCAACCGCGCAACATGTTTGCCCGCAAGTGCGGGAACGAGCAAATCGCCACGCCATTCGTTAAACATATCACCGTAGTAAATGGCTAATCCAGAGGGGGCAATTGATGGTGTCCAACTGAATTCTGCTGCAGTGAGCCCGGGCAATTGTTTATAGGGGCTAATTAATGCACCGGTATAATCGAGCCCTTCAGTAATTAAAGGCCAGCCATAATTTGCACCACTACGTAAGCGATTTATTTCATCACCACCGCGCGGACCATGTTCACTGATAAACATACGCTGCTCTTCGGGATGCCAAGCAATACCCTGAACGTTTCTGTGTCCATAGGTGAAAATCGCCGATTCGGCAGCGCTATTTGCCAACATTGGGTTATCATTCGGGATGCTACCATCTTGCTCAAGCCGAACAACACTGCCAATGTGGTTTGAAACTCGCTGCGCATCCTCACGATAATCAAAGCCATCGCCGAGTGTGAGCAGTAGTGTGTTATCTGGCATAAATGCAATACGGCCGCCGTAATGAGCACTACCTCGCTTTTCCGGTTCGGCTCGGAAAATGAGTTGGCCATCTACCAAGTGCTCACCATCCCAGTTTAACCGTGCTAAGCAGGTGTTGTTTGCGTTTGCGGTGCCGCAAGCATAGCTTAAAAACACAAGGCCATTGCGCGTAAACTCGGGGCTCAGCGCTATTTCAAATAAACCAGCTTGGCCAGATACCCATAGATCATCCAAGGGCGGCGTAAATTGGCTAATTTCGGAACCATCACTGGCAAGATGGCGAATTGTGCCACCGCGCTCAGTAACCAACATTGTGTTGTCAGTGAGAAATGCCAAGCTCCAAGGAAAGGCTAGTTCAGCATTTAAGGTTTCATATACATAAGAAGAGTTAACCGGAGTTGATTGTTCAGGCTCTTCATTCGCATGAGCAAATATAGGCAAGCTGCTCGCGCAAAACATAGCAAGCATAATGCTCGAAATAGCCCACCGCTGATTTTTACATCGTTGGCTTTTTTGCTGCAAAAGCATTGAAGAGCAGGTACCAACGTGCGTTTCTCTTAGTGAGGAGCGGCTCATTCCGATGTACTCTCTGTTTTGTGGTTAGTAGCAGTGGCAGGTTTTTTCTCCGCTTTTGATTCCGCGGCCCGCTGTTGTGCCCGTATCTTTTTGATTAATCGGCGGCGAAAAATTCGGCTTAAAACGGCATACACAAAGCCTCCAGCTAAGCCGCTTAAAATCATAAAGAAAGTGCCCATATTTGTGCGCGTGGCCGCAATTAAGGTTGGCATGGGGGCGAAGTGGTCGGCTGCCAAAAAGGCAACCCATAAGCTAATTGCGCAGGCTGCAGCGCACCATGCTGTAAATTGCCTGCGTTGAATACGAACCACGATATGAGCAACGGGTAACGCAACGATGAACGCAACAGCAACTACGATCATAAAAAATGGCGCAAAGTTTAGTAAATCATGCCATGTTGCAGCCAAACGCTCTTGGTAAGCAAGGCTAGGGCCAATGCTGCTTATGCTGAGTATATTAAATTGGGTTTGAATCACCGAGCCGAGCACACCGGCAACAAATACTGCCGGAAGGAACGCTAATATATAACTAAGCCAATGTGATTTGTGCTTCATGCAACACAACCCTAATTGTTGTTGAGCGAACATTTTGTGTGGGTAGTTAACTTAACGAATTTACAATAAATTAGCCATAGCGGAAACAGCTTTCTTGTGGCTTTCAGCGTACATCTGTGCTTGCTCGATTTTTCAGAAGCAGATAGAGTGGCAGAATTACAGGTTAGACCAGAGGACAAGAAAAAAGATGAGTCAACCATATCCGCACATGTTAGAGCCGCTCGATTTAGGCTTTACCACACTGAAAAATCGCGTTTTGATGGGGTCGATGCACACCAACCTTGAAGAAGAGAAGGGTGGTTTTGCTAAATTAGCTGAATTTTATGCTGCCCGGGCCAGAGGTGGTGTAGGCCTGATAGTGACGGGCGGGATTAGCCCGAATTACAGAGGCAGATTAGCGCCTTTTGCAAGCCAGCTGACCAACCGATGGCAAGTAGCTAAGCACAAGCAAGTAACTTCTGCGGTGCATGCGGCGGGTGGCAAAATAGCGATGCAGATTCTACATGCAGGCCGCTATTCGTATCATCCGTTTAGTGCAGCACCGAGTGCGATCAAAGCGCCTATCACACCATTCAAGCCAAAAGCGCTCAGCGATAGCCAAATTTTGAAAACCATTCAACACTATGCGCGTGCAGCGAAGCTGGCAAAAGCTGCTGGTTATGATGGCGTGGAAGTGATGGGCTCAGAAGGTTATTTGATTAACCAGTTTATCTGTAAACGCACAAATAAACGCAAAGACCGATGGGGCGGTAGTTTCGAAAACCGCGCCCGTTTTCCATTAGAAATCATGAAAGCGGTTCGCGCGGCTGTGGGTGAAGATTTTATTGTTATTTATCGCCTTTCGATGTTGGACCTTGTGGAAGGCGGTAATACCCTGGAAGAGGTGATCGAGCTCGGTAAAGGTGTTGAGCAGGCTGGCGCAACGATTATTAATACGGGTATTGGTTGGCATGAAGCACGTGTGCCAACGATTGTTACTTCAGTTCCGCGTGGCGCGTTTCGTTGGATTACCGCTCGCTTAAAGCAAGAATTGAAGGTGCCGGTAGTTGCCACAAATCGCATTAATACACCGGAAATCGCCGAGGATATCCTCGCCAAAGGCGAAGCGGATATGGTATCGATGGCGCGGCCTTTCTTGGCTGATCCTGATTTTGTAAATAAGGCCGCTGCGAATAAAGCGGACCGCATCAATACCTGTATTGCCTGTAATCAAGCATGTTTAGATCATGTGTTTGAGAATAAGCGTGCGAGTTGCTTGGTGAACCCGCTGGCTGCTTTTGAAACCGAACTAGTGATGAAGCCCGTAGTTGCGAAGAAAAAAGTAGCGGTTGTTGGTGCTGGCCCCGCTGGGCTCTCAGCGGCGTGCTTTGCGGCTGAGCGCGGCCACGAAGTGCATTTATTTGATGCCGCAAAAGAAATTGGTGGTCAGTTTAACTTTGCCAAGCAAATACCGGGGAAAGAAGAGTTTCATGAAACGATTCGATATTTTGCTAATCGGCTCACAGATGCTGGCGTTGTGCAGCATCTAGAAAGCCCGCAAACAGCTGATAGCTTGAAAACTGCTGGCTTCGATGAAGTAATCTTGGCAACTGGAGTTAAACCTCGAGATGTAAACATTCCAGGTATCGAATCAGAAAAGGTGTTGGGTTATTTGGAAGTACTACGAGATCATAAGCCTGTGGGCGATCGCGTAGCGGTGATCGGTGCGGGTGGTATTGGCTTTGATGTTTCTGAATATTTAACAACGGCGCTATCGCCCACATTAAACAGTGATGAATGGCACGGAATTTGGGGTATTGATCAAAGTTATGAGAACCGTGGTGCGCTGATGCAGCCGTTGCCGGACCCTTCAACTCGTAAAGTGTATTTATTGCAGCGCAAAGAGAGCAAAGTAGGTGGTGGATTAGGCAAAACCTCAGGCTGGGTGCATCGCAATACGCTGAAAAATAAAGGTGTAACCATGCTTAATGGGGTTACCTATAAGCGCATAACTGATCAAGGCTTGGAAATTGAACGTAATGGAGCCACAGAAACACTCGAGGTGGATCATATTATAATTTGTGCAGGTCAGGTTCCGTTACGGAGTTTGCAAGAACCCTTGCAACAGGCTGGAATTAACGTGCACTTGATTGGTGGCGCGGATGTGGCGGCAGAGCTTGATGCTAAGCGCGCTATTCGCCAAGGTGCGGAGATCGCCGCAGAGCTCTAATGGTTCAATTGAACGAGCAATATTACAGTAGCGAAAGGAGATGCATAGATGGCAGATACGAAAGCAGCACCGAAAGTATTAGATGATGCTCGGGGACGTTTAGAAGATATTTATGAACGCCTTGATGCGTCGGATGATGCTCGGAATCGCTTGTCTCGGCCTCAGCAGCTAATCGAAGCATCAATACCGGTAAGAATGGATGATGGTTCGCTACAAATTTTCCCGGCGTGGCGCGTGCAGTACGATTTAACACGCGGCCCCGGAAAAGGTGGTATTCGTTTTCATCCTGATGTGAATGCAGATGAAGTAACAGCCTTAAGCTTTTGGATGGCGATAAAATGCGCTGTGGTTGATTTGCCTTATGGCGGCGCTAAAGGTGGCGTGTGTGTTGATCCGAAGAAACTTTCGCGGATGGAACTAGAGCGCTTATCTCGCGGCTATATTCGAGCTATGTTCGATGTAATTGGACCTGATTTAGACATTCCAGCGCCAGATGTGAACACGAATGAAACAATAATGGGCTGGATGGCTGATGAATATTCAAATATAGCGCGAGCGCAAACACCTGCGGTGATCACAGGCAAGCCCTTAGGTTTAGGTGGCTCAGTTGGCCGAGTTGCAGCTACTGGGGAAGGCGCTCTGGAAGTATTGCGGATTTGGATAGAGCAACAGGATAAAAAACCAGAAGATTTATGTGTTGCTGTGCAAGGCTTCGGCAATGCGGGCTATTACTTTGCCAAGGCTGCACTAGAGCTCGGTTTTCGAATCGTAGCGGTATCTGATTCAAAAGGTGCTGTTTATTCGAAGAAAGGCTTAGATGTTGAAGCGATTTGGAAGCACAAAAATGAAACGCGTGAATTAAAAGGTATCATTTACTCAGAATCCTCGGTGGGCGATGAGGAGGGTGTAGAAAAACTCAGCAACGATGAGTTACTAAGCCTTGATGTTGATGTGCTAGCCCTTGCTGCACTAGAAAATGTTATTACCGAGGATAATGCCGATGATGTGCAAGCGGGCATGATTCTAGAGTTAGCTAATGGCCCAGTAACAAGTAAGGCCGACAAAGCCTTAAATAAACGCAATATTCCTGTGCTACCTGATGTGTTAGTGAACACCGGCGGTGTGATTGTGAGCTATTTCGAATGGATTCAAAATCGTACTGGTGATTATTGGACGGCAGATATGGTTCAAGAGCGGATGAATAAGCGTATTGGAGATGAGGCCGAGGCCTGTTTCAAACTTGCCAAAGAAGAAAATATCGATTTGCGCACCGCCGCTTACATGCAAGGTATACGCCGAATCACCAAAGCAATGGATGACAGAGGGAACCAAGGCTACTTCAACGGTGATTGCTAGCCTCCGGAGGCGGAGGTCACAGGTTCGACTCCTGTCGGGCGCGCCAACATAAGAAAACCACCTTCGCGGTGGTTTTTTTATGTTTTTTTGGTCGAAAAGTAATACTACCACATATCCGTAGCTGACCTCCCTTCGACCTATCCTGTAAACATCCCTCGAAATTAAGCCAATATTTTTTTAATCTTAATAGGTCTCTCATCGTAATAAATCCTTGAGCTTATCCATCTGCAGTTGATAAACCTCTGGGCTCTCTTTTTTAAACTTCGCCAAATTCATCAACTTCCATTTTACTGATGGAAATTGATGATAATCATAAACAGACCAGTCCGGCTCTAATTGATCAAAACTGAGCAGAAATTGCTTATCTGCCTCGTTCAAACTCCGACGTATCGTTTCTATCAGCTTGTTTCGTGTTGCTTCAAAATCAGCATAAGTAAATACAACATTACTCATGCCTTCAAACTGGTTTTCAAAAGCAGCCCTTTGGTCAAGTAAGTTGGGGGCAAGCATTTCATTTGTCGGTCGATTGCTACTAATCAGTGCGAATATAAAGCCCCGTTTGATTTCATCAGTAAACCCTATGTTTTCCAACAATAGTTTCGTATCAAAAAGGTCACGCGGGTGCTGTCGATCCAACGCTTCACAGATTTTCCCACCGTAAAGCTGACCCAATGGCACCACTGGCATCGCACAGAACACGTTGTATTGCTCTTGTGCTGCTGAACAAAGTGGCAGCTTTTTTGCAGGACCAATTAAGCCGCGCCCAACCATATTCACTTCAATTTTTATTTGAACGCCATATTCACTCATTTGAAGCTTGCACACATTCGGCTTGTGCTGAATCCTAATCGTTGCTCGCAACTTATCGACACGATCTTCTATTCGCAGTAGCGCAGCATTGATTGCTGCGAGTGCTTCCGCGCGCACTTCTAACCCAACATATGTTAAGTCAATATCTACAGAAAGCCTTGGCATGTTCTGCAAGAATAAATTGATAGCGGTACCGCCATGCATTGCAAAGCAATCTTCTTTCGCGATTTCCGGCAACACATCGAGTAGCAGCTTTACCTGTCTTTTATAAGCTTCGTTCATTCCATTGACTCCAGTCCCTTTGGAACAGTGATTTGATATTTCGGGATGTAAACACCGTTGGCTACTATCGCACGCTTACCCGAGCCTAGGTTTACTCTGTTTAAATCAAGGTATTTCATCCAGTCGTGATTTGCTTTCTTGGCGAGATAAAGAAATAAGCGCTTCACTTTTATTGAGCTGCAGGCTTCTAATAACATTTGTACAGATGCGGGTCGCAAGTTATTTAGGCCCTCCATAAGCTCATAAGCTTCCAGTAACGATTGTGATTTGGGTGCAAGATACAGACATTCCATGATGGCTCTCGCTGGCTCTGATACTTTAACCATAAATTGTTTGTGCGGTATTTCGATTAAACCGATTTCCGCCGGCAGAAAGCTAGAAAGAGTGCACTTGACGTTAACCCTCCAGTCTTGTTTTTTAAACCACAGAGGCACATGCTCGCCATGAGCGCCAAATATCTGCACATGCTTTGGGGAGAGCTCTAAATAATGCGCCTTCCCTTGCAATTCTAAGGCAGTTTTTCCGCCAGGGTGTAACGATAAACCAAGCTGTGTTTGTATGGCGTACACCCCACCGAGATAATCCACCTGGTCGCTATAACGTATTAATGCACCCGCGCCGATGCTCTCAAACCACTGGCTTTTTTTATAGCGTTGCTGCAAATCCAGGCTGTACCCATTATCAACAAGCCAAGATGAACAGAGCACGACGCCTGATGGTTGGGAGCTCAACAGTCGGTTTAATTTTGATGGTATATCCGTACTCATGATACTAGCCTGTTAATAATTTGAAACTACAGGTTAGTTTATATTTTCAACCATGTCATTACTAATGGTGCTAATTTTCATAAAATTTCAAACCCAAAAACCTACCGAGGATTTAAGGAAATTGTCACCCTACTAAATATTTCCTGTTCCTTCTGGCCTAAAATCAAGTTAGAAAGGTGGAATTTTTTCCACATTAAAACTCAGATTTTTCCGGAGATTCAGAATTTTTTGTCGCGAGGCAGAGGTCAAAAATCGTCGATTTTAGGGGTGGTTTTCTTTGACCAATTTTGTCGTTGAATGGTCTCAAAAGTGCGAATATTTTTTAGAAATCGAAAATGGCAACGCCGATTAAACCTTTGTCACGCCTAGCTTTAACGATTTACCACCGAACCCGTGACCTCACTCCGGAGGCAACAGTCATTCGGTAAATAGGCACAGTGGTTAGAAGTCAAAATTTGGAAATGCGCCCGTAGCTCAGCTGGATAGAGCGCCGCCCTCCGAAGGCGGAGGTCAGAGGCTCGAATACTCTCGGGCGCGCCATTTTCTTGGCCTGTAGCGATTTTCAGCCTTACCTAACTACTCTAAATTCTTCTCTTTGCTGTTTTTCCTGCGTGACCGCTAGCTGTTGTGGCTGATTTTTCGGTGGATCAGGGCTGTGTCCATTCTGTGTCCAGATTGTGGCCGCGGATCTTACGCATATTTTCGGGATACTATTATTTGACCTTTAGCTTCAAAACGCTGAAGCGCCATTTCCAGTCGTCTGTCTTTCCGACACCAGACCGCGCCCAACACCATCGCCTTCTGGCCTTCGTTCTCCAGATAGACAGGCACCAGCATTGAGGCACTTATTGGCCTCAGAAAAAGAAAGCCATACTAGCTCCGGCAATCCGTATTCCGGGTAACTGAAGAGCGAAACAGGGTGATGCAACTCGTATTGGAAAGTCCAGTCAGGATCGAAATCAAACTCCCAAAACTTGGCATATATAACTTCTTGGCAGAATTCACACTGGCATAAATAATGAAAATATCGTTCCATTAATCCATAGTCATCGTCTTTTCTAACGACAGCGAGGTGGATGGGGTTGAACTTCGTTCTTGTCTTGCAGTAAGGGCAAAGCAAATAGACCCACTTTATGCCCTTATGATCAGGTAAGTCGTTTCCTATCTGGTCTAGCTCAAACCGAGGTTGATCGTCTTCTTCAGTAGGACCAATCTTCTTATTTATTTGTGTGATCTCCATACTTCACTCTGAAAGCGAGTTAACATTTGTATATTGTGCGTGCTCACTTTGTCACTCGTTGAATAAGTAGTTACCTAGCTTTAAATTACTGAGGTAAAAAAGATTTCAGCCATGAAACGCTCTAAATAAGCCAAATTAATGTGAGCATGCTCAATTAGACTCTAACGAGCGCACGATACCCAACTTTAATCTTCATTATGTAATTGATAGTAAAAGACTTAAATACACAACACAATAACAAAACGCGCAATAACGCAGAGAGAAGTGTGCCGTGCCTAATTTGCCCGCCAAAAAGCTTACGAATGACAGGGAGGCGGGAAACCAATTAAGTTAGGCAAAATTCTAAGGTCCGGTCCTCGCTCAAACCCGCCGTTCTTCAAATCCGCTCTTCAAGGTCTCCAATATCGCCGATTGCGATTATTTATCCTACTCCCAACACTTGTAGCCGCCGCGCGGAATGGAGGAATCGACAGCGCTAGCTGCTTGCCACGCTAGCGAGAGCGGATTCATTGCATTTGGTGTATCTTCACGATTAGTCAGTACGATAACCGACAGTCCAGTGTCGACATCTCTAATATAGGCCGTACCGGAATAACCACCATGATTAAGGATACGGCGCCCATTCACGATCTGAGCTTGCCAGCCACGGGCGTAGCCCCAAGTGTCGCATTGTCGGCCAGTATCGAACGAACGCTGAATCTGCCATGTGGCTTCCAGCGCGTTCCGATTGATGTGCTTCGGGTTCGAAAGTTCCGCTTCCCAACGACTCAAGTCTTCAAGTGAGGACATCACACCAAAATGCGACGTCAGAGAGAACTGCCAAACTCGGCGATTTTTTTGTATCTCGCCATTTTTCCAAGCATAGCCCTG
The DNA here is from genome assembly GCF_003987135.1 of Aliidiomarina iranensis. GTDB lineage: Bacteria > Pseudomonadota > Gammaproteobacteria > Enterobacterales > Alteromonadaceae > Aliidiomarina > Aliidiomarina iranensis. The sequence goes on from NZ_PIPJ01000006.1 coordinate 27,593, forward strand.
CGCGCGTTGCGGTACAATCTTGCGCTGATCTAAGAGATGTGTCTGTTCCATATCCAGAGGGCGAAAGAAATTAGCCTGCATGTAGTTTGCGTACGATTGCTCAGTCACCTCTTCGATAATGATACCGAGCAAAAAGTATCCCTGGTCAGAATAGTTCCAATCGGTACCTGGCTCAGCGAGCATAGACGTGTTTTTTGCTGACGTCAGCATGTCGTCACGCGAGTACTCGAGTAGGAGTACATCGTTCACCGTCCGTTCGAATCGATGGGTAAGTCCGGCTGTGTGGCTCAAAAGCTGAGCTACGGTAATCTTGTCCCAAGCTGAAGGCGCGTCGTCAATCCACTCGACGAGTCGGTCGTCAAGGCTCAAACGCTCTTCCTCCACCAATGTCATCACCGCTAAGGCAGTCATCTGTTTAGTTAAAGACGCAATCTCGAAAACAGTTTGTGTGGTAACGGGTATTTCATGACTGAGGTTTGCCATGCCGTGGGTGCTTATATGCACAGGCTGACCTGCGCGCATTACGGTGACTGCTACTCCAGGGAAATGTCCCTCTTCCATCAGATTATTGATCCTCGCTGCGACTCGTTCGTCGTAAGGCAACTGGGGAGTGTCTTTAGCATCTACGCCATCAACCAGGCCAATCAGTAAGGTCAAAGCAAAGAAAGAATGCCAAATCGCTACCTTGAATTTCATCGGTGAGTCTCCATAGTCAACAAAACTTAAGATAATGAGCTAGAGATAGTGAGATAGCGAAGCGAATGTTTTTCAAGCTAGTTGCCGCTTTTTTGTCTTGCTAGCTATAGAATCTGCTACCCAGCTTGCTTTTTTAAATACAATGTAGACAGGTTAATTTTGATTAGCCGCTAAAGAATTCATTAAACCATCCCCATCACTTCATTTCCACCCTCTGTAGTGGCATAGTTAATTTGGCCACCTAATTAGAGGTGTTATCATACACCACATAGACAATTAGGTGACGTATGGTAAGGCCTGAGATTTATAGACACCTTTTATGGTAAAAATGTCACTATGACCATAAGAGGAAAATCATGAGTAAAGGTATTCGTTATTCCACCGAGTTTAAACAAGAAGCTGTGAACCAAGTGAAGATTCATGGCTATTCAACCGCTGAAGTGGCTGATCGTCTAGGTGTGAGCACAAAAGCAATCTATCGCTGGATTAAAGAGCTTTCAAAACCAGTGGAAATAAGAGCGGAAGAATCGGATCTTCGCGCTGAGATTGCGCGGTTAAAACGTGAACTCAAACGTACTGAACAAGAACGAAATATATTAAAGGAAGCCGCGGTGTTCTTTGCAGGCGAGTAAAAGAACGGTACCGGTTCATAAAATCTCGTCGTGCCTGGTACCCCATCAGAGTAATGTGTAAAACGCTTGGTGTGCATCCAAGTGGTTTCTACTCTTGGTTGAAAGAGCCCGTGAGTAAACGTGCCGAGGCTGATAAAAAGCTGACCGCTCAGATTAAGCAATGCTGGATTGAAAGCGGTGGTTTTCACGGGTATCGGAATATCTACCTTGATATGCGTGATGCAAACCAGTTTTGTGGCCGTGACCGCGTTTTACGGTTAATGCGCCAAGCGGCCATCAAAGCACAACGGGGATATGACGTACCGCGAGGCTACTATGGTGGTAAGCCCGACAGTGTTGCTGAGAACGAACTAAATCGCGGCTTTGATGTAGAAGCACCAAACACGTGGTGGGTTACCGATATCACGTATATAAAAACACACGAAGGCTTTTTATTTTTGGCCGTTGTAATCGATTTGTTTGCTCGCAATGTCGTGGGCTGGTCGATGAGCGACCGTATGACCGAAAATATCGCCATGCAGGCCCTCACATCGGCGTACTGGCGTCGAAAGCCAACGGGTGAGGTTAAGATACACGCAGACCAAGGCTCTCAATATGCGAGTCTGCAATTCAGAAAGTTACTTGAGAGTTACAATATTAAACCGAGTATGAGCCGCAGAGAAAATTGCCATGACAATGCGGTTGCGGAAAGTTTCTTTAGCAATTTAAAGAAAGATAAAATCCGACGTTGTATTTACGAAACGCGAGCAGAAGCTAAGCAGGCGGTGTTTCATTACATCGAGATGGTTTACAATCCGAAACGGCGACATACGAATAACCAACGTGTGTCACCAAACAACTTTGAACGTGAGTATTTTAAGCAACTAGAAGGTGTCTAGAATACTCAGGCCTTACCAGTCTTAAGCGCCGCCCCTTATCAACCTTCTATTTGTAAGCTGAAATCCATTTAGAACACGTACGTCTAATTGTTTACTTTGCGAACTAAAATCTCGTATTTCTCCTAAATTCTTATCAAAAATATGATGACGCGTGAGCAATGACTCGGATCCATCAAATCTTACGAGTAGCGGCCGATATGCCGTTGTGTTATCACCGAACCCGACAAAGTACATACCTTTCAACACTGAAGAACCCACTTTATTATCTCGAGTTACAGTGCCATTTTCTAAATCAAAAATAATCGTATCGGGTGCTTTCTTGAACTCTAAATAGTCATTAATAAGAATGTAGAATATCGCAATGAAGGCAGTCGTCAGTAAGATAAAAATTTTGGTATCCACATTTCCACTTGATATCAGCCAAGCCGCACTCAAGAAAACCGGCGAAAATGCCAATAATGCTATCGTAATATTCTTAAACAACAGAGAGCGAACTTTTTTTCCTTGTATTTTCATCTTTGCCAAATATCCTTAAGCAAAAGCCTACCAAGAGGCCTAAATTTTCTAAACACTAATCATTCACTGGGCCGTGCGTTACGCGTTGAAACTGCTCGATATCGTAACCCCAAGCATAGGCTCGGGTGGTTACTTCATCTATCAAGCCTTGGCTTGGCCGCGGTGAGCGCGATAATAGCCAGAAATAATCCTTACTATCACTCACAACAACCGCATATTCATAGTTACTGCCGAGTTCAGCAATATAGTAGCCGCCATTAAACGGCCAAAAGAAGGTTACGCGGAAACCCGCTTCCATTCCGGGCACCGGTTCCGCGCTTGCTGTTGCGGTTTGCCATTCACCTTTCTTCCGGTTGTAGCCTTTGTTGGTAACGTGAATGGTGCCATCTTCGTTAAGCCGATATTCAGCGGTTACATTATCCAAATCTTTTTCAAAGCGGTGGGGCAAACGTAAAATCGAATACCATGTGCCCATATATCGCTCGGGATCAAGGTTGGCAATAGGCTTCACTGCAGGATTTGGCTGGCTTGAAAAATTAATGTAGGCCCAACCCGCAAGCGCAAGAACAATAATAAATAGCAGTAATTTTTTCATTTTTTCCATCCTAAAGCCCTTCATGCTTGGCCACAACCTTTGGCCGCAAATTCGCGTTTGCAGAGCAGCTGTTCCAGCGAAGGTTTGTCATCAACTAAAGTATCTTACCTTTAACTGCGAATGTTGAGCAATGATTTAGGCATAGCAAGAAAGTTTATAGTGAATCGATATCGGCCAGATAGTGTTGCGCTTGGGAAAGTATAGCTTCTTGCGCTTCCGTATCTTGTTTATCCCATTGCCGGTACATCATGCCCATACGCGGATTGTTAGCTAATTTACCTCGATGCGTATGTAAAAAATGCCAATACAAGCTATTAAATGGGCAGCTTCGCGCACCTGTTTTTGCACTCACTTTATAGTAGCAATCTTTGCAATAAGTGCTCATTTTATTGATGTAGTTGCCCGATGAAATATAGGGCTTTGTCGCTAATAACCCGCCATCTGCAAACTGACTCATACCACGAGTGTTAGGGAGCTCTACCCACTCAATGGCATCGATATAGATACCCAAATACCAAGCATCCATTTCATCGGGGTGCACGCCAGCGAGTAAACCAAAATTACCGGTAATCATTAAGCGTTGAATGTGGTGAGCATAGGCGGTTTCAAGCGATTGGGAAACCGCGTGTTGCACACAATTCATTTTCGTATCCGCGTTCCAGTAGAATTTGGGTAATGGATTTTTGTGTGCAAAAAAGTTTTTCTCTTTGTAGCTCGGCATTTCTCGCCAATAAATTAATCGTACAAATTCACGCCAACCAATAATCTGGCGAATAAAACCTTCTACTTGTGCAAGCGTAATGTTGTCTGGATCGCGCTCGTAAGCCTCAATAGCGGCTTCAACGACCTCTCTTGGATTCAACATCTTTGTATTTAAGCTAAACGAGAGGCGAGAGTGAAACAGTAAGTAACAACGTTTGCTCATGGCATCTTGATATTGGCCGAATAACGGCAAACGCTCTTGCATAAAGTTGCGTAAAAGCTTTAGCGATTGCTCGCGCGTAATCGGCCAATCGAGTTTATCGGCCGTTGCGGTACCTATCATTTTGATATCGGCTTTAGCTAACATATCGGCGATGCTGCTTGCATCGTTCTCGAAAGCTAGGGGCGCGGGTACGCTCACTTTATCTGGCAACTTGTTGCGATTATCGTGATCATAATTCCATTTACCACCAATCGGTTTTTCATCTGCCATTAGATAACCGGTTTCTTTGCGCACACGGCGGTAAAAGGTTTCCATCAATGGGGCTTTATTGGCGGGAAGATAACTATCGAGATGTTGCAGTGAGATGAGAAAATGCTCGGTGGAGCAACATTCAATAGCGGTGTTTTCGGATACTTCGAATTCTTCCAGTTGTTTTACCAATCGATACTCATCGGGCTCTTGATAGCTAAACTTTTGCGGTTGCGTGAGTTGCAGAACGCTATTCAAGTTTTCGGTGAGCGAATGCTTGTTGTCAGCACAACCAAGTTGGAGGTAGAGAACATCAGCAAGGCTGGCCAGAGCATTAGCAAATTCGCGCATAGTAGCGAAAAATGCCAGAACTTTTTGTTGATGATGGCGAACGTAATTAGTTTCTTGCTGCATTTCAAACATAACATACAGCACAGCATCATTTTGCTTAAACCATGAGTGTTTCGGGTTGAGTTGATCGCCTAAAATTAACCGCACTTCCTTGAATTGTCTGCGCTTTTTCTTAGGGATGTCGCTGAGGCTAGAGAAAATCGCCATGCTGAATCACTCCATTTCTGCAATATGTTATGTGGTTTTTTCGTGCATTGGTTGTGCACTAATTCCGCTTTAGTTACGCTTCAGTTAAACAAAGAGTTGTGTGAGAAGAGATCACATCTCGTTTCGCTGTGGTGTAGAATACGCCCAAATACCTAAACTGGTTTGTAAAACTATGCGATTAGATCGATTTCTATCTGAAACAACCGGGATGAGCCGAAAAGAAGCTACCCGAACATTGCACCGTGCTGAAGTAACGGTAAACGGGGAAGTAGAGAAAAAAGGGGCGAATCATGTACCGGAAGGTGCTGAAGTGCGATTCAATGGTGTGCATTTACAGCTCTTGGGGCCAACTTACATTATGTTCCACAAGCCCGTCGGCTGCATTTGTGCTAACGACGACCCGCACCATATGACGGTATTTTCCTACTTGGATTTGCCGAATCCAGATAAATTTCACACTGTTGGGCGGTTAGATTTAGATACTTCAGGATTATTATTGGTTACTAATGACGGTAAGTGGACACATCGAATTACCTCGCCAAAACACGGCTGTAAGAAAGTTTACCGTGCTTTTGTAGCCGATCCCTTGGAAGAGAAAAATATTGAATCATTCAAGCGTGGTTTGAAATTGCATGATGAGGCAAAATTAACAGAGCCTGCAGAGTTACAAATTGTTGCTGAGCGTGAGGCATTAGTAACTGTATCCGAAGGCCGCTATCACCAAGTAAGGCGAATGTTTGCGGCTATCGGTAATAAGGTAGAGAGCCTGCACCGCGAACAAATTGGGGAGTTGTCGCTCGGTGATCTGGCCGAGGGTGAGTTCCGTGAACTTACCCCTGAAGAGGTTGCCTTATTCTAGTTACTAGCTTAGCTGCAGCCGAGGGTTCGGCTGCAGCCAGATAAACAGTAATTTGATTCATCTCGAACTTTCGGCGCTTGAACGCATGTTTTCTGGTGGAAGAGCGGGTAACCTGTATATTGGTTGTCTACTTTTTTTTAACATGCGCTTTTTCACAAAGGATCAGAGAGTTATGCCTCAAGCCCGACGCCTTTTTCGCCCTTCACGGGTGCTGTTAGCCATCGCTGCCGCATCTTGTTTCTCAGTCGCCATAGCCGACGTGCCAATCATTCAGCCGGGTAAACCGGGTGAGCCTAGCCGGCAAATTAATGCGGAAGAAGCGATTCAATTAGTGAGCGCTCGCTATTCTGCTGCCGATGTTGAGTTTATGCAAGGTATGCTTCCGCACCATCAACAGGCATTGGATATGTCGGCGTTATTGCCTGAGCGTACCAGTAGCAATGAAATGATTGAGCTTGCTAATCGTATTGAACGAACACAAAAAGATGAAATTGTGTTCATGCAACAATGGCTTCGCGAACGTGGCGAACCTGTACCTGAGTTGAGTTGGCAGGGAGGTGAACACGATGAAGCGAGCGCACATGCTGAGCATCATGGTGCTGGCCATGGCCAAAATCATCAGGCAATGCATGGGGCTCATCATGAAATGAAGGGTATGGCTACACCTGAGCAGATGGCAGCGCTTGAGGCTGCGAGTGGGCCAGAGTTCGATCGCATGTTTTTAGAACTCATGATTAAGCACCATGAAGGTGCCCTGAGTATGGTTGATGATTTGCTCAAACAGCGAGGCTCCGCACAAGTACCGGAGATGTTTGAGTTCGTAAACGATATTAATAACGACCAAAAAGCTGAAATTGACCGCATGCTTGCCATGCTTACGAGCTATTCACCGGATCCACGGGCCGGCCTTACTGCTGGTTTCCGCGACGCCGAAGAAGCGATTTGGAATATGGAGCTGTTGGCAGCGCTGCCGAAACCAGCTGGTTTTTACGATGTTGAAAATCCAGCGGGTTTGCCGGCAAGCCGGTTGCGTGAACTTGCTGCCGATGCAGAGGGTTCTGCAAGCGATGAGAGTGCAGAAGATGGTGAGGGCACGAGTTCATCAGAACGGCCAGCACTGCTTGATTTTGCCAATACGGATATGGCTTTTTCTGGCGATACCTTGGTAGTTGGCAGTTATCATGGTTTCAAAATTTTTGATATCAGCACCAAAGGTGAACCAAACCTGATTAGTGCTGTAGTTTGCCCTGGCGGTCAAGGTGATGTGTCTGTCGTTGGTGATCTGCTGATTATGTCGGTAGAACAAGGGCAGGGCCGTTTAGATTGCGGTTTGCAGGGTATTGCAGGCGAGGTGAGCGAAGAGCGTTTTCGTGGTTTGCGGATTTTCGACATTAGTGATTTACGCATGCCAGTTCAGGTAGGAGCGGTACAAACTTGCCGCGGCTCGCATACGCACACAGTAGTTAATGAGCCCGGAGAGGATAATCGTTTAATCGTATACAACTCAGCCACAAGTTTTGTTCGCGAAGATGAAGAACTCGAGGGTTGTTTCGACGAAGACCCATATCGCGATGAACGCACTGCGCGATTCCGTATCGATGTTATCGAGATTCCCATCGATCGACCGCAAGATGCCCGTATCATTCACAGCCCAGCAGTATTTGCAGATCCTGAAAGTGGCAACTTAGCCGGCCTTTGGGAGCGCGGTGATCATGGCCCGGGAACACAAACAACCAATGAAACTAATCATTGCCACGATATAACTGTTTATCCAGAAGCCCAAATTGCGGCAGGCGCCTGTTCAGGAAATGGTATTCTGTTTGATATTTCTGACCCCGAAAACCCAACACGTATGGATGCCGTTGTTGATCCGGGTTTTGCTTATTGGCATTCGGCTACATTCAGCAACGATGGTAGTAAAGTAATCTTCACCGACGAATGGGGTGGGGGCGTGCGCCCTCGTTGCCGTGCTTCGGACCCACTAACTTGGGGCGCGAATGCGATCTACGATATTGTTGATGGCAAGCTTGAGTTCCGCAGTTACTATAAGATGCCAGCACCACAATCAGAAACGGAAAACTGTGTAGCGCACAACGGCTCACTCTTACCAATTCCGGGCCGTGATATTATGGTACAAGCTTGGTATCAAGGTGGTATTTCTGTATTTGATTTCACAGATTCGGCAAACCCGATGGAGGTAGCTTACTTTGATCGTGGCCCCATTGATGAGAAAGAGCTAGTAACCGGTGGTTATTGGTCGGCATATTGGTATAAGGGGCTTCTTTATGGCACTGAAATAGTACGTGGCCTTGATGTACTCCAGCTATTGCCAAGTGAATATTTGAGCGCCAATGAGTTGATGGCGGCAGAACTCGTAGATAAGGGCGAAGCCTTTAATCCGCAGTTGCAGCCATTTGTGAGCTGGCCGCAGGAGCCGGTGGTAGCTCGCGCTTATCGAGATCAGCTAGAACGTGGCAATAACCTCAGTAGTGATCAGCTAAACCAAATGAATCAGCTGTTGGAACAGGCCGATCAAGTTCTGGCTTCAGGCCGGAGTAACAGTGGTTTAGCAAATCGTTTATCGGCTTTAGCTGCTGCGGTAAATGAAGAGGCGGCAGCGCATGAGGGCTTAGATCGCAAGCGTATGAGCGAGCTTAGCAGCACTCTTGATGGTATTGCCGCTCGTGTTCGCTAACGCATAGGTGTTGCTAAATAAAAATCTCGTGCGTTTAATCTGCTGATATAGCGAAGCAGAACGCGCGAGATTTTTTTTATTTCAGCAAAGCTAGATAAATAATCGCTTGTACATGTGTTCAGCGTAATCGTCGGTCATGCCGGCAATATAATCACATAACACCCGATCAGCGGCTATTTGGCCATCTTGCTCATATGCTTGTAACCAGCGCGCGCGAGTATTCCGTGGGAGCAATCGTTGTGGTTCGGCATGAAACGCCGAGAAAAGGTTAAGCAACATATTTTGGCTGCGGTAGCGCAGTTGTTGAATTGCTGGCTGGTTAATAACATGCTCGAAAACCACTGCTTTCAAGCCATCAAGTAGCACCCGCTCATCTTCTGGTAATATGGCATTCATGCGCACCAGAGCTTGTTCAGCCTCTGGTAACACTTCGTCTACCTTTACCGCTGTTACGAAAATATTTACCATGGCGCCAATCGCATTCTTACGCTGATGATGAGTATCCGAAAAAAGCTCTTGTTGGAGTTGTTGCATTAATTTGCGCAACGCTGGATTCAGATTTTCCAATAGGGCCGGAATATGCGCATCCCACTGCTGGCGCGTTAAGTTGCCGGTAACCACGGCATCTTCTAAATCATGCACACCATAGGCGATATCATCCGCAAGCTCCATGAGAGAGGCATCGAATGATTTATGTTTCGAACGCTGCCAAGGCGCCTTTTCCAGTGTATCCACAGCTTGAAAAATATCACGATCGGCAGCGCTTAGGGGTTCAAGCACCCAATCAAGTAAATCCGCATCGGCGCTAAATACCGCTTTTGTAGGTTTCCATGCAGAAAGGCTTTTTGGGTGTTCTTCAAAGGGTTTGGGAGAATCAGGCGTAAGTACTGGATATTTTAATAATCCAAGTAAGGTGCGGCGGGTAAGATCCATACCATGGTCTTGATGATAGGCCTCAAGCCGGCCAACAATACGAAAGGTTTGGCCGTTACCTTCGAAGCCACCAGACCCAAGCATTTTGTAATTCAGTGCGGTTTCGCCACCATGACCAAACGGCGGATGGCCAATATCATGGGCCAAGCACAGGGCTTCCATCAGATTTTCATCAGGCAAAAGCGCTCGCACATTATCAGTGCCCGCATGAGCCAGTTGATTTATCAACGAGGAACCAATTTGTGATGCTTCTAACGAGTGAGTAAGGCGAGTGCGATAAAAATCGTTTTCACCAATGTTCATGATTTGAGTTTTTGATTGCAAGCGCCGAAAAGCTGCGGAGTGAAGAATTCGAGCGCGATCACGTTGCCAAGGGTTTCGAAGATCGCCGGGCCTTGCTGGCGCCGCACCGGAACGTCGTTGCTGCCAAATAGTATCCATGAAAACTCACAAAGTTTTAAATTGAAGCTTTATGTTACGTGGCTATGCAGTACCAGAGCAAGTGTTTAAATCTGGTTTATAGCGCATAATTAACCGATGTTCGCCGGCTCCAAGATAGTTATCTTTCTGCTCGAGCACTACAAAACCAAGTTTTTGATAGAGTTTAAGGGCGCCGGTGTTTGTTGGCGCAACACTTAGATAAATAGTAGAGAACCCTTGGTCTGTAAGATGCGATAGGGCATGCCCCATAAGCGCAGAACCAACACCAAGGCCCCGGTAATCTGCAGCCACCAAAGCTGACATAATCCATGCTTCTGAGCTTCCAGCTCCCGGCGCGCACAGTACATAGCCCGCCACCACCGAATTATCAGAGGCCAGCCACAACATTTGCGGCCATTGGCGATAAGCCTGAAACAAAAAGGCCTCGGGATATCCCTCGGCCTTGTAATGCTGATACTCCAACGCGGTTAGCGCGGGAATATCAGCGGAAGTTACTGAACGAATGTGCATTGAAGCCCTAATCAGTTTATTGGCGTATGCCTTCTACCACTAAATCCATGTATACCGTTTGCGCGGCTGGGCCTAGGTTGAAATCCATACCAAAATCAGAAATATTTAGTGCCACAGTACCGGTAAAGCCTGCACGGTATCCACCCCATGGATCTTCACCTTCACCATATTTTTCAACATCAATTGTAATTTCTTGAGTTTCGCCGAACAAGGTTAAATTACCGGTTACGGCACCTTTGCCATCGCCATGATCGGTGTAGCTTGTGCTCACAAAGGTAGCTTGGCTGTATTTTTCCACATCGAGGAAATCACTACTACGTACGTGGCGATCGCGTTCTGCATGATTCGAATCAACTGAAGCAGTATTAACTGTTACTTCAACTTTGTTGTTGCTCGGGTTCTCATCATCATAAGTAAAGCTTCCAGAAAAATCATTGAAGCGGCCAACAACATAGCTTACGCCCAGATGGTCGATTTTAAAGTTAATGGAAGCATGGGCGCCTTCAGTATCGATAACATAATCAGCTGCGGAAACTGAAAGGCTCATTAAGCTCGTGCCGGCAATAGCCGATGCAAGGGCAATGTTCTTAAGATTAAATAGTTTCATAGTAAATCTCCTTCAAGATTATTTAAATTAAGTGTTCTGTTGTACCGCTAAAATTAGCATTATTCCTGTTGCTGTTTGTGTTCTCTTGATTCGGTTACCACCACACCAAACATGCGCTTCAGTGTGGCGTCTTTATTGATAAAATGGTGCTTCAACGCCGCTAGAATATGAACCGCCGTTAATACCATTAAACTAGTGGCAGCATAAAAGTGAATGTTGCCCCAAAAATCTTCCTGCCGGTTGGCTAGTGCCTCGATGGCAGGTACGGTGAACCACCCAAACACGGATATACCCCTACCATCGGCGGTTGAGATCAAATAACCGCTGCTGAAAACCACAAACAGCAAAATGTATAGCGCAACGTGGCCGGCATGAGCTGCAAATCGCTCTATCTTTCTTTGCCCTAGCATTTGCGGCGAAGTGTTGCTTAGTTTCCAAGTTAATCGAACCGCAACTAGCGCCGCAAGTATCAAGCCGATACTTCGATGAATGTTTGGAAATACTCGATAACCAGGATCGTAATACCCCAAAGATACAATGTATAAACCCAGGGGGTACATCCCAAGTACCGCTAGTGCAACGAGCCAATGCATAATGATGCTCGGCCAACCATATTGCTTTTTACTATTCTTTATCTTACGAGTTAGTGCCATCTAGAATCCCTGCCATACGTTCACACTGAACAACGTTGTAGCTATCATTTATGAAACGTTCATTAATTCTTGTTGCATTATTTGATACAGAGATTAGCTTAGGATACTATATTCATCAAATGCATGATTGAAATAAAAGATATGCGTAAGGTGCATAATGAGAAGCCTAAAATTAAGAGATATTGATTTAAACTTACTTGTTGTTCTGGATGTTTTGTTAGCAGAGCAGCATGTATCGCGGGCTGCTGAGCAGTTAAATATGAGCCAGCCGGCGGTGAGTAGGGCACTAGGAAGGCTGCGAAAAACACTCAACGATCCTATTTTAATTCGAACTGCTGCGGGCTTTACACTGAGCTCACGGGCAGTTTTGTTGCGCGGGGAACTCGATATTGCGCTGCGTGATATAGAGCGTGTAATTGAGCCGCCTAACTTCAATCCGAGTACCGACGATAGCTTGATTCGATTAACCGGCCTTGATATGGAAATTGGCCTGTACTTTCCTGCGTTAATTAAACGGCTACGGCAGTTGGCTCCCTTTCTGCGCTTTGAAATAGTGCGCCAGGAGCATGATAGTTTCCCCATGCTTGAACGTGATGAGGTGCATTTTAGTTTAAGTGGGTTAGCACCCATGAGCGCTGAGCATAGCCTGCATCGAAAAACATTGGAAACGATGAATGTAGTTTGTCTGCTGGCTGAAAACCATCCATTGGCCTCTGTTGAAATGAGTGCTGAAGATTATGCCAACACACCTCATGGTTTGGTTTCGATTACTGGGCGTGGGCCAGGTTCGATGGAACAGGTACTCGCGCAACATGGCCTGGAAAGGAGAGTGGCTTTGCGATTATCGGGTTTTACATCAGTTGCGGATTTCTTGGAGGATAGCGATTTGATTTTTACCTTGCCAAAACGCCTTGCAGAGCGCATCGCCGAGGGGCGAAAACTAGTCATCCGGCCTCTACCCAAGCCCTTACAAGCGAGTTCTGTGCAGTTCTACTTATATTGGCACGAGCGTTATCATAATGATCCAAAAATGATTTGGATACGGGAGCAATTAGCCGATACATTAAAGTAAGTGCTTTATTAGCAATTTCACATTAGCAATTTCACATATTTGATGGTTGCTCATTGCTTAAGGTATGGGTAAAGTGAGTTAGGGATTGCGTTTAAAAAGGAGTTTGCATGACTAGCAATAGCGCTCGTATGACCATCACTCGGCAGTGGGAGGTGTTGAAATTACTTCCTGGACGAGCACCAGGAACAACCTCACGAGAATTAGCTGAAGCACTTGAAGGTGCAGGGTTTGTTGTAAGTAAGCGCACGGTGGAACGTGATCTTTCCGAGTTAAGCCGTTTGTTCCCCATCGTTTGTAACGCAAAGGGCCGCCCTTACGGTTGGTATTGGGCCAAAGATGCAAGTATCGATATGCCGGGAATATCAGTGGCCGAGGCTCTTTCGCTCTCACTCATTGAACAAATCATGAAACCGTTGATTCCGAAATCAGTAATGCAATCGGTTCAACCGCGGTTTCGCCAAGCGAAAAAAACTCTGAATGGTCTAAAATCTGGGCAAAAACTATCAAACTGGACGGAAAAAGTGGCACATGTTCCTGCAAGTTTGCCGCAACACCCGCCTTTAGTTAAGCCAAAGATTCTAGAAACGGTTCAAAATGCGCTGTTGCATGAGAAGGTTCTTGAGGTGACTTATCAATCGATGGGTAAACAAGAAGCTAGCAACCTACGTTTACACCCGTTTGGATTAGTGCAGAGGGCCGCGGTTACCTATTTAGTGGCTTCTGCTGAACCTTATGAACAGCCGCGATTATTTGCTATGCAGCGCATTGAAAAGGCGCAGCAAACGGATACGCAGGCTATTCTGCCAGATGATTTTTTGTTGCAAGATTATCTCGATTCAGGCGCATTGCAGTTTGGGTCGGGAAAAGAAATAAAGCTAAAAGTTCGTTTATTTTCCGACGATGTTGTGCGTTCATTAACGGAAAGCCCGATTAGCGAGGAGCAGGAGATTCACGAAGATGATGAGGGCGCGGTATTAGTTGCCAATGTAAAAGATTCTTGGCAAATCCGTTGGTGGTTGCTTTCCTACGCAGAATTAGTAGAAGTACTGGCGCCCGAAGCTCTGCGCTCAGAAGCAGCTCGGCGTTTATCTTTGGCGGCACAACGGTACGCAGTTTAGATGCCGAATTTGTAAAAAGAAAAGAGCCGGTGCGCACTAAAGAAAAAATAGGGTGCACCCGGCTTTTCTTATGCTTACTAATAAATGCCTACGAATTAATGCCTCCGAATTAATGCCTTCGAATAAATGTCCAATTGAAGCTAGGTTATGGTTTACCCAAAGTATCAGCCCGTTACTTTTCGCAGCAGGGCTCGGCTTATTACGCGCATTTTATCTCGGGTTGAAAACCGCTTTAATGTGCTCTTTACAACACCGCTGGTAAACCGAGTGCGCTTTGAGTAATCAATGCGTACATCAACTAGTACTGTTTCACCTTTATTCGCTGCAGCTATCGCTTGCGCCACTTTACTTGCACATTCTTCATTATTATTAATGGCAATAAATGTGCAGTGCGTAGCGGCCGCTAAGGCTTGAATATTCAAAGGTTTGAGCACGGTGCAGGTTTTTCGATTGTAGGGAATTTGCTGCGCTTGCGATATTTGTGAGAGCTCGCCATCGTTAAATACAAAAATGGGGACGCCTAGGTTTAACTCACTCGCTGTCGCCATCTCTAGCCCTGTCATTCTCAGCGCACCATCGCCTACCACACCAACTACCTGCGTATCAGGCTTCGCAAGCTTTGCGCCGATAACACCGGGAATGCAATAACCCATAGCGTTGAAATCACTGGGTGATATGAACTTTCTTGGTCCATGAATTGGCATCAATTCAGCCATTAAAAAGGTATGATTGCCATCATCGGCAACCAGCACGGCATCATCATCGAGCTCTGCACGAAGGGCATTAAAAAATAGAGCAGGGTTCACGCGATCGCCACTATTGTGGGCTAACCATTCTTCATTATATTTGTGTTTCCAGTTTTTAATTACAGCCGCTAGTTCGGTGGAATCTCGTGGCTCGCATTGTGCTTGTAGATATTGCAATAGCAAAGGCACAGAAAGGGCAGAATCACCAGTAACCGCTATTTTTGCCGGGAAATTGGCGCTAAAAACCTCAGGGTTAATATCCAGATGAATTAAGTTTTCCGGTACCGGCATGCTGTAACTGCCAGTGGGTATCTCGGCAAAGCGAACTCCGATTGCTAGCAAGCAATCACATTCTGAAAATGCGTGTGTAGCTGCTGGAACGGCATATTCACCAAAGCCCATGCCGGTATGTAGAGGGTGATTCCCTGGAAAAACGCTTAACCCTTGTAAAGTTGTACACACGGGAGCGCCAAGGTGTTCGGCAAGTGCAATAAGCTCGGCGCTGGCGGCAAGCGCTCCCCAACCGACAAATAAACCGGGTTTCTTTGCATTTGCGAGCATTTCTGCAGCTTGCTTCAAGAGTGTTTTATCAACTTGTTGGTTGGCCGTGCCTGCTGAAAAAGCTTGCATACCTTCAACTTCACCCAAGAAGTTACCAATATTATACGGCAGCTCTACAAATACCGGGCCAGGTTCGCCAGAGGTAGCAATGCGATAGGCCTCATAGATTGTTGGAATAACTTCTGCATGGGATTCAATGCGAAATGTAGCTTTGGTAATTGGCGAGAGCAGTGTGTGTTGGTCCATATCGTGCAACTGATACTTGTGTCCACTCTCGGTATGGATACCACCGGAGATTACCAACATGGGAATACCATCTAGCCCAGCCTCACCGATACCGCTGGCCGCGTGAGTAACGCCGGCCGCGGGAACAATAACCATGGTACCAATACTTTCACCCATACGGCTCACAGCATCGGCCATAAAAGCACCCGCACCCTCATGGCCTACTAATACTGGTTGAATACTTTCGGAGGCATTGAGTTCATCATACAACTCAGTGTTGTGTACGCCGGGAATGCCAAATGTATGCTTTACGCCAAGTTGCTCAAGCGCATAGCGCGCCAATGCTGCACCAGATTTATTCATTTTGTTTCCTCTTGTCGAGCGATAGCTTGTACTGCTCGGCGGCTATTCAAAATACAATTTGCTAGGAAAGTGCCTTCAAGCGAGCGAATACCGCTAATCCCCCCGCCACCAAAGCCAGCTGCTTCACCAGCGGCAAACAACCCAGGAATAGGCTGTTGTTGTTTATCTAACACCGCCGCATCAAGATTAGTGAGCATGCCACCCATGCTTTTGCGGCTAACAATACGTTCGCGAATCGCAATAAGTGGGCCGGCCTTTTTATCTTCTATCGGCTGAAACTTGCAAGTTCTTAGCTTATCGCTTTTCCACTGCCGAAGTTGTTGGATTTTGCGTAGCTGATCATCATTCCAAAGGCTTGGGCCGCGTTGAATATTGGCATCATAACTACGGATGTCACTGCACATTCTTTCGGCATCTAATAGATCGTCGTTGGCCAAGGCTCGCATTTTCTCTGCGAGCTCAGTTAGGTTATCAGCGCACACAACATCTTCGCATTCATCTACCATCCACCGCACTAAGTTATGATTACCGCGCAAGGTTTGCCAAATCAGCTTTAGCAATTTTTTATCACGAAATAACGGATTTTCATCCGTTCCCGATATGGCCATCTCTTTTGTAGCGATTTTCCAGTTCATGACCTGCCAAGTGTACTGGCCGGGGGCATTGCCTGTGCGCTTGCAAAGATCGTGTGTGTCGAAGCCTGTTACCATTGGGGCTGGGCCTACGCGTTCACCTTTTGCGTTTAGCCAAAGTGCAGATCTCGGTGGAATTAAGCTTAAGCCATGGCGAGAAAATTTAGGCTGAGGATGAGCAATACCTGCCGCGTAATTCCACATTTGGCCCAGATTAACAACCTGGCCACCTACGCGTGATACCTCATCATGCAACGCCCCATCGGCAGCAGGTGAAACACCGTTCAAGATATTTTCCGGAAAGGGGCCATAAATGGGATCCCAATGCTGGCGAACGCGATCGATATTGCCATTAATACCGCCGCTACACACAATGGTATGAGCTGCGGTTACCTTAAAGTTTTTATCAGGGCTATTCTCAGCCGAAATGCTACCGATACAGCCCTGAATAGCGCCTGATTTTGCATCTCGAACTAAGCTATGCACACGGTGTTGATGGCAAATTTGCAACTTATCACGATGTTTATGAGCGCGTAATTTACTAATTAATGTTTGTACAACGCCGCGGCCACACCCCCAAGCAATGTGATAACGGGGAAGGCTGTTACCGTTACCCACATTACCTCGCTCTACCCATTGCACAGCTGGGAAAAACCGAATGCCATGGTGGTGTAACCAATCGTAAACGTCAGGTTTGCATGAATAAGCGTATTCTTTTGCCCAACGTTGCCCCCAAATATCATCGGCAGAAAATTCTGCCGCGCGCAGCCAATCGTTCAGTAGCAGTTCAGGAGAATCTTGAATACCATTCTTCGCTTGTTCCTTTGTATTAATCAGGAGCATGCCACCAAAGGCATCGTTTGCTTGGCCACCAAAATTAGTTTCCGGCTCAGCATCAACAAGGATTACGGACTTATTTAGATCGAGTAACTCAAGTGCGCTTACAATTCCCGCCAAGCCGCCGCCAATCACCAAAGCATCAGCATGGTATGATTTCACTTCTGAGGAATTCATTGAATACACCATGTACAAACTATCGAATAACAGTAAACTTAACAGATATTATTAACTAATTTCATACATTTTTGTTGATAATGAGCAAAACCCACTCAGCATTAGAAAAACAAAAGGTGTAGAAATAGAACCAACATTCCCATACACAATCAGTATTTTATTCATCTGATCATTACGTTAGCTTGCAAAGGGCCTTATGCTTATTTCACTCTATAAATTTATCCTCGCCCCTTGGTTACTTGTGCAAGGTAAGCGAGTACGTTCGCAAACACCGAGATTGCCAGAGCCTAGCGGTGAGCGTAGTGGCGTTATTTGTGGTGAGAAGCCGCCGCTGCGCGTGCTTATCTGCGGCGATTCAGCGGCGGCGGGCGTTGGCGTTGAAACCCAGAGTGAAGCGCTTGCTGGCCAACTTGTGGCTGAATTACAGCAGCGCTTTCCTATGCGCCAAATTGAATGGCAGTTATGGGCAAAAAATGGTGATAGCACTGCGGTAACCCTTACCAAATTACACATGAAACCAGCGCAGTACTTTGATCTTGTGGTTACTTCCTTGGGTGTAAATGATGTAACCGGGCAAACAAGCCCCGCAAAATTTCGGCGCAATCAACAAGCACTTATACAATTACTGCAAGAAAAATTTCACGCTGCCCAGATTCTGTTAACGGCACTTCCACCAATGCATTTATTTCCAGCCTTGCCACAACCTTTGCGTTGGTTTTTAGGCCAGCAGGCGCGGCGTTTAACTCGGGAATTAGATACGGTTGCGGCAGTAAATCATGCTTGCGATGTGCTTGATGTGAGCTTTCCTATGCACGCCAATGTTATTGCCAGCGATGGCTTTCATCCTGGCCCTGTGGGATACAAATTGTGGGCGCAGGCGATAGTTGAAAACATTGAGGATCCCCATGGCTAAATTCTCTAACTCAATAAGCTACATTACCCTTGGTGTTGAATCTCTTGAACGCTCTTTGCGGTTTTATCGCGATGGATTAGGCTTGGCGACTAAGGGGATTCTTGGCGAGGAGCACAAGAATGGCGCTGTTGTATTTTTTGATTTTCAGCCAGGCTTAAAATTGGCTCTGTGGCCGCGTAAAAGCATTAGTGAAGAATGCGGTGTACCACTCATGAATCCTGACCCTGCTGGTTTCATGCTCGCGCATAATGTTGCGAATGCAGATGCGGTTGACAGCATTGTTCAGCAGGTTAGCGATGCTGGGGCAAAGATTGTAAGGCCAGCCAAGCGATTTTCTTGGGGTGGCTACGGAGCTGTATTTCAAGACCCCGATGGCCATCTCTGGGAGGTTGTTTGGAACCCTCACAATAGCTAAATTAAGCACTGTTGTATTTCGGTACTCTGGCTCAGGGCTAAGATCTCAGGGCTGCTCTCTCAACGCTCAGGGCTAAGATCTCAGGGCTGCTTTCTCAACGCTCAGGGCTCATTGTCCAGGGCTCATTGCGCAGCGCTCAGGGCTGCTTTTTCAACGCTCAGGGCTGCTAGGCACGCTTTAAGCGCAAAGCGTTGGTAAGCACAAAAACACTTGAGAGCGCCATGGCTCCAGCGGCCAACATGGGTGAGAGCAAGATACCAAATAGAGGATACAATATGCCCGCCGCTACCGGCAGCAAACTGGCATTATAAGCAAAGGCCCAGAACAAGTTTTGTTTAATATTCCGCAGCGTTTTTCGGCTTATTTCGAAAGCAGCAACTACCGCGCTTAAATCACCGCGCATGAGCACTACGTCGGCTGATTCAATTGCAACATCGGTACCACTGCCCACTGCAATACCGGTGTTGGCCTCGGCAAGTGCCGGTGCATCATTAATACCATCACCAACAAAGGCTACCGGGCCAAATTCCGTGCGTAGTTGCTTTACGGCTTCTACCTTGCCATCGGGCAGTACTTCGGCGATCACTTTATCAATGTCTAATTGTTTTGCGATAGCCTTTGCGGTTGCTTTGTTATCACCGGTTATCATGGCCACTTGTAGGCCAAGTGCGTGAAAGGCCTTAATCGCCTCAGGTGTGCTTTCACGGATGGTATCTGCCACTGCAATTATGACGGCGAGTTTGCCATCGAGTGCCGCGTATAAAGGTGTTTTTCCCTCGCTGCCCAAGCGCTCAGCGATTTCCCTAAATTCGGTTACCGAAATATCTAGTTCGGCCATGTAACGGTCGGCACCGATATGAACCTTAGTATTGTATTCTTGGTTTGTGTTTACTTCGGCAACCACTCCCATACCCGATACTGATTGAAAATCAGTACACTCAGCGATGACGATATTTTTAGCTTTAGCTGCAGCAACGATAGCATTCGCAATCGGATGCTCCGATTGTTGTTCCACAGCAGCTACTAGAGCCAGAACATTATCTTCTGAAAAGCCCTCAGCTACCTCAAAATCAGTAAGTTTGGGTTTCCCTTCGGTAAGGGTTCCGGTTTTATCGAGCGCAATTACTTTACTATCACGCAATGTTTGCAGTGCTTCGCCTTGGCGAAATAACACACCTCGTTCAGCCGCTCGGCCAGTGCCTACCATAATAGATACGGGGGTTGCTAAGCCCATCGCACAGGGGCAAGCAATGATCAGTACAGCTACACCGTTCACTAAGGCGAAGGTAAGGGCAGGGCTTGGCCCGAATAACAGCCAAACAATAACGGTAAGCACAGCAATAGCTATTACAATCGGCACAAAGATGGCGGTTACTTTATCAACTAAAGCTTGCACTGGTAGCCGTGCGCCCTGCGCTTGCTCTACCATTTTTATAATCTGAGCAAGAAGGGTATCAGCACCAATTTTTGTAGCTTTAAACGTAAGTGAGCCATTACTATTAACTGTTCCCGCCGCTACAGTATCGCCAGCTTTTTTGGAAACCGGTATTGGCTCGCCAGTAAGCATGGATTCATCAACATATGACTCACCATCGGTTACCTCACCATCTACCGCAATGCGTTCGCCGGGTTTGGCTTGAATTACATCACCTAGTTCGATTTGATCAATAGCGAGTTCCTGCCATTCGTTCTCTCGTTTCACCCGGGCTGTTTTCGCTTGTAAGCCGAGCAAACGTTTAATGGCATCACCGGTTTGCCCTTTTGCGCGGGCCTCTAGCACACGGCCAAGTAAAATCAAGGTAACAATAACCGCAGCCGCTTCGTAATATACATTCGCGGTGCCCGCGGGTAACACGCTAGGGCTAAAGGTTGCTACTACAGAGAATAACCAGGCAGCGCTGGTACCCATAGCTACTAAGGAATTCATATCTGGCGAACCCTGCAGAAGTGCGGGTATACCTACTTTATAAAAGCGCCAACCCGGCACAGCGAGCACCAATGTGGTGAGAACAAATTGCAGGTGCCAATTCAGGCTTTGCCCTAGGGTTTGCTCAACCCAATGATGAATAGCCGGAATGAAGTGGCTACCCATTTCTAGAATAAATACGGGTAAAGTTAAGAGTGCTGCAAACCAAAAATTGAGTTGTAATGATTTTAATTCTTTTGTTTTGTGCTCACTTGCTGAGCTACTTTGGTTGGCGGAGCTGCCGGCACTCGATTTAATCTCTGCTTGGTAACCTGCGGCTTTCACCGCGTTTTGTAGCTGTTTAGGCTCTAGGCTACCACTGATAAACTCAATAACAGCGGTTTCGTTCGCTAAGTTCACTTGCGCTTTGTAAACGCCGGCAACTTTGAGTAATGCCTTTTCAACCTTGCCCACACAAGATGCACAATGCATGCCCATGAGGTCGAGTTCAATGCGTTCAGTACGGGTGGGGTACCCAGCTTTTTTTAGGTTTGATACTACGCCCGCTAACGCCGCGGTATCTTCGTATTTTATATCTGCTTTTTCATTGGCAAGGTTAACCGAAGCTTCAATAACACCATCGGTTGCTTGTATCGCTTTCGTAGCTCGGCTCACACAGCCGGCGCATGAAAGTTTAGTAATTGGCGCTTGAATTGCTTGGCTCATACCACCCTCTTGGAATCTAAGCTATGATGCTTAAACTATACCCTATTTGCGCAAGTAGCTAAACGTTGAACAGGGGTATGCCGCAAAGCATGTGCGTTTTTATAACGCACCGAAGGTAACAAAAATGAATAGTTTAGAATTAAAGATTCCACCCTTGATATTAGTGCTCATCATTGCTGCCGATATGTGGCTGCTAAGCTGGATATTTGGCACGTGGTTAGGCTTGGGTTGGTTATTCTCAACGTCTCCTGCGTTGCTTTGGCTAGCCATCGGCGTTGGGGTGCTGTTGCCGCTGCTGGGCGCCCTTGAATTTCTAAAACATAAAACCACGGTGAATCCAACGAAACCAGCAGATAGCAGCGCGGTGGTCAAAACAGGTATTTACCGGTTCACCCGAAACCCTATGTATCTTGGCTTCTTCTTTTTGTTATTTGGCTTTGCGCTTTGGTTAGGGAATTTCGCTGCCGCCATTATGCTGCCGGTTTATGTATGGTTTTTAACGCGTTTTCAAATTATCCCAGAAGAACGAATTTTGTTAGATAACTTTGGCAAGCCTTACGCAGATTACCTGCAAACTGTTCGCCGTTGGATATAAATTTAAACAAAGAAGTTATCGTGAAAAATAAGATGATTTTGCTGGTTGTAGCATTTGTTTTAGTTCTTGGTGCACCGTTGCACGCCGAAGAAAAGCAGCGGGTGCTGGGGTTTGGAGGTTTCTTCTTTAAAGCCGAAGATCCCGCGGCACTTGCGCAATGGTATGAGGAACATTTGGGAGTTACTAAAACGCCTACTACTTATGAAGAAGAACCATGGAACCAGGAAGGTGGTAACACAGTGTTCGGTGTTTTTCGCAATACCACATCTTATTTTGGTGATGCGGAACAACAATGGATGCTTAACTTTCGCGTGGCAGATTTAGATGCAATGGTGGCGCAGTTACGTGGGGCCGGCATTGAGGTTGAAGTAGATCCAACGGAATATCCGAATGGCTGGTTTGCGCGTTTAGCGGATCCGGAAGGTAATCCAATTCAGCTCTGGCAGGAAAAAATAGTATCTCCGAGTGATCAATAGAATATAAGTAAACAACAATTAGAGATCTCAAACGATGAACAATCAGCTTATCAAAATATTCCTAATGCTCGTGTTACTTTCGTTTCCAATAGCTGGCAAGGCTGAAAATCAGAAACCTATCGAGCTGCCAACAGAGTGGGATAGCTACTATGTTGTATTGGTAAAACAAGGCCCAAATTTTGCTGAGCTGCAAGGCTCTGAAGGTTTGCGGGCGTTAATGTTTGCGCACATTCAATATCAACTGGGCTTACAAAAAGATGGTATTGCATTATCTGCTGGCGGCTTCGCTGAAGCTAAAGAAGGAATTGCGGGTTTAACCATACTGCGGGCGTCGTCGTTAGAAGAAGCCGAGCAGATCGCGCATGCAGATCCGGCGGTAAAGGCTGGCCGTTTCGCAGTTGTGGTTTATCAGTGGTATGTACCGGGCGGTAGCTTAGGTGAGTGAATAAGTGTTTGAAGTATAGAAAATGGACTGATTTGCGCACCTATATTAAGTTATAGGTGCGATATCAATGAATAAGGATATTTTTATGAGTAAATTTACTTCAGTATTAATAAGCGCAACTTTTCTGATGTTTGCTGGAAACGCCGTAGCTTTTAATTCAGATGGAACTACTAACGAAGATAAAATGGTAGAGCTGTATTCTGCAGCGGGTTCATTGCACGAGTTAAAAACAAGAGGTTCAATTTCTAGTGAGCGTTATGAAGAGCTTCTCGCGGATGGCCTTACACCTGATACTCGAATGGAACTTAAGTACCGGCGCCTAGCGAGCGTGCATGCTCAGAGAAGCGCGGGTTATGATCCGGAAAGTGTTCCGAGTGTAAACGACAAACCTCATGAGCAAGAAGAGCGTTGGCAGCGCATAGAGAACGGTGCAACTTACCAATATGTGGAACGGAAACGCTATTTTGAAGATAGCGGCTGGCAGCAAGTTTATTTTAGCCGCACACTTATCGAGTGAACGCATAAAGCAAAAATAAAAAGGCCAGCTTAGAAGCTGGCCTTTTTATTGCAAATTACTTGTTCAAAGTACTTGCTGAATAATGGTGCCCGGAGGCGGAATCGAACCACCGACACGAGGATTTTCAATTAGTTTTAGCGAGAATTACTAATTTACGGCAGTCAATAATATCAACCAGTTGCGGCGTCTACGATGTTCAGTACTTAGATATACAGCTATCTAAACCATGCGATATTGGTACAATTTTGGTACAATCAGTGGTATCTTATGTCTAATTAGTTTTTTGAGAGTTTTTAAGCATTACGCTTTACTGGTCGGATGAGTTAAAAGCTAAAAGTGTATTATAGTATGTACATCAACACATACCGGAACCACTTAGTGGGGTGTTGTGTCGGGTGAATAAAATCATCTCCTAGCCTGAGAGCAGGATAACCAAAGACTAGACCGATATTTCCATAAAGGAAACGAAAAGCCGCTTTAAAGCGGCTTTTTTGTTGTTAAAATTTGTTCCCGTTGACTTTCCTATATACTACATCTGTCCATTTGTACTTCTTGCCCTTTGGCAAGGTGCTTCTACCCCATTGCTCAACTTCGTACGCTGATACAACTTGGAGTTTCAAACAGTTATCGCGGTTGGCTGGTTTTCGTAGTTCAAAAAAAACCGAGTAATCATTCGAATCTAAATGAAAAAATTGTTCAGCACGGTTTTTTGATAGATATCGGGCTACATAACCATTTTGCAATGATTTCTTCAGCATATTAGGTAAGTCGAAGCTGCTATGGTAACGGCTCAGACTAAAATACCGACTTTCACCTCTAAAGTTCACTTCGTATTCATTTTGTTTTTCATCCGTGAACACATGAAAGCCATATGTAACTAATATCTCTATCCGTTGCTCTGTTGAAAGTTCCGTAAACATCGAGTGAGGATGAAGATGGTTCAAATTATAGTTTATATCATTGAAGTTATATGGCTTCCAACGCATTTGATTCCCTTCTAAATAGATTCTGCGTAGATATTTACATCTAATTCGTTTATTTAATATTAGGGTACATGAATTCCCTAGTGAGTGCTTCTTAGTTTTGCGTTACTGTAAATCATTCTTAAATCGTTTTTAATATGTAAAGAGGGGACCCGCTTGCGGGGAATCGCTTTCGCACAGAAAATAAGGGAATCTTCATCTTATGGACGAGAAAGAAATCAATATTCTTGACCAGCTTCACGACCTATTGAAGGACGGTAAAAAGGAAGAGCGGGAGTTCTTCGATTTATTAGCATTAAACCCCGAGGGAAGGGCCAAGCTCGAATCTAAATTAGAAAGCTGGGCAGAACTCTATTCGCTTACATTTCTTGAATTCATGGCTTTATTTGTCGTGATATCGGGAGCATCCAGCCTCATTGAGCAAGCAAATCAGCACGAATCACGCTCCGATATCCAACTGGCATTTTTAGAACAAATGGAAAGCTTTGATATCTCACTTTCGTCACTAAGTGAAGCGCTCGGGGAAGATGAAGCCACCGCATGCATGATGCAATTTGTGTTCGCGTTGCAACACAATATGAAAGCCATTGCGCGAAGAAACCGTTCCATAAATACGATGCTCGAACAAATTCGCAATAGAGTTGATAACTATGAAGAAATAATCTTTGAGGCTATCGCTATTGATCCAGCAGTTGTGAGTAACTCGGAAATAGCCAATTTTATCGCGTTATGGGTGGTTGAGCAAAACACAGATCGTTTAACCAAGCTTTCCAAGGCTATTATCGGCAAATATCCGATCGGTAAACGAATCGTTGGCCTTGATGACATGCGAATGATGATTGCTGTACAGGAGGAAGTCACGGGCAATTTAGATGCTGAATCAGTCTATGAAATGAGTATATTGTTCAACCTCATTGCGGAAGGTAACGATTTGGAAGCTGCTATTCGCAAACACCTGCAACGGCGCAAGCATGATACAAGGACGTCAAACGGCCAATCGACGTCCTAAACATTCAGATATTCGTGTATAGAGTAGGAAACCTCTTTCAAACTATGAGGTTTCTACCATGTCGAAAAATGAGCCCAACCCAACCACCGTGGACGCCGCCAAGCGGTTTGCTTCGCAGAAGGAAACTGCTTTCGGTGTCGAAAGTCTTTTGCCGCACTTAGAAGGTGCGCCACCTAGTAACACAGCACCCCCAAAATACCAAAACACTGAAATTATAAGAACAGGTATTGATAGCTTGTATCTTTCTTTTCACGGTTCAGCCCGTTTAAACCTGCTTTCTCGCTTACAAGAATTAAAAGAAATAGCCAAAAGCACAAGGTGCAGAGATGAGCGGACGCCGCCAGCGCTGCACCTTGCTGGTATCAAATTTATCGTAAAACCCAAAGGCCAAAGCATATATCCCTTTGTCTTGTTCAATAACCATTTTGTTATTCGCGTAGCGAGTGAAGCAAGCTCCAACGCTCCGCCCGTGTATATGCAAATATCCAGCGAACTACTCACGATGCATGGGTACGATGCTGCGCTTGAAATGTCACGTAGAATTGCAGGCCAAATTGTCGCTGACTGTAATCAAGGCACTATCAGTCGTGTGGATCTGTGTTGTGATTTTACCACTGAGCTGGATTGGCTAAGTGTTGATCCGATAGCGTGGGTATGTCGCTCAAATAAACGCAGTGAATATCGAGAGGCGAATGAATTAACAGGCTATGTGTTTGGGAAAAGTGGCGATGTATTAGCCCGCCTTTATGATAAAACTCGTGAGATAGAAGTGAGCGAAAAGAGCTTCTTTAAAGAGATCTGGAAATTACGCGGGTGGGATGAAGAACAAACGGTATGGCGTCTTGAATATCAGATTCGGCAAGCTTTTTTAAAAGATACCGCATCAACCAACCCCGATACCTTTATCGATAAAATGAACTCGGCTTGGAATTACTTAACGTCTAATTGGCTTTCACTTCGCCTGATTTCTCTCAATGATGGGAATAGCTCACGTTGGCCACTTCACCCTGATTGGAAAGTGTTATGTGATGCGCGGTTTAATCATGTAGGCGTTGACGATATTCGCCGAGCACGATTTGAAGTATTACCGAGTGACTACAGCATTTTTACGGGTGCCCTCGGTTATCTCACCAGCTTTATGGTGAAGCATGAGCATCAGACTATGACGCAAGCCCTTGCCGCTTTTTATGATGCAGCTGAAGAGCACTTTAAAATCGATGATAAGCGGCATGAAACATTTGCGCATTATGTGCAAACAAAACTGGCTGAGAAACGCATCAAGTTTGTGAAGCTGAAACAGATTGGGGAGCTGGAGTAATGCCGTATGAACACATTCAATCTGCAAGAGGCCGCACAATACCTGTGTATGTCCGCATCCCACTTGGCCGAATTAGCCCGTGGGAAGCGCATCAAAGCAGCGAAACCTGGCAAACGTTGGGTGTTCCTCGAAAAAGACCTTGTGGAATACCTGGATGCTTTATATGCTTTTGGTGTGAACACGCCGCAACAAGGTTGTGATGAGGAGGAATCATCATGGCATTGTATAAACGTGGGAACCTCTGGTGGACTCGCTTCACGGCTCCAAACGGAGAGAGAATATCTCGCTCTACTGGCACCGACGAAAAGAAGCAGGCGCAAGAGTACGAAGATAGCCTAAAGAGCGAAGCTTGGCGGGTGTATAAACTGGGTGAACAACCAAGGCGAACGTGGCGGGAAACTGTGGTTCGCTGGTTACAGGAGAAAGCTTACAAGGCGGATGCTAAAAAAGACTTAGGGAAGCTGCGTTGGCTGGATCCATATTTAGGGCACCTTTATCTTGATGAGATTAACCGCGATGTGGTTGATCACATTAAGGCAGTGAGAGCAAAGGAAGCATCGACGACAACGGCCAATCGTTACTTGGCGCTTATACGCTCAATACTGCGTATGGCTCGGGATGAATGGGAGTGGGTCGATCGGATTCCAGCGGTAAAACTGTTTAAGGAGTCAAGAAAACGTATTCGCTGGTTAACCCCCGATGAAGCGGATCGATTGTTAGAGGAATTACCGCGGCACTTGCGTCTTATGGCTCAGTTTTCATTGGCAACGGGTTTGCGCCAATCGAATGTGAGTTATTTGCGTTGGGATCAAGTGGATGTTGAACGCGGGTTTGCGTGGATCCATCCTGATCAATCAAAATCAGGAAAGGCCATTAACGTTCCTTTAAATAACGATGCGGTATCGGTGTTGCGAACGGTGCAAGGTGAACATCCGCAGTATTGTTTTGTGTATCAAGGCAACCCTGTGGAGCGAACATCGACAAAGGCATGGCATGCAGCGTTAACCCGAGCGGGTATTGAAAATTTTCGTTGGCACGATTTACGGCACACGTGGGCGAGTTGGCATGCTCAACGTGGCACTAGCTTACAAGAGCTTCAAGAGCTAGGTGGCTGGGCATCATTTGAAATGGTTTTGCGCTACGCCCATCTTGCAGGGCAACACTTAAAACAGGTTGCGGGCAATGTGGATGGTACATGTGGTACAAAATTGGTACAAAGCCAGAAAACAAAAAGCCCCGCTATTGCTAGCAGGGCCTTTGAAATAATGGTGCCCGGAGGCGGAATCGAACCACCGACACGAGGATTTTCAATCCTCTGCTCTACCAACTGAGCTATCCGGGCAAGCCGCGCAAAGTGATGGCCATATAAAGCAACATCTCAATGCGGCGGGTATTAAACTCGTTTTGTGGTTAGGTGTCAAGGCTGCGCTGGTATTTTATTGAAACTTCTATTCCTAGAAGCCTTTTTTAACACTAGGCAGCGCCTATTAAGCGCACCGTTTGCGAAACGAATTAAACGTTAAGAGCGAACTTGACCATTACCGGTAACTACAAACTTCTCGGTAGTTAGCGATTGCAAGCCCATGGGGCCATACGCATGGAGCTTGGAGGTAGAGATACCAATCTCTGCACCTAAACCTAGCTGCCCGCCATCGGAGAACCGTGATGAAGTGTTCCACATGGTTACTGCTGAATCGATATCGGCAATGAATTTACGTGCAGTTTGCTCGTTTTCAGTGCAAATCACATCGGTGTGGCCGCTAGAAAACTGATGCAAATGTTCAACTGCATGATCGTAATCATTCACCTTACGAACAGCAATTTCCAGCGCTAAATATTCTTCACCGAAAGCATCATCTGCGATATGCTCAGCATCTTCGAAATATTCTAGCGAACCTGAACATGCGTGAATTTTAACGTTCTTTTCCGCTAGTGCTGTTGCAGCCATTGGCAAGAACTTATCAGCTACTTCACTGTGAACTAATAAACCTTCAAGAGCATTACATACGCCCGTACGTTGAGTTTTACCGTTTAGCAATAAGGCCAACGCTTTATCAAGATCCGCATCTTTATCAACATATAAATGGCATACACCTTTGTAATGTTGAATCACTGGGATCTTGCTGTTATCGCTTACATAGTGAATGAGGCCTTCACCACCACGCGGGATCACTAAATCAATGTAATCGCTTTGCTTTAACAGCTCAGCCATTAGATCACGATCTGGCGTTGGCACTACGGTAACCACATCTTTCGGCAAGCCGCTGGCTTCAATGGCACTGTGCATCGCTTCGGCGATTACTTTACTGGTGCCGATCGCTTCGCGGCCACAACGAAGAATTACTGCATTACCTGATTTAAAGCAAAGAGCGCCAGCATCTGCTGTTACATTTGGGCGCGCTTCGTAAATCATGCAAATAACGCCTAGCGGGATACGCATTTTATCGATACGCATGCCATTTGGGCGCTCTTCTAGAAGATAGCTCTCACCAACGGGATCAGGTAAGGCAATGATTTCTTCAATTGCTTTGGCCATATCTTCGATACGATCTGCATCTAGGGCTAAACGATCCATCATGGCAGCATCTAAGCCTTTAGCTTCGCCTTCACGTAAATCTTCGGCGTTGGCTAGTAGAATTTTTTCTTGCTGCGCACGAATGGCATCGGCCATGCGTTGTAAGGCTGCATTTTTATCTTCGGTAGATAAAGTTGCAATTGAACGTGCCGCTTTAGCAGCACGTTTAGAAATTTCTGTAGCTAATTCGCTATTACTAATTTGGTTACTCATGTTTTCTCCATAACATTAAATCGTCGCGATGAATGACTTCGCTGATTGGGCTGTATCCATATGCTTCAGCGATGGCGCTATCCGATTGCCCTTTGATATGAATCAATTCGTGGGAGCTATATCGGCAAATGCCTTTAGCGATCGTTTCCATGTTTTCTGCGCTTCTAACAAGCACTGCATCGCCGCGATCGAAATTACCTTCTATACCGACGATACCCGAAGTCAATAATGATTCGCTGTTATTCCTAATCGCTTTTACTGCGCCTGAATCTACCAGTATCTCGCCTTGGGCGATTAGGGTGTGGCGTAGCCAATGCTTTTTATTGCTTAACGGGTTTTCTTTAGCTTTAAATAAGGTGCCCGGATTTTCGTTTCGCAGAAGCACTTCAAATTTACTTCCTTTCCGGCCATTTAAAATATAAGTGTCTATGCCGTGGGCGGTTGCCTTTTCAGCAGCCTCAACTTTTGTTCGCATTCCGCCGGTACCAACAGCACTAGCAGAACCCCCGGCCAGGGCATAAATACTCTGATCAATTTCTTCAATCACCGGTAACAAGGTAGCGTCTTTATTTTTATTCGGGTCTTTATCAAACAACCCATCAATATCAGAACAAATAAAGAGCGCGTCGGCATCAACAACTGTAGCAACCATTGCGGCTAAGTTATCGTTATCACCTACTTTTAAATCATCGGTGGCTAGCGCATCGTTCTCGTTGGCGATGGGCATGATGTCGTTTTCGAGAAGTGCGTTCACTGTGTTGCGAATGCTGATATAGCGCTCGCGGTCGCGAAGGTCATCGTGAGTCATGAGAACTTGGGCACAAGGGAAATCAAAAAAGCGTGACCAGCTCTCCATAACTTGGGTTTGCCCTACAGCCGCCATGGCTTTCTTTAGAACAACCGGAATTTGGGTACTTTCTACATTAAAATGATGTCGGCCTGCGGCAACGGATCCTGATGACACCAAAACTATCTCTTGTCCGCGCTCACGGCATTCGTTAATGAAGCGAGCGATGGCGAGAAGATATTTTGAGCTGCATCCATTACCATCTGGCGCGATTAGAGCACTGCCGACCTTGATCACTGCTCTTCGCCAGGCTGGGATTTTCATATGAACTCCATACTGAACTAACGAAGCATTTATACTAGCATAATGGCGAATTAAGCTCCACCAAGCCCACGCTCACGGGGCTTGATAGGGCATTCACAGTTTATATGGGAGGTATTCGCAATAGCTATAAAACGAATGATTAGGATGTGTTATGCATAGCTCCGTTATTGCATAAAAATTCACTTTTAGCGTTAAAGAACCTACTTTTTTAGATTGAAAAATAAGCAATTTATTCTTTAAAAACTTGAAGTAATATGTTGGTTTTTTGTTTGGATTTACGTCATTGCTGTTCTGGCGGTGTATAACCTTCAATATCTACTTCTTTTCCTTCAAACAAAAACGCAATCATTTGCTGTTCTAAAAACGCACGGGCTTCGGTGTCCATCATGTTCAAACGTTTTTCGTTGATAAGCATAGTTTGTTTTTTTTGCCACTCAGCCCAGGCTTCTTTTGAGATACTGGCAAATATTTTTTCACCAAGCTCGCCAGGATAGAGTTGAAAATCTAGGCCTTCGGCTTCTTTCTTTAGGTATTCACAATATACGGTACGAGCCATAACTTACTCCAAACTGAACACTTATCGGTAGTTAAGCGGTTTTCGTTTCACCACCATCTAATGGGCTGGCATACTAACACACAGGAATTATTACCAGCTAGCGCAACTCTATTCTGCCTTGGTTTGCCAGTGAGTTTCAATAAATGCCCGAATCGGCGTTGGTAACCCTAGGGAGTTCAATGTTTTGCTATTCTCTAGGTCAGCAACTGCATCGGTAGGTAGTTGATATTCAGGATTCGCTTCTTCAAGGTGATTCATTATTTCAACGTTGGCGCTGGTCATCGCCCACACCTTAGCTTCTAACTTGTAATGGCTAAAAACGTGTTTGAAGCTTCCTTTTAACTCGGCCTCTAATGGTTTTTCCGAAACTTCCGGTAAACTCCAAAGAGATGCCCAAATACCTTTGCTGGGTCGTTTAACCAGGCGCAGGCTATTATTCTCCAAGTTTTCTATCCAGAGGAAGTGGCCAATTTTGGTGGGAATGGCTTTTTTAGCCTTAGGGTTGGGTAATTCTGTTATTCGTTGCTCTTGAAAAGCAACGCAAGAACTTGCGAAGGGGCAATCTTGGCAGCTAGGGTTACGTTTGGTGCATAGCGTGGCGCCTAAATCGAGCAACCCTTGAGCGAACCTGCGGTTATTTTTCTCAGGCGTGAGCGTTTCGGCATACTGCCATAGTTCTTTATTTACTGCGCTGCTCGTGGGCGGGCCTTCAATACCAAAAATTCGGCAAAACAGACGGCGCACATTGCCATCGACAATGGGTCCATAGGTATCATAGGCGAACGAGCGAATTGCCCCTGCGGTATAACGGCCAACACCAGGAATCTTTTGAATACTTTCAAGTTCTTCAGGAAACTTGCCATTCAGCTCATGCACTATGTAATGCGCGGCTTTCTGCAAATTTCGAGCGCGCGAGTAATAACCTAAGCCTTGCCAAAGCGCCATAACCTCATCTTCGTTGGCGCTTGCAAGTGCTTCCAGAGTGGGTAAAGCTTGCATCCAGCGCTGAAAATATGGAATAACGGTGCTAACTTGAGTTTGTTGCAGCATAATTTCACTAACTAGAACACGATAAGGAGTGGCTGGCTGTTGCCATGGCAGATCATGACGACCATGCTGATGTTGCCAAGTAAGTACTTCTTCTGCGAATTTAGCGGCGGTTAGTTGCTTTTTAAGTTTATTTGCTGCTTGCATGCGAGTTTGCTTGTTTTTCCTTCAGGAGCTTGGATAATAACGGCCCGTTGAGTGTAGCAGGTTCGTTTGTGTGCATGCTATCAAGAAAATTGAAGAATTTAGAACCACAGAGGTAGGTATGAACAAAACGCCAGAGCACGGCGCGGCCAACACAGAAACTACAGAAAGCTCAGAAGCGCTAAAGGAAATCGAAAGTGGCCCCTACATGCGCCGGATCAGAAGTTTTGTTCGCCGTGAAGGCCGATTAACGAAAGGCCAAGCTGGTGCGATGGAGCGCCAATGGCCAATCATGGGTATTGAATTCAATGGTGAGCAGCTGAATCTAGCGAGCATATTTGGCAACGCTAACCCTGTGGTTATAGAGATCGGTTTTGGCATGGGAAAATCGTTAGTAACTATGGCAAAGGCCGCCCCACAAATAAACTTTATTGGTATTGAAGTACATACCCCGGGCGTAGGTGCCTGTTTGCTTGAGGCGGAAGCTCAGAATGTAAGTAACTTGCGCGTTATTGAACACGATGCCGTAGAGGTATTGAATGATTGGCTCGCTGATGATTGCCTTGATGGTGTGCAGATATTTTTCCCAGATCCGTGGCATAAAAAACGCCACCATAAACGCCGGTTAATTCAGCCGGAATTTGTGGCTTTATTGCGGAAGAAGTTGAAAGCCGGTGGTGTTTTGCATTTGGCTACCGATTGGGAAAATTATGCCGAGCACATGTTAGAGGTGATGAACGTAGCGCCGGGATATGAGAATCAAGCCACTGATGGTACTTACATTCCGCGGCCAGACGAGCGCCCACTCACTAAATTCGAACAACGTGGGCAACGCCTTGGCCATGGGGTTTGGGATATGAAATACACCGCCGTTTAATTATCTTCGGTAAGTAAATCGCTAAGCACTTGATTTAAGTATAAGCGCCCCGTTGCAGTTGTTTGCCAATGTTCCGCTGTATTCTCGATAAAGCCCTTGCGAATTGAATCAGCAAGGGCTTTATCGGCTTTATCGAGTGGTAAACCGGTAAAGGCCGAAAACTCGCTTTTAGGAACTGGTTCAAGTAACCGTAAGCGATTCATAAAGTACTCGAATACTCGCTCATCCGGCTCCACCTGCCATTGTTTAAAGACAAAGTTTCGGGTTAAATCAAGATAACCGCGTGGATGCTTCACCTTTTCGGTGCGAATAATTTGTTGCTGGTCGGGCAAGGTTATTTTGCCGTGAGCACCACAACCAATGCCCAAGTAATCACCAAAACGCCAGTAATTCAAATTATGCTGACCGCGATGCCTCGGTTTGCCATAAGCACTTACTTCATATTGCTCGTAGCCAGCGGCGGCAAGGCGAATATGGCCTTGTTCATAGATATCCCACAATACATCATCATTGGGCAACACCGGCGGTTTGCTCGCAAACATGGTATTGGGCTCAATCGTAAGTTGATACCACGAAATGTGAGGTGGGTTGAGGGCAATAATACCCTCTAAATCCGCCATGGCTGTAGCTAGCGTTTGCTCGGGTAAACCATGCATTAAATCCAAATTAAAACTGGTGAGCGCTAGGGTGCTGGCATGCTGAGCCGCAATCTGTGCTTGCTCCGAATTATGAATTCGGCCCAGGCGCTGCAGCTGTTGTTGCTGCAAGCTTTGAACGCCAATGGATAATCGCGTTACGCCAGCATCGGCAAAGCCAGCGAAACGTTCAGTTTCAAAGGTACCTGGGTTCGCTTCGAGCGTTATTTCAATATTTGGGTTAAATGGTATAAGTGCCTCAATGCCTTGTAATAAACCTTGTATTCCTGCGGCTGAAAAAAGGCTCGGAGTGCCGCCGCCGATAAAGATAGAGGTAAGCTTGCGGCCTTGAACGTAACGTAAATCAGCCGCTAAATCATCAAGCAAACAAGCAATATATTGGGCTTCAGGAATAATTTCAGGTTGCGCATGAGAATTAAAATCACAATACGGGCACTTTTGCACACACCACGGAATATGCACATATAAACTCAAGGGTGGTAGTTGCATATTAGTGGTTGTCATTAGATGCCTCAAATACTTCATTAACCAGCGAAAATTGGTAGCCTATTGGGGTAAAAAGGGCTTGCGTGAACATCTTTTGGATGAACGTTGGTTCTGTAAACACGGATTTAAGCGAGTTGCTGAACGAGAAGTTGCAGAGCTTTTGCTCGATGACTCAACGCTTGTTTCTCCGGTTTGCTTAGTTCCGCTGATGTGCAATTGAGCTCAGGTATCCAAAAAATTGGGTCATAACCAAAGCCGCCAGAACCCGCTGGTTCTCTGGTAATCATACCTTGCCAACGGCCGTGGCAAACGATGGGCGTAGGATCGCTGGCACTTTGCATGAACACCAACACACAATGAAACTCTGCTTGACGCTCATCAGTAGGAACATTTTCCATGTCTGTAAGCAGCTTGTTCAGATTATCTGTATCGGTTGCATTGCTTCCAGCATACCGCGCTGAATAGATTCCCGGTGAGCCGCCTAAAGCTTTTACGGCTAAACCAGAATCATCGGCCAGAGCTGGAAGGCCGGTACTTTCACAGGCATGCCGCGCTTTAATAATCGCATTTTCAATAAATGTTAAACCGGTTTCATCGGCATCGGAGACATTTAACTCAGCTTGCGGTGTTACCTGCCAACCTAGTGGCGCAAGAAGCTCAGATAATTCAACCACTTTGCCTTTATTGCCAGTGGCGAGCACCAACTGCAACGAATCCTTAGTTTGCATCTATAACCTCGCAGATTGCTAAAATAGTATTTGTTCGGCGGGATTATAGCGCACTTCGAAGGCTGTGTTATTATCAAAACCGGAGCTATCGAAGTAAAGATTACAAAAGGACGCAGAGCACACTAATGGAAGCCGTAAACCTACTCATTCTCATCGCAGGGGCATTGCTGGTTATCAGTATTCTGGCCGTGCAGTTCTCTGTTCGCGTGGGCGCGCCATTACTTTTAGTGTTCTTAAGCGTTGGTATGTTGGCTGGAGAAGAGGGCGTACTTGGGTTGGAGTTTGATAACCCTGATGCGGCTTTGCTGATCGGTTCAGTGGCTTTAGTGATTATTCTCTTCGATGGCGGCCTGCGCACTCATCCAGAACGCTTTCGTGTGGCCCTGAGGCCAGCCGCTACTCTGGCTTCTGTGGGTGTTTTGATTACCTGTTTAATAACTGGTTTAGCTGCATCGTGGTTGTTTGGCTTTTCCTGGATAGAGGGCTTGTTACTCGGCGCTATCTTAGGTTCTACCGATGCGGCTGCGGTATTTTCCATTTTTCAATCACAAAAACTTCGCATCAAAGAGCGTGTAGCTTCAACGTTGGAAATCGAATCGGGTAGTAATGACCCAATGGCGGTGATGCTCACGGTAACCATTGTAGCGGTTCTAGCTAACCCTGAAGTGCCGTTAGACGGATGGATTGTGTTGGTTTTTTTGCAGCAAGCCGTGGTGGGTGCCATTGTTGGCTATCTAAGCGGTAAGGTGTTTGTGTTTGGCTGTAAAAAGCTTGATTTACATGTTTCTTTTTTCCCTTTATTAGCCGTAGCTGGGGCAGTAACCGTTTTCGGCCTTACCGCACAACTTGGCGGTAGTGGCTTTCTGGCTGTATATTTGATGGGTTATCTAGTAGGTAATGCGCGTTTGCCACAGGTTATTCACATACTGCGAGTACACGATGGCTTAGCATGGTTATCGCAGATCGTGATGTTCTTAATGCTCGGATTACTCATGACGCCCTCCTCGATTACAGGTATCTTGGTGCCGGCACTCATTCTGGCTGCTGTACTCATTTTTATCGCTCGGCCGCTCGCGGTTTTCATCAGTTTGGCTCCGTTTAGATTCCCTTGGCGCGATCAAATTTTTATTAGTTGGGTGGGTTTGCGTGGTGCAGTGCCCATCGTATTGGCACTTTTCCCATGGATTGCAGGTTTGGAAAACCAACAACTCTATTTCGAAATAGCCTTTGTTGTGGTTTTAGTTTCATTGGTTGTGCAGGGCTGGAGCATTAGTTGGATAGCGCGCAAGTTAGGCCTTGAAATACCAGCTGAGCCGGAACCTGAATATCGCATGCCTTTAGATAGCATTCATTCCAAGAATGTTTTAGAAATTCTTGTCTATGAAATTACCGATGATTCGGCTGCGGCGGAACATCATTGGGGAGAAATTAATTTACCACGAGATGCAGATTTTATTGGTTTAATTCGCACCGGAGTTTGGGTGCGCAGTTCAGCTGATCCGAAATTACAAGCGGGTGATTCCCTCATGGTAATGGCCGCCTCTGAAGATGTAAGCAAGATTAGTGAGGTTTTGGCCTCTACTGGCACCAACAAACGAATCAACCGGAAATCATTCTTCGGTGATTTCGTATTGAATGCCGATGTAACCCTTGCTGATTTAGCGGGCTTTTATATGCTTCCAGAAGATGGCGGAGAAGATTTAGATACCAAAATTAATGAGATATTTGTTCGCCGTTTTCACCGAAGAGTGGTGGTAGGGGATCATGTTTTATTGGGTAACTTAGTATTTACTGCCCGAGAAATAGACGATGATGGCACTATTTTAAAAGTAGGGGTGAAAGCCGCAACCAGCTAGTTGCGGTTTTCATGCTCTTTCTAGCGGTAAAATGTGTGTGTGAAACGTAATTCTTCCGTTCTATCACCCTGAGTAATAGTAATAAAGAAACGTAGCCGATCATCATCATCGTGGTTTACTTCGCTGATATAATAAATAGCAGGCTCCTCAACAAAGCGGCGAAACTGAAGGTTCACCCTCTGCCCCAAACTATTCAGGGCATACCCTTGCAAAGCAACTCGCTGCGCAGGATTATCTTCTCTATCAGTATCTAAAACAGAGATGTTTATCAGGCCGCGGGCGCTACTCCGGCGAATGTTGTAGCGAGTAGCGATATCGGGCAGCAGCATGGTACTGGGGAAGGCGCTGTAGTGAACCTGCCAATTATCAAAGCTGGCATATTGGCCACCTTGCACTGCGCTTTGCTCTGGTAACTCTTCATTAGCCGCCTGTTGAGCCATAACGGGCGATGATAACCACATTGCTCCCAAACACATGATCGCTAATGCTCGGCTTTTCATGTTCTTCATTTTACTTCTCCGCTGTTTCACTTTCCGTGCTACCACTTGCCACACATAGCCGGCTTTTACCTCACCTTGGCTAAATCGGCTAACTGATACTCACCCGAATAAATTGCACTATGATAATCAACACCAATACGGATAAATCGAGCCCGCCGATCGGTGGAATGATACGGCGAATGGGTGAAAGCATGGGTTCAGTAAGTTGTGCCATTACAAATTCCATCGGGTGCTGGCCTTGGCTGAACCAACTCATAATGGCACGCGCTAACAACACCCAGAAAATAATCGTTAATGTAGTAACGGCAACATTTTGTAGCGCTGCTAGAACAAGATTCAAAACACTGTAAGGGAAACTTCCCATTTGTAGGTGAATCAAGATAAAAATCTTCAACGCGGCTAACGCGCAAGCTAAAAACGCAGCAGCAATATCAAAGCGGCCAATAGTGGGAAACACACGGCGAAGGGGGTTCAATACCGGCCCTGTAATTTTCACAATAAACTGTGATACTGGATTAAAGTAATCAACTTGAGCCAGCTGCATCCAAAGCCGCAAAATAACGGCCATGATGTAGAGGTCAAAAGCCGTAGTAATTAAAAATTGCGCGCCATTACCCATAAATTAATCCTTCTTATTATCCCTTGAGAAGCTTAAAAAAGCTTCGCCATTTCTTGATTGCGGGCTACTGCAGCTGCAACCGCACGCTTCGAAATATCGTTTAACTCAGCTTGTTGGTAAACTTCAACACCTTTTGCGGTAGAGCCACCTTTACTGGTTACTTGTTTACGTAAATCAACCAAAGATAATTCACTCTCACTGGCCATTTTTGCGGCACCCAAGCAGGTTTGTTGTACCATGGCGCGTGCTTGTTCACTGTTAAAGCCGAGATCCTCGGCGGCTCTTTGTAAACTGTGCATGAATTCAAAAAAGTAGGCTGGGCCACTGCCGGCAACTGCTCCGAGTACATCAATGGCATCTTCGTCCTGAAGCCAAATAGTAATTCCTACATAATCGAACACTTGGGTTACGAAATCGCGGTCGGCTTCTGTTGTGTTGCTATCTGCAACCAAGCCAGAAACACCTTCGCCAACAAGTGATGGGGTGTTTGGCATTACTCGCACAAGAGCGATATTTTCGCTGAAATACTCATAATAGCTTTCCATGCGCAAACCAGCCGCAATGGTAATGATAAGTTTTTTATCTAAATCTGGAACGTGCTTTTGTAGATCTTCGCATACATCACGCATAAGCTGCGGCTTTACCGAAAGCACGATAACATCAGATTTTGCGGCGATTTCATGGTTATCTTGGCTGGTAAACAGGCCATATTTTTCTTCCAGCATATCGAGCTTAGGGCGGCTTGGGTTGCTAACAATAATCGAGCTAGCCGGGTAGCCGCCTTTGATCATGCCACCGAGAATGCTTTGTGGCATATTACCAGCACCGATAAACCCAATTGTTCGCGTGTTATTGCTCATAGTAGTTCCTTTTGTTCAAAAAATTATAGCAAATTACTTTTCTCGAGCGCCAAATAAAGCAGTACCAATCCGCACCATAGTGGAGCCATGGGCAATAGCGAGTTGCAAATCATTACTCATGCCCAAGGATAAGGTATCTACATCGGGATGCTGCTCTTGTAATTCTTTGTATGCTTTTTGCAATTCAGCGAAGCTTTGTTTTTGTTGCTCCGCACTGGCATCAGGATTTGGTATCGCCATGATACCACGCAATTTCAATTGCTCTGCGCTCGCTATACTGGCAGCGAGCTCGGGAATTTCAGTTAAATTTACGCCGGCTTTGCTTGCTTCGTCATCGATATTTACTTGTATTAAAACGTTCAACGGCCCCAGAGTTTTAGGCCTCTGGTTGGCTAAGCGACGCACCAATTTTTCCCGATCGATGCTGTGCACCCAAGCGAAATGTTCGGCAACATCTTTCGTTTTATTTGATTGCAAAGGGCCAATAAAGTGCCAAACAATATCATCATGTGCTTGCAATTCTTGGATTTTCTCAATAGCTTCTTGAACATAATTCTCGCCAAATTGGCGTTGCCCAGCACGGTATAGTTCCGCAATTGCGGATGCGGGTTTCGTTTTACTGACCGCAAGAAGTGCGATACTGTCAGGATCCCGGTTGGCGGCCTTGGCAGCATCCTGAATTTGCTGCATTACCGTGGCAAAATGCGCGTGCAATGCAGAGCTTGATAGTTCTGTTGATCTTGGCATCAGCTTTAGTTGTCTTCTTTTAGTTAAACATAAAAAGAGTTTCACATGGACATCAAAGAATTACTTGAATACAGCGTAAAAAATAAGGCGTCCGATTTACATCTATCGGCAAATGCACCCGCAATGTGCCGTATCGATGGTGATATCGCTAAGATTAACACAGACTTGCTCGACTCTCGACAAATCGAAGCCATGGTAACCTCGGTAATGAATGAGCGTCAGCAAGCGCAATTCAAAAAAGACCTAGAGGTTGATTTTTCTTTCGCGGTTGAGGGCTTGGCACGTTTCCGGGCCAACGTTTTCATGCAGCAGTATGGGCCCGCTGCGGTATTTCGAACAATTCCAGATAGAGTATTGAGCCTTGAAGATTTAAACGCGCCTGAAATTTTAGGGCGTATATCTGAGTATCCGCGAGGTTTAGTACTGGTAACCGGGCCAACCGGTTCAGGTAAATCAACAACCTTAGCGGCCATGGTGGACTATATAAACAACCGTTTCCCTCATCATGTTTTAACCATTGAAGATCCCATCGAATTTGTGCATGAGAGTAAGAAGAGCTTGATTAATCAACGTGAGGTTCACCGTGATACCCATAGTTTCAGTAATGCATTGCGGGTGGCTTTGCGGGAAGACCCTGATGTTATTCTGGTGGGGGAGCTTCGTGATTTAGAAACCATTCGCTTAGCACTAACCGCAGCAGAAACTGGCCATTTAGTGTTTGGTACCCTGCACACTACATCGGCGCCAAAAACTATTGATCGGATTATTGATGTGTTTCCTGGTGATGAGAAATCGATGGTGCGTTCGATGCTCTCTGAATCGCTACGGGCGGTGATTTCACAAATTTTGCTTAAGAAACCAAATGGTGGGCGAGTTGCGGCGCACGAAATCATGCTTGCCACCCCGGCGATAAAAAACCTTATTCGCGAAGATAAGGTGGCGCAAATGTACTCATCGATTCAAACCGGTGGTGCAATAGGTATGCAAACTATGGAGCAGGCGCTGAACCGATTATCCGAACGTGGTGAGATTAATGCTGACCAGGTAAAAAGTAAGCTTGGGCAAATCAGCTAGTGCCGGCGATGGGGTTTTTCGCTAGAATACACCGGATTTTGAAGCGGCTTTGGGTTGCTAATGTAGTTAAATAGTTTGCTGCCCGGGCCTGGTATAAGCCCAATTTGGGTGCAGTTTGAGCTGAGTTTGGAGCGAAAAAAGATATGCGCGTTTTGGGAATCGAAACTTCGTGTGATGAAACCGGTATTGCAATCTATGATACTGAGAAAGGTTTGTTATCTCATGCGCTTTACAGCCAAGTGAAGTTGCATGCTGATTATGGCGGCGTAGTTCCGGAGTTAGCTTCCCGAGATCATGTGCGTAAAACCCTCCCTTTGATTCGAAAAGCATTGGTGGATGCAAATCTTACGGCAAAAGATATTGATGGTGTGGCCTACACCTCAGGACCGGGATTAATTGGCGCTTTGTTGGTAGGCGCAACGATTGGTCGAAGTTTAGCGTTTGGTTGGAACGTTCCAGCGGTTGGTGTTCATCATATGGAAGGGCACTTGTTGGCGCCCATGTTAGAGGACAACAAACCTGAGTTTCCTTTTGTTGCGTTGCTAGTTTCTGGCGGCCACACGCAGCTTGTGCAAGTGGATGGAATTGGTGAATACACCTTACTAGGTGAATCAGTGGATGATGCGGCTGGTGAGGCATTTGATAAAACGGCAAAGCTGCTCGGCCTTGATTATCCTGGAGGGCCGCGTTTAGCTGCATTGGCCGATTCTGGTGTGGCGGGGCGGTTTGTATTTCCGCGACCAATGACCGATAAACCGGGCTTAAATTTTTCCTTTAGCGGTTTAAAAACTGCGGCAGCGCAAGCTATTGCAAAGAATGGCAAGGATAAGCAAACACAAGCAGATATCGCCCGTGCGTTTCAAGATGCGGTAGTAGATACGCTTATCATCAAATGCCAACGAGCATTGGAGCAAACCGGTTTTACGCGTTTAGTTGTGGCTGGGGGTGTTAGTGCTAACGTGCGTTTACGCAGCATGTTAGAAGAAACTATGAGAAAACGAGGCGGCGAGGTGTTTTACCCACGTTCCGAGTTTTGCACAGACAACGGGGCGATGATTGCAGTGGCTGGGGCGCAGCGTTTAGCAGCAAAACAAACGGCTGATTTATCAGTAAAAGTAAGGCCGCGCTGGCCTTTAACTGACCTCGCGCCCCTATAAAGCGATGGCAAACTCACTCGTTTGGTTTCTGCGATGTACTCGGTTTCTTTTTGGCTTTTCGTTGGAAGCTTACTTCCGTGCCTCGCCACAAGCGGATGATGTTGGTGCGATGTCGCCAGATGATGAGTGCTGCGAGCATAATAGCTGGCACGGTGTATTGTGGCTTTATGAACCATGCATAAACAGGTGAAAGGGCAACGGTTATTAGCGCTGCTAACGAAGATACGCGACTTACCCAAAACACAATAACCCAAGTAACGATAAGTAATAGAGCCATTTCTGAAGCCACCGGAAACATGGCTCCCAGAGCAGTGGCTACGGCTTTTCCACCTTGAAACTTAAAGTACAGCGGGTAGATGTGCCCTAAGCACGCTGCAATGGCTACCAACCCGAGAATAATGGGACTCAAATCGAGATAATAAGCGGCCCACACTGGAATCATTCCTTTGAGAATATCACCGAGTAAGGTGAGGCCA
Organism: Aliidiomarina iranensis; assembly: GCF_003987135.1. GTDB lineage: Bacteria > Pseudomonadota > Gammaproteobacteria > Enterobacterales > Alteromonadaceae > Aliidiomarina > Aliidiomarina iranensis. The sequence continues at coordinate 70,056 of NZ_PIPJ01000006.1, forward strand.
GCTGGCACTGGGCCGCCTAAGCGGTATACGTTTGTAGTTCCGGGGTTACCCGAGCCTCGTAAGCGTGGGTCATCAAGGCTAAACGCTTTACAAACAATGATTGCACTGCTTACAGAACCAAGCAGGTAAGCAAATACAATCATGAGCAGGGCAAGAGCAGACATTAGCTTTTTTAGGTATTCCTGTTACGTTAATATTAAGTAGTGCAGTGATCACAGAGCTAGGGATAATTCTGTGCAGAATAGAGTTTTTTTAATTTAAAAGCTATTCACCAAGCACAAGATAGCGAGAAAACAGCAAAGATTGAACAACTAAATTGTAACAAGGTATTAACAGTAGGGAAAAAGTGTGCAAGATTTTGTGAGTATAGAAGGCTTAGAAGTGCTAGCAGTTGTGGGTATTTTTGAGTGGGAGCAAGAAATTACGCAGCCATTGGTTATTGATTTGAAAATGGCCTGGGATAACCGCAAGCCGGCTAAAACCGGTGCGATTGAAGATGCGTTAGATTATGATGCAGTTCAAAAAGCGGTAACCAGTTGGATTACAGCAAAAACCTGGGGCTTGATTGAAGATGTTGCAGAAATTATCGCAACTCGCATTATGGCTGAATTCAATGTGAGTGAACTGCAAGTTCGGGTAGCTAAACCAACAGCGGTAAAAGCCGCTAGAACTGTTGCCGTAACTATTCATCGAAAGCGAGAAGCATAGATTGTTGGTGTTCATTAACAGCACAGAATAACAACAACATTTCATAATCGGTTTGCAGACAAATAGTTTTAGGGTTAATGATGCAATTGGAGAGCGAGAAAAAAGAGCACAAAGAGAAGCTGATTAGTATTGGCATCGGAAGTAATATAAACCGTGAGGAAAATATTCGTGGCGCAATTCGCGCCCTTGCAGAGCAGTATCCGCGTTTACAAGTTTCTCCAGTTTACGAATCCGAGGCGTTAGGCTTTACTGGGCCACCTTTTTATAATCTCGTTGTTAGCTTCTACTCTGCGCAAACTTTATTGCAGGTTCAGCAATGCTGTAAAACTATTGAAGAGAACTTTGGCCGCCCTGCAGAAACAGAAAAATACAGTTCCCGAACACTCGATCTCGATATCTTACTCTACGGTGATCGAGTACAAACGGGGGCTGAGAATGGTGAACCAGATTTACCGCGAACCGAGGTGTTAACCAGCGCTTTTGTATTAAAACCATTGGCTGATTTACATCCACTGCATCATCATCCAATTGAACAGCAAAATTATCTCGAGCTATGGAAGCAGTTTTTACACAGTGATGTGGGGCAACAGCAATCGTTAACAGTGGTTTCGTTTCGGTGGTAGATTAGCCGTTTAGCGATTCAGCAAGCATGCGTTCAATCGCCCGCTTTCTCTCAAGATTGAGTTGTTCGCTAATTTCTTGATTTTTAAATCCTGCCGCAACAATTTTTTGCACGTCGATAGCACTAAGCACAGCCAAACCTCGGGTGAGAACTAAGAAATCTCGGCGCTTCGCAATTTCAGAATCGGCAAGAATGATCTGCAAACTATCGAGCACAACATGAAACTGCTCTGGCCGTCGCCAGCTATCATTACGTTGAAAAACCAGTAAAATTTGCTCTGCGTTGAGTTCACCACGGGTTAATTCTCTGAGTACTCTTTCAGTTTCCTCAGCGGCCCGTTGCAGCTTATGGGGAACTTTAAACGCGGTTGCTACATTTAGGTGAGCCAGAAATTGCTGGTGCAAATCTACGCAGAGTAAAACATAACGTTGCAGAACGAGCGTTTCTCTCTTGGCTTTATCTTTAATGGCTTCACGCGCGAAGTTACCGCCGCTTAACTTTATAAGTTGTGGAAATTGAGCCGAAATACTTTGTGTGGTGTTGCTAAGTGAGTTTGTAGTTAAGTGGCTGCCACTTTGAGGTTTGCGAACACCAAGAAGCGCGGCGAGGGCACCGATTTCAGCCAACGTTGCAAAAAACACTTCGGGGTTTGGAGTGAGGAAGGCTTTATGTGTTTCTTGCCACACACGTTCAGCTGTAAGCGCTGCTAATTCGCCGGAACTAACCATTTCTGCCATTAGCTGGAAGGTTTCGTTAGCAATGGTGAAGCCAAGTTCAAAGAAGCGCGCGTAAAACCGCGCCACTCGCAATACCCGAAGTGGATCTTCTTGGAAAGCATTGGAAACATGCCGAAGCTTGCGATTTTGGATGTCGGCGACACCGCCATAGGGATCATAGAGTTTACCATCGCTATCTTTGGCAATCGCATTGATGGTGAGATCACGCCGCAATAGATCATCTTCAAGGGTAACATCGGGCGCTGAATAGCAAATAAACCCTGTGTACCCCGAGCCGGATTTTCTCTCAGTTCTTGCTAGGGCGTATTCGGCTTGAGTTTGCGGATGCAAAAACACTGGGAAATCATTACCCACAGGTGTGTATCCTGCAGCGAGCAATTCTTCAGGTGTGGCACCCACCACAACATAATCGTAATCAGCAACGGGTAAACCGAGCAATTCATCACGAACAGCGCCGCCAACAACATAAACCTTCATAATTTTCCTAAGTAGTGTTCACTCAAAGTTTTTGAGCCGGTATGATTTCGAATCATTGCCAATCTTTATGATGATTGCAAGGATTGTAGCAGGCTGCTACTTTGCTGTTCTTCTGATTGCATTTTTCTGCGTGGGTTCTGAATACTATGTACCATGATTTTTTTGGTTTTACACAAGTGCCGTTTTCGATTGCTCCAGACCCTGATTTTCTTTTTCTAGGGCCTCGGCATAGAGAAGGCCTAGCGCATTTGCGCAATGGGCTCACCGGCAGCGGCGGCTTCTTGTTGTTAACTGGTGAGGTTGGCACAGGTAAAACTACATTATCACGGGCAATTTTAGCTGAACTAGGTACCGGCCTTGATGTTGCCTTTGTGCTCAACCCGATGCTCAGTGAACGTGAATTATTAGCTACCATTTGCGATCAGTTTGGCATTCCCGGCCGGCACGAAAAGGCATCGTTGAAGCGTTTAACCGACCATCTTAGCCGATTTTTACAGGAAGCCGGCGAGCAAGGGCGTAACCCCGTTGTTCTCATTGACGAAGCTCAGCATCTTTTGCCTTCAGTGTTAGAGCAATTGCGTTTACTCACAAATTTGGAAACAGATTCTCGTAAACTCCTCAGTGTTGTGCTGATTGGTCAGCCTGAGTTGCAAGAATTGTTGCAGCGGCGAGAGTTACGGCAGGTGGCGCAACGAATTGTAGCGCGCTATCACTTGCTGCCACTCACCTTGGTAGAAATGAAAGAATATATTCAACATCGGCTACAACGGGTAGGAGGTAGCGAAGATATCTTTTCTAGCCGAGCGTTGAAAAATGTTTGGCAATTTTCTCAAGGTACGCCACGTTTGATCAATTTGGTGTGTGATCGTGCGCTGCAAATTGCCGCCCGTGAAGAAGTAAAGCAAGTAAGTGCAAAGCATGTTAGTGAAGCCATCGCCTCTTTGAGTTTTGCCCCGGCGGCACAAAATCGAAATTCTCGAGAGTTTGGCCAGAGCAGCCGGTTTGCCCAAGCAAGATCGGTAATCATGGCAACCTTTGTTGTGTTTGCAATTGGAGCTTTAGGTTGGGGAGCTTCGCGCTATTTGCCGGAACTATCAGGCGCGGGCACGGGTAATAATGGCGCGAGCACTAACCAGGTTTTAAACGGAAATGCTAGCGCAAGTAACATTGGCGTTGGTATGCCACTTTTGCCGGCGATTGAAGCATTAGCAGGGCAATGGGATGTGGCTAGTTTTGCAGTTGGTGCCGAACCATGCCAACGGTTGTTAGATGTTGATTTGGCTTGTTTGCGTAGCCAGTTTAGCGTACCGGAACTTGTGCAATTCGATCTCCCCTTAGTCATCGAAAGCAAACAGAGTGATAATCGCTATTATCTACTTTTAGGGTATGGAAGCACGGAGCGTGCAGATAATCTTGGTGAGAAACCTTGGGCCCTTTGGGATGGTACTGAAGTTTATAAACTCACTGATGCGGAGTTTAACCAATTATACTCAGGGCAAGCGTTGCTTCTTTATCAAGTGCCAAGTGGGGAAGAGCTTCCAGAAGTGATTGAAAATGGCTTGGCTGCACGAGTACCGTTCACCTTACAGAATCGATCTTTACAGCGACAATTACAATGGCTTCGGCAGAGCCAATCGGCTCGAATTCAAGCTATGAATCCCAACGCTTTCGAAAATCCGGTGAACGCTGGGGTGAGCGCTGGGGTCGGCGATGAGGTGGCGAACAACAGTGAGCCGAGTGAAGGTGCCAATTCCAACTCGGAAGCTATTGAAGCCTCAACAGCAAATTTAGCAGTGAGTTTAGAATCCGTATTGAGCTCAATCGAGATAGCTTTGTTAAGTAGTGCTCACTATGAACAAAGGCCACGTTTGCTCGATGCTGCAGCTCCTGTTAGTAGTTTAACACCAACGACTACCGAGCGCGTTACTTATCCGGGCGCAGCTGAATCTCTTGGTGGGTTAACGATTCCTTACCAAAGTTTAGCCATTCCATCTGAATTTTTAGCCTCTTTAGATTCTAATGGCTCGGTGGACGCGGAGGACACTGAGAACGAGGACGGCGAGCGCATTGCCACCCGGCAAGTGGATATGTCGGCTGATGATGAGTTGGCTAATGTATCGCCACGGATTCGCGCTCTTTTTGACCAAGCGGTGGATGAGGTAGGAATTAATGACACTATGGCCGAACAGGCTTCGGAACAAATTCAATCACTGCGTGAGGTAAATGATTTAACCGCAGCTGAACGCCGCGCTTTACCTCGGTTTGAATATAACTCCCATATGTACAGCGGGCGTACACAAGAGCGCTGGATTCGGTTGAATAATCGGATGCTTCGCGAGGGGGATAGGTTAGGTGAATTGCGAGTAGTGCAAATCGAAGCGGCCCACACCATTTTTGGCTTTCGAGAAATTTTATTTCGTGTTGAAGCACTTGAAGATTTAACTGATTGAAACACTTGCGAACTGGTTGTACCTTTGCGATGATATGGCAAATTAAACAAGCGTTTGAAAATCGCCTGAGTTGAAGCCTCAAGCTTTCGCATAGGCGGAGGAAGCGCAGCTAGCCAACGCCTTGCGAGGCGGGAAAAATCAACGGGAGTTTGTATGAGTGATTATCGCGTGGCATTACAAGATATGAATTTTGTTTTGCATGATGTTTTGAAGATTGGTGATGATTGGGCATCGATGCCCAAAATGAGTGAAGTAATCGACCCGGATACCGCTCGCGCTATTCTAGATGAAGCCGCAAAGCTTACCTCTACCCTAATCGCACCGAACGCACGTGCAGCCGATGAAGAAGGTGTTTCTTTTTCTGACGGCGTAGTAACAACCCCGGAAGGTTATAAAGAGCAGTTTCGGCAACTCGCCGAAGGTGGCTGGGTTGGTGTAACGGCGAATCCTGATTTTGGTGGCATGGGGATGCCGAAGGTGTTATCGGCACAATACGAAGAAATGATGTGTGCCGCCGATATTTCATTTTCTTTATATTCAGGGCTAACCGCTGGCGCGATCATGACGCTCGATTTGCATGCCAACGAAGAATTGAAAAACACCTATTTACCCAATTTAGTGGCTGGTGAATGGACAGGAACTATGTGTTTAACTGAACCACATGCGGGTACTGATTTGGGCATTATTCGCACCAAAGCTGTGCCGAATGATGATGACAGTTATAGCATTACCGGCACAAAAATCTTTATTACCGGCGGTGAGCATGATCTCACTGAAAATATTATTCACTTAGTGCTTGCCAAGTTGCCTGATGCACCGGCCGGTACAAAAGGCATTTCACTTTTCGTAGTACCGAAGTTTTTGGTGAATGCCGATGGTTCAATTGGCGAGCGAAATGCCGCAAAAGCGGGTTCAATTGAGCACAAAATGGGGATTCATGCGAGCGCCACCTGTGTGATGAACTTCGATGGTGCCAAAGGTTGGTTAGTGGGTGAGCCGCATCGTGGCTTAGCTGCAATGTTTACCATGATGAACTACGAACGTTTAGGTGTTGGCATCCAAGGTTTGGGAGCCGCAGCTCGCTCTTATGGCACCGCTCTTGATTACGCACTAGACCGCCGCCAAGGCCGTGGCGCAAAGGCAACACAAGAAACGAACGCGGAAGCCGATCCTCTCATTGTTCACGGTGATGTGCGCCGCATGCTGTTAACCATGAAAGCATTTGTTGAAGGTGGGCGTGCTTTTTCAAGCTATGTTGGGCAACAGCTCGACCGTGCAAAATATGCAGAAAGCGCAGAAGAGCGAGAAGCAGCTGAAGCTCTAGTGCAGTTATTAACACCAGTAGCTAAAGCGTTTATGACCGATACTGGCTTAGAAGCGACCATTGCTGGGCAACAAGTGCTCGGTGGCCACGGCTTTGTTCGCGAATGGGGGCAAGAGCAGTGGGTACGTGATTGCCGAATTGCCCAAATCTATGAGGGTACCAACGGTATTCAAGCGCTCGATTTGTTGGGCCGCAAAATTGTCGGTTCAGGCGGAGCTTTGTTACAGCCTTTAGCTAAAGAAATTCAGGGCTTTTTAGCACAAGATGCAGGCGAATGGAGCCATGAATTTAAGCAACTTGAATCAGCGCTAACAGAGCTTGAGCGAGTATCGAAAGATATCCTCACAAATTTCCGCGGTGATGAAAATTTAATTAACAGCGTAGCGGTTGATTACCTTAATTTGGTGGGTTACGTGGCCTACGGTTACTTGTGGTTACGTATGGCGCAAGTGGCTGAAGCCAAACAAGATTTGGGTGAGTTTGCGACGAGCAAAGTGAAAACGGCTAAATTTTATTTCGCAAAAGTTTTACCGCGAGTGCATGGTATTGTAGCCTCAATTGATGGTGGCTCAGAGAGTTTGTTTAGCTTCAGCGCGAACGAATTCTAACCTTGATATAAGCTCGGTTTAGTTAACTAGAAGGTAACGAAAGCCTGGAGGTGTGAGGAACATGCCTCCGGCTTTTTTTTGCGTTCGAGAAGGTGAATTTGCGATTAATCGGCGAAAATGCGAAATCTGCCGTTTGCCTGCACGAGTTGATTCGAGTATTTTAGTACTATTGCTTTCGCTCAATAAGTTCATCAACCCACATATCTTCTGCTCGAGCACATGAGGTATAGCTTTCCAACCATGAACCATTCTCCTTTTAGTGAGTTGCGTGATGCACATGAACCGCGTTCGCCGGAGCAAAAGCTTAGTTGGTTGCGGGGCGTTGTCATTTGTGTGCTCTGGATAGCTCTTTGGCGGCTATCCTTTGTTCTCGAGTATGCACCCTTCAGTAGTATTTGGTATCCACCTGCCGGTTTGAGCTTTGCGGTTACGTTACTGTATGGCTGGCGAGGTGCTCTACCTGTGATTGCTGCAGGTTATATCACGGCGTTTTGGATTGATGCCATGTATGGCTTTGCCTCCGAACCGCTAGCGCTATTTCTTACGAGCACCTCTTCTACCTTAGCGCACGTATTTTCATATGCCGTTGGCGCCCTTTTTTTGCGGCAGTTTATACGCGTACATGTTATTCGAACCTTACCAGCCATAATTTTAAGCTTTGTTGCACTTGGTTTTATCACTTCCTTATTAGCAGCATTTTTTGGCGTGCAGGTGCAAATAAGTGCAGGCTCACTGTCTATTTTTAATTTGTATGAAAACTGGTTGTTGCGGTGGGTAGGCGATATGGTGGGCGTTTTTGTGCTTACGCCATTGTTCTTTGCCTTGCTTATGTGGAAAACACCAATGTATTCAGCATGGCTAAGGCGATTGCGAATAAGTACACAACCTACGCCACTTTATCAGTACCTGCTCAAAGTAACGGTTAGTCTTACCTTGTTGTTATGTTTAATCGTGCTTTCTTGGTGGTTCGAAAACCCAGATGTTGCCTTTGGCGCATTTTTTCTAGTGCTTCCGCAAATGTGGATTGCCTACACGGAAAATGCGCTTCGTGCGGTAATAAGTTTAGCTATATTTAGTATAGTAGTTGCTTTGGGTGCGGCGATATTTGCGTTAAGTGATAGCGCTATTATTTATCAATTTGCCATTTCCGTGATAGCCGTAACGGTATATTTCAGCTTGGCCGCACCTATAATGTTATCGCAATCACAAAGTTTGCAATATCAGGCAAACAACGATCATTTAACTGGGGTTTCGAATCGGCGTTACTTTCTAGAATCAGCAGAGGATGAGTTCGCACGCAGTTTTAAGAATCAATTTCCGGTGTCATTAGTTACTTTCGATATTCTCGGTTTTCGTGCCATCAACAACAATTATGGCCACAGCGTGGGAGATCAAGTTTTAGTAGAGGTGGCAAAATGTTTGCGCTCGGAACTGCGGCAATCTGATATTATAGGGCGCTTAAGTAGTAATTCGTTTGTTTTGTTAATGCCGGCACTCACCCATGATTCGGCGCAGAGGTTTGCTGAACATATGCGGGTAAAACTTAACTATCTGAGCATTGAAGGCTTGAAGCAACCCTTAGATTTCAAATGTGCAGCTATCGAAATTGAGCAGAACGAGAGTGTTGATGGCGCTATTAAGCGCGTTTCTGAGCTTCTAGAGAGAGCAAAAACGCAAAGTAGGCGCGGCTAATAATAAAAAAGGACTCATTACGTGGTTATCCAAGTTATGCAAAATCACTCTTTTGCACCTTTAAAAACTAAGCGCAGTAAAGTGCAAAGAATAATGTTCCCCCTGATGCTCATTTGTGCGCTTCTCAGTTTATTGGTAACTGGAAGCAAAGATGCCTTAGCCCAAGATTATGATATTGATCGTATTTCCCGCGCTGTAGTGCAAGTGAAGGTGGAAGATGGTGCTGGTTCTGGAAGCCTGCTGATTCGCAACAATGAGCTCTTAGTATTAACGAATAAACATGTTATGGAAGGTTTCCAAGATGCGTTTATTGGTGTGCTATCGGATATCAATTCGCCTTCGGAGTTAAAGTTTAAAGCCGAATTAAAGGGTTTCTCCGATGATTACGATGTGGCAGTACTGCGGATTACTGGCGATTTAGATGGTAATCCCGTTACTGCTGAAAAGCTGAAGCAAGGTGCATATGGTTTTCCTTTCGCTGAATTGAAATTACCGGCTAAGGAAACAGAAGTGCGTCGCGGAGAGCATGTAGGTGTTTTCGGGTATCCGGGCGTGGTAGAGGATGAGCTTGTTTACACTACGGGCATAGTTTCGGCCGTGCAATACGGTGAATACGAAGGTCGGCGTTTGCCTTTGTGGTATCGCACCAACGCTGAAATATCACCAGGAAATAGTGGCGGCACCGTAGTAAATAGCCGCGGCGAATTTATCGGTATTCCTACTTATGTGGCTAACCAAGAAGTAACGGGTAGCCGTTTAGGCTCTCTTTTTGCAGCTGAATTCGCGATTGCGATTATTGATGATGAAGAAGAACTTCTTACTGATTGGGCTGACGCAACCCGCAGCGATGATGAACGTTTAGATTTGAGCAAAGAGCCATCATTTGGTTTAGCTACTCTAACCACAGCGGATTTATCCGCTATTCATCAACAGGAAATTGTTTCTGGTGGCAATATTAACTCCCGCTACCTTGGGAACGAATGTTTAGGTTACGTGGCCTCAGCCCCCGATTACCGTGTGGTTTTAACCGAAACACAGGCGGAGTTGTTTATTAGTTTTGTTAGTCGCGAAGCCGGTGATGATACAGCTTTATTAGTTAATATGCCCAACGGTGAGTGGCGTTGTAACGACGATTACAGTGATACCACATTGGATCCGGGTTTGGTTATCGAAAATGCGGCGCAAGGACAATACGATATATGGGTTGGAAGCTATTCATCTGAAAGTTTTATTACGGGTGATTTAGCTTTATCTAACACACACATTGTTGCTTCAGAAAACCTTGCGGCACAATTGAATTTAAGCGGCGATCCTTACTCGGGTGAACTTTACTTAGCATCTGGGTTCAAGCCTGATCCGCATCGTATTGAAATCATAGCAGGCGGTGCAGTAAATTTAGCATCCTCGGATGTTTCTGGCTGTACTGGCCATGTGGGAATCAATCCTGATATACGTTTACATTGGCAGGGTGAGGCTGGAACTTTGCAGTTTTATTTCCTCGCTGTGGATGGCTCGGCTGATTCAACACTTTTAATCAACGCGCCCAATGGCAGTTGGCATTGCAATGACGATGCCAATGCGGATACGTTAAATCCCGGCTTTACTTTCGAAAGTGCTGAAAGTGGCATTTACGATATTTGGGTGGGTACTTATCGTGAATCAACTTGGATCGATGGCAAGTTGCACATCACCGAACAAGCAGTGCGGGTTGATTAGATGAAGTTATGGATCGACGCTGATGCGTGCCCGGTGCAAATTCGCGAAGTAATGTTCCGAGCCGCCATACGCAAGAAATTAACACTTACCTTAGTGGCAAATCAGCGCATTAAAACACCGCCTTCCCCTTGGATAAAGGTTTTGGTAGTAGCCGCTGGGTTTGATGTGGCAGACAACGAAATTGTGCGCTTGTTGGAGCCGGGTGATTTAGTGATTACTAGCGATATTCCGCTGGCGGCCGATATACTCGGCAAAGGCGGGCAGGCGCTCAGCCCCCGAGGTGAGTTGTTTACCAAGGAAAACATTGGTGGCCGGCTAAACATTCGAGATTTTATGGACACGATGCGCGCCAGCGGCGTACAAAGTGGTGGGCCTCCGCCGCTAAGCCAAGCGGATCGAAAGAACTTCGCGGATCATCTCGATCGAATCCTAGCGCAAAGCCAGTAACATTTTGTGTTGCAGGCTATTGTTCTCTCTACGAATTAGCCCTCTGAATTTTTAGTAAATAGCGCCATGCTCTCCATATGCGCGGTTTGCGGAAACATATCTAAAATACCGTAGCGAATGAGGTGGTAACCCTGTGCTTTTAAAATAGCAGCATCGCGAGCTAATGTGATGGGGTTACAGGATACATAGAGGATCTTTTTCGCACCTAGCTCACTAAGCTGAGCACAAATCTCTTCAGCGCCGGCGCGAGGTGGATCTAACACCACCACATCAAATTGTTGCTTTGCCCAACTGAAGTTGGCAATAGGCTTATTTAAATCAGCGCAAATGAACTTTATGTTGCTGAGCTGATTGTTCCTTGCATTTTCGGTGCCCTGAGTAACTTGGCTGGCTACGGCCTCAATGCCGGTAACATATTTAGCTTTTTGTGCAAGTGGCAGCGTGAAATTGCCAAATCCGCAAAATAGGTCGAGTACTTTCTCAGAGCCCGATAGCGTTAACCAAGCCAGTGCTTGCTCAACCATTTGTGTATTTACGCTTGGATTAACTTGCAGAAAATCCCCAGCGTTAAATGCGATGTGTAAATTTCCCAATGGATAAGAAAAACTCTGCGCTGCCGCCAGCTCTGGATAAATCTGCTGGTAATGCAAAGGTGCGGTTTGCTCACGGGCAGAAGAGGTTATGGTAGCGGTACTTTCCTGCGTTTCTGGCTCTTTAGTTATGGCATTCCGAGCAATAATAACTCGCGCGCCAGTTTGTTCAGCCCAATCGCCCCATGCTTTGCGATCGTTAGCATGCATCGGTTGTGTGATTCGAATAATCACTGCGGGCTGCTTTTCTTCAGCGATGAGTTCAATGTGGCCAATGTGGCCGGGGCCGCGTAAACGGGGCAACAAACTCTGTAATTGGTTAACGAGTGGCTGCAAGCTTGGCACCAGAACAGGACATTGCTGAATGGGCGTTAAACGCTTACTGTTACGCTCCCGAAATCCAAGTACCAACCCCTGAGATTTTGTCCGAGTAACGCCTAATCGCGCTTTGCGGCGATATCCGTAAGCTTGAGCTATTATTGGCTTTGCTACTGTTACCGAATCTTCAAGCACCTTTGCGTGTTCTAGGTATTCTGTTACAACACTTTGTTTGAAAGTGATTTGCGCATCATGGGAAAAATGTTGCAGATTACAGCCTCCGCATTGCTCGTAATGGGCGCAGGTTGGTTCTACCCGATCAACGCTTGCCTTGTGCAGGGTACTGATCACCGCATCATTATATTTACTTCGGCTATGAACAATTTGTGCGGTTACTTCTTCGCCGGGCAATGCGCCACTGATAAACACAGTTTTACCGTTATTATCACGAGCAACACCTCTTCCTTCATGGCTTAAACGAACAATAGTAAGGGCGTTACTTGTTGCTTGCGGGTTCAAAGCCTTAGTTTTAGGCGTAGCGGCTTTGTTTGCTTTAAGGTTTTGCGCATTTTTCTTTAAGCGCTTCTCTTTTTGATAACGATCGAACAATGACGCCATAACTATTGGTAAATTCCGCTTTGGTGAGCAACAAAATGCTAGTTTACCTTAAATTGACTATCTAATCTTGGCGCTTGTGCTACTTTTAACAGTGCGAACTAAGTTATTGAAAAGTAATTTAGTTATTGAAGAAGTAAACGATGGAGGTAGATGTGACAGGACTATTAGGTTTAATCGTACTCATATTAGATATCTACGCAATTGTTGGCACCGTTCAAAGTGGTGCAAGTACTGGCAAAAAGGTGCTTTGGATTGTGATTGTGCTTCTTATGCCTGTGGCTGGCTTTATCTTATGGTTCTTGTTAGGTCCAAAAGGTTAGCAAAGGCTTAATTTGACAAAGAAAAAGGAGGCTCATTAGCCTCCTTGTTCTTTGTGCTGAACTTAACATTCACTCCAGCAACTATGTTCTCCTATTCGATGATTAATCACCTAAAGATAGTAACGTTGCATTACCACCTACCGCAGTGATGTTATCGGTGAAGGTTTTTTCGGTCATAAAGGCATACAAATAGTGTGGCCCGCCAGCTTTTGGCCCGGTACCTGATAATCCGCGGCCGCCGAATGGTTGCACGCCAACTACAGCACCCACTTGGTTACGGTTGATATACACATTACCCGCTTTAATACGCTTAGCAACATCATAGGCAAAGCTTTCGTTGCGGCTATGAATACCGAAGGTTAAGCCAAAGCCGGTGTTGTTAATATCATCAATAACAGCATCTAAGTTTTCGCGTTTGAAGCGGATAATATGCAGAATCGGACCAAAGTTTTCCCGAACCAATTGGCTAATTGAATCAATTTCAATTGCCGTTGGTGCAACGAAAGTACCATTATTCGTGAAATCAGGCATGGGAGCTTCTGCGATTAGCTTGCCAACATGCTGAATATCAATAATGTGCTGCTCTAAGTTCGTTTTCGCGATGCCGTCGATAACGGGGCCAACATCAGTTTTGTATTCAATCGGGTCGCCAACAAGCAATTCTTGCATGGCACCTTTTAGCAATTCAATAATGCGGTCGGCAATATCATCTTGCACATATAAAACCCTTAGTGCCGAACAACGTTGCCCAGCGCTTTTGAAGGCGCTATCGGCAATATCGGTTACCGCTTGCTCCGGCAGCGCGGTAGAATCGATAAGCATTGCGTTTTGGCCGCCAGTTTCTGCAATTAAGGGTACTAATGCACCGGTGCGAGCTGCCAATGCCCGGTTGATCGCCTGTGCCGTGTTTGTTGAGCCAGTGAAGCAAACACCACCAATTTCCTCTTGGCTTACCAAGAATGCGCCGATTTCGGCACCTTTGCCCGGAAGGAAATGCAGTACATCACCCGGAATCCCAGCTTCAAGCGCCAATTGAACTGCACGATAAGCAATTAAACCAGTTTGCTCTGCTGGTTTTGCGATTACGCTATTGCCGGTTGCTAAAGCCGCTGAAATTTGGCCTAAGAAAATCGCTAGAGGAAAGTTCCAAGGGCTGATGCATATAAATGTGCCACGTCCTTGCGTGAACAGCTCGTTGGTTTCACCTGTAGGGCCCGGCATTTTTTCGCCTTTGCCCATGAGCTCTCGCGCTTGAATCGCATAATAACGGCAGAAATCAACTGCCTCGCGCACTTCATCAACACCATCTTGCAGTGTTTTACCTGCTTCTAGGGTGCAAAGTGCGATAAGCTCATGCAGGTTCTCTTCAAGTAAATCAGCTAGTTTTTCGAGTGCCTCAGCACGAACGTTAACGTCGGTATTGCTCCAGCGCACTTGTGCGGCATTGGCGCTAGTTAATGCTTCCGCCGCTAAATCAGCATCGCCCCAACCAATCGTGCCGATTTGATGGGTGCTTTGCTGGGGAGAAGTTACGCCCACGCGCTGCCCGGTTTCAACAAGCTTACCGTTAACAATTGGGCCACCTTGCCATTGGTTGTTTTGGAAACTGCGCACTTTTTCAAAAAATTCAGCGCTTTGTGATTCAATATTCATGTTTAACCCCATAGAATTCTTTCGTGTCCCGAAAATATCTGCCGGCAGAGGAATTTTATCGTTTGCCAAGCATGGCTTTTTCCGCAAGTTAACAAGCGGATGCTCAACTAAGTTCTCAATCGGTACTCTTAGATCGAGTAACTTGTGAACAAACGAACTATTGGCACCGTTTTCCAGTAAACGGCGCACCAAATAAGGCAACAACTCTTTATGTGCGCCAACAGGTGCGTAAATGCGAACGGTTCGCCCGGGGTTATGCACTAAAAATTCGTCGTAGAGATCTTTACCCATGCCGTGTAAGCGCTGAAACTCATATCGGCGATCACCCGCAAGGCTCTGCACTGTCATAATTGTTTGTGCATTATGCGTGGCAAACTGCGGATAAATGTGGCCGTTTGTATCATCGCTTAACATGTAATGAGTACATGCCATATAAGAAACATCGGTACTCGCCTTGCGAGTAAACACAGGGTAACCCGATGTACCAAATTGTTGGCAATGTTTGATTTCAGTATCCCAATAGGCACCTTTAACTAGGCGTACTGGAATTTCATCGCCGCCATCTTTAGCCAATGCATTAATCCAACACAGCACTGGCAAAGCCCGCTTGGAATAAGCTTGAACAACTAAGCCAAAATAGGGCCAATCTTTGCATACTCCGCTGCGATAAACCTTTTCGAAAAGCTCCAGCGAGAGTTCCAAGCGGTCCATTTCTTCGGCATCAATACTGATACCTACATTGGCCTGCTTGGCAAGGGTAATCAAATCTGTAAGCGTTGCGGCCAACTCAGTAAGCACGCGCTCGCGATTTGCGGCTTCGTAACGCGGGTGCAACGCAGATAGTTTAATTGAGATACTTGGCCGCGGCACTTCTGGGTTAACAAAATCTTCTTTGCCTACGCGTTGAATAGAATCAACATAGGCTTGCTTGTAACGCTCAGCATCTTTGCTGGTTAATGCGGCTTCACCGAGCATATCGTATGAGTGGGTGTAACCAATCTCACGTTTATCACGGCTATTTTTTAAGGCTTCTTCAATGTTTCGGCCAAGTACGAACTGCTTGCCCATCAGCTGCATAGCTTGATAGGTTGCTTTACGTACCACAGGTTCGCCTAAACGTTTCACTAAGCGGCGGAATCGAGATACCGCGGTATCCGATTTTCGGCCTTGTGGGTTGATCACATTGTTAGCAAGGTTTAACCCCCAAGTTCCCGTATTTACCAGCAACGATTCACTCTTCTTCATGTAATCGTTCCAAGCACCTTGTCCAAGTTTATCTTGAATCAGAGCATCGGCCGTAAAACTATCGGGGATTCGCAGCAGTGCTTCCGCAAGGCACATCAAGATAATGCCTTCGGCTGTATCTAAACTATATTGTTGTAGAAATGCATCCACACCATCACCGCCTTGGGTTTTTTCCCGCACGCGGTGAACAAGATCGTATGATTGCTTAGTGAGCGCCTCTACCGTTTCTTTATCTTCTGGAACCAGTTTAATCAGTTCTTCAAGATAAGCTTCTTCATCAACTGAATAATTATTCGTGATGGCTTGCTTGAGCTCTTGAAGCTGGTTCGCCTGATAGTGTTGCGATAACACTTCGCTGGCTTTGAACATTGCGTCTCCTGTAACCAAAACTCGGTTCGAAAACCGATACTGCAATCCGAATAGGATATTTGCGCCATTGTAGGGTTATTTTGCGCCGCGTAAAGCCTTGTCGATCGGATTTTTTCATTCATTTGATGATTAAGTAAGCTCATGGATTACTCAATGTTATTCGAGAGTTGACCCCTAAGCCGTTAAGTGCTCAAAATAGGCTTGCTCAAATCATCTCGAGAGGTTTTCCGTGGCCATTACACCTAGCCAAGAAGTTGAACTCAAGTTTCTGATTAAGAACGAAAATATTGATTCTATTACAGCGTACTTAGATACCCGAGGTGAGGTAAAGGATACTCTGCAAATTAAGAATTATTATTTCGACACGGTGAATAAAGATTTTCATCAGCATAAAATAGGTTTGCGTATTCGATGCTGGAATGACCAGTCGGAGCAAACGATAAAAATGGCTGGTTCGCAAATTGGCGCCCTAAGCCAGCGGCCGGAATATAATGTGCCTTATCGAGGCTCATTTCCGCAATTAGATTTATTCCCCGTTGATATTTGGCCGGCCACACTGAATCCCAGTGATCTGCAAGCTCAACTCCGGGAACAATTCCAGATTAGTTTTCAACGCCAACGTTGGTTATTGCCCATAGGTGATAGCAACATTGAAGTAGCTATTGATCAAGGCTATATAAGTGCCGGTACTGGCGAAGAACTTGCGGAATGTGAGCAAGAAACAATTTGTGAATTAGAAGCTGAGTTATTAGCTGGCAAGATCACCGATTTAATGCGCTTTGCCGACCAACTCACGAATAAATTTTCGCTGCAAACTGGTTATCTTAGTAAGGCGCAACGAGGATTTTTACTCGTGGATAAATCTTAGTAATGAATTATTTTTAAATAGACAAGGGCCTTGAATGTTGCAACTGCCGGTGCCGCCGCAAAAACCTGAGGATTATTCACTTCACCCTTTGATTGAAGAAGATAGCCTCGATATTCATCAACAAGTTCAAACTTTGTTGGCAAACCTTGAAAATTTATCATTCACAGCGGAACAAGAAGCTAAGCTCTATTGGCTTGTGCAGGTGAGCCCTTTTGTGGGCAGAGTGGTTTGCCGCTACAAGGAAGCAGCGTTGTTGCGTATTTTCACGCCTATGGCTGCTGATTCGCTAGTTATTCAAGAAAAGTTAGAAAGCGCGGAGAATGAGCAAACAGCAATGGCGGAAGTGCGTAAGTTTCGGAATATAGAAATGGCCCGCATCGCTAGTTTAGATCTTCTGGGCGAATTGGCATTGGGGCGCATGTTGCAGGAAAATTCTGCTTTGGCTGATATGTTGATAACCTCAGGGATTAACTATGTAAGTAAGCAACTTGAGCCTCGCTATGGAATGGCGAGAGGTGTTGATGGGGCAAGCCTTCCGCTGATTGTGTTGGCTATGGGCAAACTTGGCGGTAGCGAGCTTAATTTTTCCTCGGATATTGATTTGATTTTTGCCTATCCGAACGCCGGTGAAACTCAAGGTGGCCGCCAAAATATCGATTACTCAATGTACTACAATAAACTTGGGCAAGGATTGATTAAGCTGTTAGACCAACCCACGATAGATGGCCGAGCCTTTCGCATTGATATGCGATTGCGCCCTTTCGGACAATCTGGTGCTCTTGTTTCTAGCCTTTCGGCGTTAGAAGATTATTATCATGAGCAAGGGCGCATGTGGGAGCGCTATGCCATGATTAAGGCGCGGGTACTCAACACTGACTCCGCCATGGCTCAGCAAGTGCAACAAATGCTAAGGCCTTTCATTTATCGCCGTTACCTGGATTACAGTGCAATTGATGCTCTGCGTAAGATGAAGCTGTTGATTAATCAAGAGGCCCGCCGGCAAGGGGTAGCTGAGAATATTAAACTTGGTTTAGGTGGCATTCGCGAAGTAGAGTTTGTGGCGCAAGTGTTTCAGTTAATTCGTGGTGGCCGGGAACAAGAGTTTCAAACTACTTCTTTACTCAGTGCGCTAACTGCCTGTGCTCGCCACGGCACGCTCTCAGAAAAAGCGATTGAAAACTTGCTAAGTGGATACGCTTATTTACGAAAACTCGAGCATATCATTCAAGAGTTAAACGATGAACAAACGCAGCAGTTACCGCCGGATGAGCTCACCCGAATGCGGGTGTTAGCGGCAGCAGGTTTCGCGCAAAATGAAGCCGGTTGGCAAAAATTTATTGCTCTCACGCAAGAAAAAATGTTGTTAATTCATCAAGAGTTTCTTGAGGTTATTGGTGGTGAAGAAGATATGCTTGCTGGCGATGAGAGCGAGTATGCAATTTTGTGGCAGGATCTATTAGCCGACGATACCGCACTCGATATTCTGCGTGAAGCCAAGGCTGCTGAGCCAGAAGCCTGTTGGCAAGTGATTCAGGATTTTCGAATGCTGCTACGCAAACGCCCAAGCGGCCCGCGAGGAAGAGAATTGCAAGGCCGGCTTATTCCAGCATTGATTGAATCAGCTTTAAAAGAAACCAATAGCCATTTAATTCTGCAACGCACTTTCGAAGTATTGGCGCAAATAAGCTCTCGCACCACATACCTTGAGTTACTCTGCCAAAATGAAGCTGCACGTGAGCAATTGTTATTCCTATGTGGTGCGAGCCCTTGGATTGCGCATTTGATTGCGAAATTCCCATTGTTACTGGATGAGCTCATTGATCCTGTGCAATTGTATGAGTTGCCAGATGTGGAATCCTACCGTTCGCGGGTATCAGAATATTTAATGCGTTTGCCGAACGATGATGCCGAAGCACAAATGGATGCGCTTCGGCAGGTAAAACAAATTTTTCAAATGAAAGTGGCTGCGGCTGATTTAAATGCCGGTGTTCATTTAATGAGGGTGAGTGATCATCTTACTTACCTTGCTGAAGCAATGATTGAGCAAGTTGTAAGTTTAGCTTGGAAGCAGTTGTGCGAGCGCCATGGCGCGCCACCTGGCCGCGATGAGAGTGATACAGGCTTTGCGGTAATCGCTTATGGCAAGTTGGGCGGATATGAATTGGGTTATGGCTCGGATTTAGATTTAGTATTCGTATCGGATGACCAAATTGGTGGTGATACTCAGGGGGCGAAACCCATACCTGTACAGCAGTTTTATTTACGCTTAGCGCAGCGCGTGTTGCATTTATTTACAACACGCACTATGAGTGGCGTGCTATTTGATGTGGATATGCGTTTGCGGCCATCTGGGCAGGCGGGTTTAATGGTTGTAAGAATGAGCACCTACCAAGAATATTTGCAAAAAGATGCGTGGACATGGGAACTGCAGGCTCTGGTGAGAGCACGTATGGTTTATGGCGCTACGTATTTGCGTGACCGCTTTGCCAGTGTTAGAACGGAAACGTTATGCACAGCAAGAGAGGCCGATAAATTACGCAGCGATATTTTGCAAATGCGGAAAAAAATGCGTGATCATTTGTGCCAAACTCACAAACAGAAAATTGATATTAAGCAAGCTCCTGGCGGTATCACAGATATAGAATTTATAACGCAATATTTGGTCTTGAAATATGCGTTGAAACATCCAGATCTGGCTATTTGGACAGACAATATTCGTATCTTAGAGATAGCGACTCGCCTGCAGCTGATAAGCCAAACAGAAGCCGATGCCTTAATTTTTGCTTATCAAGATTATCGGGCTGAAATTCATAGGTTGGCTTTGGCCGAGGCTGGCCGCCTTAGCGAACGAGATTTTTCGCAGCATCTAGGCGCTGTGCAGGAAGTATGGCAGCGCCTATTTGCCGATAATCAATAACCCCTGGGGATATTCATAAACTGGGCCCAATAACTAGGCCCAGTAACTATGCCGAGTAACTAGGCATAGTGACTAGGCATAGTAACTTGGCATCGATTCATCGGGGCGAGTTTTAAAGCGCCGGTGAACCCACATATAGGCTTCTGGGCATTGGCTTACGGCTCGTTCTACTTCTTTATTGATGCGCCTTGCATCTTCAGTTTCATCGCCGCTAGGAATTGGTTGTTGGGGTGGCATGATGGCAAGTTTATAGCCCTTGCCCCCGGGTAATCGCTCAATTGTGGTAATCAATGTTGTACAATTTGCACCTGCGGCGAAAAGGCTAGTACCCGTGGTCGTGGCGGCATCAGGTACTGCAAATAAAGGCACGTAAACAGAGCGATTTCGGCCATAGTCTTGGTCGGGTAGGTAACCGCACACCTCGCCACTATTAAGTGCATTCAGCATGCCTCGCACATCCTTTTTGCGAATCATATATTTGTTGCTGCGGTTTCGGCCTTTAGTTTGTAGATACTCCATTAACGCGTTGTTGTGTGGGCGATATAGGCCCACGGAAGGCTTCACTAAACCAAACATACGAGCATGAACCTCTAAACTTAAAAAGTGGAAAAGAATTAAAAAAACACCTTTCCCCTCTGCTTCAGCCTGATCCAAAAACTCGACACCCTCTACTTTTAATTTTCGTTTCATTCGCCAATCTGGCCACCACCAAGCCATGCCGGTTTCAAAAAGCGCAATACCGTTATTCGCAAAATTTGCTCGTAACATGGTTTCACGTTTTGCAACTGGGTAATCAGGGTAGGCTAGTTCAAGATTTCGTCGAGCCACTTTCACGCGTTTCGGCAATAACTTAAAAAGAAGTTTTCCTAAGCCTTTGCCAAGAAGAATCTGCAGGCGATAGGGCAACCAAGAAATAAGGTAGAGGATGCTGATGAGCAACCAAGTTGGCCAAAACTTAGGATGTAGAAAATAAAGTCGAAAACGTGGCATTTCTACCGAGTGCTCTGCGGCTTTTTTTGTATCTGAAGGAGCTTTGGTCACGAGGTTTACCTGTATTGAGTTTGGCATGATTGTAACTGACAGGAATCAGAAAAAGCAAAGCCGACCACGGGTGGTCGGCTTTACTAAGCATGTTTAAGCGCATGTTTGAGCAAAACTGCTAGCCCAAAAAACTTATGATAGTTGGCTATTCTGTGCTCATTCGCTACTCGGTTTCTAACGATAAACCATCGTTGATGGTTATCAGATCGTTTTCCGAGATGATACCAGCGGCCTGATATAGGGCCAAGATACGATTTACGTAGGTGTAACGTGCCTCGGAAAGGTTACGCCGTGCGTTGAATAAGTTACGCGTACTATCAAGTACATCAACGATAGTACGAGTTCCAACCTCTAAACCAACCTGAGTAGCGTTTAATGCACTCTCAGCAGAAACCACAGCTTGCTCAAATGCACGGATACTTGAAATACTTGCCACTACGTCAAAGTATGAGCTACGCACCGTACGTTCTACTAAACGGCGGTTTTCCTCCAGGGTTTGGCTTACCGCAATGTAATCATTGCGTGCTTCTTCAGTACTCGCGATCGTGCGTCCACCAGAATAAAGCGGTAGCGTTAACTGCAAGCCAATGTTTCGGCTATTAAGGCCGTTCAGGTTGTTTGATGTTGAGCCGCGGGAAGTATCTTGATCACGATTAGAGTAACTTGCGTTCAAACTTACGCGCGGATAATGACCAGCCCTAGCTAAATCAATTCGTTGATCTGCAATTTCTAAACCACTGCGGCTTATTAATAACTGCAAATTACGATCGTGAGCCAGTTGAATCCATTGCTCCACGCCACTTGGATCTGGGCGCACCGGGTCGAAGCGGTCAGTGTTTAGGCGCGCTATGTCCATGTGTTGCCGGCCGGTAATTTCACGTAATCCTTCGAGTGCAATTTCAACAGCATTTTCTGCTTGGATTTCCCGGGCTACTGCATTATCAAATTGCGCCTGCGCTTCATGAACATCAGTAATTGCGGTTAGGCCTACAGAGAAACGATGTTTCGTTTGCTCAAGCTGGCGCTCGATGGCACGCTTTTCAGCTTGCACAAACTCAAGATTATCTTGCGCTTCGAGCACCGTAAAATATGCATCGGTAACCCGCAACATGAGTTCTTGGCGAACAAGAAGATAATTAATTTCCGATTGATAAGCCTGTTTTTCAGTGATCGCGGTAGCTTTCCAAGTACCCAAATTGAATACCGTTTGCGATAAAGAAATTTCTTGGCTAAATGAAGAGGAATCTGTTGTGCCGGTGATGAATCCAGTTTCAGTAGTTGTTACGTTATCACTTCTGCTATCTGAGTAGCTCATACCGAAATTGATTTGTGGAAACCAATCTGCGCGAGATACATCAACGCTAGATTTCGCAGCATCCCGTTCTGCTTCCGCTCGAAGTAAACGCGGATCATTTTCTAGCGCTAAGCGATAGATGTCAGTTAGGTCAGTTGCATGGGCTGGAATGGCGCTCAAGCCTAAACCCATTGAAAGTGCAACGGCCAAAAATTTAATCTTCATGAGTATCATTTTCCTTTATTTTAAAAGGTACAGCTAACTTCGATTTTTTACAGCTGCTATTCTAGCCTGAGAAGCGTTTATAAGTAAGCCCGTAAACGCATTAGTATATGATTCAATTGTAACAGAGTGTTTCAGATAGTTTAGTTTAAGTCGTTAACATGCGGCATTCTTGCGACACGTGTAGAATCAATGAACGTGGATGATTACGTACACTTTGCTCATTTAGAGCATAACGAGGAATGATTTTGTCGGAATTTAAGCAAAAAGACGTTGAAATATTAGACACCGAACGGGTTTACGATGGTTTTTTTACCGTTGATGTTACTACCTTAAGACATCGATTATTTGCCGGAGGGTGGAGTGCGCCGCTGCGCCGAGAAATCATGGACCGAGGCAACGCCGTTGTTGTGATACCCTACGATCCGAAAACAGATAAAATAGTGCTGCTTGAGCAATTTAGAGCGGGCGCTATGGCCTCCGGCCCGACGCCGTGGTTACATGAGTTAGTGGCAGGGATGATTGAAAAAGGTGAAGCAATTGAGGATGTTGCTCATCGGGAACTAGAGGAAGAAGCCGGTTTGCGAGCAGAATCGATGCATTATGCGTTAAACTACCTTTCTAGCCCCGGCGGTATGACCGAGCGGATATATATTTATTTAGCCCGTGTAGATAGTACAACAGCCAGTGATTTTGGTGGTGTGAGTAGTGAAAATGAGGACATTAAAGTTCAAGTTTTAGATCGAAGGGCAGTGATGGATATGCTGGAACAAGGCATTATCGATAATGCAGCCA
This sequence comes from Aliidiomarina iranensis, assembly GCF_003987135.1. Classification (GTDB taxonomy): domain Bacteria; phylum Pseudomonadota; class Gammaproteobacteria; order Enterobacterales; family Alteromonadaceae; genus Aliidiomarina; species Aliidiomarina iranensis. Next base: position 93,087 of record NZ_PIPJ01000006.1, read on the forward strand.
CCGTAATTGGTATGCAGTGGCTTGGTTTACACCTTAATCGGTTTCGCGCTGAATGGGGTTTTGAGAGAATTGAATGAAAAAGCGTTACGTTCCTAATTTACAGGAAATCCATAGCTTAGCAGAACGCAATTACGCTGCTTTCGCGCGTTTGCTCGGTGCTACCAACGCGAAGGAGGCAGCTGCCGCGGAATCGGAAAAGCTCATTCAAGTTGGAGAAGCTCTAGCGTTCTCTGTTGTGCGCAAGGCGGAAGCGCGCTACACCACAGATTTGGTAATTACTCAAGTTGCGCCTGATGTCGCGGAGTATTTGCAAGCTCGGTTTTTAGTGCGCCTTTATCATGATGCAAAAATGGCTGAAATCATTGATTATCAGGGGCAAGAGCGGTTAACAGCGTTACATCCGGCTAATCTTCATCAAGTTCGCCACCAAAAAGACGAAAAGTTTCAGCTCAATCGCCACCTAGCTGAATGGCTACGCCTCTGTTTTCGGCAAGGCCATGTGCCTACGCAGTTTCAATTTGTTAATTAGGTATTTGGAAAATAGAGACGGGAGTTTTAACAAAACACCACACTTCTCGTACACAACAGTTTTACAAAGTAGGGCATTGACGTAGAACCGTTGATTAGGTTCAAAAGGTAATGCCCCGTAACATTGATAAAACCGAGTTTTGCCAATTCCGCCGCACTTTTGTTCCCCCCAGTTAGATATTTCTCGAGAATTCGTTAATCTAGCTTGCGTTTTTACGGGGATCATTTCAGGATAACGAAAAGAAGAAAAACATCGCAGGTAATGCTAGCTATGACAGATTATAAAGCGGATTCGATTGAGGTACTCAATGGCCTAGAGCCGGTGCAACGCCGGCCGGGAATGTACACTGATACCACTCGCCCGAATCATTTAGGCCAAGAAGTAATTGATAACAGCGTTGATGAAGCCCTTGCAGGGCATGCCCGCAGTATCGAAGTCATTCTGCATGCGGATCAATCATTGGAAGTGATTGACGATGGCCGTGGTATGCCAGTAGATATTCACCCCGAAGAAGGTATTCCCGGTGTTGAATTGATCATGACTAAGCTGCACGCTGGTGGTAAATTTTCCAACAAAAATTACCAGTTTTCCGGTGGCTTGCACGGTGTAGGTATCAGCGTGGTTAATGCCTTATCAACTCGTGTTGATGTGAGCGTGAAACGTGATGGCCAAGTGTATGAAATGGCATTTGAGAACGGCGATAAAGTATCTGATATAGAAGTTACCGGCACTGTAGGTAAACGTAATACGGGCACTCGCTTGCGGTTTTGGCCAGATGCAAAATACTTTGATTCTCCGAAATTCTCGGTAACGCGGCTTCGTTATCAACTGCGAGCGAAAGCGGTACTTTGCCCAGGGCTTACAATTACTTTCAAAGATCATGTGAATAACGAGAGTGTTACTTGGCTCTACGAAGGTGGTTTGCGTGATTATTTAGTTGAGGGCTTAAATGATTTACCGCGCCTGCCCGAGGAGCCCTTCACTGGCGAATTTAATGCTACGGAAGAAGCGGCGCAATGGGCGGTAACTTGGTTGCCAGAAGGTGGGGAAGGTATTGGTGAAAGTTATGTAAACCTTATTCCTACCGCTCAAGGTGGTACTCACGTGAATGGCTTGCGCCAAGGTATGCTCGAGGCGCTGCGAGAATTTTGTGAGTTTCGTAACCTGCTTCCGCGTGGAATTCGCTTAACCCCGGAAGATGTTTGGGAGCGTTGCAGTTACATTCTCTCGGTAAAAATGGATGATCCACAATTTTCCGGGCAAACCAAGGAGCGTTTGAGCTCGCGGCAAATGTCGGCGTTTGTGTCGGGGGTGGTGAAGGATGCTTTTAGCCTGTGGTTGAATGAACACACCGATTTGGCTGAACAGATTGCCGATTTGTGCATTTCTAGTGCGCAACGACGCATGAAAGCGGCAAAAAAAGTAATTCGGAAGCGCGTAACTCAAGGCCCTGCTTTACCAGGCAAATTAGCTGATTGCGCAAGCCAAGACCCGGATAGAAGCGAACTCTTTCTCGTTGAGGGGGATTCCGCCGGAGGCTCAGCTAAGCAAGCTCGGGATCGCCAGTTTCAAGCTGTTATGCCGCTGCGGGGAAAAATACTTAATACATGGGAAGTCGATCCTGATCAAATTCTAGGTTCGCAAGAAATTCATGATATTTCAGTGGCGCTGGGTGTTGATCCCGGAGCATTGGATTTAGCGTCTTTGCGCTACGGTAAATTATGTATCTTGGCCGATGCAGATTCCGATGGTTTACACATTGCAACCCTTCTTTGCGCGCTCTTTGTAAAACATTTCCGGCCACTTGTGGAAGCCGGCCATATCTTTGTAGCCATGCCACCGTTGTACCGCATTGATGTTGGCAAAGAAGTATTTTACGCCTTAGATGAGAGTGAGAAACAAGGCATTTTAGACCGCATCGAAGCAGAAAAGCGCAAGGGGAAAGTGAATGTTCAGCGCTTTAAAGGCTTGGGTGAAATGAATCCGTTGCAACTACGAGAAACTACAATGGATCCGAACACCAGAAGATTGGTTCAATTAACAGTTGATGATACCCAAGACACCGAAACTTTGATGGATATGTTGTTGGCGAAGAAACGTTCATCTGATCGCCGCGAATGGCTAGAAAGTAAGGGTAATTTGGTGGAGCTGATTTAAACAGCAACCCATTGAATCGATAAATAAGAAGAAAGAAAACGGGATAGTTCATGAGTGTACCTATCGAGAATATCGAGCAGCAACCCCTGCATAAGTTTACTGAAGATGCGTATTTAAATTATTCCATGTACGTGATCATGGATCGGGCGCTGCCTCATATTGGCGATGGCTTAAAGCCAGTGCAACGCCGCATCATTTATGCCATGTCGGAATTAGGCTTATCAGCCCTCGCGAAATATAAAAAATCAGCTCGCACCGTGGGTGATGTACTAGGTAAGTTTCACCCCCACGGTGATTCAGCCTGTTATGAAGCCATGGTATTGATGGCGCAGCCATTCTCCTATCGTTATCCATTAGTTGATGGCCAGGGTAACTGGGGTTCTGCAGATGATCCAAAATCGTTTGCGGCGATGCGTTACACAGAGGCTCGCTTATCCCGTTTTAGTGAGGTGTTGCTCAGTGAATTAGGGCAGGGCACCTCGGATTGGATACCTAACTTTGATGGCACCATGGAAGAGCCAAAAATTCTACCAGCGCGCCTTCCACATATTCTACTAAATGGTGTAACCGGTATTGCTGTAGGCATGGCCACCGATATTCCTCCACATAATGTTCGGGAAATTACGAACGCCTGTGCCATGCTTCTCGAAACGCCTAGTTCAACGCTGAGTGATGTATTGGCGCACGTAAAGGGGCCGGATTATCCAACTGATGCGGAAATTATTACGCCGGCTGAAGACATTGAAAAAATTTACGCCACTGGCCGTGGCAGTATTCGCATGCGTGCTCGATATACTATTGATGATGGCGAAATCATTATTGATGCGCTACCGCACCAAGCCTCGGGTAATCGTATCTTGGAGCAAATCGCGGCACAAATGCAGGCGAAAAAATTGCCTATGGTATCGGATTTACGAGATGAATCGGACCATGAAAACCCTACCCGTTTAGTAATTGTGCCACGTTCAAATCGAGTTGATACTGAGCAGTTGATGGCGCATTTATTCGCGACAACCGATCTGGAAAAAAGCTATCGGGTGAATTTGAATATGCTAGGCCTAGATGGCCGCCCGCAAGTGAAGCCATTATTGAGTATTCTCAAAGAATGGATTCAATATCGCTTACAAACAGTTACACGGCGGTTGCAATATCGCCTAGATAAGGTTGAGCGGCGGCTGCATATTCTTGATGGCTTGTTAATCGCTTATTTAAATCTCGATGAAGTTATTGAGATTATTCGCCAAGAAGATGAGCCAAAACGTGAGCTTATCAAGCGTTTTAACTTAACCGAAGTGCAAGCTGAAGCCATTCTCGATTTAAAATTACGCCACTTAGCGAAGCTAGAAGAAATGAAGCTGCGTGGCGAGCAAGATGAATTATCCAAAGAGCGCGATGCATTAAACCTCGTGTTAAATTCCGAGCGCCGTTTGAAAACAATGGTGCGTAAAGAGCTCATCGCCGATGCGGAAAAATACGGGGATGATCGCCGTTCGCCATTGATCGAGCGAAAAGAAGCCCGAGCACTCTCGGATCGTGATTTAACGCCATCAGAACCGGTTACTGTGGTGCTATCACAAAAAGGCTGGGTGCGCTGTGCTAAAGGCCATGATGTTGAGGGAGAAAGCTTAAGCTATAAGGCCGGAGATGCGTTTTTAGCGCAAGCCTCGGGGCGGAGTAATCAGCCGGTTGTATTTATTGATAGTTCTGGCCGTAGCTTTAGCTGCGAAGCGCACACCTTACCTTCTGCCAGAACTCACGGAGAACCTCTCACTGGCCGCTTTAGTTTAGTATCGGGTGAGAGCGTTGCTCAGGTATTGATGAGTAAAGAAGAGCAGCTGTGGCTGATGGCTTCAGATGCGGGTTATGGCTTTATTACCAAATTTAGCGATATGCAGAGCCGGGTTAAAAATGGTAAAGCATTGATTAGTTTGCCAAGTTCGGCGAAAGTGTTACCACCTCAACGGGTGAATGATTTTGAGCAAGATTTACTGGTTGCGGTATCGAATGAAGGCCGATTATTGGTATTCCCAGTGAAAGATTTACCGCAATTGGGCAAGGGTAAAGGTAACAAGATTTTAAGTATTCCGGGCAGCCGAGCCAAATTGCGCGAGGAATATGTGCAAGTAGTGGCGGTAATGCCACCTAACAGCTCCCTTACGGTGATAGCGGGTAAACGGAAGCTACAGCTGAAAGCGGCTGATATTGAACATTATCGGGGGGAGCGTGGCCGCCGAGGTAATAAATTACCACGTGGTTTACAACGGGTTGATGCGCTTTTGGTAGAGAATAATTCTGTGGAACAGCAACAGAATCATCAAGGTAGCGTGGCCGACGATAGCGCAAGTTAAGTTTTACATACAGTTGTACGCTCAAAGGCCTTGCTGGTTTTACCAGCGAGGCCTTATTTTTTTGAGAAAATCACTTGCTGGCAGGTTATACTATGCGCACATTTTCAATTTGAGTGAACAGATGTTAGCTGTAATTCGTATTTTTATCCTCGGCGTTTTTGTTGTTGTGGCCGGTGTTTTGGGTTCTTTATTTTGCTTGTTACGCCCCTTTCATCGCAACAACACGGCCCTTGCGGCTCACGTTTTCGGAAGTATGCATCGAGTTTTGGGGGTTAAATTAGAAATAAGAGTTCCTGACACCGTTAAAAGTGGCGGGCCTTTTGTCTATGTAGCCAACCATCAAAATAGTTGGGATATTTTTACCATGAGCGCCTCATTGCTGCCGGGAACGGTAACCATTGGTAAAAAAAGTTTGAAGTGGATACCTTTTTTTGGCCAGTTATATTGGTTGGCAGGAAATATTTTAATTGACCGTAAGAATAGCTCTCGGGCGCACGGCACTATTGGTACTGCGGTATCGGCAATTAAAAAGAATGCATTATCGATTTGGATGTTTCCAGAGGGAACACGAAGCTATGGCCGGGGGCTGTTGCCTTTTAAAACGGGTGCCTTTCATACTGCGGTACAAGCGCAAGTGCCGGTTGTTCCGGTATGTATGAGCTCCACCCATGAAAAGATAAAGCTGAACCGTTGGAATAATGGTAAAATTATTATTGAAATGGCAACGCCGGTAAATACCGATACTTATACCCGAGAGAATGTACGCCCGTTAATTGCTAAGGTTTATGAGCAAATGCTTGAGAAGATAGCGGTGCTGGACGAGGAAGCGAGCCAAAGCTCGGTTTAACTCTACACGCACCAGTAGCATTTTCGCGAGATACTTGCTGGTACCAAAGCTGAAGGAGAGTAATGCGCATGAACGATTTAGAAACCCTGTTAGCACAAAGTGATGAAACTGTTGATGCCATTCTGGAAGCGGGTTTAAGTGCTGAAGATGAAATTGACATTGAGCATCATTTGGTGAGCAGTGATTTTAGCCGCTTAGAGAAGGCTGCTGTTGAGCTCGTTAAGCTTGGCTATCACGTAGACGAAGCGGAAGAATTTGAGCTAGATGATGGAAAGCCTTGTTTTTACTTCGCGGCGGTTGTTGAATGCGCTCTGGATAAAGCCTTATTGGCCGCTCAAACGAAAGAAATCGCGAAGGTAGCTGATGCCGCTGGCGTTGAATATGATGGTTGGGGCACTTACCTTGGTGATGACGACGAAGGTGAGCTAGATGATGAAGAGCTTGAAGAAGTAGATTGGGATGACTACGACGATTCTGATCTGGATGATTAAGAATTTCGCGAAACCATTCTTCAGGTTATTTGCAAGTTAAAATAAAAAACCGATTCCCTTAGAGAATCGGTTTTTTCGTTATAGTTGTCCAGCAGGAATATTAAAGCGAAGCAATACGCTGGCGTTGTTGCTGTAACTGTTTCACCAACTCTTCCGCTTCAGCTTGTTTCTCACGCTCTTTAGCAATAACTTCTGCCGGAGCGTTACTAACAAACTTCTCATTCGATAGTTTGCCCGCCACGCGCAGTAACTCTTTTTCCGCTTTTTCAATGGCTTTATCGAGCCGAGCTAATTCCGCTGCGGTATCAATTAAACCGGCCATTGGGATATGAATTTCCATGCGGCCAACCAACGCCGTAGCGCTCGCTGGTGTTTCCTCATCACTGGCTACAAATTGCAAGGATTCAAGTTTGGCTAGGGCACTTAAGAAACTCGCGTTTTCATTTAAACGGCGAGTTGCGGTGGCATCAGCATTCACAATTAGCACCGGCAATGCTTTGCTCGGTGATAAATCCATTTCACCGCGAATATTTCGTATCGCAACAATTACCTGTTTTAGCCACTCCATATCGGCTTGAGCTTCGGCAAATTGCACCGGTTGCACCTGCGGGTATGCCTGCAGCATGATGGTTTTGCCCTGAGTTCCGGCGACTTGAGTTCCGGCTACTTCAGTTCCCGCTAAAGGCGCAACTCGTTGCCAAATCTCTTCGGTGATAAATGGCAATAGAGGGTGCAGCAAACGCAACAGCTGCTCAAGAACCGCCACTAGCGTGTGTCGCGTAGCCCGTTGCTGAGCATCAGTGCCATTTAACAATACAGGCTTGGTAAGCTCCAAATACCAATCGCAGAATTGATTCCAAGTAAACTCGTAAGCAATTGCTGCGGCTTGATCGAATCGATAGGTATCCAAGGCCTGGCGGAATTGTTTAGTTGTATCGTTGAAGCGTTCAATAATCCATTGATCCGCCAATGAGAGTTGCATATCGCCACCCTGTAACCCACAATCTTGCTCTTCTGTGTTCATCAACACGTAACGGCTAGCATTCCAAAGCTTATTACAGAAGTTACGATAACCTTCCAGGCGTTTCATATCCCAATTGATATCGCGCCCGGTAGATGCCAAAGCTGCTAACGTAAAGCGCAGAGCGTCGGTGCCGTGTGCGGTTATCCCTTCCGGAAACTCTTTTTTTGTACGCTTGGCAATTTGCGTTGCAAGCTTTTCTTGCATCAAGTTACTTGTTCGCTTCTCAAGCAAAGAATCAAGGCTGATACCATCTATCATGTCCAAAGGATCGATTACATTCCCCTTTGATTTCGACATTTTATCGCCCTGTTCATCGCGAATGAGGCCAGTAACATAAACAGTTTTGAATGGCACTTGCGGTTTGCCATTTTCATCTTTTAGGAAATGCATGGTCATCATGATCATGCGAGCTACCCAAAAGAAGATAATATCGAAACCGGTAACTAATACATTGGTAGGGTGAAAGGTTTTGAGAGCTTCGGTATCTTCCGGCCAACCTAAGGTTGAGAAGGTCCATAACGCTGAAGAAAACCAGGTATCTAAAACATCGTTATCTTGCTCTAATACGCGATCGCCCAATCCATGTTTTTCACGAACCTCAGTTTCACTGCGGCCCACATATACATTGCCATCGGCATCGTACCAAGCAGGAATGCGGTGGCCCCACCAAAGTTGGCGTGAAATACACCAATCTTGAATATCCCGCATCCAGCTAAAATACATGTTTTCATATTGCTTGGGTACAAACTCGATTTCACCGTTTTCTACGGCTTTTGTTGCGGTTTCGGCAAGTGGCGCAACACGAACATACCATTGATCGGTAAGGAATGGTTCGATTACAACTCCTGAGCGGTCACCGTAAGGCACTTTGTTATCGTGCTCAGCAACTTTCTCGAGGAGCCCGAGGGCATCCATGGCAGCAACAACGGCTTTGCGCGCGGCGAAACGTTCAAGACCTGCAAATTCCGTAGGTAACTGGGTATCTACATCATCACGGGGCAGGCCTTTAATATTGAATACTTCAGCTTCTGCAAGTAAATGTGCTGAATCGCTTAAGATATTAATTAAAGGCAGGTTATGGCGTTTACCAATTTCATAATCATTAAAATCATGAGCAGGCGTTATTTTAACGCAGCCTGAACCGAACTCTTGATCTACATAATCGTCCGCGATAATAGGAATGCGGCGGCCGGTTAATGGCAATTCAATAAACTTACCCACCAATGCTTGGTAACGATCATCTTCTGGATGTACGGCAACACAGGCATCACCGAGCATGGTTTCTGGCCGGGTTGTTGCTACAATCAGATGATCTTTACCATCAGCGGTTTTCACACCATCGGCTAGTGGGTATCGCAAATGCCAAAGCTTGCCTTTGGTATCTTTGTTCTCAACTTCTAAATCAGAAATCGCTGTTTTTAATTTCGGATCCCAGTTTACCAAACGCTTACCGCGGTAAATAAGGTTATCCTCATGAAGGCGAACAAACACTTCCTGCACAGCCTTCGATAAACCTTCATCCATAGTGAAACGCTCACGATCCCAATCTACTGAATCGCCTAAACGCCGCATTTGCCGGGTAATGGTGCCACCTGATTCCGCTTTCCAATCCCAAACTTTATCAATAAACGCTTCACGGCCAAGGCTATGGCGATCGATATTTTCAGCGGCTAATTTACGCTCCACTACCATTTGCGTGGCGATACCCGCGTGGTCGGATCCCACTTGCCATAGTGTATTGTACCCATCCATCCGTTTGTAGCGGGTAAGGGTATCCATTAACGTATGTTGAAAAGCATGCCCCATGTGCAAGCTACCGGTAACATTTGGCGGAGGAATCATAATGCAATAGGATTCGCCTTGCCCTGAAGGCCGGAAGTAGCCTGCCTGTTCCCAGTTTTCGTACAGGCGTTGCTCGATATTCTGTGGGGAGTAGGTTTTATCCATGGTATCCTTCAATTATTCCGGAGCAGGTAGAGTAGCCAGTTGCATACCTAACTGCCGATAATGACGATAGCGCTCACGCGCAAGCTCCTTGCCGTTTTCATCGGCCGGAACGAAATCAATAATTTCTTGAATTTGGCGAGTTAATTCGGGCACTTGTTGGCGCAAATTAAACACCACATTTCGTTGTTTGCTCAATTCAGCTGCTGGTTGATCCCAACCTAATAGCACGGGTGTGCCAGCTAAGGGGCCTTCACCTATCAAGTTGTGCGGAATGAAACGTTCCGCTGGAATTTGCCAAAGTAATTCATCAATGGCTTCAGCCTGAGTTTGATCTTGATTGAAAACCACAATGCGGCGGCGCTGATTAAATTGCTGCGCAATTAACTGGCATGCCGCTGTTAGCAAAGCGGCAGGAGCCGCATTACTAACAACGTAAAAGGTTACCCTAGCCACTATTTACTCGCTCTGAGCAGCGCCGGAGCGCGCTAATAAGAACTGAGTTAGCATAGGCACAGGCCGCCCTGTGGCGCCCTTATCTTTGCCGCCTTTCCAAGCAGTTCCAGCGATATCCAGATGCGCCCAATGGTATTTCTTAGTGAAGCGGGATAAGAAACACGCGGCGGTAATAGTTCCAGCAGGCCGGCCACCTAAGTTTGTCATGTCTGCGAACGGGCTATCGAGCATATCTTGGTACTCATCCCACAACGGCAGTTGCCATGCTCTATCACCGCTTTGTTTGGAAACGCCGAGCAATTCATGAGCAAGCGGATTGTGGTTACTCATCATGCCGGTAGCATGGGCTCCTAACGCGATTACACAAGCGCCCGTTAAAGTAGCGATGTCCACAACGGTTTCTGGATTAAAGCGTTCTACATAGGTAAGGGCATCACAGAGAACTAAACGACCTTCGGCATCGGTATTCAATACCTCTACAGTTTGGCCCGACATCGTTTTAATGATATCGCCTGGCCGATAAGCTCGGCCATCAGGCATATTTTCACAGCCTGCCAAAACGCCAATCACGTTGATAGGCAACTGCAATTCAGCCAACGCTTGCATCGTACCGAGCACACCTGCGGCACCGCCCATATCGTATTTCATTTCATCCATAGCTTCCGAAGGCTTGATGGATATACCACCGGAGTCAAAGGTTAAGCCCTTGCCCACGAGTACAATAGGGGCGCGGTCATCGTTGGCACCTTGATATCGCATTAACGTCATTACCGCTGGGTTATCGGAACCACGGCTCACAGCGAGGTAAGCATTCATACCCAACTCGGCCATATCGGTTTCGGTAACACGCTCAACATTTAAGTTGCTATAGTTCTCTGCTACTGCTTCAGCTTGTTCTGCTAGCCAAATCGGCGTGCAAATGTTCGGTGGCATGTTAGCTGCATCGCGGCAAAGTTTTACCCCTTTAGCAACAGCTAAGCCATGGCTCACTGCACGTTCGCCCACAGGCAGCTCACGCCGCGATGGCACGTTAAAAATCAGTTTACGTAGAGGCCGGCGAGGCTCTTCGCGATGTGTTTTGAGCTGATCGAACACATATAGGCTGCTTTGTGCGGCTTCAATAGCGTGGCGCACTTTCCAATAGGTATCCCGGCCTTTCACGTGCAATTCACTCAAAAAGCATACGGCTTCCATGGCACCTGTTTCATTTAGAGTTGCGATTGTTTTACTGATAATTTGCCGATATTGGCGCTCATCGAGCTCACGTTCTTTACCACAACCAACTAGGAGTATGCGTTCACTTAAAAGATTGGGCACGTTATGCAACAGCAATACTTGCCCCGGCTTTCCTTCGATATCGCCCCGGCGCAGAATATTGCTGAGGTAGCCATCACTGATTTTATCAATTTGCTCGGCCGCAGGAGATAAACGGCGCGGCTCAAAAACACCTACTACAATGCATGCAGAACGCTGTTTTTCTGGGCTACCGCTTTTTACGCTGAATTCCATAGGTACTCCCGTTTCTGGTTTATTGATGCCGATCATGGCATTATGAGCGTTAATCTAAGGCACAGAGCCAAAACTCAGGTTTTTACTCACAGTTTTGTGCTCGCTAGCAAATATCGAAATTTGTTCCGAAAAAAAGAAGCAAATTCGATAATATGGCCTTAGAATCGCAGATTAAAGTTGTTAAAACACAAAGTTTACTGAAATCTTCAGTGATTTCCAGTAAAAAGCGAAGTTAAGGGTTGGGCCTGTGCTCATATTTCGTTACATCATTCGTGAAACATTCAAAGCACAAATGGCTATTTTTGTGGTTTTGCTAACCATTTTTGTAAGCCAACAATTCGTTCAGATTCTCACGGAAGCATCGGAAGGGCAAATCCCTGCTCAACTGATTATGTTAGTTTTAGGGTTACAGTTGCCAAGTTTGGCTTCATTGCTGCTTCCTATAAGCCTTTTCCTTGGTGTTTTGATGGCCCAAGGCCGGCTATATGCCGATCATGAAATGGCGGTATTTCATGCCTGTGGCGTAAGTGAGTGGTATATCACTCGTGTTTCTCTAGTTTTTGCTGGTGTGTTAGCGCTGGTTACCGCTTTGCTCACTTTGTGGCTGAGCCCTTGGGCACTTGCCCAAGAGCAATCAATTGCAGATAGATTGCGAGCCGAAGCTGGTGTTTCCGTTCTACAAGCGGGCCGTTTTCAGCAAGCGGCACAGCAGCGTGCGGTAATTTTCATTGAAAGCCAATCTGAAAACGGCGAATTATCTGAAGTATTCGTAGCGCAGTTGCCCGCACGTGGGGAAACTGCCGCGGAGGATGTGCGTGCTAGTGTGGTTATGGCTGCAAGGGGGCGGGTGGAAACGCTAGCGAACGGCGCTCAGCAAATGGTGCTTGATGAAGGAAGGCGTTATTCGCAATCACTGGTGAACCTTGATCACCAAGTAATGGAATTCGATCAATACCAAATTCAAATTCGAGAGCAGGAAGTGGCTAGCACAGGCCAGCGCGAGGAGGCCATTCCTACTCGCGAGCTATTAGGTGATTCCAGCCCCGCGGCCGCAGCCGAGTTGCAGTGGCGTATCGCAATTCCATTGGCGATGCCATTACTTATTTTAATTGCTGTGCCCTTGAGCCGAGTGAACCCACGGCAAGGTAAATTCGCCCGAATGGGGCCAGCACTCCTCATTTATCTAGGATACTTTATGGTGTTAATGGCCACTAAACGCGCTTTAGCCGATGGCTCTTTACCCATAGAACTCGGCTTGTGGTGGATTCACATTAGCTTGGGGATTATTGGGATTTCCTTGTTGCTCAAAGAACGCCCTTCTGGATATCGAGTGCGTGCCGCGATTAAGGGGCGCAGATAATGTTTAGTATTCTTGATAAGTATATCGGCAAAACCGTTTTATTTACTTCTCTCATGAGCCTTTTGGTACTCACAGGCTTGAGTAGTTTAATTCGATTTGTAGAGCAAATACGCGCTATTGGCCGCGGCACTTACGAAATGTCGGATGTACTCGTTTTTGTGCTCTTGAGTATTCCTCGTGATGTGGAAGTGTTTTTTCCAATGGCTGCTCTATTAGGCGGCTTAATCGGTATGGGCCTGTTGGCAAGTAGCAGCGAATTAACGGTTATGATGGGGGCAGGGCTATCGCGATTAAACATTATAGGGTCGGTTATGAAATCGGCAGTGATTATGATGTTTGCTGTTTTAGCCATAGGTGAGTGGGTTGCTCCAACTACCGAAGCGAATGCGCGCCAATTGCGTGCGCAGGCCGTATCTGGCGGTAGTTTAATCTCGGGGGAACAGGGTATTTGGGCAAAAGATGGTGAGCGATTTATTCACATTGGTGAAGTTTTAGATACTGGAACGCTAGAAAATGTAACCATTTATGAGTTCAATGACCGCGAACTTGAGAAAGTTGTGCATGGTGGGCGAGCCACCTATGTGGGGCCTGATTGGTTTGTGAATGATGCCCAATATACCGAGGTTAGCGCCGAGCGTGTAGTGAATTATCAACTGGCGAGCTGGTCGTGGCGTTCCACACTCACGCCCGATAAATTAGGCGCGGTAACGGTGCGGCCAGAATCACTATCCATTAGTGGTTTGAATGATTATGTGAATTACTTAAAATCGAATCGGCAAGATGCTAGCCGGTATGAACTCGCATTTTGGCGCAAAGTGGTAGTGCCCTTTACGGTAGCGGTAATGTTGTTAGTAGCCTTATCTTTTGTATTTGGGCCATTACGTTCAACCACCATGGGCGCTAGGGTATTACTGGGTGTTATTACTGGGTTTACTTTCCATGTGTTTAATGAAATCTTTGCCCCAGTATCCCAAGTTTATAATTTACCACCTTTGCTAGGTGCTTTATTGCCGGGGATGTTATTTGCCTCCGTGGCCTTGTATATTTTGAGTCGCGACCGAATCTAATTATTTCCAATTGATAAATTGATTCGCTTCTTTGCTAAGTACGACAACCTCGCACTTGGCCAAACGGTCTTGCAAGGCTAATTTTTCTTTACCAAACAGCACCCAAAGATTACCAAACCCAAATAGAGCAGTGAGCGCGCGAATCAATGCCTGTTTTTTTGTAATGCGCGAATTATCTGTGTTGCGGACCCGCAAGCGCCAAGTTCGCATGCCTAAAGTTTGCCCGCCACGCACCCAAAAACCCACATAAAACCACAAGAGAACGGCAATCAAATAGATAGTAGTAATCGGGTTGCCTTGCAACAGCGCCGCGTGGTCTTCTCCTTCGGCAAGGGTAACAACGCCGGTTTTCGTGAGTAACCCGAGCAAAGCCAAGAGCATGGCAAAGGCAAACATGATTACAGCGGCAACAACCAGCGAATCGTAAACAATGGCTAGCACTCTGCGGCCGAGGCCAGCTCGCGATACCGGGACATATTCCACATTTTCATCAGTGTCTTTTGGGCTTACTGGCGTAGCCGAGGAGGGGTTTTTAGCCATTTTTGTATAAATCCTGTTCGAACGGTAGCAAGATCATATCATGAAGTATTCTTTTTTATCATACATGCTTGCAAGAAGCGCCGGCACGGGTATAATGCGCTGCGTCTGATTAATTCAGATACAGCCTCCTAAGATATGCCCGGGTGGCGAAATTGGTAGACGCAGCGGATTCAAAATCCGCCGCCAGAAATGGTGTGCCGGTTCGAGTCCGGCCCCGGGCACCACTTAAAGTTATACTATCTGTGCAAGTTAAATCAGAAAAATCTGTTAATCCCAGCTTCCCCTGCAAGTCAACTTCGAAAAACCTGTTTAACTTAGGTAACCTGTTTAACTTAGAGAACCTGTTTAACTCAGAAAACCTGTTAACGCCAGCTTCACGGGCTTCAGCGCTTAATTAATTTTCCTCACGGGCGTGTAACCGGATTCGACGATACGAGGCCGATGCCGATGAATTGCTATTATCGCAATCTGTCATGATGGCGATGGCATTAATCATATCTGGCGCTTGGCCATGAAAACTCTCGAAGTCGGCTTGCAGATCGCGAGTTTCAGTTTGCCATTGATTACTGCCCGCTTCGCCGTAACCCATGGCTATCATGTGCGCTTGTGTCGCAAATGGATTCGACCAGTTTGTACCGATTTCGCTTTGTTGGCTCCAAACATAGTTCAACGCGCGAGTTCGCCAACGCAAGATTGAGTGTTCGCGCACTACATAGATCCGCGCAGCAAAATCATCACCACTTTTTTCGCGCTCGTTACCTACTTGTGGGAATTCGTTTACTCGCCATTCCCAGCTCAGCATGGGTGTTTTAGTGAGATCAATTTCTTCGCGATAAAACATTCCGGAGGCTTGGCCATCCTCACAGCTTGCGAGAATGTATGATTTTGATTCTTCACTGTTCTCAGTTGCTGCAACAAGCTGATAATCGGTAGAGCCTACAAATGAATGGGCTTCCCAATCAATCATGTTTTCGGCTTTCCAATCGGTGCCTGGGCCGGTGCTCGGTTCGGTGCTTGGGGCGGCGTTTGGGCCGGTGCTAGGATCGGCGCTCGGTTCGGTGCTTGGGCCGGCGCTCGGATTAATCATAGTTGCCGAGGCTGTATTCGTAAGGCCAAGACCAAGAAAGAATAGACTAACGCCGAGAAGGCTAATGGGGAGTAAACCCATTTTCAGGGGGGTGAAACAATGGGCGAGCGGCAGCCTACGAAAGGAATAAGCGTTACGCATATATTGCTCCTTTATTACTTGTCGATTCGAAAATGCAACGCGCCCAATGATACACACCAAAGGTACAGCCTCTAAGCTTATGTCTTATTCACTTTTCGTAACCAGCCGTGACGATCTTCGCGTTTACCCCATTGAATTTCGTTTAATGTTTTTCGAAGTTTCAATGTTGTTGGCCCAGGCTCACCATTACCAATGTGATGTTCTTTACCTTCATGGATAAGTGTACCTACTGGTGCTAGAACTGCTGCTGTGCCGGATAATGCCGCTTCGCAACCGGGCTTTCCGGCGCGTTCCAATAACTCTTCTACGCTCAGGGTACGTTCTTGCACATCCATACCGAAATCACGGGCTATGGTAAGAATGGAATCACGGGTAACGCCATGCAGAAACGATGAATCAAGTGCTTTAGTAATAATTTCGTTACCATCAATTAAGATAAAGTTAGCTGCGCCGGTTTCTTGTACATCGCCTTGTGGGCAAAAGAGTACTTGGTCGGCTTGATATTGCTCTTTTGCCCGCAAAATCGGCCCCATCGCACTGGCGTAGTTGCCGCCACTTTTAACCATACCCATGTGTGCGGCACAGCGCATGGCGTCTTCTTCGATTAACAACCGAAGTGCTACATCACCGCCAGAAAAGTAAGCACCCACTTGCGAGAAAAGAACGTAAAGCATTGAGCTATTAGAGGGCGAGGCGGCTTTGCCAATCGCGGCTTCGGTACCAATATGCGTGGGCCGGATATACATTGAACTAGGCGGAGCAGGAATATCATCGAGCACCTCCGCCAAGCCAGATAGAATCATTTTTTCTAGTAGCTCAGCGGGGAAATTGGGTAAATGCAGTAAGCTGCTACTTTGTTGCATGCGCGCAATGTTTCTATCCATGCGAAAAACATAGACAGAACCATCGTCATGTTTAAACGCCTTTAAGCCCTCGAAACATGTGCTGGCATAATGCAACACATGAGCGCCAGGGTGTAGTGATACACTATCACTACTCACCAACTTAGGTTTACTCCATGCGTTCTCTGCGAAAGTGGTATGCACCATGTTTGGCATGAACTGAGTACCGAATGCGGCCATTAGTTGTCCCTTCTCTATTACTAAAAATATGCCCGACCATACACTAAGTTTCTCTACGGCTGAACACCGAATATTGTTTTTAAATTCTAAAAAAATTCTCTTTATTCAGTTTTCGCCTTGAATTATCAGCAATTTCACCTAAGGTTTATTGGGTAACAAAATTTAGTATCTCATTTATTTACTTATCGGATTTCAATGTTAGAAGACGAGGAAGTAATGAAAATAGAACTAAGCGAACCCAAGCCTGAAGATGGGCTTGCGGTGAACCAGCTCGTTGCAGAAAACCCTCCTTTAGATCCAAACTCACTTTACTGCAATCTTTTGCAAACTACCCATTTTGCAAAAACTGGGATTGCTGCATGGCACGAAAATAGATTGGTAGGTTTTGTTTCCGGTTATATAAAACCGGAACAACCCGATACCTATTTTTTGTGGCAAGTTGTTGTGGGTGAAGCAGCTCGTGGGCAAGGATTAGCCAAACGCATGATCCAAGCTATTTTTGAGCGCACCACCCTTGCCAACGTAAAGTGGCTTGAAACCACAATTACCCCCGACAACCAAGCTTCACAGCGGTTGTTTCTATCATTGGCCCAAGCTTGGGAGGCAGAGGTGAATACTTCTGTTCTGTTTGACAAGCAAAAGCATTTTGGTGGCCAACATAACAGCGAAGAGCTCTATCGTATTGGGCCAATCGCTCTCTAATCTTTTTAATATCTATTTTTATGCTACTTATTTTATGGAGTATCAGATGAATATTTTTGAAGAGCTAGAATCGGAAGTTCGTTCATATTCACGCTCATTTCCAACTGTATTTACCAGCGCAAAAAATGCGCGTTTACATAGCCGAGATGGCAACTCTTACATTGATTTTCTGGCGGGCGCCGGAACGCTCAATTATGGCCACAACAATGATCATTTTAAGCAACCTCTTATTGATTACATTGAAAGCGATGGAATAACTCACGGTTTAGATATGTATACCGAGGCCAAAGAAGGTTTTCTCAATGCTTTAAACGAAATCATTTTAAAACCGAGAGACCTCGACTATAAGGTGCAATTTACCGGGCCTACAGGTACCAACGCAGTAGAAGTGGCTTTAAAAATAGCCCGTAAACACAAAGGCCGCACCGGTATTGTATCCTTCACCAATGGGTATCATGGCTGCACCTTAGGCTCACAAGCGGTAACGGGTAATAAAGGCCAGCGGGCAGGCGCGGTGGTGTCGCTAGGCGATGTTACGCGCATTCCTTACGATGATTACGGTGATCAAAGTGAAGATTTCATGGGTTTGAAGCTGCTGGATCAAATGTTGAGTGACCCAGGCAGTGGCGTGGAAGTGCCGGCTGGCGTAATTGCAGAAACAGTGCAAGGTGAAGGTGGCCTGAATGCGGCACGGATAGAGTGGTTAAAAGAATTAGAGGCGTTGTGCCGCAAGCACGATATGTTGTTAATTATCGATGATATTCAAGCCGGTTGCGGCCGCACGGGTAGTTTCTTTAGTTTCGAACCGGCCGGAATCAAACCTGACATTGTTACCTTATCGAAATCTCTGAGTGGTTATGGCTTGCCGTTCGCTATTACCTTGCTGCGTCCGGATTTAGATGATTGGCAGCCGGCTGAACACAACGGCACTTTCCGTGGTAATAATTTGGCCTTCATTACCGCCCGTGTAGCTTTAGAAAAGTACTGGCAAGATGATGAATTAATGCGGGATGTAAAACAAAAAGGTGAATTCATTGGCCAACGCTTTAACGATATGGCAAAGCGCTTTTCTGGTGAACTGAAAGTTAAGGGCCGTGGCATGATGCGCGGTATTGAAGTTGAGAGCGGCGAAATTGCTGGGCAAATTTGCAAAGAAGCCTTTAGTAATGGTTTAGCGGTAGAAACCAGTGGCTCTTGGGGGCAGGTTGTAAAGTGCTTGTGTCCACTCACGATACCGATGGCGGATTTAAAAGAAGGTTTAGATATTTTAGAAAAAGCCTTCGCGAAAGTGTTGCCAGAGGCGAACGCACAAGCGAGCTGAGTTAATAGGCGAGTTAAAGCACTCTAAGTGACGAATTGATTTTATAAATTAGCTTCCTTTTTTGGTACCTTTAGTTGGGAAATTCTGATTACCCTAAGGCTTTATGAATTCCCTGCGAGAAAGAATTAGATAGAGGATTTGCAAAGAGGAATTGAGGAGAAAAATAAATGATTGTAAGAACACTTGAAGAATGCCGTAATTCGAATCGCAAAGTAGATGGCGAAACATGGAACAGTGTGCGGATGTCGTTAAAAGACGACAACATGGGCTACTCTTTTCATATCACTACTATTTATGCGAATACGGAAACGCCAATTCACTATAAGAATCATCTAGAAACAGTTTACTGCATTTCTGGTGAGGGCTCTATTCTCGATAAAGCTACGGGTATTGAACATCCTATTCACCCCGGCACGGTATATATGCTCAACAATAATGATGATCACATATTAAAAGCAAAATCAGAGTTGCAAATGGCGTGTGTTTTTAATCCACCTTTAAACGGCAAAGAAACTCACGGGCCAGACGGTGCTTACCCCTTAGAAGCTGAGGCGGTAAACGATTAACGGGAGCTGACGAACGCTGACCTAACCATCACTCTGTAGTTTCAACACAGAATTGGAGGATACGGTATGCAAGCCCATACAGTAGAAAAGATAGGTGGTACATCGATGAGCGATTATGCCGCTGTGCGCGATAATATTATTGGTGTGCAGCGTTCGCATGATGAGCTCTATAACCGAGTGTTTGTAGTTTCTGCATACTCAGGCATGACCAACTTGCTATTAGAGAATCAAAGCACGAATAAGCCCGGGGTGTACGCGCTATTTGCGAATGATGACTCGGATTGGGAATGGAATGAAAGATTAAGTGATGTAGCACGTGCCATGCATGAACATAATGAGAAGTTGTTCGAGCAAGAACATTTACGCAAGCAAGCTGATCAGCTAGTGACGGAGCGAGTGGAAGGGATTCGTACTTGCTTGTTAGATTTGCAGCGTGTTTGTTCCTATGGCCATTTTCAGATTGATGAGTATCTCTCAACAGTTCGAGAGATGTTAGCTGGCTTAGGCGAGGCAAACAGTGCCTTTAATACAGTACTGCTTCTACAAGCCGAGGGTGTAAATGCTCGCTTTGTCGATCTCACCGGTTGGCGTGAAGCTGAAAATATGTCACTCAACGAGAAAATCGAAACGGTTTTAGGAAAGTATGATTTCAGTAAGGAAATGCTTATCGTCACCGGCTATGCCCAGTGTAAAGAGGCTTTGTTGAGTACTTTCGGCCGTGGCTATAGTGAAATTACTTTTAGTAAAATTGCTGAGCTTACTGGTGCGAGAGAAGCGGTGATTCACAAGGAATACCACCTATCCTCTGCGGATCCTAAAGTAGTTGGTGCGGAAGCAGTGCAGCCCATAGGGCGCACCAACTATGATGTGGCTGATCAATTATCGCTGATTGGTATGGAAGCGATTCATCCGAAATCGGCACGAGGGTTGAGGCAGAAAGATATTCCGCTGCGGGTAAAGAATACCTTTCAACCTGATCATGATGGCACGCTTATTACCAATGATTACAAGAGTGAGAGCCCTTGTGTAGAAATTGTGGCGGGTAAGCGTCGAATATTTGCGCTCGATATTTTCGATCAAGATATGGCCGGTGAACAAACTCACTTTCTAAATATTCAACAGTTGGTAGCTGATTGTGATGTACCTTTATTAGCCCGAGAGCACAATGCCAACACGGTTACATTGTACATTCCAAGTGGTTTAGATGCCGTGAACCGGCTCAAGAAATATCTGAAGAAGCACTACCCCGAGGCAGATATTACGAGCCGCAAGGTGGCTATTATTTCGGTTATTGGTAGTGATATGAATGTACCGGGTATTCTAGCGGATGTGAGCAACTCACTGGCCGATAGCGAAATTATAATATTAGCCATGCAACAAGGGATGCGGCAAGTAGATATTCGTGTAGTGGTGAATGACGAGGACTATGAACCGGCTCTTTGCGCATTGCATCAACGGTTCTTTGGCGTCAACGATAACGCTAAGCGAGCGGCTGAACTCGCTTAGCGTTTTTCAGTTTATAAAGTTGATTATTGAGTTATTCACCGAGGCCGTCATTTACGGCCTCGATCCATTGATTAATCCGCTGCTCAAGGATGGGTAAGGGTAAAGAACCACCGCCTAATACAGTATCGTGAAAGGCTCGGATATCGAAGCGGTCACCAAGCTCAGCTTCTGCTTGGGCACGTAATTCTTGGATTCTCAGCATACCTATTTTATAAGCCGTAGCTTGCCCTGGCATTACTAAATAGCGTTGCACTTCTGCCCGCACAGAGCCCTCCGTAATGGGCGTGTTTTCAAGGAAGTAGGCTACAGCTTCATCTTCATTCCAACCGAGTGCAAGCATGCCGGTATCGACAACCAAACGCACCGCGCGCCAAATTTCCGCAGTTAAGCGGCAAAAATCAGAATAATCATCCCGATGTATTCGGGTATAGGAATTGTTCGTCGGCACGAACAAAATCAAAAAATTCCTGAAGGCTACCGGTAAAACCAACGCGCTCTTGAATAGCGCGCATTTCTTCTTGAATCCGTGCTACCTCATCGATGCCGATGCGATGAATTTCTTCGGCACTAAAGTCGTTCAGGCGGTCGTACTGGTCTTTTCGGCCAAGCATGGTTAATTGCATGGGCGGCAGTTCAGGCAGCATCAAGGCAGCTATTGCAAAGGCGAAATATCGCTATTATCTAAAAAGTCAACACAGTGATATACTGGTAAGCAAAGTTATACTGAAACTTAAAGCGCTATTTCGAAGAAAAAAACGACCTCGAATAGGTGCTATCAAGAGCTGTACTCAATTTAAGAGTTATCAGTGATACAACATTAAAAAGAAGAGAACATATTATTAGCAAAATGAATGAAAACACCCCAGAGCAACCACAACATGATGTTGAAATTCCTTCTCGGGATGAAATGTTAGAAGTGGTTAAAAATGCGCTTAAGCCGGTAGCCTACCAGGATATGTTAAGCCATTTTAAATTAACCGATGAGCGGCAGCACATTGGGGTGAAAAGGCGGCTGCGGGCAATGGAACGCGATGGCCAACTCGTATATACCCGCAACGATTCTTATGGTTTACCTGAGCGCATGGATTTGCAGAAAGGCGAAGTTATTGGGCATCGTGATGGTTTTGGCTTTGTGCGTTTAGATGAAGGTGGGCCAGATTTGTTTCTACCATTTCATCAGATGCAAACCGTGATGCACGGTGACCGGGTGTTAGTTAAAGCTGGCACTGCTGATGCGAAAGGGCGCAAAGAAGGTAGGATAGTAAGAACACTAAACGACGAAGTTCG
The DNA here is from genome assembly GCF_003987135.1 of Aliidiomarina iranensis. Taxonomy (GTDB): domain Bacteria; phylum Pseudomonadota; class Gammaproteobacteria; order Enterobacterales; family Alteromonadaceae; genus Aliidiomarina; species Aliidiomarina iranensis. The sequence continues at coordinate 115,051 of NZ_PIPJ01000006.1, forward strand.
GCAAATTGTTGGTCGTTATTTCTTTGAAAATGGTATTGCGCTTGTGGTGCCCGATGATACGCGGGTTAGCCAAGATTTAATTATTCAGCCAGAGCACACTAATGGTGCTCGGCATGGTCAGATTGTGGTTGCGGAGATTATTTCTCGGCCAAGCCGACGTTCATCGCCCCTAGCGAAAATAGTAGAAATTATCGGCGACCACATGGCGCCTGGTATGGAGATCGAAGTGGCGATTCGCGAGCACAATATTCCTCACGAATGGCCAGCAGCGGTAGAGCAAGAGGCAAAATCAATTCCAGCAGAAGTGCCGGATGCCGATAAAAAAGGCCGGGTTGATCTGCGCCGCTTACCGCTGGTAACTATTGATGGTGAAGATGCACGCGATTTTGATGACGCTGTGTTCTGCCAACCGGATGACAAAGGTTATCGCTTGTGGGTAGCTATTGCTGATGTTAGCCATTACGTAAGGCCGGGTAACGGGCTCGATCGTGAAGCGCTGAGCCGAGGTAACTCGGTGTATTTCCCAAATCATGTAATACCAATGTTGCCAGAAGCACTTTCGAATGGTTTGTGCTCGCTGAATCCGCAAGTTGATAGATTATGCATGGTGGCCGAAATGGTAATCGGCCCGCGTGGAAAATTACTAGAATCGAGTTTCTATCCGGCCTTGATGAACTCTCACGCGCGCCTCACTTATACAAAAGTAGCTGCTATTTTAGACGGTGATAAGGAGCTTCGTAGCGAATATCACGCCGTAGTTCCGCATATTGAAAATCTTCAAAAATTATACAAGGTTTTGCGTGCCAGCAGAGAGCGCCGTGGGGCGATTGATTTTGACACAGTAGAAACTCGATTTATTTTCAATGCTGAACGAAAGATTGAACGGATAGAGCCAGTTCATCGCAATCAAGCTCACATGTTGATTGAAGAATGTATGATCATGGCGAATGTGGCTACGGCCAACTTTGTAGAAAAGAACAAAGGTGCGGCGCTATTTCGCGTGCATGATTTACCCGATGAAGATCGCTTAATGGCATTTCGCATGGTACTCGGGGAAATGGGCCTCACGATGCCGATGCGCGATGAGCCTGCGCCTGCTGATTTTGGTGAGGTGCTCAAGCAAGTGGCTGAGCGGCCAGATAAAGAACTAATTCAAACCATGTTACTGCGCTCTTTACAGCAAGCCATATACACCGTAGAAAACCGCGGCCATTTCGGCTTAGCATTGAAAGCATATGCGCATTTTACCTCACCTATTCGCCGCTACCCCGATTTGGTGTTACACCGAGAAATTAAACGTATTCTGGCCAAGAAACACCCCGGAATGCCGGGTTTAGAGGGGGCCCATCACTATGAACCGAAGCAGTTAGCAGAACTAGGCCCTCATTGCTCGCAAACAGAACGACGTGCCGATGAAGCTACTCGTCAGGTTGATGAGTGGTTGAAATGTGAATTCATGCAAGATCATGTAGGTGATGAATTCGAGGGGGTTATTTCGGCAGTAACTAATTTTGGTTTGTTTGTGCGCTTAAGCGATTACATGATTGATGGCTTGGTGCATATCTCGAACTTGAAGAGTGAGTATTACCATTTTGATGCTGAGCGCCACCTTTTGATCGGTGAATCGAGTGGCAGTGTTTATCGCTTGGGTGACAAAGCGCGTGTGAAAGTAGCCGCTGTGAATTTGGATGAGCGGAAAATTGATTTCGAGTTGCTGCACGTAGAGCAAACCTCGGATGCGTTGGCGCCGAAACGTCGTGTTAAGCAAAAGCATTCAGAAAAACGCGGGCCCGGAGGCGGTGCAAATAAAAACCGAGGCCGTGGAAAACCCAAAGCTAGAGGCACGAGTAGTAGTAAAAAGCCTGCTGGTAAAGCCAGTGGGAAGCCCAAATCTGGAAAGAAATCTGCAACTAGGAAGAAACGTTCGCGATGAGTAAAAGTGAAAGTGTATTTGGTATCCATTCGGTAAGTGCTTTGTTACAACATGCGCCCGAGCGAGCATTAGAATTATTTGTCCAAAAAGATCGCGATGATCCGGCAATTCAAGAGATTGTGAAAGCGGCTCGTCAGGCTGGGGTTCGGCCGCAGTTTTGCCAACGTAAAACCCTTGATGATCGGGTACAGGAAGGCACTCATCAAGGGGTGTTGCTGATTGTAACGCCGGGTCGAGTGTATCAAGAAAATGATTTGCCAGAGCTGGCGCAAAAAGCCGGGCAAAAAGCTTTGTTTCTAGTGCTCGACCAAGTAACTGATCCGCACAACTTAGGTGCATGTTTACGCACCGCTGATGCGGCCGCGGTGACTGCAGTAATTGTGCCCAAAGATAGAGCCGCAAGCTTGAATGCTACGGTGCGTAAAGTAGCAAGCGGCGCGGCGGAAATTGTGCCTTTAGTTACAGCTACGAACTTGGCTCGGGCGATTCGTATTTTAAAAGATGAAGGCGTTTGGGTTACCGGTACCGCGGGCGAAGCCACGGCAACCTTATATGAAAACAAGTTTATCGGCCCTGTAGCCTTAGTGATGGGTGCTGAAGGCGCTGGGATGCGCAGGCTCACGCGTGAATTGTGTGATGATTTAATCGCCATTCCACTTGCAGGAACCGTGAGTAGCTTGAATGTGTCAGTTGCGGCTGGTGTATGTTTGTTCGAAGTTGTACGGCAACGAAACGCCGCGAAATAAGGCTTTAGCTGTGTTGAAGAAAATCTTACCTTTGCTGTTGATCGGTGTAGCTGTGTTGCTGTTCGCGGTGATGTCTTGGTTCGGTTCCACAAACCTATCTGAAGGGCAGTTTCGCCCACCAATTGGGTTGGAAATGGAATATACCGAGAGTGATCGGATGCAAAAGCGCATCGCTGATGACATCCTGTATCGCATGAAAACTCACCACGAGTACCGTTTAGCAACCACTCAAAGCGATGAAGCCATCACAACGGTAGTGATAAATATCCAACGCATTGATAACGACAACATTAAGATAATCGCTTCTGTTGGTGGTCAACCCATTGTGGTGGAAGGCCCAGCGGAGGTTGCCTTAAGCCTCTCAGGAAAAGTGTTTACACTGGTAAATAACGCATTATCAGGCCTTGTTATCGCTGGTTAGTTCGCGTACAATTCGCCGGCTTGAATCAGCCCAACTAACTATTTAAAGTTAATTTCAAGTTCCTTGCCTACATGTCAGCCGGGCTGAGCTGAACCTAGGCTTTAATCCATAAGGAGCAATTATGCGTCATTATGAAATCGTATTTATGGTTCATCCGGACCAGAGTGAACAAGTTCCAGGTATGGTTGAGCGTTACAGCGAAACTATTACTTCTAACGGCGGTACTATTCACCGTGTAGAAGATTGGGGCCGTCGCCAACTAGCCTATCCAATTAACAAGCTGCATAAAGCCCACTACGTTCTTTTGAATGTTGAAGCTTCTTCAGATGTGATTGATGAGTTAGAAACTACTTTCCGCTACAACGATGCGGTTCTACGCAGCCTGGTTATGCGTAAAGACGAAGCGATCAACGAACCTTCACCTTTTGGTAAGCCAAAAGAGCGTGAAGATCGTCGTGATGCGAAAGCTGAAGAGACTGAATCTGCTGAGTGATGTCAGCTACAACAGCTCAGGGTTCTGCCATTAACCAGTTAATTATTCGCGGTAGTATAGTAAAGCCACCACGAATGAAACGCAGCCCGGCCGGAGTTTCTCATCTTCTTCTCGCCCTCGAACATCGTTCGATGCAGCAAGAAGCAGATTTAACACGACAGTGTTATGCAAGAATTCAGGTAGTGGTTAGCGGTGATTGGGCAGAATCTTGGTCAACGAAAATTTCTCTGGGTAGTGAAATAGAAGTAACGGGTTTCATTCAGCGTCATGAAAACGCAAATGGAATTCCACGCTTAGTTCTTCATGCTCAGAACATAAAACAGGTTTAACAGGAGAACACCATGGCTCGTTTTTTCCGTCGTCGTAAGTTCTGCCGCTTCAAGGCAGAAGGCGTAAAAGAAATCGATTACAAAGATATCGCTACGTTGAAAAACTATATCACTGAAACTGGTAAGATCGTTCCAAGCCGTATTACCGGTACTTCAGCAAAGTATCAGCGTCAGCTAGCCCGTGCAATTAAGCGTGCTCGTTACCTGAGCTTGCTGCCATACACTGATGGCCACAAGTAAAGGAGATTTGAACGATGAATGTTATCTTATTAGATAAAGTTGCAAATTTGGGTAGCCTAGGCGACCAAGTAAACGTGAAATCAGGCTACGCTCGGAACTTCTTGTTCCCGAAAGGCAAAGCCGTTCCAGCGAACAAAGCAAACATCGAAATGTTCGAACAGCGCCGTGCAGAGTTAGAAGCTAAATTAGCTGCTGAACTGAAAGCCGCTGAAGAACGTGCAGAAGCGATCAATGCAATGAGCGCTATCGTTATCACTTCGAAAGCAGGTGATGAAGGTAAGTTGTTCGGTTCAATCGGTACGCGTGATATCGCTGATGCAGTTACCGCTGCTGGCGCTGCAGTTGAGAAGAGTGAGATTTTGATGCCACACGGAACTATTCGTGAAACTGGCGAGTTTGAAATCGAACTACAACTTCATGCAGACGTACTTGCCGCTATTACCTTAAAGGTAGAAGCGAGCGAGTAAGAGATTCATCTCTCTTAACATGAAAAGCAGCACCTTAGGTGCTGCTTTTTTTTTATGGGCTGTGTATCATCAATGATTCTTCTCACCAAGCGTATGAATGGAATATTGTGGCCACTAATAATAAAAAATCATCGGATGCAAAGCTCGATGCGTTAAAAACGCCTCCGCACTCAATTGAAGCAGAGCAATCTGTGTTAGGCGGCTTGATGCTTGATAATGAAGCATGGGATAACGTTGCCGAGCGCGTTATTCAAGACGATTTCTATTTGTTATCCCATCGTTTTATTTTTGGCGCCATGGCACGTTTGAGTGAAGAGGGTAAGCCAGTTGATTTCGTTACACTTTCCGAGCGCCTAGAACTTAACGATGAACTCGATCGTGCTGGCGGCGCTGCTTATCTTCTCGAAATCCAAAAAAACACACCTAGTTCGGCAAATATTTTGGCGTATGCCGATATTGTTCGCGAGCGCGCTTTAGTGCGGGAAATGATTGGTGTGGCTAATCAAATCGCGGAAGCAGGCTTTGACCCGCAGGGGCGTGATAGTAAGCAATTGTTGGATTTTGCCGAGCAGCATGTTTTTCAAATTGCTGAAAAGCGCAGTAGCAGTGATGAGGGCCCCCAAGGCTTAATCGGTATTCTCGATAAAACCCTTGATAGAATAGAATACCTCAGCCAGCAGGCAAACTTCAGTGGCGTAACCGGCGTTTCTACTGGCTTTCACGATTTGGACAAGAAAACCGCCGGCTTACAGCCGTCAGATTTGATTATCGTTGCGGCACGCCCATCCATGGGTAAAACCACTTTCGCCATGAACTTAGTTGAACATGCGATGATGCACGAAGAAAAGCCGGTTGTGGTATTTAGCTTAGAAATGCCTGCCGAACAGATTATGATGCGGATGCTGGCATCGTTAAGCCGGGTAGATCAAACGAGAGTGCGCACGGGTCAGCTTGATGATAAAGATTGGGATCGCATTACTTCTACGATGATCGTTCTTAAAGAACGTGCGAAGCTTTATGTCGACGATAGCTCAGGGCTGACACCAACGGAGGTGCGTTCACGCGCTCGGCGAATTGCCAAAGAGCACAAGGGCGTGAGCATGATCATGGTGGATTACTTGCAGTTGATGACAGTGCCTGGGTTGTCCGAAAATAGAACCTTGGAGATCGCTGAAATATCTCGCTCTTTGAAAGCGCTAGCGAAAGAATTGAAGTGTCCAGTTGTAGCACTTTCTCAGCTTAATCGCTCGCTGGAGCAACGTTCGGATAAGCGTCCTGTGAACTCAGATTTACGGGAATCAGGCTCGATAGAACAAGATGCTGATTTGATTATGTTCATTTATCGAGATGAGGTGTATCACCCAGATTCGAATGACCAAGGGCTGGGTGAGATTATCATCGGCAAACAACGGAATGGCCCTATTGGCCGCATCAAATTAATGTTCCACGGCCAATATTCTCGCTTTGATAACTACAGCGGTGAGCAGCTTGATGATGATTATTAATCGGCATCGCCAAATTATTGAGAGAGCATAAATGGCGGATACTATGCGGCCAGCCTGGGCAACGATTAACTTACAAGCACTGCGGCATAATATCAGTGTGATTCGTGAGCGCGCTGGTGGAAGGCGTATACTTGGCATTTTGAAAGCGAATGCCTATGGCCATGGTTTAATTCGAATTGCTCAAGTTCTTGCGGGTATTGACGCTATTGGCGTTGCTCGAGTTGATGAGGCGTTACAGTTAAGGAATGCGGGTATCTCTGGGCCAATCGTATTGCTTGAAGGCTTTTTTTCGCCTGAACAAATTCCGGTTTTAGCCGCGAGTGGTATTCAGCCGGTAATTCACAATGTTCATCAACTAACACAATTAGAGCAGGCCAAAAACCTCTCTGATCCTCTGCAAGTGTGGTTGAAAATTGATACGGGCATGCACCGCTTGGGCGTTGAGCCAGAGGAAGTGGAAAGCTGCTATAAGCGCTTAGTGGCTATGCCGCATGTAACTGGCCTACCTATTTTAATGAGCCATTTGGCTTGTGCGGATGAACCTAAACACGAGCAAAACCGCAAGCAATTGGCTACATTTGCTGAAGTTACGGCGGAACACCCGAAAGAGAATACCTCGATAGCAAATAGTGCTGCGCTGCTCGCGGCGGTTGGGCCAGAATATGATTGGGTGCGGCCTGGTTTATCGCTTTACGGTGTGAGCCCATTCAGTGGAAAGACCGGCCGAGATCATCATTTACAAGCGGTAATGAATTTGCAGGCGAGTGTAATATCGATACGCCGCATTAAAGCGGGTGAACCGGTTGGCTATGGTGCCTCTTGGGCGCCTGGAAAAGACACTTACATCGGCATTGTGGCGATTGGATATGGTGATGGCTATCCAAGACACGCTCCCGAGGGTACGCCAGTTTGGGTGCGCGGTAAATGCTACCCTATGGTGGGTAGAGTGGCGATGGATATGATTACCATTGATTTGGGGGCTGAGCTAACAATAAACCTGGGCGATACGGCACAACTATGGGGAACTGAACTGCCAGTTGAAGAAGTTGCCGCAGCGGTGGGAACTATTCCCTACGAATTATTATGTAACGTTGCTCGTCGCGTTCAACTGGATTATCTCGATTAACTCAAGCCTACTATTGGCTATGCTGGCAGTTACTACAAATGCCAAGCGCCTCTACAGTTTGCTGCTGTACCGTGAAGCCTTCTTTTTCAGCCTGCTCAACAAAGGCCTGATGAACGCCTGAAGAGTGGATTTCTTGTACATTACCGCAATGAGTGCAAATGAGCATTTGTACTGGGTGTTGCTTCTCAAAATGTGAACATAAAACATAACTGTTCGACGACGATACTTTGTGAACAAAACCTTGGCTTTGTAAGAATTCTAAGGCTCGATAGATAGTAGGCGGCTTCGCGTTTGGCACTTCTGCTTTCAGTAAATCCAATAAATCATAAGCTCCCACAGCCCCTTCTTGTTCAGTGAGAATTGCGAACACCTCACGCCGAGTTGGTGTCATCCGCACACCGCGCCGCTGGCACATTACTTCTGCTCGTTTTAATAATTGCTCTGTTGCTGATTTTTGCATTACGTTGCCTATCGTTTACACCGTGCTAATCATTAGTAAAGGCTTTAAAGGAGCCAGAACTCATATCAAATAGGTGAGAAACACTAAATACATGTGGGTAAAGCATACGTTTTCTTTTGCAATCAGGGAAGAGGAAGGGCGGAATGAGAGCCCTTCGCTGTCGTTTTTTTCTTAAATAACGTAAAATAGCGGTTCAATTTTTAGGAGTAATTCATGATTTCTGTTGCCCCGATGCTGGATTGGACCGACCGTCACTGTCGATTCTTTCACCGACAAATATCACAGCACGCCTTGTTGTATACCGAAATGATAACAACAGGCGCAATTATTCATGGTAAACAGGATTTTCTAGCATACAACGAATCTGAACACCCTGTGGCTTTGCAGCTTGGCGGGAGTAACCCTGAACATTTGGCGGCCTGTGCAAAATTAGCGGCTGAGCGCGGTTACGATGAGGTTAATTTGAATGTAGGATGCCCCTCGGACCGAGTGCAAAATGGTAGTTTCGGGGCATGTTTAATGGCCGAGCCATTGCTGGTGGCAGAATGTGTGCGAGCAATGCAAGATGCGGCACCAGAGATCCCGATAACGGTGAAAACACGCTTGGGAATCGATGATTTTGATAGCTATGAATTTTTACAAGCTTTAATAGAGCCTCTAGTTGCGGTTGATTGCCCGCGGGTGATTTTACATGCGCGCAAGGCATGGTTAAGCGGCTTAAGCCCGAAAGAGAATCGCGAAGTACCACCATTAAACTATGCAAGAGTTTATCAAGTGAAGCAGGATTATCCGGCTTTGCAGGTACACTTAAATGGTGGTGTAAATTCGTTACAAGAAGCTAAAGAGCACTTACAGCATGTTGACGGTGTGATGCTGGGGCGAGCAGCTTATGCTAACCCATGGTTACTGGCCGAAGTTGATAGCCTCTATAACCCGGCAGCCGCTTTACCAGAAAAAGAAATAGTGATTGCGAATATGGCTACTTACATTGAAGAGCACATCGCGGCTGGTGGGCGTTTCTGGCATGTAGCACGGCATATGCTGGGGCTTTACCAAAATTGCCCTGGCGCGCGGCAGTGGCGTAGAACCTTGAGTGAACTTGGGCCAAGAGCTAATGATGCGGCACCGTTATTTAAAGCAAAAGAAATTATTGATAGTGAATATGCGCGGGTGGCTGAACATGCGCAATTAGAGCAACATTAATAGATAACTGAGGTGGTTATGAAGTACCTACATACTATGATTCGCGTAAGCGATATCGATAGCTCTCTACAATTTTTTTGTGAAGGTTTAGGCCTGCAAGAGGTACGGCGAAAAGAGGTGCCGAAAGGGCGGTTTACTCTGATATTTTTGGCGGCACCGGAAAGCCCAGAGGCAGAGCTTGAGCTCACCTACAATTGGGATCCTGAAACCTATGAGGGTGGGCGTAACTTTGGCCACCTAGCGTTTCGTGTTGAAAATATTTACGAAATTTGCGCGCACCTGCAGGCCATGGGCGTTACTATCAATCGTCCGCCGCGTGATGGTCATATGGCGTTTGTGCGCTCTCCAGATGGCATTTCTATTGAGCTATTACAAAAAGGTGATGCGCTCGCTCCGGAAGAGCCATGGGTATCAATGGAAAATACGGGCAGCTGGTAAAACGCTGAATGTTGTTTCAGCTTGTAACCTAGCTAAAGGTGTGCGAAAGCGGCACGAAGATCATGCGTTTATTCGAACATACTCCCTTTAGAAATGGCATTTCGAGCCCTTAACAAAAAGCTCAAAATAATCAACAACTGGCGCGCGAACGGCTTGTTTGTTATCGTCAAACGTACGCTCCGATAATAATTAAAATGGGATTGAATAGATGAACAAAATAACCAGCTTTTCTGCTACCGCGCTTTTGGCTGCTGTTTTTGGGTTGGGTGTGAATGCTCATGCTACCGAAGTTACGGCTAGCGAACGAGCTATTCGAATCGCTCAGGAATCAATGATTATAGACACCCATATTGACGTGCCGTATCGGCTAATAAATGATTGGGAAGATGTGAGTAAAGCAACAGAGCGCGGCGATTTTGATTATGAGCGTGCTGTTTCTGGTGGGCTTAATGCACCTTTTATGGCCATTTATATCCCTTCAAGCTATGAGGATAATGGCGCCTATACCTTAGCTAATCATCTAATCGATTTCATGGAGGCTTTGGTTTATCGGGCGCCTGAAAAGTTCGCGATACCCCATTCAGCCGATGATCTTTTTGCTCATAAAGAAGCGGGTTTAATGTCTTTGGCTATGGGAATGGAAAACGGTGCGCCAATAGAGGGCGAGATTGCAAATCTGCATCATTTCTTTGAGCGGGGAGTTCGCTACATTACTTTGGCGCATTCAGAAGATAACCATATTTCAGATTCTTCTTATGATATCCGAAACACTTGGGGAGGGCTCAGCCCCTTCGGTAAAGAGCTAGTAGTAGAAATGAACCGAATTGGTATGATGGTTGATGTATCGCATATATCGGATAAAGCATTTTATGATGTGCTAGAAATTACACAAGTTCCGGTAATTGCTACTCACTCTTCAGCGCGGAAATTTACGCCTGGCTGGCAGAGAAACATGAACGATGAGATGATCAAAGCACTTGCTGAGAATGATGGTGTGATTCAGGTAACGTTTGGTTCTACTTTTGTTACTACCAGAGCAAATCAGCACCGGGCTCGCATTCAGCGCCTAACTCGTGAAATCAATGAGCGGCTGGGTGAAGGAACCGCCAGAGCTCAGGCTGAGATAACAAAAATGCGGGAAGAGAACCCTTATCCATTCGCTACATTAACAGATGTACTTGATCACATCGATCATATCGTTGATTTGGTGGGTGTGGAGCATGTGGGGATCGGTTCGGATTACGATGGTGTCGGTGATACATTACCGGTAGGCTTGAAAGACGTACGTACTTTTCCAAACTTGATTCAAGGTTTGTTGGATAGAAATTATTCAGAAGAAGATATTGATAAAATCTTGTTCGGGAATACCATCCGAGTTTGGCGTGCTGCAGAGGCTTTTGCGGCCGCGAACAATTAAACATGAGTTAGATTCGATAATTTTTGCGTGTCGGTTGCTGGCTTGGCTCTGTTACACCGGTTTACTGGTTATATAGAATCAGCAAACTAGCCAAAACCGACAAGTCATTCATAAAAATAGAGTTCGTATTGTTATGCCAACATCATTAATTGTTGTCGATGATTTTTTTAATAATGCTAAAGGGCTTCGTGAAACAGCCTTGAAGCTTACTTACCCTGAGGTTCAAGGCCCTTATCCTGGGAGAAACTCCGTAGAGCGAATTAATCTTGAAGGCCTCACGAATGAAGTATCGCGTATTGTTGGAGAGCCTCTGGTTGCGATGGATAGCGATCAAGCTCATGGGAAGTGCCGAATTGCTTTAGAAACCGATATCGGTAAAGCAAAGGTACATGTTGACGCTTCGCACTGGTCTGGGATCTTGTATCTAAGTAATGACGAAGATTGCCAAGGTGGTACAGAGTTTTTTCGGCACATAGAAACTAATACTGAGCGTGCGCCATACAATGATCAAGAAGCTATGCAGCGATTTGGTGTGAGCTCGGGAAAGAAATGGGTTGCTGATTTACTTGAACGCGATTCTGTTGATGACTCTAAGTGGGAGATGACGATGAGGGTGCCGATGCGCTTTAATCGGTTAATCTTACTTCGTCCATGGTTGTGGCATACCGCCGGGGAATCATTTGGTGATTCCATAGAAAACGGGCGCTTAGTTTATTTGATGTTTTTCAAATCAGCTCGCGCTTAGTAAAAGAAGCCACTGCTATGTGGGTTGTAGCGTTAAAATGAAATACGAAAGGGTGAATATATTTGACTTCGCAAGATGTCTCTGTATAATCTCGCCCACGCTTTAAAAGGCGTAAGTAATATATCAATGTTCTTAGTGAAGCGCGAAACATAGCTTTTCATTAATGAAACATTGCTACAGCGGCCCCGATTGGGGGTCGAACGGTGGTTAAAATCACTTCCTCTTTCAACCCTAGGGTTGTTCAAGAGGCGAGTTTTTTTATGCTCTTTTTTAAATGCTCTTTATATGAGGCTTTGATTTATGTCTGGTCAAAGAATTCGAATTCGCTTGAAAGCTTTCGATCACCGATTGATCGATCAGTCTACAGCGGAAATCGTAGATACAGCGAAACGTACCGGTGCACAGGTTCGTGGTCCAATTCCACTTCCTACGCGCAAAGAACGTTTCACCGTGCTGATTTCTCCGCACGTGAACAAAGACGCCCGTGATCAGTACGAGATCCGCACCCACAAGCGTCTTATCGATATTATCGAGCCAACAGAAAAAACTGTTGATGCTTTGATGCGTTTGGACTTGGCTGCTGGTGTTGACGTACAAATCAGCCTGGGCTAAGTGAGAAACAAGATTCTAGATAAGAGGTTTTAACAATGGCTATTGGTCTAGTCGGTCGGAAAGTAGGAATGACTCGCATCTTTCAAGAAGATGGCGCTTCAGTTCCTGTGACTGTGATCGAAGTATTGGCAAACCGTGTGACTCAAGTGAAAACTTTAGACACTGATGGTTACCAAGCACTTCAAGTGACTACTGGCAGCAAGAAAACCAACCGTGTAACCAAGCCAATGGCTGGTCACTTCGCCAAAGCTGGCGTAGAAGCTGGTCGCGGTTTATGGGAATTCCGCCTGAATGAAAATGAAGGTGCGGAATTTGCGGTTGGATCTGAGCTGACTGTAGATATTTTCGCGGACACTAAACTCGTTGACGTCACTGGCACGTCAAAAGGTAAAGGTTTCGCTGGTACCGTAAAACGCTGGAATTTCAGCATGCAAGACGCGACTCATGGTAACTCTTTGTCGCACCGTGCTCCAGGTTCTATCGGTCAAAACCAGTCACCTGGTAAAGTATTTAAAGGTAAGAAAATGGCCGGCCAAATGGGTAACAAACAGATTACTGTTCAGTCCCTTGAAGTCGTCCGTGTTGACGCAGAGCGCAACTTGATCTTGGTTAAAGGTGCTGTCCCTGGAGCTTCCGGTGGCAACGTAATCGTTAAGCCTGCGGTCAAAGCGTAACGTCTGAGGAGATTAGTGATGGAATTAGCATTAAAAGACGCGAAAGGCGCTCTTGAAGTTTCCGAAGCTACCTTTGGACGTGAATACAATGAAGCTTTGGTGCATCAGGTAGTAGTTGCCTATGCAGCAGGCGCACGTCAAGGTAGTAAAGCTCAGAAAACACGTTCAGAAGTTTCTGGTGGTGGCAAAAAGCCATGGCGCCAGAAGGGTACTGGTCGTGCTCGTGCGGGTACTATTCGTAGCCCAATCTGGCGTTCTGGTGGTGTAACTTTTGCAGCGAAGCCGCAGAGCCATGAGCAAAAAGTAAACAAGAAGATGTACCGTGGAGCTCTTAAGAGCATCTTATCTGAGTTAGTTCGCCAAGATCGTTTGATCGTGGTTGAAAGCTTCGGTATTGATTCGCCAAAAACCAAGCAGTTGGTTGCTAAGTTGAAAGATATGGAATTGAACGACGTTCTTATCATCACCAAAGATCTTGATGAGAATTTGTTCCTAGCTTCACGCAACCTGCACAAAGTTGATGTTCGTGATGTACAGGGTATCGATCCGGTTAGCTTAATCGCGTTTGATAAAGTTCTGTTCACTGCGGACGCAGTTAAGCAGCTTGAGGAGACATTATTATGATGCGCGAAGAACGTTTGCTGAAAGTAATTCTGGCACCTCACGTTTCTGAAAAGGCAACTATGGCCGCTGAAAACCAAAACACTGTGGTTTTCAAGGTAGCTACCGATGCAACTAAATCAGAAATCAAAGCTGCGGTTGAGAAACTATTCGAAGTCGAAGTAACCGGCGTACGTACTTTAAACGTGAAAGGTAAAACTAAGCGTTTTGGTATGCGCACAGGTAAACGGAGCGATTGGAAAAAAGCTTACGTGTCCTTGGGTGAAGGTGCTGACATCGATTTCGTCGGCGGCGCTGAGTAAACAGGAGGATTATCAAGATGGCTGTTGTTAAATGTAAGCCTACGTCCCCAGGTCGTCGTCACGTCGTAAAAGTCGTTGGCCAAGACCTGTACAAAGGCAAGCCTTATGCCCCGTTGCTAGAGAAAAATAGCAAGAATGGTGGCCGTAACAATAATGGCCGGATTACCGTTCGTCACATTGGTGGTGGTCATAAGCATCACTATCGTTTGGTTGATTTCAAACGTACCAAAGACGGTATTCCAGCAACTGTAGAGCGTATTGAATATGATCCTAACCGGTCAGCAAATATTGCTCTTGTTTTGTATGCAGATGGTGAACGTCGTTACATTTTGGCCCCTAAAGGCCTTACTGCTGGTGATAAAGTAGCTTCAGGTTCTGACGCTCCAATTAAACCAGGTAACACCTTACCGTTACGCAACATTCCAGTAGGTTCTGTGATTCATGCAATCGAAATGAAGCCTGGTAAAGGTGCGCAGCTGGCTCGTTCAGCAGGTGCCTCGGTACAGCTTCTAGCTCGTGATGGCATGTATGTAACTGTACGTCTTCGCTCAGGTGAAGTTCGTAAGATCCTCTCTGAATGTCGCGCAACCATCGGCGAAGTTGGTAATGCTGAACACATGCTTAAGCAGCTCGGTAAAGCCGGTGCTACTCGCTGGCGTGGTGTTCGTCCAACAGTTCGTGGTGTTGCAATGAACCCGGTTGATCACCCACATGGTGGTGGTGAAGGCCGGACTTCTGGAGGCCGTCATCCGGTATCTCCATGGGGTGTTCCTACGAAGGGTTACAAAACTCGTAAGAATAAGCGTACTAGCAAGTACATCGTGCGTCGTCGCACTAAGTAATAGGCAAGGGGTTTTAAAATGCCACGTTCTCTTAAAAAAGGTCCATTTATTGACCTTCACCTACTTAAGAAGGTGGAGAAAGCGATGGAAAGCGGGGAAAAGAAACCAATTAAAACTTGGTCCCGTCGTTCAATGATCATTCCAGATATGATTGGTTTGACCATCGCTGTTCATAACGGTCGTCAGCATGTACCAGTATTCGTTTCAGAAGAAATGATTGGTCACAAGCTAGGCGAATTCGCTCCAACTCGCACTTATCGCGGCCATGCTGCTGATAAGAAAACGAAGAAACGGTAAGAGGTGAATACAATGGAAGCTATTGCTAAACATAAATTTGCCCGCCTTTCTCCACAGAAAGGTCGTCTGGTTGCTGACCAGATTCGTGGCGAGTCTGTTGCAAAAGCGCTTGAAACTCTGGCTTATAGTCCGAAGAAAGCCGCTACGTTGATCAAGAAAGTTCTTGAATCAGCAATTGCAAATGCAGAGCACAACGAAGGTGCCGATATTGATGAGTTGAAAGTTTCAGCCATCATGATCGACGAAGGTCCAACGATGAAGCGAATCAAGCCGCGGGCCAAAGGCCGTGCGGATCGTATCTTGAAGCGCACCAGCCACATTACTGTGGTTGTTTCGGATAGCTAGGAGATAAGTTATGGGTCAGAAAGTACATCCTAATGGTATTCGCCTAGGTATCACCAAGCCATATAATGCTACCTGGTTCGCGGAGTCCAAGGATTTCGCTGACAACCTACACAGTGATCACAAGGTACGTTTGTTCCTTAAAGAGAAACTGAAAGGTGCGTCAGTATCACGTATCGTTATCGAGCGTCCAGCCAAAAGCGTTCGTGTGACTATTCACACAGCTCGTCCAGGCGTGGTGATCGGTAAGAAAGGCGAAGATGTTGAGAAGCTGCGTCAAGAAATTGCTAAGCTGACAGGTGTTCCTGCTCAGATTAATATTTCAGAAGTGCGTAAGCCTGAGCTTGATGCTCAGCTAGTTGCTGAAAACATCGCAGGTCAGCTTGAGCGCCGTGTAATGTTCCGTCGTGCTATGAAGCGCGCAGTTCAAAATGCAATGCGCCTAGGTGCCAAGGGTATTAAAGTAGAAGTTAGCGGCCGTCTCGGTGGTGCTGAAATCGCACGTACTGAATGGTATCGTGAAGGCCGTGTGCCGTTGCACACATTGCGTGCCGATATCGATTATGCTACTGCTGAAGCAGCAACTACTTACGGTATCATTGGCGTGAAGGTTTGGGTTTTCAAAGGCGAAGTACTTGGCGGTATGCCAGTAGTAGCTGAAGAAAAGCCGGCGGCTAACAAGCGCGGCAAAGGTCGTAAGTAAGGAGAAGCATCATGTTACAACCTAAGCGTACGAAATTCCGTAAGGTACACACAGGCCGTAACCGCGGCCTAGCGCAATCGGGTAACAAAGTTAGCTTCGGTACTTATGGCCTTAAGGCTACTGAACGCGGTCGTATGACTGCGCGTCAGATCGAAGCTGCCCGTCGTGCGATGACACGTCATGTTAAACGTCAAGGTAAAATTTGGATTCGCGTTTTCCCTGATAAGCCAATTACCAAGAAGCCTCTTGAAGTGCGGATGGGTAAAGGTAAGGGTAACGTAGAATACTGGGTTGCTCAGATTCAACCAGGTCGCGTTTTATACGAGATTGATGGTGTATCAGAAGAGCTGGCACGTGAGGCATTCAAATTAGCGGCTGCCAAACTGCCATTCAAAACAACCTTTGTTATTCGGACGGTGATGTGATGAAAGCAAGCGAACTGAAAGCAAAAAGCGTTGAAGAGCTGAATCAAGAGCTTTTGGGTTTATTGCGCGAGCAATTTAATTTGCGGATGCAAGCAGCCACTGGCCAAATGAATCAGACTCACCTGTTAAGACAAGTGCGTAAAGATATCGCACGAGTAAAAACAGTGCTTAATGAGAAGGCAGATGCGTAATGAGTGAAGCAAATACTATCCGTACTTTGCAAGGCCGTGTGATCAGCGACAAGATGGATAAATCTATCGTTGTGGCGATTGAGCGCAAGGTTAAGCATCCGTTATACGGTAAGTACATCAAGCGGACCACTAAAGTTCACGCTCACGATGAAGAAAACACAAGCAAAGAAGGTGATTTAGTATCGATTCGGGAAACTCGCCCGGTATCAAAAACTAAATCATGGGCTTTGGTTGAAGTTCTTGAACGTAGCTCTGAAATTTAATCCGTAGGCGGAAACGCCCGTGAAAGCGGCCCTGAGGGGCCGTTTTTTTTTGCCGAAAAACAAAAAAGAAGCTTTAGGTTTCTGGGTTTTTGGCGAAAATCAAATGTGTTACTATACTTAATTACTTGAAACTCTGCGGTTTCTTATTCAAAGGAGTATTTATGCTGGTAAAAAAATCATTAAGCGTTCTCCCTTTAGCTATGTTTGGTGTATTGAATGCAGGGTCAATTAATGCACAAGAAAGCGAAGCTCAGGAAAAAACGCTCGAAGAACGAATCCAAGCTCTCGAAGAAGAAATAAGAGTAGTAAAGCGGGAAAATGCGGCATTAAGAAATAATGTTGAGAGTGAGGAAGAGGTCACCGAGGAAGCGAGCTCAGATGATAGCGAAGACGGAATCTCTTTTGGTGGTGCCGTTCGTTTTCAATATGTTGTTACCGATTACGATGACGCACAAAGAAGCCGTGGTGGTGATTTAGACTTTGATATCTTTCGGCTCGATGTTAACGGCAAAATGGGCGATGTCATACTCTCTGCGCAGTATCGGTGGTTTGAATATATGGAATCACTACGGCATGCATTTTTCGGCTACAACTTTACCGATGAATGGCAAGGGCAAGTAGGTGTGGTTATTCAGCCGTTTGGTATCATGCCTTATAACTCGCAGAATTATTTTTTCAGTACTAACTTCTACGTTGGTATGGAAGATAATCCAGGCTCTGGTGTTCGGTTTTTGAAAAGAACAGATACTTGGGATCTTGATTTTGCATTTATCTTAAATGATGAACTTGGTGGCGTTACGGGCTCGGTGAGAAGTTCTGCAGACCGGTATAACTATGATGTAGTTGGCCTTCGCCTCCCTGGAGAAGGAACGTTCGACGACCCAACTTCACTTGCCAGTGAAAATAACACTCTGATGACACGAATTGCGCACAAGTGGGATTTGGGAAATGACCGCATGGTAGAGGTGGGCGTTTCTGGCCAGTATGGGAGCTTTAATGATGGTGATCGGAACATCGGTGACCGGAAAAACTTTGGTTTACACGCCTTATACCATACCGGGCCATGGAAGTTTCAAGCGCAATATAGCACTTACGACTATGATTTCGATATCGACAATGAGGGTGTGATTGTTGGTGCCTACGCGTATTACGATACAATGCCAACTAGCGCTGACTTATACACGGCCAACATTGCTTACAGTATGCCTGTTGATATCGGCCCTATTAGCAATATTGAGTTTTATAATAATCTAAGCGTGATGACCAATAAAACAGGGTTAGATGACGATACTGTTATGAATGTATTGGGCATGGCCATTAGTGCAGGTGGTGTGTATACCTATGTTGATTTGGCATCAGCAAAGAACCAACCGTTCGTGGGTGGTTCTACTGGCGTTGATGGTGGTAGCACGAACACTCGTTTTAATATAAACTTTGGGTATTATTTTTAATAGCTAATTTGGGCTGCTGATTCGCTAATTTCAGCAGCCCAAACCCCTTCTTTTCTCTAAATTCCCCTATCATTTATAAAATCTATCTGTTACAATTTCGCGCCCTTTTAATATGGGTCTTCTTTCTTGTGTTTGAAAGAAGTTATTTGGACTCGGGAGAGTCTGGTTTACTAACTCAAGCGGAGCACTGAGATGATCCAGATGCAAACTATGCTGGACGTGGCCGACAACTCCGGCGCACGCAGCGTACAATGTATTAAGGTTCTAGGTGGTTCGCACCGCCGTTACGCAAACATCGGCGACATCATCAAAGTGTCAGTGAAGGAAGCAATTCCTCGTGGCAAGGTGAAGAAAGGCGATGTTTACAACGCGGTGGTGGTTCGCACCCGGAAAGGCGTCCGTCGGCAAGACGGCTCTGTTATCCGTTTTGACCGCAATGCAGCTGTGATTTTGAACAACAATTCACAGCCAATTGGCACCCGTATCTTTGGACCAGTGACTCGTGAATTGCGCGGTGAGCAATTTATGAAGATTATTTCACTGGCGCCAGAAGTACTATAAGGAGTCTATAATGGCGGCAAAAATCAGACGTGATGACGAAGTGGTTGTGTTAGCAGGTAAAGACAAAGGTAAGCGCGGAAAAGTGCTATCTGTCCTGACTGACAATAATCGCGTAGTTGTAGAAGGCGTTAACGTAATTAAGAAACATCAAAAGCCAAACCCGGCTTTGAATGAACCAGGTGGCATTATTGAAAAAGAAGCCTCTATTCATGTTTCTAACGTGGCAATCTTCAACTCTGCGACTGGCACAGCAGATCGAGTTGGTTTCAGATTCGAAGACGGTAAGAAATTACGTGTCTTTAAATCAAATAATGAAATCATCTAATTGAAATTTGGAGAATACGATGGCGAAACTGCATGATTTTTACAAAGAGACTGTAGTTCCTGAACTGATGAAACAGTTCAGCTACACCAGTGTCATGCAAGTCCCTCGGATTGAAAAAATCACACTCAATATGGGTGTTGGTGAAGCATTAACTGACAAAAAGATTCTCGACAACGCGGTAGCTGACCTAGAAGCGATTTCTGGTCAAAAGGTTATCCGTACTAATGCTCGAAAATCTGTTGCAGGCTTCAAGATCCGTGAAGGCTTCCCGATTGGTTGCAAAGTAACTTTACGCGGTGAGCACATGTGGGACTTCCTGCAGAGACTGATCTCTATTGCGATTCCTCGGATTCGCGACTTTCGTGGTTTAAACCCGAAGTCTTTTGACGGTCGCGGGAACTACAGCATGGGCGTTCGTGAACAAATCATTTTCCCAGAAATTGACTATGACAAAGTTGATCGGGTACGTGGCTTGGATATTACGATCACTACCAGTGCAAAGAGCGATGATGAAGCTCGCGCGCTGTTGTCTGCCTTTAACTTCCCGTTTAAAAAGTAAGGTGTAGAGTTATGGCAAAAGTTTCTATGAAAATGCGCGAACTCAAGCGTCAGCAGTTAGCTGCTAAATTCGCTGAGAAACGCCGCGCACTTAAAGCTACTATTAGCAATCCAGCGTCCAGTGATGAACAGCGCTGGGAAGCAGTTCTGGAATTGCAGAAGCTTCCTCGTGATTCCAGTCGTTCACGTCAACGTAACCGTTGTCGAGTGACTGGTCGTCCACATGGTGTGCTGCGTAAGTTTGGCATGAGCCGTATTAAGGTTCGTGAAAAAGCTATGCGCGGTGAAATTCCTGGCTTGAAAAAAGCTAGCTGGTAAGCCACCAATCACGGGAGAAAGCAAAAATGAGCATGCAAGATCCAATTGCGGATATGTTTACTCGCATTCGCAACGCTCAGTCTGCGAATAAAGTTGCTGTGGTAATGCCGGGCTCGAAGCAGAAAGAAGCAATAGCTAAAGTTCTGCAAGACGAGGGTTACATCAGCGGGTTTAAAACAGAATCTGGCGTTAAACCAGAACTGGAAATCACCTTGAAATACTTCGAAGGCAAGCCTGTTATCGAATCTATTCAACGTGTAAGTCGTCCAGGTCTGCGTATTTATAAGAAGCGTAACGAACTACCTAAAGTAATGGGTGGTCTCGGTATCGCAGTTGTTTCCACGTCGAAAGGCCTGATGACCGACCGAGCTGCACGTAGTGCGGGTCTTGGTGGTGAAATCATCGGGTATGTAGCATAACGGAGGGTAGGATATGTCACGCGTTGCTAAGGCACCAGTTGCAATCCCTGCCGGCGTTGATGTTGCATTAAACGGCCAGGAAGTAACAGTTAAGGGTAGTCAGGGAACATTAGTTCGCACTTTCAATGACGCAGTTGAAATCACAACTGCAGATCAAGAATTGCTAACGGTTCCTCGTGAAGGTATGGCGAATGCTATTGCACAAGCCGGTACTGCACGTGCCCTGTTGAATAATATGGTATTAGGGGTTACCCAAGGCTTCGTTCGTAAATTAACACTAGTTGGTGTTGGTTATCGTGCGCAAGCTCAAGGTAGCAAACTGAATCTAAGCCTAGGCTTCTCTCATCCAGTTGTATTTGATGTTCCAGCAGGTGTTACTGTTGAAACTCCAACGCAAACTGAGGTTGTAGTGAAGGGCGCTGATAAGCAACTGGTAGGTCAGGTTGCTGCTAATATTCGTTCGTATCGGAAACCAGAACCTTACAAAGGTAAAGGCGTACGTTACAGCGACGAGCAAGTGCGCCGTAAAGAAGCCAAGAAAAAATAGGGTAATACGATGGACAAGAAAGCAGCTCGCTTACGTCGTGCTACTCGCGCACGTAAGAAAATTCAAGAGTTGGGTGGAACCCGTTTGGTGGTCCACCGTACCCCGCGGCACATCTATGCTCAATTGATCGCAACCGGCGGCGCGCAAGTGCTTGCCACAGCTTCAACAGCTGAAGGTTCGATTCGTGAGCAGGTGAAAAACACGGGTAACGTGGAAGCCGCTAAATTCGTCGGTAAATTGATTGCTGAACGTGGTAAAGAAAAAGGTGTTGAAACCGTTTCTTTCGATCGTAGCGGCTTCAAATACCATGGTCGTGTTGCTGCACTGGCAGATGCTGCTCGTGAAGCAGGGCTGCAGTTCTAGGAGACGAAAATGGCAAATCATGAAGCTCAAAACGGTGAAATGATGGAAAAGCTCATCACAGTAAACCGCGTCTCTAAAGTTGTTAAAGGTGGTCGCATCTTTAGCTTCACGGCGCTAACTGTGGTAGGTGATGGCCAGGGTAAAATCGGTTTTGGTTATGGCAAGGCACGTGAAGTACCAGCTGCTATCCAAAAAGCGATGGAAAAAGCACGTCGCAACATGGTAACTGTAGAGTTAACCCATGGCACGTTGCAACACCCTGTTAAAGGTCGTCATTCTGGCTCGAATGTGTATATGCAACCTGCTTCTGAAGGTACAGGTATCATTGCCGGTGGTGCAATGCGTGCTGTATTAGAAGTTGCTGGCGTGCATAACGTTCTGTCAAAAGCTTACGGTTCAACCAACCCAATCAACGTAGTTCGTGCAACAATTAAAGCTCTTGAGTCTATGAACTCACCTGGGCAAATTGCAGCTAAGCGCGGCCTATCTGTTGCTGAAATTGCGGGGTAGTGAACAATGGCTAAGAAGACTATAAAAGTAACTCAAACTAAAAGTGCAATCGGTCGTTTACCGAAGCACCGTGCAACACTAGTAGGTTTGGGTCTGCGCCGGATTAATCACACTGTCGAATTGGAAGATACACCTTCAGTTCGCGGTATGGTTAACCGGGTTAACTACATGGTTAAGGTAGAGGAGTAAGACATGTTTTTGAATTCTCTCTCTCCTGCTCCTGGTGCAAAGACAGACAAGAAGCGTCGCGGACGCGGTATTGGCTCAGGTCTTGGCAAAACAGGTGGTCGTGGTCATAAAGGTCAGAAATCTCGTTCAGGCGGCAGCGTCAGACCAGGTTTCGAAGGTGGTCAAATGCCACTTCAACGTCGTCTACCAAAGTTTGGCTTTACCTCGCGTAAAGCAATGCAAACTGCAGAGATCACGTTGAGTGAGTTGGCTAAATTAGCTGGCGACACCGCGACCGTAGACACGTTGAAAGAAGCAGGTTTGATCAAGAAGAACATTTTGTTCGTGAAAGTGATCAAGTCTGGTGAAATCAATCGTGCCATTACTGTACAGGGCATTAAAGTTACTAAAGGCGCGCTCGAGTTAATCGAAGCCGCTGGCGGCAAAGTCGAAGGATAATTGACCCATGGCTAGACCAGGATTGGAAAAAAACAGTGCGAAAGGCGGACTATCTGAACTAAAGGCGCGTTTGCTTTTTGTTCTCGGTGCGATCATTGTATTTCGTGCCGCGTCTTTTGTGCCGATTCCTGGGATAGATGCAAGCGTATTAGCTCAGTTGTTTGAACAACAACAAGGCACCATTGTTTCCATGTTTAACATGTTCAGTGGTGGTGCTTTGGAGCGAGCTTCGATTCTTGCGTTAGGTATTATGCCTTATATTACTTCATCTATTATTATGCAATTGCTTTCTGTGGTTCATCCAAAGTTAGCAGAGCTTAAGAAAGAGGGAGAATCAGGGCGACGCAAGATCAGCCAATACACGCGTTGGGGTACCTTAGTACTGGCTACCATGCAATCTATTGGTATTGCTACTGGTCTACCAAATCTGATACCAGGTTTGGTAGAGAATCCAGGGTTTGCCTTCTATTTCACAGCTGTTGTTAGTTTGGTTACAGGAACCATGTTCCTTATGTGGCTGGGCGAGCAGATTACAGAACGTGGAATTGGTAATGGTATCTCAATAATCATCTTCGCCGGGATTGTTGCAGGCTTGCCTTCAGCGGTCGGTCAAACAGCAGAACAAGCGCGTCAAGGTAACTTGCCGATGTTACTTCTGTTGTTAATCGCGGTCATTGTTTTTGCTGTGACTTACTTTGTTGTATTCGTAGAGCGCGGACAACGTAGGATTGTGGTAAACTATGCTAAGCGTCAACAAGGGCGCAAGGTGTTTGCTGCTCAGAGTTCACACTTGCCATTGAAAGTTAATATGGCTGGTGTAATTCCACCTATTTTCGCCTCAAGCATCATCTTGTTTCCAGGTACTATCGCGACTTGGTTTGGACAAGGTGAAGGCGGTGTTGCAGAAGTATTGCAAAACGTAGCGTTGACCCTTTCACCAGGGCAGCCATTGTATGTTATGCTATACGCAACAGCGATTATCTTCTTCTGTTTCTTCTATACTGCGTTGGTGTTTAACCCGCGTGATACGGCAGACAACTTGAAGAAGTCTGGTGCGTTCATTCCGGGCATACGTCCAGGTGAGCAAACCTCTCGCTATATAGACAAAGTGATGACGCGGCTGACTTTAGCTGGTGCTCTGTATATAACATTTATCTGTTTGGTTCCTGAATTCATGATGATTGCGTGGAACGTACAGTTCTACTTTGGCGGTACGTCATTATTGATTATCGTTATCGTTATTATGGATTTCATGGCCCAGGTACAAACCCATTTGATGTCTCATCAGTATGAGTCTGTGCTCAAGAAAGCGAACCTTAAAGGCTACGGCCGTTAAGGTCGTTGGTTACGGAGATTAGCAATGAAAGTACGTGCTTCCGTTAAGAAGATCTGCCGCAACTGCAAGGTCATCAAGCGCCACGGAGTAGTCCGGGTGATTTGTACTGACCCTAAGCATAAGCAGCGGCAGGGTTAACAAAAGAGATTCACAGTCCGGGATATTCCCGGGCTGTGGTGTTTGCTATTTGCAAATATTATACCGGTTGAGTATCCTAACGGGCTTTTCAACTGGTGCCCATTAAACTATAGGAGATATGTTAGTGGCCCGTATAGCTGGCATTAACGTCCCTGACAATAAACATGCTGTAATTGCATTAACATCGATCTACGGTGTTGGCTTAACTCGCTCTCAAGCGATTTTGGCTGCCTGTGGTGTCGCTGAAAATACAAAACTCGGTACATTGTCAGAGGAACAAATCGACGTAATTCGTGAGCAAGTTGCCAAATACACTGTAGAAGGTGATTTGCGTCGTGAAGTATCAATGAACATTAAGCGTTTGATGGACCTCGGTTGCTACCGTGGACTTCGTCATCGTCGCAGCTTACCTCTACGTGGACAGCGCACTAAAACTAATGCGCGCACCCGTAAAGGTCCGCGTAAACCGATCAAGAAGTAAGGAGACAGGCTAATGGCTAAAACACCTACTCGCGCTCGGAAACGCGTTAAAAAGCAAGTGACCGATGGGATGGCGCACATTCATGCGTCTTTCAACAACACGATCGTGACAATCACCGATCGCCAGGGCAACGCTTTGTCTTGGGCCACCGCTGGTGGTTCAGGTTTCCGCGGCTCGCGTAAGTCCACTCCGTTCGCTGCTCAGGTAGCTGCAGAACGAGCTGGTGAAATGGCGAAGGAATATGGGTTGAAAAATCTGGAAGTGTTCGTGAAAGGACCTGGTCCAGGTCGTGAGTCGTCGATTCGCGCTCTGAATGCGGTCGGTTACAAAATCACAAACATTACCGATGTGACACCGATTCCTCACAACGGTTGTCGTCCGCCTAAAAAACGTCGCGTTTAATTGGCGTGAAACGATAGTTGGAGAAAGAACATGGCTAGATATTTGGGTCCAAAACTCAAACTGAGTCGTCGCGAAGGAACAGATCTCTTCTTAAAGAGTGGTGTTCGTGCGATTGATTCAAAATGTAAGTTGGAGAACGCACCAGGTCAACACGGCGCTCGTCGCGGTCGTTTATCTGATTACGGTCTACAGCTGCGTGAAAAGCAAAAAGTTCGTCGTATTTTCGGCAT
Source organism: Aliidiomarina iranensis (assembly GCF_003987135.1). GTDB lineage: Bacteria > Pseudomonadota > Gammaproteobacteria > Enterobacterales > Alteromonadaceae > Aliidiomarina > Aliidiomarina iranensis. Next base: position 140,112 of record NZ_PIPJ01000006.1, read on the forward strand.
TCTTGAGAAGCAATTCCGCAACTACTATAAAGAAGCTGCGCGGTTAAAAGGCAACACCGGTGAAAACTTATTACAGTTGCTTGAGGCTCGCCTTGACAACGTAGTTTACCGGATGGGCTTTGCGTCAACTCGTGCCGAAGCACGTCAGTTGGTAAGTCACAAAGCGATCGTTGTAAACGGTCGAGTTGTGAACATTCCATCATTTCAGGTAAAACCTGAAGACGTGGTCAGCATTCGTGAAAAAGCTAAAAAGCAAGCACGTATTGGTGCTGCACTTGAGCTTGCAGAACAGCGCGAAAAGCCGTTATGGGTAGAAGTAGATGCTAAAGAACTACAAGGCACCTTCAAACGTCTCCCAGAACGGACTGACTTGTCTGCGGAAATAAACGAACAGTTGATCGTAGAGCTTTACTCTAAGTAAGGCCTCAGCATAAAGAGAGGACACAATGCAGGGTTCTGTAACCGAATTTCTGAAACCGCGGCTCGTTGATATCGAGCAAATCAGCACCAATCGCACCAAGGTCACACTTGAGCCATTGGAGCGTGGATTTGGTCATACGCTGGGTAATGCGCTGCGTCGTATTCTTCTCTCTTCAATGCCGGGTTGTGCGGTAACTGAAGCAGAGATAGACGGCGTGCAGCATGAATACAGCACGAAAGAAGGTGTGCAGGAAGATATCATTGAAATCCTGCTCAACTTGAAAGGTCTGGCTGTCAAACTGAACGGCAAAGACGAAGCTACATTAACTTTAACTAAGTCGGGTGCAGGCCCGGTAGTTGCAGGCGATATTACCACTGATGGTGATGTTGAAATCTGCAATCCAGACCACCTAATCTGTACTTTGACCGGCGATATTGATTTTTCAATGCGCATTAAAGTTGAACGTGGTCGTGGTTACGTCCCTGCAAATGTTCGTCAGCAGAGCGAAGATGAAGATCGTGTGATTGGACGTCTTTTGGTAGACGCTTCTTTCAGTCCAGTTGAACGCATCGCCTATACAGTCGATGCGGCGCGTGTTGAACAGCGCACTGATTTGGACAAATTGGTCATTGATATGGAAACAAATGGTACCATTGACCCAGAAGAAGCAATTCGTCGTGCAGCAACGATTCTAGCTGAGCAGTTAGAGGCTTTTGTTGAGCTACGCGATGTTAGCGAACCAGAAGAAAAAGAAGAGAAGCCGGAGTTTGACCCGATTCTTTTACGTCCGGTGGACGATCTTGAGCTGACTGTACGTTCTGCTAATTGTTTGAAAGCAGAAGCGATTCAGTACATTGGCGATCTCGTTCAGCGTACTGAGGTTGAGTTATTGAAAACTCCTAACCTTGGTAAAAAATCATTGACCGAAATTAAAGACGTTCTTGCATCACGCGGATTATCGCTGGGTATGCGGCTAGAAAATTGGCCTCCAGCAAGCTTGATGGATAACGACTAAGGTCGCCTGAGTAGAAGATTTACTGAGAAGGGTATTGGTATGCGCCATCGTAAGAGTGGTCGTCAACTTAACCGTAACAGCAGCCATCGTCAGGCTATGTTCCGTAACATGGCTAGTTCATTGGTTCGTCACGAAGTGATCAAAACCACTGTTCCAAAAGCGAAAGAGCTGCGCCGAGTAATCGAACCTTTGATTACTTTGGCGAAACAGGATAGCGTTGCAAACCGTCGTTTAGCGTTTGCACGCACTCGTGATAAAGAAGTTGTTGGTAAGCTATTTAGCGAGCTTGGCCCACGTTTTTCAGAGCGTCCAGGTGGATACACCCGGATTCTTAAATGTGGCTTCCGAGCTGGTGACAAAGCACCAATGGCATTCATCGAGTTGGTTGACCGACCTGTAAATGCAGAAGAAAACGTTGAAGAGTTTGCTGCTGAAGAGTAAGCAAGCAATGCTTCAATTTAGAAACGGGACCTTTTGGTCCCGTTTTTATTTGTAATTTCGAAACTTTTTTCCCGCCCCTGAGTTTCTTTGTCGTGATAATATTTTTAAATTAAATAGAAGCTAGCTAATTTTTTAAGTTATGCGATAGCCATATAAAAAGGAAACATATATGCCGAGTTTTGACATAGTATCGGAAATCGATAAAGTTGAATTACGCAACACCGTTGATAATGCAAATCGAGAACTTTCAACTCGATTCGATTTTCGTGGTGTTGAAGCAGAAATTGAATTAAAGGACCTTACTGTGACTTTGAAATCGGAATCGGATTTTCAAGCACGCCAGTTATTGGATATTTTGAGGAATCAATGTACCAAGCGCGGTATTTCAATGGCAGGTGCAGATATTTCTGATTCGCCGATTCATAGTGGCAAGACATTTAGCTTCGTAGTGACATTCAAACAGGGTATAGACCAGCCGCTAGCGAAGGATATTATTAAGCTGTTGAAAGAGCGTAAAATAAAAGTACAGGCGTCGATTCAGGGGGACAAAGTTAGAGTCAACGGCAAGAAACGAGACGATTTGCAAGATGCAATAGCGCTATTAAAGAAATCAGAGATTGAGTTGCCGTTACAATTCGAAAATTTCAGGGATTAAATTCAAATTCCAAATAACTCCCGCCGCTTGCTATGTTTTGGTCACTAGAAAGTAGTGAATTACTTGATTAGCTTTTGTTCGGTTTAATAGTAATCTTCAACAATATGAGCGTTAAAATACGGCGAACAGGTTAAAAATCACGCGTTCAGTAGTTTTATCAAAAAAAGATCTTGATCAAGCTTCTGAGATCACTATAATGCGCCTCCGTTGCAAAGCATTACTAGCAATGATTGAAGTAAAAAGAAAGCGGCTTATTGAACCGATCAAAAAAGATCGAAAGGCTCTTGACTTCTTCACCGGGTCGCGTAAAATTCGCTTCCCTGCTACGAGCTCCACTGAGCCGAGCAAACGTTCTTTAACAATATATCAAGCCAAGTAATCTGTGTGGGCACTTGCGCAAGAAAAGCATCAACCAAACGCCATTTCGGTGGCAGGTATGAAAGTTTACTTTTATACCAAGGTTCAGCTTTCGAG
>NZ_PIPJ01000007.1 GCF_003987135.1 Aliidiomarina iranensis
CTTGAAGCTCATAACAGGCCGTATATACGAGTGCAGTTTTATCCTGTTCACATCGCGCAAAGCTGGTTAAAAACAAAGTAAAACTATGTCACTAAACAACTTGCGTAATGTGAGGTGTCCATATATGTGCTCGAGCGGTTCGGCAGGCTCGACACGCTCTCCCGGAAGCTAGCTCTATCCGTGAATCCCCCAAGCGCGGGATTTTCCGTTATACTGTTGCAAATTCATGTGTTTAAAGAGGCCCCAATGAGCATTCACGTTATCAATCATCCACTCATTCAGCATAAAATCGGTTTAATGCGTGCGGCCGATATCAGCACCAAAGATTTTCGTGAGTTGGCCAACGAGCTCGGCAACCTTTTAACCTATGAAGCCACCCAAGATTTAGAGCTCGAAACAGCCGAAATCGATGGCTGGAACAATACGCCAATTCAGGTGCAACGCCTGAAAGGCAAAAAGATTACCATCGTGCCGATTCTCCGTGCCGGCCTAGGCATGATGGACGGCGTTTTGCAGCTAATTCCAAGTGCGAAAGTGAGTGTCGTTGGGCTCTACCGCGATGAAGAAACACTCGAGCCAGTGCCCTATTACGAGAAATTCGCCGGCAACATCGATGAGCGCATGGCGCTCGTGATCGACCCAATGCTCGCCACCGGCGGCTCCATGGTAGCCACATTAGATATGCTGAAAAAACATGGCTGCAAAGAAATTCGTATCTTGGTGTTAGTAGCCGCGCCAGAAGGCGTAGAGCGCGTTTTAAAAGCCCACCCCGATGTTACAATTTATGCGGCCGCACTCGATGATCGCCTCAACGAACATGGTTATATTTTGCCAGGCCTCGGCGATGCCGGTGATAAAATATTTGGTACTAAGTAATTACACAAACCGCTTAAATCGATTAAAAACCGTGCAAACGTTTTGGTTTTAGCATAAAACACTTGCCGCGGATTAGATGCTCGGTATAATTCAGCGCTGTTGCAGGGGCGTAGTTCCAATTGGTAGAACAGCGGTCTCCAAAACCGATGGTTGGGGGTTCGAATCCCTCCGCCCCTGCCAATCTCTTGAAAGCGCATGGTGTTAAACTAGTTGCGCTTTTTTTGTGCGCGGCGCTTAGGTTTTATAGCGAGCGCCCAAACTGCCAGAGCCACAAAAGCCTTCAGCGGCCAATGCGCGCCTACAACAACTAAACTAGCTCCAATGCCTCAGCGATATTTTTCACACCCTGCACTTGCATGCCCGCCGGAATATTTTTCGGCACATTGGCAATCGGCACTATGGCGCGTTTAAAGCCATGTTTCGCAGCCTCGTTAAGGCGATCACCGCCATTTGGCACCGGCCGAATTTCGCCGCTTAGCCCCACTTCGCCAAACACCACCATATCTTGCGGAATAGGCTGATCGCGAAAACTGGAAACAATAGCTAACAGCAAAGCCAAATCCGAGCTTGTTTCCACTACTCGAACGCCGCCCACCACATTCACAAACACATCCTGATCACCAAGCATCAGGCCACCATGGCGATGCAAAACCGCAAGCAAAAGCGCGAGCCGATTTTGCTCGGTGCCAACCGCAACGCGGCGCGGGTTAGAAAGTTGCGAGTGGTCCACTAACGCCTGAATCTCCACCAACAACGGCCGGGTACCTTCCCAAACTGTGAGCACCACCGAACCACTGCCGTGCTCTTGGCCGCGGCTCAAGAAAATAGCCGAGGGATTTTTCACTTCTTTTAGGCCATCGCCCATCATGGCAAAAACACCGAGCTCGTTCACAGCCCCAAAGCGGTTTTTCGTGCCCCGCAAGGTGCGATAACGGGAATCACCATCACCATCCAAAATCACCGAACAATCAATGCAGTGTTCCAACACTTTCGGGCCGGCCAAAGAACCATCTTTGGTTACATGCCCCACCATAAAAATAGCCACATTATTTTGTTTGGCGTAGCGCGTAAGGTAGGCCGCAGTTTCGCGCACCTGAGAAACACTTCCCGGCGCCGATTGAATATCCGTAAGGTGCATCACTTGAATGGAATCGATCACCATAATCTTGGGTTTTTCTTTATCGGCGAGCTGGCAAATAAGTTCCACCGATGTTTCCGCCAACATGCGTAACTTATCCGTGGGCAAATTCAGGCGCTGGGCGCGCATTGCCACCTGCTGCAAACTCTCTTCACCGGTTACGTAAAGCGCCGGCATGTGCTCGGCTAACTTGCACATGGTTTGCAGCAACAAGGTACTCTTCCCCGCTCCCGGCGAACCACCAATGAGAATAGCGGAACCGGGCACGATACCGCCGCCAAGCACCCGATCAAACTCTTGGAAACTCGTTGAAAAGCGCGGCACCTGTTGCAAATCTACTTCATTCAGCGTTTGCACTTTCGATTCGGTAAGGCCAGAAAAACCAGTGCGGCTGCGCCCCCCAGAGCTTGGCGTGGCGGTACCTAAGCGCACTTCGCTTACCGTATTCCACTCGCCGCACTCGCTGCATTGGCCTTGCCAACGCGGAAAATCAGCGCCACATTCGGTGCATACATAAGCGGTTTTCTGTTTCGCCTTGGCCATATTTCTCTCTCTGCTAAAGTGCTAATCCGCGAAGGGGCTGATAAACTGTGGCTGATACATAAGGGCTTAAACATTGAGGCCAGCCATTCATCACTCAACATAATAAGGGAAGCGCAACATGAGGGGAACCCGATTCCGCTTTTTCCTATGTTTCTTTGCGGTTGCCTTCTTGGCTTCAGCGAGAGCGGGTGATGGGGAAATAGCAATGGCCATGCCCGGAGTAAAAAGCGCTGCTGGGGCGAAAGCTGGGGCAGACGCAAAAGCTGAGCTAGCAGTGCAAGCAGGTGCCGAAGCCGCGGAGGCCAATAAACTGCGCATTGTTTCCATGAATTACTGCATCGATTTTGTGCTTTCGCGCTGGCAAAATCCGCATTTTGAGTTTTATCCGGTGGCCGAACACAATGGCCGTATCGAGCAGGTTATGCGGCTCGAGCCGGATATGATTATCGCCGGACAATTTAATTCGCCTATCCGCATCAACAATTTCCGTAATAATGGTTTGCCAGTGGCGGTGCTCGATGAACCGAACAGTTTCGCCGGTGCTGAGCGATTTTACCGGGAGTTAGCCGCGCTTTTGCAGCAGCCCGAGTTGGCCGCCGCAGATGTTGTGGCTATTGCAAACTCAGAGGCTGCTCATTCAGTTCAGCATGAAAGTTCAAAGCCTACTATTTTAGCCATGCAGGTAAACCAATGGAGTTTTGGCGGCAATAATTTGCTAAACGAGCTTTTTCAGTACCTTGGGTTGGAAAACCTCGCCGCGCGCAACGGCGATGGTTTAGTGAAAGTTGGTTTGGAAGATATCCTGCAATGGCAACCGGATATTCTTATGCTCGAAGGCCAACTGCTTGCTCAAGATGGTTCGGCAAGCGATGCGCTTAGCGCGGCAGCGGCGAGTTCATTTGCGCTGGCGAATTTAAATTTAATGCATAAATCACTGCGCAATTATCAGCAGCGCCAAGGCGTACAAACTATTTACATGCCGCGCGAAATCAGCGGATGCATGGCACAACGGCTCCCCGAAGCCATTGCTATTATTGAAGCCCAACTGCAGCCACTCAAAACACAAGAAAGCCAACCATGAATCAACACCGCATTCTCCTAGCCCTCGCCATTTTGATTACCGCAACCGCCGCCATGTGGGTAGGTAGCGCCGATATCAACGTGCTCTCTGCTTTTAGTTCCCAAGAAACTAGCACCCAAGAAACTAGCACCGCAGAAATGGGGACAGAGCTTCACGACAACGACCCCAACTTCTCGGGTTCAGAAATGGGGACAGAGAAAACGGTGTCTGGCACCAACTTCTATGGCACCGCTGAAGTGGAGGTTGCGCGGCAGATTCTGTTTGATATTCGGCTGCCGCGGATTTTGCTTGCACTCATTACCGGCGCGGCTTTGGGTTTAGCGGGGGCTGGCATGCAAGGCTTGCTGCGTAATCCGTTGGCCGAGCCGGGAATTTTAGGCGTATCGTCCGGCGCAGCGCTGGCCGCGGTAATCGTATTATATTTCGGTTTCGCCACTTGGTATTCCTGGCTACTTCCCATAGCAGCCGTGCTCGGCAGCGCTCTAGCCTTGCTCATCGTAGTGCTCATTGCCGGCATGCGAGCGAGCATTACCACCCTGATTTTGTCCGGTGTGGCCGTATCTGCGTTCCTCTCCGGCCTAATCGCATTGGCCCTCAGCATGGCGCCCAACCCATTTGCCATGCAAGAAATAAGCTTTTGGCTGATGGGCTCGCTCGCCAACCGGGATATCGAACAAATCCTGCTCATCGCACCATTCCTCGTGCTCGGTGGCCTACTCATTTTCACCGGTGGACGCTACTTGCAAGCGCTCACCTTAGGCGAAGAAACTGCCACTTCCATGGGCTTCAATGGCGCATTCGAACGCGGAAAAATACTCATGGGCACCGCACTGCTCGTAGGTGGCGCAGTTGCGGTAACCGGCGTTATCGGCTTCGTCGGCTTAGTGGTGCCACACCTGCTACGCCCCTTAGTGCATGGCGATCCCCGCCGATTATTGCTCAGCAGCATGCTCGCCGGCGCTCTATTAGTGCTTCTCATGGACATCGCCGTGCAGCTTCTACCCACCGGTGCAGAGTTACAAGTAGGGGTAATGGCCACCCTGATTGGTGGGCCGTTCTTCTTGATGTTGTTGGTGCGCCACAATATGTCTGGCAGCCTGTGGGGGAATGCAAAATGAGCCAATCTCGCAATACCAACGCCATTAGCTTTAGTAACTTGAACTTTGCGTACAACAACAGAGGCATTCTCAGCGATATCTCATTGCAGTTTGAAACTGGCAAAGTTACCGGCATTTTCGGCGAAAATGGTGCCGGAAAGAGCACTTTATTGAAGATTTTAGCCGGAGTTATGTCTGCTGAGCAGATAAAAGCCAGCGAGCTACAGAATTTTCCGCAGGCTGACATAGGCTATTTAGGCCAACAAATTACGCCAGCGTGGGCGCTGAAAGTAAGTGCCCTGGTGGAGCTCGGAACATTGTCGCGCGAGAGCTGGAGCCGGGAAGAAAAACAAGCCGCGGTGCAAGAAGCTATGGCGCAAACCGATTGCTTACACCTAGCCGAGCGCAAAGTATTGGAAATATCCACCGGCGAATTGCAACGCGCCCTGCTCGCTCGCGTATTTGCTGGCAAACCGAAAATAATTCTCGCGGATGAACCTACCGCGGGGCTCGATCCACGCCATCAGCTTGCGGTAATGAACCTGCTGCAACAGCACGCGCAAAATGGCGGCACTGTTTTAGTAGTAATGCACGATTTAGCCGCCGGCAAAACCTTCTGCGATAACGCTGTGCTCCTCGCCAATGGCAAAGTTTACGCCCACGGCACCGCCACGGAAGTTCTTAGCGATGAAAATATATTTGATGTGTTTGGGGTTTGAGCGAAAACTAATTAAACTGGAAGCTAGCAAAAGCATTGCAGCCTCTAATCAAAATAAAGCCTTTGGAGTAAACCTATGACCTTGCCAAAAGTAAGCACCGTAGTTGCCAAGCCTGGCTTTATCTTGGCGCTCGAATTTACTGATGGAAAAGCCGGTGAAGTTTGTATTGCCCAATCTTTATATGGGCCGATATTTGAGCCTCTGCGCAACCCAGAAAACTTCTCACTAGCGGCAGTTGATGAGTATGGCGCAGTGTATTGGCCGCTACCGGGGTGTGAGCACACCCCAGATTATGCGCCGGATGCTCTTTATCGTATGCTAGGCTAAAACCTCGATCAGTTTCGCGAGCGACCCTTCAATTTGTATATCGGCCACTTTCGCTAACGCCGGTTTGGCATTAAAGGCCACGCCTAAACCGGCGGCTTCTATCATGGCAATATCATTTGCGCCATCGCCAATGGCAACAACTTGTTCCCGCGGTAAGCCGTATTGGCGCATGAGAGCTTTGAGTGCATCGGCTTTCGCCTCAGCATCAACGATAGGGCCGAGTAAACGTCCGGTAAGTTTGCCATCGGCTACTTCTAAAACGTTGCAGGCTACGTAATCAGCGCCCCAGCGCATGGCAGCCATATCGGCGAAGTACGTGAAACCGCCGGATACAATAGCAATGCGCCACCGGTGCTTGCGTAAAAAACGCATGAGTTCATCGGCGCCTTCGGTGTATGGCAGGTTATCGGCCATGGCGAAAACAACATCTTCCGGCACGCCTGCGAGCATTTTTACCCGTTCGTAGAGGGCTTCTTTGAAATCTAATTCACCGCGCATAGCACGTTCGGTGATTTCGGCAACCGCTTCGCCGTGGCCTGCCGCCGCGGCAATAGCATCGATACTCTCGAGTTGAATGAGGGTTGAATCCATATCAAAAACCGCTAAGCCAGGTTTATGCATGTCCGGTAATGTGCTCATTCTGGGTTCCTCGCGCTCTGGCGCTCTTAGTTGTTCGTTGTTTGTTGTTCGTGAATCGTTATTCGTTTTAAATTAAACGGGCAAAAAGTTTGTGTTCACAAGCAATTGCTTGCAGGCCCGCGCTAGGCTAAAGTTGCCGTTATGAATACAGCCCACTCAGAAAAACCTACTGCGAGCAGGAAACGGCCTTGGATGCTGCCCGGTGAGCGCACGTATCGCCGCGTTATCCTTATCGTGGCGGCGCTGGCGTTGCTCGGTATTATCGCTAATAGTTGGTATCAAGCCAACCAAAAAGGCGAAGAAGTGTTGGTTGAACACACCGAGAACCTTGCCCAAGTGATTATGGCGCAGGCACAAAACGAAGCCAAGATATGGTTTATTGAAGATAACTACAACGGTTTAGAGAATTTAGCGCAACATTTACAAAACCAAGAGGCCATTCTTGAGGTAAGCATTCAAGATGAGCTCGGCCGAAATTTAGTGCGCGTAGGGCACGATATGCCAGTGCACACTTACCTTACCAACCTGCCGGATTCCATTTGGGCGGTACCCATGGTTGCGCCGGTGTATGATCGCTCCGATTCAGGCCCACACCTGCTTGGGTTTGTGCGCATTACCTTTGATTATGATCGAATTACCGCAGAATCTAGGCCCTATCACCGGGCTTCCCTGCAGCAACAGGCCTTTATGTTGCTGTTGGCCTTTTTGGCGGGGGTTTTGGTAACCTTTTCATTCTTGCGCCGGCGGCGGCCTATTTCGGTGGAAGCGCCGAAAGAGTGATGGAGTTATTGCGCGCCTTTCCCTCGGTGAATGAAGCTATGCTTGCGGGCTTAGATTCTGAGGCTGAGGCTGTAGATTCTGCGGCTGAGAGCGCCTCAGATTTTGCGGCAACTAATTCCTTCTTAGGCAGCAATTCTGGTCCTGCCGGCCTCACCGATTCCCATTGCCATTTAGATTTTCCAGCTTTCGATGCAGATCGGGAAGAAGTGATGGCACGTGCAGTTGCTGCGGGAGTGGAGCGCTTTTTGGTGCTTGGTGTTACTGCCAAGCAATGGCCACGTTTGGCGGTAATGGCGGCGAGCTTTAGCCGCTGGCGAGTGGCGTATGGGCTGCATCCGTATTTTTTAGCTGAACGAGTTATTGGGGGCGAGCCCGAACTTTCTGATTTTGCGAACGATTTGGCGCTGTTGCCGGAGTTTTTGCAAAAAGACGCGTTGGCGGTAGGTGAAATTGGGTTAGATGCCACGCGGCCTTTGTTCGATTTGCAGCTCGCACTGTTTGAGAAGCAGTTGAGTATTGCGGCTGATATGAACTTACCAGTGATTCTGCATCATCGGAAAACCTTAGATACCATGCTGCCGATGGTGAAAAAGGCTGGGGTGCGGGGTGGTATTGTGCATGCGTTTTCTGGCAGCTACCAGCAGGCAATGCAATGGGTTGATGCTGGCTTTCGCCTTGGTGTGGGCGGAGTAATTACTTACGAACGCGCCCGCAAAACTCGCGATGCTATCGCTCGGGTGCCACTCAATGCACTGGTGCTCGAAACCGACAGCCCAGACATGCCCCTTTCCGGCCAGCAAGGCCAACGCAACGAACCTGCAAATATCGCGCGCATCGCCCTAACCCTGCAGCAGCTCCGATAGAAAACGGTACCCGAGAAAATGGGGTCGTTGTCGCGTTACTCTGGCACCTAAATCCACTTTTACGCAAGCAAACCGCGGTATGGCGGGCGGAGAAAGGTGTCGTTGTCGGTGTACTCTGGCACTTTTTCGGAAAAAGTGCCAGAGTACACCGACAACGACACCATTTTCTATGGCACCAAACGCGCTTTAAAAGAGCGCTCTCCCTGAACTAAAAACGGTGCGGATTCGTAACGGTTTGCATGATTAACATTGTCTGGTTCAAACGCGATCTTCGGCTTCGGGATCACGCTCCGCTTGCCGCTGCGTGTGGAAGCGGCGCGCCCACCTTATTGCTGTACATCGTGGAACCGATGCTGCTCGAAGACACGCATTTTGGCGAGCATCACTGGCGCTTCGCGATGCAATCAATTGCGCAGATGAACCGGCAACTCGCGCCGTTCAATCAGGAAGTAAAAATTGTCCACGGCAATGCTGAGCAAATATTCGCAGAGCTGCACGCTAAATTTGGCATCCAGAAAATTTTCAGCTCCGAAGAAACCGGGCTCGCCAACACCTTCGAACGAGATAGGCACATTGGCGCATGGTGCAAAGCGAACCAAGTAACTTGGCAGGAGTTTCCCAGCAACGGCGTTGAACGCGCGCTTAAAAATCGCGAAGGGTGGCGAAAACGCTGGTATAAAACCATGCACCAACCCCTACTTCAGGCTGATTTGCAAAACCTGCCGCAAACCGAAACATTTGGCCCAAGCGCGAAGATTCCAGCGGGCAAAAGCGATTGGGTAATCCCAAGCGCATGGCTGGCCACAAACACAAATTACCAGAATGGCGGTGAGCTCTCAGGGCGAAAGTGGCTGCACGATTTCTTACACGAGCGCGGCCGTCAATATCACAAATTCATTTCCAAACCGGAACTCAGCCGCGCCCATTGCTCTCGGCTTTCTCCATATTTGGCCTTCGGAAATTTGAGCGTGCGCACGGTATATCAAGCCTGCAAAGCGAAAAGCAAAGAAGATGGCTGGAAGATGGCGACGCGCGGCGTGCTCTCAAGGCTGCGTTGGCATTGTCATTTTATTCAAAAATTTGAGTTAGAGCCGCGCCTGCAGCATGAGCCGCTCAATCTTGGTTACGAAAAGCTGCATCGTACTGGCGATATCGATCATCTAACCCATTGGCTGCGCGGCAAAACCGGCTTCCCCTTGGTGGATGCATGCATGCGCGCGTTACAAAAAACCGGTTATATCAATTTTCGTATGCGCGCCATGTTGGTAAGCTTTCTCACGCATCATCTGTTTCTTGATTGGCGCATGGGTACCGCCCACCTCGGGCGCCTATTTTTGGATTTTGAACCCGGCATTCACTACCCTCAGTTTCAAATGCAAGCGGGCATTACCGGCATTAACACCATTCGCATCTATAACCCGGTGAAACAATCACAGGAACACGACCCCGAGGGTGTATTTATCCGGCGCTGGCTGCCGGAGCTGCGCAACATTCCTAATGAATACATTCACGAGCCCTGGATAATGCCGCCTTTTGAGCAGATATTGCATGATTTTCAGCTCGGCCGCGATTACCCTGAGCCCATCATTAACCTTAAGGAAACGGGCAAGCGCGCTCGCGATAACCTTTGGAAATGGCGAAAAGATCCGCTGGTGCGGGCGAATTTGCCGGAAATTCTTGAGCGCCATATTGAATAGAGAGCGAATAGAGAACACGAACAACCAGGCAAAAAGAGAGCTTGAGATGAAGAAACAACACTTACCCACAAAAGTTTGCGCCACGTGCCAACGGCCATTCACGTGGCGAAAAAAGTGGGAAAAAGTTTGGGATGACGTTCGGTATTGCTCCGAGCGGTGTCGTCGCGCGCGATCAAGCCGAAAATAAAAACGTGAGTAAAAGGACGATTATGAGTAAGTTGCAATTTAACAAGCATGATTTCAAAAGCCTGCCGAGGCGTTTTCGGGCACGGCTAATTAATAGCCTATCCGGCTTTAAAAGTGCGAATTTGGTGGGCACTACCGATAGGAATAAGAATTTGAACCTTTCCATGGTGAGCTCCGTGGTCCATCTGGGCGCGAATCCGCCCTTGATTGGCATGGTCATGCGTCCGCGGACAACCGAAAAAGGGGAGCCGGTACAACGAGATACGGTGGAAAATATTGAGGCCACTGGTTACTACACCATTAACCATGTGGGCGCGAGCATGCTACATGCGGCGCACTTAACCAGCGCCAGCTTTTCGCCCGAGGTTTGTGAATTCCAAGCTTGCGGCCTCACTCCGCACTGGCACGATGGTTTTGCGGCGCCTGCTGTAGCTGAAAGCCCGTTGCAAATGGGCCTGCGCTTGGTAGAAATTGTTCCGTTCAAGGTGAATGGCACGGAGTTTGTGATTGGCGAAATTGAATGGGTGCGGTTTGCCGAGCAAGCGCTTCGTGGTGATGGTTATGTGGCTATCGAGGATCTGAGCACGCTGGCAATTTCTGGGCTAGATGGCTATCACAGCACCGCGTTGATTAACCGGCTGGAATATGCGGAACCGGAAAAACCAGTGGGCGTGATACCTGCCGAGGGGGCGCAGGATATTGAGCCGCCGGTGGATTTTTCTACGTTTCGGGAATCGGCGGCTGCAAAATCAGAGAAAAAATAACGGAAGCAGCAAGTTATTGTGGCGTTTAGCGGCCGAAAGTTTAGGTACGAGGTGGGTGTGCAAATGAATGATATAAGTTCTGGAATTTCCGAGCTGGTTTGGTTTCGCCGCAATTTACGGGTTGCCGATAACCCCGCGTTGACGGCTCTAGCCGATTCGAAACAGGCCGCGCCGCTAGGCGTGTTCTTTTATGATCAGCAATACACCGGAAGTTGGCTCGGTATGCCGCGCTGCCGGCCCTTGCGCGCGAAGTTCCTGTGGGAATCAGTGCAAGATTTGCAGGAGCAATTGCAAGGCTTAGGTGGCGAGCTTTTGGTACAAGAAGGCGAGCCGGAAGATTTGCTCCCGAAAATATGCCAAAGCTTGGGGATTACGCGCGTACATACTCAGCGCTTATTTGCGTATGAGGAATCGGAAAGTGCTGAGCGCGTTTTGCAGGCCTTGCACGCCATTGGTGTAGAACTCGTGCAGCACGAGTGCTATACACTTTGGCCGTCAGCACACGTTTTTGCATCACACCCGCAACCATTGAGCAGCTTCAGCAAGTTTCGCCGCAAGGTAGGCGCCCCCGAAAACGGTGCCCGAAAAAATGGGGTCGTTGTCGCGAAGCTCTGGCACCAAAATGAGAACGGCGCCAGAGAAAATGGTGTCGTTGTCGCGAAGCTCTGGCACCAATCTCTCGAGCACACTTCACTAACGAAAAGCCCTATCCCCATCGATGCAGAACTCGATGAACGTTCAGTTTTGCTATTTCAAGGCGGTGAAAAAGCGGGGCGAGCGCGGCTCCATGATTACTGCAGCAAACCAGTTGGTCACTACAAAGAAACTCGAAATGGTTTAATTGGCGCTGATTACTCAAGCAAGCTCTCCCCATGGTTAAACCTCGGGTGTATCGCGCCTTCGCAAGTTCTTAGAGCAGTTCGGGAGTATGAGAGGGCACATGGTGAAAATGCTTCAACGGAATGGCTAATCGTCGAATTACTCTGGCGCGATTTTTTCCAGTTTCTTGCTGCGGAGCGCGGTGCCGAGCTATTTAAAGGTATTGCCGAACCTAAGGGAGAACCTCAAGGAAAGCCTTCCGGAAAGGTGCCAGAGGATGTTAACTCTGGCTCCAATTTCGAAAAGGGGACAGAGGAACACGACAACGACCCCAATTTCTCTGTCCCCGGTCTATCGGGCGCGTTCGGGCGTTGGTGTTGGGGCAAAGCAGAGAACGCATTTTTGAATGCGAATATGCGGGAATTAGAAAAAACGGGATACATGAGCAATCGAGGCCGCCAAAACGCGGCGTCGGCACTGATTCACGATATGGGAATCGATTGGCGCTTGGGCGCACTTTGGTTTGAAGCTAACCTGCTTGATTACGATCCCGGCAGTAATTACGGGAATTGGCAATACATCGCCGGCCTCGCAGCAAACCCTCGCGGCGGTAGTTGGTTCAATCTAAAAAAACAGGCGCAAATGTACGATACCAAGGGCGAGTATCAGAAGCTCTGGGATGCGTAGATCGCGTCTTGGAGAGCGCGAAAAGTGCCAGAGTAACACGACAACGACCCCGATTTTTGAACGTACTATCAACAGGTTGGGGGCGGCGAAGGTGAGTTAGGTGCCAGAGTAACGCGACAACGACCCCATTTTCTGTGCGCCCTACGCGGCTCTTCGTTGCGCTTTCTCGCTTCGTTGCGCTTTCTCGCTTCGTTGCGCTTCCTCGCTCTTATCCCGCTCCCACACTCTTAATCCGCTTTCTCGCGCGCTTCCTCGCTCGCGCCTTCCGGCACTGCCGGGAACACGAAAATCGAGGGGTTCTCACGCAGTTGCTGCCACAAAAACCGCATCATCGGCCGGAACCGCTGAATACTTGTCCCGCGCGCCTGCATCGCTACCAACAGCGCCAGCGTAAAGCTCACCCACAGGTTCACAAAACCAATCAGCAACACAAAAAACAAGCCCTGCAACACCGCAAACACACCCGGAAAATCACTAAACACCGCAAAGCCTAAATTCGCCGAAGAGAACGCCACGTGGCGAATGTCCAAAGGCAGCCCCGTCAAGTACCCAATATACCCCGTCACCCCAAGCAACACGCCAAAGAAGAAATTCCCCATAATCGCGCCGTAGTTCTCATGCAAATAATTGGCAAATTGCTCACGATACTTCTCACCCAGCCAACTCAAAAGCACATGCTGAAACAAACGCTCGCGCAATTGCACGTAATCGGCACGGTTCTCAAAGTAGCCCGCAATCAGGCCCGAACAAAACAGCCATACCCCCGCTATCGCCGCGAAAAACAACGCCATACCGCTAATCGGTTCAATCGCGGCAAGCTGATAACGCACCGTTTCACTGTCCAACAAACTACCGCCAAGCCACCAAAACGCCATCACACTCACAATCGCCGCCGTCAGCACAGCCGTAGAAATATTTCCCCAAACCGCCGCCCACTGCGAACGATTCACATCAATCAAAAGCGACGCCAGCTTCCGCGGCACCGCCCTACCACTTTCCCCACGCTCAACTTCCGCGGCAAAACTCGCCGCCGTCATCGCCGGCTGTTTGGTAGCAATCGTACAGCGCAAAATATGAATCAGCACAAAGCCCAAACCATAGTTCAAACTCACCAAAATCGTGTTCGCCAGCGGCGCAAACCCCAAGCTCTCAATGTGAATCTTCAACAGCGCCATCAGCGCAATCACAAAACCCGCCCCCGCTGCCGAACGCATTATCGCGTAAAAGCTAGCAACATCGCGGGCAATATAATGTTCACCATGATCGCTCTTATTCTGAGTAATGCTGCGCGATACCATCGCCGTGCTCGTGCGCCAAACGTCCAAGGTGCTATTTTTTACCGTGGTAGCCAACGCCAAATGCTGCCAAAGCGCCACCCCACGCTTCATCACCAAAAACGACGTTTCTGCGGTTAACAACGAAAGCAAGGAACTCATCCGCACCAGCGTTTGCTCCAAACGCTCCAATAAATGCGCAACCGTTAGCGAAGAACCCGCCGTACCGCGTCCGCGCCTGCGAATCCTATTCACTTGCTCCTGGCTTTGCTCGAGCATCACCCAAAGGTGGCTAGCATCAAACGGCGGCAAATCCGCCCCTTCCATGCGCCGCGCTTCATGCCGGGTAAAAATCTGCATTTCTCGCTGCAAAGCAATGAACGGTGAATCAATATCAATGAGCTTTTTGTCAATGCGCATCAATTCCGGCTCCAGCTCCTCCGCCGCAACCCAAATCGAGAGCATTTCCAGCACATACAAAACTTCTTGCCGCACATGCACTTCCGCCGCGAGCACACTATCTTCATCACTGGCGCGCGCCAGCAACGCATACAAACGCAGCCACTGCACCGGCTGAATGGTAATCAGCCACTTGGCATCCCGCTTGCGGTGAAACAGCTGCGCCAACAAATCCAGCGAGCTGCCCTCTTCCCGCGGTGGCGGAATCAGGCGATCATAGAGCCGCGTGGCCATCTCCCGCAGCAACGCTCGGCGCGCAAAAATACCCAAATTCACCAACGCCGGATACAAGTTGAGCCCCACCAACTGCCCATGCAATTGGCTACCTAAATTCTCAGCAAGCTCCGAGTTCTCGCGCAAGAACATGGTCAACTCATCCATCCGCTCAGCCGCATGCGCCACCCCACCGCGCCGCAAAAATGCTACTAAATCCGCCAACACTTCCGGCACAGCTTGCTCCTCAGCAAACAAAGCTGTGAGTTGTTTATGAATCTTATCCTGCTTCTTTTGCTGCGCCGTTTCATGCGCTCTTTGGCGAGCCTTTTGCTTCGCTTTCGGCGCCCGCGGATCTGCTGAGTGGGTTTGCATCTAAACTAGATATCCTTAAAACCTCGAAGAATAGCAAGCATGCCACAGCCCCCTGTTGTTAACAATCAACCTAAGAACGCTATCCCTACATATTTCGCTATAAAGCCTGTATAATGCGCGGCAATTCGTTGGGGGCTTTTTTGGCGTTTCAAGTTAGGCGTTTCAAGCAACTAAAAGAGCCATTTTTCAGCCAACAGCAGCAAATAATTAAGATAAGTTGGGTACATGTCGAAGCAAAGCTTAATCAATGAAATCAATATGCGAAGAACCTTCGCCATTATTTCCCACCCTGATGCGGGTAAAACCACCATTACCGAAAAGGTGTTGTTGCACGGGCAAAAGATTCAAAAAGCCGGCACGGTGAAGGGCAAAAAATCGGGCCAGCACGCCAAATCTGATTGGATGGAAATGGAGAAGGAACGGGGTATCTCAGTAACCACTTCTGTGATGCAGTTTCCGTATCGTGATTCCTTGGTTAACCTGCTCGATACGCCGGGCCACGAAGATTTCTCGGAAGATACTTATCGCACGCTCACCGCGGTAGATTCATGTTTGATGGTGATCGATGCGGCGAAGGGTGTTGAGGAACGCACCATTAAATTGATGGACGTCACTCGCCTGCGCGATACGCCAATTCTTACCTTCGTAAATAAGCTGGATCGGGATATTCGCGATCCGCTTGAGTTGTTAGATGAAGTTGAAGATGTCCTGAAAATCATGTGCGCCCCGATTACTTGGCCGATTGGCCAGGGCAAGAATTTTAAAGGGGTGTATCACATTGCGCAGGACGAGGTGATTTTCTACAAATCCGGCCAAGGCCACCGCATTCAAGAACTCGATATCATTAAAGGCATTGATAACCCGGAGCTGGATAAGCGCATTGGCAGTTACGCCGATGAGCTGCGCGAAGAAATTAATTTGGTGAAAGGCGCTTCCAACGATTTTGATTTGGAAATGTTTTTGGCCGGTGAGCTTACGCCGGTGTTTTTCGGTACCGCCTTGGGTAACTTCGGTGTCGATCACATGCTCGATGGCTTGGTGGAATGGGCGCCAACGCCGATGGGCCGAAACACGGATAAAGAAGCCTTTGTGGAAGCGGCGAACGAGAAGTTTTCTGGGTTCGTGTTTAAAATTCAGGCGAATATGGACCCTAAGCACCGCGATCGGGTTGCGTTTATGCGCATTGTTTCTGGCAAGTATGAGCAAGGCATGAAAATGCGGCATGTGCGGCTTGGCAAGGAAGTGCGTATCGCCGATGCGCTTACGTTCGTTGCGGGCGACCGGGAGCACGTGGATGAGGCGTGGCCGGGCGATATTATCGGCTTGCACAACCACGGCACTATTCAAATCGGTGATACCTTTACTTGGGGTGATGATTTTAAATTCACCGGTATTCCAAACTTTGCGCCGGAACTTTTCCGCCGCATTCGGTTGAAAGATCCGCTCAAGCAAAAGCAACTATTGAAAGGCTTGGTGCAACTTTCAGAAGAAGGTGCGGTGCAAGTATTCCGTCCGCTGGCTTCGAATGATTTGATTGTGGGCGCGGTGGGTATGCTGCAGTTTGATGTGGTGGTGCACCGCTTGCGCGCGGAATACAAGGTGGAAGCGATTTACGAAAACATTCAGGTAGCTACGGCACGTTGGGTGTATTGCGATGACGCCAAGAAATTCGACGAGTTTCAACGCAAAGCACAACACAATTTAGCCATCGACGGCGGCGACCACCTCGCCTACATCGCGCCAACCATGGCAAACCTCTCGCTCACGCAAGAGCGGTTCCCGGAGATTACCTTTACCCACACGAAAGAGGTGTGAAGAAAATGGGGGCGTGCCCCCAACCTAATCCCCAAGCACCATCACCACGGCATCTTCACGAGAGTCCCCAGCACGGGCAGGCTGATAATACTCCGGACGGCGGCCTACCTCTTCAAAGCCAAGCGATTCGTACAGCCCAATAGCGCTGGCATTCCCCTCCCGTACCTCAAGAAAAATCCGCCATTGCAGCGCACCTTGCTCATCCGAAGCACAAGCAATCATATCGTCCATCAACAAGCGGCCGAACCCCCGCCCACGATACTCAGGGTCAACCGCAACATTCATCAAGCTCAGCTCATCCAGCACCTTATGCACCACCGAATATCCAATTATCCGCGCAGCGCCACTCGCCTCCAGCAAATACAAACCCACAACGCGGTAACCGCCACCAAAACACAAGCCAAAAACCTGCGCACTCCACGGCACCGCATGCGCTTGTTTTTCAATCTGCATCATGTCCGGCGTAAGGCGCTCTACGTTGGCAACAAACACCCGCTCTGATGAGAGCTCATCTCTTTTCATAGCTATATCAGCTCAATGCCGGCTTCAGCTTGGCCCAAAGCGCCCGCTTTTGCTCCGGGCTCAGTCCGTTTTGAGCAAAAGCCCCACAATCTACAACACTCGCCGAAGCCTGCGCCGCGCCATCAGGAATATGAGAAACCTGCACCGGCCGGCCACCAATAAACGAAGATAAATCACGCAGCCAGTCAAAACTCGCCGCCGGAATATCGCTTGGGAAACTGAGAAACCAAGGTCCTAAACGATAGTGCACGAGCTCAACGACAACGACACCACTTTCTATGGCACCAGTGTCACCAGCCTCTAGCGCACTAGTATCGGGCGGCGCGGCATCGGCTGTCGCACTCTGGGGACAGAGCTCACCGACAACGACACCATCCTCCACCACACCATCCTCCAAGCAAAAATCATAAACCGGCACGCCCAAAGCTCGCATGGCCGCCCGTTGCTGCGAACTCCACATTCTCTCCACATCAAACCCCATAAAACGCCCGATACCACGCCACCATGCGTCGCATACCTTCCGTCACCGGCGTCGAAGGCCGATAACCCATACCCCGCTCCAACGCGCTCACATCCGCAAAAGTCGCCACCACATCACCCGGCTGAATCGGCATAAACTCTTTGTTAATCTCACGCCCAGCCGCCGCCTCCACCGCCTGAATAAAATCCATCAGCGCCACCGTATCACTATTGCCAATGTTATATATCTTATACGGCGCCGAAGAACTCGAAGGGTCCGGCTCAAGCCCACTCCAATCCGCATTCGCGCTGCACGGCTGCAAAATCACCCGAACCACACCCTCAACAATATCGTCAATATAGGTAAAATCGCGCTTCATCTTACCGTGGTTAAATACCTTAATCGTGTCACCATTAAACGCCGCCTTAGTAAAAATAAACGGCGCCATATCCGGCCGGCCCCACGGCCCATACACCGTAAAAAACCGCAACCCAGTGCACTGAATACCATACAAATGCGCATAGGTGTGCGCCATCAGCTCATTCGATTTCTTCGTCGCCGCATACAAACTCACCGGATGATTCACGCTATGCTCCGCCGAAAACGGCATGGTTTCATTCAACCCATACACCGAAGAGCTCGATGCGTAACTCAAATTCGTCACCCCGTTATGCCGGCACGCCTCCAAAATATTCAAAAAGCCCACCACATTGGCATCCACATAAGCCCGCGGGTTCTCCAGCGAATACCGCACCCCCGCCTGCGCCGCCAAATTGCACACCGCATCAAACTTCTCAGCCGCAAACAACGCCTGCACCTGCTCCGTATCTTCCAGCTTCATCTGCACAAAGCGATAACTCGCGTATTTACTCGATTGCAGCAACGCCCCATAAGCCACATCAGCACGCGCAATGCCACTTTCCGCCAAACGGCCAAACTTCAAATTCACATCGTAATAATCATTAATGCTATCCAGGCCCACCACTTCATGGCCCATCTCCAGCAGTTTCACCGCCGTATAGAACCCCACAAAACCCGCCGTGCCCGTCACTAAAATCTTCATAAGAATCCCTATTCAAACAGCCAAATTCAAAGCAATGGCCACATTATAGCCGCCCCACCCAGCTTTGAATACCTCCACACAACGCGCACCCAAAAGCCAACCCCCGGGCCCGAAAGCGAAAAAAGGGCAGCTAACCCACGGTTAACTGCCCTTTCTCTTATACCTAGTCTCTATTCTAACGAACTTTCACATCAAACAAATCTTCTACCCGGCCGATTAAGCTTATATTTCGCGAGTTCCCCGTTACGGCTTGGTCTAATAGCTTTTCCCACTTCATGTAGTTATCGCGATATAGCTTAACCTTCTTTACGGGCGAGGCGCTGGCAACGTTGCGGTTCCGTTCAGCGAACAGACCTGCGCTCGCCATACCGGTAGCCGCGGCGCTCTCCATTACACTGTCTGGAATCACTAAGCCTAGCCCGGCAGAGCCCACGGTTAGTATCGCAGGTAAACACGAGCGCCCTACATTTAATACATTATCGCGCCAACTACTTTTGGCATTGCTGAAATCTAAATAGGTGTTTTCAAATAAGGCTCGCTGCGTATCCAAAAATTCCTCTTCCGAGAAGTTATGAATATAGCGTTTGCGGTTCCCCATCTCAGTGGTTTGCATTTTGATGAGCGATTCATCGCGCACTTTAAATAGCAAATCGAGCAACTGAGAAGGTGTTTTCACTCGCTTATTCATTAAAAGCGCATAAGCATAAGGGAAGCTATTCAGCGCTTGTGATTCTTCCGCACTTAAGGCTTCTAAACGTTCAGCTTTAGCGCCAGCTGCCTTGTCGTTTGAGCCCGAGCTTAAGCCCGAAGCTAACCGATGCCCCAAGTAACGCCAGAGCAACATATTTTGTTGGATTTTTAAGCCTTCAATCACAGGGGCTGCAACGTAAGCGGCCTCATGCTGCGAGGCTAATTCATTCACAAAGTTAACGCGAAAGCGATTTACTAACCCGGCTACAAAATGTGGTTGTAAGTCGATATCTTTGGCTACTAAGTTCAGAGCGGTTTTAATGCGGGCCAACGCCTGTTCATCAGGAATCGCAAGCAAAACACCGGCAACGGCTTTGGCGCCTAAAAAGCTTAAATCCTGCACGATTTGCAGGGCGTATTGGTGCAAAGCAGTGCCTTCAAGGTCTAGGCCTGTTTTTAGTGCGGCACAAAACTTTTCAGCATCATCAGTGTTTACTGGGCGTTCTTCACACCAATTGCTTACATCGGTAAGCCACTCATCAATCAATAACCACGATTGCGTTGCTGCATCTACACAGCAATCGAGCCAATCTTCGCTTGTTGCCAGAGTGGTAGGCTGGAGCAAGTGGTGATACAAGCCATTGTTGGCAATGAGCGGCTCTTTATCTTGCGCTTGAATCGAGCCATCAAACAACACCCGTGACGACATGGCCAGCGATTCAATCACGTTCAGCAATTCCATCACATTATGGCGGGTGAGCACCGATGGTTTCGCTGAATTTGCCGCACGCTCCCCTACCATCAATTGCACCGACAAATTCAATTGCCGTGCATTGAGCAAAGAGGCACCGGTATATTGTTGCAGGGTGATGGCTTTAGGCATCAGAGTAGCCGTTTGGGTTCTTTAAATTAGCGCGCATTCCACACCAAATCCGATATCCCATCATTGGGTGTGAAATCTAGCGGGGCATTTCTCAGTGCTTGGTGAACCGCATCAATGTGGAAGTTATGGCAATCTTCATCAAGGCTTTCGAGTAATGGCAGAAGTTCGAGCCAGGATAAGTATGATTCATTGGCTGTCATGATGCGTGGGTGGTCGGTTTCGCGCACATCTTCGCCTATGAGAAGCTCTTCGTAGAGCTTCTCGCCGGGGCGGAGGCCGCTGTAGGCTATTTCAATATCACCGTAGGGGTTATTGGCATCTTTTACGGATTTGCCCATTAAACGGATAAGTTTGCGGGCGAGATTTTCAATGCGCACGGGTTCGCCCATATCGAGCACAAATACTTCACCACCAGTGCCGCTGCCATTGCAGCTCATGGCCCCTGCTTGGATTACCAGCTGTGCCGCTTCTGGAATGGTCATAAAGTAGCGGGTAATTTCAGGGTCGGTAACGGTAAGTGGCCCACCGGCTTTAATTTGCTCCCGGAATTTTGGTACTACGGAGCCGGAAGAACCCAGCACATTGCCGAAGCGCACCATGCAGAAGCATGTCCAATCTTGGCGTTTGCTTAAACCTTGCAGCACAAGTTCCGCCATGCGTTTGGTGGCACCCATTACATTGGTGGGCCGCACGGCTTTATCGGTGGAAACTAATACGAAGCTTTCAACGCCGGCGCTAATGGCCGCTTCTGCGGTGTGCCAAGTGCCGAATACATTGTTGCGCACAGCCTCTACAATGTTGTACTCCACCATGGGCACATGTTTGTAGGCGGCGGCGTGATAAACGGTTTGCACTTTAAAGGCGCGCATTACGGCTTCAACACGGTTTCGGCGTTGCACTGTACCCATAATGGGCACGATGTTTACACCCGTGATATTTTCACGGGCGGCTATGGCCTGTAAATCTTGTTCTATGGCATAGAGTGAGTATTCACTTAGCTCATAGAGCACCAAAGTTTTTGGGCCATAGCGGAGGATTTGCCGGCAGAGCTCTGAGCCGATTGAGCCGCCGGCACCGGTAACAAGCACTACTTTTCCGCGTAGGTTTCTATCCATGAGATGATCACGGGGTGGCACGGGGTCGCGGCCAAGAAGATCTTCAACGCGTACTTCTTCAAGGGTATCGATTTGCCGGCCTGAGACTAAATCAGCCATGCCGGGTATGGTTAGCACCTGCACTGCCAAAGGCTCTAGGCGTTCAAGTACTGCTTTTCGTTCTGATAAGCTAGCGGAGGGCATGGCGAGTAGCACGCGCACAACGCGTTTGCTTTCGATTAAGCTTTGAATGTCGTTGGGGCAATGCACGGTGAGGCCGAGCATGGATGAGCGGTGTAAGGTGGTGTCGTCGTCTATGAAGGCTACGGGTTTGAACTCACCGCCATTTTGTAAAGCTTGCACGAGTTGGCGGCCTGAAGCGCCTGCACCATAAATTAATACGGGTTGGCGTTCGCCTCTGTTGTTGCCGCGTTGTACCGATGCTCGCAGTAATAAACGTGAACCGCCGATAAGTAAGAGAGCAATAAGGCCATAGTTTAAAATAGCGCTGGCTGGAATGTTGGCGTTGAGTAGCTCGCGCATAAAGAGTAATGCAGCGGCCGAGAAGGTAACCCCGAGCCATACGGCTAAAAGCGCTCGATAGCCGATATAACGAACAATAGCGCGATAGAGCCCTAATCGCTGAAACACAATGATAGAGGTAGCCATGGTAATACCCGAGGCCGCCCATACCCGCCAATCAGGCGGAATATAGAAAGTTTCAAAGCGTGTACTTAACGCAAACCAGAGCGCAAATAAAAGAAAAGAAACATCAAGCACTAAAGCAATAATGTTCTTTACAGCTCTGGGTAGGTTTAGGAGTTTATCTATCATTTGCTAGTCCGATCACCCTGTCCTTTACCCGTTGCTGTCATCAATATATATTTAAAATAATCTTTCAAATTTAATGTTTCCAACATTCGCGCATCAGTTTCGGCAAGTAATACTGGGGTAGACATGTCGATATCGTTCACTTGAGCAAGGCCGGTAACACCTGGCCGTGCCTCAAGCACACCACGCGCACTTCTCTCCGCAATGAGCTCCTCTTGATTGAACAAGCATGGCCGAGGCCCAACTAAGCTCATTTCACCTTTTAGAACGTTCCAAAGTTGTGGTAACTCATCAAGTTTCGAACGCCGCAAAAAGTTGCCGAAAGGGGTTACTGTCGATGCGTTAACTAAGTGAGTGGCAACTGAAGCAGTATTGACGGGCATGGTCCGAAATTTTATAAGCGTGAATGCTTTGCCATTTCGCCCCACTCGTTCTTGACGAAATATAGGCGAGCCCGTGTCGAAAAGCCCGATCACAAATAAAATAACTAGAAATGGAAGCCCTACAACTAAGCCAATCAACGAAAATAAAAAATCAAAAAAACGTATCACAAAATCTTCCTTTGCATAAACATTCGTCCACTTTGCTCTAGAGCTGTTTTGGTGTCATGCTTTGGAAACCATCCAAGCTCATTTGTTGCATATGTCATATCAATTACTAAATCTTCAAATAGCTGCTCGTACATCTTTTGTTTCCCCATGAGTTTCAGTAGAACTTTCCAGACTATGCGAGGCAACGAAAAAAGCACTGGCTTCTTGGACATTCCGCTTGCAAATCCTGCTATCAAATTATGTGTAGATATAGCACCATCGGCAACATTAAAAATTTTGCCTGCAGCATTCTGATGAGTCGCCACAACCATCAAAAAACTTACTAAATTTTCAACATAAATGAGTGCTCGTTTATTTTCTTTCTCAGCAATTGGAATTATCGGAAATTTCTCAATTAGCCTGAAAAGGGATGCTATGTTACCAGGGGCGTCATAGCCATAAACGAGTGCGGGGCGCACAATTACGAGTTCGAAACCTAGCTCTTCACTTAGAGTTTTTAGTTTCTTTTCAGCTTCCAATTTTGTTTTAGAGTAATTTTCAACGGGATTGAGAGGAGTAGTTTCAGTAATTACACACTCGGAGCTGCTTTTTCCATAAACTCCAATAGTACTTACATAAACGAAACGTTTTAATCCTTTTTTACTCGCCGCTCTTGCAACATTTAAAGCATATTCACAATTCGCTTTGTAAAACTCGTCATAATGACGATCACTACTTTCGTTTAAAACATGCGCTCTACCTGCAAGATGAATTACTGTCGAAAAATTTTCACTGAAACGAATAGGTTTTTCGACGTTCTTGTTTCGCGCTAGCAGTATTACATCAATTTGCTTTTGCTTGCACCAGTCGACTAGGTGCCGTCCTATAAAACCTGAACTTCCAGTGAGCAGGTAGTTCGGCCCTGTTTTCTCCTGAGTTGGATTCATTATAAGGGGCGCCCTGAAATCTTGCTCCAAAATTTGAGCGGTAGTCGGATAGACGTGATTAGAGAGTTAGACCATACTCCGTTATTTTTGAGAGCTCTTGTCATTTCCCCTGAAGATATTTTAAAAAAGTTGATACCAGAAGTACTTATACCACCATCCCTCATATTAACAACATGAACACCGATGTTTACTGCAGGTATATCATGTTTAATAGTAGCTCTTACGTAAAACTCAAAATCCGCAGCTATTCTGTAATCAGTTTGATAGCTACCTATATCCTCATAAACTGACTTAAATACAAAGGTAGCAGGATGTGGTGGCATAATTCCAACTTTGAGCTTTCGTTTTGTGAACCTTTTAATCGAATAATATCGTCGTACCTTGTCGATTTCTTCACGGTCCACAATTGCAACGGCACCATAGAAAAGGCTATTACGTGGCAATGATTTTACTTTTTCAGCCACCTCTGAAATCGTTCTTTCCGATGCGAATAAGTCATCCGAGTTCAAAATACCAATCAGTTCACCCGTTGCAATTTCAATACCTTTGTTCATGGCATCATAAATACCATTATCCGGCTCTGATACGACTGACTCAATGCGATCAGCATACTTATTTACGATGTCTAATGTTCTATCCGTTGAGCCACCATCGATAATGATATATTCAATATCGTCATAATCCTGAGACAAAACTGATTTAATGGTATCTTCAATGGTGCTTTCACTGTTGTAACAAACAGTGATAATACTAATTTTCATTCCGCAAAATCCCTAATATCTCAGTAGTTTTCCGCTGTAACAGTTCCATGTCACCTTTAGTCTCAACATTTAATCGCACCACAGGCTCTGTGTTTGAACTTCGCAAATTAAACCGCCAGTCGTCAAACTCTAAGCTAATACCGTCAGTTAGATCTTTAAGTTTCGCGGGATTTTCAAAGGCCGCTAATACACGCTGAATGGCTGCAGGGGCGTCTTCCAGTTTACTGTTGATTTCACCAGACGAGGGGTAAGCACCCATACGCTGCTCCACTAACTGTTTCAGTGTTTGTCCTTTTACTGCCAAAAGCTCTGCAACCAAAAGCCACGGAATCATACCGCTATCGCAATAAGCGAAGTCCCGGAAATAATGATGCGCACTCATTTCACCACCGTAAACCGCATCCTCTTTCCGCATACGTTCTTTGATAAAAGCATGACCAGTTTTGGACATAATGGGCACGCCACCCGATTGTTCAACGAGATCGATTGTGTTCCAGGTTAGACGAGGATCATGAATTATTTTTGCGCCCGCGTTTTTCTGTAAAAAAGCTTCAGCAAGCAAGCCCACAATATAATAGCCTTCAATGAAGCCACCCTCATGATCAAACAAAAAACAGCGATCGAAGTCGCCATCAAAAGCAATGCCCATATCCGCATTGTGCTCGCGTACCGCGTCAATAGTGCCTTGACGATTTTCGGATAAAAGTGGATTTGGAATACCATTCGGGAAATTCCCATCAGGTTCATTATGCACTTTAATCAATTCAATCGGCACATTCAGCGCCTTAAAACGCGCTTCGATAGCATCGACCACGTGGCCAGCTGCACCGTTACCGCTATTGATCACCAGCTTCATAGCTTGTGTGAAATTCCTTAAATCCACATAGCCGAGCAAATGCTCAACATACTCATCGAGTGCGGAAATCGATTTGTATCCTCCGCGCTTGATCGATGGCTTTGCAAAGCTATTTGCTTCGACTAACCGTTGTATATCTCTCAGTCCCGTGTCACCACTAATCGGAAGAGCTCCCTCCCGAACGAGCTTCATGCCGTTATAGTCCATAGGATTATGGCTCGCCGTAACTTCAATACCACCACAAAGGCCTAAGTGAAAAGTGGCGAAGTAAATTTCTTCGGTTCCAGATAAGCCGATATCCAAGACATCAACCCCAGCGTCACGAAGTCCGTCCGCCAGCGCCAACTTGAGTTCCTTAGAGGTCAACCGCACATCACCACCAACTACAATCGTTTTTGGCTTTAAATACTCGCCGTAAGCACGTCCGATTCGATAAGCTATATCTTCGTTTAATTCGGTGCCGAGCCGACCACGAATGTCGTAAGCTTTGAAACACTCTAGCTTTTCCATTATTTCTCTAAATCCTATTATCTTTGTTCAATTCGCACGCTCAACATGCCTGTCCGTTGAGTTGCTTGAATTCGAGATGTCTCCACACAAACCATCCTTTTGTAGTCCCCGGCATGCATATCCGCTGGGCTATTCCCAGCATTTTCCCAAGGGGTCCAGAGCATAATATCAGTATGGCCTTCGTGGCATAGTTCTTTCGTGCCAAAATCAGGTTCTTTCACACGAGTCACATTCTCAGGCTCAACATACATCTGCTCCGTTGCTCTATTTAGTGTTGCTACTTCATCTGCCTGTTTTAGCACGAGACCGTCCAGATTATCTTGATAACGATCCCCTAGGCCTTCTAATTCCACTTTATATATGTCATCCACGGCTAAATAAGTATGTAATGCACCAGTCCACTCGCCTTGAGTTTTTACATGGAATTGAACAGAGCACGAAACGCCGAGCTTCATTATTACGGTCGCAGCAAACTCATGAGGCCAGTAAACTAATGTTGCTGCACACGAGCGGAGTTTAAACACAAGCTGATGGTATTCTCCAAGATCTTCAGAGTGTACTAATTTCCAATCCATAAACCGAGCAAAGCCATGAGAGGGAAAATCAGATCGCTCCGGATGCGCGGCAAACCAGGGCCAGCAGATCGGAATGCCGCCGCGGATAGGTTTATTCCCTTTAGCAAGCGCTGCATCAACAAACTCTGGCGCTGTGCACCAAAGTAAATCCCTAAGGCCCGTCGGAATAAAGCTCAGAAGTTGAGCTCCTCGAACAGAAACCCGCGCAGTAAAGCGCGGGTGTTTTATTTCGATAACCCCAGGCGATACTTGCACCATTAGGCTCGACCGTAACGATCCTCAAATCGAACAATATCGTCTTCACCAAGATAAGCACCAGATTGAACTTCAATCAGTTCCAACGGAATTTTACCAGGGTTCTCTAATGCGTGAACTGCGCCAACAGGAATATAAACGGACTCGTTTTCCGTGACCAGTGAAGTTTCCTCATCAATGGTGACATTGGCGGTGCCTGAAACAACAATCCAATGTTCGGCTCGATGGTGATGCATTTGAATAGAAAGTTTTTCTCCAGGCTTTACCGTAATGCGCTTCACTTGGTACCTATCTCCAGCGTCAACTGAATCATATTTACCCCAAGGGCGATATACCTCGCGATGGAGCTTATATTCAGAGCGGTCGGCAGCTTTTAACTCTTCAACAATTTTTTTCACATCTTGCACTTGGTCTTTCTTCGTCACCAGCACTGCATCTTTTGTTTGCACAACCACGACGTCTTCAAGGCCCACAGTTGCTACCAACCCAGTCTCAGCAAATATATAGTTGTTATTGCTGTTGTAGGACATTACATCGCCATGATGCACATTTCCCTTTTCGTCTTTGTCGGAAACATCCCATAATGAGCTCCATGAACCAACGTCACTCCATCCTGCGTCCATTGGCACAACAACAGCATCATCGGTTTTTTCCATAACAGCATAATCAATGGAATCTTCAGGGCACTTCGTAAATGCGTTTTTGTCTATCCTCACAAAATCTAAGTCCGCACTCGTATCACCGATAGCCTCTTCACAAGCCGCGTGAATATCTGGTCGATGCGCCTTTAATTCATCCAAATACCGCGAGGCGCGGAACATAAACATCCCGCTATTCCAATAAAAGTTTCCACTGTTTACATAGCTCTCAGCAGTTTCCAAATTTGGTTTTTCGACAAAACGTGCAACCGCAAAACCATTGTCGCTCTCTGCGCCCCGTTCAATGTAGCCATACCCCGTTTCAGGGCCCGTAGGTACAATACCGAAAGTCACTAATTTGCCTTGCTCAGCGTACTTCGTTGCTTTCACCACGGCTTCTTGAAATGCACCTACGTTTTGAATCACGTGATCAGCCGCAAGTACCAGAAGAAGGGGATCGTTACCACGCTGAAGTGCGCACAGCGCAGCAAGAGCAATAGCCGGTGCTGTATTCCGGCCTACAGGCTCTAAGATAATGTTATGATTCAACTGGCCAATTTGACGAAGTTGCTCCGCGGTTAAAAACCGATGTTCTTCGTTACAAATGATAATAGGCGAATCAGTAGTATCTTTTTTAAGCCGAGTAATTGTCTCTTGCAGCATGGTACCGCCGCCATTCAGCTTCAAAAACTGTTTGGGATACGCAGCGCGAGACAATGGCCACAATCGGCTCCCACTGCCACCCGCCAAAATCACTGGTAAGATCATTTTCTATTCCTTTAATCGTTTGCCTACGCCGTATCCACTGTACTGTATGACTACGCTTAAATGCTACTCAGGATTATGCTTTACTTACCTTTTATATCAACCCTCGCACTATAACCGCATCAACAAAGTAAGTGTTTATAGAAAGTACGCCTTCGTATGTTCATGAACGTTATCTTCTTCAAGCAGTTCGTCAACATCGAACCATCGGTAGCTACTGTGCTGTTCAGTTGGTAAGTTGGGAAGCGCTTTCACATGCAATGTATAGGCAATGGCTACATAATGTGTCGAAGGCGATTCACCAAATACGCTGTCGCTATAAAAGTGATCGTAAGGCCCCTTTAAAATTGCCTCAGTAACATCAAATGCCTGACCAAGCTCTACTAGAGTCAATCTTCTAAATGCATCGCTCAATGATTCATTTTTAAGAATTCGCCCCCCAGGCACAAACCAATCTCCCTCCGCCGGCCGATTTTTACGCTGCCCGAGAAGAACTTGGCCTCCATAATTTTGCACTAAGAGGTCAATCGAAACGAGGGGAGTACTGTCTAGTACTGTAGTAAAGACGTCTTTGGATAAAAACATTACTAGCCTTAAATGGATTAAGCGCGGAAATTGTCCTGATTCGCCAAAAACCATGAATAAGCGTCACGTAATCCGTCTTCGAGTTCAATAGAATACTGCCAACCCAAAGCTTTCAAACGGTCAACATTCATCAGTTTCCGCGGTGCACCATCGGGTTTTGAAGTGTCCCAGACGATTTCACCCTCAAACCCAACAACTCTAGCGATGGTCTCGGTAAGCTCTTTAATGGTGCAATCAACACCAGTACCCACGTTTATATGGCTTAGCATAGGCTGAGTATTGGCTTCGTAGGTTAGCTTATCAAGCTCCATAGCAAAAATACTGGCCGCGGCCATATCATCTACATGTAAAAACTCACGCATAGGCGAACCAGAGCCCCAAGCTACAACCTCTGCAGCACCCTCAAGTTTTGCTTCGTGAAACCGACGCAACAATGCTGGAATAACATGACTATTCTCTGGGTGGAAGTTGTCGTTGGGGCCATATAGATTGGTGGGCATTACCGAACGGTAGTCTCTACCGTATTGACGGTTGTAACTTTCACAAAGCTTTATACCGGCTATCTTTGCAATAGCATAAGGCTCGTTCGTTGGCTCTAGCGCACCGGACAACAGTGCTATTTCAGCCATCGGCTGCTCGATAAGTTTCGGGTATATACATGACGAGCCCAAGAATAATAGCTGCTGTACATCCGTTAAATGGGCCGAGTGAATAATATTTGCTTGGATTATCAGATTTTCATAAATAAACTCTGCTGGGTAGGTATTGTTTGCAATAATCCCCCCCACTTTCGCGGCAGCTAAATACACCTGATCAAATTTCTTGGCAGCAAAAAAATCTGCAACAGCTTGCTGATTGGTTAAATCAAGCTCGCTACGAGTGCGAGTCACAAGATTAAAGTCACTGCGGCGCTCTAGCTGTCGAACAATTGCTGAGCCAACCATACCTCTGTGACCAGCCACAAATACTTTTTTTACAGACATGGGCAACCCTTTCTAACTTAGCCTTCGACCGAAACAGGGATCTCATACCCGTGCTCTTTTAGCAACGCGTGGCGTTTAGCAACTTTCAGATCTTCCATTACCATTTCAGCACACATTTCTTGTGCGGTAATTTCCGGAGTCCAGCCTAGTTTATCTTTCGCTTTAGTCGGGTCGCCTAGCAAAGTTTCTACCTCTGCTGGGCGGAAATAACGTGGGTCAACTTTTACAATCACATCGCCGACGTTCAAGGCAGGAGTGTCATGACCTTCAATAGACTCAACTACAGCTATTTCATCAACGCCCTCACCTTCAAAGCGTAAAGTAACACCCAACTCTTTCGCTGACCACGTAATGAACTCACGTACAGAGTACTGGACGCCAGTAGCAATAATAAAGTCTTCCGGGTGCTCTTGCTGAAGCATCATCCACTGCATACGCACGTAATCTTTTGCATGCCCCCAATCGCGTAAGGCATCCATATTACCCATATACAAGCACTGCTCAAGGCCTTGTGCAATGTTGGCTAACCCACGAGTGATTTTGCGAGTAACAAAGGTTTCTCCGCGACGAGGTGATTCGTGGTTAAACAAGACACCGTTACAAGCATACATTCCATATGACTCGCGATAGTTAACCGTAATCCAATATGCATACAGTTTGGCTACTGCGTAGGGCGACCGCGGATAAAACGGCGTAGTTTCTTTTTGTGGAATTTCTTGCACCAAACCATACAGCTCAGAAGTAGACGCTTGATAGAATTTAGTTTTCTTTTCCAAGCCTAAAATACGAATAGCTTCAAGAATGCGCAAGGTACCCATTCCGTCAACGTCTGCTGTATACTCAGGAGACTCAAAGCTCACTGCTACGTGCGATTGCGCGCCAAGATTATAGATTTCATCTGGCTGAACTTCTTGAATAATGCGGATCAAATTTGAACTATCCGTCAAATCACCATAGTGTAAAATGAAATTCTGATTATCTACATGCGGGTCTTGATATATGTGATCAACGCGCTGAGTGTTAAACAACGACGCTCTACGCTTAATACCGTGTACCTGATATCCTTTTTCCAACAAAAGCTCAGCTAAATATGAGCCGTCCTGCCCGGTTACACCGGTAATAAGAGCTTTCTTCACAACAATTCCTACTTTTAATCCCAAATTAATTGAAAAACACTAAATACCTATAGTTTTTTATAAACTTCTTTGTACTGCTCGGCTAGAACGCTTGGCGAAAATCGAGTCAACACTGAGTTTCTCAATAACTGCCTGCCGTGGTCCCCTGTTATTTCTCGGCATACCCAGCTAATTCCGAATGCTAAATCAATCACATTGAAAGCTTTTGCATGATATCCGGTTAAACCATGCACCACAATTTCACTTGGCCCAGAGTTATCAAAACATACTACTGGAGTACCACACGCTAGTGCTTCAGCCACTGTCTTAGCAAAGGCATCCATTTTACTTGGTGCAACAAAAACATCGGCTGCGTTGTATGCCTCTCGCAGTTCCTCGTTATTTAATACTCCTAAGTGTAAGCATTTAAACCCATATTTAATAAAGCTTTTATCTCCCAACGCCCCAAAAGTTACGATTAGATATTCTTCACTATTTAAAGACTGTAAACTCTCTATAAATAAATCTAGGCCTTTATATGGAGACTTTAAATTCACAGCGCCGATTAGAATCACTTTGCATTTTGTACTGATTCCTAAATGAGTTCTAGCGAGTTTTCTCGGACCGCTAATGTCAAAATTGTCAAAATCTATGGTATTTGAAATTGTGTGAACAGGAACGCCTCGTAAAAGGCTACTAGACCTTGCTTGGTCCGAAATCCAATCAGAGATGCCAATCGCTACCTTAAAGTTCAATTTCCGATAGACCGCTAGCCTTCTCTTAAATAAAAAATCAACAAGGTCAAACACATAAGAACTGGCCAACTGAGGGCATTTATAACAGTGAACTTTAAATTTCTCACAACCGTGAGTGTAATGGCAAAGGCCAGTGAAAGGCCACATATCTCGTAGAGTCCAAACTATATCATTTGAAAATTTCGCAAAAACATTGAGATCCACGAAACCACTATTAATCCAGTGTAAGTGAATGATATCACTCTCTCTTATAATAGCCTTTAGTTCTTTGACTGACATACCACATACACCCATACTAAGCGGGGTCGAGAACTGCGCCCCAAACATAAGTGGGATTAGTTTATCAAAGATTTTACGAGCCAACAGTCTGATTTGAAACCTGTCGTTCAAATATAGTATATTTGGTGCGTCTACCTTTATCCTAGAGCTTGTGATGATAAAAGAATTGACACCAAGGTTCAGCAATGAATTATGTAACAGAAGAGCTCCTTTTGCAGCTCCCCCTGATAGGTTACCACTAACAAAATGCAATACACGCCGATCCATTGTTTCCATATCTCAACGAACTCCTTTGATTAATCTATTACGATAAGATAAGTAGGCAATCAAATAGGCAGGTATCAGTGTGATTCCAAAGAAAAATGAAATCAAAAAAATCCGTTTCGCAAACAATAGGCCATTGAAGTCACCGGTAAATGCTATTACTGAGGATACAAAAAGAATACTAATAATCTGCGCGGAGTATTTGGGTAGATAAAGAAGTTTGCGAAAACTACACACAACAAAAGAGACAATCAAGCAGTAGTTAAATGCAACGATTACCGGAGAAACAAAAACTAAAAAGTAACCACCTATCGCAAAGGCTTTTCCCACAAAAAAAGAGTTCATGACCCCTATCTCTTCAAACTCTTTACTAAACCCAAGCGTAGCCATCATAAGGTCCTTTGAATACTCGGGTGGATCAGTGAAAAAACCAGAGAAAGGAATTTCATCAAAAATATAACTAAAGTCCCGTAATTGAACTCCAAATTGTTCATAAACACCTTGCACTTGCCCTATACCTAAACGTGTTAATAGATACTCGAAGTAACTGGTTAAATTCAAATCTGGAATTTGAACTCTCACTACAAAGAACAGTAACACCGCGGTGACCACACTTATACTAAAAAAAGCTATAAACAATTTGAGGAAATGTTTTGAATTTCCTGTACTAAACGCAATGAAATACAAAATAATCAATTTAATAATCGGTCCTTTAGCCCCGTAAATGCTAGAGGAATACAAGAGAACCAAAAGCATGAGGCCGATAACACTTGTACTATATAACTTTCTACCATACAAGCCGATTAATATAGCCAACAGAGACGTCAAGAACAAGACCATCAATCGAAAGTGGGTTGGAACATTTGCAAAGTGAGTATTGTGAAAACGGGCAGTGAGAAGATCCTCCCCTAGAAAAATAGATTTGATAAACGCATGCTCGAGGCCTAGTGCGTGCATTAATAAAACACAAATGATAAGCATTGCAAATGTAATGACTACACAAATTTTTATACGCAACAGGCTAGTTTCTGTATTCATTATACTGATATCTGTAGACTCCTTTTCAAGCATTAAACTTCCTTTAAAGATAGTCTTCGCAAATAGGCCAAGGCATAGTATTAAGGAGGCTAATGTGATTAGGATTATCAGACCTGTCGTGTGTACATTATCTGAATTGACAAAAACTACAGAAAACTGTTGAGGCCCCATTAGACCAAACACTAATACTCCAAGCAGAACAAGGAGAAACAACTCTCGAAAAACAAAAACTCCTCCGAAAAAACCTCTTTTCATTGAAATCGAAAAAATGGTCCCTTTAGTCGAGAAGTAAAATACCCAAAGCATGGCAAATATTGAAAATATGTATACAGATACCACTAATAAGCCCTAATATTTCTGAGTCTAATTTTAGGTTTAACTAACAATGAAAACCCTAACGATAAAGCTTTAATTCTATCCTCCATAAGTTAGCTTACGTAATAATTATCTGGGAGGTTAAAATATTTTGTATATTAAAAATAGTAACTACCTGATATTTAAATGCGCTTGCAAACTCAAACAAAAGGCTGACTTAGATGTTGAGTATATACGGGAAGCGATAGACTCATCCGTAATTAACTATCTCTCGACTTTCGGATTTTTACAGAGCAGGCTTGATAAAAATTCCGTCTAGACTTAGCGTGAACCAATTTCGCTATACTTTTTAACCTATTCTTGTCAAAATCCTTTCGTTTATACAACTCATTTTCAAAATCAATTATATCAAAGCCAGATTGAGAATCTGCGCTTAATTTGACGACCGCGCTAGGATACTTGAAGCCTACTTCGAATAAGTTAGGACTAACTATGCTAATTACCCCGTAACTCAATGCCTGAAAAAATTTATTTGGTAAGCAATATCTTATGTTAATACTATTAGAAAGAAATAGCATCAACGAATAATCATAGGCTTTAAGGAACGAAATGTCTTTAGGGTCATATTCACCACGAAAACAAACTCTATTATGTTCGCAAAACTTTAAGAATATATGTTTAAAATCATCATTTACAGTTCCATATACATCTAGTTGCAATCTATCTGTACTGTTTAAAAGCACAGACAGAAAATCAACTGGCAAGCGATCTGCTTTTATCTGACCAAAATACACTAACCTAACAATGGTGGGATCTCGACTAAGTTTTGCAAAATTTGATTCTAATTTCACAATGCAAGCATGATCTTCATCGTTTTCTTCTGCCAGTCCGCTATGTTCCGGAACCACATTACAAACAACTTTTGCACTTTTTTTGTTTCGATAATAAAACAACCTAGCCAAACCACCTGAAACGGTTATAATATCTACCTGGATATTACGTAAGGACTTTTCCAATACTACAAATAAATAATACCTGATAAAACTTTTAATATTTATAACTTGTCTTTTTTCATTCAGGTCATGCATATCATAAACTAGTTTTACATTTTTAATTCGATACGCAAAAAAACATTTAAAAAGAAATAGATAAGGCAACATTGATTGCCCATGGAATACAATGGAACTAGATCTATAAAGTTGTTTGTCCGTAAAACAAAATGAAAGAAAGCTTGCTAACCCTTTCGTTTGATATACTCTCGACTGACACCAAGTCGACTGAGTATAAATCCTTGAGCTTCTGTTTGGATTTAAGCGATAAAAGTGTACAACTTCTTCCATAAAAAAACCTCCTAAATGCTAACAGTTTCTTAAGCTTATACATATTGATGACTGTAAAATGATTTTCCTGAATTCAGATAATAACCGAAACATTCATGTAATGGGCTAGGTCGAAGGAAGGTCAGCTACCGACATGGGTTAGTCTTACTTTTTGACCAAAAAAGTGAGTTCCAACATGAGTTATCGACAGCTCACCGAAAGACAACGATACCAGATCTCGTTGCTTCTCTCAGAGAAATTTTCACGACTAAAGACTGCCGAAAGATTAGACGTTGCCCCCTCAACGATTAGCCGAGAGTTGCCAAGAAACTCGATTACATCGGGTTGTTATGAGCCATCAATAGCGCATTTAAAAACGCTAAGGCGCTGTTCAGAAGTTTTAAAAGACGCATCTGCGATAAAACCAAAATAACGGTTGAGTTCATGTTAGAGCTCGATTGGAGCTCTGAGCTGCTATCGGCGATTTGCAAACGTATCGGTCGGCTAGTGAGCCATGAATGGGTATATACTCACATACTCGCCGACTTCAACCAAAATCGTCAATTGCACGCACACTTGCGATATAATCTAAAACGGTACAAGAAACGCTTGTGTAATAAAATAAATTAAGGACATAGTAATCAATGAAATAACTAACTAAAAGTTGCTACTCATTGATTGCCCTTCATTGTTAAGCCAGAAGCCGCTGATATAGCACCATCTCTTCTTTGCTTTCAAACTGTGAGTTATGCCAAAGCAAGGTAAAACAGCCATTGACCGCACGGCAGCTTTCTTTTAGTTGTTGGAACTTAGCATAGGCGGCTTCGCCTGTACCCAGTCCCATATACCGTTCAGCCATCACTGTGCACTCCATCGCAATCAAGGGGCGAATCCGAAGTTTGTATTGTTCCTGCGTTTCAGGGTTAAACGCCGGATATTCGTAGCAGGTTCCGCTACGAAAACCAGGCAAATCGGCATAGCTTAAACTGCTGTCATAGGTCATACCTGCTTGTTCCCAACCTTTTAACGTAGTTGGATGCTCCCAACGCAGGTAGTGCATGCGTCCACCTAAGATGCTCTGTTTAATACTTTCCTTCATCATAATAGATCGCAGGCGATCGGCCTCGGCGGCAATGGCTTCTGGTTGCTGAAAAGTTTTGTAGCTGGGATGCAGGCCAATTTCATGGCCACGGGCGTGAATGCGTTGCATCAGCTCGCCAATGGCCGGGTGCTCCGGTTCATAATCGGCATCTTTGGCTGGATCCGTGCGGCCACAGATAAAATAAAAAGCACTGACCAGGCCATTCCGCTCGGATTGCTCCATGATCCAATCGAAGGTGTTGAATGTATCTAACGGGTGAAGCCGATGTCGATTGTTAAGACGTATCCAGGGCGCGACAAGGGCGCTTTTAATGTCCCTTCGCTTCAGCACATCGCCCGCCATGGAGCGCACAATACCTTTGACAGAGCGGAAACCGTAACGACTAGGGGTATCCACATCATGAGAGACCTTAATGCTGAACTGATGCTTTTTAAGTGGGAGTTGTGGCCAAATCTGCCGGATCACCTGCCCCAGAATATGCAGCCATTCATCCACGATAGGGCGCTCCAGATAACCGTGCTGGTAAGCGTGCGAAGAAGTGGCGGGAAAGCGCTGGTGGTTATCCAGATCGGTACGTCCAACTTCTTCCAGCCGGGAGAGCATCCAGTAGGTGAGACCTAAAATATCATAGTGAACAATGGCTTGATCGGCCCGGCGCTCTATTAATGGCTTAGGCAGAGAGGCAACACCGGGCGCTGGCAATGAATCGCCACACACGCTTTCCCACCGCTCGGCAGTTGCATTCCACTCAGTAAATGGCAAGGCAGAGCGACATTGATGAAACCTGTTTTCTAACCTAGGAAAGAAAATACTACCTTGTTCGTGCTCTGATAGAGTGAGGATTAAGCCCTGCTGGTTTGGTTGCAGATTAAAGCACAAACCAAAACGTTCTTGTAAAATTATACACAGCCAGTTAAGGGCTGCATGGGTAAAAAGGGACATAAAAATAACACCTTCAATTGGCCACAGAATGACACAGAAACACGCAACTTATATATTTTATTATCTTGTTATTACATGCCTGTGATTTCCGTGTGGTTCTGTGCCTGAACTATAAGTATTTTTTTGGGTATTTTTATACAAAATGAAGCCATTTGCCAGTGACTGAAGTACCTGCAAAACTCGTGTAGTAATTCATTGAATCGTCTACGCTAACATATATTCCTTTACAAGCCTCTAGTAACTGCACGGTGGGTATGGGCATAGTGCGTATGTAATCACCCAGCAATGATTGCTCATACAAAAACAGCTCAAAGCGTTTTACTTTGTTGCTGGCTCGTCTTATGGCAAAAAGCCCATGCCTGCGCCGATTTAAATCGAGTTTTTAGATAAAGCTAACCATCAGCACTTCTAAATCGATCACCAGATCATTGAACTCTTCATTAAGCACGGTGTCGAGCATGAGCAACAAATGAACGTCCAGCTTAGTGAAATTGTCTTTGCCTAACTCAACACCTTTAGGCAAGAGCTCGCGGCTGAATGAAACCAACACAGTATTATTGGTGTCAAAATAAGCCTGAATCCGCAAAATATGGTGACGCGCTTTAAGGTCGAGCCAAAGCTTTTGCTTTGCCAGTATTTTTTCCAAGCCATGAGAAAACTTACGGAACTTAGTTACCGATTAAAATATGTTTACATAGTGAATATGTCGCTCATAGGGCAGCGTCACACCATGACTTAAAATTACCTCGCGCAATATGGCAGCTCATAGTTAACGTATTTCGAGCTCTTGCGTTTTGTCATCAATAAACTGAGAAGCTCTTACTGAGCATCAGCCCGGTTTTCCGAACAAAATTGCTACCGGAGTACACTCTTTTTTCAGGAAGTAGAAATTCTCTAAATTAACTGAGCCCTATTGGTTTCTATACTTCACAACCCTAGCAGGATTACCAACTACAATTGCATATTCTGGCACATCTTTAGTTACCACAGCGCCGGCACCGATTACAGCGCCTTTTCCAATTTTCACACCCTTCAAAATAGTGACATTAGCTCCGATCCAAACATCATCACTAATAACAATATCTGCTTTGCTATGAGGTTGTTGCTTCATCGGCAACCCCATCTCCTTACCATGATCTCGCCCCCATATAACAGTTTTAGGGCCAATCATCACATCATCACCAATAGTTATGTTACCTAGGAGATGACAGAAGGCGTTGATATAGAAGTTGTTTCCAATACTAATTTTAGGATCGCCTGATAATCTACAGTAGGGCTCTATGACTGCGCAGCCTTTGAATTCACAGCCAGAAAAGACGACATTATTGGCTATTTTTACTCCTGTTCTTATCAGGACTATTTTTTTAAAAAATAGTTTTATCTTATTTTTAATCGTTTTAGGCATACACTGGCACTCACTTTAACTAATAAATATAAGCTATAAATAAATGGCTTAATATCTTGTATTTCGTAAACAGCCCAAACGCGTTTATCGCCACCCCATACGTTATGTTTAAAATACTTCCAGTATCCTTTCCTTGCTATCAAGTTACCGATTTCATGGACCATATAAACAAAATGTATTGTAGGCTGTTTGTGTTGAGTATCTTTAATGGGATTATTACCCAAAGCAAAATCATACATAGACTTATGTAAACGGACACCGCTTACTTTTCCAGTACGATGCCACATCATTGATCGCAGGTTTACTTCCATAAGTTTAAAGCTTTGATCACGTGGGTCATATTTAAACTCAGGCTCAATAATCCCGAACGCATCCAGCGCTTCCACTAAAGCTCTACCCTGCTCCAATACTTCACTTGGCGCTTCGTTTGATGCGCTACAGAAAACACCATAATCATCAGGGTACTGCGTTAGTTTTTTGCCGGTCCACTCGTTCTGAATAACTGCATCTTGCGAGCGATAACAAGTATAAGCATAGATATTTGTGTCGTCTCCAGGCACAAATTCTGAGGCTATAAACTCAATCTCTTTATCGATAAAACTTTTTAATAACTCTTTATTAACTGCATAACTTTCAGCATCTTCAAGATAGATATTTCTAAATACATTCTGAACTATATCCACACGCGTAGAAGGCTTAATAAGGATTGGAAATGTAAGCTCATCAATTTCATCCAAGTCTGTCGCTATATTTATCAGTTTAGTTTTAGGAAAAGGCACACCGATTCTTTCGCACACAGCATATTGATAATATTTATCAAGAGACTGCATCACTGTATCCGGGTTTAAAGGTAGATAGCAGAAATCTTTAATTTCTTCTCTTATATGGTAGAGGTTCTCAACCTGTAAGTCGTCAGTAGGGAAAACTACAATGTAATCAAATTTTTCATTTAGCTTTCGTAGCTCTTTGAGCAAACTTTCTGGGGTTTTATCTATGGTAGCCATATAGTTTATTTTATTACTAAAACCAGCAATCGTGCGTCCAGCATGAAATAAAGCTATATTATCTACGCCTTCTTCATGGAGCTCTTTAACTATTGAATAACCATTTATATAGCCACCTAATACTAGTGCCGTTGCCTTCATCCAAATTTCCTACGAATTTTAACTTTTAATTTTTTAAGAAAATTCACTATGCCTAACTGTCGTAAATGAAAGAGTCTTATTTGCATTCGCCAGATAAAATAGGTTTGCTTGGCATGCAGTTTAAAAAGTAAGTTGTACACAGGTGAAGGAAGCTTATAGACTGCTGACAGCAAAGCTGTCCATAAAGTATAAGTACCGTTTAAAACAACACCAACAGCTTCAACCTTTGGTAAGTTATCTATTTGAACAACAAACTCACTTTTTAATTTTTGTGTTGTATTATCAAACAATAAAACTCTTGAGACACGGTTTACTAAGCGCCATTTCTTATATGTTGGCTCGTAAACTGAATGGTATTGCCTGGTAGTGAACTTTACTTGCTGCTTTTCTTGCTCACTTGGATAAGCAATTTGTGTTGGTGGTGCTATATAAAAATTGGGAAATAGAAAATTACCCAACCCCATATAGGCTTTTTTTCCTTTATAACTCACAACACCTTGGGTACGGTGGCAATGCATACCGATAATTGTTGCTACACGCTCGTCAGCTAATAATTTTCTTGCCAGTTTAATATCATTTGTTGGTGGAAGCCATACGTGCTCCATACCCCAATGAAAATAAAGAACCGCTTGCTGATTAGGTCGAAGATTATCTAAGTCAGCAAGAATTTTCTCATAACGCAACGGGTTAACACCTGCTTTGTTATTATCAGCCACTTCAATTTGGTTTAGATACGGCTTGCCAAATTCGCAATAGCCTAGTAGCACTAAATTTTCTGTTAATTCTAGGGGTTGGCTGGCTTCGTTTATATTTTCACCCGCTCCAAAGTTTTTTATCTGTACTTTATTGAGCTGCTCAACAGTTTCAACGATTCCATCTAAGCCTTTATCTTGAATATGGTTATGCGCTAAATTAACAGCATCTACTTTCATTTTTTTCAACTGCTGAAGTGCTTGTGAGCTAGTGTATAACGTACATTTATCTTCAATATAGTCAGAATCACTAACAGCTTGCTCAAGATTCACAACACGAAAGTCTGCCAGATCATAAAGCTTACTACTGATTGTATCTTTACAAGAAGCACCAAGCAGATCACCGCCAAGAAATAGATCACCAGTAAAAAATATTTTCATAAGCGTGCCTCAGCTACATACTTCAAGATGAAATACAACAAAATATAATGTAATGAAACCACTGTAGTGTAAACTTTTAAGAATGTCTCGAAATCAAATTGATAATAGCCACTAACAAACAAGGTAGCCATTGATAATATAAGCAGCCCCATTTGCCAAGCAAGCGCAAGCCCTTGCTTTTCAAAAACATTATTTGTATTGCTTAATGCTCCACTCACAAAGCGGAAAATAAAAACAGGCAAAATAAGTTGTGAGTATTCGCCTGCAATACGCCACTCCTCACCAAAAGCAATGGCAAATACTGAGGGCAATACAAAGTAAAGCGGAACAAAAACCACGCAAGACAACACCATCAATTTTTTTGTGGTTGATTTAAATATCTTAACCGCTTTGCCTGTTTTGTTTTTTTCAAGCGTTGCTTGTTGAAAGTATACCCGCCCAATCGATTCGCCAATAAGGCTTGAAGGCATACCCAGTATTCTCTGCGCCAATGAATAAAAGCCCAGTGTTGCTATACTATAAAAAACGGTAATTAATATATTAAGCAACTGATATGACAAAGTGTTAGATAAGATTGCCCACATAGAATATTTAGGAAAGTTGATATAACGTTTGGCCAAACGTTTCATTTCAAACCAGGTTATTCTGTTTAGCTGATATTGCCGCTTAGCATTTAGCGCTAGTCGAGTATTTGCTACTAAATTCGAGACAATCTGCCCTGATATAAGTCCGCTTGCGGTTGCTTTGACCGCGCCTATTCCCAACTGAACAGCAGCTTGGGCTACAGATTTATAGACAGTGGCTTTGGCCATATCTTTGTAGCTTTTCTTTCGGTTATTTAAGTAATTAAGTATGTTATGTAAACCTAATAGCCAAACCACAGGCGGCACAAAATACAACCAAAACCCTATGAACTCGTTGTCTAACTTTTCTGTAATATAGTCATTTAGAAAAATAGCAGGAACAAACAGTACCACAGATAAAACAGTAGCTATCAATAGCCCCATAGCGGCAATATTAATTGCATCATCATCTTCAGTCGGCAGCATAATAGCCAGCTCATAGCGGCCATTGGCAACAGAGCCCATTATTACTGTGATGGCAACAAATAATGCAAGAACCCCAAAATCCTCAGGGCTGTACATACGTGTCAAGATCGGTGTAATTGCAATAGGAATGGCTTGTGCAATCGTAGTGCCCGTCATTAAAGTGAGCACATTTTTTGAGAATTCATTATTTTTGAACAGCTTAGTTCGCATTGATTACTTCTTGTGAAATTATTGGTATGGCTTGCTTGGCGTATTCTATTGCACCTACCTCATTTAAGTAGTGTTCATCTTAATAGGTCAGCTGTCCCTCACAAATGGATGCTTGTGTTTAATAGGTTTGTTTTTTTATTTAATAAAATATTGCTGATTAAAAAGCCTGAAATGATCAGAATAATATCTACACCAACACACCCGCCTGCAAGTCAGGAGGGTTGAGGTAGAAAATGATAACAGCTAATACCAACGGCCTGTAAGCCTCGGATATCTAGGCGGAAGTTCATAGGTTTAAAGTTCAAGTAAAGAGCCTTTTTGGCCACGGAAGCACAAGAACGGTACAGAAAAAAGCTTAGAAGCAAGTTAGCCCTGCAAAGCTACAACCACCTTCTGTTGTTCTTCTTCCGTCATATATGGGTGCATCGGTAAGCTCATGACTTT
Organism: Aliidiomarina iranensis; assembly: GCF_003987135.1. Lineage (GTDB taxonomy): Bacteria > Pseudomonadota > Gammaproteobacteria > Enterobacterales > Alteromonadaceae > Aliidiomarina > Aliidiomarina iranensis. The sequence goes on from NZ_PIPJ01000007.1 coordinate 41,816, forward strand.
CTCAGCTACGGCATCGCCTGTGGGTAGCTGTGCGTTTCTGTCTTCTACCGCGGGCTGTTTGTTGAGGGGTATTGGGTAGTGTACGGCAGTAGGTATGCCGTCTTCGCTTAGCTTCGCTTGTACTTGGTCGCGGTTGTCTACTTGGATGGTGTACTGGGCATAGACACTGGTGTTGTGTTCATCTATAAAGGGCAAAGTGATTTCTTTGCCACAGAAAGAAACGGAAGGACGCGGAATGTTTTCTTCTGTGTGATTCTGTGTGGTTCTGAGGCTATCTGACAGTTCTGCAAACTTCGCTTGATACCTAGCTGCAACCTTCTGACGTTGTTGGATTTCTTCGGCGAAGATGTCCAGCTTGGGCAGCAGAATGGCGGCTTGCAGGGTATCCAGCCGGCTGTTCACGCCCACCCGAACATGGTGGTATCGGCGGTCTTGGCCGTGACGGGCAATCTGGCGCATGATTTTTTCCAGTTCGTCATCGTTGGTAAAAATAGCGCCGCCGTCGCCGTAGCAGCCCAGGGGCTTGCTCGGGAAAAAGCTAGTACAGGCAATAGTGGTGAGGTTGCAAGACTTTTTCCCCTTGTAGCTGGCACCAAAGCTCTGTGCAGCATCTTCTATTACTGGTATGCCATATTTGTTGGCAATGGTATTGATAGCATCAAAGTCTGCACACTGGCCGTAAAGGCTTACAGGTATAATCGCCTTGGTGCGCGGCGTAATAGCGGCTTCCAGCTGGGTTGGATCCAAGTTGTAGGTGCGGGGGTCTATGTCCACATACACTGGTTTGGCACCCAGTAACGCGACTGTTTCCGCTGTTGCGATATAAGTGAAGCCAGGAGTAATAACCTCATCACCCGGACCGATGCCAAGCGCCATTTGAGCAATTTGCAGCGCATCTGTTCCGTTTGCTACCGTAATACAGTGTTTAGCACCAGTATACACTGCAAGCTTTTCCTCTAGCTCGCCTACCTCTGGGCCCAAGATGTATTGCCCGTGCGCAAGAACGCGTGCAATACCTGCATCGATTTTATCTTTAATACGTTCTTGCTGTGCGACTAAATCAATAAATTGCATCATAAAATTAAGACTCACTAGAAATTTTTACTATGGAGCTTCCGTTTAAAACATACTTGTTTCCTGTATGTTTGCAAATTGCTTCGCCATGACCACTTAGTGGCAAGTCAAGCTGTTCCCCGAACTCGCTCATCCAACCTTTATGCCTCGCAGGAACACCGAGCATTAATGCATACGAAGGAACGTCACGATTCACGACAGCTCCTGCACCAACAAAAGCGAACTCACCGATAGTCACGCCACAAACAATGGTGCAATTAGCCCCAAGAGTCGCCCCACGCTTGACTAAAGTATCTAAATACTGGTCCTTGCGTTCGACCAATGAACGAGGGTTATATACATTGGTAAACACCATACTAGGCCCACAAAAAACGCCTTCCTCAAGCAATACATTGTCATAAACCGAAACGTTGTTTTGAATTTTGCAGAGATCTCCAATCTCGACTCGGTTACCTACAAACACGTTCTGACCCAATGATACTCCTTTGCCAATTTTTGCTCCCGCACAAACATGAACGAAGTGCCAGGCTCTAGTGCCGTCACCAATCTCTGCTCCCTCATCGACAATTGCTGATTCGTGCTTGTAATAACTCATCGTTATCCTCCTAAGAGTTTCGATAAAACTGGGTGGGCTTCACTAGGCAGTGCTTGGTGTGGCATTTGGTTACGAATTGCCTCTACCGTCTCGATACAATGCCGAGCGTCTTCAATTCCGTATCCGCGTCCTGCTAGGACCTCTTGATAGCTCACTGTATGCAAATCGGTAAATCCACTACTAAATTCAAGCTCGTCATCGTCACAGGTAATGATTCTGAATGTGCTTTGTTTATCTTTCACTGATTCAGGTAAGTCGTTTACGTCAATAGACAAGAACCATCGAACACGAGCCTTCTCGTATTCTAAGTAACCGCTAGCTTTCATATCATTGGCAAAATGTAAAACATTTCGTTCAAGTTTGCCGAAAATAAAGTGCAACATATCGAAGAAATGAACACCTATATTTGTCGCAACTCCAAATGATTTTCTTGGGTCGCCTTTCCAACTTTCCATGTACCATTTGCCGCGCGAAGTAATATAGGTTAATTCAACTTCGTGTTTTTTATTGTTAACAGCTTTAGCAACTTTTTGCTTCAGGTCTATAATCGCTTGATGGTGGCGAAGTTGCAGAATGTTGTAAACTCGCTTACCAGTTTCTTTTTCGACTCTTGCCAGTTCATCAAGAATTGCAGATGTTGGCACTAAAGGCTTCTCACAGATGACATCACAGCCTAAACGCAAGCCAGCAGCGATCTGTGATGCATGCATGTAGTTAGGGGTGCAAATCGCAACATAATCTAGTTGTGTTTCAGGATTACGCTTTAATTGCCATGTATGTTCATAGAATTGCTCAAAAACTGTGAAGAATTCGCTTTCTGGAGAAATACTGTCAATAATTCCAACCGAATCATTAATATCGTAAGCAACACTAAGGTGATTTCCAGTCTCCTTAATTGCTTTCATGTGACGCGGTGCTATGTAGCCTGAGGCTCCAATCAATGCAAAATTTTTCATTATGCTTTAATCACCTTTCCGTTAACATGGCGATACTTACCTCGTGAGTCGATAATAAGCTGCGCGTGAGCATAAATCTCATCGTAATCAAAACGATCATGATCAGTTGCTAACACAACTGCATCAAACTCTTTTAAAGTTACTTCGCTCAATTCAACACTCAACAGATTGAAGTTATGTTCACGCATTTTGGGAAATTTTGGAACATGGGGGTCGCTGTAGGCCACTACTGCACCTTTTGCTTCAATGAGTTCCATGATTTCAACCGAGGGTGATTCACGCATATCATCAACGTTCTTCTTATATGCAATCCCCAAAACAAGCACACGGCTGCCTTTTAGTGATTTGCCTTTCTCGTTCAAGCCATCCATTAGCTTCGAAACAACATATTCGGGCATTGCACGATTTACTTCACCAGAAAGCTCAATAAAACGCGTATGGAGGCCATACTCACGTGCCTTCCAAGTTAAGTAAAACGGATCAATTGGAATGCAGTGTCCACCAAGGCCGGGGCCCGGGTAATAGGCAGTAAAACCAAAAGGTTTCGTCTTTGCTGCATCGATAACTTCGAAGATATCAATACCCATTCGGTCCGCGACAATCTTCATTTCGTTTACTAAACCGATGTTCACTGCTCGATGAATATTCTCTAACAGCTTGGTCAGTTCCGCTGCTTTGGTCGAACTAACAGGAACGATCTGATCAATCGCTGGTTCGTAAAGCGCTATACCGACGTCACGACATGCACCTGTGTGTCCTCCAACCACTTTTGGTATGGTGCGTGTCTCAAAATTTGGATTACCCGGGTCTTCACGTTCCGGAGAATAGACTAAGAATATATCTTCTCCGACTTTTAATCCGCTTTCTTCAATACGTGGTAATAATTCTTCTTCGGTGGTTCCTGGATAAGTAGTGCTTTCAAGTGAAACCACTTGTCCCGCTCTAACATAGGGCTTTAACATATCTGTTGTACCGACAACATAGGACATATCAGGTTCACGATATTTGTTCAATGGTGTTGGAACACACAATATCAACGCATCACACTCTGCAACTCGCGAAAAATCTATCGTCGCCTCGAAACCTGTCTGAACTGCTTGATTTATTTTTTCGTCTAAAATATGTTCGATTCGAGAATGACCGGAATTGAGCTCTCTGACCTTTTCCTCATCAACATCAAAGCCGATAACCTTGAAGCCAATATCTGAGTACCGCAACAAGAGCGGTTGCCCGACATAACCTAATCCTAGCACGCCGATCACAGCTGTTTTTGAAGTTAGTTTCTGAATTAACTCATTTTTCATTTGAAATCCATTTATAAACTATGTTTGTAGTTGGAAAAGTTAAAAGCTAATAAAACCGCTTATTTCTCGCTACCATACGCATAAGAGTAATAACCATAACCCCCATAACCGTAGCTACTTCGGGCAGTGCGCTCAATGCCCTTCAAAATCACGCCTTTCACTTCAATACCGACTTTTTCGAATCGCTTTATGGTGTATTCCACTTTTTTGATTTGGTTCTTCATAAAGTGCGCAACAATTGAGTTGGTTCCGGCATAAAGGCTCACTATGGCTGGGTCTGTTTCTGCCAAAATAGGCGGCGTACCTACCAGCACAATATCATAGGCTTCATTAGCCCGATTTAATAGCTCGCTAATCGCTCATGCATTATTAGTTCTGAAGGGTTGGGTGGTACGGCGCCACGAACAATGAAATCTAGATTTTCTACACCAAAAGCTTTTATGACTTGTTGGGTTTCACAGCGGCCGCTGAGTCGATCGGAAACACCGTTTTCATTGGTTAAATTGAAGGTGGTGTGTAAATAGCCCCCGACGTAAATCGGCATCGATAATTAACACTTTCATCCAGGCTTGGACTAACAGCACGGCTAGGTTACTGGTAATACCAGTTTTGCCTACTTCTGGGCTGGGGGCAGGTATCATTACTATTTTATTTTTCGCCTCTAGCATAGCGAAATGCAAACTTGTACGCAGAGCCCTTAGCGCTCATACTGCGTTATCTTCTGGGTTATCACGGGCCAATCAATAACAGGGTATTAAACTTCTACTTCTACTTCTACGCCCTGTTTTTACGCCGCACCGCAAGCTTAATTTTCTCTTCAATCTTTAACTACTGTTCAGAAAGTGGTACCGATGCATCTACTGAAATACCCGCATCTTCTAGCTCTTTTGGCGTTTCTATACCACGGCGCATAAAACCAAGCACAAAGGCAATACCTATCCCAACCATGCCGCCAAGAATAGTGCTTAGCGCTATAATAAACGATTTGCGGAGTGCTACTGCTCCGGAAAAAAAAGACGCTTCATCTATAATGCGCACATTACCCACCGTACCCACCCTACCGGTGCGCAAGATGTTCATTTCTTATGATTACGGTTAAGTAGTTACAAATACACCTATTGATTTACTTAGCACTTTCATATCCATACGAATAATACCCATAGCTTCCATAACCGTAGCTACTTCGTGCGGTACGTTCGATACCGTTCAGAATCACACCTTTAACTTCAATTCCTGATTTCTCAAAACGCTCAATGGTATATTCCACTTCTTTAACTTGGTTTTTCATAAATCGAGCCACAATTAAGTTCGTTCCAGTGTAACGGCCCACTATTGCGGGATCAGTTACTGCTAGAATAGGTGGTGTGTCAACCAGTACTATATCGTAATTATCGTTAGCCCAATCTAAAAGTTCACTGAAGCTCTTGTGCATAAGGAGTTCAGATGGATTCGGTGGTACGGTGCCGCGAGCCATAAAGTCTAAATGCTCAACGTTCGTGCTATTAATCGCTGATTCCTTATTTACTCGCCCCGCGAGTAAATCAGATAAACCACTCTCGTTGCTCAGGTTAAAGGTGGTATGTAAGTAACCACGGCGCAAATCCGCATCGATAATAAGCACTTTCATACCCGCTTGCGCTAACACCACAGCCAAGTTCGCCGTAACGAAAGTTTTGCCCACCTCGGGGCTTGGGCCAGATATCATTACAATCTTATTTTTTGCTTCTAACATGGCAAAGTGCAAGCTAGTTCGAAGCCCTCGAAGCGCTTCAACTGCGTTGTCTTCGGGATTGTCTCGAGCCAAAAGCAAAGTGTTAAATTTTTGCTTTTGTGCCTTGTTGCGGCTTCTTCTCACTGATTGTTTTATTTTTTCTTCGATTTTTAATTGTTGCTCAGAAAGCGGCACCGAGGCGTAAACAGAAATACCAACATCTTCCAATTCCTTAGGGGTTTCAATTCCACGCCGCAAGAAGCCGAGAACAAAAGCAATACCAACGCCTATCATGCCACCGAGAATTATGGAAAGTGCCAGTATTAGAGCTTTTCTAGGGGCTACAGAATTTGGTGCTACTGTAGCCTCGTCAATAATTCGTACGTTACCCACAGTTCCTGCTCGTAATATATTCATTTCCTGATTGCGGTTTAGTAGTTGTAAGTAAACTTGCTGGCTTACTTCAACATCGCGGGTCAAGCGCAACACTTGTTGTTGCGCTTCCGGTAACTCCCCCACTTCAGAACGTAATACTTCTCTATCTTCTTGCAAACGCTCACGCTGTTGATTTAGTGCACGGTAGCTTGGATGGTTTGTGGTATATAAGCGTGATAATTCGATTTCTTGCACCTCAAGTTCAGCAAGTTGCCTATCTATCTCCACCATTTGCTGCAACACGCGCTGGGTATCGAATTCAATATCTACCGATTCGTTTTGCATACGGTAAGAGTTCAATGCGTTTTCAGCTAGTTGTAATTCTTCCTGTACTCGCGGAATTTGCGCTTCAATAAACTCTTGGCTGCGCTCTATTTCTGCAGCGTTTCTGCGAATATTCTGCATTAAATATTCGTTGGCAACCGCGTTCAGCGCTTCTTGCGTTTTTTGCCGATGAGTACCTGTCATTTTTAAATCAAGAATGCCTGTTTGCCGACCGCGCTCACTTACGGCAATAACCTCACGCAACGAATTAATCGCTCTCAGAGTGCTACGTTGGCTTACGGTAAACTCTGTATTTGCTCTAGCGTGCAAATCACTTACCCGCATTACTACTCGGCCAAACGGTGTTTGCGTATCAATATTCTCGCCCGAGATGCCATCTAAAATTTTTTCATCTTCAAGCCATAAACTAAAGTTTGTTTGGTTGTTTGAATTGGTTTCACCAGCATGCCTTTCACCTGCAATTAAGGTAAGTGCTTCGCCGCGCAAACTATTTGGTAAACGTAATTCCGCAAACTCTAACCGTTCACCACCCCACGCATAACTGGTAAATAGCCAAGCACTATTTGGCTCGTCACCGCGATAACGCCGCGCACTCCATTCACCAATGATTGGGAAATAATTTGGCGTTACTGAAATATCTAAACGGAGATTTTCAACTACTGAACCCAACACCATACGTGAACGAATAATTTCTACTTCAGTGGCGGCAGTTGAGGGCTGATCGAACATTTCACCCAGCTCACCTAAGCCGGGAAAACTTGAGCTTTTCGATTCAATTTGCACAAGGGCATCAGCTTGATACACAGGTGTGCTTAACGTGCCATAGGCTAAACCTAAAATGGCAGCACCCGCGGTGCAGCCAACTACCCACCATTTGAAATCGAATAAGGTGGCAAATAAACGGCCTAAATCTATTTCATCGCTTGCTTGAATGTTTGTGTTGCCTTTCTGGCCTTTCTCATTCATCTGTTGCATTTATTTAGCGTTCCAATTTTAACGTTTTAATTTATTTGCCCACAGCATGGTGTTGTGTTCAATTAATTTATAAATCTGTGCGAATACTTCATCGCTTTTTTTGTAAGGGTCGGGGATATCTCTGGCGTTATCCCACTGGCCGAATAGCATGGTTTTCGCTAATGCTTCTGGAAAGCGCTTGGCGATTTCATCACGGTGCCGCTTTTCCATTACCAGTATTAAATCATATTTCCGTGCTAGCTCGCTGGTAAGCTGCTGCGCTTCATGCGTGCCGCATACCAAACCATGTTTTTCGGCAGTTTCCCGCGCTTGGGCATTCATTTCATCGCCTACTGGCTTACCATCAATATCCTTCACCATGGCATGCAAACCCGCCGAGGCTATTTGCTTGTGTGGTAACTCCCGCTTTAGCAAAAACTCTGCTGTTGGTGAACGGCAAATATTACCAACACAAACTATGAGTATTTTCTCAAACATTAAAGGTTCCGGTTCACTTGCGTGCGTTGCATTTTATTTAAGTGCTTGGCCAGTTTAATCACGAATTTCGCCATCTGTACGCGCCACCTGGTAGAGGCCAGTAACCGTAGGCATAATCAAGCTAATAACCCGATTCCAACGCGCCACTGGTGCCGCGGTTACAAAGATAATATCACGCGGCTGCAATTCGAACTGGTCAGCTAACACATAGGAAGTAGCCTGTTTTACATTTAGTTGATAAACATCTACTACGTAATCTGCACCCTCAGGTGCTTCCCGGAATACGAAAATGCCACTGGCATCGGCGCGCTGCTCTGATACACCACCTGCTTCGGCTAATGCTTCTGCTAAAGTCATCCGTGAACGGTTCACCGGCACAGAGCTAGCATCATTTACTTCACCCAAAACAAATACTTTATTTACATCGTTCCGCTCTACATGCACTAAATCACCATGCTGTAAAAGCGTATTCTGCGTAGTATCGCCACGGGTATACAAATCTTGCAAAGAGAAACGTTGCTCTACTCCATTACGCGTAAGCACCACATTGCGCCAATCCGCCATTTCGGTAATACCTCCGGAGCGGTTTACTGCATCGAGTAACGTCATCGGTACGTTGGTTACTGGCTGTGTTCCTGGCTGATTAACTTCACCGGTAACGTATACGCGTTTACTGCGAAATGCCGCTACGGTTACATCTACCTGAGGGTCTTCAATAAAACGGCTCAAGCGTTCAGTAATAAGCTCTTGAATTTCCGTTACCATTAAACCATCAACGTGTACACGGCCAATGTAGGGGTAAAAAATGGTGCCATCGTTATGTACCCAGTTGCCCGCTTCTTCGGCGCTGCGCTGAGAGCCAGCTGGAATGGTAAGTTCCGGGTGGTTCCAAACGGTAACCGTAAGTACATCGCCCTTACCTACTCGATAATCATAATTCGCTTGCGCTTGCTCTAACTCCGGGTTGGCTTCCGGGCTGATCCGCGGTTTGCGTAAATCAGCAATTAACTGCGGCGTAATACTGTGAAAAAGAACTTGCCCTTCTAAATCATCGCTCGCTTTTTCTGGTTCCATATGGCTACCGGGGGCATAGGCACAAGCCGATAGCACGAATAAAGCGGCCAAACCTGCTACTAGGGTTTTAGCGTTAACAGAACTGAACTTCGCAGTTCTGGAATCAGAGATTTTTTTCGAAACTTTGGCTCGGTTAAACATATTCACTACCTTTGAATGAAGTACTTTTCTCGTGCTAAAAGAGGCTGATGCCTTGGTGGGCCTGAGGACACGCTACCGCCCCTAGGTTACGGCTCCTAAATGCCTAATGAAATTGTTTCTTGTAATTATGCTGACAACTATGCCAACAACACTGCTGCTAAAAATGTTGCTACTTTGTAAATGTTTATACTTTTGTTGTCTATATGTTATTCGGCTGAGAGCGGATTCACCTCAAAGCTTAATCGCTATTTAGCTCAATCACTATTAAATAGGTCCCGCGTATATACTTTCTCGGCCACATCGCTTAAATCTTTCGAGTTGCGATTCGAAATAATCACATCGCTCATTTGTTTGAATTCGTTGAAATCTCGAATCACTCGGCTGTTGTAGAAGCTTTCTTCTTTTAAGGCTGGTTCAAATACTACTACCTCAATGCCTTTTGCTTTAATGCGCTTCATCACGCCTTGTATAGCCGAGGCTCTGAAGTTATCGGAACCGGTTTTCATCACTAAGCGATACACACCCACTACTTTCGGCTTGCGCGCGATAATGGCATCGGCAATAAAATCTTTGCGGGTGCGGTTGGCATCTACAATGGCGCGCACCATGTTTTGTGGCACTTCATCGTAATTCGCTAACAGCTGCTTGGTATCTTTGGGTAAGCAATAACCACCGTAACCAAAGCTTGGGTTGTTGTAATGGTTACCAATGCGTGGGTCTAAACACACACCCTCAATAATTTGCTTACTATCTAAACCATGGGCTTCGGCATAGGTATCGAGCTCATTAAAATAAGCTACGCGCATGGCTAAATAGGTATTGGCGAAAAGTTTAATAGCTTCCGCTTCCGTGCTATCGGTAAAAAGCACATCGATATCTTTTTTAATCGCGCCTTGCTGCAACAATTTAGCAAAGGTTTCCGCGCGTTCGCTCTTTTCACCCACAATAATACGGCTTGGGTAAAGGTTATCGTGCAAGGCTAGGCCTTCGCGCAAAAACTCGGGCGAAAAGATAATATTTTCAGTATTGAATTTGGCCCGCAGCTCTTTGGTGTAACCCACAGGGATAGTGGATTTAATGATCATCACCGCACTTGGGTTAATGGCCAACACATCGCTAATCACCGCTTCTACCGATTCGGTATTGAAGTAATTGGTTTGTGGATCGTAATCTGTGGGGGTTGCAATAATTACGTAGCTTGCGCCTGCATAGGCTTCGGCTTTATCGAGCGTGGCGTTCAGATACAGCGGCTTGCTGGCTAGAAACCGCTCGATATCTTTATCAACGATGGGGGATTTTTTGTGGTTCAGCATTGCAACACGTTCAGGAACGATATCGAGTGCATACACTTCGTTATGCTGGGCAAGGAGCACTGCGTTTGAAAGGCCTACATAGCCGGTCCCTGCTACTGCGATCTTCATAGAAATTCCTTTGGTGTTCTTCTTGTTCACTTACATGTTGCTCTTACATGTTTCTTTTTACGCGCTTCGTGTTTTACGCGCTTCGTGTTTTTCGCGTTTCGTTTTTATTTTAAGCTGCAGATTCTAACGCACTTTGATACGCCATGTCATACTTTTGTGTTAACTTTACACCATTATTTTTATGATAAATTACGTGTCTGCTTGTTATGTGGTTACTTTTTGTTAACATCAGTTTTTTGCCAAGTTTATGGCTTAGAGTATGAGCGTGCGAACGATTGCGCATTTCGATATTTCAACTACTAAAAACCAAACTTAAAACAAATAAACCATTGTGAATAAACCCACTGTAAATAAACCAAGGGAATGAAATCTTATGGCCAATGCTTCTTCGCCTGCTAATACCTTGCCCGAAATGGGTGCTCGCTCTGCCCCCAGTGAAATGAAAGTGCGTGAGGCCTTTTGTGGCGATTTAATTTTTGATTGGAGCTATCAGTTTCTTTCTCCTGAGGCTTTGCAGGAGTTTGCCGCGAAGCGGTTGCCACAGGATTTTTCCGCGCGCCGCAGCGAATTGCTCGATGGCCGCTATATGAATGTAACTGAAGAGCGGGAAGTGAGCCATGTGCTAACGCGCGGCCGCAACTCGGTGCTTCGCGATACCGGTGCCGCCAATGGTGGTGAAAACTCTAAATTTGCGCGCATTGTGCGGCGCTTGCGCTCCGGCCAATGGCTTGGCGCTACCGGCAAACCTATTACCGATGTAGTGAATATTGGTGTGGGCGGCTCCGATCTTGGGCCCTTGATGACAAGTTTCGCCTTGCGTGAGTTCGCTTCGGACATTCGCCAGCACGATTTGCGCACGCATTTTGTTTCTTCGATGGATGGCGGCCAGCTGTATGCGGTGCTGCCCATTTGCGACCCAGAAACTACGCTATTTATTGTGGCTTCAAAATCCTTTGGCACCAGCGATACCTTTGCCAATGTGGATACCGTGAAATGCTGGGTAAAGGAGTGTTTTGCAGAGCTTTCTGATGATGCTGTTGGCAACGACTGGTTAACGGCTTGGCTCGAGCACCATGTGATTGGGGTTTCTGCCAACGTTGAGAAGATGACAAATTACGGTATTCCACCGGCGCACCAGTTGGTGTTTGAAGAGTCGGTGGGCGGGCGGTTTTCATTGTGGAGCTCGATTGGTTTAGCCATCGCCACCACGTGCGGCACTCGTGTGTTCCAGCGGTTGCTGGCGGGGGCGGCGGAAATGGACGAGCATTTTGCCACTGCGCCGCTGAGCGAGAATATTCCCATGTTGATGGCGCTGATTGGGGTGTATAACCGGGAAGAGCGCGGCATTAATAATATTGCGATTTTGCCTTACGACGGCCGTTTCCGGCATTTGCCTTCGTATTTGCAGCAGTTGGATATGGAATCGAATGGTAAGCAATATACCGCGACGGGCGCTGCGCTTTCGGCGCCTACCGGGCCGATTGTGTGGGGTGGTTTTGGGCCAAATGGCCAGCATGCGTTTTTTCAGCATTTGCACCAAGGTTACGATGCCTTTACGGCGGATTTCGTGTGTGTGCTGCACCGGGCGGCGCCGCAGTTTTCTGAATCGGTAGCGGCGGCTTTGAATGAACAACAGAAGCTTTCGGTGGCGAATTGTTTGGCGCACCGCCGGTTGATGGCGTTTGGTAAGGAGAGCGAGACGCCCACGGAACATTACCCTGGCGGGCACCCAACTTCGCTGTTTGCGTTAAAGGAACTCACGCCGGAATCGTTCGGGGCCATTATTGCCGCCTACGAGCACAAGGTGTTTACCCAAGGGTTGATTTGGGGGCTGAATTCGTTTGACCAGCCGGGTGTGGAGCAAGGTAAGAAAGTGGCGATTGATACGCTAGCGCGGATTGAAGGCAAGAGCGAGCAGAGCTTTGATGCTTCCACCGATGCGATTATTCGCATGATTTAGTTGGGGGAGGATGGGGTCGTAGTCGGTGTAGTCTGTCCCCATTTTCTCTCTTTTCTGGCTCCCGTCATCACGATCACGCGGCGACAGAATCGCCCATCGCTTCACGGTCTAACGAGTCCCCCATCACAATTTCGAAATCAGTAAATAGTGCGATGGGACGAGAAGATCGGCCATTCCTTTCGATGCTTACAAACCCTTTAGATGATAAGCTTTTAATGGTGTGCGAGAGGTTGCTTAGGCTGCGACCACTCATTAACGCAAGTTCAGTCAAGTTATTGGGCTTTTCTCTGTGCATTAGGATTAAAAGCTCAGTATTTTCCTTACAAAGCAACTGAGCCACTGCATTTAGCGACGTAAACCAAAACTTGGGTGCATTTTCTGTGTTGATTATTTTACCAGACGCCACATCAATCATCCGTTTTCGAATGAGCTCTTCGGACATAACACCTATACGCGCTTTCATAAATTACCTCTTTTCAATATCCGCTATAGTGCTATCATCTCTAACCACTGACTGGCCATGAAACTCTAGAAGTATTTGAATATCATTATTCTTCATATCATAAGCATCCTTACTTATGAGTTAATCATAATATACATACAGGTATCTGTAAAACTACTGTACTCAAAATTCAAAGATCCGAGCAATTTATTAGTGAACGGCAATGGCGTATTTTCAAGATGAAGTCGTTCAAGATGGGGTCGTAGTCGGTGTAGTCTGTCCCCTTATTTCTAGAAAGGTGTCGCACGCGGAGGGTGCAGCAGGGCTGGGGATGGGAGGTTGGGGTCGTTGTCGGTGTGCTCTGTCCCCTTTTGCAGAAAGGGGACAGAGCACACCGACAACGACCCCATTTTCTTTTTCTTTAGCTCGGAATAATATCCCCTTCATCAAGCTCTAATCGCTGCGCTTTACCAAGCATCTCAAGCAACACAAAGCAGCGGCTTTCACCATCGGCGATATCATATAAACCTTTTAAGCCGGCAAAAGGCCCGTTCAGTATTTCCACCGGCGTGCCCTTCGCATAGAGCCCAGCAGCGCCCGTGGTACCCTCTTCCAGGGTACTCGCGCTAGTGCGACGTTCTATGTCGCTAATCACCGAGGCCGGAACCTGCGCCGGCTGGCCGCCGAAGCGCACAAAGCCGTTCACTCCGCGCGTACTGCGCAGCGACGTGTAATTATCTTTGGCTAAATCAACTTGAATGAATAAATAACTGGGGAACAGCGGCTCAACCGCCACCTGCCGTTTACCGCGTACGCGCTTTTGCACCTTCCAGCGCGGGCAAAACGTAGTAAACCCTTGATTTTGCAAATGCCACTCCGCGCGCTCCACTTCCCGCGGTTTACAATGCAATACGTACCATGATTCCATACCAGCAAGCTCCTTTACTTCTGAGCCCGCAGTGTACGTGAGCCTTCATATATCTGCAATATGAGCCACACCTGGCCCCAAACTACAGCTCAGGAATAACACTCTTCAAGCGTTCAATATCACCAGGCTGCACACCACTTTGCTGCATATAAACAGGCCATTCGGCTACAAGTTCGCGCACCTTACTCACCACCTTTTCTGCTTTATGAGTTTGCAAACCAAAGCGCTTTGCCTGTGAAATGGCATTTTCAATACTGCCAAAACGCCCCTGCTCGCCGATTCCTAATCCGTGCTGACGTGAATTGCTGATAGGTAGCACGTCAAAAGCGGGCGACAATTGCCACCGTTGCGCCTGCAAATCATAAAGCATGGCATGATTACGGGCATGATCATCGGTATTACCCAATAAAATATTAAATACCATACGCATGAACAACTCATGGCCATCATGGGGGTTGGCGCTGTTTTTTCGCAATATTTCGGCCAGCGCTGGGTATGAATACCAGCTCGCACCGCTGCGCTCAGTAACCTTCCCTTCCGTAAGCAATGAATTGGCGCTGATAAAATGCTGCGTAACCTTGCCATGTTCCCGATCAAACCGCTTCACCAACAAGAAATCTTCACTGCCGGACAAAACTTCAACCTCGGCCACATTTCCCGTGAGTTCACGCAACATCTGCATCGCGCCATGTTCCACTCTGCACACATTGAAAAGATCATCAGGGCGATTGAATTTAACTAGATACTCTTCGTTTTCGTGGGTAAGCAATGTTTTTGGCCGTGCTCCCCCCATGGATACACCATAAGTAAAGGCCTTCTTAACCTCTGGCCGTACATCTTGCGAGGCTAAAATCGCATTTTTACCCTCAATTAAAAGCCCTATATCGTTAATGGAATTGGGTGATATTTTCGCCTTCGTTTTTTCGCGAGATAGGCTAAAACTCAGAGCGCCTACGCCCATCGAAGCCCCAGCAATGAGAAACTCGAGCTCGTTTTTTGGCTTTGTAGTGTGAAGTTGTGTGATTAACTTACGCCCCCAAGAATCAGCTCCCGCATCGGCTAACACGCCAAACATCCCTTTATTCAAGGGTGTACGAAATATTTCGTTGGTTAGCGGTAAGTGAATTGGGTCCAGCGCAAAGGCATTTACCCGATTAAGGTAAGAGCGGCCATAACGAAATTCGCCCAACTGCGCTTTGCTATCAAGGCGAAATTCACCACAAATCACAGGGTTGTCTTCTAACCCCTCGATGAACACATAGGCGCTAGAAATCATTTGGGAAATCCTTATCGGGATCGGCACCAGCGCGGTGCCGTGAAGGATTAGTTGCAGCGAGTTTCAGCTGTTGCTCCGCGGTGATAATAAAATCATCGATGAGCCCGAGTAATTCCAAGGCCTGCAGCAAAGTTTCCGAATTCACCGGTTGCCCCAGCTCCATTCGCGACACGGTTTTGCTGCTACAGCCCACTCGAAGCGCAAATTCCTCTTGATCCATGCGTTTTGCTCGCGTGCGCTTGATAAGCGCCCCCAAAACCTGCAAGCATTCTGAAACTTTTGAACTAGACATATTATTCCTATAAAGCGTTAATAAGATAATTATGGCTAATTAAACTAAAATTACAAGGATAATATACCCTACCGGTCCACGTACCGGCTTGGTGGATCCGGTGGCCGCGCCACGGGTAAATCGAAGCCGCCGAAGTGGTAACGTAAATAAAGCAAGCCTTGGTCCGGCGAGAAAGTATCGGAGCGCACCAAGTTCAAGCTTAAGCCTACATACAAAGCCTCAGTAACTTTGTATTCAAAGTTGCCGGTTAAACTATGGCTCAAACCACCGCCCGTGCCCGCATCCCACACCGGGTTGATACCGGTATTATCAATGGCTGCAAAAGCTTGATCTTGCAAGCCAGGGTGCCCCGGATAAAACAGCTGCTCGCTCAATTCGGTATCGGAATAGCCCACCGAGCCGCGCAGTAAATACGAAAAACGCTTATAGCGGCCGAACATGGTAATAGGCACACTCAGCGAATGATAAAACTCTGGGCTGTAATAGTTACCATGGCCAAAAGTAGGCTGGCTCAAATCTTCATCAAAGCCCCAAGATAAATAAGTAAGCCCCACGGTGAGGGCAAAGGGTTCGTAATCTACCGCCCGCCAATAACCGCCCGTGTAGCCATACCAACGGCTATTCGATTTCACGTTATGGCCGCTGTAGTAATCAAAACCCAGGCTACTCCACCAACCGAAAGAACCGCCCTGATCCCAACTTAACCCCAGCCCCACGCCATTGCGGGTAACTGCGCCCCAATTTACCGTGCCATTTGTTTCATCGGCAAATGGATCGCGCATACCAGAAAAGCTAATCATGGTGGCGGTTTGAATACGCCGATTCGCGTTTAAGCGCACCCCAAACTCCCCGAGCGAGCGGCGGATGCCAATGCCACCCACCCATTCCGAGCGATTGAAGCCCACGGGGCTGGTGCCCACATCAAACCACCAATCGCCGTATTCGGCACCCACACCAAAGGCGATGCCCTGCTCTTCCGCTTCCGGTTGCACGCCACTAGGACAATCAACTTCACAGATTAAGCCGGTGCCGAAGCGATTGCGCCAGAAGTTATCGTCCAAATCCGCCGCGCCGGCATTGATGCGAATAGGATCGAAGCGGACAAACCAATACCCCTCGCGCTCCTCAAAAGGCACCCGCAAATCGAGCATCAAGGTTTCTGAGGTAAGCTCGGTAATGCCTGGCGTGCCACTTTTCGCCGCGCGATCAAAGCCTACATAGAGCACGGTTTCCCGTAAATCAGGGCTCGAGGCTTGGGTGGCCACCGCACCGCCGGTTTGAATTGAGCGCTCATCTAGCCTTAGTGCCAAAGCCTGCATGCCTTCGGAAAACTCCTCGGCTTCGATAGCGGCTAAGCTTTCCCGCGCTTCCTCATCACGATCTTGCCCGGCCAAATATAACGCATAGGCAAAGCGCGTATCTTCTGAAGGATTTGCTTCTTGCAAGCGCTCGAAAGCGGCATCGGCCGCCGCTAGCTCACCGCGTTCCTCAAGGGATTGCGCCAGCGAATAAACTAGCCAAGGGTTATCCGGCGTAAGCTCATAGGCCGCCAATAAAGTGGCGTGGGCGCCTTCGCTATCCCCCTCAGCAATGAGCGCATCGGCGCGGGATTGATATTGATTGGCCAAAAAGCGGTTATATTCGCTCTCCAACTCGCTTTGCAGCTCGGGCGTTAAGCGCGCATAAAACGCCCGCATACCCGCTTCGTTGCTATTATCGCGGTAGCCGGCGAGCAAGGCCCAAGCCGCTGAAGAATTATCCGGTTGTAAATTCAATACCTGCCGATAGCGCGCGTTCGCCAAATCCATATCACCCTCGGCTTCCGCCAAGCGCGCTTCCCGCAGGGCAATCAACGCCGGCTGCTCGCTCGCTACCGGGTGCCCCTGCATGCGCCCGAGCATAATATTCGCGCGCCGGAGCTCGTTTGCGGCCAATAGCTCATCAAACACATTCACATCGCGCCAGAAGGTGGTAGTTACGGTGAGATCTTGCCATTCCACGGTTTCCGGCTCGGCCGCTGCTGCCCGCCGAAACCACGCAAGTGCCTCATCTTGCCGCCCCTGCCGTAACGTGGCGTAGCCTAAACCACCCATAATTTCGGCATCACCGGGCATGCCGCGCAAGGCCTCACGTAGCCAAGCTTCCGCACCCTGCGGATTTTCGTTTTCAAGCTCCCGCAGCCCGCGCTGTTTGCGCTGATTAAAGGGATCATTAGCTAAGGCAATTTGTGCATCGAGCGCCGCCCGCATGCGCTCATCGGCCTCGGCCAATTCAGCCTGCTCCGGCATTGCTTCCCGCGCTATTTGCATAAGCTGATAATTCGCTTCGCTTTCATCTAGGCCAGTAGCCGCGCGCACCAATAAACTGCCCGCCTCTTGGCCGTACACGGTATCGCGGCTCAAAGTAGCTAGGCGCTGATAATCATCACGGGTGAGCGTATCGAGCGAGAGTTTTACTCGCATTAGGGTAAGCTCGGTACGAATCGAGTAAGGGTTTTCTGTTTTTAACGCTTCGAGCCTGGCAACACCGCGGTTAATAAGGCGTTCAGCTTCTCTGAGCACCTCTTCGGGGCTAAGATCGGGGAAGGTTAAATTAGCTGCGGGTTCGAAATCTGCACTGGTGCTAAGCTCGGCGCTCGCTAAATTTTCCGCCATCAGCCCCGCTTCCGCCCGCAAAGCCAAGCCGGAACGCACGGCACTTTCCCAATACTCGAGGGATAATTCTAGATTCTGTGGGCCTTCCGGAAACACCTGCTGCAACCGGGTAAAGGCCTCTGGATGACGCCCCGCCAACGTGAGCATGCGGGCATCGGCAATGGCATTGCTCTGATCGTTCGGCAACCCAACAAGCTCGCGCAAACGCTCGGTAGCCGGGTGCTCCGGCGCTTGTTCTTGCAACTGCCGATACAAACTTTGCGCCCGCGCCATATCGCGCTGTTGCACGGCCAATAGGGCCTGCACTTCAATAATTCGCGGATTATTCGGGTGCACGCGTAACAATTGCTGCAAAACACTTTCGATGCGGTCCGGCCGGCCGCGCTCATACCAATAATTGATGCGCTCTTCTAACAACGCCGCCGATTCGCGATCGAAGCTATCTTCGGAGCTATTAGTGCTTGTGGTTTGGCGCTGGTTTTGCGGCTGGTTTTGCGACAAAAAGTGTGCCTGGCTTGTTGTAGTATTTGTGGCAACAAGGCTTATAATCCCGCTGGGTTGGTTTGCTAACGCGGTTGAGCTTATAAAAGTGCTGGAGCCAAGCAGCAACGCACAACTTACCGCCACGTTTAATCGATTCAATTTTCTCACGTGTGTTTCAGCGTTTGCTTTAGTGTTTGCTTCAGGAGTTGCTCGAGTTGTGGCCCAAGTTTGCTTTTCTCGAGAACTAGCAAGCATGCGCTGTTTCACTAACACTCTTGCGCTATCAATTACAACCATTCAAAACCTCTTGGCTTACCACTAAGCGGCCATCGGGGTGGAATTCATTACATTGCAAGGCGCTGAGGCCGAACATTAAGAGCATCTGGGTGTAATAATTATCACGATAATCATTCGGGTTCGCCGACACAATTCGGGCCATTTGGTCGGCCGCCACGGCGTTGCGAGCGCCTGCGGCGTCTCTTAAGTTAACCCCCGCGGCGTTTTTTATTTGAGCCCCTGCAGCGTTACTTGCATTAGCGCCGGCGGCGTTACTTGCATTAACCCCCGCGGCAGCATCCAGCATGGCAAAATAAGGCAATAACACACCGGAAAAGCCGATATTTCCTCGGCCGCTCGCGCCATCAATGATGTTGCTACTGGTTCGGTTGCCCCGGCTTTCATCAGGCTGCGGCGCTGTTTCGGGCCGCGGCGCTGTGGCAGGCTGCGGCGCTGCCCGCAATGGGCGCGAAAGACGTTCCGCCGGATACCCTTGCTCGGCCACTACATCATACATACCACGAAATGCATTAAGGAGTGCCGCAGCGTTTTCTGCTACGTTCGCTGCATCATTCCCGGCAGCTCTTCCGGCAACACTGCCTGCTACGCTTTCTGCTGGGCTTTCCGCAGCATAAGCCTCTTGCGCCAGCCAGGTGTAAGCCCGAATGGCATCGTATTCGCCGTAGCGCACATCATCTTGATGCTCCCGACCGGTTTCCCACACCGAGAGCAAGCGGCCGTTATAATCCAGCGTTAACCAATCGGGGATCATGCCTTCCAGCTGCGCCGCTTGCATTTCATTGCCAAGTTGCTGCATAATTTGCACGCTGGTGCGGTAGATTTCGAGCCAACGTGCATCACCGCTGTAGGACGCCAACCCGCGTATCTGCACCAAGTTAAAATAGCTTGGGTTCACCATGATGTAATTTTCGTGGGTGAAACCATAAGGCGCCGGTAGCAGCACCAAACCCTGTGCGTGCTCCGAGTTATCCTCAACGCTTGCGTCATTAAGTGTCGCGTCAGCCGCTAAATCATTCGTATTGTCCACACCCAACACAATAGTTGTAGTATCTAGCAAGCGGCGGGATAAACGCTCAGCCATAGCGGCATAGCGCGGGGTTTGCCAGCGTTCGGCTGCCGCGTACAGCGCGTAGATCATCCAAATATCGGCATCGCTGGCGGGGTTATCATCGAGAATATGCCAGCGGCCATCTTCATCTTCGCCCCATAACCAAGCCGGCAGCCGATCGCCCAAGGCACCTTCGGCTAAGTTATTATCGGCCCAGGTGAGCATGAGCTCAAAATGGCCTTGATCTTGCGCCAACAACGCAAACCACATGCCATAGGCTTGCCCTTCGCTGGTGGAAATCGAGTAGCCATCGCCACTATCAATCACCCGGCCACTTTCGTTCACGAGATGCTCAAGAAAACGCTGATAATGCCAATTAAACCGCAGTGCCGATGGCGTGTTCTCATTCACAGCGAACTGGCTAAACACTTGGGAACGCGCTTCTGCCTGTTCACTGCTGGCCTGCAAAGAAGCCGCGCGCTCAGAATCGGCATTCCCAGAGTCACCATTACCTGAATCACTTGCCGGCGAACAGGCGCTTAACGCAAGCGCCAGCAACACGGACACTGAGCCCATTTTCAGCCCCTTTCTTAAAAGAGGGACAGAGCACATCGACAACGACACCGTTTTACATACCGCTGCGGCCCCTTTTAACACCGCCGCGGCACTTTTTTTCAGCTCCGCTTGCAGATAAGGGACAGAGCACACCGACAACGACCCCATTTTTAACACCGCTGCGGCCCTCATTTTAAACATCTCCGCGGCGCTCTAAGCGGCGGCGTGCTAGGCCGCTGAAGAACCAGTACAGCACCATCACTAGGGTAACTAGGGCTACTAGCGTGAGCACTGATACCAGCACCGGATAGCGCGCTAAATGAAAATACATGCGCTTGAAGAAACTAAGCTCGCCCACGTAATACAGCTCGTAGCCGGGCAAATGCCGATCGTTCCCCGGTGTAAGCAGGCTCATAAAGCCACTCACATCCATGGTGCGTTCGGAAGAGCGCAGCAACTCAGTTACTTTGTTTAAGAAATCATCTTGGTTGGCCGTGAGCGCAACCACGGTAGCCGAGCTATGTAGCGGCGATTGGAAACTCACCACCGCAGCACTTGGCCCACTCACGGTAGCCGCTTCGTCGTCACCAAAAAACAGTTGTTGCTCGCCCGCTAAACCGTGGTGCCCGAGCTGTTTATCTAAGGTGGCGCGGCCAAAGCGCTGTAGCCAAGCACGCAAAGCTGGGCCACCGCTAATGAGAATGTCGGCGCGTGTATTTTCTGGCACATCAGCAACCTGCATTACTTCTAGCAAGGTGCCCGGATAGCCGGTAGCACTGCCGATTAACGCCAAAGCTTGCATCGCCGCAATAAATTCTTCATCAGTGGGGCTATCGCTCACCACTAAAATGCTGTTGGCTAAATCATCGTAACGGGAGAACGGATATCCGGTTTTGGCGAATAACTGCAGGTTGGGCATTTCCGTGTAATGCTCATAACCGCGAATATCAATGCTGGAATCACCATCGATAGCGCCCATGGTGTTACCAATCGGCCGCACCCGGCATTCTTCACTGCGGGCACTGAAACTAAACTCGAAATCAAGCCGATTGATAGCCCCTAATTTAAAAGCGGGCACATTTAACGCCGGCTGAGTGAACGGATTGCTATCGAGCAATGGCACGCGAATACGCTCACTGGCGCCGCCGAAACCTGATTGATTGAGGGTATAACCGCGAATAAAATCATCGTTGATATACACGCGCAAGCGGCTTTCATCGAGCTCAATGGGCGGGGTATAACGAAATTTCAAATCAACCGGAATGCCTTTGCGTTGCCACACGAATAAATCGGGCGGTAAGCGCAAATTCACGCTCACCGGCGAGTTGCGGTAGCCCGTGCGTTGTAAATCGTTATCAAATTCCACCAGTTCAGAGAAAGTAACCGGCTCCTTAGTGCTGATCCAGCGCGGCGCTGAATAGGCATCGCGTGGTTGCAGGCGATATTGCACTTCTTCGGCGTTAAAGCTTACTTGTGGGCCGGTTAAACCGGCCGGATGCGTTACCAAACCTTGCGCTGCGGTAATTAAGCCCGCGGTATCGGGCGCTTGCACCAATAGCATTTTATACACCTGATTCACCGGGTTCGTGATCATGCGCACGGTGGGCTCGCTTACCTCGGGATAATCGCGGAATAACCAGGGCCGCTCATCGTTGGTGAGAAACACAATGGCGTGATGATCTGGCCAGCGGTGTACCTCGTGTTCGAATGCGGCATCGTTGCGGTACCGATAAAGCTCAGTAGATACACTGCGCCAATCGGCTTGGGCACCAAAATAGCTGGTGAAAATGCCTGCCGCTTGCACGATATTGGTATCCATGCGCTCTGGAATCACGTAATGAAATTCGGCCCGGGTAAAATCGCGGACATCAAAAAACGGTTCGGGGAACCAGGAAAGCTCGTTCGCGAGCACCAACTGGCGGCGGTTAAATTCGATGCGGCTATCGCCAGAGAATTCCAACCACGCACTGGGCGACACCACGGAGCATTGATCGCCGTGCGCTTCGGCCAATAGCTCGAAGGTGATTTCGTTGTAATCGCTGAAATATTCCGCAGGCAAACTTACCCGCAGTTGGTGGCGCTGCTCGGCTTCGGCCACGTTAACCCGCACCGCGCGCACTAGTTCGCCGTTGAAACGCACGCGAAATTGGGAAATATCCCGCACTAAAGTGGGTGAATATTGGTAGTTTAAGTAAAGCGTGCCGCCCTCAGAAATTTGGTCCGCACGGCTACCGAACCCTAACGACAACGTAGTGGCCATGCCATCAATGCGCAGCGGCCGGCCAGAGCCGAGCTCGCGAAAGGTGTAGCTAAATTCATGGGTGGGTAAATCAACCACGTTGCTTTCATACACGGGCGGCAACTCTAGCAGGCGCTGTTGCAACTGCCGTTGGCTGCGGCTAAGCGCTTGGTTTTCGCCTTGCTGCTGGGCTTGCTGCTGGGCCTGCTCTTGTGTTTGCGTTTGCGCCTGCACGGGGCTAACAAATGCAAGGCCCGCAGCGCAAGCAAAAACAAAACTAGAAAGAAATACCAACGGTTGCTGCATGTTAATTTACCTTTTCACCAGGAAAATAGGGTAACAATGAGCGCAAAAAGCGCCCAAGTTTTGTTAATACGGCGAATATGGGGCCGAGTTTCGGCGCAAATTGTAACGCCATGCGTTTGTAGCCCCGAGCGCCCACCGCTAACACTTCGCGTAAGCTGGATATGGGCCGCTCTTGATAACTGGTATCGCGCCAGCCCACCCATGCATCGGCACGGGAGAAAGTGGCCCGAATAAGCGCTTGCTGATCTTCGATAGCATCCACTTGCATAATGGCGCCGGCTAAATTGCCGCGCCGGGAGACAATTTGCGCTTTAAACGAATGGCTACTGAGGCCATCTTGCAGCAAAATATCCACTTCATCATTTTCTTCTAACCAGCAGTTTTCCGGGAGCTTCAGGCCGAGCCCGCGATCGGAATAATCCACCAGTTCCACCGCATAAGCATGTTCAGAACGGGTAATAACGGTAATTGGCCGGTTCACTTGAATACGATGCGCGGCCCGCACTTGCTTTGCTTCCTCAGCCACGGCCACAGCGCCGCCAAGAATGATTAAATTGTAGCTCACCCACACCAAGTTCAGGGCAACCGTGAGGTATTCATCGGTAGGCCCGGTGGCTAAACGCCAAAAACCAAACAGAAAACCAACAATACATAACATTACCAAAATTAAATAGGGCCGCGATACTTCCCAATCGAAAAAGGTGGTGGGGGTAAGGCCACCCTTGGCGGTAACGTTAAATTTGCCATGTTTCGGCGAAATCAGCGCCACCATGGTGGGCCGCATGATGTACCAAGCCAGCACGGTTTCATACATTTCCGCCCAAAACGAGTGCCGGTAACGGCCTTGGGTGCGCGAGTTCGTAAGATACGAATGCACAATGTGCGGCAAGGCATACAAGGCAATCATGATAGCCGGCGCGAACACAATGTAACTATGCAGGAGCAGAAACGCCAAAGGCGCCATCATGAAAATCAGCCGCGGCAGGCCGTTCAAGAAATACAGCATGGCATTGGCATAACAAATGCGCTGGCCTAGGTTGAGGCCCTTGCCGATGAGCGGGTTATCGAGCCGAAATATTTGCGCCATACCTCGGGCCCAACGAATGCGCTGGCCAATGTGCGCCGAGAGGCTTTCGGTAGCCAGCCCCGCCGCTTGCGGAATATTCAAATACGCGGAGGTGTAGCCCAACCGGTGCATTTTTAGGGCAGTGTGGGCATCTTCGGTAACGGTCTCAACGGCAATCCCCCCTACTTCTTCCAGCGGCCCGCGTTTTAACACCGCACAAGACCCACAGAAAAACGAGGCATTCCACATATCGTTGCCATCTTGAATGAGCCCGTAAAATAGCTCGTTTTCGTTTGGCTTATTGCGGAACATGGTGAGGTTTTTCTCGAAAGGGTCCGGCGAGAAAAAGTGATGCGGCGTTTGCACCAGCGCCAATTTCGGATCTTCGTTGAACCAACCCATGGCAAGCTGTAAAAACGAGCGCGTGGGAATATGATCACAATCGAAAATGGTAATAAAATCGCCTTTGGTGAGCTTCAAGGCATGGTTCAGGTTACCGGCCTTGGCATGGGAATTATCTTTGCGCACGATATAGCCCACCCCCACCTTTTCGGCAAATTCGGCGAAATCTTTGCGTTTGCCATCATCGAGCAGATAAACGTTGAGCTTATCTTCCGGCCAATCCATGGCCAGCGCCGCCAGCACTGTGGGGCGGACAACATTGAGCGGCTCATTATAAGAAGGAATATACACATCCACACTTGGCCACTGGCTCATATCGCTGGGCAATTTCGCCACGTGCCGCTGCAACGGCCAAATGGTTTGCACGTAGCCAAGTACCAGAATTGTCCAGGCGTATAGCTCGGCACTGAGCAACAGCAAGCTGAGTGCGGTATCGGTGGGCACATCCCAGTTAATGGTTTGCGTTAAGCGCCAGTATAAATAGCGCGAACTCACCAAAATAGAGAGCACCACCATGAGCAGTAGCGCTCCGCGCTTTTGCACATCACGCACCCAAAGTGCGGTGGCCCAAAACACTAAAAGCATAATGGCTTGCGAGGTGGCATCAACCGGCAGGCTCACAGTAAAGCTCACCATTATGCCCGCAAAAACGGTAAGTAAAATACGGGCGGTGCCGCTGTTCATCCATTTATACCCGCCGACATCGCCAAAAGCTTGGATGGCATCGGTGCCCTTGCGGGTGTAATAGGGTTTGATATTTTGCACCCACTGGTGTTTTACCAAGTTGATGCTATTTCTAATCACGTTTTTGCGCGCCCGGAGCACTTTTTGGAAGAAGTTGCGGTTTTTTGTTTGGGCTTGTGCGCTTTTATGTACGGTTTGTGCTGAGTTTTCTGGCCCCGTGTTCGCTGCGAACGGCACATTACCAGCGCTAGCGTTGTTGTTTGTATCGCTGCCGTTTGCATTGCTCGTGTTCGAAGGCCGGCGCGCATGCTTGCGGCGCTCAACGTGGAAAATAGGTTCAGCTTCTACTTTATTCGCTTCGTATTCGCGCTCTTGGCGGAAAAATATCAGCCAAAACAATTGAACGAGAAAACGGATAGGGTCGAGCAGGCGTAACTTGCTGAAATTAATTTGCGGGAACCAATAGCGCATGCTTGAGCTTGGGGCAGAATCGGCGCCTTGGCTTGCTTGCGCGCCAAGTTCTTCGGCGGTTTCGAGCGGCGCGCTGGCTTCGGCTCTATTCCCCGGGGTGAAAATGGCGCTATTGAAGGTGCTGGTGTTGAACACCACCACTTCAAAATACAGGCCGAGCAAATGCATCGCCGCTTGCCTGCGCGACATAACACGACGCGATTGCTGCCACAAACGCCGAATCATGGGCGGTTGCTCTCGTTGGGGTTTGTGGCGCGGGCATTAGTAGGCGCATCGGATAAGAAGCCGGCGAGCCAGAGCGCCAAGGCATCGAAATCACGGCTTACTTGCGCACTTTTTTGATAATGATGCACCGGTTGCAACGCGGCAAAGGCTTCTACCGCGTGTTGATCGCGGTGCACGGCCACGGGTAGCAACATTTCGCTGCTGAGCACACCGTGCAGATAATCGCTGCTATCGCGAGCAATAGTTAGGTTCGGCGCCATTTGATTAATAATCACCCTGCTCTGATATTGGCGCGGCAAGCTGTGTTGGGAAAAGCGCAGTATTGCACTGGTAAGCCTTGGTTCCGGCTGCAACACGTTAATGATGAGATCGGCGTTGGCGTAAACCCACTGCTGCAATGGGCCGGGCGTGCGTGGCACATCAACCAGCAGAATTCTATCTTCGAGCGCTAATAGTGGCGCGAATAGTTGTTCTAAATTTTGTTCTAATATCTGTAACGCGGCGGGTTCAACCTCTGGCGCCACTCGGCCGAAAGGAACAAAGGGATAGCCTTGATCACTTTCAAATACACAATCTTCGATGCGGATGTTGAGATCGCTTGAGTTTGCGGCTGTTGTTTCGCTCAGAGCTGTTTCCCCGCTCAAGGCTGTTGCACAAAGCGGCAGCAAGCCTTCGGTGTGTTCGAGGTGCATGCCGAAATGGGCGGCCAAGCAATTTTCTAGCTGCAAATCGAGGGCAATGGTGCGGGTGCCGAAATTGTTCATGGCCACAGCCAAGCCGGCGCAAATTGTGGTTGCACCTGCGCCGCCAGTGAGGCCTTGCACGCCAACGATTCTCATTTGCTGCCTTCGCTCTTAAGTTCTTCGCTCATGTACTTTTCACCCTGAGAATGCTCGCTCTGATGCTCGCTCTTATTTTCAGCCCCCGCGTAGCCCTCGCCTTGGCAGATTTCAGCCAACTTCAGGGTAAACATGGGCCAGCGTTTTTCTACCTCGCGCAGCCGAGTGTTAAACCGAATTTCCACATAAGGAATGGTGAGATCGTTCACATGATTACGCAGGCGGCTGATATCGCTGGCACTGGCACTAATGTTCAGATGCGATTCATTGGGGTTTGCTTGTTTTTTAGCGGTGTTAAATAAGGTTGAGTTCATAGGCTGCACTTGTTGCCATGGCTTCAGTTGCTATAGTGTAGGCAAGATAACGTTTTTAATGTGGTTTCACCACTCACTTTTGCAAACACTGGTTTTTTGGTAAGCATTTGTTGATTTTATTTGTTTCGCTTACTTTTAAACTATAGGTGAAGTAAGGTACTCTGCAAAGGTAAAGTTCGTTGAATCAATATTTTAAGCGCTTCAATTAGCCGAAAATTGTAACAGAAGCACACGAAATAAAACTATGGCAGATGCAATAGCTCGTGCTTGGAACAGCCTTGTGAGCGCATTCTTCCATGCTAGCAACTATTATCGGTTCTATAGCAAGAGCTAGCAGAACAAGAACAACCGCAACCAGGAGCCATCACTTGATTTCTTTGCAAAATATTATTCCAAACATTGAGCAGCGGTTGCCGCCCCTAGTGGCCGGTGAAACCCATTGCTTTGTGGTGCAAAGTAGCATTTGGGCTGATTTTTTCATTGAACATATCAGTATGCAGCAATCAACTCTGGTGCTCGGCACGGCCGATACTGTTGAGCGTATGCAGCGCTATACCAGCGATTTGCTGAGTAACAAGAATTTGCACTTGGCCGAGTGGAAACATTCTCGCTGGCTGCGCCCGAGTAGTTTGTTGCGCTCCATTGCCCAGGCCGCTGCCGGTAGCAAAGTGATAGTGTTTAATGTGAACTACCGCGAGTTATCGGCGGTTGAGCAGGCGTTGTGTAACCGAACCTTTCTGTTGCGCTTAAAAAATTGGGCCAGTGCCAATGGTAAATTATTAATTTTTACCTTGCAGGCTGAAATCGATAACCCGGATTTACGGGAGTTTTTAAATACCTCGGCGCGGGCTTTTGGTAGTTTACACATGATTTATCAGGGCCAGCCGAATTGGCGCTGGCTGCTGCAATATTGGTTTCGTGGTTACACCATTAACCGTTGGAACTGGGAGCTGGAAGAGCAACGCTTACCGAACGGTGGCATAACTTTTGAGTTTGTTAACCATGATAATTTTGCCAGCGATACCCGCCGTTTAGGTGAGAAAGCGCCGCGTTTTATTTGTGATGCGGGCGTAGATGAAGGCGAGTTTTTGCCGAGCGAATGGCAAAAAATTGTGTATGAAACCGATTTGCGCGATGAACTTCCCCAAGGGAGTGATGCGCTCGTGATTTTGGGTATTAGCTCGCGGGATAAATTGCTGCAAGTGGCTGAACGTGTGTTTCAGCTGCGTAAATATTTCGGCCCTTATTTGCGCATTATTGTGCGGGAGCGTGATGAATCGTTGCGCTTGCAGGATGAACGTATTCTCATTAGTAGTGGCGCGAACTTGGTGCTACCCAGTGAGCTAGGCACCCGGCGTGTGATTGGCGTTGCGGAAACAACCGTGGGTTTCAAGTTTACTCATACCCTGCCGGATAATTTTGCGGATATTAAAACTAGCCAAATAATGGATGATGTGCGCGGTTATTTGGCGCCCGGTATGTTTTTGGATAAGGTTTTAACGCTCGAGAAAAAAGCCGAGCGGCAAGCGCTTGATTCGGTGCTAATTCGCGCGGAGCCGGGCACTGGGTTAACAGCCCATACGTTAGTTCGGCGCTTTTCCAGCCGTCGGCCGGGGGACATTATTTCCGTGCTACAGGGCCAAGTGTATTTGTATCTGTATGGCTGCCGCGAGAGTGATGTGAGCAATGTGCTGTATATGAATTTTGGTATCCCGAGCGATAATTTGTTTAAAAATGAAGTGCGAATTGTGAAGCACGGGCAAATTATTGATGCGCGCGATGGTTTGGTGGAAGATGAGCATGCAGCTCCGAGCCCGGTGTTGGATATTCAATACAGTAGCCGCGGGGAATCGAGCGTTACGCGCAAGGTAGTAGAAAAAACCGCACCGGGTGTGCGTAAAGCTGATTTTTTATAGTGCTTCGATTTGAAGCACAGATGTGAAGCTCTGATAAAGTGTTCGGGGTGCTTGATTCAAACGTGATAGTTAACACGCTGTTGAAGGGTATGAAATGCCAGAAAGTTTACTAATTTGGATTGTGTTAGCCAGTTTTGCCTTCGGCGTGTTGTGCGGGCTTATCACTGCTTACGTGCGCGGCTTAATGCACCGTAAAATGTTTACTTTTTTGCCATTGAATCGCCATGTGCGCGTGTTGCGGCGGCGCAAACGCGCAAGCAAACCAGCGCTAATGCAAAATTTGCAGCCGAAAGCTGAACAGCATGAGAATCCGCACCCATGAGTGAACAGCTTTACCAACAACAGCGGCAGCATCTTCTAAACCACCCTTTGTTTTCGTGGCCCGGTTTGGGTGCATGGAGTTTTTACTTCCTGTTAAAAATTGGCGCCGGGTTATTTGGTTACCTGGAGCTTAACCTATTGTGGAATGTGGTGTTACTGGCATTTTTGGTGATTCCGGTTCACCCCCGTTGGTTACGCCCCGTGCGCCAGTTAATTGGCATTGCGGCGGCAGTTATTTTGCTTTACCAAGAGGCGGAGTTGCCGCCTTTTTCGCGCTTACTCGACCAATGGGAGTTGGTGAGTAGCTTTAGTGGTTGGTATTTGCTGGAGCTTGTAGGCCGGTTTATTTCGGTTGAAGCCATTGCCGTGTTTTTGGTGGCGTTAATTTTGTTTATGTATGTGCGCAAAATTTTGCGCATGACAGCGGTTTCCTTGGCTTTGTTGTTGGTGTATCCGGTGTTGCCGAATTTTTCGGCGGATACCGTGCCCACAGAATCTGGCGGTTTGGCAGGCGGCGCGGCACCGGTGAACATAACCCAGCGCACCAGTGGTGGCGCTAACGACCCGGATTCGGTGCTTGCCCGTTTCTATGCGCAGCAGCAACAGGTGCAGTTTAGCCCGCCCAGTAATGTTGAGCCGAATTTTGATATTTTACTCTTGAATATTTGCTCGCTTTCTTGGCAAGATTTAGAGCAGTTTGAATTGCTAGATCATCCGTTGTGGGAAAGTGCGGATATTCTGCTTTCGAATTTTTATACTGGCAGTTCGTATTCCGGCCCAGCTACTTTGCGTTTGCTGCAGGCGAGTTGTGGCCATGTACCCCACAGCCAGCTATTTGAGCCGGAAGCTTCGTGTACGATTAACGAGCAATTGAGTGCTTTGGGTTTCGAATCAGAAATTCGCATGAATCATACGGGCGCTTTTGATAATTATTTGAGCCAGATTCGGGAGCTTGGGGGCATGGGCGATGCGCCTTTTGTGCCGCCGGAGCAGTTCCCGATTGCCATGACAGGCTTTGATCAATCGCCGATTCGGGCGGATAGTGCGGTTTTGGGTGATTGGTTGGGGAGCCTCGGTGATAGCCGGAAATTTACTTTTTACAACACCACAAGTTTGCACGATGGCAACCGCTTGCCGGGCTTTCGCGGCAATAGTATTGCCAGTTATCGGGCACGAGTGAATACTTTGCTCGATGATACGCTGCAGCTATTTGCGGAAATTGAAGCGAGTGGCCGCAATGTGCTGGTGGTTATGGTGCCTGAGCATGGCGCGGGCTTGCAGGGCGATCGGTTCCAATTACCGGGGATGCGTGAAATTCCCACTCCGGCGCTTACCCATGTGCCGGTGCTGTTTAAGTTATTTGGTGAAGGTATTGAAGCGGGTGATTTGGTACAGGTGGGGCAACCCACTGGGCCGAGCGCGATTAGTGAAGTGATTTACGAGATTATGCGGCAACAGCCGTTTAATGGCGGTGATTATCGGCCGGAAGATATTGGCCGTGGGATTACCGAAACGCTACCTGTGTTGGAGAACGACCGGGTAATTATGCTTAATGTAGAAGGGCAGTTTTTTCTACAGATTAACAATGGAGAGTGGCGGCCTTATAACCGCTAAAATAACAATAAGAGGATAGCAACATGGACGTAATTCACCATGGCGCGGCGCGCGGTGTTACTGGATCATGCCACGAGTTAGTGGTTGCAGAGGGTGTTTCGGTATTAGTGGATATTGGGTTGTTTCAGGGCGCGGAAACTTCCGGCTCTGGGGGTTCTTTTTCTAAAGCGGCTGGCGAAGGCGCCGGCGAAAACAACCAAGAGATCGATTTTCCTATTGAGCATGTTCATGCTCTGGTGATAACACATTGCCATATTGACCACGTGGGGCGCCTGCCCTGGTTGCTGATGGCTGGCTTTCGAAAACCCATTTATTGCACCCGCGCCACCGCACATTTGTTGCCGATGGTGATTGAGGATGCGCTAAAGGTGGGGCTTACCCGCAATGCTCAATTGATTAATGCTGTTCTTAAACTGCTCGGCGGCTTATTGCGCCCGGTGGATTATGATACTTGGGTTGAGCTGGCTGAACTTGCGCCGGGGCTGCAGCTTCGTTTCCGCCAAGCCGGGCACATACTCGGCTCTTCTTATGTTGAGTTCGAGCTCGGGCACAAGAAAATGGGGTCGTTGTCGGTGTACTCTGTCCCCTTTTTGCAAAAGGGGACAGAGTACACCGACAACGACCCCGATCTCTCCCCCAGTGAGCGAATCGTATTCTCGGGGGACTTGGGCTGCAAAAACTCACCTTTACTGCCTGATCCAACGCCGCTGGAGCGTGCCGACATGCTGGTGTTGGAATCAACTTATGGCAATCGCAATCACGAAAATCGTGCTGAACGCCAAGCGCGCTTACAAAAAGTTATTGAACGCTGCGTGGCCGATCGTGGGGCGGTGCTGATTCCGGCATTCAGCATTGGCCGCACTCAGGAATTACTGTACGAGCTGGAAGATATTATTCATCAGTGCAAGGAAGCTGAGTGCGCGAAAGAAAACAGCATTTGGCAAGATATTGTAGTGATTGTGGATTCTCCGATGGCCGCGGAATTTACTCAGCAATACCGGAAAATGCGAGATTTGTGGGATGAGGAAGCCCTTGGCCGCGTTGCCGATGATCGCCACCCGTTAAATTTTGCGCGTATGCACATTGTGGATACCCACGCGGAACACGAACGCTTGGTGAATTATCTGAAGAGTACTGGCGAGCCGTGCATTGTTATCGCTGCCAGCGGCATGTGCACCGGTGGCCGCATGGTGAACTATTTGCGAGCACTGTTACCCGACCCTCGCACCGATGTTTTGTTTGTTGGTTTCCAGGCTGCAGGCACACCGGGCCGGGCTATTCAGCAGTATGGCCCGCGCGGTGGCTATGTGGATCTGGATGGCGAACGCATCTGGATTAAAGCGGAAATTCATACCTTGGGAGGCTATTCGGCTCACGCCGATCAGCAAGAGCTGATGGATTTTATCGCCAGCGCAGAGTATGTAAAGCATGTGCGCTTAGTGCACGGGGATGCCGAGGTACAGCGCACCTTCGCTCACACCTTGCGCCGCTCTTTTTCAGAAACCAGAATCGATTGCGCCTGCGATCTCTAAAAGAGAGAACGGGGTCGTTGTCGGTGTAGTCTGTCCCCTTTTGCAAAAAGGGGACAGACTACACCGACAACGACCCCATCTTCTCGTGCGCTTGGGCGTCGATTAAGTGTCGCAAAACCCGGAAGGAAACAGTACTAAGTGATCAAGGTTCAGCCGTAACCCAACATCTTCGCCGATATCATATTGATGGTGCGAGGGCGCCATGCAGAGTAAGTGGCTGCCATCGGCAAGTTCAGCGGTATACAAAAAGTGGGCGCCGCGGAATCCGCGAGCCACAATTTTCGCCCGGCGTTCGGCTGTATCATCAATCACAATATCATCTGGCCGAATCAACACATCTACCGATTCGCCTTCGGTACCACCCACTACTTCATCGCCTCGCAGCAGCCCAAGCGCCGTATCAACCTGCAAATCATCGGTTACAAAACCGTGCAGCAACACACCCACGCCAATGAAATCCGCCACCAAATGATGCGCCGGACGATGATACAAACCATAGGGCGTATCCCACTGCAGCAAACGGCCGTGGTACATCACCCCAGCGCGATCGGCCATGG
Source organism: Aliidiomarina iranensis (assembly GCF_003987135.1). GTDB lineage: Bacteria > Pseudomonadota > Gammaproteobacteria > Enterobacterales > Alteromonadaceae > Aliidiomarina > Aliidiomarina iranensis. The sequence goes on from NZ_PIPJ01000007.1 coordinate 74,685, forward strand.
CAAAAGCTTCTTGCTGATCATGGGTAACCAAGAGCGCAGTTATGCCCTCTTCTTTCAACAAGTTCCGCACTTGCGCAGCAAGCGTTTCCCGCAGCTCCGCATCTAACGAAGAAAACGGTTCATCCATCAACAACAACCGCGGTTTCGGCGCCAAGGCACGGGCTAAAGCTATACGCTGCTGCTGGCCACCGGACAACTGGTGCGGGTAGCGCGGCCCATAGCCGGCCAAGCCCACATGGCTGAGCAATAAGTTCACTCGCTGCCGCTGCTCTTCCGTGCTTTGGTTGCGAATGCCAAACGCCACATTTTCGAACACAGTAAGGTGCGGAAACAACGCAAAATCTTGGAAAACCATACCAATACCGCGCTTTTCTGGCGGTATATGTTGCCCCGGCGAGCTTACTAATTGTTCGTTAAGTTCAATACGCCCTGAAGTTACCGGCTCAAAACCCGCAATCGCGCGCAATAATGTAGTTTTGCCACAGCCGCTAGGGCCTAACAAACAGCCGATTTCGCCCTCGCCAAGGTAAAAGCTCACGCCATCGACAATGGTTTGCCGACCAAATCCAACTTCTACATTACTTAGCTTCAACTGGCTCATACTTTTCCTTCACCTTAGATCTTCAAATCGGGCCTGCAACTCATAGCGTCAACTCAGCCCAAAAACCTACAAAGGCTTATAAATTTTACCCGGGTTCGGCTCACCGAAGCGCAAATCGCCCTGCTTAGCCTCAATCACTCGCGCTTCTTCGTTATGCAAATGCTGCCGCCGATTCATAGCCCGGCTTAGTAAAATTACCGGAATTAAGCCCGCGAGCACAATCATAATGGCCGCCGGCCCGGCATCGGCCAAACGTTCATCGCCGGCCATTTCGTAGGCGCGTACCGCCAAGGTATTAAAATTAAACGGCCGCAGCACTAGCGTTGCCGGCAGCTCCTTGAGTACATCCACAAACACTAAAATACCGGCGGTAATCAAACTTGTGCGCAACAGCGGAAAATGAATGCGAGTAAGTACTTCCCGTGATTTCAACCCGAGAATTCGGCCTGATTCATCCATAGCATGGCTAATTTGCGTAAGCCCACTTTCCACCGTTTGAATCGAAATGGAAAGAAACCGCACCGTGTAGGCAAATAACAGCGCCACAATAGTGCCCGAGAGAATTAAACCCGGGTTCACCCCAAACACATTTTCACTGAACCCAATAATCCGGTTATCCAGCCAACTTAGCGGCACCATCACCCCAACCGCAATCACCACACCCGGAATGGCATAGCCCAGTGAAGCGAAATTCACTGAGGTTTGGGTAATGCGGGTGCGCTTATTCTGCCGGCGCTTGCTGGCAACGCGTTTGCCATAGCAAAGCCATAGAGCCACCGCTACAGTTATAAAAGCTGCTAACGCCGCCAACACTAAACTGTTACTTACCAAACGCCAGAACGACGCATCGGCCCATACATGCAGCCTATCGGCCGACCAACTCAGCAGTTGCAGCGCCGGCAACAAGAACCCAAGCAGTACCGGCACAAAACAGGCTATAAACGCCAAAAACGCGCGCATGCCCTGCAGTTGCATAGGCCGCGTGGCTTGATTGTTGCGCCCAGCATGGTGATATTTTGATTGCTTGCGCGAAATACGCTCTACCAGCATAAGAACCACTACGGCGCTCAACAATATGCTAGCCAGCTGCAAGGCACCCACCTGATCGCCCATGCCATACCAAGTTCGGAAAATCCCCGTGGTAAAGGTGGTTACGCCATAAAAATGGACGGTGCCGTAATCGGCTAAGGTTTCCATGAGCGCCAAGGTAACGCCGGTGGCAATGGCAGGCCGCGCCATGGGTAAGGCGATGCGATAAAAACTCTGCCAAGGGCCAAGGCCTAAGGTGCGCCCGGCTTCGATGGCCGCGCGCGATTGCTCGATAAACGCCGCGCGGGTCACTAAATAAACGTAGGGGAATAACACAAAGCCCATTACCAGCACTGCGCCGGTAAGGGAACGGATTTCTGGGAAGGTATAATCGCCCAAGCCCCAACCGGTTATTGAGCGCAAGGCAGTTTGCACTGGCCCTTCGAAGCTGAGCATGCCGCTGTAGGTATAGGCAGTGATGTACGCCGGCATCGCTAAGGGCAGCAACAGCGCCCAACGCAACCAGCTGACACCGGGGAATTCACAGGCGGTGGTGAGCCACGCGGCGGTAACGCCCATCAGCATAACGAGCAGGCCCACGCCCACTAGCAAAATCACGCTGTGCCAAACGTATTCGCCGATCACATTTTGGAACAGGTGGCTCAAGGTAGCGCGTTGTTCTTCGCCACCGAGGCCAATAAAAAAGCTCGCCACCACAACAATTAGCGGCAAGCAGATAATGATGGCTACCAGCGGCAAGGAAATATCATGCCACTGACGCCATACTCGATGGAGCATCTGCTTGCTTGCATTGCTAATTGTTTTAACCATTTACATCCTGATTATTTTCGGTTGCGCTTTGTATTTTGCGTTTGGCGTTTGGCGTTTGGCGTTCTGTGCAGGAGTTCTGCGCATTTCGCCAAGAACGATCCACTCAACGCCCTTAGCGCCAACCTGCTCTATCCATTAAGCGCACAGCAGCCGCATTGTTCTCACCAAGAATGCTCATGGAAATATCATCAGCGGCGAACTCGCCCCAAGATTCCAAGGTTTCGCTCCAAGGCGCCGCTGGGTTCACTGGGTATTCGGAATTCACTTCGGCATACCAAGTTTGCGAACTCACTTGCGCTAAAAATTCCATTAAACGCAACGCATTTTCTTCATTGCTTGCCGCTTGCAACAAACCAACGCCGGATACATTTACATGCACACCGGTAGTTTCTTGGGCCGGCCAGGCAATGGCTACTTTACTTACGGTATCTTGGTTGGTGGCATCATCGCTTAAACTCATGCCGCCAAAATAGTAAGTGTTTGCTATCGCGATATCACACTGCCCTGAAGCTACGGCGTGAATTTGATCCCGATCGCCGCCCACAGGGTTGCGCGCAAAATTAGCTACAAGGCCGCGCGCCCATTCTTCGGTGGCTGCTTCGCCGTGATGTTCGATCATGGCCGCAACCATTGATTGGTTGTAAATATTATCGGATGAACGCACACAAATTCGGCCGCGCCATTTTTCATCGGCAAGGCCCAAATAATCGGTAATTTCTTCCGGATTTACCCGCTCCAACGAATAAAATACTGGGCGTGCGCGCATGCTCAAGCCATGCCAATGGTTTTCAGAATCACGCAAATGGCTTGGAATTGCCGCGGTAAGCGTTTCGCTGGTTACCGGCTGAAATAGATTCGCCTCTTTTGCGCGGTGTAAAGACCCGGCATCAACGGTAAGGAACAAATCAGCTGGCGTGTTCGCACCCTCACTTTCTAGGCGCGAAAGCAAACCGCTGCCAGAGCCAGTGAGCAAGTTCACTTGAATGCCAGTTTCGGCGGTGAATTCATCGAGTAACGGCTTGATGAGCCCTTCGTTGCGCGAGGAATACAGGTTCACGTGATTGCTGTTGGTATTGGCGCTATTAGCGTTATTCGCGCCCGTTGCATCCGTGTTTTCGCTGGCTGGGCTGCAGCCCATCAAAAAGGTGCCAGAGAAAACCGTCACTGACACCAACTTCGTTAGCTTGCGCATGTGCTTCTCCTTACATTTGTGGGGGGCATTGTAAATGACCCATTTCGCAATAACAATTACTGAATGGCAATCGTTATCATTTAGTTTCTCGTTATCTCTGGTTCTCAGCCCCGAAACTTAGGGCTGGGAACCAGTGTTTTTTTGCGTTTTTTGCGCCAGCGGCCTTAATTAAAAGCTCGCTTGGTAGCCAATGTTAATTTGCCGTGGTTTACCCACCATTACTCCGCCGTGCATGCGCGTAGTGGCATAGGTTTTATCGGTTAAGTTATCAACCGTTAGGTAAACCGATTGGTTATCCGCAATTTGGTAGCGCGCTGACATATCGAAAATCGTACGTACGGCAATTTTCTCGTCCGCCGCAATGGTTCCCGCGCCTGCTTCCGTGCGCATTTCACCCAAGTAACGCGCGTTCAACGCGAGGCTCCACAAGCTACCTTTTAAAGCAACACCGGTGCGTAATTGCTGCTCCGGCTGATAAGGCACTTCATCACCGGCCGTTACGTTGCCCCAAATGCCGATATTGGAATTGAAGCTATTTTGGAATTCCGCTTTGGTGAAGGTGTAAGCTGCATCGAAGGCCAAATCAACTGAGCCATTCAATGCATAAGTGTAAGCACCCAACAATTCGACACCGCCCACTTCTACTTCACCCGCGTTTACCTGCGCACCGATATTATCTAAATCACAGCCTTGCGCTGCGGTACAGTTGCCATGCATGTTGCTGTAATCACTGTAGAAACCAATTAACTCAAAGCGTGCATCGCCACCGGCTACACTTCCGGCATAACGCACACCGGCTTCATAGTTCCAGCTCTCTTCGTTTTCTTGCTCATTGTTACCTGGTGCCGCCGGCGCAAAACCTTTTTGCACACCCGCTAAAGCTACCCAAGCATCATTCAAACGGTAAGTTACACCGGCCGCTGGCAAGAACGCCGAGGTGCTATTTTCCCGCAGCTCAGGTGTATCCAAGCGTTGTAAATCGTTACCGAAGTTTTCTCGTTTCACCGTGATATCTTCAAAACGGGCGCCGAAATCAACGGTAAAATCATCGAAATACATGCGCGCTTTGGCAAAGGCCGCGAACGCCTCGGCACTGGCCACACGGTTGGCATCGGTGCCTGGTACGCCGGCATTCGCCAAGGCCATATTTAATGCCGCATCAAGATCATATAAATCAACCCACTGGAAACGATCTTCTTCATCTTCGTGATAACGCGCACCCAACACATATTCATTACCATTTACGGCAAAATCATATTGCGTTTGCAGGCCTTGGCTGAGGTATTCGCGGTTGTTGTTTTTTACCCGCACACTCAAGGTTTCGCCCGCCGCCGCATTGGCTTCAAATTCGGAAGCCAACTCTAAACCACCGCCGGATAATGAAAGGCCACCGATTTGATCCGCTTTGTACCAATTGCGCGCAAACTCGTTGCGATAAATCGTTGAAGTTAATACGCCACCCGTAGGCATCGCCCACTGGTGCGTGGCTTGCATTAACGTGTGCTCGGTTGTCATTTCATCTTGCTGAGAAGCAGCATAGCGCGCATAGGGGCTTGATTGATAATCGCTATCAGTTAGGCCCATGTAGGTTTCATCGCTTACTTCATCAGAATATTTGAATTTAAATTCGAGCTGATGGCGGCCCGCTTCATCGAGGCTTACCCGCACTTTGCTCATAATATCGTTGCGGTAGAAGCCAGTATCACCATTCACCATATCTTTAAAACCATCGGCTTGATAACGCAAGGCTTCAAACACACCACCGGCACGTTCACCACTGCCGCCCATGTAGGTGTGGAACTTACCGTAACCATCTTCGCCAGCGGCCACATCAACGAAGCCGGCGAAATCTTCAGTTGGAATGCTGCGCGACACTAAATTCAGAACACCGCCCGTAGTGCGTGGGCCGTATTGAATTGAAGAAGAACCTTTTAATACTTCCATGGCTTCAATGCGCGCAAAGGTTGGGAAGTAATACGCCGCAGGTGAGGCATAAGGTGCTGGTGCGGCCAAAATGCCATCTTCCATCACCGTAATTTTATCCGAGCGGTTAACGCCTGTGCCGCGCATACCAATGTTGGGGCGCAAGCCATAGCCATCTTCTTCTAGCACATACACGCCAGGCACATTACCTAGTGCGCGCATGATATCGGTGTATTCAAATTCCTTTAACTCTTCTTCGCTCATGTAATATGCAGAACCTGGCGCTTCGCTTACCGCAGCCGCTGAACCAAGAATGCTTATGCGTTCGATGCCGGTGCGATTATTGCCCTGATTAGGTTGCTGGGCGCTAGCTTGCTCATTGGCGCTTTCTTGCGCAAATGCATTACCGGCGAACAAGTTTGCAGAAAGAGCAGTAGCCACAGCCAGGGTGAGAAGTGAAAGTTTGGCTTTTGAGCGCGTTCCCTGAGGGCTTGCCGTTAAAGGCATGGCGGATAAACTTGCGGGCGCGTTAGAAAAAGAAGAAGCGCGTTTTTCGAATGACATGTAGTTTACTCTCCAACATTTAAACTTAATAGTAATAAGAATGATTCTTAATTAGGTGTTGGCAAGTATACTTATTATCAAATGAGAATCAATCTCATTATTGAATATTTTTATATTTCCGCGTTCGCACATTAAAAAACCCTGTAAATCAACTGATACAGGGTTTGCAGATGAAAAAATATTTGTAACTTAGTTCTTTTAATATATGCTTACTCGAAAGCAAAATTTGTTGAGTTTTTGCACACGATTTGTATCTTTCTCGAGCATTTTGGCGCCTTTTTTAGCTGTTTTTAGCGTTTTTAATAGCAAGATATGACAGATGTCATATACATGGTGTTTCAGCCTTCGCTTACAATGCTGGCTCTTGCTTACGTAAAATTTACATCATCATTTATAAAATGGAATTGCAAAAATGATCACCTCTGACGAAAGCGCAGCACCCACCACCGATAGCAGTTTTGATCGCTACCGAATAGAGATATGCATGGGTGACCAAGTAATCAACAAACTTGGTGTGCCAGCAAGCCGAAAACCTTTGCATGTTGTTGAAATCGCGCGGAAGGAACTCAAGCACATATCAACAGCTACTCACGCTACCATTCGCGGTTTGCACGGTAACGAAGTTGAGATTTATGCGATGGATGGTTGGCTGAAGTGCCAACTAAAAGCGCTAAAACTGCGCTAAAACCACACTGAATATGCGCTAAACATGCGCTAAAAGTGCGCCAAACATGCACTAAAAGCACGCTAAACATGCGCTAAAACAAGCGTGCAATCTGTTCTCTTCAAAGCGCATCTAGATAAAACTTGCGCTCCAGCAAACTGCATCTTATTTTTAGGCTTTCTCTTAAGCTTATTTTTAGGCTTTCTCTTAAGCTTATTTTTAGGCTTTCTCTTAAAATCATGCCGTTTTTTCGTGGCGTTTTTCTATGCTGTTTTCTTGCTGTAGCACGCTCACGCGCGTAGCCGCAGAGAATTCTTCCGCTAAGGCAATAACTTCATTCACCAACTCACTGCCGCTGCTGGGTTTTAAGTGCGAAATCCATATTTGCGCCGGCAATGAACCCAATCTTTCGGCCATGCGTTCAAGGGTGCTGCTGATCATGGCGGGTGTCATGTGTTTTGTGTGCAGCGCAAGCTCGTGCTTGGCATTGGTGAAGGAACATTCCAGCATGAGGGTATCAATGGGGGCCAACGCAGACATCGAGGCTAGCGCCTCATCGAGCACAGGGCCGGCGGTGGTATCGGCACTAAACACAAAGTGTTCGTTGCCCATGCGCACACTTACCCCCACAGTGGGCACGGTGTGATCAACCGCGAACACGTGAATCTGCGCATTATCTTGATTCGGGCTCGGTAACGTAAAGGTGCTTCCGGGTGTAATTTCGATGAATTCCACTACCGGGGCTTCTGCAGAGGGTACTTTGGTAAAATCAGGCCATATATTATCGTTAAAGATATTCACTTTTAACGTTTCGATCGTGTGCGCTTGCGCAAACACCTGTACTCGATGCTCAACCTGTTCAAACATATTGCTAAGAAATAACGGCAACGCGGCAATATGGTCCATGTGCGAATGGGTGAGCACTATGTAACGGATTTTGCGCATTGCCTCGATTGAGAGCGAGCTTAACCCAGTGCCCGCATCGATGAGCGCATAATCGCCGATTTGAATACAGGTGCTGCCGTGAATATCGGTAAGGCCGCCGGCCGCGCCTAAAACTCGTATGGCCATTTAGGTGCTCCTATTTAGCCAACACGCAGCTCGGTGGCAATAGTGATAAACCACAAGAAATGGCACCCTGCCACCACAAAGGTTACGGGTTGCCGCACCTTTTCATACCAAGCTTGCCCCACTCGCTTCACATCGTATTTCAGCCACAGCATATACACGATAGCGAGCACACCAAGCGCCCACAAAACGGGTAGGAAGGCTACGGAAAGCCAGCCGATGATCGAGGGAATCATGCAGATCACGAGCGATCCTTGCGGGTTTTCCATACCCTTGGCCATGATTAGGCCCCAATGAATACCACCCAAAAATGAGAGTATTACGGCGCTATAAATTAAGAACGCTTGAGCCAGTGGTGCTTGCCAAAAACCAATCGCCCCAATAATTGCAGTGCCGATAAACGGAATTAACCCGGCCCACATTAAGCGTGTAGCGGTTAGTTCCGTAGCTTCATCTAACTGTATTTTCTCTATCTGTAGTTTTTCTGATTGCGAATTCGACATCAATACCTCTCTTAAAGCACAACCCACAGCAAGTATCCGAAATAGGCAGCCACGAACACTCCACCCTCGATGCGATTAATGCGCCCCGGCCGCTTCGCTTTTTTACTCCGAAGCGCGAAGGCTACAATGGCCAGAGTAAATAACCCCATTACCAAATAATCGCGGCTGAACACTTCTGCATCGATAGCAAAAGGATGTATGGCGCCGGCTATACCTACTACGGCCAGGGTGTTAAATAAGTTCGAACCAATTATGTTACCAAGTGCTAAATCGTGTTCGTTTTTGCGAATCGCAGCAATGGCGCTGGCCAATTCCGGCAGGGATGTGCCAATGGCTACGATAGTTAAGCCAATCACCAAATCGCTCACCCCAAAAGCCACTGCGATTTCTACCGCGCCCCACACGAGCACGCGGGAGCTAGCGATAAGTAGGAAAAGCCCGACAAACAACCACATCATGGCCCGCGCTATCGGCATTTGGTGGCTGCTGATATCGGCATCGGTTTCGAGGCCAAGGGTATCATTGCCATTCAAGCCTTGCTTAATCGACCATCCCATTACCGCGAAAAATACCGCGAGCAAAATAATGGCATCCCAGCCGCTTATGAAGTTATCAAAAATAATCCAACCGGCTAGCAAGGTGATAGCAATTAGTATCGGCATTTCTTTGCGCAACACGCTCGATTGCACCGTTATGGGCGCAATGAGTGCTGTGAAACCCAGCACCATACCAATGTTTGCGGTATTTGAACCGAACGCATTTCCAAGCGCTAAGCCGGGGTTACCTTGGGCTGCTGCAAAGGCCGATACCACCATTTCCGGTGCTGAAGTACCAAAGCCAATGATCAGCATACCAATGAGCAACGGCGACATACCGAAGTGTTTTGCGGTTACCGCAGCGCCTTCAATGAACCTATCGGCGGACCAAATTAACAATACCAAGCCAAAAATAACCGCCAAACTTGCTAACAACATGTGAGAACTCTCCGTTCGATTTATTCGTTTTCTTCGTTTGCTTTGCTTTCTTCGTTTGCCTTGCTTTCTTCGTTTTCAGGGTAGATTACGTTTGCGATGCGCATTATTCGCTTTGTGCATTCTTCAAGCAAGCTAATAATATTGAGTTGTTTCGTAATCTTAACAATAGCCCCTGCAACATGGGCCTCATTGGCCTTAATACTCGCTAACAATTCAGAACGTTTAGCGCGCCGAGCCTGAGAAATATCGTGCAGTATTTGCTCTCGTGCCGCTAATGACATTTCTTTCAGCGCACTAGTACGCATTACCCGGCGAAATTGTTCGCCCAAAGGCCCGGATATGGCCGCCTGTACCTGCGCTAAATCAATGGCCGCTAACTCATGCAAAAGCGCTTTTAACTGCACACTCTCCTCTCGCGCCCAAGTTATATTCAAAAAGCTATCGGCGTATTCTGCCATGGAGCTTTCGGCGCTGAGTTTATTGCCAAACTCTTGAATAGATTCTAGCAGCGCCGTGGTGTGAAAATCCGGTTCTGGGGCTGAGGGCTCTTTGCTCGCTGAGGGCTCTTGTTCCGCTGAGGGCTCTTGTTCCGCTGAGGGCTCTTGCCTAGCTGAGGGCTCTTGTTCCGCTGAGGGCTCTTTGTAAGCTGAAGGCTCTTCCACCAGTTTGCGGCCGCGACTGAGAAGCTGTTTGAATACGCGTTTAAGCTCGGAGTGCATGGCTGCAACGCCCATGGCTGGCATGGATAGCACCGTATCATCGAGATAGCGCGGTTTTTCAGAGCTAAGGGCCGGCTGCTTAATAAAACGCTCTACTCTACGAATTAATTTATCCGCCAAAAACCACATTAACACCAAACCAAGCACGTTAAATAGGGTATGGAAAAGCGCCAAACCCACACTTATATTCTGCCCTACTTCACCATCAGAGAGCCAATCCGCTACCCACCACATGGGCGCCAGCAGAATAAGTGCAATTACCGCAGTAAATAATTTTTCCAGAACATGAATCAGCGCCAAACGCCGGGCATTTGTAGTAGCCCCAATCGAAGCTAACAAACTCGTTGCTGTGGTGCCAACATTTGCGCCAATCACCAAGGCAGCACCGAGTAGCGGTGTAAGTACGCCCGTTACCGAAGCCGTAAGAATGATTGCTAATGCAGCCGAAGAAGATTGAATTAAAGCGGTGAGCAAGGCCCCCACCAAAACACCCAACACAATGCCGATGGCACCGGTAGTGCCGAGTTGCTCAAGTGGCAGATAATCCGCCACATCAATAAAGGCATCACGCAAGATACCCAAGCCCAAAAACAACACACCAAAGCCGGCAAGGGCAAAGCCTACATGCGGCGTTCGGCCGTTGCTGAAGAACAACTTTAACAGCATGCCTAGGCCGATAAGCGGCAGCGCAATTACTTGTACGTTCAGCTTAAGGCCAATCAGCGCCACAATCCAAGCTGTCATGGTAGTGCCTAGATTACTACCAAACACCACCCAGGCGGCCTGCCGGAGCTTCAGCATACCCGCGTTGGTAAAACCCAAAGTAGTAACAATCACCGCACTGGATGATTGCACAACCGCAGTGACACCAAAGCCCATAAACGCCGCCCGCAGGCGCGTTTTCGTAGAACGCTCCAGTAAACTGCTCAGCGCATTACCCGCCGCAGCCTTTAGCCCTTCTGTCATCATTGCCATACCGAGCAACAGCAGGCCAATACCACCGAGGGTCATGAACAACATGGTTACGCCTCCTCTTTAGGTATTAAAGTTAAGTACTAAAGTTAGGTATTAAAAATCGCCAGCAAGCCCAAACTCACAAATACAACACAGCCAAATATCCGTACCATTTTCATTGGCACCCGATTGGTAATCCAAGCGCCAAAAAATATCACTGGAATTAGAATCAAATTCATACCCACAACAGCGCCCGCAGCCACCGGAAAAATGCTTTGGTAGTGCGCCGCTAGCATCATGGTTACGATTTGTGATTTATCCGCAATCTCAGATACGCTAAGCAGCAAAAGCGCGGCAAAAAATGCGCCGAGGTGTAAAAACTTGCTGTTGGAATCTACTTTTTCTTCCCGCTCAGGCCGTAAAATCGCCAGCCCCATTAAAATAAAGAGCGCACCCACAACATAGGAAAGCCAATCAACGGCGAGGAAATCACCGAGGTAATACCCCAGCACACTGGCAACCCCGTGCATGAGAATCATGCCGAGCATCATACCCGCGATTAACGCCATACGCTGCTTCGGGTACCGGGCAGCGAGTAATAGTGCAAGAAATTGAGTTTTATCGCCAAGCTCGGCGGCGGCCACAGCAAAGAGTGCGGCAAAGAATTCGCTCATAGTTCCCTTCCAGCGAAGCAAAGAGTGCAAATATAAAGTGCACTAATTATATCAGTACCCTTGCCGTAATGCATTGACTAAGAGCGTGGCATGGCGCTTCCGGTGGGGAGGGCTTGCGTGGGCGGCTTTATCTGGGTGGGGAGTAGGCATTCTCAGGGACGCCGTAAACCCTTCCATGGGGGCTGGTGCGCGGGGCGCTTCTGGGTGGGGAGTTGGCATTCTCAGGGTGTATGCCGCATGGATGCGGCATCCAAGCCTACATGGACGTATCTACGGCGTCCCTGAGAATGCCACTCCCCACCCAGATAAAGCCCCAAGCGCACGAGCCCCAAGCGGCCGGCCTCACCCACCGTAGCGGCGGATGAGTTCGGCGATAAAGCCGTTGTTGGTGAGCTCGCGAAGGGCGCCATTGAAGGCCATAACTTCCTCTTCGGTAACGGCGCTCTTTGAGAACATTGCGTATACCTCAGAGGCCGGCAGGCCAATACTGTGCCTTTGAATGGCATCGTTCCAACTGCGGCGGCGGATAATCGAGGCGGCCACTAGGTTGTCTTCCATAAAACCATCGATTTCGCCATCAAGTAGACGCGCCATGTTGAGTTCGTTCAGGCGCGCACCCATGAATTGATCGCCATATTCGCTCTCATACATGAGTTCTTGCATGGTATCGCCGTAGAAATATTCGTTCACAACCCCTACTTTGTGCCCTTCAGCTAGGAAGGCTTCTATATCGTTCATCGGGTAACGTGGCGCTTCTTCGCTTCGGATAAAGAGGCTAAATTGCTCGTTGCGGTAGGGAATCGAAAACCATGCATATTCCTCGCGAGCGGGCGTTTTCGATGCGCCCATAATGAAATCGATATCACCCTCTTGTAGCCATTCCAGCAGCTCACGCCAGGAGCCTTGGCGCACATTGAGAATACAGTTAACGTGGCCCGCAGCACGCTTGGCGATTTCAATATCAACACCGCCTACTTCGCCGCTAACACTAACATATTGATAAGGCTCCCAGCTTTCAAAGCCGAGTTCCATTTGGCACATGGGAACTTCTTCTCGCATCATGTTATCAGCGGTATAAGTTTCCGCTTGTGGTGGTGGTTGGTCATTGTCCGAGGTTGAATCGGGTTGGTTTTCATTGGCTGGTGTACAGCCCACCAGTGTGGCTACAGCTATTCCTAACAACATCTTGGTTAGCCAGTTCATAAGGCCCCCTTTGTTATTGCTATAAGGTTATTGCTATAACGTTATGCTCAGTGTAGGTGGGGAGTGAGATTTGCGCCAGTTTAATAAAATAGCTAAATTAAATATGTATATATTGATATATCTGCATATCCATATATACTCGCATTAAGTAGATTTAGAGGGCGTTAGCGATGCAGAGTGCTATTTCGATTTGTAAGGCGTTTGGTGACGAAACCCGAATGCAGATTATGTTGATGTTGTTTAGTGCTGAAGAGCTTTGTGTGTGTGAGCTTACGGCGGCGTTGGATCTTTCACAGCCGAAGATTTCGCGGCACATTAATATTTTGCGTGGCGCAGGTTTGGTTGAATCGGAGCGCCGTGGGCAATGGCTGTTTTATCGTATTGCCGGTTCGGTTCCAGCTTGGGTTGATGCCTTACTGCACAGCGAGCAAACGCAATTTGGCCCGGCATTGATGCGGGCGAATGAGCGGTTATCGGGAATGGCTTCGCGCCCGGAACGTTGCTGCTAATTGACGCTCTCTCAGGAAAATTTCTTGTGAGAAGCTTTCTTGAGAAACGTTCACAAAAAAGGAATTGGGAATCATGGGTATTTTTGAGCGCTATCTTTCTGTTTGGGTTGCTCTTTGTATCACCGGCGGCGTGGCCCTAGGAATCCTGGCGCCAGCTCTATTTGACGCCATTGCCGCTGCGGAATTTGCCCAAGTAAATTTTGTAGTGGCGGTGCTGATTTGGGCGATGATTTTCCCGATGATGACGCAGATTGAGCTAAGTTCAATTAAGGCCGCTACCCGAGAGCCCAAAGGCCTGATTCTTACTTTGGTAGTGAATTGGTTAATTAAGCCTTTCACTATGTTTGGCTTGGGTTATTTATTCTTTTTCGTGATTTTCGCGAACCTGATTCCTGCCGCTGATGCCTCGCAATATTTGGCTGGTGTGATTCTTCTTGGTGTGGCCCCTTGTACGGCGATGGTGTTTGTTTGGAGCCAGCTTACGAAAGGCGATCCGAGCTATACCCTGCTGCAAGTATCGGTGAACGATGTTATTCTGATTTTTGCCTTCGCACCTATTGCCGGTATGCTCTTGGGCCTCACTGATTTATCGGTACCTTGGGAAACACTTACCCTTTCCGTGGTTCTTTATGTTGTGTTGCCGCTTATTGCGGGTGTTTTGGTGCGCCGCGCTTTTCTCGGAAAGGCGAGCCCAATAAAACCCGAAAACTCAGCTGCCGCGCCAGAAACCAAGCACGTGCACGCGCAAACACCTGAAGCTCGCGGGCAAACAACAGCAGAACAACGCCTGGCTAAATTCCAAGAGCGCATCAAACCAATATCGATTTTGGGTTTATGCCTCACGGTTTTAATTTTATTTGGTTTGCAGGCGCAATCGATTATTCAAAGCCCCTTTGTCATGTTGTTGATTGCCATTCCGCTTATCGTGCAAACTTATTTTATTTATGTTGTTGCCCTCGGCGGCGCTTGGTTTATGCGCCTGCCCCATCGAATTGCCGCGCCCGCTTGCTTGATTGGCACTTCAAATTTCTTCGAATTGGCCGTGGCGGTTGCCATTGGTGTGTTTGGCATTACATCGGGCGCAGCTTTGGCTACTGTGGTGGGCGTGCTCGTAGAAGTGCCGGTGATGCTCTCATTGGTGGCATTATCGAACCGAATTGGGCCCCTGCTTAACAAACGGGCAGGGAATTAGCCGCAGGAATAAATTTAGAGTACATTTTATAGCAATAGGTTTGTAGCACCGAGTTTGTAGCAATAGATGAGTTATGAAGTATTTAGTAACGACATATTTTAAGAATAAAGAAACCGATAAAAGGAAGCCAATATGAGCAGTAAAAAATTACGAGTAGGTATTAATGGTTTCGGACGCATTGGCCGCTTGGCATTGCGCGCTGGCTTTACCAGTGAAGAGCTTGAGTTTGTAATGATTAACGACCCGGGCGCTGATGCTGCCACCATGGCACATTTGCTTGAATTCGATTCCACCCACGGGCGCTGGCCTCACGATGTGAGCGTAAAAGGCGATAGCATTATTGTTGATGGCAAAAAGCTGAAATTTAGCCGAGAGAAAGAGCTAGGTAAAGTAGATTGGTCGGCTTGCGATGTGGTGATTGAAGCGGCGGGCATTTTTAAAACCGCCGAAGCGCTACAACCCTTACTCGATCAAGGCGTGGATCATGTTGTGGTTACCGCGCCAGTGAAAAGCAAGGGCGTGCCGAATATTGTGGTGGGTGTAAACGATGAAGAGTTTGATCCGCGTGAGCATTCCATTGTAAGCGCGGCCTCGTGCACCACGAACTGCTTGGGCCCCGTGGTGAAAGTTATCAAAGAAAACTTTGGCATTAAGCACGCATCGATGACCACCATTCATGCGCTTACCAACACCCAAAGTATTCTTGATGCGCCCCACAAAGATATGCGCCGCGCGCGTTCGCTAGGCTCCTTGATTCCAACAACCACGGGCTCCGCCAAGGCCATCACGGTTATCTTCCCCGAGTTGGAAGGCAAAATTAATGGCCACGCGGTGCGGGTGCCTATCGATTGCCCTTCACTAACCGATATGGTGTTCGAAGTAGAAAAAGGCACCACTGCAGAAGAAGTAAATGCGGCGTTAAAAGCGGCCGCAGAGGGCGAACTTGACGGCATTCTTGGTTACGAGGAGCGGCCGTTGGTTTCCATCGATTACAAAACCGACCCGCGCTCTTCAATTGTGGATGCACTCTCAACCTTGGTTATCAACGGTACTCACGTGAAAATTTACGCTTGGTACGATAACGAGTGGGGCTATTCAAACCGCACTATCGATTTGGTGAAGCGTATTGCTAAATAAATGTGAACGGCGCCCCGGCGCAAGCATGGATTTCAAAGGCTTGGTGAGTGAATAGCTAGTTCGGGGTAGGGAAATGCGTTCTCAGGGACGCCGTAGATACGTCCATGTAGGCTTGGCTGCCGCATCCATGCGGCAGACACCCTGCGAACGCATATTCCCTACTCCGAAACACTATTCATTCAGCCTCTTATGTGAAATCCATGCTTGTGCCGGGGCGTTGCGGGGGAGGGTTAGGCTTTCGTAAGGGTGTATGCCGCATGGATGCGGCATCCAAGCCCACACGGATGTGTTCACGGCGTCCCTGAGAAAGCCTACCCTTCCCGCAGCGCCTCAAGTTCACGGCCTCCCAGCTGAGAATTCAGTAATGTAGAGTTAAAACATGAACATAAAACAATATTTAGTGATTACGGGCAATTATTGGGCGTTTACCCTTACCGATGGAGCGCTGCGAATGCTCGTGGTGCTGTTTTTCCATCAGCTTGGTTATAGTCCGCTCGAAATTGCTATGTTGTTTGTGTTTTATGAGTTTTTTGGGGTGGTTACCAACCTTGTTGGTGGCTATTTAGGTGCGCGAATCGGCTTAAACCGAACCATGCAGATAGGCTTGGTGCTGCAAATTATTGCGCTGGCGGCGCTTACCGTGCCTACCCAGTTTTTAAGTATTGTTTGGGTGATGTTCGCGCAAGCGATTTCGGGTATCGCCAAAGATTTGAACAAAATGAGCGCGAAAAGCGCCATTAAAATGCTGGTGCCCGGCGATGCCCACGGTACGCTTTATAAGTGGGTGGCAATTCTTACTGGCTCGAAGAATGCATTGAAAGGTGTGGGTTTCTTTCTTGGCGGTTTGTTGCTTACCTTGCTTGGTTTTGTGGGCGCGCTGTATACCATGATCGGGTTGCTTGCCGTGGTGTGGATAGCTAGCCTATTTCTATTGCAGGGCGAATTGGGCGTGGCGAAAGCTAAGCCAAAATTTAAAGAAATTCTCTCTAAAAGCCGAGCAATTAATATTCTTTCGGCGGCACGGATGTTCTTGTTTGGGGCGCGTGATGTTTGGTTTGTGATTGCGTTGCCGGTTACCTTGAGCCAGGTGTTTGCTTGGGATCATTGGCAAGTGGGGGCGTTTTTAGCGATTTGGGTGATTTTTTATGGTTTTATTCAAGCCATTGCACCGAAAATTGCGAAGGCTGATGCTTCTGCCTTTCTCTGGGCGGCTCTGCTCACCTTGGTGCCGATTACTATAGCGGTGTTATTGCAGTTTGGCGGCGCTTGGGGTGTAAGCCCACAGTTGAGCATTGTGATTGGCCTGCTATTGTTTGCCCTACTCTTCGCTATTAATTCTTCTTTGCATAGCTATCTTATTATCCGCATTGCCAGCGCCGATGGTGTTTCGCTCGATGTTGGTTTTTATTATATGGCGAATGCCATGGGCCGCTTGATTGGTACTGTGCTCTCGGGCTTGGTGTTTCAAATGGCAGGATTTGTAGCGTGTTTATTGATTTCGGCGCTCTTTCTTGCGCTCAGCGCCGTTATTGTGAAGCCTCTATCTCTAAAGGCATAAGTAAGCTATGCCCACCATTCATGGCGCTTATTCCGTTATTGGCCAATTCCTGATAGGTTAATAAGTTGTTATACGTTTCTTCAGGAGTTGTATATGTTGCAGAATTCTTTGTACGGGGCTGATACACAAGCCAATGATGTCCGTGATAACTGCGGCTTTGGCCTGATTGCGCAGCTTGATGGTGAAACTAGCCATACTTTGGTGCAGCGAGCGATTACTGCGCTTGATCGCATGATGCACCGCGGTGCCATTGGTGCCGATGGTAAAACTGGCGATGGCTGCGGCATTCAAATGCAACTTCCGGATTCGTTTTTTCGTGCGGTGGCGAGCGAAAATGGCTGGCAGCTGGGTAAAAAATATGCAGTTGGGCAAGTGTTTTTAAGTAATGATGCACAGCTGTGTAGCGCCGCGAAAACCATTCTTGAAGAAGAACTGAGCAAAGAAACCTTAACGGTGCACGGGTGGCGCGAGGTGCCGGTAGACACTTCGGTGCTAGGTGAAATTGCGGCTTCGAGCTTGCCGCGAATTGAACAAATTTTTGTTTCGGCCCAGCCCGGTTGGCGCAAAAAAGACCTCGAACGGCGGCTATATATGGCGCGCCGGCGAGCGGAAAAGAAATTGGTGTCTGACACCGATTTCTATGTCCCCTCTTTATCTTGTTTGGTGACGGTGTATAAGGGCTTGATGATGCCGGCGGATTTACCGCGGTTTTATCTGGATTTAGCGGATGAGCGCATGCAATCGGCGATTTGTGTGTTTCATCAACGTTTTTCTACCAACACACAGCCGCGCTGGCCGTTGGCGCAACCGTTTCGATTTCTGGCGCATAATGGTGAGATCAATACCATTGCTGGTAACCGTCAGTGGGCGCTCGCTCGCAGTTACAAAATGCATTCTCCGTTATTGCCGGATTTAAGCGATGCGGCGCCCTTTGTGGGGGAACGCGGTTCAGATTCTTCTTCTTTAGATAATAAGCTGGAAATGCTGCTTGCCGGTGGCATGGATCTTTTCCGGGCAATGCGCTTGCTGATTCCGCCCGCTTGGCAAGGCGACCCAACGATGGATCCGGAGTTACGGGCGTTTTACGAGTTCAACTCCATGCACATGGAGCCTTGGGATGGCCCCGCTGGGGTGGTGATGAGCAACGGCCGCCATGTGGCCTGTAGTTTAGATAGAAACGGATTGCGCCCTGCTCGCTACGTGATTACCAAAGATCGCACCATAACTGTGGCCTCGGAAGTGGGCACTTGGGATTATAGTGATACTGATGCGTTGGAAAAAGGCCGTTTGGGGCCTGGTGAAATGCTTGCGGTGGATACTTACAATGGCAGGATTTGGCGCAGCAAAGAGATTGATAATGATTTGAAGGGCCGCCATCCCTATCGTGAATGGCTAGATAAGCATATTTTGCGGCTGACGCCGTTTGAGGAATGCAAAGGCGAGGCGATTGGTGATCGGCTGTTTGATGATGCGCGCATGGCGGTGTATCACAAGCAGTTTTTTTATAGCGTGGAGGAAATTGAGCAAGTAATTAAGGTGCTGGCTCATGATGGCCAGGAGGCTACCGGTTCTATGGGGGATGATACCCCGGTGGCGGTGCTCTCTTCGCAACCACGGCTGCTTTATGATTATTTTCGCCAGCAGTTTGCGCAAGTAACGAACCCGGCGATTGACCCAATTCGGGAGCGACATGTGATGTCGCTGGCCACCTGTATTGGCCGCGAGCAGAATATGTTCAATGAAACGTCCGGCTATGCGAATCGGGTGTTATTTGAGAGCCCGGTGCTGATGTATACGGATTTGGAGCAGTTGAAGGCGCTGGATGATGAATATTACGCCTGGCGCACCTTTGATTTGCACTTTGATCCTGAGCAGCAGAGTTTGCAGGATGCTGTGCGCGCGCTGGCGGATGATGTTCAGGCGGCAGTGGCGAACGATAATATTGTTATTGTGATTCTTTCGGATCGCAATATTGCTAAAGGGCGTTTGCCAATTCCTGCGGCGATGGCGACGGGCGCGGTGCAGGCGCGGCTGGTGAATAGCCAAGCTCGTTGCGATGCGAATATTATTGTAGAAACCGCCTCGGCGCGAGATTCTCATCATATTGCCGTTTTGGTTGGCTTGGGGGCTACGGCGGTTTACCCGTTTATGGCCTATGAAACCATTGAGCAATTGGTGGATCAGGGCCGGCTGGATTTGCCGGTGCGTGATGCGGTAGTGAATTATCGTAAGGGTATTAATAAAGGGTTACTGAAGATTATGTCGAAGATGGGCATTGCTTCGGTTTCCAGCTACCGCGGTGCGAGTTTGTTTGAGTTGGTGGGGATTTCGGAAGCGTTGCAGCGTGAATGTTTTCCGGTTTGCCACCGCCGAATTAGCGGGGCTTGTTATGATGATTTCACGCAAGATTTGTTGCGTTTGCATCATCGAGCTTGGTTGCCGCGCAAGAAAGTAGAGCATGGTGGCCTTTTGAAGTATGTGCATAATGGCGAATACCATGCTTATAACCCGGATGTGGTAACCAGCCTGCAGGCCGCAGTGGAAAATCGGGATGCTGCCGCCTATGCGCGCTTCGCCGCCGCAGTAAACCAGCGCCCCATCGCCACCCTCCGCGACCTCCTCCACCTAAAAAAAGGTGCCAGAGCTCACGGACAACGACCCCATCTTCTGTGTTCCGATCTTTTTGAGCGGTTTGATACGGCGGCGATGTCGATTGGGGCGTTGAGCCCGGAGGCGCATGAAGCCTTGGCGATTGCGATGAATCGCTTGGGTGGGCACTCGAATTCCGGTGAAGGTGGTGAAGATCCAGCGCGCTTCGGTACGCTGAAGAACTCGCGCATCAAGCAAGTAGCCTCTGGGCGTTTCGGCGTTACCCCGCATTATCTGGTGAATGCGGATGTACTGCAAATCAAAGTGGCGCAAGGTGCCAAGCCCGGCGAAGGCGGTCAGCTTCCGGGCGAAAAGGTAACCGCGGAAATCGCCCGGCTGCGCTATTCCGTGCCCGGCGTAACTTTGATATCACCGCCGCCGCACCATGATATTTACTCTATTGAAGATCTCGCACAGCTGATTTTCGATTTAAAACAAGTGAACCCCAAAGCGCTTGTTTCCGTGAAACTGGTATCCGAACCCGGCATCGGCACCATCGCCACCGGCGTTGCCAAAGCCTACGCTGATTTAATTACCATTTCCGGCTACGATGGCGGCACCGGCGCCAGCCCCCTCACTTCAGTGAAATACGCCGGTTCGCCCTGGGAGCTCGGCCTCGCCGAAGTTCACGAAGCACTGGTAAGCAATGGCTTGCGCCACAAAGTAAGGCTACAAGCCGATGGTGGCTTGAAAACTGGCTTAGATGTGATTAAAGCGGCCATTCTTGGCGCTGAAAGCTTCGGTTTTGGCACCGCCCCCATGATCGCCTTGGGCTGCAAATACTTACGCATCTGCCACCTCAATAACTGTGCCACCGGCGTGGCCACCCAAGATACCAAACTACGCCAACAATATTTTAGCGGCCTGCCCGAAAAGGTAGAGAACTATTTCCACTTGCTCGCAGAAGAAGTAAATACTTACCTACAAGAACTCGGCGTTGAAGATATCACTCAGCTTATCGGCCGTACCGATCTTCTGGAAAAAGTAGCCACCGGCCTCAACCAAAAACAAAGCAAAGTGGATCTATCGCCATTACTCGCATCCGCCGGCATCGAATCGGATAAACCGTTATTTTGCACGGAAAATAACCCGCCGCACGATAAAGGCATTCTGAACCAACACCTATTGGCCGAGTGTGCCCCCGCCATCGCCGAGCGTCAGCGTGCTGAATTTCAATTTGCTATCCGCAACGATGATCGCTCGGTGGGTGCAGCACTCTCCGGCCTAATCGCCAAAACTCATGGCCTCCAAGGCTTAGCCGGTTCACCTATTCGCCTACACTTCAACGGCACCGCCGGGCAAAGTTTCGGCGTTTGGAACGCTCCCGGCCTACATTTATTTTTAACCGGCGATGCCAATGATTATGTGGGTAAAGGTATGGCTGGCGGCCGCATTACACTGAAACCCGCCGCTAACGTAGAATATGCCTCCCATGAATCCGCTATTATGGGCAACACTTGCCTCTACGGCGCCACTGGCGGCCGGCTATTCGCTGCAGGTGTAGCTGGCGAGCGCTTTGCCGTGCGCAACAGCGGGGCCATTGCCGTAGTGGAAGGCATTGGCGATCATGGCTGCGAATACATGACCGGCGGTGTGGTGGTAGTACTCGGCAGCACCGGCATTAACTTCGGCGCCGGCATGACAGGTGGTATGGCCTACGTGCTCGATGCCAACGAAGATTTCGCCCAGCGCATTAACCCTGAATTAGTAGAAGCACTCGCTATCGAAGAACCCATTCTAAAAGAACACCTGCGCGGCTACATTCATGATCATGTGGAACACACCGGTAGCGAGCGCTCGCGGCAGATTCTTGCTGATTTCGAAGCTTGGCTGCCACGTTTTCGCCTAGTGAAGCCGAAAGCACGCGATATCCGTGATTTACTTGGCCACCGCGCCCGCTCTACCGGCTCAATTCGCGTGGAGGTGATGTAATGGCGAAAAATATCTATCAATTTGTTGATGTTGGCCGCGCAGAACCCGCCAAGCGCGCGCTCCGCGAACGCCAAATAGAGTTTGTGGAAATTCACCAACCCATGGCAGACGTGCAGCTCGAAGGCCAAGCCGATCGCTGCCTAGATTGTGGTAATCCCTATTGCGAGTGGAAGTGCCCGGTGCACAATTACATCCCCCAATGGCTCGAACTCGCGGCCGCCGGGAAAATTATTGAAGCGGCCGAACTCTCGCACCAAACCAACAGCTTACCGGAAGTGTGCGGCCGCGTGTGCCCGCAAGATCGGCTCTGCGAAGGCGCTTGCACACTTAATGATGATTTCGGCGCGGTCACCATCGGCGCCATCGAAAAACACATCAACGACACCGCCTTTGCCATGGGCTGGCGTCCGGATTTATCCCAGGTTGAACCACTACATAAGAAAGTAGCCGTTGTTGGCGCTGGCCCGGCTGGCTTGGCTTGCGCCGATGTACTCGCGCGCAATGGCGCACAGGTTACCGTGTTTGATCGCTATCCAGAAATTGGTGGCTTGCTCACCTTTGGTATTCCTGCGTTTAAACTGGAAAAATCGGTAATGGCTCAACGCCGAGAGATTTTTACCGGCATGGGTATCGAGTTTGAACTGAATTGCGAAGTGGGCCGCGATATCCCTTTCGCTAATTTAGTAAGTGATTACGATGCGGTATTTTTAGCACTCGGTACCTACAAAGCGGTGGATGGCGGCCTACCCGGCCTTGAAGCAAAAGGGGTGCACCCTGCCTTACGCTATTTAATTGGCAATACTTCGGCATTAATGAAATACCCCATGCCCGATTACCCTCATATTTCACTAGAGAAGCAGCGGGTTGTGGTGCTTGGTGGTGGTGATACCGCCATGGATTGCGTGCGCACTGCGGTTCGCCAACAAGCAACATCCGTAGTTTGCGCCTATCGCCGCGATGCTGAGAATATGCCGGGTTCACGCAAAGAAGTGCAAAATGCCCGGGAAGAAGGCGTTGATTTTCAATATAACTTGCAGCCATTGGAAATTATTGCCAACGAACAGGGCCAAGTAACTGGTGTACGCTTTGTGCGCACAGCGCTAGGCCCAGCCGATGCCGCCGGACGCAGAAGGCCTGAGCCGGTAGCTGATTCAGAGTTTGTAATGCCCGCCGATGCGGTGGTGCTCGCTTTTGGTTATCAAGCAAACCCGCCAGAGTGGTTGGCTGAGCATGGGGTAACCTTCAATGATTGGCGTTTAGTAAACACCCAAGATGAGCATGCGCTGCATCCGTTGCAAACCGAAAACCCGAAAATATTTGCTGGCGGCGATATGGTATTAGGTGCTGATTTAGTGGTTACGGCCATCGCCCAAGGCCGCACCGCCGCAGAGAGTATTTTAGATATGCTAACCGCTTAGGTTGTTTTTACGCGGGGCTGCTGGGGTAGCGCCCAGCCCCTAGCTCCCAGCTCCCTGCTCCTAGCACGGCAAATGGCTCGTTCCGCTTGCTAGGCGCACAGCCCCCGCGAACCGTTCAAAGCTCATCCTTAAAAATGAGCTAAGATCGCTTTTGCATTCTCGTTACCGGCTGCCGCCGCTTCGCGAACAAGCTCTTCTCCGTAAGCGGCAAGCTCGGGATCAGCGGCAAAGGTGTAAAGTTTGGTGCCATAAAATGCCATCGCCGTTAAATCACCTTGAGAAACCAAGTATTCACCCCAAACCCTAGAGCTTGAGTGAATAGCTAAGTAGCGCTGCGCAGTTCGGTAACCACCCCGAGCCGCACGCTCAAGCCAATCCCGTGAGTTATCCGATGCCTGCAGTAATCCTTCATGCTCAAGCCGAGCGCCACGTGTGCTCGCTAATAATGTTAAATACATCTGCTGTTCTGGCACGCCGGCCATGGCGAGGCTGAGGGTTTGCTCATAAATATCGTTAATGGTTTCGTATTCGTCATCCTTCGCGGTTTCTATTTCGAACAATAGCCTTACTGAAAGCGGGTACGGCTTCTCTACTTCTTCATAACGCCAGGCACCTTCAACACGGTTATATTCGCGGATAAACTCTCTTGGTACATTTTCAACAGGTAAGGCTGTTATCACTTTTCCTTCTGGTGAAACAACTTGCATCACCGTTAACCAAGTTTCCATCCTACGAGCAGCATAATCACGGGGATACCGCGGTGCTCTAGCACGAGTGCGTTCTGGCCGCGGTAGCTCTTTTTCTGCGAATCTTTCGTAATCTAAAAGCACTTCCACTTGATTTTGCAACGCTGCAAATTGTGCCTCTGCTTGCGCAAGCTCTTCAGCATTAAGATGAGGCTCAATCTGCTGCGCCATATGCTCAGCATCTGGATGATTCCATTCGCTTGCCGCCTGCAAATACGCAAGGGAACTTACCGGATCATAATCCGCGCCTTGTGCTTCAATGCTCATCAACCCCAAATAATAGGCGGCATCGGCGCTCGCTAGCGGGAGATATGCTTGCATCTGCGCAAACGCTGAGCTGAAATCCTTTTCAGTGTAAGCCATGATCGCATGGCGCATTGTGCGTTCATCATCTGTTTGGGCGATGGCGGGAGCACTGAGTAGTGTTGCAGTTAGGGTTGCAGCTAATGTTACAGTAGTGATTAAAAAAGCAGAAAGAATGAAGTGAGCTATCCAGCGCATGGGGTATCCTTTTATTTTGTTATTGTTCTATTATTTCACTAGTTAAGCCTACAGCTTTTAAAAACACTTCACAATTCCCAAATCAGTGTATAAAACATGCAAGTGCGGGCTTATCGCAACCACCATGCCAAACGCCCCGGAAGCGGGGCTAATGCTACGCGAGAATGCTGCGTTGAATTGGGCTTTGCAGGGATATCAAGGTTTCCGTAGATTGAATCTCATCAATAACTTGTAAGCGCTCAATCAACATCTTCTGTAAATCCTCGATATTACGCACCATTACCTTGATGAACACGCTGTATTGGCCGGTTGTGTAATAGGCCTCAATCACTTCGGGCAGTGCCTCGAGCTTTTTTAACGCAGAGGGATAATCGCCCGCTTGGCGGAGCGTAATACCAATGAAACAGGTGATATCGTAACCTAACTTTTTCGCATCTATAGCTAGTTTGGCCCCGGTAATGATGCCTGCCTTACGCATTTTCTCCACGCGCACGTGAATGGTTGCTGGCGAAACATGATTATCTTTGGCAATTTCCGCATAAGATTGCCGGGCGTTTTCGGCTAACGCGTTCAAAATGCTTTTATCTAATTTATCGATCATCTACTTAATCATCCTAATTACTAACGTGAGGTAGATATTTTCTAACAATATAGCCTATTTATTTAAATAATTTACAGCACAATAGCAAATTAACAAATGAGTGTTGAATAAAGGTGTGCTTTAACGATAAAACTAATACATCAAACATGTATTGGAGAAAGATCATGAAAGCCAGTTTTATTAGCCGCCAGCAAGAAATTCGTTATATTAAACATACCTTTACCGAGCAACTCTGTGCTGCTCTTAAACTAACTGAAGTGCAAGCGCCTTTGTTAACAGATCCCACCCATGGCACCCAAGATACACTCTCCGGTTATGAAAAGGCCGTGCAAGTATCCGTGAGCTCGTTACAACATCAATATGAGGTTGTGCATTCTTTAGCCAAGTGGAAACGCGGTGTACTCGGCCGCTACGAATTTGCCGATGGCGAGGGTATTGTGGCGCAGATGAAAGCCTTACGCCCTGATGAAGAGGCACTATCGGAAATTCACTCGGTTTTAGTGGACCAATGGGATTGGGAACAAGTGATTGCGCGCAGCGCCCGCACAGAGGCTAAGTTACACGCAACGGTGCGAAAAATTTATGGTGCCTTAAAGGAAACATTATTGAGCTACACCGAAACCTTCAAAACCCGTGAGCCAATATTAAAATTGCCAGCAGAAATTCACTTCGTAACCACAGAAGATTTGCTTGGGCGTTATCCAGAGCTTACCGCGAAGGAGCGCGAACATGCCATTACCGAAGAGTTTGGCGCCGTATTCTTACAAGGCATTGGCGGCGCTTTAAGTGATGGTAAAGCTCACGATGTGCGCGCACCGGATTATGATGATTGGCAGCTGAATGGCGATATTTTGGTATGGAACCCAGTACTTGGTAAATCATTAGAACTGAGCTCTATGGGCATCCGTGTTGATCGGGCCTCATTGTTGAGGCAATTACAGGCTTCCGGTAGCTCTCAGGCTGCTGAACAGCCTTGGCACCAACAGCTGCTTGCCGAAAAACTGCCGCAAACCGTTGGCGGCGGTATTGGCCAATCTCGCCTTTGTATGTGGATGATGCAATTGCCTCATATCGGCTACGTTCAGCAAAGCGTTTGGGCGCCGGCAACCCATGCCGCCCATGCGGAGCTGCTTTGAATTGCAAAAAATAGTTGCGAAAAAAGAGTTGCAAAAAACGTGGCGAAAAAGAGTAGCGAAAATTAGCCCTATCAACACCGCTATGGGGGTGAATTTCAAATTCATTCCCATTCTGGTAAATGATTTGTGAAAATTTACTTTCGCCGGGCTATTTACTAAAGCAAAAAGAATGGTAAATTGAGCCGCGCTTTGCCTATTTTGCAAGGCATGAAACTGCACGTAAAAGCAGTGATAGTGGACAATATAAAAGGGAATAAAAATGAAAAAAATATTATCTGCAGGTTTGTTAGCTCTTACCGTATCGGCAATTTCAGCACCAGCTGAAGCTCAAAGCGACCCTTTCGGTGGCTTAAACCCATGGTTAGATTGTGGTATTGGTGCTTTAATTTTTCCAGATCACGAAACTGTGGCTGCGATTTCAAACATCATCTGGGATTTGGGAACAACAGCGGTAACGTCAGCCTCTGTTTCACCAAATAGCTGTAATGGTAACCGTATTGTTGCAGCGCAATTTGTTACTGATTCATACGCGAATTTGGAAGAAGAAATTGCCCAAGGTGAAGGTGCCCACCTACAAGCGATGTTAAGCTTAATGCAATGTGAAACTGCAGCGCAACCAGCGGTAACAACCATTCGTAGTAACTTTGCTGATGTTATGGGCAACGAAGAATTTGTAACCTTAACTCAAGAGCAAAAAGCTGAAGCTTTGTTCTATGTTACAGAAGCGGCTTGCACATTAAGCTAAGCGTTTTCAATATCCACTGGCTAATGCAGTTTTGTTAATTCGGCTTTATTGGTGAAGCCTTATTGGTGCAGCTTTATTAGTTGCAACTAATAGGGTTGCAGCTAATAGGCTTGCAACTAATAGGCTTGCAACATGGATAACAAAACTACGCTAAACATATGCGGCACATTACAAAGTGCCGCTTTTTTTATTCAGCCTAGATACTTTTTTTAATTGCAGTTCGGGAATTTCCATGAGGTTTACCGCCTTTTTGCTTTCAGTTTTACCGATTCTTATTTTATCTTCAGCTTTAATTCCCATTACTGCAGAAGCAAGCGCCTCACCTTCAGCAGCGCGCCTGCAAGTGCTAGCTGAGCACCCCGATTGGCAAAACCTTCTACACATTCCAAAAAATGGAAACACCAGCGAAATCGAGAATCAAAGTTTCTTTGTTGCCGATAATGGCCGTACAAATGCTCATGCAGAGCTAATCGCAACGCTTGCGTTGTTTGCAAGTGATCATCCTGATACCGCTGATCACCCCCAATGCCGCTACCCTGCTCGATTTTTTTGGCTACAAAATCAAGGCTTATTAGAAAATGTTGCGGCTGCATCTTGTAGTGATTTTAAGGATTGGGCCGAAGTAACAAGATTAGAATCCTCCAGCCTTATTTTTGCCGATGGATTTTTAGGAAACCCAGCCTCTTTTTACGGCCATCTATTATTGAAAAACAACACTCACGCTGATAATTTCGGTGCTGATTTACTAAATAACAGCTTAAATTTTGGTGCCTCGGTAGCCGATGATGAAAACCCAGTGGTTTACATTCTGAAAGGTTTATTTGGTGGCTACCAAGCCACCTACAGCGCCTCACACTTTTATCGTTATAACCTCAACTACTCAGAAGCCGAATTGCGTGATTTATGGGAATATGAATTAAACGTTACCGCTGAGCAGGCCTATTTGTTAGCCGCGCATAATTGGGAGTTACTCAACACGGCCTATACCTATTATTTTACCCACCGTAATTGTGCCTATCATTTGGGGCGAACTTTAGAGTTAGTGCTTGATGAACCGATTATGTCGCGTAATGAGCCATTCGTTTTCCCGATCGCCGTTGTAGATCGGTTGGTGGATAGTACGATTACCGGCGAGCCCGCAGTAAAAGGGATTCGCCACATTGAATCACGGCAAAGCCGATTCCGGCATAAATTTTTGCAGCTCACAGAACTTGAGCGCAGCGCCGCTGAAGAATGGGTAGATTCGCTTGGCCTTGAGCAATCTACATACCTGAATTTAACCGATGCGAGCAAAGCGCGCGTGGTTACCGTGCTCATTGATTATTATGAATTTTTAATCAGCCAGAATCGTGCTGATGAGAGCTTAAAGCAGTTAAAGAATCAAGTATTGCTTGCTCGCATGCGGCTACCGGCTGGGGCTGTTGCGTTTTCACCCTCTGCAGCTACGCCGCCCCATGAAGGCATGGGCGGCTCGATGCTTCGGCCGCATATGATTCATAATAGTGAATTCGGCGCGGGATTCGATTTCACCTATCGCATAGCCTACTACGATATGCTCACGCCTGATGCAGGCAAGGCTCCAAATTCAGCGCTATCAATGGGCGAGTTGAGCCTAAGATGGCATGAGCATAGGGACATTGAGGTGGCGAAGCTTTGGGCGGTAAATATTGAGAGCATGAATATAAACCCAACCGGCTTATCGGGGGATGGTGGCCGAGCTTGGATGCTAAGAGGTGGTTGGGAGAGAAATTATCTTGCCGATGCAGGCCAAGATCTTCGGTTCTTCGTTCGGGGTGGTTTAGGGAAAGCTTGGCATGTAGGTAGCGCTCGCCTTTACGCTATGGTTGACGCGCAAATTAATGAACGTGATGAACGGGGCAACGAGTTTGCGCTCATGCCAAAGCTTGGCTTTACATATGCCTTTGCTGGTGACCAAAGTAAAGTAAGATGCGAAACGCAATTTCAACAGGGTAATGCTTCGAATCAGTGGGGTTTTCGCTGTGATGCCCGAGTAAGCCACGGTGACGATTGGGATATTCGCTTGGGTGTTGCGCGGGAAGATTACACCGAAGGGTATATGGGTATTTCTTTGTATTGGTAACTGTACTTTTTGTATATCAATAAAGTGTAAGTAAATGTAAACAAGCGCTTAAATTGTGTGCTTGCAACAGAGCGTGTTGTGAAAATTTATAGTTTCTCTTGATTCCTAAGCCCGAATTCCATAACATACGCGCCTTACGGAGAGGTGGCCGAGCGGCTGAAGGCGCACGCCTGGAAAGTGTGTATACGGTAACCCCGTATCGAGGGTTCGAATCCCTCTCTCTCCGCCAGATACGAAAGAATCGCCCTTGTGGCGATTTTTTTGTATCTGGCGGAGAGAGAGGATTTGGTGAGAACCCTTCGTTCGACAAAACGGCAGGATGGCCGTTTTGGACGCGCGAGCATCGCGAGTGCGCCCGCAGGGCGAAGGGCCATGGATGGCCCAATAAAAAACCTCCGTTCGGAGGCTTTTTTATTGTTTAACTCAAGTTATGCGAGGTATTAACCGCCGCCAGTACCTGTGCCTGTCACTGTAGGACAAGTAATGTTGAACTCGATCGTTTCATCTTCACCATCTGGCGTGATGGTTTGTGTAAATGGTGCTACGCCTTCTAAGCGAGGATTAACACTCACTGTGTACGAATCAGTATCGGCATTCAAACCAACTAATTGGTACGAGCCTACTTCACCAGAGACACCACGCGCTGTTGCACGGATAGAGCCTGAGCCCGTTTCGCGATACTTAACTTCAGCGTTTGCAACGTTAGTACGCACGTCATCATCGTTTGAACATACGGCGGTTACCGTAACCGCTTCATCAAAAGTAGTCGCTAGTGGGTTAACTAGCCGCGCATTCAACGTACCACCACAAATCTGCACCAAGCCGTCACTTTCATACCAAATACCACCTAACGGGTCTATAACGCTTACCTCTGCTTGTCCCGTTGCTGAAACACCAGCTCTCTGCAGTTGAATACTCGGTATAGTAAAGCTTGTAAACGGGCGTGGCAAGCGCTGTGCAGTATTTCCAGTTGAAGATTTAAAAAGAACATAACCTCCTATTCCACCAGTATCACCCGAGTTGTTTGCAAGGAATGCACTAGTACATACTGCACTTGATGCTGTTGCTGAAAATAACGTCAAGTGGTCGGTTTCAAATGAAGCGGTGTAGGCTGTACCTGCACCGTTAAGCGCACCAACTACTGCATTGGTATCTTCAATAGCCCATTCGCCAGTTTCTTCATCAAATGATGATAACTGGAACTCGTCGCCGGTTTCAATTGGGTCAACACCATTTGGCCCTAGGGTAGATGCCGGTAAGCGCATGCTTACGTTGATCGGATTACTAAAGCTCTTAATGTTGGTGCCTTCGTTATCACGCATGGTGACATCTACGACGCCCACTGGTACCGCAACCTGACCATCCACACCTGAACTCAAACCATCTGGAATAGCAGAGCCGGAACTATTGGATTGTGGGTTAATAGCGCCCACATTCAAGGTTACCGAAGTACCTGTCACTGCGTTACCTGCTGAATCACGTAGTTGCGTGCCCGCAGGAACGGTAGCTTCAGCACCTGCATTCGCAGAATCGGCTGTTGCTGTAATGGCAGCACCTGTTGTGGCATCTGTCACGTCGTCTTCAGCTGAATCAACGGCCACATCATCGCCTGCTTGAGCAACAAGTGTTAGCAATGATTCGATTTCGGCTTCACCACTGGTAAAGTCAATATTAAATGCTTTCGGGAAGTAACCATCAGCTGTTACCAACAAGCGCACTACGTCAGGGCTTGCGCCATCACGTAAGGTAAAGCTGAAGCTGCCTTCTTCAACGGTGATTTGAGTTACTGGTTCACCGTTTACAGTCGCTACGCTGTCGGAAGCGGCACCATTTTCACGGAAGCTAACAGTGGCTGATTCCAACACATTCAATGTGCCTGCATCAACGATGTTACCATTCACAACAACGGCTAAAGCTTCTGGTTGCTCTGGCGCTACAACAACTGGATCAGTTGGCTCAGTTGGGCCGCCACCATCACCGCCGCCGTCAGTTCTTGGATTTGGGCTACCACTAAAGCACCCGGTTAAAGCGAGTGAAAGTGCTGCGAGTAACGCGGCATGTTTTAATTTTGTTGTAATCATGGGTTAACCTTTATGAGTAGCTAAATAAGCGCGCTCGGTTTATTAAACCCTAACGCTATGGGATAATCTAGATGTTAAATTTTATGATTTGTGGATTAGTCTACCGCAACATTGAATTCAATGTTACTTTTTAACCCAAAAATTTACATATTTACAATTTCCGAGTTATGGTTTATTGCTTATAAGCACCCACTTCCTTTATATATTTATAAAATTCCATCACCCATAAAAAAGCCTCCAATTTGGAGGCTTTCACTAATATCAACTCAAGTTGTGCGAGGTATTAACCGCCGCCAGTACCTGTGCCTGTCACTGTAGGACAAGTAATGTTGAACTCGATAGTTTCATCTTCACCATCTGGCGTGATGGTTTGTGTGAATGGTGCTACGCCTTCTAAGCGAGGATTAACACTCACTGTGTACGAATCAGCATCGGCGTTCAAATCAACGAGTTGATACGAGCCTGCTTCACCAGAAACACCGCGTGCTGTTGCACGGATAGAGCCTGAGCCCGTTTCACGATACTTAACTTCAGCGTTCGCAATGTTCGTGCGCACTTCATCATCGTTAGAACATACGGCGGTTACCGTAACCGCTTCTTCAACAGTGCTGGCTACAGGGTTTTCTAGTGTCAAATTCAAAGTATTACCACAAATTGAAAC
Source organism: Aliidiomarina iranensis (assembly GCF_003987135.1). GTDB lineage: Bacteria > Pseudomonadota > Gammaproteobacteria > Enterobacterales > Alteromonadaceae > Aliidiomarina > Aliidiomarina iranensis. The sequence goes on from NZ_PIPJ01000007.1 coordinate 106,551, forward strand.
CAAACCATCAGAAGAACCCCATGCGTTACCAGCTGGCCCTATTATACTCACCTCGGCCTCCGCATTAGCGGCAATGCCCCATCTCGACATGAACGATTGATCTAACGTAACTGTTGTACCATTGAAGTAATAAGTAAACCCTCTACTTGTAGACTGCAGACTTAAACCATAAAGCCCAGGTACATCGCCACTAAGATTGAGGGTGAACGTACTAGTACAAACCGCTGGATTGGTTGCCGCTGCGAAAAGCGTTAAGTGATCGGTTTCAAACGAAGCAGTGTAAGCTGTGCCTGCGCCATTAAGCGCACCAACTACGGCATTAGTATCTTCGATAGCCCACTCACCTGTTTCTTCATCAAATGATGATAATTGAAACTCATCGCCCGTTTCGATTGGGTCAACACCATTTGGCCCTAGGGTAGTTGTCGGTAAGCGTAGGCTTACGTTAATTGGGTTGCTGAAGCTCTTGATGTTGGTGCCTAGGTTATCACGCATGGTGACATCCACTACGCCAACTGGCACCGCAACCTGACCATCCACACCTGAACTCAAACCATCTGGAATGGCAGAGCCGGAAGTATTGGATTGTGGGTTGATAGCGCCCACATTCAAGGTTACCGAAGTACCTGTCACTGCGTTACCTGCTGAATCACGTAGTTGCGTGCCCGCAGGAACCGTAGCTTCACCACCTGCATTGGCGGAATCAGCTGTTGCTGTAATCGCCGCTGCCGTTGTGGCATCTGCTACATCATCTTCCGCTGAATCAACGGCCACATCGTCGCCTGCTTGGGCAACAAGTGTTAGCAATGATTCGATTTCCGCTTCACCACTGGTAAAGTCAATATTAAATGCTTTCGGGAAGTAACCATCAGCTGTTACCAACAGGCGCACTACGTCAGGGCTTGCGCCATCACGTAAGGTAAAGCTGAAGCTGCCTTCTTCAACGGTGATTTGAGTTACTGGTTCACCGTTTACAGTCGCTACGCTGTCGGAAGCGGCACCATCTTCACGGAACGCAATAGTGGCTGATTCCAACACATTCAATGTGCCTGCATCAACGATGTTACCGTTCACAACAACGGCTAACGCTTCTGGTTGCTCTGGCGCTACAACAACTGGATCAGTTGGCTGGGTTGGGCCGCCACCATCACCGCCGCCGTCAGTTCTTGGATTTGGGCTACCACTAAAGCACCCGGTTAAAGCGAGTGAAAGTGCTGCGAGTAACGCGGCATGTTTTAATTTTGTTGTAATCATGAGTTGACCTTACTATTTACCGATTGAGTGATTATGATTCTTTGAACATCATTGTTCATTTATTTATTTCGCAAATTGTGTTCTTTTTATTTGGCAAATTGTGTTCTTTTTTGCATTCTGGCTTGCGTTAGGGCTTGCGTGAGTTTTTCGCACTGACCAATGTTATTGGCATTTTGCTCTTCGCTGTAAGCACCTCGCTATACGCCCTTCGCATTGCTCTTCGCTCTAAGCCTTGATTCTCGGCTCTTCGCCCTAAGCCCTTCGCCTTTGTAAACGCTGGCCCTTACGCGCCGAAAAACTAACGCTGCTAATTCACCACCGCAAATTCACCATCGCCAACTAAAAACATTCGCATCTAGTATTCCGTTACCCATTGATTACTACAATTTGAGCACTTGAAGATACCAGCAAAGCTTTATTCTTTTTTACTCTCTTTAATATAGTTACATAAATGGTAGAAGTCCACTCTGTACCCATATATTTTCTAACCTTTACGCTACATTTTACGCATTGTCATTTAGCATATTACTTTTGAATTATTTCAATTAGTTAACACCACCACGATAAGTTAAATAAACTTCACGCAAACGATACAGATTATTTTGCACGTAAAGTGGCGATAACCGGCCTTGGTTAAAGAATGTGGTTTCCAAATCTTGTGGCGTACTGTGTTGCAATGCCCGGCCGATAGTTATGTCGTTGGTATCTTCACCAATGCGCGTTCCGATCGCATGGCGCCAAGCACTGTTGCCCTTAACTTGGCCATAACGAGTTGACCGGAAATCTTTTCGTGGTGATAGCGGAATGCTAAAGCCTATGCCGGCTACATCAACATCGGTTGATTGTACGAATAGCACAACATAGCTATCACCAAACCAGAATCGTGTTTCCGCTTTTGCACCTTCATCACCATAGAAGAAGCGGCCGGCAGTAGCGTGGAAACTGATATCTTTCTCAACCCAATTGTAGCGGTATGAAGCCGTTGAGTACTCGGTCCAAAGATCAAAATCGGTATACTCGAAGTATGCGTATTCGGCACCGAGATGGTGGCGGCCGTTGCGGCTTTGCCACATAAATTCATGTTTTACACCAACGAAATCATTAAATTCGCGGAAGAAACCAACGTGTCCCATGTAGTAGATGCCATAAGGCAGCTCCAGTGCTTGATATAACGTGGCGTGGGTAAGGCCATCACGCTGCACAAAGCGTGCAAAGGAACTCCCACGATCGTAATCATCCGTATTCGTTAAGTGGGCCTGCCCGCTTACACTCAAACCACCACCACGCCACATAGGCACTTGCACATTTGCATCTAATGCCAAGGAATAATCAAGGACACCTAATTCAGTGGCTACACGGCTAGAAAGATTCGGCCCGACAGTAAGGCGCGGTTTAAAATAGGGTGAATTGGCACCCGCCATGCCCGGCCATGCAATGCCACTCACTGGCGCCATGCGCCCACGCTGAACACTTAAATTAGGTTCAGCTTCGCCATTAATGAAACTACGATAATTTCCTACATCGCCAGTGATCGCGAGCATAGGTAGCCCATTGGTAACCAGTTGAACACTGAATTTTGCGCCCATTTCATAAACATGCTCACTGATGCGCCCCATCACCATGCCTAGTGCATCAATATCGTTGCGATTAAAAACATGGTTCTCAAATTCAACCACAATATGTGGTGTTTGATTGAAACCTACGCTCACACCTTCAAATCCATCGTTTAGCAAAGCCGAACGCAAACTCTGTGTTTGCGCAAAAAGCGCATTGCGATAATCTATGTTTTTATGAATATTCAGCTCTTCCCGTGCGGTGCTTTCATCACTAGCGCCTGGTACTTCTGGTGCATAGCTTGTTGTACTGCCGCGTTGCTGTGTTCTCGCAATGCTGGGAGTGGCTTCACTATCACTCGTTTGCGCGTTACCGCTCGATGCTCTTGAGGTATCGCTCAGTGCAGCAATAGCACTGGCGTTGTTTGCAGCGGAATTCTGATCCGAGGAGGCGGTGCCAGAGGAAGCAGTGCCAGACACCACTCTTTCTGCCACCATCTCTTCTACCGGCAGTGGCGTTTCTGCCGCAGCCGCTGTGGTTTCAGAATACGGGTTTAAGCCCCGCGCTTGGCGTGAAAATGGGACATTGATGTTAATACCCCAGAAGATTTCATCTTCAGCAATATCCGTGCTGCTAGAGAAACGGCTGGTTAAGGTAACGCTGGCTAAATCAAACAGCCAGCGCTCCGGAATGGTTAATCGAGCACCGGCATTCACCGCTTCGGCATCGTGCTCAACTTGCAGCGCAAACCAATCCCACGGCAGCCATTCAACACCAGCAAAGGCACCGTTCATTTGACCATGGGGCCGATCGTTGCTGCCTATACCGGCAGAAAAGCGGAAATCGCCCCAACTTTTTGAGGCCGCAGCATAATAGGTTTCGTAGTTATTTGCAGCGCCACCGATATCTTTTGCACCTACCGCCACTGAAAACCAATTCTGCGGAATCAATGGTAGTTGGTACTTGAAATTAAAGGATAAATCACGCTTTTGTGGCCGCGGAATATTCCGAGAAAACAAATTGTCGTTCATGGTGTTCGAAGCTACCATGCCGCTGATTTCTAAACCCTCGTAAATCCCTGCTGTTAAAACGAAGTTGTGGCCATCAATGTACTGCTGACCACGAAAATCGAGCTGATTATTGTAACCGAAATCGAAGTAGCCACGGGGTAACACTTCCGCATTAGGCGTGTGGAACAAGCCGGTGTACCCAACAAAAGAACGGTAGGTTTTTAATTCATCTTCCGCTATTGCTGGGAAACTAACGATTAAAGCGCCGCCAACCGCGATCAGTTTCAGCTTAGACATATTCCGTGGCCCGATTATTATTAGAAAGGTTTTGTTAATGCGATGTTATGCCGTTTAACTTTTGCGGTAATCCTATTGCAAACAGGCCGCGAAAACAAGCGATATTTATTTACGTTAAACGCCCAGGTTATTATTTTTCCTCGCCATATTAGGCTAGCAAAACTCATGGTTTTACACTCTTAAAAGCGTTTGAAGGGCAAAGGCTTACGGCTGATTAGCTTTTGCTTTAAGTTGCTACCAAACAAACACCATCACCACCAAGGTGGTTATCAACGCTAGTGCAATATTCAGCACAAAACCTTCTCGACTCATTTCTTTGATAGTTACTTTTTGTGAAGCAAATACAATAGAGTTTGGCGGGGTAGCCACCGGCAAACAGAATGCACAACTACAGGCAATAGCGGCTGGTATCATAAGCACTTCGATGGGTAAATCGATGGCAATAGCCGTTGCTGCTAAAATGGGCATTAGTAGCGTAGCTGTAGCTGTGTTCGATGTTACTTCGGTTAAAAATGAAACGCTTAAGGTTAACAGCAATACGAACAACCAAATGGGCATGCCACCGAAATTCCCCAGTGCGCTACCAATGATATCGCCCAAGCCACTTTGCATAATGCCGGCCGCTAGGCAAATACCACCCGCGAATAGTAGTAAGATACCCCAAGGAATATCCACCGCCTGCTCCCAAGTAAGTAAACGCCCTTCACGGCCATTACTCACCATAAACATGGCAACTACGCCGGCGAGAGCCACGGTGGAATCACCCACTAACGGTGTGCCTACTAGCGCTGTCCAACCGCCGAAAGGTTCGGTGCGAAACACCCAGAGAAAAATTACGGTACCAAACACGATGAGAACCCGTTTTTCATACACACTAATACGCCCAAGCTTTGGTAATTCTAGAGGCACATTCAACGTAAGGCCGCGGGTGAGCCAAAGGCCGATTACCGGCAGGCCCAACGCAACCATAGGGATACCAATGCTCATCCAGCGGGCGAAACCGAATGATTCACCAGATATTTGCTCGTATATTGAGGCGAAAATGAGGTTAGGTGGTGTTCCAATTAACGTAGCGACGCCGCCTAATGATGCTGAATACGCTAACCCCAGCAACAATGCCCGTTGAAAGCGGTGATCTTCACTTGCTTCAGCGAGGGCTAGGGCTACGGGTAACAGGGCAAGTACCGCTGCGGTGTTGGATATCCACATGGAAAGCAGTGCAGCTGCCAACATAAACGAGAGTACTAAGCGGCGGCCATCGGAAGCGCCTACAAGCGACACTAAATTGAGCGCCATGCGCCGATGCACCCCGCTTGCTTCCACCGCTTTGGCAAGCATGAAGGCACCCATGAAGAGAATAATAACTGGATCGCCCAACGCTCGGCTTGATTCTTGAAAGCTAATAATGCCGCCCAAGGGCAACAAAATAAATGGCAATAATGAAGTTACCGGTAAGGGTAGCGCTTCGGTAATCCACCACCACGCTACCCACACCACCACGGCTAGTGTCCATGCTGCGGGTGCAGGCATACCTGAGAGTGTTACCGCTGCGAGAACAATTGCAGCGATTACCGGGCCGAGCACAATATGGCTTGGCGCTACTCGCCACTTTTTTACCGATTCATTCGCCATGAGCTTCCCTAATCTTTTGTTATCTTGGCGCTATTTTGAATTAGTTTAACCATTATAAAAAGGAAAAGCATCGAGCTAATTATTGATCTGTATCAGCAAATGCGTTGGCAGAAAATTCTACACTAGGTTCATAGCAAAAAGCGGAGGGCCATTGCCATGAACTTACTACAAGCATTTTTCCAAGATCCCGTTATTTTCTTCTCATTTACTGGCCTTGCCATTGTGCTGGGTATTTGTATTTTTTATGCCGTGTATTTTATTTATAAAGTGAACAAGGACGCTTAATCGCTGAGTGGTTGCCAACCCGTTGCGCGCAAGCGTTTGTTGCTCAGGCGCTTGTTGCCGCGCGCTCCTACTTCATTGCTTTTCGGTAAGTTAGCAATTACCTGCTCGGCATCTAGCTCTAGCTGGTTCGCGATGTGGCGTACATAATCTTCGCCAAACAACGGCTGATTCTCGCAAGCAATATACACCTCATCAAGCTCAGCGCCCATAAAGTGTTCCAGCGCTAAATGCTCAAGCGCTCCCGCTAAATCATCGGCATGAATGCGGTTATGCCATACTGGCGTAATGGTGTAACTGCCTTCTTGAATAGCGCGATACATGCGCTCACGCCCTGGCCCATAAATGCCGGCGGCCCGCACGATAGCTAACTTGGCCTGTTTTTCTGCAAGGCCATTCATTAATGTGGCTTCTGCTAGCAATAGCTGCTCACCGGTGCTCGAGCTCGGCTCGGCAGGTGTGGTTTCATCAACCCATTCGCCGCCGCGCTGGCCATAAACACTGGTGCTCGATACGTAAAGAACCAGGGTATCACTGGAACTTGGAAGCTCTGCTACTAAATGCTGCATAGGCAACACATAGCCTTGATGATAACCGACAGTGCTATACTCGGAAGGAGTGAGCGTTACCACAATCAAATCCCATGATGAGCGCATCAGCTCTTTCCACGTAGCGGCTTCTTGCACATCACCACTTTGCACAGTAACTCCCTCTATAACGGGTGCTGCCGTTGCCCGCCGGCGCACGCCGGTAACCGCAAAGCCAATTTCTTGCAACATGGGTGCAAGGCGCTGGGCAATATCCCCATAGCCTATAAGTAGCGCTTGCGGCTCCTCATCGTGTTCGCTGATTTCGCCGTGTTCATGGCCGCACTGGCTATCGTGCTCATGTTCATGTTCATCGCGCCGATGTTCATGGTGCTTGTGGTCTATCATTTTCTACCTCTTACAAAAAGAGCCGAGATATTCTCAGCTCTTTGTTTATGCCTGTTTACTCGCGCTTGTTTGCTCGTAAGTGTGGGCTCATGTTAGTTCATACGTGGTCGCTCGAGCACTAGCTTGCATAGATTTGCTCACACTTGCTGTTATGTTCGCAATGAGCGAGCAAAATCTAGCATTCGATTCAAAGGCTGCATAGCGCGTTCACCTAATGCTTTATCAACATGAATTTCATGCATTGCACCACCCTTTTCTAATGCTTGCTCAATCGCTGCTAGGCCGTTCATAGCCATCCAGGGGCAATGAGCACAGCTGCGGCACGTGGCGCCTTCGCCGCCCGTGGGCGCTTCAATAAACACCTTTTCTGGAGAGAGCTGCTGCATTTTGTAAAAAATACCTTTATCAGTAGCCACAATAAAGCGTTTGTTCGGCAGCTCTTGGCTTGCCTTAATCAGCTGGGAAGTAGAGCCCACCGCATCGGCTAGCTCAACAATGGCATCTGGTGATTCGGGGTGCACCAAAATCGCAGCATCTGGGTATTGTTGCTTCAACTGACGCAGCGAATTGGCCTTAAACTCATCGTGAACGATACAAGCGCCTTGCCATAGCACCATATCGGCGCCGGTTTTCTTGGCTAAGTACCCGCCTAAATGGCGATCTGGCGCCCATAATATTTGCTCGCCCGCGCTATCGAGATGCTCGATCAAATCAACCGCAATGGAGGATGTAACCACCCAATCGGCACGCGCTTTTACCGCGGCCGAGGTGTTAGCGTAAACCACTACGGTGTGATCAGGGTATTCATCGCAAAATGCTGAAAACTCTTCGATGGGGCACCCTAAATCTAGCGAACAAGTGGCCTCTAGAGTTGGCATGAGCACGGTTTTTTCTGGCGTTAAAATCTTGGCCGTTTCGCCCATAAAGCGAACGCCCGCTACTATTAAGGTATCAGCGGGGTGCTCAGAGCCAAAACGCGCCATTTCTAAGGAATCAGCCACACAACCACCGGTTTCTTCGGCTAAGGCCTGAATTTCAGGATCGGTATAATAGTGAGCTACCAATACCGCATTTTTGGCTTTTAATAAGGCTTTAATGCGCTCGCGATGCGCCTGTTTATCAGCAGCACTGAGTGGTTTTGGCTTTGCCGGCCAATCAAATTCCAACGGCGCTAATACTTGTGCTTGGGACATATCTCTTCCATTTTAAGTGCAGTACCACATCAGGCTAAACATTAACTGAGCCGATGTGCTTTCACGTTCATCGCATTCTTCACGTTCTTCACGTTCTTCACATAAGTACGATGTGTATAGTATAACCGATGCACCGGTTTTGTTCACGATACTGCTATAAATTTGGTTAGGTATTGTTTGGTTGTTCGTTTGGTTTTTAGTTACCACGCACATGATTACTTTGCTCGTAACATTGGAGCGCAAGCGGTAAACATATTAACTACGCTGAAGCAAGCTGAGGAGATCACGATAAAAGATGGTGGGTCGTGCAGGATTCGAACCTGCGACCAATTGATTAAAAGTCAACTGCTCTACCAACTGAGCTAACGACCCATCTGAGGTGTTCGGGGTGAAACGTTTGAAAAGTGGTGGGTCGTGCAGGATTCGAACCTGCGACCAATTGATTAAAAGTCAACTGCTCTACCAACTGAGCTAACGACCCACTTGCAAACTTTCTATCGCGAGGATTTTATCACGAAAGCGTTATTCAAAGCGAAATATAAAGAACTTATACTTTGCTGTGGCAACGGCGGCATAGTTTACTGAAATATTGCTGTGATGCAAGAAAGAATCGGCCGTTAATTTGCATTTTTTTGCTTTTAACGGCCCTTTCGTTCGATTTCTAATCGAAACCGCAATTTTCTAACTTTTCTTTAACTTTCCGTTGATTACAAATTCTCCAGCTGACGCCCGGCCATTTCCGCTTCAGTGGAATTACTATATTCTGAACGCACTTGGTTAAAGAAACGTTGTGCTTCGCTGCGGTTATTTTCCGTAGCGGCAATCATGCCGAGCTTTAATAAACAATCGGCACGTTTATTTGAATCAGGGAAATCGCGTACTACCGTGCTGAAATGTACTTTTGCTTCGCTATAACTTTCTTGGGCATAAAACAGTTGCCCAAGCCAGTAGTGAGCATTGCTCGTGTATGAAGAGCCCGGGTAGTTTTCTAAAAAGGCTTGGAATTGCGGAATCGCACGTTCGTACTGGCGCTCCTGTAAAACGAGGGCAACGGCTCGATCGTAAGCTACGTTCTCGCTTTCGTTTTCGGAAAAGCTTACGCCCGATGTGGGTAAAACTGGCGCTGCTGTTTCGTTAGATTGCCGGAGCTGTTGAGAGAGGCGATCTAGCTCTTGGTAGATATCGCGTTGGCGTTGCAGCATTTGCTCAAGCTGATAGGTGTGTTCTTCTGTAACACCACGAAGTTCGCTTAGTTCCCGCTGTAAACGGCCGATTTGCTCAAGCATTTCGGCTTGGCCTTGGCTGCGCCCTGCAAGCATACGTTCTAATCGATCCAAGCGCTGCGGTACGGTTTCATTACGTTGAATCGCTGTTTCATTACTCTGCTGTGCATTTGCTGCACTAACTACCGGCGCGCCTTGCGCATGAGCGGCAGAGCCAAAAAGTATATTGGCCACACTAGCAGGGCTTAAGCTCACGGTTCCGCTACTCACGGCGGCAGAAGCAAGTGAAACAAAACCAAGGGTGATTACAAAGCTTGAAACTTTCATTCGCGTACCTTTTTTGGCCGTTACTTTAAGGAGCACCGGTGGGCTTCACACCCACCGGGTTTCTTCAAACCAGCTGTTCCTAAGGCTAAGTACTAAACTCAGGCCTTAGCGAACTAACTTTATTTACGAGCTTAACAAAAAAGCTTAGTAAACTAGCACTGCACGGCGGTTTTGCGACCATGCACGCTCACTGCTGCCACGTGCTAACGGCTTTTCTTCACCGAAAGATACCACTTCGATTTGTGAAGAAAGCACACCTAAGTTGCGTAGGTAAGTTGCTACCGAGTTACCGCGGCGCTCACCTAGGGCAATGTTGTACTCTGGCGTGCCACGCTCATCAGTGTGGCCTTCAATCACTACCGTAACTGATGGATTGCGTGAAAGATAATCAGCATGTGCTGTTAATAATTCAGCGAATTCACTACGTACGGTTGATTCATCGAAATCAAAGTAGATGATGTGCTCTTGGCGCAATTCAGCATAGCGCTCTTGACGCTGTTCTTCTGGCGTTTGCATGCGCTCAGCCGAACCAGTTTCCACGCCACCCCGAGTTCCATCTGTGGTTTGTTCACTACCGGTAGAGCCAGAAGTTGAACTATCCATATCTTCAGAAGGTGAGCTCGCACAAGCGGCTAATGTGCCGATTGAAATAAGAACTGCCAATGTTTTCAAAAATTTATTTAACTGCATTTTACGACCCTACTCAAAGTTGAAGTGAACCATTAGTATAAAAATATCACGTTTTCTTAATTAGAGAAACGGTGACCACGCCGGCGCTTTAACTTCTCCTTCACGAGAAGGTAAACGCGCACGAAAACGCCCATCCATAGACACCAGTGCTAGCACTTGCTTACCATTGTGCGTAGTACTGTAAATAATCATACTGCCATTTGGCGCTACGCTCGGAGATTCATCCAAGGTAGTTTGCGTAAGCACCTGGAAATTACCATTTGGATACTCTTGCCGGCCAATGTGGAATTGCCCGTTATCACGGTTAACCACCACTAAGCCTCTGCCATCAGGCGTTACCACACCACCTAAATTGGCTTCACCTTCAAAGGTAACCCGACGAACGCGTTTTGTATCTAGATCTACACGATAAATTTGTGCTCTACCGCCACGCTCTGAGGTGAAGGTGAGCGATTTACCGTCCGGTGTCCAGTAAGGTTCAGTATCAATGCGCCAGTGATCCGTTATTTTCTCAATGTTTCGGCTGGCAATATCCATAACGTAAATATCCGGAGCCCCATCTTTCGAGAGCACCATGGCCATTTTCGTACCATCAGGTGACCATGATGGTGAGCCGTTAATACCTGGAAACGAGGTTAATTTCTCGCGTTCCGTAGTATAAATATCTTGCAAGAATATCTCTGGCCGGCCATTTTCGAAACTCACATAAGCTAAACGGTTACCTTCCGGCGACCAACTGGGCGACATTAAAGGTTCTGGTGAGCGCAGCAATACTCGCTCGTTGTAACCATCATAATCACTTACCATCAAGTGATACGGGTTTTCCTGTTCAAAATCTACATAAATATAAGCAATGCGTGTTAGAAAAGCGCCACGTTCACCGGTTAATGCCTCATAAACCACATCAGAAATACGATGGGAATACTGGCGAAATTGGTTTGGCCCGACAACTGAGCTGCGGCCTTCGATAACATGATCATTGCTGTTTACCAGTGCGCCATCCACTAATGCTTGTGCGGTACCACCGGTAATTTGCCCGCGTAGCGGATCAATGAGCTCATAGGTTACCTGATAGCGATTGCCAGAGAGTAAACTCACCTCGCCCACTAACATGGCTTCTACACCAAGCCGAGCCCAAGCCGCGTAATCGGACACATCAAGATCTTTACCGGGCTGCCCTGGCATCTGGCCTTGATCTATCGGGTTAAAGCGGCCGCTGCGGCGTAGATCAGCCATAATAATTTCGGCAAAATTGTAGGGAGCTTCGCCCTCACCTAACCACTGAAACGGCACCACTGCTATTGGCCGCGCACTGTTTTGCCCCTCGGTGATAACGATTTCCAGGGTGCTTTGCGCTGTAGCGTTACTTAATGCTGCAGTTAGCGAAACCCAAACTACTAATAATCCAATCAATACGCGTTTCATTGGCACTCCACTTAATTAAATTGCGGCTCTACTCGCAACCGGAAATTTCGTAATTGTTCGTAAACATCGGCATCGTCTGATATTGGCAGGTTGCCAGCTCTTAGCACCGCAGCCCTTGCCGATTCACACACGGCCCGATCGCCTTCACCTACTTGTACGTTGGTAACAAACCCATCACGAGCAAGGCTAATGTTTAGTACACAGGATTGCCCGCGCATGCTTTGATCTACAATCCAATTTCGCTGCACCGCGGCGCGAATTAACGCTTGATAACGCTCAACTTCTGTAAGTACGCGTTGCTGACGTATTCGGTTTCGCTCCGCTTGTTCGCGCTCTAGACGCTCTTGTATTTGCCGCTCACGCTCGGCACGCTCCCGCGCTGCCGCTTCTTGGGCTCGGCGCTCTTCTTCAAGGCGTTGGCGTTCAGCCGCTGCACGAGCTTCGGCTTCTTGCTGTTGGCGTAATCGCTCGGCAGCTTGTTGCCGTTGTTGTTCAGCCTGTGCAGCTTCTCGCTCTGCTTGTTGCGCTTGTTCTCGTGCTCTAAGTGTTTGTTCTGCCGCTTGCTCGCGCTCTGCGGCTACTTGCCGCGCTCTTTCCTCTTCTCGCCGCCGCTGTTGCTCGGCTTCGCGCGCTCGGCGTTCAAGGTCGGCAATACGTTGTTCTTCAGCGCGCTGCTGCTCTGCCCGTTGCTCTTGAATACGTTGCACCTGCGCTTCTACTTGCGCTTGATCTACCGCAACCGCATTTACTATTTCCTGCGGCGGCGTTTGTTCCTCGTTTACGGCACTTTCTAAGCTTGGTTGTTCCCGCACTTCCGGCAATGTTGGCGTGTATTCCATGCTCATCACAATCGCAGTGCCAAGAATCAAATGCAGCGCACTCGAAATGCCAATGGCGCGCCAAGGCATTGCACCGCCTACCTTCGCCGATTTAGGTGTATGCTCTAGTGATTTAGTTCCCTGCTCGGCACTTTGGCCTTTTTGTTTATCGCTTACATTTGCCATCGGCTTACTCCGGTGGCCGTGTCATTAAGCCTACTTGCGTAGCCCCAGCACGTTGCAACAAAACCATCAGCTGAATCACTTGGTTATAAGCTACTGCGCCATCGCCACGCACAACAACCGGCCGTTCCGGATCAACCACCAGTTCCGCCGCAACTAAGGTAGCTAAATCAACGGCCGACATGGGCTCTTCCGCATTTCCACCTACATTTAGAAAATAGTTACCCTCGCGGTCAACCGAAGCCACTATGGGTGGCCGCGAATCATCGCTAATGGCTTCTGATTGCGCTTGTGGCAAATCCACTTCAACGCCCTGAGTAATAAGCGGTGCGGTAACCATAAAGATAATCAATAGCACCAACATAACATCAATGTAGGGCACTACATTAATCTCTGAAACAGGTTTTCGCCGTTTACGCGGAACAAAGGCTTCCATAATTAAGCCTCCTGTTCCCGCGTTGCTTGCGCTCCAGAGGCACTATTACTAGAAGCCTGAGTGCTGCCTGTTACGGCTTGGCGTTGCAAAATACCGGTGAATTCTTCGGCAAAATTAATATAGTTGCCATCAATGCTAGCTACCTGATTGGAAAATTTGTTGTAGGCAATAACCGCCGGAATCGCCGCAAACAGGCCTATGGCGGTGGCGATAAGCGCTTCAGCGATACCCGGCGCTACCATTTGTAATGTAGCTTGTTGCACGCTACCGAGCGCAATAAAGGAGTTCATGATGCCCCAAACGGTACCAAACAAGCCGATATATGGGCTGATTGAACCAATGGTTGCTAATACTGAAAGGTTTTTCTCTAGATTATCGACTTCACGGCTGTGGGCCACACGCATCGCGCGTTGGGTACCCGACATCACACTCACCGGATCCATGCTGCGGGTTTGTCGTAAGCGAGCAAATTCTCGAAAACCGGAATGAAATAAATGCTCAGTGCCGCTAGCTTTGCCGCCGCGGGCACTTACTTCTTTGTATAGTTTGGCAAGATCAACGCCCGACCAAAACCGCTCTTCAAACGCCAACGCATTTTGTTGAGCTGCATTCAAAATTTTTCGACGTTGGATAATGAGTGCCCAAGATAAGATAGACATCAAAACCAATAAAATCATAACGGCTTTTACAACTAAGCTGGCTTCTAAAAATAAGCCAATGAACGACATATCAGCTTCCACGCCGGATTACCTCTAATATTGGACCGGGAATTGCTACCGGTTTCATAGTACTTAAATTCACGCATGCTGCTTTGACTTCGGCAACACACAATAATTCGCCCTGCTGGTTAAAAATTTGCTGCGTGCATTCCAATGATACTTTACGAATGCGTTTGGGCTCTACCGTTACTCTGAGCGCATCATTAAACCGAGCCGGCGCTCTTAAATCAAGGGATACTTGGCGCACCACGAAACCAATTTGCAAATCTAGCCACACGTCTTGATCTATGCCCAGTGAACGCAGCCACTCGGTTCGAGCTCGCTCACAGAATTTTAGGTAATTCGCGTAATACACGATGCCGCCGGCATCGGTATCTTCGTAATACACCCGCACTGGCCAGGTGAAGGCCGGGGCTTCTTTACCATCGCTAATGGCTTTTTTATCCCCGCTAAGGGCTTCTTTGCCCCCGCTAAGGGCTTCTTTATCCGTGCTTGGCTGATCCGGTAGTTCCATTATATCTCTTCAATTTCTGCGAGGATTCTTTCTAATCGCAAAGTAATGCCCATAAGTGTTCGCGGCGATGCCTAAAATCACACAAAAAATGACATTGATTACGCGCTTATATTCACCGCTGTTCAAATGATGATTTAAATAAATTACCACACTGCGAAACGGTACTATACCCTAGCCAATAACGGAAATTAAGCGATAGCCTGCTCAGCAAGCCTGTATTTAGGTAAAGTATCGCTAAATGTGGTGATAACTATTGTCGTGAACAGAGCCAGACCTGTGCCCACAAAGATGGCTACAAATATGCCTGCACACCTGCCTACACACCGGCCTGCACACCGGATAAAGCCCCGCACCCAACCATTTCACAAGAGTTTTTCTTATCGCTTAAAAAACGAACCGATTTTATAGCTTGTTATTAAATAAGGGGTTTTTAATGATGTTATGAATATGTTGCTTTTAAAATAAGCGCTCACCGCTCCATTATCATTACTTTTTTTAATCCGAAGTGGTAGTTTTTCTCGTTTGATACTGGTCGGATAAGCCTTATAATGGCTCCCGTGTTCAAGGCAAACCCTTGACAACCAAATTGAGTATTAACTTGCGCTACAGGTTAATACTGAGTTCCCTGATGTAAGATTTCCTCCTTGTTGTTGTTACAACCTTTGCCCGTTCTCTATAGAGCGGGCTTTTTTTTGCCTAGTATTTCAGCACTGGTTGCCTACTCAAAATATTCAGCTCACAAAAACGTTATTCTGCTTTTCGCGTATTCTGGTGTTGGCGTAATCTGGTTTTCGCGCAAGTAAAGCAAGCCTTTGGCAACTCTATTTTTCAGTTTTAGTTAAGCCGAAATGATTATAGGCATGGTTCGTGGCAATGCGCCCCCGCGGGGTTCGCTGCACATAACCTTGCTGAATCAAGTAGGGCTCTAATACATCTTCAATAGTATCTTTTTCTTCACCAATGGCGGCGGCTAAGTTCTCGAGGCCAACAGGGCCGCCCATGAACTTCTCGATAATCGCTTTTAACAGCTTGCGGTCCATGTAATCAAAGCCGGCTTTATCCACATCGATCATATCTAAAGCGGCTGAAGCAATTTCGGCAGTTATTGGCCCGCTTGATTTCACTTGCGCATAATCACGCACACGGCGTAACAATCGATTTGCAATTCGTGGCGTTCCGCGCGAGCGCATCGCTACTTCTTGCGCGCCTTCGGGTACCAAATCCATTTCTAAAAAACCAGCCGAGCGCTGAACTATGGAAGTAAGCTCAGGAATCGAATAAAACTCTAAGCGCTGCACAATACCGAACCGATCACGCAGTGGTGAGGTGAGCGCGCCAGCGCGGGTAGTAGCGCCTACTAGTGTGAAAGGGGGTAAATCAAGTTTGATCGAGCGTGCCGCTGGGCCCTCGCCAATCATAATATCAAGCTGATAATCTTCAAGTGCTGGATACAACACTTCTTCCACCACAGGGCTTAAACGATGAATTTCATCGATAAATAGCACATCGTGGGGCTCTAGGTTGGTGAGTAACGCCGCTAAATCGCCGGCTTTTTCCAATACCGGCCCAGAGGTTGTTTTTATGCCCACGCCCATTTCATTAGCAATGATATTTGCCAAGGTAGTTTTACCTAAACCGGGCGGGCCGAAAATAAGTACGTGATCAAGTGCATCGCTGCGGCCGCGCGCAGCTTCAATGTAAATGCTCAACTGCTCTACAACATGTTTTTGGCCAGTATAATCGGCTAACCGCTTTGGCCGAATGGCGCGATCAATGATTTCATCATCGCCGGTAGCTTTAGGCTGCACCGGCCGCTCTGGCATCATCGAATCTGCTTCAATCATTATTCACACCATGTATCAGGAGTTAGTTGTAACTACAGTAAGTAACACCTGTAGTACTTTTTATTTTTTGTTTGCCGTACTTTTTTGTTTTCCGTACTCAATTTTGCGTTAACTTTAAACTTTCAGCCTACATCATTGCCTTCAGCGCCGCACGGATCAACTCCTCTGAGCTCATTCCTTCGTTAAACACCCGCTTTAAAACCGGTTGTGCTTGATTCTCTTTATAACCGAGAGCCAAAAGCGCACTTAACGCCTCATCACGAGCCGAGGGCGGCATTTCTGCATATTCTGTGGGCACTACTGGCGTTGCGCCCGGCAAGCCCGTATCCATTTCAGCGCCACGAAAATCTTTTAAGCGATCACGCATTTCTACCAACAAACGTTCTGCGGTTTTCTTGCCCACACCCGGAATTTTCACCAACGTTGATAAATCGCCGCTACGAACACTTTGAATAAATTGTGGCGCACTCATACTCGACATAATGCCTAGTGCCATCTTCGGCCCTACGCCTTGCGCTTTTATCAGCAACCGGAAAAGCGCCCGTTCATCAAGAGTATTGAACCCGAATAATAACTGCGCATCTTCCCGCACTACAAAATGTACCCATAACGTGGCTTGCTGGCCAATTTCCGGCAACTCATAAAAACAGGTCATGGGCAATTGCACTTCATAACCCACGCCCTGCACATCAATTAATAATTCGGGTGCGTGCTTTGCTACTAAAGTGCCTTGTAAACGTCCAATCATGAATTCAGCCTTTTCTTCAGCGCTTCGAGAGCAAGAGATTTGTATTTAGGTGGCAAATAGCCACTGCAAGCGCATCGGCAGCATCCGCTTGCGGCACCCGCGGTAATTTTAAAATGTGCTTCACCATGTGCTGCACTTGCTCCTTTGCCGCACCACCGGTGCCCACCACGGCCTGCTTAATCGCTCGCGCTGCGTATTCATGCACGGGTAATTCCGCAATTGCTGCCGCTACTATAGCCGCGCCCCGAGCTTGCCCAAGTTTTAGTGCAGAATCAGGGTTTCGCGATAAAAACACCTGCTCAATGGCAAACTCAGTGGGGCCAAATTGCTGAACGAGTTCTTGTATCCCATCGTGAATCATCTTCAAACGGCTCGATAAAGGAATATCAGTAGAGCCGCCGGCTCGAGCCAATTTAATACAACCGCTACCCAAATAGGTTAATTTTCCGGCGTGTAGCTGCACCACACCGTAACCAGTAATCCGCGAACCGGGATCAATGCCGAGCACGATGCGTGTCATGGATTAATCAATCCCACGCTGATTCAGGTATTTCCGCATTGTGATACACATTTTGCACATCATCGGAATCTTCCAGCATATCAATCAACTTCACTACTTGCTTGGCGGTGTCGTCATCCACAGCACTGTAATTATCGGGTACTTGTGTAACTTCTGCGTTTACTGGATTGAAACCCGCCGCGCGCATGGCATCTAATACGGTGCCAAAATCAGTAGGCGTAGTATACACATCAAAACTTCCATCGCTATTGGCGAGCACATCTTCGGCGCCAGCCTCAAGCGCTGCCTCCATTAATGCATCTTCTGCCGGTGCTGGGCTCTCTTCCGTGGCGGCAAAACTCAGCACACCACGCTTATTAAACATGAAGGCAACACTGCCATCCGTGCCCAAGTTGCCATTGCATTTGGAAAACGCAAACCGCACATCGGCTACCGTGCGATTACGATTATCCGACATGCACTCAACCATGATCGCCACCCCACCGGGGCCATAACCTTCGTAAGTGATTTCTTCTACATTATCGCCATCAAGCTCACCGGCACCGCGTTTAATTGCGGTATCGATGGTATCGCGTTTCATATTGTTGGATAAGGCTTTATCAATCGCGGCCCGGAGCCGCGGATTACTCTCGGCATCGGCACCACCTTCGCGTGCCGAAACCGTTATTTCGCGAATGAGTTTCGTAAAAACTTTGCCGCGCTTCGCATCTTGCGCGGCTTTACGATGTTTAATGTTCGCCCATTTAGAATGACCGGCCATTGTTTCTGTCTCCTTAGCTAGGGCTGAGCTTCCGATTTAGCTACGAGCTTATTCTTTCGCTCCTGAACGTTCAGCCAATGCAACACCCAACTCAGCGAGTGCAGCCGGATTGGCGTATCCTGGGGCATCAGTAAGCGGACACTGCGCCGTGGTGGTTTTCGGGAATGCAATCACATCGCGAATTGAGCTAGCGCCCACCATCAGCATCACTAAGCGATCTAACCCAAACGCAAGGCCTGCATGCGGTGGTGCACCATATTTCAATGCTTCAAGTAAGAAACCGAATTTCTCTTCCGCTTCGGCTTCATCGATTCCCAAAATACCGAACACGGCTTGCTGCATGGCGTTATCATGGATACGAACCGAACCACCCCCTACTTCACAACCATTCAGCACCATATCGTAGGCGTTCGAGAGCGTGGCACCCGGATTCGCTTTGAGTTCTTCAGCGGTTACGCCAATAGGAGCTGTGAATGGGTGGTGCAGTGCGAAGAAGCCCTCTTCGGTTTCTTCAAACATTGGGAAATCCACAACCCACAAGGGCTTCCAGCTATCTTCCACTAAATCGAAATCTTGGCCAAGCTTCAACCGCAATGCACCCAAGGCTTCGGTTACAACCGTTTGGGAATCAGCGCCGAAGAGCAAAATATCGCCATCAGCCGCATCAACGCGAGCCAAAAGCTCGTTCACTACGTTTTCTGGGAAAAACTTTAATACCGGTGATTGCAAACCTTCCATGCCTTTCGCACGCTCGTTTACTTTCATCCACGCCAAGCCTTTCGCGCCATAAATGCCCACGAAGTTGGTGTATTCATCGATTTGTTTACGGCTCAAACGTGCGCCACCCGGCACTTTAATTACCGCCACGCGGCCTTTACTATCGTTGGCTGGGCCCGAAAACACTTTAAACTCAATATCTTTTACCAAATCAGCGATATCCACCAATTCTAGCGGGTTCCGCAAATCTGGTTTATCGCTCCCGTAGCGGCTCATGGCTTCGCTATACGGCATTATCGGAAAATCGCCAAGATCCACATTCAGCATTTCTTGAAACAAATTGCGCACCATATCTTCGGTAAGCGCGCGCACGTCGTCCGCCGACATGAACGTGGTTTCGATATCGATTTGGGTGAATTCCGGTTGCCGATCGGCACGGAGATCTTCATCGCGGAAACATTTTACAATTTGATAATAGCGATCGAAGCCCGACATCATCAATAATTGCTTAAACAATTGCGGAGATTGTGGCAACGCAAAAAACTTACCTTTATGGGTTCGGCTTGGCACCAAATAATCGCGAGCGCCTTCTGGTGTTGCCCGAGTAAGCATAGGCGTTTCAATATCGAGAAAGCCACGGCTATCCATATATCGGCGCACCGCACTTGCTACGCGCGCGCGGAATTGAATTTTTTCATTCATTTCTGGGCGGCGCAAATCTAAATAGCGGTAGCGCAAGCGCTGCTCTTCACTTACTTGCTGGTTGTAATCAATCGGCAACGGCGCCGAACGATTAAGAATTTTAATCTCTGTGGCCAGCATTTCTACTTTACCAGTGGCCATGCGTTCGTTAATTTGCCCCTCTGGGCGCGCGCGCACTTCGCCGGTAATTTGTACACAAAACTCTTGGCGTAATTTATTCGCTTCGGCAAACATGTCCTGTAAATCAGGATCGAACACCACTTGTAACAACGCTGTGCGATCACGCACATCAGCAAAAATAAGGCCGCCGAGATCACGCCGTTTATGAATCCAACCGGCTACGGTTACCTGGTTACCAAGCTCTTGTTCGTTTACCTGCTCACAATAATGACTGCGCATGTTTATCCACTTCCGTTATTCAAGAATTTGCGTTTTGGGCATTTAGATTTAATCGGTAAGTATAAAGGAGAGCGGCGGGTAAAGTCACCCGCCAAGCGTGAATAGCTTATCGTTAATCGGTGGATTTTTGATCGGCTAGTACCACGCCGTTTTTCCCCGAATCTTTCACTGTATACATGGCATCATCCGCAGCACTCAGTAGATCTTCGTACTCACTGCCGTGATCGGGGAATACAGCTACGCCTATACTTGCGCCTATTCGTGATTCCCCAGTAGCTAACCGATAGGGCATAGAAACACGATTGAGTACCTTATGAGCAATATTCTCAGCTTGTTCGACGTGGGTTAGGTTGGTAACCAGAATCAAGAATTCATCACCACCATAGCGGGCTACCGTATCATTTTTACGAACAGTGCGTTGCAACCGCTGGGAAACTGCAATCAACAACTCATCGCCAGCATCATGGCCCTCGTTATCATTTATTGCTTTAAAACCATCTAAATCAATAAAAAGCAACGCGCATTTACGCTGGTTTTGCCCGTGAGTAATAATCGCTCTCTCTGCCTTTTCAATAATATGCATGCGATTCGGCAACCCTGTTAGCTCATCATGGTAAGCTTTGTGGCGAATTTCGGCCTCTCGTAACTTGCGCCGCTCGATTTCTCGGCGTAAGTGCGCGAGCCATGCAAGTATTGCGGCTAATACGATTAATACGGTTATAGCCATAACCAAAGCCCAACGCAGCACCGAATCGCGATCTAAACCACCGCGGAATATTTCAGGATCAAACCAACGCTCTTCAATAGCTTCGATATCAGTATCGGTGATACCTAGAATGGCCCTATCAAGAATAGGTACAATGGCGGCCCAATCGGAACGCACTCCCACACTCACTTGATCGCCAGGTAAATCCCGAGCAATGTGCACTACAGCGCCGGTTAAATTGAGCTCTCTTACGCGATTCATCAACAGCGGTAAACTATCCAAATAGGCATCCGCGTTGCCCTCAAGAACCGCATTAAGGCCGGCAGCAGGTGATGCCACCGGTAACACCGTTATATTCTCCGCGTTTTCCGCCGTTTCCAAAATACTGTAGCTTTCCATAACCGCTATGGTGATTGAGCGAGCGGTATCGAAATCATCAATGCGAATCGGCCGCGTTTCTAAACTCATTAAAGCCCAATCAACCTCCCAGTAGGGTAAGGTAAATTCCGTAAAGAGTAATCGGCTCGGGGTAGGCGACATAAAGGTTAGTGCATCAATTGAACGGTTTTCTAACGCACTTACACAGGCATCCCAGCCGCCACAATCTTGCCATTCAACCTGTAAGTTCAATTTTGTGGCGATAAGATTCACAAAATCATTATCTAGCCCTATCGGCTCACCACTATCGTTTCGGCTAATAATGGGCGAGGAATCTGCAGGCAAGCCAATGCGCATTGTTCCCATGGCAGCAACCCGCTCTACTTCCTCTGGGCGTAACGAGATTAAATTCGTAGTTTGGGAAAAATAGTCATTCAGCGTTTCGCTGCTCATATTCACACTCTGCACGATAGGCCGTGAAAGTGTGAGCACGGGGGAGCCAAGTTCGCTGTGCGCTAACGCTTCAGCATTGTTGCACCACCAAACATACAGATTGCCATCGGCTATGGCCTCGGACAGTGAACGCCCACTTCGCCCCTCTTCCGTGTTAAATACACGAAAGGTTAATTCGGGATAAGCCCTCAATAAGCGAAATCTTACGGAGTTATTCGGTACACCAATGACATATCCAATTAACGATTGCTCTGGGTTTTCTCCGGCAAGTAACTGCTCGCTTACTATGCTATTCGCTAAGCACAGTTGTTCAACTTGTGTTTCTTCACTAGCGTTGGCGCTTTGATTATATGTTTGCACCAGTAAACTCGTTGCAGAAGGTGCGTTTTCTAACGGCATAGATGCAGCGGAAACCTGAGAAACACCCACAGCAAATACGCCCACTGAAGCGCTGGCACTGGGAGTAAATGCTAAGCTGGCCGCAACACATGCAAGAATGGCTATGGTTGCTAACTTTAGTTTCAGGTACAATTTATGCATTCTCAGTGGTTTTCACACTCTTAGTATAGGTTCGAACTTCTTCGCTAAAACGCATTATAGTGTAGTTCATTCCGCATACATTTAATCTAAGAAAATATAAATGAAAGCAAATCAACCTTCTCAGCGTGATTCTGTATATGCACAGCCACTCAAAAAAGTGAGTGATTTTGCATTCGATACTAAAGTGGCAGATGTATTTCCAGATATGATCAGCCGATCAATTCCAGGTTATGCCACAATTATCGATACTATCGGCCGCCTTGCTACCCGCTACGTTCGCCCCAATAGCCGAGTGTATGATCTCGGTTGTTCACTCGGTGCTGCTAGCCTTGCGATTAAGCAACATTGCCAAGCCGAAGGTGTTGAAATTATCGCCATTGATAATTCCGAGGCTATGGTAGAACGCTGCCAGAATTATGTAAATGCTTATCGTGGCGAGATTTCTGTGCATGTTGAGTGTACAGATATCGCCACCTTAGAAATGCAGCCTTGCAGCATGGTTGTGCTCAATTTTACATTGCAGTTTGTGCCACCTGAACAACGGGATAGCATTATTCAAAAAATCTTTGAGCAACTGCAACCGGGCGGTTTGTTGGTAATCTCGGAAAAAGTGAAACACCACGATAATGTAGCCGATGAACTATTGATTGATTTATATCATGAGTTCAAGCGCAATAACGGTTACAGCGATTTAGAAATTAGCCAAAAGCGCGCAGCCCTAGAAAATGTGATGCGCCTAAATACCCCAGAGGAGCATATTCAGCGCTTAACCAATGCTGGGTTCAGCACCGTGCAAGAGTGGTTTCGCTGTTTTAATTTTACATCGTGGTTAGCGTTAAAAGCGCCTGAGGCAACACAGCATGGCGAAAAGTGATTTCAACGGCTTTTATGCACGCTTAACTCAAAGCTCATTAGCGCACTGGCTAGAAACTCTGCCCGCTGCGCTTCGTGAGTGGGAACAGCAAGGGCAGCATGGTGAGTTCAAAAAATGGCAACGCACTATTGCGTTATTACCGGAACTCACGGCTACGGATATCGATTTAGAAACCGCGGTGCGCATTGGTAACGCAAGCGAGGCCAGTGACAATGATCACGCTCGTATGCAAGGCTTGTTAAAGCAGTTTATGCCTTGGCGTAAAGGCCCTTTTGAACTGTTTGGTTTACCTATTGATACTGAATGGCGCTCAGATTGGAAATGGGATCGGGTTGCACCCCATTTAAGTGATTTACGGGGCCGTACCGTTCTCGATATTGGCTGCGGTAGCGGCTACCACATGTGGCGAATGCTCGGGGCTGGTGCTGAATTAGCTGTGGGCATTGATCCCGGCCAGTTATTCGTGAGCCAATTTAGAGCCATACGCCGTTTTGTGCCAGAAGCCTTGGCCAACAATATTGAATTATTGCCGCTGGGTATTGAGCAAATGCCGAAACTGGCGGCATTCAATACCGTATTTACCATGGGTGTGCTTTATCACCGGCGTTCCCCCATCGATTTTCTTCAGCAATGCATTGATCAATTACGTTCAGGTGGCGAGCTCGTTTTAGAAACCTTGGTAGTGGATGGTGATGTTCATACGGTGCTCGTACCCGGTGAACGCTATGCGCAAATGCCAAATGTATGGTTTATTCCCTCATCGGCGGCCCTTGTGCATTGGCTCGAGCGGCTTGGCATGCAAAACGTGCGGGTGGTTGATGAGAGTGTTACGAGCTTAGAAGAACAGCGGGCCACCGAATGGATGACAAACCAATCACTTGCTGATTTCTTAGATGCCGACGACCGCAGCAAAACAGTTGAAGGCTACCCAGCGCCAAAACGTGCGGTGATCATTGCCAATAAAAAGTAGCGATTTTGCTTTTACGCACCATGTTTTTCTTGCGGTATTTCATGCACGGTTGTTTACGCCCCTTGCATTTGCGGCGCTAGCTTTTAATTGCCTTCGTCATCACCGCGATCAGTTGGGCTTTCATTATCGCTAGGTTCATTTTGGGCATAAGCTTTGTTGCGTTCAAACTCCCGCACCGCATCTGGGATATAGGGAGCCGCCAGGGAGAGTGTTATCGGTTGTAATACTAACGGATACAATAAACCGAGCGCCAGAATAGCAATCAGCTTCAGGGCAATGCCTTGGATATATAACACCGACCAAAACAGAGCAACTAACAACAACACCTTTAAAATATTGGCTACTGCCTTGCGGCCAAAGGGCATGTTTTTCGCTGCATTCGCGGCGATATGCAGGCGCTCTAAGGCTGGATAAGCGCGCAACGCAGGGATTTTTCGAGTAGAAAAATAAATCATGTGAATACCTATAATAGTTGGCCGGTAACAAATATTCCGGACCATTCACTGCTACGAATCTGTTATGGTTGATTTACTTACTGAAGTGTAACATAAGCTACACTTTCTGTTTGCTTACAACCTATTGTACACTGATTCCGGAAATAATTGCCGCGGTGGTAATTAATACTCTTTATTTGCGCAAAATAAGAGCCGATAAGAAAAACAAAAGCTAAGGATTAAATATGACCACATCAGGACAACCCGTTACTAAAGTTATCATTCCTGTTGCAGGCCTAGGTACACGGATGCTGCCAGCAACCAAAGCGATTCCAAAAGAAATGTTGCCTTTGGTTGATAAGCCACTTATTCAATATATTGTGAATGAATGCGCCGCCGCTGGTTTGAAAGAGATTATTTTAGTAACGCACTCAAGTAAAAATTCTATTGAGAACCATTTCGATACCAGTTTTGAACTCGAATCTATGTTGGAAAAGCGTGTTAAGCGGCAATTGCTTGATGAAGTTCAGGCTATTTGCCCGAAAGGTGTCACCATTATGCATGTGCGCCAAGGGGCAGCGAAGGGGCTTGGCCACGCTGTACGTTGCGCCAAACCACTCGTTGGTAATGAACCTTTTGCGGTAATTTTGCCTGATGTGTTGCTCGATGATGCCACTTACGATGGTAAGCGCGAAAATATGGCTGAAATGATGGCTAATTATCGGGAAACGGGTACCAGCCAAGTAATGGTAGAAAAGGTACCGAAGGCGATGGTTGATCAATATGGTGTTGCTGATCTTGGCGGCGCGGAATTGTCGCCACGGGAGCAGGCTCCGATTAAAGCCTTGGTAGAGAAGCCGCCGGTGGATAATGCGCCTTCTGATTTAGCGGTAGTTGGCCGCTACGTATTTTCGCCAAATATTTGGCCATTGCTAGAGCGCACGCCTGTGGGTGCCGGCAACGAGATTCAATTAACAGATGCGATTGCGATGTTGCTCAATGAAGAGCCTGTAAATGCCTACTATATGCAGGGTATGAGTCACGATTGTGGGAATAAGCTGGGCTACTTACAAACCTTCGTAACCTACGCCCGCCGCCACCCAGAACTGGGCAAAGAATTCACCTCCTGGCTACAACAAAGCCTGAAATAACTCGTGGGGTTGTTGTTGACCATGCTTCCGCGCTGGCTTGGGTGGCATTAGCGAGACGCTCAAGCACATCCATGTGTCGCTTTGATCCGCGCCATCCTTGGCGCGGACAACTCGCTAACGCCACCCAAGCCAACGCTCACGCTAGGCCAACATCAACTCCAAACAACCTATTGCAGCAGGGATTTGGATTCTTGCTTCCGCCGGTGCCTATATGGCAATGAAGAGACGCTCGAGCACATATATGGACACCTCACATTACGCAAGTTGTTTAGTGACATAGTTTTACTTTGTTTTTAACCAGCTTTGCGCGATGTGAACAGGATAAAACTGCACTCGTATATACGGCCTGTTATGAGCTTCAAG
>NZ_PIPJ01000008.1 GCF_003987135.1 Aliidiomarina iranensis
TTTGCCAAATCGATACTAATTGTTGTAACTTTCATGGGTGGACACCTCGTTTGAGATTATTGAACACATCACTTCAATAATGGCGCATTACGACGCCGTGTAAAGCGAGGTGTCCATCCCATCATCCATGTGGCGCTATGATCCACGCCATCCATGGCGTGGACATTTCGGTGGCGTAAGCCCCTACAACACTCGCAGCATCCCTAGCGGTAACAACCCCTTACCAAACTCGCGTGCTCTCTCATTCAGATCAATAGATTCAGATATTAGCGGCGAATTAATTTAATAATTCACTTATCAATTAGATGCACGTAGAGTGGCGTTACTATTTGGACATTAAAGTGAAACTATTATGGATAATAAATACATTCTCGCCCCACTATTGTTACTCGCGCTTGTAGGTTGTAATTCAAGCGATAACGATAACGAAAGAATAACCGTAACGATTGGAAGCAAGCCACCACTCTGTCCGCCCACAAATGAGTTCAGAACGCTTTGCACTCCCGCTTTGTTCGATGAATCTGGTTCAAATCAGGGCTCAATTGCACTGCTAGTAGATTTTCAGTACGAATTTGGCACTGAGTATGAACTATTGGTAGAGATCGTTGAGTTAGCCGATCCTCCGGCCGATGGTTTTAGTGCTGAGTATCGGATCTTGGAAGTATTGCAAGAAGAGCAGGATGCCATTGGCACCGTCTATACTTACGAATCTGTAACCTTAATCCATGATGCTTTTGTCTTTGTCGATGAGGGAATTTACGCACTCCCACCTCATAACTTTTTATGTGCTGACGACGTTGATTGTGACACCTTGGTTGATATGGCCAACAGCGGTGGCGTAGTTTCCATCGAACTCACAATGACCGGCGGCGAGATTCCAGTTACCGTCACCAACTGGAATTAAAACCGGGATCGTAGCGCTGCATAGATGTGCTCGAGCGGTTCGAGGTGGCAAGCTCTCATGCCACGGAAGTGCCTCATCGCTAGGAATACCGCGAGTGTTGTAGGGGCTTACGCCACCGAAATGTCCACGCCATGGATGGCGCGGATCATAGCGCCATAGGCGTGTGCTTGAGTGGTTCGAGGTGACAAGCCCTCACACTACGGAAGGTATTCCGGGTAAAGCTTCAGGGACGCGAGTGCGGTGAGGCGCTGTAAGCTTGAAATGTCCGCGCCAAGGATGGCGCGGATCATAGCGCCACATGGATGTGCTTGAGCGATTCGAGCTTACAGTGCCTCACCGCACGGAAGTCACTGAAGATCCACACGCACAAAAAAAGGCCCCGGAGGGCCTTTTTTATGCTCGAAGAGAAGCTTAACCAAGCTTTTCTTTGATACGAGCAGATTTACCGCTACGCTCACGAAGATAGTACAGTTTCGCACGGCGAACAGCACCACGACGTTTCACGGTGATACCCGCGATAAGAGGGCTGTGCGTTTGGAAAGTACGCTCAACGCCTTCACTGTTCGAGATTTTACGAACGGTAAATGCACTGTGTAAACCACGGTTACGAATGCGAATAACAACACCTTCAAAGGCCTGTACACGCTCACGCTCACCTTCTTTAACCTTTACATTGACGACAACAGTGTCACCCGGAGCGAACGCCGGGAGATCTTGCTTCAGTTGCTCATCTTCAAGCAACTTAATAATATTCTTGTTAACTTTAGCCATGATTTTCTCCGCCTAGAATATACTACCCGAACTAATCCTGCTGCTGCGCATCGAGGCTATCGATAAAAGCAGTTAGCAGTTTTTGCTGCTCGTCAGTCAGAGCTAGGTTATTTAAGAGTTCTGGTCGCCGTTGCCACGTTCGCCCTAGAGCTTGTTGCAACCGCCACCGCCTTATTTCTTCGTGGTTACCGCTAAGTAACACCGACGGAACCTGCTTGCCGTTCAAAATTTCCGGCCGTGTATAATGTGGGCAATCTAATAATCCATCAGCGAAAGAATCTTCCGTTGCTGAATTCTGATGCCCTAAAACACCCGGCACTTCGCGCGCTAACGTATCAATCATTACCATTGCTGGGAGCTCACCGCCGCTGAGAACAAAATCCCCAATCGACCACTCTTCATCAATATCAGTTTCGATCACACGTTCATCTATACCTTCATAACGACCTGCAACTAACACCAACGCTTTATGTTGGGAAAGTTCGCGAACACCCTGTTGATCTAACTTGCGGCCTTGCGGCGATAAGTAAATCACTTTCGGTTCCACGCCAGCTTGTTGCTGAACTCCAGCTTTTGCATCGCGTATAGCGGCAAGCAGCGGAGCAACCATCATCAGCATTCCCGGGCCACCGCCATAAGGGCGATCATCCACGGTGCGATGGCGATCTGTTGCATAATCTCGTGGGTTCCAAGGGGTTACTGAAAGTAAACCCTCTTGTACCGCCCGCCGAGTTACGCCGTATTCAGTGATCGCACTGAACATTTCCGGAAAGAGCGATACCACGCCCACATGCAAACTAGCAGCCATTAGAAATCAGCTGGCCAATCTACCGTTATCCGGCCTTCTTCTGCATCAACCTTCACAATATATTGTGATTGTAAAAACGGAATTAGGCGTTCACGTTTACCAAACGCATCGTTATGGTTGGCTGTTACTACCAAAACATCATTCGCAACGGTAGATAACAGATGACTCACAGTGCCCATATCGTAATTTTCAGTATTTACAACACGCAGCCCTACGAGATCACGCCAATAAAATTCATCTTCTGCAAGCTCCGGTAACTCAGTTACCGGAACGGCGATCTCCAATCCCGTTAACTGCTGCGCAGTATTTCGGTCTTGAATATCCGCCAATCGTGCTACCAGATCTTTGTTGTGCCAACGCCATTGGCTCACTTCGATCTCGCGCCACTGCCCATTGCGGCCAATTAGCCAAGGGCTGTAATCGAATATGCCTTCTTGATTCTCAGTGTAAGCATTGATGCGCACCCAGCCTTTGATTCCGTAAACTGCACCAATGGTGCCTACTACTACGTTCTCATTATCTTGAGTTTGCTGTTCTGCCATTACTTGAGATTCACTCATATTCAGTTGTGTACCGGTGTGTTGATTACGCAGCTTTACGCGCGTCTTTGATCAACTTAGCTACGCGCTCAGAAAGTTGTGCGCCTTGACCTACCCAATGTTCAACACGGTTTAGATCTACACGTACTTTTTCTTCCTGGCCACGAGCTACCGGGTTAAAGAAACCGACATTCTCAATGAAACGTCCATCACGGGCGTTCCGGCTGTCGGTAACTACCATTTGGTAGAATGGACGCTTTTTAGCGCCACCCCGTTGTAATCGAATGGTTACCATTACCGTTATCCTATCTTTTTCAATGTTTTCAAAGGTTAAAGAAACCCACCCAACACTAGGTTGGGGGGCTGCATTATTCTACGTATTTTTCGCGTAAACGCAAGTAAAACTGAGGGTTTGAGCAGATTCTTAACGGCCAGGGAACATTCCTGGGGGCATTTCCCCCCCCATTTGCCGCATCATTTTCGCCATGCCGCCGCCTTTCATTTTTTTCATCATTTTTTGCATTTGCATAAATTGCTTCAGCAGTTTATTCACATCTTGCACCTGCACACCGGAACCTGCGGCGATTCGGCGTTTCCGCGAGCCCTTAATTAAATCAGGATGCTCCCGCTCCTTCGGCGTCATGGAACTGATAATGGCCTCCATACGAACCGTTGTTTTATCGTCCATTTGCCCTTGCATCTTTCCGGCCATTTGGCCCATGCCAGGCAATTTATCCATCAACCCCATCATACCGCCCATGCTCCGCATTTGTTGCAGCTGTTGGCGGAAATCTTCGAGGCTGAACTTACCACTCTTCATTACCTTCTTGGCAACTTTCTCGGCTTGTGCTCGATCTACTTTCGATTCCACTTCTTCAATAAGTGAAAGCACATCGCCCATACCCAAAATGCGAGAAGCCACACGGTCAGGATGGAATGGTTCGAGCGCGTCATTCTTTTCACCAACCCCAAGAAACTTAATCGGTTGGCCAGTAATATGGCGAATAGAAAGGGCGGCACCGCCGCGGGCATCACCATCAACTTTGGTTAAAATCACCCCAGTCAACGGCAGCGCCTCGCCAAAGGCTTTTGCCGTGTTGGCCGCGTCTTGCCCGGTCATGGCATCTACCACAAACAAGGTTTCGATCGGTTTTATCGCCGCATGCAGCGCCTTAATTTCCGCCATCATGGCTTCATCAATGGCTAACCGGCCGGCGGTATCCACTAACACTACATCGATAAATTTTTTCCGCGCGTAATCGATAGCCGCATTCGCGATATCAACAGGCTTTTGCTCTACCGACGATGGGAAAAATTCCACATCAACATCCGCCGCTAATCGTTCGAGCTGGGCAATCGCCGCAGGCCGATAAACATCGGCGCTCACCACCAAAACCTTTTTCTTCTGCTTTTCTTTCAAAAAGCGCGCAAGTTTACCCACACTGGTGGTTTTACCCGCACCTTGCAGGCCCGCCATCATCATTACTGCTGGTGGTTGCGTGGCTAGGTTTAAGGGCGCATTTGCTTCGCCCATCGCCGCTTCGAGTTCGGCCTGAACGATTTTTACAAACACTTGCCCGGGATTAAGGTTTTTATTTACCTCTACGCCTAGCGCGCGTTCCTTCACTTTGGCGATGAACGCTTTCACCACTGGCAGCGCTACATCTGCTTCAAGCAACGCCATTCGCACTTCGCGTAAAGTATCTTTAATATTATCTTCAGTTAATCGCCCGCGTCCGCTGATATTGCGTAAACTTTGCGATAAACGATCGCTCAGGTTTTCAAACATACTATCTTCCTGTAAGCCGAGTTTCAGGTATTATAACGGAATGAGGTTGGGTTTGGCGATTTACAAGCCTATACTCATCTTTTATTTTGATCTTTTTCTTATACTTTGTGCTAATTAAGCTCTGTATGTGCGAGAATCTAAGCAATAATTTATGAGTGACAGCTGGAAACGGAGAATACATATCTAATGCTCACAGCGTTAACTATCTTTAGCATTGTGGCTTATCTCTTAGCCGGGTTTCTGGTGAGCAAGCGTATCAGTTCGCCAAACAACATGCAGCGGCGCACATTAATTATTTCCGTATTGGCACTCATTAGCCACTTTTTAGTACTTACCAGCATCGTAACGGAAACGGCGTTGGTAAAAATTAATCTCTTTACTACGCTAGCTATTATCACTTGGTTAATTGGTGTATTTAATAGTTTGCGCGGCGAGCAACCTGCTAGCTTGTTGCTGCGCCCATCGATCTATGCACTTGCAGCAATGAGTTTGTTAGCCCTATTTTTGGTACCCGAGGATGTTGGCCGGCCGCTAGAAATGAGCCCGGTATTTGCCTTACACATTAGTTTATCGTTACTCGCTTCGAGCATTCTCACCTTAGCCACGTTCTACGGTATTCAGCTCCTTTACGTAACGCGCTTACTAAAAACTCATAGCGTGAAAGCCGTTTCCGAACGCATGCCTTCATTGTTGTCAGTGGAGCAATATTTCTTCCGCTTACTCACTGCCGGTAGTGTTTTACTGGCGCTCGCGATTATTGTGGGCTTCATTTATCTCGATGATATTTTTGCCCGTGGCCAATTACATAAAACCATATTCTCAATGGCTGCCTGCTTAAGTTTTGGCGCTATTGTAGTGATTCACTATTGGCGCGGGCTACGTGGCCGTATAGCGGTGTTTTATACCTTGATCGCCAGTGCCTTGCTCATTTTAGGGTATTTTGGCAGCCGCTTTGTACGCGATATCATCATAAGCTAAATAATGAAAGGCAACGGCAGAACTTGACTTCACCACTGCTATCTCTACATTAAGAGTCTTATAATAAACCACAGGGTTCTCTCTTGAACGACATTGCGACTAGCACTTTATTTCTCATTCTCATTGTTTTAATTTTCGTTTCTGGCTATTTTTCCGGCTCAGAAACCGGAATGATGTCGGTTAACCGCTACAAGCTTCGGCATTTAGCCCAAGGTGGCGATAAAGGCGCAAAACGCGTATCGGCTATGCTCGATCGCCCAGATCGCCTAATCGGCCTCATCTTGATCGGCAACAATCTAGTGAATATTGCCGCTTCCGCCATAGCTACCATTATCGGCATGCGCTTATATGGTGATTATGGTATCGCCTTGGCTACTGTTGTGCTCACCCTAGTAATCCTGATTTTTGCAGAAGTAACGCCGAAAACTATTGCCGCTTTGCATCCAGAGAAAGTAGCCTATCCGAGCTCTTTGTTACTTTCCCCGTTAATGAAAATCTTTTATCCCATCGTTGCCACAGTTAACTTTATTACCAACAACCTTATGCGTTTGTTGGGCATTAACCCTAAAGCTGCCGGCCGAGATACGCTAAGCG
Source organism: Aliidiomarina iranensis (assembly GCF_003987135.1). GTDB lineage: Bacteria > Pseudomonadota > Gammaproteobacteria > Enterobacterales > Alteromonadaceae > Aliidiomarina > Aliidiomarina iranensis. Next base: position 6,384 of record NZ_PIPJ01000008.1, read on the forward strand.
CCGAGGAGTTACGAACAGTAGTGCACGAGGCCGGTTCTCTCATTCCATCACGCCACCAAGAAATGCTAGTAAGTATCCTTGATTTAGAAAAAGTAACGGTGGATGACATCATGATTCCACGGAATGAAATTGTCGCCATCGATGTAAATGATGAGTTACCGGCTATTATTCGCCAATTGAATCATATGCAGCACACGCTTATTTTGCTCTACCGCGGAGAAATCGACGATGCCATTGGTTTCTTGCACGCGCGCGATATCCTGCGCCTACTCACCCGCACTCATGTAGATCCAGAAAAAGCCGCTATTGTTCGGGCGGCAAGAGATATCTATTTTATTCCTGAGGGCACGCCACTAAACGTACAATTGCTAAAGTTCCAACGCAATAAAGAGCGTATCGGCCTAGTGGTTGATGAATACGGGGATATTCAAGGTTTAGTAACGTTGGAAGATATTCTTGAAGAAATTGTCGGGGAATTTACTACTAATATTGGTGGCCAAAGCCATGAACACATGGAAAAGCATGCCGATGGTAGTTTTATCGTTGAGGGTACGGTGAATTTACGGGATCTTAACCGCGAACTGAAAATATCACTGCCTATCGACGGCCCGAAAACTTTAAACGGCCTAATCATCGAGGAGTTTGGCGATATCCCTGAACATCCGATGTGTATTCGTATTTCTGGCTACGCCATTGAAATAGTATCGGTTAACGATAATCGAATAGAAAAAGTAAGGGTACAACCGCAAACGAAAAAGCGCCGAAAGCTGCTGAGTAAAGATAATAAAACCTAGAATATTAGCCGAAGAATAAGCGCCGGAACCAGCCTCGATTCAACTTCTCTTCACATTGGTTTAATTGTTGCGCGTACGTAATTGCGCGGGCATCTACGCGCCGAGCCACTTGTACTAACCATTCTTTTTGCAAATAAGTTTGCCGCTGATAACCGCCCCACCCTTCATGATAATTCAAGTATTGCGCATAGGCATCCCACTTAGAAACTCCGTTAATACGCTGCGATTTATCCATAAACCAACCAATAAAATCGATAGCATCATCAAAGTTATCTCGGCGGGCGCGGCGTTTACCGGTTTCCCGAATGTAATCATCCCAGGTCATGGTTTTAGCTTGGGCATACCCATAGGCATCGCTAATACGGCCCCAAGGAATAAAACCGAGAAAATATTTTCGCGGTGGCGCTGCATTGTGCTTGAACGAGCTTTCTTGATACATAATCGACATCGGCACATGAATAGGAACGCCCCACTCTTTATTCATATCTTTTGCGGCCCGCCACCAATCTCGCCGCTCTTCAAAAATATTACAAATATTATCTGGTTCCCGAGGCGGCGCTGTGGCGCAGCCGGCGGTAATTACAACGAGAGAGGCTACAATTAAAGTTCGAATTATATTTTTTTTCATAGTTTGTTGGAACTTTTCCCTAATCACATGTTCAGAGTTTATGTGTAGAGTTTTCATGTGTTAGATCCCTTGGTAAGTTTGGTTAGCGCGCCTTTTTAGGCGCGCTTTTTTTTATCTAAAGCTTGTTCGAAATATGCTGCTAAAAAATCACCAAAACTTCCCTTATCTTGCGCTTCTATCTCAGCTTGTTCCGCAAGTGATTGCGCGGCCATTTTCTGGAAATCTGCTTCAGTATAAAATTCGTAACCAGAGTTTTTTAACCTATCTCGATATTCCACAGCAAAACGCATTCCAACATGCTGGAAAATCTTGCTGGCTTCTTCGTACATGCGCAACAGTTTTGCTGAAAAAGTGGCATCGGGGTTGCTAATTGCTGGCGCAAAGCTTTGCAGGGCCCGATGATAAGCGCTACTTTCAGCTTCTAACACATCGGCAATCTTTGCCATCTCCGCGAACAAGTGCGCTAGCCGCTCTTGCACTGAATACTCACCAGCTTCATCCATTAGGGTTAATCCGGGCTCGCGGCCACGCAACACAACCTTGTTCACATTTTTTTCCGTGGCTTGTTGGCACTCAATACTCAGCTCAGGGCTTTCGGTAAACAAACAGAACAACAAGAATAAATCTAAAAACCGCATTTGCTCGGCAGTAATTCCCACTTCACTAAACGGATTAACATCTAATGCTCGTACTTCAATGTATTGAATGCCGCCGCGCTCTAAAGCCTGAGTTGGTGTTTCGCCGGAATCCGCTACCCGCTTTGGCCGAATGGGTGAGTAGAATTCATTTTCAATTTGTAGAATATTGGCATTTAACTGTTGCCATTTATCACCAGTTTGCACACCAATATCGGCAAATTGTTCCGAGCGTGTAAACACAGCACGGCGCAGGCCATCAACGTAATCATCAAGAGAATTATAAGTAATTTTTAAGGCGGCTTGTTCCTTGTTGGTATAGCCTAAATCACTCATGCGCAACGAGGTTGAGTGTGGTACATACACCATACCCGAGCTGAGTTCGTGAAAATCAAGATCAGCAGAACTATGTTTTAGAAAGGATTTACATAAAACAGGAGAAGCGCCGAATAAATAAGGAATCACCCAAGCCCAACGCTTAAAATTGCGAATTAAACCAAAATACCGTTCTGAGCGATAATCAGCATTGTTTTCCCGCCCTTCCTCCGCAGCAAGCAGAGGCCAAAGTTCATCACTTACCGACCAATTAAAATGCACCCCAGAAATGGTTTGCATCACCGCACCATAGCGATGAGTGAGGCCCTGACGATAAACCGTTTTCATTCGGCCAACATGAGATTTACCAAATTGAGCTAAGCGGATATCACTGGTAGCGTTCAAATAACATGGCATGCTCAACGGCCATAAGTATTCATCGCCAATATGTTGATAAGTAAAACGGTGTACATCACGAAGTTGCGCTAATGTGGTTGTGATTGAGGTGCTCACCGGCGTGATAAATTCCATCAACGCCTCAGCGTAATCGGTTGTAATTAACGGATGCGTTAAAGTTGCGCCAAGCGCTGCTGGGTGCATTGTGGTTGCCAGCTGGCCTTCACTGGTAATCCGCAAGCTTTCTCGCTCAATACCACGGTTCATTTTTGCCAATGCAGAACGAATATCTGCGCGCTCGAATTGCTCTAAACGAATGGTTTGCTTCATTGACAAGGCAACATCCCGGAAATTGTCTGATATGATATGCCTTAGTGTGCCACATTAATTGGCAAAATGCAGCGAAAGGAATACAGCTTGAAAACAAAACCTCGCTCTCGAATTTTAGTGCTTTTGCATCATAGCTATTGGCTTTGGAACATTCTCGGCTGTGTTGCTATCTTACTGATGCCAGCGCCTATTCCAACTGTGGTTGCCGCGATTTTATTGCTCATGGCTTTAATTTACGGTTGGCAAACTTGGCGTGGCTACCGCGAGAGCACTTTGAATACGGGTTCGGCAAAACCAGAGTTTTTCTCCACCTCGAGCACGCAACTTTTGCAGCAGGTATTCAATGATTTACCGAATCGGGTTTACTGGCGAGATAAGAACCTACGTTTTGTTGGTGCCAACCCCGGGTTTTTGCGAGATTTCGGCTTGTCTTCGGTTCAGGAATTACACGGCTTAACTGATGCCGATTTGCCACTTCTAGCGCAAAACCCGGAGCTTCGTGCCCGTGATGAGGCAACCTTCAAACAACAAGTTGCCTCGTGTAATCAAGAGCTCCGAATACAACTTAAACTTGATGATGATTCTCTTGAAAACGTACGTTGGGCGGAACACTCTAGCGTGCCGCTCTACGATGAATTCGGCGAGATTATTGGGATTCTTGGTAGCTATTACGATATCTCAAGTATTAAACGTGCCGCTGAAGAAATGTCCCGTGCGCGAGAAACCGCGGAAGAGGCACGCTCTGCCGCTGAAACGGCGAATCTAGCGAAAAGTGATTTTCTGGCCAATATGAGCCATGAAATTCGCACTCCGATTAATGCGATTGTGGGTATGGCGAACTTAGCGCTGAAAACTGATTTAACCGATAAACAAAAACGTTATGTGAAGGTAATTGATTCCTCTTCCCAAGCCCTTCTTGGGGTTATCAACGATATCCTTGATTTTTCAAAAATCGAGGCGAACAAACTAACTATTGAGCGGATCCCTTTCGATCTTGATGAAGTGCTCGGCACCCTAGCGGATATGTTTGCCTACAAGGCCTATGATAAGGGCCTTGAGTTCATCATAAACTTACCTGCGAACATTCCTACAATGCTGATGGGCGATCCTTTGCGCTTGCAGCAAGTGCTAATCAATCTGGTGAGCAATGCCATCAAATTCACAGATGACGGGGAAATTAATGTTTCCTGCACGCTGCTCGATATAAGTGAAGATAAAGTTTGGTTGCGTATTGAGGTGAAAGATACGGGCCTTGGCATGACAGCCGAACAAACTGCGAAATTGTTTCAAGCGTTTACCCAAGCGGATACCTCAACCACCCGTAAGTTCGGAGGCACGGGCCTTGGCCTAACTATTTCCCGCCGTTTAGTAACACTTATGCAAGGTGATATTGGGGTGAGTAGTAGCCCAAATCAGGGCTCTAACTTCTTTATTGAATTAGTTCTGCCACTGCAAGAAAGCCAGGATAGCTCTCATCACCAGCTTTTGATGTCGCAACTTCGCGATGTGAAAGTGTTAGCGGTTGACGACAACACCAGCACACGGGAAATGCTCAAAGAAACTCTGCGTTCCTACCGCATGAACGCTTTCACTTGCCACAGTGGTGAGCAAGCTATTAAACAGGTTGCCGCGGCCATTGCTGAAAAAGAGCCCTATCAACTCATGCTCATCGATTGGCGCTTACCCGGCATGGACGGGCTTACTTTAGTTGAGCGTATTAAGCAAAAAATTCCGCCTGAGCAGCAGCCTAAAATGATTTTAGCCACGGGCTACTACGCCGAGGAATTAGCTGAAAAAGCGCGGCAAGTAGGCACTGATGATTTCATCACTAAGCCTTACACAACCGCTACACTTGCCCGTGTAATGACAGGTGCTATGTTTGGTAGCCGGAAACAACAGGCAACTGAAAGCAATACTCAAAATATTCCCGAGGCGCTGCAAGGTGCGCCGCTTTTGGTGGTTGAAGATAATGAAATTAACCAGCATGTTGCTCGGGAAATGCTCTCCGGCCATGGTTTCAATGTGGATATCGCTGAAAATGGTGAAGTTGCTGTGAATATGGTGCAAGAAAATCAATACGCTGTGGTGTTAATGGATATTCAAATGCCCGTTATGGATGGCTACCAAGCGGCTGAGAAAATACGGCAATTTTATAGCTATCAACAATTGCCCATTTTAGCGATGACGGCCAATGCCATGAGTGGTGATGCTGAACGCTCGCTCGCCGCGGGTATGCAGGGCCACATTCCAAAGCCCATTGATGAAGCCTTACTACTTTCACAAATTGCGAAATGGGCAGTGCCAGGCCCCTACGAGAAGGTTGAGAAGCCGGCTAACAACGAAACGCCAGCAGAACAACCTCATCGTTACCCACAAATGCGCGGTATTCATCTTGAGCAAGCGCTGAGCCGGATTAATCATAACGTTGAGTTGTATACGAAGTTACTCGATCATTTGGTAGCAAGCTATCGCGGCAGTGCGATTAAAGTTTCGGAGTACATTAGCCGCGGCCAACACGAAGATGCGCGGCGTTATTTTCACTCGTTAAAAGGTGCTTCGGCTAATTTGGGTTTAACCGCACTGGCAGAAAAAGCAGCTCACTTAGAGAGCGCCGTTGTTGATCGCGATGTTGGGTTGATAGCCGACCAAATAAGTGGTTTAGAAGGATTACTGAACCACGCTGAACAAGCGGCGCAAGATTTACGTAGCTTAGATAGTGATTCACTGATAACACCGGAATAACACCATGATTCGATTTTTGTTCTTAATACCTCTATTGCTCTGTGTGATTTGGACGCTCTACCTGCAAATGCGCGGATTTCGCATTCGTGATGGCAAACAGGGTTATATCTACATCATCGTTGTAAGCGCGGTTATTGCTGCGTTTTATACAATAATGCTCTGGCTTACCAATTTGTAAACCAGAGCATTAATTAGGTTTTAACCCGCCAAAAACACAGGTTACTAGCCCGCGAGCGCTAATAAAATACCGGCCGCCACTGCAGAACCAAGCACGCCGGCCACATTTGGGCCCATAGCATGCATGAGCAGGAAGTTATGCTGATTCGCGCGTAAACCTTCCTGATTCACAACCCGCGCCGCCATCGGCACAGCAGATACACCGGCGGCGCCGATCAATGGGTTAATCTCTTGTTTGCTTACCAAGTTCATCAACTTCGCCATCAACACCCCAGCGGCGGTTCCTAAACAGAATGCAAACGCACCTAACAACAAGATGCCTAAAGTTTGCACGGTTAAGAACGACGTTGCCGTAAGTTGTGCACCCACAGCCAAGCCTAAAAAGATAGTTACCAAGTTGATCAACTCGTTTTGCGCGGCTTTACTCAAGCGATCAACCACGCCTGATTCGCGCATCAAGTTACCAAAACAGAACATACCAATTAGCGGCGCTGCGGTTGGTAGTAACAAGAAGGTAAGAATTAGCACCATCAATGGAAACAGAATTTTTGCGCGCTTAGAAACCGGCTTCAACTGCACCATTTTAATTTCACGCTCTTTCTTGGTGGTTAACAACCGCATAATCGGCGGTTGTAGCACCGGCACTAACGCCATATACGAATATGCAGCTACTGCAATTGCACCCAGTAACTCAGGGGCTAATTGAGAAGAAAGATAAATTGCAGTGGGGCCATCAGCACCACCAATAATAGCAATCGCCGCTGCTTGCTGAATGGTGAATTCCACGCCTGGCACTAAGTTTAATGCAATTGCACCTACTAAAGTGGCAAAAATACCAAATTGCGCCGCGGCTCCTAACAACAACATTCGAGGATTCGCTAAAAGTGCGCTGAAATCGGTCATTGCGCCCACGCCAAGGAAAATCAGCAATGGGAATAAGCCAGTGGCTACGCCGGAATTATAGAGGGTGTAGAGCACTCCGCCTGCCTCGTTCATACCAGCCAGCGGAATGTTGGTTAACACAGCACCAAAGCCAATAGGCAAAAGTAACAGCGGTTCAAATTTGTGCACGATAGCGAGGTAAATTAATACCAAGCCTACTGTGATCATTACAAGAGCACCAAAGGTGAGCGAGGCTATGCCCGTTGTTGCCCATAAGGTATTTAACGTATCCAAACCTTAAGCTCCTTGCAGGGTTAACAATACATCACCAGAAATCACACTATCGCCTTCCCGCGCAGAAATCTCCGCTACGGTACCATCAATCTCGGAGCGAACTTCTGTTTCCATTTTCATGGCCTCTAAAATCACAACAACATCGCCCGCTTTCACCTTATCGCCTACTCGCACCTGATATTTCCAAAGATTACCGGAGAGCGGTGCATTAATCGGCCGAGAATTGCCGGCAGCCGGCTTTTCTGCAGGCGCTGGTGCACTTGCTTGCTCTTCTTTCTGCGCAGGCTGTTGGCTTTGCTCAGAGGCTTTCAAGCTGCCATCAGGGCCAACTTCTACCGAGAAACACTCACCCGAAATACACACATCGTAGCGTTCAATACTATTATCGCCAGTTTCCGATTTTCGTACTGGTTTCTCTTTCTCTGTGCCCGGAGCCGGTTCAAACGCACTTTTATCATCTCGATTCTGTAAAAACTTCAAGCCTACTTGCGGGAACAACGCATAAGTGAGCACGTCGTCTACCACATCGGTAGCAAGGCGGATGTTCTCAACCTTCGCTTTTTCTTGCAGTTCGGCAGTTAGGCTATCTAATTCGTTCTCTATCAAATCAGCTGGACGACACGTAATGGGTTCCGCATCACCCAAAACTGTTTTCTGCAATTCCGCATTCACCGGCGCTGCCGTTGCACCGTATTCGCCTTTCAGCACGCCCGCGGTTTCTTTACTTACCGATTTATACCGTTCACCAGTAAGCACGTTCAATACCGCCTGCGTGCCTACAATTTGCGAAGTTGGGGTAACCAAAGGGATAAAGCCTAAATCTTCCCGTACCCGAGGAATTTCTTCCAATACCTGATCAAATTTATCTAAGGCCTTTTGTTCACGCAGTTGGTTTTCCATGTTCGTTAACATGCCACCTGGCACCTGCGCTAGAAGAATGCGTGCATCTACGCCTTTCAACGAGCCTTCAAAACGGGCATATTTCTTCCGAACATGGCGGAAATAACCAGCGATTTCCTCTAATTCCGCTAAATTCAATCCGGTATCCCGTTCTGTGCCCTCAACCATGGCTACTAAGGTTTCTGTTGCACTGTGGCCGTATGTCATACTCATGGATGAAATCGCGGTATCGAGCATATCAATGCCCGCATCAATGGCCTTTTGATAGGTTGCGGTGCTTAATCCTGTAGTGGCATGGCACTGCATGGCTACTGGAATTTTTAAGTTCGCCTTTAAATCGGTAATGAGCGCTTCGGCTTCGTATGGCCGTAACAACCCCGCCATATCTTTAATACAAATTGAATGGCAGCCCATGGCTTCCATTTCCAACGCCATTGCTACCCAACGCTCACGGGTATGCACTGGGCTTACCGTGTAAGATAAGGTTCCTTGTGCATGGCCATCATTGGCAATAGTGGCTTCAATCGCAGTTTTTAAATTACGCACATCGTTCATGGCATCAAAAATTCGAAACACATCAACGCCGTTAACGCGCGCGCGCTCCACAAAACGTTTTACTACATCATCCGCATAATGCCGGTAACCCAGCAAGTTTTGCCCCCGCAATAGCATTTGCTGGCGGGTATTCGGCATCGCCTTTTTGATTTCTCGTAAACGTTCCCACGGATCTTCACCCAAGTAGCGAATACAGGCATCGAACGTGGCACCACCCCAAGATTCCATCGACCAATAGCCCACTTTATCGAGCTTCTCCGCAATTGGCAGCATATCTTCGATTCTTAACCGCGTAGCGAGCAGAGATTGATGCGCATCGCGAAGTACGAGTTCTGTTAGTAAAAGAGGTTTAGACATGAATTACTCCTGTTGGTCCGCGGAACTTTCGCGGGCTTGCCGATACTTTTGCACGGCAACGGTAACAGCCGCGAGTTTTGTCGCTCTTGTTGTCGATTCTTGGTCACCGGCTGAGGCGGCTTCGCTACCCGCAGCTGTGCTAGCTTGCTTGCTATTGGGGCCTTGCGATGCATCACCTTCGGAAAAAAATTGAGTAAGGAGAGTAACGGCTATGGTTAAAAGAATAAGGAAAAGAAACACACCGCCCATTCCGGCTAGCATTATTTCTATGGTTTCGGCGAACAGTTCATGCATAACAAGCCCCTGTAACCCGCACGTTTAGAACGAGTGTATAAATTTGTTATGTAATTGTAGAGTGCTGCGCCGGGAAAGAAAAGGATAAACCTTATGCAGAGGAATGATAAAGGCTATAGCCGCAAACAATAAAGCGTAAGAATTGTACATCTTTTGTGGGCAAATAATGACTACCAAAGCGTAAGCATCAAAATGTGAGAATATCTGAGAACAAAGAAAAAGTAACCGCAAAGGCCTAGTGCACATTTGAGTTAAAACGAAGTGAGTTAAAACGAAGTGAGTTAAAACGAAGTGAGTTAAAACGAAGTGAGTTGAAACAAGATAGTGCTGAGTTTTTATAACTCAAGGAGGGAATCAATGGCGCGCTCGGGAGGATTCGAACCTCCGACCGCCTGGTTCGTAGCCAGGTACTCTATCCAGCTGAGCTACGAGCGCGTATTGATCCTATTGCATGTGATTTTTCAATCACCAAGTTGCAGAGCGTTTTGAATTGGCGCGCTCGGGAGGATTCGAACCTCCGACCGCCTGGTTCGTAGCCAGGTACTCTATCCAGCTGAGCTACGAGCGCGTCACATAACAATTTCAAGTAAGAATTAAGCTGCTGTTGAAGCTAGCTACTTTCTTTCTATCAACCATCTTTTCAAAACTGGCGGTGAGAGAGGGATTCGAACCCTCGATAGGGCTATAAACCCTATACTCCCTTAGCAGGGGAGCGCCTTCAGCCGCTCGGCCACCTCACCGCAACTTGTGGGCACGAATGATAGCGATTTGAGCGAGCATGTCAAACGCTTTTTCAACTTTGCACTTCTAACTGCGGTATATTTAAGCATTATGCTTAAATTTTGCTAGTTTTCATTCATTTTATAAGAGAAAAGCCGGCATTGCCGGCTTCTTATTTCTTTCTAAATTTCTCGAGATTTGCGGAGCCAAAACTACAAAAAACTAATCAGTGTTATCTGAATCGTCTTTCTCTGCTTGGATTCGCATGTAAATCTCTTCACGATGAACTGAAACATCTTTCGGAGCATTCACACCGATGCGTACTTGGTTACCCTTTACGCCCAAGACAGTGACCGTGACGTCATCGCCTATCATTAATGTCTCTCCGACACGTCGCGTCAATATTAGCATCCATCTGCTCCTTTCATGTTAGCTTCTCGTGCGTCTATCAACGACGCACTACAACAGAAGCCGTGAAATAGTATCAATTTGCCTAGATTTCGCGATATGACGATCTTCATATTTCGCTATGATTTACCTATAGCATCGTACGAGAAGCCTTACAGCGCACTCTCAAGCCAATGTTTGGCAGCTGCTAACGCAGCATCTAAATTTTCAGGTTGGGTGCCACCAGCTTGAGCCATATCTGGCCGGCCACCACCTTTGCCACCAACTTTTTCGGCAGCTACATTTACTAGGTCACCCGCTTTAACTTTACCGGTTAAATTCTTCGTAACCCCAACGATTAAACTTACCTTATCGTCTTGGCGGAGGCCGAGTACAACAATACCCTCGCCAATTCGATTTTTCAGATCGTCAACCATTTCGCGCAAAGCCTTAGCTTCTGTATTGTGAACTTCCGCTACAATAACTTTAACGCCGTGTATCTCACTTGCGGTATCCAGTAAAGATGCGCCAGCTTGTGCAGATGCTTGCTTTTGCAACTCCGCAAGATCTTTCTCTAGTTGTTTTTGCTTTCCTAGCAGCAACTCAATACGATCCGCTAATGCGCTGGGATCACTCTTTAATAAGCTTGCCGCAGTTAAAAGCTTCTGTTGCTGAGCTTGTGTATAAGCTACTGCACCCGCCCCTGTAACCGCATCAATACGGCGAATACCCGATGCAATTCCAGATTCAGCAACAATGCGAAAACTACCTATATCACCCGTGCGCTCAACGTGAGTACCACCACAAAGTTCCAACGAGTAATCGCTCATTTGAACGACACGCACGTTATCCGCATATTTTTCGCCAAATAACGCCATTGCACCGCGTGCTTTGGCTTCTTCCAAAGGCAATACATCGGTTGCCAACGGGCTATTCAAGCGAATTTGCTCGTTCACCTGTGTTTCAATCGCTTGTAACTCGGCATCGGTAACCGGTTGTGGATGGGCAAAATCGAAACGTAAGCGCTGTTCATTTACCAACGAACCTTTCTGAGCAACATGATCACCCAAAATATTTCGCAGTGCAGCATGAATCAGGTGAGTAGCTGAGTGGTTACGCCGAATCGCCCAGCGCCTTTCATCATCAACCACAGCAAGCACGGTATCGCCTACCCGCAGATCGCTATCAGCGGTGCCATGGTGGCCAATAGCCTTACCAATATACTGAGTATCCGCCACGGTATAAACCGGTTCGCCGGCTACTTCGAGCACACCAATATCGCCAACTTGGCCACCGCTCTCGGCGTAAAAAGGTGAGTTGTTCAATACGATAATACCGGTATCACCTGATTTAAGCTCGCCAACCGATTCCCCGTTGGCAAAAATCTCAACGATTTTGGCTTCACTCTCATAGGCACTGTAGCCCTCAAAATCGGAAACTACTTCAGATTGCAAACGTTCATTATAATCGGCACCGAATTGCGAGGCCTGTTGGGCTCTTGCTCGTTGTTCGGCCATCGCCTGCTCAAAACCCGCTTCATCTAACCCAAAGCCACGTTCGCGCAAAATATCAGCGGTTAAATCGTAAGGAAAGCCATAAGTATCGTACAATTTAAAAGCAACATCGCCAGCTAACACGCCTGCTTCGGGTAGTTGCGCCACTTCGTCTTCTAACAAACTCATACCGCGTTGCAAGGTACGTGCGAATTGTTGTTCTTCCTGCAGCAATGCCTTTTCAATTTGCTTTTGCGCAGCTGCTAATTCTGGGAATGCTTCGCCCATTAAACGGACAAGCTCGGCAACTAACGTATGGAAAAACGGTTCGCTGGCGCCGAGTTTCGAACCATGGCGCACAGCGCGGCGAATAATACGGCGCAATACGTATCCACGGCCCTCATTCGAGGGTAAAACACCATCAGCAATTAAAAAGGAACAGGAACGAATATGATCGGCAATTACACGCAGTGATTGTGCATTTAAGTCATCAGTGCCAACCGCCGCAGCGGCCGCTTTAATAAGGGCAACAAAGGTATCGGTTTCATAGTTCGAATGCACATTCTGCAATACCGCAGCAATGCGCTCTAAGCCCATACCGGTATCTACTGAAGGCTTAGGTAGCGGCTCCATGGAACCATCAGCTTGGCGGTTGAACTGCATAAACACCAAGTTCCAGATTTCAATATAACGATCACCATCTTCTTCCGGTGTTCCCGGCGGCCCGCCCCACACGTCTTCACCGTGGTCATAGAAAATTTCAGAGCATGGTCCACAAGGGCCCGTATCACCCATTTGCCAAAAATTATCTTTAGCGCCTATCCGGCTAATACGATCGTGAGGCACGCCAATTTCATCAGCCCAAATATCGTAAGCTTCGTCATCTTCTTCAAAAACAGTAACCCAAAGCTTCTCTTTTGGTAATTGCAGCTCTTCGGTTAAGAACGACCAGGCATACTGAATTGCTTCGCGCTTGAAATAATCACCAAAGCTAAAATTACCGAGCATCTCAAAGAAAGTATGGTGGCGCGCCGTGTAGCCCACATTCTCTAGATCGTTATGCTTACCACCGGCACGCACACAGCGCTGAGAACTGGTTGCACGCGTATAATCACGCTTATCTGAGCCCAAGAACACATCTTTAAACGGCACCATTCCCGCATTGGTAAATAGCAGCGTGGCATCATTACCCGGAATGAGCGAAGAACTTTGCACAACCTGATGGCCACGCTCAGCAAAGAAATTCAAAAAAGCCGTACGGATCTCGGCGCTTGTCATGCTCATAAATACTACCCTGCCTCAAGTTCGAATCTTCGGTATATGCTAAATTTTATGGCGCGATCTTCTCACAAAATGGCCACTTCGTCATCATCTTCCGCCGCTGCAATCGCAGCATATACTTGCTCTGCGGTGAAGCCACGTTGGGCTAAAAACCGCTGGCGTTTAGCCCGTTCTTTTGCATCTAATTGGCGAAAATTACCGGCTTTTGCAAAGCGCCGTTGATAGCGATCTTTGGCTAGTTCTCGCCAATCAGGCGCGCTAGTGGCAAACACTTCCTCAATTTCCAAATCAGAAAGGCCTTTTTGGCTCATTTCCATACGAATTCGCAAAGGCCCATACCCTTGCTCCACGCGTTGCCGAAAGAAACTTGCCGCGAACCGTTCGTTTGATTGCCATTGGCGTTCTTGCAAGCGTGCTAAAACGCGTTTTATGGCTTCAACATCGAAGCCTTTGTGTTCAAGTTTACGCCGTAACTCATAATCGCTGTGTTCTCTGCGGCTGAGAAGATCCACAGCCCGATGTTCAATCGAACTCTCATCATTCGGATCTTTTGGCGGTTTTGGCACACGATTCAAAAGGTTAACCCACTACTGAAAAATAAATTTCACACTTACCGATACTGATAATTGTTGTTGCCCTACTTCGGTAGCCGTATCCCGTGTACGCAAGGCCATGGAACGCTCTGCATAAGCCGGCGCGGCCCCATGTTCTACCACTTCATGCACGCGAGCAATAGTGCGGTTACTCGCCTCAGCCAACTCTCTCGCTTTTTGCCACGCTTGGGCCATGGCATCAGCGCGAGCTTCGGCGTACAACGGAGAAGGGTCCGCTACTTGAAACTGCACCTGCTCAACACGGCCAATATCCGCCGCCAAGGCTTGATCAATAATTACATCGAAGTTTGCAATATCATCGAGCTGCACTTTCACTGACCGGCTTACCCGATAGCCCAAAAATTGCTGCTCACCATCACGATAATTATACCGAGGGGAAACATCGAGTTGCCAACTGCTAATATTCTCTCGCGGCACTTGCAATCCATCCAGCACCTCTAAAAACGTAAGTGTGGTGTTATCCACGGCCTGCTTAAGCACCCCGAGTTCAGTACCTTCTTCAACAATTACAAAGCTTAAACGTGCTTGATCTGGAATACCCAAGGCCGAGCCTGTTGCCTGCACTTGCACAGTATCCATCACTGCTGCCGTTCCAGAAGCTTGCCCACTCGATTGCCCACAACCTCCGAGAGCCAGTGCGAATAACAGGAGCAAAGAATAAGGTAAAAATTTGTTCACATGTAATGCCTTTCTCGCCTCAACGGGGGCTGCTGCGTTAATACGCGAACTATGGTAAATCGAATTCATGGCCTACTCCTTGGTTATTTCCTAAATTAAGCTTACCAGCAAGATTGCTGCTCACGTAAAGAATGAGCTACAGAGCAAGATTAAATTACTCCCTTAACCTCAATACGCAAAGCTTGCACAATGCCAACCGCCCCCGCCCACGAGCAATGCGCGAGCAGGAACGCTTACTACGCGATAATCAGGCAACCATTTTGCCATCAGGTTCCTTGCAATCTCATCACTAGGCAAGCCAAAGCCCGGCATTACAATTAATTTACTTTGCACAGGGCTTCCACTTTCCTCCGAATCTGCGGCAAGCCGACAGTTTATTCGCAAAAAGTTGACGTAAGAGGCCATCAAAGGCATCCCAGCGATCCGCCGCCGCACACCCGGCCGCTGTTTAATAGTAACCGCTTCGGCGGCACTTAATCGCGGCGCTCTAGGCAGCGGTAGTTTGTGGATTACAAACGCACGGCCCTGTGCATCAACCGCATCCTCAAAAAAATCCAAAACGCGCCGACAAGTTGCATAATCTGGGTGGCTAGCATCATCTGTGTAAGCAATTACCACCACACCCGGCGCTAAAAACGTCGCTAGGTTATCAATATGGCCTCCGGTTTCATCGGCGGCCAAGCGCCCCGGCACCATTAACACTTTATCGATCGCAAACACATCATGCAGCTTTTGCCGAAATTCCGCCGCGGTTAACCCATCGTTACCTGGCCGGAACAAAATACTGCCCGCACAGGCAATTGCCGTTCCTTCACCGTCGTGGTGCAGGGCACCGCCCTCTAGCACCATACTATCGGTTTGTACCCCATCTGCGGGTACACCTAGTTGTGCAGTTAACCAATCGCGCGCTTGAATATCACTTGGATATTGATCATCGATTCCGCCCCAGCCATCAAACTGAAAGTGCCAAGCTGCCGGCTTCGAGCTAGGCGTGCTAGAACTATTCGCGCTCGAACCACCTGAGTTAACCGCAAGAAAAGGTGCACAATCACGCAGCCAAACATCACCATAGCTCACTTCGTGCAAATGAACCGCAAGTGCCGGCGTGAAACTTTGCGCTGCTAACCACTTATTCACAGTGTCTAAGTGCCCGGGCGCAACTTGCAAATTCACCGGAATATTCGCCGCCGCCAACGCTTGTAACAATAGTAAATATTCATTTTGCACAGCAGCCCACTCATCGGCGGTTTGCGGCCAAACTTCCTCGCGATATGGCCAGCGCAACCAAAGGCTTTCGCTTTCGCTCCACTCAGTTCGCAACGCTATGGCCGTAGCTTGCTCGATCGATACACTACTCATACTGCTTACTTCTTCCCACTACCCGATGTATTTTGCGCTTGCCCTTGATGTTGCCGTTGTGGCCGGCCTTTACCTTGCCCTTTGCCACTATGCTTACCTTGATGCTTGCCATGATTTTTGCCGCGTGCTGCTGGCTTGCGATCTTGCCGTGCGCCATCTTGTCCCGTGCCCTCGTTGCGTTCTTCGCTGCGTTTCACATTCCGTGAATGCTCGCGGGCACTGATTGAATCCGAACCAGCGGATAATCGGCGGCCACCTCGGCCTACCGGATTCTCCTTTCGATGCCGCATACTGCCACGGCGCGCTTGCTTTAATTGCCGGCGCTGCTCTTCATCGGTAATTACCGGTGCCGATTCAATCAGTGGTAACTCCACCAAGCGCCGTAAATAATTTACTTGCTCGGTTTGCAACTCCATCCAGCCGCCCTGCACCAAGCCCTTCGGCAACAATAAATCGCCCATGCGAACACGCATCAAGCGGCTCACGGTGCAACCTTGTGATTCCCATAAGCGCCGAACTTCTCGGTTTTTACCCTCAGTTAGAATCACATGGAACCACTGGTTCATGCCTTCGCCACCACGGCGTTTAATCTTCTTAAACTTTGAAACGCCGTCTTCTAATTTCACACCCTTCAACAGCCGTTGAATTTGCGCTTCGCCAACTTCCCCAAACACGCGTACTGCGTATTCGCGTTCTACTTCATAGCTTGGGTGCATGAGCCGGTTTGCCAACTCGCCGTCGGTTGTCATTAACAATAAGCCGGAAGTATTGATATCTAAACGGCCCACCGCAATCCAACGGGCCGCATTTACATAGGGCATGCGTTCATACACGGTCGCACGCCCCTCAGGATCTTTCCGTGTCACTAGCTCACCTTCCGGCTTGTGATACACCAAAACACGACATGGCTGTTCCTCGGCATTGCGCACCTTTACGTGATGACCATCAATACGAATATCCGCAGTGGCGGTTACCCGCTCGCCAAGTGTGGCAACGTGGCCATCAACACGAATTCGGCCTTCGCTAATCATCGTTTCTAGTTCACGGCGTGAGCCATGGCCAGAACGTGCTAATACTTTTTGTAACTTTTCGGTGTCTTTCACGGGTTTTCTTCCTTATTTGTGCCACGCTCCCGCGTGTCATTAGTATCTGCTGCACTTTCCAAGTCGAGCTCAAGCTCAGGCCGAGGTTGTGCTAAAGCCGGTAAATCAGCCACAGATTGTAGCGAAAAATAATCTAAAAATGCTTTCGTTGTTGCATAGAGCGCGGGCCTTCCCGGCACTTCTTTGTGGCCTACTACTTTTACCCAGCCCCGTTCTTGCAACGTTTTCATAATTTGTGTGCTTACCGAAACACCACGCACAGCCTCAATTTCACCGCGTGTTACCGGTTGCCGCCAAGCGATTAAAGCCAAAGTTTCAAACAATGCCGCCGAATATCGGGGCGCGCGATCTGGCCACATATTAACCAATGCCGGGCCTAATTCCGAGCGTGTTTGGAAACGATACCCCGAGGCTACTTCTACCAGCTCAATCCCGCGTTCCCGGTAATCATCTTTCAATTCATCCAGTACTTGCCGAAGCCGTGGCCGATTCAAGCGATAATCTGCAAGCACGCCACCAAGCAGTTGATCCAGAGTAACGGGTGCTTCAGCTGCAAACACGGCCGCTTCTACCAGTTGCTTTAATTGTTTATCTGCAATCATGCCAATTAACCCTCGGCTCTATGCTCTGTTGCGCCTGCGGTTGATTTGCTAACAACATAAATCACTGAATATGATTCAGCCTGAGTAAGCGCGATCAAACCCTCTTTATTGAGCTCTAAAATTGCCAAAAAGCTTACAACAACGCCGGATCGCCCTTCATTTGTTTCGAAAAGCTGCGAAAACTCAATTCTGGTATTCGTTTGCAGCTTCTCAAGTATTCGGCTCATACGCTCACGCGTAGAAAGCGCTTCACGTTTCACTTGGTGATGGGCTTGCACATCCACTAGTTGCATCACTTTTAGCAGCGCTAAACTTAACTCCTCTAGGCTTACCTCTGGCGGCGCATGGCCTGCCAAATCGCGTGCATCCGTATCAGCGTGAGCAATAAAGTAATCGCGCTCTTGCTGCGGTTGCATATCGAGTTCATGGGCACCACTGCGCACGATTTCATATTCTTTTAAGCGCCGAACCAACTCAGCGCGCGGATCTTCCTCTTCATCTTCATCGCTGGCTATCTTGGGCAACAACATGCGGCTTTTGATTTCTGCTAACATCGCTGCCATCAATAAATAATCAGCCGCTAGCTCTAACTTCATTTCCCGCATCATATCCACATACACCATGTATTGCTCGGTAATACGGAGAATGGGTAAATCAAGAATGTCCATTTTTTGCTTGCGAATCAGATACAGCAATAAATCCATCGGCCCAGAGAATAAATCCAGCATCAATTCCAGGGCTTCCGGGGGAATATATAAATCCTCCGGTTGTTCAAAAACCGGTTCGCCCCGCACAAAGCCTAAGGGTAAGGATTGCTGCTCAGTAACCAAATGCTGTTTCCTAATTAGTTATCTTGTTGGCTCAAAAGAACCCTGTTCAATTCAACTAAAACGGCTTGGATCGCCCTCACCTACGCGAATAATTTCCACTTCATCATCCACCAAATCAACCACTGTAGTGGGCTTTTCCATTAAATGGCCACCATCAATAATTAAATCCACTAACTTTTCTAAGCGTAGGCGAATTTCGTAAGGATCAGGCTCTGCAAACTCTTCGTTTGGAAAAATCATCGTGGTCGACATCATCGGCTCGCCCAACTCCGCCAACAAAGCTTGGGCGATATCGTTGTCTGGCACCCGCAAGCCGATCGTTTTTCGTTTTGGATTCATTAACCGTTTCGGTACTTCTTTCGTCGCCATTAACACAAAAGTATAGGGACCAGGCGTATTATTCTTGATTAATCGAAATGCTTGGTTTCCTACTCGCGCATAAACTGAAAGCTCCGATAAATCACGGCACATCAGGGTAAAGTTATGTTCTTTCCCGAGTTGGCGAATAGTTAAAATTCGTTCTACCGCATCTTTATTTTGTAACTGGCAACCAATACCGTAGCCGGAATCTGTGGGATACACGACCACGCCACCCTTGCGGACAATATCAGCCGCTTGCACTATTAATCGATGCTGTGGATTTTCCGGATGGATTTGAAAAAACTGGCTCATCCTTACATTCCTCTTATCTGGAGCGGCCAATCGTGCCACACCGGTGTGAGTTCATTCGGCATTGTTAAATTACGCCCCAACTCACGGTAGCGCCCTGGATAATGAAAATCTGAGCCTGCCGATGCTAATAGCTCGTATTCTAGCGCTAATTCCGTGAGCCATCGGCGCTGCTCTGGGTTTTGCTGGCTACTGATTACTTCCAGCGCTTGGCCGCCATCATCTTTAAATTCGGTAATTAACCGCCGTAACCACTTGTTACTCAAATCATACGCTAATGGGTGGGCAATGCTGGCAACACCGCCAGCAGCATTTATCACGGCTACTGCCTCACTCATCAAACACCACTGGGGCTTTTCGTAGGCGCACTGGCCCTTTCCTAAGTACTTTTCAAAGGCATTTTGCACCGAATTACAATAGCCATGGGCAAATAGCGCTTCTGCATAGTGCAGGCGCGTTACCACCTTAGCGGTAGATTCAGAGTTCAGCTCCGGCCTTGAGTCCGGCCTCGGTGTGGGCAACACATCGGCCGCAACCCCTTGCTTTACAAGTTTGGCATGAATGGCTTCCGAACGTTGATGCCGCCGCTCACGTTGTTCCGCAAGCAACCGAACAATTGCTGGATGCTCAAGGTCAAACTGCCAACCTAAAATATGGATTTCAAAACCTTCCCAAAGCGTGCTGAATTCAACCCCGGGAATCAATTGCAAGCGCGCTAAACGTTGCTCTTCGCGGGCTTTCTTTGCCGCATAAAAGCCACTCACAGAATCATGGTCGGTAATGGCTAATACATCGATTTGCATTACCCCAGCTCGCATCACCATTTCTGCAGGCGTGAGTGCCCCATCAGAGGCCGTGGTATGGCAATGTAAATCAATTTGCATGAGCACGCCTCCATGTATAGTTGCTAGTAGTGATGTAAGTAAGGTTAGCAGTGTGTTTTACAGTATAATTAATAACAAAATTCATAGCGTTATCATACGCCCTTTGCACACACAAAACCATTATTGTGCCCGCCTGTCAGGTTACTGTTCGCGCAAATTTCTTGTCGCGATCTTGTCTGGCCCTTGTTCTGGTGTGTTTAGTTCTAGTGTGCTCAGTTCTGTACTACTCGCATACAACTCGCGTTCAACTCATTCTCCAAGGTTTCACAGCTTTTTGAAAAACCTATTGACAGATTTTAGCGCTGCCGTTATCGTTCACCTATTAATTTTTGCATACAACTTGCATGCTCTTGTAAACGCACAGTTTGTAAACATTCGTTTTGTAATTGTTTGTGCTTTGAAGTTTCGCAACAATTTTCGAGCAACAATTTTTCGAACAACAATGTTTCCCATTACAAAAGCATCAACGTATACCCTTTAATTTGTAACGAGCCCGCCAGAAAGGTTGGGGTTAAACTGTTAAGAGAAACGCACAATATGAACCAATTCGCATCTGTACAACATCATTGGTGGTGGCACTTCCTTCGCGGGTAGTGGATGCGTCTGTGCGCTTTTTATAAAGCAAATTAGAAAACAGAAATTCATTCAAAACCCGCTTAGTAAGCGGGTTTTGCTGTTTTAGCATTCCGCTGAGTGGGTATAAGAAGTACCAAAAAAGCGAGTAAAGGCGAATAAAACACACGCATTTACTAAATACGAAAAGTTTAAATCTAAAATGGATGCCGAAACATCATGCTTGGGAACGAAACAACCAGCACATCGTTAAAGCAGTTACAAACACTGGGAAATCTTTTTCCGATTTCGGTGGCTACGCAATATCAAGCCGACCCGGTTGACGTACTAAAGCGCCTTGCACACAGTGGCGGTGAGCACATTCTGTTGGAATCAGCAGAAATTGATTCACGGCAAAATCTCAAAAGCCTGTTTATGATCGACGCTTCCTTGAAGCTTGTTTGTAGAGGCCAGCAGGTAACGGTTCAGGCGCTTAGTGAAAACGGTGAATGCATTTTAAGTTGGTTACGAGCAGAGCTAAATGAGTTTTTAATCGAAGATGAAGCCAGCGCTAACACCAACTCTAAGGCTAACGCAGGCAAGAGGCAGTGTGTGTTCGAATTTACACTCCCCAAGAGCGATTTAACCGAGCAAGAGCGTTTATCAGCACCGGCCAATACCTTGCCGTTGCGCACACTGCAACAACAGTTAACCGCTTTACAACCGCACCCTTTCGCCATCTTTTTAGCCGGCGTTTTTGCCTACGATTTGTTAGCTACATTCGAGCAGCTTCCGGCCGTAGCCGAAGGCATTAACGATTGCCCTGACTATCAATTCTATTTGGCCGAAACCCTGCTCATAATGGACCATGCAGCGCAACAAACGGAACTGCTTGGGGTTCTCGCCAGCGGTAACAACGCCGAATACAGGCACCAACAACTATGCCAGCGCTTAGGCGAATTAATGAGCCGCATGCAGGCACCTTTTAGCGGTGGTGCTGATCTCTTTTCAACGCATAGCGCGCCAAAACAAGAGCATAGCGCGCCAAAACAAGAGCAAAGCGAACCTAAGCACAGTTCCGGGGCAACAGCCAAAACAACAAGAGCAAAGCTTGATTTCGCTAAAATAACCAGCCACCCGAAACGCGAAGAATTTAAAGCCATTGTTTTGGATATGAAGAAGCACATTGCCGCCGGTGATATTTTCCAAGTTGTGCCCTCGCGCAACTTCACGTTGCCTTGTACAAACGCCTTACTTAGTTACGCTGAATTAAAAAAGAGCAACCCAAGCCCTTACATGTTTTATCTCCGCACTGCTGAGTTCGAACTCTTTGGTGCTTCACCCGAATCCGCATTGAAATTTACCGCCAGTAATCGGCAGGTAGAACTTTACCCTATCGCCGGCACCCGCAGCCGAGCGCGTGATGCTGCGGGTAACATTAAGCCCGATCAGGATTCCCGCATTGAACTTGCTTTGCGGCAAGATCAAAAGGAGCTGGCCGAGCACATGATGCTGGTTGATTTGGCCCGCAATGATCTAGCTCGCATTGCCCGCACAGGCAGCCGCTACGTAGCTGATTTGTTGAAAGTTGATCGCTATTCCCATGTGATGCATTTGGTATCGAGAGTAGTAGCCACGTTGCGCGATGATCTCGATGCCATCGATGCCTACCGCGCCTGCATGAACATGGGCACCTTAGTTGGCGCGCCAAAAATTAGTGCAGCCAGCCTTATTCGAGGTGCCGAAGGCTGCCGCCGAGGCAGTTACGGCGGCGCCGTTGGCTACCTGAACGGAGCCGGTGATATGGATACCTGTATTGTGATTCGTTCAGCTTATGTGAAAAACGGCAACGCTATCGTGCAAGCCGGCGCAGGTGTTGTATTTGATTCCGATGCTGATGCCGAGGTGGCGGAAACCGAACAAAAAGCTGGCGCAGTGCTCCAGGCAATTTTGCATGCCAATGAAGCACTTTCCGCCGAAAATGAGGTAACTGCATGAGCGCTGAACTGAAAAATCACAACGCCAACACAGCAGCCAAAGGCCACATTATTTTTATCGATAATCTCGATAGCTTCACCTATAACTTGGTTGATGAGCTTGCACAAATGGGCTTCGGGCTCGATGTTTATCGCAATACTGTGAGCACTGATTTCATCGCCGCTCGTTTGGCCGAACAAGCAGCCAAAGGCCCCGTACTTTTGTGTTTATCACCGGGACCTGGGCACCCTAGCGATGCAGGCAACTTAATACCGATCATTCAACATGCTAATGGTGTTTACCCAATGCTCGGCATCTGTTTGGGTTTCCAAGCTTTGCTTCAACAAGCTGGCGGTGTTGTTGATCGCTGTTTTGAAACCGTACACGGCAAAACTAGCCACATTGAGTGTTTAGAACATCCTATTTTCGCCGGCTTAGCGAATCCACTACCGGTGGCTCGATATCATTCCCTTATGGCCACTGTGGTTCCTACTGGAACAGAAATTATTGCGTCAGTGAATAAGATTCCAATGGCCTTTTACCATGCTAAGCAACGTAGTATTGGGTTCCAATTTCACCCGGAATCCATCATGACAACTGATGGCGTGCAGCTATTGCAGCAAAGTATCGAATTTTTAATGCAGGAGAGAGTAAATGCTTGAACTCGTGAAAGTGATTAATGGTGAAGTGTTGTCGATGGATGAAACAACCAAACTATTTCAGCATTTAATTGCTGGCCAGCTCACGCAAAACCAAATTTCTGCCATGCTCATTGCCCTGAAAGTGCGCGGCGAAACGCCAGCCGAAATTGCTGGGGCTGCGCGTGCTCTGGTGAACGGTAGTAAAAAGTTCCCCGAGCTAGCTTATGCTGTTGCCGATACCTGCGGTACTGGCGGCGATGGAAGCAACACAATTAATATCTCTACTGCTGCAGCCTTGGTTTCCGCCAGTATGGGCCTAAAAGTGGCCAAACATGGTAATCGCAGCGTATCCTCACGCTCGGGTTCCGCTGATGTTTTAGAATCACTGGGGGTACCCCTTGATCTATCACCTGATGAGAATAAAGTGCTACTCGATGAGTTCGGCTTTTGTTTCTTATTTGCACCTCACTATCACCCGGGTATTCGTTACGCGATGCCGGTGCGGCAAGAATTGAAAACCCGCACACTGTTTAACCTTCTCGGCCCCCTTTTGAATCCGGCTCGGCCGCAAGCACAATTACTCGGTGTTTACACACCTGATTTGTGTTTGCCCATGGCGCAAACCCTGCAACTTTTAGGCTGCGAGCGTGCGATGGTAGTAAACGGCAGCGGGCTCGATGAAATTGCATTACATGGGCCTACCAAAGTAGTGGAAATCAATGCTGGCGAATTACGTGAATACGAGCTCACGCCGGCTGATTTTGGCCTTGAAGAAGCGAGTTTAGAAAGCCTTCGAGGTGGTGATGGCAACCAAAATGCACGCATGCTACACGATGTGTTTAATGGTTGTGGAAAAGATGAGCATGCCAACGCCATCGCCATGAATGCCGCGGCGGTGCGCTATTTAACTGGCAACGCCGATAGCCTAAAAACAGCCACTAACGATGTGCTCGAGCACTTAGCCAGCGGCAAAGCCGCTGAGCATTTACGTCGCATGCAGGAGGAATTTAAAGCATGAGCTTTGTAGTTCATTCCGATACGCCAACCGTATTACAAGAAATTGTTGCTAAGCGCCAGCAACGGCTAGCAGCAATGCGTGAGCATTATCCTGAAGCGGAGATCGCAGCCAGTGCCCTTGCAAGCTCGCGGCCTGTGCGTGATTTCACTGCAGCACTTGCCGAGCCGGGCGCACAATTTATTTTGGAGTGCAAGAAAGCATCGCCTTCCAAAGGGCTTATCCGAGAAAACTTCGATCCAGTAGCAATTGCTCGGGTTTATGGCAGTTATGCAGCGGCTATTTCCGTGTTAACTGAGCCCGATTATTTCCAAGGTGATTTTGCCTATTTACAGGCGGTAAGCGCACAGGTAAACACCCCTGTGTTGTGCAAAGATTTTATTGTTAGTACTTATCAAGTTGATCTTGCCCGATACTTTGGGGCTGATGCCATTTTGCTGATGCTTTCGGTGTTATCGGATGATGAATACCGGGCGTTGGCAGCGCGAGCGGAACAACTTGGCTTGCATATTCTAACCGAGGTAAGCGATGCTGAGGAAATGCACCGTGCCGCGGCTTTAGAAGCCCGAGTGATTGGTGTTAACCACCGCAATTTGCGCGATCTTTCTGTGGATTTAAACCGTAGCCAAGAACTAGCAGCACTAGCGCCAAAAAATGCCTTGCTGATTGCCGAATCAGGTATCGAAAATAACCGCCAAGTGCGCAGTATCAGCCCGCATGTTGATGGCTTCTTAGTTGGGGGTGCGCTAACTGCGCAAGATGATGTTGATATGGCTTGCCGAGCGCTGATTTACGGTGAGCACAAGGTTTGCGGTATCACCAGCGAAGCACAAGCCATTGCTGCGCGCAGTGCCGGCGCAGTTTATGCGGGGTTAATTTTTGCTAAACGCTCACCGCGGGCGGTTACTCAAACGCAGGCAAAGCAAATCTGCCAAACGAGTGGTTTACAGTTTGTGGGGGTTTTCAGCCTCGATGATTATCCCCATGCAACGGAGCACGATACAACGGAAACGGCAGAGGCCATTGCAAAACTTGCCATCGATTTGGATTTAGCGGCCGTGCAATTACATGATGTTACCGAAAATCAGGTGATTACCAAGCTAGCGGCACTGTTGCAAGTGCAAGCACAAAGCCAGGTGCATTCAAGCTCGCGAGTAAAAGCGCGTGGAAAAGATAACTTAGTAACAGGTAACTCAAAAACAGCTAACTCAGCAACAGAGAACCAGCACAAGGTTATTGAGATTTGGCAGGCTCATAGTGTGAAACCTGAGGAATCAGCGATTAACACAGCACCATTTACGCCAGAAGTTGCACGCATATTGTTTGATCATGGCCGCGGTGGCAGCGGCCAAACCTTTGATTGGCAATTGTTACCGGCAACGCCAGAGCAACGGCAACACATTCAACTCGCCGGCGGTTTAAACAGAGAGAATATTGCAAAAGCTGCAGCACAAGGCTGCCGTGGTTTAGATATTAATTCAGGATTAGAGCGCCAGCCGGGGCATAAAGATCCGGCATGGTTGCAACAAGCATTTCGCGCGATTCGGTTATATTAACGAGGTTATGACGATGAGTTCAGAACAAATTTTAAGCCCCTATTTTGGGAATTTCGGTGGCCAATTCGTGCCAGAAATTTTACTCCCAGCGCTCGATCAACTAGAGCGCGCGTTCATTGATGCGCAGAATGATCCTGAATTTCAGGCCGAATTTAAAGATCTTCTTAGCACCTATTTAGGCCGCCCTACACCCTTAACCCTATGCCATAATTTAACCAAAGGCTCACCGGTTAAAATTTACTTAAAACGTGAAGATTTACTCCATGGTGGCGCTCACAAAACGAACCAAGTGCTCGGCCAAGCACTCTTGGCCAAACGCATGGGTAAAACTCGGATTATTGCCGAAACCGGTGCTGGCCAACATGGTACCGCAACCGCATTAGCATGTGCCCTTCTTGGCCTTGAATGCATTATCTATATGGGCCGCAAAGATGCCGAGCGCCAACAACCTAATGTATTTCGCATGGAATTAATGGGGGCAACAGTAGTGCCAGTTGATGCTGGCAGTGGCACCTTGAAAGATGCGGTAAACGAAGCAATGCGTGATTGGACAGCAAGCT
This sequence comes from Aliidiomarina iranensis, assembly GCF_003987135.1. Taxonomy (GTDB): domain Bacteria; phylum Pseudomonadota; class Gammaproteobacteria; order Enterobacterales; family Alteromonadaceae; genus Aliidiomarina; species Aliidiomarina iranensis. The sequence continues at coordinate 32,604 of NZ_PIPJ01000008.1, forward strand.
ACCCGAACACCCATTATCTTTTGGGTACCGCCGCTGGGCCGCATCCCTTCCCTACCATTGTGCGCGAATTTCACCGCATGATTGGCGCCGAAGCAAAAGAGCAAATTTTAGCTCAAGAAGGCCGGTTACCCGATGAAGTGATCGCTTGCGTAGGTGGTGGCTCGAATGCGATTGGTATGTTTGCCGAATTCATTGATGAACCCAGTGTGCGTTTAACTGGGGTGGAACCTGCTGGCCACGGGATTGATAGTGGTGAACATGGCGCTACCTTGAGCGCGGGTAAGCCTGGCGTATTGCACGGCTGCCGTTCATTTTTAATGCAAGATACGGATGGTCAAATCGAAGAGAGTTACTCCGTATCAGCGGGGCTTGATTACCCCGGTGTAGGCCCACAACACGCCCATTTGCACTCGATTGGCCGCGCTGAATATACTAGCGTTACCGATCAAGAAGCCTTAGATGCCTTTAAGATTTTATCCAGCACTGAGGGTATCATTCCAGCTTTGGAACCTGCCCATGCCTTGGCCTATGCTATTAAGCGTGCCCAAACCAGCACTAAGCCAGAAATTTTACTGGTAAACTTATCTGGGCGCGGCGATAAAGACATTGATCACGTACGTAAAATTCTTGCCATGCAAGCAGAAGAAAAAAAACCACAGGAAGGTGAAGTATGAGCCAAGCCGGAAAACGCTATGAAACCATGTTCACGGCCCTAAAAGAGCGAAATCAGGGTGCGTTTGTACCCTTTGTTACTTTGGCTGATCCTGATTTAGCCACCAGTGAAAAGATTATCCGTACACTTATTGAGAATGGTGCCGATGCATTAGAGCTTGGTTTACCTTTCTCAGATCCTGTGGCGGATGGCCCGGTAATACAGGCCGCGAATATTCGAGCGTTACAACATCATGTAACTAAGCAGCAATGCTTCGATTTAGTTGCTCGCATTCGCGCTGATTACCCAGAAATTCCGATCGGCTTGTTGGTGTATTGCAACTTGGTGGTTGCAAACGGTGCGGACGCTTTTTACGCCCAAGCTGCGGCTGCAGGTGTTGATTCGGTATTAGTAGCCGATGTACCGGTAAAAGAAGGTGCTAGCTTTATCAAAGCAGCCCACGGTGCCGGTGTGCAACCGATTTTTATTGCACCACCCGATGCTTCCGCAACCACATTACACCGAGTTGCCGAGGCTAGCGAAGGGTATATCTATTTACTGAGCCGCTCTGGGGTAACGGGCGATACTCAGCAAGCGAGTGCTGCACCAGCGGCCGAATTAATTCAAGTATTGAAAGATGCAGGTGGTGCACCACCATTATTGGGTTTTGGCATTGCCAAGCCAGAACATGTTCAAGCCGCAGTTTCTGCCGGTGCAGCAGGGGCCATAAGTGGTTCAGCTATTGTTCGAATCATTGCCGATAACCTTGAAAATACCGAAAGTATGCTAGATAAACTCGGCGTTTTTGTAAAAAATATGAAGGCGGCTACCCAGCTTTAATGCGCTAGCCTAGCTCGGGAGTTCAAGAGTTCAGGAGTTCAGGAGTTCAAGAGTTCAAGAGTTCAAGAGTTCAAGAGTTCAAGAGTTCAGGAGTTCACAAAAAAGCACCGCTAATACATAATTAGTGGTGCTTTTTTTATATTCCCGAAGCCTTTTCGCGAAAACCTAAGCTGTTATGGAATAAGAAAAGTGCGGCCTAGCCATCTGTTTTTTCAATCGGCAACTGTTGAGTTTCCGCATCGAGGTGGCGTACTTCATCGCCCGAGAGCAAAATAGCGAGCCAACGCGTGCCCGGATTTTCATTAAAACCAATTTTCACGCCCATGGTAAGCGGCACCGAGAGCAACATACCCACCGGGCCCAAGAGCCAACCCCAGAATATCAAGGATAGAAACACCACTAGGGTTGATAAGCCAAGGCCACGGCCCATCATTCTTGGCTCTACAAAATTACCCATCACTACGTTAACGGCTAAGAATAGTAACGCAACGAAACCAGCCATCGCTGGGTTAAACTGAATTAATGCCATTAACACGGCCGGAACCGCCGCAATAATCGAACCAATATTTGGAATATAATTGAACAAGAAAGCGATAACGCCCCAAAGGATATAGTGGTCAACCCCCATCAGCCAAAGCCCAGCACCGATCAACACGCCGGTTAAAATACTGATCACGGTTTTCAAGGCGAGGTATTTATTAATTGCCATTAAAAGGTGGCTCATTTGCGAGAGCTTCTTCTCTGGGCTTGGGAATGCTAACGCTATTTTTTTCGGCATCAGGGCCGCTTCGCTCAGCATAAACACCACGATAAGTAGAATAATGAAAATATTTGTCATCATATTGCCAAGCCCAGATAACAAATTCACCGACATTGAAAGCAAGCGCGAAGGATCGAATTGATTTTGCAGCATCTGCGTATCTAAATGAATATTGAAACCTGCCGCGAAAACCGTTAACGCCTGAAACTGCTCACTCAAGCGCCCCCGATACTCCGGCATATTGGTAGTAAATTCATTTACCGAGTTCACCACTAACCCTGCAAACCCAGAACCGAGCACCAAAATAATTACAAAAATGGCGCTAGTGGCTAAAATTGGCGGTAGCCCTTTGCTGCGAAACCAAAAAATGGCCGGCTGGAATACAATAGCGATAAATAAGGCCAATAAAAACGGCACCACAATCACGCTGGCGGCTTTTATGCTTGCTAAAATTACCATGATAGCCGCGGCTACCAAGAAAAAACGGCTACTGGTTAATAGACCCGGATTGTGGTCTGACATTGTGAGTTCTCCGTATTCGTAACCACATCATCCGCAAAAAGCGTTGTTGGTTTTTTATATCCCAAATCATTATCTTACGTTAAGGCTTCGAAATTAACTATACTGCTTTTGCAACAGCGTATATTGCCATAACGATACGGCAAACCCATATCAGCGGCAACGCATTAAGGGAGGAATCACATGAAAATTCTAATTACCGGCGCCACAGGGCTAGTTGGCTCGGCATTTATTCGTAAATATGGCGAGCAGCATGAAATAACCGCCCTCTCGCGAACGCCAAGTAAAGCCAGTAAAAAATTGGGTAGAGGTATTCGTGTGTTAGGTTCGCTTGCTGAACTTGATAATCTGAACAACTATGATGCGGTAATCAATTTGGCCGGTGAACCTATTGCCGAGAAACGTTGGAGCGAGGCGCAAAAAGAACGCATCGAAAACAGCCGTTTTCGTATCACCGAGCAGCTCACGGCATTGATTAAAAACTCTGAACATCCGCCGGAGGTGTTCATTTCTGGCTCCGCCGTGGGTTTTTATGGACGCCAAGGCGAGAAGCTTGTATCGGAAACCGAAGGTACGCCACATAAAGAGTTCAGCCATGAACTTTGCCAGCGCTGGGAGCAATTAGCGAATGAGGCGGCTTCCTCGCAAACTCGGGTATGCCTACTGCGCACGGGAATTGTGCTCGCTCGTTCCGGAGGGGCCTTACAACGAATGGCACCGCCGTTTAAGTTTGGCTTGGGCGGCCCGATCGGTGATGGGCAGCAAATGATGTCGTGGATTCATATTGCCGATATGGTGGCTGCCATCGATTTTCTACTCAACAAAACAGCCTGTGCCGGCGCCTATAACCTTACCGCGCCAGAGCCTGTGAACAACGAAGTTTTTTCGAAAACCCTTGCGAAAGTGCTGCATCGGCCCGCTATTTTTCGAGTTCCCGCGTTTGTGATGCGTTTAGCTTTTGGCGAAATGTCTGATCTCTTGCTCACTGGGCAAGCTGTGGTGCCAAAACGTTTACTCGAAGCTGGATTCCAATTCGAATATTCTAAACTTGAGCCTGCATTGGCAAACGTTTACCCAAGGTAATTGTGCTCGGCGTTTACTCTGCACCTTTGTGCCAGTGCCAACGCGTTTATACCGATAACAAAAAGCACCGCTACTCTACTAAGAGTGCGGTGCTTTTTCACTGCGCGCTACGTAATTGTACGCTAGGTAATTGCGCGCTACGTAAATTAGCGATATTAGGTGCTCAAAACCACAGCTATTGCCAGGTATTTCGCCACGCTAATTCAGTTGCCGAATCAAATTCCCCGTTTGTTGCCGCATTAACCGCCAACACACCGACCAACCCAACAAGGCAACAATACCCGCACCCACTAATGGCCCGAGAATCCAGAAACGCAAGTGAATACTTGGGTCCATGTTAAACACTTGGGTTTGCAGCATGAAAATCGATAGCTCCATGGCTATGGTGGCAATTACACCAGCTAACGCCCCAAGCACCACAAACTCATAGGTAATAGCCCGAGTAAGTAACGCTGATTTTGCGCCTAAGGTGCGTAAAATCACGAGTTCTTGTTCCCGCTCTTCTAACGAAGCTTGCACTTGCGCAACAAGCACTAACGCACCTGCCCCAATCACTAATACCATCACAAAAGTAACCGCGAGGGAAACATGGCTGATGACATCGCGTACCTGCTGCAAAATATCATCCACATCAATTAAAGATGCTTGTGGGAAATCACGAAATAGCTGGTAAAGCTCCGGCTGCCGCTCTTCCGGCAAATGAAAGCTCGCAATATAGGTAGCCGGCATGTTTTCAATAAGATTGGGGCTGAACACCATGTAAAAGTTTGGCTGCATGGTGTTCCAATCAACATTACGAATATTACTTACTGGCACAGTAAATTCATCGGCACCAATCAAAAATGTGAGTTCATCGCCAATGTTGATACCAATCCGATCTGCTACCTGAGATTCTACCGATACCCCAGATTCGCCCTCGGCAAACCACTCGCCTTCCCGCAATGTATTTTCTTCTGGAAGATCAGCCTGCCAAGTGAGCTGTAGCTCACGGCCAAAGCCTTCGCGATATTCACTATCATCCCGCTCCTCTTTGCTTACGGCATCGCGCACCAGCGTACCGTTAATTGCAGTTAAGCGCCCGGGAACAATTGGATACAAGGTAGTTGCCGACAAATTTTCCCGATCAAACATCGCTTGCATCGGCTCTGCTTGCTGGCTTGCCACATTAACCACGAAGTAGTTGGGTGCATCCGCTGGTAATTGTCCGCGCCAATCTTCAAGTAATTCGTGGCGCAATGCGAGTACCAGCAAAAACAACATAATAGCCACGGAAAAACTCAGCATTTGCATGCTGTTTTCTTTCGCTCGGCGTTGCAAGCCTGCCATGGCTAAACGCCAACTGCTTCCCGCTTGCATGCCGGCTTGCCGGCTGGCGCGAATGAATAATCGGCTCACTGCGAGTAATAACAACATCGCCAACAAACCACCAGCAAACAGCGCAAGCGATAGCATGGCACTGCCGCTGTATATCACCATTAATAGGAATATCGTGCCACCGGAAATAACCCAATGTAGCCAACGCGCTAATCCAGAAGCGGTTAAATCACGGCGCAGCACCCGCAAAGGTGGGACCTTCAGTAAGCGCAACAAGGGGTACAAGCTGAACATGAGAGCACATAAAAGCCCGGTTGCAATGGCTAATAAATATGGGCCTGAGCCTGTGGCTGGCAAATCATAACCAAGCGCGCCACTCACCCAACCCACCACGGAGGCTTGCAAGCCAATACCCAGCAACAAACCAACTACAATGCTTGCCGAGGTTAACAGCAATAAATGTAGCGTGAAAATCTTGCCCACTTGTGATTTTCGCCCACCTAGGGTTTTCATCACGGCTACGGCATCGAAGTTACGCTGTGCATAGCGTTGTGCTGCCACGGCAACTGCGGTAGCCGCCAACACAACCCCTAACAAGCTAGCGAGCAGCATAAAGCGTTCCGCTCGTTCAAGCGCAGCTGAAAGCGGCGAATCACCATCTTGTACATTGCGCCAACGCTGGGTTACTTCGTCGAGTTGTGGTAACAGCCAGTTCTCGAAGCGTTCTAAATCAGCGGGATTCCCCGCGAACAAATAGTTATAGTTAACCCGGCTGCCTGGTTGAATTAGCGCGGTTGCTGCTAACTCATCAAAATGAATGAGTACCGTGGGGCTATCGGCGAATACATTAAAGCCCGCATCGGGTTCGCGGCTTAATACTCGAGTAACCACGAACTCAGATTCGCCCACTTCCAAGCGATCGCCCAATGCTAAACCCAACTGCTGAAATAAAGTGCTTTGCACCCAGGTTTCACCCGGGCCTGGCAAACCCTCGGCTACCTCACCCTGAATAAAAGGTTCTTCGGCTGTTTCCAGGTTGCCCCGCAAGGGATAACCATCACTTACCGCCTTCACATCAACAAGCGCAAGCTCACCGTTGGCGAACGCCATCGAATTGAATGTTACTCGGCGCGCACTGGCCACGTTCTCTGCCTGGGCGCGAGTTAACCATTCAGTGGGTATTTCATCGCCACGGCTACGAAGTACCCGATCAGCCGCCAAAAATTCTGCGCTGCGCTCCATTAAGCCAAGCTGTAAACGCTCGCTAAACACCGACAACGACAACACCGCACATACGGCTAAGGCCACGGCCGCAGCCATGATGGTGAGCTCTCCCCGGCGCAACTCGTGTTTTAATAAACGCCAAGAGATCTTGTGCCAATTCGATTGTTTTTGCCCAGCAACCTGAGCTGTTTCCTGGTGAGTGCCATTACCCATCGCTTGGCTCCAGCAATTTACCCGCGCTTAACCGTAAAATGCGATCGCAGCGTGCCGCCAATTCATCATCGTGGGTAACCATCACCAGCGTGGTGCCATACTCACGGTTTAATTCAAACAATAACGCCTCTACTTTTGCACCGGTGGCAGAATCAAGATTGCCGGTAGGCTCATCGGCAAATAAAATTTGCGGTTGGCCGATAAATGCTCGAGCAATGGCAACGCGCTGTTGTTCACCGCCTGATAGCTGATTTGGGTAGTGGGTAGTGCGATCGCCTAGCCCTACCTTTTCAAGAAGCTCACGCGCTTGTTTTTCGGCATCGCGGCTGCCGGCCAGTTCCGCCGGTAACATAACGTTTTCTAAAGCGGTTAAACTTTGAATCAGCAAAAACGATTGGAAGATGAAGCCGATTTTCTCGCCCCGTAAAATCGCCCGTTGCTCCTCATCCAAATCATTGAGTTTTACGTTATCAATTACAATATCGCCAGTTGTAGGTAAATCTAAACCTGCCAATAAAGATAGCAAAGTAGATTTACCTGAGCCTGAAGTTCCCACAATCGCTACCACTTCTCCGGCATCGATAGAAAGGCTTAAGGGCGAGAGAATTTGCAATTCACCAGCGGTGGTTGCAACATTGCGAGACACTGAAGATGCTTCTATTAGGGCCATAATGATTAAAATTTTCCTTACAAAACTGAGTTCCATTAAATTAGCATACCAGCCGCTAACCCGAACGTTGCTGCTCGCTGCCATGGCGGTTGTCATGTCGCTGTCATTTTCAATACGCGCTGCACATGCAAACGTATCACTTATGGTGTTAGGTGATAGCCTAAGCGCGGGCTATGGCCTATCGCAAGCAGATAGCTGGGTGAGTGAAATAGCCAGAGATTGGCAAGCCAATCACCCGCACCTAGAAATTATTAATGCCAGCATTAGCGGCGAAACCACCGCTGGTGGATTAAATCGGTTACCTGATCTGCTTGAACGCCACCAACCGAGTATGGTGTTTATTGAGCTTGGTGGCAACGATGGCCTGCGCGGTTTTAATTTAACCACGATGGAAAATAATTTACGGGAAATGGTTGCCCTCATCGAAAGCAGAAACATTAAAGTGGCATTGAGCGAAGTTGAAATACCACCCAACCTTGGTCGCCGCTATACCGAAATGTTCAAACAAGTATTTCATGATGTTGCCGAAGATATGGATATTCCGCTGGTGCCATTCTTTATGCGGGAGATCGCAATCGATGAGAGCCTAATGCAAAACGATGGTATTCACCCTAACCTCGCCGCGCAGCCGATTATCGCTACCATCATGGAACCGCAGCTGCGCCAGCTCTTGGAGAAAGAGGTTCTCGCCGAACAAGCGAGTAGCGGCCAAACGCAATTCAAACAAGCCAAACCCACGTATTTGCAAACCGAATTTCGGCAACACAAAACAGGAATATCCCAGTGATTTTTTACCTAAGTTTAGGCAGTAATCTAGCACCCGATGAACACATCGCCCGCGCACTCCGTGAATTGAGTGAGCGTTATGGCTCTATACTCGTTCTGCCTATTGTGCGTACTGAACCCTGTGCAATAAACTCCAGCAACGGCTTTTTAAACACCATTGCGGTGATATCCAGCAAGGAAAGTAGCTCAGCATTAAAGGCTTGGTTAAATAGTTTAGAGATGGCGCACGGGCGCGATCGTAACGACCCGAATCGAAGCACGAAAGATCGTACACTAGACATCGATATCTTATTGGAGCAAGGGTGTTTTGATTTTAGCGTGGCGCACAGCCAACATGAAGCGTTCGCAGAACCTTACGTGCAAGCCTCGATAAAAGCGTTAGATAAATACCTTGAGCAACCGGTAACGAATGACGCTAACGGATCTGAAGCTCAGGTATCGGAAGCAAATGAATCTGGGGCAAAGATTGATGCTGAAGCAACCTCCACGCCCGCTAACGATTCTGTAAATACAACCACAGTTCGTATTCCGGGCGCGCCTGTATCTTTAGGTCACCGAGCGGCCACCATCGATTTTGAGTACAGTAGCGGTGATATACTCATTGCCGAGAATAGCCTCAATACCCTTCTCCAGCGCTTCGAAGCCACCTTCGATCGGCAACAAGGTTTCGCTTAACACCTGCGCTTGCTCATTACTCGAGTGCTCGGGCAAAAATTTAATGGGCCCGGGCTGTATTGCATTAACACGAATTTTCGGGGCTAATCGTTTAGCGAAACTCAGCATCAAATTTTCCAACCCAGCTTTGGTGGAGCAATATAGCGCGTACTCTTCATTTGGGTTGGTGGCGTAGATATCAGTGATATGAATAATGTTGCCGCTAGGCCGCACCGTGTTCTCTAGCAAGCCGCTGAAAGCACGATTTAACGCTGCTGGCAATTTCATATGAATTTGATAGAGGGCATCATAGAAGGCACTAAAATCATCCTCGTGGGCGTTATCACGCTCGTAAATTGAGGCATTGTGTAAGATAAAATCAAGATGTGGGTAATTGCTTTGTACATAGGCAATTACTGCATTCACACTCTCATCACTCAGCGCATCGCACTCCACAATATCAAGTTCTGAAGTTTCTTCTGCAAGCTCTGCAAGTTCACCACCACGGCTACGTGATAGCGCAATAACGCGCCACCCTTGAGCAAGGAGTGAACGGCTCATGTGTAAGCCTAAGCGGCGCCCAGCTCCAGTAATCAAAGCCACTGGTTGTTGATTGTGTTCGGGTAAAGTAACTGATGAGTGTGACAAAGAGAATCCCTCATTTGAAAAGCGAATAATGCATAGCTTAACGGATTCTAAGAAAAAGCAGATCAAAAACCAGATCACAAAAACGCAAAAACCCGCAGATAGCGGGCTTTTTGTGTTTACTGGTAGAGCTGGCTTGTTTTGGAAGTGGCGTCCCCTAGGGGATTCGAACCCCTGTTACCGCCGTGAAAGGGCGGTGTCCTAGGCCTCTAGACGAAGGGGACTAAGTATATACACAGCACTTCAAAACATATCACAAAATTGGCGTCCCCTAGGGGATTCGAACCCCTGTTACCGCCGTGAAAGGGCGGTGTCCTAGGCCTCTAGACGAAGGGGACGCAGCATTTGTGAGTGTAAGCAGATTGGCGTCCCCTAGGGGATTCGAACCCCTGTTACCGCCGTGAAAGGGCGGTGTCCTAGGCCTCTAGACGAAGGGGACGCATTTCTGTTTACGCTGCAAAACTTTTCACGTTGGTTATTATACGTGTAATTAACACTTAATGTTCATTACATGATTGGTGGAGCTAAGCGGGATCGAACCGCTGACCTCTTGCATGCCATGCAAGCGCTCTCCCAGCTGAGCTATAGCCCCAAATAACCAGATTTTGCAGTTTGCCACCAGGACTTCATCCCCGACAGCGAGGCGCATTCTATGAATAGCCCGCTAAAGTGTCAACTTTTTTTTCGGACTTATTGACCGTTCGCCTATTTTTTTACCAATATGAGTTCTTTTTCAACAAATCAATAGCAAATAGGCGCCGATAAGCGTTTTATTCTTCATCTGAATTTTCACGAAGATAATCGATTAAAGCGTTCATCATTGGATAAAAATTGTGCTGATCCGTAATGCCGGTCCAAGTCGTGTCCAGATAAGTTTCCGTGATAAAGTAATCATCTAACGTTAATGGATCCGTCAATATGAGTTGCTGATATGACCGGAATCCATCTTCTCGGATATCCCAACGTATCCACAGAAATGGCTTGTACTCTTTAGCTGCACGATTCACTCCAATACGATCAGAAATCGACGATACTTCATCGGTAAGATCTTCTTGGATAATGATTTTCTCTAGATCCTCAAAGTTAATAACCCGGTCAAAGTAACCAATATTTTCTATCATTCCTTTCGTGAAATCGCCATTAGGAACCAAAACCAGCTCTTTTCTCGAGCTAAGGTCAATAGTTTCACTTTTAACCACAACAGCTACTTGTTGAGTTGGAAAATAGCCAGTGTCGGCATCAGTTTCCACTACCTTAAAGGTGGTGCAACCTGATAGGATAAATAGCATTACAAAAACAACGAAATTACGCATGTAAACCCCTAAAGTTATTGTTCGCCGAAGCTTAGTTTTTATTATTTAAAATTATTTATGTGTTTCAGATAGGAAAATGAAGCGGCCAAACAAATTCGGGGCGTTCAAGCTCATACTGATGGTTTCTGTATACTTACTCGCTATTTATAATACAAAAAGAGTAAAAACTCTCGAGTTTTTACTCTCAAAATTGTAACAAATTGTGTTTACATTCGATGAAACAATAAAAACCAAACACGCATTTGGCACTTAATCTTAATCGTCCGATTCTTCATCTGAATAATATTGGTAAATCGGATCTAAGCCCTCTTTACCGGTAATGGTGACACCTAGATCACGGACAATGCCATCGCGAACACTGTAGCACCAGCCATGAATACTCAGCTTTTGGCCGCGATCCCAAGCTTCTTGGATAATATGATTCTTGGATAAGTTATGTACCTGCTCAATCACATTGAGTTCGCACATGCGATCGAATTGCGCTTCATACGGCAAGCCCAGCAGCGTTGATTCATTACTCCGATAAATATCTTTTATCGGGTGTAACCAATGATCTACTAACCCATGGCGGCTGGTTTCCAAAGCGGCTTTCACGCCACCACAGCCGTAATGGCCTACAACTAAAATGTGTTTCACTTGCAAATTCAGCACCGCGAATTCAACCACCGCCAAGCAATTGAAATCAGTTTGGATAACCTGATTTGCCACGTTTCGATGCACAAATACTTCACCGGGCGCCATACCAACAATCTGATTCGCGGGCACACGGCTATCGGAGCAGCCGATCCATAAATATTCGGGTTTTTGTTGATTCACCAATCGATTGAAGTACTCAGGATCTTGCTGCAATTGGCCTTTTGCCCAACTCTTATTATTGGCGAGTAAATCGCGAATCTTCGGCATTAACTGTTTTCCTCTCGCGCCCGAATGAACGCGAGTGCTAAATCAATTCGTTCAACAACAGTGTGCCTTGGGATTAAAGCAAGGGTGGCATCCAAGGATGGTGAATTCCCACCTCCGGTAGCGGCTACACGCAATGGCATACCCACTTTACCCATGCCAATATCGAGCGCAGTGCAGGTTTCTTGAATAGCCTGTTGTATCGCTTCCGGTGTCCAGGTGCTTAATGCTTCAAAGCGATCCCGAATATCCTGCAAAGCATCTTTAGCCACTGGCCGTAGATGTTTTTTCGCGGCTTGCGCTTCAAACTCGGTAACGGGTTCAAAGAAATAACGGCTTATTTCCGCCATTTCCTTCAACGTTTTTACCCTATCTGCCTGCAGCGTAACAATTGCAGCCAAATTCGGGCCACGATCTGTGGCTACACCAATGCGGCCAAAATGCCACGCTAACTCAGCTGCCACCTGCTCAGCCGGTAAGGTTTTCATGTAATGTTGGTTTAGCCAATTTAGCTTTTCGGTATTAAAAGCTGACGCTGCTTTATTGATGTCGCTTAATTTGAAAATCTTAATTAATTCATCACGGCTAAAAATTTCCTGATCGCCATGGGACCAACCCAATCGTACTAAGTAATTGATCACAGCATCCGCTAAATACCCATTATCGCGATACTCAGTAACACTCACTGCACCATGGCGCTTGGATAACTTCTTGCCATCATCGCCCAAAATCATGGATACATGGGCATACTCTGGAATGGGTGCGCCAAGTGCTTGCAGGATATTGATTTGCCGTGGTGTATTATTGATATGATCTTCGCCACGCACCACATGGGTGATACCCATATCCCAATCATCTACCACTACACAAAAATTGTAGGTTGGTGCGCCATCGGTGCGAGCAATGATTAAATCATCAAGCTCTTTATTTCCAATTTCAATACGCCCGCGAATATGATCATCAAAAACTACTGAGCCATCTTGTGGGTTACGGAAACGTATTACAAAGGGCTTGCCTTCAAGCTCCGCCTGTTGTTCAGTGCTTAAATGCCTGCACTTACCGTCATAACGAGGTTTCAAACCGGCTTCCATTTGCTCTTCGCGCATTTTTTCTAAACGCTCATGGGAGCAATAACACTTATAAGCTTTATCTTCAGTGAGCAGCTTATCAATCAGGGTTTTATAACGATCAAAACGCTGAGTTTGATAAATAGGCTCTTCATCCCACGTGAGGCCAAGCCATTGCATTCCCTCAAAGATGGCATCAATCGCTTCTTGTGTGGAACGTTCACGATCCGTATCTTCGATTCGCAATACAAACTTACCGCCAGCCGCGCGGGCGACAAGCCATGCATAAAGCGCTGTACGAGCGCCACCTACGTGTAAGTATCCGGTGGGGCTAGGTGCAAAACGAGAAACAACTGACATAGATCATTTTCCTGTGGGCAGAAGAGGTTAAACGAATTTTTTCGATGCCCGCGATTATAGCAGAATTATCTACACCACTACACTGATCCACTTTCATGTTCCGCGGCTATTCATAGTGTTGAATAGTACATTTGTGGCACACAACGTATAATATTTGTGCAAAACAATAATCATAAACCCACAACGAGGACAATTTCTGTGAACATAATTTTCACGACATTATTCATAACAATGCTATTGCCCTTCTTGGCGAAAGCACCATTGGTAATCGCAATGAACCGGCAGCCCGGCGGTTACAACAACCGCTACCCGCGTAAACAACAAGCCGCTTTAACAGGCTTCGGCGAGCGCGCTACCGCGGCTCACTATAACAGCTTTGAAGCCCTAGCAATTTATGCGAGCGCAGTGCTCATGGTTGCGATTTCAGGAACTGCTGATGCAGTTACGATTGGTTTAGCCTGGGTATTTGTAGCCTCCCGCATACTTTATCTCATTTGCTATTGGTATGATCGCAGCAGTATCCGCTCCTTGGTTTGGTTGGCAGGCATCGTTGCGGCGTTTGTAATGGCCGGCAGAGCAATTTGGGGTTCGTAACTCGCAACAGCGGTTTAGGCTTAGCAACAAAAATACCGAGCAACAAAAAACGCCCTTTAATTACTTAAAGGGCGTTTTTAATTTGGTGGATGGTACTGGGCTCGAACCAGTGACCCCCGCCTTGTAAGGGCGGTGCTCTCCCAGCTGAGCTAACCATCCGGGAAACTTGCTTGTACTAATTACGCCAAAAACTAAACTTGGCACAACCTAAAAATTTGGTGGATGGTACTGGGCTCGAACCAGTGACCCCCGCCTTGTAAGGGCGGTGCTCTCCCAGCTGAGCTAACCATCCTGGGAATTAACTAAAATCATTATTTGTTAGATTTTAAATTAAATAGCAACTTTTGGCGAATTTGGTGGATGGTACTGGGCTCGAACCAGTGACCCCCGCCTTGTAAGGGCGGTGCTCTCCCAGCTGAGCTAACCATCCACATTTCGCTGAGTTGCAGGCCGCTATTATAGGGATGCGGCGAAAGCTGTCAACCGCAATTTACCTGCTTTTATCCTAACTGCCGATTTTTGCACCATTTCGCCGAGAAATTAGCCGTGCGTTTTCAGTTGCTCCCTCAGTTGCTTTAATTCATCCCTTATTTTCGCAGCCTTTTCAAACTCTAAATCTTTTGCCGCTTGATACATAGTTTTCTCACGCACGCTAATCTCTTGCATTAACTCTTTCGGATCACGGTACTCTGGAATTCGAATGCCCGCTCCTGCAGCGGCTACTCGTTCTTTATCACGCTTACGTTTGGCCGCATTACCACCAAGATCCATTACATCGGTAACCCGTTTGTTCAAACCTTGTGGCGTAATGCCATGTTCAAGATTGTGCGCAACCTGTTTTGTTCGGCGCCGCTCCGTTTCATCCATGGCGCGTTGCATCGAGCCCGTAATGCGATCCGCATATAGAATGGCTTTACCATTCACGTTCCGCGCTGCGCGGCCAATTGTTTGAATCAATGAGCGTTCGGCGCGCAAAAAGCCTTCTTTATCTGCATCAAGTATTGCAACTAGGGATACTTCCGGAATATCCAAACCCTCTCGCAATAAGTTAATACCAATTAGCGCATCAAACTCACCTAAACGTAGATCGCGAATAATTTCCATGCGCTCTACCGTATCAATATCGGAATGCAAATAACGTACGCGAATACCATGTTCATCGAGATAATCGGCTAAATCTTCCGACATACGTTTGGTAAGTGTAGTAACTAAAACACGCTCACCATTCGCGGCGCGAAGCCGAATTTCCGACATCACATCATCAACCTGGGTAGCCACTGGCCGTATTTCGATTTCCGGGTCAATCAGCCCCGTTGGCCGCACCACCTGCTCTACCACCTCGCCACCGCACTTCTCTACTTCATAATTACCGGGCGTGGCGGAAACATAAATAGTTTGTGGTGAGATAGCTTCAAATTCAGCAAACTTTAATGGCCGATTATCTAGCGCTGAAGGCAGCCGAAATCCATAGCCAACAAGATTTTCTTTCCGCGAGCGATCGCCTTTATACATGGCGCCTACTTGCGAAACCGTTACGTGTGATTCATCGATGATGAGTAGTGCATCGTCGGGCAAATAATCCATCAAAGTTGGTGGCGGCTCGCCAGGGGCTCGTCCAGAAAGATAGCGGGAATAGTTTTCAATGCCCGAGCAATAGCCAAGCTCCAACATCATTTCAATATCAAATTGAGTGCGTTCGCGAATCCGCTGTTCTTCAATCAGCTTATTTTCACCAATAAATTGCTCACGGCGATCTTTCAGTTCTTCTTTTATCCGATCGATAGCTTCAACGATTTTATCCCGTGGCGTCACGTAGTGGGTTTTCGGATACACGGTAAAGCGCGCTAGATCGGCTTGCAGTACTTGGCCAGTTAAGGGTTCAAACAGGCTTATTCGCTCTATCTCATCATCAAAGATTTCGATACGCACGGCGGTATCATCGGATTCAGCCGGGAAGATATCAATCACTTCACCGCGTACACGGTAGGTACCCCGGGTAAAGGCCTCGTCGTTACGCTTGTATTGAATAGTGGCTAGGTTACGAATAATATCGCGCGGATCGATAATATCGCCACGGCGAATATGCAACATCATTTTCCGATAGGATTGCGGATCGCCCAAACCATAAATCGCAGAAACGGAAGCAATCAACACAACATCACGGCGTTCCATCAGCGCTTTCGTAGCAGATAAGCGCATTTGCTCGATATGCTCGTTTATTGATGCATCTTTCTCGATAAAGGTATCAGTGGTTGGTACATAGGCTTCAGGCTGATAATAATCGTAGTAGGATACGAAATATTCCACCGCATTATTCGGGAAGAACTCTTTCATTTCACCGTAGAGCTGTGCTGCAAGGGTTTTATTATGGGCAAGAATAAGGGTGGGCCGATTCGTGCTCGCAATCACATTAGCCATGGTAAAGGTTTTACCCGAACCGGTTACGCCGAGCAGCGTTTGCTGCGCAAGGCCAGCATCGAGATTCTCAATCAGTTTAGCAATCGCTTTGGGTTGATCACCTGCTGGCTGATATTCTGATACCAGCTTAAAATCACGCGCCATGCTGTTCTCCTTTCGGTTCATTCGCAGTAGCTGTTGCTACCGCGTTAGCTGCCGTTATGCGCCCTGCTTGCCCGTTTGTTTCCCGCATAAACCAGCGGTAGGCCAAAAACGCCGTGATCACATTCGCCAGCACGCCGCCAACGAACATGCCCGGTAAATCAGCTATCATATTGCCCAACCACGATAAGGGCACAAACATCACAAATAAACGCAGCAAACTCAATAATAAAGCTTGAATCGGCAAGTGCAGCGCGTTTAACGATGAATTCGTAAGAATTATCCAACCCTGCACGCCATACCCTAGCGGCATGATCCAAACAAACAATGCCAGCACACGCGCTACTTCCGCATCTCGTGCAAAGGCCATTTGAATAACCGGCAACAGTGCCAGCATGAGGAGATATACCCCAGCTTGCAAAAGTAGAATGAGTTTTAGTGCGGTTTTATACGCGGCTTGAACCCGTTGGATCTTACCGGCTCCAAAGTTTTGGCTGATGAAGGGTGGCAGCGACATCGAAAGCGCCAAAATCACTACAGAAGCGATAGATTCTAACCGCGCTCCCGCACCAAATGCGGCTACCGCAGGCGCACCATGGGTGGCCACTATGGCGGTGAGCACTCCCATCGCAATCGGCGTTAACATATTTGCACTAGCCGCTGGAAGGCCGATACGAAGCAGCTGCTTCGATGCTCGCCAAAAATCAACAAAACCGGGCGGTAACGGCTCAATCAAGCGTTTACGCCACACTAGTAAATAAATAATCGCAACGAAACCTATCAACCACGAGCCCACACTGGCGTATGCCGCGCCCTCCATACCCATTGCCGGCACCGGGCCCCAGCCGAAAATCAAGATGGGATCTAAAATGGCGTTTACTAAACCACCTGTAGCCATGATCAGTGAAGGGGTTTTGGTATCGCCAGAGGCGCGCAATATGCTGTTCCCCACCATGGGTAACACAAGAAAAATAGCGCCCAAAAACCAGATATTCATATACTCGTCGATTAACGGCATGATTTCAGGAGTGGCGCCGAGCATGGCGAATATTGGCCGGGAAAAAACAAAACCCAAAAACGCTAAAATACCAACTAAGAGAGCCGAGAGCCATAATGCGCTACTGCCACTATTACGAGCCTCTTCATCTTCATTAGCTCCAAGCTTGCGGGCAATTACCGCTGACGTACCAATTCCTAAGCCAATGGTTAAGCTAATCACTGTAAAGGTTACCGGAAAGGTAAAACCAATGGCTGCAAGGGCTTCCGTGCCTAAAAGGCTAATGAAAAAGGTATCAACTAAGTTGAAGCTAATGAGCGTGGCCACCCCAGCGATCATCGGCCAAGTCATTGACCATAAAGTAGGCGTAATGGGGCCATTAAGCATTTGTTGTGATTTTTGCGTGGATGCCGCCGAGCGCATACCATCTCCTCGAACTACTGGGCTAAAGGCGAAACAAAGGCATAAAAAACCGCCATAATGCGCTCACTTAAACACCGGCGAGTGCATCTTGCTAAAGCTACGGGGAAGCCTTGTGGAAAGCCTGACACTATACCCGAATTAGGTTCTAAACACCATGTTGGCGGCAGCGCTACCACTGGACATTTAACCTCACTCCACATATAGTTAGCAGCCAGTGCTCACATCTTAATTTCTCTTCAAACTACGTTAACAGGTGCCTTGTGGATTACAAACTTTCCAAGCGCGTCAATGCTATTAAACCATCTCCAACCTTGGCTGTTAGCCAAAAAGCGGCTGAACTAAAAGCTGCCGGTGCCGATGTAATTGGTTTAGGTGTTGGTGAGCCCGATTTTACTACCCCAAAATTTATCTGCGATGCGGCAAAAGCAGCCATTGATGCGGGCCATACGCGTTACACTGCCGTTGATGGCATCCCTGAGCTGAAACAGGCCGTTTGCGATAAGTTTGCGCGTGATAATAAGCTACAGTATGAACCCAACCAGATTTTGGTTTCTGCCGGTGGCAAACACAGTATTTTTAATCTACTCACAGCCTGGCTAGATGAGGGCGATGAAGTAATTATTCCAGCGCCTTATTGGGTTTCCTATCCGGATATGACGTTATTAGTAGGCGCTAAACCCATTGTTATTGAAGCCGGTATTGAACAAGCCTATAAAATTACTGCCGAGCAATTGTCAGCCGCCATCACCGAAAACACTAAACTACTATTTTTGAACAGCCCATCGAATCCAACGGGTATGGCCTATACAGCAGAAGAACTCAAGGCGTTAGCAGAAGTTCTGCGCCAACACCCGCAGGTGTTGATTGCCACGGACGATATGTACGAGCATATTTTGTGGACCGAGGCATCTTTTGTGAATATCGCTATGGTAGCGCCCGATTTAATCGAGCGTACTGTGATTCTTTCTGGAGTTTCGAAAGCATACGCAATGACAGGATGGCGGATTGGTTATGCCGCTGGCCCTAAAGCCATCATTGCTGCGATGAAAAAAGTACAATCGCAAAGTACCTCCAACCCTGCTTCGATCTCGCAACATGCTGCCCTTGCTGCATTAACCGGTGATCAAAGCTTCATTGCTGAAATGGTTACTGAATTTCGTGCTCGCCACGATACGTTAGTGGCGGATTTGAGCAAGATTCCAGGCTTAAAGGTGATTTCAGGTGATGGTACTTTCTATACCTTTCCCAATATCGAGGGTTTAATGGCAAAAGTTGGCGTAGAAACCGACGTTGAGCTTTGTGAAAGGTTATTGAGTGAAGCTAACGTGGCACTGGTGCCGGGGTCAGCATTCGGATCTCCGGGGCATTTCCGCTTATCCTTTGCCGCTAGCCGCGAAGTGTTAGCAGAAGCCGTGAAGCGCATTGCAAAGTTCGCTGCGGATTATGCCTAGGGGCCTCACCTGCTAAATTAAAATCTCAACGAAAAGGCGTTAGCAATATGAATTGCTAACGCCTTTTCTTTTGTTTCCATAAAAACCGTAAAAGTATTTGTTTTGATGTTCAAAAAATCACTTAAACAAGCATAAATACGAACTTGAAAGTGCAAATTAAGTCAAGCTGTCATATTTGCCAAATAGTATAAAAATCCCGCATGTTGGTGATTACTCCGCGTTAACTATGCGAAAAATAAAGCATTCTTAAAGCAAAAAAATTAAAGTAATACACAAGCTTTTGCGAATATTGTTGGAATAACGCACCAAGCCTGTGCAAAATCCAACCTTTTTTGTGATAGTTTTATAACTCATTGAAAAATATGGATTATAAAAATCATGCCAGTTTTTAACCTATCACATAAATCCGCTATAACCCCCGTGAAATAGGCTCGCCCACAGAGTTAACCACAGCTTTATCCACAGAAATAGTGGATAAGATCCTACGGAGCACGTACTGTAAGCGATCAACTCAATTGTGGATAAATTGTTAGTGGCCGTAACCACAAAATTGGAGAAATCACCACACATATTTTAGTTTTTGCGTAACATAGGCGAAAATCAACACAACACGTTCAAAATATACGCAAATGGCTCGGAAATTTGAAAATTGTTCAGCTTCCATATTGACAGCGTAGGCCCATGCATTTAACATCTCGCCCCGTTAAGCGATTCCCCAGTAGCTCAGTTGGTTAGAGCGGTGGACTGTTAATCCATGTGTCGTTGGTTCGAATCCAACCTGGGGAGCCACTTGCTTAACACCCTTCAATATCAATTCCCCAGTAGCTCAGTTGGTTAGAGCGGTGGACTGTTAATCCATGTGTCGTTGGTTCGAATCCAACCTGGGGAGCCATTGAGCGCCAGCCAAACTCTCAAGCTAATTTCTTCTCTTTTGCCAATACTTAAACATCAGCAATGCTAAAGAATCCCGAAGAAATCCGAGAACCCATCATTTCAAAGCGTGAAAGGTGTTGGTAGCAAAGTAACAATGAAGGCGGCGATAGAGGTGCCGAGAATAGCTCCGGCAACCACATCACTAGGGTAATGCACACCAAGCGCAACCCGTGAAATGGCCACGGCAGCAGCCCAGCCGTAGAACAGAGGTGCCCATACCGGAAAGCTTGCCACAACTAAGGCAGCAAATAGAAAGGCAGCCGTGGAATGGCCGGAAGGAAACGAAAACCGATCGGCGGGTTTCAAAACCACTTTTTCTTTGCGCCGCAAAATCGGGCGATCTCGGCGGAGCAGGTTTTTCAGCGCGATAAACAGCGGGATCTCTAATGCAAAAGCCAGTAGCGCACGCTGAATGAACAAGATACTGCCTTCAAACGCCGCCACGCCCGCTAAAAGAGCGAACAGCGCATAATACGGGCCATCACCACTGCGTGAAAGCCAGAACGCGAGCCTACTTTTTCGCAATGAGCGCGTAGTATGAAATAACCAATGAAACGTCATTTCATCAAATGCGCGCAAGCGTTTAAATAATGATATCAAACGAGAGCCCTCACCACTCTTCTCGGCCTCCCGGCTGCAAACTGAACCCCATATCTTACTGCAAAGAGGTACGGCTGCCTACACGGCAGTATAGGAAATTACCGGATTCAACAGAATTACCCGGAAAAACCTACATTCTGTAAGTTGTTTCCCGGGCCGTAAACCCGGATAATAGGCGCATGTAATAAATTTCACGAGTGCATGTTTGCACGCGATCAATTTCTTTGCCCGCACGGAATGTTCGCGTGCAGGTT
Source organism: Aliidiomarina iranensis (assembly GCF_003987135.1). Taxonomy (GTDB): domain Bacteria; phylum Pseudomonadota; class Gammaproteobacteria; order Enterobacterales; family Alteromonadaceae; genus Aliidiomarina; species Aliidiomarina iranensis. The sequence goes on from NZ_PIPJ01000008.1 coordinate 53,415, forward strand.
TTTCATGGGCAGGCATTGCAAAAGGTTGTAGATGACAGAAATACTCTTACTTCTGGTAGCTACCGTTTTAGTTAATAACTTTGTGCTGGTTCAGTTCCTTGGGCTGTGCCCGTTTATGGGTGTTTCTAATAAACTTGAAACCGCCATTGGTATGTCGCTTGCCACCACCTTTGTACTTACCTTAGCTTCAGTAAGTAGCTACTTGGTTAATCAATATATTTTACAACCTTTCAACTTGATGTCGTTGCGCACCCTAAGTTTTATCCTAGTGATTGCTGTGGTTGTGCAATTCACCGAAATGGTTGTGCATAAAACCAGCCCCACGCTGTATCGCTTACTTGGCATTTTCTTACCGCTCATTACCACAAATTGTGCGGTACTCGGCGTGGCGTTACTGAACGTTAATGAACAGCATAATTTTGTCCAATCTATCGTATACGGTTTTGGCGCAGCTCTTGGTTTTTCTCTAGTGTTGGTGCTCTTTGCCGCTCTGCGCGAGCGCGTAGCCGCCGCTGATGTACCCAAGCCTTTTCGCGGTGCTGCTATCGGCATGATCTTAGCGGGTTTGATGTCGTTGGCATTTATGGGCTTTGCCGGATTGGTGAGTAGTTCATGAGTTGGTTAGTTGGTATTATCGCACTTTCCGCTATTGCTCTGGCGGCGGGGTTAATTTTGGGCTTTGCCGCGATTCGCTTTCGCGTTGAAAGTGATCCTATCGTGGAACAAATTGATGGTTTGCTGCCACAAACCCAATGTGGGCAATGTGGTTACCCAGGTTGCCGGCCCTATGCGGAAGCAATAGCGAATGGTGATGAACTTAATAAATGCCCACCGGGCGGCCAAGCTACGATAGATCAACTGGCCGATTTACTCGGCCGTGAGGCAAAACCACTAGATGAAGCCCATGGCGAAGAAGCGCAGAAAACTGTAGCAGTGATCCGTGAAGATGAGTGCATTGGCTGCACAAAATGTATTCAAGCGTGCCCTGTAGATGCCATCTTAGGTGCCGCCAAGCAAATGCATACGGTTATCGCGGATGAATGCACAGGTTGCGATTTGTGTGTAGAGCCTTGCCCTGTTGATTGCATTGATATGGTGCCCGTTGCCACTAAGCCAGAGCGTTGGAAGTGGCAGCTTGACCAAATTCCAGTGGCGGTTGTTGATGCCGGTCAAAACACCGCAACATCGGCGCCCAGCGCAAGTAAGGTAAGTTGATGGCCGTAGAAATTTCCGCAACAAGTAAGCTATGGCGTTTTCCGGGCGGTATTCATCCGCCGGAACGCAAAGCGCCGGCTAATTTAAACAATATTCAGCGCTTTCCTTTGCCACCCATGCTCTTTATCCCGCTGCATCAACATATCGGCGAGGATGGCGAACTCTGTGTTGCAGTAGGTGATTATGTTTTAAAGGGGCAACCGCTCACTATTCCGGGGGTTAATAATGGCCTGCCGGTTCATGCAACAACGTCGGGCACCATTACAGCGATTCACGAGCACCCTCTGAACCATCCATCAGGATTAACTGGGCTAACCGTATGCCTTGAACCTGATGGCAAAGAAGCGTGGTATCCGCGCCAGCCGCTTAACAACATGGATGCCTTAAGCCAACGTGAGGTTTTACAGCATCTTCAGGCTATGGGAATAGCGGGCCTCGGGGGCGCCGGTTTCCCAACCGCGCGAAAAGTTGCCGGTGCGAAAAATATTGATGTTTTAATTATCAACGGTGTTGAATGTGAGCCCTACATCGCCTCTGATGATCGCTTAATGCGTGAGCATGCCAAAGAAATATTGGCCGGTAGCCATATTTTACAAAAGCTCACCTTTGCCAAGCAACTGGTGATTGCTATAGAGGATAACAAGCCAGAAGCTGCGGCAGCATTTCGGGAAGCTATCGAGCAGTTTTCCGTAACTGCTGATTTTTCTGCTGATGGTGCTGACCCAGCCGGTTCTGCGGCAAGAACCAACAGACAACCGATTTTAAAAATTGTACCTACACGATACCCATCAGGTGGCGAAAAACAGCTTATCCAAGTACTCACCGGCAAACAGGTGCCGGTGCGCGGCTTACCGGCCGATATTGGTATTCTCATGCAAAATGTGGCAACTGCCTATGCGGTTGAACGTGCCGTGAATCATGGTGAGCCGCTGCTTGAGCGAGTTGTTACCATTACCGGTGAAGCAGTAAAAAATCCCGGCACAGCTTGGGCTTTATTAGGCACCCCAATTGATTATCTGTTGGCGCAATCAGGTTTTAAACCCGGTAAAAAACAGCGAGTGATCATGGGTGGCCCAATGATGGGTTTCACCGTTACGAACCTGCAAATTCCAGTGATTAAAACAACCAACTGTGTGTTGGCACCTACGCATAAAGAGCTTACGCCGCCACAAGCAGAAATGGCCTGTATACGCTGCGGCGCCTGTGAAATCGCCTGCCCCGCATCGCTCTTACCACAGCAATTGCAATGGTTAGCAAAAGCTCAAGATTATGCAGGTTTGAAACAGCATCATTTAGCCGATTGTATTGAATGTGGCGCTTGCGCCTATGTATGCCCAAGCCAAATTCCACTGGTACAATATTATCGGCAAGCGAAAGCGGAAATTCGCGAACAAACGATTGAGCAACAAAAATCGGAAATTGCTCGGCAACGTTTCGAAGCGCGGCAAGCTCGGCTCGAACGTGAGAAAGAAGAGCGCTTAGAAAAGCACCGCAAAGCCGCTGAAGCTAGGAAGGCAGCGCAGGCAGCTCGGCAAAGTGAAGCCACTGCAACCGAGCAAGATCCAGTAAAGGCAGCTTTGGCGCGGGTTAAGGCCAAAAAAGCGCAACAAACTGCGCCGGCAGCAAACACGGAGAGCCCACAAGGCCCCGCAGGCTCAGCGAGCCAAACAACACCTGAGCACAAAGTTGACCAAAAAACCGATCAAAAAGATGCCGTTGCTGCTGCGGTAGCGCGCGCGAAAGCGAAGAAAGCCGAGCGCGATCGTTTAGCGCAAGCGGAAAACAACAATGAAGCTGAGAAGCCAATTGCTGCCAAGAACGCGCCTGATCATGATAAAAAAGATGCGGTTGCTGCAGCCGTGGCACGGGCAAAAGCAAAAAAAGCCGAGCGCGAACGCTTAGCGCAAGCGGAAAACAATGCCAGCACAACCAACACTAAAGGTAGCGATAACGGATGAGTTTCTATATTGCATCATCACCCCATCACCATCAGCGGCGCACCACTGCGAAACTGATGCAATGGGTGTTAATCGCCATGCTTCCGGGCTTTTTAGCACAGCTATATTTCTTTGGCTGGGGCGTTATCTTGCAACTGTTGCTGGCAATCGCGGTGGCATTAGCGGCTGAATCGTTATGCTTACTGGCTCGAGATAGAGCCCCAAGTACCGGCTTGCAAGATAATACAGCCATCGTAACCGCAGCTTTGCTGGCCGTGAGCATTCCACCACTTGCACCTTGGTGGATTATTGTTATCGGTACCCTGTTCTCTATCGTGGTGGTAAAACACTTATTCGGTGGCGTTGGCCACAATATTTTTAATCCCGCCATGGCTGGGTATGTTGTGTTGCTCATCTCCTTCCCGGTACAAATGACAGCCTGGATGCCCCCTACCGGGTTGGCCACCCAAGCCCCGAGCTTTATCGATTCGCTGTATTTATTCTTGTTTCAGTTCACTAGCGAAGGGTTTAGCTTAGAGCAAATGCGGCGCGTAGATACGGGCGCTATGCTCGATGCAGTGGTGATGGCCACCCCGCTTGATCATCTAAAAACACAACTGAGCCAAGGCGCTACGCTCAGTGAGGCCATGCAGCATCCGCAGTTTACCGGCCTCGCAGGCATGGGCTGGCAGTGGGTGAATTTAGGTTATTTACTCGGTGGTTTATTGCTACTGCAGCAACGAATAATTCAATGGCATATTCCAGTAGCCTTAATTGCATCCTTAGCGTTTTGCGCTCTGCTCGGCAGCATTTTAGCGCCTGATTATCTACCCGGCCTAAGTATCCATTTATTCAGCGGCGCTACTATGTTCGCGGCCTTTTTTATTGCTACCGATCCAGTTTCCGCGGCAACCTCTAGCAAAGGTAAGCTGATCTACGCCGGCCTCATTGGCGTTTTGATTTATGTTATCCGCAGCTACGGCGGCTACCCTGATGCGGTTGCTTTTGCTGTGCTGCTGGCTAATTTATGTGTGCCGGTTATCGATCAATATACCCGCCCTGTTACTTATGGCCATCGCAAGGAACAAGGTTAATGTTAAAGAATATGCAAAAAAACGGGTTGATTCTGGGCGCTTTTGCTATTGCTGCTACATCGCTCGTAGTAGCCACACAATACCTCACCGCCGATCGCATTGCCGAACAACAACGTGGCGAATTATTACGCACCCTAAACACACTGATTCCAGCCGCACAGCATGACAATGATTTGTATGCTGATTGCACTCTAATTGCAGCACCTGATGCGCTTGGTGCGCCTTTGCAACCGGTGTATCGTTCGCGCCTAGCGGGTGAAGGCAACGCCTTAGCAATACAAGCCACAGCTACCGATGGTTATAGCGGTAACATTCATTTTCTCGTAGCGATTAATGATAATGGATTAGTACAAGGTGTGCGGGTGCTGCAACACAAAGAAACCCCCGGCCTAGGCGATAAAATTGAACTCAAGAAAAGTGATTGGATTTTATCCTTTGATGGCGAACGAGTGCGCAGCGAAAACGATTCACGATGGGCAGTACGCCGAGATAATGGCATGTTCGATCAATTCACGGGCGCCACAATCACCCCACGGGCGTTGGTGAACGCGGTACGCAAAGCGGTTTGGTATGGCCAAGAAAACAGTGCTGAGCTCTTTGCAGCCGCAAGTAACTGTTATACCGAGAGCACGCAAACCGCTGCAGCCGCCATGAATGAGTTAGAACCGAATATAACGGAGCTGGGCGAATGAACAGTGAGTATCGCACTTTAAGCAAAGATGGCCTTTGGGAAAACAACCCGGCACTAGTGCAATTACTGGGGCTCTGCCCACTGTTGGCTGTTTCCGGCACCGTAACCAACGCGCTTGGTTTAGGGATTGCCACCCTATTAGTGCTGGTGGGCTCAAACATTACGGTATCTCTTGTGCGCAACTTTGTGCCCAATGAAATTCGTATTCCGGTGTTTGTTATTGTTATCGCCACTTTTGTAACCCTAGTAGAACTGACCATGAATGCCTTTACCTACGGCTTGTATATGGCGTTAGGTATTTTCATTCCCTTGATTGTAACCAATTGTGCCATCATCGGCCGCGCCGAAGCTTACGCCTCAAAGAACAATTGGTACAAAGCGGGCTTTGATGGCCTCATGATGGGCCTTGGTTTTGCTGCCGTTTTAGTGGCGCTAGGCGCCATCCGTGAACTCATCGGCCAAGGCACCTTATTTGATGGCGCTGAGCTGTTGCTCGGAGAATGGGCAAGCTCGCTAAGAATTCAGCTTATTGAGTTTGATTACCCCCTACTCCTCGCCATATTGCCGCCGGGCGCTTTTATCGGCCTAGGCTTTTTAATTGCTGGAAAAAACTGGCTTGATGAGAAAAAACGGGAAAAGCTGGCGAAAGCGCCAGTGGAGAAGGCGCAACGCGCTCGCGTAACCCATGTTTCATAAAAAGAAGAGCAGCGCATGAACCAACAAAAACGTATTGAAATATTAAAACGCTTGCGGGATAACAATCCGAATCCAACAACGGAATTGAATTTTAGTAACCCCTTTGAGCTACTCATTGCAGTATTGCTCTCAGCGCAAGCTACCGATGTGGGTGTAAATAAAGCCACTGGCCCCCTATTTGCGGTTGCCAATAATCCTGCTGATATGCTCGCACTCGGTGTGGCTGGCGTAAAAAACTATATAAAAACTATCGGCTTGTTCAACACCAAAGCGGAAAACACTATTAAAACCTGCCGTATCCTTGTTGAACAACACAATGGTGAAGTGCCCGAAGATCGCGCCGCACTAGAGGCTTTACCCGGTGTTGGCCGGAAAACCGCAAACGTAGTGCTGAATACCGCCTTTGGTTGGCCCACCATTGCTGTTGATACCCATATTTTTCGGGTGAGCAACCGAACTAAGTTAGCGAAAGGAAAAACTGTTGATGCGGTAGAACAAAAATTGCTCAAGGTCGTTCCTGCAGAATTTAAAGTGGATGTGCATCATTGGCTCATTCTCCACGGCCGCTATACCTGTGTGGCGCGCAAACCACGCTGCGGCTCCTGCATTATTGAAGATTTGTGCGAATTTAAAGATAAAATCGAACTATAACGCCTATTTTTAACGTTCTGGCCTCGCTGCTATTGGCATCTTTGGCCGTTGTTATGGTTCGGCTTTAATACCCGTACATATCAATGTGCCGCGCTCACGCATATTTTGTTCATGTATGTTGCTCTCATGCATGTTGCACTCATGTATCTTGCACTGGGAACGGCGCGCTGTAATACTGAGCTTATGCCCACACATTTGGAGTGACCACAATGAAGCTCACTATGATTGCTTTAATCACGCTGGCGAGTACTTTTGCCGCAACCACTACTATTCAAAACAGCTATGCGCAAAATTCTGCTCAAGGCTCTGCTCAAGGTTCTGCGCAAAGCTCTGCCCAAGCAATGAGCTCCGGCGCGAACGCAACATCATCGGCGCAACACGCCAGTATCAGCGATGCCTTGGAGCAACGTGTTATTGAATGGCGCCGTGATCTGCATCAGCACCCAGAATTAAGTAATCGCGAGTTTCGTACCTCGGGTGTGGTGGCAGATCACCTTAGATCACTTGGCCTAGAAGTCACTACCGATATCGCCCATACCGGTGTGGTGGCTATTCTTCGTGGCGCACAACCGGGGCCCACCGTAGCCTTACGTGCAGATATGGATGCTCTGCCGGTACAAGAGCTTACCGATGTGCCGTTCGCATCAACCGCAACGGGCGAATATCGCGGCCGAGAAGTATCGGTGATGCATGCCTGCGGCCATGATTTACATGTGGCAATGTTAATGGGTGCCGCTGAGCACTTGGCCGGCATGCAAGAGCAAATCGCTGGCGATATCATGTTTATCTTCCAACCTGCCGAGGAAGGCGCGCCCGAGGGTGAGGAAGGCGGTGCGGAACTCATGCTCAAAGAAGGGTTGTTCGATATCGCAAAACCCGATGCCGTATTCGGTATTCATGTTTGGTCGGCTGCTACAACGGGCCACATTGGCTATCGCCAAGGCCCGCTAATGGCCTCCTCCGATCGCTTCGAGATTCGGGTTCTGGGTGAACAAACTCACGGCTCACGCCCTTGGGGCGGAATCGACCCGATAGTAGTGGCTAGCCAAATTATAAACAATGTACAAACCATTGTTAGCCGGCAGGTAAATATCACAAAGGCGCCTGCTGTTGTAAGTTTTGGTATTGTTGAAGGCGGTGTGCGCAACAATATTATTCCCGATGAAGTTTACTTAGAGGGTACTATTCGCAATTTTGATATGGCTATTCGCAGCGATATTTTTGCCAAACTCACCAACGCTGCCGAGATGACAGCCGCAGCCAGTGGCGCTCGCGCTGAAGTAACTATTGATGAGGGCTACCCGGTTACGGTAAATAATCCTGATTTGGTAACACAAATGCTGCCTACCACCGAACGAATTGTTGGTAGGGAAAACATGTATGAAGCCGATTTAGTAACCGGCGCTGAAGATTTTTCATTTTATGCTTTAGAAGTACCGAGTATGTTTGTGTTTCTGGGCATTACGCCACCGGGCCAAGATCCGGCCACAGCGCCAAGTAATCATTCTCCCTACTTTTACGCCGACGAAAACTCGTTACGCGTGGGTACTGAGCTTTTAATAAATTGGGCGTTGGATTATCCAAGCACGCGCTGAGATTTTAAATATAAACAAATACAAGGATATTCATGAGTGATTCACCGGCCGAGAGCACGAGTAACGGCACCAAGCCTGTAGCATTAAAAGACCGTTTTCGTGGCTATTTACCCGTTGTGATTGATGTGGAAACCGCTGGCTTTAACGCAAAAACCGACGCGCTACTGGAAATCGCCGCCGTTATCGTTGATTTTGATGATAACGGCCAATTGGTGCCCATCGCAACACATCATGCGCATATTAAGCCCTTTGCAGGTGCCAATATCGAGCAAGCCGCAATTGATTTTAATGGCATTGAGCCGTTCAGTGAGTTGCGTGGTGCCATTGATGAGGGCGAAGCCTTACGCGATATATTTAAAGCCATACGCAAAGCGCAAAAAGCGGCGGAATGCCAACGTTGTGTGCTCGTTGGCCATAATGCCACGTTTGATCATGGTTTCGTGATGGCAGCTGCCGAGCGGGCTAACTTGAAGCGCAACCCGTTTCACCCATTTGTTACCTTCGATACGGCGGCGTTGGCTGCACTTACTGTTGGGCAAACCGTGTTAGTGAAGGCGTGCCGTGCCGCCGGTATTGCATTTGATAGCAAAGAAGCACACAGCGCTGTATATGATACCGAACGCACGGCAGAGCTGTTTTGTTGGATGGTAAACCGCTATCAGCAGTTAGGTGGTTGGCCGCTCACGCAAGATGAGGCAACGGCCGAGCAGCAAGCTGATTAGCAACATACCTTAGGAATAGAGGGTACCTAACAACAGAAGGTACCCAGTAACAGAAAAGCTAATACCAAATTGAATCGGTGAGCGTAGGTGGAATCTTATTCGCTAGCGCTTTCATCGATTTCTGGCGCCGCCGCAACGACCAATGGTTGCAACTCGCCCTGCTGGAACATTTCCAAAATGATATCGCATCCACCGATTAGCTCACCGTTCACCCACAATTGGGGAAAGGTTGGCCAATCCGCTATCCGGGGTAATTCAGCGCGGATGTCAGGGTTTTGCAGAATATCCACATAAGCAAAAGGTTTACCGCAGGCCATAAGGGCTTGGGAAGCTTGTGCGGAGAAACCACAACTAGGAAGTTTTGGCGAACCCTTCATATACAATAACACTGGATTTTCAGCGATTTGCTCGCGAATGCGGGCTTCAGTATCTTGGGTTTGCTCTGGCTGCATATCTTGCATAACAACTCCTTAAAATAAAATTAGGCCGATACTACAGGGTTGGCCACTTGCAATTGTCGGTTTCACCACGTTAGGCGTAACCGAATGCTTATCGCTGCGGTTAGAGCCGTATTGTAACACAAGCAAGGCCTGCGGATGAACCACCGGTGATTATGAATAAGAATGATTTTAGCCCTTGAAATCCAAAACCCTTGCCTCCATGTATACCCTATTGTTATAGAAAATGTGTTAGCCGCTAACTAGTTACCCTCAGGGATATTTAACGGCCGCATTGTTTGTTTCGGCGTACAGCCGCTATAATAAGAAACGAATTTAGGATCACGGTTCCTTTTGCCCACTTTTTTATTTTAGTTATCTTTGAAATGGGTAATGGGTGCTAGCATTTAGTTAATGAATGGAGAAGCATAATATGGCTTTCGAATTACCAGCACTTCCTTACGAAAAAAATGCGCTCGAACCACATATTTCTGCCGAAACGCTTGAGTATCACTATGGCAAGCATCATCAAACTTATGTTGATAAGCTCAACGGTTTGGTTGAAGGCTCTGAGTTTGCCGGTAAATCTCTTGAAGATATCGTAAAAACTTCAAGCGGCGGTGTATTCAATAATGCCGCGCAAATCTGGAACCACACTTTCTATTGGCATTGCTTAAGCCCAAATGGTGGCGGTGAGCCAACAGGCGCTCTAGCTGAAGCCATTAACAACAAATGGGGTTCATTTGAGAAGTTTAAAGAAGCCTTCACCACCAGCGCCGTAAACAACTTCGGCTCAAGCTGGACATGGCTTGTGAAAACTAAAGATGGCGGTGTGGATATCGTGAATACGAGCAACGCTGAAACCCCAGTAACCAATGAAAACCACGTGCCACTATTAACCGTGGATCTTTGGGAACATGCTTATTACATTGATTACCGGAATGCACGTCCGAAGTATATGGATGCTTTCTGGTCTTTAGTGAACTGGGAATTTGCCAGCAAAAACTTCGGTTAATTGGTTGGCCCAGCTTAGCATTTGCCGGCGCTCGCCGGCATAACCTGAGCGAAGCACCAGAAACAAAGAACCAGAAACAAAGAACCAGAAACAAAGAACCAGAAACGAAAAACGGCACCTCAGGGTGCCGTTTTTGTTTTTAGTTAACGCTTATTCACTTTTCTCGCGATACTTCTCAAACCAATAAATAACGTAGGCTGGTTTTGCCATATGGTTACTCGGCCGCGTGTGTAATGCATGGGAAGCGCCCGGCACTCGCACCATGGCGGTATCAATACCACGCAATTGCAGGGCTTGGTAATACTGCTCTGTCTCTGAAATAGGCGTGCGGTGATCCGCCTCACCAGTAAACAATAGTGTTGGCGTAGAAACATTGCCCACATAAGATATAGGCGAATGCTTCAGATAATGCTCTGGGTTTTCCCAAGGCAAATCAGGGAACCAGTATTGGCTGAAATACGTGTACATATCCGCATTGAGCACGAAGCTATACCAATTGATGACTGGGTTTACCGCCGCCGCGGCACGGAACCTATCGGTTTGGCCAATAGACCACGTTGTTAACACACCACCACCGCTGCCACCAGTGATAAACAATTCATCTTCATTGATAAACCCTTTGGCGATCAGAGCATCCACACCATCCATCAAATCGTTATAATCATGACTTGGATAATTGTGATGAATCAGGTTTGCAAAATCCTCACCGTAGCTTGTTGAGCCACGCGGGTTGGTGTAGAGCACCACGTAACCTTGCGCGGCCATCAACTGTAGTTCCATGGCGAAATAAGGGCCGTAGGCCGCATGCGGGCCACCATGAATTTCGAGAATTAAGGGATATTGCTTATTCGCATCAAAACCCGGCGGATACATTATCCAGCCGTGAATGTCACGCTCATCAACGGAAGAGGCGTACCAAATTTCCTCTACTTTGCCAATCTCGCGCTTGGCAACGAGATCACGATTTAGCTGCGTAATCGTGTTCGGGCTATCATTCGCTCGCAGCACAGCAAGCTCAGCAGGGTGCTCAGTGCTCGCTTGGGTATACACCAAACGGTTGTTGCTCAGAACAGCAAACTGGCCACCGGTATAGGGCCGGCTATACGCAACCCCACCCATATCATCGGTGAGTATGTTCAAATCGCCCTCTAACGGCTGATACGCTAACGTACCTTTACCTTGAGCATCAAAAGCCACGAACAAGCCTTGGCTATTTGGCGCCCATTCAAAACTGCTAATGTGTTGATCGAGATTTCCGGTTAACCGACGTACAGCGCTACCATCGGTGCGCATGATATACAGCTTTTGGTTTTGCTGAGCGAGTTTACGATCATCAAACCCGGTATAGGCTATCCAATCACCATTGGGTGAAATCTGTGGGTTACTATCTGGGCCGTAGCGGTCGGTAAGTGCGGTTATTTCGCGGCTTTCGATCGTCAATTCATACACTTCGCTATTCAACGGTTGTTCGTGCTCATCAGCCCGGCGGTTGGCAGAGAAATACAGCGCACTACCATCACTCGCCCAACTAATCGTGCCACCATGATTGTAATCACCCGAGGTAAGCTGAATCGGGGTGCCGCCTTCAGCTGGCATTATATAAATATGCCGATAACCCGCAGGTAAATAGCCTGCGCCATCAACGCGATATTGCCGACTATCAAGATAAATAGGCGCTTGCGCCCACTCAGCACCCTCGGGTTTACCCGGCAAGCTTACCGGAGCTGGGCGTTTTTCTGGGGTAAACATACTAAAGGCTAACCACTGGCCATCTGGCGACCAGCTCAACGATGAGGGCCCAAACTGCAAATTAGATATTTGCCCACTGCGCCCAGAACTGGCCCAGAGCATGTGAATTTGGCCATCAGCCACATAGGCTAAACGATCACCCATGGGCGACCATGCCGGCTGTTGCGCATTTTGATCATTAGCGGTTAAGGGTTGTAGTTGCGAGCCATCCGCGTGAATGGTCCATAACCGGCTACGGCGACGATCGCTTTGCCGGTCCATCCAGGTGCGTACAAATACAATTTCTTCCGAGCTTGGCCGCGGTGCTGGCGCACTGGCATACTCCAGCAGAAAAACATCATCGTATTGCAGCGGTGTTTTAACAGTTTCTGCAACGCTTGCTGTTGAAAAGAGCGCCACCAAAGGCAGCATTAGAGCGAGTGTTCTTTTTGTTTTTAACATCATGCCTCTCTTTATTTGCTAGTTAGTTGCTTATCTAGTTAATTACTTACCTGGTTAATTGCTTACCTGATTAATTGCTCATCTAGTTAGCTACTCAGAATGTGCAGTGTGTTAAACATTCTTCCGCTTCAGCGCACAGGCTGCTTTAATCAACCAAGTTTTCCGGAATTGAATCCCGTAAATTTTTCCAAATAGCCGCTGAATCATAACCGTATTGGCGCACCAAATTCATTGCCCCAGTGTGATCACCTGCTTCTACCAAAGTGAGCATCTCAGCATAGTATTTACGGGCCAACTCACGGCCCACCGGCTCCGCAAAATAAAATTGGCCAATGCGAGCATACAGCCCCTTAAAACCATTCAACACAAGTACATAAATAGGGTTACCGGAAGCAAAGGCTAGTTCATGATTAAGTTGATAATCAAAATCTGCAAAGGCTTTGGGCGTATCTTCTACATTTTGTGCCGAACGCAGCACTTCTGCGGCACGCTCTTTATTTTGGCGAATCGCTTGGCGAATATAAATGGCACTAATATTGGTGCGCGCAGAGAGCAGCTGATCAACCAGATCCGGCATGCCATCTTCATCTAGGCGCGCCAAGGTTTCGAGAATGTTTAAGCCCGAAGTTTCCCAAAAGTTATTCACTTTTGTGGGTTTACCATGTTGAATCGTGAGCCAGCCATCGCGCGCTAGGCGCTGTAGCACCTCCCGCAAGGTAGTGCGCGTAACACCAATTAATTCAGACAACTCACGTTCTGCCGGCAAAATAGAACCAGGAGCAAAATCACCCTTCCAAATAGATTTCACAATAAATTCTTCTGCAAACCCCGCGGGGCTTTTTGCTTTAATAAACATAAGTGCCTTTCTTTGCTAAATCGTTTAATTTTTATGAGAACAGCGTTTGATTGTAACTTGCCGGTAATGGTCGGACAAGTTTTAGATCCTTATCCTACGGCAGAATCAGCGCATTAGGCATTCTTTTTCCTTCGCGCTTAAGTTAGCATACTGTTTTAATGTATAAATTCCGAAATTAAGATTAATCTAACTTAACTCAAATTAAGCTAAGTGAGCTTTGGAACCACCATGAATAAACCAAACAACAAACTCTCTTCTGGTTTTTCAGCAGGTATCACGCCGCTGCATCGAATTGCCGCGTGGCCACAGCAACGTTGGCCATGGCTGCTGCTTGCACTCATAAGCTCTGGTTTAGTGATTGCCGCACTTTTTATGCAGCATGTGCAGGGGCTCAACCCGTGTGTGCAATGCATTTATCAACGCTCGGCCATGATTGCCGTAGCGTTGTTCGCTTGGCTTGGGTTCTTTGCACCCACAAATGCCTTTGCTCGAGTAATCGCTTATGCAGGTTGGATTAGCAGCGCATGGGCAGGCCTTGCTGCCGCGAATCATCATCTCTGGCTACAACGAGAAGCGAACCCACTATTCAATAGCTGCGCCGCTTTCCCTAACTTTCCGAGTTGGGCGCCTTTGCATGAATGGTTTCCAAGTGTGTTTGCGGTAACAGGAATTTGCGGCGATGATGGCTGGCGTTTGTTCGGTTTGAACATGCCCGAATGGATGCAAATCATATTTGCCGTTCTCTTAGCAGTGGCCATCGCTGTATTGGCCGTGAGAATACTTTATCTTCGCAAGATCTAAACCTGGCGAATCTAAACCTGCGCAAGAACTAAATCTGTGCAAGATCTAAACCTGCTCGAAATCTAAGCAAATCTAACCCTGCATAAAACTAAAGTTAGCTGGTTTCATCATAAAGTGGCCAGCTAACAATCAAACCATCTTCAGGGGCGCATTCTGTATCTTTTTGCGTTGCATAACCGGTTACTGCCATTCCCGCTGCTGCCATGGCCGCGCGGGAACCTCCGTGAAGCAAAGGATGCCAACTTGGAAGCCCTCTGCCCTCGTGCAAGCGCCGGTAAGCACAGCTAGGCGGCATAAAGTGTATCGTGGGTAACGCTGCTAACGAAAGCTGAACACAATCCGGTACAAACTGATGGCGATTCGCATAATTGCTGCAACCACCGGCTTTGGTATCCAACAACTGGCAGGCTACGTTGGTGTAGTGCAAATCCTCACCCAGCTCCATAGGTGCATCATCTGCCACATCATCGCGATCTTCCAATAACTTATGCAAACAACACTTGCCGCAACCATCGCAAAGCGCTTCCCACTCACTTTCCGACATTTCAGCCAAGGTTTTTTCTTGCCAAAATGCCATTAGCGCCCCACCACCTGTGATTGCCAGCTAAACTCTTGGCCATTGCCGGTAACCAGCTTTGTTTTTAACTGATCGCCCACATGCAGTGGCCCCACCCCGGCCGGCGTGCCGGTAAATACTAAATCGCCGGGCTCTAGGGTAAAAACACTGGATATTTCTGCAAGTAACTGGGGCACTGAAAACACCATGTCCGCTACCTTGCCTTGTTGCTGAATTTCGCCATTTCGCTGTAATTCAAAGCTTGCTTTCGCTACGCTACCAAACACACTTGCCGCCACAAAAGGCCCAATTGCGGCACTTCCATCGAACCCTTTCGCTCGCTCCCAAGGCTGCCCTTTGGCTTTTAATTCATCTTGTACATCGCGTAAGGTTAGATCTAACCCTAATGCATAACCCGCTACGCCTTTCAGCGTTTGCTCTGGCCGCAGGTTTTGCATTAAGCTGCCAACCAACACTACCAGCTCTAATTCGTGGTGGCAGCTGCCTTGCTGAGTAGGAATACGCAAACGCTCGCCGTGTACGGGCTGAATCGCAGAAGCAGGCTTCATAAATAACAAAGGTGCTGCCGGCACTTCATTGCCGAGCTCTTTCGCATGCTCAACGTAATTTCGCCCTACACACACAATCTTGCCAGCAGGCGTTGGCATCGGCCCACCATTTACCGAATACAAAGCCCGATCTACGGGCATGGTAACGTCCGGCAAACCCACACCGTGGCGCTTGAATGTATAGGGGTTAATTGCCATTTAGCCGCCCATTTGAATGCGATCAGCCAAATGGCCCACCACAACTACAAAATAGTTTGAACGATTCCAACGCATCAGCACATCCCAGTTGTGATAAGCCAAAAACGCTCGGCCATCAATACCATCAGGAATGATTACCGATGCAGGGATATCGCGGGTTGGTAGATCACTGCCATCATAGCGGCGCACACCTAAATCTTGCCACTCAGAAAGGCGCTTCTTACTGCTCAAGCCGGCCAACTCAACATCAAAACCATTCGGGAGCTGCACTTGCCGCCCCCAAGTTTTAGTATCATCCCAGCCTACATTAGCCAAGTAGTTGGCAGCCGATGAAAACACATCCGCATAGCTGTTCCAAATATCAATCTTGCCATCGCCATCGCCATCTACTGCATAGGCTAGGAATGAGCTGGGCATAAACTGTGTTTGCCCCATGGCGCCAGCCCAAGAGCCACGCATTTGCTCCGGTTCAATATGCCCAGCATCAATAATTTCCAGCGCTTGCATAAGTTGGCGTTTAAAAAACTCTTCCCGGCGGCCTTCAAAAGCCATGGTGGATAACGATGAAATAACTCGGAAGTTGCCAGTATAGCCACCGTAGTTGGTTTCAATGCCCCACAACGCCACAATAAATCGTGGCTGCACGCCATATTCCGCACCAATACGCTCTAAAAGCTCTCGATGTTCATTATATTTCTCAATACCTTGGCGCACCTTCCAATCAGGCACTGCGCGCGGTAAATAAGTATCTAGGGTAATGGTGAACTCTGGCTGATTCCGATCTGCAGTTACCGCGCGCTCGTAAAAACTAACATCTTCAAAGGCTCTTTCAATGGTTTCTGCAGAAATACCATGAGCCAATGCTTCCGCTTTTAAAGTTTCCACATAAGCAGGAAAACCTTCAGCATCATTGGCTTGGGCAGGGCTCGATGAGAACAGCGCTAACGCTGCCAAAAGTGTTGCCAACAGCATTACTTTGGCACAGCCGGTAGGAGAAAAAAAGGAACGTAATTGTGAATAAGAATGATGCATGGGCTTACCTCTTGGCGTTGTTGTGCTTGGCTTAAAAGTATTCTGCGTGGCTTCGCGCTCTTTTACTTAGCTTCGCTGGGGTTCACATTTCCGGCTGTTTCAGCATACTCACAACCGGCGGTGGCACCTGCAGATAGTAACCCTCTGTTTGTAAGTGTTCCAGCAGCTTTACACCAGAAATACGTGCAAGTTGCTTCTCGGGTGTAATCGATAACTTAGTTACCAGTTGCTCAGGCATAAATAACCCCTGCAATGGCTCCGGCAACTCAGTAATCTCAGTTTCTAGAGGAATAAATAAATAGGTATCCGCTTTTTTCGGCGAACGTAAAATGCGCACTAACATACTCACCTCTAATGAATATTGTTATGAATAGCTTTTGGCAACCAGCTCAGCAATTTGTTCTGCTACTAATGCACCACGCCAGCCTTGATATAAATCGGGCTGATAAAGTTTTTCTTTTGTTTCATCACGAGTAAAGTGCTGCCACACATACACTTCGTTAATCTGTTTACGCGAGCCCATAAGTGGCACAGGCACATTTGCCTTCTCCCCTGCCGCCTTTAACAAAGCCTTTGCCGCTTTAAAGAAGCGTTTGTATTCTGGGTCTTGATCATAGCGGGGAATCTCTTCCGGGTGCTGCTCCTCAGGAGCCGCTAAGCCCTTCTCCACACAGGCAAGCATTGCCTCGCCGTACAAGCGCAACGATTTCGGATGTAATTCATCAATCACGCTCAATGCTTGCCGATTATTTGGCAGCTTCCGCGCAATATCGGTGAGTACATGATCACGAGCCACAAAGGGTAAAGCAATGTTCTTCTCTCTTGCCAAGGTTAACCGCCAGGCTGCCAGCTCGCGAAGCACCGCACGGCCTTGGCCTGTCAGCAAATTCACCCCACCAATATCCCGCCAAGCTAATTCCGCTACTGATTCCCGCGCCCGTTTCGCCACTTGCTCTTGGCATTCCGCTAACACGAGTTCTTCCATACCAGCAGCAACGGTTTTCGCGCGTAAACTCGGGTAAAGCTCGGCAAGATACTCAACATCTGCCGCCGCATATTCAAGCTGCGCCGGGCTTAATGGCCGTTGCAACCAATCGGTGCGGCTTTGGCTTTTATCCAAGCTTACATGAAGCATTTGCTCTACCAGACCGGCGTAACCAATTTGTGAGCCATCGGTAATGAAGGCGTTTGCTACTTGCGTATCAAACAGGTTTTGTGGGGCTGCATTATTGCGTTGGAAGATTTCTAAATCTTCGCCCGCGGCATGTAATACGGCAATAATATCGCTACGTAGAAGCTGCCAAAGCGGCGCTAAATCAACGCCATTAAGCGGATCTACAAGCACAATTTCAGCACCAGTGCGCGCTTGCACCAAACCTAAATCAGCATATAGGGTGCGTGTTCTTACAAATTCTGTATCCAGCGCTAACCATCCATTAGCTTGCGCTAGATCGCAAAACGCCACCAATTCCTCGGTGGCGTTTATCATACGAAAGTTCTCAGACATTCAATATTCCGAAGGGTTGTTGTGATTTAATTGTCACGTAATTCTCTACGCAGAATTTTACCCACGTTAGTTTTCGGTAGTTCATCGCGGAACTCAACCAACTTCGGTACCTTGTATGCAGTGAGGTTTTCTCGGCAGAAATCGATAAGTTCTTTCTCTGCCAAAGATTGATCTTTCTTCACAACTACAATTTTCACAACTTCGCCCGATGATTCATGCTCAACACCAACCGCAGCAACTTCAAGCACTTTCGGATGGCTCGCCACAACATCTTCGATCTCATTCGGATACACATTGAAGCCAGATACCAAAATCATGTCTTTCTTACGATCAACAATACGGAAGAAGCCATGCTCATCCATCAAGCCCATATCGCCGGTTGCAAACCAACCATCTTTAATGGCGTTATCAGTATCTTCTTTACGGCCTAGGTAACCCGCCATTACTTGCGGCCCTTTCGCCCAAATTTCACCGGTTTCGCCTTGCGCCACTTCTTTACCATCTTCATCTACAATTTTTACATCGGTTGAAGGTAATGGAATACCAATACTTCCCGTGTAATGCTCAATATCAAATGGGTTCGCCGTTACCACTGGCGAACATTCAGTGAGGCCATAGCCTTCAAGCAATGCAGAGCCGGTTACTTTTTCCCAGTTCTCCGCAACCGCACGTTGCACCGCCATGCCGCCACCTAAAGCGATTTTCAGGTGAGAAAAATCAATGTCTTTAAAGCCTGGTGTGTGTAACAAACCATTAAACAAGGTATTCACACCAGAAATCATGGTGAACTTGTGCTTACTCAGCTCTTTCACAAACGCAGGCATATCTCGTGGATTGGTGATCAAAATATTCTTGCCACCAAACTTCAAGAACGCCAGGCAGTTCGCGGTTAACGCAAAGATGTGATAAAGCGGCAATGCGGTAATCACCACTTCTTTGCCATCACTCAAGCGCGGTAAAATAAAGGCTGAAATTTGATCTAAGTTCGCCACCATGTTGCGGTGGGTTAACATGGCGCCTTTAGAAACCCCAGTTGTACCACCGGTGTATTGTAAAAAGGCTAAATCATCACCGGCAATTTCCGGCCGGCTATAGGGCTTCTTGCTTCCGGCACTTAAGGCATCGTTAAATTCAATGGTATTGCTCAAGCTATATGCTGGCACCATCTTTTTCACGTACTTAACAACAAAGTTCACAATCCAACGCTTCGGTACCGGCAACATATCGCCAATCCCGGTAAGGATCACCTTGTCTAAGTTCACGTCCTTCTCTACTTTTGCCAAGGTTTCAGCAAAGTTCTTTAAAATGACAATAGCTTTGGTTTTTGAATCAGTAAGCTGATGCTTCAATTCTCGCGCGGTGTAAAGTGGATTCACGTTCACCACTGTCATCCCGGCACGCAAAATACCGAAAAGCGCCACTGGATACTGCAACACGTTAGGCATCATTACGGCAACTGGGTCACCAGGTTTGAGCCCTAAGCTTTGCAGATAAGCGGCAAATTGTTGCGTTAAGGTATCAAGTTCACCATAAGTGATTTCGTAGTCCATGTTACTGAACGCCGGTGAATCTTTATATTTCTTTACGCTCTCTTCAAAAATATCCACTAAGGATGCGTAATGATCCGGATCGATTTCCGTCGGAACCCCGTTTGGATAGCGTTTTAACCAAATCTTTTCCACCGTGAATGCTCCTGCTTAGCTATTATTATTAAATTTAAAAACGCGTAATGTTCGCATATCAGACCAGTTGATCCTAGCGATTATCGCCATTGTTACCGCATTTTTAGCATGATTTAATCGGAATTAAACCGATAACACGTGTTTTTAAGTTAAATTGTTTATTAATTGCGCTACTTCGCCCGGTTGCTGCATATGCACATGATGGCCGCCTTGCAGTGTGTGAACCTGCAACTGTGGAACACAACCTTGCCAAGCCGCTACTGCCTGTACTAATTCCGGTGTTCCCGTATTCCCCAAAATTAGCTGAACTGGGCACTTAATATGTTTCAACATATCGGTAGCGTGCGTTTCTGTAAAGCGAATTGGTGATGCTAAGCGCACTCTTGGGTCGATTCGCCAGGTTACACCGCTGCCCTCAGGCTGCAAATTTCGCTCAACAATTAAACGCGCTAAATCTTCGCTTAGTTCACTTTTCTCGGCCCGTAACTTCACCAAGCGTTCACTATTAGGATAAACCGGCGCGCTTTTTTCCGCCAAGCGTTTTCGCGCCGCTATCGCATTTTGCAAATGAGCTACCACATCGCCCTGGGTGCTGATATAGAGCCCAAAGGCTTCAATTAAGGTTAACTTGCTCACGCGCTCAGGGCAAATAGTGGCCACTAATTGAGCAACATAGCCGCCCATACTATGCCCAACTAAATGCAAATCATGAATATCTTCTGCTTCAATAAACGCCACCACATCCGCCACATACTCAGTAAAGTAATACCAGCTCCCGCTTGCTCGATGGCCTGAATGGCCATGGCCCGGAAAATCCAAAAAGCGGCAGTGGAAATTTTCTAAATGCGGCGCTAATGGCGCAAAGCTCGCGGCGTTATCAAGCCAGCCATGTAAACCCAATAACTGCCGAGATGAGGGCGAGGATAATTGCTGGGATGAAGGTGGAAATGAGTGCGGGCCTGTTGATAGGCCCGCAAGTTGGATATGAGAGAGCGGTTTAGAAAACGGCTTCATTCAATGATCTCTTGTTGTATTCGTTCACGGCTGCGAAATTGCCGCTCTACCCGCTGTGGCCGCTCTTGCACCTGCGGCCGTTGGCTCGGTGGCCGCTGGCCTTCGCTCTGCACTGGGCTACCGCCGCCTCTAATGTATGGCTGATTTGGGTAATAGAAATACGGATAATAGTGGTATGGGTGCACACGATATGGGCCCGTACCGTACAAGAAATTGCGATATCGCGGCGAATAAATATCGTAGCGCCAATCATCCATTCGCGGCGCTTCCTCGCGCCATAGCTCTACGCCACTAGCCTGCACCACTGGGAATTCATAGTTATACTCACCAATCATGCCCGCTTCGGTTTCGGTGTAAGTGCCTAAAACCGTGATCATACGGCCTTTTGCATACACTTCCGGATCAGCAAAGCCATCGATTTGCACCCGGAAGCGTCCATAGGTTTCATCGTTCGATTGCGGCCGCCCGAAACTGCGGAGCGCGAACCCCACCACTTCTATTTCTGAGCTATTTTCGCGATTCCGCACTTCAGCAATAATACCGCCCCAGCGCACTTGCTGGCCAGCTGTGGCCTCGGGTGCTGCCCGAACTTGCTGAAAGCTGGTGAGCTCGCCACCATCTCCTCGCACAGAAGAAGGGATTTGCGATGCACACCCGGTTAATGTGAGCATTAAAATGATGACGGATAAACCGAACATTTTCGGCTTTTTCACTTGGCTATACGTGATATTGAACATGGTACTACACCCCACTACGGCTACTTCATAACCTGTTAAGAGCGACCCGGCAACTTTTGCCACGTTACTTCGTTACGAACATAATGAACATCAAAATCTTCGGCTGCAACCATCTTTCCATTAACTAAACGTTGCATGCCAATAGGCAACATATCTTCCGCGTGGGGGAACAAAATTTCAGTGCTTTGCAATTCAGCACCGAATTTCTGTTTTAACGCCTCAGCGTAAGTAACAAAGCCCGTGCCTACCGCAAACCACTTCTGCACCTTGCTCGTATTTGCTGTGCTCCCCTGCACTGAAGATGCCGAGGCTGGAAGTTCAGGCACATGCTCCGGCGCACATACAATTTCTTTTCCCTGCATTACCATCAGACCATGCTCAGCAATACAGGTTCCAAAATATACTTCGCCCATGCGCGCATCGATAGCGGCAACCACTGCATTCGCGCCATGCAAGCGTAAGGCTTGTTGTGCCATAGCTTCTAAACTTGAAACGCCAATTAATGGAATGTTCTGGCTAAAGGCTAAGCCTTGAGCAATGCCGGCCGCGATACGCACACCGGTAAAACTTCCTGGCCCGCGCCCCACCACAATGGCATCAAGCTCGGCTAAACTAACTTGCGCCTCTGCTAGCACCTCTTGCACATATGGCAATAACAAATCTGCATGCTTGCGCGGTGCTTCTTGCCCTCGCGTAATTAACTGTTGCCCATCTGTATACGCAACAGAACAGTATTCGGTTGCACTATCGATGGCGAGTAAACGAGAACTTTTCATTTTCCTTCCTCTAAAAATTGCAACGTTTTTGCTAACGAACGTGTTCGTGTCATGGCCGGTAGGCTACTTAAAAATGTGGCGCCGTAACGTTTCGTTACCATACGGTTATCGCAAATAATTAGCACACCGCGATCGGTAACATCACGCACTAATCGGCCTGCGCCCTGCTTTATGGCGATTACCGCTTGGGGAATCTGAATACTAGCAAAAGGGTCGCCGCCGCGCATGCGGCAATCTTCAACACGCGCCTGCAACAAAGGTTCATCGGGGGAGGTGAAGGGTAATTTATCAATGATCACACAGGTAAGCGCATCACCCCGCACATCAACCCCTTCCCAAAAAGAGCTGGTTCCCAACAACACACCGTTACCGGCGGCGGTAAATGTGCTTAAAAGCTCGCGCTTACTGCTTTGTCCCTGCACCATTAACGGGCGATCTATGGTATCGGTAAGTGCGTGCGCCACTTTTTGTAGCATCCGGTGGCTGGTGAAAAGTACAAAAGTACCACCCGGATTTACCGCAATCACATCGCGCACAATCGCTATTAACGCATCCGCCATTTGCGGTGCATGGGGTTCCGGCAAATAGCGCGGCAAACACAACATAGCCTGTTTAGCAAAATCGAACGGGCTATCTAAAATCAGCGTTTTTGCTTTTTCTAAACCTAAGCGTTCACTGAAATAAGCAAAGGATCCATCCACCGTAAGCGTAGCTGAAGTGAACACCCAGCGCGCCTCTTGCTCAGCCAGTTGCCGGCCAAATGGCTCGGCTACCGAAAGCGGCGTGCGATGCACCGTTAAATGGCGCTGGCTGGTTTCATACCAGTAGCTATAACCGGTAACTTGAGTATTAAGGAGTAAATCCCAGCGTTTACGAATTAAATCTAAGCGTTCAAAACACTGATCTAAATCTTTATCGCGCCCCACCAAGTTTTTGCAAATAGCCAGCGCCCGGCTAATCAGTTCAGCTAAATGGGTGCTCGCTTTCGCGCGTTCATCTTGATTTAAGGCATCACGCCAATTTCCGCGTTCCGGATCGAGCGGAAAATTCAGCCGTAAATCTCGTGCTGCCCGCTCAAGTTGATCGGCAATTTGCGAGAGCGATTTCGCATCGCGCACCACGGTTTTATACAAAAATTGTAGATCTTTACATAGATCCACTAAACCGCGAGTGGATACGGTATCGCTAAAATATTGGCTAGCAATATCCGGTAGTTGATGTGCTTCATCAAATACCACCATATCCGCTGCCGGAATAAGTTCGCCAAAGCCGGTATCTTTGAGCACAAGATCGGCACAAAATAAATGATGGTTCACCACCACAATATCCGCATCTAGGGCTTCTTTGCGTGCTTTAACTAAGTAGCAATCTTCATATTGCGGGCAATCGCGGCCTAAACAATTATCAATAGTGCTGGTTACTCGGGGAATCACCGGAGCATCCTCAGGCAACGAAGCCAACTCGCCCAAATCGCCACTTTTCGTGCGATTCGCCCAATCACGCACTTCTTGTAGTTGCGCCAGCACAGTGCTATCGGCATCGGTGGGGTGTTTAATGTTTTGTTCCAAACGATTCAAGCAAAGGTAGTTGGAACGGCCCTTTAACAGCGCGGCCACAGCTTGCGGCGCCAGTGCATCGCGCAGTTGCGGCAAATCGCGATGAAATAACTGCTCTTGTAAGTTGCGCGTGCCCGTAGACAAAATAACCTTGCCACCACGCAACAGCGCCGGAGCCAGATACGCAAAGGTTTTTCCGGTACCGGTTTCCGCTTCCACCACAAGTTGATCCCCAGCTTTGCTAAGCGATTCAATTGCAGCGGCCATTTTCTGCTGTGCGGGGCGGGGTTGGAAGCCAGGTAGCGATTTACTAAGCGCGCCACCCGATGTAAAAACTGCGGTTACCTCTGACATCCTTTCTTCCTTTACGTTATGCTTGTAGCATTATTTCATAAGTTGCCTAGGATGCCGAATGTTATGATGCGTCGGTTTTTACTGATTCCGGTTTTACTCTTCAATTTAGTTGCAATTAGTGTATTTGCAATTAGTGCGCTCGCCCTCACCTTTTCTGGCAGCGTTCAAGCACAAGCACGCGCTATCGATGATAGTGTATTAACAGCACCGAATGCCGAAATCACTTCGGCAGAATTACGCGCTGCCTATTTATCGAACGTACCGCAATATGTGGTGTGGCCAAATGAATCGGTACGCCAGCAGCTCACCATTGGCGTGCTTGGCAACGAAGCCGTATACAACCAATTAATATCCTCGCCCATTTTACCCGTGCGTGGATTACGAATTGATGTGGAACTCCTTACCCGCCCCAGCATGGCTAGCGATGTCGATATTCTTTATATTGCCCCGGGCGCCTCGCATCAACTCAATAGTGCCTTCAATGCCACCCGTTCTCGGCCTATTTTAGTGGTTAGTGAGCACTCGCCGGTGCGGGAAGAAATGATGATTAACTTAGTCAGTGGTGCAGAAAACCGCTTGGCTTTCCAAGTTAATAATGAGCGCATTCAAGATAGCGGCTTGCGCTCCACCTTGGATTTACTCACTCTTCGTGGCAACGAGCTTGAGCTTGCTGTTTACGCGCGGCGGGCCTACCAACGCCTAGCGGAACTGCAAACTGAATATACCGAATTAGAAGATGCTTTAACCGCCACGCAAGAGGAAAATAGCCAGCTTCTCAATCGCATTCAAATTCTCGAACAAACCATTCGTGAGCGCGATAATGTGCTCAGAGCCCAGCAAGGCACCTTGGAAGACCGTGAACAAGTGATGGAATCACAACAATCTGCGTTGCGCGATTTACTCACCGAGCTTGACCAGCAGCGCCAGCAGATTTTATTACGCGAAGAACAGCTGCGGCAAATTCAGCAAACATTGCGCCAGAGTGAAAGTTTACTTGCGGCGCAACAACAAGAGCTGAATGAAAAAGAAGAACAGTTACGGCAAAAGCAAGTAGATAGTGATGAACTAGCGGAGCGCATTACCGCAAACCGCAACGTGCTGGCGGTACAACAACAGCAACTGCGGGATCAGCGTAATGCGCTCGATGAGCAAATGGCCTTGCTCGAATCTCGGGAGCGAACTATCGATCGGCAACGTTTGTATTTATGGGCCATTGGTGCGGCATTCTTAATTGCGCTCATTTTGGCGTTTACTACCGTTGTTATGTTCCTAAATAAACGGAAAACAGCCGGCAAGCTCATGTTCGCCCTCGATGAGCTGCATGAAGCCCAAGATAAACTGGTTGAATCAGAGAAAATGGCGGCACTTGGTAATTTAGTTGCCGGTGTTGCGCATGAAGTGAACACCCCACTTGGGGTGGCGATTACGGGAACCAGTATGGTGAACGATCGCATTACTGTGCTGAAAGAAAATCTTGGCCAAGGCAACCTCACTCGTGAACAACTGAGTAATTTTCTTGAGCGCAGTTCGGAATCATTGAGCCTCACGCAAAAGAACCTTTCTCGCGTAGGGGCGCTGATTAGCAACTTCAAGCAAATCGCTGTGGATCAAATGGTAGCGGAACAGCGCGAAATCGATTTAGGTGGTTACCTAGAAGAAGTGATGTCAACGCTTTCCATCGAACTTCGCCGCGCTGGCATTCGCTATGAAATTGATATTCCAAAAGAAATTCGTATGATTACCATTCCAGGGGCCATGGCGCAAATAATTACCAACTTGGTTACCAATTCAATTCGCCATGCCTTTACGGAGCCCGGAGGAATGCTGCACCTAGAGGCTGAATCTGTTGAGGGGAACCAAGTGCGTTTGCAGTTCAGTGATAACGGCGCGGGTATGAATAACGCAACGTTAACGCAAGTTTTCGATCCTTTCTTCACAACTAAGCGTAATGAGGGTGGAACAGGGTTAGGTATGTCGATTGTATATAACTTAGTGCGGCAGAAGTTACGCGGTGATATCTCAGTTAAGAGTGAACTAGGTAAAGGCACTACGTTTATATTGCGGCTACCGAAAAATCTGTAAGCAGGTTAGGTTGCATCTATCGATGCATTCTCGGTTACAACAGTAACGAACACGAGCCCTTATTCCTGCGGGTGCAAATTTGCCATCGGAATGGCAGCGAAAATAAATTAGAGAAGCTGGGTGTAGGTGTAGATGTAGGTGCAGACGTAGATGCAGGTGTAGGTGCAGTAGCGTGAGGGTAAAATTTCACCGCTAAGCACTTGCAATTTTCCTTAAGCCAAGTAAAATTCATACAACTTTACGAACTCAAACAGCTAAATCGCAATTTTTAAGGCTTGAAATGATGAATTTTGTATACAACTTTACAGACAAGGCAGGCAAAAGCGCGAAAGCACTTTCGCGTGCGCTCGTGTGCAAAATTGCGCGTATGCATCACCATCACCATCCTTTGTAACGGCCTTCTGCTGTAACGGAAGGTGCGTTTCACTAAACGGTACCTTCCAAGTAAAAAAGCTGCAAGCCCCGGAAGCGTACCTTACCGGGGCTTTTTGTTTGTGTTTTTTAGCATGAATGTTTTAGCACAGGCTTTTTAACACGAGAAATGTAGAACGAATTAACACAGAATGTTGCTAGGCTAGCACAAGCCACAACCACTCAACTTTTTGCAAGAACTGAAAGGATAATGAATATGAGCAACGAACGCCTAACTATAGCCGTACAAAAATCAGGCCGCTTGAGCAAAGAATCAATGAAATTACTTGCAGCCTGTGGCGTAAAATTCAATATCCACGAAGCCCGCCTAATGGCGCACAGCACCAGCCATCCGGTAGATTTGCTGCGCGTGCGCGACGACGACATCCCCGGTTTAGTAATGGATGGTGTAGTAGATCTTGGTTTAATTGGCGAAAACGTGTTGGAAGAAGAGCGTTTAGAACGTGTGATCAAAAAACAGCCAAGCGGCTTTAACTCATTGCGCCGCCTTGATTTTGGCTTTTGCCGATTGAGCGTAGCGGTGCCAAAAGAAGTGCAATACGATGGCCTCCCAGCTCTAGCCGGGAAGAAAATCGCCACAACCTATCCGCGTATCTTAGAAAATTACTTAAAGCAACAAGGTATCAACGCGCGTACCGTGATGCTAACGGGCTCTGTGGAAGTAGCCCCACGCGCAGGCTTAGCCGATGCCATTTGTGATTTGGTATCTACCGGCGCCACCCTAGAAGCCAATGGTTTGGTTGAGCAAGAGGTTATCTTCCGCTCGCAAGTGCAACTGATTCAGCGTGAAGAAGCGTTAAGCGACGAAAAACAAGCTCTGGTTACTAAGCTACTGGCGCGCTTAGACGGTGTGCAGTTAGCCAAAGAAAGCAAATACATTATGCTGCACGCACCAAAAGATAAGTTACAAGAAGTAGAAGCAATATTACCCGGTGCTGAGCGCCCTACCATACTGCCATTGAGCCACAGCGATAGCCAAGTAGCCGTGCACGTGGTGAGCACCGAAAACCTATTTTGGGAAACTATGGAGCAACTAAAGGCCTTAGGCTGTAGCTCGATTTTGGTAATGCCAATTGAAAAAATGATGGGATAAATGGCGATGAGCATGAATATTCAATTACCCGCACCCGTTACCTGGCAAGAAGCGAGTAGCGAAACCCGCGCCAAATTACTCAGCCGCCCGGTGCAGGCTGTTTCGGCTGCGCTGCGGGAACAAGTAGCAGCGATTATCGATAAGGTGGCGAGCGAAGGTGATGCAGCCCTTCTTGAGCTTACTGCGCGTTTCGATGGCGTTCGCTTGCAAAGCCCCGAACTCAGTATGGATAAAGTAGCTGAAATTGCCGAACAAGCGCCGGCAAGAGTGAAAGCAGCCATTGATCAGGCCTACAACAACATACGCGCATTTCACTTGGCGCAAAAGCCAAGCGATGTAGCACTGGAAACCATGCCTGGGGTGTATTGTGAGCAGAAGTTTGCGGCGCTAGCGCGAGTGGGCCTGTATATCCCCGGCGGCAGCGCCAGCTTACCAAGCACTGTATTGATGCTCGGTGTACCCGCACAAATTGCCGAGTGCAGCGAGCGCGTGTTAATTAGCCCACCTAACCCACAGGGCGAACTCACGCCAGCTATCTGTTATGCGGCAATTAAATGCGGCGTTACCGGTGTTTATTTAGGTGGTGGCGCACAAGCCGTTGCGGCCTTAGCCTTAGGCACTGAAAGTATTCCTGCGGTTGATAAAATTTTCGGCCCCGGTAACAGTTATGTTACCGAAGCAAAGCAACAAGTAAGCCAACGTGCCGGTGGCCCTGCTATCGATTTACCGGCTGGCCCCTCTGAGCTACTGGTTATTGCCGATGATAGTGCCGAGCCGGCCTTCGTAGCCGCCGATTTGCTCTCCCAGGCTGAACACGGCCCTGATTCGCAGGTGATTTTGCTAAGCCCTTCCGCAGCCATGATTGCGGCGGTACGGGAAGCCTTGGCCAAGCAACTGGCTACCCTGCCACGCGCTGAAATCACCAATCAAGCATTGGCCTCAAGCTCGTTAATTCTTACCCAAGATTTAGCAGAAGCGGTAGCCATTAGTGAAACCTATGCACCTGAACACTTGAGCCTACAACTCGATGATTGCGAACCTTGGTTGCCAAAATTAACGCGGGCGGGCTCTATTTTTGTTGGCCATTACACGCCAGAATCGGGCGGCGATTATGCCACCGGTACCAACCACGTATTGCCAACCTATGGTTTTGCCCGCAACTATAGCAGCTTAGGCTTACTCGATTTCTATCGCCGTTATACGGTACAAACCGTAAGCCCAGAGGGCCTTGCTGATTTGGGCAATACCATTGTTGATTTAGCCGCGGAAGAGGCGCTCGATGCCCATTTACGAGCCGTTTCACTTCGCTTAGAGAGCACGCGTTTTCAACGCGACACGCAAAAATAATGGCCGCATAAAGAACGCCGGAGAAACATCATGAGCGCAGAAACATCATCTGCTGATTTTATTGCCAGCTTGTTGCGCGAGCACTTGCAGAGTTTTACCCCATATGCCTCGGCGCGCCGCAGCATGTCCGGTGGTAACCTGTGGCTAAATGCCAATGAATCACCCTATGGCCGCAGCTATCAAGTGGCCACTGAGAATCTGAATCGGTACCCTGATTTCCAAAATAAAGTTTTGAATCAAGCCTATGCTGATTACGCTGGCGTGAAGCCTAGCCAAGTGATTAGCCACCGTGGCAGTGATGAAAGTATTGAGCTGTTGATTCGCAGTTTTTGTGAGCCTGGGCAAGATAAAATTCTCATTTGCCCGCCGACCTACGGTATGTATGCCATTTCCGCGAGCATCAACCACAATGAAACCGTGGTTGTGCCGTTGCAGCAAAGCGATTGGCAACTGGATCTCGAAGGCATTCGCAAAGCGCTCGATGAAGCCGAGGGCAGAATTAAGGTTGTATTTCTATGCAACCCCTCAAACCCTTTAGGCAATGCCTTGCGAGAAGAAGATATGCTGGCCGTATTAGAAATGTGTAAAGGCCGCGCGCTGGTAGTGTCCGATGAAGCGTATATTGAATTCGCTGAGGCGAGTAAGTTTGCGCAAAACTCAGCTAGCGTAAACACTAGCGCAGGCCCTGAAGCACTTGCATCAGCGGCAACTAGTGCAGCCAACAGCACCGTATCTATGGTACGGCACATGGCGAGCTACGATAATTTGGTGGTGATGCGTACACTTTCCAAAGCCTTTGGCTTGGCCGGCATTCGGGTTGGCTTTACCATGGGTTCCGAGGCCTTAGTGAATGCGTTGTTGCCAGTGCTTGCACCCTACCCCTTGCCAGATATGAGCGTGCAAATAGCCAATCAAGCGCTGCAGCTGGATAATCTTATTGCTACTCGGCAGAATACGTTTGAGAGCGTGAGCGAGCGGGAACTCTTAGCTACGGCGCTGGAAAAGCTCGATTATGTGCAAGCAGTTTACCCCAGTGTTACCAACTTCATTTTAATCCAAGTACAAGATGCTCAAGCCCTGATACAATACTGCGTTGAGGCGGGTGTGTTACTGCGCAACCAATCAAGCCAAATTGGCTTGCAAGAGGTGGTGCGGATCACAGTGGGTAGCCCTGAAGAAAATGAGCAATTACTGCGATTATTGCAGCAATATCAACCGAACGCTGCAACAACAAGCGCAGCGTTTGCGAACCAAGCGGAGGCCAAGTAAATGGCGGCACAAAAAATCTTATTTATCGACCGTGATGGCACCTTAGTAGAAGAGCCGGCAGTAGATAAGCAGTTAGATAGCTTGGCAAAACTCGTGTACGAACCGGGCGTAGTAAATGCCCTGCAAGATCTACAAAACGCGGGTTACACGCTCGTGATGGTAAGTAACCAAGATGGCCTTGGCACTGACAGCTTCCCGCAGGCAGATTTTGATGCCCCACACAACGCCATGCTGGCCTTGTTCGCGGCTCATGGTATTAAGTTTGCCGATGTGCTGATTTGCCCTCACTTTGATCACGATAACTGCAGTTGCCGCAAGCCGAAGTTAGGTTTAGTGAAAGAATATTTGCAGCAAGGCAAGGTAGATTTCACTACCTCAGCGGTGATTGGCGATCGCGATACCGATTTACAACTCGCCGATGCCATGGGTATCGAGGGTATTCACTATGATCGCCAAAGCAACAATTGGCCAGCCATTGTAAAAGGCCTAACCGAGAAACAACGGGTAGCTTCGGTAACACGCACCACGAAAGAAACCGATATTCGCATTGATGTGAATCTTGATGAAAGTGGCCCGATTAAAATTCACACCGGGTTAGGCTTTTTCGACCACATGTTAGAGCAAATCGCTACACATGGCGGATTTTCGCTGCAAGTTAGCGTTACTGGTGATTTACACATTGATGATCACCACACGGTAGAAGATACCGCCTTAGCCTTGGGCGAAGCTTTGCATAAAGCCATGGGTGATAAGCGTGGTATTGGCCGCTTTGGCTTTGTGTTGCCAATGGATGAGTGCCGGGCAGAGTGCGTACTCGATATCTCCGGCCGCCCATTTTTGGTGTTCAACGCTGATTTCTCCGCAGAGCACGTAGGCCAACTCGGCACGCAAATGGTTGAGCACTTTTTCCGCTCGCTGTGCGATACCATGAAAGTATCGTTGCACCTCACTACTACCGAGGGCAATGCCCATCATCAGGTAGAAAGCTTGTTTAAAGTATTTGGCCGCGGTTTACGCCAAGCCATTCGCAAGCAAGGGAGTGAGATGCCTTCGAGCAAGGGAGTTTTGGCGTGAATTTAGTGATTGTAAACACCCGCGTGGCGAATCTCGCATCGGTTGATTTTGCCTTTCGCCGCCTAGGTGTTACGCCAGTAATTAGTGCCGATCCTGCGGTGATTAAGGCAGCCACCCATGTTGTTCTGCCGGGTGTAGGCACCGCAAGCGCCGCCATGCGTTCGTTAGAGAGTTTGGGCCTTGTACCCGTGTTGCGGGAATTAACCCAGCCGGTGCTAGGCATTTGCTTAGGCATGCAAATGCTCACCGAGCGCTCCGCCGAAGCAGGTGCGGGTTCGGCTGTTGCTACCGGCGAAACCGCCGGCTCAGTAAGCTGCCTAGGGGTTATTCCTGGCAATATTGAACGCATGCAAGCGGCCACTGGCAAGCCGTTACCGCACATGGGCTGGAACCGCACTGAGGTTTCCGAACATCCATTATTCGCCGGCTTACAGGATCCTTGGTTTTATTTTGTACATAGCTTCGCCGCGCCGATTAGTGCGCAAACGATTGCCAGTTGCGAATACACTCAAGGGTTTTCCGCCGCGATAGCCCACAATAATTTTATGGGCGTGCAATTTCACCCTGAGCGTTCTGGTGCCGATGGCGCCCGAGTTTTACAGAATTTCTTGGAGCTTGCATGTTAATTCCAGCACTCGATTTAATCGATGGTCAAGTAGTACGCCTGCTAAAAGGCGATTTCGCCCAGCAAACTACCTATCACAGCGATCCCGTTGCAGTGGCCTGCCAATACCGCGATAGCGGTGCCGAATATATTCATTTAGTCGATCTCGATGGCGCCCGCGACCCGGCTAAACGCCAACTCGCTCTTTTAACCGAGATTACCAAAGTATCCGGCTTGCCAGTGCAAACTGGCGGTGGCATTCGCAGCAAGGCCGATGTTGAACAGCTTCTGGCCGCCGGCGTTAAGCGCGCGGTAATTGGCTCGAAAGCGGTAAAAGATCCAGAAACTGTATTGGCGTGGCTGGATGAATTCGGGCCCGAGGCCATTGTGTTAGCGCTGGATATTAACATTGATAGCAACGGCAAGCGCTGGCTCGCCACCGAAGGTTGGCAAGAAAATAGCAGCGTAACCCTCGATGAATTGTTGCAGCAATACCTTGAGCGCGGATTGCGCCATGTGCTTTGCACTGATATTAGCCGTGATGGTACGCTCAGTGGCTCCAATGTGCCTTTGTATGCAGAACTCAAACGCCAATATCCAAGTATTGTATGGCAAGCTTCTGGCGGTGTTGCCGGCTTAGATGATTTAACCGCATTAAAAGCAGAGCAATGCGATAGTGTGATATTGGGTAAGGCCTTACTCACCGGAAAATTTACCCTTGAGGAGGCAATCACATGCTGGCAAAACGCATAATTCCGTGCCTTGATGTTCGCGATGGCCAAGTAGTGAAAGGTGTTCAATTTCGCAACCATGAGATTGTTGGTGATATCGTGCCGCTGGCAACCCGCTATGCCGAGGAAGGCGCCGATGAATTGGTGTTCTACGACATTACCGCCAGTGCTGATAACCGAGTGGTGGATAAATCATGGGTGAGCCGTGTGGCGGAAGTTATTAATATTCCGTTTGCTGTGGCCGGTGGTATTCAAAGTGTTGAACAAGCCCGAGAAATTCTGGCTATGGGGGCGGATAAAATATCAGTGAACTCCCCTGCCTTGCGGCGCCCAGAGCTGATTAACGAATTGGTGGATGAGTTTGGCCAGCAATGTGTGGTAATTGGCATTGATAGCTTTTACAACGCAGAAACCGGGCGCTACGAAGTGTATAAATTTACCGGTGATGAAAGCCGTACGGAAAAAACCATGTGGGAAACCGCCGATTGGGTAAACGAAGTAATTGCTCGGGGCGCGGGTGAAATTGTGCTGAATTGCATGAATCAAGATGGTGTGCGCCGGGGCTATGATATTGAGCAATTGGCAAGTATTCGTAAGCATTGCTCAGTGCCGCTAATTGCTTCCGGTGGTGCCGGAGCGGAGCAACATTTCATTGATGTATTTCAGCAGGCTGAAGTTGATGGTGCCTTGGCGGCATCGGTATTCCACAAGGGTATTTTACCGATTCCAACACTCAAACGAACGCTGCGGCAAGCCAATGTGGCGATTCGCCCTTAACGTGAAAAAGAGAACGTGAAAAAGAGAACGTTAAGAAAAGAACGTGAAGTTACTAGCGTGAAGGCGCTAACGTGAAGGCACTAACTTGAAGTTACTAACTTGAAAGCGCTAACTTGAAAGCGTAGCGTGAATGCAGTTCATGTTAATGTTAAGTGCGAACTGTAATGAACTATATTCATTTTATGAACTAGGAATCGAGCATGATTGTGAACAGCGAAAATATGGCTGATCTAGCATGGGATAAAATGCAGGGTTTATTGCCGTGCATGGTACAAGATAGCAGTAGTGGCCGTTTGCTCATGCAAGGCTACATGAATGCTGAAGCGCTCGCGCAAACCATAGCCAGTGGCAAAGTAACCTTTTTCAGCCGCAGTAAACAGCGCTTGTGGATGAAAGGCGAAAGTTCAGGAAACGAATTATTGTTGGATTCGGTTACCGCTGATTGCGATAACGATGCGCTTTTGGTGCAAGCCCGCCCGCAAGGCCCTACCTGCCATTTAGGCACAGAATCCTGTTGGCTACCACCACAACAGCCGGTTGCCAGTGAATTGATTGAGCTTGAGCGCACCATTGCAGCGCGCAAAGCCGATTTAGCTGCCGGCAACCCAGGCAAAAGCTACACCGCGAAGTTGCTCAACAACGGCATTCGCCGTTGCGCTCAAAAGGTAGGTGAAGAAGGCGTGGAAGTGGCGCTCGCTGCCGTGGCGCAGAATGATGAAGCTCTCCTGAATGAAAGTGCCGATTTGCTCTATCACCTCTTGGTCGTTCTGCAAGCGCGGGATCTGAGCTTAGAAGATGTGGTTAACGTGTTGCGTGAACGTAAGGGCAAATAACGCCTCTAGTTTCCTGTGGCCAGCGCCGTGGCAAGTAATGTGCAAGTAATGTGCAAGTAATGTGCAAGCACTGTGGCAAGCGCCGTGGCCAGCACTGTGGCAATTAATGTGGCAAGCACGGTTGATAGCCAGCTAAGTTGCTTTTGTAAAAAATAAAAGGGCTCATCGTTATTACGATGAGCCCTTTTCGTTCGTTTTAAAAGGCTTTTGCTATGGCGTTCGCCTGTTGCAAGCCCTACTGATTAAAGCTCCCAAAACTACCCGCATCCGAGTTATTTCTGGCTTCTTCGCCATCCATAACAGGCTGCGGCATATCGGTGCGAACAAATCGAATCCAGAGATCACAGCCTGTTTCTTCCACTTGTTCGGCTTCAATATTGCCGGTATCGCCGCTGCTTAAATCGGCCTCGAAACGATCAAGGCGTTGCTCATCCGTGCCCTCGAATACCCAAGCAATATCCGCACTTAATGTTTGCGTATCGCTGTTGTATTCACCAAACAGTGTATAAGCAAGCTCTCGGCCCGTGTAATCATTGCCGCTACCACTTACCGATACCGACGAAGAATAATCAACATCCAAATCAATATAGTTCTGGAGCAAGTATTCTCGGGTAACACAGGCTAGATACACTATCCAATTCGCCTCTTCAGGAGGTAACGTGAGCTCACAAATAACATCGGAGCGTGCCGATAAATTCCCTGCCTCATCATACGCCACAATAGAGAAACAGTACTCGGTTTCCGCCGTTAAGCTCAGCACCGTATATTCAGTGGCGGCAACATCGGCAATGGTTACCGGATTGGCCGCATAATGCCAAAGTACCAAGTAACCGGCAACACCCGTGTCATCTGAAGCAGCATCCCAACTCAGGCTTAACGCCGTGGTTGAAGAAGCTTCAATCACAAGGCCTGTAGGAACCGATGGTGCAGTAATATCCGGCGCTGGCGCTGTTGCGCATACTTCCACACTTGGCTCTGAATGCACACCATCGTGATTAACCGCACTCACTTGATAGCAATATTGCTCACCTGCCTCTCGGTTTGTATGCACAAACTCAGTTGAGCGCAAGCCGCGCGATACAATTTCACCGGATTCGTAAACAAAATACCGCGCCACATTTTCTGGCGCACTTACCGCCCAGCTTACTACAGCACGTGAGCTATCCTCGAAATCAACAGTAAGCGAATCGGGTACTGGAGGTTCCGGTAACGGCTCGCCGGGCACACCTTCACAACCTGGGAATTCCATGCTCATACCAAATTCAGTATCTACAATTTGATAATCCACCTCGAGGAAACGGCCAAATAACTCAGTATCACCACCCGCACGAGCCCACAATCCCGTGTAACCATCTAACTCCCACGGGCATCCTTCGCCGGCTGGGCGCTCAACCAACTGCGCACCGGAATAGCCAAAACCCTCGAAATAAGGGCCGGCTTCGCCAGCAATACGATGGCTTACCCGAATACCTAAACCACCCGCCGCTTGCATGGCTTGATCCGGCCATTCTTCCAGCATCCAATCACCGTTGAGGCTATACCCCGCAATACTTTCATAGCCTTCGCCGCGAACATAGTGAAAGCCCAGTGAGTATTCACTATGCGTCATCATCATTGGCATTAAGGCTACCGGCGAATCCATTTCTGCGGCATAAATGATGGTGAGCTCCGGTATCACCGGCACTGGGCCAATCTGGTAGGGCTCAAGTTCCAGTGTGAGCTCAGGCACTATATCCATTAGCTCCTGCTCACCTACTTGCTCACCAATTCGCAAGGTAAGCACCGCGCTTACATCCGCATGGGTAAGCATGCGCATTTCTTCGAGCGGCCATTTTACCGTTAACTCAGGAATTACTTTGTGCAGCGTGATCGACCCATGCAAAGCAACCTGATCAAAGATGGTGGTTTCATCTTCATCGGCATCGTAAAGAATATGATTAACCGATAAGGTGGTGCCTTCATCATTTTCCGCAAGCACTTGCACGCCTTGGGGCAGTTTGCTCAGTTCTGCGCCAGCTTGCTCAGAATTCAGAGTTACATGGGTAAAGCCATCTACGAATACATCATCGAGCGTCACTGGAATCGTGCGCACTTGCGTGGGCGCTCCGGTTACTTGAATAATATTGGTTACGCGGCGAACAAAGTAAATACCTTCAGTTTGCACCGTGCTTCCACCAGAAGAAATGATAACATCACCAATATTCACACTACTTAAATCAGTGCCAGATTGGAAAGTGATCACTAGATTTTCTGAGTTGAAGTTAATAATTCGATCTATGATGTTATCACTCAACACCGTTACATCAGCAGCAACTTCCGGTTCTACATCCTGCAAAAAAGTTGCAGAAATAACACCAGATTCGCCAGCCGTAAAGGTACAACTCGCTGCAACGCTATTCGCGCACTCGCCCCAAGAATCAAAAATCCAATCATTATTAGGCTCGGCGCTTACTGTTACTTCACTACCCGTTGGCACCCGATAAGTACAGGAACGCTGCGCCGCACAGCTGCTTGCAATTGCATCGCCATCCACGCTCACGGTGAAATCACCTTCACCAAATCGATTGAGCGTAAAAGAACTTTCCGGTGCCGTTGCCGTTACAATAACACTGCGCTCTGCAGAAGCGCTGTTGCCCGCGGTATCGGTGGCGGAGTACGTTAAAGTGTAAGTTGCGGCCACGCTGGTATCAACCTCACCATCCACGCTAACCTCTAACTCGCCATCCACATTATCACTCGCTTCGGCTCCCGGATCGCTAAAAGGGTCGCCTACCATCAATTCGATGGGGTTCTCGCCTAAAAGCGTTATTTCCGGCGCTTCATTATCAACAAAAGTTGCAGTTACGGTGCAATCTTCGGTAATTGCGCCGGTTGTATAGGTATCATCTGCAAGCTCACCGCCACAACCGGTTACCTCATCAATAGCGAAGCCCGCATCAGCGGTTACCGTAAAGCTTGCCGTATCACCTTCCTCAACGGTGCTGCTTTCAGGGTCAATAGAACCACCGGTTTCAGCAACCGCGGTTACGGTGTAAGTATCGGGGCT
Organism: Aliidiomarina iranensis; assembly: GCF_003987135.1. GTDB lineage: Bacteria > Pseudomonadota > Gammaproteobacteria > Enterobacterales > Alteromonadaceae > Aliidiomarina > Aliidiomarina iranensis. The sequence continues at coordinate 90,584 of NZ_PIPJ01000008.1, forward strand.
TGGATTCGGAGTGGGTGGATTCGGTGTTCCCACATCAGCGCTACTGCTGCTGCTTCCGAAACATCCAGTTAATGTGAGTGAAAAGGCTATAACGAGCGGAATACCAACGAGATTTCGCCGGCAACTATTCTCCGTAAAGTGCATAATTCGTCCCTCTTTTGCTTATGTTTTTATGGCACCACAACAGGGTGTTTTTTTGATGTACTCCTATTATTTACAGCTGTATAAAAAATAGCCCGATAATGGAGAACGTCAAGCAAAAGAGGTTGATATCACTCTATCTAACTAAACTAACGTACTTTTTTAGATTGCTCCCAAGCCCGATGAACGCGGAATAAGCGCATAGTTAGCAGTACCGCCGCCACACTCAGGCCAGAAATAAAGCCAATCCAGAAACCAGCGGCTCCCATGCGCGGCACCACCCAATCGGTGAGGCCCAAAACTATGCCCACACTTAAACCAAATGGCCAGTAGGATATCAGTGTTACCACCATGGCGGCGCGGGTATCTTTGTAGCCGCGCAGGGCGCCAATAGAAATCGCTTGGAAGGTATCAGAAATGGTGAATATCGCCGCCAAACCCAGCAAGGTGCCCGCCAGCGCAATAATTTCTGGGTTATCTGTGTAAAAGCCTGCCAGCCAACGCCCACCAAGCCACATGCCTAAACCATTTACCGTGGCAAAACTTACCCCCATCAGTAGCGCCACTTTGTAAGCATTCATAGCATCTACCGGGCGCTCAGCACCAAGGGCAAAGCCTACTCGCAAGGTAACCGCCATACTCAAACTTAAGGGAAACATGTACACAAGGGAAGAAACGTTTAATGCTATTTGATGGCCAGAAACCATCACTGCACCCAAGGGCGCAATTAATATAGCAACCGCAGCAAATAGGCTAGTTTCAAAAAATAGCGACATAGAAATGGGAAAACCAAGCCGCGTGAAATGCCAAATATCATCCCAGTTCGGCGGATAAAACTTGCGAAACGGCGCCACTACGGCAAAACGCTTGGCATACACCACATACGCGAGTAGGCTTAACGCCATACCCCATAACACAATTGCCGAGGCTAGGCCGGAGCCCGCCCCACCTAGCGCAGGCATACCAAACTTGCCGTAAATAAAGATGTAGTTCGCAGGAATATTGATGAGCAAACCAATGATGCCAATTACCAAAGAAGGCATGGTATGCGAAAGGCCCTCACAGAAGTTGCGCAACACCACATACAACACAAAAGCTGGCAAACCCCACATAATAAAGCGCAAATAACTTAACGTCATGCTGCGAAACTCGGGTTCAACATCCATGATGGCTAAAAAATACGGCGCAACGAATAGTAAAATGCCGGTAAGAATTGCGCTAATAATACAAGTGTATAACGATTGCTGCACATGCCGCGCTACCTGATCCCGTTCATCGGCACCATCGCAATGGGAAATAACCGGCGCCAGCGCTAAGCCAAAGCCAAAAATAATCAGGGTTAGTGGCATCCAAATAGCGCCACCTACGGCCACCGCCGCTAAATCAACCGCACCCACACGCCCTGACATCAGCGTATCCACCACGCTCATGAGCATTTGCGTGAGCTGTGCAATTAAAATAGGTCCGGTTAACAACGCCAGCTTCTTCGCCTCTGGCCCTAACTTCTTCATGGCAACACCTGAATCTCTTTAAGCGCATCAATAATAAAAGGGTTCACCGTATCGGCTGCAACTAATGGCCCCATATGGCCTGCGTTTACTGCTAAGGCTTCGCAGTTCGGCAATGTCGCCGCTAATTTTTCGGCAACGGTGCGGCTCGAAAGCGGCGAGTGTTCACCGTGCAATAATACCACTGGGCAGTTTATGTTAGCGTATTCGGCTAGGGTTGTTTCTTCATGCAATAAAGCATAAAAATCCGCCTGCACCTTCGCTTGTTGCTGGCTCATTAGAGCCCGTGCTTTTTCTGGTAACCGCGCGAAATAACCCGGTTGGTTCCAATAATCAACAAAAATAGCCGCGGATTCACTCAGGCTCAAACCGTGCATTTGCGCAGTAATCGCTAGAATTTCCGCCCGTGCAGCTTCATTTTCGGCTAGCACATGAAAGCTCACCGGCTCATACAAAATCAGCCCTTGCACCTGTTCCGGATAACGCAACGCCCATTGCAGCGCGGTTGCGCCGCCGTAAGAATGGCCAATGAGAATCACCTTCTCATCACTGCCGGGCGCAGGCACCATCTGCGCTTGCGTTTGCGCCTGTTGCTGCAGCGCCGTTAATTCATGGTGCAAACGAAAGCGGGTGATATCTTCTGGCAAGCCATCCGCGAGCGAGAGGCCTTTGCCATAGCCAATTAAATCCGGCGCAAAAAAAGCAACGCCCGCCGGTAAAAGGCGGGCGAGCTGTTTGGCCAGAGAGCGCCACTGCCCACTGTGGCTTTGTGAGCTGTGGAGCGCAACAATACTGGTCATCTGTTCTTTTTCCTATGCACTACCAACCGTATAGCCAATGGCAAAACCAATAAGATACGCAGCCGATAACAGCAACATCACAAAGGTACCTAACACACCAATACTGCGGTACACACTGGTGCCAATTGATTTAGTTAAACCAATGGCGTGATTAACACGCGCAAAAAACAGCAAGCCACCGAGGCCATATAGCCACATTGCGCTAGCGCCGTTAAACTCCATGAGGGCCAGTAGAATCAATGCCAATGGCACATACTCGTTGAAGTTGCCATGAATCCGAATCGAAGCCTGTAAATCCATGGCTTCGCCATTGCCGATGCCCACCCGATCGCGCCAGCGCAAACGGATAATGCGAATAGCTAGCACCAAATACAGTAACGTGAGTAACGCGGCGAATAAACTTGTAACCGGTAAAACCATGCTAGCCTCCAAATGTATTTAATTACCCGAGCAGGGCTTTTAATTCTTGGTTGATCTGTTCAACCTTTTTCGTGCCATCTAATTTGTGGCAGGCTACTACGCCCTGATCAGCCAGTTTTTTGTAGTAGGAAACCAGAGGCTCGGTTTGTTCATGATAAATCTTCAGGCGTTTGCGCACTGTTTCTTCTTTGTCATCTTCGCGAATCACCAAATCTTCACCAGTAACGTCATCCTTGCCTTCTTCTTTCGGCGGGTTGTAGCTTACATGATAAACTCGGCCCGATCCTGGGTGCACACGCCGGCCCGCCATACGCTCAACAATCACATCATCAGCTACAGCGAATTCCAGTACATAATCGATTTTTATGCCCGCTTCTTGCATCGCATCCGCTTGCGGAATAGTGCGCGGGAAGCCATCAAGTAAAAAGCCATTCTCACAATCTTCTTGGCCAATGCGCTCTTGCACTAAGCCAATCATTATATCATCCGAAACCAATTGCCCTGCGTCCATCACTTCCTTTGCTTTTTTACCCAGCTCGCTACCGGCTTTAATGGCAGCACGAAGCATATCGCCGGTTGAAATTTGTGGAATATTATAAGTATTCATCAGAAATTGAGCTTGAGTGCCCTTCCCTGCGCCAGGCGCCCCCAAAAGGATGATCCGCATGGTGTGTCCCCTAAATTATTGTCGTCGGATGATTCAAAAAATAATGCGCCAACTTTACCTTTCAAAGCCCGAAATAACAAGGCCGACCATAGTCGAACTTGCGCTTAAAACGAACTTCTGCGGCCGCGTATGTCGCTAGGCAAAAAAAAGCTCCCCACATTTGGGGAGCTTTTCATGTTGCTGTAATTGTTCAGGCAATTGTTACGGCAATTGTAGCAGCAACTCAATACTCAACTATTGCGAGCGTAATTAAGCTGCTGGCTTTATACCTTGCAGTTATAGTGCAAGCATTAACCGGTTTAAGCGGCGCACAAAGATACTCGGATCTTTTAAACTACCCCGTTCTGCTAAAGTAGCTTGCTCGAGCAACAAATCAGCCCACTCACCGAAGCGCTCTTCATCTTGCTCATCGGCAACACGTTTAACCAGTGGATGCTCAGGGTTCAGCTCCAGAATATATTTCGTTTCTGGCACTTTTTGCCCGGCCGCTTCCATCAACTTCGCCATCTGCGTTGACATATCATTTTCATCGGTAACGATACACGCAGGTGAATCGGTTAAGCGGTGCGTTACCCGAACCTTCTTAACTTTATCGCCTAGGGTTTTGCTAAAGCGCTCTACCGTAGTAGCAAAATCTTCCTCTAGCTTTTCTTGCTCGGCTTTATCGGCTTCATCATCAAGTGAGCCTAAATCTAAATCACCACGGGTAACCGATTGGAACTTCTTCTCTTTGTATTCGGTAATGTGGCTCATGAGCCACTCATCGATACGATCCGAAAGAAGTAGAACTTCTACGCCCTTCTTGCGGAAGATTTCCAACGCTGGGTTATTTTTCGCCGCTTCGTAGCTATCAGCCACAATGTAATAGATCGCCTCTTGGCCTTCTTTCATGCGCTCAATGTACGCATCCAAAGAAACTCGCTGTTCGCTAGTATCTTCATGGCTAGAAGCAAAGCGAAGAAGTTCGCAAATGCGTTCAATGTTAGCCTGATCTTCAGCCGGGCCCTCTTTCAACACGTTGCCAAAGTTATCCCAGAAGCTGTTGTACGCTTCGGCATCATCTCGAGCCAATTTCACCAAGCTCTGTAAAACCTTTTTCGTGCTCGCACTGCGCATAGAACGCGTTACTTTGCTATCTTGCAGAATTTCCCGCGATACATTCAACGGCAAATCATTGGAATCAATTAAGCCACGCACGAAGCGCAAGTAAGTTGGCATAAACTGCTCAGCGTCGTCCATGATGAACACCCGTTGAACATACAATTTAATGCCTTTTTGATTCTCACGGTTCCATAAATCCCATGGCGCCCGCTTTGGAATATAAAGTAAGCTCGTATATTCGTGTTTACCTTCTACTTTGTTGTGGCTCCAAAGCAATGGATCATCAAAATCATGGGCTACTGATTTGTAAAATTCTTGATATTCCTCGTCGGTAATATCACTTTTTTCCCGCAACCAAAGCGCTTTACCGGCGTTAACGGTTTCCCACTCACCCGGTTGTGCTGGCACTTTTTCGCCATCTGGGCCTTCACTTTCCGGTTGTTCATCTTTCCACATTTGCACCGGAATGCTTAAGTGATCGGAGTACGTGGTTACAATTTCACGCAGTTTCCATGCATCTAGGAATTCATCTTCGCCTTCCCGCAAGTGCAAGGTGATATCAGTGCCACGGCCTTTTTTCGTAATTGGTGCAATGGTGAATTCGCCATCACCGGAAGATTGCCATTCAACCGCCTCATCTTCAGCCGTACCGGCTAGCCGAGTGCGTACAGTTACTTGATCAGAAACGATAAACGCCGAATAGAAACCCACACCAAATTGGCCAATCAGCTGAGAATCTTTGCTTTGATCCCCTGAAAGCTGGCTGAAAAACTCTTTCGTACCAGATTTTGCAATAGTACCTAAATGGCTCATCACATCTTCTCGGCTCATGCCGATGCCGTTATCACTGATGGTGATGCTGCGGTTTTCTTTATCGATACTCAGGCGTACGCGCAAATCCGCATCACCAGCAAACAAATCGTTATTTTGTAGCGCTTTAAAGCGTAATTTATCTGCTGCATCTGAAGCATTGGAAATCAATTCACGAAGAAAGATATCCTTATTCGAGTACAGCGAATGAATCATTAAATGAAGAAGCTGCTTAACTTCGGTTTGAAAGCCGTGTTTTTCAGCATGCTGATTCTCAGCCATGATGATTACTCTCCTAAATTATCGTGTCATTAACTCTGCGAAGTGCATCTTGTAAAATATGGTTTAAATGCCTAACAGGGTTAATGGGGATAACCAGAGTAGATTTCAAGGGAAATTTTGCTACTAAAACGAGGTTTTTATAAGGATTTACGGCCTGAAAAAGCATGCCCTAGTGTTGTGTGATCAACATATTCAAGCTCACCACCTACCGGCACACCATGGGCAATACGAGTAGCACTAATCTGATAACGCGAGGCCAAATCGGCAATAAAGTGAGCCGTAGTATCCCCTTCCATAGTTGGGTTGGTGGCCAAAATTACTTCGTTGATACCACCTTCCTGAAAGCGCTTTTCTAATATATCCAAACCAATATCCGCCGGGCCAATACCATCGAGTGGTGATAGCCTACCCATAAGAACGAAATATTGCCCTTTGTATTGGCTAGTTTGTTCCACCGCTAGCACATCAGCAGGCGATTCTACGATACATAGGGTGCCTTCAGCCGCACGCACCTGATTATCGCAAATGGAACAGGTATCGCCCTCAGTAAGGGTTCGGCAACGTTGGCAACGCCCCACAACTGCAAGTGCATGTTCCAAGGATTGCGCCAGCTTGCCAGCGCCATCACGATGACGCTCCAATAGTTGAAACGCCATACGCTGTGCGGTTTTCTGGCCAACACCGGGAAGTATTCGCAATGCTTCAATTAAGGCCGCGATGGCCGGGCTGAATGCTTTCATTAGAAGGGTAGTTTCATGCCCGGTGGTAAGCCCATGCCGCCCGCTACTGCGCCCATCTTCTCTTTCGAAGCTTCCTCAACACGGCGCACCGCATCATTCGTGGCCGCTGCAATTAAATCTTCCAACATCTCGCGATCATCTTCATCGCCAAAGAGGCTCTCATCGATCGCTACTCGCTTCACATTATGATTGCCGTACATGGTTACTTTTACCATGCCTGCACCGGCTTCACCGGTTACTTCTAAGCTGGCAATCTCTTCTTGCGCCTTCTGCATTTTTTCCTGCATCTGCTGCGCCTGTTTCATCATGTTACCCATGCCGCCTTTAAACATTGCTATCTCTCTCTATTTTTTAAGGGGTTTACTAATTCTTCAATGCAGAATACTTACATCCGTAACTTCTGCTGCAAACGTCTTTTGTAACTGTTGAATACCCGGATGCGCCGCTACTCGCGCCTGTGCATCTTGCAATAACTTCGCATCGATCTCTTGCTGAATCTTAAAAGGTGTACGTTCTGGGCTACCGGTTTTGATCTGTAAGCGCTCAACATTCATTATTTTGCCGAGTTCGTGCTTTATGCTCGCATCCATGTGCCCTGAAAGCAGTGCTTGCTGCGCAGCATCTACTTCCAATATTAAACGATTCGGCTCCTGCTGCAGCACCGCATGCAGCAAAACTTGCCGCGTTCGCCCAACTACATTCATTTTTTCAATAATTGCCGCCCACTCATCCACCTGAGCGGCTGCGGTTATCTTTTCCGCACCTGTTGCAGCAGGTGTGGGAGTTTGCTGCGAGTTTTGCCCCGAATGTTGCACTGCAGCGTGCTCGTTCGCCTGACGGCTCGCTTGATTTGGGCCTTGCTCGACTGTGGCTTGCGCGCCTGCGCCGCTTGCTGCACGTGTATTATCCAAGCCTCGTGACTCCGAGTTGGCTTGCTCTCTAGTTTCTATCTCAACCCCTTCGGCCGGCTTTGGTGATTCAACCTTCGGCGATTCAACCTTTGCCGCAGAGCTTGCCGGTTTTGCTTGTGCCGGTTGGCTGCCACTACTCTCTTTCCGTTTTGCCGCCAAACGTTGGCGCGTTGCCAATAGCGAGCTCAAATCCGACGAACTAGTGGTATTCGCACTTGCGCCTGCCTGCGGTTCACTGTGTGTTTCCGCATGGCCTGTTTCAGTGGTTGTTTCCGCGCTGCCGGCTACCGAACTATCAGCTTTGTCACTGGCAGCGCCCTCACTGGTAGATTCCTTGAGAGAAGCGTGGGCCATTTGCTGTGCCGAAGCTTGCGCTTCTATTTGCGCTTGCTCGGCATGTAAACTCTGGTAATCCTCATCATCTTCTTCAATGAAGCCCGGCACCTCATCATCAGCGGCAAAGTGCGTTGACGCCGTAAAGGTTGATTCCGCGGGCGCTGAGGTAGCCTCTTCCGGTGCTGGTTTAGCTTTCTCCGGCGCTGAATTGGCTTTCTCCGGCGCTGAGGGCTCTTGTTGCGCTGAGGGCTCTTCCGGCGCTGAGGGCTCTTTGCCCCGCGCTGAGGGCTCTTGTTCCTTAGCTGAAGGCTCTTGTTCCTGCGCTAAAGGCTTCTCACCCTGTGGGGGCTTTCCCACGGTAGTGGGCGCCTCACCCGCCGGGCGAAAGGCTAGCAAGCGCAACAAGGTCATTTCTACACCACTGAAGGCATCCGGCGCGTAAGCTAATTCTCGGCGCCCTTCAAGAACCATACGGTAGTACACTTGTACCGCCGTTGGCGCAATTTTCTTCGCTAACGCCAGCATCTCTTGTTCCTGCTCATGCAACTCAGGATCCAGCATATTCGGCGCTACTTGCACCAAAGCCAACTGGTGCAGCAACCCTTGTAACTCCGCTAATACGCCGGCGATATCAGGCACTTTATCTACTAAATTGCGCAGGCCGTTTAGAACCTGATCTACCTTGCCATCAGTAATGTCACCCAAGAGGGCGAGCAAATTGTGGTTATCAATCCGCCCAAGCATACGCGCAACTTCTTGTTCACTTACTTGCTGATTGCCTTGTGCAATCGCTTGATCGGTGAGGCTCAAAGCATCGCGCATACTGCCACTGGCGGAACGCGCCAATAAAGCCAACGCCGCAGGTTCAAAGGGAATGTTTTCAGCTTTTAAAATATGTTCGAGTTGACCGCTAATTTCATCCCGGGTAAGCGCTCGCAAACTGAACTGCAAACAGCGAGAAAGCACAGTAACCGGCAGCTTATCCGGATCTGTGGTAGCCAGCACAAAGACAACATGGGGCGGTGGTTCTTCAAGTGTTTTTAAGAGGGCATTAAAACTGTGGCGCGAGAGCATGTGCACTTCATCGATTAAGTACACCTTATAACGGCCGGAAGTAGGCCGATACTGCACATTTTCTAAAATCTCGCGAGTATCTTCTACCTTGGTCCGCGAAGCCGCATCGATTTCCATTAAATCTACGAAACGCCCGGCTTCAATATCAATACAAGCCGAACACTCGCCACAAGGTGTTGGCGTTATACCGGTAGCACAATTTAAACTGCGGGATAAAATGCGGGCAATGGTAGTTTTGCCTACACCACGAGTACCTGTGAGCAAATATGCATGATGCAAACGCTGGTGCGTAAGCGCATTGGTAAGTGCTTGCAACACATGTTGTTGCCCTACCACCTCACCAAAGTTACGCGGCCGCCATTTCCGTGCCAGCACTTGGTAACTCATGCCGCCTCCAATATCTCGTTAGGGTTAAATAGTGCGAAGCATCAAGCTTCGCAGTTATTCATCAAAAGCGCAAATGGCGTAACTGTTAACGCCAATCTTATCCATCTCTTTTCGGCCACCCAAGTAAAGTAATTCACACACAAACGCGGCTTCAATTATGGTGGCAGGCGAATTGCGAACCAATTTTACCGCTGCTGTCATAGTGCCACCAGTGGCGAGCATGTCATCCATGATGACTACTTTATCACGCGCCTTCAGCGAATCTTTGTGCAATTCTAAAATATCGTCGGCATACTCTAACGTGTAACTAGTCGAGAACACTTCACGGGGCAGTTTCCCAGCTTTGCGAATCAGTGTTAGGCCAACACCTAAACGATCAGCAAGCGCAGCAGAAAAGATAAAACCTCGAGCTTCAATTGCTACAACTTGGGTTAATCCCATATTCTCATAGCGCTCAGCAAATAAATCGATACTATTTCGTAATGCTCGGGGATCTTGCAAGGCTGGAGTTATGTCTCGGAAATTAATACCCGGCTTCGGAAAATTCTCTACCGGGGTAATTCTGCGAGCAATATAATTGCCCCGCATATCTGCTGCAACATTGTGTGTCATGGGCTATCCAATCAAGCCACCACGCTCTCTTGCGTGTACTGGCGAATTTTTAAGAGGAGTAAATCCATATCCAAGGGTTTACCCAGAACCAAATCAGCACCCAATCGTTTTGCTTTTTCAGCAATTTGCTCGGGGTCTGATGTCGTCATTAATAGCAAAGGTACATTTGCGTATTTGGCTTCTTCTCGCAGGTTTTTCAATAATAGCATGCCATCCATCAACGGCATTTTATGGTCAATAAGCACCATATCGAAGCAACCGAGTTTCGCTAAATTTAGGCCATCTAAGCCATCAACCGCTGTGGTAATTTGAAACGGCGTTTTCGCAAGTACGTCCAAAATGTTCTCGCGTGTTCGCTCATTATCTTCAACTAAAAGCAATGAAAATGCCATCTTACATCCCTATTACGCCAATAAACGGCAACGTTATGTTGTTTTGTAAAGCTAGCCTAATAATCAACCAGTAAACAAAGTAATCAAACGTAGAATCGGCGTGAGCAAGGCTATCCCTAAAAACACCACCAGTGCTAGCACTAAATGCCAGCCACTACTTTTATCTTTAAAAGAGTCATGATTTGACATCAAATATTCCTCAGTACATCTACAACGGGCACAGATCATATCCGATTTGGGCGATTTTAGAAAGGATCAAAGGTAAAGCTCTGGTTAAGGGCAATAAAAAACCCCGCTCGAAAGCAGGGTTTTTTTGCGGTTAAATCTGTACTTAAAAGCAAAATAAAGTGAATGCTCTAAATTAGATATTAACACCGCGCCGTTCGGCTGTATCTTTAATATATTGCGCCCAACCTTCAGCATTGCGGCGAGTACTACTAAAGCGCGCTGCGCTTTGAGCAGCATCATACGCTTGCTGATATTGGTTGCTATAAAAGTAAGCTTCAGCTAACGACATATACAATCGGCCAGCATCTTCACCATTCGGCATTAAGTTAATCGCTTCGCGGAACGGAGCTATCGCGCGGCGATATTCCTGTGCGAGCAATAACGCTTCGCCTTGGCGACGACTATAATCCATACGGTCATCATCGAACTCGGCTTCTCTTACGGCATCTGCGTAAGCTTCAGCTGATTTCAAAAATTCTCGAGCTGTATTATAAGTACGAGCAGCGGTTGCATAGTTACGGTCGGTACCTTCGATTACACCTGAATCAATATGACGTGTCATAATTTCAGCAGCATAGTAAGGCACACCGTTGTTTGCATACAACTGTACTAGAGCGCGGTGATCGTTTGATGAACGTAAATAGCCAGCATCGTAAGAGATACGCATTGTCGCTAACGCTTTCTCATACTGTTCATTTAGGTTGTACATCATACCAAGTTGTACCCACCAAGCTCTTTCAGCCGGTAGCGCAACAACACCACGTTCTAACACTGCAATTGTCGCTAAGGTATCGCCTTTTTCATAGTTCGCAGCGATCATCAACACATAAGGGTTGCGATGCGGCTCATCCATGTTTTCCAGCGCTTTCTCAGCCAATGGAATAACCCGATCGTATTGCTTTAGTTCCATATAAGCCGAAGCCATACGAACCAATACATCCGGATTCCACTCACCTACGAATTGTAGATAACTTTGCAGGTAGCCAATGGCTTCCTCATAGTTTTCTTCAATAAGATGCAAGTTGCCAAGAAGTTGCAATGATGCTGAGTGATCAGCGAAGCTAAGAATATCCGGTTCAACCGACATTTCTAACTGCTCAATTGCTTGGCGATTAGCATTGTCGTCGTTTTCTAAGCTTGCATACATTGAACCCATGAAGCGCGCCACATACGCACGATCGTAATCTGTGCGTGATGGTGCCTCTTGTAGCTCAACGATGGCAGCACGAACATCTTCCGCTTCGTACAGCTCATAGGCAGCCATTACCCGGCGAGCTACTCGGTCTCCCAATGCTTGCGAACGGCGGTTATCTTTCGCCGCTTGCAGCTGCTCAGCGTTAGGTATGGTAAAGCCCACATCAGTGCTTTGCTGCGCATTGGCAGACGCAAGTGATAAACCCATGGCTACAAACACAGCACATACTGTAGTTGTGATAGTTTTCATGAATTAGCTCCCGTCCATCGTAAAGTCGAGTTGCACCGTCAAACCTTCTTGCCGCTGCGGCGTGCCATCAACTACCCGAGGCGCGTACCGCCACCGTGCCAAAGCTCGGCGTGCTTCCTGGTCAAATACTCGACGTGGATTCGAGTCGATTACTTCGATGTCAGTAACGCCACCGGTTTCATCGATCGTGAAGCGCAATTGCACCCAGCCTTCTACACCATCTCGCGCCGCCGCAGGCGGATAACGAGGCTCAACACGAACGATCGGTTGAGCGTCTCCATCTCGGTTCATGCCGGCACTTGGATCACCTAGACCCGTACCTACACCACCAAGATCAACGTCACCAATATCCATGTTAAAGGATACTGAGTCATCAGAGGCGTCCGGTTCACTTTGCGGTTGTTCCGGTGGTGTCTCTGGTGGCTCAGGAGGTGGTGGCGGCGTTCGGCGCCGCTCAGCCACTTCTTGTTCCGGTGGTGTTGAAACGATATCAATGGTGGTTGGCGCTTCAGGCGGTTCTGCCCTGCGATCGCCACCACTGATAAGGAATGCCATGAAGACAAACAGTAAAAAGGTGACCGTCGCGCCTAGTAATATTGATACTAAGATGCGCACCATATCAGTCATTCTCCGCTGCTATTGAAATCTGGGCAATACCGGCTTCTTTAACTTGGTCCATTACTTCAACGACAACCCCATGACGGGCGCCCTCGTCAGCTTGAATAACCACCATATCGGTAGGCTGTTCAGCCAAAAGACGTTCCAAGTTAGCGGCTACCCGCTCCACATCTACTTGACGGCGGTCCATCCACACTTCCCCGTTTTCACGGATAGCAATGAAGATGTTGGCCGACGGCTTTTGTGTCGCTTGCGATGCTTCAGGACGATTAACATCGATACCTGCTTCTTTCACAAACGATGTTGTTACGATAAAGAAGATCAACATGATGAACACGATGTCGAGCATCGGGGTCATATCTAGTGTTGCTTCTTCTTCTTCGCGTAAACGTTTACGTGCCATAATTCTTCTCTCTTAATGATGAGGCAGATTATCGATTAGGTCTTCCTTTGCCGCTTTCACGCGCGCATCTAAGCGCTGAACAAAGAACATACCCGATAATGCTGCAACCATTCCCGCCATTGTCGGAATCGTAGCCATTGAGATACCGCCTGCCATCAGACGAGGGTTACCGGTTCCTTGCACTGCCATAATTTCAAACACAGTGATCATCCCCGTAACCGTACCAAGTAATCCAATTAATGGACAAATGGCAATCATCGTCTTCAGCACCAGCATCCGCGCTGACAGTTTTTCGGACGCTTGCGAAATCCATGCATCACGGATTCTATGTGCGTACCAGGAGGTGGTGTCTTTACGATCATTCCACTCGTTGATGATTTGTTCCCGTTCCTTCGGGAACACACCAAGGAGATACCACCAGCGCTCAACCATAACAATCCACATGATTAAAAGCGCGGCGAACACCATATATAAAACGTCACCACCTGTGCCAATAAAATCCCTGACAGTTTCCCAAAGTCCCATCAGGTACAATTGCATGGCTTAAGCTCCCTTCTTCTCTGCATGAGAAGCGACAATACCGGCTGCTTGCTCATCAAGAGTATGCAGAATTGACTTGCTTTTCGATGCAACGATTGAGTGAACAACAATCAATGGTAATGCAGCAATCAAGCCCATAGCCGTTGTTACCAACGCCATCGAGATATCGCCAGCCATGATCCGTGGATCACCAGTACCGAATAGTGTGATTGATTGGAAGGTACCAATCATACCAACTACCGTACCCAATAGACCCATTAACGGTGCTATCGCTGCGAGAATTTTGATGATGCTTACGCCAGATTCAACTTTCGGAGTTTCCCGTAAAATTGCTTCATCAAGTTTAAGCTCAAGGTTTTCAACATCAGTAGAAGGGTTCTCATGGTAAACCTTCAAGATACGACCCAACGGGTTGTTGCTTGTAGGGTTATCAATATTCTTCAACTGACGACGGATAGAACCGCCAACCGCTGTTAACGTAACTAGTTTGTAGATTGCAATGATGAAACCTAAAATTAGTACTACGGTGATTGCATAACCAACTGTTTGGCCTTGATGATAACGCTCAATCAATGTTGCTTTTTGCGTTAACAAGCTCAAGATCTGACCGCGTGACGGATCGATAAACACACCAGCATGACCTGAAGTGGTTTCTTCGAAGTTGCTTGCCGCACGAAGGATATGGCCAGAAGGCTGACGCGCAATTGGCTGAATCTGTTTCGTGCTGTCGTTGTACAGTAAGTATTCACCCTCAGAAATCAGGTTGAATGAACCAATACGAATCACGTCACGAACTTCAGAACCACCATCAAGAAGGGTAACTTCGCCTTGATAACGTTCTACCTTGCCTGATTCAGTCATTTCCGTTAACAATGCTAACCATAACTCTTCAAGTTCGGCGATATTTGGAAGCTCGCGAGCTTCAGCCAAGCTTTCAAGAATCAGTTCACGGTCTGGATATTGTGCACTTACGATTGACGTAGAGATACGGCCGATAGTATCCGCAGCGGCACCACGAATTACACCGAAGATCTCACCCAAAGTACCAACCATGTTATCTAGTTCGGTTTCTTTGTTGCCAATATCGATTTCGTTTTGTGCGTATTCTTGTTGTAAACGAGTACTGCGCGCTTCTTCGTCACGCAGATCTTGCTGTGCTTGACGAAGCATTGCTTGCTTATCTGCACGGTCGTCCATAAAACGACGCTCGCGCTCTTGGTCAATGCGTTGTGCCGCTGCACGCTGCTCTTGAACCTGTTGCAGTAACTCTTCAAGTGTTTTTGCTTCTGCGTCTTGAGCATTAACTGAAAACGCAGCTGATGCCGCTAGCGAAATACCTGCCACGGCCACCATTAAATTCTTCACTACATGTTTCATTCTGCATTCTCCGCGGCAAAGACTGGTAGACGCACTACATCAAATGCGGTCTGACGGCGAGACATACGAATCGCTTGTGTTAGCGGATTCAAGAACGAATCATCAACGCGCGACCATTCACGGTTATCGTTATCCCACACCCATGCGTTTTGCATATCAAGCGATTGTGCTAAAAACGCGATACGGCCAACGTGTAAGTAATCAACTGCGATGTCTTGGCCTTCAAAATTCAAAGTACCTTCATACGCAATCAAACCTACGCCGTAATCCATTTCGATTTGATAGGCTTCGATGATCTGGCGGAATTTTTCAGAATCAGTTACTTCTGAACGCACCATCACTTCGCGAAGGCGCTCAACTCGACGTTCCCGTTGTTCACGGTGAATCGGAATATCCAGCTGAACGAACTCGTCTAACGAATCGATCATCTTATACATTAGAGGCACAACACCTTGACGCGTTTCTTCAATGCCGTCGATCTGACGTTGCAAAGAATCAAGCGTTGCGTTCTGGTCGTCTACTAGACGCTGAACGTGGTCGTTGTACATCTTTAAGGCTTCATATTCAGCAACTACCGCGCGGTAGTCAGCTAATAAGTCACTGCTCTGCTCGAACAATGAATCGACGCGCTCTTGCGAGGCAGCATTCGCACGGTTAGTTTGCGTTTGCTCAGCCTGTAGCTGCGACAGGACATTATCGTTAGCGGATGCTAACCCAACTCCCGTCAGCGCCATCACACCTGCCATAGCGGCAGCGATTTTGCTTCGTTTGATTACTGTGGTCATAGTTCCCAACCAATTTGACTTAACTTTATCCTCGGTATTTAAGGCTTGAACTTGCGTTCATGTTTTACCTTTTCATACAAAAGAACCAGTTGTGTGAGTGATGAAAAAAATCCTACACCGAAATTAAGCTATTTCGCAGAAATAGCATCCCTTGAATACTCCCACGAACAAGGCGAAGCTGTCAACCAAGCAAGCAGAGGTTTCTGAACGGATCACTCTGTGCCATAAAAAGTTCATATTGATTAGGCAGTTCCGGCATAAACATCCGACCAGATTGGGTACTTTTCTAAAGGCCTTGGCACAATCTTTACATTGATTTTAGCAAGTAAAAAAAGCTTCAAAAAACTATACACTTACAACTATTAATGTTTTTTAATTTGTAATGTATATGCGAACAAATCGTCGTTTATACGAAACTCGTTAACAACAAAACTGCTCTTTAATAGCTCTGCTTTCTTTTTTAAATAGATTAATTTTTCTTTTGTCAAAGCGGCGTTTAACTGCTCTGTAATTCGAACTTTGTGCGCTTGTAACGCTGAATATACATCGCCAAGATGCTGCATCGCTTGCTCGCAATGTTGCATTGATGTTGCACCACGCAATAACGCAACCAATTGGCCAAAAATATCATTCAACCAAGGTTTATCACTTTCCTCAGCATAGCGATTAGAAATCACCGACATCGTCCATTGAATCGATTTATTCATAGCAATACATTCTTGTGAAGCACTCCAAGCCTTCCAATCCATGGTTGCTAGAGCACGAGCGCTAATCCGGAACAGCAAATCTACCTGCATAAATAAGGGTGAATTCGCCAGAACATAATCGTAAATCTCCAATCCTCGCTTTGAATCGGTAACGAGTTCCGAGTCAACATGATGCGCCATGGCCACAAAGCTACCACCGGGTTTGAGTACACGAAGAATTTCTATTAACCCAGCTTGGGTGTCCGCATACTCGAAGGCGAATTGGCTAACCACAGCATCAACACTTGCATCAGCAAAGGGTATGTTTTCGATTTTAGTATTACCAAAAAACGCTATGCCTCTCAGCTTCGCTACAAGCTCCGGCTTCGACGTAACACTTGCCGGAGGGTCGATATCTGCGGCGTCGATACCGCTAATTTGCCAATCTTTATTTTGTTCGCGTCCATATTCAGCAATTAGAGCAGCGAGTGCGCCATTTCCCGTGCCTACATCCACAATTTTCGCTTCTTTTGGGCAATCCTTTACTTGTTGTTGCCAAAATTCTGCTAAATCACCGGAATACCCGGAAGCTGCATCCGATTCTGCAAAGCTATTTAAAGATGCAGATTGGCGCCAGTAATCGGTCCAATGTTTCATATTCAATTCCTAAAACTACATTGCCGTTGTCGTTGAGCGGAACGCTACCCACTTAAAATGAAAAAACCGGCCTCGAGAGGCCGGTTTTAAGCTTTACACGTTGTGGAACATTATTCCACTTCGTTTAACCTAAATGGTTATTCAAGCGTTTCTTAGAAACGTTGAGTGTAACGCACGTAAGTGTAACGACCGTTCGCAGTGTACAAGTTGAAGTTGTAACCACGACCATCGAAGCCGTACTCAGGACCGTTAACTACGTCGATCTTAGGTAGTTTCTCGAATGCGTTTTGAGCACCAACAGTGATACGACCATTCCAAGGTGTGTTGTAGTTGAACTGTAGATCGTGCGTAGTCCAAGTACCCCAGTTACCAGTACGGATTACACCGCCATTACCATCAGCTTCAACATCAGTGAACTGAGTACCAATTACGTTAATGTTCCACGCTACGTTGAAGTCACCGTAGTTCCACTGGTTTTGCATAGTGATACGGTCTTCAGGAAGGCCAGGATCTTTAACGATATTACGGCCGCCATCTGTAGAGTAATCTAAGATGCGAGACATTTGTAAGTTGTTTGAAATGGTACCGAAGGCACCTAAATCAAAGTCAGTACGAACGTTGAAATCGACACCAGAAGTACTCAATGTACCTTCGTTACCAAAACCTGCATCGATGCGAGTAATACGGCCATCGTCGGCACGAGTTACACCTAAGCCATCTGGAACTGGGTCGCCTGCACGCTCACGGTCGATCAAGTTTTGTGAACTGAACTGACGAATCCGGTTCGAGATTTCGATATCGTAGTAATCTACTGTGAAGTTCAACCATTCTAGTGGCTGATACGCAACACCGAAGGCTAACTGTTCAGATTGCTCTGAGCTCAAATCAGGGTTAGCAATGTAGAATGCGTTGATTTGACATTCTGCATCTGCGTCTCCAGATAAAATAGCACAAGTAGCAGGGTCACGAACTGAATCAGCTGAGAAAGAAGTTAACTGAGTTAGGATATCAAGCGTAGGTGCACGGAAACCTTCACCGTACGAACCACGAACCAACAACTCAGGAATTGGCTGCCAGCGGAAGCTCACTTTCGGCGAGAAATCTGAACCATAGTCAGAGTAATCATCGAAACGGCCTGCTAGAGACACTTCTAAGTCGTAAGTTACTGGCATTAACACTTCGAAGTAAGCAGCGTCTACTGAACGGCCACCACCTGCAGAGTTACCAGCAGAACCACCAACTAAACCAGCTTCAGATTGCGAATCGTAGTTATCTTCATAGTATTCGTCACGAGTTTCTACGCCTACGAAACCTTGAACCATACCACCACCGATTTCAAAGATATCGAAACCAGCTGAAGCATACATTTCATCAATGTTGAACTGAGAAATACGTGAAGTCGTTACAACACCAGCCGCTAAAACGCTGTCAGGGTTGGCACTTGGCGTTTGGATGTTGTAACCAGTTTGACATTCGATGTCGTAAGTACCGTCATCACAATATGGGTTGAAGTTATTAACGTTACCCCAAGCTGTTGTTGCAGCTAGGTAACCGTCACCAATTTCAACCGTTTTGTTACGTACACGGCGAGCACCGAAATCTAGGTCGAACATACCTACACGGCCTTCAGCACCTACTAAGAAATCGATATTCTCGTTATCTACAGTGCTATCACGGTTACCCATGGCAGCGAAGCGGTGATAGAAGAATACAGCTTGCTCAGGACCAACAACGTTTTGGTCATACGCAACCGCATTTGGGTTGTTTACTGTATCGTAGAACCAAGCGTCTGGGTTGGTTGGGTTATTTAAGCTATCTACTGGGGTAGCTAAACCAGCGTAGAAACCGTTTGAATCCGGGGCTGGTGCATAACGACCGAATGAATTAGTTTTAGCGATATTCGCATTCGAATATACTGTCCAATCGTCGTTGATGTCATGACGTAACTTAACAAACAATGATTCGTTTGAAGAAGATGCTTCGTTTGCGTTAGTTGCGTTGAAGTTATACTGGCAACGCTCACTCACAACACCGTCAGGACGAGTAGTTGTACCATCTGGGTTAGTAGTTACACTAATACCAAAGAAGTTTTCTTCACCACAACCACCTGGAACTGCCATGATAGGTGCAGAAGCAAAAACAGGAGTAGCTGTTGGATTGCCATCTTCATCGAGTACAAACCGCGGGTTTCCATCTTCATCAAGGGCTTGGCCCCAGAATCCACCACCGTTACCGGCAGGTACGAAGTTGTTACCGTATACAGAAGAACCTGATTGCGTCCATGGATAAGCATTTTCAAATACAATTTCACGGTTGTTCCAAGAAACACCACCGATGATGCTCGTAGTATCTGAAGAAGAACCGAATACTAATGAACCGTTCTCACGGTCACCGCCTTCTGAAGGAACGCTTACTTCACCGCCACCAACAGTAAGTTCAACACCGTTGAAGTCACGACGAGTAATTACGTTGATTACACCACCAATCGCATCTGAACCGTATACCGCAGAGGCACCGTCAGATAGGATTTCGATACGCTCAATGGCGCCGATTGGAATAGCGTTCAAATCTTGTGAAGAACCAGTAGAAGGAGACATCGTTAAACGACGACCATCAACTAGTACTAGAGTACGGCTAGAACCTAGACCACGCATGTCTACAGCACTAGTACCCTGTGCAGAAGAACCAGATTGTGGACGGAAAGAACCAGCACTGTTAAATGTGGTGTTACGAATCAAATCAGCTGCAGAAATCTCACCTGAAAGGTCAATGGCTTCACGATCAATAACTGTTACTGGAAGTGCACCTTCCATATCAGCGCGTTGGATACGAGAACCAGTTACCTGGATTCGCTCAACTCGCTCAGCCGCTTCTTCTTCCTCTTCTTGCTCTTGGGCTGAAGCAACGCCAGTCATTGCAGTAGCCGACGCACCGAACATCAGTGCTAATCGAATCGATTTGGCTAATTTACTATTTGTGTACATGTTGTATCTCCCTGGACCACTATTGGTGGTTTTGAGGTTTATCGTGCAGCAAGAGACTGCATCTTATTGATTTTTGTTTTGAGCGTTATTGGGAGCAATGTGTTGATCAACCTAAACTTTTACTACAAAACAGCAGCGAATTATTTACATTGCTCGTTAACATCACTCTCCCAATAACCTGAATATAACAAATATGTTGAGCTTTGCAACAGTCTTATTACTATTAAATCCAACATTTGTGCATTTAATGTGGGTTTTTTTGTAAAGTTCGGAAAACCCTTACTTGCCTAATTCTTCCCATTCTTCCCGATATTATCTTTTTCGATATCAAAACCTGAAGCTGATTATCCGATCATCAGCAGCTCACATAGCACCTCACATAGCACCTAACATCGTCCCTGACGTTGTCTCTAAAATAGCCCCTCACGCTGCCCCTCAAGTTGCTCCTGAACTTATGGCCCTAATCCTTAACCTCGATACAATGCCTGCACTAAAGCCACCAGCTGCGCATCTACCACCTCATGCAATAATGGATACATTGGTGAATCTTTCCCTACCTCAGCCAAGCGCAAAGCATTAACCTCAGCTTCGGCAATATAATCAGCCACCAAATAACTGCGAGATTTAAACAAGGATTGGGTAAACCACTCACGTTTAAGCTCCGGTGGTCGGTGGGCGGCACGCTCGCGCAGCTTCGCAAACACAGCTTCAATTTTAGCCGCTGAACCCGTATCCATTAAAGTTTCGGTAACCATGATTATGCACCTCTACGTAAACTCGCGCTCACACTGGCAGGTAACGGCGGTAAACTCGCTTTTGGGAGTAGATAAGTTGCTAAGTTCATAAAATCAGCAAAGATCCGATTTTTTTCTGTGGTGCGTTTCAAGTACTCATGCCCTGAAGAACCACCCGTACCGATTTTTGAGCCCAGCATGCGTTGCACCATCATGGCATGGCGATAACGCCAAATGGTTAAGTTTTTATCAATTTCCGTCAGCGCATTTAATACTTGATAAGGTAAGTTGAAAGCCGGCTCTTCACTATATAAATGAATAAAAAGCGCAGCTTGCATGGCGCGCTGTGATAAACGAACCCGGCCTTCGGCCTGCATGGCTTGATATTTCTCACTTACAAACAATGCAGAAAAATTTTCTCTAGTGCTTGCTAAATCTGCTAGTTCCGCCGCAAGTTCTTCCTCGCTAAGCAAGCTATTACCGCGCACAATGGCCTCATCATGCTGCAGTTGTTCATCAATCGCCTGTTTATAATGCTGCCAAAAGCTAAAATCGTCCTTCTGCAAAAACGGCATCCGCGCCAACCAAGCATCCACGCGCTCGAACAAATCAGGTAGTTCTTCTAAGTTTTCTAAATAAGCACGATCTTTCGCATTAATTCGGTTATAAAAAGAAGCTTGATCGAAGGCAATGCGTTTATCACGCTTAACGCCCAAGCTAATTTCAATTTCCTTAAATTGAATACTCTGAAAACCAGAGGCAGGTACCAGATAATCACGAAACTCTAGGAAATCTTGCGCCGTCATGGTTTCCATTACATTAATTTGTTGATTCAGTAATTCTTGAATCGTCACCATGCGCTTCAAGCGATGCACAATCGTCATCAGCTTTTCATCCGCCACATGCTCTTCTCGAAAAATACTCAACACCGAGCGTAACTCGTGAATAAGCTGCTTAAACCAAAGTTCATAAGCCTGATGCACAATAATAAACAAAGTTTCATCATGTGCCTCCGGCCCATATTGCGGGCTTACCGGTTTTTGTGCAGCAAGTAACCTATCTAAACCAAGATAATCACCGTAATAAACTGGTTCTTTATTTTTTTTCATAATTTTGAACTCGTTAGCTTTGCGCCGTTACAGCATGCTCACGCTTTGAGCACGCGTAGAAATAAATTTAAGATAACTTGAGTGCAGCAATCTGTTTAGCCAACTCGCAATTTACCCGGGTTGCTACGCGCAGCCGCTCGCCTTCACGGCAAATAAAGCCATTTAAAAAGGCAATTTCGGTACGCCTACCGGCAGTAACATCTTGCAACATACTGCACTTGTTAGTAGCGGTTGCCGCCGCTACTTGCTGCACTTGCCGAACCAATTCGTCGGCATCGAGCGCCGGGTTAACATTCGCGATCTCTTCACACACCGCACGAATGTGGCCCTGAAACTTATCGCTTTGCAATACGCCATTCGCCTCGTTCGCTAGGGTTGCCAATGGATTAATCGCGCAATTAATCGCCATTTTCTGCCAACGGCGATGCAATATATTGGGCTGCCAGTGCAAGGGGGGGAATGCTTGCGCCAGCTCAACAAACCACTCCGGCGCGGTATATTGGTGCGGCTTCGATAACGCACCCTTACTACGCTCAGTCTGCGAGGCCTGGTTTCTCTTCCCTTCAGGCTCGTTGGTTTCAACTTCTCTATCTTCCCCGTGCGCTCCCAAGTGAGCACCCAAGTGAGCACCCAAGTGAGCACCCAAGCGCGCCCGCGAACCCAGCCAAGATTCACCAACTCCCGCATAAACGCTATGGTTTCGCTCTGGCCGCCAAGCCCCTTGGGTGGTTACCAAATCATAAATCTGCCATTCGGCTTGAGCAGCAATTATGTCTTCTCCTGCCCCCATACCATTATGGCTCAAAATTATAGTGGCTTGGCGCAAGCCTTGCTGAGCCAACTGAATTAGCAACGGCTCGAGCTGCCAAGCTTTCACCATAATCAGCCAAATAGCGCCCGGCGCAGCCTCACCTGCATCGTGAATAACCGGAAAGCGCCGCATATTTGCTGCAATTTGCTGGGTTACACTGAGTTCTACACCACCCTGATCTTCCAAATGCCGCGAATAAATCACAACGTCAGCACTGCTCGCCTGCAGCCCGTGCGCCCAAAGAGTACTCAATGCACCGGTTCCAACAATCACCCAGCTGGCCACAGTTTACTCCTTACTTTTGCGCGTTTGATTCAGCTCGGATTCGGCTTCACGCTTTACCGCTTGCTCGGAATCCCATTGCTGTTGCCGATCGCGGCTATCATCTTCAAGCTTTTGAATCGGTTTGCGAATGGTCCATAAAAACAGCAAACTTGGAATCACCATCAAGGTTGTGAGCACAAAAAACAGCGCCCAATTGCCATCAAGCCAATCCACTACCGCGCCACTATAGGTTGCCAAAACGGTGCGGCCTAATGTACCTACCGAGGCCATGAGTGCGTATTGGGTTGCTGTAAAAGCGCGGTTTGCCAACAAACTAATGAGCGCTACAAAGGCTACCGTTGACCACGCTGAAGTAAAGCCATCGGTAATTACCGCCGCCAATAGAAGCCCTTTATTCGGGCCCACAAGCGCCAGCACGGCAAAGAACAAATTACTCGCCGCCATGGCCGTGCCGCCAATGAACAGGCCTTTTAAAATGCCAATGCGCATGGTGACATACGATCCCAACAGCGCAAAAATAATGGTTACCCACCAGCTCACAATCTTCGAATACCAAGCAATATCCGAATTACTGAAGCCCACCTCTTGGTAAAATACAATCGACATGCGGCCTAAAAAGGCTTCGCCCACTTTGAACAAGAGCACAAACAACAAAATTGAAAGGGCAAACTTAACGCCGCTGCGGCGGAAAAATTCGGCTAAAGGTTCCACCAAGGTAACCCCAAGCCAAGCGGTAATCTTATGCCGTAAAGCAATACGATTCCCCACCCCGGCAAGCACCTGCTGATAGCGCAGTTCCGCCTCTTTTTGCAGCGCCCCGCGAGCTGTTTTCGGCTCCCGAGCCAACCACACACCAGCGCTCAGAACCAGCATCAGTGCAGCCAAATATTGATACACCCGCGGCCAATCCCACCCGGGCATATCAGAGAGGAAAAACGGTATAGCACCTAAACCGGCAAAACCCGTCCACCAACCGGCCGTTGTCATGGCGGCGCCAGCCGATTGCACCCGCGCCTCATGCTCACCCACCGAATCAATCCGGTAAGCATCAATGGAAATATCTTGCGTAGCCGAAAACACAGCCAACACCAACGCCACTAAACCGGCCCAATACAAATGCGTGGTAAAATTCATTTGCGCAAGCACAAAGCAGCTCAAGGCAATACCCAGTTGGCAAAATAAAATCCATCCTCGGCGGTGGCCAAGCCAGTTGCTCAACAAGGGAATTTTCACCCTATCCACCAAAGGCGACCACAAGAAATTTACCGAGTAAGCGGCGAACACCACGCCAAAAAAACCAATGGTTGAACGGGTAAACCCCATTTCATTCAACCAGGCCGACATCGAAGAGCCGATCATTACCCAAGGATAACCACTGGCCATGCCGAGAAGAAAAATTGTAATTAGCCTGCGCTGGCAATAAAAACGCACAACATTGCGAAAGCCTATCGGCGGCTGATCTGTACGGGAATTATTCACTTCGAATTAGTTCTCTTCTGGCAGTAGCTCAACAGAAATTAAGCGCAATGTTTCCACCGGCACATCGGCGAAGCCCATTTCCTCATTAAAATCGGTTTCTACACTGGCTAATTCATGCAGCAATTCGGCATTCTCAATCACTTGGCCAAACACCGCATAGCCCCAACGGCGCGAACTAGGGTTCAGGCTTTCGTTATCCTTCACGTTAAAAAAGAATTGGCGTTTCGCTGAATGCGGCGCATTAACCCGAGCCAGCGCAATGGTGCCAAAATTATTCTTTAAGCCATTTCCCGATTCATTAAACACCGTATCGCCCTCAGGTAGCGGTGTCCAATCAGCCTCATAACCACCGCCCTGCACCACAAAATCAGCCATCACCCGGTGAAAAAGCGTGTCGTTGTAGCTACCACTCACTACATGGCGCAAAAAATGATCAACTGTTAGTGGCGCTTTCCAACGATTAAGCTCAACCACCATTTCCCCCATACTGGTTACAAATTTCACCTTGGGGTATAAATTACTTTCTTGAATATCACCCTCTTCTGCAGCCGCCACCGAAGCACTCGCGGCACCCACTAAGAACAAAACAGCGATTCCAAATTTTATCCAAGTTTGCATTTTTACCTCTCAATTCATGCGATTAATACCGCCTCATTAATACAGGGCACTTTAACAAGGCACTTATCTCTTACCCAAGTTATTGCCCAAGCTATTGCCCAAGTTATTGCCCATTTTCTTGAGCAGTTCATTGCACCCTTTATTGAACATGGTTTTGCAACCATTCTTGCAACACCTGATCACTCATCATATCGCGCAACGTGGTGTGCACCGCGCGGTTAAAGGTATCCGTAATTTGCTCAAAATCCGGCTGGCGGTATGGCCCACCCTCAGCTTGGGTTACATATTGCCGGCCAATCCACTGCATTCCGGAGCGCGCCACCACACGCATGGCAACTCTATGCTCAGCTCGGTAACCCCCTTCAGTGGGTATAACGCGCACCAAGGCATCTTCTAGGTACACCGTTAGCGGTACCGCCGAATCCTCCGCATGCGGCCAAAAATCCAACAATACCTCACTCATCAGAGTAGCCAACGGCACTTGGGTCGTGGCAAACTCCGCATGATCTGAGTGGTGTTCAATTCGCAACACATGATTGTGCGTGCGCTGATCGCGAACCGACAACCGCACCGGTGGCACCACCGGCTTGGCAAAATCGGAAATATTCGGCGGTAAAATATTCACCACCGAAGGAACACTTGGCGTTGTACTACAACCTGAAAGTATTAAAACAATCATAACGGCAGCAACCGCACGTAAAGGTTTAGTGTAGCGGCGGCCCAAGCGGTTCATTCTGGTTGTTAGCGTATTGAAGTAGTGGCTAAAAACGCCAAAACCAATGCTTTGAGCACTACGCTTATTCAGCGCCCTGGCGCCTTTGATTCCGCTAACCATAGTGTTTCATCCCTTGTTTGTGGCTCTTTTCGTTTTCTTATCGGTCATAAAGGTATACGATTGTTACAACTGAGTCACGCGCGATATCACCGCGCGTTCATCAAAAGATTTTAAGGTAGTTCGAATGAAATTTGCAGAAATCACCGGCTGGGGCAAATGCATGCCGCCCGCCATCATGACCAACAATGATCTGGCCACATTCTTGGAAACCTCCGATGAATGGATCCGCAGCCGCACTGGTATCGAAGAGCGCCGAGTGAGTGCCGTGGGCACCTCCGCGTTAGCCGCTGTTGCCGCTCGCAACGCACTTGCCGCGGCCGATCTCGATCCACTTGAAATTGATCTCATCATCGTTGGCACCTGCACACCCGATGAAATCATTCCGAACCTCGCATCGAAAGTGCAACAAGAAATTGGCGCCAAAAATGCTGCGGCATTCGATTTGAACGCGGCCTGTAGCAGCTTTTTTTACGGCATGCATTTTGCCACTTCCTCGATTCGCATGGGTATGCACAAGAAAGTGCTGGTTATCGGTGCTGAACGCTTAACGCGTATCCTCGATTGGACCAAACGTGAAAGCGCGGTGCTTTTCGGCGATGGCGCCGGCGCCATGGTGCTTGAGGCATCCGCTAACGAAGCTGGGTTATTATCATCAAAAATAAGCTGTGATGCCGATGCCCGCGATGTCCTCGCGCTAGATTTCGGTTTGAGCTTTGATCGCTACAACTTCGATGGTGTTATGCCATTTAATTTTGTGGGCCAAGAAATATTTAAACGCGCGGTGAAAGGCATGAGCGCAGCCGTTGAAGGGGTATTTCAAGAAACCGGCCTCAGCGTCGAAGATATTGATGTGCTTATTCCGCACCAAGCGAACAAGCGCCTCATCGATTTCTTAGCAAAAATGTGTAAAGTGCCGGAAGCCAAAACCATGGTAAACATCCAAAAATACGGCAACACCTCTTCAGCTACTTTGCCTATCGCTTACACCGAAGCCCTAGAAACTGGCATGGTGAAGCCCGGTGATAAAATCATTTCTGCGGTATTTGGCGGTGGCCTCACCTGCGGCGCCGGCCTAATCAAATGGGGCGAGCGCGTAACGCCCCTGCAAAACAACCAACTGCAACTCGAAGATAGCACTAACCAAAGCGCCCTCGATCTCATCCTGCCACTCTACGAAGGCGCCAAAAAAGCCGCCGGCTAGAGGTGGGGCTGGGGCTGGGGAATCTTTAGTTCTGGGGGTGGAGCCGCCTGATGCGGGACGCCGTGAACCCATATATGGACACCTCACATTACGCAAGTTGTTTAGTGACATAGTTTTACTTTGTTTTTAACCAGCTTTGCGCGATGTGAACAGGATAAAACTGCACTCGTATATACGGCCTGTTATGAGCTTCAAG
>NZ_PIPJ01000009.1 GCF_003987135.1 Aliidiomarina iranensis
TAAGTTTAAAGTATGGTAGCAAAGGCTACTGCTAAAGACTTAGCTCCAATAGAGTTTGATAGTTGGATAAAGCCGGCCCATACGGAAAGCAGCACCAGCACCGAGCAAGGCAAAACCACCACCATTACGCAGCATGGCGTAGCGGAGCTTATCAGTGAGGGGGGCGAAACCTGGTTCCGGCGTAACTTGGGCAATGCGATTGTTGAGTTGCGACAGGGAGAGCGCGGTGAAAGCATCACCACCCGCTATGTATACACGGACCATTTAGGTAGCGTGGATGTGATTACCGATGACGCGGGGCAAGTAGAAGAAAAGCTCAGCTTCGATGCCTTTGGTAAGCGCCGGGCGGTGTTTAAAAGCAATAACCAAGCCGTGAACTTTACCTTGGCCTCGATATTAAGCCTCACGCACAAAGGTTACACCGGCCACGAGCAGGTAGACCACGCCAGCGTAGTGCAAATGGGTGGGCGGATATACGACGCCCACATTGGCCGTTTCCTACAAGCCGCCCCATTCGTACAAAGCCCAAGCAACAGCCAGAACTTTAACCGCTACAGCCATGTATTCTCGGCTCTAGTCTATTGCGGGGCGCAGCGGTTGCCGGCGCTTCAACATGGGCGTTTACGCCATCAGGCGGACCGGCAGCACCGACAGCGAGTCAAGTGACGGTTCGCTTGGGAATAAATATCGTTGCGGCACACAATCCGAATATGGGTCAGGCGTTGATGTATATCTCTGGGAGTTTAGGTGAAGATTTTGGCGGTTGGGTGCGAAATGCGGTAGGTAGTTACGGGCAATACAAAGCGCAATCCGAGTTAACACGCTTTGCGGCTAAAAATGGCTTGAGCTTGCAAGAGCTGAACCTAATTTTGGCGCTCAATTCCAAGATAGGGCTTGAAGTGGCGGGGACGACTTACAACTCTGAAAGTGGTACTGTTGAGGGATTCCTGTCAAGAGAAAAACCTGGTGGCATATTTGGACGAGCCTCGCGCTATATCGGAGTGCTTTGGGATATTAACGATACACTGCTTAATGCTCAAGGGTTGTTGGATGCTGTGTCATTGCAAGTGATTAACTCCGGCCATACTGGTCATCTAACAGGGCATAGCCTCGGCGCGTGGCGGGTCAATAATCTGGTGCGGCAAGGCTTTATCGAGTCTGGCACTTTGTTGTCGTTACCTGGATTTGCTTACCCGGCTGCAGGAACATCCGGAGCTTGTGCAACATTGGATCTGATTTGCGGAACCGGGGCTATGACGATATTCAGACCGGGGACAACATCAGTGGAAAGCCCGAGTTGGTGGCGTTGGATATATAGAAATCACACCATTGGTACGGTTGATGGTTATGGAGAGAGGTGGCCTGGCTGATGAGATGTATAAACTATTCGCTTATAGTGCTCCTTACCATGCTGCTCTCAGGGTGTGCGTTAAAACCAACGGAGAGTCAATGGGTTGGTGCCTGCAAGGAACTGCTGATTGAGCACAAAATATGGGATGGTTCTGAACAAGCATCTATGGGTACTACTTTACTGGCTCCCAGTGACGTGGAAAGTATATTCTGGCGGAAGCAGATTATCGGTTTGCTACCACCAGGGACGCAAGTCCGCATTGCTCATATCTATCAGGACTGGAATGGTTCTTGGGGACACTTCTTAAGAATAGAGGTTGAGGTACTGGAAGGGGAGTTTCGCGGATTGATAGCGGAGGTGCCAAGTATTGCACCCCATCATCCAAGGCCTCGCTGGATTTTGGCATGGGTGTCGGATCCTGATGCTTTACAGTTTAATCCAGAGCTACTAAAAGAATGTCCCGCTCCAGCCGTTCACACGGCAGGGGCGGGCAAAAGGCTTTTTGTTTAAACCTTAAGCAACATCCGATTCCAACTGCTTGAATACAGCGGTTAGACAGGTTTCTGACCGCGTCAGTTCTTTAACACCCCCTTAAAGTTAGGGTTAGGTGAAAATTAATTTAATGTTTAGCGTTTGTTCTACTCTCAATTTTTATTACAACTTCAGCTACGACAACAACGGCAATGTGACTTCGGATGGCAGGCACAACTTTACCTACGCCGCCTTTAACAAGCCGAGCCGCATTACCCAAGGCAGCGACCAGACCGAGTTCTGGTACGGCCCGAATTGCGAGCTGTACCGCCAGCGCGATGTACGCGGCGGCGAAGTAACCGACAGCCTACTGCTGGATGGGCTGTATGAGCGGGTGCAGTTGCCGGGAGGGGTGATTGAGCACAAGTTCCGGGTCGGCAATGCCCAGGCGGTGCAGCGCAGCAATGGTACCGGTGAAGAGCACTACTTTCATAGCGATGGCTTGGGCTCTACCGTGGCTGTGACCTCGCAGGCCAAAAATGTCTTGTAACAGCTGATGTACGATCCTTGGGGCCGGCAGTACGCGGTGCATACCCGCAGTGTAATGCTCAGCTACAGCTTACTGGGCGACTCTAAAGGCTACACCGGCCACGAGCAGGTAGACCACGCCAGCGTAGTGCAAATGGGTGGGCGGATATATGACGCCCACATAGGCCGCTTCCTACAAGCCGACCCATTCGTGCAAAGCCCAAGCAACAGCCAAAACTTTAACCGCTACAGCTATGTACTTTCAGCTTATGTTTTAAAGAAAGCCACTGAGCTACACTGACCCGAGTGGGTATTTGTTTCAGAAGCTTGCTTCGCCTTTTAAACGTGGCATTCGTGGGGTGTTTAAAGCATTGGGTGCGGATATCAGCCAAACCATTGTGAGTATTGGCTCTCTGTTCTGTGGCCCGTGGGCGCCCGCTTGTTCAGCCGCGGGAACTTATAATGTTGCGCGCGCTCATGGCGCATCCTCTAGTCAAGCCTTGCGGGGCGCAGCGGTTGCCGGCGCTTCAACATGGGCGTTTACGCCATCAGGCGGACCGGCAGCACCGACAGCGAGTCAAGTGACGGTTCGCTTGGGAATAAATATCGTTGCGGCACACAATCCGAATATGGGTCAGGCGTTGATGTATATCTCTGGGAGTTTAGGTGAAGATTTTGGCGGTTGGGTGCGAAATGCGGTAGGTAGTTACGGGCAATACAAAGCGCAATCCGAGTTAACACGCTTTGCGGCTAAAAATGGCTTGAGCTTGCAAGAGCTGAACCTAATTTTGGCGCTCAATTCCAAACTGGGGCTTGAAGTGGCGGGGACGACTTATAACCCTGATAAGCAACAGGTTACGGGTTTTAGCACTAGAGAAAATGGATTGTTGGGAAGCTGGGGTGGTGTCATCGGTGTGCTTTGGGATATCAATGACTCTCTACTCAATGTTCAGGGATTACTTGATGCGGTTTCAATGAGTGTAGTGAGTTCTGGTTACACAGGGCATTTAACCGGGCATAGTCTTGGTGCATGGCGAGTAAATAATCTGGTGCGTCAGGGCTTTATTGAATCAGGTACTTTGTATTCATTACCAGGGCTTGCGTATCCTGCTTCTGGAACATCTGGTGCATGCATCAGTACCGATCCGGTTTGCGGTGGCGGGTTACTGAATCCGTTGCGTGTAGGTACCATGCGTTTCACTAAGCCCAACAGTATTTGGGCTTCTCACAACTTTGATGAGTATGTACGACAATGGCAACAGCGAAGACACTAAACAGAGGGCGGGCACTGTTGCTTGCCTTACCACTTGGCTTGACGGCTTGTACTGGCGTAACCTCTTTATCCGAAGAAGAACTTTATTCGGACATGATTGGACAGTGCTATGTATTACAGCAAGATATGAAAATCCATGAAAATGGATGCTGGAGCCTTGGTGGTTTAATTTTATCACCGGATGAGAGTTACTGTTTCAAAGGAAATGTAAGTGATGTAGAACAAGGGGCTCAGATTAGGCTCTTTGATATAAGGCAACAGCAATGGGGTAGCGCTGGGTTTTGCCCTCAAGCCGTAGTGAAAGTGAAAGGCACTGAAACCTCTGGCAGAGAAGTATTCATTCCTCTTTGTTTTTCAAATGACCATATAAGCTGGCTGGAAGATCCTCTTTGGCAGCGCGGAGATGCGATTAGATTGAGAGAAGAGTATGTACTTCCTTGCGGTAATTAACGGTGTTGTTTTGTTTAATCCTGCTAGTTTTACATGCCGGCGCATCCATTACGCACTTTCGGAGTTCTGCCGATGCGTTACGGCTGATTAATGCCGTGACGCCTACCACAGTTTATGGCCAGAAAGTATCGTTGGGTCCGGCTGGTTGGCATACTATGAGCCATGCGTGTCGACGCGCCGCCAATGCCTGTTAATGAGGGAATATGATGAATTATAGGATTACATTGCTCGTTTGTATCAGTGCAGCACTGTTGCTTAGTTGTACGAATACGATACCTTAACAATCGGCACCTACAGAATTGAATGAGTTGATAAAGCGAATGGATGCAAACCAAAAAGAAGCGAGTCAGCGAGAAGATGAACAACCTGCTGTCAGTCGCATGTCTTTGCGCCGGATGTTCCCAGATAGGCAGGTGCGAGCATTGGCAAGTGCTGCAGGGAGAGGGCGACTTGAACGGATAGAGCAGTTAGTGGCACAGGGCGTTGATGTGAATGCTCGAGGTACAAGTGGTGCTACTCCATTGTACTGGTCGTTTCGTCGTAAGAATTTATCAGGATTTAAGAAACTTCTGGAGCTTGGTGCCGATCCCAATGTGATTTACGAGGACGGCACCTCGATCATGTATTTTGTTGCCGCCGAGGATAATCTGGAGTTTTTGAGGTTGGCATTGGAGTTTGGTGCTGATCCGAATTTGGTTTCCGGGCGGCGGGAACGGAGTATCGACCATCCTGAGTGGGCTTTTTCTGGGCATACACCATTGTTTCATGTAGCTATTTTCAATCCAAATGCGATTGAAGCGGTTGATCTGCTGTTGGAGTATGGAGCAGATATTAATGCCCGTACTCGACGAATAGGTCGAACAGGTCGGTCAGTATCATTGCTTATGTCTTCAACTTCTGGAGGGAAATATTATCTAACCCTTCACTTACTCGAACATGGCGCAGATTACACATTTGTGAATGAGGTCGGTGATAGTTTGATGACTCGCCTTACAAGGGACTGGTTAGGATACAAGCCAGATACACCCTTGGGTAGAAAAATCACTGCAGACATGGAAAAAGTGGTAGATTGGCTGGCTGATCGGGGTATTGAAATTCCAGAAAGTAACTAAGTTTTATTTACCTCGGCAGCCCTAGCCAAGTAAGGGATTGGAGCACCGAGCAAGGCAAAACCACCACTATTACCGAAAGGCTACACCGAACATGACCAGGCAACCCCCGAGCATGGTGCGGTAGCCGCAGATTATATAGAAAAGTGGTTTTTTGGTGGTATTCGGTGTACTTTATTGTGCACCTTTGAACTCACTTGTAAGCGTGCTTATGTCGAACGTTAGTGGAAATCTTTTTGTGATCGCTGCGCCAAGCGGTGCTGGAAAATCAAGTATGATTAAAGCCTTGCTGGATCGGCACCCAAAAGGCTCTATGCAAGTATCGGTGAGCACTACTACTCGTGCACCGCGGCCTGGTGAAGTAGATGGTGTGCATTATCACTTCGTAAGTGAAGAGGCTTTTTTACAACAAGTTGAAAAGCATGATTTTTATGAGTGGGCAAAAGTGTTTGATAACTATTACGGCACTTCGCGCACGGTAATAGAAGATACGTTAGCCAGTGGTATTGATGTGTTTCTTGATATTGATTGGCAAGGCACTCGGCAAGTGAAAGCCGCTTATCCCGGTGTGCACACCATATTTATTCTCCCGCCTTCCAACGAAGAACTTGAACGCCGTTTACGTGAGCGTGGGCAAGATAGCGATGAAGTGATTGCAAAACGCATGGCGAAGGCCCAGCACGAAATGTCGCATTACGCTGAATTTAGTTACTTAATTGTGAATAATGATTTTGCTACATCAGTGGATAATTTAGAGCATATCGTGATGAGCCAGCGCTTACGCCGTTCGAAGCAACAAATTCGGCATCGAGAAATATTACATAATCTACTTGCTGAAGAATAAAAACCCAAATAAAACAATGCAATGAGCAATAGATCTTGGCGGATCTGTTACTTTGCAGTACACTATTTGCCCTTTCAAAGAATCAATTTGAGTTTCGCGGAGTAATAAGATGGCACGGGTAACAGTAGAAAACGCAGTAGAACGCATTGGAAACCGGTTTGATTTGGTTCTGGTAGCAGCACGTCGTGCGCGTCAAATAGCGAACTATGGCAAAGAGCCTATGGTGCAAACCACAAACGATAAACCAACTATTATTGCACTTCGCGAAATCGAAGCAGGGTTTATCGATGCTGGCCGCCTTGATCAAGACGATCAAGATGCGCAATATGCGCAAGATGAAGCGGAAGTAGCAGCAATGGCCGCATTGAAATCGAGTGATACGAGCGATTAATCGATTTTCTCAACGGGGGCAATCTGCT
Organism: Aliidiomarina iranensis; assembly: GCF_003987135.1. GTDB lineage: Bacteria > Pseudomonadota > Gammaproteobacteria > Enterobacterales > Alteromonadaceae > Aliidiomarina > Aliidiomarina iranensis. The sequence continues at coordinate 6,446 of NZ_PIPJ01000009.1, forward strand.
CCCGTTGGCATTTCCCCCGTTGGCAAATTGTTTGTTTCCCCTTATCCTCTCTGTTATACCTAAAAAAATACCTAAAAATAGTATTTAAAAATAATCTTATAAATTATTTGAACAAACAATAAAGTAGTTAACAGAGAAGTGAGAGCGCTGAAGTGTATCTTTTTGAAGGTTTGCGCACATTAACCGAAGCTTATTTACCTGCTGATCAAGTAACACGCCTTGAGCAGGCTTTTGTTGTGGCTTTTGATGCGCATGGTGAGCAAAAACGCCAAAGTGGCGAGCCCTATATTACCCACCCAGTAGCGGTAGCATGCATGCTTGCCGAGATGCGGCTTGATCATGAAACGCTCATGGCAGCCTTGCTGCACGATGTGATTGAAGATACACCGGTAACGCAAGAAGATCTTGCTGAACAGTTTGGCCCTACGGTGGCGGAACTGGTTGAGGGTGTTTCGAAGCTCGATAAGCTACAGTTTAACAGTAAAGAAGAACATCAAATTGAAAACTATCGCAAAATGATTATGGCGATGGTGCAAGATATTCGCGTGATTCTAATCAAGCTAGCTGATCGTACGCATAATATGCGTACCATTGGTTCATTGCGCCCCGATAAACGCCGGAGAATTGGCCGGGAAACCCTCGAAATTTATGCCCCGCTGGCGCATCGCCTAGGTATCCATAACATAAAGAACGAGTTAGAAACTCTCGGCTTTCATGCTCTTTATCCTTGGCGTGCCCGGCTGTTGGATAGCCAAGTTCGCAAAGCCCGAGGCAACCGCAAAGCGCTGCTGGAGCGCACCCACAATGAGGTGCTATCGCGCCTTGGTGAAATGGGAATCAAAGCCCGTGTGTATGGCCGTGAAAAGCATCTATACAGTATCTACAAGAAAATGCTGAATAAAGAGCTTAAGTTCACGCAGGTAATGGATATCTATGCATTCCGCGTAATCGTTGATTCGGTAGATACCTGTTATCGCGTGCTGGGAGCCGTACACAATTTATATAAACCCATTGAAACGCGTTTCAAAGATTACATTGCGATTCCGAAATCGAATGGTTATCAATCGCTGCATACGTCGTTGAAAGGGCCTCATGGGGTGCCGGTAGAGATTCAGATTCGCACTGAAGAAATGGATTTAATGGCTGATCGGGGTGTTGCGGCACACTGGTTATATAAAGATATTGAAGATAACAACACTACCGCACAGGTGCGTGCGCAGAAATGGATGCAGAGCCTTATTGAACTGCAACAAAGCGCGGGTAATTCGTTTGAATTTATCGAGAATGTGAAATCGGATTTATTCCCTGATGAAATTTACGTTTTCACTCCCGATGGCCGTATTATTGAATTACCGCAAGGTGCTACAGCCGTAGATTTTGCCTATGCAGTGCATACAGATATTGGTAACACATGCATTGGCGCGCGGGTTAACCACAAGGCTTATTCGCTCAGTAAACCCCTAGAAACTGGCCAAACCGTTGAAATTAGAACTACCCCGGGCTCACGGCCAAATATTGCATGGTTGAATTTTGTGGTAACTGGCAAGGCACGTTTAAAAATTCGCCAGTATTTGAAAAACCAAGAATTCGATGAAGCATTGGTGTTGGGCGAACGCTTGTTGCGCGCCTCGCTCGGCAATATCAGTATGGATGATATCAATGAAGCCGAATTTATTCGGGTTGCCCAAGAGTTGAAACGAGCTGATAAACAGAGCCTGTTGCGCGATATTGGCTTGGGTAACTTAATGGGTGTTGCAGTAGTTCGCCGGCTGATTGGCGATGAGCAACGGTTAAAAGCAGCAGCAGGTGATGATGAACGTGGCCGAAGTTTGGCAATAAAGGGAGCTGATGGCCTGTTATTATCGTTCGCGAAATGCTGTAGGCCGATTCCTGGCGATGATATTATCGCCCACGTTAGCCCCGGGCGAGGCCTTGTGATTCATCGCCGAGAGTGCAAAAACGTGCGGGGCCATGAAGAAGAGCCGGGCCGCTATTTCCCTGTGCAGTGGGATAATAAACCTGATTCTCAGTTTGTTTCTGAGATTCGAGTAGAGGTAGTGAATCATCAGGGAGCGTTAGCGCAATTAACGCAGCAAATTGCGCGCACGGGCTGTAATATTCAGGGCTTAAAAACCGAAGAAATTGATTCTAGTATTTATTACATTGATGTGGCGCTCACGATTAATGATCGCAAGCACCTAGCCGATGTTATGCGGCAGATTCGCAAGATGCCGCAAGTTCAGCGAGTTTCTCGTTTAAGGAAATAAAATGTCGAAAGTGATTATTGCTACAGATAAAGCGCCTGCGGCTATTGGAACCTATTCGCAAGCCATAAAAATTGGTACCACAGTGTATCTTTCAGGCCAAATTCCATTGGTGCCCGCTACCATGGAAATGGTTTCTAATGATTTTCGCGCGCAAGCGGAGCAGGTATTCAAAAACTTAAGTGCCGTTTGTTCTGCCGCCGGTGGCGAATTGCAAGATATGGTGAAAGTGCAAATCTACTTAACTGATTTAAATCAATTCGCGGTGGTAAATGAAGTAATGGCCGAGCATTTTGATACGCCTTACCCTGCGCGTGCAGCGATAGAGGTTTCGGGGTTGCCAAAAGGCGCTCAAATAGAAATCGATGGCGTGATGGAATTACCCTCCACAAATTAATGAACACAGGTAAAACTAAAAAACGCCCGAAAGGGCGTTTTTTAGTTTCGATTGATAGCCTTTGGCCACTTGAACCTATACCGCAGGCTCGTGTTCATTCACTGTATTCGGTTCAGCTTTGATCGGGCCAATAATAAAGATAGTTGCTATGGCTACTACACCCAAAATAAAGCAATAGAAGGTATTTAAGCTTACTGCGAGCGGAGATATACCGAACGTAGCCCCCATGAGTAACGCTTGGGCTCCGTAGGGCAGAACACCCTGCACAACACAGGCTGCAATATCGAGGTAACTTGCCGCTTGCTTGGGTGCAATATTGCCTTCTTTGGCCAGCCGTTTACTTACCTCGCCGGAAATTAATATCGTTACCGTATTGTTGGCAACAGCGAGATCGGTGAGTGCGGTTAAGCCCACAATACCAAATGAAGCTGAGCGGTCGGCTCTTTTACTCAAGCGGTTGGTGATGCGCTCAACGGTGTTAGATAAGAACTTTAAACCCCCTTGTTGGCGGATAAGTGCGGATAAACCACCGATCAATAACGACAACAGGAAAATTTCTTGCATGCTAGTAAAGCCTACATACACATCTTGGCTAAAGGTTACCAGTTCGTAATCTACGGCCACGAAACCAAACACTGCCGCTAAAATAATACCGAGTGTAAGTACTACAAAAACGTTCAAGCCACTAACTGCCAGCGCAATGATGAAAAAGTAAGGCAATGCTAACCAAAAATTTGCCTCTGGCACATCAATAGGTGCGCTTCCGGTATCGAAGAACGAAAGCACAATAATTGTGAGAATAGCAGCAGGCACGGCAATGCGAAGGTTAGCTTTAAACTTATCTTTCATTTCACAGCCCTGAGTGCGCGTAGCGGCAATGGTGGTATCGGAAATAAAGGATAAGTTATCGCCGAACATTGCCCCGCTTACTAACACACCGGCCATCAGCGCAGGGTTTATGCCCGCGGCCTGGCTTAAGCCCAAAGCTACCGGTGCAAGTGCTGCCAACGTACCCATGGATGTACCCATTGCGGTGGAAACAACTGCGGCAATTAAGAAAATACCGGGCAAAATAAACGATGCGGGAATAATGCTTAGGCCCAACGCTACCATGGCATCAACCCCACCGGTAGCTGCAGCTACTGTGGAGAAGGCACCGGCCAGCAAATAAATTAAGCACATCGTAATTATATTGTTGTGCCCCACGCCGGCTACGAATGTTTCTATGCGATCGTTGATGGCTTGTTTGCTTAAGATTATGGCAAGAATAATTGCGGGCATAATCGCAACTGGGCTCGCTAGTTGATAAAAAGCCATATCAACGCCATCGAAATGGAAATAAATGCCGGTTCCTAAAAACAGAGCAAGGAAAAGCGCGAGAGGTAAAAGCGCTACGGCTCTTGGTTTTACGGATTCCGTTGGGTTATTGGTGTTTGCATTAGAAGACATAAATATCCTGATTTTATTTTTAGACGTCCAGAAGCATAAACATCTTGGTTCTGGCATGCAAGTAAGAATTCACATAGATGTTTTCCGTGCTGCTGTGAATCGGTGTACACTCTGTCTATAGTTTGAGCTTTGCGATATGCCCCGAAAGTATAGCCAAGCTCTGGCAAATATGATGGTAAAAAAGAGAGAATTGGAATGAGCCCAGAAGATCTGCATTTACAACTGCGCAATTTACGCGATGAAGATTACCCCCAACTAAAGGCCCTTATGGATCGTGTATACGATGACATCGGTGGTGCTTGGGAGGAACATACGATTCATGCGCTTATTCGCGATTTTCCTGAGGGTCAGATTTGCCTAGAAGATAATGGTGTGATTGTGGGGGTAGCCCTTACGGTACAGGTTATTTACGATAAGTTTAGTAACCCTCACAAATACGATGATCTATTAAGTAAGCGCGATAAGATTTTGAATGAAGCCGATGGCGATGCCTTGTATGGCCTCGATGTGCTGATTCACCCAGATTATCGCGGCTACCGTTTGGGCCGCCGGTTATACGATGCCCGCAAAGAGCTGTGTATACAGCAGAACTTAAAAGCCATTTTAGCGGGTGGCCGTATTGTGAATTTTCATAAATACGCCGATGAAATAACAGCTAGTCAATATTTAGAGAAGGTGCGCCGCCGGGAAGTTTACGATCCGATTTTGAGCTTTCAGTTAGCGAATGATTTCGTGGTAAAACGCCTGCTGTATAAATATTTGCCGGAAGATAAGCGTTCGAAAGGTTATGCCACATTGTTGGAGTGGAGTAATTTCCTTTACGAGGCTTCGGAAACTGTGATTCATTCGCGTTCTCGGAACGTGCGTATTGGTGCGGTGCAATGGCAAATGCGTGCGGTTAAATCAGTTGAAGAGTTGCTGCAGCAAGTGGAATATTTCGTGGATGCGATTTCCAGTTATAAGAGTGATTTTGTGCTCTTCCCAGAGTTTTTTAATGCGCCATTAATGGGGCTTTCGAAAGATGGCCAACAAATGAGTGCCATTCGTTTTCTCGCAGGATTTACCGAACGGTTCAAAAAAGAAATGTCGCAGATGGCGGTGAGCTATAACGTGAACATTATCACCGGCTCGATGCCCCTGAGTGAAGGTGATTCGCTCTACAACGTAACCTATTTGTGCCGCCGCGATGGCTCTATTGAAGAGCAACGTAAGATTCATATTACCCCCCATGAAAAACGCGATTGGGTAATTGAGGGCGGTGATAAAGTTGAAGTGTTTCAAACCGACGCCGGCCGTGTTGGTATTTTGGTTTGCTATGATGTGGAATTCCCAGAGCTTGGCCGCTTAATGGCTGATGAAGGCTTAGAAATTCTGTTTGTGCCCTTCTGGACGGATACGCGTAATGCCTATTTACGCGTGCGCCATTGCGCACAAGCGCGGGCTGTAGAGAATGAATGCTACGTTGTAATCTGCGGTAGTGTAGGAAACTTACCTGAAGTTGAGAGTTTGGATGTGCAATATGCGCAATCATCGGTATTTTCACCTTCGGATTTCGCATTTCCCCATGATGCCGTGATGTCGGAAACAACACCAAATACAGAAATGTTGATGTTCTCTGATTTAAACTTGGATGAATTGAAATATTTACACAATGAAGGTTCAGTAACTAACTTAAAAGACCGGCGTACGGATTTATATGATGTTGTTCGTAAGTGGGATTAAGCCCAGAAGCCTAAATTCGTTGGTAGCGCAATACTGATGAGTAATCGTTCAGCGCTGGCTGAAATTTCGGTAACAACACTCAAAGGTGTAGGGCCGAAAATGGGTGAGAAGTTGCAGCGCTTGGGCTTGAATACAGTGCAAGATGTTCTGTTTCATTTGCCTTCGCGCTATCAAGATCGCACTCGCGTAACGCCAATTGCGGCGTTACGCACTGGCGAATTCGCCACTGTGGTAGCGGAAGTGTTAGATAATCGCGTGCATTTTGGCCGCCGCCGAGCGTTGTTAGTGCGGGTAAATGATCGCAGTGGTACGTTAACGCTGCGATTTTTTCGTTTTAGCGCAGCACAGCAAAAACAGCTAGAAAAAGGCAATTCTGTGCAACTTTATGGCGAGATTCGGCCCGGGCCCACAGGCCCTGAAATGGTGCACCCGGATTATAAAAGCTTACAGCCCGGCGAGCCCATTCAGGTTGATGAGAGCCTCACGCCGATTTATCCCGCTACCGAAGGGGTGCATCAACTTACCTTGCGTAATCTAGCGTTGCAGGCTCTTAGCTATTTAAATGCGAAAAGTTTGCCAGAGCTTTTACCGGAAACGCTGCGCCAAGGGCTGCCTAATCTGCACGAAGCGATTCAAATATTACATGCGCCCCCTACAGATAGTGATCAAGAGCAACTTCTTGCGGGCTTGCACCCAGCACAGCGGCGTTTGGCGCTGGAAGAGCTTTTGGCCCACCAATTGAGCATGCTGCAGGCACGGCAACAAGCGCAAGCTGTAAAGGCGGTAGTATTGCCGCCGGCGCAACGGCTTAAGCAGGCATTGCTGGCGCAGTTGCCGTTTTCTCCCACAGCCGCACAAAGCCGAGTTGTTGGTGAAATTGAGGCGGATCTGCAATCGCCCATGCCGATGTTACGTTTGGTACAAGGCGATGTGGGCTCGGGAAAAACCCTGGTAGCCGCTCTCGCCGCACTTTCGGCATTAGAGGCGGGGTATCAAGTAGCATTGATGGCACCTACCGAGTTGTTGGCCGAGCAACATGCCCGAAGTTTTGCCATGTGGTTAGAGCCTTTGGGAGTTCGCGTGGGTTGGCTTGCTGGTAAGCTTAAAGGCAAGGCTCGCAGCAGCACCTTAACCGCCCTTGCTGAGGGGGATATCGGTTTTGTGGTGGGAACTCATGCGTTGTTTCAAGAAACGGTACAATTTCGCAATTTAGCGTTGGTGATTATTGATGAGCAGCACCGTTTTGGCGTGCACCAACGGTTAGCATTGCGCGAAAAAGGCGAGCAGCAGGGCTTACACCCTCATCAATTGGTAATGACAGCAACACCAATTCCACGAACACTGGCAATGACAGCCTATGCCGATCTCTCAACCTCCATCATTGATGAGCTACCGCCGGGCAGAACGCCAGTACAAACGGTGGCGATTCCTGATAGCCGGCGGCCTGAGGTGGTGCAACGGCTGCATGATGCGGTGAAAAATGAAGGCCGGCAAGTATATTGGGTATGCACTCTAATTGAGGAATCCGATGTGTTGCAGTGCCAAGCGGCCGAGGATACAGCTTTGTATTTGCAAGAAGCCTTGCCCGATTTACGTGTAGGTTTGGTGCATGGAAGGCAGAAAAGTGCGGAAAAAGAAGCCGTGATGCAGCAATTCAAAGCACATGAGCTCGATCTTTTGGTGGCTACCACCGTAATTGAAGTTGGCGTTGATGTACCAAATGCTAGCTTGATGATCATTGAGAACCCGGAGCGCCTAGGTTTGGCGCAATTGCACCAGTTGCGCGGCCGAGTAGGGCGTGGTTCGGTAGCAAGCCATTGTGTTTTACTTTATAAAACGCCCCTTTCAAAACAAGCGAATGAGCGGTTATCGGTTTTACGTGAGAGCAACGATGGGTTTGTTATTGCCGAACGAGATTTAGAGCTTCGTGGCCCTGGCGAGTTACTGGGTGCGAAGCAAACCGGTTTGGTACAAATGAAAGTGGCGGATCTCACGCGCGATAGTGATCTACTTCCGCAAATTCGAACGTTAGCGCAACAGTTGTTTAGTAAATATCCGCAACAAAGCCAAGCGCTGATGCTACGTTGGCTGCCCGATAAAGATCGCTACGCGCAAGTTTAACCCGCGTGCGCTTCTAATATTGCACAAAGAGCATTGGGCAAATGGCCGCCATCGTTTACACTAAGCGCTATCAGCAGTAACCAAAAGCATGGATAACATCATGAAAAACCAAGACGACAACACACATTTTGGCTTCAAAACCGTAGCGAAAGGCGAAAAAGCCAACATGGTAGCCGGCGTATTTCACTCGGTAGCGGGTAAATATGATTTGATGAACGATGTGATGTCGTTTGGTATTCATCGCTTGTGGAAACGTTACACCATTGATTGCAGCGGTGCTCGCCGGGGCCAAAAGGTTCTCGATTTAGCGGGTGGAACCGGTGATTTAGCGGCGAAATTTTCGCGCATGGTAGGCCCGGAAGGCGAAGTAGTATTGGCTGATATCAATGATTCAATGCTACGGGTTGGCCGCGATAAACTGCGCGATATGGGTATTGTTGGTAACGTAAGCTATGTACAAGCTGATGCCGAAAAGCTGCCGTTTGAAGATAACACCTTTGATTTAATAACGATTGCGTTTGGTTTGCGTAATGTAACCGATAAAGATGCGGCGTTGCGTTCTATGCTACGTGTGTTAAAGCCCGGTGGCAGGCTGTTGGTTTTGGAGTTTTCTAAACCAGAAGTAGAAATGCTCTCAAAAGCCTACGATATGTATTCGTTTCATGTGATGCCGAAAATGGGTGAGTTTATTGCCAAAGATAAAGATAGTTATCAGTACTTAGCGGAATCGATTCGCATGCACCCAGATCAGGAAACACTGAAGGGCATGATGGAAGAGGCTGGGTTTGAACAGGTGGAATATCATAATTTAACGGGTGGTATTGTTGCCTTGCATCGTGGGTATAAATTTTAATGTCGGTTTTACAAGTATTGCGAGCGGGTATTGAACGCAGTTTGAATTTTGCGTTAGCTGCCGATGCGGCATCGCCGCAGCGTTTGCGGCCATTAGCCGGCAAATGCTTTCGGTTAAGCATAGAGGGTGCGCCCGAACCTATCACCATTTTGTTTTTTGCAGATCGCATTAGCCTTATGGGGCCTGATTTTGATGTGGTAGATTGCGCGGTAAAGGCATCTTTAAGCGATTTGCCGGAATTAAGTGATGCCGGTAAAGCTACTAAGCTGCTGCAAAGCGGCCGTGTGCAAGTGAGTGGCGATCCGGTGTTGGCGCAGCAAGCGGCGCAGGTATTTAAGCAACTGGATATTGATTGGGAAGAAATGCTCTCTGCTTACATTGGCGATGTTCCGGGCTATTGGGCAAGCCAATTGGTAACAAAGCTAGCCGCCTTCAAGCCCGAACCGGGTACCTTTCAGCGCCGTGCTAGCGAATTTTTAACCCAAGAATTCAATGCGGCAGCGAGCCCACTGCAAATGGCACTGCTAACAGATGATATCAAAGTGCTAATGAAGCGTTTAGATACTTTAGAACAGCGTTTTGCGAACCGTTAATTCAGCACTAAGGTGTAAGCGGTATAGAACATAGGAGCACCATAAAAAGTGCGAGCATTACGATTCTATAAAATTATAAGTACCTTACTTCAGCATGGAGTGGATGAACTCATTCCACGCCGCTGGTTGCCTTGGTATCTTCGAGTAGTTCGCCACAGTGCATTTTGGTTGCGCAATAAGCATAAAGATAAGCCGCTATCGGTGCGGTTTCGCATGGCACTGGAGGCGCTTGGCCCGGTGTATGTGAAACTTGGGCAAATGCTTTCCACTCGGCAAGATTTGTTGCACCCAGATATGATTATACAGCTGAGCATGCTGCAAGATCGGGTGCCACCCTTTCCTGGGCAAGTTGCGCAGGAAATTGTGTGTAAAGCGCTCGAGTTAGACGCCATTACCGATTTGTTTGCCGATTTTAACACCACACCTTTGGCTTCTGCCTCGATTGCGCAGGTGCATACCGCTACCTTAATGCGCCCTGATAATGGCTTAGCGCAAGAAGTGGTGGTAAAAGTGTTGCGGCCCGGCATAAACCTCACCATTGATGCTGATTTGGAGTTGATGGAGGCGGTTGCGGGTGTTGCGGCGCGCTATCTGCCCGATGGTAAGCGGCTTAAGCCGGTAGAAGTTATTAAGGAATACCGCAAAACCCTTTACGATGAGTTGAGCTTAGATCGCGAAGCGGCAAATGCAATTCAGTTACGCCGTAATTTCACTGATTCTGATTTGCTATATATTCCTGAAGTATTCAGCGAATTTACGCGCAACAACGTGATGGTGATGGAGCGCATTTATGGTATTCCGGTAAATGATGTAGTGGCCCTTGAGGCTCAGGGTATTGATTTAAAAACCCTGGCGGAACGCGGTGTGGAAGTATTCTTTACACAAGTGTTTCGGGATAGTTTTTTCCACGCCGATATGCACCCGGGCAATATTTTTGTAGACCCAAACTCCGGCGCCAAGCCTCGTTTTTTTGCTGTTGATTTTGGTATTGTGGGTACGCTTAACAAAGAAGATAAACGATATTTAGCGGCGAATTTTATTGCCTTTTTCAACCGCGATTATCGCAAGGTTGCAGAGCTTCATATTGATTCAGGTTGGGTGCCAAGCCATGTGAATGTAGAAGAGTTTGAATCGGCAATTCGCACCGTATGTGAGCCTATTTTTGAGAAGCCGTTGGCCGATATCTCGTTTGCTCATGTGTTGCTGAATCTATTCAACACGGCCCGGCGTTTTGAAATGGAAGTGCAACCGCAGTTGGTGCTGCTACAAAAAACATTGTTATATGTGGAAGGATTAGGGCGGCAACTTTATCCGCAGCTTGATTTATGGAAAACGGCAAAACCCTTCTTAGAACGCTGGATGCATGAGCAAATGGGCTGGCGTGCGTTATATCGAAATGTAAAAGAACAAGCGCCATTTTGGGCAGAAAAGCTGCCTGAAATGCCTGGCTTGTTGTACGATACTTTGCAGAAGATTCAGCGCGGCAATCAGAGCCAGCAAGCTTGGGTGGAGCGAATTTTGATTCACCAACGGCAGGCTGCCGTAAGCCGGTGGTGGAGCCTTTTTGCGGCAAGTTTAACGGTATCGGCAGTGGCTTTGTTTGTAGCTACTGATTATGTGGTGGCGCCTTATATCGTGGGTGCAGGCGCTTTGGTAAGCTGGATTCAAGCCTGGTTTAGTAAGCCCTAGCTAGTAAACCTTAGTTAGTAAGCCTTAGCTAGTAAGCCCTAGCTAGTAAACCTGGGTTTAATAGGTGTTAGTTTAGTAAGCACTCGTTTTGAAAAGCTGGCGGCGTAACATTGAATAGATTAAGAACCCAATAAGAGGATAAGAGCATGGGCGGCATAAGTATTTGGCAATTATTGATTGTATTAGCAATTGTGGTGTTGTTGTTTGGTGGTAAGCGCCTGCGAAGCCTTGGCTCTGATTTGGGCTCCTCAATTAAGGGCTTCAAAAAGGAAATGGACGGCGATAAATCGGATAAATCGGAGCAAGAAAAAAGCAAGGACGAAATCAAGCCCAGCTCGGCCGATAACGATGATGACAACGGCCCCACGCGGCACTAATTATGTTTGATATCGGTTTTTGGGAATTATTGCTGATTGCGGCGATTGGCCTGTTAGTTCTGGGGCCAGAGCGATTGCCGGGCGCGATTCGCTCGGTTCAGCGCGGCTATGCAAAAGTAAAAGCTTTCGGTAGTAAAATGGAAGCCGAGTTAAACCATGAATTGCGCGTAAAAGAACTGCACGAGCATTTAAAACAAATTGAATCTTCTGCGGATATGGAAAACCTCTCGCCGGAGTTAAAGCGCTCGATGAAAGAACTAGAAGAGGCTGCGGCCTCTGTGCGTAGCCCTTACGCTGCCAAAGATACAGACACGGAAGCCAAGAACAACGATAGCGAGCCTGCGGGCAAAGGCGATAAATAATGCAAAGCCAAGTTGGATTGCTTGATCATTTAGTGGATTTGCGGAAAACGCTGTTACGCTCCTTTGCCGCAGTAGCCATCTTATTTTTATCGTTAGTTTACTTTGCTCGCGATCTATATCGTTGGCTCGCTGACCCTTTAATGGTGCACTTGCCGGCGGGCACGAGCATGATTGCCACCGATGTTGGCGCCCCTTTCTTTGCTCCCTTCAAACTTACTTTGATGGTAGCCGTATTGCTGGCAATTCCCTTTTTACTGCACCAAATTTGGCGATTCATTGCGCCGGGGTTGTATAAACATGAGCGGCGGTTGATTGCACCGTTGTTGATTAGCAGTAGTTTATTATTCTACGCCGGTATTGCATTTGCTTATTACGTGGTTTTGCCAATTGCGTTTGGCTTTTTCACGAGTATGGCACCGGAAGGGGTAACCATTGCTACCGATATTTCTAGCTATTTAGATTTTGTGCTGAAAATATTTTTCGCCTTTGGCATCGCTTTTGAAATTCCAGTGGCTATTTTGTTAATGGTTTGGAGCGGCACTGTAACGCCGGCGCAACTAAGGGCGAAACGCGCTTATGTGATTGTGATTGTATTTATTATTGGCATGTTGCTCACACCACCAGACATTATTTCGCAAACCTTACTTGCAGTACCGATGTGGATTCTGTATGAATTAGGTGTATTGCTATCCCGTTTTTACACAAAAAAATTAGAGGAGCCTGCGGAATGAAGCAAGTACGCAGCAATTTGTTATTGAAACACTTAGGTTTACCGAAGCAGCTAGCGTTAGTTTGCGCAGCAATTGCGATCATGGGCCCTTCTGCAAGCGCGAACGAAAACTCTGAGTTGGCAGAAGAAATGCGCGCATGTGCGGCGATTTCTAATGCGATGGAGCGATTGGTGTGTTTTGATGATTTAACTGCAGAACTGCCCGAATTTGCGGTAGCAGAGGAAGCGCGTGAAGCTGGGCAAACTCGGGGTTCAGAGCGAGCTGCCGATGCAGCAAGTGCTGGGCAAGCACGGGCGCAGCAAGCACGGGGTGAAGCTTTAAGTTCACGGGAACGTGCAGCACAAGAGCGGATTGCAGCGGCTGAGCGCCGAGCCGAAGAGGCAGAAGAGCGGTTAGCGCGGCAGCAATCAGCCCAACAACGGGCTGAAGCCGAAGCTGAACGGCGTAGAGAAGAGGCAGCGCGTAATCAACCACCAAGTAGCAAAACTTATGTTTCGGTTGCTGAGGCTTGGCAAAATCCCAGAGGGCTTTGGCGTTTTCGCTTAGAGAATGGCCAAGTGTGGGAGCAAACCTCATCGGAATCAGGTATTCGCTATCGAGAGAATCAACGCTATTACATTGAACCCGGTGCATTTGGTAGTTTCTTTCTTGGCACTGATGCCAACAATCGGCGCATGCGTGTGCGTTTAGCTGATTAAACGATAACGAAGTAGCGATTGTGTCCTGGGTAGATATCGGCGTTAACTTAACCGCAAGCACGTTGCAGCAGCGCGCTGATGTTGTGATTGCCGATGCTATTCAGGCGAGTGTTACTCGGCAAGTTATTGTAGGCACTTCAGTTGCCGAATCAAAGCAAGCGCTGGCGCTTGCTGATGCTTTGCCGGGTTGTATTGCTACAGTGGGTGTTCATCCACATGATGCGGTTAACGCCAACGCTGATTTTATTTCCCAACTTCAAGATTTAGCAAAGCACCCACTTGCAAGAGCCATTGGTGAATGTGGGCTGGATTATAATCGAAATTATTCCCCTCCGGATGTTCAGCGCAAAGTATTTGCCGCACAGTTAGAGCTCGCGGTTGAATTGCAAATGCCGGTTTATCTTCATGAGCGTGATGCGATTGGCGATCAACTGGCTATACTTGATCGCTATATTGATGCATTACCCGCTGCCATTGTTCATTGTTTTACCGGTGGTACCGATGCATTAGCAGCCTACAAAGAACGCGATTGCTATATTGGTGTTACCGGCTGGGTGTGTGATGAGCGCAGAGGTGTCGCGCTGCAAGCCGCCGTGCCGGAGATATCGCGCAATCGCCTACTTTTGGAAACCGACGCACCTTATTTAATGCCGCGCACCATTCGCCCGCGGCCGAAATCACGAACGAACGTGCCGGCAAACTTGCCTTGGGTTGCAGAGAAAGTGGCTGAGTTATGCGAACTTTCGCTTGCTGAACTGGCAGCAATAACAACTTCTAATGCGCAGCGGGTTTTTGGTATTTGGCCCCATGGGGAGTTAGCACCATGAATGTATTTGCCAAGGTATTGGCGGTATTTGCGCTAAGTATATTTGGGTTATTCACTAACACGAGTGTTGCGAGTGAGCCCGAGCTGCCAAATATTGCTTATTTCAAAGCAGATGATGTGGCGCTTTCGCTTGATGATGTTCGAAACATGCCGGCTGATCAATGGAATAGCATTGGTAATGAAGCACCTTCATTTGGTTATGATACAACCCCCCATTGGCTTCGGGTGGATGTGCCTGCGGCTGATTTCTATCGTTTATTGCAAATAGAGTATCCGTTGCTGGATCACGTTGATGTTTATTTCGTTGCCTTTGATGGCCGGGTTGAGCACCACTACATGGGCGATACTCAACCATTTTATCGGCGGCCGATTGCCGCTGATGGCTTTGTGGTGCCGGTGCCTTTTAACGATGCGCATACAATGTTTATTAGGGTGCAAACAAGCAGCTCGTTAAGCGTGCCTATTCGTATATGGGAAACCTCGGCATTTCACCAAGCCGAAGGCCCGCGTTATGTAGCCATTGGTTTGTATTTCGGTGTGCTGCTGTGCATGGTTGTTTATAACTTATTTGGTTATGTAGTTACCCGTGAAGCAAGCTTCTTTAGTTATTCAATTTATGTGGTGTTCACAGGGCTCCTAATGGCAGCACTCAGTGGGGTAGGGTTTCGTTATCTGTGGCCAAATGGTTTATGGCTGCAGGAGCGAGCGATTACCCTTTTCGGTGGCTTGGCGTTTGTTTTCGCAACCTTGTTCATTACGCAACTATTAAGCTTACGAAAGAAAAGTAAAGGCTGGCACACGGGCCTACTTATTTTGGGTAGCTTTGCCGGTTTAGTGGCGATATGTAGCCTTTTCTTGCCGTACGCCATTACTATTTTCATGCTGCTGCCGTTTTCCGTGATCGCGTGTTTTTATGTTTTGGTGCTTGGTGTTGCCATGTGGGTTAAAGGCATGCAGCATGCACAAATCTTTACTTTGGCGTGGTTTGCGTTTTTAGTTTCTATTATTTTCAATTCCCTTGGATATCTTGGCCTAATTGATGGCCAATTCATTCAACGTTACGCCATCATGATTGGCTCTGGCATTGAAGTATTGCTGCTTTCATGGGTTATTACCTTGATGTATTCAGCTGAGCGCACTGAGAAGCTTGGTGCCCAAGAGCAAATGTTGCAGCATGCAATGGCAGCACAAGAGGCACAGCGGGTTTTGAATGAAGAGCTTGAAACCCGGGTGGAAGATCGCACCCGTGAATTGCAAAGCGTGAGTGAATCCTTGCAACGGGCGAATGCTGAGCTTGAGCGGCAAAGTAATGAAGATGGATTAACCAAGTTGTTCAATCGGCGGTTCTTTGATACGCATATTTATGCAGAGTTTCAACGCAGCCGCCGAGCACATACACCACTGGCACTCGTGTTGTTAGATATCGATCATTTTAAAGTATTGAATGATACCTATGGGCATCAGGCTGGTGATGCGGTTTTAGTGGAGTTTGCACAGCGTTTACAAAAAGTGGCAACGCGGCTAAATGATGTGGTTTGCCGTTACGGTGGTGAGGAATTTGCAATTATTTTGCCGGCTACCGATTTAACGGCGGCCGAAACGGTAGCTAAACGCTTGTTGCGAGCGGTTGGCGAAACGCCATTTGCGAGTGTAGGCAATACCAACGAACCAATGGAAGTTACCGCGAGTGCCGGAGTTGCAGTAATTCGGGATAATATGGACAATGTGGCCGATTTGATTGCCGCGGCGGATCAAGCGCTCTATGGCGCGAAGAATCGCGGCCGCGATATGTTAGTGTTGGCGGATTGAACGTTAATGCATGTTGAGAATCTGGAGTGAAATGATGTACCCATATGGTGGTTTTCCTGTTCGTCGCCCTCGGCGCCTGCGCCGACACGAGTTTAGCCGGCGCTTAGTAGCCGAGAATGAGTTAACGGCTGCTGATTTAATTTATCCGATGTTCGTTCTTCCGGGCGCAGGTAAGCGTGAAGCCGTGCCTTCTATGCCGGGTGTTGAGCGAGTATCCATTGATATATTGGTGGCGGAAGCAAAAGAATTACACGCGCTTGGTGTACCGATGATCGCTATTTTTCCAGTAACCCCTGCTTCGGCAAAATCACTTATGGCGGAAGAAGCTTATAATCCGGACGGTTTAGCGCAAGAAGCAGTGCGGGCGATTAAAGCGGCCGTTCCAGAGATGGGTGTAATGACGGATATCGCTCTTGATCCGTTCACTAGCCACGGCCAAGATGGCATTATCGACGATGATGGTTATGTGCTCAATGATATGACCATCGAGATTTTGAAGTTACAGGCGATTTCACATGCAGAAGCTGGCGCTGATGTGGTAGCCCCCTCAGATATGATGGATGGCCGCATTGGCGCTATCCGTGAAGCGCTTGAGATGGCTGGGCATGTCAACGTACAAATTATGGCGTATTCCGCTAAATATGCATCTCATTACTATGGGCCGTTCCGCGATGCGGTAGGTTCTGCCGGAAACTTGAAAGGCGCTGATAAGAAAACCTATCAAATGGACCCTGCGAATTCTGATGAAGCTTTGCATGAAGTGGCATTAGATTTAGAAGAGGGCGCCGATATGGTGATGGTAAAACCGGGTATGCCGTATATGGATGTTGTGCGCCGTGTGAAAGACACCTTTAAAGTACCTACATTTGCCTATCAAGTGAGCGGCGAATACGCCATGCACATGGCCGCTATTGAAAATGGTTGGCTTGGTGAGGCCGTGATTCATGAATCGCTGTTAGCGTTTAAACGCGCCGGCGCCGATGGCATTCTTACCTATTTTGCGAAACGTGTGGCTAAAGATCTCGCCAAAAATAACCGCTAGATAACGCACTTGGTTTGGTGGTTAGCCTAAGCGCAAGCCACCAAACTGTTGCTGCCATTCACTTTCCGATTGATAGAGGCTTGATAAGTAAGGGTTTTGCTCTAAAAAACCTTCAGGAAAGCTCAGCACTATTTCATCTTCCTCAATGCTCAAGCTGGCTTCTGCGATCATGGCATCATTTCGGCGCTGGCACGCCAATACAGCGAGCCGCAGTAAACGGGCCAAGCGCGCGAGTAGCAAATGCTCGGGCAGATTTTCAGGTTGCTCATCGTCATCAATAATGCCCGCTATCGCCTGAACTAATGTTAATAAATGTTCGCGTTGCCGGGCATTGAAGCCAGGTAAGTTACTATTAGCGAGTAAGTAATGGCCATGGGAGCTGGCATGCTGGTAACTCAAACTTAAGCCAATTTCATGCAGATAACTAACGGCTCGAATCAGGTTTAAAGCTTCATCTTTGGCCAGTTCGCACCAATGCTGTGGCGCTTGTTGATAATAATTGAGTGCTACTTTATGTACTCGAGCGGCCTGGTGTTGATCAAGATGATAAGTACGAACCAAGCTATCAAGCGTACGCAACTGCACATCAGAGTGCTGGAGTTCCGCTAGCATGCCATAAATCAAACCTTCACGAAGTGCTCCTTCAGTGGCTTCAATAGTGGTGAGTTGTAGCCCCCGAAAGATCCCAATGAGTATACATAACCCGGAGATAAAAGTTGGTTTTCGGCTTTCTTTTAGGCCATGTAAATTCAACATATCGATATTGCCATGTTGAATCGATTCGCTAAGTAATTGCTCTAACCATGGGAGCGTGATGCGCTCCGGCATGCGGCGTTCCTGCGCAATTTCTTGCAATGCTTTGAAGGTGCCTGAAGCGCCAAGGGCGGTATCCCAACCATGTTCTTTATAAGGTTTCGCGTGGGTATTCACGATGCGCTCAACTTCGGCAATAGCCGCCGCACAATTGTGCTCAGTAATTTCGCTATCGGCGAAGAATCGATTGATCCACGTAACGCAGCCAAAATCTAAACTCCGCAAAATATTGGGTTGAAAGCCCTGACCAAGTGCCAGCTCTGAGCTAGCACCGCCAATATCGATGGCTAACATGCGGCCGTGATAAGCTGTTGTGTGGGCTATGCCTTGAAAAATAGTGGCAGCTTCTTCTTCACCAGAGATTATTCGCAAAGGATGGCCAAGTGTTTCTCGCACTTGAGTGAGGAACGGATCGCTATCTTTTAGTTTACGTAAGGTGGCGGTACCAACGGCAGTGATATTTTCCGGGGCAATATCGTTTACTCTATCAGCGAATATCGCTAGGCAATCTAAAGCGCGCTTGCGGGCTTCCGCATCTAAACTACCATCTTCTTGTAAACCACTGGCCAAGCGCACTTTCCGGCGTATTTTTGAAACAACCTGAACCGAACCTGCTACCAACCGAACCACCAGCATATGGAAGCTATTCGAGCCTAAATCAATAGCGGCATAATAATCGGTTGAGCGCATAGGTGAGGCACCTTCGTTGTTTGAACACATAAAAATGATAGAAAAAAGCGCAATCAAAATAATGATTGCGCTTTGCTGTTTGCTTAACTGCGGCGCTGGCGCGGGCCAGAACTACGCCGGCCATCTCGGCCGCTTTGTAAACGCCGTTTCTGCGGAATATGTGGGCGTTTCAAATCACTTAACAGTGCTTCGGAATCGTACTTGGTAACCGCAATTTCATGCTGAATATAGCTTTCAATCGCGGGTAGGTTATAGACGTACTCTTCACAAGCAAAACTAATGGCCTTGCCGCTGGCGCCGGCTCGGCCGGTACGGCCAATACGGTGCACGTAATCTTCACAATCGTCTGGCAAATCGTAGTTAAACACATGGCTAACCGCAGGAATATGTAAGCCGCGTGCTGCTACATCAGTAGCTACCAGAATATCGATTTTACCGGATGTGAAATCATCCAAGATTTTTAAGCGTTTACGTTGCGGCACATCACCGGTAAGTAAACCAACGCGGTGCTTATCTGCTAATAGCCAGTGATACACATAGCTACAGCCGTGCTTTGTATTACTGAACACAATGGCTTTATCTGGCCAATCTTCTTCAATTAAGGTGAGGAGCAACTTAATTTTATCGGGTTTCGAAGGGTAGAATAATTCTTCTTCAATACGAGCACCCGTCATTTGCTCTGGCTCAATCTCTACGCTGGTTGGATCATTCATTTGCTCGTAAGCAAGCTCACGAACGCGGAATGAAAGCGTAGCCGAGAATAATAAATTCAAACGTTCTTCGGCTGGCGGCATAGCACGCAACATGTAGCGCACATCATCAATAAAGCCGAGATCGTACATGCGATCGGCTTCATCGAGCACTACAACATCAATGTTGTTCAGCTTGTAAGCGCCTTGCTTGAAGTAATCGATAAGGCGGCCGCAGGTGCCGATAAGCACATCAACGCCTTCTTGCAATTCAGCACGTTGCGAATCGTAACCTTCGCCACCATAAACTACCGACATCTTCAGCCCGCAACTTTTTGCGATAGCTTCAGCATCGTTAGCGATCTGAACGGCGAGTTCTCGCGTAGGTGCCATTACTAGAGCGCGTGGCTGAGTTTCACCAGGAACACGCTGGGGGTGAGTCATTAAATGGTTGAATAATGCGACGAGAAACGCGATAGTTTTCCCAGTGCCGGTTTGTGCTTGGCCGGCCACATCTTTTCCCTGCACGGCAATAGGCAAGCTCATTGCTTGTATTGGGGTACAGTACTCATAGCCGATTTGCTTTAAGGCATCTAGCACTTTAGGATGCAATCCCAATTCGGCGAATTGGGTTTCAGTTAAATGTTTTGTAGTCATAGGTTCCAAGTTTAACAGGTTTAGACTTGTATTAAAAAACAGAATATAATGCGGTGCGTTAAAAATATACCCACGCATGCAACCGATTGGAGATGCAACATGAGTGACAATATTGTTCAGCTGAGCGACGAAGGCTTTGAAGCAGACGTACTAAATGCTGATCAACCGGTCTTAGTAGACTTTTGGGCCGAGTGGTGTGGACCATGTAAAATGATCGCGCCAATTCTCGATGAAGTGGCAGCAGAATACTCTGGCAAGCTTAAAATTGGCAAGCTTAATGTCGATCATAACAACGAAACGCCTCCGAAGTACGGTATTCGTGGTATTCCTACACTATTACTGTTCAAAAACGGTGAAGTAGTTGGCACCAAAGTTGGTGCAATGTCGAAAACTCAGCTCGCTGAGTTCTTGAACGAACACGTTTAAGTTTAGATAAAACGCCTTTTCGTTGCATAGTTTGCAATCTCGCGCGAAAAGGCGTTTAAAAACTGGACGATTTTTCAATTTAGTGTTACTTTTACTTCGCAGCAATTAATTCCTACGCGCTGCTGTCTGTGAACGAGCCCGTTACAGATTTGAAATCCGAATATTTGTATTACACTTTTTCGATAGTTCAAATTCGTGCCTTTTCGATTCTGCCGTAAGTTGATAATTGTACCTTCTGTAGATCCGAAAAATCACGCAAAGCGTTTAATCAACGGAACTGGCGAAAGGAAGCTTAGAAACGAATTTAATTACTATTAACGCAACATTGCTGAGCGCTATCACTTTGGCGTTCAAGCGGCTCTGGTTCTTTGGTTTACCACTAAATCAAACGCCCTAACCTGTGTTGCTCTCATCCAAAAACCTTGAAAACCAATCAAACTATGAATCTAACCGAATTAAAGAATAAGCCCGTTAACGAACTGGTAAACCTCGCTGCCGAAATGGGCCTTGAGAACATGGCGCGTTTGCGCAAACAAGATATTATTTTCGCGATATTGAAAGCGCATTCTAAAAGCGGCGAAGATATTTTTGGCGATGGTGCACTTGAAATCCTCCAAGATGGCTTCGGCTTCTTACGTTCGGCGGATTCTTCATATCTTGCTGGCCCGGATGATATTTATGTGTCGCCAAGCCAAATTCGACGCTTTAACTTGCGCACGGGTGATACCGTAGCCGGCAAAATTCGCCCGCCAAAAGATGGTGAACGTTACTTTGCGCTATTAAAAATTCGCGAAGTGAACTTCGATAAACCAGAGAATTCGCGCAACAAGATCTTGTTCGAGAACTTAACGCCACTGCATGCTAATGAGCGTTTGCGCATGGAGCGCGGCAATGGTTCAACTGAAGATATCACCGCCCGTATTTTAGATTTGGCCTCGCCAATTGGCAAAGGCCAGCGTGGTTTGATTGTTGCACCACCGAAAGCAGGTAAAACCTTGCTATTGCAAAACATTGCCCAATCAATTGCAGCCAATCACCCCGAGTGTGAGCTCATGGTATTGCTAATTGATGAGCGCCCGGAAGAAGTAACCGATATGCACCGTTTGGTGAAAGGTGAAGTTGTAGCTTCAACCTTTGATGAGCCAGCTAGCCGCCATGTGCAGGTAGCCGAAATGGTTATCGAAAAAGCCAAACGATTGGTAGAGCATAAGAAAGATGTTGTTATTTTACTCGATTCAATTACCCGTTTAGCGCGCGCTTACAACACCGTTATTCCAAGCTCAGGTAAAGTACTTACCGGTGGTGTGGATGCCAACGCATTACACAAACCGAAGCGTTTCTTTGGTGCGGCACGGAATGTTGAAGAAGGCGGAAGCTTAACCATTATTGCAACGGCATTGATTGATACCGGTTCAAAAATGGATGAAGTAATTTACGAAGAGTTTAAAGGTACCGGTAACATGGAACTTCACTTAAACCGTAAAATCGCGGAAAAACGTGTATTCCCAGCTATTGATTACAACCGCTCAGGTACTCGCCGCGAGGAATTACTTACTTCACCAGATGAACTTCAGAAGATGTGGATTCTGCGCAAAATCGTACACCCAATGGGTGAACTCGAAGCAATGGAGTTCCTCATTGACCGTTTAGCGATGACCAAAACTAACGATGAATTCTTCGATTCAATGAAGCGTTCGAAGTAACTCTCTCACGTTATTCGAAAACCGCTCTACTTGTCTTTCGTGTTGGAACAACCAACATAGAAGGGAAGTAGGGCGGTTTTTTTTGCACGCTGCTAAAGGCATCTCATGAAGCTCAGCAGACACCTAATTGCTGCTCTTCGCGCTAAAGATGCTGGAGATTTTCGGGCTTTATTGGCGTTCGTTGATGCATCTAGTTACTAAAAAGATTTGGTTTGTAGGGATCCTATAATGCAGCTTTCACCGTTCTTAAAGATGATCGCTGCGGCGAAACTGATATACTTCATTTACTCTTCACTGAATTGGCAGTTTGCATGAAATATCGTGATTTACGTGATTTTATCGCGCAACTTGAAGCGCGTGGTGAGTTAAAACGCATTTCTCAAGAGATTGACCCGTATTTAGAAATGACGGAGATAGCCGACCGCACGCTGAAAGCGGGTGGGCCAACGCTACTCTTTGAAAACCCCAAAGGCCATAATATTCCGGTGCTTGCTAACCTGTTTGGCACCCCAGAGCGGGTTGCCATGGGTATGGGGCAAACCGATGTGGCGGCATTGCGCGATGTGGGTAAGCTTTTAGCGTATTTGAAAGAGCCCGAGCCGCCGGCTGGTTTTAAAGATGCCATGAGTAAATTACCCTTGCTGAAAAAAGTATTAAGCATGGCGCCGAAAGTTTTGAAGAAAGCGCCGTGCCAAGAGGTGGTGATAGAAGGTGATGCGGTAGATCTTGGGCAGATTCCCATTCAACATTGTTGGCCGGGCGATGCGGCACCGCTCGTTACTTGGGGCTTAACCGTTACCCGTGGGCCGCAGAAAAAACGGCAAAACTTAGGAATCTATCGGCAGCAATTAATTGCAAAAAATAAACTGATTATGCGTTGGCTTAGCCACCGTGGTGGTGCGCTCGATTTCCGTGAATTCTGCCAGCAGAACCCGGGCCAACGATTTCCGGTATCAGTAGCGCTTGGTGCCGATCCAGCCACTATTTTAGGGGCCGTAACACCGGTGCCGGATACCTTATCGGAATACGCGTTCGCGGGGCTGTTGCGCGATAGCAAAACCGAAGTAGTGAAATGCCTTAGCAACGATTTGCAAGTTCCAGCGCACGCAGAGTTTGTGCTTGAGGGTTACATTGAAGCGGGCGAAACTGCGCCGGAAGGGCCGTATGGCGATCACACCGGTTACTACAATGAAGTAGATGAATTTCCGGTGTTTACGGTAACCCATATTACCCACCGTAAAGATCCTATTTATCACAGCACTTATACCGGCCGGCCACCTGATGAGCCTGCTATTTTAGGTGTGGCTTTGAACGAAGTGTTCGTACCTATTTTGCAAAAGCAATTTCCAGAGATTGTAGATTTTTACTTACCGCCGGAAGGCTGTTCCTACCGAATGGCCGTAGTGACCATGAAGAAATCATATCCTGGGCACGCTAAACGCGTGATGCTCGGGGTATGGAGTTTTCTGCGGCAGTTTATGTACACCAAGTTTGTTATTGTATGTGACGACGATATCAATGCTCGCGATTGGAAAGATGTTATTTGGGCTATTACCACGCGTATGGACCCAGCCCGCGATACGGTAATGATTGAGAATACACCAATTGATTACCTAGATTTTGCATCGCCAGTTTCTGGCCTAGGCTCGAAAATGGGGCTCGATGCCACTAATAAATGGCCGGGTGAAACGAATCGTGAGTGGGGTACGCCAATCGTAATGGATGAGAGCGTAAAAAAACGTATTGATGATCTTTGGGACGACCTCGGAATTTTGGATTCTTAATTTATGCCAGTATTTGATAGTAACGTACGCCGTTGCGAAGCGGTGAGTGAGTTTGTATTTTTGGTAGAGCTTGAACTGCCAGAGCCGATATCTTTTGTGCCCGGCCAATATTTAATGGTGGTAATGGGCGAAGGGGATATGCGGCCTTTCTCAATAGCCTCTACCCCAGCAGAAACGGATTTCGTTGAATTGCATATCGGCGCTACGGCCGATAACCCTTATGCGTGGGAAGTGATTGAAAAAATAAAGGCTGAGGGCGAGCTTACGATAAACCTACCAAGCGGCGATGCTGGCTATTTAGCCGGTAGCACACGGCCATTGTTGCTGGTTGCCGGTGGTACCGGATTTTCTTACACGTGGTCGATTCTGCAGGCGCATTTAGCCAGTGATAACAAGCGGCCGATTACGTTATTTTGGGGCGGGCGCAAAGCTAGCGATTTATACATGCATGAACAATTGCAAAAGCTTGCAGCAAACGACACGCGTTTTCAGTATGTGCCAGTAGCCGAGCAGGCAGAGAGTGAAAGCTGGCCAGGAATACGTGGGCTGCTGATTCCAGCCGTACTAGAGAATGTTCAAAATTTAGCGGATTATGATGTGTATATCGCCGGCCGATTTGAAATGGTGCGGGTAGCACGCGATGCGTTTTCCGCGCAAGGCCTGCCGAAAGAACAGCTTTTCGGCGATGCCTTGGCGTATATTTAAGCGCTTGTGTAAGCGCTCATGTAAGTGCTTATGTAAATGTTATGGCTCTCGCTGAAAGGTTGAATTCACGAGAGCTTTACCCTCACCCACTAAACGTTTCCCTCGCGCCCATACGGAATGAATTGCAAGGTTGCCTTCTTCTACTAAAACAATATCGGCATCAGCGCCAGGCGCAAGAATGCCTTTTTTCTTTAATCCTAGGTAGCGCGCAGCGTTTGAGCTAACTGCATGTAAGGCAACAGAAATATCAATATCATAGTTGTTAACGGCCTCAACAAATGCATCGTACACCGATCGCACTTGGCCCACCTGCAAACCAACCAGTGTTCCGTGAGCGTCAAAATCGGGCAAGCTAGCATTACCATCTGAACTAATGCTTATTTGAGTATGTGCAACACCATCCGCAAGTGCCTGAGCCAAGGCCGCTGCTGCGCTGAGTTCTCCTTGCGCTAATAATTCTGGTGTAGTGCTGGCAGTAACATCAAGCACCATACCCTTTGCGGCTAAATCATAACCATGGCGGAGCAAACTGAGCGATCGATTCATATGCGTGGGGTAGAACTGTGTTACTGGTACGGCAAAATCTTCAGTAACACTTCGTATTAAATCGAGCTTTTCTTCGGCTTCACCAACATGCAGAAATACAATGCCACGCTTGCCGCTAAGCATACCACCCACCCGAGCCTCAGCCGCAATTCGAGCTAATTCGCGAGCACTGGGGTGTGAACCGCGATGATCGGCTATGGCAACCTCACCAACACCGATGAACTTATCAATCAGCAAAATATCATCACGCACTGAGCCTAACAATGTGCGCACGGGCACTTCATAAGACCCTGTGTAACAATAAACTGTGAGCCCTTCGGTGCTGAGGCCGTTCGCCTTGGCTAACAAATCAGGTAATGTGCGGGTAGTAGCGTCGGTGCCTAAACCCGCTATCAGAGTTGTTACGCCAAACATTGAAGCATCGGTTAATTCCATGGCGGGTGTACGGGTGTGAAATCCGCCTTCACCGCCGCCGCCGGTGATATGTGCAAGTGGATCGACAAAGCCAGGGAGTGCGCACAAACCACTACCATCAACAACATCGATTTCTATGCCGGTGATTTCGAATTGTAGATTTTCAGCAATGGCTGCAATGCGGCCATCAACGATTAAGATGTCTTTTTGCTGCAGATATTCGGGCGCGTATAGGTTGGCCCCTTTAATTAAGGTAAGCATTACTTATTTATATCCTGTTATAACGGCTACAAGCATAATAATGATGCAGCACCCAGCGAGAAAAACCTGAAAACGCCAAATCGTTTTTAACCATGTTGCCCAATCCAATTTTACCGCTCCTAAACAGCCGATTAGTGCCGCTGATGTTGGAACAACGATATTGGTTAAACCATCGCCAAGTTGAAAAGCGAGTATGGCGGTTTGCCGGCTTACGCCCGCTAAATCTGATAACGGTGCCATAATGGGCATGGTTAGGGCAGCTTGCCCCGAGCCTGATGTCATGAAGAAATTAAACCCGCCTTGAAATAGCAACATACTTACCGCTGCAACATGCTCGGACATACCCGATAAGCTAGATCCCGCATAGTAAAGTAGTGTATTCAAGGTTGATGGCGTATCGGGTTCACCGCCACCGAGAATGAGAATAATGCCCTTGGCGAAGCCTACTATTAGTGCCGCAGGTAATAAATCTTGAGCACCTTTTACAAAGGCTTCAGACATATCATTCGCGCGAAAACGCTGCCCGAATACAGCCAATAAACCAATAATGATACCGATGGCAAAGAATTGGCTAGCCAGTTCAGGTATATAGTATCCGCGGGCAACCACGCCCCAAACAACCCACACCATTCCTAAGGTGAACACACTCAAGATGGCAGTATCGAGGTGAGTGAAAGGTTGCGTTGAGCTTTGAGCGTATTTCTCGTTAGCGGTACCTTCGTTAACGGTATCTTGGTTAGCGGTATCTTGGTTAGCGCTATCTTCGTTAGCGATTTTTGGGTCACTAGCGGCTGCACGTTGGCTCTGTGGTTGCCGCGTTCGCTTCGCGTAGCGCAAGGTATAAACCACACCAACGGTTGTGAGCAGTAACCAAACCATCATCCGAAAACCGGCGCCAGATAACAAGGGTACCTCAGCTATTCCTTGAGCAATCGCCACACTAAATGGGTTCATCCAAGAGGCGGCAAAACCAATTTGTGTTGCCACATAGGTTACTAACACAACGGTTACTTTATCGTAACCAAGCTTACTCATTACGGGCAGCAATACTAAGCAAAACGCAATCGCTTCTTCCCCCATTCCGAATACTGCACCACCGAGTGAGAACACGAGGAATAGTAGGATTAAGAAAAGTTGATCATAGCGTTGAGTTCTATGTATTAAAGCGAGAATGCCTCGCTCAATACTCGTGGTTTTCACAATGATACCGAACGAGCCCCCAACGAGAAGGATAAAGGCCATTACGCCAATAGCCGCGCCCCATTTAGAGCCAGAAACCATGCCTTCGAAAGGAATATTTGCAAGGCCAATTTCGCCACCTTCGGCAAACCACTTAAAGCCGCCGTCTCGAGGCACCGCTTGATACGAATCGGCTACTAGAACTTCGCGTTCCTGCACTCCAGAGGGTGTTTCGCGCACTACTGTTTCGGTACTAAATTGCCCTGCAGGAACCCACCACGAGAGCGCGCTTGCAAGCAATGCTACAAAAAACAGAATAACGAACGTATCTGGCATGCGCCAATGTTGTTGCATAACTTTCCTACGTCACTTAATTAGCACGGTTTATGAAAACACCCTAAAGAACAGCTTAATCTTTAGGGTGCCCGCTCATCAATATTGTTGCTCTTAATAGCGATAAGTGGCGCTTAAACGGTAAAAACGGCCCATTGTATCGTGGTTAAAGTGATCAACATTGGCGCTTGTACCATAAGCAAATGGTGCGTCGCGATCGAATAAGTTTTCGATATTAAAGCGCAGTGTGAAGTTCTCGCTGAGCTCGTAACCAATCGTTGCATTCACTTTTGTCCAGCTCGGCACTTTACGATCAGCACTGATACCTAAACGATCTAAATCGGATTGCAGAAATGCTTCGATATCATCATCATAACCGCTGGTATACTGCACGCGCAGGTTGCCAAACCACTCTTCACGATCCCAGCGTAAGGTATTCGTTACCACCGTTCGTGGGTATCGGAAGGTTCCGGCGAGTGCTTCCTCTTCAGCATTTTGCGAAAGCTGGCGATCAAAATCGAGCAAATGCGTAATATCCACAAGCCAAGTAAAATCGGCGATACCATCAACATCAAAATATTGGGTATAGGTGAAATCGAGCCCTTGGGTAGTTTGCTTCCCTAAATTTTCAAGTTGCAGGTGAACATCGCCCGCGAGCCTGCTGGTAACAATACCTACGCCATCTGCATCGCATTCTTCAAAGCCAACACCTTGGCTAACATCAGCGGGTAATTCGCCACAAAAACGCAGGCTCGGGTCGGTTAAGCTGCGAAGCAGCATGAATTCACCATCAACTCCCACAATGTTGTTATGTTCAAAACGCCAATAATCTGCTGTTACTGTAATATCTCGGTTTGGACTCCAAGCAAAACCAGCACTAAAGGATTCTGAATCTTCAGCCTCTAAATCTTCGTTGCCGAAAACTTTGGTGAGAATGTTGGTTTCAATTTGGGTATCGCCGCAATAATTGCCCCGGAATTCCTCTTTACACTCAAGGTTGAAGGAGCTTAGTGTAATTTCTGCGCCTACTTGGCTTAATGAAGGTGCTCGGAAAGATTGCGCCCAAGATCCGCGTAAAACCAAATCCTCAGAAGCCTCATAGCGAATGCCCACTTTGGGATTAAATTCACCACCAAAATCATCATAATAATCATAGCGGCCGGCCACTTGCGCATTTAATCGTTCGGTAATAGGAATAAAGAACTCGGCAAAAGCAGCCCATTGATCGCGGCTCGCTTGCGCGCCAGTAGAGCCAAAGCCAATAACACCAGGCATGTAGTTGTTTTCGAAAGTGCCACGCGCTAGAGGATCTGGATTATCTGAAATTTCTTCACGGCGAGCCTCTACACCAAACGCGGCAGAAAGCATACCATTTGTCATCTCGTATAAATCGCCTGAAGTACGAAAATCAATGCCATATAGCTTCGATTCGCCGTTTCTTGGTAATTGCTCCGATAACAATCCTAAAACTTGCTCGGAATTATTAGCTTGGCCGCCAAAAGGGTTATACCAAAGGCCATTTTCATCTGGAGAGCAATTCGTTGTTCCATCAGCGCAAAGTTCACCGAACAGAGCAGCCTCGAAGCGGGCGCGGTTATAAATTCCAGCTATAGCGCGTTGCTCAGAACTTGATTCCGAATACGTACCTGCAGCTTCCCAAAACCAGCTCCCCCAATTACCCTCTAATCCTGAAACTAAGCGTAAGCTTTCGGTTTCGTTACTAATGGTGCGGCCATCAGCAAAACGGCCCCAACCACGAATTTCGCTAAGCGGTGCTTCACCCAGTGAATCCCATAAATCTAGGAATCTATCACGCAGCTCTGCGGGCATGTCTGGATGATCGAAGGCGACATCATAACCGCTCCAAGGCGCAGCGGTGGAGTTGCTCGAAGCCTCTGTGCGTGAAAACATCAATTCGTTGAACCAAGTTACGGAATCGAATTCGTGTGTGAGCATTAAACCGGCACCGTAGGATTCGAGCGCAGTGTAGGTGGGCATAACGGCATTTTGGTTGTATTCGCAATACTCGCCAAATGCACCCGATTTACTCAAATCATCCGGGCATGTTGCCTCTACATAATCATCGTCATCAAAGAAACGCGTGTTCCAGCTCGGGTAAATACCTTGCTGGCTTGGAAAGAAGCTATTCGCGGTTTGCGCTCTATCGCGATCAAAAAGTGGCTCGCGGTCATAGTAATCGAAAAACGCGGTAATGTTGGTATCGCCGTAATTCTTACCCACAATCACATTCACGTTGGCTTTGCCATCGTTCGAGCTAGCCTCAGAGTTACCGTAGCTAATATTCACTTCGGCACCCTCAAAATCTCGCCGAAGTACATAGTTAATAACACCGGCAATAGCATCTGCACCGTAGGTTGCAGAAGCACCCGTGGCAAGAATATCAACGCGCTCAATTGCGGAGAGCGGTATCGAGTTAATATCAACAAAGTTTTCAAAATTATTGGCAAAAGAGCTACCGGTAACGCGGCGGCCATTGATCAGCGTTAATGTTGATGACGCGCCTAAGCCGCGAAGTGAGGCTGCAGCTTGGCCTACCGGTGAATCGCCCTGTAAAGCACCACTGGAAAAGGTTGAAAAACTTCCTTCGCCACCGCGAGTTTGCCCCACATCGCGAAGAAGCTCGCTTACCGTGGTGGCTGATGAGTTACGGATATCATCAAAGCCTATGGTAATCAGTGGTTGCGCGCCTTCCAGATCTACGCCGCGAATTTGAGAACCTGTTACTTGAATACGTTCCACTTTTTCCTGTGATTCGGCTTCCTGATTGTTGTTGTCGTCATCATCGTTTGCAAGCGCACTGCCCATAGCAAGGGTTAGAGCAGAAAGTGAGAAGCCGAGCAACGGCAGATGTAGTTTCCGGTTCTTCATAAAAGACCTCAGATTTTAATTATTAGTTTGCGCAAACGAACGATAAGGAGAAGCCCCAGTTCGATGCGAGTAGCCAAAATACAGACAGAGTGATCCCAGCGCGAGAAACTCGAAATATTTTTAGCTAAAGTTAAACGTTAATTTAATTAGTTGTGCGAAGTAGTTGAGCGATGGACACAAGGCCGCCGCAGCTAAACAAGAGTTGTTAGCTGGGTTCCTATTCGTTCCACCACTCCGAGAGGTAAAAGCTCTGGTAGTGATAGGTTGATAAACGTAACGCTTTTTTCAACATAATTTAAAAAGCTTGCGCTATCTCCTAGTGAGTTGTAACTATAAATAATAGAGAGCCGGCGAGCGAATTGCAACATCGGCTTTACATATGGTTTAGCATTCGTTTTCTTAACTGTCAACGAAATGAAATTTTTCTAACGCGCAGCTGAATCTAATTTATTAATGATATTAAGGGCCTTAATTGGGTGGAATATGTTTGTTGTTAAGCAGTTTAAGTATCTATTATTTATCTATTTTATTTTTAACTTCGGCGTTTCGCTAGCTGCTTCGGAAGCAACATCAGAGGATGCAAACCTCGAAGCGTTTGAATGGAATTTGATGTTGGTGGGAGGCTCGATGAACACCTGCTCGAGTATGGCGCCCGGGCGGTGTGCGGATACATCTTGGATTGATCCAGAAAAAATGCGGACGACAAATTTCGTGGATGTAAGCGATGAAAATATCCAACGAATTTTAGCAGAAGTGAACTGGCAAGGTGATGCAGAAATCAGGGCTAAAGTTGCTGAAATGCTCGCATCAGCGAAGCGGCGTTTTGCGGGTAGATCGGCAACAATGGAGGATTTTACCGGATTTTTCCGCGATCTTTATACAAACCTGTGGCGTGAGGTTACCACGCCGCAGTGGTATTTGATTCGCGATAATTTGCAAGCTACTGAACAGCCAGATCAACATGAAATCAGCAGGCCTGAATTGAGCAAGGAGGCTGAAGGAGCGGATTTGTTTGCCGCCTTTGCACAACGCGCTAAATACTTAGCTGACGCGCAAAACCAAGAGCCGCTCGTGTTAGTGGTTACGGCATCGGGCAGGGATAGTTTCGATGCCGTCGATTTCTATTTAGACACGTTTCGCTCTCAAGGCGTGCAAGCCCAATGGTTGCCAATCGATGCGGCTTTTGGGCACGCGGTTGCAGCAAATAACTGCGAGGCTATCTCGCAGTTGCGCGAAGTGCATCAACAAGCCTTCGCACGGGAACGTGTTTACCCATGGCTTGCTGAACAACAGAAAAAGGCCTGTGAGAATCCAGAAATGCTCTTATCGCTGATTGCAAAGGCTCAAGGTGTGTTTATCAATGGTGGTGATCAATCATTAACTCGGCAGGCTTTTTACTCGCCAAATGGTAACGCCAGCAGTTGGTTTACTGCGATTCGAGCACGTATGAATGAGGGAATGATGGTTGCGGGCGGAACGAGTGCAGGCACAGCTGTAATGTCCGGTGCGCCGATGATCAGCAACGGTAGCAGCGAGGCGGCTTTGCGTGAAGGTGCTTTTGCCATGGCGCAACCACCAGCGGCTGATTGCGCTCGTTTTGCAAATTGCGAGCCTGCAGTTTCTGCAAATAGCCTCACTTATCACCCTCAAGGTGGTTTAGGGTTGTTCCCATTTGGTATTTTAGATACTCATTTTTCTGAGCGCGGAAGGCAAGGGCGGTTATTATCACTCCAACATGCAACAGGTACACCATTGGGTGTGGGCGTGGATGAAACAACCGCGTTGTTGGTAAACGCACAATCGGGTGAATTTCGAGTGCAGGGAGCTCACGGTGTTTTCATTCAGGGCTTTCCTGAAGAAACAGAAAGTGGCGTGCTTGCGCGGTTTAGCTATTTACGCAATGGCAGTGGCGGTCGATTTTCTCAAGAAAAGGCGCTCACTGAGGCTTTTTTCAGCACTGAGGCGAACTTAGATGCCGGGGCGAGTGGCTCGCATGAGTTTTTGCGCGACCGCTCGATAACGGCCGCTTTGGCCACATGCGATTCCGAGGCAAATACGGCTCATTATTATCGTGAGCAACAAGATTTAAGCGTATTGATCGTGTTTGATGAGTATACCCAAAGAGCGCATAGTGAAGGCGCTTGCGAAATAGTAAATGGTATTATTCATTTTGCGGCTGAAAGTGATTAACTGGCGCGTTGCTTGCCTGTGTTTGCAAAGAGCCGCGCATTGGGTATACTGCGCGGCGTTGCAGTGAATAACTGACAACAATTACCAAAGGGGTGCCAAGCTTTTTATAAGTGAGGCTGAGATACGTAGTGAACTCTTTGTACCTGATCCGGTTAATACTGGCGTAGGGATTGGTAATCAGCATCTATCGTTGGCACATAACTACACTTGCCAGCGATCTCACCAATACAGCGTTTAACCGGATCTCATCTTTAAAGCATTATCAAAAGAAGAGATCCCAAATGAAACTAACACAAATTTCTCTCGCGGTTGCTACCGCACTTTCCATTAGCTCGGTTGCGATGAGCAGTGTTGCCATTGCTGATGAAGCGCCTACCGATTTGAAACAAAATATAGAACGAATTACCGTAACGGGTGATTTTCGTAGCCGAGGCATTGAAGATGTGGCGGCGAGCGTTTCTGTTTTATCGGCGCACGATTTAAACAACCGCGCTGCGGCTCATATTGAATCAGCATTAATGATGGCTCCGAACGTGAATTTAGCCGCGGGCGCCTCGAGAGCCAGTTTTGTGCAAATTCGCGGTATCGGCGAGCGTAGCCAATTTGTTGATCCAATTAACCCCTCGGTTGGCTTGGTTATTGATGGCATAAATTACAGCGGGTTAGGTGCGGCCGGTACTCTGTTTGATATTGGCCAAGTTGAAGTATTCCGCGGCCCGCAAAGTACTCGTTTCGGCGCTGATGCCATGGCCGGAATGATTTATTTGCAGAGTGAGGAAGCCACTTATGCTCCATCAGGGCAGTTTGAAACCATGTGGGCGAACTATAACTCTTATGCGGCAGGGGTTGCCTTTGGTAATCGCGTTACCAACAACTTGGCGGTGCGCGGCTCATTGTATTCGAATGTGAGCGATGGTTTTATCGAAAACATTCACCTTAATCGCGAAGATACCCAAGATATTGATGAGCTTACGTTGCGTTTGAATGCTACTTGGGATGTAAGCGATGATTGGCACTTACAGCTTACTTATCATCGGTTTGATATTGATAATGGCTACGATGCCTTTAGTTTAGATCGGAACCGGCAAACGCTTTCTGATACACCTGGCCGCGATACATTAGATAGCCATGCCGGCAGAGTAGCGGCTACCTTTACAGGGGCAGAAGGTTATGAACTGCAGCTGTTTGCCAGTTATTTGCAGGCAGATTCGGAATACAGTTTTGATGAAGATTGGGCATTCGAGGGTATTCGCCCAGAACTTGAATATAACTCATTCGATGCCTATTTTCGTGAGCGCGATCAGCTTGAACTAGAATCACGGGTGCTTTCAGCCGCGCCAGTTTCAGTGTTTGGTGTTGATACCGATTGGTTAGTGGGTGCTTACTTCCAAAAGCGCCAACAAGATTTAACCCGCGAATATACCTACTTAGATGTGCCCTTTGCGAGCACTTACGATACCGAGCGCACCGCTATTTATGCTGAACTGCAGCAAGCGCTTACCGATCGGTTACGTTTAACCTATGGGCTGCGATGGGAGCGTTACAGCAATGAGTATTTGGATAGCCGCAGTATCGCCGCAGCACCAAGTGATAGTGCGCTAGGTGGCCGTGCTAGTTTGGAATATAGCCTAGCGCCGATGCAGCAAGCGTATGCGAGCCTTACCCGAGGCTTTAAAGGGGGTGGTGTTAACGGTGAAGCGTTAGGTCGAGTAGAAGATCGAAATTTAGAAGAGCATCGTGAATTTCTTGAATCGCGCGCCACTTTTGCCCCGGAATATCTTACCAGTGCGGAAATTGGCTATAAGGCTTTTTTACCGGAGCATAATTTACGTGTGCACTTAAACGCCTTTTACAGCTGGCGCGATGATATGCAGGTAAACGCCTATGTAGAGCGAAGTGCGGTGTTCGTTAGCTATTTAGATAACGCATCAGATGGCAAAAACTATGGTTTGGAAGCGCAGTTTGATTATCTGCCGAGCGATTCTGTGCGAGTATTTTTAAATCTCGGTTGGTTGGCTACTGAATTGAACAATCTTGTATTGCAAGATGGCACCAATTTAGCGGGCCGTGATCAGGCCCATGCACCAAGCTACCAAGTGAACCTGGGCTCAGAGTTATTATTGCGAGAAGGGCTTACACTTCGCATTGAAATGGATGCGCGCGATAAGTTCTATTATTCCAACAGCCATGATGAGCAATCAGACAGCTATCAGCTGTTTCATGCACGTTTGAACTATCAATTGCAGAACTGGGAATTCAGTTTATGGGCTCGGAACTTATTTGATAAAGATTACACTACGCGTGGTTTCTTTTTCGGTAATGACCCGCGCAAAGATTATGCACCAGAAAACTACGTGCAATACGGAGAGCCACGCCGAGTGGGAGTTACCGCGCGTTATCGTTTCTAAATTCGCCTTAGGTTTGCCGTACTTTCGGCCTATTTTAATAATGACAAGAGGAGAGGCTTTGGATGTGTGAGCCGAAGCTCTCCTCGCTAAAATTAAAAGGAAACACCATGCAATTATCAGCTGAAATTAGCTTATATCCACTAGCTGAAGAATACCGCCCAATTATTCAAGAATTTGTGGAGCGCTTGGCGGAACATAAAGAATTAACGGTAAACACCAATACCATGAGCACACAGATTTTTGGTGAGTATCGTGCGTTAATGACAACACTTACCGATGAATTGGAGCGGGTTTATCAACAAATTCCGCCACAAGTATTGGTTTGTAAGTTCATTAACCGCGATTTAAATCCAAATGGATAGGCTATTAGAATTATTGGCGCTTTCTTCGCCCGCAGAATTAGTGGCGGTGAGTTTAGCGATTGCCTATGTGATTTTGGCAATTCGGCAAAGCCTTTGGTGTTGGCCGGCCGCCGCAATTAGCGCCAGTATTTACACGGTTTTGTTTTTTACTGGCCGATTATATATGGAATCTGTGCTGCAGGTTTTTTATGTAATTATGGCCGGCTATGGTTATTGGAGCTGGGTGCAAGGGAAGGCAACAGTTGAGGCAGATGAGCATGGGCGCCGCGCCCAAACCCTAGCAATCAGCCAATTGCGTTGGCAGTGGCATGCATATTGGGGCATAGCTTTGCTGGCCATTAGTTTACTTCTGGGCTTTACCCTAAATCGTTATACCAACGCCGATATGGCGTACATTGATACCCTCACTACAGTATTTAGCTTCTTTGCTACCTTCCTTGTAGCAAGAAAGGTTTTAGAGAACTGGTTATATTGGATAGTGATTGATGTAGTATATATAGGCCTATTTTGGGTGAAGGGTTACCATGCCACCGCGTTGTTGTTTGTTGTTTATGTAATAATGGCTGCGATAGGGTATTGGCGCTGGCGCCAAGATTTTCAGCGAAACTTGGCATATGCTCAACCTAGTTAATTCTGCTACTAAAAGGAAAAAAATCTATGGCATTTCCAACCTGGTGTCTGGCCCATTTGCCGGTGCATGGTGTTTGGAAAACGCGTTCGGTAGGCAAAGATCTTGCTAATGCCACTTGGTGTATTGAAAGTGATGAACATCGCTTTTTAGTGAAGCAATACGCCCACGATAGTGCATTTGGAAGAGCTACCGGCGAAGCTGTAGAAACTGATATCAAGCTTGCCGAAATGGGCATAGCCCCCGCCATCATTTTTACCGATAGTGAACGCGGTGTTGTGATTACCGAGTGGCTAACGGCTGAACCTCTTGCTGCAATTTTTGATCCGCTAGCTCGTGCTGAAAAGTTAGGTTTAGTGCAACAAAAAATTCATCAACTCACGCCCGATATTCAACCTTGGTCGTTGTGGAAGCGCGTGATAGGTTATTGCAATGCCCTTGCCGTATTGAAGCCGGGACAAGGGGCGCAGGCACGAGAAGATTGTGAAAGCTACAAAGCACTCTTCGCCGCTTGGCAACTCGGGCCGCGCGTATTTTGCCATCATGATCTAAATGCTGAACATGTTTATAACGAGCCGGAAACCAAAGTAATTGATTGGGAATACGCGGGCTACGGCCACCCCGGTTTTGATGTTGCATCTACTATTGTAATAAATGATTTTTATGACGATGAAATAGAAACGTTTTTACACGCCTACAACACCAATTCGGAGGTTCTAGTAAGCCGAGAGGAGTTGCGTGATTGGATTCGGCTTATTGCATTGATTAATCGTATTTGGTTTGCATTACAAAGCGCTTTAGCCGAAAGTACAGATAGTTAAAGTGGCTTACGTATAGCCTAGGCTGAGTATGGAGCCGGATGCGGTAATGCTGGCTTAGCCAAATTTTTCGCCATGGTTACAGGAGCGAACAATGAGCAAAGAATCGGAAAACGATATCACCGATCGTATGTACCAATTCTTATCGGAAGATGAAGATGCCCGCGTGTGTAAAGATATTCCCGATGAAGCCTGCGGTGAGCAACCCACGGCATTCGTACTCCACCTTCTTTCATTAACCCTTACCAAACTCGGTGATTCCATTGTAAGCGCTCGCTTAGTGCTACCTTGGATGCTCTCTGTTGTGGGCGCGCCAGCTTTTTTTATCAGTATGTTAGTGCCTCTCCGTGAATCATTATCGTTATTGCCGCAGCTCTTTGTGGCTCAGCGTATGCGCGAACAACCGGTGCGGAAGTGGTTTTGGGTAGCCGGTAGCCTAGGCCAAGCGCTGGCGCTAGTTCTTATGGCCGCGGGTTTTCTGATGCTCAGCGATTATGGTTTATTAGGCTGGCAAGCAAGCGCAACTACGTTCGGCTGGTGGGTAATTGGCTGGCTAATCGTTTTTAGTTTATCTCGCGGTATTTGTTCAGTAGCTAGTAAAGATGTGTTGGGAAAAACTATATCGAAAACTCGGCGTGGCCGGCTTACCGGTTTAGCCGCTACAACGGCTGGTGTGCTCACTTTAGCCACCGCGATAGTGATCATATTTGCCCCCGAGGTTGAAGGCAGCTATGTGTTATTCATTGCGTTACTACTTGCTGCCGCTGCACTTTGGTTGGTTGCCGCCGTATGTTACGGCCGCATTCCAGAGACACCGGGCGCTACTGAGGGGGGCGGCAATGCTATCACCGAGGCCGTTAAATCGATTGCATTGATCTGGCAAGATAAGCAATTCGGCCAATTTGTGGCTACGCGAGCCCTGCTGGTTTCTTCCGCGTTCTCGATACCTTACATTGTGGTACTGATTCAGCGCCAAAGCGCCGGAGAGCTTACCGGTTTAGGTGGCATGCTGCTTGCAAGTGGTTTAGCAGGCATGTTGGCAGGGCGCTTCTGGGGCCGTTGGTCGGATAGCGCGAGCAATCATGTTATGGCCGCAGCCGCCTTTATGGCCTCGGCGGTAATGGCAATCACTTTGCTTATGGATTTCACCGCGCAGGCCTGGCTTGGCCAAGTATTAGTGGGTGGCGGTTTAATATTCCTAGCGGCGGTAGCCCACCATGGCGCACGCCTAGGCCGCAAAACCTACCTTGTGGATATGGCCAACCAAGAAAACCGAGCGCAATACACTGCCGTAAGCAACACGGTAATCGGCATTTTACTGTTGCTTGGCATGCTGCTCGGCGTGCTCGATGAATTAGCCGGAACTCATGCGGTGCTTGGGCTACTCATCGTTGTGGGCGTAATAGCCGGCGTTCGCGCACTTACGTTGCCGAACGTAACCGACCAGTAACGGGAGCTGTCATTGCAACGCTATTTTCCTCTGATACAAGGCACACCACAAGCGATTGCGGCAGGAGCGGCGTGGGTTGTTATCGCGACCCTTTTGGGAGCTTTGTTTTTACCCTGGCTAACGATCGGTAACATATCCTTATTATATGTTGCAGGAATTGTTTTCGTGGGTGTTCAGGGAGGGTTAGTTGCGGCGATTACCACGGCAATTATAAGTTTTTTGAGCTTTAATTTCTTTCTTACCAGCCCGCAGTTTACGTTTCGTGTGGATTCTCAAGACGATATTATTACGCTAGTTTTTATGATGGCCTTTAGTTTGCTGGTGGCACCCGCTGCATCATTAATTCGCAAGCAGATCATAACAACAGAATCTTTGCGCAAAGCAAAGTTAGAAACTGAAATGGAGCAGTTAAAAAACGCGCTTTTATCGTCAGTTTCACATGATTTACGTTCTCCGCTGAGTGCCATTATGGGGTCTGCTGAAATGCTTCGCGATAAGCAAAGCGTGCTTTCGGATGACAACAAGCACGAGCTGGTTAGCGGCATTTACATGGAAACGAAGCGGCTAGATAAATATATTCAAAACCTTCTTGATATGACCCGATTGGGTTACGGCGAGCTTGAATTACAGCGAGATTGGGTAACGCTAGGCGATATTATTGCTTCGTTAACTAAACGGTTAGCCCGATACCCCGTTCGATTAGATAATAATGAATACCGCCATGTTCCCCAGTTTGATGTTGTTCTGCATGATCATGATGCGCTTCTGTATGTTCATGCGGCATTGATCGAACAAGCCCTTTTCAATATTGTAGAAAATTGTTGTCGTTTCACGCCGGTAAATATTCCCGTACGGATTCGTTCTTATTTGATAACTACTGATACGCTAAGAATAGAGGTTGAAGATGAGGGGCCGGGAATACCGGAAGGTGAAGAAGAACAGATTTTCACGATGTTCTGTTCAAAAGGCTCTAACCTTAATGAGAGCTCGCCAAGAGGAATGGGGCTTGCAATCAGTAAAGGTATGCTAGGTGCTCATGGTGGCTCTTTAAAAGTAGATACAGAATACGCAATGGGAGCGCGGTTTATAATCGACTTACCAATGCATAGAAACGAGAATAAATGAACGTGCATCATCGTTGAGTCGGGTGGTAAGTAGAGGCGTTGTGAGCAGTAAAGTTCTAATTGTTGAAGATGAAGCGAATATTCGCCGAATGTTACAAATTGCTCTTCATAGCGAAGGCTATCAAGCGCTTGAGGCTGAAAGTGCATTTGCAGCAAAGCAGTGGCTGAATACCACAGCGTTTTCCTGCATTCTTCTCGATCTGGGGCTCCCTGATGAAGATGGGAAATCGCTGGTGCGTTTTATTCGAACGCTAGTTGATACACCTATCATCGTGATCTCGGCGCGAGAGCACGAGCAAGAAAAGATTGCGGCACTCGATGCAGGCGCAAACGATTATATTACAAAACCTTTCAATGTAGGTGAGCTGTGCGCGAGAATTCGTGCAGCAACCCGCAGTAAAAAAGTAATTGAAGTAGCTGAGCAGCTAAGCGACAAACTTTTAACCATCGATTTCGCCGCTCGTTTGGTAACCCTAAATGGTGAGGTGGTTGAGTTAACTCGTAAAGAGTATCAGGTGCTTGAAGCACTCGCGCGCGCACCTGAAAAAGTAGTTACCCAAACCCAATTGCTATGTGATATTTGGGGGCCAACGCACGCCGAAGATAGCCATTATCTCCGTATCGTTATCAGCCATTTGCGCCGTAAACTAGATTGCCGGGAATTTGATCACGACCATCATTATATCCACACCGAACAAGCCGTAGGTTATCGGCTCAAGCTTTTATAACGGTTAACCAATCGGTACTTTTACCTCAGGATAACCTAAGTGCTTAGGTTTCGGGCTAGCAAGAAAATAAGCCATAGTGAGCGGCCCCAAACGACCAACGAACATGAGCACCATAATCAGCACTTGCCCGAATATTGATAAATCGCCTGTGAGTCCTCGCGATAAACCAACTGTGCCAAATGCCGATACCGCTTCAAATACCACGTCTAAAAACGGTTCATGCTGAAGAACCGTAAGTAGAAATATAGCAACCCAAATGAGCGCTACAGATATCAAAGTTAGCGCTAATGCCTTACGAACCGTGTTACGTGGAATAGTGCGGCCTAATAAAACAACTTCATCACGCTGGCGCAGATAAGCGTAAGTTGCCATAACCAACACGATGAATGTCATGACTTTGATGCCGCTAGCGGTACTTAATGAACCACCACCAATAAACATCAGTAACAGCATTAAAGTGGTTGTACTGTCTTCTAAAGCGCTAATATCGATAGTATTAAAGCCTGCGGTGCGAGTTGTGGTTGCTTGGAACCATGCCGCCCACCATTGCTCCGATGATGTTAGTGAACGCAGGGTTTCTGGGTTATCTAGTTCGAGTATAAAAATAATTAGCATCGCGAAAACGTTGATCAATACCACGCTTGTAAGCAATGCTTTGCTGTAAATGCTGAGCTTTTTCCAGCGTCGCTGCTGCCAAATATCCATCCATACGCCGAACCCCAAACCACCGGTAATAAACAAACCGGTGATAATGATGTTAATCGCGGGGTCGCCGACATACGGCATTAGGCTGTTAGCATCGAGAGCAAATCCGGCGTTATTAAAGGCTGAAATTGCATAGAAGAAACTATGAAATAATGCTTGTTGCCAGGCCATCTCAGGCAACCAGCGCAAAAATAAGATGAGCATTCCCGCGCTTTCAACGATTAAAGCGAAAACAATTACCGCCTTCGCTGTTTGTACCACAGTGGCCCACGATGTTTGATTAAAAGCGGCTGTTGCAATGATCTGTTGCCGGAAACCGATTTTGCCACCAATCGCTATCAGCGCAACGATCGCGAAGGTCATTAAACCAAGACCTCCGGCTTGAATTAGTAAAGCAATAATAAGCTGCCCGAACATGGTGAAATCAGTGCCGGTATCAACAACAACTAGCCCGGTAACCGTAACTGCTGAGGTAGCAGTAAAAGCTGCTTCAAGTAGTGAAATATTGGAATTGGCAGACATCGGCAACATTAATAAAAATGTACCGATAACAATCAATCCTGCAAACCCTAGAGCTAGTATTGTGGGTGGGCTGAGCTGAATTTTCTTGCGGCTATGGTTAACTTTAGGGTGCAGAGCAATATAGCGGCTATTCATTTCAACAACGGCCCAAGTTTGGTGAGTACATCGCGAGCACCCACTAAAACTAAGTGATCTTTATTCTGCAGAGCAAAATTATCGTCGGGGTGATGGAATATCTCTATATCGCGTTTCACCAGTAGAATATTTACTTGGTTTCCTGTTGCTTTACGCAGATTCCCTACAGTTTTAGAGCTTATTTTCTCTGTGATGTTTACATCCACAATGTAGGTGTTGTGTCCTAATCCGATGTAGCTGTTGACCATTGGGTAGTTTAGCGATTGCGCTACGCGAATACCCATCTCTTCTTCAGGGTGAACAATATTACGCACGCCCAACTTACTGAGAATAGAGTGATGCGCAGAATCGCCCGCCTTAACCCATAGGCAACGAATTCCTAAATTTAAAAGGTTTAGAGTGCACAATAAACTGGCTTGTAAATCTTCACCAATTGCTACAACTATCCCATCACAATTACCAAGATTTAGCTCTTTAAGTGCGCGCTCATCGGTGGCATCAGCAATAATAGTTTGTGATAGGCGCTCTGCAAGAGGCTCGGCTGCTTTCGGGTCGATATCAATACCGAGCACTTCATTCCCAAGATGCATAAGTTCCAACGAAGTAGTAGTACCAAATCGGCCAAGGCCAATAACCGCAAAATACGCCATGATTATTCCTTTTTAAATCATATTAGACAGCCATTATTTTAAGAGGTAATGCGATTCGAAGGTGTAAAATTTCCATAAAAAAACCTCGAACTTCAGAAAAGCTCGAGGTTTCTATTGGTCGTTATTTGGCGTTAACTAACCTTCCAAACGCCCATCACGAATGTGTTTTTCGCCGCGTGCTTTGGCGAGTTGAACTTGCTTTTCGCGCTCAGCATAGCGTTCTTTCTGGCTTGGCGTGGTTTTATCAAAACAATGCGGGCAGCTTACGCCTTTTTGATATTGCTCTGATTGCATTTCTTCTTCTGTAATTGGCATGCGGCACGCGTAGCATTGATCATAAGAGCCTTGCTCCAAGCCATGTTTCACGGTTACCCGCTGGTCGAATACAAAGCACTCACCATCCCACATACTCTCTTCGGCGGGTACTTCTTCCAAGTATTTCAAAATACCGCCGTGTAGGTGATATACCTCGTTAAAGCCAAGTTCTTTTAGGTATGCCGTTGATTTTTCACAGCGAATACCGCCGGTACAAAACATGGCTACTTTCTTGTGCTTTTCTTTATCGAGGTGCTCTTTTACGTATTCAGGAAATTCTCGGAAGGTTTCTGTTTTCGGGTTGATGGCGCCCTTGAAAGTACCCACGGCATATTCGTAATCGTTGCGAGTATCGATAAGTAATACTTCAGGATCGCTAATAATGCGGTTCCATTCTTCTGGTGCCACGTAAGTGCCCACGATATTTTTCGGATCCACCCAATCAAGGCCCATGGTGACAATTTCTTTTTTCAATTTCACTTTGGTGCGGTAAAAAGCTTGGGTTTCGCTGGGAGATTCTTTGTGCTCGAGATCGGCAAAGCGGCTATCGCTTTTCAACCAGTTGAGCACATTATCGATAGCATTGCGGGTACCACAAATAGTGCCGTTAATGCCTTCGCGGGCGAGTAAAAGGGTGCCTTTCACCTCGTTTTCAGCCATTACATCGAATAATGGCTGGCGGAGTTCTTCATAATCATTGAGCTCTACAAACTTATAGAGCGCTGCACAAATATATTGCATCACTTTTTCCTTCGGCTGGCTGAATCGTAAATTCAGTGCGGTTAACTTTTTGTATTAATTTGGTGCGTTAATTTATTACGGTTAAATCAGTACGGTTTATTTAGTACGTTAACTCGGTAAGTGTGAAACGCGGCAGCATTATAACGAATAACAAATTACCTCGCTATGGCTCTGTATCACACAATTATTTTCAGCAGCAATAACTACCCGCAATAATTACCCGCAATACTACCAAGCAATGCCTTTGCACACACAAAAAAGCCACGGCAGCGTTAGCAAACCGTGGCTTTGAATAGATTTACCTGAGAATTAGCCTAGGTATGAAGTAAGCATCCAAGCTGTTTTCTCTTG
The DNA here is from genome assembly GCF_003987135.1 of Aliidiomarina iranensis. Lineage (GTDB taxonomy): Bacteria > Pseudomonadota > Gammaproteobacteria > Enterobacterales > Alteromonadaceae > Aliidiomarina > Aliidiomarina iranensis. Next base: position 49,595 of record NZ_PIPJ01000009.1, read on the forward strand.
TTGCGAGATGTAATCGCTCATCAAAGCTGAAGTGCCTTCATCGCCCAACTCCGCTGCCTCGGCTAAAATTTCACGCTGCAATTGGATTACGGCTTTGTAGCTTTGCAAGATGTGCTCAACACACTCACGGCCATCGTGCACATCTTTAGCTTCAGTAATGCTACTTTGCTCAAGGTATGCGGAATATGCATGGCGCGGGCGCTGGCCTAGAGTAAGAATGCGCTCTGCTACTTCATCAACTTTTAATAACAAATCGTTGTAGGTTTCCTCGAACTTCACGTGAAGCTCAAAAAATCGTTCACCACGCACGTTCCAATGAAAACCCCGAACATTCATATAAAATACTTGGTAATTCGCCAAGAGTTCGTTCAGCTTATCAGCTAATGCTTTTGCACCTTGCGCTTCCAAGCCAATAACATTTAATTGTTGCATATATAAACTCCTTCCGTGCGTTAAAAAAATGCGCTTAAACTTCTCAACGCGATTACTTGTATTCTATATATTAGCATTTCCGTATGTAATTACGAAGAATACTTATCTATCGTGCTATTCGCTTTTATCAATACAGCTATTATCAACTTTACGGTTATCAATTTAATTGCGCTGAATCAATAACCGTGATGATAGGATCGTGATCAGAGGAGCGGTACGGCGAAGGTGCATACCATTGCGCTTGTTGTTCCTCACTTTTACCACGGGTTGAGTATTGAAACGCAATTGGCTCATCGGCGTTAATATACCAATGGGCCATTCCTTGCACCGCATCCCATATTGAATCATGCACCAATACATGATCTAAACTGCCTTTCTCACCGCGAAATACATAAGAGTAACCATCGGTATCAAAGTAATTTGCAAGGTTTGGAAACCCGGCACCGGCCAATGCCGCAAGTGGATCTTCCATTTTGTAGGCGTTGAAATCACCGAGTACAACATAGTTACTATGATTTAAATCTTTGGGGTTGCTCGCTAACCAGCCTACTAACGCTTCGGCAGTTTCTACCCGCAACTGATTCCAGCAGGATTGGCCATCGTTTTGGTTTGCATTCTCATCATCAGGCTCACTTGGGCAACTGCCTTTCGATTTAAAGTGATTCGCCACTACGGCAATCTCTTTACCCGAGCTCTGGATTAAAAAGTTTTGTAAGAGTGGTGGCCGGCTACCCCAGCCGAATGGGCCTTCTGTTGTCCACTGTGCTTCACCGCGGGTGGTTACTCGGTCGTTGCGGTAAATAATGGCCTGAGTAATGGCATCACCACCGATTTGCTCGGCATCAGCGCTAACGTATGAATAAGGCGAGCCCGCAACGTTTGCATTCAGGCCGCGGGTTAAATCGGCGAGGGCACTGTATTCACCAAAACCATCATTTTCCATTTCCATTAACGCGTAAATATCAGCATCCATGGCTAAAATTGCCGCTATTGTTTTCGCCCGTTGGCGTTCAAATTCTTCCGGCGTATCGGCGCCTCGAGGTGTTGGGAAATCTCCACCTTGGCCATCACCATTAAAATAATTCAACACATTGAACGCAACTACCTTTAAATCACCCTCGGGTAACTCAGGAACACTTGTGCGCGGGTTGGTATGATTAAATGTTGGCTCTACTACTGGTTGAATGTGGTAATTATTACCAACGCGCACCAAAATACCTTCAATGTTGCCAACTTCATCGCCGCTACGAATGGAGTTTGCCATGCTCAGGCCGCCATTGGGGTAGCGCACCACCTCAGGGTTTTCCGCCCATGAACCATCATCGAGCACTAATCTGCGCGCGTTGTTGTAGGCTGTACGGGCTGAAACATCGGGGCCGGGCTGTTCTACTTGTGTGGCTGTCCATAACCGCTCTGTTGCAATATCAAGGGTTCCGAAGCGGCCTAGCTGGTAATGGCCAATCACAACCATATCCTGCTCCAACGCGATACGTTGGTGCAGATAGTTATCCAGCGTTTCGGTGTTTTGCAGTGGAAGGCTTACCGCCGTAGTGTTGATTTCACCGGTACCACAATTCGCAAAATCACTAATATCGGTAAGCTGCCAACCACCATAATAAGCATCAATATTGCCTGTTACTTGAACACGTTGGCCTTCAGAAACTTCGCCAATGAGAGCGCTATTAGCTACAAATGCGGCCCCATTATCGGCCTGAATGAAAAAACCTTGTAGGGCTTGCTCACCCTGAAATACGCCATGCACAACACCATTAACCGTAACGGACATGTTCTCGTTAGCGCGCACTAAATCACCTAGTTGAGCCAACTGGGCAGTTGTATTTTCACACTGCGCATCAACCATAGTATCGCGTTCAGCGGTACCGAAGGTGCCTGAGCATGCGGTTAAGGCAATAACAGCGGCGCTGGCGGAAGAAAATTTTAATAATTTAACGTTCATAAGTTTCGATATCCAAAATGATTTCAATAAGTGTAGCTAAGTTGTGAAATTAAGCACCAGAACTTTGCTCTGGCGCAATTACTCGCGTTGCTTTTACGCGTTCATCGGCGTAGCTGCCGAGTACTTTGATAAATCGTGTCATGGCTTTTAATTCACGTAAGGCATCTTGCCATTTTGGGCTTTGCTCGTGCACCGCTAAATCAACATAAAACAACTCTTCCCAAGGATTACCAGGCATGGGCCGCGATTCCAACTTAATTAGGTTGAGTTCATGCTGGCGCAAGATGATCAGCGCATCAGCAAGAGCCCCAGGTTGGTTGTGCGTGGCCATAATCAAGCTCGTGCGAGCGGGAACTTGCTGCGGTACATGGCAGGATTCACGCTGAATTAAGATAAAACGCGTTTGATTACCCGGTTGATCAGCTAAGTTTTGGGCAACTGCCACAAGATTAAACAATGCGGCACCGCTTTGTGAGCCTAAAGCAGCGATACCCGGCTCTGAGCTACTCGCTACTAATTCCATAGCGTGTGCTGATGAAGGGCAGGAAAGAACGGTTACATTGTCTAAATGGCTCAAATAACGAGAGCACTGGGCAATTGCTTGGGGGTGCCCATAAATCGTGTGTATATCTTTATCTTCATCACCTTTGGCCACCAAAAGTTGGTGCTCAACTGAGAGGTAGGTTTCGGCAACAATATGTAAGTGGGTGTGGCGAAGTAAATCGTATACTTCATTGATCGAGCCGGAAGTTGAGTTTTCAATAGGTAAGATGCCGAGGGTAGTATTGCCATCTTCTACAGATTTTAAAACATCATTGAAAGTTTCGCAGGAAATGCCTTGCAGGTTGCATTGGCGCCGGTGTGCATAACCCTGAGCGGCCAAGTGCGAGTAGCTTCCAGCAGTACCCAGATGAGCAATACTTAAGCTGCCGGTACCATCACCTTGCTGCATCCAAGCTTGTTGAGTAAGTACCGAATCTTCGATAATGATTTGGTACAGCCGAGTTAGATAGCTGGCATCCAAACCAAGCTCATTACCAAGTTTCATGAGGCGTAATAGTAAAGAGGCTTCGCGCTCGGTATCACGCACCGCGCCGGCTTTTTCGGCTTTACTACGGGCAACGGCTAACGCTACTTCACGGCGCTCGGCAAGCGCTTCCAGAATGCGCTTATCAATATCTTCAATGCGTGTTCGAAGCGATTGTAAATCCATAATTTCGCCCTCTATTTTGCTCTATTGCGGATTTTATTTGCAATTAGGCACCGATAATCTAGTGAAGTTATGAAGATACCATGAAATTTGTGTAAATTGGTGTGATATGTTTGCTTAGTACTGATGTTGATTAATCAATGCTGGGCTTGAGCCTGCTCGTGTTCATGGGGAAATGTGACGTATGCAAATGAGGAATAGCATGCTGGATTCGAAGTTCATAGTAAAAAACACCGGGCTGGTAGCTCTCGCTTTGTTATTAACAGCGTGTAGCGCGCCCGATGAACAACCACAGAAAGAGTTCTTTGCTGCACTTCAGAGCCTTTGTGATAACGCTTATGCCGGAGAGCGAGTGGTGGCGCGGCCGGGAAACGATCTCCTAAACGGTGATGAGGCCTTAATTGTGCATTTTCGGAAGTGTTCCGATAACCAAGTGCTCGCCCCTTTTCATATTGAACAACCAGAATCTGGTGATTGGGATCGTTCTCGTACTTGGATTTTTACGCAATATCATGATCACCTCAGCTTGAGCCATGATCACCGTGAACCAGATGGAACCCCAGCAAGTGAAACAGATTATGGTGGTGTTACCGAAGATGTGGGCACCGCTGAGCAGCAAATGTTTATATTTTCAGAGCGCCGCGGTGAGAACGATGAAACCTTAGGTTGGCGCATTGAAGTGGTGCCCGGTGAACGATATAGCTATGGCACTATGGCCGATGGTGAATGGACATGGCGTGTTGATTTTGATTTAACTGAAATCGTTGCTACGCCACCGAGCCCTTGGGGTTACTGATATTTACAATCAATGGTGTTCTGAAAAGTGAGTTTGCGATATAGAAAAGATGATTTACCGAATTACATGTTTATAAATGAGGCGTAATTCGGGATAATGTCGGCTATTGTGCAGTTAGCGATGTAAAGAATAGGGTTACTTGTGGGAAAAACAACGGTTATTGCCATTGCAGGGCCTTCGGCCTCTGGGAAAAGCTTATTTGCTTCAACGGTTTATCAAGAGTTAGTTGCGGAGCTAGGCGGCGAGAGGATTTCCGTGCTTTCGGAAGATGCGTATTATCGTGATCAAAGCCATTTATCGCTCGATCAACGTGTTCTTACCAACTACGATCATCCAAGTGCTTTTGAACATGAATTATTAGCGAGCCATTTGCAGAGTTTGCGTGATGGTGAAGCCGTTGAAATGCCGCAATATTCCTACAAAGAGCATACGCGAGTAAAAGATACGATTCCGGTAACGCCAGCTCGGGTTATCCTCGTTGAAGGTATTTTGCTACTCTGTGATCCGAAATTACGTGAGCAATTCGATATCTCTGTATTTATGGATACGCCGTTAGATATTTGTTTGTTGCGCCGAATAAATCGTGATATTGAAATGCGTGGCCGTTCCCTGAGCTCCATTACTGAGCAATATGAGCATTATGTTCGCCCAGCATTTTTTGAGTTTATTGCACCTTCGAAGCAATTTGCCGATCTTGTGGTTACCCGCGGCGGCCAAAATGAAATTGCCATTGATATTATTAAAACAAAAATCCGGCAGTTGTTAGCTGAGTAACGCTAATTAAACTAAATACCGGCGAAAAAAATAGGGAAACAGAATGATAAGCCTTATCGGAATGGCTGTGTTGTTACTGGTTGTATTTGCATTTTCAACAGCACGAAAGAGTATTCGGTGGCGTACCATCGTTTTAGCATTTGCACTGCAAGCGGGTTTAGGCGCTTTTGTGCTTTACGTGCCGCTTGGGCAAGATGTTTTGGGTGGCATAGCGTTTGGCGTTGCCAGTGTTATTGAATACGCCAATGCAGGTATTAGCTTTCTCTTTGGTGAGATTGGTGATTACTCACAGGGCTTTATTTTTGCCATTCACGTGTTAAGCGTTATTGTTTTCTTTTCATCACTTATTGCCGTGCTCTACCACATCGGCTTGATGACAAAAGTAATCAATTTGATTGGTGGTGGCTTACAAAAGTTGCTTGGCACTAGCCGCCCTGAATCTATGTCGGCTGCGGCTAATATCTTTGTTGGCCAAACTGAAGCGCCGCTGGTAGTACGCCCCTTTATTCCGAACATGACCCGTTCCGAGCTTTTTGCCGTAATGGTGGGTGGCTTAGCTTCAATTGCCGGTTCGGTGTTAGCCGGTTACGCTGGGTTGGGCATTGAACTTAAATACTTAATTGCAGCCTGTTTTATGGCAGCTCCCGGCGCTTTGTTGATGGCCAAAATAATAGTGCCGGAAACAGAAGAGCCGAACAACAACCTACAACACGTGCCAACAGAAGAGCGCCGTGCGAATGTTATTGATGCCGCAGCCTCTGGTGCATCCAGTGGTATGCAACTCGCACTCAACGTTGGCGCAATGTTGCTCGCGTTTGTTGCCCTTATCGCGCTGATCAATGGTGTGCTCGGTTATTTTGGCGGGTTCTTTGGCTATGAAGAGCTCACCATGCAGGTGATTTTTGGTTATATTTTCCAACCACTTGCTTTCATTATGGGTATCCCTTGGGATGAAGCCCAGATTGCTGGAAGTTTTATTGGCCAGAAATTAGTGATAAACGAGTTCGTAGCCTACTTAGATTTTGCGAATTTTAAAGATGATTTGAGTATGCAAAGCCAAATCATTATCACCTTTATGCTTTGTGGTTTTGCTAACTTCTCATCGATTGCTATTTTGCTCGGTGGTTTAGGCGGTATGGCTCCGAGCCGGCGTAAAGATATTGCAACGATGGGCATGCGCGCTTTGCTAGCTGCTACACTTGCTAACTTAATGAGTGCCTGTATTGCTGGGTTCTTTTTTGTTTTATCTACCTAGTTCATAGGTTAGTTAGATAGCAATGAAAGGTTTTAAAAAATAAACAAAGGAAGTGTTCTGTGAATCGAGGAGTAATCACATGAAGCAATTAACAATATGGATGAGTGCTATTTTGCTTGCGTTCACGATAAGTAACGCCGAGGCTCAGGAAATTGATACGAGTAATCCTTATAAGATGCTCGAGCAAATTGCTGAGCGCATGACGGTGCGTATCACCGAAGAGCGAAATGCTATTGAGAATAACCCAGGCTTTTTGCGCGATATCATGCGTGAAGAGTTATTGCCGCATTCTGATTATCAATTTGCCGCTCGCCAAGTATTAGGCCGTAATTGGCAACGCTTAGATGATAGCCAGCAAGAAGAGTTTGTGAGTGTATTCCGCGATTACTTGGTAACCACCTACGCGCGAGTTTTCACTCAGTATGATGAAACACGCCATAAAATTACCTTTGGCCGGGAAGGCGATTATGCCAGAGAGCGCAGAGTAACCGTGCGGGCACAGCTAGTTGAAGAGGGTGGGCGGCCACCGATTCGTTTAGATTTTCAAATGCAGCGCCGAAGCCCAGATGCACCTTGGATGGCATTTGATTTAGTGGCTGAAGGTGTAAGCATGCTGAATGCGCAACGCTCTGAAATGGAAGCGTCGCTGCGGCAAAATGGTGTTGATGGCACGATTGAGCTCTTGCGTGAGCGCGCAAATCGAGAAATTAATTTAGATGAAGATTTAGACGTATCAGATTTTACTAATGATTAATTGAATAAAGTTTTAAAGCCGGCCTCGATTTTTGAAATCGAGGCCGGCTTTTTTTAATCACCAAACCACATTTCAAACTCAAAGCCCACCAACCATTTGGCTTCTCGGCGTTGTGAGCGCTCTTCTCGCGGCCAATGTAAGCCACCAAATATCTCAAAATACAACCAATCGCGGGCAAACTGCCGCCGATGAATGGCTCGAACTCCCCATTCTCTTAGCGGTACTTCTTGTTTAGTTTCGCCTTCATACCAAATTTCGCCCGCTACCGCCTGTTCTTCAGCATACAGATGGTAAACCGAAAAAATTCCTTTCCAGCGAATACCATCAATACGCTCCGCGCGGGTAGCATCTATGGTGAAACGGCTGAGCCATTCAGGGCTCGCGCTTTTTTCCACATCTAGCCGTTGATTGAAGCCAAAGCCATCGCTATCTCGCCAAAATAAGCTCGAGCGAGTTCGAACTTGCGTGGCCTCGTTGATGCGATACTGGTAGAGGTAGCGGGCATGGGTGTACAAATCGGCTTTTAAGCCTCCGCGAATGCCAGCATTGATAGAAAACTGATTAGTTTCGCCTTGATTTGGATTGAAACCCAAGCCCACAATCCATTCCTCATCGCCACGATCAGAGGCGATTACCGAATCAAGGCGTGTATTTTCATCATCCAGAATAAAATCATCAAAGTTCGTTTGGCCAATAATGGCTGAGAAGCGCTCTTCAGTGTTGGGTAAAACGAATTCGGCACGAAAGCTTGAGCGTAACTTCCAGCCTTCGTATTGGCTCCACTCTGGCCGCAAAGATAGCCTACCTCGGCTATTATAATCGCCCTCAAATGCTCGGTTATTGCCAAAAAAATTATCAATCCAGCGAGCCGTATTATCTACTGAGCTTTCCACACCCGTTTGTAAACCATCAAGCCATTTCAATTCGAGAACTTTCTTTTCAGCCACTTCGATATCAGCAGCTTCATCGCCTTCCGTTGCTGGTGGCGTGGCAGGCACAGGCCGCAGTACATCAGCTTCTTGTGCGGCGGTGGGGCCGGCAAGAAACATCACTGGGAATAGCATAAGCACTGTATGCGTATATTTGCTATGCAAGCCGTTATCCTCAAGCAATCGATTTTTCACCTAGATGTTACAAAATTTAGGCATTTCTTTCCCTAGATTGCCCGAATGTAGAATGAACGTCCAGATTGCTTTAATCGAATTTACGTAAATTCAAAACATTCTTGACCGTGATACAATCAGCGCACGCACTAAATTAAATAGATGTAAGGAAAACAGCAATGAGCAAACACTTTGATTACTTGAGTATTGGTGCTGGTAGTGGCGGTATTGCCTCGGCAAATCGCGCTGCAATTCGTGGTGCCAAGGCGGCGGTAATAGAGGCCAAAGCAGTTGGTGGCACGTGCGTGAATGTTGGCTGTGTTCCAAAAAAAGTGATGTGGTATGGCGCGCACATTGCTGAGGCTGTTAAGTATAGCGAGGCCTATGGTTTTAAGCTGCAACAAAATGGTTTTGATTGGGGAACCTTGGTTAAAAATCGCGAGGCCTATATCGAACGCATTCATGGCGGCTACAAACGTGGTTTTGCTGGCAATGGCGTTGAATATATTGAAGGATTTGCCAAATTTGTGGGCCCCCATGAAGTTGAAGTAAATGGCGAGCGCATAACTGCCGACCATATCACTATCGCTGTGGGTGGGCGGCCGACGTTGCCGCCGGTTCCTGGTGCTGAGTACGGTATTGATTCAGATGGCTTTTTTGCGTTAACCGAGCAGCCGAAGAAAGCGGTTGTGGTAGGTGCTGGTTATATTGCCGTTGAGATTGCCGGTGTGCTGCATGCTTTAGGTACAGATACCCACTTATTAGTGCGGCAAGATCGGCCATTACGTTCCTTTGATCGGGATATTATCGATACCTTGATGGGCATTATTGAGCGCCATGGCCCAACACTACACCCGTTTTCAGAGGTGAAAAAAGTGGATAAAGGTAGCGATGGTTTGCTAACCATCACCACTATGAACGATGAAGAGATTACTAATGTTGATTGCTTAATTTGGGCGATTGGCCGCGAACCTGCAACGGATGCTATAGGGCTTGAAAATGCAGGCGTGGAAACGGATGAGCAGGGTTTTATTCGTACTGACAAATATCAAAATACCAATGTACCCGGTATTTATGCCGTAGGTGATATCACGGGTGAAGCGCAACTTACACCGGTGGCAATAAAGGCCGGCCGGTTGTTATCGGAACGCTTATTCAACAAAGATATGCCCGATGCGCACATGGATTACAGCCTGATTCCCACAATTGTGTTTAGCCACCCACCGATTGGTACGATCGGCCTAACCGAAGTTGAGGCGATTGCTGAATATGGCGAGGATCAGGTAAAGGCTTATAGTTCAGGGTTTGCGGCCATGTATAACGCAATTACACCCTATCGTGAGTTGAGTAACTTTAAATTGGTGTGTGTAGGCGAAGAAGAAAAAGTGGTAGGCCTTCACGGTATCGGTGAAGGCATGGATGAAATCTTACAAGGCTTTGCTGTGGCAATGAAAATGGGCGCTACTAAGGCTGATTTCGACGCCACCGTGGCATTGCACCCCACAAGTGCGGAAGAGTTCGTAACGCTTCGTTAGAGGCGCCGTTTTAAGCGTCCACACTAAGCGTCCACACTAAGCGCCCACACTGTAAGATAAAATACGAGATAAATGGGAAAAGGGTAGGCCAGTTTCTTTGTGCCACGCGTTAAAAGCCGTTTGCACTTGGGTGAGGCCTTTTTTACTGGTGGGTGAGGCATCGAGGAGATTGTGATTTTCTAGTGCGGTAACCACATCTGATGAAAGCACGTAACCATCCCACCCTACTCGGCGCAGAAAGTGTTGGGCAGTAGCGCCGCCTAAACGAGCACCGTATTTTTTCAACCACAGCAATAAACCTACTTGGTTATCGGAAGGCCACTGAGCGAGAAACTGGCCAAAACTGCCATGCTCCTCGGAAGCCTCAACAATCATTTGCGCATTTTGCGGTACGGTGAATATCTTCTGCATGTTGCGCACAATGCGTTCATCACGAGCAAGCGCCTCTAATCGCTCTGGTGGCACTTGCTGCCAATATACGGGAACAAAACCACTAAATGCTTCCTCAAAGCCTGCCCATTTATGATTGATAATGCGCCACACAAATCCGGCTCGGAAAACGCACGCAGTAAGTTCAGCGAGGTATCGATCATCACCTCGATTTGATAGCTCAGCGCCTGTGGCTATTTTCGGAAGAGTAGCTTGTATTGCCTTCTTGCTGCCTTTGCGAGCGATTGCGCGCTGATAAAAAAGTTGAAAACTGGGAATGCTAGTTGGCACATCGATTTCCTCATAGGCAAAGAGAAAGCTTAATATAACGTAATCAGTGCAGGCTGGAAACGGATTCTAAACGGATTTATTGAACCATTAGCTGTATAAACCTTGCCTTGAACACGTATTGATTTTGCTCGAACAGATAATAATCGGTAGAATCGATGCGCCTCTTATTTTTTAGTTGGATTGTAATCACGACCTGATTTGTGATGACATTCGAGACGCTGATTTGAATAGCCTCAAGGCTTATCATCGGCGATACACCAGTGGAGTACTAAATGCAGTATTGGAAGTTGTTAGCGTTAGCAGTGGTTGCCTATGCACTCGCAAATAGTAATGTACAAGCGAATACCGAGGAACTCCCAGCGCCAATTCAAACATTGGCGGAACAGGGCCTTACAATTGTTGATCAGTTCCCAGCGCCCGGCGGGTTAACTGGCTATGCCGCAGAATTTCAAGGGCAAGCTATAGCGCTCTACCTCACGGCGGACGGTGAACATGTAGTGGTCGGTAATATGCTTGATTCTGATGGCCGTGATGTTGCAGCCGATTCGCTCTATGATTTGGTAACAGGCCCCGCTATGGAGAGGGCTTGGGCGCAAATGGAGAATGCTACCTTACTCCAAGATGGTGACAAGGATGCGCCTCGTGTTATCTACACCATGACGGACCCAAATTGCCCATACTGCCATCGTTTTCGGGAAGCAGCTGAGCCGTGGATTGCGGCCGGCCAAGTTCAACTTCGCCATTTAATGGTAGGTATTATTCGCGAAGAGAGCCGCGCACAAGCTGCCGCGATTATGGGTTCACCAAATCCAGCCCAAGCTCTACAGGAGCATATAAGTCGTCGTGAGCGCGGCGGAATCGAAACCGTAGCGCGATTTGTGCGGATTGGAGAGCCTATTATTCGCGAAAATCACCGAGTCATGCAGCGCTTAAATTTAACGTCAACGCCGATCATTTATTTTCGTGATGGAAATAACCACGTGCAAATGGTTCGAGGTATGCCGCAGCCTCAGCAATTAGAGGCGATATTTGGGCCGCGGCCACGATAACTGTGATGGCCGGTTCTGTGCGTTGATTAGATAACTAAAAAGGGGCGAAGAAGCCCCTTTCATTTAGAAACGAGCGTTGTGATAAACGCGCTGTACGTCATCGCAATCTTCTAGCATATCTAAAAACTTTTCCATCATTGGCACATCATCTTCCGGAATATCCATGCTGTTTTGCGCTACAAACTGGATTTCATCGGTTTCAAATTCAATGTTGGGGAATGCCGCTAGAAGTGCTTGTTTGGTATTTGCATACTCGGTATGCGGCGCAAAAACGGTAACAACACCACTTTCAACTTCTACATCGGTTACATCAACATCGGCTTCCATAAGTGCTTCAAGCACTACATCTTCATCATCGCCAGCGAAACTGAAAATAGCGCAGTGATCAAACATATGAGCGGTTGTACCTGGAGCGCCAATTTTTGCTTTGCATTTAGTGAAACAATTACGTACATCACCAAAGGTGCGATTTGGATTATCGGTAAGGCATTCGATAATCACCATGCAATTACCTGGCCCAAAGCCTTCATAGCGAGCGGGCGAATAATCTTCACCGCCCACGCCGGCTGCTTTATCGAGGGCATTGGCAATCACGTGAGCCGGTACTTGGTCTTTGCGCGCGCGATCAATTAAACCACGCAGAGAAATATTGGTATCTGGATCGGAGCCTCCCGATTTCGCTACCACATATATTTCGCGGCCATATTTACTATACACTCGGCTTTTTGCAGTTGCTGTTTTGGCAATGGATTCTTTTCTATTCTGATAAGCGCGGCCCATAAAACCCTTCCGTTTAAATACTTTGGTTCAATCAATTGCCATGAATTCTACCGTTTGCTGCGGTTGAATCCTAATGCTTTGTGAACTTTCTATTTTCTTTCAGCCATGTTCTTTTCTATCGCGTTGTTTTCTTCTGCGAGTTTCTCTTGTAATTGCTGCAAGGCGCGAAAATCAACACTCTTTAAATGTAAATCGCGCTGTGGGAAAGGAATTGTTAAACCGTGCTCTTGGAAGGCTTTCCAAATCGCCACGCGAATGGGTGATTTTACCCGTTCTACACCACTTTCCGGATCACTAATCCAGAACCGAAGTTCCATGGTAATGCCGCTCGGGCCGAACTCCTTCAAAAATACGTTTGGCGCGGGATCGCGCAACACCCGATCGGAAGCGAAAGCGCATGGCAACATAACCTCAATGGCTTTTTCAGGGTCGCAACTATATTCAATATCCACTTGCACAGCCATGCGCACATTCCGGTCGGCATAGCTCCAGTTAATAACGTTTGAGGTAATTAAGTTTTCATTAGGAATCAGAGTATCAACACCGGCACGATTACGTAGCACGATATAACGAGATTTTAGCTCTTGCACCCAGCCAAACTCAGTGCCAATAGTTACCACATCCCCCGGTTTAACCGAGCGATCCATAATAACAATAAAGCCACTGATAAAATTCGCGGCAATTCGCTGCAGGCCAAAACCTAACCCGACACCCAACGCGCCACCAAACACCGCAAAGGTTGATAAATCAACACCTACAGAGCTAAGGACGATAAGTAAGGCGATGGTAATCGCAGCGAATTTCACAAACTTAATTAAGCCAACCCGAGCGCTGGCATTGATGCTTTTGTTTTCTGTTAAGCGCACCTCAACTAGGTGCGATAACCAGCCGGCAATTGTGAGTGCAAGTAAAATTAAAATCGATAGCTTTAAGCCCGATAATAATGAAAGCCGAAATGAGCCGATGGTGGTGCCAACAGAATCTAAAGCTGCCATGGCTTGCGGGAGCAAATCGGTTAAATGCAAGCCAACAACAAGCCAAATCGTTGCTGCGATAAAGTTTTCTGAGGCTTTCAAAAATGCGCCGCCGCGCAAACTTTTGCGTAAAAAGTAAACTATAAATCGGATTGCAGCGAACGAGAGTACGAGTGGCACTACGAGATCAAGTAACAAGGTTTCGTACTGATACGTATTCACCACAAGTTGCCCGAGCCAAAGTACCACTAGCATGCTCGCGGGCCACAAGATGCGTTCTAGTGAGCGAATAGCAAAAAGCCGTAAGCCGCGGCTGTTGTTGCCGCGCTCACCGAGCTTTTGTAAGAGAACTCGCCTAGAGATGAGCGCAGCTAAAATTGATAACAGCAATACAACCCATTCAGAAATAGTTTGCTGATTTAAAAATACTTGGATTTGTTCAAAAATAAGTTCCACCGGCTACAAGCTCCCTTCGATTCTAGCTATTTTGTATCATGAACTATTTACCCAGTATGCGCCAGTTATCCAAACCCGGGGAATGCAACGAAAAAGCCCGAACTTAGGATAGCTCGGGCTCTTTTCAATCTTGCACTTGGGCATGGCTTTTAGTTTCTTTGGCTTTATTCTACCGGTAGGGCTTCCCAAAAGAACTCTGTAACCATAGTGCGTAGGTGTAAGCTTGTGCCTTCACCCTCACGAATGCCATGAGTACGATTAGGGTAGCTCATGAAACGAAACTGCTTGTTGTGCTTGATAAGTTCATCTTGTAAGCGCTCACTACCCTGATAATGCACGTTATCATCGGCGGTACCGTGAACCAGTAACAAGCTACCTTGCAGGTTCGCCGCATGAGTAACCGCGGAGGTTTCCTCGTAACTTTCGGCAGCCTCAGGCAACAAACCAGAATAACGTTCTTGATAAATTGTATCGTATAAACGTAAATCTGGAACCGGCGCTAATGCCACGCCCGCATGGAATTTATCCGGGTAACGGAACAACGCATTCAAGGTTTGCGAACCGCCACCACTGTGGCCCCACATACCCACGCGGTTACCATCAATCCAATCCCAGCGTGCAAGCATCTGATCAAGTGCATCGGCTTGATCGCGCACGGTGATAATACCTAATTGCATGTATATTGAGTGGCGCCATGCTTGCCCTCGCGGTGAGCGTGTGCCGCGGTTATCGATAGAAACCACCACATAGCCTAACTGCGTCATGTAATCGTGCCACAAGTGAGTTTGGCCCAACCAGCGGTCGGCTACTGTTTGCCCCCAAGGTTCACCATAGATAAACATGATGAGTGGGTATTTTTTACTCGGATCAAAATCAGCTGGGCGTTTTACGTAGCCATCCAGCACGAGGCCATCGCGAGCTTCAACTTGGAAAAACTCAACATCGGCTGTAAGTTTTTCCGCCAGAACTTCTTTTAGCTCGCTGTTCATTTCAAGCTCACTCACCACGCTGTGGTCGGGTAAACGCACCATCCGAGTTTCACTTGGAACACCCATGCGGGTTACCGTGTGCAAAGCAAAGCGGCCATCGCGAGATACAGCGTAACCGTGGTAACCCGGCCAATCTTGCGGGGTAATGCGCTCAGCGGGCGTTTCACCGCTTAAATCAACGCGGAATAAATAGCGTTGCAGCGGGTTTTCTGGCGAAGCGATAAACCAGGCATAACCATTGCCTTGTTCATCAGCTACGATTTCTAGCATTTGTACGATATCGTAATCGCCCTCCGTTAACGGTGTTAGGCCATTGCCATCGCGGTCGAAACGATATAAATGGCGGTAACCGGAGCGCTCGCTTTGCCATAAAAAACTTTGGCCATCGCGGAAGAAACGAACATCATCTACCTGCTCAACCCATGCATTACTTTGCTCTGTAATCAGGGAAACCGCTTCACCGGTAGCGCGTTCAGCTAACCAAAATTGCATGTTATTTTGGGCGCGGTTCATGTGCTGAATCATTAGCTCATCGCTGTTGCCCGCCCATTCCATGCGCACAATGTAGTGTTGCCGCGGATCGCCTGGCAATTGCACCCACGTAGTATCACCACCGTTGGCAGAGATAGTACCTACACGCAATTCGGAGTTGGTTTCGCCTACCTTCGGGTAAGGGAATTCAGTGAGGGTAGGATAAAGCTCGCTTACGTTATCAATCATAGTGAACATGGGCACGCCGCTAGTATCGAGCTGCCAGTAAGCAATGTGCTCGCCATCAGGTGACCAACGGAAACCATCGCGTAACGAGAATTCTTCTTCGTTCACCCAATCAAAGGTGCCATTAATAATGGTGCTGCTGCCATCGCTGGTAATTTGGGTAATATCTAAGGATGCTAAATCTTGTACATAAATATTGTTTTGCATTACATAAGCAACGCGGCTACCGGCAGGATCAAACTTGGCAAACTGTAAGGTAGATTCTGGAAAATCAGAACCGAGCTGCACTAAGTGGCCGTTGTCCAAGTTCAACACCCAGTAATCGCCTAAGGTGTGCGTGCGCCAAGAACGCTTCGTGTTGGTGAAAATAAGCAATTGCTTACCATCTTCCGACCATTCGTAATTAGCAATGTACAAAGGTTCCTCTGCACCCTCGGGCTGAAGTTGTGCAGCATGCACTAGCACCGTGCGTTCTCCGGTTTCGGGGTGATAGCGCACAATATCCCGGCCGCCATTTTCAGCTTCTTCCAGTGTGGTGTAGCCGGAACCATCGGCTAACCAACGGGTAGTTGGGAAACTCTTTGCGCTAAACATATCGCTTGCGTAAATATCGGCAAGTGAAAAGGTTGTATCGGCTGGCATTGGGCTTGCTTGCCCGCGTGGTGAGGGGAGGTCCGGGCTGCTCACGCAAGCGCTTAGCAGCATACTCACACTTGCGGCAAAGGCCATTATTTTGGTTGATTTCATGATAGGTTTCCGTTGCTTGTTCGTTATTAAAAAAACCGAACAGTTATTTCAATCGATTGTATCGGTTTTTGCGTAGGAATAAAGCCTAATAAAAGCGTTGAACTCATACTTTGGCCTTGAAACTGAGGCATTACGGCCGCATTAATAGCTTATACAGAAAGCTGTTTGTGCTTTGAATCAGAAGCGCACAGCGATTTCCGAATTGAAGAAAAGGAAACCCAAATGACAATGAATGCAAGCAACCCGCTGCTCGGTGATTTCACTAATCCGCCATTTTCGAAAATAAAAGCAGAACATGTGCGGCCCGCTGTAGAGGCTGGTATTTCTGAATGTCGGCAAGCGATTGAGGCGGTGGTAGGGCAAACGGCGCCAACTTGGGAAACGCTGGTAGCGCCATTGGAGCATGCTGACGATAAACTTACGAAGATTTGGGGGCCAATTTCCCATTTAAATGCGGTAATGAGTGAAGAGGCGTTGCGTGAAGCCCATGATGGTTGCCTCGAATTACTTTCTGAATATTCTACTTGGGTTGGCCAGCACGAAGGGCTTTACCAAGCTTATCAAGCTTTGGCGGCGAGCCCTGAATTTGCCCAGTTAAGTGAAGCACAGCAACGTGTAGTTACAGAAACTATTCGTGATTTTAAACTTTCCGGTGTTGGCCTCGAAGACGCGGCGAAAAAACGCTATGGCGAAATTCAAAATCGGCTTTCACAACTGAGTTCGCAGTTTAGCAACCAAGTACTTGATGCAACAAATAGCTGGTATACGCAGGTAACTGACGAAAACCAACTAGCGGGCTTACCAGAGAGCGCGATTGCCGGTGCGCGCGAAGCTGCTGAAGAAAAAGATCTTAGCGGTTGGGTGTTTACCATGGATATTCCAAGCTACTTGCCGGTTATGATGTATGCCGATAATGGTGAATTACGGCAAACCATGTACGAAGCCTATGTAACCCGAGCCTCAGAGCTAGGGCCTGATGCTGGTAAATTTGATAACACTGAAATCATGCAGGAAATTCTCGTGTTGCGGCATGAATTGGCGCAGCTACTGGATTTTGAGAATTTTGCAGATATGTCGCTGGCTACGAAAATGGCAGATAACGCCGAGCAAGTGGTGAACTTCTTGCAAGATCTCGCCACGCGCTCGCTACCGCAGGCAAAATCAGAGATCGCTGAGATCAGAGCCTTTGCGGAAAAAGAATATGGGTTAACCGAGCTGAACGCTTGGGATATTCCTTATTATGCGGAAAAGTTAAAACAGAGTTCGTACAATATTTCTGATGAGCAACTTCGCCCTTATTTCCCAGAGCACAAAGTAGTACAAGGGCTATTCACGGTGGCAGAGCGCTTGTTTGGCATTAGCATTTCAGAGGCTAAAGCGGAAACTTGGCACCCACAAGTGAAATATTTCGAAATCAAAGATAAGTATGGAGAACTCCGTGCCAGCTTTTATCTTGATCTCTATGCGCGGGCGAAAAAGCGTGGTGGTGCCTGGATGGCCGATTGCGCGGTACGCCGCCGCTTGCCAGATGGCCAACTGCAGCTACCCGTGGCGTATTTAACCTGTAACTTTAACAAACCAGTGGGCGATAAGCCGGCGCTGTTTACTCACGATGAAGTGATCACCTTGTTTCATGAGTTCGGCCACGGCTTGCATCATATGCTCACAAAAATTGATGTAGCAGGTGTTTCCGGGATCAATGGTGTGGCGTGGGATGCGGTAGAGTTACCTAGCCAATTCTTGGAAAACTGGTGTTGGGAACCTGAGGCCTTGGCCTTTATTTCTGGCCATTATGAAACGGGTGAGCCTTTGCCGCAGGATCTGCTAGAACGCATGTTGGCGGCCCGAAATTTCCAAGCGGCTATGCAAATGGTGCGTCAGCTCGAGTTTTCCCTGTTTGATATGCAAATTCACCAAGCTGGCGCCGATGTAGATATTCAAGGCATTCTAGATTCAGTACGAGCGCAAGTTTCGGTGGTTAAACCACCGGCCTACAACCGCTTTCAACATAGTTTTGGGCATATCTTTGCCGGCGGTTATGCGGCGGGTTATTACAGCTATAAATGGGCGGAAGTGCTCTCTGCCGATGCGTTTGCTCGGTTTGAAGAAGAGGGTATTTTTAATGCGGATACGGGCCGAGCCTTTTTAGAAAACATTTTGGAAATGGGTGGCAGTAAAGATGCTATGGCGCTCTTCAAGGCCTTCCGTGGCCGCGAACCTGATATCGCGCCACTTCTTCGGCATTCGGGGATTGCAGCCTAACCCCAAGGTTTCGGGCACAGCGTTTGGGCAGGGCGTAAGTATTGCGAGCTAAGCACTAATGCCCAAACACTAGGGCCCAAACACTGGGGCTAAATATTGCTTCCTAAAATTTCGGCCTAAACCTGAGTGTTTGAGCTGCTTCTTACCACAAAAAAGCCTCAAGGTTCCTTGAGGCTTTTTCTATCCATGGAATAAATTTAACTGGAGAGCCCGATAACCAAGCTCACGATGCCGGCGATACTCAGTACAAAAAGAACAAGAAAAACAACAAAAACAATGATGTAGGGAAGTGGGTTGCCGCTGGAGAAATCACGTTTGCGGTTTGCTTCTGTTTGCACACCAAACATAGCCGCAAGCACGCTAATAATCACTGCCCAAAGCCCAGGCTTATCAGCGTCCGAGCTTTCTGGCTTTTTGCTCATCGGTTTTTGGTGCTCTGAAGGTTCCGAATGCATGTTGTTTCCCTTAGGTAGCCTGTAATTTTTATTAACGGAACAAATGATTCATATGCAAAGAAGTGTGCGAATTCGGCTTTTCGCCTTTATCGCCGAACATGAGTTCAAGTAAATCTAAAAAATGAAATTGTGGTGAACGGCTCTTCCCTGATATCCATTCGATCCAGTTCAGGCTTGCTGCACAATCTAAGCGTTGCAGAACTTGGCGCTCACCGGGAATTACAACATCTATACTGCAATTATTGGCGGGCCGATTTGCTGCTACTTGCCACGACATAATGCCAGCAACGGCGATACCTGCAAGAACAACCGATAATTTAACCATATCAACTTCCTATACTTCTTATTACTAGCCACTTCTTGCTGGTTACTTATTGCTAGCATTTTTTTAACATTTTCAACCCGCGTAATTTATCAGCAAACGGGTAAAAAGGCTAATAAGCTTTTTCAGGTGAATGAATTGCTATGAGTTGGTAAACTAGCGCAACTTAATTTGCATCGCTTACACCGATAAGGAATTGCACATGGCCGAATTTCTCATTGCACCCTCTATTTTATCAGCCAATTTTGCTCGCTTGGGTGACGAGGTTGATTCTGTTCTCGCCGCGGGTGCCGATGTTGTGCATTTTGATGTGATGGATAATCACTTTGTGCCGAATCTTACGATTGGCCCAATGGTGTGCGAGGCGCTGCGCAAACACGGAGTTACCGCACCTATCGATGTGCATTTAATGGTGCATCCGGTAGATGCTCTCGTGCCACAATTTGCAGATGCCGGGGCAAGTATGATTACTTTTCATCCGGAAGCCTCGGTACATATCGATCGCACCTTACAATTGATAAAAGATGCCGGCTGTAAAGCGGGCCTGGTGTTTAACCCTGCAACGCCGCTACATTATCTTGATTACGTTATGGATAAGCTGGATATGATTTTACTGATGTCGGTGAACCCAGGGTTCGGTGGCCAGAGTTTTATTCCTACAACCCTAGATAAACTGCGAGAAGTGCGCAAACGCATTGATGCGAGTGGCCGAGATATTGTGCTTGAAGTTGATGGTGGCGTAAAAGTAGATAATATTCGCGAAATTGCCGATGCCGGTGCGGATATGTTTGTGGCCGGCTCCGCTATTTTTAATCAGCCCGATTATGCTGAAGTGATTAAAAAAATGCGGGCAGAATTAGCTGCTAGCACGCGAGCATAGCTAGCCAATTCTTTAAAATGAATTTTGTTCATTTTAAGAATAAATAAACCTGAATGAAATTCATGTAAGTGTGAGTTTCACCGTATAAAAATTAGAACGCACACATAACGAATAAAAGTAGGTACACAAATGACTAAGCCAGTAGTATTAAGTGGATGCCAGCCTTCTGGGCAATTAACCATCGGGAATTATATGGGAGCATTGCGCCAGTGGGTGAGTATGCAAGATAGCCATAATTGCCACTTTATGCTGGTTGATTTACACGCGATTACCGTGCGCCAAGATCCACAGGCGCTGCGCAACGCCACACTCGATGGCTTGGCTTTGTATATGGCATGTGGGCTTGATCCAGAGCGGAGTACTTTGTTTTTGCAATCCCATGTACCAGAGCATTCACAACTGGCGTGGATCTTAAATTGCTACACGCAAATGGGTGAGCTTAACCGCATGACCCAATACAAAGATAAATCGCAAAAACAAGAATCGAATATGAACGCGGGTTTATTTACTTACCCGGTTTTGATGGCAGCTGATATCTTGCTGTATAACGCCCATGAAGTGCCTGTGGGTAACGATCAGAAGCAGCATTTGGAGCTTGCACGCGATGTGGCCGCCCGTTTCAATAATATTTATGGTGATGTATTCAAAGTTCCTGAGCCATTTATTCCGCAGCATGGCGCGCGCATTATGAGCCTGCAAGATCCAACCAAAAAGATGTCGAAATCAGATGATAACCCGAACAACTATATCGGGTTGTTAGAGGAACCGAAGAAAATTGCGAAAAAGATAAAACGCGCGGTTACCGATTCGGATGAGCAGGCTCGCATTTACTTTAACCCAGAAGAAAAGCCGGGCGTTTCCAACTTGCTCACCTTGCTTTCGGGCGCTACCGGCCGCAGTATCGATTCGTTGGTGCCTGAATATGAAGGCAAAATGTATGGCCATTTAAAAGGTGATGTGGCTGATGCCGTAGTAGCCTTTTTAGAACCCATGCAGCAACGTTTTCAGGAAATTCGCAGCGATGAAGTAATGATGAACGCGGTGCTTGCTAAAGGCGCTCATAAAGCGCGTGAAGTGGCTGCGGATACCGTTCGCCGTGTATACGATGCGGTAGGCTTTGTATTACCGCGCTAAGCACTGACGTAAATTGAAATAGAAAGGCAGCCGGCCTGAAGCTCTCCTGAACCGAGCCTGAAACTAGCCTGAAACTAAAAAGCTGCGCTGCCTTTTATTATCTACTGATTTAGTTACTGAATTAGTTATTGAATTAGTTATTGAATTAGTTACTGGTGAGATATTTCAGCATATCGCCCGCGGGCATTGGCCTCGCATACAAGTAGCCTTGAGCCAAATCGCAACCTAATGATTTTACCAACCTATCTTGCTCGGTGGTTTCTACCCCTTCAACAACTACACTCAAACCGAGGCTGTGCCCCACGGTAATAATGGCTTTCATGATGGCCATATCGCTTTCATTTTCCATAGCATGTACCAGAAAGCTCCGATCAATTTTCAGGCTACACACCGGCAACTTACTGAGATAAACAAGTGAGGAATAGCCAGTACCAAAATCATCGATAGAAATATGTACACCCGCATTTTTCAATTGCTTTAACTGATCAATTTGTAGTTCATCACTGCCGATAACTTCGTTCTCGGTGAGTTCCACACCAAGTTGCGATGTTTTTAAGCCATAAGTGGAAAGGCAGTTCAAAATTTGCTTTGCTAAATTTGGGTTAGTCAGTTGCTTACCCGATAGATTTATATCAATTCTAACCTTTTCCAGTGCAGTACCTTGCCAGTTCACCAGTTGCTGACAAGCCGCCTCAATAATCCAATCGCCAATGCGATTAATTAAGCCTGATTTTTCCGCAATGGGAATAAGAACATCGGGGGAAAGGGGCTCACCATTTCGATCTTGGCAACGAAGGAGTGCCTCGCAAGAGAGAATATGATGATCTTGCAAATCGATTTGTGGTTGAAAATGCAAGAATAGGCCGTCTGCTGCAAGGGCATCGTATAAGATAGCTGAAATATTTTGGTAGTGCTGTAATCGATCATTGATATCGGAAGTATAAAAGCAAAGGCTATTTTTACCTTTTTCTTTGGCTTGATACATGGCGGCATCGGCATTTCCCAATAATTCACCAACGGTGTGGCCATCGTGGGGAAAAATACTAACACCAAAACTAGCAGTTACTTGGTACAACAGCCCATTAATTTTAAAGCCGGCATCTAGCGCTTGGCTGAGGCGTTGGTAAAGCTCGGAAATACCTTCAAAGCTATGATAATCATTTAGCACGAGTACGAACTCATCACCCCCGAAACGGCTTATGAAATCACTGCTGCGGGTTTCTGCTTGCAGGCTGGCGGCAACCGCACGGATAAGCTCATCGCCACGGTGGTGGCCCAAAGTATCATTGATGATTTTAAAGTTATCTAAATCAATAAAAACCACAGCCACTTCGCCGTTCGCTCGGCGTTTGGCTTCTGCAATTCGTGTTGCTAACTCAATTTCCATTAATCGGCGATTAGGCAACTCGGTTAAAGCATCATAATTGGCCATCCAATGCAGTTTATCTTGCGCTTTCTTTTGTTCTTGCAAGCTTATATCGATGCAGAACATTTCGCATTCGCCGGTATCTTGTTTAATCATGACATGGCTGGAAAATACCGGTACAAGATGGCCATCTTTATGCTGTAACTCGAGTTCTTGCGCTGGAATGCTTATGTTGTTATCTAACCAATTTTGATGTGCATTTATTACATGCTCGCGCATGTGAGTGGGAATAATCAAATCTTCTAGTAATTGCTCTTCGGCTTCTTCACGGGTATAGCCATAGATAACCCGGCTGGCATCGTTCCAGTAAATTACTCGGCGCTGCTTATCATAGCCCTGAACCGCAACCATGGGCATGCTCTCAATCAGCTCATAGAATCGCTGTTCGCTTTTTTTCGATGCAGGCGCAGATTTTGTTTGGTTCGATGCGGCGGCATGAGTTGATTTTTTGCCAAGCTGGTTTGGCATTCAACGTGCCTCCTGTGGGCGTTTACAAAAGAAAATTAGTTACTTTGAACTTTTCATACATAAATGAGTATAGAAGTTATGTGAGCGAACGCAAAAATTGTAACCTTGGCGTTTGTGGTATTTTAACAACCAGTGGTGATGAGGCCGATTTAAGGCCTCTTAATCTTTTTTGAAAGCAAATGTATTTTTACATTATTAATTGTAAAATAACAGCAGCCATTTGGGCTGATTATTGAGGTTAGCATTACCTAATCATGAGTTTATTAATCGCGTTTGCATTACTCTCTATTCTTGTTTCATTTATCTGTTCTATTCTTGAGGCGGCACTATTATCAATTACGCCTAGTTTTATTGCGCAGCAAAAAGCCGAACGGCCAAAGCTGTATGAAAAGCTTAAAACCCTGAAAGATAAAATAGATCAGCCGCTTGCAGCTATTCTTACTCTAAATACAGTTGCTCATACCGTTGGTGCAACCGGTGTAGGCGCACAAGTAACGGTTGTTTTTGGCGATGGCTATTTAGGTATAGCTTCAGCGGTGATGACCATTCTAATTTTGGTGTTATCTGAAATCATTCCGAAAACTATTGGCGCACGGTATTGGCCACAATTAGCGCCTATTTTGCCAAGCACTTTGAATGCCATGATCCTTATCTTGAAACCATTTATCTGGCTCTCGGATCAGCTCATGAAAGTATTTGGTGGCGGCCACCATCATCATGATTTGCGCCAAGAAATAAAAGCGCTAACAGTTCTTGGCCGGGAAATGAAAACATTGGATGAAGATGAGCAGCGTGTTATCGCCAATATCCTAGATTTACATGATATCAAAGTGCGCGACATCATGACGCCAAGAACCGTGTGTGAATCGGCGCGCCCCGAGGAAGCGCTAACAGATTTTGCCGAACGCGTGCGAACCGGGCAATTTTCGCGGTATCCCGTGTTAGGCGATAACGAAGAGCCACTGGGTATTATTTTCCGCTACGATATGCTTAACATTACTCATGAAACGGTTGTAGCCGATTTAATGAAACCGGTGAAAGTAATTTCAGAGAAAATCAATGCTGAAGAGCTTATGGCAATGCTTATTCGTGAGCGCCAGCACATGTGCTTAGTATACGATGAATATGGAACTTGGTTGGGTGTGGTAACGATGGAAGATGTGCTGGAAACTATTATTGGCCAGCCTATTATGGATGAAACCGATGATATTCCGAATATGCGCCGTTTTGCGAAACGCCGTTGGGAACATCGATTAAAAAACTTGTCTGATGATTAAGTTCGGCAGTTGGGTTCAACGATTGGCAGGCCGAAATTTTCGTGAAAGCGTGCTTGAGAGTTTTCGCGTTTGGTTGCTGCAAAGTAAAATGGCGCACTAACAATGTTATTAATGCTCGATAATTATGATTCATTCACCCATAACTTGGTGCGTTACTTCGAAGAATTAGGCCAATCGGTAAAAGTGGTACGTAACGATGCGCTTAGTGTGGCGGATATTCGAGCCTTGCAGCCTGCTGCATTGATTATCTCGCCGGGCCCATGCACTCCGAACGAAGCGGGTATTTGTTTATCTGCCATTGAACAGCTAGCCGGAGAGTTACCCATACTTGGTGTGTGTTTGGGGCATCAAGCGATTGGGCAGGTGTTTGGCGCCGAAGTTGTGCGTGCTGAAGAGGTGATGCACGGTAAGCTCTCGCGAGTAGAGCATGGAGGTAGCGCCTTATTTGCCGATATTCCCGAATATTTTAATGTAGTGCGTTACCACTCATTAGTGTTACGCGAGGCCACTATGCCTGAGTGTTTGCAGGTTACAGCAAGAGTTGCTGAGCCTGGAATGAGCCCGGAAATTATGGCTTTGCAACACCGTGAACTGCCGATTTATGGTGTGCAATTTCATCCTGAATCGGTGCTTAGCCAGTTTGGCCATCAAGTACTCATGAATTTTTGTAAACTACTGCCTGATTTAACCCCGGCCCAACTGCAAATTCTTGAAAATGCTGAGCGTGAAACCTTACCTACCATTCTGTAGTTGTTGAAATAGGGGGTATTTAACCCCTGATTTAGTGGTGTTCATAAAATATTTCACATTTAAACCACAGAATAACTATTAGTAATAATTCACCCATAGCTCTGAATCTTCTGCGCAAGATGATACTACTTTGCATACTTATGCGGCTTATTCGCAAAACTAATTTTTAATCGAAAAATCCTTTCTCCGTAGGCCCTTGCAGGCACAGACATTTGCCCCTGAACATGCCATAATAGGAAGCATATGCACTTGTCTGTACAAGTAAGAACACAAGTAAGAACACAAGTAAGAACACAAGTAAGAACACAAGTAAGAAATAAATGAAAAGTAAGGCCTAATCGCTGTTAAAGGAGAGATTCTGAATGTCTGATGCTATGCCAGTTACCCGCGCCCTGTTTGATGAAGTGATGGTGCCAAACTATAACCCAGCAGCAATTATTCCTGTGCGCGGCGAAGGCTCGCGTGTGTGGGATCAAGATAATCGTGAATATATCGATTTTGCCGGCGGTATTGCCGTAAGCTGTTTAGGCCATTGCCATCCAGCGATGGTGAATGCGCTTACTGAACAAGCCAATAAACTGTGGCACCTAAGTAACGTACTAACCAATGAGCCCGCATTGCGCTTAGCCAAAAAGCTTACCGATGCCACCTTCGCTGAGCGGGTTTATTATGCAAACTCAGGTGCTGAAGCCAACGAAGCTGCGCTTAAACTTGCGCGCCGTTATGCGCTCGACACCTACGGTGAGCAGAAACAAGAAATTATCGCCTTTCATAAAGGTTTCCACGGCCGCACCTTCTTTACCGTTACTGTGGGAGGCCAAGCAGCTTACTCAGATGGCTTTGGACCGAAGCCAGGTGGTGTGCAACACGTAGAATTTAATAACCTGGAAAGCTTGGCCGCCGTGATGTCGGATAAAACCTGTGCGGTGATGATTGAGCCGTTACAAGGTGAAGGTGGCGTGGTTCCGGGCACGAAAGAATTCTTAAAAGGTGTGCGTGAGCTCTGTGATAAGCACAATGCGGTACTTATTTTTGATGAAGTGCAGAGTGGCTTTGGCCGCACCGGCACCCTATATGCTTATGAGCAAACAGGTATCACTCCCGATATTCTAACTACAGCAAAAGCACTAGGTGGCGGTTTCCCAATTGGCGCCATGCTTACTACTGCGGAAATCGCTGCACATTTGAAGCCGGGTACCCATGGTAGTACTTATGGTGGAAACCCATTGGGCTGTGCTGTAGCCGAAGCTGTAATGGCTGTGGTGAACACCAAAGAAGTGCTTGATGGTGTGAAAGAGCGTGAGCAATGGTTCCGCGCGGCCTTAGAAAAAATTAACGAAAAATACGATGTGTTTGCAGAAATTCGTGGCCAAGGCTTGCTGTTAGGTGCCGCTCTAAATGATAAATACAAAGGCAAAGCCCGTGAGTTTTTAGTAGCAGGTGCAGAAGCTGGCGTAATGGTACTTGTGGCGGGTATGGACGTGATTCGCTTTACACCTTCGCTGGTGATTCCAGAAACTGACATTGCGCAGGGTATGGCTCGTTTTGAGGAAGCCGTAGCGAAAGTGGTTGCAGCCAATAGCTAAAACGCGATGGTGCAATTACAAGTGAACGAAATTTAAGGATTATTTATGTTGGTGATTCGGCCAATCGCTGAAGGCGATTACGAGGCTCTACACAGCTGTGCCGTGGAATCAGGCCATGGGTTCACCTCGCTGCCGGTTGATGAAACGCTCTTGCGTAGCCGCATTCAGCGTGCTCAAGAAGCCTTCGCAAAAAGCTCGGTTGTAGAACCGGGTGAAGAAGGGTATTTGTTTGTAATGGAAGACACGCAAAATGGCGACATTGTGGGTGTGAGTGGCATTGAAGCGGCGGTAGGCTTGAGTAGCGCGTTTTATCATTATCACTTGGGTAGAGTGGTACACCATTCGCCGAAGCACAATATCTATAACGCGCTGCAAACGCTCACCTTGTGTAACGATTACACCGGGGTAAGTGAGTTGTGCACGCTATTTCTGCGTGAGCCCTACCGTAAAAATCGGAACGGCCGGGTGCTTTCAAAGTTTCGTTTGCTTTTTATGGCTCAGTTTCAGGAACGTTTTGCTAAGCAGGTAATTGCTGAAATGCGGGGTGTTTCCGATGAAGCTGGACGTTCGCCGTTTTGGGCTTGGCTCGAGCGCCACTTCTTTACCATGGATTTCCCGAGTGCGGATTACCTTACCGGTGTGGGTGAAAAAACCTTTATCGCAGAATTAATGCCGCGTTTCCCGATTTACGTGAATATGCTGGATAAAGCCGCCCAAGAAGTAGTGGGTAAAGTGCATGGCAATACCCTGCCTGCGCTGAAACTGCTGCAATCGGAAGGGTTCCGGTATCGGGGCTACGTTGATATTTTTGATGCAGGCCCAACCGTAGAGGCCGAGGTGAGCCAGCTTCGCTCAGTGCGTAACAGCCGATTATTAAGAGTGCAGGTGGGGCAGCCTGAAGTAAGTGAAACCATGCTGATATGTAATACCCAAGTGGCTAATTTTCGCGCTTGCCAAGCCGATGTTACCTGTTGTGGTGATCACGTAATACTTACGCAAGCGCAAGCTGATGCACTTAAAGTATCTGAAGATGAGCAAGTGCGCCTTGTTTCGCTCTAAAGGCACTCTAATGGCTCTTTAGAGACGCTTTAGAGGCACTTCAAAAGCAATTAAGATGAATAACCTTCGAAAAACTTTTCGAGGAAAGCAGAGAGGATGTGAAATGAGCTCTACTGAAAAATCTTTATGGATTAATGGCGAATGGGTTGCGGGTGAAGGTGTGGAGATGATTTCCACCGACCCGGCAAAAAACGAAACAGTTTGGCGTGGCCGTGCCGCCAGCACGAGCCAAGTTGATGCCGCCATGAAAGCTGCGCGTGCAGCGTTTCCAGCTTGGTCGCGGAAAAGTTTTGCCGAACGTTTGGCGATTGCCAAGCGCTTTTCTGAATTACTGGAAGAGAACAAAGAGCGTTTGGCCTTAGTTATCGCAAAAGATACCGGTAAACCATTGTGGGAAACGCGCACAGAAATTGGCGCTATGGTAGGCAAAGTTGCAATCTCTGAGCGTGCTTATCATGAGCGCACGGGCACGGTAGAAAACCCAATGCCGGGCGCAAAAGCGTTTATTCGCCATAAGCCGCATGGTGTGGTGGCGGTGTTTGGCCCGTATAATTTTCCTGGCCACTTACCTAACGGCCATATTGTTCCGGCCTTGCTTGCTGGCAATGTTGTGGTGTTCAAACCCAGCGAACTCACCCCATACTTTGCTGAAGAAACCGTGAAGTTATGGGAAGAGGCGGGCTTACCTGCCGGGGTGTTGAACTTGGTGCAGGGTTTCGTAGAAACAGGTAAAGCCCTTACCTCGCACCCAGAAATGGATGGTTTGTTCTTCACCGGCTCTTCTACAACTGGCAAGCTGCTGCATGATCAGTTTGGTGGCCGCCCAGATAAAATTTTAGCGCTAGAAATGGGGGGCAATAACGCCCTTATCGTGAAAGGTGTTGAAGATATTGATGCTGCGGTTCACAACTTGGTGCAATCAGCTTTTATTACCAGTGGCCAACGCTGCACTTGTTCACGCCGCATCTTTATTGAGAACAGCGAAAATGGCGATGCTATTTTAGCGCGCTTCATTGAGGTAGCCGGGCAGATTCAAGTAGGTGATTACGATGCCGAAGAGCAGCCGTTTATGGGTGCTATGATCTCGGCAAAAGCTGCATCAGGTATGGTTGCAGCGCAAGAGCAATTATTAGAAGCTGGCGCGAAATCATTACTAAAAATGGCGCAGCCGGATACTCAGAAAGGTTTTGTAACACCAGGTATTTTAGATGTCACAGCCATCAACGAAATGCCTGATGAAGAGCACTTTGGCCCCTTGGTAAAAGTATATCGATACAACGATTTCGATGCGGCAATCGCAGAAGCAAATAATACCCGCTTTGGCTTATCGGCCGGCTTACTTGCCGATGAACGCGGTGATTGGGATCATTTCTTTACCCATATTCGGGCAGGCATTGTGAATTGGAATAAGCCCATCACAGGTGCGAGCAGTGCAGCGCCTTTTGGTGGTATTGGTGAAAGTGGCAATCATCGGCCAAGCGCTTATTATGCAGCCGATTACTGTGCTTATCCGGTAGCCTCGGTAGAAGCCGAAAAGGTTGATTTACCTGAATCGTTAAATCCAGGTTTGCGGTTCTAAATGAACCGTTAAAACGCTACTGAATTGTTTAACTGTAAAATATTCACGTAAAGGATAAATGATGGCGAACAGCACTAGGAAAAACAGCATGCATGCGCAAGTTGAATGGCAGCAAGGTATGCAATTTAAAGCCACATCAGGTAGCGGCCATGCCGTAACGATGGACGGCGATAAAACCAATGGTGCAAGCCCAATGGAAATGGTGCTCATGGCAGCAGGAAGCTGCTCGTCGGTTGATGTGGTGAGTATTCTAGAAAAAGCAAAACAAAGCTTTGAGCGTTGCGAAGTGGCGATTGAAGGTAAGCGCGCGGATTCTGTGCCCGCTGTATTTACGGATATTCACATGCATTTTATAGTGTATGGAACCGAGGTAGCGCCGAAGCATGTTGAGCGTGCAGTGAAATTAAGCGCTGAAAAATATTGCT
This sequence comes from Aliidiomarina iranensis, assembly GCF_003987135.1. Classification (GTDB taxonomy): domain Bacteria; phylum Pseudomonadota; class Gammaproteobacteria; order Enterobacterales; family Alteromonadaceae; genus Aliidiomarina; species Aliidiomarina iranensis. The sequence goes on from NZ_PIPJ01000009.1 coordinate 79,466, forward strand.
CGGTATCCATAATGCTGGGTGCTAGTGTAAATATTACTCACAGCTTTGAGATTGTGGCCGTGTAGTTCTTGGCTTGGCTCTTGGCTCGGCCTCTTGGTTTGGCTATTGGCTCGGGGCTCAATCGTCGTTACCGGCACAGTTTGTTGCCGGTGTTTACCAGCAAAAGGGGCATAACCAGTAAAAAGCACGTGAGACGGTTCGCTTATTAGGCGCCGCTCAGTGCTTTTTTCTGCTTCGCTAACAAGCGTTCTATTAACGGGGTTAAAATCAACTCCATAGCTAATCCCATTTTACCACCAGGCACTACTAGGGTGTTTATACGCGACATAAAAGCCCCATCAATCATTTGTAAATAATAGGGGAAATCGGCATCCGTTATTCCTCGGAATCGAATAACCACAAAGCTTTCATCCATTGAGGGGATATCTTTCGCGCTGAAAGGGTTCGAGGTATCAACCGTGGGTACGCGCTGAAAATTAATATGAGTTCGTGAAAATTGCGGCACGATATGGTGAATATAATCGTCCATACTGCGGATAATACTTTGTGCAACAGATTCACGGGAATGCCCTCGCTCTGAGGTGTCGCGAATAATTTTTTGAATCCATTCCAGGTTTACAATCGGCACCATGCCAATCATTAAATCAACATGTTTGGCTACATCGTAATCTTCACCCGCAACAGCACCGTGTAAGCCTTCGTAGAATAGTAAATCAGTATCTTTCGGTAATTTTTCCCACGGGGTAAAGGTGCCGGGCATTTGGTTGTAAGGAACCGCATCATCAAAACTATGCAGATAGCGGCGATAATCGCCATTGCCAGATTCGCCGTAAGTATTAAAAAGTTTTTCTAAGGCTTGTAAATCATTTGCTTCTGGGCCGAAATAACTAATATGCTTGCCTTGTTCTTGCGCTTTTCGAATAGCAACATCCATTTCGGGCCGCGTGTAACGATGAAAGCTATCACCCTCAACAAAGGCTGCATTTACTCGTAGCGAACGGAAAATATGGCGAACCGCTTGGCTTGTTGTAGTGGTTCCCGAGCCGGATGAGCCGGTTACAGCAATGATTGGATGACGTACTGACATGAAACTTCCTCTTCTAATTTTGTGGTGAATGGCAGTTAGGCATTCCACTCCGAAATACATTTTCGTTAATCGCTTATTAACGTAGCTATTTAACGCAGCTATTTACCACAACTATTTAGCACAGCTATTTACCACACCTATTTACCACACCTATTTCCCACACCTATTTACCGCAGCTATCACTGTACTGATTTGCAATTAATAATGCGGTGGCCTTTCATCACTTTCGGTTTGATCTTGGTTTTCGGGAATTTGTTGTAAGCGTTCAGCTACGAGCACCAAATGCTTTTGTAAACGATGTAATTCTTGGCTTTGAGCGGTAACTAATTCATTAAGTTCACTAATCGTATCTTCTTGAAATGCGAGCTGGCTCTCAAGATCATCAATGCGCTTTTCTAACCCAGCGTAATCATTATTTTGCGGCGTTTCAGCTGGAAAATCTGTCATTCTTTCGATACCCCATAGTCATGCATGGTTGTTTCCGTATATGATAGTGTACTTATCGCGTGCGCATACTTTACCGCGTTCGGCGTTGAATCTATATGATAGCGGAGAAATGCATGAAGTTAATGATTAAATTCTTTTCGGTTGTAACCTTAGCGGTTGCCCTAGTGGCCTGTGGTGGCCAAGCGCCGGAAGAGGTGAACCTAAGTGATGAGCAAGATTTACGTTCTTACGCGGTTGGCGCGGCATCTTTGCGCGAAGCACAACAGCTTATTGATAACGTATTAGAAGAATTCCCCGATCTTGATAACGCTGAAAAGCAAAATATCATGGTAATCGGCTTTATTGATTTATTACATTTAAGCCCACGTGCTGAAATGGAGCGTTTCCAGTTCGAATTAGAAAACCGTGGCATTACTGAAGAGAACATGCTTTCTGATTTACCTGAAATTATGGAATACACCCCAGCTGAAGATGATGAAGTAGGGGAGATGTTATATACCCTAGGCGCTTACATGGGTGTGCAAGTACTCACTATCCATGATTTACTTCTTGATCAAGAGAAAGGCTTAACGGGCGCGGCAGTTATTGCTGGCTTCTCTGATTCAGTGGCAGGTGAAAGCCGCTTAACGGATGAAGAAATTGATGAGCAATGGGAAATTATTCGCGATACCTTAACGCAAACAAGCGAAAATGCGGATGAACCAATGTCGGAAAACCTTGCGATTGGTGTGCGTTTTCAGCAACAAAATGCTGCCCGTGAAGGGGTGATGGTTACTGATTCTGGTTTGCAGTACGAAGTTTTGCGGGAAGGTGATGGTGAGCGCCCAACTGCGCAAGATCGTGTAGAGGTTCATTATCAAGGTTCGTTAATTTCTGGTGAGATCTTTGATAGTTCATACGACCGGGGTGAAACCACAACTTTTCCTTTGAATCGGGTTATTCCGGGTTGGACCGAGGGCTTACAGCTAATGCAGGTAGGCGCTAAATATCGCTTCGTTATTCCGGCTGAGCTTGCCTATGGTGCCTCGGAGCGGGCAGATGGCTTAATTCAGCCCTATTCAACACTTATCTTTGAAGTAGAGCTGTTGAGCATCAACCCAGAAGAATAAGTATCATCATAAAGAATCTATGTACATAAAGGCTTCCATTTGGAAGCCTTTGTTTTATCTGCACTTCCAAAACTGGTTTGACCTTTTTCTTGTTCACGTTAATACTGAAGTGAGCCGCTTACTTCGCGTGGGCAGGCTCTAAAAATAATGACAATAACAAGGATACTACGATGTCTAACTTAGTTTTCACCGCACGCCGTGCCTTAAATGGGCGTGGTGGGCTGCGTGTAAGTGTACTCGCTGTTGCATGTACGCTCGCGCTAACAGGTTGTTTGGATTCTTCTTCCAGCAGCGAACCAACAGTAGTGCCGCCACCAAGTGCAACTACGCCGCCGCCAGTTCCACCCTACCCCGATGTAGCAAGTGATTATGAATTCCCTGCGGTAACCAGTTATGCGCCTGGCGAAGTGAGTGCTGAAATTCGCCGCACTGATTTTGGTATACCTTACATTACTTCCGATAGTTTAGAGGGTATCGCTTACGGAACGGCTTATGCCTTTGCGGAAGATAACATTTGCGTATTGGCAGATCAGATTGTGCGGTTCAACTCACAACGCGCTGCTTATTTTGGTCCCGATGCCGTATTAGGCTCTGGTGATAGTGGTAATGTTATCAACGATTTCACCTATAAAGCTTTGGGCATTCGCGCCTTAGCCGAAGAAAATGTTGGTAACCTAAGTACGCAGAGCCAAGCTTTGTTACAAGGTTATGCTGCGGGCTACAATAAATACTTGAGTGATACAGGGGTTGAGAACATTGCACCGCCATGTGCTGGTGGCGCTTGGGTTCGGCCAATCACTAATGTAGATATGCTTACTTATGCGTTAGGTGTGGCCTTGTTACCCGGTGCTGCAAACTTCTTGCAACCGCTGTTTATTGCTGCGCCTCCAGGCGAAGATTTCACACCTACGCCAACCGCCGGCGCAAACTTCGCTTCTAAGTTTGATGCTTCTACGGTTTCCATGCCAGATATCAACCCTTCTGAGCTGGGTTCAAACGGCTGGGCTCTGGGTAGTGAGATGACAGCGAGCGGCCAAGGCATGCTCTTGGCAAATCCGCACTTTCCCCATGTTGGGAATCAGCGTTTTTGGCGCTTTGGCATCGAGATTCCGGGAGAAATGAAAGTTGTTGGTGGCTCGTTATCGGGTATGCCAGGTGTAGTAAATATTGGCTATAACGAAAATGTGGCATGGACTCACACCTTTTCAACTGCAGAACGGTTTATTGTGTATCAACTGGAGCTTGATCCGAATGATGCCAGTGGCCTCACTTACTTAGTAGATGGCGAGCCACAACAGATAGAGCCAGAAACCTACCAAATTCAGGTTGCTACTGGCCCTGATTCTTCCATTACGCTGGAAAAAACCTTTTATCACAGTTCATTTGGCCCGTTAATGACGATTCCAGGTGCTTTCGAGTGGGGAATGGATCTGGTTGGCACTACATCGGCTTTTGCGTTGCATGATGCCAATTTACCGAATTGGGATATCTTAGATCATTGGTTAGGCTTGAATTTAGCCTCAGATATTGATGAAGTTGAATCACTTTTCGGCAAATATACGGGGTTGATTTTCAATAATGCAATGGTTGTGGATAAAGATGGTGATGCCTTCTTTACTGATGGTTCTTCGGTGCCTGATTTGCGCCCGGAAGTGCTCGAAACCATTCGCACAAGCCTACCGTTGTTGGCTATTCGCGGGCAAGCACCCTTTACCTTGGTGCCCGGGAATAGTGAGATCTTTCGGCCGTTAGGAAAGGTTCCGAATGAACGTGCGCCGCGTTTGCGCCGCAATGATTTCGTTCAGAACTCTAACAATAGCTTTTGGTTAACGAATCCAGATGCGCCAATTGTTAGCAATGATGAGTTTGATTACTTGTTATTTGGCCCAGTGAATGACCAACAAACTCTGCGCTCACGTATGGGCCAGAAAAAGTTGCTGGAATCGAGTGGCATTACCTTGCTTGAGCTAGAAGAAACACTGCTGAGTAATCGCGCCTTTTTAGGCGAAGAATTACTTCCAAGTTTACTGGCTGCTTGTGGTGCCCAGGGCGCAACACCGGTAGCCGTAGGTGAGGCCAGTGTTGATGTTTCTGAAGCCTGCGCTGCGCTGGCGATGTGGGATGGCCGCATGGATAAAGATAGTGTGGGTGCCGTGGTATTCCGTGAGTTTGCGGAAAAATTCAGCCGCAACCCTACATGGGCAATTCCATACAACTATCAACAGCCACTTACCACGCCTACTGGTTTGGGTAACAATGAAGCGGCTATGCGTTTGTTGGCACAAGCTGTGCAAACCGTTGAGCAAGCTGGCTTTAGTGTAATGGACCCATTAGGTGATGTGCAGTTTGTTGAGCGCAGCTTACCAAACGGTGTGGCCAGTGGTAATCGGTTGCCTTGGGGCGGTGCAAACAATATTGAAGGTGGCTTTAACGTATTCCGTTCGCAAGGCGCGGATGATGGCACATTGTTACCGCGCCATCGTTATCCTAGCTTGCCAGGTACTCAACTTGCGCCAGAAGGTTACCATATCACCAGTGGTTCAAGCTGGATGTTTGTGATGGAGTTTACGGAAGAGGGGCCTGTTGGCCGCGGGTTATTAACCTACTCACAATCTTCTGATATTCGTTCACCACACTATATCGATCAAACAGAGTTATATTCTGATATGCCGCAGTTGGCTCCAATCTGGTTCCAACGGGAAGACATCGAAGCGAATACCATTTCCGTACTAAATATTGGTGCGGAAGATTCTGGTGATCGATAAGAAGGATTTGCGCGCAACGTTTGTGCGCAAATTTCAGCAAGTATAAAACGCAAACGGCTTCCCTTGGGAAGCCGTTTTTTTAAATAAATCGAAACTGAGCTTATTCTTCTGTACCAATTACTTCGTGCTCTTCCAGCAGAGCAATTAGCTTATCTTCTAGTTCTAATCGGTTTTGCAATGCTTCACCAAGATTCGATAAATCGTAGGTGAATTTAGGGAGTGAATCGGTATCGGTTACTTCGGCATAGGTATCGTGAAAACTTAAAGCTACTTCCGTAGTGTCACTAATAAGCGGAAACACCTTTTTCCCTAAGGCTAAGGTAGATTGGTTGTGGGCACTGGCCTCTTCTAAAATGTGATCATAAAGCTCGAAATGCCCTGCAGATACGTAATCCACCAGTACTTCGCAAAACTCGCGAATATCATTAGCGGCTGGTAGCTGCCCAGTTTTGCTGTTGTATGGTGGCAGGCCTGCTAATTTACAATAACGCACTAATAGATCTTGGCGTTCATCTAACCAGCGATCCAACGCTTGATGTAACCCAGCCCATTGTTCTTTTGCTGCTTGATTTCGGCTTAACATGCTAACTCCTTGAATGCGTGCAGCGGCCACTGCACGAAGTTACACTTTACTGCGAGAATTTAATGAAAATCAAATTTATTGATAAAACTTTACAGGTGGGGATTGGGGTTCGTTCGTATTTTGCGTAATATTTGCTTTACCATAGGGCTACCGCGAGTATGCTTAGCACCCAGGATATCCGCAATTAGGCGCCACATAGCCTACCGATGAACTAAAAGGAAACACCATGATTCAGCCCGATATTGTTCCCCAAATTAATGAAAGTGTTTGGTGGTTCATTGTTTCTGGTAATCAAATTCTAGTGGCTGAAAATCCCAACGCGGATGCGATTCCTTTTTTGCCTAGCCATGAAGTGCCGGGTGCTGAGGTTGAGTACACGGCGAAAATTGGTGATTACCGCGGTAAGCCCGCGTTTATGCTCATGCAGAAGCAACCTGAATTAAGGTTGCATGGCTATGCATGGCAACCGTTACGAAATACCCTCGGGCGCTCTGATGCGGAGCTATTTGCACTTGGTGGGCGCGCTTGCCAAATTCAACATTTCTTAACCACACATCAATTTTGTGGCAAATGCGGTAGCCATACAGTGCAAGATAGAGATGAGCTAGCGGTTATCTGCCCGGAGTGCGAGTTCCAGTGTTATCCGCGAATTTCACCTTGCATTATTGTAGCTATCTATCGTGATGATGAAATTTTACTAGCCCGAGGCGTGCGCCATCCAGAAGGGTTGTATTCTGTGCTCGCTGGCTTTGTTGAAAGTGGCGAATCACTGGAAGAGTGTTTGCATCGGGAAGTGAAGGAAGAGGCGGGCATTGAGGTTACTGATTTACGGTATATCGCTAGCCAAACTTGGCCTTTCCCGCATTCGCTCATGGCAGGTTTTACGGCGCGTTACGCAGGCGGTGAATTGCGGCTCGATCCAAGCGAACTGATTGCCGGAGATTGGTTTAAACTCGATAATTTACCGAAAATACCACCGCCGGGCACCATAGCTGGAAAATTGATCGCTAAGGTAATAGCTGACGTTAAAGCGCATGGCTGATAGAATTGGCGGATTGAAAATTAAGGAATACGAGAAGATGACGCAAGAGTTAAAAAACGATCGTTATTTACGAGCGCTGATGCAGCAACCGGTTGACCGCACCCCTATTTGGATGATGCGGCAAGCTGGCCGTTATTTGCCAGAATATCGCGAGGTGCGCGGGCAAGCAGGGGATTTTATGAGCCTATGCCGGAATGCTGAGCTTGCTTGTGAAGTAACGTTGCAACCGTTGCGGCGGTTTCCTCTCGATGCGGCTATTTTGTTCTCCGATATTCTTACCATTCCGGACGCCATGGGCCTTGGGTTGTATTTTGAGCAAGGGGAGGGGCCTCGGTTCAAAAACCCAATTCGTAGTGCAAGTGCGGTGGAGCAATTACCCGTGCCGGACCCAGAAGATGAATTGGGTTATGTGATGAGAGCGGTAAGCACAATTCGCAAAGCACTAAACGGTGATGTTCCGCTGATTGGTTTCTCGGGAAGCCCGTGGACACTAGCAACATACATGGTGGAAGGCGGTAGCACGAAGAATTTCTCAGTGGTAAAAGCGATGATGTATCGTGAACCACAAGTTATGCATCAATTGCTGGATAAGCTGGCGCAATCGGTAACTTCGTATTTAAATGCACAAATCGCGAACGGTGCCCAATCGGTAATGATTTTTGATACTTGGGGTGGTGTTTTATCACCGCGGGATTATCAGGAATTTTCCCTGCGTTACATGGCTCAAATTGTTGATGGTTTAACACGCGAGGCCGATGGCCGCAAAGTACCGGTTACTTTATTCACCAAAAATGGTGGCCAGTGGTTAGATATTATGGCGGCAACAGGCTGTGATGCGCTTGGTGTGGATTGGACAACCGATTTGGCTACAGCGCGGACAAAAGTAGGGAACAAAGTTGCCTTACAAGGGAATATGGACCCTAGCGTATTGTATGCAAGCCCAGAACGAATTCGAGATGAAGTGAAAATAATTCTCGATAGTTATGGAAAAGGCTCGGGCCATGTATTTAATTTAGGCCATGGAATTCACCCGGAAGTTAACCCAGAACATGCAGGGGCGTTTATCAATGCAGTGCATGAACTGAGCCCGCACTATCACAAGTGATCGTTTTTGCGACCAATTTCGATATATAAGCGTTGAAGGTGCCCAGCTAACGGGCACCTTTGCTATACAATACCCATACGTTGTATTTGCATTATTATTGAAATGCCGGGAGCACTATGTCTAAGCGATCTTATTTCACCCCTCTTTCCGTTGTTGTTGTTATCGTAGCGGTTATCGTTGGCTACCTCTATTTTGGTGATAACAATACCACTGTTACCGAGCGTCCGGCTGCTGCGGCTAATGTTGTGGGCACACAAGCTCGGATGATGGAGTTTCGTGATGTTATTGAGGGCTTAGGCACCGCACAAGCACGAGAATCTGTTGATGTTATGGCGCGTGTAAGCCAAACAGTTAAACAGATTTACTTCAGCGATGGCGAAGATGTTGAAGAAGGCCAACTACTCATTGCATTGCAGGATCGCGAAGAGCAGGCCCGAGTTCAGGAGCTAGAATTCCGCTTAGCTGATGGCCGCCGACAACTTGAGCGCCTACGAGAATTAGGCCAAGAAAATGCGGCATCTCTTAGTATGATTGAAGAACAAGAAGTTCGTGTTCAGCAAACAGAAGCGGAATTAGAGGTAGCTCGCAGCCGTTTGGAAGAACTAACCATTCATGCGCCTTTCGCCGGCCGTTTAGGTACTCGCCAGGTGAGCACCGGGCAGCTAGTGCGCCCAGGTGATGTGATCACTACTTTAGATGATATCTCACCTATTTATGTGGATTTTGCGGTTCCGGAACTCTACCTACCTAGTTTATCACCTGGCCAAAACGTGGCTGCCATCTCTGCAGCTTATCCGGGGCGTGAGTTTGCCGGCCAAATCGAGAGCGTTGCCTCGCGCGTTGACCCAGTAACGCGTTCCATTATGGTGCGTGCGGCGGTTGAGAACGAAAACCTTGAGTTACGCCCTGGCATGTTGTTACGAATTGAACTGGAACGCCGAGTTGATCACACGCTAATGATTCCAGAAAGCGCAGTTATCCCTATTCGAAATGAGCACTTTGTTTATAAAGTTGAAGATGAGCGAGCAGTTCGCACAACTATTACCATAGGCCGCAGATTACCCGGTTGGGTTGAAGTAACCAGTGGCATTACGGAAGGTGAAACCATTATCGTTGAAGGCACCATCCGAGTGCGTGATGGCTTACCCGTATCGCTTACCCAACAATAACGTTGATTTAACGGAGCAGTAATTCATGTTTTTATCAGATGCCTCAGTAAAACGGCCCGTTTTTGCCACCGTTATCAACGTGCTTTTAATTATTTTCGGGGTTGTTGCCTTTACTTCCTTACCACTTCGAGAATACCCAAACATCGAGCCACCCGTGGTTTCCGTGGATACGCGTTATCCTGGCGCCAATGCCGAAATTATTGAATCGCAAATTACGCAAATTATTGAAGAACGGATAAGTGGGATTGAGGGCATTAAATCAATCAACTCTCGCAGCCGTGATGGCCGCTCTTCTATCACCATTGAATTTGAAGGTGATCGCGATATTGATTCCGCCGCTAACGATGTTCGGGAGCGAGTGCAACGAGTAATTCGAAGCCTACCTGAGCAAGTTCAACCCCCGGAGGTTACTAAAGCCAACGCCGATGAAGATACGGTTGTTTGGTATAACCTTCGCAGTGAAAACATGACCACCCTAGAGCTTACTGATTTTGCTAATCGGTTTATTGTTGATCGATTGGCAGTAGTTGATGGTGTGGCGCGAGTGAATATCGGTGGTGAGCGCCGCTATGCCATGAAGTTATGGCTGGATCGCAATGCCATGGCTGCTCGTGGTATTACGGTTACCGATATTGAGAATCGCTTGCGCGCGGAAAACGTTGAGTTACCAGCAGGTACGATAGAATCTCGCGATCGTGAATTTTCTGTGCGAGTTGCCCGTAGTTATTTATCGCCAACTGATTTTGCTAATTTAAGTATTATTTCCGGTTCCGATGGCTATTTAGTGCGCTTAGGTGAAGTAGCCAGGGTGTCGTTGGAAGCCGAGGATGACCGTTCGGAATTTAGAGGCAATGGCATCAATATGGTGGGTATCGGCATTATCCGCCAATCAGATGCCAACACCTTGGATGTAGTGGATAAAGTAAATGAGGAAGTAGAACGCCTACGGCAAACCTTGCCGGCAAGTATGATTTTGGTACCGAGCTACGATTCTTCAATTTTTATTCGTGATTCCATTCAAGAGGTTTACAACACGCTCTTCATTGCTATGGCGATGGTAGTGATTGTGATTTTCCTATTCTTAGGAAATCTGCGTGTAACCTTGATTCCGGCAATTACGGTGCCGGTGGCGCTGCTATCATCTTATATTGTGCTATATGCACTCGGGTTTTCTATCAACTTGCTTACCTTGTTGGCGCTTGTTCTGGCTATCGGTTTGGTGGTGGATGATTCCATTGTTGTGTTAGAAAATATCTACCGGCGGGTGGAAGCGGGCGATCCGCCATTGCTTGCGGCTTATCGTGGCGCGCGCGAGGTTGGTTTTGCCGTGATTGCCACAACTTTAGTGCTGATATCAGTATTCGTGCCGCTAATTTTCCTTGAGGGTAACATTGGCCTGTTGTTTACTGAGTTTGCCATAGCGCTCGCGGCGGCAGTGGCCTTCTCAAGCATTACCGCGCTTACACTTTCGCCCATGTTATGTTCCAAAATTCTGAAGAAGAAAGAGAAGAACACGGGCTTCAGTAACCTTATTGATCGCAACTTTAAAAAGATCGAAGAAGGCTACGAGAGAATGGTTAAGAAAACCATTACCGTACCTGCAATGGCCTTTATTCTTGTTGTGCTCTCGGGCTTTGGTGCATATTTGTTGCTTGATCGGTTGGGCCAAGAATTTGTTCCACCAGAGGATCGCGGAAACTTCTTCGTGATTGTTCGTGCAGCTGAGGGGGCGAGTCAAGAATCAAATTCACGGAATATGCAAATCGTAGAAAGTGTGCTCCTTCCTTATATCGATGAAGGCAAGATCGATCGGCTCATCGTGCGTACTCCCGGTTGGGGTAATAGTGCCGGTGTAGCTATTGTTGGTACTGTGCCTTTTGATCAACGTGATTGGAGTTCGTTTGAATTAATCAATGAGATTCGTGGCAAGCTTGAACAAATCCCCGATGTTGTTGCATTTGCCAACATGCGAACAGGTATAAGGGGCGGTGGTAGCTCCCGGCCAATTGAGTTTGTGTTGCAGGGAAATACCTACGAAGATTTAGCGCGGTATCGGGATATCGTGCTAGAAAAGGCGGCGGATAATCCGGGCTTACTCTCACTCGATAGTGATTATGATGAAACAGTGCCGCAATTACTCATTCAAATTGACCAAGAGCGCGCAGCCGATTTAGGTGTTTCGGTGGGTGATATCGGCCGCACCTTGGAAAGTATGTTGGGGCAACGGCAAGTAACACGCTATCAGGATCGAGGCGAAGAATATAACGTGCTGCTTGAAGGCGAACGTGCAGATTATCGTTCTCCACAAGATATCGATAACATTTATGTTCGCTCGCAACGCACTGGCGAATTAGTACCAATGTCGAACCTTGTAAATGTTACTGAGGGCGCAACGGCACGGCAATTGAACCGCTATAACCGCATGCGCGCCGTAACGATTACGGGTAATTTAGCAGAAGGTTACTCATTGGGTGATGCGTTGGCTTATTTAGAAAATATTGTTGCCGAGGAATTACCTGATGATGTGATGATTGATTACAAAGGGCAATCACAGCTCTATCAAGAGGGCGGCAGTACGATTATCTTCATTTTCGCACTAGCGCTCGCTATTACCTTCTTGGTGTTAGCCGCTCAGTTTGAGAGTTTCGTGCATCCATTTGTTATTATACTCACGGTACCTCTAGCAGTATTTGGTGCAGTAGCTGGGCTCTGGGCCACGGGGCAAACGATTAATATTTATAGCCAAATTGGCATAATCATGTTGATTGGTTTAGCCGCCAAAAACGGTATTTTAATCGTAGAGTTTGCGAATCAGCTTCGCGATGCGGGTATGCGTTTTGAAGATGCGTTAGCTCGGGCTTCTCGTTTGCGTTTACGGCCAATTATCATGACCGCGTTCACTACTTTGATGAGTGCGTTACCTTTGGTATTAGCGAGTGGCCCTGGTGCCGAAAGCCGGATGGTAATTGGTATTGTAATCTTCTGTGGTGTAGCCTTCTCGGCCTTTATGACCATCTTCTTAGTGCCTGCGTTATACATGGGCTTGGCGAAGAACACAGGTTCACCAAAAGAGCTTGAGAAAAAACTCGAAGCTTTGGAAGCTGAATACCCGGATCGTCGTGCCGAAGATGAAGCCTTAGCTGAAGCTAAAAATATCTAAGCACTGGCCTCTGATAATGAGTTGCAAAAAGCTGCTGGCCTTTCGGTTCAGCAGCTTTTTTTATTAGCTTCGGGGGTTGCGGCGATTATTCATTTAGAAAGCTGGAAATTTAAATCCCGTAGGGTGATTTATTCGTGTGCCCTAACAATACATTGCGGGTGTGTTGGGGGTGGTTGGTAAAGATGCCATCAACGCCAATATCCCGCATAAACTGGATATCCTCCGGTTCATCTACGGTGTATACAAACACCTGTAAGCCGCGTGAGTGTGCATCGCTCACAAACGCTTGGGTAACAAAACCGATATCAATATGCACCGACCAAGCCTGCAAATCTTCTGCAAAGCGCGCCAAACCTAGCGGACAGCCAGCGGTAAGTGCACCGATACGAAGCTCCGGTAAGAGTTGTTTTAGCGTTTGTAGCCAATGATGATTGAACGAGGATACTAAAAGTGTTTCGGTGTTGAAGGCGTGTTCGCTTTCTGCGTCTCGAAGATGTTCGGCGAGTAATTCGAGGTCAACGTCACTTTTTAATTCGATATTCAGTAAACAGCGCCCACGAATAAGAGCGATAGTTTCTTTGAGAGTAGGTACCGGGTGCTGGCTGAAGATACGAAGAGCGGCAACTTGTGCTTTGCTTAAATCGATAAATCGACCCGGCTGAGCGGCGAGCCGACGCAAATAGCGGTCGTGGAAAACGTATATCTCGTCTTCCACTTGCATAATATCAATTTCAATCGCATCGGCGTGCGTATCTAAAGCCCGCTTGAACGCCGCTACGGTGTTTTCAGGCGCCTCGGCACTGGCACCTCGATGGGCAATAACCAGCATCTGAAATCCTTAAACGGAAGTTACTTCAGTGTTCCCATTACTGTACCCATGCGAGTAACAGTTTGCGGTTCTAAGTTAGCAGCAAATTCCATCATATCTTCAGGAAATACAAGAATTACCGTAGAGCCAAGCTTAAAGCGGCCCATTTCTTCACCAATATCTAATTTAATGCTATTTAAGCCTGAAGCTGGATAATCCCAGCTGTGTATGCCGGGGCCGCGCGGAGGCGTTACCGTGCCTGCCCAAATTGTTTCGATACTGGCAACAATAGTTGCGCCAACGAGCACCATTGCAAACGGGCCTTTCTCACTATCAAACACCGCAATAACACGCTCATTGCGCGCAAACAAATTAGGCACATTCTCGGCGGTAAATGGATTTACGGAGAATAGATCGCCGGGCACATAAATCATTTGCCGTAACGTACCTTTTAGTGGCATGTGAATACGATGATAATCTCGAGGCGCTAAATAAATGGTAGCAAATGAACCGTTCGTAAATTCTTTGGCTAAATCATAATCACCACCAAGCAGCTCTTGCATACTGTAATCGTGGTTTTTTGCTTGAATGATAGTATCGCCCTTTATTGAACCTAATTGGCTTACTGCGCCATCAACAGGGTGTGCGAGTTCGCCCTCGGCGGCTTCAAGAGGGCGTGCATCAGCGCGCAATGGTCGCGTAAAAAATGCGTTGAAGGTTGCATAAGCGCGTGGGTCTGATTCTGCGGCTTCACTCATATCCACGTTGTAGCGTTTAATAAACCACTGGGTGAATGCCCGCGTAAACCATCCGGCTTCAGCACTGGCAAACTTTCCCATCGCGCGAGAAATTAAGTGCTTTGGCGTGATGTACTGTAATGTAATTTTAAGGCGATCAAAATTAGCCACGGATATTCCTCAGTTTTGCTGGAGCGATTGAATGATACGATGATAGTTCTCGAGCCGGCCTGCGTCTAGTTCGCCATCGGCCACTGCTTGTTGCAGAGCGCAACCCGGATCCGATGTATGGCTGCAATCGCGGAATTTACAACCACCTAAAAACGGTCGGAAATCTTTGAAGCAGTAGGTAACACGATCAGCAGCAATATGCCACAGGCCGAATTCTCGAATGCCGGGTGAATCAATAAGTGCGCCGCCCTTCGCTAATGGAAACCAACGCGCTACTGTGGTTGTATGCTGCCCTAATCCGGAGTTGCTAGAAATGGCACCAATGGCCAAACTTACCTCAGGAAGCGCCGCCTGAATAAGCGATGATTTACCTACTCCAGATTGCCCCACTAATACCGAAATTTTATTTTCAAAGGCAGCACGCAGTTCAGCAATGCCCTCATTGGTAGTAGCGCTAGCATGAAGAACTTGATAACCCATGGCTGCATACACTGCCAATCGATTGGCGATGTGTTCTGCTTCTTCAGCCTGAATTAAATCAGTTTTATTCATCACAATCACAGGTTCAATACCAGCATCTTCACAAGCCACTAAATAGCGGTCAATAATTTGATCGGAAAAAGCAGGTTGCGGGCTGGAAACAATAAATATGCGCTCCACGTTAGCAGCAATGGGCTTGATGCCATCGTATTGATCGGGCCTACAAAGAACCGATTCACGATCCTCAGACGCTTCAACTACGCCCTGTAAACCTTGTTCAGTAGCCGCAGCTCGGCGCCAGGCTACTCTATCGCCGGTTACCAAAGTACTCACATTACGGCGAATATTGCAGCGTAAAATTTCGCCGGTATCGGTTAAAATATCTGCGTGTTGGCCAAATCTGCTCACTACGCGGCCGGATTCAAGCCGCCCGAGTTGGTCGTCTTGCCACTCGGTTTCATTTTCGGATTGACGTTTAGCGAGCCGTTGATCACGGTTCGAACGCACGCGCCGCATTTGCCCCTTAGTGAGTTTTGTTCGCTTTGCCAAATCTATTCCTGAGTTACCTTGGTGTGTATAGGCTGCATGATAGCAAATACTGACGCCGAGAGTTAATGGAAGTTAACCATTCTTGAAGGCTCCGTGATAGCATTACGAAAGAATGGTAAAGGAGATGAAAGATGAGTGATAACACTGGGCGTTTAATCTGGATTGACCTAGAAATGACAGGCCTCAGCCCTGAAAATGATGTGATTATCGAAATTGCTACCATCATTACTGATGATGAACTAAATATCGTTGCCGAAGGCCCGGTAATTGCCGTACACCAAAGTGAAGAGAGAATGAATTCTATGGATGAATGGAATACTCGCACACATGGTGAATCGGGATTAGTGCAACGAG
The DNA here is from genome assembly GCF_003987135.1 of Aliidiomarina iranensis. Lineage (GTDB taxonomy): Bacteria > Pseudomonadota > Gammaproteobacteria > Enterobacterales > Alteromonadaceae > Aliidiomarina > Aliidiomarina iranensis. The sequence goes on from NZ_PIPJ01000009.1 coordinate 95,032, forward strand.
TAAAAGATAGTGCTTATCGGGAAGCCGAGGCAGAGTTGGCCACCATTGAATTTCTGAAGCAGCACTTAGAGCCTGGTGTATCGCCTATGTGTGGTAATAGCATTGGTCAGGATCGACGTTTTTTGGCGCGTTACATGCCTACGTTAGAAGCATTCTTTCATTACCGCAACTTAGATGTAAGTACTGTTAAAGAGTTGGCGAAGCGCTGGAAACCAGAAATACTGCCTGGCTTTAAAAAGCACAATAAACATGAAGCTTTGGCCGATATTATTGAATCGATTGAAGAGCTTCGTTATTATCGCGAACATTTTTTCGCCGAACAGACAAAATCTTGATGAAAGGGGGTTGCATTGGCCCCCGAATTCAGTAAAATGCGCTCGCAGTCGACAGACAGCACCAAGCGGGAATAGCTCAGTGGTAGAGCACAACCTTGCCAAGGTTGGGGTCGCGAGTTCGAATCTCGTTTCCCGCTCCAAATTTTGAAAGGCAGCCTTAGGGCTGCCTTTTCTATTTCTCATCTGAGTTATTCAATTTATATCTCTTACCAGCATGTTGTGCGTTGCTTTGATGATTCGTTCGCGAATAAATAAACCGTTTTGCACGAAAAAGATTGACAAAACAATTAATCGCCTCTATATCGTTTCTTGAATATTGCAGTGCGCTGCTTTTTCGAAATAATTTTTTGCGAATTGTTTTGCGAACTTGTTTCGCATTAGTTGTCTTGCGAACTCGTTTGGCATTAGTTGTCTGAATGGTGGAAATGATATGGCGACTCAAACCCGTGATACCTTGCTTCGGAAGCCTTTTAATGACTTCCGTAATTATCCTTATGGATTCGCTCGCTCCGGTGATTTTTCGATTCGAGAAAGCGATGCACTTTTACATTACGGTTGTTTAATAACTGCAATGTTAAATAGTGAGTACACCGCTGAAACTGAAGAAGATAAATCGTTGTTAGCGGTAGCACTTGGCCAAAAAGAAGCTGAAACTCAAGTAGAAAAAGCTTGGGTGAAATATACAGCGCGAATTAATCGCCCGAAGGTTGGCAGCATGTATGGCCGCTCGAAAGTAGTTGAAGACGACGGTGATTACGATAGCGCTAGCTCTACCGAAGATGATTTGGTGGTAGAAGATTAATAAGAAATGGCTCCCGCGGGAGCCATTTCTTTAAGCGTTACTTTTTAGTAGCGTGCTTCGAATTTTAGCTTTGCTCACGTTTTATGGCGCGATGGCCAATATCTGTGCGGAAATAAGCATTTTCCCATGATATGGATTTTACCAGCTCATAAGCGCGTTGTTGAGCTGTCGTTACCGATGGGCCCAAGGCTGTGCAACACAGCACTCGGCCACCGGCAGTAACCACATCACCGGCATTATTTTTAGTGCCAGCATGAAAGGTTTTGCTATCTTCGGTTGCGTTAGGGATACCGCTAATCACATCACCCTTGTTGTAGTGCTCAGGATAGCCACCTGCGGCCATAACAACACCCACTGCAGCTCTGGTATCGAATTCAATTGGCGTGTCGCCCAATCGGCCGGCAAGGGCATCTAAACACAAGGCTACCAAATCTGATTGTAACCGCAGCATGATCGGTTGAGTTTCTGGGTCACCGAATCGGCAATTGTACTCTAGCACCTTAGCAGTACCATCAGGGGCGATCATTAAGCCAGCGTAGAGGAAACCAACGTAGGTGTTGCCTTCGGCACGCATTCCCTCCACGGTGGGCTTCATTACATGTTCCATAACCCACTGATCAACCTCGGGTGTAACCACGGGTGCTGGCGAGTAAGCGCCCATCCCACCGGTATTTGGGCCTTTATCGCCGTTATCCCGAGCTTTGTGATCTTGGCTAGAAGCGAAGGGCAAGATAGTATCGCCATCCACCATGGCAATGAAACTTGCCTCTTCGCCCACCAAAAATTCCTCAATAACCACCCGGCTACCGGCATCGCCAAATTTATTACCGGCGAGCATGTCATCAATAGCCGCATCGGCTTGCGCTATGCTTTCAGCAATAATCACGCCTTTACCAGCCGCCAAACCATCAGCTTTGATTACAATCGGTAGTTGATTAGCTCGCACGTATGCTTTGGCAGGCTCAATCGCTGTAAAGTTCTCGTAGGCGGCAGTTGGAATATTATGCCGTGCTAAAAAATCTTTACAGAACGCTTTTGAGCCTTCTAGTTGAGCTGCGCCCTTGGTGGGGCCAAAAATAGCTAAGCCATGCGCCTGAAAAGTATTTACAACACCTTTCACCAATGGCGCTTCTGGCCCAACAATCGTAAGTTCAATCTTCTCTTTTTGAGCAAACGCCAACAGTGCATCAATATCTGCAGCATCGATACTCACGTTAGTTATCATCGATTCTAGCGCTGTACCGGCATTACCGGGGGCTACGAATACGTGTTCTACTCGAGTAGATTGGGCCGCTTTCCACGCCAAGGCATGCTCACGGCCGCCACCACCAATTATCAAAACTTTCATGGATTCACTCATTCACTCGTTTCAGGTTTTATAAATTTTAGGGTGAAGCGATCGCTTTCACCAATGGCTTGATAATGAGCCCGATTTTCATCACCTAAGCGTAGTGTTGGCGGAAGTGTCCACACACCACGAGGATGATCGGCTGAATCGTTCGGATTAGCATTTACTTCGCTACTATCGGCTAACACGAAACCAGCTTGCTCAGCGTAGCGCACAACAAGGCTTTGTTTCACATAGCCCGATGAACGCATATCGGCATCTGGGCGATCTTCGGGTAGCCGGTGATCAACCACGCCCAACACGCCGCCCGGTTTTAATGCTGTGAAAAAGCTAGCAAACGCACCTTCGAGTGCATCATCGCCATCACCCATATACCAGTTGTGTACATTGCGAAACGTAAGTACCACATCGGCACTACCAGCAGGCGCAATGGGAGTTTGCTCTAAAGGCGCGAATTCGGTTACCACGGTACTGGCAAATAATGGATCTGAGGCTACCCGCTCAATGTAACGGTTACGAGAATTCACATAAAAATTACGCGTTTCTGATTGCGGGAAGTGTGCGGCATAAAACTGGCCATAAGGCTGCAAGTACGGAGCCAAGATTTCACTATACCAACCGCCACCTGGCCAAATTTCCACTACGGTCATGTCGGGTTCAACCCCAAAAAACTCAAGTGTTGCTACCGGATTGCGATATTCATCACGCGCTGCATTGGCCGGCGTTCGCGCAGTGTTATGTAACATGCTGGTTAGATTGTGTGTAGCTGGAATTTCTACCGCTGCCGCCGGAGCTTGCTGTGCTGATGGTTGGCAGGCTACCAAGCCTAAACTAAGTACGAGAGTGCTGCCGTAAAAAAGTGAAGGTTTCATAAGTGTATCCTCTGTGAGTATTTGCTAATCCTAGTAGTGTAAATGCTGAGGGGCAATATTTATTGCCCCTCGATTCACTTATCAGTACGGATTAATGACGGAAATGGCGCATTCCCGTAAATACCATGGCGATACCATGTTCATTAGCGGCTTCAATAATTTCATTATCGCGAATCGAGCCACCCGGTTGAATAATCGCTTTTACACCCGCCTGTGCAGCCGCATCAATAGAATCGCGGAATGGGAAAAAGGCATCGGAAGCCATAACTGAACCGGCAATTTCTAGCCCTTCATCTTCTGCCTTTAAAACCGCTACTTTGGCGCTATACACACGGCTCATTTGGCCGGCGCCTACACCAATGGTCATGCCATCTTTCGCGTACACAATGGCGTTTGATTTTACGTACCGAACTACTTTCCAAGCGAACAATAAATCATTGAGCTCGCGATCGTTAGGTTTCGCGTTGGTTACTAGTTGTAATTCGGAATCTGCCACCAACCCATGGTCAATATCTTGCACTAACAAGCCACCTTGCACGCGTTTGAAATCAAATTGCGCTTTGCGCGTACCGAAAGCTTCGGTAATCAATAAGCGCACATTCTTTTTCGCCGCTACTATAGTTTGTGCCTTTTTACTGGCACCAGGGGCGATAATCACTTCAACGAACTGGCGGTTGATAATCAAATGCGCCGTTTGTTCATCAAGTGGCTCATTGAACGCAATAATGCCGCCAAAGGCTGAGGTAGGATCGGTTTTAAAGGCTCGCTCGTAGGCTTCCTGAATGTTTGCTCCGATCGCAACACCACAAGGGTTTGCGTGCTTCACAATTACACAGGCCGGTGAAGTGAATGATTTTACGCACTCTAGGGCAGCATCGGTATCGGCAATGTTATTAAATGAAAGTGCCTTGCCTTGCAGTTGCGTAGATGAAGCTACGGAAGCCTCATGGTGGCTTGGGTCGATGTAGAAAGCCGCGTTTTGGTGGCTGTTCTCGCCGTAACGGAGATCTTGTTTCTTCTCAAGTTGGAAATTAAGAGTGCGAGGAAAACGTTCTGGCTCAGCTGGATTCTGCAAGCGTTGGCCAAAATAGTTTGCAATCATGCCATCATAAGCGGCTGTGTGCTCAAATGCAGCAACTGCGAGATCGAAGCGCGTGGCATCGGTAACACCCGAGAACTCGGCAAGCTCACCTAACACCCGATCATAATCCTGTGCATTTACGATAATAGTAACATCGTTGTGATTCTTAGCCGCTGCTCGAACCATGGTGGGGCCACCAATATCAATGTTCTCAATCGCATCGGCAAAGCTACAGCCGGGCTTTTTAACCGTTTCGGCAAACGGATATAAGTTAACGGCCACTAAATCAATTGGGCCAATGCCATGTTCAGCCATCACCGCTTGGTCTTGATCACGGCGCGCTAAAATACCCCCATGAATTTTCGGGTGCAGAGTTTTTACTCGGCCATCCATGATTTCTGGTTGGCCCGTGTAGCTGGCCACCTCAATTACAGGAATTCCGGATTCTTCTAGAAGTTTCGCGGTGCCGCCGGTAGATAAAATTTCTACGCCGCGCTGATGCAGCGCACTGGCAAATTCAACAATACCGGTTTTATCGGAAACACTGAGTAACGCACGTTGGATAGGGCGGATCTGGCTCATGGTCAGTTCTCGTTTTTGCTAGCTAGAGAGGATAATCATTCGGGTAACTTGGCGTTAACGCTAATGATCAGGGTGCGGTTGAGTATTATACGGGAAAAGTGGGTAGAAGCGAACTACTACCCACCTTGCTTATGGATAAATTTAATTGCGAAAATGCTGTGCGATTTCTTAGCTTATTGGTCTTGGCGTAATTGATTGATAATTGCGCGCGCTGGGTTATACCCGGGAATAACACCACCGGTTGATTGGATAATAAATGGCGTGCCCGATATGCCAATGCGCTGGCCCATAGCAAAGCCTTGGCGCACTAGCTCACGGCATTCCGTGTCATCGCCTTGAATGGCATATTTGTTTCCAGCTTCACTGTTCTTAAAATCGGTCATGGCTTGTGCTGAATCATCGGCACACATGATTTGCAGTAGTTCCTGGTAATCACGCCCACCATTTAAGCCCGAACGTGGGTAAGGAATGTAATAGAGGTTTACCCCGGCCTCAGCGTAGGTTTCCCTTTCGTTATGCAAACGTTGGCAATAAGGGCAGGTTGGATCGGTAAAAATATACAGCGAACCGAGTTCGGGAACGCCTTGGTTAGCAGGAAAGGCAATGGTTAACTCAGAACTGATATTAGCCATTTCATTTTCTGCTGCGGTGGCTAAACGTTCATTCCGAAAGTTAGCCGATAAGTTGTTTACGCCCTCAAGTTGGAATAAATCGCCAAGTACCGCATATTCCCCGCTACGGTTTACTATCATGCTTTGGCTGCCAATCGAGATTTCGTAAAAGTTTGGGAAACCAAATTCGCTAAGCTCTCGAAATACCGTAATAGGTGCATTTTGAAATTGTGGGCTTTGGCTCCGAATTGCGGCAATTAACGCTTCTTCCTCAGTAATTTCAGATTCGGAAACAACTGCATCTGAGGCATTCGCAGCCGCAATAAGTGGCTTGGCAGTAGCGTTTGAATTTGCACTTGGCATGAGATTTAAAGTAATAGCGGCTGTTAGAGCAGCACCAACAATAAAGGCAATAAATAACTTCATAGTAATAATATCCAGCTGAGAAAAGGAACGCTATGCACTTTACCCGAGCCGCATCGGTTCCGCAAAGGCAAATCCTGGTAACAATCCCGTTAATCGAGGAATACGGCGTTAAATTACACTATTTGAGGTTGAGCAATAAAAAAGCCAACACCTTTTTAGGTGTTGGCCTCTGTATGCCGAGTTGTTTAGTAAAATCTAATCAACAACTCACTAACTCTCGCTGTGCGAGCTTTAGTTCATACCATATTTTTTTAATTTTTTACGCAGGGTGCCGCGGTTAATGCCTAACATAGTGGCTGCGCGAGTTTGATTACCGCGAGTGTATGTCATTACTTCTTCCAACAACGGTGCTTCAACTTCTGCTAATACTAGCTCATACAAATCATCTGGATCTTGCCCATCTAACTGCTTTAAGAAGTTATTTAGCGCCTGCTTTACCGAGTTCCGTAATGGCTTCGGGTTAGAATTTTGGCCAATGGTAGTCAAAGGCGTGGTTACTGCATCACGATTTCCGTTTTGGTCAAACATAATAGCGCTCTTATCTCTCGTTAAAGTTAACAAAATAATGTTCAAGTGCAGCAAGCTGAGCTTCTGCTGATTCCAGCGTATTAAATTCACGCCGAAAGTCAGAAGAGCCTGGAGCTTGTTGCAAATTACCCTGCATGTACCAACCAATATGCTTGCGAGCGATGCGCATGCCACGATGCTCACCGTGCAGTTCATGGAGTTGGCGTATATGCCGTTTCATCACCTGGGCTATTTCTGTGCCGTTTGGAGCTGCAAGCATCTCCCCGGTGCGAAGGTAGTGAACAATCTCGCGGAAAATCCATGGATTTCCTTGAGCGCCACGGCCAACCATCACGGCATCAGCTGCGGTGTAATCGAGTACCTCCCGTGCTTTCTGGGGGGAGGTAATATCACCGTTGGCAATCACCGGAATATTAATCGCGGCTTTAATTGCAGCAATGGTGTCGTACTCCGCAAAACCTTTATACATACAAGCGCGCGTTCGCCCATGCACCGCTAGCGCTTGAATTCCTGCTTGTTCTGCTATTTTCGCAATGGTTACACCGTTGCGATGTTCAGGGGCCCAACCCGTTCTTATTTTTAGTGTTACTGGCACATCAACTGCGTTAACAACACTATGCAGAATTCGCTCAACGAGTTCAGGATCTTGTAACAAGGCCGAACCCGCTAATTTTTTATTTACCTTTTTCGCCGGACATCCCATGTTGATATCGATGATCTGAGCACCTTCAGCCACATTGTGCTGAGCTGCCGAGGCCATCATTTCCGGATCTGAACCGGCAATCTGTACAGAACGAATGCCGGGCTCATTGGAATGTACCATTCGCGCTCTTGATTTCGCTGTATCCCACACTCTCGGATTACTCGAAAGCATTTCCGAAACTGCCATGCCTGCACCAAGTTCCACGCATAAGCGACGGAATGGCAAATCGGTGATTCCTGCCATTGGTGCAAGTAATACATTGTTCGCAAGCTGATATGAGCCTATCCGCATCGGTTATTTTCTGTTCAGCGAAAGGGGGATGAATTTTAGGGAATTTAACGCAGAAAGGAAAGGCGATAAAGTAAACAAAACAGCATAAAATTGTAATTTTTGCTCTTGACTTTACCGCCTGCAAAATGCAGTTTGCGGTGAATTGTTATGCAAATGTTTAAGGATTCACTTTTCTGCCGTGTAAAAAGCACCAATCACCGCTTTCACGCACGGGTTCAAATTGAATTAAGGGCTCATAAGCGGCCATTACGGCTTCGGCTTGGCGTACTAAAATACCTGACATAGCAATCATGCCACCGGGCTTTAAATAGGCTAACAAGTTCGGTGCTAATTCCCGCAATGGGCCGGCAAGAATATTGGCAATCACAACATCGGCTTTATGCTCTGGTGCCTCTTCTGGTAAGTAAACTGAAAACTTATCGGCTACACCGTTCAATTCCGCATTTTCATGAGTAGCCTTTAATGCTTGTTGATCGATATCGGTGCCTAAACAGCTAACTGCGCCGAGCTTCAGTGCGGCAATGCCCAAAATGCCCGATCCACAGCCAAAATCAACTGTACTTTTATCGGTTAAATCTTGCTCAGCTAGCCATTGTAAACACAGTGACGTAGTTGGGTGTGTGCCGGTACCGAAGGCCATGCCTGGATCAAGCAGAATGTTGGCGGCGTCGGCTACTGGCGGCTGATGCCAAGAAGGCACAACCCACAAGCCATTTCCAAAATCGATAGGCTTGAAATTATCCATCCACTCGCGTTCCCAATCCTTATCTTCCAGCTGATCGGTTTTGTAACGCAGAGGCTTAGCCAGAAAACTTACTTTGCTGAGGTTCTTGATCACTGCCTGCATATCGGTTTCGGCAGGGTATAAACCGGTTACTTGGGTGAGCTCCCAAAGCGGCACTTCACCGGGGCCTGGCTCAAAGATAGGCGCATCTTTGGCATCACGATAGGTAACCGCCTGTGCTTTATTGGCCATAAGTATATCGCCAAGTTGGCGGCCATAACTTTCTTTCGTGGTAAGTGTAAGTTGTATCCAAGGCATTCCGATTTCCTACAATTGTGCGTGCTCAGCAATAATCTAGCGCCGCTGTGCTACCCGAGCACTAAATACATACAACGCCAGAAATGCATGAAAAAAGCCCAGGCTATTGGCCTGAGCTTTTTATTATATCGCGAGTTTAGCACACTGGCGCTAACTCATACCTAGCTTTTTCTCGAGGTAGTGAATGTTGGTACCGCCATTTTGGAAATTTTCATCCGCCATAATATCTTTTTGCAGTGGCGTGTTGGTTTTAATGCCTTCAATAATCAACTCACTTAAGGCGTTGCGCATACGCGCAATGGCAACTTCACGGTTTTCACCGTAAGTAATGAGCTTACCAATCATTGAATCGTAATTCGGCGGCACGCGGTAATCTGAGTAAATATGAGAATCCCAGCGTACACCCATGCCACCTGGAGGGTGGAAGCGCGTAATTAAGCCTGGTGAAGGAATAAAGTTCTTCGGATCTTCGGCGTTAATTCGACACTCAACGGCATGACCACGAACAATCACATCTTCTTGGTTAATTGAGAGTGGGCGGCCCGCGGCAATGCGCAACTGCTCTTTCACCAAATCAATACCGGTTACCATTTCGGTAACGGGATGCTCTACCTGAATTCGGGTGTTCATTTCAATAAAATAGAACTCGCCGTTTTCATACAAGAACTCGAAGGTTCCGGCGCCACGGTAGCCAATTTCAACACAGGCTCGGGCACAACGTTCACCAATGCTCTTACGCATTTCTGGCGTTATGCCAGGAGCTGGCGCCTCTTCCACAACTTTCTGGTGCCGGCGCTGCATTGAACAATCACGCTCGCCAAGGTGAATCGCGTTGCCTTGGCCATCGGCTAACACCTGAATTTCAATGTGCCGTGGGTTCTCGAGGAACTTCTCCATATAAACTACGGGATTACCAAATGCAGAGCGCGCCTCACTTTGGGTTGCTTGAATCGATTTAAGTAAATCTTTTTCCTCGCGAACCACACGCATACCACGGCCACCGCCGCCGCCAGAGGCTTTAATGATGACCGGGTAGCCAATTCGTTTCGCAATTTTCTTATTTTTATCATCGTCGTCGTCAAGCGGGCCACCAGAGCCTGGGACACAAGGAACACCCGCTTGCTTCATGGCTTCAATGGCAGCTACTTTATCGCCCATGATGCGGATAACATCAGGCGTAGGGCCGATAAAAATAAAACCAGAATTCTCCACCTGCTCAGCAAAATCAGCGTTCTCGGCCAAAAATCCGTATCCCGGGTGAATCGCGGCTGCGTCGGTTACTTCCGCTGCGCTTATGATACGAGGAATATTGAGGTAGCTTTCAGTGGCCGATGCCGGTCCGATACAAATTGATTCGTCGGCGAGCAGCACGTGTTTCAAATTTTTATCAATCGTAGAGTGAATGGCTACGGTTTTAATGCCAAGCTCTTTACATGCTCGCAGAATTCGCAGAGCAATTTCACCACGATTGGCTATAACAACTTTATCTAGCATAACAATTGCCTTATCTGGTGAATTACTCAATCACGAATAAAGGTTGATCAAATTCAACCGGCGCTTCGTTTTCTACCAGAATTTGTTTCACTACACCGGAAACTTCCGCTTCGATGTGGTTCATCATTTTCATTGCTTCTACGATACACAAGGTATCACCTACATTTACTCGTTGCCCCACAGCGATAAAAGCTTTAGATCCTGGGGCTGGTGATTCGTAATAGGTGCCTACCATTGGTGAACGAACAACGGTACCGCTCACTTCTTCTGCTTTTGCCGCATCAGAACTCGGCGATTGCGCCCCTTGATGAGCCTCATTGGCTGGCGCTTGGCCCTGTACCTGCATGGGTGCTTGCCCTTGCACCTGCGTAGGGGCTTGCATTGGATAGTGCATCATTTGCGGTTGTGGCGCGGTTGAATGCCGGCTAATGCGAACTGATTCTTCACCTTCGGTAATTTCTAGCTCAGAAATGCCAGATTCTTCGAGAAGTTCGATCAACTTTTTGATTTTGCGAATATCCATTATTTATTAACCTTTCACTGTATATGCGAATTAAATGATTATTTGTTGTTGGCTAAACGCTGCATAGCAGCTGTTAAAGCGAATTCGTAACCTTGGGCGCCAAGCCCACAGATCACGCCTTGTGCGCAATCTGAAAAATAGGAATGATGGCGGAATGCCTCGCGTGCATGCACGTTCGATAAATGTACCTCGATGAATGGAATATCAACGCCAAGCAGGGCATCACGAAGCGCTACGCTAGTGTGGGTGAAAGCCGCCGGGTTGATGATAATGAAATCGGTGGAGGCCGCCGCTTCATGAACGATGTTAATGAGTTCATGTTCAGCGTTGCTCTGTACAAAGCGCAGGGTACAACCTAACGCATGTGCTTGCGTTTGCAGTTGGTTCTCAATATCGGCCAAGGTAGTAGCACCATAAACTTCAGGTTCTCGGCTACCAAGTAGATTTAGATTTGGCCCATTTATTACTAAAATTTGGCTTTTGTTGGTCATTGTGTTGGTATCTGCTGCGAAATTAAAAGAAACGCCATCATATACAAAATGACCCGAAACTTTCACAAGAGTTCGGGTCATTATAAGGTTAATTTCAATTTTAGCAGCAAAATACTGGTCTTATCAGCGAAATTCGCGGCAACTCTACTCTTTTTATCTTAGCGTTGCTGGATTTGTTGCAAGCGTTCTTCGAATGCTTCTGCATTCATAAATCCGGTAACACGAAGTTCGCTAAGTTCTTCGCCAGATTGATTAAAGAACAAGATAGTGGGCAGCCCAAGCACCTGGTACTCACTAAGTAATTCAGTGTTGGTGGCATTTACCGAGGTAACATCGGCTTGTAGCACCACAAAATTCTCTAGGCGCGCTTGCACATTCTCATCACTAAAAGTGTAGCGCTCTAGCTCTAAACAAGCAGTGCACCAATCGGCGTATAGATCCAACATAACCCACTGATTGTTGCTTTGAGCTTCGCTAATGCGTTGCTGTAGTTCGTTTAAATCACGAACATACTCAAACTGCAATTTACTTGCGGCAAAACTGCCATCAACATAGGGCTTCTGCCAATTTACACCTACTCCAGCAAGAACAATGAGCACGATAGCCGCGATAGTGCGGCCGGTAACGGCGAGCTGTTGGTAGAATTCGCGATATAAAATAATGGCGGATACCACAAAGAAGCTTATCCACAGCCATGCTGCAACCGTGAGTGGCAATAAGCGTTCCACAAGGAAGAGTGCAACGGCTAACATGAGCACGCCAAACATTACTTTCACACTATTCATCCACGGGCCACTTTTGGGCAGCAGTTTGCCGCCAGATGCGCCAATGGCTAGAAGCGGGATGCCCATACCCAAACTGAGTGCATAAAGCACAACGCCGCCTACCAAAACATTTCCAGATTGGGCAATGAACAGGAGAGCGCCAGAAAGCGGAGCTGTGGTACATGGTGAAGCAATCATGCCGGAAAGCACACCCATCAGAAACACGCTTGGGTAAGCCCCACCTTTTTGATTCTGGCTAATAGCATTCAGCTTATTCCGCCAACTTGCCGGCAGATCAAAGGCAATGGTACCGAACATAGCGAGCGCAAAAATCACAAACAGAGCGGCCAACACGCCGAGTAAAACAGGATGCTGCAGATAAGCTTGATATTGCATACCCGCAAGCGCCACCACAATACCCAACAAAGTGTAGGTGATGGCCATGCCTTGCACATACACGAACGAAAGCATGAAGCCCCGGCGCATACTTAGTGGCCGTTTTTGGCCCATAATAATGCCGGAAATAATTGGATACATGGGAAACACGCACGGTGTGAATGCTAAGCCCAAGCCTAGAAGTAGGAAAACACCCGCGGTAAATGCGAGCCTATCGGGCTGGAGAAACTGAAACACGCCACTGGGTTCTGCAGTATTGGTTTCGGAAAAATCAGCAAGTTGATAACCGCCTGCTTCGTTATCACCGGATGTGGCTTGCAGATAGAGTTCCGTAGTAGTGGGTGCATAACACAAGCCGGCATCGGCACAGCCTTGATATCGTAAAGTGAGCACATCACCAGTTTCTGCAGCGGCAAGATCTACAGTTAAACTTACATAATCGCGGTAGATATTTACATCACCAAAAAACTCATCGTTGTATGGCATCGCCTCGGGTAAGGTTAAATCACCTACAAGATCTTCTGGTGTTAGCCCAAACCTGTGCTGATACAGATAGTAACCTTCGGTAATACGGAAATTAATAAAGAGCGTATCGCCCTGTTGTTGGTAATCAAGTTGAAACGCTTCCTGAACAGGCAGGAAATCGCCGGTATTATTGCCAAAAAATGAAGGTTGCGTTTGCGCATTTGCGGTTCCTGCGGCGAGGGCCAGGAGAAGTGCAAACATTATTGATAACTTGGGTGTACGAAAATGGTTAAGGCGTGCGCTCTTTTGTGTAGCCCCGTGTTGGCCAAAGCTAGCGAATTGGCAGAAAACAGAAAACACTTTGGAAAATCGGTTTGCGGCAAAAAATCTTTTCATAATCCCATAAACTGCATTGCGGATAAATTGAACGAGCATATTAGCTTTTTCTTATTAAAGTGTCGATTCCTGTTGCCCAAACTTACACTCTTCAGGGTGAAGTGCGGAATTGTTTTTAATGCAGCGCGTGGTCAACCGCATCGTGATCTCTTCGTGTTGTAATGCAGAATTGTCGCTCGCCTCTTGAAATATCAACGCAAACACCCCACATATGAGCTATAACCGAGGTAAGCGCAGCTAAGTGAGGAACGCATGTTTCCGGTCATCTTTTTATTATTCATCGTTATGCCACTACTTGAAATTTTAGTGTTAATTCAAGTGGGCTCGGTAATCGGTGGTTTGAACACAGTTTTGGTTCTTATTGTCACGGCGTTGATTGGCGCCGCGTTGGTGCGCAGCCAAGGCATGCAGGCTTGGCAACAAGCGCAGCAGCGCATGGCTGTTGGAGAAATGCCAGGCATGCAGTTAGCTGAGGGCATTCTAATATTTGTAGCGGGCTTGATGTTCGTTACCCCAGGTTTAATCACCGATGCATTCGCCATCTTATTGTTGGTGCCCTTTATTCGAAAAGCATTAGCACTGAAAATTATGGCGCGCATGCAGGTTCAAGTGAGCATGGGTGGGGCGCAAGGGTTTGGCTTTCAAAGCCGGGGTTTTCAGCGCTCGAATCGCTCCCCTTTTGATAGTGATAATGTTGATAGTGACAATGGCGCGGATGGCCGAACTTTCGAAGCGGATGCCTTCGAAAGTAAAGATGAAAACGAGCAAAGCCAACAGTTGAAAGACGACCGCAACGAAAAAAAATAAATTTTTTTAAATGGGGGGCTTGGAAAGCTCTTCAGCGCCCCCATTTGTATTGCAACTAAAACTTTAACACCGGCCAGTTGGCCTTTCGTTAATTATTAACACTGATATGGGAGTATCAAAAGAATGAAACTTCGTCCATTACATGATCGCGTAATCGTGAAGCGTGCAGAAGCAGAAAGCAAATCACCAGGCGGGATCGTATTAACCGGTTCAGCGGCAGAAAAATCAACACGCGGTGAAGTGATTGCCGTGGGTAACGGCCGTGTTCTCGATAGCGGTGAAGTGAAAGCCCTTGATGTACAAGTAGGTGATTTAGTGTTGTTCAGTGAGAGCTACGGCGTGAAAGCTGAAAAAATCGACGGCGAAGAATATTTGATTATGAGTGAATCAGACATTCTTGCGATTGTTGAATAAGTAAGTAAATAGGCACGTGAGCACCCAAGCGCATACTTGGAAAGCATCACTCGAATTTTCAACATTTCACTGAATTCTCAGAATAAGGAATAGAAAAGATGGCAGCTAAAGAAGTTAAGTTTGGTAACAACGCACGTCAAAAAATGCTGAAAGGCGTTAACGTATTGGCTGATGCGGTGAAAGTTACATTGGGCCCGAAAGGCCGCAACGTAGTGCTCGATAAATCATATGGTTCACCAACTATCACCAAAGATGGTGTTAGCGTTGCTAAAGAAATCGAACTTGAAGATAAGTTTGAAAATATGGGCGCGCAAATGGTGAAAGAAGTGGCTTCTCGAGCAAATGATGAAGCTGGTGATGGCACCACAACCGCTACTGTTTTAGCGCAATCAATTGTTTCTGAAGGCTTGAAGGCAGTTGCTGCGGGTATGAACCCTATGGATCTGAAACGCGGTATCGATAAAGCGGTAATCGCTGCAGTAGCAGAATTGAAAAATATTTCGCAACCATGTTCAGACAACAAGGCCATTGCTCAGGTAGGTACGATTTCAGCGAATTCTGATAGCACCATCGGTGAAATCATTGCTAAGGCGATGGATAAAGTAGGCAACGAAGGCGTTATCACCGTTGAAGAAGGCCAAGGCCTTGAAGATGAGCTTGATGTTGTTGAAGGTATGCAGTTCGATCGTGGTTACCTTTCGCCATACTTCATCAATAATCAAGAAACGGGCACGGTTGAATTAGATAACCCACTGATTCTTGTTGTTGATAAGAAAATTAGTAACATCCGCGAATTGTTGCCAATTCTTGAAGGTACTGCGAAAGCAGGTAAGCCTTTGTTGATGATTGCCGAAGATGTTGAAGGCGAAGCCTTAGCTACCCTAGTAGTGAACAACATGCGCGGTATCGTAAAAGTTGCTGCGGTGAAAGCGCCTGGTTTTGGTGACCGCCGTAAAGCGATGTTGCAAGATATTGCGGCACTAACTGGTGCTACTGTAATTTCTGAAGAAATTGGTATGGAACTGGAGAAAGCGACACTTGACCAGCTCGGTAGTGCTAAGCGCGTAGTTATCAACAAAGATAATACTACAGTTGTTGATGGCGCAGGTGATGAATCTGCCATTGAGGGCCGCGTTGCGCAAATTCGTCAACAAATCGAAGAAACATCTTCTGATTACGACAAAGAGAAACTGCAAGAGCGTTTAGCGAAACTTGCCGGTGGTGTTGCTGTAATTAAAGTAGGCGCAGCTACTGAAGTTGAAATGAAAGAGAAAAAAGCGCGCGTAGAAGATGCGCTTAACGCAACTCGTGCAGCAGTAGAAGAAGGTGTAGTGCCTGGTGGTGGTGTTGCCCTTGTTCGCGCAGCGAGCAAATTGAGCGAGCTACGTGGAGATAACGAAGATCAAAACGTAGGTATTAAACTTGCACTACGCGCGATGGAATCACCGTTACGCCAAATCGCTGAAAATGCTGGCGCTGAAGGCTCAGTAGTTGCCAACAAGGTAAAAGCTGGCGAAGGTAACTTCGGTTACAATGCAGGTAACGATACCTACGGCGATATGTTAGAAATGGGTATCCTTGACCCAACTAAAGTAACGCGCTCAGCATTACAGTTTGCTTCATCAATTGCGTCACTCATGATCACAACCGAAGCCATGGTTGCGGAGCTTCCGAAAGACGAAGCACCAGCAATGCCTGGCGGCGACATGGGCATGGGCGGCATGATGTAAGCAAGGAGCTTACTGATTTAAACTAATGTTCATAAAGCATTACAAAAACGGCGCTTCGGCGCCGTTTTTTTATACAAAATCTATGCCGATTTGCCGCGCGCAAGCTTGTAGTTTGGCTTCAGATCGCCTATATCTATGTGAGGTTTACTAGCAACTAGGAGGGCTTATGTTGCGCATAGTTTCAATAGCAATGGTAGTTGGCCTCATTATGCCTTCGCAGGTTTTAGCTGCGGATGTGGAAGTGTTATGGCAGGAGCCTGATAAATACAGAGATATCCAATCAACCCAGATCGGCCAAAATGAATATAAAGATCGGGTGATGGAAGCATTTAATAAAAAGTTTTACGAGTTAGCACAGCAATTACCAGAAGATCAATTGCTGCAAATTACAGTTACAGACGTTGATTTAGCCGGGCGAATTGTGCTGCAAGATTTTGGTGCTGGTGTGCAAAATGTTCGTATCATTGAAGGTTTAGATTATCCGGGCATGGCCCTGAGTTATAAACTTTTTGATGGGGATGGCAACGTTTTAAAAGAAGGTGAGAACCGACTCAAAGGCCATGATTTACCAGGCCAAGGCATTTCAACACCGCAACGCCGCCGTGGTACAAACATTATCGAGTATGAAACGCCCATGGTTGAGCGTTGGTTTCGAAATACGTTTGAGCGCGAAGATAGTTAACTTGGTTTTTGCGTAAAAATTTACAGCCAGTGGTGAGTAGCCACTGGCTTTTTTTATGGGTGGTTGTTTCAAAGAGGTGTTTTACTTGCCTCGCCACCTATTTCACGAACAAGCTTGGGTACTAAAAATCCAGGGAGTAATTTTAAGAGCTGTGCTTGAATCGCCAGCGCTTTCTTATCTTCAACTTGAAAATGAGCTGCGCCGGCTACTTTATCTAATTGGTGCAGGTAATAGGGTAAAATGCCTGCAGCAAATAACTCTTCACTAAGTTCAGCTAATACTTCCGCATCGTCGTTCACACCAGCAAGCAGCACACTTTGATTCAGCAGTGTTATTCCGTGTTGTTGCCAAATTTGCAACTTCGTTTTCAGTGCTGATGAGATTTCTCGAGGGTGGTTGGCATGAACCACTAATATAATTTGCAGCTTGGTAGCTTGTAACTGCTCAGCTAATGTTTTGGTTAAACGATCTGGGATAACGATAGGCAATCGAGAATGAATTCGCAGACGTTTAATTTGTGGCAGTTTCGCTAATTTTTGCGCGGCTTTAATAAGGTGCGCATCACTGGCCATCAGTGGATCGCCACCGCTTAGTATCACCTCATTCACCTCTGGGTGAGCAAGAATATAGGCTTCTATCGTGGCCCATTTTTGCTGAGTTAAGTGGTGTTCTTGGTAGGGGAAGTGACGGCGAAAGCAATAGCGGCAATTAACAGCGCAGCCGCCCCGAAAAATAAGCAACACACGTGATTCGTATTTATGTAGCATACCTGAGGTGCTTGCGGCATCGTTTTCAACGAGTGGATCGTGGCTAAATCCGGATACCTCGTTGAATTCATCACGATTTGGCATCACTTGCAGGAGTAAAGGGTCGACGGGATTTCCTTCCTGCATAAGGCTGATAAAATGCCTTGGAACTCGCATGGGGAATAATGATCGCGCTTGGCTGTGTTGCGCAACCCAATTCGCAGGCAAGTTAAGCAGGTTGCCAAGTTCGGTGGGTGAGGTAACCGCTTCGGCTATTTGCCGTTGCCAATTTTCTTGTAATTGTATTTGCACGAAAGTATAGAACCATAGTGATGTTAAATGAACTCGCGTTATTTTACCTGAAATCAAATCGGCTTTGGTTTATTATTAGGCCAGTTTTGATCATGCTTTACAGGAAATGAGGGGCATATGGCCAATTTCAGCACAAACGAATTCAAATCAGGGCTCAAAATCATGCAAGATGGCGAGCCTTGCGTAATTTTAGAAAACGAGATGGTAAAACCGGGTAAAGGCCAGGCATTTAGCCGTGTTCGTATTCGTAAATTACTGTCAGGAAAGGTAGTTGAGAAAACATTTAAATCGGGTGATAGCGTTGAAGGCGCCGATGTAGTTGACGTTGAACTTGCATATTTATATTCCGATGGCGAGTTCTGGCACTTCATGAACAACGAATCTTTTGAACAAATTGCGGCTGATGATGCGGCGGTAGGTGATAATAAAAAGTGGTTGGTTGAACAAGATGTTTGCACCATTACTCTTTGGAACGGCAAGCCTATTAACGTAGCGCCACCTAATTTTGTTGAATTAGAAATTACAGAAACCGATCCTGGTTTGAAAGGCGATACTGCCGGTACTGGTGGTAAACCAGCTACTCTAGTAACAGGTGCAGTAGTACGTGTGCCGTTATTCGTGCAAATTGGCGAAGTTATTAAAGTAGATACTCGCTCGGGTGAATACGTTTCACGAGTGAAGTAAGGCAGTAATGTCTTCTATTGAGTGGCGGCCAACAGCAGGTTGGCAAGCAATAAAAGAACGCGCGGAAATGCAGCAATGTATCCGCGCGTTTTTTGCTAAAAGAGATGTGTTGGAAGTGGAAACACCGATTCTAGCGCGCGCTGGTGTAACCGATGTGCATTTGCATAATGCCGTAACGCGGTTGCAAGGCCCGGGCATGCCACAGCCTCAAAATTTCTATCTACAAACTTCACCGGAATATGCGATGAAGCGCCTATTAGCGGCTGGTAGTGGGCCAATTTTTCAAATTTGCAAAGTAGTACGAGATGATGAAATAAGCCGCCGCCATAATCCAGAATTTTCAATGTTGGAATGGTATCGCCCTGGGTTTGATGATTACGCACTAATGGCAGAGTTAAATTTGCTCATTCAACAAGTGCTAGGTTGTGAATCAGCAGAATGTTTAACCTATCAGCAGGCATTTATTCAAACTTTAAACATTGATCCTTTAGATATAGCAGCGAAACCTAATCTGTTATCGATTTTACAGAAGCAGGGCTTTGCGGATGCCGTAAGTGAAAGCGATAGCCTAGATACCTTATTGCAGTTAGCCATGAGTGTGTTAATTGAGCCGGTTATTGGCCAACAAAGGCCGTGTTTTGTGAGCCACTTTCCAGCGAGCCAAGCTGCTTTGGCGCGAATTTCAAAGCAGGATATGCGTGTATCGCATCGGTTTGAGTTGTTTTATAAAGGGCTTGAGTTAGCAAATGGATTTTGGGAACTTGCAGATGCTGAACAACAGCGGCAACGATTCCGTGATGATAATCGCCAAAGAAAAGCCATGGGTTTACCCGTACAGCCGATTGATGAACATTTGCTTGCTGCGCTGGCAAGTGGGTTGCCTGATTGTAGTGGTGTTGCTGTGGGATTAGATCGGCTCTTAATGCTGCGCGTAGGTGCAACCGATATCGCTGAAGTTTTGACCTTTCCTGTGGGAAGCGCTTGAAATGTTATATTATCACAGTTATACTCCGAGCATAGTTTTACACCAGAAAATCCTATTTGTTTCTCAGAGCAAAATCTTGCAAGCAAATTAGGCATTACAGCCGGAGTTTCCATGCATCACAAACCACTTGATAAAGCAGGTATTATTGTTGCCGTGTTATGCGCGCTGCATTGCCTACTATTGCCTGTGGTGCTGCCAACTTTAGGATTAATGGGGCTCTCGTTTCTTGGTTATGATTTATTCGAGCGAATTATTCTCAGCACGAGCTTATTCGTTGGTGGTATCGCGGTGATTATGGGTATGCGCCACCATCAGAGTTGGTGGCCAGTAATATTTCTCGTTTTAGGTGGCGTTCTTTATTTTAATAAACACCAGATTGGCCACGCCTTTGGCCATGGATGGGAAATACCCGTTGTCTTAGTGGGCGCAAGTTTGATTGTAATTGCGCACACATTGAACCTCCATCTTTGCCGAGCCCGAAATCGCAAACCATGCGAAGAAGTTGAAGAATTGCTGCACGAAGAAAGTGCGCTAGATGAGCCCACTATTTAGGATTTTCGTTTCTGTAAATACACACCAGTTTCGATGTGGTGAGTGAACGGGAATTGATCAAATAAAGCTGCTGCGGAAATATCATGAGTTTTATGTAGTTGCTCTAAATTATTGGCAAGCGTTTCTGGGTTGCAGCTGATATAAACAATATTCTCGAAGTCAGCCACCATGGCTAGAGTATCGTCATCAAGCCCAGCCCGCGGTGGATCAACTAACACGGTTTTGAAGTTATAGCTCAGCAAATCCATATCCTGTAAACGGGTTGGCAGTTTCTCCCCCTTTATTGCTGCGGCGCATTCTTCTGCAGGCAAGCGTTCAACACGGGCATTTGCAATGCTGTTCAAGGCGATATTCGTTTGTGCCGAGGCTACCGAGGTTCGGCTAATTTCAGTACCTAATACACGTTGAAAGTTCTCCGCAAGAGGGAGGCTAAAGTTGCCGTTGCCACAATACAATTCCAATAGATCATGGCTTTGTTTTCCGGTTACTTCGCAGGCCCACTCAATCATCTTTGTATTCACTTGCGCGTTCGGTTGAGTAAAGCTATTTTCTATTTGTTCAAACAGATAATCTTTCTGGTTTATTTTCAGTTTCTCAATAACTCGATCCGCATCAACCAATATCTTTTGCTTACGTGCACGGCCGATAAAGTTCACCTTGCCAAAACTAGCAAAGGCTTCTTTCATTTGTTTAATGTCAACTAACCATTGCTCATCGAGTTGCTTATGGTAGAGCAAAGAAATCAGAGCTTCGCCTGTGGTGGTGGTTAAAAAATCCACTTGAAACAGTTTCCGGCGAAGAATTTCTTTATCTTGCACATAATCGAGAACAGCGGGCATTAAAGTGTTAATAAGCTGGTTCGCGGCATGGAGTTGATCAACACGATATTTTTCCCGAGTTTCTGGGTCAAACATAATATAGAAAAGATCATCACCTTGATGCCAAACTCGGAATTCCGCTCGCATACGGTAATGCTGTGGCTCTGAAGGAAAAATCACTAAGGCGGGTGTATCAAAGGGTGCAAGCAATGTAGTTAAACGTTGCTCTTTTTCGTTTAATTGTTCTTGATACGCTACTTGGAGATCTTGCTCAGCCATGTTTCACCCTGCACTACATATAAATGAAGGCGGGATTTTAACGTAATTCAAAACGTTCTGCAGTTAATTAAGGAATTAGGTTACAAGTGGCCGGAGGGAATAGCGAGCCGATTCGTGAACCGGCTCGAACCATATTATTTTTCGCTTTGCTCTGCGTGCGCAGTTCTTACTTTTAAGGTTCGCCCCTCAAAATCGCGGTCGTTGAGCTTGGCAAGCGCCAAATCGGCGCCGGTAACATCCATTTCTACAAAGCCATAACCTTTCTTTCGGCCTGTTCGGCGATCTTTTACTAAGCGCACATCAGATACATCACCGTAACGGCCAAATAAATTTTGCACTTCTTCCTCGGTAATTTTAAAAGGTAGGTTACCAACGTAAAGTGTTCGGCCATCAGCGCCTTTACTTGTGCGTTTCGCGGGTGGGCGTGTAGCCTCTACTTGTGATTTCTTCTGTGAGAGATAGAAATTAATGTATGGCGTTACAATACCACCGAGAAAAGTTCCTAATGCGAGTAACGAAACAATAAGGGTATTAGCCTCAGGTATAAAGAGTTGAGCAATGATAGTAAATACAGCCGCTACAATAGCTGCAACAGCGATTTGAAGGCCAGAGGATGCGCGAGTCATATTGATTCCTTGAATGTTTATAAAAAATTAAAAAGGTAAAAGTAAGTAGATTGAACACGGCAAAAAGAGCATCTACTTAACTATAGCTTAGCATATTTAACGAAAACACTCAGGTTTGTTCAATATGTGTGCAAACAGTATTGAAATAGTAAAAGAGAGGTTGACGGCAGCGATAAAAAGCCTAAAATACGCCCCTCATCTGCGGATGAGTACGAAATCCCCAAAAGAACAAGTGTTCTATCAAGGTTTCGAACGGTTTTAAGTCAGCAAGCATAGAAAAATGAAAAACTTTTCGAAAGCGGTTGACAGCAAAAATGAGGCGTGTAGAATGCGCACCTCGCTACGAGCTCCACTGAGCCGAGCAACGTTCTTTAACAATATATCAAGCCAAGTAATCTGTGTGGGCACTTGCGCAAGAAAAGCATCAACCAAACGCCATTTCGGTGGCAGGTATGAAAGTTTACTTTTATACCAAGGTTCAGCTTTCGAG